>CAVQLS010000004.1:0-243031 GCA_963713395.1 uncultured Acidobacteriaceae bacterium | reverse complement strand
TATCACTCACTGAGATGCCCGTAGCATCCTCATCGACACGCAAGAGTTCATTTATCCGATCCGTAGAATGATGTTCGGCGCAATATTGAAGTTCCGCTTCTGTAGGTAATAGCTAATGTCGCCGAAGATGCAGGTCCTTCGACTAGCTGAGCTTGCTCACGATGACAAGTTTAATGTGATGAATTATCGAATCACCACACTAACAAAGCGATCTGATTTCGCTCGACGTGCCTCCGGCCGCGGGAATGTAACACTTCAGCGTGTAATCCATCACCATGCGATCGGCATTGAATCGCCAACCCAGCGTGCGGATGGTCCTCTTCATGCGTTTGATCCATCCTCGGGGCAGGCCATCCTGGTCACGTTGATAGTAGAGCGGAATGAGTTCGTCGCGAAGCACTCGGTAAAGGTCATCGCGGTCGCGGCTATCATGCATATCCATATCCAAGTGCGTTCTTCCGGTTCCAATCGCAAAGCCGTTGAGCCCGTCGTAGGCTTCGGCCCACCAGCCATCCAATACTGAAAGGTTCAAACCTCCGTTGAGTACAACTTTCTGCCCGCTGGTGCCAGAAGCCTCCAGGGGTCGCCGGGGATTGTTGAGCCAGACGTCGACACCCTGCACGAGATGGCGGCCGACATTAATGTCGTAGTCCTCGATGAAGACAAATTTGTCAGCGAATTGGGAGTGGCGCATCATCTCTGCGATCTGCTGGAGAACCTTCTTTCCGGGCTCGTCAAGCGGATGAGCCTTTCCGGCAAACAGGAATTGCACGGGCCGCTTGGGGTCGTTGGCCATGGATGCGAGTCTCTCGATGTCGGCGAGGATCAGGTTCGCACGTTTGTACGTGGCAAACCGCCGCGCAAAGCCGATGGTCAAGGCATCCGGGGAGAGCACTTTGCCGAGCCTGTGCAGAGGTTCGTGGGGTTCGTTGCGGCGTTCTGATTGTTCCATCACCCGGTGACGCACGAAATCCAGGAGCTGCGATTTCAGGCTGAGGTGTGTCTCCCAAAGTTCGCCATCGTCGATGCTCTCTATCTCTTCCCAGGTCCGCGCCGCACCGCTGTTGCGCTGCCATCCAACCCCGAGGTGGCGATCGTAAAGGCGACACATCTGCGGCGCAAGCCAGGAGGGAACGTGGACGCCATTGGTAATGTGGCCGATTGGCACGGCGTCTTCCGACTTGCCCGGGAACAGGCTCGTCCACATCGCCCGCGAGACCTCGCCATGCAGAGAAGACACCGCATTTGCACGGCGCGAAAGCTTCAGTCCGAGTACTGTCATACAAAACTGTTCCTGCTGGTCCGAGGGATACACCCGGCCAAAGCCCATCAGCTTCTCGTGCGAAACTCCCAATTGCTCGCGCAGTGGGCCCAGGTGCTCCTCAATGAGATCGGCGTCGAATCGATCGTGGCCGGCGGGCACGGGAGTGTGGGTGGTAAAGACCACTTCCCTGGCGATCTGGCTCGCAGCCGCGTCAAAGCCCATGCCTTCTTCCTGCATCCGCGTGCGAATCGCCTCGAACACCGCGAAACCGCTATGTCCCTCATTGAGGTGAAGAACTCCCGGAGAGATTCCCATCGCATGGATGGCGCGAAAGCCGCCGACACCCAGGAGCAACTCCTGACGAATTCGCGTGCGTCCGTCGCCGCCGTAGAGTCGAGAGGTAAGTTCCAGGTCCTCGGGAGCATTCCCCGCTACGTTGGAGTCAAGCAACAGAAGGTCACAACGTCCGACCTTGAGTCGCCAAACCTTCGCACGGATAGAACCTCCGCGTGTTTCAATTTCCACGACAATCGGCTCACCGTTCTGGCCGATCGCCGGTTGCATTGGCAGTTGATTGACGTCGGTCTGGATGTACTCCTCCTGCTGCCATCCACTCTTGTCGAGGCGCTGCAGGAAGTATCCTTGCCCGTAAAACAGCCCGATCCCGATCAATGGAACATCCAGGTCGGATGCGCTCTTAATGTGGTCTCCCGCGAGAACACCGAGGCCGCCGGAATAGATTGGCAGTGACTCGTGTAATCCAAACTCAGCCGAGAAGTACGCGACTGGGCGAGGTCGCAGCACGCCTGCACACTCTGCTCCCCAAGTGTGCTCTGCCTGCAAATACTCCCGCTGGCGGCGGTAGACATAGTTGACGCGGCTATGCAGGACCAGTTCCGTAGCGCGGCGTTCAATCTCTCCCAAAGGCATCTCGTTGAGCATCGAAATTGGATTCTGATTCAACTGGCGCCAGCGCTTCGGATTGAGATCGCGAAACAAGCTGACGCAGTCGTGATCCCAACTCCACCATAGATTCCGGGCGAGGGACCAGAGGCGTTCCTGAATGGGTGCGATGAATCGATCCAAAGTACGAGCCTCGCTGACCACGAGAGCGACCTCGTTTGCCGCATCCACCAACATGCGAATCTCGTCCTCCCGAAAGATCCGGGGATCCTTCGTCTGAACAATCAAAACACCCTGCAGCATCCCAGAGTCAATCAGAGGCACGCCCAGGAAGGAGTGGTATATCTCTTCTCCCGACTCTTTGAAGTACTTGTAGCGGGGATGGCTCTGGACGTCACTGACGGCCACTGGCAGTACCTTCTCGGCGACCAAGCCGGCGAGGCCCTCGCTGAGTGGCATGCGCAATGTGCCGATGCATCGTGGGTGGAGGCCAAGCGACGCAGCCAATACCAGGTTCGATCGATCCGGCTCCAGCAAATAGGCCGAGCAAACGTCCGTGTTGAACCGCGAGGCGATCAAAGCGACGACATTCATCAGGGTGTCGGCAGGCTTGCCTCCCTCCTCGGTCAGGTTCGCAATCTCCTCCAGAGTCAAAACATGACTGGCGCCAATTGTTTCGTCGGATTCGGCCATTCGCATACGCTCGCCTCCAGATTGATTTCAGAAATCGCGCATCAACAGTTGTGCGTGGCATCAACCAACGATGCGATCGTGCGTCCGGTTCAAATGCCTCAATATGAAACGGCCTAAGAAGCAGGCTGATCGGTTCAAGGGAATATCAAGTTGATTTCCGACGGAGATGAACGGACGATACCACCAATCCACCTGCAATAGTGAAGCAATTTGGGGAATGCCAAATGCTCTGGTTTTCCTTGGACCTACAGTTCGGCCGATAAGGCCCGATGCGAGTGTGTTCATTTTGTAATTGGTAACGGAAAAGCGCTTCTCGGTAACATCCATCAGCATCCCTATGGCACCAAGGCCTTCGAAGGTATCGGTCTACTTCTTCGATGATGAGCATAAGTTCGCTCGATCTGGGATCATCCCCTGAAACCGAACGTGCACCAGAACATGCACCATTGAAAAATGGCCGCCCCAAACTGGGAGGCCATTTTCATTTGAATACCCGCATAAACATTGGTGCCGGGAGGGGGGGTCGAACCCCCACGATCGCAAGGACCGGCGGATTTTGAGTCCGCTGCGTCTGCCAGTTCCGCCATCCCGGCGCACCTCTTCGAGTGTATCAGCGGCTTGCGGTCATTGCCGCTTGGCGGCTCCCAGCGCGGCTAACTCTTCTGCGCAAGCCACTGCGTGGCGAGCCGCGAGCTTGAGGTTGTCGGCAGCCATCCAAAGCCAGAAGCCGCGTGTCTCGTCCGAAGTGGATGACTCTTCGGTTAGTGCAATCGCGATGCCTGGCTCCTGCACGACGCTCTGATTGCTGGGTGCTTCTTCGTGGGGGTTCGTGAGATGAACGACTCCTCCATGGAGAGCGCGACGGGCTGCAGTGGCGTCTGCATTCGGGGGGAGTTGCGCGTAGACGGACATGGTGTAGCCGTGAAAGACCGGAGCCTGCACGAGTTGCAGCGTGACGGAGGATGCGATCGATTCTCCGGCGATTGCTTTGAGATGGCGTCGGATAGTGGATGCGATCGTACCCATGTCCACTTTTGCTGCTTCACCCAGGCCTATGCGCAGGTTGAATGCGACCTGCGCGTCATAGACCTCCTGCGGGAGTGAGTGGAAACCGAGGAGGCTCACCGTTTGCTGATGCATCTCATCGAGCCCCCTGCTTCCCTGCTGCGATGCGGGCTCAAGCACGGTTGCGGCAAGGCGCACGCGACCGAACGCCGCCGCGAGACGCGACGCAACGATGCCCAACATTACAGCAGCGGGATGCGCGGGAATGATTGCTGGAGTGTTGATCGAGAGGGCAGGGCTGCCGGGAATCCATGGCGATCCGACAATCGCGCCCGGCTCAGATTCGAGCGCTGCGGTCAGGTCAACGATTGCGGCGCCTGCCGTCTTCGCCTCGCGCCAGTGCGTACGCGTGCTCCCCGGCTCAGCGGTAAAGAAGGCGACGTCGCGCGCCTCGAAGATGTCGGGGGTTAGCGGCTGGACGACGAGGGCTTCGTCACCGCCCGCGACAAGCCGTCCGCTGGATTCGCCGGTGTCGGCGAGGCGAAGGTCCCAGGCTGTCTCGGCGGTGTTCAACTCCTCGATGAGCTCCTTGCCGAGCAGAGTCGAGGCACCTACGACAACTCCGCGAAGATTCGTCGCCATCGCCGCTCCTTCCCTCGTTCAATGCTACGAAGACCTGATGGAACGCCGGCTCCAGGAGTATGCGAGCCGCGCGGCTACACCGGAGACGATATAGATCATCGCCAGCACGATGAGCGCGTACTGATGCCACTCGAAGATGATGGCGAGCAGAACCATCAGCAGAACGAGCAGGCGGCCCGGTCTTCGCGAGCTGAAGTCGATCTCCTTGCCACTCCAGAAACGCCAACTGCTCACCATGAGAAAGCCGGTGAACGCCACCAACGCAATCCACACTGCCGAGAGCCACACATTGTGAACTGGTGAGCCGCCCTCGAAGTGGATTACGGCCGCGATCACGCCCGCGCCGGCGGGGATAGGCATGCCGACGAAGTACTTGCGGCCCGGCCGGCCTGGGTTGCGGGGCTGCGGGTCAATGCTGATGTTGAAGCGCGCAAGGCGGCAGGCTCCGCAGATAAGAAACAGGAAGCAGATCACCGCACCGAAGTGCTGCAGGCGGTATTCGATGATGGGATAACCGGACGGCACAACCTGGCGCACTCCCCAGAGGTACGCGAGCAGACTGGGAGCGACTCCGAAGGTGATGACGTCGGCGAGCGAGTCGAGCTCGCGTCCAAAAGCGCTGGAGGTGTTGGTGAGGCGTGCGATGCGGCCGTCCAGGCCATCGAAGACGCCGGCGAGAATGATGGCAACCGCCGCGTGATCAAAGCAGGCCGAGTTGCTCGTAACGATGCCGCGGATGCTCTGAAGCACCGCGTAGTAACCCATCGCGATGGTGCCTGCGGTAAACAGGGACGGCAGGACGTACATGCCGTGCCGAATTGGATGCAGCCTTGCCGGCTCAGCGCTCATCCGCGCCCGTCCGTCTGTCCAGCAATCGGCACGATGCCCAACACGGAGCTTCCGCCCTTCACACGATCACCGGCTTTCACGCGCAGTTCCACCGATGCCGGTAACAGCACGTCACAGCGCGAGCCGAATTTGATCATGCCCATGCGCTGTCCGCGCTCGACGCGCTGACCCGCCTGGAGGTTGCAGACGATGCGGCGTGCGAGCAGGCCGGCGATCTGTTTGAAGCTGAGGCTGTAGTGTTCATTCTCGATTGTGACCAGTGTCTGCTCGTTATGCAGGGCGGACTCCGGTTTAAGCGCGTTGAGGAATTGGCCCTCCCGATACTCGACCAGGCTGACAACGCCCTCGGACGGAACGCGATTCACATGGACATCGAAGACGTTGAGGAAGATCGTCACGCGAACGCGGCTGCCGGAGGTCGTCTCAATCCAGTCGGCCTCTTCAACCTTGCCGTCGGCGGGCGAGACGATGATGCCTTCGCCCTGCGGGATGCGGCGCGCGGGATCGCGGAAAAACCAAAGAAAAAACGCCGCCAACAGCAGCGGAAGCAACGTCAACGCAACAATGTGCGTCGAGAACCAGACGATGACCGCGACGACAATCAACGCCAGCCCGTAGAGAAGCCCATCACGCACCATAGCCACACGATTATACCCGTCAGGAATGAGCTCTTTGAGCACCCGGGAGGAGGATTGCCTACAGCCTGGCTGTCATGACGAGCGCATCCTCTTCCGGCTCGCGATAGTAGGCGCGCCTCACCGCCACCTCGTGAAAGCCAAGCGACTCATACAACGCGCGCGCTGCGGTGTTGGATACGCGCACCTCCAGCGAGGCATGCCTCGCGCCTCGAGCGCGAGCCCAGCCCAACATATCCTGACAGAGTCGTCTGGCGATGCCGCGCCGGCGCCACGACGTGCCGACAGCGAGACTTTCAATCTCGGCGTCGTCTGCAGCGAGACCCAATACGCCGAAGCCGACACATCCGTTCATCGACTCCGCTACGAGGACAACCCGCTGGACTAAAGTCATGGACGGTTCAAGAATCTGCTGCCAGGTTTGCAGCCCCCATCGCGGTGCACCAGGACAGCTTTCGGCGAGGGCGAGAATCCGTTGAATATCGGAGGCCACGGCGGCCCGAAGGATGATGACGGGCGTCGGCATCAGCGCGATCTCGCGTCCGTTGTTTGCGAGTGTCGCGGCCGAGTGTAGATCTCGCTTTCCGGCAGAACGTAGTTGGCATCGGCCACAACGACATTCGTTCCGCCTTCGGCAAGACAGTGTTGCACGGGCTTCAGAAGATCGATGGGACGAAGCTCCCGCAGCATCGGGGCAACTCGGTCCAATAGCTCTGCCGCTCTCTTCTCTGCGACGACAATCGGCGCGCCGGCGGCAAAACGCTCAAACTCGTCGACGCTCGCAAGGTATTCGTGCGCAGGTTCGGTCCTTCGCTGCTCGCGAACGTAAAGCGAGCCGCGGCCCGCGTCGAGCACTGCGAATCCCTCGTGGAGTTCTGCAGCCTCAGCCAGGACCTCGAGGCGTGAAACGCTCGCCAGCGGCAGGCCAACGACCTCGCAGAGGCCCTTCGCCATTGCCAACCCGGTGCGCACACCGGTGAAGGAGCCGGGACCGGAGACAACACCTATTCCGCTGAGGTCACGCAGAGTCATGCCGGAGGAGGTGAGCATGCGTCTCAGTTCGCTGAGGAGCACAGCAGAGGCTGAACGCAGTGGAAACTCCGAGTTCGCCAGCACGCGCCCGCCGCCGGTGAGAACCGCACCGGGTGCGTCGCCAACCGTGTCAATCAGGAGAAATGTGCCCTGCGGATTCATCGTGGGCCTCTGGCATCAGCATATCGTCAACGTGCTCGTCACTTTGCAATCGCGAGAACAAAACGGCCGAGGCAGGTTCGCCTCGGCTCTTTCGCAATGGAGTGTGCGGCTTAGTTGACAGTCGCCAATACTTCTTCGCGGATCTCTTCGTCGTGTACGGACTCCTGCAACGTGTGCGGCAGGGCCACGGCGAGAACGTCCTCAATGCGCGAGGCATAGTGAACGGTGACGCCCTCGGTCTGGTCAGCAGCCAGATCCTCCTCGACGTTGCTCTTCACATCGATCGGCAGGATGACATCGCGAACACCCGCACGCTTGGCCGCAAGGAACTTCTCCTTGATGCCGCCGACCGGCAGCACATTTCCGCTCAGCGTAATCTCGCCGGTCATCGCCAGGAGCGGACGGACCGGTTTGTCCGTCAGCAGGCTCACCAGCGCCGTCGCCATCGTCACGCCGGCACTTGGACCATCCTTCGGGATCGCACCAGCCGGCACATGCACATGGATGTCGAGATCCTTCAACACATCCTCGTCGAGTCCCAGCGACGCCGCGTTTGAGCGGATCCATGTGTGAGCCGCCTGCACACTCTCCTTCATGACGTCTCCAAGCTGCCCGGTCATGCTGAAGTGTCCCTTGCCCTTCATCTTGTTCGCCTCGATGAAGAGCACGTCGCCACCGGCTGGGGTCCACGCGAGACCGACAGCCACGCCCGGCCGCTTCGTCCGCTCGGCAATCTCTGTGTCGACACGAACCTTGATGCCGCCGAGGAACTCGTGCACGATCTCCGGTGTGATGACGAGCTTCTCTCCCTTCGCCGGATCGATCGCTCCTTCAGCGACGCGCCGCGCGGTTTTGCGGCAGACCGTGCCGATGAGTTGCTCGAGGCGACGGACGCCCGCCTCGCGCGTATAGTGGCGTGCGATGAGAGCTACACTCGCGGTCGGAAACTCGATGGTCTCCGGCGAAATTCCGTTCTCCTTGATCTGACGCGGAACCAGATAGCGCTCCGCGATGTTGACCTTCTCCTCCTCGGTGTAGCCAGTGAGTTCGATGATCTCCATGCGGTCCAGCAACGGCGCCGGTATCGTGTCCAGCTGGTTGGCTGTGCAGATAAAGAGCACGTGGCTCAGGTCGAACGGCTGATCGAGATAGTTGTCGCGGAACGTGTTGTTCTGCTCCGGGTCCAGCGTCTCGAGGAGCGCGCTCGCGGGATCGCCACGGAAGTCGCGTCCGAGCTTGTCGATCTCGTCCAGCATGAACACGGGGTCGTTCACCTCAACCCGCTTCAGGTGCTGAATGATCTGGCCGGGCAACGCGCCGATGTACGTGCGCCGATGGCCACGAATCTCCGCCTCGTCGTGCATGCCGCCGAGCGAGATGCGCGAGAACTTGCGGTCGAGAGCCTTCGCAATCGAGCGGCCGAGTGAGGTCTTGCCCACACCCGGAGGTCCCACGAAGCAGAGGATGGGCCCCTTCATGTCCGGCTTCAGCCGCCGCACGCTCAGGTAGTCGAGGATCCGGTCCTTCACCTTCTTGAGGCCGTAGTGGTCCGTGTCCAGGACCTCCTGGGCCTTCTTGATGTCGACCTCGCCCGCCGAGTGCTTGGACCACGGCAGTACGGCCAGCCACTCGACGTAGTTGCGCGTCAGCGAATAGTCCGCGGCCGCCGGGTTCATGCGGCTGAGGCGGTTCAACTCCTTCAGTGCGTCCTTCTTGACGTCCTCCGGCATGCCGGCGGCTTCGATCTTCTCCCTCAGCTCCTGGACATCCTTCTGAGTCTCGTCCTGATCGCCCAACTCCTTCTGGATGGCTTTCATCTGCTCGCGCAGGTAGTAGTCACGCTGGGACTGTTGGACAGAGTCCTGCACCTCGCTCTGAATCTTGTTGCGAAGCTGCTGCACCTCGATCTCCTTGGCGAGATGGCTATTCAGCTTTTCGAGGCGCGTCTTCACGTCAGCGGTCTCAAGTAGTTCCTGCCGCTCGGACGTCGTGAGGAATGGCAGGCTTGACGCGATGAAGTCGGAGAGCCGCGATGCCTCCTCAATGTTGATGGCGATGGTCTGCAGGTCGTCCGACAACGTCGGTGACGAGGTGACAATCTCACGGAACTGGCCGACGACATTTCGCTGCAGCGCCTCCAGCTCTGGTGAAGTCTCTGGAACGATGTCGTCGATCGTCTCGTACTCGGCCGTCAGAAACGGCTGTGCCTGCGTGAAGTTGGTCAGCTTCACGCGCTCCGTGCCCTCGGTGAAAACAAAAAGGCTCTGGTTGGGCATCTTGACGACCTTGTGGACGGTCGCCTTGGTGCCGATGGCGTGCAAGTCGCCCCCCTGCGGGATGTCCTGACGGGCGTCACGCTGGGCGACCACCAGGATTGTCTTCTCCTCCCCAAGGGACTGTATGAGCTGGATGGAGCTCTCGCGGCCTACCGTCAGGGGTAGGACCGCATGAGGGAACAGAACGGTATCCCTAACGGGCAGAACGGGATACGAGTTCCCGTCGGCCCGCGCTTCATCCTCTCTCTCGCCTGTCGGCCGGATTACGCTCACGAACTCGTTTGGCATCTTTAGTGTGTCCTTATCAACTTTCATGAATAGGATGCACTAGACCTTGCCAAGGTCGCAAGATCTGGATAGTCCTACGAGGCCCCGGCCCGAACCGTTCCACCCACCCTCGCGGTACTCCCGTGGTGCTCCATAAGATGTTGCGAGCGCGTTTCGCGTCCATACCGGTCGCTCTTGGAGCAAAAGACGAAGCCTCCCCACGCTGGGGAGGCCTTTGGAGGAGAGAAAAGCAGCGGGTTAGTGGTTCATCGTCACAGAAACTGTCGTCTTGCTCGAGAGGGAGCCGGCGGTGGCGGTGACGGTGACCGTCGAGGTGGAAGTTCCGGGAGCGGAGGAGCCGCAGCCCGACAGCATGCTCACGCCGAGCACACTGATGACTGCCAGCAACAGGATCTGGATTCCCCGGCGTTTACGGAAGCCCAGGAAGCAGACCGCCAATGCCAGGGTCGCCTCGGGTATCAGCGGGTTGGAGCGGTGGCGCAGCATCGCCGTCTGGCCGGTGCTGATCGTGACCGTGACGGTCTGCGGCTGGTTGAAGTTGGTGAGGTTGACAGGTGAATTGCTGAAACCGCACGCCGCACCGACCGGGAGCCCTGTGCAGGAAAGCAACACGGCGCCGGTAAATCCGCCGACGGGTTGTACCGTGAGTTGCACGATACCGAAGCTGGCAGTCGACGGGATCGACAACGAGGACGGGCTCGTCGAGAGCGCAAAGCCGGCCGACATCGGGGTGAAGGTGAAGGTGGACGAGGCAATCGGACTCGGGCTATAACCGATGGCGATTGCGACCGCCTTCAACGTCTCACTGGCGTTGAGCGTCAGCGCGCTCGAGTAAACCTTTGAGCTGGCCGTCGGCGTGGAGCCGTCGGTGGTGTAGTAAATCGTCGAGCCTGCGGTCGTGTCGGAGATAGTGACCGGCTGCGATACGGTGTATGTGCCGCTCCCCAGCGAGATGGTTGGCGTCGCAGCTGGCGGCAGGTTGAGGGTATAGGTGGCCGTAGCGACCGAGCTGTTCGCATAGCCACTCGCTGCGCCGATGGCGCTGATCGTCTCCGAACCGAGAACCTGGATCGGTCCGCTGTATAGCTTCGAGCTGGTTGTCGGCGTCGAGCCGTCGGTCGTGTAGTAGATCGTCGAATTCGAAATCGCGTCAGTCAGCGTGACCGTCTGGATGGTAGTGAAGGTTCCGCCCGCGGGTGAGAACGTGGGCGGGGTAACCGTCAGATTCATCGTGTAGACGGCAGTCGCTACCACACTCGGCGCGTAACCAGGCGCAATAGCTACCGCGTTGAGCGTTTGAGTCGTTGAGACCGTGAGCGGGCTCTTATATTGGGTCGAGCTGGCCGTCGGTGTGCTGCCATCGGTGGTGTAGTAGATCTTCGCTCCCAGCGTTGCATCGGTAATCTTCACCGTCTGGATGGACGTGTAGGTGCCGGTCGGCACCGAGATGACGGGTGTCTGCGCCAGCGGAAGATTCAGCGTGTACACCCCTGTGGCTACTGCGCTATTGCTCAGCCCGCTCACCACTGCGATTGCGTTGATCGTTTCCGTCGAAGAGACCGTGATGACGCCCGTGTACTTGGTGGAACCAGTGGTTGGTGTCGTACCGTCGGTCGTGTAATAGATCGTGGCTCCCGGTGTCACGTCGGAAATCGTCACGGTCTGCACGCTGGTATAGGTTCCAGGCGCGGGCGAGAAAGTTGGGGTCGCCGCTGCACTGCCAGCGGTAACACCGAAGACGTTCGCCGTGCCGATACCACCGTTGACAGTGTCGACGGCCGTGAGAATCCCGATGTGCGTACCGGCCACCGTCGGGTTGAAGGTGACGTTCGTGGCAAACGAAGCTCCGCCGGTCGGTGTCGAGGAACAGCTTCCTGTCGTGTTGGCGGAGAACTCAGTTGAGGATGCGCCATTCTCCGTGGCCGAGAAGGTCACCACAGGCGAGGTGGAACATGCGCCGTCATTCAGGATCGTCGTCACGTTGGTCGCGTTCGACGAGCCAGGCACCGCCGCGCTGGGCAGGTTGATATTGTTGAGCGCGACCTGCATGGTGACGTCCGCTCCGGCCGAATTCGAGTACGTCGCAACGTACGCGTTCCCCTTCGAGTCGAGCGTCAGGATCTTCGCTCCCTGCGTCGACACCGTGTACGTCGTCGAAGTATTCACTACGCCGTTGTTGTTCCCAAAGGCGAAGATCCCGTCATACTGCGTCGCGTAGTACACAGTTCCATTCGCATCTGTCGCGACGCCGTCCAGTTGGTTGTCGTAGGCACCCGGCGAGGCGACGGTGAGTGTGTACAACGTTGTCGGCGTCGAGCTGTAGACTCCTCCGCTGTAAGTCAACTCCTTCACGGTCGACTGGTAGTTCGTGTTGGCTGCAGCGACCATCAGGGTATCCGTGATGAAAACGTTGCCCCACGAATCGACCGCGACGCCGCCGATATACCAGCTGGCGTTCGCGGAGCCTTCAGCTACTGTCGTCGTGGGCTCCGCCCAGAGGGCAGCCGGAGCAGGGGCCCCAGTCTTTAGGCAGGCCGCGGTGCACTCAAAGACGGTGTTTGGATTCGAGCTTCCGCCAGTGGAGGTAAAGAACAGGTTTCCTGATGCATCAAACACCATCGCCACGATGCCACTTACTGGCATATAGGTCGAAATGTTGCACTCGGACGTGTCGCTCCCCGTGCAAGCAGGCGTGCTGCTGCCGGGTTCGCTGATCGTGGCATACGTTCCACCTGAAACGGGAATCTTGGTAAGGGTTCCGTTGTAGGAGTTGGAGAGGAAAAGGTTCCCTGCCGGATCAATGGCAACTCCACCCGGATTGAAGCCGGTAAAGGAGGCTAGTACGGTCCCCGTAGTAGCTCCTGGTGCGAACTCCAGAATCTTCTTCCCGTAGCTGGTCCCGGTGATCAGGTTTCCATTCACATCCGCTGCCATGCTATTTCCGGCAGGGCTGCCGCCGGGAAGTGCGCCGCCGCCCTGAAACGTCCCCAGCGTCGAAATCTGGTTGGTCAGGACGCTCAGCGACGTTCCATTCGTTGCGCTGTTGATTACGTAGCTCGCCGCTGCGACGTTGC
The DNA here is from genome assembly GCA_963713395.1 of uncultured Acidobacteriaceae bacterium. Lineage (GTDB taxonomy): Bacteria > Acidobacteriota > Terriglobia > Terriglobales > Acidobacteriaceae > Granulicella. The sequence continues at coordinate 230,208 of CAVQLS010000004.1, read as the reverse complement.
TTGTTGGTAAGCCGCTGGCTACCGCGATGGCCTTCAACACGGTGCTCTTCGAAACCGCGATCGCTGCGCCATAGACATTCGAGGAGGTCGTCGGCGTCGTACCGTCGGTCGTGTAGTAAATCGTCGCGCCGGAGGTTGCATCGGAGATCGTGATGCTTTGGGCTGCGTTGTACGATCCGCCAGCCGGAGCGAAGGTCGGCGTCGCCGCGGGAAGCGTGATCGTGTAAGCGCCTGTGCTCACACTGCTCGTCGTCACTCCGGTAGCGGTTGACGTCGCAATCGCATTGATTGTCTCAGTCGCCGAAACTGTGATTGGACCGGAGTAGAGCGTGGAGCTCGTCGTCGGAGTGGAGCCGTCGGTCGTGTAATAGATCGATACGCCCGGTGACTGATCGTAGATATTAACCATCTCCACGGCGTGGTAGGTTCCCGCTACCGGCGAGAATGTCGGCGGAGCCAGTTGTCCCGTCGCGAATCCAGTTACTGTCGCAGTTCCGCTGCTTCCGGGACCACCACCTTCAGTCGCAGCAAGCGAAGCGATGCGCGTTCCGCCGTATGCAGGTGTGAAGGTCACCGTGGTCAAGTAGCTCGCGGCGGTGCCATTTAGGGTACTGCACGAACCCGTAGTAGCCGCCGTGAACTCGGTTGTCGAGGCAGTGCCCTCGAGTGCCGAGAAGTTCACCACCGGAGCAGGCGTGCAACCCTCGTCGTTCAGAATCGTCGTGATATTGGTGGTCGTCGAAGGCGTTCCGACTGCTGCGGCGGTCGCAGTCAGGCTTCCGATCCCGACCTTGATCGCGGCGTCACCTCCAGCCGCGTTCGAATAGCTGGCAACGTAGAAATTGCCTTTCCCGTCAGTCGTCAGAATCTTCGCGCCCTGCGAGGACATCACGTACTTAGTGGTCGTATTCACCACCCCCTGATTGCTGGGAAATGCGAAGATGCCGTCGTACTGCGCCGCGTAATACACCACGCCGTTCGCATCGACCGCGACGCCGTCCAGCTGATCGTCGTATTGTCCGGGCGAACTATCCGTCAGCGTCGCCAGTGTCGTGGGGGTAGAGCTGTATGCGCTTCCGCTGTAAATAAGCTCCTGCAGGTCTCCTGCGTAGCTCTCGCCGTTGCTTCCATTCTTCGCGTCCATCAGCGAGTCGGTGAAGAAGACGTCTCCCCACTTGTCCACTGCGATACCGCCAAGGTTATAGATGGCCGAGGATGTTCCCTCTGTCGTCGCGGTCGTCGATTCCGCAAACAGAACCGCCGGCGCGGGCGTCCCGGTCATCAGACAGGCTGAGGTGCACTCAATTACCGAGTTCGGATTTGTTGCTCCGCTCGTGGAGGTCACGAACAAATCTCCGGACGCGTCAAAGATCATCGCCACAACACCGGAAACTGGAAGCGTGGTCGGCATCGCACACTCGGCTGTGTCGTTCCCCGTACACGCTGGTTGGGTGCCATCCGGCTCGGGAATCGCCGCATACGTTCCGTTCGACACCGGAACCTTGATGATCGTCCCGTTATAGGTGTTGGAGAGATACAGGTTCCCCGCAGGGTCGAGGGCCACACCGCCGGGGTTGAAATTCTTAAATGAGCCAAGTGTCGTCGGAGCGCTCGCCCCCGGCGTGAACTCCAGAATCTTCTTTCCGTACGTGCCGCTGACGAGTACATTTCCGTTGGCGTCGATGGCCATGCTGCTACCCGACGGGGCTCCGCCCGTCAGCGCGCCGCTGTTGCTCACGAAGCCGGCCATGAGTGTCACCTGGCTCATCACCACATTCGGCACAGTTTGCGCGCCGCCGATTGCCGCACAGAGGCACAAAACCAGAACCGTCAGCAGAAGAGCCCACGCTCCCGCATCTCCACGCACGATGTTGTGAACACGTTGCATCCCAGTCTTCGCCTCCGATGCCTCGCAAAGCACGCTATCCCTCATCAGCCGCCTCCAGAGATTCCCCTGCCTAAATGGCTCGAAAAATCTTTTCTCTTCCACAACGCGGCCCGACGTTACCCAGCAACTTCGCCCATCCACATAAGCCGCCAGACAGAGCGACGCGCAGTCAGCCGATAACAACGGCCGCTGCCGTGAATGGCCCGAGCGTTCTCCTTCAGCCCTTTTCGCAACCACAATCAATGGAGGTATTTTTGCGAAGGGCAAAATACATACCGGCTCGTATTCGAGTCAAGGAAAAACTTGAGAGGGATTTGGACCGGGGTGGCAAGAATTCGCAGTTATAAACCGTTTTACCCCTGTCGGACGCATTTTCCTGATAACCATCCCAAAGGAGCGGTAAATCGAAACAACCCCGTGCCTTTCCTTGCAACACCTTCATTCGGCGACACCACGGCTTAACGCAGAAAATCAAGTCTGAATGGAGGGTTCCCCAATAGGCTTCGTCGGGCCCTGACGCCCCGAGTCCTGCCGGGACCCCGGTATAGTCCACCGCCCGAAGAAACAGGGGTTCCGGCTTCGTTATCGCTCCGGCGCATTGCCACCCACAGCCTCTCCCCGATACGCTGAAGTGACGGCCACACAAGCGGGAATGGTGGAATGGCAGACACGCAGGTCTTAGAAGCCTGTGCCGTAAGGCGTGAGGGTTCAAGTCCCTCTTCCCGCACCAAAGCCGCAGGACACCCCATGAATCAGCCCGGAACACCTGACAACCCTCGCATCGTCCTCAAGCGCACCGCAGATTACCGCGACGCCTATGCCAACAGCGTCCAGGTCCGCCTCTCGGTCTGGGACTTCCTGCTCGTCTTCGGCACTCTCTCACCCCAGAGTCCCGAGCAGGTCGAGATCGAAAACTTCCAGGGCGTCTATCTCAGCCCGCAGCAGGCCAAGGCTTTGCACAACATCCTCGGCATCAATCTCGCACAGTACGAGCAGACCTTCGGCCCCATAGCGCTCGAGCCCACGCCCGCAAGCAACGCGCGCTTCGTCACGCCTCCCGGCGGTCCGGTTCACTAGACCGCAGTGCCCCCGCGCCCCTCAGGTTCGCTCTCCGGTCGCATCGCCGCCCTGCCATCGTGGCTGCTCTGGCTTCTGCTCTTCGCCGCGGTCGCGGTCAGCCACCTTACTCTCCTCCACCTGCCCTACTACTGGGACGAGGGCGGATACTACATTCCGGCCGCGCTGGACTTCTACCATCACGGCTGGCTCATCCCGCAGTTCACCAACGCGCACCCGCCGTTGCCGAACATCGTGCTCGGGACGCTTTGGCACATTGTCGGGCTGCACATCCTGGCGACGCGTCTGTGTGTCTGCGCTATCGCCGCGGCCGGGCTGACCGCAATCTTCAGGCTGGCGCAGCGCCTCCTCTCAGCTCCCGCTGCGATCAGCCTCACACTACTGACAGCCGTCTACCCTATCTGGTTTGCGCAAAGCACACTGGCGCACGCGGACATCTTCGCCGCCGCCCTAACCCTCTGGGCCTTCGCGGTCTACCTTCCCGCAACCAGTCTCCAGCCGAGCCCGCAGCTACCCCAAGCGCAGCTAGACAACGACTACCGCCGTAGCCGCGTGGCCGTCGCTATCCTCTTCTCGCTCGCCGCCCTCTCCAAGGAGACGGCTATCGTCGAGCCCGCGGCTCTCATCGCTCTCGAAGCGAGTCGACTGATTCGCAATCGCCGCTCGCCCCAGGTCCGACGGGAGCACCTTCGCTGGATCGCGGCGCTCGCTGTCCCCTTCCTTCCGCTCGTCGCCTGGTACGCCTATCACCGGGAGCGGACCGGTTTCACCTTCGGCAACCCGGTCTACCTGCGCTACAACGCCACGGCAAACCTTACCGCGGAGCATATTTTCACCGCGCTGCGATATCGCTTTGTGCACCTCTTCTGGCAGCGCAATATCTGGCTGCCGATCCTGCTCGCCGTCGTCTGTCTGCTTCTGCCTCGCCGGCCGCGCAGTGAGGCCCAGCCACTCACCACCTCAACGCGCCTCACCTGCATTCTGCTTATCGTCGCGAACTGGATTGCCTTCTCCGTCCTGGGTGGAGCGCTGCTCACGCGCTACCTGTTGCCGATCTACCCAATCATCCTTCTGCTCTGCGTCGACACCTGGCGCGAGCGCACGCCCTGGCTCCTGTGGCTAACGGCGGCAACAGCAGCCATCTTCGTGAGCGGCCTCTGGATTAACCCGCCCACCGCCTTCGCGCCAGAGGACACACTCGTCTACCGCGACATGATCGTCGTGCATCAGGAAGCCATTACCTTCGTCAACCAGCACTACCCGAACGCGACTGTGCTCACAGCGTGGCCGATCTCGAATGATCTCTTCAATCCCGAACTGGGCTACACCACGCACCGCATGAAGGTGAATCCGGTTGAAAACTTCTCGCTTGACGAGATCCAGAAGGCCGCGCGGCATCCCGAAAACTTCGACACAGCCATCGTTTTCACGACGCACTACGTCGCGCCGAGCCTGCAGCGCTATCTGCTCTCGCACCCCGACAGCCGCATCGGCCGCGTCGTGACCGCGAACCCGGACCTCTCCCCCGCAGAGATCGCACTTATGCTGCACGGCCAGATCGTCTGGCGGTCGCCGAACCTCAACGGTGAATGGGCCGTTGTGCTTCGCTTCAACCGCAGCTACGAGGCGCGCCTCGCTCCGCTAACTCCCACCAGTCTCGTTCCATAGAAATGTCAGCTCGTCGGCAGTGTCATGGATTCCCTGCTCCACGCTCACGCCGGCGCTGTGGCCCGCGCGCGCGTCGTAGTGCAGCAGAATAGGCCTCCGCTCCGCTTCAGGCTCGGCCATTACGGTCGCCTGCATTGCCGCGGTCATCTTGCGCGCATGCAGCGGAGCAACGCGTGTGTCGCTGTCGCCCGAGAGAAACATGATCGCCGGATATTGCACGCTCGGCCGAATGTTCTGATACGGCGAATACTTCAGGATGTACGACGCCTGGTCCGGCTTTTCCGCCGAGCCATACTCCGTCGTCCACCACCGCCCGACGAGAAACCGCTGGTACCGGCTCATATCCAGCAATGGATACCCGCAAAGAATCGCCCCGTACAGATCCGGCCGCTGCGTCATCGACGCGCCCATCAGCAGACCGCCATTCGATCGTCCCGTAATCGCCAGCCGCGCACGCGTCGTATAGTGGTTCTTCAGCAGATACTCCGCCGCGGCAAACCAGTCGTCGAAGACGTTCTGTTTGTGCTCGAACATCCCCGCCTCATGCCACGTCTCGCCATACTCGCCGCCGCCGCGCAGGTTGGGCAGTGCGAAGAAGCCGCCCTGCTCCATCCACCACGCATACTCTGCGCTGAACGCCGGCGTCTCAGAGATGTTGAAGCCGCCGTAGCCCGTCATCAGTAGCGGAGCCTTGCCGTCCATTGCCAAACCCTTGCGGCCCGCGACGAACATCGGCACGCGCGTTCCGTCCTTCGACGTGTAGAAGACCTGACGCACTTCGTACTTATCCGAATCAAACGGCACCTTCGATTCCGACCACACTGAGCTCTCGTTCGTCGGCACCTTGTACTCATAAATCCTCGGCGGCACCGTAAACGACGAGAACGTGTAGTAGCCGGTGTCCGAGTCCTCCCGCCCCTGCACCACGCCTCCCGTGCCGATCGTCGGGTACTGAATCTCTCCGATCTCTTTTCCGTGCAGTGTGTAGATCTTTGTCTCGGTCTTCACATCGTTCAGCCGTCCAACAAAGAAGACACCGTCAACGATCGATACCGCCCGAATAGGGCTCTTGCTCTCCGCGATCACCACCGGCCAGCTCTTCGTGGTCGGATCGCCCAGGCTCGCGCGCAATACGCGCCCGTTCGGTGCGTCGTAATCCGTACTGACGAACATGTCGTCGTGGTACATGTGCAACTGGAAGCGCGAATTCACGCCGTACACGAGTGGCTCAAATTGCGCGTCAGGCTTGCGCAGATCCCTCAGCAGAATGTCTTCGCGCGTCGCCGGCACACCATGGCTCACCGTCACAATCAACCAGTGGCCGCTCTCACTCACGCGGCATCCCAGCAGATCCAGCGGTCCCAGCGTCTCACCCTTGTACGTTCCGCCGAAGACCTCTGTGTCCTTGTCCGCCGTCGATCCTACCGTGTGCTGATAGACCGCAGCGGTTCCATCTTTTAGTGTCTTCGAGTAGTACAGCGTCTTCGCATCCGACGTCAGCCCAAAGCCGCCATAGCGCGCCAACGGAAGTTCATCGTTGATATCAACCCGTTTCGGCACGTCGTAGAAGTGGACTACCTGCTCGTCAGCGCCGCCATGGCGAACCCCATACACCAGCAGTTCCGCGTTGTCCGAGATCGCAGCGATGTTTACAGATGCGTTCGCATCCGTGCTCAGCTTGCGCGCGTCGATCAGGCGCACATCGCCGGGTTCCACCAGCGCGTCCCCCTTCACCCTGTAGCTCGCCGGACGCATGTAGATGGAAGCCTGGTTCTCCTCCGCCAGGCGGCGCGTGAAGAAGAGCGCACCCTCGCGCGCCTGCGGCATGCCTGTCTGATCCACGCGACTCAGCTCCGTCAACCGCTTCGCGATGCGTTCCCGCAGTCCACCCAGTTGCGAGAAGTAGCCGTCGGTGTATTCCATCTGTGCGCGGAGAAACTCGCGAGTCTCAGGCGAGTTCTGGTCTTCCAGCCAGCGATAGTTGTCAGTGATCGAGTGTCCGCCAACCATATCCGTCACTGGCTTCACGGCCACAGCGGGCGGTGGTCCAAGTTCCACGCCATTCCGTTCGTGAATTGCTGCCGATCCGCCGGTGACTGCAAACCCAACCAGCCCGGCACCCAATACTGCACTCACAGCTCGCAAGACCATCGTGCCTCCCTCGCGAAATCACACCCAGCTTAGACCACGACTTCGCCGAACAGAATCTGAACAACATAAAGGAAAGGTGCGAGTACGTACCCTGCGCACGAGGACGTACACTGGTAGCCTACGATCTTTCATGCGACGCCTGCTCTCCATCCTGCTGCTCGCGACCTTCGCGCTTCCCTTGGTTGCGCCGATACTCGCGCTCGCGCAGGATCCAGACGCGGGCCTCCCAGCCTGTTGCCGTCGCCACGGCCAACATCATTGCACGATGCTGGACCGACAGCAGGACTCCTCGGCGCACCGAGTCGTTGCAGTGTGTCCGTTCTATCCGCTGCATCCGGCAACCGTCCTCAGCGGCGCGCATCCGCTGGCGTTTCAACCGCGGCGAGCTGCTATCTTTTCGTCAGCGCTGACGCCCCTCGCCCGTGCTGAAACCCATCGCCGCACCGAACGCAATCGTTCCCACCCCCAGCGCGGTCCGCCCACTCAATCCATCAGTTTCCATATCGCCTAGCAGACGTCTCCCAGCGCATTCGCGGAGACGTCAGCACCCCCTTTGTCTTGCAACCGCGCTCCATTGGCGCCGGAATCCCATGCGAAAAATATTGGCACTCTGCCTCTTCCTGCTTGTTTTCAGTCCTATTGGGGCACGCGCAACGGTCTTCGGCGCCCTGCGCGGAATCGTCCACGACCCCCAGCACCGGCCCATCTCCGGCGCCACCGTGACACTCAAAGCGGCGTACTCAGACCTTACCCTCTCTGCCGTTTCGAACCAGTCCGGCGAGTTCACCATCCCTGCTGTACCGCTTGGTGACTACACGATCGCGGTCAGCAAGGCCGGCTTTGAGTCTTTGCGGCAGACTGTCACCTTCAATGGCGACTCTTCGCTGACCCTTCACTACATGCTCCCGATCGCTCCCGTGAATCAGACGGTGAGTGTCTACGCAATTCAGAACGCGGCTAACGTTGATTCTGTGACGCCCCAGACTCAGATCGACCGCATCGACATCGCACGAACGCCCGGAGCCGATCGCACCAACTCACTCGCGATGATCACTGACTTCGTCCCGGGCGCTTACGTGACCCACGACATGCTTCATATGCGCGGTGGCCATCAGGTTTCCTGGCTGATGGACGGCGTCCAGATCCCCAATACCAACATCGCCTCTAACATTGGCCCGCAGATCGACCCCAAGGACATCGATACGTTAGAGGTGGACCGCGGCAGTTATAACGCCTCCCTGGGCGACCGCACCTACGGCATCTTCGACGTTGTTCCGCGTACCGGCTTTGAGCGCAACCGCGACGCCGAACTCGTCCTCTCGCTCGGCAACTTCTGGCAGACAAACGACCAGATCTCACTCGGCGATCACAGCGAGCGGTTCGCGTGGTACGGGAGCATGAATTACAACTACAGCCAAGTCGGACTACAGCCCGCTACTCCTGAGCCAGTCCACGATATGGCGAACGGTTACGGAGGTTTTGGCTCGCTGGTCTTCAACCACGATCCCGCCAACCAGCTTCGCTACGTCGGCCAGCTTCGCACGGACTACTACCAAATTCCCTACGATCCCAACCCGGATGATTGGGAGAATCAGCTCTATGACTCCAGCGGCCTGCGCGACGGAGAGCACGAAACAGACAGCTATGGCGCCCTGACCTGGCTGCATACCTTCAGCGCAAACACCGTGGCACAAGTCTCGCCCTTCTACCACTACAACCGCACCAACTATCAGCCGAGCCCAGACGACCAACCCAACGCCACGACTGCAGACCAGACCGGCATGTATGAGGGCGGCCAGGCCAGCTTCTCCACGCTAATCGCGCGCAATAACCTGCGGGCCGGCGTCTACGGCTACGCACAGCATGAAAACGACCTCTTTGGCGTTGTCTTTAACGACGGCAGCGCATCGAACTTCTCCGTCAATCCTGTCGTCAATGCCGGGGTCGAAGAGACTTATATCGAGGACAACTTCCGTCCCACCGACTGGCTCACACTGATTGGCGGGATACGTCAGTCACACTTCTCCGGAGCCATCAGCGAAAACGCCGTCTCCCCACGCATCGGCATCGCACTGCAGGTGCCAAAACTCAACTGGGTCTTCCGCGCGTTCTATGGGCACTACTACCAGCCACCGCCACTCACCAGTATCACGGGGCCTGCACTTGAGTATGCGCAAACCAGCAACGACAGCTTCGTCCCACTGCGCGGCGAGCGTGATGAAGAGCATCAGTTCGGCGTGCAGATTCCCTTTAAGGGCTGGCTGCTCGACGCCGACACCTTCCAGACCGAAGCCCAAAACTTCCTCGATCACAACAACATCGGTGAGTCCAGCGTCTTCATCCCCATCACCGTGCAGGGTGCACTTATTCAGGCATGGGAGCTCACAATACGCTCGCCCCACTTATGGCGGTTCGGGCAGGCTCACCTCTCCTACTCCAACCAGATCGCGCAACAGATCGGCGGCATCACCGGCGGCCTTATCTGCTACGACCCTTCGGACACTGGCGTTTGCGACGTCGAACCAGGCTACTCGCCTCTCGATCACGATCAGCGCAACACGCTTAACGTAGGCATGAATGCGAACCTGCCATTCCATCTCTTTGGAGCCTTCAACGTCTACTACGGCTCCGGCTTCTCCAACGGCTACACCGACCCGCCCTCGCCCTACACCGGAGACTATCTTCCCTCGCACACCACCGCCGATCTCTCACTCGCCCGCAACTTCGGCGAACGATGCACAGTCTCGGTCAATGCACTCAACGTCAGCAACACACGCGTGCTACTCGACAACAGCCTGACCTTCGGTGGTTTTCACTACAACGAGCCGCGCCAGCTCTACGCCGAACTTCGCTACAAGTTCAAATTCTGACCGAAGAGCAGCCTGTTACACGCTCACAGTTCCGCGCCTTCGATTCTGAAGGCGCGGAACGCCCCCTCATCGCATCCCACGTTGCACGCGAGTATCGGCTTCGACTATGTGAATCTAAACCCGCGCCTCAACCGCACGCTCTTCCTGAAGGAGTCGCTGCGCCTCGACCTCAGTGCCGAAGCCTTCAACGCGCTTAATCACCGCGATAACGAAGTGCCCAACGCAACCTTCGGCACCGCTCCGTTCCCACCGGGCGAGCACTTCACCGGCGCTCCCACTGCAGTTGCCGACCCGCGTAGCATCCAGTTTGCCGCGCCCCTGCGCTTTCAGGCACACTTCAGACCTTCAGAAACGCACTCCACTCCTCGCCATTCCGCGTTGCACTCCCTAGCGCCTTCCCGTACACGTACGCGTGCCGCCCGAGCCCGTAGAAGCTCTTGACCCTATGCAACCGCTCATAGCCTTCGCTCTCGTAGAACGAGATCGCGCCCTCGTTCTCGACCGAGACGTGCAGCGCGACTGCATCGCAACCCGTTTCTGCGGCCTGCTGCTCAATGCGTTGCATCATTTGCCGGGCCAGCCCGTGCCTCCGGCACTGCGGGGCAACATCCAGCGTCACCACATAGGCCTTCAGCCCCTTGCGGGCTCTCTCCACGTGCGCAATGCAGAAACCCGCAACCTCGCCCGTCGCCTCATCCTCTGCAACAACAGTCAGCGCATTGCGCGCCTCAGCAAACTGCCGCATCGCCCGCGCGGAGAAACGAAAGGGCGGCTCAAAGCACATCTCATCCAGCGCAAAGATGATCCCCAGGTCCTTGTCGCTATACTCGCGCAATCGCATCTCTGCCATGCTCGACTCAGCTGCGTCGTTGCGTTGTGACCCCGTTGCCACCGCGCGCCATCCGCTTTGCCGAAGGAGGCAGTGTCGCCCTTTCCTTTACCTCCGGCTCATCCGTATCGCTAGTCAAATGCTCTTCCACATGCTGCAGATGCCGTCGCATGGCGCGCCGCGCCTCGTTCGGGTCCCGCGCAGCGATCGCGCTGAAGATCGCCTCATGATCCTCAAGCGCCGCTGCCTGGTGCTGCTCCAGGCCTGCACGCTGGCTCAGCCGGTGATACATCGGCGCAAACATTCCTGCCCACAAACCGTTGATGATGCTCGCCAGAACGCTGTTCTTCGCGGCCTCGCCGATTGACACATGAAACTGGCGATCGGACACCTGGGCATTCACCTTTCCGTCGACCATCCGCCGCATCTGCTCCAGCGTCTTCTCAATCTTGTTCAGATCACCCGCCGAGGCATACAGAGCCGCATCCGCCGCCGTCTCGCCTTCAATCAGAAGCCGCGCGCGAAGCAGTTCAAACGGTCCCGGGCCGGAATCCAGCACCAGTGACATTGGATTCACGGCCTCACGAACATACGCGCCCGATCCGCTACGAATCTCCAGCTCGCCTGCGATCTCCAGCGCAATCATTGCCTCGCGAATCGTCGGGCGGCTCACGCCGCAAACCTTCGCGAGATCGATCTCGCCGGGCAGCCGCGCCCCGGGATGGAGATTGTTCTCAGCGATATAGCGCGAGATGCGTCCTGCAATCTCCTGATATCTACGGTGGGTCTTGACCATCGGCTGTCTTCCAACTCCTGGAGCTTAGTCTTCGCAACATGGTACAGCCCTATCGTGTCACACGAGAAGAGCTGGTTTCATTCGTTTGAGCGATTCGTCCCAACTAAAAGTTGAACGCCAGTCCGGCCTGAATCGCGCGTGGCATCTGTGCCAGGTATAACGTGTGGCCATCGGCAGCCAGTACCGGCTGGTACCCCTGCTCCAGCAGGTTCGTCGCCTCCACCACTGCATCCAGGCCGTTCGGCAGATACCGCCCGCATGCCAACCGCTGCCGCAGATAGAAGCTCAGATACGCCTCATTCGGATCGGCGTTATAGGCGTTCACCTGCGTCAGGGTCTCCTGCGGTTGCCAACGGTACTCTGCGCGCATCGTCGTGCCGGAACGCATCACCTTCCCATGCAGCACTACCGTCACCGCCTGCGCCGTCTGCGCGTGCAGCTCAGCAGCAGCTTCCGCCAGCGTCACGAGGTCCTGTTCGCGTTCCATCGCCGTCCCCAGGTCGTACTGCACTGACGCCGCCAGTACCGGCGTCAGGCGTTGCTCCAGGCTCATGCTCACGCCCCGGCCAGCGAACGATCCCGTCGCCAGCTGGAAGGTCCCCGTCACCGGGTCGGCCACCAGAGCCATCCCCTTCTCGGCCTTCATGTCCATCACACCGCTGCCGCCCACCGAATCATGGTTCACGCGGTCCACATACGCAGAGGCGCTCACTACGCGGCTTCCCATCTTCTTGCTGATGCTTATCTCGTTGTGCATGCCGCGTCCGCTCAGAGGCCGTCCCTGCGCATCCGCCAGTAGCGGCGTCACCGGCTTCAACCGGTCCAGGTCTTCAGCGCTCTGCAGCTCCTGCCCGCTCGCATACCGGTAGACCACCAGGAGATCATCGCCAGGCCGCACCGCCACCCGCACATACGGCTCCGCCTCGAAAATCGTCTGCGCCAGCCGCTCCGCCATCATCAGCGTTCCGGCGTCGATCATCACCGCATCGCCGATCGACATCTGCTGCGTGCTGGCCAGCCGCACCATCCCGTAACCCGCATTGCCGCCTGCCGCCGTCAGCTCCGGATGCGTCTGCATCGCCCCGACCAGTCGTGTGCTGCCAAACTGCGACCGCCGCTCATACCCGGCGCCCACATCCGCCGCAAACCGCGGACTCGCCGCCGATCCAAGGTCGGCAACGTCCGCGCGCAGAACCGCGCCGTCGCCGTCCTCCAGTGACCGGTTGATCATTAGCACCTGGTGCAGGCCGCCCTGCCCGAACGCCCCATCGCCGTTCGTAACCTCGACCCGTCCCTGGGAAACAGCCTTGCGCCGCTCCGCCGCGCTGGAGGAAACTTCCTGTCCGTCCTCGTCCGTCAACCGCAGCAGCGGCCGGCTCGCCGTAGACCGCAGCGTCCACTTCCAGTCATCCACCGGTTCATCGGCGCGACGCCCCTGCGTCGGGAGCCAGTTGGCAGCCTCATACAAAGTGGACATCGTCAGGTTGATGACGGCCTGCGCACCTGCCTGCAGCCGCAGATTTCCGCGGGTCACCGGGACCAGGAAGGCCGCCGTTGCACGAAGTTGATATTTGCCTGGAACAACTGCGGGGATGATGTACCGGCCATGGTCGTCGGTCAGCGCCGAGGAGACCATCGTGGCATCGGCCGTCAGCAGCTCAATGAGTGCACCCATCTGTGGCGTGCCATGGCTGTCGCGCACCACGCCGGAGATCGCCGCCTTGCTGGGCGCACCTAAACTGGAGCCCGTCCATCCGAGCACCAGTACCGTCAGTACGAAACCTGCTACAGCTCGTCTCACCGCGCTTTGAGACTCCTTACGCGCGTCGAAGGCTTCTCCCGAAATCCCAAGCTGTTCTTCCAAACCATCCTGGGATGTTTACGCCGAGCGGGTCATCGCTGTCCAGTCCTGCGCGACCCTGCCCTTGCTGCGAGGGAACCCGAACGCACCCGCCCGGTCCCAAAAACAGACCGGCTACTGCACAACGTTGAACGGCGCACTCTCCGCAATCTGCTGCTTCAAGATGCCGTCATTCACCTTAATCACAACCTGATACCGTCCTGGCGTCAGGCTTGCCAGCGGCATCGTCTTCTCCAACGTCAACTGGTCCGCATTTGGATTCAGCTTCGCCGCCGTCTCCTGCGCATCCAGAATCTGCTTGTTCGTCGCCATATCCAAAACCTGGTACTCGATCGTCGCGTTGTTCTTCTTATCGTCGCCGATCCCCAGATTGTAGACCTGCATCCAGAAGTTCAAATTCTGGCCCTGGTGGAATGTCACCGGGGTCGAGACCGTCGGTGGCACGCGCGGTATCACGTGCGTGTTGCCGATCACGAAATTCCCCGCGCCAACATCCTTGGTCGGCACCCGGTTCATCTCACTCGCCAGAATAAGAGATGAGCTTGACAGTCGGTCGTCATCATACTTCGGCACATCCACGCTGCGCTTCCACGTTCCTACGTGCGACGTGTTGTTGCCATCTTTGATGGCGATCTCGACCTTGTAGCGGCCCGGCGGCAGAGGCAACGCCTTCCAGTACACCTTCACGCCGTCCTTGGTCTGCGCCAGCAGTTCGCTCGGCGTCTCCACCGTCACCGTGTCTTCGAAGCTCTGCACGATATGACCGGTGATATTGCTCACCCGGCCCATGATGTGCACTACGCCTGTCGAGTCGCCATCCACCGTCTTGTACGTGATGTCGCCATTGCGAATCTGCAGCGTCACCGGCACCATCACCGTATCGTTGGTCAGCTTCACGTAGTCCGTCCGCACATCAAAGATGAACGGCGTCCCATTCAGCACCTTCGCCGACGCCAAAAAGTCATCCATGTCCGCGTATTTCACCGGTGGGGGCGCAAACAGCTTCGAGAAGGTGTCCAGGCGATCGAACTGCTTCGACTGCTGCGAACTCGACAGCGGCCCGGTGCCCAGCTGCTCCAGCCCACCGTTGAAGCGGTCCTTCTTCTGCGCCATGCCCATCTCTTCATACTGAGTCAGGCCGGCGCCCGGCGTGTGCTTCAGGGCGTCCTTTTCCGAGCGGTCGATCGTTGCATGGTAGTCCCCGCACATGCACGTATCCACAAACTCGATGTCGATGTTGTCGCCGATCCCCGCGATATACCGGTAGTGCCAAGTCTCAAACGGGAAGGTCGACGTGTTTCCGCCACCCTCCTCCATCGGACGCTCGTAATTTCCGCCCGAAGGGTGCGAGTCAATCGAGTCCGGCTTGCCGAAGGCGATGTAGATGTGTCCGCGGTCTGTCATCCAGCCCGGCTTGCCCGCCGCAAAATGTTCGTTCGCATAAGCGATGCGCGCATAGTGCTCATCGCGGAACTCATTGTCCGGCGAGTCCGGATTCGGGTTGCGACGCTGCCAGAACTGCTCGATGAACTGGTCGCGTTCCTCATCGTTCGTGAGGCTCTTGAACGCCTTCGCCTCTTCGTCCGTGATGATCCAGCGCACGTCCTGGTCCAGCCAGGTCTTGTACTGGCCCTTCAACTCCTGCGTCACGTTCTTCTTGCGCTGCCGCTCCTGGGAATCGCTCAGGCGCCGCTTCAGCGGATCCGGCTTCTCTTCCTGGGGCTGCGCCTTCACCACTCCGCCGTTGTCCTGCGCCGCCGGTGTTGCGGCGCCAGGGGTTGCGGCGCTGTCCGTCGCCTGTGCGCGGGCCCCTATCCCCCATCCCGCGAGGATTAGAGCTGTGATTCCAGTAAACAAAACGCGCCGTCGCATCGGGCCGACTCCTGAAGGTACAGACGGGGCTATTCTACGTGTCTTTCATGTGTAAAGACAAGGTAATCCACCCCGGTTCCCTGTTAGAATCCGGTGCAGACCCAGCCATCGAAGCCGCTTGCGAGCCCCGTTCCCGCAGACCCCGGAACCAACGGCCTTCGTCCTGCGTACCTTCGACTACAACCTGGAGTCCAAACTTCACGCCGGGACCTCGTCCGCACCCGGGCAGTCGCTCCGGGAGAAAGCCGTATGAGCCTAAAGAAGATCCTGCTTGTCGTTGCGATTTTTATCCTTCTTGCCGGTGTCGTCATCGGTTCCATCATCCACAGCCGCAACAGCGTCCTGGCTGTGGCCACAGGCAAGGCTGTGCAGCAGGACCTCATTGCCACGGTCAGCGGAACCGGTCAGATTAAGCCCCTGACGTACGTCAACGTCGGCGCCACCTCTTTCGGTCGCATTACGCACCTCTATGTCAAGGAAGGCGACCATGTGACCAAGGGCCAGCTCATCGCTACCGTCGAGAGCGAGCAGCCGGCTTCCCAGGTACAGGCCCAGCAGGCCACCATTGCCGCCAATCAAACCAACGTCGACTCCTTCATCGCCAACGAGAAGACTGCCGAGGCCAATGTCGCCGAAGCCCGCGCCGATCTCGAGCAGAAGCAACTCGACTACCAGCGTTATCAGCAGCTCTACAAAGAGCAACTCGTCGCCAAGCAGGACTTCGACGCCAAAAAGGCCGCCTATGACGTCGACGTGGCCACCCTGCAGCAGCGCATCGCCGCCGTCGCCCAGGCCAAGGCGCAGACAGCCTCCGCCCGCAGCCAGGTCGCTCAATCCGTTGCCACTCTGCACGGAAACTCCTACCAACTGGGCCTCACCCAGAGCAAGGCGCCCTTCAACGGCCTCGTCACCAACGTCCCGGTCCGCGAAGGCGAGACCGTCGTCGTCGGTATCCAGAACGCCGAGGGATCAACCCTGATGACCCTCGCTGACATGAGCGTTATCACCGCCGAGGTCAAGGTCGACGAGACCGACATCGTTAACGTCAAGCTCGGCCAGGCCGCCGACGTTACCGTCGACGCCTTCCCCGGCCGCATCCTCAAGGGCCACGTAACCGAGGTCGGCGACCAGGCCCTCCTCCGCACCACAGGCGTGGCCACCTCCCAGTCCACCACCGGCACCGAAGAGGCCAAGGACTTCAAGGTCGTCGTCACCCTCGACAACCCGCCCAGTGACCTCCGCCCCGGCCTCTCTTGCAACGCGAAGATCACCACCGCCAACAAGCCCAACGTCCTCACCATCCCCATCCAGGCTCTCGTTGAGCGCGACACCAACGCAGAAGAGACGCTCTACAAGAACCACGGCAAGGAGTCTGATGGCGGGGCCGCAGCGGCCACCAAGACGACGGACACCCAGGGCGTGTACGTCCTCGTCCACGACGGCAGCCGTCTTCGCGTCCGCTTCGTCCCTGTCACGACAGGCGTTGTCGGTTCCACGGACATCGAAGTACTCGGCGGGCTCAAGTCCGGCGACGAGATCGTCACCGGCCGCTACAAAATTCTTCGCACCCTCAAGAGCGGCACCGCTGTCAAACGGGACAACTCGCCAGTCACGATCGCAACCGACACCTCGAGTTAATCTTCTATTCAAGGGAACCAGATTCACCGGAGACCACGATGGCGACCACCACACTTCCCGCCGAGCCCACCACCTCCATGGCCTTTGAGCCGCCGCACTCCGGCGAGGTCATCGTCACCCATAATCTCTGGAAGACCTACGAGATGGGTGACCAGCAGGTGCACGCCCTGCGCGGCGTCGACATCCGCATCCGCCACAACGAGTACGTCGCCATCATGGGCCCCTCCGGATCCGGCAAGTCCACGCTGATGAACCTCATCGGCTGCCTCGACACGCCCACGCAAGGCCAGTACTGGCTCAACGGCCATGACGTCTCCTCGCTCAACGACGACGAGCTCGCGCGCATCCGTAACAAGGAGATCGGCTTCGTCTTCCAGACCTTCAATCTGCTGGCCCGCGCCACCTCACTGCATAACGTCGAGCTCCCGCTCATCTACAACGGCACTCCCGCCGCCGAACGCCTCGTTCGTGCCAAGGAGGTCCTCGATCAGGTCGGCCTCGCCTCGCGCATGAACCACAAGCCCAACGAGCTCTCCGGTGGTCAGCGCCAGCGCGTCGCCATCGCCCGCGCCCTCGTAAACCACCCCTCCATCATCCTCGCCGACGAGCCCACCGGAAACCTCGACTCCAAGACCTCCGTAGAAATCATGGCGCTATTCGACGACCTCCACGCCCACGGCAACACCATCGTCCTCGTCACCCACGAGCCCGACATCGCCGACTTTGCACACCGCATCATCTCCATCCGCGACGGCAGCGTCTTCTCCGACGCTCCCAGTACCCGCCGCAGCCATGGCGGAGCAAAGACCGCACACTAGACTCCCGCCCCTTGCAGTCGGCGGCAGTCACTTCGCGCCAAGCTGTTCGCCGCGACAGTTTGCCTCGCCGTCCTACCCGTGCTCTGGCTGCGCGTCACCATCTACCCCTCTTGGCATCCGCTTGAGAGCTGGGCTCTTTCCCTCTTTTGGACCGTCTTTCCCCTCTATCTCATCTGGAATCAATTCTGCAGACCAAAAACCTCGCGGCTGAAATAGCACCGCCCGTATCCTCTTCGCTAACCGCCTTCCACATCTCGCATCTAAACTTAAAGCATGGCGAAGTGCGCCCGTCGGCTCATCCTCTGCATCCTTCTGCTCGGCTTCATCCGGCCGAGCTTCGCCGTCGACGCGCGCTTCGACCTCGTTGGTCCGCGCATCAACGTCCGCGTTACGCGCAACGGCGTTACCCTGCCGATCGCTGAGGTCCCCAACCTCCAGCCTGGCGACCGTATCTGGCTGCACCCCGACCTCCCGCCTACCCAGTCCGTCAAATACCTCCTCATCTGCGTCTTCCTCCGCGGCAACACCAACCCGCCCCCCGAGGACTGGTTCACACGCGTCGAGACCTGGCAGAAGGATGTCCGCGAGGAAGGGGTCTTCGTCACCGTGCCGAAGGAGGCCCAGCAGGCCGTCCTCTTCCTTGCGCCTGAAACCGGCGGCGACTTCTCCACCCTGAAATCCGCCGTGCGCGGCCGCCCGGGCATCTTCGTTCGCGCCTCGCAGGATCTCGCCGAAGCTGGCTTCGAGCAGTCCCGCATCGAGAAGTACCTTGCGGACATCCGCCGCGTCCCACCCGCCGACGCCAATGCGCTCCAGAAACACTCCGACCTGCTCGCTCGCACCCTCGCCCTCAAGCCCAACGAGGCCTGCTTCCAGCAGCCCATCGACATGCAGTTCACCTGCCTCACCCAGACCGGCTCGCAGTCGCTTCTCGACGACGGCCACGGCCAGTCCATCGCCTCCGCGCTCTCCAACGGCCCCAACTCCGACCTCATCGCCGCAGCCAGCTACACTGCAATCGCCGGTGGTGGCCTCTACTCCGCTTACGTTGGGGCTGTTGTCGACCTTGTGCGCATCATGGCCAACCTGCACACCGCGTCGTACCAATACATTCCGGCTATCGCCTTCCCCCAGAACGACGCGATGAACCTGCGGCTCAACACGCCACCCTCCTTCCACAACCCCAAGTCCGTGCTGGTCATTGGCCTCCCTGCAGTGCAGTCCTCGCCCTCGCCACCGCTGCGCCCCGCCGATCCCAACCACGTGGCTTGCCTCATCCAGCCCTCTGTCACTCTTCCCATTGAAGGTGCCCCGCTCGTCTTCTCCACCGCGCTCGCGCATGATCTCGTCCTGCACCTGAACACACCCGCTGGCGCTCCCCGCGAGCCCGACATCCCGCTCGTCCCCGACGCCTACCAGGGCGGCCTCGTGCTCCAGCGCAACCCCGAACACCACGTCCCCATCCACGATGTCCTCCACGACCGGCCCGACGGGAAGGCCTCCGACGCCAAGAATTCGAAGCCCGCCAAACCGCAGCCCGAGCCCATCCGCCTGACCGGAACCATTGAGGGCCAATGGGGCTTCGACTCCTTCACCGGTCCCACAGTTCCGTTGCAGCAACTTCCCGGCAGCGATTGGCAGATCGCCACCGGCGACGCCAGCGCCGACGGCACACTCATCGCCGGCAAGTCCTCGCAGCTCTTCATCACCTCCACAGGTTCGGCCTGCGTCCACACCATCTCCGCGGAGCCTCGCGGCTCCAACGCCACCCAGAACATCAGCTTCAAGCCCGCGCCCACCGCCGAGCAGCCCAATCTCCTCGCGCTCACCCTTCCGCTCGAGAAGGACATCACCCCTGGCGACCTCCACCTCGCCATCCAGCAGTACGGTCAGCCCAAGGCCGACGAGCTCGCCACCCGCACCTTCGCCGAGCCCGCGCACATCGACTCGATGGAGCTCCACGCCGCCGACCGCACCATCCTCCTCTCCGGCCTCCGCCTCAACCAGATCGAACGCCTCACTCTCGGCGACCTCAACTTCCGTCCGCTGCCACCCGTTGCCGGAGACGCCACAGAGCCCGCCGAGACCTCCAACTCCCTCCGCCTCTCGCTGCCCTCCGACGCACCAGTACCGCCCACCAAGGTCGGCGACCACCTCACCGCAAAGGTCACTCTCCACGACGGCCGCACCCTCACCGTCCCGGTTGTCGTCTCCGCAGCACGTCCGTCCGTGACGCTCCTCAGCAAGAGCTCCCAGCCCGTCGGCTCGCCCGCAATCACGCTCTCCAGCGCCGACGACCTCCCGCTCTCCGCCCCTCTGACCTTCACGCTCAAGACAGCGCAGTCCTTCCCACGCTCCGGCCGCGTCGAGGTCGAGACCCTCGACGGCACTCTTCGCTCTGTCCTCACTCTCGCGCCGTCCGGCGGCCTCGTCCTCCAGGACCCCCACACTGTCGTCGCGACGCTTGATCCGCTTCGCTCCTTCGGCCCCAGCGCCTTCGGCGCATTGCACGTCCGCGCCATCTTCCCACCCAAGAAGCACGCCGACGAACAGGCCGCCCCCAATTCCACAGCCGAAGACGAAGCCTCCAGCGACTGGCTCCCACTTGGCACCCTTGTGCGCCTTCCGCAGCTCACCACGCTGCAGTGCCCGGCTGACCCAGGCGCCGCCTGCACACTCTCCGGCTCCAGCCTCTACCTCATCGACACGATCGCTCCCACACCCGCATTCGACGACCCCGCACATGTGCCCGACGGCTACACCGGCGCCACTCTCACCGTCCCGCACCCCGTCTCCGCTGGCACACTGTTCCTCAAGCTCCGCGACGACCCCAATCCGATCAACGCCGCCAATATCCCTTCACCCACGCCCGCTCCTCGTCCGGCAACGACAGCGCGCGCGCGTCATCCCTCGTCTGCTGCGGCAGCCTCCACGACGTCCACCGACACCAAATCCGACTCCACGAAGTCCGATTCAACTCCCAGCAAACCGTCCGAAACCACCCCGGCCGCCGCCGAGACTCACACTCACAAAGATGGCGGCCCGCAGGACGAGACCACAACGCCGCCCCCCACCAATCCTCCCGCTCCCACCCCTCAGAACTGAACCGGGTTCGCACCATCTCGCGAACACAAAAAGCCCGGCTTTCGCCGGGCCTCTATGTTTGCGTCGACTGAATCGACCGCCCGCTAATCAGCTGCAGCCGTCGTCTCCTTCTGCGCGTGCTGCACCTTGCTGTGCCGCGTCGAGTAGCCGAAATAAACCACCAGGCCGATGATGAGCCAGCTGACGAAGCCAATCTTCGCCGGCGTGTCCGACGAAACCATCAGCGACAGCGAGATAAGGATTCCCATAATCGGCACAAACGGCACCCACGGCGTGCGGAAGGGCCGCGCCGCATCGGGCTGACGGTGACGCATGACCCAAACCCCGACGCAGACGATCGTGAAAGCCAGCAGCGTGCCCAGGCTCACCAGCTCGCCCAGGAAAGAGATGTTGAAGAACGCCGCCAGAAACGCGACCATCACCCCAACCGCGATGGTCACCAGCCAGGGAGTGCAGAACCGCGGATGGATTTTGCCGACCCAGTTCGGCAGCAGGCCGTCGCGTGACATCGTATAGAGCACGCGAGTCTGGCCAAGCATCATCACCAGCATCACCGAAGCGAGGCCGGCAATCGCGCCCAGATCGATCAGGCACACGCCCCACGTAGCCCCAATCGCCGCCGCGCCGTCAGCCACCGGAGCCGGCGTGTTCAGCGACGCATAGGGCTTCAAGCCCGTCAGCAGCCCGGCAACGATGATATAGAGAATCGTGCAAAGTATCAGCGAGCCGAGGATGCCGAAGGGCATATCCTTCTGCGGATTCTTTGCCTCCTGGGCCGCCGTCGAAACAGCGTCGAATCCGATATACGCAAAGAAGACGACGCTCGCCCCTCGCATAATGCCCGACCACCCGTACTGCCCGAAGTGCCCAAGGTTCTTCGGAATAAACGGATGCCAGTTCGCCGCCATGTGCGCCGGATGCCCAAAGGCAAAGATCGTGGCGATGCCGATGAAGAAGAGCACCACCGACACCTTGATCATCACCGCGGCGCTGTTGAAGTTCGCCGACTCGCGCACGCCCACAACCAGCACCGTCGTGACGACGATAATTGCGCAAAACGCGAAGATGTCCACCCTCGCCGAGAACGGGTGCCCAAACAGGGTCATGCCAACCGAAGGCGTCGGATTGAACGGCATGCGAATGCCGAAATATCCGAGCAGGCTGCTCATGTAGCCGCTCCAGCCGACAGCCACTGTCGCCGCGCCAAAGGCATATTCCAGGCACAGTGCCCAGCCGATGATCCACGCCGTCAGCTCGCCGAGCGTCGCATAGCCGTACGTGTACGCCGAGCCCGCAATCGGGATCATCGCCGCAAATTCCGCATAGCAGAGACCCGCGAAGACGCAGCCTATACCCGCCACCACAAACGAGAGCACAATCGCCGGTCCCGCAAACTGCGCCGCCGCCGTTCCCGTCAGTACGAAGATGCCCGCCCCGATGATCGCGCCGATTCCCAGCGTGATCAGGTTCACCGGCCCGAGCGCGCGCTTCAGCCCGGCGCCACTCTCATTCTGTGCCTCATTCAACAAGGCCTTCAGCGGCTTGACCGCCAACAAATTCGCCATGCGTCGTAACTCTCCTAACCCCTTATCCCTGAACCCAGTCTTTCGCTCCCACCCGTCTCCACACCATATAGACGGGCACACCAACCAACACGAGTATCAGCCCCGGCCATGTGTACTGAGGTTTGTATCGCAACAGTACACCACAAATCCACACTGCCATGACGATATACAGCGCCGGCAGCACCGGATACCCGAACGCCCCGTACGGCCTCGCCGCCTCTGGTTGCGTCCTGCGCAGCACGAACAACCCCAGAATCGTCAGCGCATAAAACACCAGCGCCGCTAAGATCACGTAATCCAGCAGGTTGCCGTACTGCCCGCTCAGACACAGCAGGCACGTCCACACGCACTGAATCCACAACGAGTTCTTCGGCACGCCCTTGCTGTCCAGCTTGCCTGTGCTCTTGAAGAACAGCCCATCACGGCTCATCGCGTAGTACACCCGCGCCCCGGCCAGCACCATCCCGTTCACGCAGCCGAAGGTCGACACCAGGATCGCCGCCGCCATGAGCTTCGCGCCTGCCGGCCCGAACGCCGTCTGCATCACTGCTGTCGCCACTCGGTCCTGCGGAGCGCCCGCAATCCCGCTCATCGGTAGCACGCTCAGATACACGAAGTTGCACGCGATATACAGCAGCGACACCGCGCCCGTTCCAATCGCCAGCGACAGCGGAAGATTCCTCTTCGGATTCCGCACCTCGCCCGCCGTGAACGTCACGTTGTTCCACGCATCGCTCGAAAACAGCGACCCCACCTGCACCACAGCAACGACCGTCAGCACGCCCACAACAGCCGTCCCGCCGCCCATCCCGAGGAACGACCCAACCTCCACGACATGCGGTGTTCCCAAGTGCGCGCCCGCCCAGAAATTCTGCCAGCCGGCGCCAAAGTTCGCAGCGTGCGCAATCGCATTTCTCGCAATCAGCCCGACCGCGATCACACCCAGCAGCGCCAGCACCTTCGTCGTCGTGAAGACATTCTGGACCGCCGCGCCCGTCTTCACGCCGCGCGTATTCGTAAACGTCAGAAACACGATCACGAGAATCCCTACTAGATTCGCCGTGCTCAGGCCCACATTGCCAGAGCCAACATGAACGATCCAGTTCGTCTGGCTGATGCTCGGAAAGAACACGCCCAGAAACTTCCCGAACGCCACTCCCACCGCGGCAATCGTTCCCGTCTGAATCACGACGAACAGCGTCCACCCGTACAGAAATCCCCACAGCGGCCCCAGGCTCTCGCGCAGATACACATACTGCCCGCCGGCCTTCGGCATCATCGCCGCCAGCTCGCCATAGCTCAGCGCGCCAATCACCGTCATCAGTGCCGTCACCGCCCACGCAGCAATCAACAGCGCCGGCGACCCCACCACCCGGCTCATCTCCGCCGGCACAATAAAAATGCCCGACCCAATCATCGAGCCCATCACAATCGCTATCGCCGAAAACAACCCCAGCCCCTGCACAAAACGTGGCGCGTTCGCCTTCACAACAGGGCCGTCATCCTGAGGCGAAGGCGAAGGATCCCTGTATTTCGTCTCTTGCGCCACTGATGTCTCTGGAGTCACTTCCCGAAACACTATCCCAAAAGTTCGAGAAAGTCCCGCGCAACCTCGCGCACCCGCCCCTCCACCAACAGCCCGCCGATCACCGCCACCGCATCGGCCCCAGCCTCGATCACGCTCCGCGCATTCGCCAGCGTAATCCCCCCAATCGCCACAACCGGCAACTTCGTCGTCGCCCTCGCCCGCCGCACCAACTCCAAACCCACCACCGGCTCCGCATTCGCTTTCGACACCGTCCCAAACACCGGCCCCACCGCCACATAATCCGGCCTGCTCTTGACTGCCATCCTCACCTGCTCCACGTTATGCGTCGACACCCCAACGATCGCCCCGGTAACGCCCGTCATCTCGACCGTAGGCCGAAGGCCGGAGTGGAGAGACCCCTGTATTTTGCTAGTGTCAGCAAGCACTCTTCGCACCGCTTCCACCCCCAAATCCCCTTGCCCCACATGCACTCCATCCCACCCCGCCAGCACCGCCAGGTCTGCACGATCATTCATGATCCGCGTCACCTCCACACCCTCGAACGCTTCATCGATTTCATTCGCTGCGCGCAGAATCTCCTGCGGCCCGTTGACCTTGTCGCGATACTGCACCATCCGCACACCCGCTTCGCGCAACTCCCGCGCAAACTCGCGCACGGCAATCCCACGCGCATCCAGCGTCGCGCGATCCACAATCCCATACAGCACTGAAAACCCACTCATCCCCTCAAGGCTATCCTGCTCGCATGAACCCCACACGCCTCGTCGTCGACCAGGACGTCCCCGACGGCCGCGAGACCATCCTCCGTCTTCTGCTCGACTACAACCTCCGCAACGCTCCGTCGCCCAACAACCAGCTCCTCGGCATCCTCCTCAAAGACGACGCAGGCCGCACCATCGGCGGCCTCTGGGGTGCCTCGCGCTACGAGTGGCTCTTCGTCGACATGCTCTTCGTCCCCGACGAGCTCCGCGGCCAGGGTCTCGGCAGGTCGCTCCTCCGCCAGGCCGAAGAGATCGCCCGCGCCCGCAACTGCATGGGAGTCTGGCTCGACACCTTCGACTTTCAGGCTCTGCCCTTCTACCAGAAGCTCGGCTACACCCTCTTCGGTGAGCTCAAAGATCATCCGCGCGGCATCTCGCAGTATTGGCTCCAGCGCCGTTTCGACACGCAGCCGCACCAACCAACTACAATCCCCGCATGAGACTTCGCCCACGCACAGGAACCCTCGTCAAATTCGGCGCCGCAGCTGGAGGCTCTCTCGCTATCGGCGCCATCGCCTTCGGAGCCGCGGCCATTGGCGCTCTCGCCATCGGCAAGATCGCCATCGGCAAACTCAAGCTAAAACTTGGCCAGTTCGAAAAGCTTCACGTCGACGAGCTCACGGTCGATCACCTCATCGTCCGCAACCGCACCGACGAGTAGGCGCCCCTCACAGGCACAAAGACAAGCCCGGCTCGCACCGGGCTTCGATCCCTGCTCTCTGATCTCTACGCCTTCCTTCTGTCGCCCAAAAACCGCTCCATAAACTTCGTATCAAACTTGCCCGCGCGAAAATCCTCGTCGGCAAAGATCTTCTCGTGCAACGAAATCGACGTATGAATTCCCTGCACCACGAACTGGCTCAGCGCGCGCTGCATCTTGTTCATCGCCTCTTCGCGGTTCGCGCCATGACAGATCAGCTTCGCAATCAGCGAATCGTAATACTGCGGCACAACCCCCTCCGCATACTGCGCCGTATCCACACGCACGCCGTTGCCACCCGGCAGGTTGTACACAGTAATCTTGCCTGGGCTCGGTGTGAACTTCTCCGGATGCTCGGCATTGATGCGGCACTCGATCGCATGCCCGCGAATCTCCGGAACCTCAGGCACAATGTCCTTCAGCCGCTCGCCCGCCGCAATCCGTAGCTGCGCCTTCACCAGGTCCACACCCGTGACCATCTCTGTCACGCAGTGCTCCACCTGGATGCGCGTGTTCATCTCGATGAAATAAATCTCGCCATCCTCATCCATCAGGAACTCGATCGTACCCGCGTTCCAGTACCCGATATCGCGCAGCGACCGCTCAATCGTCTTGCCCAGCTTCTCCCGCAGCTTCGGCGACACCTGCAAACTCGGCGCCTCTTCAATCAGCTTCTGATGTCTCCGCTGAATCGAGCACTCGCGCTCGCCGAGACTCATCACGTTGCCGTGCTCATCCGCCAGCACCTGGAACTCAATGTGCCGCGGCCGCTCGATGAACTTCTCCATGTACAGCGCGCCGTTGCCGAACGCATTCTGCGCCTCGGTCGAAGCCTGCTGATACAGGCCCGGTAGCTCATCTTTGCCGCGCACAATCCTCATACCGCGTCCGCCACCGCCGGCCACTGCCTTCAGGATGATCGGATAGCGAATCTTCTCCGCGCACGCCAGCGCAGCCTCCTCGCTCTCCAGCACGCCATCTGATCCCGGAAGAATCGGCACCTTCGCCTGCTTCATCGTCTGCCGCGCCGTAGACTTCTCGCCCATCATGCGCGTCACCTCCGGCGGTGGCCCGATGAACTTGATGTTCGACGCGCGGCACACCTCCGCGAAGTTCGCATTCTCACTCAGCAGCCCATAGCCCGGATGCACCGCATCCGCTCCCGCAATCTCCGCCGCCGAAATCACCGCCGGCACATTCAGGTAGCTGTCCTTCGACGGCGGCGGCCCGATACAAATCGCCTCATCCGCAAACTTGACATGCAGGCTGTTCCGATCCGCCTCCGAATAAACGGCGACCGTACGAATCCCCATCTCCTTGCACGCCGAAATCACGCGCAGCGCAATCTCACCTCGATTGGCAATCAGAACCTTACGAAACATTCAATCCCTTTTCCCTACTTAGCGCCACGCGCTTCAACCAGCCGCTGATATGTGGAGAAAACTGCAAGAGGCAGAATCGCGGCCAGCGTCACGATACCCATCCAGAATGTAAACGCATCACGATGCCGATCCACCTCCACCGCTCCAAACACTGCCAGGAACCACATCACCCAGATCGAGGTCTTCTGTGCTCCTTCGCTGCGCTTCATCGGCATCCTCGTCAGTGAACTGCCACTACTTGATCGCAAACAGCGGCTGCCCGTACTCCACCGGCTGCCCAGCCTTCACATAGACCTTCACAATCTCGCCCGCGAAATCGCTCTCGATCTCGTTCATCAGCTTCATCGCCTCGACGATGCAAAGCACTTGCCCGTTCGAGACGTTGTCGCCCAGCTTCACAAACGCTTCCGCATCCGGCGACGGCGCATCATAGAACGTCCCCACAATCGGCGACTTCACAATATGCGCTCCCGCCTCCGGCCCAACCTCAGCCGCCGCAGCCGCAGCCACAGGAGTCGCTCCCGGCAACGTTGCAGGAACCGCCACCGGGGCAACAGCCGGAGCTGCGCTCTGCGCAGCAATCGCACTCGCCAGATGCGACAGATCGACCGCCGGCGGAGCCGGAGGCTGCAGTCCGGCAAACTTCAGCCGAACCTTCAAATCCGTCCGCTCCATATCGAACTCGGCGATCCCATTCGCCTTCAGAAACTCAACCAGCTCTCTGAGCTGCTGCAGATCCTCTGCCGCCATCAACAACTCCTGTCTTTCCACTAACTACTAACGACTAACCACTAACGATTGCCTTACAACTCCACCCAAACCTTCGGACTCGCCTTCGTCAGCACCTCGTGACCGCGTTCCTTCACGAGCACCATATCTTCGATGCGAACTCCAAACTCACCTGGCAGATAAACTCCCGGTTCAATCGTAACCACCATCCCCGGTTCCAACACCTGCTCCTCTTTGCCCGGAACCCGCCCCGCAATCCGCGGCCCTTCGTGTATCTCCAGCCCGACACCGTGCCCGGTGGAGTGCGTAAACCAACGCTCCAGCTTTGCCTTGCGCAGAACCGAGCGCGCAGCCTCGTCGACATCGCCGCATCGGGCGCCCGGCACCACGGCCGCCACCCCCGCCTGCTGCGCTTCCAGCACCGAATGATACACGTCCCACTCCCGCGGCGTGGCCTTGCCCATGTGGACAGTCCGCGTCATGTCTGAGCAGTACCCATCCAGCACCACTCCAAAATCCAGCGTCACAAACCCGCGCCTCGGCAGCTTCGCCGCGCTCGCCCGCCCATGCGGCAACGCGCTCCGCTTCCCGCTCGCCACAATCGTCTCGAAGCTCATCGCCTCCGCGCCCGCGCGTCGCGCCTCCAGCTCCATCATCAGCGCTATCTCGTTCTCCGTCTCCCCTGCGCTCAGGTTCGTCAGCACGCCTTCGAACAACCTGCAACCCAGCGCCGCCGCGCGACGCATCTTCACAATCTCGTCCGCGTCCTTGACCTCGCGCAGCCTCGCCACCAAGCCCTGTGTCGCAACAAAGAAGCTCCGCCGCTGCCCTGCCGGCAATGCCCGCCGCATCGCCTCCAGTCCCGCGACCGTCGTATTCACCGCATCGAACCCGGCCCTCTTCGCCCCACGCTCCGTCAGCCACATCGCGGCCTGCGCTCCCGGCGAGCCCTTCCCGATGACGACCTTCAGTCCAGTGGCTTCGGCACGAGCCTGGCTCGTATATCGCCCGTCCGTGAACAATGCAGCTCCACCGCGCCCCAACGCCACAGCCCCACTCGAGCCCGTAAAGCCGCTCAGCCAGCGCACATCCGGCAGATGCGTCACCACCAGGGCATCCGCTCCCGCACCCCTCGCCGCTTCCAGCGCTGCCTGCCGTCTCAGTCGATGCTGCATCTAACTGATTCTACCCGGGGTCCCCGACGAGCCTCGGGGTCCCCAGGGAACTCGTTCCCTGGGGTGGGAGCTTGCTCACTGGGGCAGCGGGCCTCATACCCTCACGTTCGCATGCATCGTCTAACCCTCGGTATCATGGACTATGCCCGTTCGTCTCTCGGGAAATCATCACCTTAGCGCGCGGACCATCACCCGCCGCAGCTTCCTCATCGGGGCATCCGCCGCCGGGCTCTCGCTCGCCGCCTACGGTGGCACCCACGCGCGCCACGAGATCGAGGTCACCGAGCGCACGCTCAGGATCCGCGAACTCCCCGACGCCTTCGTCGGATTCCGATTCGTTCAGCTCTCTGACATCCACCTCGAGGAGTACACCGAGCCCTGGTTCCTCCAGCACGCCGTCGACGTCATCAACCAGCTTCACCCCGAACTCGTTCTCATCACCGGCGACTTCGTCAGCCGCGGTCCCGCCTCGGACAAGTACGCCTGGCGCGCCGCCGGCGTCGCCGCCGAGGTCCTCCAGGGCCTCAAGGCGCCCCAGCGCTACGCCTGCCTCGGCAACCATGACGTCGGCGTAGGCGCCGGCCACGTTATCACCCCGCTCGCGTCCCACGGCACGCCCATGCTCATCGACAGCTACGTTCCCATCCAGCGTGGCTCCGACTACTTCTGGCTCTGCGGCTCCGACGACGCCGGCACCCGCGACCCCGACCTCAACCTCGCCGTCCCCGACGCCCCCAGCGCGCCCGTCATCCTCATGTGCCACGAGCCGGACTTCGTCGACCACGTCATCCGCCATCCGCGCTTCCCCTGGATCGACGCGATGCTCTCCGGCCACACCCACGGCGGCCAGGTCCGCCTCCCAGTCCTCGGCCCGCTCATCCTCCCGCCCATGGGCAAGAAGTACATCGAAGGCGCCTTCCAGTTCGGCGACATGGAGCTCTACGTCAACCGCGGCCTCGGCACCGTCGGCCTTCCTCTCCGCCTCAACTGCCCCGCCGAGATCACCCACTTCACCCTGCAGCGCGCCTAAATGATTCTCCCGGCATGAGGGTCTTTCACCGCCTCCTGCTGTAATATCAGCGCCAAAGTTCGACCGGCATCCCGGGTGTTTCTTCCAAAGCTGAGGGCATGCGTACAGGAGAGTCCCATGCAAAAGAAGCTGCTGAGTTTTTTCGCTCTGGCATTCCTCGCTGCAGACCGCCTTGCCCGACACAACTCAGCCAGGCACGAGCGCAAGGTCCTTATCCAGCTATGGCCCCGCTCGCTCAGTACCTCATGCCGGACCAGAACGCTGAGATCGCGCTCGCCCGCACCGCCGCCCCAAAGTCCATCTCCGATGCCGCCGAGGTGCTGGTGTTGAGCCGGAACGGATACACGACTGCCATCAAGGGCAGCAATGGCTTCGTCTGCATGGTGCAGCGAGGATGGTCGGGCTCAACCGACTTTCCGGACTTCTGGAATCCGAAGCAGCGCGCGCCCATCTGCTTCAACGCACCGGCCGCGAAGAGCTATGGGGCGCTGATCGTGTTGAAGACCAAGTGGGTGCTGGCGGGAAAATCCAAGGCCGAGATCGGCCGAGCCGTCGAGTCGACGCTGGACAAGAAAGAGCTTCCACCGCTGGGACCTGCAGCGATGTCCTACATGATGTCGAAGCAGCAGTACCTGAACGATCAGGACAAGGCCTGGCGTCCGCACCTGATGTTCTTCGTTGCCGGAGTTCCCGCCAAAAGCTGGGGAGCCAATCTGCCGGACTCACCCGTCATCGCAGCAAACGATCCTGAAGAGCGAATGACGATCTTCATGATCCCGCTGAGCAAATGGTCCGACGGAACACCCGCTCCGCCGGCTGCGCAATCACACACGCACTGACGGTCGGTTCCGTGAGCAAATGAAGATATCGGCTCACAGTTCTGACAAGGACTTCTTGCGGAAGCAGGGGAATCGATCACGCGAGAGAAAGTGATCGATAGATCCTTTGCTGCTTCTTATAGAGCTTGTGGAAGTGAAACTGTGTATAGAGCGCGTTATACACAAAGAGCTTGAGAATCTGGTCGAATCCCGCGATAAGTCCAACCCGAGTGGATCAGCGACATTGAAGTACGGTATTCCGAGTTCACTGCGGAAGACGAGAATGCACGCGGATGCCGCGGCGAAGAATGCAACGGTCAGCAGCTATCGCTCGCCGACGTAGGGAGCTTCACTCCGGTGCCGAACGGCAAAACGATTTCATAGAGCAGCCCAAACCCTAAAAACCAATAGAGCGTGACGGCTCCGAGGCTCGGCTATCTTCAGCCAGATCATCTGCCCAAGGTCAGGACCACCACGCTTCGACTGGCTGGATCCACGAGGGGACGTGCAAGCCCTTTCTCACTGGCCACTCAACGAGATTGGGCACAAGAAGCCACCACCAGCTGATTCCTAATATGCGCGGAATCTGAAGCTTGGTCGACTCCACGTCACTACCGCGCCTTACCTGCTGGTTTCTTCTTCGTTACGTCGACATGTTGAACCGCTGGTTTAACCCCACTCTTCTCATCCATCCAGCTATCCAGCAGGCTCTTGCGAAAGCGCCACCGGTTGCCGAGCTTGAACGCCGGCACGAAGCCCTCCGACGCGTAACGGTAGAGTGTGTCGCCGCTGATCCCCAGGTACTCCGCTGCCTGGCGGATATCCATCACCTCGCGAAGCGCGGGCTGTGCCTGTGCTAATGCCATGGCCAATCTCCAATCGTGAGAAATCCGAGGGATCTCAAAAAGCTCTCAGGAACCCGCGCGTACATTTCAGCGCGAATCCTCTTGTACCCCGTTTTCCCCCCGCACACAAGCGGAATCACCCGGTTCTCTCCTGCTTTCCCCGGTTCTTGCCGACTTCATAACGAGGGTAACCAGCAGTCACAAAACGTAAACTCAGACTTGAAGATAATCTGTCAAGTAATACATATAAATATACTTACGTCAGAGTTCATTAACCCACCAGCGTGAACGCTTGCCGCCCTCCACGACCTCCGTCGGCACTCCAGGCTCCGGCGTCCACAGCCGCATTCCGTTGCCCGCCGCCAGCTGCTCCAGCCGTTCGATCGGCTCCCTCCAGCCGTGCAGCGCCAGGTTGAACATCCCCCAATGAATCGGGAACAGCGGCCCCGCCTTCGCCGCGCCGCCCATCGACTCATATGCCCGCGCCGCCCCATCCGGCCCCAGGTGAATCTCCGACCACAGCGGATGAAACGCCCCAATCTCCAGCATCGTCAGGTCAAACTTTTCGTACTGTGCGGCGATCTCCGCAAACCCCTCCCACCACCCCGAATCCGCCCCGAAGTACACCCGGTGCTGCGGCCCCTCGATCACAAACGAGCTCCACAGCGTCTGGAACCTGTCCCACAGCATCCTGCCTGAAAAGTGTCTCGCCGGCCACGCCGTGATCCGAACGCCCTTCCCCAGCTCGGCGCCGGCGACCTCCGTGCTCTGCGTCCAGTCCAGCTCGGCAATTCGGCCCTCCGGCACGCCAAACCGCCGCAACAGCCTGCCCCACGCCTGCCGAGGTCACCCACACTGCCCTCGCCGTCGAGTTCATCCGCGCCAGCCGCCCTACGGTCAAGCGCGCCCAGGTGGTCGTAGTGGTCGTGCGAGATCAGCACCGCGTCCAGCTCCGGCATCTGCTCCAGCGGCATCGTCGGCGCAAAGAACCGCTGCGGCCCGAACCACTGTGCCGGGCTCGCCCGCTCCTCCCAGATCGGATCCACCAGGATGCGCACGCCGTCGATCTCCAGCAGCATGGACGAGTGCCCGAACCACGTGACGCGCAGACCGCTCTCCGGCGGCCGCCGGTACACGCGCACGTCCGTGCGGAACGGCCCCAGCGGCACCTTCGGCTCTCGCTCCGCCTTGTTCTTGAAGTACAACGGCAGGACCTTGAAGGCCAGCCCGAATCCACCCAGCACCGTCGGCACCGGATTCAGATATCGCCCACCCTGCCTTTTCGCGCGTTCCAACAGCCCCATAGAGTCCTTCGATACTCTCACACGGGCCCGGGATTCGTCGCCATTACGGAATGAAGTAGAACGGATTCGGCAGCTTCACGCTCACATCCGCCTGCGGGTCCCCCAGCAGGTCGCTCCACTGGTCGCCCAGGCTCAGGATGATCCGGTAGCCATCGGCCACAATCTTTCGCCGCTCCTCTGTCTTGTACGCGATCGTCGGCATGTGATTCTCTTCGCCATTCCGCAGCCGCAGCCCGGCCCACCCATGAAAGCCTGCGGCCTCCAGGTTTTTCGCGGTCGCTGCGGTCTCGTCGCCAATGCCGATGTACTGCACGCGTGGGTCCGGCTTTCCCATTCTTCCAGTGATGAAGAACACCGATACGCCAGCCTCGCGCGCCTTGTTGAAGAACCTCAGCGCTCCCGGAATCGCTATCGCCGCTTCCGGACTCACCTCCCATGGCCGGTAGATCGAACCGATATACCCGAAGTCCTCGCGCCGCATCTCGCAGTAGTTCGTCAGCGTCGTCTCGTCGATATCCATCACGATCGCCAGCTTCTCGCTCTGCTTCTCTGCGGCGATCTCTTTCGCCAGCTCCGTCTCGGCCCGCTTGTACTGCGCGTCGAGATCCGCCCAGTAACAGCCGCTATTGCCCGTACATTCGCCGTACTCCGCCAGCTTGTATCGCTCCACCCCGAAGTTCGGTAGCGGTTCATCTGACAACACAATCCCCGGATTCGCGAGCGCATCCTTCTGCTCGCCACGCACTTGTTCCAGCGCATCCGAGTGTCCCTGCCTCGGTCCCGCCACGCACATCGGCGGCCCGTAGTGATCGGTCGGGACAACCCCCACCTGCTGCGCGGCTGCCCCACTCGCAATCGCCGCAACAACGACCCAGCTCCACACCTTCGCGCTACTCGCCGTTCCCAGACCCATACAACGCATCAATCCTGTCCTTATATTTCTCGCTGATCACGCGCCGCTTAAGTTTCATGCTCGGCGTCAGCTCGCCCGACTCGACCGTCCACTCCTCGGCAACGACCGCAATCCGTTTAATCGTCTCATGATGCGCCAAGCCCTCGTTCGCCTTGCCCACGATGCCCTTGTACACCTGCTGCACCTTCGCATCCTGCACCAGCTTCGCGCGATCCCCCGCGGCCACACCGTTCTGCTTCGCCCATTTCTCCAGCGCATCGAAGTTCGGCGAGATCAGCACACTCACAAACTTCTTCTGGTCGCCGATCAGCGCCGCCTGCCCCACCAGCGCATCCACCTTCAACCGGCTTTCGAGCGGCTGCGGCGCAATGTACTTCCCGCCCGAGGTCTTCATCAGCTCCTTCTTGCGGTCCGTGATCGAAAGAAATCCATCCTCGAGCTTCGCGATGTCGCCGGTCTTGAACCAGCCGTCCGGCGTGAACTCTTTCTTCGTCGCCTCCTCGTTGTTCCAGTAGCCCGCGAACACCGACGTTCCGCGCACCTCCAGCTCCCCATCCTCCGCCAGCCGCGTCTCCAGGTTCGGAATCACCGTGCCTACGGTATAGGGCCGATACGCTGCAAACGTATTGCGCGAAATCACCGGCGAGGTCTCTGTCATGCCGTAGCCCTCGAAGACGCGAATTCCCACGCTCAGAAACCAGTCGGTCGTCTCCTTGCCCAACGGAGCTCCGCCGGAGATAAACAACTTCGCGTTCCCTCCAAACGCCTCGCGAATCTTCGAGAACACCAGCTTGTTCGCAATCTTCCAGAACAGCGACCCCGGCTCCTTACCCGCGACGATCGTCGTCTGCTGCGTGCGGCCCTGCTTCAGCGCCCAGTTCAGAATGCGCTTCTGCATGCCATGGGCCTTGCCCTCGACACCTTGCCGGACCTTTTCAAACACACGCGGCACCGCAAGAAAGATCGCCGGCTTCACCTCTTTCATCGCCGCGGGCAGGCGGTCAAACCCCGGCAGATAGGCAATCGTTCCGCCATGCGCATAGATCGCGTAGTCCAGGTGCCGCGCCAGCGCATGACTCAGCGGTAGAAACGAGATCACCGAATCGCTCTTCGCAATCTGCAGGTCGTCCGTCGAATGATGCAGGTTGTCGCAAAGATTCCTGTGCGTCAGCATCACGCCCTTCGGATCGCCGGTCGTGCCGGACGTGTAGATGATCGTCGCCAGCTCCTCCGGCTTCGTCTCGCCCAGCTTCGCATCGAAGGCCGCATCGAGAGCCTCCAACTGCGGCGCGTTCTCGAGCAGCTTGCTCAAGTTCAACGCATTCGGAAAGTTGCCATCATCGAAGATCACCACGCGCTCCAGCGCCGGCAGCTCGCCCGCGCCGACGACCTTCTCGTACTGCTCGAGCGTCGAAACAAAGACAACCTTGCTGCCCGAGTCGCGCAGCATGTACCCCACCTGCTCCGGCGTCAGCGTCTGATACAGCGGCACGTCCACCAGTCCGAGTGCCATTGCCGCAAAGTCAATCACCGGCCACTCCCAGCGGTTCTCGCTCATAATCGCGATGCGGTCGCCGCGCTTGATCCCCCAGCTCTCCATCGCTGCGGCAAGCGCGCGCACGCGCCCATACATAGAGCTCGCCGTGATCGGCTCCCATCCCTGATCGCTCTTCCACATCGCGACCGTCTCACCGTCACGCTTGGCAATGCCCGCAAGGATGTCATTAACCGTGCTCAACTCCAGCATCTTGTCTCTCCCTCAGAATCCAATGCAAATCATCTGATGCACAGACTACACAGCGGGGGAAAACAGAGCGTTCCCACACTCCAGCTCGCATCTCGCAACTCGCATCTCGGAACTGATAGCGCAAAACCCTTCAGCACGAGAGTCACCTACTCGCACTCCCCCAATATCCCCTTCGACAGATACCTCTCCGCCGAATCCGGTACCACCGTAATCACGCGCCTGCCCGGCCCCAGCTCCTTCGCCACCTGCAGGGCCGCAAACACATTCGCGCCCGAGCTCGATCCCGCCAGCACGCCCTCAACGCGCGCCAATTGCCTCACCGTCGCAAACGAATCGTCATCGCTCACCATGACGATCCGGTCCGTCACGCTGCGGTCAAAGTTCGCCGGAACGAACGACACGCCGATTCCCTCCACCTTGTGCGGCCCCGGCTCGCCGCCCTGCAGAATGCTTCCCTGCGTCTCCACCGCAACCGTCAGCACTCCGGGATTCTTCTTCTTGAAACATCGAGCCACGCCCGTGAACGTCCCCGCGGACCCAACACCAATAACGACAGCATCGACGCGCCCTTCCATCTGCGACCAGATCTCCTCCGCCGTCGTCTCTTCGTGGAAGTCCGCGTTCGCGGGGTTCTCAAACTGCAATGCTGCAAACGCGCCCGGCGTCTCTTCTTCGAACGCCAGCGCCCGCTTGATCGCTCCGCTCATCATCTCGGCCTCGGGCGTGCGCTCCACCTCCGCGCCCAGACCCCGCATCAGGAAGCACTTCTCCTCCGCGAACCCTTCCGGCACAAACAGCTTCACGCGGTACCCACGCTGAACGCCGATCAGCGCCAGCCCCACACCGGTATTCCCCGCGGTCGCCTCGACGATCGTCCCTCCCGGCTTCAGCACACCGCGCCGCTCCGCATCCAGCACAATGCCCAGCGCCGCGCGGTCCTTGATGCTCCCGCCCGGGTTCATCGTCTCCAGCTTCGCCCACACCTCCGCCGAATCCGCGCCCGCTAACCTCGCAAGCCGCACCATGGGCGTGTGCCCCACCAACTGAGTAATATCTGTTCCGATTCGCACGCTGTCGACTACGCTCTACTTTCCAGAAGTCTCGCTTCTTGCCCCACCCGCTCCAGCGACCTTCGGAAAATATCCCGGGCGCGTCCTCACCTGCAACCCTCGGTAGCCTTTTTCTTTCGCTTCCACGTGAATCTGCCGGTAACCGCCCAGCTCCGGGGACTTCGTCGACCGGTATTCGATCGTGTACTGCTGGCGGATATCCTGCGCCACCTCACGCGCAATCCCATCCACCTCCTTCAGCGACCTCGGAAAGTACGCCTGCCCTCCCGTCTGCGCCGACAGCTCTGTCAGCACCTCGCGCGAGTGCCGCGCCTCGCTGTGGCTCACATCCTCGCCAAACAGCAACCCGATGCAATAGATGGCCGGACCATCCAGATCCTGCACGCGACGGATGGTCTGCTCCAGCGTTCCGCTCGATGCGTTGTCGTCTCCGTCGGTCACAATCAGCAGAACCTGCTTGCTGCGTTTCGCATTCTTCGAGAGGTAATCCGCCGACGCAATCACCGCGTCATACATCGCCGTCCCGCCGCTCGACTTGATGTAGGCCAGGCCCTGCTGCAGCTTCTCGATGGAGCTCGTGAAGTCCTGGTCGATGTACGCCTCCGAGCTGAAGTCCACCAGGAACGCCTCGTCCTGCCGGTTCGAAAGCCTCACCAGGTCCAGTGACGCCGCATCCACCGCCGCCCGCTTGTCGTACATTGACCCCGAGCTGTCGATCAGAATCCCCAGCGACACCGGCACATCCTCATGCCGGAAGCCGATGATCGTCTGCGGCACGCCATCTTCATACACATGAAACGCATCCTGCGTCAGGTTCTCCACCACCTGCCCGCTGGCGTCGATCACTGAAGCATTCAGCCGCACCTCGTATGCATTCGTGCGCAGCGTGTAGCGTCCGTTCTCCTTCGTAATCTCTCCCGTCTTCGCGGGCTCCTTTGGCGTCGGCGCTGCCGTCTTCGTGTCCGGGTCCGGCGAGGGCACGGGGTCGCTGTCGACGTTCAGCTGCGTCTGCTTCTGCAGCGCCGGAGCTGTCGCCTGCGCTGGGGCTGCGGCGGCCGGAGCTGCCGCCTGTTGCGCGCTCACGCCCACCGCCGACGCGCACAGCAGCATCCACCCTGCGAAAACCCCTGCGGTCGTCCACCTACTGCGTCGGCGCATAGTACCCCTCGCGGCTGTGCACCGTCAGCGGGGGCAATCCCGGCGGCTCCATCAGCTTAACCCGCAGCTTGCGCCACTGCCCATCGCGCCGTTTGTCTGTCGGCGTGTAGCCAATCACGTATTCGTTCCGCAGCTCCTCGCTGATGCGCTGAGCGATATCGCTCAAATCCTGCATATCCATCACCCGGAACAGCCGCCCACCTGTCGACTCCGACACCTCATTCAGCAGAGTCGGTCCGTTCACCTCTTCTTCCGTTGGCGCAAACGCATCGAAGATGCCGATCGAATAGATCTGCACCTCGCTCTCTCTCACGATCCTCGTCAGCTCACCCTCTGTATACCGGCTCCGGTTGTCACCGCCATCCGAGATCACCAGCAGCGCCTTGCGCGAGTACTTCGCGCTCCTCAACTTATTCACACCCAGGTACATCGCGTCGATCAGCGCCGTCCGGTTCTGCGGGTGCAGCATCACCATACGTGCTTCGACGTCCTCCACATCAGATGTGTAATCCACCAAAAGCGCAGGCCGGTCATTAAATCCCACCACAAAAAACTCATCCAGAGGATTGCACGTGCGCAGAAACTCCGACAGCGCCTTCCTCGCGCGCAAAAACTTCGACTGCATGCTTCCGCTCAGATCGAAGATGATCCCGATTGACAGCGGCGCATCCTCGGTCATGAAGCTTTTGATCGTCTGAATATTATTGTTGTCGTAGACTTGGAAATTTTCCTTTTCGAGCCCCGTCACCAGACGGTTCATCGGGTCGGTGACCGTCAGTGGCACCAGCACCAGGTTCACATCCACACGAATCTCCGCGCCCGGCGAACTCGTCGCCTTCGTGCCGACATCCTTCCCTGTAACCAGCGGCCGGTTGTCCTTCGGCTCCGCCGGCGTCCCCGGGGCAGGGGTCTTCACATCGCCCAGCGGATTTTCCTGCGCCGATGCTGAGCCAACTCCGCCCGCTGTCCACAGCGCCAACAGCATCAGCAACACAGCGCATGTCCTCAGCCCGCTGCTCGACCCACCATGTTGACCCAGGCCCAACTGCAAGCACCGCATACGGCACCTCGTCCTCCGCGCGCCTCTTCCCCAGACACCGCGTGGATCCCGTGGACTATAACTATCGCACTGTTCCGGCTTTAGACCAACACCCCGACGCCACCGGCCCGCGAGAATCATCCCGTCATCTCCAGTGCCACCACGCCCTTGCTTCGTTAGACTCCGCGCCCGCCCGAATCAATAGCAACTGGCAAACCTGCCAACTGGAGGGCGAACTAAATCATCCAACAAAACGGTCCCGTCATCTTCCCCGGAACCGAGTTTTTCACTGCCCGGAACGGTCGTGATTCAATCAAATTGACCCTTTCGCACTCATAATGCTCTAATTCGCCAGTCTCCCCACAAGGGAGTCACTCCGGTACACCCAGCGGTCACCCGGCCGAAAACCCATTTTTTACCCCTGCACGACTTCAGGAGGAAACCTGTTCATGCACCTCGGCGCACCTGCGGCTCTGCTTCTCGCCCTTCAAGACTATTCCCCAGCCGCCACCCCGATCTCCAGCAGTGACACCGTCTGGCTTTGGATCGCCCTCGCCGTCGGCGTTCTCGCGCTCCTCGTCGCTCTCCTCATCGCCCGCTCGGTCATTGCCGGGGACATGGGCACAGAGGACATGCAGGCGATATCGAATGCCATCCGCGAAGGGGCCGAAGCCTTCCTCGCCCGCCAGTACCGGACCATCGGCATCATCGCCGTCATCCTGGCGGTCATCGTCTTCCTCGGCTACCACGCCTCGCCGCGCACCGCGCCCTACGCGCTCCGCACCGTCATCAGCTTCCTCGTCGGAGCCACCTGCTCGGGCATCGCCGGCTTCACCGGCATGTACGTCTCCATCCGGACGAACATCCGCGCCGCAGCCGCCGCCCGCAGCTCGCTGAATAAAGCCCTGCAGGCTGCCCTTCGCGGAGGCGCCGTCACCGGCCTCGTCGTCGTGGCGCTCGCTCTTCTCGGGGTCAGCATCCTCTTCCTCGCGTACGGCGGCACGTCGGATCCCACAAAGGTCGTCTACGAGCTCGTCGGCTTCGGCTTCGGAGCCTCGCTCGTCGCGCTCTTCGCCCAGCTCGGCGGCGGCATCTACACCAAGGCCGCTGACGTAGGCGCCGACCTCGTCGGCAAGGTTGAAGCCGGCATCCCCGAAGACGACCCCCGCAACCCCGCCGTCATCGCCGACCTCGTCGGTGACAATGTCGGCGACTGCGCCGGCCGTGGTGCCGACATCTTCGAGTCCACCGCCGCCGAAACCGTCGGCGCCATGATCCTCGGCGCCGCGCTTTACCCCGTCTTCGGCATCAAGGGCATCCTCTTCCCCCTGATCGTCCACGCCATCAACCTCATCGCCTCGACCATCGGCGTCGCGGTCGTGCGCGCCAAAGAAACTGAAGACCCGATGCACGCGCTCAACCGCGGCTTCTACGTCACCGCCATCGTCGCGCTCGCGGGCTTCGGCGTCATCGTCTGGAAGATGCTCAACGGTCCCGGCGTAGAACCCGGCTGGCTCTTCGCTCTGCGGCGTCATCGGCCTTGCCACCGCCTTCCTCTTCGTCTGGATCACCGAGTACTACACGGAGAGCCGCTACCGTCCGGTCCAGCTCATCGCCGAGTCCTCGCTCACCGGCCCGGCCACCAACATCATCTCCGGCCTGGCCGTCGGCATGGAAACCCCCGCACTTCCGGTGGTCGTCATCTCCATGGCGCTCCTCGGTAGCTACTACTGCGGCGTCCGCGCGCTCGCCGGCGTCAACCTCCCCAACATCTCCGACTACGCCAAGGGCATCTACGGCACCGCCATCGCCACCATGGGCATGCTCTCCACCGCGGCCTACATCCTCGCCATGGACACCTTCGGCCCCATCACCGACAACGCCGGCGGCATCATCGAGATGTCCCACCAGCCCGACTCCGTCCGCGACAAGACCGACAAGCTCGACTCCGCCGGCAACACCACCAAGGCGCTGACGAAAGG
This sequence comes from uncultured Acidobacteriaceae bacterium, assembly GCA_963713395.1. GTDB lineage: Bacteria > Acidobacteriota > Terriglobia > Terriglobales > Acidobacteriaceae > Granulicella. The sequence continues at coordinate 189,868 of CAVQLS010000004.1, read as the reverse complement.
CTATGCCATCGGCTCCGCCTCGCTTGCGGCCTTCCTGCTCTTCTCCGCCTACCTTGAAGAGGTCCGCACCATCGTCGTCGACAAGGTCACGGCCGCCGGGCCCGCAGGCTACATGCCCAACGGCTGGTCGTTCACCAACATCAACCTCGCCGAAATCCCCGTCTTCGTCGGTGCGCTGCTCGGCGCGATGCTCGTCTTCCTCTTCTCCTCGCTGGCCATCAAGGCCGTCGGCCGCACCGCACAGAAGGTCGTGCAGGACGTCCGCGATCAGTTCCGCGAGAACCCCGGCATCATGGAGGGCACCTCCAAGCCCAACTACGCGCGTTGCGTCTCCATCGTCACCGGTGCCGCACTCAAGGAGATGGTGCTTCCCGGCCTTCTCGTCGTCGGCTTGCCTGTCGCGGTCGGTCTCATCTTCCGCAACTTCTCCTCCGCCTACGGCACCAGCTCGGTCGTCCTCACCGCCGGCCAGATGTCCAACGTCCCCACGATCAACGGCCATCCGGTCAACCTCGGCGGAGCCACCGCCGTCGCCGGCCTGCTCATGGTCGGCACCATCGCGGGCATCCTGCTCGCCATGCTGATGAACAACGGCGGCGGCGCCTGGGACAACGCCAAGAAGTTCATCGAGACCGGACAGTACGGCGGCAAGCGCTCCGAAGCCCACAAGGCCGCGGTTGTGGGCGACACCGTCGGCGATCCCTTCAAGGACACCGCCGGCCCCTCCCTCCACGTCCTCATCAAACTGCTGGCGACGATCACCCTGGTGCTTGCACCGCTTTTCCTATAAAGCCCTCGCCGCACTGTTCTTCTAACCGCTCTCGCAACACACTGAAGGCCGCCTCCGGGCGGCCTTCACCTTTGCGGAACTCTCCAACTCCTTAGAACAGTGCCTTGACGAACCTCATCACCAGCTCCTCCAGCGAGAACACCGTCAGCAGGAGCGGCACAAACGGCGCAGCCGTCGCTGCCGCCAGGCGCACGATATCATCCAGCTTCACGGGTACCAAACGCATCTCGTTCACGATGCTGTAGCTATTGCCCAGATCAGCCAGCGATTGGATGTCGCCCGACCCGAGTTCCTCGTCAGCCTTGTAGGAAGCGTGTTTGAGCCACTTCGTCTCGAACTCGTCCACGTAGTCCTGCGCAAACTGGCCAAACTCGGCCCATCCCTTTCTCTTTGCCTGCGACATCTGCGCCGTAAACATCACCAGCGGACAAAGGATCGCAAAGACGAAGAAGGCAACGAACCCTGCGATCTGCATCTTGAAGGACATCAGTCTCTGGCCGTGGTACAGCACGCGGCTGGCAACCACGCCCGCCAGCATCGCACCTTGCGCAAAGAGCAGCGGGCTGAACGCATACGTTCCCCCACCCAGGAAGGCGAGTCCCGCGCAACGGTCGGGATGCGTAGCAACGAGATGCAGTTTGAGCCGGGATACCTGCCACAGGAAACGAAACCAGATGAACAGTCTCAGGTACCAGCGCAGCAGAATGAACTGAACGATGGGAATGCTGACAAACACATACCAGTAGCCCGCCGGAGTCAGGTGCCAGCGTCCGCCCGGCATCGCATACCAGGTGGCCGAGTCGATTGGGATTCGAATGCCCCACAGCCACAGGCCGAAGGCGTACGCAACGACCAACAGACCGATCTCCATCGCGTTGGAATTGCGCAGCCGCACCGCCGAATCGATCATCCCCTCAAAACGCGGCAGATCTTCAGGGACGACAATTCGCCGGTCGACGAAGCGCCGGACAACCGGCTTCAGCCGCGAATGCACGATCACCTCCGCGAAGATAAGCACCGGAAGCGCCACCAGAAATCGCGCGTGAACCTCGACATCCCGGAGAAACGAAATCTCGACGGCTCGGCCTGAGAAGAAGTCCCATAACGACAGAAACAGCAGGGGCAGCCAGACGACCGCCGTGATCACGACGATCCGACGATAGAGAAGTTCGAGCGGATCGACGACAAGATGCGCCTTCCTGAACAGTTGGAAGAGCGGCCCTCCGGTTACCAGCGAAAAATCGTGCTCCGCTCCGCCGAACTGGCCTGCCAGGCCCGGCGGATGTTGCCTCGACGTTGCTTGCGCGGGTGCCACGCCGGTAACCTCCGCCCCTCAGGAGTTCACACGAATCCGTGCTCATCTTAACGTTCGCGAACGCCCGGCTGAAACTATCAATTCTGGCAGTCGGAGAACGATGCGTGTTCACCTCACGCTGACACATAACATAGACAGCGAGTGCACACCTCAATGCAATACGCAGAAAAGCAACCCGACGTCATCACAACCTCATCCCCCGCCCAGCAGCGAACTATATACATCGTCCAAATCGTCACCATCGCGTGGATGTGCGTTGAACTATCCGTGTCCGCCTTTGCAGGGATTAGAGCGCACAGCGTCGCGTTGATTTCATTCGCCGGTGACAGCGGTATAGAGCTTTTCTCGGCGATCATCGTGCTCAACCGATTTCGCGTCGGTCGCTCCGCAGAAGAAACCGCAAGCGCCATCACAGCCATACTTCTGTACGCGCTGTCGATATACATCCTCGCTTCGGCCACCCTCAGTTTGTTCGTCGATCATTTCCGGCCTGAACCATCCCGGCTTGGCATCGCTCTCATGCTAGCCACCGCATTCATCATGCCCGTTCTTGGCAGGACAAAGCGCCGTTTGGCAGAGCAGGTCCGGAGCCGCGCACTGAAGGCCGACGCAGTGCAGAGCAGCGTGTGTGCATATATGTCTTGGATTGCCTTGGCGGGACTGCTGGCAAACGACCTGCTCCACATTGCGTGGGCTGATTCCTTGGCTGCCATTCTTCTTATCCCTATTGTCTTGCGTGAAGCCAACGAGGCGCGCAAGGGCGAGATCTGCCCCTGTCACTGACCAGAATTACCGCTAGTTGCCGGGCACGGCGAACGAGGTGTCCGGGCGCTCCAATTAACCGCCACGCACTCATTTGTACCCTCGTCCCCAAAGGTAGTCGTACCTCACGCTGGCACCGGTCGCTGCGGGCCCGTTCTCGTGAACCAGCGATTTTTCGAAGAGGAATGTCAGCTGGTTCTTCGCATTCAGCGTGACGATCGCCTCGCTGCCGAAAACGAAGTTCCTTTGCGAATCGTCCTGCCCCAGGTTGTTCACCGTCGTTTCGCCGCGGAACGAGTAGCGCGTATCCAGCGAGCCCACAATCCTCGGGTTGAACGTGTAGCTGAGATGTCCTTCGAACCCCGGCAAAGGGCCCTGCTTCAACACCTCCGTGCCGCGGTACGAGGTGTTGTCCGTGTAGAAGTAGCAGTTCGCGTACCCATCGAGCACCCACCTCTGCTCCGGCCCGAAGGGGTAGGAAACGCCAATCTCCGGCCGGAACGACCACCGGTCGGAACCGAGGTTGAGAATCTTCTCCGCTCTGTAAAGGCCTGTGGGCGCAGTAACAACGACACTCATGCCCAGCGTTGTCGCCGGCTTGTAGTTCGCAAACTCCTCCGGGTTCAGCGCCGGTCCTCCCTTGAACAGCACGGCGAACTCATAGCTCGAGTCGCCCGCACCGGCGATCGCTCCGCTGACGCTGGTGCCCGAGATCGAGCCGTCAAGCCCGGCGAGCGGAATGCCCGGCGCAACCCACGCCGTTCGACCGAAGAGGCCGAAGTAGCGCGTATAGCTGATCGTTCCCTGGTTCAGGTCGAGTTTCGCGCCCTCGATGACAATGGCGGAATCGATCGAAGCGTTCGCCCGCACATACGTATAGGCCAGTTCCATCTGGTTCACCCCCACCGGAACATTCTGGTAATTCCGTGGGTCGCTGAACTGCGCACCGGCCGATCGGGTCAGCAGGACACAAAACGCAAAAGAGGCCAGCACCTTCGCGTGGCTGTCGAAGAGTTGCATGTGCGCTGACGCCCATTGTTACCCCTGCTCGCCACTTGACACGCCATTTAAACTAAAACTAGGAGATCCACTGCCCGGCACAGCCGGGCATCGCGCTTTATGCGCACCATCGAGACGCTTTAGGTCCACCCCTAAAGTATTTCGATGGAAGACTTTGCGCAAAAAGTGACGGGGGGAGGGGGTACCCTCCAGCCAAACGAAATTCTCAGAACTTCCACCACTCCTCGGCGTATCCTCATCGAGTCCGCTAGACCCGATTTCCACACTCGAGGAAGACCCTGATGAGCTCTGTTCGCATCCTCGCAGGCACCCGCAAAGGCGCCTTCGTCCTCACCTCCGACGGCAAGCGTAAGGACTGGAAGATCTCCGGGCCGCACTTCACCGGCTGGGAAATCTACCACCTCAAGGGCTCGCCCGTAGACCCCAACCGCATCTACGCCTCCCAGTCCTCCAGCTGGTTCGGCCAGCAGGTCCAGCGCTCCGACGACGGAGGCGAGACTTGGAACCCCGTCAGCGCCACCTTCACCTACGACGGCGTCCCCGGAACCCACCAGTGGTACGACGGTACCCCCCACCCCTGGGAGTTCAAGCGCGTCTGGCACCTCGAACCCTCGCTCACCGACCCCGACACCGTGTTCGCCGGGGCCGAGGATGCCGCCCTCTTCAAGTCCACCGACGGCGGCAACAACTGGACCGAACTGTCCGGTCTGCGCACCAACGCCACCGCGCCCGGGTGGCAGCCCGGTGCCGGCGGCATGTGCCTCCACACAATCCTTCTTGACCCTACGAATCCTGATCGCATTGTGATCGCGATCTCGGCGGCAGGAGCGTTCCGCAGCGACGACGCAGGCAAGAGCTGGAAGCCGATCAACAAGGGCCTGAACTCGAAATTCCTTCCGAATCCGACGGCAGAGGTTGGTCACTGTGTTCATCACATCGCGATGAACTCGAAGAAGCCGAAGACGCTGTTCATGCAGAAGCACTGGGACGTTATGCGCTCCGATGACGCTGGAGATCAGTGGACAAAGATCTCCGGGAACCTGCCGACGGACTTCGGCTTCGCCATCGACGTGCATGCGCATGAGCCCGAGACGGTTTACGTTGTGCCCATCAAGTCCGACTCCGAGCACTTCCCTCTCGACGGCAAGTTGCAGGTCTTTCGTTCGCGCACCGGAGGCAACGAGTGGGAGCCGCTGACCAAGGGACTGCCGCAGCAGGACTGCTACGTCAACATCCTGCGCGATGCCATGGCCGTCGATACGCTCGACGACTGCGGCATCTACTTCGGGACTACCGGCGGACAGGTCTATTGCTCATCCAACGGTGGCGACGACTGGACCGCCATCACCGAGCACCTGCCGCCTGTGCTCTCGGTTGAGGTCCAGACGCTTGCATGAGCCGCATCCGCGTCGAACTCCCGGCACCCCTGCTGCGTCACGCAAAGATCACCACTGGTCACGAGGTTTCGCTTGGAATTGACTCGCCTGTGACGCTGCGGCGGGTGCTCGATGCGCTCGAGGACACGCATCCAACCCTGCGCGGAACAATTCGCGATCAGACGACGCAGGACCGGCGCGCGTTCATTCGATTCTTCGCGTGCAACGAAGACCTGTCGCACGATTCGCCGGATGATCCTTTGCCCGAGGCTGTTATCGCAGGACGAGAACCACTGATTATCCTGGGGGCGATTGCAGGCGGTTAGAGCGCGATCAGATCTGCTTCTCCATGATGAGGAAGTGGAGATTCTCGCGCAGCGGTGTTCCGAAGCGAGGATCGTTGGAGGGATAGGGTTCGGTTTCACCTGTTGCCCGATAGCCTCGGCGCTCGTACCAGGCGATGAGCGTGTCGCGCACGTGCAGCACACCGATGCGCATGCGCTTTGCACCGCGGTCGCTCGCGTAGGCCTCAGCTGCGGCGAGCAGCCGGCGTCCGAGGTGCTGGTTCTGCAACTCAGGCCGCACCGTCAGTAGTCCCATCGACCAGACGTCATCGCTCTCGGGATTCAACCACGTTGTTCCTAACAGCGGACCATCAGCGGCTTCGCGGTAGACGAGCAACGCACCGTCCGGTTTTGCGGCGAGTTCCTCCTTCAACAAGGAGTCGTCCAGGCGCTGTCCGCCGACAATTCCCTTCTCGATGTTCCAGCTTGGCACTGCGCCTTCTCTGCCTCGATAGGCGAGGTTGGCGAGATCGATGACCTCGGCATAGTCCGCTTCAATAGCCTTTCTCAAGACCATCCGACAAGTGTAAGCGGAGATTCGAGGCGGCCCTTCTTCGTACAATGGAGAGATGGCACGTCTGTTTCCTTTTCGCGCTCTCCGGTACGACCCCACCGCTGTGAACATGGCCGATGTCGTGACGCAGCCCTACGACAAGATCGACTCGGCAATGCAGGAACGGTACTACAACCTAAGCCCCTACAATCTCGTTCGCATTGTGTTGGGCAAGAAGCAGACCGATGACAACGATGAGACGAACGTCTACACCCGCGCGGCCGAGACGCTGAAGAAGTGGCGTGCAGAGCACATCCTGCGCGAGGAGACGACGCCTGCACTGTATGGCTACTCGCAGACGTACACCGTACCCGGCACCGGCGGAACAACCGGAGTCGAGGCAGAGATTCGCGAGCGGCGTGGGTTCATCGCGCTAGGACAGCTCTCTGACTACGCCGACAAGGTTGTGTTCCGGCATGAGCAGACGTTTCCGAAGCACAAGTCGGACCGGCTGGCGCTGTTCAAAGCCACACGCGCGTACTGCGAGCAGATCTACATGCTGTATTCCGATCCGACGTTCACGGCGGAGCGTGTAATTTTTGACGCCCCGCCAGAGGTTGCGAGCAGCGGCTCCAATGTAAGGCACGATGCGCGAACGCCGGACCTGGAGATTGTTGATGAGTACCACGTGGTTCATCGGGTGTGGAAGCTGACGGACCCGACGCTGATTCAGCACGTGCTGGACGCGATGAAGGACAAGTGGCTGCTGATTGCCGATGGGCATCATCGGTATGAGACGTCGGTGGCGTACATGCATGAGCGCGCGGCAGAGCAGCATGTCGATCCGAAGGCAGCGCCGAAGATGACTCCGGATGGACTTCCGCAGCCCGCGTTTCCAGAGCAGGCGATGATGATGACGTTCGTGAACATGGATGCGCCCGGCATTACGATTCTGCCGACGCATCGTGTGGTTTCAGGGATCGATGGATTCAGTCTCCGGGGGTTTAAAGAAAGCGCGAAGCAGTACTTCGACGTGAAGGAGTTAGCGGGGTCGCTGACGCCGCTGCAGTTACTCGCGAAGTTGAACGAGACCGCGGGAGTGGCGTTCGTTGCGGCGACACGCGAAGGTAATCTGCTGCTGACGCCGAAGGCTGAGGCGATTGCACCGTTGATTGCGGAGCTTTCGCCGAGACAGCAACAGCTCGATGTGACGCAGTTGCACAAGGCGGTGATCGAGAAGCTGCTGGGGCTCGACGAGGAGACGGTTCGCAAGGGCGAGAAAATCCGGTACTATCGCGAGGCGGATGAGTCGGTGGAACGCGTGAAGAGTGGGAAGGCCGACGTCGCGTTTCTGATCAAGCCGGTAACGCTGGAGCAGATGAAGGATGTCTCGCTGAACCTTGAGGTAATGCCGCAGAAGTCGACCGACTTTTATCCGAAGCTGCTGAGCGGGCTCGCGATGTACACGCTGCAATAAGGCGAAAACTTCTTAGAGAGCCACCCGTATGCCGAATCTCATCCAGGCCACACCGTTCATGCACGTTCCTCTTTCGGAGTTCGACGCAGCGGTGCGGTTCTTTGAAGAGGTGCTCGGGTTCACTCCGCACATGCATGTGCGGGACTATGCGTATCTGGAACGCGACGGCTGCGGCATTCGCGTTTGGGGGCGGGAGAATGCAGCGGATGCTCCCCGCGGCGTGCGGAACTTTCGGTACTACTTCGACGTGCGCGATGTGGATGCGCTGTATGCGGAGTTGAAGCCGAAGCTGGACAAGCTGCCGAAGGGGGATGTGCACGGCCCGGCGGACAAACCGTATCGCGAGCGCGAGCTTTTGATCCTTGCGCCGGATGGCGATCTGGTGTGCTTCGGGCAGCGATTGTGAGGACGGCATCGTAAGCTTGTTGTCATGGGGATGGAACTTGTAACCCTTGAGGGGCAACACGTAAGGCTGGATCCGCTGGAGCGGCAACATGCGGCTGCCCTGGTCGAGGCTTCGGCGGCGGACACGTCGCTGTACACGTGGAGCCTGGTGCCGGTGGGACGTGCGTCAGTTGACAAGTACATCGAGACGGCGCTCGCGTGGAGAGATGCAGGGACGGCGTTGCCGTTTGTGACGGTTCGCAAGGCTGACGGCAAGGTGATTGGGTCGACGCGATTCTTCGAATTGGAGCGGTGGCCTTGGCCGGAAGGCTCCGTGCATCGCGGCGAGCATGTGTTCGATACGGGCGAGATCGGCTACACGTGGCTGACGGCTTCGGCGATTCGGACGGCGGCGAACACCGAGGCGAAGCTGCTGATGCTGACGCATGCGTTCGAGACATGGAAGATGTGCAGCGTGCACCTATGCACGGATGAGCGGAATGAGCGGTCGGCGAATGCGATTCTGCGGATTGGGGCGAAGTTCGAGGGCGTGCTGCGCGCGCACAGAATGGCCGCGGACTTTACGCCGCGGAATACAAAGCGGTTTTCGATTGTGGCGAGCGAATGGCCCGAGGTGAAGCGGGGGTTGCTGGAGCGGCTACTTGCTCGGAATCGCTCTCTTTGAGTTCACGGCCAAGACGGTAGCACGATCGAGCAGAGGAGCGACACGCCCGCTGCGAAGTACCAAGGATCTGCAGCGCGCTCCATTTGTTTCCACTCAGCCATTTGCTGGGCGCTGTAGGGGTGAACCACTTTTTGGTTCTCGTAGGCGTCTCCCACAGTCGCAGCAACTGGAAGCCATACCGTCGTACAAACAAGCGAGAAGATCAACAGAGCGAGCGCGGACAGCCACAACACTCGGCGCTTCGTCGTGATCGTCACCGCGAGATGCCCTCTATTGGCGAGCTGGCGCTGGCGTAGAGCTTCTTGGGCATGCGGCCGGAGAGGAAGGCTTCGCGGCCGGCTTCGACGGCCTTCTTCATGGCGGAGGCCATGAGGACGGGGTTCTTTGCGCCGGCGATGGCGGTGTTGAGGAGGACGGCGTCGAAGCCGAGTTCCATGGCGAGGGCGGCATCGGAGGCGGTGCCGAGGCCGGCGTCGACGACGAGCGGGACTTCGGTGATGAGCTCGCGCATCATGCGCAGGGTGTAGCTGTTGGCGATGCCGAGGCCGGTGCCGATGGGTGCGCCGAGGGGCATGACGGCAGCAGCGCCGACGTCGATGAGGCGCTTGGCGAAGACGATGTCGTCGGTGGTATAGGGCAGGACGGTGAAGCCTTCGTTGACGAGGGCGCGGGTGGCTTCGACGGTGGCCTGGACGTCGGGGTAGAGGGTGGGCTGGTCGCCGATGACCTCGATCTTGACCCAGTCGGAGAGGCCGACCTCACGGGCGAGGCGGGCGGCGCGGATGGCTTCGTCGGCGGTGTAGCAGCCGGCGGTGTTGGGCATGAGGAAGTAGCGCGTGGGGTCGATGAAGTCGAGGAGCGATTCCTTGGAGCGGTCGAGGTTCACGCGGCGAACGGCGACGGTGACCATCTCGGCGCCGGAGGCCTCGATTGCGGCGGCGGTCTCGGGGCCGTCCTTGTACTTGCCGGTGCCGACGATGAGGCGCGAGCGGAAACGGCGGCCGGCGATGATGAGATCGTCGGTGGTGGTGGAGGGCTCGGCGGGGTCAAGGACGGCGTGGCTCATAGGTTCATTCTAGGCCGGAAGACACAAAGGCCCGCCTCACGAAGAGGCGAGCCGGCTACATCCGGAAAGACACGAAGGGCCCGCCTTGATCAAGGCGAGCCCTTCAGCGGTGAACTGTTGAGATTGACCTGAGGCATCCGTGCTGGATGGGCCTCGGCAGGAGTATCTGAAGATTCCAGAATTGCCAGGTCTAGAGCGGCGGACGCCCTAAGCCTCAGTCACCTCACGTGTTGTGTTGCAACTGGAACAATCAATTTTCATAGGCTGGACCATCCTCCTTTCCCGTGTATCGACAGGGTACTGCGCGGCTACTCACTCGTCAACGGGGCTTGGAAGGGGCGCATCCAGCGAGATGCATCTCAGTAAAAGAGACAAGAGAGAAGGAGTGTTCATGAAGCCTGCGACTTTGATTGGGGTTGTGCTTATTTTGCTTGGGATCGTCGGGTTTGCGGTCGCAGGGTTCAGCTTCCATCACGAGAAGAAGGATGTCGACCTCGGGCCGCTTCAGGTTTCGCACGAGAAGAAGGAGACGGTGCCGATACCGCCGATTCTGAGCGGGATCGCGCTGGTGGGTGGGATTGTGCTGGTGATCGCAGGAGCAAGGAGCCGCTGACTCGGGCTATTTCAGGTACGCGCGGACGAGATCGATGAGCTCTTCGCCGAGTTCGGCAGACATGGGGCGGCCGCCGATGTGCAGGCGGATGTGGTCCTCGAGGATCTCGGCCATGAGACCGTTGATGCCGCCTTTGACGGCGGCGAGGAGCATCAGGACGTCGGTGCAGTCTCGGTTCTCCTGGAGGCTGCGCTCGACGGTCTCCATCTGGCCGTGAATTCTCTTGGCGCGGTTGATGAGCTTTATGCGTTCGCGATCGATCTCCACGAGGTCTCCGATTCTATGGTGGCTTGATACCCTACCGGGGTATACTACATCCAACGGAGCGCCGATATGGCGCGGAGAGGAGGAAAACTCCGATGAAGAACCTGATCAATCGCTGGGTACGCCCGGCAGAGAACCACGCGGTCCTTCCCCAGTTCAGCCGCATGTGCCTGACTCGCACATTCGTCGAGACGGGCGATGAGCGCTGCCCGATCGCGGGCATCTGGTCGCGTTTGGAGAACGACGCGACTGCTGATGAGAGTGAATTAACGCGGCCCGCTGCGGAGAGACTCCTCCTGCAGTGGGCCTTTTTATTTGGTCCTCATCTAACTGTCGTACAGTAAGCCCCTTTGAAATTCCGATGATTTTGCGCCCGATCAAAAGACTGACGCTGAGCCTCTGCATGTTCGCTGCCCTGATGGTGCGTGCGCAAAGCGATCCTGCACCCGCGAACGACGCTGGGGCGGGCGATCCGCCGCATGCTGCGGCTGCTTCGCCTCGGGTGACGGTCTTTCCGCATCCGGACGGCCAGCGGTGGTTGATCTCAGGGCAGGCGAACATCATCTTCCAGGCACATCCGGGGTTTCATTCGCCGTATCAGGGAACCAATTCCCTGTTGCCGCAGGGCGAGTACAAGACGTCGCTGGTGGGGACGATCTTTACGGGGCTGCAACTACACCGGAATCTTCGCTACAACACGGACGCGATCTTCGACCTGGAGTCGGCCGGCGGCCGCGGGATTTCCGAGGCGCTGGGGCTGGCTGGGTTCACGAACCTCGATGTGGTGCGCAATCCGCAGCTGGGGCCGACGCCGTATGTGGCGCGGGCGCAGATTCATCAGACGATCGGGCTGACGTCGAAGATGGTGGATGCGCAGCGGACGCAGTTTTCGCTCGCGACAAAGGTGCCGGAGCGGCGACTTGACCTGCGCGTGGGCAAGATGAGCCTGCCGGATGTGTTTGATCAGAACAATCCGGGGTCGGATTCGCATCTGCAGTTTTTGAACTGGACGGTGGATAACAACGGAGCGTACGACTACGCGGCGGACACGCGCGGCTATACGTATGCGGCAATCCTCGAGTACGACGATGGGCCGTGGGCGGCACGCTATGGAATGGCGCTGATGCCGACGGTGGCCAACGGGATCGACCTGCAGTCGAGCCTGCGGAAGGCGCGGGGCGACAACTACGAGGTTGACTACGCACGGGGGCCGTTGTCGCGATGGCTTGATCCGAAACGGCAGGGGGCGGTGCGGCTGTTGGGGTACGTGAACCACGCCAACATGGGCGTTTACCGCGAGCAGAATGCGAAGGCGCTGGAGGAACGGGCGAATGGGAATCCGGACGCGACGCCGGTGATCACCGACCATCCGTTTGGGACGACGGTAAAGTACGGCGTCGGGGCGAACTTCGAACAGGAGCTGCCGAAGGACCTCCGGGTCTTCGGGCGGTTTGGGTGGAACGAGGGCCAGCACGAGAGCTACGCCTATACCGAAGACGACGAGACCTTCGAGGTGGGCGGCGACCTGGCGGGTAACCGGTGGTCGCGGCCGATCGACCGCGTGGGGCTGGTAGTGGTGACGAATGCAATCAAGCGCGACCACCAGGCGTACCTGGGGTTGGGCGGGCTGGGCTTCCTGCTGGGCGATGGGCGGCTGAACTATGCGCGCGAGGACATCCTGGAGACCTACTACACCGCCCACAATTGGCGAGGGCTGTTCAGTTCGTTTGATTTCCAGTACATCGCGCACCCTGGGTACAATCAGGACCGCGGTCCGGTGGCCGTGTTCAGCGTCCGGTCGCACGTGGATTTCTAGGGCTTTTTTGCGGCCTTGGCGATATCAGACCTAACTGGTCCGGTATCATGGAAGAGAATGTCTACGACGACTGTGTCTACAACCACTCTTGAGAAGAGAAAGTCTGGGACTGCTCTTCGCCTGTTCCGCAAGACCCATCTGTACTTTGGTCTGTTTATCTCCCCGGCGCTGCTGTTTTTCGCATTTACGGGCGCTGTCCAGACGCTGAGCCTGCATGAGGCCGCAGGAAGCTCGTACAAGCCGCCGGCAGTGCTGGCGGAGCTTGGCCAGCTTCACAAGAAACAGACGACCGTGATGCCGGTGCGGAAGGCGCCGGAAGGTGCTGCCCGTGAGGGTGGGCATGGCGATCATGCTGCCGGTGAGCTGGGTGCGGCTCAGCCGGCTGTGACGCTGGCCAGTAAACAGGAGCAGCACTTGCCGATGAAGATCTTCTTCCTGCTGGTGGCGGTGGGACTGCTGACGTCGACGGCGACGGGTGTGTATATGTCGTACAAGTACGAGCGCAACAAACTGCTGGTAACGGGGACGCTTGTGGCGGGTGTAGTGGTGCCGCTGCTGTTGCTCAAGTTCCAGGTCTGAATTGCCAGGAACGCAAAACGGCTACCCCGAAGGGTAGCCGTCTGCAACCTCGTTTGGCCTAGCGACGTCCGCCGCCGCCACCGTGGAAGCCACCACCGCCGCCGCCATGGAAGCCGCCGCCTCCACCGGAGAAGTGTGCACTGCCGCCGGAGAATCCGCGGGCTCCGCCGCCGACATAGGCATGGGTACCGCCGGTATATCCGTGGACTCCGCCAGCGTACGCGCCGCCGCGGTAGCCAACCGCACCGTGGCCATAGTAGCCACCGTGGTAGCCGTAGGCGGCGTGATATGGATAGTAGCCTCCGTGGTAGTAGTAGAAGCCCGGGCGATACCACGGACCTGCGCCGATAAAGAGGCCGCCTACGAACCAGCCCGGCCCATAGTAGCCATAGGGCGCGCAGCCATAGGGCGCATAGGCATAGTAGCCGTAGGAGCAGACGGGCGGAGCATAGGGATACGGCGCGGGATACCCCGGGGCGCCGATTCCGATCCCCACCGAAACCTGAGCGCTCGACTTGGCGGTCGGCATCAGGACGACCCCAAGTACAGCCAGCAACGCAATGTATTTGAGAAACCGCATCTTTTTGCCTCCTCGGCCCGATACTTCAAGGCGGGTTCCGGAGTTCTAGCCGGTTCCCTTACATTGGAACCCAACGCTGAGCTGGATGTTGCTCTGGCGCTCTGTGAGTTTTGCCAGATATTCGGCTAGCCTCGGGCAACTCGACGGGAGTTTACCTCCCTTGGTGCGGCGATGTCGCGGCGTTTTTTGTTGACGCATGCCGCTTTGTCCGGTGGCCGACCAAGGCGGGAGCATGCGTATGACGACCTATACTCAAAGCAATGTTGACACCGCTTGCCTTTGAGCTTCCTGCGTTTCTTCTTGGCCTGCTCTTTGGCAGCTTTTTGAACGTCTGCATCTCGCGACTGCCGGAGCACCGGAGCGTCGTGAAACCGCGCTCGCACTGCCCGAAGTGCCTGGCGACGATCCGGTGGTATGACAATGTGCCACTGCTGAGTTGGGTGCTGCTGGCGGCGAAGTGCAGGAGCTGCAAGGCGGCGATTCCGGGGCGGTATCCGGCGGTGGAGCTGGCGACGGGGCTGTGGTTTGCGGTCGCTCTTTGGCTTGTGCCAGCGCTTCAGGCCGCTTCGCAGAGCGATCGAGTAGGCCACGTCCAAACTAGTGACCAAATCATCACGATCTGGCTCATCGCTATTGGAACGGCGATCCTCGGTTTCCTGCTGATCGGTTTGCTGGTGATGGACTGGCAGACGCATACGCTGCCGGATGCGTTCACGCTGACGGGAACTGCGATTGGGTTTTTCATCGTATGCGTGCAGGCTATTTTTCTCGCGCCCGGCCAGGGCGACATCCATCTGAATCCGCAAAGTCACTTGCGACTGTCGAGCCCGGGTTCATTCGCAAGCCAGGGCGATGTGTTTCTGACAGGGCCGGAGCATCTTGTGTGGGGCCGGGTGTTGGCCATCTGCGTAGCCGCAGCGATTCCGTGGCTCGTTCGCGCGCTGTACAAGGCACTGCGGCATCGCGAGGGCCTGGGGCTCGGCGATGTGAAGCTGATGGCGATGATTGCGGCGTTTCTGGGGTTCGCGCCGGCAATGCTGGCGTTCTTCGTCGGCGTGATTTTGGCGGCGCTCTATGGCATTGTGCTGCTCGCGCGCCGGCGCGCAAGTTCGTCGAGTCAGATTCCGCTCGGCACATTTCTGTGTATCGGCGGCCTGCTGGCTGCGCTGCTCGCGGAGCCGATGCTCGCGTGGTATCGCGGTTTCTTCTGATGTGTTAGCGATGGCGTAGAGCCTGGACCAGCAGGACGATTCCTACTGTCACCACGCCCGCATGTACATAGCGGAGGAACGCATCGCCGCGCATGCGATGGTTCAACCAGCGCCCAACGAAGACCGCGGGGAGCGCAGCAAACATTGCAATCAGAAAGTAGTGCGTAATCTCAGCCGTCCACAGTCCGGAGACGCGGTAGCCGAGCATGCCTATGGCGCTTGCGGGGAGGAAATAGCCCTGTAGCGTGGCGCGAAAGTGTTGTGGCGACCATCGCCGCATGGAACCATAGACGACCAGCGCCGGACCGTTGATGCCGTATGCTCCGCCCAGCACGCCTGCCGCGAAGCCACAGCCCAGCAGCCACGCGTGACTGTCGTGCTCCAGATGCGGTGGACGTTTGCCCAGGAGGAAGAACCCGGAGAAGAGAATAATCACGACGGCCAGTGCGCCCTTTACCAACTCCTGATGCGCGCTGTGGAGCATCCATATGCCTAGCGGGATGCCTGCGAGCGTCGGCACAAACAGCCAGCCGGAGCTGCTGACATGAACCTTGCGCCAATCCTGCGCAAGAATCACCGCCGCAATCGCCACCGAGATCAGCACGGCGAGCGGGGTCGCGACCTGGATTGGCAAAAACAGCGCCAGCAGCGGCACTGCGATCAACGCTTCACCGAATCCGAACGCAGAACGAACGACCGACGCCACGAACACAACTACAAGAATCTCAACTGTTAGTTTTCCCACTCCTACACCTTAGTCACATCTGCGATTCATTGCGTCGCCTTGACCCTTGACGACCTCGCTCCTACACTCAAAGATGGCCATGCAGAGCAATCCATACATCTGGCAATACCTTCCGCTCGCCATTCAGATCGTGGTGGCGATTGGTCTCGCGTGCTTCATGGTGGGCGCCTCGTTCTTCCTCGGCAAACACCGGCGCTCGCGCACGAAACTCAGCGCCTATGAGTGCGGCATGGACCCGGTGGGCGATGCTCGCGGCCGGTTCTCCGTGCGCTTCTACATGGTCGCGATGCTGTTCATCCTGTTCGACGTCGAGGCGGTCTTCATGCTGCCCTGGGCGGTCATCTATCGCAAGCTGCCGGGGATCACGGGGTCGCGGTTCTTCGGTTTCTGGGAGATGCTCGTCTACCTCGGCTTTGTAGCGGTGGGGCTCTTCTACGTTTGGAAGAAGGGCGTCCTCAACTGGTCGAACGACAAGGCCGATCTTTAATTTTTGATCTTTTCGGAGTGGTTTTTAGCCAGAATCAACATGCCTGAATCGATTGACACTCCCGCAACACCCGACGCCATCTTCGGCAAGGACGCTGTCGCTGCAGCACTCGCCGACCACGCGGCTATTCAAGGCTTGCAATATCTGATTACCGACGCCAAGTGGGACCGCGGCGAGCTGACGCTGACGGTCGCGCCGGAGACCATCGTGCAGACGTGCGAGGCTGCGAAGGCCGCCGGCTATAACTTCTTCGAGGATTTGACCGGCGTCGACTGGTATCCGGCGGAGCCACGATTTCAGCTCAGCTATTCCCTGCTTTCGCACGGGCTGAAGCAGCGGATTCGCATCGTTGTCAGACTTGAGGGCGACACGCCGACGATCGATTCGATCACCGGCGTCTGGCCTGCGGCGAATTTTTATGAGCGCGAGGTCTTCGACCTCTTTGGCGTGACCTTCGCGGGACACCCACGGCTGACGCGCATCATGATGCCCGACAACTGGAATGGCCATCCGCTCCGCAAGGACTATCCCGTGGAGGGCTACCGCTAATGGCTATTGAAGCTCCTGAGAAGCCCACCACTGCGACTCCTGATCCCGACGCACCGCGTTCGCCGTTTGCCGGCCGCGTGAATACGCAGCAGACCGGAGCGACGCTGAGCGGGATGCGCAATGCGGAGGACATGATCATCCCCGGCGTCGAGGACGTCGTCGAGGAGTCGGTGACGCACCACAAGCCCGAAGGCTCGGACCCGCTCTCCGACCAGACGATGATCCTGAACATGGGGCCACAGCATCCGTCGACGCACGGCGTGCTGCGCCTGGTGATCGAGGTCGACGGCGAGACGGTGATCTCGATGGCGCCGGATATTGGATATCTGCACACGGGCATCGAGAAGACGTGCGAGGCGAAGTTCTATCAGCAGGTTGTGCCGCTGACAGACCGCATCGACTATCTCGCGCCGATGACGAACAACACCGCCTACGCGCTGGCGGTCGAGAAGCTGCTTGAGCTGGAGATTCCGCCGCGCGCCCAGTGGCTGCGCGTGCTCTTCAACGAGCTGATGCGCATCAACTCGCACCTGGTGTGGCTGGGCACGCACGCCATGGATATCGGCGCGCTGACTGTCTTCCTCTACTGCTTCCGCGAGCGCGAACAGCTCATGCGCGTGTTCGAGGCCGTCAGCGGCCAGCGCATGATGACCAGCTACATCCGCATCGGCGGTGTGGCAATGGAGCCACCCCTGGGGCTGTTCGATACGATTCGCAAGTTCCTGGTCAGCTTCCCTTCGAAGATCGACGAGTACGAGGGGCTGCTGAACGGGAATCCGATCTGGCAGGGGCGCCTGAAGGGTGTCGGCTGGATCTCGAAGGAGGACGCGATTGCACTGGGCGTGAGCGGGCCTCCGCTGCGCGCGTCGGGTGTGGATTTCGATTTGCGCCGCGACATGCCGTACTCGAGCTACGAGAAGTTTCAGTTCAAGGTGCCGGTGTCGAATGACGGCGACGTGTGGGCGCGATACATCGTGCGCATGGAAGAGATGCGCGAGTCGACGAAGATCTGCCTGCAGGCGCTGGACGGCATGCCCGAGGGCCGGTACGTCGCCGACGCGCCGAAGATTATCCTGCCGGATCGCGAGCAGATGAAGACCCAGATGGAGTCGCTGATCCATCACTTCAAGATCGTCACGGAAGGCTTCCAGGTTCCGGCGGGCGAGGCGACGAGCTCGGTTGAAGCGCCGCACGGCATGATGAACTACTACGTCGTCTCCGACGGCACGGCGAAGCCTTACCGCGTGCACATGCGCAATGCGGACTTCGCGAATCTTCAGGCTTTGGAAGTGATGTGCAAGGGAAGACTCATCGCGGATGTCGTTGCGGTGATTGGGTCACTGGATATTGTGCTGGGAGCGATCGATCGATGAATGAAGCTCGACGGAAGCGGCTGATCTGGATTGCTCTGGCGCTGTTTATCGCAAGCAATCTGCTGTGGGCTTGTATCAATGTCCTGGATGGCAGCTCTGTCGCAAGAGCCCTAATCAATCTCACATGGCATCTTCTACTTGGATTGGGTGTGGGCCTTTACGTTTGGAAGTCACGAAGTAAAAAGTGGGGCGCCGCCGATTGATCGCGAACCTCCACACCGAACTCTGGACTTCCTGGGCGTCTCTGCTTCGCAGCTACGCAGCCGCTCACGGACTCAACAGTACGCAGCACGCAGTTGTTGAAGTAAGTGCAGATGAGATCACCCTCCGCGTGGGCAATCGCTGGCTCCGCTTCACGCCGAATGAGGTAGCCGCCAGCAATCATCCGCCGCTCGCGTTTCAGTTGAACGAGAACGGCACGGCAACAGTAGGAAGTACGCAACAGGAGATGGACCTCGCAGCCGAGCAGTTCGCACGCGAGATACTCCACGAACCGCAGTAGCAACTGGATTCAACTATGGCCGCCATCGCCAACACGATCTTCTCTCCCGAGCTCGCCGCCCGCTTCGACAAGCTGGTGACGATCTATCCCGTCAAGCGCTCGGCGCTCGTCCCCATGCTGCTTTATGCGCAGGACGAGGTCGGCTACGTCTCAGACGAGGTCATCACCGAACTGGCGCAGCGGCTCGACCTGCTCGAGCTCGACGTGCGCAACGTGCTGAGCTATTACTCGATGCTTCGCACGAAGCCTGCGGGCAAGTACAACGTGCAGGTGTGCACGAACATCTCCTGCATGCTGCGCGGCGGCTATGAGTTGCTGGACCATTGCAAGCATCGGCTCGGCATCGGACACAAAGGCGTCACGCCCGACGGTTTGTTCTCGCTGGAAGAGGTGGAGTGCATCGGGGCGTGCTGCTGGGCTCCGGCGGTGCAGGTGAACTACGACTTCCACGACAACCTGACGCCCGAGAAGCTCGATAAGGTGCTCGACGACTACGCGGAAGGCCGCGGAAAGGACGTGCGCTAATGCCCGAGTTCGTCTCCCATCCTGACGAAGTCATCGTTCTCAAGCGCCGCTTCGGCCAGGGCGCGGCCGATATCGACAAGTATCTCGAGCTCGACGGCTACAAGGCTGCGCAGCTCGCCATCGAAAAGGGTCCCGACTGGATCATCAATGAGATGAAGGCCAGCGGGCTGCGTGGGCGCGGCGGGGCGGGCTTCCCCACGGGCATGAAGTGGAGCTTTGTGCCGAAGCAGAGCGCGAAGCCCAAGTATGTGCTGGTGAACGGCGACGAGTCCGAACCCGGCACCTGCAAGGATCACGTCATCTTCCTCGAAGATCCACACTCGGTGATCGAAGGCACGGTCATCGCGGGCCTTGCGATCGGCGCAAAGATGGGCTTCATCTATCTGCGCGGCGAGTACCGCTACCTGCTCAAGATTATGGAGAAGGCCGTCGCCGATGCATACGCGCGCGGTTTCCTGGGCAAGAACATCTTCGGCAAGGACGGCGTCGACTTCGAGATCGTCACGCAGACCGGCGCGGGCGCGTATGAGGTGGGCGAAGAATCGGCGCTGATGGAATCGCTTGAGGGCAAGCGCGGCGTCCCGCGCATCAAGCCTCCGTTCCCTGCCGTCGTTGGCCTCTACGGCGGACCTACGGTGATCAATAATGCCGAGACGATTGCCAATGCGCCGCACATCCTTCTTATGGGCGGCGAGGCCTACGCCAAGCTCGGCACAGAGCGCAACGGCGGAACGAGGCTGTTCGGCATCAGCGGGCACGTAAACAATCCCGGCGTTTATGAACTGCCGATGGGTTACTCGATGCGCAAGGCGATCTACGAAGTCGCGGGCGGGATCAAGGATGGTAAGCAGTTGAAGGCGGTGGTTCCTGGCGGATCATCATGCCCGGTGTTGCGCGCCGATGAGATCGACGTCGGGCTCGACTTCGACCAGATGGCCAAGGCGGGCACGATGCTCGGCTCGGGCGGCATCGTCGTCCTGGACGAGACTGTCTCCATCGTGGAGTTTGCGCTGCGCACGATCAAGTTCTACCAGCATGAGAGCTGCGGGTGGTGCATCCCATGCCGCGAGGGCACGGACTGGCTGAAGAAGACGCTGACGCGCTTTCATGCCGGCGGCGGTAACAAGAAGGACATCGACAACATTCAGTACCTGGCCGAGAACATGATGGGCCGAACGTTCTGCCCGTTGGGCGATGCGGCAGCAATGCCTACGCTCGGTTTCATCAAGAAGTTTCGCTCGGAGTTTGAGGAGTATCTCGAGGGCAAGCGCACCGAACCGCTGCTCATTCAGATCCAACCGGTCGGCGAACCTGAACTTGCAGGAGCCCATTAGTTATGGTGAAACGGAACGGCACAGACAGGAGGTTGACGATGCGCTGGTCTCAAGCATTGCGATACGCAAGTCTTGCCGCCGCGTTGTGTCTATCCGTCGCTGCTCGCGCCCAATTCACCTCGCAGGCTCCTGCAGGCGTTCTGAAGAATCTCTCCCTGCTCAAGCCGCCGGGCAACAGTAAGGTCGCCATTGTTGTATTTGAGGACCTCGGTTGCCCTCACTGCGCCGCGGCCCATCCTATCGAACTGCAAGCAGCAGCTGATACGCATGTGCCCATCGAACGTTATGACCTCCCTATCCCCGGCCACGTATGGACCTATGAGGGAGCCGTGTGCGCTCGCTACATCCAGGATCGGATCAGTCCTGCGCTCGCAAACCAGTTCCGAACTGATCTCTTCGCCGCGCAGATGAAGATCGCGAGCAAGGAAGACGTTCTCCAATTCACTCAATCATGGCTCCAACGCCATGGCAAACAGATGCCGTTCGTGATCGATCCTGACGGCTCGCTTGCAAAACAGATCGATGCTGATGTCGACCTCGGACGCCGGTTGAACGTCAATTGGACTCCAACGATTGTCGTGGTGACCGACCACAAGCAACAGGTGATCTGCGGAGCCAACGCACAGGACGGCGACCCGAGAGAGATAGTGCCGGTCGTCGAGGCAGCCCTTGCGCAGGTTCAGTCGCAGCCCCATGCAAACAAGCACACCGAGGCTACCCATTAAAGGAACACCATGCCAGACGTAACCTTCACAGTAGACGGCAAGAAGCTCACGGCGCCCGCGGGCACGCTGCTCATTGACGCGTGCAAGTCCGCAGGGATCGAGGTGCCGGCCTTCTGTTATTACCCGGGGCTGTCGCTGCAGGCCGCCTGCCGCATGTGCGTCGTGCGCATTGAGAAGATGCCGAAGCTGCAGACCGCGTGCACGACACCGGTCGCCGAAGGCATGGTCGTCCAGACCGAGACCCCGGAGATTGCGCAGGCGCGCAAGGCGACGCTGCAGCTGCTGCTTGGCAATCATCCGCTCGACTGCCCGGTGTGCGACGCCGGTGGCGAGTGTGAACTGCAGGACATGACGTTCAAGTACGGCGCGGCGGACAGCTTCTACACGGAGCCAAAGAACCACCGCGACGAGCAGCAGTGGTCGCCGGTTGTCTTCTTCGACCGCCCGCGCTGCATCCTCTGCTACCGCTGCGTGCGCATGTGCGGTGAGGGCATGGACGTCTTCGCGCTCGGCATTCAGAACCGGGGCTCGTCGTCCGTGATTGCGCCGAATGTTCCGGCTGATATCTCGCCGGATCATCTGGCTCGTGTTGACTGCGAGCAGTGCGGCATGTGTATCGACGCATGCCCGGTGGGCGCGCTGACCTCCGGCACTTATCGGTACAAGACGCGGCCGTGGGAGATGAACCACGTAGCCACGATCTGCACGCACTGCGGCGACGGCTGCAAGACCACGCTCGGTGTGCGCTCCGTCAACGATGGCAGCGAGATCATCCGCGGCGACAATCGCGACAAGAGCGGCATCAACGGCGACTTCCTCTGCAACAAGGGACGCTACGCGTTCGACTTTGCGAACAACGAAGCTCGCTTGACGCAACCAATGATTCGCAATGGCGGCAAGGGCAGCCCCCTTGTGACTGTCTCGTGGGAGGAGGCGCTGACCTTCGCCGGAAACAAGCTGCGCGAGTTGCGCGATTCGCGCGGGCCGCAGTCGCTTGGGGTCATCGGTTCAAACCGCACGACGAACGAAGAGAGTTATCTGCTGCAGAAGTTCGCGCGCACGGTGCTGGGAACGAATAACATCGACCATCACCGGACGGCCGACTTTGTTACGCTGGCGAGCGCACTTCAGGGAACAACCGGCCGCTTCGCTTCGCAGCGTGACGTTGCAGACGCGCAGGCAGTGCTGGTTATTGGCGGTGATCCGACCAACCAGGCGCCGCTAACTGCCTGGAATCTGCGCAGCAATGTGCGCTTGAATAAGGCGCGTATCTACGTCGCGAACACGGACGAGATCAAGCTGCGCCGGCAGGCTCGCGCGTTTATCCAGGTTGCGCCCTTCGCTTATGGGAGCTTCGTCACATATCTCGCGGGCGACGATGCTTCAGCGAGCGCAGCCTCAGTCATCGCGCAGGCCGATGAGCTCTCGAACTTCCGCTCGTCGGTTCGCGGTGAGGAGAACCTCGTTGTGCTTGTGGGCAACGAGCTGCGCGATGGCGAGCTCGCCAGGCTTATCAATGCTCTGCCCAACGCGAAGTTTGCGTGCCTGGCGGATTATGCGAACTCGCGCGGCGCATCGGACATGGGTCTGCTGCCGGATCTGCTTCCCGGCTACCAACCCGTCTTCAATTCCGACGGCTCCGGCGGTTCGGCGCTCGCCTCGGAGTACAACGCACCAACGGCGCCCGGCCTCGACATCCTCGCGATGTTCGACGCGGCGAACGCCGGCAATCTGGCAGCACTGTATGTTGTCGGCTCCAATCCCGTCTCGCGTTACGGCGTGACGGCAGAGGCGTTGCAGAATACCTTCCTCGTCGTCCAGGATCTCTTCCTCACCGAAACCGCCGCGATCGCCGACGTGGTGCTTCCTGCCGCGATGCTCTACGAGAAGTCCGGCACTGTTACGAACAGCTACGGCGATGTTCAGCTCGTGAATAAAGCTGCCGACAAGGCGGGGATCCGCACTGACTTTGAACTGATCGTCCGCCTTGCGGATAAGATGGGGCACCCTGTGAAGACACTGGTTCCCTTTGGCAAAGGACTGCGCGCTGATGTTGGCCAGTCCCGAGGAGCGCAGTCCGGCGAGGCCGACCGTCACTCCGTTTGGCTGACGGCGAACAATCTCGAGCCCAAGCTGTCGCCGTTTGATCCGTTCGCGATCCTCGATGAGATTCAGCGGCTTGTGCCCGGCTACGACAAACTGCTGCGCCTGCAACTGCTGAGCGGCAATGACCAGCACCTGAGCCCGGCCAGCTCCGGACTTGTCCAAATTTCGAATGCCACTGCGCGCAAGGACCTCGTCCTTCCGTCGTCTGACACGCTCTTTACCTCGGGTTCTCTCACGAAGTACTCGCCCATGCTCCTCGACATTCAGAAGCACGAACAACGCGAGGTTGCCGACCACTTCGCCGAAGCCGACTAACCAACGCGACCTCGAATCTCTGATCAATGAGCCATCTGACGCCATTTCAAATCTTCCTGCTGATCAGCATCATCAAGATCGCAGTCGTGCTGGTCATCACGCTCACCGCGGTGGCTTACACCGTGTTGCTCGAGCGCAAGGTTCTCGGCCGCCTGCAGAACCGCTGGGGGCCATCGCGCGTCGGTCCCTTCGGCCTGCTGCAGCCGCTGGCCGACGGCATCAAACTCTTCCTCAAGGAAGACATGATGCCGCTCGCCGTTGAGCGCCCGCTCTTCATCCTCGCGCCGCTCATCGCGCTCTCCTGCGCGCTGGTCTCGATCGCGGTCGTGCCCTTCGGCCATCAGACCTTCATCCACGTGAACGGCACTGCCGTCGATCTCTTCCAGATCTCCGACATCAACATCGGCCTGCTGGTCATCCTCGGCATCACTTCGATTGGTGTTTACGGTGTTGCACTCTCCGGCTGGAGTTCCAATAACAAGTACTCGCTCTTCGGCTCGTTGCGCGCGTCGGCGCAGCTTGTCAGCTATGAGCTCGCACTTGGGCTGTCGCTTGTCGGCGTCGTACTCCGCGCAGGTTCGTTGCGGCTGCGCGATATTGTTGCGTCGCAGTCGGCTCACGGTGCGCTCTCGTGGAATATCCTCGGCGGCTTCCAGATCGTCGCCTTCTTCATCTACATCATGGCCGCCTACGCGGAGACCAACCGCACACCCTTCGACCTTCCCGAGGCCGAGAGTGAGCTCGTCGCCGGCTATCACACCGAGTACTCGTCGATGAAGTTCGCCATGTTCTTTATGGCGGAGTACGCGAACATGATCACCGTTGCGTGCGTCGCCACGCTGCTCTTCCTCGGCGGAGCCAACTCACCCTTCGGGCACATCTTCGACAATGTCGCGATTCTCAACGGCACGGTCATCGGAGCGATCCTTCCGATCTTCTGGTTCGTCATCAAGATTCTTTTCTTTCTTCTTCTCTATATCTGGGTGCGTGGCACGCTTCCGCGCTTCCGCTATGACCAGCTGATGAACTTCGGCTGGAAGTTCCTTATGCCCGTCGCCATTCTCAACATCCTGGCGACGGCCCTGGCACTCGCTTACCGCAGCTGAAGACACCCTCGCGCCGCACCGAGCCGTTAACGCAGCGCGTTTTACAATCGAAAGTACACGCGTACGGAAGAAAGACCCTAAAGACAGCAACGATGGAACTCGCCCTGTTCATCATCTTCGGTCTGCTCGCGGTTGCAGGAGCGCTCAATCTCCTGCTGCAGCATCACCCGATTAACTCAGCGCTCTCGCTCGTCGTCGTGATGATGTCGCTGGCCGTGCTCTATTGGTCACTCGGAGCAGAGTTCCTCGCGGCCGCCCAGGTCATCGTCTACTCCGGCGCCATCATGGTGCTGTTCGTCTTCGTGATCATGCTGCTCAACGCAGGCGAAGAGGACACAAGCCCCGCCTCCAAGTTCTCGCGGGCCGCAACCATTGCAGGCTTCCCCGGTGCCGCGGCGATCTTCTGCCTGCTGACGTTCGTGTTCCTCTCCGAGCGCGACCACCTTGGCGGCAGCCCAATCGGCGGTTATCTGACTAGCACCGTTAACAATATCGAGGTTCTCTCGCACACACTCTTCACCTCACTGCTGCTTCCGTTTGAGGTGACCTCCATCCTGATCCTCGTTGCGATTCTGGGCGCTGTAGTTCTCGCCAGGAAGGAGCAATAGCTATGACTGTTGTTCTCACGGCTCTTCTTTTTGGCGGTTCACGCGACTCCTGGCTGTCATTCGCTCTCGGCGCCGCTGCGGGCTTGGCGATGGTGCTCATCTCCAAGCGCCTTCGCCGCAAGGAGGACCGCTAAATGGTTCCCATCGCGTGGTATCTCATCCTCGGCGCGGTTCTTTTCTCCATCGGCGTCTGCGCCTTTCTCATCAAGCGCAATGTCATCACGATCTTCATGTCCATTGAGCTCATGCTCAATGCCGTCAACCTGACCTTCGTCGCCTTCGCCCATATGTGGCATCGCATCGAAGGACAGATCTTCGTCTTCTTCGTCATGGTCGTCGCCGCGGCAGAGGCTGCCGTCGGCCTTGCGATCATCATCGCGCTCTTCCGCGCACGCCAGACCTTGAACGTCGATCAGGTCAACCTCATGAAGGACTAGCGAGCCCGCACACCGCATGAACGATACTCTGCTCTGGCTCATTCCGACTCTCCCCTTCGCCGGCTTCCTCGTGAACGGAACGCTCGGCCGCAAGCTCCCGCGCGCGCTCATCTCCACCGTCGCGCTCCTCGCGACGCTGCTGCCTGCCCTCATCGTCCTGAAGCTTTGGATCTATATGAGGTCGGCCGGCGGACCCGACCACTTCAACATCTCGGGCGTTCCGTGGATCGCGATATCCGGCTTCCAGGTCAACTTCGCCTTTGCCGTCGATCACCTCACGCTCATCATGTTGGGTGTAGTTACCGGCGTCGGCTTCCTGATTCACGTCTATTCGGTGGGTTACATGGCTGAAGAAGAGGGTTTCTGGCGATTCTTTGCCTATCTGAACCTCTTCATGTTCTTCATGCTGGTGCTGGTGCTGGCTTCGAGCTTCCTGCTGATGTTCGTTGGATGGGAGGGTGTCGGCCTCGCCTCGTATCTACTCATCGGCTTCTACTTCAAGCGTGACTCCGCCGCAAACGCCGGCAAAAAAGCCTTCATCGTCAATCGAGTCGGCGACTTCGGCTTCCTGCTCGCGATGTTCCTGCTCATTGCGCACTTCGGCAACCTGGATTTCGCGAACGTCTTCGGCCAGGTTAATGCCCTGCCCTCAGGCCTCACCGGCGGTTTCCTTACTGCCATCTGCCTCTTGCTATTCGTCGGAGCCGCCGGCAAGTCGGCGCAGATTCCGCTCTACATCTGGCTTCCGGATGCCATGGAAGGTCCTACGCCGGTCTCCGCGCTCATCCACGCGGCGACCATGGTCACCGCCGGCGTCTACATGGTTGCGCGCTGCCACGTGCTCTTCGATCGCTCGCCCTTCGCGCTCGACGTCGTCGCCATCATCGGCTGCGCCACAGCGTTCTTCGCCGCGACCATCGGCATGGTCCAACATGATATCAAGCGTGTACTTGCCTACTCGACTGTCTCGCAACTCGGCTACATGTTCCTTGGCTGCGGCGTCGCAGCGTACGAGGCCGGCATCTTCCACCTGATGACGCACGCCTTCTTCAAGGCACTGCTGTTTCTTGCAGCGGGCTCGGTCATTCACGCGCTAAGCGGTGAGCAGGACATGCGCAACATGGGCGGTCTTCGCAAGCGGATTCCGATCACCTTCTGGACCATGACAGCTGGCGTCTTCGCGATCGCCGGTGTGCCGCCACTCGCAGGCTTCTTCTCTAAGGACGAGATCCTCTACCAGGCCTTCCTGCGCGGGGGCGCACTCGGGTACACGCTCTGGTTCGTCGGCCTGGTTACCGCCGGTCTCACGAGCTTCTACATGTTCCGGTTGTGGTTCAAGACCTTCTTCGGTGCGCCGCGCTTCGATGAGGCCGCACTGGCACACGGGCATGAAGCGCACGTTGATCACGATGAGGATTTCGCTCCTGTCCACGCGCATCGCGACACGCACGCGACGATGGTTGTGGAACCTGAGCACGACGGCGGTCAGGCTGCTCATCCGCACGGCGTGCATGAATCGCCCGCGGTCATGTGGGTTCCGCTTGGGATTCTGGCAGTTCTCTCTGTCATCGGCGGATGGGTTGGCGTTCCTCTTGTCCTTGGGGGACACAACGAGATCGAGCATTTCCTCGGGCCCGTCTTCAACCCCGCTGAGCACCTCGCTGAGCACATTACTTCGCGCGCCGCCGAACCCATCCTGGCCTTGATCTCCATTCTCGCCGCGTTTATCGGCTTCTACGCCGCCTATGTGCTCTATTGCCGCAAACCCGGCACTGCAACCGCGCTCGCCGAACGCTTCAAGCCGCTCTACAACCTGCTCGACCATAAGTACTGGGTCGATGAGATCTACGGCCGCCTGATCGTCTCGCCACTGCTCATGCTCTCGCGCATCGTACTCGGCGGCCTGGTCGACGGACTCATCGTTCAAGGCACCGGAGCTACACTCGCCGGCAGCACACGGGGCCTCGGCTGGCTCGCACGCCGCATGCAGTCTGGAAATATCCGCTCTTACGCCGGCTGGTTGGCACTCGGCGCCGCCGTCGTCATCGCCATCGTCCTCTTCGTTGTCCATCCGGCACACGCCACTACGGTCACTCGATGAACCAAATTAATTTGGATCACTTCATTCTCACGCTGCTTCTCCTCACGCCGCTCTTAGGCGCAATCATCGTCGCGCTGATTCCGGACCGTGGGGAGGGCTCGAAGCTGCACCACATCATCGCGCTCATCGTCACGCTGCTTACGCTGGTTTTCGCGCTGCATCTGCCGGCGCACTTCGATTACGCCAGCTTTGGCCGCTTCCAGTTCGATCAAAACACCGACTGGATCGCCAATCCCGCCATCCGTTATCACCTTGGCGTCGACGGTCTCTCGATGTGGCTGGTCGTCCTCACTGGTGTTCTTGCTCCGCTCGGTGTGCTCGCGTCGTGGAATGCCATCAAGTCGCGCACGCGACTCTTCTTCACCCTCTTCCTGCTGCAACAGGTCGCGATGATCGGCATCTTCGTCTCGCTCGATCTGTTTCTCTACTACGGATTCTGGGAGCTCTCGCTGGTTCCAATGGCGCTCCTCATCGCCACCTTCGGCCGCACGGAAAACCGTCGCCGCGCTGCGATCAAATTCTTCCTTTACACCTTCATCCCATCAGCGCTGCTACTCGTCGCGATGATCTGGCTGTATTCGCGCACCTACACCTTCGATCTGCCGACGCTGCAGACGCTCGCCGCACAGCATGCCATCTCCACCAACACCACAGCGCTTCTGCTTTGCTCTCTTGCGTTCCTCTTCGCCTTCGGGGCCAAAGTGCCGATCTTCCCGCTGCACGGCTGGCTCTCTGAAGCGGTGCAAGAGGCCCCCACGGCTGCAGTCATGGTGCTCGCCGGCAAGCTTGGCCTTTACAGCATTCTCCGCTTCAGCTTCGCCATCTTCCCGGAGCAGTCGCGTGATCTCGCTCCATTGTTCATCGCGCTCGGAGCCATCGGCATCGTCTACGGCGCGTTGCTCGCACTCGTGCAGACCGACCTTAAGAAGCTCGCCGCCTTCGCCACGCTGAGCGCCAACAGCTTCATCGTGCTCGGCATCTTCACCTTCACCGTATCCGGACTCGACGGCGGTACCTACCAGATTCTCAACGAGTCGCTCATCGGCGCCGGGCTCTTCATTCTTCTCGGCCTGCTCTACGAGCGCTACGGCACCTACGACATGCGCGACTATGGCGGACTCGCGGCACGCCATCCGTGGATGGTGACCTTCTTCGTCATCACCGGCCTTGCAGCCGTTGGTCTGCCGATGCTCTCAGGCTTCGTCGGCGAGTTCCTCATCCTCTCTGGCACCATGCAGACCTTTATCGCGCATCACGTGCTCTGGACGGTCGTCGGCACTACCGGCGTCATCTTCTCGGCGGCCTACATGCTGTGGATGATTCAGCGCGTCTTCTACGGGGCTCTAGGACTCAGACCCGAGGAAGTCCCCGGCTGGGACCTTAAACCACGCGAGCATATCGAACTCTGGCCACTGGCCGTGCTCTTCCTCATGATGGGCGTCTTCTCGCCGTACTGGACTAAAGCCATAGACCCTTACAGCACGATGATTGCGCGAACTGTGACGCAGACCGCAGTGGACCAGGATCTCAGCAAAGCATTGCAAGATCAGAAGATCGCACCGAAGGGCTTTGTTGATCCCAACCTCGGCGCGGCCGCGCTCGGCAAACAAGCTCCTGCCGTCAACAAAGGAGCACGCTACTAATGCCCACCTCGCTCCTCTCCGTTCTTCCTGAGGTCATCCTCACCATCGCCGGCGTGCTCATCATGCTCGCCGAGCCTATGCTCCCCGCAGGCCGCAGCCGCAAGCCACTTGGCTGGCTGGCAGTCCTCGGCACGCTCGCGGCAGGCCTGTCTGCGCTGTATCAGCACAGCATGTTCGGCCAGTTTCAGTGGCGCACCATCAGCTCGTTCTACGGCACCGTGCAGGTCGACGACTTCTCCGTCTTCTTCCACCTGCTGATCGCGGCAATCGTCTTGGTCACGCTGCTCGCTACGCTCGACTACTTCGACGGCACGCCGAACTCGCATGCGGGCGAGTTCTACGCGCTCACGCTCTTCGGCGCCACCGGCATGATGTTCATGACTTGCTCCGTTGAGTTGCTGATGGTCTTCATCGGACTTGAGATCTCCTCGATCTCCACCTACATCCTCGCGGGTTTCCGCAAGGGCCAGGCCACCGCGTCCGAGTCCTCACTCAAATACTTCCTGCTTGGCAGCTTCGCCACCGCATTCTTCCTCTACGGCGTTGCGCTCTGCTTTGGCGCCACGGGCTCCACGTCCATCGCCGCCATCCACAACGGCATCGCCACTACCACCACGCCGCATCTCGCAATCCTGGCGATCGCGATGGTGCTCATCGGACTCGGCTTCAAGGTTTCGCTCGCTCCCTTCCACGTCTGGACGCCGGATGTCTACCAGGGCGCTCCCGCGCCGGTCGTCGGCATGATGTCCACCGCTCCCAAGGCCGCTGCCTTCGCTGTGCTGCTGCGCTTCCTGTTTAACGGAATGCCCGCGCTGCGTCCGCATTGGATCATCCTCATCGAACTGCTCGCCGTCGCAAGCATGTGCATTGGCAACCTCGGCGCTCTTGTGCAACGTGACATCAAGCGCCTGCTCGCTTACTCTTCGATCGCGCACGCAGGTTACCTGCTCGTCGCCTTCAGCTCCACCCGCGAAAACGCCATCTCGGCCGCTCTCTTCTACACCGCTGCCTATGCCGCGATGAACGTCGGCGCCTTCCTCGTTCTCACCGCGGTCTCGGGCTACGGCGAAGAATCTCGCACAATCGACGACTACACCGGCCTTGCGCTGCGCCGTCCCGTCCTTGCCGCGCTGCTCAGCTTTTTCCTCATCTCGCTGATCGGCATTCCCTTCACGGGCGGATTCCTCGGCAAGTTCTACTCCTTCACCGTAGCCATCTACACGGGCCACGTCTGGCTCGCGGTCATCGGCCTCATCAACTCCGGCATCGCCTGCTTCTACTACCTGCGACTACTTGCCGCACTCTACACGCGTCCGGTCGTCGCGACGAGCTCATCTGATGAAATGCGGAAGGTCGCTGCTCCCGCTGGCATCGCCCTCGCCTGCGCCGCGCTCGCAACGCTTATTCTGGGAATCGCCCCGGGACGTCTACTGCATCTCACGCAGCGCTCGACGCCCATAACATTGCCCGTTGCCAGCACCCACGCGCCAGAGGCCACGCCCGCACAGCCGGTGACCGGCCAATAACTCATCCAACCGCTTCAGCCGACAAACAGAAAGGCCTCCGCAATGCGGAGGCCTTTCTGTTTCGAGTTCCGAAGCTTAAGGTTTGACCTTCAGGAAGATGATGACGAACGTGAACAGCGCCAGCGACTCAATGAAGGCGAGACCGAGAATCAGGAAGATGAAGATTCCTGGCCGGGCTCCCGGGTTACGCGCCAGCGCCAATGTCGCTGAAGCCGTTGCATTGCCCTGGCCGATGCCGCAAAGTCCGGCAGCGATGCCCATGCCAATGCCGGCTGCGATCGGAACCCACTGACCCGCGGCGCTTCCGCCGTTGGCCTGGGCAAACGCCGGCGAGGCAATCAAGAACATCGCCAGTGTCGCGAAGATATATTGCAAAGTACGCATTGTGTTGCTCCTTGCCCCCGTCAGGATGTCGGCCAGTGGCGGCAACTACGATGAAACACCCTCACACTGTGCAGCGAACTAAACGACCGGCCGTGAGGGGGCGCCCCGCGACCGGCGAACTTGAACCTCTAGTGCTCATGCGCAACGGCCATCGAAAGATAGATCGCTGCGAGCAAAAAGAAGACATACGCCTGAATAATCGCAACGCCCAGGTGCAGGCCAAGCGCGAACAGGGGAATGCCGATAGGAATAATCGAAAAAGCCACCACCGACAGCAGGTCGCCGGCAAAGATGTTGGCGTAAAGCCGGACCGTCAGCGAGAGAATGCGCGCCAGATGCGAGATGATCTCGATCGGGAACAGCAGCCACGCAATCCACCACACCGGCCCCAGAAATTGCTTGATGTAGCCAAATCCGTTCGAGCGCACGCCGTGGAAGTGATAGTAGAAAAAGACCACCATCGCAAATCCCAGCGGCACCACAACGTCCGCCGTTGGCGACGCCAGCCCCGGTACCAGTCCCATCAGGTTACAAACCAGAATGAAGAGGCCTAACGCGGTCAAAAAACTGGTGAACCGCGCATGTCCCTCGCCAATGATCTGCTCGCCCTGATCCTTGACGAACTCGTTGATGATCTCCGCAAGGTGTTGAATGCCGTTCGGTCGCTCCACGTTCAGTGACAGCCGTACTGCGATGAAGTACACAATCAACAGCCCGAAGACCAGGAGTTCCATTGCAAACGTGTTTGTAATCGGCGCTCGCGGATACTGCGGCGCCACATGCACCAGATGCAGCAGCCAGTTTGCCGCACCGGCGAACGAGTGGTTCAGAAATTCAGTAAACAATAACTGTGTTGGCATATCGAGTGAATCTGCAGGGTTCTCGGCCGCGTCAGGCCCGTTCGACCTAAACCGTCCATGCCTTTACCGTCTTCAGCGCCTCGTAACTGAGTGCGAAAACACCCATTCCGAGGCCCGCGGCGAGCGCATAAACCGAACCATTCAGAAATCTTAGACTAACATAAAGGACTGCAATCGCGCCTCCCAGCCTGAGGAAGAACCCTGCCAGCACCAGCGCCATCGGCCGCGGTTTCGCTCCTCCGTCCATGCGCACCATCACCGCCGTCATCAGCCGCAGCCATTCCCACAGCCCCGACCCTGAGATCGCCGCCCCAATCGCCAGCAGCGCAGCTGTCTGCCAGCCCATCTTCCACCACAGCAGCAGTGCCACCACCACCGTCACAATTACCATCAGCCGCAGGGAGCGCAGCATAATCCGGCGAAAGTCATCGTCGCTGAAGCCCCGCATCATCTCGTCGAGCATCAGTCGCCGCCCCTCTTCAGGTATCCCGAAGCCGTCCGGAAGATCTGCAGGAACCCCGCAATCGCGCCCACTACGATGCCCACAATCTGGATCCACTCCGTATGAAAGTGCTTATCCAGACCCACCCCGATCAGCCATCCGACCAGGCATCCCCCCGGCACCGCCAGCGCCAGCTGGACCATCCTCTCGGCCTGCACCAGGCTGCCGAAGACTCCACCGCCCTTCTTCTTCTCTCCATCATCGGCCATCGCCAAACATTACCACTCGCCCCAGACACGTCGCCACTGGCCGATATACTGAAGCCTCATACGTTTGAAAAAAGCGAGCCTCCGCATTGAGCCAGTTTGAAAGCGACTTCGAGCAAAAGCTGTACGCGCAACGCCAGGAAAAACTGCGCGAAATCTCCGCGATCGGCCAGCGCCTCGGCCTCTCTGCCGCCGAGAGCATCTACCCCAACCGTTTCCCCGCGGCTGGCGAGAACATCCCCTTCGCGCACATTCCCGACCTCCTCTCGCGCTTCGACTCCGAGACTGCGCCGGTCTCCAGCGAGACGCTCGACGTCGAGCACCCCGAGTTCGCCGTCGCCGGCCGCATCATGTCCATCCGCCTGCAGGGCAAAGCCGGTTTCGCTCACCTGCAGCAAGGTGGCAAGCGGCTGCAGATTTACGTCCGCAAGGACGACGTTGGCGAGGACATCTTCGCCCTCTACAAACTCCTCGATCTCGGCGACCACATCGGTGTGCGCGGCCATCTCATGCGCACGCGCACCGGCGAACTCACGCTCAAAGCCTTGCCTGTCGCTGGTAAGCCGGCCGTCAGCTTCCTCTCGAAGGCCATGCTTGCGCTGCCGGACAAGTATCACGGCCTCGAGGACGTCGAGCTCCGCTACCGCCAACGCTACGTCGACCTCATCATGAACTCCGGCACGCTGGCGAAGACCGAAGTGGCCTCCGCAACGGAAACGTCGACCGAGTCTGCACAAGAAACCATCGAACTCCGCAACGTCCGCGACGTCTTCGTCAAGCGCGCCGCCATCCTGCGCGCCATCCGTCGCTTCTTCGACGATCGCGGATACCTTGAAGTTGAAACGCCAATGATGCACACGATTGCCGGTGGCGCCGCTGCGCGCCCCTTCCGCACACACCACAACGCGCTCGACATCGGCCTCTCGCTGCGCATCGCACCCGAGCTTTACCTCAAGCGCCTCGTTGTCGGCGGCCTCGACCGCGTCTACGAAATCAACCGCAACTTCCGCAACGAGGGCGTCAGCACACAACACAACCCCGAGTTCACGATGCTCGAGTTCTACCAGGCCTACGCCAACTACCACGACCTGATGGACCTCACGCAGGAACTTATCACGCAAGTCGCGCAGCATGTGAACGGAACTACGCTCACAAACTTCAACGGCCACGATATCGATCTCAGCAAGTGGCAAAAGCTAAGCATGCGCGAGGCCATCATCAAGTTCTGGCCGACCGGATCACAGGCTCCGGCGTTGAGTGATTTTCAAAGTACCGTGCAGCTTGCGGCGCGCCTTCGCGCTGCGAGCCGTGAGATGAAGGCGCACCGCGGGAAATCAGGCGACATTCAAATCGCGGACTCAATCGAGGACACAAGACCCTCGACCTCACACGGACGCGAACGTTCCCGTCTCGCGGATATTGAAGTGTACTTCGAAGCGGTGGCGCACAACCTCGACGAATGCAGTTCCTCCACGGACATGGGCAAGATCATCGCCGAGGTCTTCGAAAGCCTGGCCGAAGAGCACCTCATCCAGCCCACAATCATCTATGACTTCCCCCTCGCCGTCTCGCCGCTCTCCAAGGTCAAGCCCGACGAGCCGGACTGGGTCGAGCGCTTCGAGTTCTACATCGGCGGCTTCGAGGTCGGCAACGCCTTCTCCGAGCTAAACGATCCTGACGACCAGCGCCGCCGCTTCGAAGACCAGCTCAAAGAACGCGACCGCGGCGACGACGAAGCTCACCAGATGGACGAAGACTACGTCCGCGCGCTCAGCTTCGGTCTTCCACCCACCGCAGGCGAAGGCATCGGCATCGACCGCCTCACCATGATCCTCACCGGTAGTCGCTCCATCCGAGACGTCATCCTCTTCCCGCTCATGCGCCCGCTCACCAGGACGCCGGCTGATAACGCCGAAGAGGATAACCACACCCACGGCGAGTCCGCCGAATAGCCATGCAGACTGCAATCCTCGCGCTCGCCTTCGCCCTTGCGTCGTCGGCTATTCTGCCGATTACTACCTCCGCACTTGCCCAAATGCCTATGCCGGTCATCCCGCCTACCGGCCACGTGCATACGTCGGACGTCGACCTCGCCTACTGGGTCTATGGCGAACCACACACCGGCATCACACCCGTCTTCGCAGTCAACGGCGGTCCCGGCCTCTCGCACATTTACATGGTCCAGAACGACACATGGCTGCGCATCTCCGCACACCGCCAGGTCATCTTCTACGACCAGCGCGGCGAGGGCGCCTCACCACTCACCAAGGCCGCCGCCTCGCAATCGATGGACACACAGGTCGCCGACCTTGACGCGGTCCGTGAGCACCTTCACTTCAACAAGATCGATCTCTGCGGCGATTCATTCGGCGGCCTGCTCGTCATCGCCTACGCCGCCGCGCATCCAGAGCATGTCCACAAGCTCATCATCTCCGACGGCCTGCCCTCTCGAAAGGCCATCGTCCACCTTTTCCCGCAGGTCTACCCCGACAAGATGGAGGCCTTCGCAGCGGCCGAACGCTCGAGTGTGCATGCCAGCCCCGAAGACGCGGCCAAACAAGCTCTCATCGACCACTTCCGCATGCTCTTCTACGATCAGGCGAAGCTCGACCACTACCTCGCCAACGTGCACGACATCGGCTTCTCTGCCGCGACCGGAAACGCTGTTGATAAGGCAATTGCCGACCTGGATCTCACGCCCGCCCTATCGAAATTCGACTTCCCCGTGCTCGTCATCACAGGCCGCTTCGACATGAACGTCGCTCCACTCACCGCATGGCGAATGTACAAGGCTATCCCCGGCGCAAAGTTTGAGGTCTTTGAGAAGAGCGGCCACCTGCCCTCGTACGAAGAATCCGATAAGTATGTCAGCGTCGTCGACGACTTCCTTGGCAGCGACTAACTGACTGCACACTCAGTACGGCTTGCAATTCTCGCGCTGAATCGGCCCGCCAGCCTTACTGATATGGAACATGTACGAGCAGTTCACCGTCGCCGAACCAGTTGCCGACGCACCCTGATACACGTACAGCACTCGCGCTCCAGAATCGTAGACCGTCAGAGCATTGTTCAGATCGCTCTTCACAAACTGAAAGCTGAGCTCTCCCGCGGGGGCGCTGCTCGCATGCACCGCCGCACCACCGTGTGCCCACCATCCGATTCGCCATCGCTGTGACAACGAACGCGCCATCCTTCAACCAGCCGAACGCCCTCATACACCCTCCTTACTAAAGAAGTTTGAATAGTAGACGCTATCCAGCCGCTGGCGTTATCCGCACATCACGCGGTCCTCGAGTAACTCGAATCCCGCTGCTGCGCATCCTTAAGAAAATCCTCCAGCACTTGACCTACACGCGCCGCGCCTTCGAGCACCCGCGAGCGATCAATCTCGCCGCCCAGCGCCAGCCGCAGCCCATGCCGATACTCCGGCGCCGCCGCGCACCACTGCCCGTTCGTCACCATCACATCTTCTGACTTGATCGCCCGCTCGACATCGCTCGGCTCAATGTCCTCCGGCAGTCGCACCCACAGATGCCACGCAGCACTGGCGCCCGGCGCACACAGCTTGCCGAGCAACGCACGCGCGGCACTGTTTCTCTGCCGGCCCTCTTCGCGCTTCGCCTTCATAATCTGGTTCAGCACGCCATCCTCGCATATCGCCAGCGCAGCCATGTTCTGCGGCACATTCGTGCCCGTGGCGGTGCAGCGCAACGATGCCTCGATCGACGCTGCCGCGTTTTCCGGCGCAACCAGAAACCCGGTCCGCGCACTTGGCGCCAGGCTCTTCGCCAGCCCGCGCACGTAATAGGAACGTTCCGGCGCGAGCTCCGCGTAGCTTGGCGGCGCATTCTCTTCCATATAGCCGTATGCGTCGTCTTCAATGATCGTCAGGTCAAACTGGCGCGCAATCTCCACGATCTTTTGGCGTCGCAACGTCGGGGTCACGAACCCCCGCGGATTCTGCACCGTCGGCATCGTGAAAATGCCATGCACCGGCTCGAGCTCGCGACGCTTACGATCGCACAGCTCTTGCAGAGAATCCGGCACGATCCCCTCGTCGTCCACCTCACAAGCCACGACAGAGGTCTTCGTCATCCAGCACTGATCCAGAAATCCCGGATACGTATTGCCCTCCACCGCAACGCGCGTCCCGGCAAGCCCGGAAGCCATCAGCGCGTTCAACGTTCCGTGATGTCCACCGCAAGTCAGCCACGTCCGGCTGAATGCCTGGCCCAGCCAGTTCGCCGCGCGCTCGCGCAGCTTCGTCTCGACGTTGCGGAACGAAGGCCGCATCGTCTCAACAGGCTGAGAGCCAGAGTCAGCAATGGCAGCCGCCAGATAACGCGACCAGATCTCCTGCTGTCCGGGCATCAGCGGAAAGTTCCACACCAGGTCGATCATTCCGTGAGTCTAGAGCATTTCCCCCAATGTTGTGCCCTATATAAAGCGCGATTCAGTCGTTTTCTTCACAAGAAAACGGGCGAATCGCCTCATCTTCGCCCTGTATTGGCAAGCGAAATGCATGAGCCTAACAGAAAGACCCGTATAAACTCGTTCAGTGAAGATTCTGTTTGTAGGCGATATCTTCGGCTCCGCTGGCCGTCACATCGTGCATGAGCACCTGCCCCACCTGATTGAGACCCACTCCGTCGACCTCCTCATCATCAACGGCGAGAACGCCGCCGGCGGCTTCGGCCTCACGCCCGCCATCGCTGAAGAGCTCTTCGATCTCGGCGCGCACGTAATCACCACTGGTAACCACATCTGGGACAAGAAAGAGATCTTCGAGTACATCGACGTTCCCGAGGCCTCACACGTGCGCGGTCGCCGCGTCCTTCGCCCCGCCAACTACGCGCATGGAACACCTGGCTTCGGCGTCTACCAGGGCATGCTTCCCAACGGCCCCGCATACGCCGTCATCAATCTGCAGGGCCGCGTCTTCATGAGCTCCTGCGACGATCCCTTCCGCAAAGCCGACGACCTGCTCACTGAAATTAGCGAGAAGTCCGGCGCCAAGGTCATCCTGCTCGACTTCCACGCCGAGGCCACCAGCGAGAAGGTCGCGCTCGGCTGGTATCTCGACGGCCGCGTCACCGCCGTGCTCGGCACACACACGCACATTCCCACCGCCGACGAGCGCGTGCTCCCGCACGGCACCGCGTATCAAACCGACGTTGGCATGAGCGGGCCATACGACTCCGTGATCGGCGTTGAAACCGAGATGGTTCTCAAGCGCTTCCTCACCGGCATGCCCGGCAAGTTCGAAGCCGCCAAAGGAAACCCAAAGCTCTGTGCCACGCTCATCGATTGCGATGGCGCAACCGGCCGCGCCCGCGCCGTGCAGCGCATCATGCTCGGCGAATAGCGCATTTGCCTTTCTGGTTGTCATCCCCGAAGGGGAGCTGCTTTTTGCTTTCGTGCTCGGCTAAACTCACCAGTACATGTCTGACAGCATCTCCCGCCGCGCCTTCCTGCAGAGCTCTGCCCTCGTCACCACCGCCGCTGCGATCACTCCCGCTCTCGCCCAACAGGCCAACGCAAAGCCCGCAGAGTTGCGGTACCCCGAAAACGGAACGCTCATTCCCGACGAAGACTGGCGTCTCTGGGTCGACGACAAAGCCGAATGGCAGAACGACGACATCTTCCTTCCGGAAGACGTTGCGTGGATTGACGGCAAGCTCTGCGGCAAAGACCAGCCGCTGCCCGTCAACGCGCCCACCGGCGGCTGGGCTACGCTCACGCCAACCACCGGCCTCGAGGTCACACTCCCCACCTCCGTCGAGCAGCACTTCTGGGGCAAGTACGGCGCAGGCGAAGACGGCAAGCCTCGCCCCTACACACCCGAGGAATACCGTTACGCCGCGACCGACCCTCCCAAGCCGCCCGCCGACGACAACGTCCCGCAAAACGGCGCCTACTTCGGCGTCTCCTGGTTCCATCGCTCCATCGACATCCCCACCGAGTTCCGCGGCAAGCGCATCTTCCTCCACATCCGCGGCGCCCACCTCCGCGCCGAGGTCTACCTCAACCAGAAGCTCGTCGGCTACTCCATCATGGAAGAGCTTCCCTTCGAGTGCGACTGCACCGGCGCCGTCAACCCCGGAGACCTCAACGTCCTCGCCATCCGCATCACCAACCCCTTCGGCCGCTTCGACTGGGTCGACGGCCTCAACGCCAAGTGGGGCAAGGTCTCGCTCTACCGTTCCCACGGCTTCGGTGCGCTAGACCGCGGCATCACGCTCAGCGCACATGGTGCCGACTGTCGAATCGTAGATGCCTGGGTTCTCAATTCTCCCAAACCAAAAACGGTCATGGCCTATGCACGTGTTGGCGGACCTCGCGTTGGCGGACCTGTCAAATTTGAGATTCTCGATCCCACGACAGGACGGGTCCTGACATCGGCGAAAGGGTTCAATGACAAGATGGACCTCTACACAGCCGAGCTTGTAGCCCCAGACGCTCAGCTCTGGGACCTCGAAAAACCGCACCTCTACCATCTGCGCGTTACCCAAGCACCAGCGCAGTCAACACACCGACACCCGCACCATCGCCTTCGGCTTCCGCTCCTTCACCGTCACCGGCATCGACCCCAACAACCCCGCCTCCAACGCCGTCTTCCGCCTCAACGGCAAGCGCACCAAGATCTACACCGCGATCTCCTGGGGCTTCTGGGGACTCAACGGCATGTTCCCCGTGCCCGAGCTCGCCGAAAAAGAAGTCCGCTCCGCGCAGGCGCTCGGCCTCAACTGCCTCAACTTCCACCGCAACCTCGCCAAGGAAGACGTCCTCCGCTGGCACGACCGCCTCGGCGTGCTCCGCTACATGGAGCCCGGCGCCGGCAAGATGGCCATCGGCAAACTGCCCGCGCGCACCGACGCAAGCGCCAACAGCGTCGTCATGCAGAAGCCCGTCAGCGAAGCGGACAAGTTCGCGCAACGCTACATGTTCGTCAAGTGCGTCGAGATGGTGAAAGCCTTCCGCTCGCACCCCTCCGTCATCGAATACTGCCTGCAGAACGAGCTCGGCGCCGACCTCAAGAACCCCGACACGCTCGCCATCCTCAAGGCCATGCACGACGAAGACCCCTCGCGCTGCGTCGTCCTCAACGACGGCTTCGTCGCTCCTCCACGCTCCGCCGCACAAGCCTGGTACGAGCCCTGGGATGACAACCTGAAAGAAGGCAAGCTCCACCGCAGCGACGAAACCCCCTTCGGCGACTGGTGGAACAACCATCAGGGCGCCGGCGATCAGTGGTACGACGAGTTCTACAAATCGCCCACCGACTACACCTACAACATCAACCTCCGCAACGTCCTCACCGAGTACGGCGAGATGGAAGGCTGCGCGCGCCCCGACATCCACGGCCTCATGGTCCACCAGATCACCGAGACCTACAAAAAATACGGCGGCGACTCGCTACGATCTCACCGACCACGAAGAGATCATCGCCGGCTATAACAAGTTCCTCGACAAGTGGGGCTTCCGCAAATCCTTCCCCACACCCGACCACGTCTTCCGCGCCGTCGGCCGCACCTGCTACGAGTCCTGGCAGAACTACATGGAGAACGCGCGCATCAACGACGCGCTCGACTTCGCCGCCATCTCCGGCTGGGAGTCCACCGCCATCGAAAACCACTCCGGCATCGTCGACAACCTGCGCAACCACAAGTCCGACCCGCACCTCATCGGCGACACGCTGCAACCCATCCGCCCCTGCGCCAAGCAGCGCAGCCTCTCCATCGAACTCGGCAAGCCCGCCACCTTCGACCTCTTCCTCTTCAACGACACGCACCAGCCCGCCACCGGCACACTCACCTTCTCGATGATCACGCCCAGCAACAAGCGCATCGAGCTGAAGACACTCCCCGCTCCCAGCAACCAAACGCCCGATCAGTTCAGCTATCTGCTCGAAGAAGCCTTCGCCACTCCACCGCTCACCGAAGAAGGCCTCTACCGCTTCAAGTTCGCGCTGTCGTCGACACCACTCGCAACACAAACGAAGGAACTCTGGGTTGCGAGGACAACTGAATCCGTCGACGCCCGGGAACTGAACCAATGGGCTGCGCGTGCAGAGTCGCAGTCTCAGGAATTTCGCCGATGCTTGCGGAAACAACTCGAGGCGCTCGGACGACATGGTGCTTCGAAATCTCAGACTTCAAAGCCCGGCGAACCACTACGACCGTCATCATCTCCTCCGGCATCACCTCGCACACCCACGCCGACGGCCAAGTCGGCGAGACCACCGGCCTCGAAGCCGCGCCACCCATGAAGCCCGGCCACACGCCCGAGCCCGGCGAAGAGGCCCAGATCATCGCGCTCGGCCACCTGCAAACCGGCATCCTCGACGCCGTCCGCGCCGGCACGCCGCTCCTCGCCATCCCGCAGACCGACACACTCTCCGAAGGCGTCGCCAAAGAACTCGCCGCTGCCGGAGCCTTCACCTACCACGGCGCCGTCGGCGACTTCCGCGCGCCTTGGATGGGCAACTGGTACTTCGTCCGCGAGCACGCGCTCTTCGCCGGCCTGCCACAGAACTGCGCGCTCGGCGGCTTCTACCAGTGCAAAGGCCGCCCCTCCAACGGCCTCCTCATCGACCCTGCACCTAACGGCGCACCCATCGAAGTCATCGTCGGCTACTCGCGCGACCACGACCGCAATATCGGCGCCGGCACGTTCACCACGCGCCTCGGCAAAGGTAAGGTGCTCTTCCATCGCTGCCCCGACTTCCATCCCGTGCTGCAACAGCGTTTCCTCGCCAACGCACTCCGCTGGCTCACGACCTGAACACTCACGCTCACGCAGCGCGATACCATGAACTTGTGATCCCATCTCAAGTCATCGCCGAACTCCGAGCAGCCGTCGGCGATGCAAATCTCATCATCGACCGCACCCAGCTTCAGACCTACGAGTGTGACGGCCTCACCAACTTCCGCGCCGTCCCCGGCGCGGTAGTCCTCCCACGCGAAGCCGCGCAGGTCCAGGCCGCGATCCGCGTCTGCGCGAAGCACAATATCCCCTTCGTCGCACGTGGTGCCGGAACCGGACTCAGCGGCGGAGCACTACCGACTCCCGGCTGCGTCGTCATCGGCCTCGCGCGCATGAACCGCGTCCCCTCCATCGACCTCGAAAACGCGCTCATCACGGTCGAGCCGGGCGTCACCAACTCGCAGGTCACAGAGCTCGTTCGCAGCGCTGGCTTCTTCTACGCGCCCGACCCCTCCTCGCAGATCGTCTGCACCATCGGCGGCAATCTCGCCGAAAACGCCGGCGGCGCACACTGTCTCAAGTACGGCTTCACCACGACGCATGTGCTCGGCTGCGAAGTCGTCCTTCCCTCGGGCGAGCTCGTCTGGCTCGGCTCGCCGCACGGCGTGCCCGACACGCCCGGCTACGATCTCATGGGCGTCTTCATCGGCAGCGAAGGCACACTCGGCGTCGCCACCAAAGCCGTGCTCCGCATCGTGCGCCGCCCACAGTGCGTGCAAACGCTGCTCGCCGCCTTCGACTCCAGCTCTGCCGCAGGCCAAACCGTCTCCGACATCATCGCCGCCGGCATGCTTGCCCTCCGCGATGGAGATGATGGACCGCACCTCCATCTTCGCCGCCGAAGCCGCGGTCCACGCCGGCTATCCCGACTGCGAATGTCTCCTGCTCGTCGAACTCGACGGCCCCATCGACGAAGTCAACACGCAGATGCGACGCGTCCGCGAACTCTGCACGAACGAACGGCGCCTGGGAGCAACGCCTCGCGCAGTCCGACGCAGAGCGCGCTCTCGTCTGGAAGGGCCGCAAAGCCGCCTTCGCCGCCATGGGCCGCGTCTCGCCCAACTACATCGTGCAGGACGGCGTCATCCCGCGCACCGCCCTTCCTGCCATACTCGCGCGCATGAACGAGATGTCCGCCGAGACCGGCCTGCGCATCGCCAATGTCTTCCACGCAGGCGACGGCAACCTCCACCCCATGGTCCTCTACGACGGCTCGCATGAAGGCGAAGAGGAACGTGCCCTCGATCTCTCCTACAAGATCCTGCAGCTCTGCGTCGATGCCGGCGGCTCCATCACCGGCGAGCACGGCGTCGGCCGCGAGAAGCAATGCGTCATGAGCTACATGTTCGCCGAACCCGACCTCGCCACCATGCACCGCGTGCGTCACGCCTTCGACCCGCACAACCTCGCCAACCCCGAGAAGCTCTTCCCCACACCGCGCCTCTGCGGCGAACGCTCGCGCGGCTCCTACGCTCCGCACCCCATCGAAGCCGCCGGCCTCGCGGAGGTCTTCTAATGCTTGGCGGACCTCAACATCGACACGCACCAGCTCGACGGCCTCACCGTCCTCTCACCCGCAAACACCGACGAAGTCGCCGCTATCCTGCGCGCCGCCAACGCCGAATCCCTCGCCGTCGAACCCACTGGCGGCCGCACCAAGCTCGCCTGGGGCATCGCGCGTCACGCCGCGCCTCCAGCTCTCGACAACACGCCTCACCGGCATCCGCGAACACATCTGGCAGGACATGACCGCCACCGTCGCCGCGGGCACACCGTGGTCCGCAATGCAGCGCGAGCTCGCGCGCCACAACCAGCGCGTCGCACTCGACCCCGTCTTCCCCGACCGCGCCACCGTCGGCGGCATCATCGCCACCAACGACTCGCGGCACCCTCCGCCGCCGCTACGGCTCTCTCCGCGATCTCGTCATCGGCATGACCATCGTCCTCGCCGACGGCACCATCGCACGCTCGGCGGCAAGGTCGTCAAGAACGTCGCGGGCTACGATCTCCCCAAACTCCTCACCGGCTCCTTCGGCACACTCGGCATCATCACGGAAGTCACCTTCCGCCTGCATCCGCTCGCCGCCAGGCACACTCAGCCTCACCGCGCGCTCCAGCGTCCATCACGCAGCTCGCCGACCTCATGCATCGCATCACCGCCGCTCCAGCTCAGCCTCGAGGCCATGCAACTTCGCAACGAGGAGGCACGACTTCGCACTCGACATCCAACTCGCCTCCGAGCCCGACGCCCTCCGCAATCAGGAGCAGCAACTCCGCTCCCTCGCGCAGGACTGCACGCTCACTCCTTCCGACGCCAATGTCTGGTCTGCACGCGAACGTCTCTTCGCCGAACACGACGCCACCGTACTCAAGGTCACCAGCCTTCCCTCGAAACTTGCCGCCATCGTTGGCGCGGCCGCGATACTCAACGCACAACCCGACACCCGCGCTCGCTGCATCGCCGAACCCACCGGCATCCTCACCGTCGCCTTCTCCGCTACGCCGGAAAACCTCGCGACTTCGACCGATGACATACGCTCGCGCCTGCGCGCCCACGGCGGCAGCGCTGTCGTTCTCCGCCGAGGCCTGCTCCCTCACTCTGTCGACTCCTGGGGCGATCCGCCGCCCGCCATCGAGCTCATGCGCGCCATCAAGCAAGAGTTCGATCCCGCACGCATCCTCAACCCCGGCCGCTTCGTAGGAGGCATCTGATGTCGCGCTCTCACGAAGTCACATCCGCGCAGGAGTCCAGCGGGCTCGCCACACAATCCGCGCTCACGCAGATCGTCACCTCCACACGCCCCAGCTCCTTCGACGCGCACAACGCACCCGAACCCGCCGTCATGGACAAGTGCGTGCACTGCGGCTTCTGCCTTCCCGCCTGCCCCACCTACGTCCTCTGGGGCGAGGAGATGGACTCCCCGCGCGGACGCATTTGGCTCATGCGCAAAGCCGCGCTCGGCGAAGCTCCGCTCGACAACATCTTCCAAACTCACATCGACAATTGCCTCGGCTGCATGGCCTGCATGACCGCCTGTCCCTCCGGCGTCGAGTACAACAAACTCATCGAAGACACGCGCGGTCAGGTCGAGCGCCAAGCCGAACGCCACGGTTCGCGCTCGCTCTCCGACCGCCTCTTCCGCA
The DNA here is from genome assembly GCA_963713395.1 of uncultured Acidobacteriaceae bacterium. Lineage (GTDB taxonomy): Bacteria > Acidobacteriota > Terriglobia > Terriglobales > Acidobacteriaceae > Granulicella. Next base: position 145,149 of record CAVQLS010000004.1, on the reverse strand, counting down.
AACTCCTCTTCGCGACATTCCCTCACCCAAAACGCCTACGCATCCTCGGTCTTCCACTTGCGCTCTACCAGCGCACCGGACTACAAACACTCGTCCGCGCATCCGGCCTGCTCAAACTCTTGCCTGCGCGCCTGCGCTCGATGGAAGCCCTGCTTCCACCAGTTCCACTCAACCCATTCCACTCGCTTCCCCACATCCTCTCGTCAGCCAACAAATCGCGCGGCCGCGTCGGCATGCTCACCGGCTGCGTGCAGGACGCCTACTTCGCGCACGTCAACGCCGCCACCGCGCGCGTGCTCGCTGCCGAAGGCTTTGAGGTCGTTATCCCCAAATCGCAAAGCTGCTGCGGCGCGCTCATGGTCCACTCTGGCCTCGACGCATCCGCCGGGGCCTACGCGAAGAAGATGATCGCCACCTTCGAAGCCGCCAACGTCGACACCATCGTCATCAACGCCGCCGGCTGCGGCAGCACCATGAAGGAGTACGCCCACCTCCTCCGCGACGACCCCGCATGGTCCCCGCGCGCCGCTACCTTCTCCGCCAAATGCAAGGACATCAGCGAAGTCCTCTCCGCCGTCGAACCCATCGCTCCGCGCTCGCCCATTGCACTTCGCGTCGCCTATCACGATGCCTGCCATCTCCGCCACGCACAAGGCGTCTGGCAGCAGCCGCGCACTCTTCTCGCGCAGATCCCCAATCTCGTCGTCGAAGAGATCGCCGAAGCCAGCCTCTGCTGCGGCTCCGCAGGCGTGTACAACCTCCTACATCCCGAGCCCGCCAACGAACTCGGCGACCGCAAGGTCTCGCACCTGCTCGCCACCGGAGCCGAAGCCGTCATCAGCGCCAACCCCGGCTGCCTCCTGCAACTCATGAACGGCCTTCGCCGCCGCGGCGCCACCGAGCTTCCCACTTTCCACATGGTCGAGCTCCTCGATGCCTCCATCCGCGGCCTCACTGTCGACCAGATCCTCCACGGCCCGCGCTCCCTCGACGTCAACTAGCCTCCCGCCGCACTAACACGTGACGCGAGCCGCACTCATCGGCGAAACTAACCTTCGCACGGAGAAGCCCATGACCGGACCCGAAGAACTCCGCATCATCGACGCCGCCAACGCGCTGCTCAACGCGCGCCGCACCGGCAATGCTCTTACCGATCTTCCCGCGAACCTCCAGCCGCAGACGCTCGACGAAGCCTACGCTATCCAGGACCGAATCATCGCCGCACTCGGCGACATCGGCGGATGGAAGATCGGCGCGTCCTCGTCCGACGCCACGCCCATGTTCGCTCCCATGCCGCTCGCCTGGATCGCAGCCACCGGCAGCACGCTCGTCGGCGAACGCTGGCGCTACCGCAGCCTCGAAGCCGAGATCGCCTTCCTCGTCGGCAGCGATCTCCCGCCACGCGCGCAACCGTACACACGCGAAGAGACGCTCGCTGCGATGGCCTCGTGCCACCCCGCCATCGAAGTCCTCGAGTCCGCCTTCACCGATCCATCGCAGGCCACGGCTCTCGCCAAGAACGCCGACCTACAGGTACACGGCGGCTTCGTCTACGGTCCCCCCGCCACCAACTGGCAGTCCATCGACTTCTCCAAAGAGCACGTCATCCTTGTCGTCGACGGCGTCGTCCGCGTCGAGCGCACCGGCTCCAACACCTCCGGCGACCTCCTGCGCCTTCTCCCCTGGCTCGCCAATGAAGGCGCTACGCGCACCGGCGGCCTGCGTAAAGGCCAATGGATCACCACCGGCTCCTGGACCGGCAACACTCTCGCCAGGCCCGGCTCCGTCGTCGAGGTCAACTTCTCCACCGCCGGTCGCGTCGACCTCCGCTTCGCGTGACCTCAGCCGTTGTTACTCTTGTCATTCCGCAGCGAAGCGCAGGAATCTGCTTTTCGTCTTTGCACGACAGCCGCACAAGGAACGCACCATGACCCTCCCACCCGGTACCAGCATCCACGCCACCACTGCCGACCGCTACTCGCGCGTCCTCACCCCCGAAGCCCTCGCCTTCGTTGTCGCACTCCAGCGCGAGTTCAACCCGCGCCGCAAGCAGCTTCTCGCCGCGCGCATCACCCGTCAGCAGCAGCTTGACGCCGGCGTGCGCCCCGACTTTCTCGCCGCGACACGCCAGATCCGCGAATCCCCCTGGACCGTCGCGCCCATCCCCGCCGACCTGCAGGACCGCCGCGTCGAGATCACCGGCCCCGTCGACCGCAAGATGATCATCAACGCGCTCAACTCCGGCGCACGCGTCTTCATGGCCGACTTCGAAGACTCCACCACGCCCACCTGGGAGAACCTGCTCGACGGCCAGCTCAATCTCATCGACGCCATCCGCCGCACCATCACCTTCGACGACCCCTCCACGCACAAGCACTACACGCTCATCGAAAACCCCGCCGTGCTCTTCGTCCGCCCGCGCGGCTGGCACCTCGAAGAACGCCACCTCGTCGTCGATCGGCGAATTCGTCTCCGGCTCCCTCTTCGACTTCGGCCTCTACCTCTTCCACAACGCGCGCGAGCTCGCTCGCCGCGGCTCCGGCCCCTACTTCTACCTGCCCAAGCTCGAGTCGCACCTCGAAGCCCGCCTCTGGAACGACATCTTCCTCCGCGCGCAGGATCTCCTCAACATCCCCCGCGGCACCATCCGTGCCACTGTGCTGATCGAAACCATCCTCGCCGCCTTCGAGATGGACGAGATCCTCTTCGAGCTCCGCGAGCACTCCGCCGGCCTCAACTGCGGCCGCTGGGACTACATCTTCTCCTTCATCAAAAAGCTCGCCGCCGACACCTCCGTCCTCCTCCCCGACCGTTCGCAGGTCACCATGACCACGCACTTCATGCGCAGCTATTCCAAGCTCTGCATCAAGACCTGCCATCGCCGCCGCATCCACGCCATGGGCGGCATGTCCGCCTTCATCCCCATCAAGTCGGATCCCGAAGCGAACGAGCGAGCGCTCACGCAGGTCCGCGCCGACAAGGAGCGCGAAGCCTCCGACGGCCACGACGGCACCTGGGTCGCGCATCCCGGCCTCGTCCCCGTCGCGAAAGAGGTCTTCGACCGCCTCATGCCCGGCAGCCCAACCAGATCGACAAGCAACTCCCCGACTACAACCCATCCGCCGCCGACCTGCTCGCCATCCCCACCGGCACCATCACGGAAGCCGGCCTCAAGCAGAACATCGCCGTCGGCCTCGGCTACGTCGAAGCCTGGCTGCGCGGCATCGGCTGCGTCCCGCTCTTCAACCTCATGGAAGACGCCGCCACCGCCGAGATCTCACGCGCGCAGCTCTGGCAGTGGGTGCATCACGGCGCCAAGCTCACCGACGGCGCCAACGCCGGCCAGCCCATCACTACCGCCCTCTGCGACGAGTACATCGACGCCGAACTCGCCCGCGCCCGCGAAGCCGTTCCTCCACATCGCTACCACGCCTACGAGCACGCCGCCTTCCTCATCCGCGAGCTCATCAAGTCGCCCAAGTTCCAGGACTTCCTCACCGTCCCCGCCTACGCGCGCATCCTCGACCGCGAGATATACACCGCCTGAGCGAACTCTGAACCAATTGCCACCCCCTGATTACGCTTCAGCGCATGAAGCTGCGATCGTGATCCGTTACGCTTGTCTCCTACTTTGTCGTTGTTCACTCATCGCTTCGCGTCAGCGACTCACACGAAGCCCGGAACAGCAGATCCACATTCGCTCCGCGAAGCGAAGCTGCCCCCTTAGGTCAAAAATCATGTCGCCCATGTTTACTCAACATGGTTTCGAAAGTCACCGACAGAACCTCCTTATCTCCTTCCTAAAGAGGACGTCGCCCTGACCTTCCGCGTCGATTTCCCGCAATTGCACAAAGAGCGGTCCGCAAATCATCCGCTGAGTCGACCGCAACTATCCTGGCACCACAGGGAACGGTGACTATCCTCGGTTGCTCCCTCCGCACCGGAGACAATCGTTCGCCTTATCCTGCACTGCTCCGGTTCGCTCTTCTCATCCGGCCTACTCCTTCGGTATCCCGCACCCCGTCTATCGCAACGGCCTACGCGATATCGCCATCGGCATGGAGAACGGGTGGCCGCGATGGCGGGTCGAGGTCTTTCGGTTCAACGGCCAAGTACTTCATCGACCACTGCTGCCACTACACCGTGCGATGAGAATGAGACGTGCCACTTCGGCCCGCCCACGCATTGCCAGACTCAGCCGAAGTAACCTCACCTTCGATTTCGTTTCGCCTAATCGCCATGCTATTACCCGACTCACAACGATCTAGCATCGTCCTCTGGCTTCCGGCGTACCATCCAACTACTGCACTGCCGATGGCTTCTTACTCGTAAGTAGAGGTGAAGGATGGCACGTCCTTATTGGAGCGGACAGGTAACAATCTCGCTCGTCTCGTTCGGTGTAAAGCTCTTCGTCGCCACTGAATCCAAGAGCGACATCAAGTTCCACCAGATCGATCGCCGCACCGGTGAGCGCGTGCGCCACCAGAAGGTGCTCGCCTCCGCCATCGAGAACGGCGCCGACGAAGCCGCGCCGCAGGAAGCCGTCGTCGGCAAGAGCGAGATCGTCAAAGGCTACGAGTACTCCAAGGGCCACTATGTCACCATCGAGCCCGAGGAGCTCGCGAACCTCCGCGTTCCCTCCAAGCACGCCATGGAGGTCACGCAGTTCGTCAACGAGGACGAGATCGATCCCGAGTACTTCGAAAAGCCCTACTTCGTCGTCCCTGAAAACGATTCGCAGACCGAAGCCTTCCTCACCGTCCGCAAAGCTCTGCAGGATACAAAGAAGATCGCCCTCACCAAGATCGCCTTCGGTGGCCGCGAACACGTCGTCGCACTCGCACCGTCCGGCAACGCCGGTGGAACCGACGACAAGTCCGAACACGGCGGCATGATGGCCTACACCCTCCGCTACGCTGCCGAGCTCCGCAAGCCCGCCGAATACTTCTCCGACATCAAGCACATGTCGGTCGATAAAGAGTCGCTCGACCTCGCCAAGGAGCTCATCAAGCGCCGCTCCGGCAAGTTCGATCCTGAGAAGTTTGTCGACGGCTACGAGGTCGCCGTCAAGGAGCTCGTCGAGGCGAAACTCAAGCACCTGCCCATCCCCAAGGACGAAGAGGTCGCTCCGCCGCGCGGCAAGGTCATCAACCTCATGGATGCGCTGCGCAAGAGCGTCAGCACTGGCGCGAAAGCTCCTGCCGCCTCCGAGACCGCGCCCGCAAAGCGCTCGAAGAAAGCCGCCGGCGAGAAGAAGCCCATCTCGATCTCCTCCGGCACAAAGAAGCCCCCACGCAACGAGAAGTCCGCTTCCCGTGCGGGCGGCAAGCGCAAGTCTGCCTAAGCAAACCTCTCGAGCATCGCCGTGAGTTCCGTAGGCTGATCGATCATCACATCGTGCCCACACGTGACCGTCGCAGTCTGCCACGAGTGATCTGCGCGGCAACGCTCCAGTGCCTGGTCAAAACCCTTATTCGCAAAAAGCGGCGCCCGAATATAAAGCTTCTTCGCAATCGACTGATACGCTCCCGTCACCTTGAGCTTCTGCGTAAAGCATTTCGTCGGATGCGCCGTCGTCTTGCTGTTCACCCAGGCCGCATCTTTGTCGTTGACATGAAAGTAAGAGGCAGGCGGCGCTGGAGTGACAGGCTCCGGCCATGAAGTCCTGCTCGAGAAGTCCGCGAGCGCCTGCCCATCACTCGGCATAAACGCGTCGAGATACACAATCGCCGCGATACGCTCGTGCATCTGCTCGGCCACACCCGTAATCACCATCCCGCCATACGAATGGCCCACCAGCACGATGTCATCCAGATCCTTCCACTTCATCTCGCCCACGACATCGTCAATCTGCGTCGTCAGATCGATATCCTCCGGCTTCAAGTGCGACCGCTCGCCCACGCCCGACAGCGCAGGCGCGACCACGTAGTGTCCCTTCGCCGTGAGACGATCCGCCACACGCCGCCAGCACCATCCACCGTGCCACGCTCCATGTACCAGCACAAACGTGCGCCGCTTCGTCTCCGCCCGCGCAGTTCCGGGCACAGCGAGTTGTGCCGCGGCTGCAAGACCAACAGGCAGAAACTGCCGACGAGAGATCGATCCACCGCGCGACATTCTTCAACCTCGTTGTTCAGAAAATTTGATTCGGAAGCGATGAGACAGCCTATCACCGCAACCTTGCGGAGTTGCGGATTGGATTCTCAAAGAAACGGAGAAGAACAATTACTCTCCCATCACCCGCATCTGATACATCTGATATTCCAGAGGGAGTGACCCGATGGCACCCGCGCGTCCAAAAAAGATCGCTTCTCGCAAGCCAGCGAAGAAGACAACTGCCGCGACGAAATCTCCTGCGAAGAAACAGCCCGCAAAGAAGTCCACTGCGAAGTCGGGCGCTGTGAAGAAGTCCACCACCAAACCAGCACCGCGCCGCAAGTCCGCCTCCGCAGCAGACTCCGTAGACGAACAACTTGCACGCTATCGCTCTATGCGTGACTTCAAAGTCACCGCCGAACCCTCCGGCGCCACCAAGCCCTCCGCGACATCAAGCTCCAAAGGCTTCCCGTTCGTCATCCAGAAGCACGCCGCCTCGCATCTGCACTACGACTTCCGCCTCGGCTGGAACGGCGTCCTCAAATCCTGGGCCATCGCCAAGGGGCCCAGCTACTACACGGGAGACCGCCGCCTCGCCGTCCAGGTCGAAGACCACCCCATGGAGTACGGCGGCTTCGAAGGCATCATCCCCAAAGGCCAGTACGGCGGCGGCACCGTCATGGTCTGGGACCAGGGGACCTGGCACCCGCAGCCGGGCTACGAAGACGTCTCCGAAGGCCTTCGCAACGGCTCACTCAAGTTCGTCCTCGACGGCACCAAGCTGCACGGCAAGTGGACGCTCATCCGCATGGCGCCGCGCAAATCCGGCAGCTCACGCTGGGGCTCGTCGGACAAGCCCAACTGGCTCCTCATCAAAGAACACGACGACTTCGAGCGCCCCGAATCCGCGCCCTCTATCACCGACACCGAACCCGACTCCGCCGTCACCGGCCGCACCATGGACCAGATCGCCTCGCAGAGCGATCACGTCTGGAACTCCAAAGACACCGCCGGCGCCGGCCGCGCCTGGTACCGCAATGACGGCGACAGCTCCCTACCACCTCGTCGGCGAGAAGTTCAACATCCGCCCACGCCGCCCCGCAAAGTCCGCAGCCAAATCCTCCGCCAACAATCTCCCCGCAGAATCCCAACCGACCTTCATCCCCCCACAACTCGCCATAGAGTCCGACGCTCCGCCCGACGGCCCCGCCTGGCTCCACGAGATCAAACTCGACGGTTACCGCATCCAGGCCCGCAAGTCCGGCTCGCGCATCCAGCTCCTCACCCGCAAAGGTCTCGACTGGACGCACCGCATGCGCGCCGTCGCTGACGCCGTCGCCGCCCTCCCTGCCGACAAACTCACCCTCGACGGCGAAGTCGTCGTCCTCGACGACCGCGGCATCTCCTCCTTCGCCGCCCTACAGGCATCGTTCAACGAAGGCGAACGCCACCCGCTCACCTACTTCGTGTTCGACCTCCTCCACCATGACGGCCACAACACTCGCGACCTCAAGCTCCGCGCGCGCAAAGACCTCCTCGCTTCGATCCTCCCCAACCGCGACGACGGCACCCTCCGCTTCAGCGACCACATCGACGGCAGCGGCCCCGCCATCTTCGCCGAGGCCTGCAAGCTCGAGACCGAAGGCATCATCTCCAAGTGCGACGCTCCCTACCGCTCCGGCCGCTCCTCCGACTGGCTCAAATCCAAATGCCGCCTCGAGCAGGAGTTCGTCATCGGCGGCTACAGCGACTCCACCGAAGGCCCCAACCGCTTCGGCTCGCTCCTCCTAGGTGTCTACGACCACAGCAAGCTCCTCTACGCCGGCCGCACCGGAACCGGCTTCTCCCAAAAACTCAGGCGCGATCTCTACACCAAACTCCACAAGCTCGGAACCAACACAATGCCCTTCGCCCGCCGCCCCGCCGACGCCCGCCGCGACGTCCACTGGGTCGAGCCCAAACTCGTCTGCCAGGTCCGCTTCGCCACCTGGACCGCCGACAACCTCGTCCGCCAGGCCGCCTTCCTCGGCCTCCGCGAGGACAAACCTCCCACGGAGGTCACACGCGAAATGCCCACCGCCAAACCCGCCAAACGCGCCACCAAATCCACCTCAAAACCGGGTGCCCCATCTTCGCTGACGGTTTTATCGTCGGCTAAGGTGGGCTCGCCTCGGACCTCAACAACTCCCTCGACCCTCCGCCTCACCCACCCCGACAAGATCCTCGACCCCGGCTCCCATCTCACCAAGCGCCAGCTCGCCGATTACTACCTCGCCATCGCCGAGCGCATGCTCCCTCACATTGTCAACCGCCCGCTCTCGCTCGTCCGCTGCCCCGAGGGCGCGGGCAAGCCCTGCTTCTTCCAGAAGCACGTCAACCACACCCTCCCGCCCGGCATCACCGGCGTCGACGTCCCCGACAAGAAAACCGGAGTCCCCGAGCCCTACATCACCATCACCTCCGCCAACGCTAAGCCCGAAACCCTCGCCAGCCTAGCCCAGATGGGTGTCCTCGAGGTCCACCCCTGGGGTTCCACCAACGACGATCTCGAGCACCCCGACCGCCTCATCTTCGACCTCGACCCCGACGAATCTCTCCCCTGGCCCACCCTCTGCTCCGCCGCCGCCGAGGTCCGCAAGCGCCTCAAGCGCGCCGGTCTCGAATCCTTCCTCAAGACCACCGGCGGCAAGGGCCTGCACATCGTCGCTCCCATCAACACCAAGCACGACTGGCCCACCGTCAAAGAGGCCGCGCACAACCTCGTCCTCGCCATGGAGCGCTCCAACCCTACGCTCTACCTCACCAAGATGACTAAATCCGCTCGCGCCGGCAAAATCTACCTCGACTACCTCCGCAACGAGCGTGGCGCCACAGCCGTCGCCCCTTTCTCGCCCCGTGCCCGCATCGGATGCACCGTCTCGCTCCCACTCCCCTGGACCGCCCTCAAACTCCCCGAGCGCCCCATCTTCCGCGTCGCCGACTTCTCTTCCTGGCGCGACCAACTCCGCTCCGATCCATGGAAGCCCATGCTGACCCTCCGCCAGAACCTCGACCCCAAAGCCTTCGCCGCCGAGTAAACCCTCGCCCCTCCCAACTCCTGCATCCTACGAGAGAGAACTCTACCTCTGGATGGAGCCCTGACCGATGGCCGTTGAGACAGCCGCAGTTCTGGATATCGCCCCCGTGGAACCCCCGCAGCCCACCCAGCCCGCCGACCCGCTCTCCATCGACCCCATCGCCGCCGAGTCCCTCCTCTCCGCCGCCCAACTCGGCCAGCGGATCAAGCGCCTCCGCCTCAAGCGCTCCATGGGTCTCGTCGAGCTCGGCCGCTTCACCGGCCTCTCCGCCAGCTTCCTCTCACAACTCGAAACCGGCCGCGTCGTCCCCACCCTCCGCAACCTCGCCCGCATCGCCCTCGTCTTCAACAAGGATCTCTCCTGGTTCTTCGAGTCCGCCGGACACAGCGTCTTCCGCATCCAGCGCCGCCGCGAACGCCTCCGCCTTCCCAACGGCTCAACAAACCCCGACTACATCGCCGAGAGCTTCGGCATCCTCGTCCCCGAAGGCGGCCTTCGCCCCTGCCTCGCCGAGTTCCTCCCCGGCCAGGAACGCTCCGGCTTTCACCCCGACCGACACCCCGGCGTTGAGATGGTCTATGTCCTCGCGGGCGCCATCGAGCTCCGCCGCAAAGGCGAGCCACACCTCCTCGAAGCCCGCGACGTCTGCTACATCTCCGGCGAAACTCCCCGCAGCTACCGCTCCGCCGGCAACGAGCCTGCCCGCGCCCTCATCATCAGCTTCGACCGCGACTCCGAGCCCCACCGCGGGCGTTCTACCTTCGTTAGCTGACACTCGCTACTTGCTGGCAGAATCGCGCGCCTGTTGCATCTTCTGTTGCTCATTGGTTCGACGAGCTTCCACCGCCCGTCGAGTCCACTCATTGGCCGTATCGAGATCCTGCTTGCGCTGAGTCGCGTTCGTGCAGTCCAGATCCGCGCGCCGCCGATACATCAGATTGAGATACTGCATCGCGTCGTCATAGGTGGGTCGTATCTCGACCGCACGTGTGAGCTCAGCGATGCCGTCGTCGACAAGGACTGTGTTGGTAGAAATGAGCGAAGTGCAAGCGGCAGGGCTCATGCGTGCATTGCCATTTCCGTCATCCTGCAGCGATTCATTGCCAAGAGTCTGGACCGCGATCTTGTAAGCCTCCGCCCACTCAATAACTCCGATCGTGTAGTGCGCTTCGGCATCGTTGGGCTCAACCGCAATGATCTTGCGTTCGGTCGCAAGCGCGTCTTCGAACCGCTTGACATTGCGCTGAATGGCAGCAACCTGACGGAGGGCATCCAGGTCTTGCGGATCGGAGGCGAGCAGCTGGTCGAACTGGCCGAGGGCCCGGTCGGCAGTCGCAAGGTTTTCTGGTGTGTCGAGATTAGGAATGACCTGATAGGAGAGCGCGGTGGCGAGGTAAAGGCGAGCGGTGCGCCAGCTGGGTTCGGCGTCGACCGCCGACTGGAAGTCGCGCCTGGCCTCTTCGTAGTGGCCGGCCTTGAACGCATTGACGCCTGCTACAAGGACCTCCGTGGCGGCTTGGGAGTGGGGCGTTTCCTGAGCGCGAACGGCCAAAGTGAGAGCGAGCAGCGCGAGAACCATAAGCGATCGCATGACAACACAACATAACGAAACTCACGAACGAACGGAAGAACAAACAATTCTCTGTCCCAGCGCCCTCAACCCACTCTCCACTCCACGAACTTGCGCTTGTTCCCCAGGGCCCAATCCGTCATGTCCGCCACCAGCGGCTTGTCCGCCTTCTGCGCCTCCCGCACCATCTTCCAGTCGATCGAACCCAGCCTCGCCTTCAGGCGATTAATCCACACGCCGCGCGGCACCGACCTCCACGACAGATACACAAACCGATCGTCCGCCGTCCCGCTCGCAAACCGTCCGCCGAACGCCGGATGCTTCGCGTCCGCACCATCCCGCACCGTCAGTACGAAATCGAACATAAACTCCGCCTTCGGCCCGCGCGTGCCCTGCACAATCACGCCCTTCGTATCCTGTAGCCCAAACTCCACCTTCTCCCCCGGAAACTCATGCGACGGGGGCACATCGTCCGCCCGCACCAGTCGCATCTTCACCTCACTCTTCACCGCACGCCTCCTCGTTTCGCCTACAGCTTACTTGAGCGCTTAGAACCTCGCCCCGCATCATCGTCTCGATCGCGTCTCTTTTATCGGCACAGATGGCAGCCGCCAGTGATAGCCTTTGCCTTCAGGGAGGAACCCATGCATCTTCGAATGAAACACTGCGTTGCAATCGGCATCCTGGGCCTGGCCGTACAGATCCCTCCAGCATTCGCGCAGCAGCAGGCGGCTGCGACTTCAGACGCCCAGCAGCAGGCGATGGTCAAACTCGCAGAAGCAGTCCGTAAGCAGATCGTCTCCAATTCGCAGTACGGAGTCTTCGACTCCATTCACTTCGCGATCAAGGGCGGCGACACTGTCATTCTGCGCGGCTACGCGTCCCGTCCAACCTTGAAGTCCGGCCTCGAGAGTTCGATAAAAAGAATTCCTGGCGTGAAGAGCGTCCAGAACGAAATCGAGGTTCTGCCCTTATCGCCAAACGACGACCGAATCCGCGCGGCCGTCTACCGCTCGATCTACGGGTGGGGTCCTCTCCAGCGCTACACATCCAATCGCGGCTCGTCAGCACGAATCGGCAACAATAGCGTGGCTCGGCAAGCCGGTGGCATCACCGCCGATCCGCCGTTTGGCTGGCATGCCATTCACATCGTCGTCAAAAACGGGAACGTGATACTGACCGGTGTAGTCGATAGCGAAGGCGATCTTACGCTCGCAGGAATGCGGGCCAACCAGGTTTCAGGTGTGTTTAGCGTAGACAACGACCTTCAGGTCGCTGGCAAACAAGGCTAAGACCAGCGTGACCGGAGCCTCTTCAATCGAGTCTCCGGTCACTCGCTATCTGCAGCACCCTGGCTCTGAGCCTCGACTCTCCGCGACGCCACCGGCAAGGCAAACCCAACCGCAATCATCCATACGAACCCCGGAAACCGCGTCAGCGGAATGAAGAACGTCGCCGGTGCGAACTCAATCCCGAACCAGCTCAGCACGCCGAACACCGCCGCAACCAGTCCCAGGACCGCGATCCACTTCGGCACTAGCCGGTACAGCAACCCCGTCACCGAGACCCCCGCCATCAGCAACGCCAGCGGCACGGAATATCCCAACCCGTCCAGCCCAAAGTCCAGGAAATACAGCGCCTGCATCAGCGGCAGACTGTCCGCAACGCCCGGCCGCGTCATCACCCACAAAACGATCGAAGCGCACGCGGTTGCAAACGACGCCGCAAACCCTCCGTAGAGCGCAATCGTCGCTCCCGCCGCCCTCACGCCCAGAAACTGCAGCCGGCTCACAATCGTCGCCGTAAAGATTCCCAGCGGGACCGCAGATCCAAAGTGCAGAAACGCGCACAGCAGCGCCGCCTTTGAGTGCAATTGAAAGTACGCCGCAATCGTCTGCGCTGAATCCCACGGCCTCGGAAAATGTCCCCCTCCGCCAAAGCCCGTCACCGGATACAGTCCTGCGCAAAACAGCACCGTAAAAACGACCGCCAGAATCCCAAGCGGCGGGCTGGGATGACGCGTTCCTCTGAGTTCCATCTCCTGTTTCATGATTGACACCTCCGTTACTTTTGTAAATCATTAATAACTGTAATGATTATTTAATGCAAGAATAAACTTCATGCAGCTTCCGCCGCAGAATGCCATCGCCTTCCTCCTCTCACAGGTCGGAGCCCATTCCGCCCAGCAGTTCGCCCGGCTCCTCGAGCCCCTCAAGCTCTCGCCCGCCGACGTCGGCATCCTTCGCCTGCTTCGCCAATCACCCGGCATCAGCCAGCAGCAGCTCGCCGAAACCCTCGGCATGCACGCCAGCCGTCTTGTCGCCATCCTCGACGCGCTCGAATCGCGCAGGCTCGTCGCCCGCGCACCCAACCCCGAGGATCGCCGCCTCTACTCGCTTCGCCTCACCCCTCGCGGCACCGACACCCTCGCCGAGATCGGCAATATCGCCCGCACCCACAACGAACTCATCGGCTCCGGCCTCAAGGGCTCCGAAGTAGAACAACTTGCAGCGCTGCTCCAGAAGATCGCCGCCGCCCAGGGCCTCACGCCCAAAGTCCACCCCGGCTATAAAGACCTGAAGGGCGGCCCGAAACCCTCCAGCGGAACCCGCAAGGCCAAGAAACCACCCAAACCCCAACCCTGACATCATTCAAAATCCCCTGCTACCATAGGTGTTTCCTCTAAGGAGCCCACTATGGCCACCCTCGCGTCCGCACCCGAAGCCACCACCGCCAAATCCTCCGTCCGCGAGATCACCCACTGGATCAACGGCGCTCCCATCCGCGGCACATCCGGCCGCTTCGGCGACGTCTTCCACCCTGCCACAGGCACCGTGCAGGCCCGCGTCCCCCTCGCCTCCGACGCCGAAGTCAACGCCGCCGTCCAGGCCGCCGCCGCAGCCTTCCCCGCCTGGTCCGCACAGCCACCACTCCGCCGCGCCCGCGTCATGTTCCGCCTCCGTGACATCTTCGAGTCCCGCATGGACGAGATCGCCGCACTCCTCAACCGCGAGCACGGCAAGGTCTTCTCCGACGCCAAGGGCGAGGTCATGCGCGGCCTCGAAAACATCGAGTACGCCACCGGCATCCCCGAGCTCCTCAAGGGCGAGTTCACCGAGCAGGTCGGCACCGGCATCGACACCTGGTCCATGCGTCAGCCCCTCGGCGTCGTCGCCGGCATCACGCCCTTCAACTTCCCGGCCATGGTCCCGCTCTGGATGTTCCCGCTCGCCATCGCCTGCGGCAACACCTTCGTCCTCAAGCCCTCCGAACGCGACCCCTCCGCGTCCATCCTCCTCGCCGAGATGCTCAAGGAGGCCGGCCTGCCCGACGGCGTCTTCAACGTCGTCCACGGCGACAAGACTTCCGTCGACGCCATCCTCTCCCACCCCACCATCCAGGCCGTCTCCTTCGTCGGCTCCACCGCCATCGCCGAGTACGTCTACGCCACCGGTACCAAGCACGGCAAGCGCGTTCAGGCCCTCGGCGGCGCGAAGAATCACATGATCGTCATGCCCGACGCCGACCTCGATCAGGCCGCCGACGCCCTCGTCGGCTCTGCCTATGGCTCCGCAGGCGAGCGCTGCATGGCCATCTCCGTCGCCCTCGCCGTCGGCAAGCAGACCGCCGACACCCTGCTCACCAAGCTCGAAGACCGCATCCGTGATCTTCGCGTGAGCGACGGAGCCCCGGAATCACCGAACGGCGAAGCCGACTTCGGCCCGCTCATCACAAAGCAGCACCGCGACAAGGTCTCCAGCTACATCGACCTCGGCAAGACCGAAGGCGCAGAGCTCGTCGTCGACGGCCGCGCGCACGCATTGCCCAAGGGCGACGGCTTCTTCCTCGGCGCCTGCCTCTTCGATCACGTCAAGCCCGAGATGCGTATCTACAAGGAAGAGATCTTCGGCCCCGTCCTCGGCGTCGTCCGCGTCAACAACTTCGAGAAGGCCCTCGAGCTCATCAACGAGCACGAGTACGGCAACGGTACCAGCATCTTCACCCGCGACGGCGACACCGCCCGCGACTTCGGCCGCCGCGTTCAGGTCGGCATGGTCGGCATCAACGTGCCCATCCCCGTGCCGATGGCCTTCCACAGCTTCGGCGGATGGAAGCGTTCCCTCTTCGGCGACCACTCGATCTACGGCCCCGAAGGCGTCCGCTTCTACACCCGCCTCAAGACCATCACCGCGCGCTGGCCCACCGGCATCCGCACCGGCGTGGATACGAGCATGCCCACCCTCGGTTGAGAACGATATGCAAACACTCGGCCTGACAGTTCCCGGCCCCGACCAGGACATCTTGCGCGCCCACAAGCATTCGATCCGTCATCGAGCGGAAATCGAAGAGAGCGCCGTCTGCGGATGCTTCTACTGTCTACGCATCTTTAAGCCAGAAGAGATCTCGATATGGATTGATGATGAACAAACTGCGCTCTGCCCATTCTGTCCAGTCGATTCCGTGATCGGCTCCGCTTCAGGATTCCCGATTACCCGCGAATTCCTCGAGAGAATGCACGATCACTGGTTCTGATGTCGCTCAGAAATTCACGCAACCCGCCAGGTCCTACGGCTGAGCCGACCCCACACCCACACGCCCAGCAAGCTCCCGCAGCCTACGATCCCGTGTCCAGAGCACGGTGTGCGGCGTCAGAAGCGTCGACGCAATCAGGTGCGCATCCACAAACCCGATGCCCTTGCCAAATAGCGCGTGCCTCTCGATCATCTGCCGCACCTCTTCCGTGCGCGCCACCCTTACCTGCGGTAGCAGTTCCAGATACTTCAGCGTCTTCGCCCGTTTGGCCAGGCTCCCCAATGCAAGCTCCGCAACAATGAACGGATGAATCGCGATCTGGCTCGCGAACAGAAATTGAGACAGCCTGGCGTCGCCCTTCCGAAAGTGATCGACCCACACCGAAGTATCCGCAAGAATCATTAAGCCGCCCGATCGACTCTCCTGCGCGGAATCGGCTTCAGCTTGCGTGATGCCCCGCCCATTGCAGCCAGCCTACGAGCAGCCTCCCGCTCCACCAGAGCCTGAAGAGCTTCCCGCAATAACGCGCTCTTCTCGCGCACGCCGGTGTATTCCTGTGCCCGCTGAACCAGCTCATCATCAAGCGAAACCGTGGTTCGCATATCACCCTCCGCATCAATCTTAGCACCAGATGATGCTGTTTATCACATCACAGGAGGCCTGCCCAGCTAACCCAGAAAGGCGTGACGCGCCTTCCTGCCGGAAGCCTTCCATCGTTTCACCACTTCGTACACCATGACGGTCTGGAAGCTGACTGCAATCCACACGCAGATCGCTTCAATCGGAAGGTAGTTCCACGCGGTGACAAAGATCCCCATCATCTGTTTGGGTTGATATCCCCACCAACCGTACGGCACGCCGAGCGTCGCCTCCCACAGCAGACTTGTCAACAGAATGACGAAGAGCACCAGCGAAAACGCGCGCCAGTTCACCACCGGCACTGCGGATGGGAACAGCACACTGGACGGTGCCAGCGCCGCCACTACAAGAAAGACAAAGTATCCCGGGAAGCCCGAAACGCCATGATGGTGGTTGTACAAAATGCGACACAGCAGCGCACCGGCAATCAGCACGATGCCCAGCCCCACCGATTTCGGATGAAAGCACAGCAGCCGGTCAAAGCTGATACGCTCGGGATCTGTGCTCGGCACGCTGTATGCGGAGAGCCAGGCCTCATCCAACCATATGTAAAGCAGCAGAACCGTCATGAATCCCGTGAAATAGAACACATACTCCTCAATCGGGACGCTTCCGATAACAATGTGCCCCGGCGAGCCAACGAAGATATGGCACTTCGTGCAGTTGCCCAGCGCCGGTGCGGGAATCCCCAGCGTCGCAGCCGGATTGGGGAATTCCAGGAACAGGTGCGCGAAAAAAAAGTCGAGAGCTACACCGAGCGATATCGTCAACGCCATCGTAATCACGAAGGACTTTTGGGATATCTTCACGTCATCTCTCGGAACGAGCCACCAGAGAATGACAACAATCGGCACGATGAACAGCAAGAGACTCACCGTGTAGCCATAAGGAGATGGATTCGGATTCGCGACGTCGACAACCGCCGGAACGCGCACCCGATGCAGCGTTAGTGCAGCAGGACCCGCCAGCATTGCCAAGATGAGCAACACCGTAAGGAAGCTGGAACGCGGAGAGCCAGTACCTCGACCGACATGCATCGCGAGCTCCGGAGCATCTAGCTGACGAGGACCTGAGGCAAACCAGCTTAGCAAGAAAACGCGGTCACCCGAGTTCGCCATGCACTGTAGCCGCGAACAAATACTTCGGATGATCGGTATCCGTGCGCAGACAGCCTGTTTTTGCTATACATAATTAGCCATCGTCCGGTGGCGCGAGAGACCGTGTGCTCAAGCACAACACGCAACAGATGGGCCGCCATCAGCCGAAGCCGAAAGGACATTGGATTGTTCCAACGCAGAGAGTTTCTCAAGGTCGCTGGCGCCTTTGCCATCTCGTCCGTCGCCACTCGAAAGCGTTTCGCCGCACAGACCACCGCCGCGGACGGAATCCGATTCACATCAGATAGCATCGACGCGCAATTGTCGGCGACAGCGCCAGAGTTCCAAAACCTCAGCATCGATGGCCTCGGCAAAGGCCGCCGCGGCGCGAACATCGTCACCAACGCCAACGCCGGCGGCTTTCGCTCCTCTGTCTCGACCACCAGCACCACTCGCCGCGTTGAGTATCGCGTAACCCAGGCCCCCAGCGACAACCCTCCTGCCTGGACCATCGAGCTTTCTCCCAATCGCATCATCCTCACCACGCAGTGGTCCCCGGAGTTCCAACCCACACGCTTCCTCTTCCAATTCAATCTCAATTCGGTGCACAGCACCGTCCTCGGCCTCTTCCAGAAGGACGGCCTGCTCGCCGCACCCGCACTCATGCACTTCCCCGGTCAAGGGTCCGCGCGCATCACGTCCAGCGTTCCCGGGATCGGTCTCACCTACGACTCGAACAGACCTCAGCAGAACGCGCAGCTCTCGCTACCCGGCGCAACCTTCGAGCACCAGCACATGGTCTATACCCTCGATGTAACCGCAATCTACCCCGAGCTTCCGGGCATCGCTGACGACGAACGCTTCGACGCCTTCCGCCGAAACTGGCTCGACGCGCTCCAGCTCAACCCGCACCTGCAGGCTCTCTCCAACAACACCGCCAGCGACAGCTGCGCCTTCTGCTACTACGAATTCGCCGATATCGCCGCGCTCACCCCGCCCCTGGCCCCAGGCCTCACAGCTCTCGACATCGTCCGCCAGACCCTCGACCGAATGTTGGCCGGCGGCTGGGCCTACGGTCTCCCCGCAATTCCCGATCGCCCCAGCGTTACCTGTGACACCTATCCCTCCATGATCATCGCCGCCGCCAACTGCGTCCGCGCCGGCCACAACGACTCATGGCTCGCCGCAAACTATCACGGCATTCGCGGTTGGATGGAATCTCTTCTCGCCACCGACATCACCGGCAACGGCCTCATCAAATCCGGCGTCAGCGGCAACTCCGGTTCCTGGGGCGAGATGGGCTTCCCCAAACTCCGCCCATCGAATTGGTGGGACACCATCGGCTTCGGCTACGAAGACGCCTATGGAAACGCCCTCACCTATCGCGCTCTTCACGACATGGCCATGATGGCCCGCAAGCTCGGCAAGACCGCCGACGCGACCCGCTACATCAAAGCCGCAGACAAGCTCCGCGGCATCTTCTACGACCACTTCTACAATCCCGAGACAGGCGTCCTCGGCGGCTGGCGCAGTGCCGACGGCAAGCTTCATGACTACTACTTCCTCTGGCTCAACGGCATCGCCATTCACTATGGCCTCGTGCCCAAACCGCAGGCCAACGCCATCATGGACAAGCTGCTCGCCAAGATGAAAGAGGTTGGCTACGACAGGTTCGACATGGGCCTCCCCGGCAATCTCATCACCGTCGCACTTCCTGACTACGTGCACCGCACCAAAGATGGTCGCTACGGCGGCGGCGTGCTCCCCGACAACTCCGACGGCTTCCAGAACTACGAGAACGGCGGCGCCACCGGCGCCTTCGCCTTCTTCACGCTCGCTGCCCTCTACGACCTCGGCCGCAAAGAAGACGCCGACCGAATCCTCTTCCCCATGCTCAAGACCTACGGCGAATGTGGCTTCGAGGGACGCGACGCCAAAAACCATTCGAACGACTGGCGTCGCTGGGACGGCACTGCCATGGGCTATGAAGGTCTCCTCACCGACGACTACTACGCCCTTGCGGCAGTTCCTTTGCGTCAGACAGACACACCTTGGAGTGGTGGCTTCCGGCCGACAATCGACTGACAAAGTCTTCCGTTGTAACTCGACCTCCCTACCTCTTCACACCCAGAAATCCCTGCCCGCGCAACCACGCATCCAGCAGCGTCGGCCAAAGATCCAGCGCGGGATCGCCGCTTCCCAACCCGCTCCCATGCGATCCATGCGCGAAGCTGTGAAACTCCACCGGCGCCTTCGCCGCGCGCATCGCCTCGAAATAATCGATCGAAGCCTGCACATCCACCGTCTTGTCAGCTGACGTGATGTACAAAAACGTCGACGGAGTCGCGCTCGTCACAAACCGCACCGGCGAGTACTTCGTCTCAAACTCCTTGCACTTCGCCTCTGCCACCCCATGCACTGTCGGATTCGTAGAGCAGTACGTAATCAACCCACTCGAATTCGGCACCATCGCATTCAGCCACGGATACCCGAGCACAACGAAGTCCGGCTTGCTCGATGCCCTATCGATCGGATCGGCCGCATTCGCATCCGCCGTCTCCGCGCTCACTGACTCCATCGCCGCCAAATGGCCGCCCGCAGAAAATCCCATCATCCCAATGCGGTCGACATCGATCCCATACTTCGTCGCATTCGCCCGCACATACCGCACCGCGCGCTGCGCATCCTCCAGCGGTACAGGATACTGATACTTATCGCCCAGCCTGTAGCGCAAAACAAACGCCGTAATCCCGCGCGCGGAAAACCAATCGGCAACCTCGCGCCCCTCGAGGTCGGCCGCCAAACCTACATACGATCCACCCGGCGCGACGATCACTGCCGTGCCGTTCGGATGCGCTCTACGCGGCGCGAACACCGTCAGCGCCGGCACATCCTTCGGCTCATCGCCATTCTGTCCCGGAGCTCCACCCGGCCACAGCTCAACCGTATGAATATTCAGCCCCGGATCAATCGCCGGAGCTGTGGCCTCCGAACTCTGGCCCACCGCCAAAGCCACCGAGCCGCCCACCATCACACCAGAGCAAACAAGCAACATCGCACATCGCGTCATTCTCATGCACAACATCCTACCCATTCATCCGCATCGACACACGCACCGTGCTCCCATGCGAAAAGTCCGCTCCCTCACCACGGCTTCACCACGCAGTACTGCTTCCCCACATACCCCGACGTCGGCATCTCGCTCAGATACACCAGCCGTCCATTGAAGTCCTTCGCCGCTGTATTCGTAAGACGCACGTCTACCACCAGCGACGGCCGGACCGCCTCACGCACCTCCGCCTCCGAAAGCAGATGCAGTTGCATGTCTCCCTCTCCTCTTCCCATCACTGCTTTCAATCGCGTGCGCATCCGCAAGATATCGCGCGCCCTCGTCACACGCGACGCCACATCGCGCCCCACAAACGAATCCTGCACACCGAACACCAGAACGCCTCCCGGCTCCAGCACGCGCACAAACTCCCGCAGATATCCCAGCGCCAACTTGCGCGGCAAATGTTGCAGCACGATATTGCTGTACACAAACGCGAAGCTCTCATCTCCAAACAGCAGTCGCTCCGCCACACTCGTCAGGTAGCTGCAGTGCGCATACTGATTCAGCGCCTCCGCCTTGCGAATCATCTCCTCCGAAATATCTACGCCCACGCTCGCCGCAAACCGTCTCGCCATCGCCTGCGTCAGCCGCCCCACGCCGCACCCAAAATCCAGCGCCGCTCCGGCGGAATCCGGCAGGCATCCCACCTCGCCGAGATAGCCCATCACCGTCGCCATCTCGATCTCGCCCGTCTCAAAAAACTCTCCAACGTCCCACCCACCGTTAGCCTTGGTGCCATCGGTCAGAATCGCCCACAGCGCATCGCGTTTCGCCAGAGCATCCCAGTCTGTTCGCAGCCGTTCCAGATCGATCAACGTTCCCTCGCACACATCGCAGCAGGCACAAGCTACCACCCATTTAAAGAACGAGACCGGACTTTGACAATCGAATTACGATTCACTCCGCGTAACACTATTTAGAGCTCAACCACGGCCAGCCCGTCGATCCCACCAGTTACTACTTCCGCCTCGCGGCCCTCTTCGAAACCGCCGGCTCGCAGTACGACTCGCTCGATCGCATCGTTCTCTGACCACACCTTCCCTCTGGCACTTCTCCCAGTACCCGCTCCCCACTCTACCCATTACGGTCAGGGCTACGGGAGCGACCTCATGGTCTTGGCACGTCTCCGTCTTTCGCTTCTCGCGACTCCGCTCCTCGCCACCTCCCTCGCTGCTCAGAACGCCGCCCCCGCCAGCGACACCGAATCCCTCGCCAAAGCCACGCAGAACCCCGTCGCCAGCCTCATCAGCGTGCCCTTCCAGAACAACACCAACTTCGCCATCGGACCCTACGACCGCACGCAGAATGTCCTCAACGTCCAGCCGGTCATCCCCACGAAGATCAGCACGCACTGGATGCTCATCTCCCGCATCATTCAGCCCATCGTCTGGCAGCCTTACTCCACCCAGACCACCGGCGGCGAGTTCGGCTTCGGCGACATGAGCCCCACCTTCTTCCTCTCGCCCGCCAACCCCGGCAAGCTCATCTGGGGAGTCGGTCCTGCCTGGGCATTTCCCACCGCCACCAACAAGGTTCTCGGTCAAGGCAAGGTCAGCGTCGGCCCATCCGTCGTCGCGCTCCTGCAACCCGGCCACTGGACCCTCGGCGCCCTCATCAACAACGTCTGGTCCTTCGCCGGCTCCGGCAGCCGCCCCGAAGTCAACCAGATGCTCCTCCAGTACTTCATCACCTACAACCTGAAAAAAGGATGGAACGTCAGCAGCAGTCCCATCCTGACCGCCAACTGGAACAATGCTGCCCCCCTCGATGCAGCCAATGGCGGTGACACCACCTCCGGCGGCCGCTGGACCATTCCCTTCGGCGGCGGCGTCGGACGCATCACTCGCCTGGGGCCACAACCCGTCAACATGGCAGTCAACTTCTACGGCAATGCCGTTCACGCCTCCGGCGCTTCTTCATGGGGCCTGCGCCTTCAAATTGCGCTCCTCTATCCCCAAAAACCCAAACACTGAAATCAATCCGGAGCAGGTGTCATCATGAAACTTCGAATCACCTTTCGAGCCAGTATCGTTGCGCTCTCTCTTTGCATTGGCGTCTATTCGATGTCTGCGCAGCAAAAGCCTCAATGGATGCCCGGACAGATGGGGATGAACTCCGGAATCATGCCTTCACCAGGGGTCAGCTACATCAACATCACGGTCAATTACAACGCTCCCACCTTCAATGGCCCAGCGGGCAAGGCCATCCCGGTCACCGGTTCCTACAACGTCTGGGCGATCGAAAATATCTTCTACTTCGTACCCGGTCAAAAGTTCCTCGGGGCAACCGTCGGCGGCATGGTTTTGTTTCCGACAGGCGCCAGCGGCTCCCTGGACGCCGATATCTCCAATCCCAATTTTCCCGATCTCAAGGCGGCAGCCGGCGGCGGCGGTATCGCCGACCTCTACATTCAGCCGATTGGTCTCGGCTGGCACCTGAAGCGCGCTGACCTTCTGCTCATGGACGGCGTCTTCATTCCCACCGGCCGATACTCTCCCGGAGCTACCAATAACGTCGGCTTCGGCTACTTCGGCAATCACTTTCAGACCGGATCGACTCTTTACATCACCAAGAACAGGGGCACCAGCGCCAACTACTTCACCGACTGGGAGGTTCACGGATCGAGAGAGGGTACGAACAACACCTCCAAAACTCCCGGGCAGGCGTTCACCCAGGAGTGGGGGCTCGGTCAGGTTCTCCCGCTCAAGAAAAACATGACCCAACTTCTGCAGCTCGGCGTCATCGGTTACGACCAATGGCAAGTCACGGACAACGGGGGTACCATCCCGGTCGGCAACATCGGCACAGCACCTGCAAGCCTGCTGCCGCATTATTCGGTCCATGCAATCGGCGGCCAACTCACCTACATCGCGCCCGTCAAGAACCTCGCTCTCTACTTCAAGTATGAGCACGAATACCTGGCCTATTCGCACACCTTAGGAAACACCATCGTCTTCGGCGGCACGTACACATGGCGTCACCCGAAGCCCCAACCGGCAAAGCCTTAGAACATAGTCCGCTTCACAATCCCCCACTGCTCGCCTATACTCGCCGCGTCATCCTGCAACCTCTTATGTCCATCGCCATCCGTCCCGCCACGCCCGCCGACGCCCCCTCTGCCGGCCAGATCTGCTTCGACGCCTTCAGCACCATTAGCCGCGCGCACAACTTCCCGCCTGACATCCCGCTCGTCGACCACGCCATCGGCCTGCTCACCATGTTCTTCTCCGCGCCCGGCCTCTACTGCCTCGTCGCTGAAGAGAACAACCGCATCCTCGGCAGCAACTGTCTCGACGAGCGCGCCATCATCCATGGCATCGGCCCCATCACCGTCGACCCCTCCACACAGAACCGCGGCCTCGGCCGCCTCCTTATGCAGGCCGCGCTCGATCGTTCCGCCTCCCAGCGCGCCGCCGGCGTCCGTCTCGTGCAGGCCGCCTTCCACAACCGCTCGCTCTCGCTCTACACCACCCTCGGCTTCGACATCCGCGAGCCTCTCGCCTGCATGCAGGGCCGCACCTCCACGCGCTCCATCCCCGGATGCACCGTGCGCCCCGTAACTCCTGCAGACCTCGACGCCTGCAACGCTCTCTCCGTTGCCGTTCACGGCTTCGACCGCTCGACCGACCTCTCGCAATCCATCGCGCAAGGCAGCGCCGTCGTCACCGAACGCGACGGCCGGGTCACCGCCTACGCCAGCAGTCTCGGTTTCTTCGGCCACGCCACCGCCGAAACAAACCTCGACCTCTGCGCGCTCATCGCCTCCGCCGACACACTCGCCGGCCCCGGCATCCTCGTTCCCACTCGCAACTCTGCGCTCTTCCGCTGGTGTCTAGCCAACGGTCTCCGCGTTGTCCAGCCCATGAACCTCATGAGCCTCGGCCTCTACAACGCGCCCGCCGGAGGCTTCCTCCCCTCCATCCTCTTCTAAACTTCGCATCATGCCGGACCGCAATAGCCTCTAATGACAGCGGTCATACTCCATGAACTGCGGCCCCATCCCGTGCCCCGACCAAAGCTTCCCCGCTCGCGTCCTTCCCGCGCAACGATCCCTGCGCGCCCCCTGGGTACTGCTTGCCACAATCCTCGGCTCCAGCATGGATTACATCGATGGCACCGTAGTCAACGTTGCACTTCCCAGCGTCCAAAGATCCTTCGGCGCCAGCGGAACGCAGCTGCAGTGGGTCGTCGAGGCCTACGCACTCTTCCTCGCATCCCTCTTACTCACCGGCGGTTCACTCGGCGACCGCTTCGGCCGTCGCAAGATGTTCCTTTTGGGTGTCGTCGTCTTCGCCTGTGCCTCGCTCGGATGCGGCGCCGCGCACCAAATCGGCGAGCTCCTCTTCGCGCGCTGCCTCCAGGGAATCGGCGGTGCGCTCCTCGTTCCCAACAGCCTCGCGCTGCTCAGTGCCGAGTACGAAGGCGCAGCTCGCGCACGCGCCATCGGAACATGGTCCGGCTTCTCTGCCATCATGACGGCGCTCGGCCCTGTATTCGGCGGCTTGTTGGTACAGCACGGATCCTGGCGCTGGGCCTTCTTCCTGAACCTCCCCATTGCGGTCGCCGCCATCTGGGTAACTCTCACAAAGGTCCCCATCCGCCACAGTCACGCAAAACAATCTCCGCTCGACACCACCGGCGCGATTCTCGTCACTGCAGGTCTCGCTTCCCTCACCTACAGCCTGTTGGAATGGCCGAACGGCCACCCCGTCTCTCGCGTGTGCGGAATCGCCGGCCTGATCCTTCTCACCGCCTTCGTCATCGCCGAGCACCGTTCGCAATCGCCACTGATCTCTCCGCAGCTGTTCCGGAATAGAAACTTCGCCGGTGCCAATCTGCTGACCTTCTTTCTCTACGGCGCGCTCGCCGCAACGCTCTTCTACCTTCCGCTCAACCTCATCCAGGTGCAGGGTTATTCACCCGCACAGGCCGGAGCGGCCATGCTGCCGGCAGTTTTACTGATGTTCTTTCTCTCTCCCTGGGCAGGCGGCCTGCTCGATAGATGGGGAGCTCGGCTGCCGCTCATCATCGGCCCCGCCATCGCGGCAATCGGTTACATCCTGCTCGCGCGGCCGCGAGTCGGCGGTTCCTATTGGACGACCTACTTCCCCGGGATCGCCGCTCTCGGATTCGGGATGACCGTCAGCGTCTCCCCTCTCACCACAGTCGTCATGAACTCCGTGGAAAAGGATCGCTCCGGCATCGCCTCCGGAACCAACAACGCAGTCAGTCAGATCGCCGCGCTACTCGCCATTGCTCTCAGCGCTCCACTCTTCTTCGCCCAGTTCAGCACCGCACTGAAAACAAATCTCCGCCAGTCGCACGTTTCGTCCGAGACCGCCGCGCACGTCGAAGGGCTCCAACGGCAGCTCGGAGCCATCCAGACCACAGACACCCAAGCTCGGCAGGCAATCGACGACGCCTTTGTCGCCGCATTCCGGCTCATTACATTGCTTGGGGGCGGAGCGGCCGCAGCCGCAGGCTGCATCGCGATACTCACAATCCGCAATCAACCCCTCAGCCGCAAACTTCAGCCAGGCTCAATCTCCGACTTTGGCGCCGAACGCTAAACCCCGCCTGCCGAAGACATCTACTTCTCCGCCGTCGGCGGCACAAGATTCTTCAGCCGCAGATACGTCGACAGTTCCGCATACTGCTCGTTGTCATGCGACACATTCCCCCACGCCATCCCAATCCGAGAACGCTGCCTCGGTGCCGTGCCCACCAACTCTGCAACATTCGCATCCGTCAGCGCGCCATACGCCTTGTCGCACACATCAAACGAGGCCTTCAGCCCCGCCACAATCGTCGCCTTGTCCGCCGTATCGCTCGGCACCGTCTTCGGATCGAACGTCGTCCCATTCAGCGCCGAGCACGTATGCTGCTGCGCCTCCGTAATGTGATTCACAATCCGCGCATACGTCCGAATATCCGGCGTCGGCTTGAACTGATAATCCGCATCCGGCATCTTCTCCGCCGCCTTGATCACATTCGGCTTCAGCCGGTTATACGATCCCTGTACTTCAGCCGCTGGCCCCACCGCCGCCGCCGGAGCCTGCGCCCCGCACGCCACCGCCGCAAACCACACCGCCGCCGCAGCAAACAAAACTCGCTTCATCACGCTCTCCTCGGACATCACCCAAACACTACTGCAACCAGGCGCAACAAAGCAAAAAAGCATCAGGGTGTAAACAGCTTCCAGTTCCCCTCGGAGACCACTTCGATCGCGCCGTCGGTCACCTTGATGGCGGTCTGGTCGTCAATCATGTACGACGGCATTGGTAACGTAGCAGCCAATTTTTCCAGGTTAGCCAGGGAATTCTCCGGGAACAACTCATAATCCAGATGGGGATGCAGCGCACAGTCAACCAGCCCCAGCGCCTTATCGCTGTCGGCCGGCAGAGTATGGTGGCCGTAGGTCGTTCCAAAGCGTGTCATCACCATACTGCCGGCGCTCAACCCCACGTAAACCGTCTTGCGCAGCAGCGACGGCAACAGAGCCGCAAGCCCGGACTGCCGCATCCAGTAGGTCAGATACTGACAATCGCCGCCCCCGACGAGCAGCGCGTCCGTCTCCTGCACCATGGGAACCCAAAGTTCCTCTTTGATGCTGGGCAGCGCAGTAAGCTCCAGCACCCCCAGCGACTTCCAACCCAATTCGCAAAACGGGCTGCCAAGGGTACCGCAGATCACCTTCCGTGCAATGTCAGCGCCGTTAGGGTAGGCGTAAATCGCTGTAGGAACAAAAAGCGCGCTCGCCTCGGCCACCGGTTTACCCAGTAGCTCGACCAGCGCGTCGTGAATGCTCGTGTTGCTGATACCGGCAGAAGTGAGAAGAAGTCTCATGGTGTCATCATGCCAAACGCTCCAGTGAAAACCCTCCACGACGTGGCGCAATTGGCAGAGATTCGTCGCCCTCCCGGAGGACAAACCTTTAACGCGACACCGACACGATCAAAGCTTCACTGCATCCCCCATTCCTTCTTCCAATCGATCGGCCCGCTCACAAACCTGCGCCGCAACTGCTCCAGCAGCTCCGGATTCCCCTTCGCCAGGTACTCATACGCCTTGTCCCACTCGTCTCCCGTCTTCCACCCGGTCTGCGTCAGCCGCACCAGCGTCGCATTGCCCTGCGGCACAAACTCGAACTTCGCCGTCGTCCGCTCCTCACGCACATGCGGAAACTGCTCCGGAGCCATCGCCCGCAGCGTCATCTCACGCATCGGCACAAAGCTCACAATCGTCCCTCCGCCCGTATGCCCGCCCGGATAATGCGCCGTCCACTCACCGCCCTCGCGCAGATCCACCACCGCGCCCGGCGTCAGCCACGTGCTCAACCCGTCGCTCGTCGTAAACGCCTTCCACACCTCTGCCTGCGTCGCCGGAACCGTCACCTCAACAATCAGCGCCTTCGGCTCCGCCTGCTTCACAACCTTCACCGCATCCTGCGCCACCGCCGCCGCAGCAATACTCATCACTACAGCCACAACCAATCCAATCCGTCTCATACTCTCTCCTTGTCTTAACTCAGAACTGCAAACTGACAACTGAAACTGATCGCCAAAATCCATTTCCACAACCGCCCGTAACAGCAGTACCTCGAAGCCGCTGAACCCAACTACTTACTTGAACGTTCAACTAAATACCTGCTACAGTTTCTCCTGTCAACAGAAATCGTGATGCCCGCCTCCACAACCACCCGCGACCGCCTCATCGACTCCGCCCGCCACCTCTTCTGGGAGCGCGGCTACGCCGGCACCTCCATGGCCGATCTGCTCGCCCACGCCAACGTCAACTCCGGCAGCTTCTACCACTTCTTCGAAAGCAAAGAGGCCCTCCTCCGCGAGGTCCTCACCGGCTACCTCCACGCCCTCCAGCCCGTCATCGTCGCGCCAGCCCTTGCCTCCACACCAGACCCCGTCGAGCGCATCTTCGCCATCCTCTCCGGCTACCGCGGCCGCATTCTCTCCACCAACTGCCAGTACGGCTGCCCGCTCGGCCGCCTCGCCCTCGAGATCGATCCCGAAAACCGCCCCGCCCACAAACTCATCGCCGAAAACTTCGCCGCCTGGATCGCCGCGGTCCAGGAATGCATAGCCGAATGCGTCCTCGCCCTAAGCCCGCGCCTGCGGCGCACCGTCGAACCCCACGCCCTCGCCACCTTCGTCCTCACCACCATGGAAGGCGGCGTCATGCTCTCGCGCTCCGCCGGCTCCGTCGAACCCTTCGACGCCGCCGTCCGCCAGCTCCGCGCCCACTTCAAACTGCTACTCACCCCAGAGCGCCGCAAACCCGCACGCGGATGCACCCGTTAGAAGGCCTCCTGCTCTACGGCCGAACCGGCATACCCAAACAACGCCATGCCGAACGCTCCACCCCACGTGCCTTCTCTTAGGCTCGCGTAGCCAATTCCGTCCCGCGGGACGAAGGGACTTGCGATTGCTGTCACAAGTACCAGTGCCAGAGGACCGGATGAGTCGCTAGCGTATGGGCTGAATTCAAGCGTGTACTGAATCAAGCGCATTTGGTCTCGAAGCCATCCATCGCATACACAGCCGCGTTCCACAAGTACAGGTTTGATCAGCAGACGAGACCTGGGAACAAACGCTGCGGTTGTGCCGTACGCGCTGGAGCATCAAGTCGTTCTTGCCTGATGAACTGCCTGTCCTTATGAAATGCGGATGCAAGTTGTCTCGCGGAAATCAGATTGTCGGCCTTCCAAACGGTCTTAAGCCGCGTTGTTTTTCGGGCTTTGCAAAGTCGGAACTCGATGCCTTCCTGTCACTCGCCAGGCATCGCCAATTCCGCACATCGTCCGTGATCCTCAATCAGGAGGACCGGTCAGAGCGATGCCTCCTGCTCACGAGCGGGCATGCCAGACAATTCGTGATCACGGATTGCGGTCAGAAAGTGCTTTTGAACTGGTTGTCCCCCGGACAGGTATTCGGAGGAGCCGCTCTTCTCTCCACTCCGTGGAGATATCTAGCCAGTACGGAGGCCTTGTCGGACTGCTGCACTTTGGTATGGGACCGGCAGCCCCTTCGGAAACTCGCGGCTACGTATCCCGCGCTATTGGACAACGCCTTTTCAATCGCGGTCACTGAGAACATCGCATGGTTGATCGCCGCCTGCGTTTCGCTTAGCTCGGAGGATGCGCGCGGACGCGTTGCGCATTTGTTGATGAGTCTCGCAAGTGCCATCGGCCAGCCCACTCGTGACGGCATACAAGTGAAGGTCATGAATAAGGATCTTGCCGAGGGTGCGAATGTGACCCAATTTACCGTCAGCCGCTGCCTGAAAGGATGGCAGCAGGCGGGTATTTTGGCGAAACGCAGGGGCATGATTCTGCTCCGGAAACCAGAACTCCTGCTCGCCGGCCAGCCAGGCTCAGTGCCGCTTTTGAGGTTGACCGCATAGGCCTCAATCCTTGAGGCGTATCGCTTGTATTTGCTCCAGAGCAAGTATGTACACACTGTTGAGCAACGACCAAACCTGCGCTCGATGAAATCATGAGCCTGTGCGTGATTAGAAGCCGTGGAATTTTCCACCATGCTACTGATCCGCATTAATCGGGCTACTGATCCGCATTAATCGGGCTACTGATCCGCATTAACGGGCTACTGATCCGCATTAACGGTTGAACCTTGTCTCGAAAGTCCCCGGGACTATCGGAGCGATCCCTGTCGCTCCGATAGCCACCGGGAAATCGACGCGCATGTTCCCGCTGTGCAGCCTCACTTCGGCGATCGAAGTATGACAGCTCGGATTCGAGGAGCTGTCCTCTACGCTGCGACCACCTTGCCCCTGTAAAGGAGTTTTGAGTTGGCGATTATGCTACACGTTCGCTTCGGCGACTACGACGGCAAGCCCCGCGAGGTGCACACCCTCATCTTCGACACGGAAGCTGAGCGACGAGCCTTCATCGATGGGATGTACACCCTTCGGCAGCACACCGGCGGGGACTACCGGATCACCGAGAAATTGCCGGATGGCAGCTTCGCGCCAGACCCGCTGCACGACGAGTTCGGCAATGGGGAAGTCTAGCTGCGGATCCGGTCCATCCGCAGTTCCGAGGCCCACGAACCACTCACTACTCACCTCACTCCCGCCAACTTCCGGCCCCGCCACTCATTCTTGCCTGAGATATATCCGTCAGACACGGAAGGCTTTCGGAAAACGGTTGATTCGCCAACTCCTCGAAGCGCTTGGATTGTGCAAACGCGCTGCTGGGTACGCCGACTGCCAGCGCTCAAACGAGAACGGCACCAATAAGGACAGCCTTGCGCGTTGCTTTCATTGGCGAATCCCTTTTCTGTTGAATTTACCTTTGCCTCACCGCACCAGTTCGACATCAGGCAACTCAAATGTCTTGTTCCAGAATGCCTCTCCCGGGGCATAGAGCCGGAACCAAAGATATGGTTTCTTCCCCATCGTCGGCAGCCAGTTGTTCTCGAAGCCAGCCGGTGCCTTCGGGCCGAAATACAAATCGACACTCCCGTCGGCGTTCATCTTCATGGTGTCCTTTTGCAACGAGGACAGGCCATTTCCGTTTGCAGGGATTGATGATGAAAGACCACGTCGCATTGTCATACATCGTCAGCGACCAGAACTGTCGGGCCGGCACGTCCTTGGGCACACGCAGCCGATAAGTCTTGCCGGGCTCAAGCGGATGTCCGTCGTTGTCGGCGGTCGGGGCGAGATACACCGTGCCCGCGTGCTCGGTCAGCACCTTCGGATACCAAGTGAAGAAGAACCAGGCCGCAGCGCGCTTGTCGATCTGCACGGCATCGTCCGTCACGAACTCGAACCCGTGCTTTTCGTCGGGGACCATCACGAAACTCCAGTGACGGTCGGGCCAATACAGGCTCGATGCAAACAGCTTCGCATCGAGTTGCTGCATGTAGAAATAAGCATCCTTGACGCCCCTTTCCATCGCATCCTTGAGCTTGCCCTGCGGATTGAATGGCTTGCCTCGCTCGATTCCAATCGTCGCCAGCATGCCCATCATCACCTTGTCCTGTGGACGCACGGGCTCCACGTCAATGATGTCTTTGATGTCCTGCAGTGCGCGGATGTCGTAGAACGGCAGCGTATGCAGATGGACGTCAAGCAGGTTCACGAACTTTGTCGGCGCCGGATTGGCGGCCTCCGACAGCGGATATAATCTTCAGCGTCTTGCTATAGGCGTAGGCATCCGCATCGGACGCAGTTGGGCGCGGGCACCGAACGGAACGCCATCCCGATGCGGTAAGCTGCTGGACTGGATGGGGAAGTATCCGTCCGGGAATCGGCTGGTTGTAGCCCGGCGGAATCAGCAAATACTTGCCGCCCGCACCCTTGTCCAAGCCAGTCGGCCCGACATCTGCCAGCGTCACCTGCCAGGCATCGACGATCTGCCCGTAAAGGCTCGCCTTGTCGGTCTTGGCCGGAAGCTCCAGCACGAGCGGGCCGTTGCCGCAGGTCGGAGAACTCGGCGATATAAGGGGTAACCGTATTCGGCGTGATCGCCTCGGTCGATTGTCGTCAAGGGTCCCGGGTTGGCGACGATGACGTTATCGGCCATGCCCGGCACTTCCAGCACGCCGACCCGGAATCGGTAAATCGCCGATGCCGGCATCGCCCACACAACTGCTTCGAACGCCCGCTGATAGGCGACCTGCTGCGTCAAGGTCGGGCACGGACGGCTTTGATCCAAGCGCGGGCTGTCCGCCGAGAGGTTCGGTCTGCGCTCCGACTCGAGCGGTGGCGAATGCCAGCGTGCAACTAAGCGCGGTGACGACGAGGAGTTGCCTCTGTATGGTTTTCACGCTTGCATCCTCTCTCGCATTAGCCAGACGCGATCCTGCCACAGCATAGGCTAGGAGCGCCGGGCTCCCACAACAACCCGTAAAACTACGAGTCCGTACGGAAAAACTTCTTGGTTTCCAGATCAGGCGATCTGGAAACTGCGTGTCAGTTGGCGCATACAGGGCGATGCACTCATTGACTGTTAGGGGACGTATTGTCACCTCACCCGCACCAACATCCGCCCCTGCCACTCATTTCACTTGGCATGTATCCGTAACGGATATAGTGTCTGGAGCATGGCGAAGAAGAAAACCGCGCAAGCTCCGCTGACTCCAGCAGTGCTGCACATCCTGCTGGCGCTTTCGACCGGCGAGCGGCACGGCTACGGGATCATGAAGCAGGTGGAGGCCGACTCGCAGGGCAAGGCGAAGATGGGCCCGGGGACCCTGTATGGCTCGATGGGGCGGATGATGGAGGCCGGGCTGATCCGGGAAAGCGATAAGCGGGTCGATCCGGAGATGGACGACGAGCGGCGGATCTATTACGAGCTCACAGGCGCGGGGCGGGCGGCGCTGGAAGCGGAACTGAAGCGGTATCGCAGCGTCGTAGCAGTGGCGGAAGGACGGTTGGCGCATGACCACTAACGTCGTCAAAGCTCCGCAACCACTTGACCGGCACGATAAAATGAACTTAAGGGGAAAAGATCAGCCCGGCTCACGCCGGGCTTTCGTATTCTGGGTCTAAGCTCAATCTTTGGAAGACTTTACACCTCTTCCAAAAACTTAGTCCTTTGCTTTCAAGACTTTGCCAAATTGCGGCCAGCTTAGGTCCACCCCTAAGTACAATATCATCTAGACTTTGCGCAAAAAGTGACGGGGGGGAGGGGGTCCCCACCCCGCCCCGTTCTCCTCGCATCGCTTCAGCTCGCCGTAGAGCACTGCTCGTCGGCGATCGAAAGATATTTATCCAGGGTCGAGATTCCCTCATCCAGCTCCTCACGGGTCACGATCAGCGGAGGCGCGATCACGAAGTGACTCACCCAGGCCTGAATCATCACGCCATCCGCAGCCATCTTCGCCGCAATCTGATCCACCAGCAGAGGCTTCCCACTGATCTTGTCTGAGTAGGTGTTGAACGGCTCCTTGGTCTTCTGGTCCTTCACCAGGTCCACAGCCCAGAACAGCCCCTTCCCGCGAACATCCCCCACACTCGGATGCTTCGCCTTCAGCGCCTTCAACCGCTGCTCCACGAACGGCTCCAGCTCCTTCGCCCGCTCCACCAGCTTCAGCCGCTTCATCTCCTGGATCGTGGCCACCGCCGGCAGCAGCGTCATCGGATGCGCCTCGTACGTATGACCATGCGCGAAGTAGTGGTCCTGGAAGTAGTCCCCGATCTTGGCGGTAGTCGCACACAACCCCAGCGGCACATACGCTGACGTAATCCCCTTCGCCGTAGTCAGGATGTCCGGTGCCACCCCCCACAGGTCCATGGCAAACCACGCCCCCGCCCTCCCCCACCCACTCATCACCTCATCCGCAATCATCAGCACGCCGTTGTCGTCGCAAATTTTTCGCAGCTTGGCCATGTATTCCTGCGGAGGCACAATCACGCCATTCGTTCCCACAATTGGCTCGACCAGTACTGCAGCTACATCACTCTCGTTGCGGATCATGTGCTCGATGTAGTCCGCGCACGCGATCCCACACTCCGGATACGTATGCTTGATCGGGCACTTGTAGCAATGCACCTCCGGCCCAAAGATCACCCCCTGCGCCTTCCCCCGGGGCTCCATCGGCCACCGCCGCGGATCGCCAGTCGCAGCGATGGAGCTCGAAGTTGAACCGTGATAGGAACGGTAGCGAGCAATGATTTTTGTCTTGCCCGTGTACATGCGAGCGATCTTGAAGGCCGCTTCGTTTGCATCTGTTCCACTCGTTGTGAAGAAGAACTTGTTCAGTCCCTTCGGCAGCACTTCGAGCAGAAGCTGCGAGAGTTCGGCACGTGCGGTCGTCGCGTAGCCTGGCATTGCATAGGCGAGATCCTGCGCTTGCTGCTTGATTGCGTCGATGACAGCCTGATTCTTGTGCCCCAAGTTCATGCACATCAGCTGGGAGCTGAGGTCGAGATAGCGTTTGCCGTTCGCATCGGTGATGTAGCATCCCTCTGCGTCGACGATGTGCAGAGGATTCCATCCCTTCTGGAATCGCCACGTTCCGTAGTTCGTCTCACGCGTAATCTGCACAACCTCGGCGCTGCTCAATGTCGAGGTGAGGGTTCCGTTCATCGTCTCTGTGGAGCTCATCGTCTGCCTTTCTAATCGGCCGAGACCGGTTGAAACACCGGCTGCGGCTTATGTCCCAACATCATCACGTAGTAAAGTGCGCCGGAGAGGAAGAATCCGACGAACCACGCCATCTTGAATAGAAACTCGAGCTGCGGCATGAACCGGCCGATCAGCGCGACAGCGATTCCGATTCCGAGAGCAATCAGCGCAACGAGGTTGAAGCCATTGCGGTACTCATAGAGGCCTCCACGCCGATAGAGCGAATATGTATCGAGCTGCTTCCGGCGCACGAGGAAATAGTCTGCGACCATAATGCCCGCGACGGGGCCGAGCAGCCCCGAGTAATCGACGAGCCAGCCGAGGTAGTTGTGCGAGCTCGATACGAGGCGCCACGGCATGATCGCGAGGCCCAAAACTCCAGTAATCAAGCCGCCGGTGCGAAAGCTGATGAAACGTGGAGCGAGATTGGAGAAGTCGTTTGACGGACCGACAACGTTGGCGCCGATGTTCACGTTCAACGTAGCGACGAGAAGAGCGATCAGACCGAGAAAGGCAACCAACGGTTGATGGAACCTTCCGAGGAGTTCGACTGGGCTCCAGATTGGCTTGCCGAAGACGACGGTCGAAGCAGATGTCACAGCAATGCCGAGGAAAGAGTAGAGCACCATTGCCACCGGCAAACCGAACGCCTGCCCGACGAGCTGCGCCTCCTGATTCTTCGCGAAGCGTGTGAAGTCCGGGATATTCAGCGAGAGTGTCGCCCAATAGCCGACCATCGCCGTGAGTGATGGGAGGAAGAAGCGCAGGAAGTCGTGCGTCGAATGGAAGCTGCTGGGCGCCGAGAGCATCGGGCCGAAGCCGCCGGCCTTGCGCAACATGAAGATGAACAGTATCGACGACATGATGATCATGAATGGCGCAGAGTAGCTCTGCAGGAAGCGAATGGATTCCACACCGCGCCACACGACGTACATGTTGAGCAGCCAGAAGCCAATGAAACAGACGGCAACGACCCAGGGCATGTTTACTGTGGAAGGAGCGAGCACGTTGATCATCTGAGCGATGGCGGTGCCACCGATCCACGATTGAATGCCGAACCATCCGCAGGCGACGATGGCGCGAAGAAGCGCAGGGATGTTGGCACCGAGGGGACCAAAGGATGCGCGCACAAAGACCGGAAACGGAATGCCGTACTTTGCACCCGCGTGTGCATTCAGCAGCATCGGGATGAGCACGATAAGGTTGCCGAGCAGGATGGTAAGGACAGCCTGCTTCCAGTTCATGCCTCCGGCGATGAGCGAGGCGGCCAGCATGTAGGTCGTGACCTCCATCGACATGGAGAACCAGAGCGCGATGTAGTTGTAGGTGGACCAGGTGCGGCGAATTGGTTCGGTGGGCGCGAGATCTGCGTTGTAGAGACGCGGGTCGGGCGCGAGTTCGCGGCCGTCGAGGCGATGAGGAGTCCCCGGATCAAGCTGCTTCAGATCAGACGAACCTGCAATCAAGAAATTCTCCTGCTCATACCAGCGGATCATCTTTATCGTCGAACAACGTCTGAATTTCGCCGTCGTCATGCGTCGATGTTTGAGTGGGGTTTGTAAATAGCGTCTGCACATCCGAACCTACGGCAACATCGCTTCGCCTGCTTTCGCGGATACCTGAGTAGAGCGCGTACACACGCAAGCCGACCAAGTACGCGAATATTCCTAGCCCAAGAATCCCGCCAGCGATTTGCTCAACGCTACGCATAAATTTATGCGAGTCCTCCGGCGTTCGCTTCGCGTTTGACGAAGCGGCCGCGACCTGTTTTGCCGAGGAACTTGCCGGGTTGCGTCGTGTTGTCGACGACGAGTTCACCGCGGGAGAAAACCTTGGCGGCGTTGCCCTTCACGGTCCAGCCTTCGAACATGTTGTAGTCGGTAGCCATGCACTGCGTTGCGGCGGTGATGGTGTAGTTGGCGTTCGGGTCCCAGAGCATGATGTCGGCGTCGAGGCCGGGAGTGATGCTCCCCTTCCGCTTGCCCATGCCGAAGATTTTTGCGGGGTTCGTGCAGGAGAGCTCGACGAATTTCTCTGGGGTGATGCGGCCCTGATTCACGCCGAAGTGCCAGAGGATCTGCAGGCGGTTCTCGACACCGGGGCCACCGTTGGGAATTTTGGTGAAGTCGTTGCGACCGAGTTCCTTCTGGTCCTTGAAGCGGAAGGGGCAGTGGTCGGTGGAGACGACTGCGAGCGAGCCGTCCTTGAGCGCGTTCCAGAGAGGTTCCTGATGGCGTTTTTCGCGCAGCGGAGGTGTGAAGACGAACTTCGCTTCGTCCCAGCTCTTGCCGGGCATCTGGTCTTCGATGGAGAGAACGAGATATTGCGTGCAGGTTTCGGCGAGGGCGCGTGCGCCGCGCTGCTGCATGAATTTGAGGTTGTCGAGCGCGTACTCGTTGGAGAGGTGCACGATGTAGACGGCGGCGCCGGCCATGTCGGCGAGTGCGATTGACCGGTGGGTGGCTTCGGCTTCGGCTTTCGGCGAGCGCGAAAGCGCGTGAAAGTGTGGCGCGGTCTTGCCTTCGGCGAGCGTTTGCGCAACAACAACATCGATGGCGCTACCATTTTCGGCGTGGATGCAACACAGCGCGTTGAGTTTCGCGGCCTTCTGCATGACGCGGAACATGAGCTCATCGTTAATCATGAGCACGTTGGGATAGGCCATGAAGAGTTTGAAGCTGGTGATACCGAACTTCACCATTTCTTCCATCTCACGGAGTGTGTCTTCCCCGTTCTTGCCGTGGAGATTCGTGACGGCCATGTGGAGTGAGAAGTCGATGCAGGCTTTGTTGTCGGATTTCTTGAGCCAGGTTTCGAGCGCGTTCTGGAGGGTGCTGGACTGGTTCTGGAGGGCGAAGTCGATGACGGTGGTTGAGCCGCCAACGACCGCAGCCTGCGTACCGGTGGTGTAGTCGTCGGCTGAAGTCGTGCCGCCGAAGGGCATGTCGAGGTGCGTGTGCACATCGATGCCGCCGGGCATCACGAGGAGGTTTGTTGCGTCGACGACCTGGTGATTCCCTTCCGGGATATTCGCGGCGACCTGCGCGATCTTCTCGCCTTCGATGAGGACGTCGGCGCTCTCGGAGCCGGTTGCGTTAACTACGGTACCGTTCTTCATCAGCGTTCCCATTGGTTACGTCACCTTATCAAGGGGTTGAAGCTCATGCATTCGGATTTGCCAAGGCTCCATGTTCAGCGCTCTCAGGCACGATGCCGGCCGCGACGCGCTCGTCCCAACTCTGCGGCGGGAGACCGTTGTCGATGCGCTCCATGGTGATGCAATTGGGGACGGGGCAGACGAGGGAACAGAGATTGCAACCGACGCACTCGTCTTCATCGACGCGCGGAATGCGCGCGAGCGGTGTGTGGTACCGGGCGTCAGCGCGGGCGCCGTCTAAATCGAGTTTGGCGATGGGTGTCGTGGTGATTCGCGTGGGTGCTTCGGCAGCGATGCCCTGCGGCGTTAGCTTTGTGTTGGGCTGCGGAAGTGTCCGATCGAGATGGATGCACTGGTGCGCGCCGTCCCAACAGGCGGTGTAGCAGAGCTCGCAGCCGATGCACTTGTCTTCGTGGATGCGCGCGACGATCTTGTAGTTGAGGTTGAGGTGCTTCCAATCGGTGACGTTGGGGAGCGAGCGGCCGCGGAAGTCGTCGAGGGTGTTGAAGCCTTTGCGGCGCATCCATGTGAGAAGACCGTCGGCCATGTCTTCAACGATGCGATAGCCGAAGTGCATGGCGGCGGTGCAGACCTGCACGGTGCCGGCGCCGAGAAGGATGAACTCGGCTGCGTCCTGCCAGGTGCCGATGCCGCCGATGCCGGACATGGGGAGCGCGGCTTCGGGGTCAGACATGACCTGCTGGACCATGTTGAGTGCGATGGGCTTCACGGCGGGGCCGCAGTAGCCGCCGTGTGAGGATTTGCCGTCGACGTTCGGGCGGGCTTCGAAGGTGTTGAGGTCGATGCCGGTGATGGAGTTGATGGTGTTGATGGCGGAGAGTGCGTCGGCACGAGCGCGTTTAGCGGCACGTGCGGGAATGCGGATGTCGGAGATGTTGGGCGTGAGCTTGACGATGACGGGAGTGCGCGCGGCTTCCTTCACCCACTCGGTGATCTGCTGACAGTATTCCGGCACCTGGCCTACGGCGGAGCCCATGCCGCGCTCGCTCATGCCGTGCGGGCAGCCGAAGTTGAGTTCGAGGCCGTCGGCGCCGGCACCCTCGGCGCGCTTGACGATGTCGTGCCAGACGTCGCGTTTGGACTCGACCATGAGCGACGCGATGACGACGTGTTTCGGGTAGCGGCGTTTTACTTCTTCGATCTCGCGGAGGTTGACTTCGATGGGGCGATCGCTGATGAGCTCGATGTTGTTGAGGCCCATCATTTTTTGGCCATTGTAGTCGATGGAGGAGTAGCGCGAGCTGACGTTGGTGATGGGCTCGCCGATGGTCTTCCAGACGGCGCCTCCCCAGCCTGCATCGAAGGCGCGCATCACCTGCTCGCCGCAGTTAGTGGGCGGAGCAGAGGCGAGCCAGAAGGGGTTGAGGCACTTGATGCCGGCGAAGGTCGTCTCGAGGGTGGCGTTAGGCATTCTGTCCTCCGAGGAGCCAGGCGGCCATCGCGGTGCCCGCGCGCTTACCATCAGCGACGGCGTCGACGACCTCGCGGCCGCCGTTGGTGCAGTCTCCGCCAGCAAAGTATTTGGGGTTGGAGGTCTGTCCGGTGGCGCGATCGATGAGGATGCGGCCGCGCTCGAGCTTAACTTTTGTGGGCTGCGTTTCGCTTCCGCCAAGTAACTCGGTGTGTGTGGACTGGCCGATGGCGAGCACGACGTGCTCGACGGAGAGGTCAAAGGCTGAGTCGGGGACCGGGACGAGGGAGCCGTCGGTTCTCGTCTCGAGGCGCTCGAGCCGCAGTGCTTCGACTTTGCCGTTGCCCTTGAGGCCGATGGGATGCACGTGCCAGAGGAAGTGCACGCCCTCGACCTTCGCGTGTTCGTACTCGAAGTCAAAGGCAGACATCTGCTGCGGGCCGCGGCGATAGAGCATCGTGACCTCATCCGCGCCGAGACGAACCGAGGCGTTGGCAGCATCGATGGCAGTGTTGCCTGCGCCGATGACGGCGACGCGACCGGAGATACCAGTGGTGGCGCCGCGTTTGTAGTCGGCGATCAGGGTGAGTGCGTTGGTAACGCCCCCCATGTCGTCCTCGCGCGCCAGGCCGAGACGCTGGATCGCACCAAGGCCGACGCCGAGAAAGATGGCGTCGTGTTCGGCTTCGAGACGCTCAAGCATGTCGGTGTCGACGGTGGTGTTCATGTGGAACTCGACGCCAAGGTGAGCGACGCGATCGACCTCGCGAAGGCTGGCGGAGAGCGTGAGTTTGTACTCGGCAACACCGTAGGTGTTGAGGCCGCCGGGGAGAGTGTGCGCGTCGTAGATAATGGCGCGGATGCCGTTGCGACGGAGCTCGGCGGCGCATGCCAGCGATGCAGGACCGGCGCCGATAAGTGCAACCGACTTGCCGGTGTCAGGTGCGGGTGTGAAGGGCAGCGGAGATTCGTTGTAAGCGATTGACTCCATGGCGAAGCGCTGCAGGCGGCCGATGGCAATGGGCTGCTTGTTGTAGCGATGAAGAACGCAGGCACCTTCGCAGAGAACATTGACAGGACAAGCCCGCGCGCAACTCTCGCCCAGGATGTTGGCGTCGAGGATGGTCTTCGCGGAGCCTTCAACGTTGTCGGTGGCGATCTTCTTGATGAAGCGCGGGACATCAATGTGCGTGGGGCAGGCGGTGGTACAGGGTGCGTCGAAGCAGTAGAGGCAGCGGTTGGCCTCAGCCACTGCGGCAGTTTGATCGAAGGGCGGATGCAGGTCCGGAAAGCGCGCAGCGATCTCTGGACAACTAGGACACTGCTCGAAGAAGGTCAGCGGATCACTCATTGATGCGTCGTGCACTCCTCTTCCCGACGGCGAACTGGAAGAGGTGTCGTTACCGGACAGCCTGTGGCTGTCGATATCGTCTTTCTCCCCGCCCGCCGGATTGGAAGTCACGATTATGCACCATTTGCGTTCGACTCGCGAATCCTGCCCGTAACCCTTTAGTGACGCAGGATCCAGCCGATGGTGAGTTCGGCGAGGCGGTTCATGGCGATAACGGCCTGTTGGAGATGTTCGCGGCTGGTGTCCTCGGCGCGGTTGTGACTCAATCCGTTGAGCGACTGAACGAACATCATCACGGTAGGAATGCCGAGACGCGCGACCTCTGCGGCATCGTGCAGCGGGCCGGATGGAAGCTTCTCGCTGACGCCGGCGGTTTCGAGGATTGCCTGATCACAGAGCGCGATGAGCTCGGGATGAAAGGGGATGGGCTCGATGGACCAGATCTTCGACCAGTCGACGGTGCAATGCTCTTCCGCGGCAAAACGCTCGCTGGCAGCGCGAGCTTCGCGCAACATGCTGGCAAGGACGTTCGCGTCGAGGTCGCGCATGTCGAGCGTCGCCTCGCAACGGCCGACGACGGAGGTGACGATGCCCGGGAACGTTTTGACGCTACCCATTGTTGCGACGGAGTTCGCGTGCTTGCGAGCAATGGGGCGGATTTCGAGCGCGAGCTTCGCGCAGGCCGCGAGCGCGTCGCGACGGACTTCCATTGGCGTTGAGCCGGAGTGCGCCTCCTGGCCGTGGAAGGTGATCGCCCAACGTTCCACACCTTTGGTTCCCTGCACGACGGCGAGCGGTTTGCCGAGGCGTTCGAGGATAGGGCCTTGCTCGATGTGGAGTTCGAGATAGGCGGCGAGGTTCTTTCGCTCAACAGCGGCGTCGCCGACACGGTCCACCGAGACTCCGCAGGTTGCCAGCGCGGCTTCGAGGGTCGTTCCATCGCGGTCGGTGCGAGCGCGGTCGGCGTCGATGGACTGGGTTCCGGCAAAGGCGGAGGAGCCGAAGAGACTGCGGCCGAAGCGTGCGCCCTCTTCGTCAGCCCAATCGACGAGCTTGATGGTGCAGGGCGGCCGATTGTTGTGCTCACGTGCGAGATGCCTGAGGATCTCGAGCCCGGTTAGGACGCCGAGGCAGCCGTCAAGCCAGCCGCCGTTGGGGACAGAGTCCAGATGACTGCCGAGCACGAGCGCGCGCTCAGACACACCGGGAAGAGTCATCCAGTGGTTCCCTGCGGCGTCGTAATGATGTTCGACCGGAAGGCCGGCGAGTTTCTGCTCAAACCATGCACGAGCGCGCAGCCAGACGGGCGACCATGCAATACGTTGTGCTCCATGCTCGTCCGCAGTAAGCGAACGGAGCTCTTCAAGATGCGCGATCACTGCGCCTGCATCGACCATGGCAAGCTAGGGTACCAGCATCGAGCCGGATTGGCAGCGTGGATTGCCGTCATCGGGCAAGGATAGTTACCGCGATGACACTGACTCGACGGCAACTGCAGGAAGCCTCTTTCATTTTCTTCGGAGATTCAATGCAACCTTCTTCAGTAAAAAGGATTCCACCCAAGAAGAGGCTGTATGCGGGTCCTGTTGACGACTGACACGATTGGTGGGGTTTGGACGTTTACAAAAGAACTGACCACGGAGTTGTTGCAACGAGGGCACGCGGTTGCACTGGTGAGCCTGGGACGCCAGCCTTCGCACGAACAACAGGCGTGGTGTGCAGCGCAAAGTCTGGCTCACGGGCCTTCCTTTCAGTTCACCGCTTCGAATGCTCCGCTGGAGTGGATGGAGAAGAACGAGTCCGTCTTCACGCAGGGGGCGGGCGTGCTGCTTCGTGTCGCCAGGCAGTTCCAGCCTGACCTGTTGCATTCGAATCAGTTCTGCTTCGGAGCCCTATCGCTCGACATACCGAAGCTCGTGACTGCACACAGCGACGTGCTGAGTTGGGCGGATGCGTGCCGTCCTCGGGGGCTTGAACAGTCTCGGTGGCTTCGACAGTATCGATCGCTGGTGGCGCAAGGCCTTCAGTCGTGTGATGCAGTTGCTTGTCCGACACGGTGGATGGGGCTGGAGCTCGTTCGTCGTTACAACGATCTGCCTCCTTCGTATGTGATTCGCCCCGGAAGAAGTCTCGACCCGCCGGAGAGCCGTCTGCGTTCCGTGCAAGCGGTAACTGTGGGTCCACTGTGGGACGAAGCGAAGAATATTGAGATGCTGCGTGGAGTGAACTCGCCGATTCCGATCTACGTTGCCGGGGAGAGGAAGTGCGGGAGTTCGATTGCTCCGCGGCAGATTGGACGTTCCATCCTGCTGGGCGCACTGCCGCAGTCGTCGCTCTTGACACTGTTCGCGCGCAGCAGTATCTACATTGCGACCTCGATCTATGAACCCTTCGGGATTGAACCGCTGGAGGCAGCGCTGTGCGGCTGTGCTGTGGTCGCGAACGACATTGCGTCATTGCGCGAAATGTGGGGCGATGACGCACTGTACTTCGATGGACCGCGAGCGCTGTCAATACTCCTGCACCAGTTGAATCGAGATGAACAGCTGCTCGCGCAGGCACGACAACAATCGTTCGCGCGGGCGAGCGAACTGAGCGCTCATCGCATGGCAGACGGATACGAGGCACTCTATCGAGCGCTGCTTGCCATGCGCCCCGGTGTACGGCCGCCCGTGGATGTGCAACCGGATCTTGCGACGCACGCGGCATAGACTCAGTTCAGTCAGGAAACACCGAGACCTTCGCAAATTTTCCGCGGGCTCGCAGCGCCGGCGGGCCGTGTCTCCCGTCAGCGAAAGAACGCGTCGCAAGTGCTTGCAAATCTGAAAGATTCCACAACGGTACGTGCCGCATAGGCCAATCAATGAAGTCGCTGCTACGGTCGGA
The DNA here is from genome assembly GCA_963713395.1 of uncultured Acidobacteriaceae bacterium. Classification (GTDB taxonomy): domain Bacteria; phylum Acidobacteriota; class Terriglobia; order Terriglobales; family Acidobacteriaceae; genus Granulicella. Next base: position 102,089 of record CAVQLS010000004.1, on the reverse strand, counting down.
GTGCGCCGTTATTGAGAATCTAGTATCATTATAAATAGAGATCCTTTTGCCCATTTCCCTCCTTATCGTGCCGGTGCTCTCAACCCTCCTTGGAGGGATACTCGCGCTACGCCTGCGATCGTCGTTGGGGATGCTGATTGCGCTGAGCACTGGGCTGCTGCTGGGCGCGGCTTTGCTTGATCTGCTGCCGGAGGCAGTTACTCTGCAGAGGCTGGCGGGGCGAAGCGTGAGCGAGATGTTTGCGCTGGTGCTGCTCTCGTTCCTCACCTTTTTGCTGCTGCAGAATGTTTTTGATACCTGGAGTGCGCGCCTGAGTCTGCGGAGTTCACCGCGCGCATGGGGCCGCCTGGGCAGCGGGTTACTGATCGCACACAGCTTCCGCGACGGTATGGCTATTGGGCTGTCGTATGCCGCGTCGCGTCCTGCGGGATACATCGTTGCCGCAGGTATTGCAGCTCATGATATCGGTGACGGGGTCAATACCATTCTGTTGAGTACACGCGGTCACAAGCCCGAGCGCTTCGACTATCTGCTGCTCGCCGCTGACTGCCTGGCGCCGCTGGCCGGAGGCCTGCTGACGGCGTGGCTTCCGCTGTCCACAAGTGGCTCGGCGGCGCTGCTGGCCATCACCGCAGGCTTTTTTCTGCATATGATCGCCGATGAGCTTCTGCCGCAGCTGCGCGCAGACAGCACGCCTCGTATTCCGCTGGCGATGGCCGTAGCAGGTGGCGCTTTACTTATCTTTGTGGCTACGCGGCTGGCAGCGTAGGCAGCGAAGGCTCAGGCACATTCTGCGCAACGGCCAAAGAGGAAGAACTCATGGCCAGTGACACGGAAGCCGCGGGGAAGCTTGGGGTGGGCGCTGAGTTCGCAGCCTTGCAATTCGAAGACCTTTCCACAACCGTTGCAGCGGAAGTGGTGATGATGGGCCTTGCCGGCGACCTCATACCGCAGAGTCTCACCGGGCATTGAAACCGTTGTGAGCCAGTCGCTCTCCAGCAACGCGCCGATGTTGCGATATACGGTGGCGATACTCAGACCTTCGACCTCGGTCTGTGCTGCGGTCAGCACCTCTTCAGGCGAAAGCGGCCGGTCGGCCCGCAAAAATGCCTCGCGGATCGCTGTCTTCTGACGTGTGTTTCGCGACTGTGTGGGCAAATAGCTGCTCCTGATTGCAAGGGTACGCTCTTGATTGGACGGTCCGTCTCGAGCCGCGGGTGACAAAGTACCATTGAGGGCAAGAGGCAGGGGAGGTTCATGAGCATCGCGACGAAACGTGGGGATACCGGGCAGACAGGCCTTATCGGAGGCTCGCGGGTCTCGAAGGCAGATGTCCGAGTAGAGGCCTACGGAACGGTTGATGAACTGAATTCTGCCTTGGGGCTTGCCCGCAGTCTCTGTCCAGATGAGTCGATCCGCACGGCCACGGAGCACATTCAGCGGACACTGTTCAGCGTTGGCGCATCCCTTGCCACTCCTGCAGAAAGCCGTAAAGGTGCAGTCGGCTTGAGCGCTACCGATGTCGACGATCTGACCGAACAGGTGCATCGGATTGAGTCGATCGACGGGATCCTTTCTGACTGGTCGCTGCCAGGGGCCCAGGTGCCTTCGTCAGCGTTTGAGGTGGCGCGGACGGTCTGCCGGCGGGCGGAACGGTGCGTCGTCCGACTGGCAGAGAGTGGCGAAGAGGTGCAGCCTGAGGTCCTGGCTTATCTCAATCGGCTGTCGGACCTCATCTGGCTTTTTGGCCGACTATTAGAACGAGACGCGGGAGATGATGCACGGCTGCGAGATGATTCGAAGGGTTCGCGATGGTCGCGAGCCTGGTAGGAACCATACCTACAGAAAAATTATTGCGGCAGAAGTCGTAAGTCTTTCAATTATTTGGCGAATGTATAGCACCTAGGATAGTGCAAACACAGGTTGCATTCCGCCTTAACTGAGGCGAATATATGGCGAAGATCATGACCTCCGCCGCGACCATACGCCGCCAGATTGAAGCCGCTCTCGAGAAGAAAATTCCATCCGCTTTGACGCCAGTTCCGAAGATCCGGAGTGCAGTGCACCCCACGGGGATTGAGGCCTTGGATGAGTTGCTGCATGGGGGACTTCCGCAGGGAGCGCTCACCGAACTTGTAGGTCCCGAATGCTCGGGCCGAACCTCGATTGCTCTTTCATTTCTGGCGCGGATGACGCGAGAGGAAAGGGTCTGCGCATGGATCGATGTATCGAATGCGTTGGACCCGGAATCCGCGGCAGCCGCTGGCGTGGACCTTCGACGACTGCTTTGGCTGCGGTGTGGTGTGACATCAGCCACTGCGCGACCTGCAAGTTACAAGTTCGAACTTCCGGAGAAGTATCTAGTGGCACCGGCTGCGAAGAAGGGACTGCACGGCGGAGGGTTCGGCCGACATCCTCGGCAGGAGGTAAAAGGTCTTTCGAATGCGGTCGGGGGGCTGTTGCAGCCCGAAGCGATGACTCCGAGATGCGCGGAACCACAGCCACGCGTGCGGTACCGCCAGGAAGTTGTCGCACCCCCTCCGCCAAGTACGCAGAAGGCTGCGCTTCAGTCTCGCACGCCGTCAAAGCCCTGGCCGCGTCTGGAACAGGCATTACGCAGCGCTGACCTATTGCTCCAAGCAGGAGGTTTCAGCGCGATCGTGCTGGATATGGGAAGCTTGGCGCCAGAGTTTGTCTCGCGCGTGCCATTGGCTACCTGGTATCGCTATCGCGCAGCTGCCGAGAGAACACAATCGAGCATTCTGCTACTGACACAGTATGCATGCGCAAAGAGCAGTGCGGAGTTGGTTCTACGGTTGCGGGCTGCCGAACCAATTAGTGACGAATCGACCGTATTTTCTGGCATTCAACCGTGTGTAACGGTTATGCGTCAGAGATATCCGCCGACTGCTAGCAATGTTGTTCCTATGCGTAAGCCGTCGCAACGCGAAGATAGCGCAACATGGCAGAGTCGAACAGTATGGGCAGGCAGCCGATGAAACATCCTGCTGAACTATATGCATGTGTCTACGTACGGGAGTTTCCAGCCCAGTCGTTGTTGCGTCTTCGGCCTGAGTTGAAAGAGAGCGCCTGCGTCGTGATGGAGGGTGAACCACCTTTCGAGCAGGTGTGCTCACTGAATACCAAAGCCAGGCTACTTGGAATTCAGCACGGCATGAGCCGCATTGATGTAGATGGATTTCCTCGGGCGAAGGTATTGTTGCGTTCACTCAAGACTGAGTCAACGGTAAAAGAGATGTTGTTGGAATGTGGTGGGACTTACTCACCGCGGATTGAAGACTTCAGCAGCGAGACATACTTTCTCTGCGCGATCGATATTGCCGGGACGGAATGCCTGTTTGGGCCGCCGCAGGTGTTAACACGCAGGCTGCTACAACAAGTGCACTCCCTAGGCTTGTCTGCTCGGATACGAGTCAGTAACAACTTTCACACAGCAGCATGCCTTGCAAAGGCTTCTTCCGGACGCTCGCTGGACGTAGTTCGTCCAGGAGAGGAGGCTGCATTCTTGTCTCCGTTATCGCTTGATGTCCTACCGCTGACAGACGAACAGGCCGAAATCTTTTTGCTATGGGGGATTCATACACTGGGCATGCTGGCGGAGTTGCCAGAGAAGGAGCTGATCGCTCGCATTGGTCAAGACGGAAGTCGACTTCAGCAACTCGCACGCGGAGAATGGCCACACCTGTTTCAACCTGTCGAACCTCCGTTCAGGCTCGAGGAGCGGCAGGAGTTGGACTTCCCTCTCGACTCGCTGGATTCGTTGATGTTCGGTGTTGCAAGGATGCTGGATCAGCTAATCCTCCGAGCGACGGCCCGCCTCGTCGCTCTCGCTACAGTCGTAATAGTTCTCGAATTAGATGGCGGAGAAACGCATACGCGGCGAGTTCGACCTGCTCGGCCAGGAAATGACAAGCAGTTCTGGGTGAGGCTTCTGCATCTTGATCTACAGACACATCCGCCACAGGCCGCAATTGTTGCAGTCACGTTACAGGCCGAGCCTGGGAATACCAACAAGATCCAACTGGGTCTCTTTTCTCCACCGCTGCCAGAGGCTGCACGGCTAGATGTAACTCTAGCTCAACTAAAGGCTTTGCTGGGCGAAGACAACATTGGTCGGTCCGCTTTGCAGGACTCTCACGCGCGTGAGAGTTTTCGATTAGAACCTTTCATCGTTCCGTCAGGCACTTCTACTCCAAATGATGCGCATCGGAAGCGGACAGCGATACGTCAACTTCGCCCTCCAGAGATAACTTATGTGCACTTAATCGATTCTCGACCCACGGAGTTTTTCTTCTGTGAGCAGTGCTTCGTCGTGGAACACGCATACGGTCCATGGATAACGGGAGGTGAATGGTGGAATGAGATGCTCTGGAATATGGAGCAATGGGATGTTATTGCGCGAGCGCCCAATGACAGTGTGATTTGTTGCTGTATAGCTCGTGACGTTCTTCGAAATCAGTGGCAGGTGATCGCACTCTATGACTGACAAGTATGTTGAGTTGCATGCCGCGAGCGCGTTCTCCTTCCTGGAAGGAGCGTCTCAACCTGAATGTCTTGCTGCGCGTGCATTTGAATTGAGCATGCCCGCTATGGCTCTTCTGGATCGGAATGGTGTCTATGGATCTGCCCGATTTCACAAAAGTGCAAAGCGAAATGGACTGCGCGCTCATGTCGGCGCGGAGGTTGCAGTATCAGAGCTAGGGCAGCGGCTTACTCCACCTGCATGGCTTCCGCTTCAGCATCGGGCTGAACCCGTACGTATTCCCTTGCTCTGCGAGTCCCGACAGGGTTACCAGAACCTATGCCGGTTGATAACTCGTCTCAAGATGCGCGAACCCACAAAAGGCGAGGGCGCAGCTTCGCTTGATGATCTCGGGCAACACTCTACAGGACTGGTATGCCTAACCGGTGGAGACGAAGGGCCACTCGCATCGGCATTGACTAGTGGTGGCGAAGAAGCTGGATGCGAAGTGGTATGTAGGCTGATTCGTATCTTTGGCGCAAAGAATGTTTATGTGGAATTACAACGTCACAATGAACGAGAAGAGGAGTGGCGCAACCAGGCTGCTCTGCGAATCGCCAAATCACTGCAGTTGCCCGTTCTGGCTACGAATGGCGTACGCTACGCGACAGCGCATGACAGCGAGATTCTTGACCTTTTTACTGCAATTCGCAATCACACAGAGCTTGATCGTTCAGGCAGGCTTTTGTCGATCAACAACAAGCGACATCTCCGTTCGGCACGAGAAATGGTCGACATTTTTCGAGATGCTCCAAGAGCAGTTGCGAATACTGTTGAACTTTCATCGCGACTGCAATTTGAACTGACTGATCTGGGTTACGAATTCCCGCAATACCCAGTTCCGAGTGGGGATTCGATGGATAGCTTCCTTCGCAAGCGTGTCGAAGAAGGGGTGACACGACGTTACGGATCGATGAAATCTTCTGAGTTTATGAAACAAGTACGAAAGCAAGTGGAACACGAACTTGCTCTCATTGCGAAGCTTGGATTTGCAGGCTATTTCCTTATTGTGTGGGATATCGTTCAATTCTGCAAGAAGAACGACATTTTGATTCAAGGCCGCGGAAGTGCGGCTAACTCGGCTGTCTGTTATGCACTAGAGATAACAGCTGTCGATCCGATTGAGATGGACCTATTGTTCGAACGCTTTCTTAGTGAGAACAGGGGCGAGTGGCCGGACATTGATCTGGATCTCCCCTCCGAAGAAAAGCGAGAACAGGCGATTAAGTACGTCTACCAACGGTATGGCGAACTGGGCGTGGCGATGTGTGCGAATGTCATCACCTATCGCGGCAGATCTGCAGCTAGAGAGGTTGGAAAGGCGCTTGGTTTCGATCAGGAGTCGCTGCAACGGCTTTCCGGACTGGTCAATCACTTTGAGTGGCGTGGGCCAAATGACACGATGGCTCATTCATTTAATGACGCCGGCTTTGACCTGTCACATTCGCGCATAGCGAAGTATCTCGAGTTATGTATGCGCATCCAAGACCTGCCACGCCATCTTGGTCAGCACTCCGGTGGGATGGTCATCTGTCAAGGTGCATTGGCTGCCGTCGTGCCCCTGGAACGGGCTTCCATGCCAGGGCGGACAGTGGTTCAGTGGGACAAGGAAGATTGTGCTGACCTTGGAATTATCAAAGTCGACCTGCTTGGCCTTGGCATGATGGCGGTCCTCAAAGATTGCTTGGATTTAATTCCTACACACTACGGGCACCAGATTGACCTGGCGCACCTGCCTGAGGATGACGACGTCTATAAGGTGCTTCAGCGTGCGGATACTGTCGGGATGTTCCAAGTCGAAAGCCGAGCGCAGATGGCATCGCTTCCGCTCAATAAACCTGACAGGTTCTACGACATGGTTGTCCAGGTGGCAATTATTCGGCCAGGACCAATCGTTGGCAAAATGATGCATCCATATATGCGGCGACGACAACACAAAGAAGAGATCACGTATCCGCATCCATCGCTCGAACCTGTACTTAAGCGCACGTTGGGTGTTCCTCTTTTTCAAGAGCAGCTGCTACGAATGGCAATGACAGTGGCGGACTTCACAGGAGAGGAGGCAGAAGAACTTCGCCGCGCTGTAGGAATGCGCCGTTCGTGGAAGCGGATGAAAGACCTCGAGGGCAGACTGCGGGCCGGCATGGCTTCGAAGAGAATCGATGCGACGACCCAGGAGACTATCATTCAGAATATTACCTCGTTTGCGCTATACGGTTTTCCGGAGTCGCACGCGGCTAGTTTTGCGCTACTGGCATATGCCTCGGCTTATTGCAAGACCAAATATCTGGCGGCGTTTACATGCGCGATTTTGAACAATCAGCCGATGGGCTTCTACATGCCTGCAGTCCTTGTGAAAGATGCACAGAGGCATGGCCTTCGTGTAAAGCCAATTGATATCCAGATATCCGAGTGGGCCTGTACTGTTGAACACGAAACAGATAGAACGCTATTTATGCGTTTGGGAATGGGATACGTCAATGATCTCCGTAAGCAAACGGCAGAAGCTATTGTGGCCTCTCGTCGGAGCGCTGGGGCTTATCAATCGATAGAAGACCTCACCGTGCGTGTTCCATCAATAAATAGCAAAGAACTGATGGCGCTGGCGCGGATTGGTGCGCTCAATAAACTAGATGGAATGGCACATCGACGCAACGCTTTGTGGCAGGTTCAGCGAGCCGGAAGACCGGAGGGGCCTTTGCTATGTACGAACAGCGATTTTTTACGTGAGCATTCCAACAATGCACCATTGAACCAGATGACCACCAAGGAACGTATGGTTGCAGATTATTCCGGGATGGGGTTGACGATTGGAAGGCACCCTATGGCGTATCGCAGAGACGAATTGCGACGGCATGGAGTTTTATCCGCAAAGGATCTGTGGAATGTACGACATGGAATATTCGTCCGGACCGCTGGCTGCGTTATCGCGAGGCAACGCCCGGGAACGGCAATGGGTTTCATCTTTCTCTCCATGGAAGATGAGACCGGCATTGCAAACGTGATTGTTGCCCCAGACGTATATGAACGACACCGTTCGATTGTGACACGTAGCAAGTTCATCCGTGCTGAAGGCCCGCTACAGAACCAGGAAGGTGTCATTCATGTGAAGGCCATTCGTCTAGTAGCTCTTTCGGAAGAAGGGCTAGAAGTTCGCTCGCATGATTTTCATTAATGCGTTGCATGGAGAGATAGGACAGCGAGATTAAGTTCCAACACGTTCACCCGTGGCTCACCAAGCAGGCCAAACTGTCTAGGCGTAACATGATCGAGCACCAGCGCACGAACTGACTCTTCCGGCAGATCCCGTTCGCGAGCAACGCGGGCAACCTGATAAAGTGCAGCCGCCGGAGTGATATCGGGATCGAGGCCCGAACCCGAAGCTGTCACCAAATCAATGGGAACGGCTGACCCCGTCCCCTCGGCCGCAACACTTGCCGCCACGCGATCTGAAAGTGCTTTACTTGTGGGTGCAAGATTTGATCCGGAAGACGATGAGGCATCGTAACCAACACCTGCGGCAGAAGGGCGACTGTGAAAGAATCCGGCACCAGTAAACGGCTGGCCAATAATGCGCGAGCCCACAATGGCGCCATTTTTCTTTATTAACTCGCCATCCGCCTTGTCATGGAAGGCTAAGCGTGCAATACCCGCTATTAACAACGGATAAAGGACACCCAGCACGAGAGCAGTAACAACGGTATACAAGCAAGCGGTTATGACGTGTTTCTTCATCTTGTCCAGGTCCCCTATGCGAGATGCAATGCGGTGATAAGCAGATCGATCACTTTGATTCCAATAAACGGAACGATAATTCCACCGATTCCATATACGATCAGATTCCGGCGGAGCATGGCAGCCGCGGACATTGGCTTATAGGCGACACCACGCAAGGCAAGCGGAATAAGGGCGATGATGATCAGTGCATTGAAGATTACGGCGGACAATATCGCGGATTCACCATTGTGCAGGTGCATGATATTTAGTGCACTGAGTACGGGGAACACACCAGCAAACATAGCTGGAATGATGGCGAAGTACTTCGCAACGTCATTGGCAATCGAGAAGGTCGTGAGTGCGCCACGTGTCATCAACAGCTGCTTCCCAATCGCTACGACCTCAATGAGTTTGGTTGGATTCGAATCCAGATCTACCATGTTCCCAGCTTCTTTAGCTGCTTGCGTCCCGGAATTCATGGCCACACCAACATCGGCCTGTGCTAACGCGGGCGCATCGTTGGTACCATCTCCTGTCATTGCGACGAGTTTGCCATTATTCTGCTCGCGCTTAATCAGATCCATCTTGTCTTTAGGTTTTGCTTCGGCAAGAAAGTCATCTACTCCCGCCTCACGCGCAATTGCAGCTGCCGTCAGCGGATTGTCACCGGTAATCATGATCGTGCGAATACCCATTGCACGCAGATGATCAAAGCGCTCGCGCATCCCGCCCTTAACCACATCCTTCAGGTGGATGACACCGAGTGCCCGGCCGTTTTCAGCAACTACCAGCGGTGTACCGCCGCTGGTAGCGATTCTGTCCACAGATTCGCGTACTTCGTTTGGCATATGCGAGCCATTCTCAGAAAGGTACTTCGTAATTGCGTCAACTGCGCCTTTGCGAATGCTGCGACCATCGACCTCTACTCCGCTCATGCGAGTGGCTGCCGAAAATGGGATGAACTCGGCGTTGACCTGTGCCAACTCACGCCCGCGGAGGTTGTATTTTTCCTTCGCGAGGACGACGATAGAACGTCCTTCTGGTGTCTCGTCGGCTAGTGACGACAGCTGCGCTGCGTCCGCGAAGGCTCTCTCGTCGATACCGTGAGCAGGCACGAATTCCGATGCCTGGCGGTTGCCAAGGGTGATCGTGCCAGTCTTATCAAGCAGAAGTGTGTTGACGTCGCCGGCAGCTTCCACTGCGCGGCCGGACGTTGCCAGTACATTATGCTGTACCAAACGATCCATGCCTGCGATGCCAATTGCCGATAACAGGCCACCAATGGTCGTAGGAATCAGGCACACGAGAAGTGAGATCAGAACGAAGACCGTTTGAGGTGCATGGGAGTACACCGCAAAGGGTTGCAGCGTCACTACTGCGAGCAAAAAGATAATCGTGAGGCCAGCCAACAAAATATTGAGCGCGATCTCGTTCGGTGTCTTTTGTCGTTCGGCACCTTCAACCAGCGCGATCATACGATCCAGGAATGTTTCTCCGGGATTGGATGTGATTCGAACTGTAATGGTGTCGGAAAGAACGCGAGTTCCTCCCGTGACCGCCGAGCGATCTCCGCCAGCCTCACGAATTACTGGCGCGGACTCGCCGGTAATCGCGGACTCATCGACTGCGGCAACTCCTTCGATGACCTCACCGTCGCCTGGGATCATTTGGTTCGCGGAGACGCGTACGACATCGCCGACACGCAACTGCGAACTTGGCACCTCCTGCACTCCAGACTTGGTGATGAGATAGGCAGTGGTTTCAGACTTCGCCTGTCGAAGCGCGTCGGCCTGCGCTTTACCGCGACCCTCCGCCATTGCCTCAGCGAAATTGGCGAACAAGACGGTGAACCAAAGCCACAGTGTGATCTGACAATTGAAGCCGGTATGACCTCGATGGCTGGCGAGGTTCGTAATGAAGAGAACCGATGTAAGAATACTGCCGATTTCGACGACGAACATGACCGGGTTCCGCATCATGAGTCGCGGATTCAGCTTCATAAGCGAGTCAAATAAAGCACGCCGGACAATCTGTTTGTCAAATAACGAACGGCGCTGAGCGTGTGTGGACATGAAATCTCCTCTAGTTCTTCAAAATGCAGCGCCGCTGCGTAGCAAAAGATGTTCGAGAATTGGGGCCAATGAAAGCGCAGGGAAAAATGTGAGCGCACCTACAATTACGATCACGCTCGTAAGCAAAATCGTGAACAGAGGAGTTGTCACAGGGAATGTTCCCGCGGACGCGGGCACAATCTTCTTGCCTGCAAGGCTTCCTGCGATGGCGAGCATTGGGATCGCCATCATGAAACGTCCGAAGAACATGGCTACACCGAGCGAGTAGTTGTACCAATGTGTATTTGCGTTGAGACCGGCAAAGGCGGAGCCGTTATTCCCGGTAGCTGATGTATACGCATAGAGGATCTCGCTAAGGCCATGTGGTCCGTGATTCGCCAGGCTGCTCAAACCAATGTTCGGCATCAAGACCGTGACCGCCGTAAAGCCAAGGATGATAAGGGGAAATATCAGGAGATACAGCATTGACAACTGCACGTCGTAGGCTTCGATCTTCTTACCCAGATACTCGGGGGTACGACCGACCATCAATCCTGCGATGAATACTGACAGCACGACAAACACGAGCATTCCGTAGAGCCCTGCGCCAACACCTCCGAAAACGATCTCTCCGAGGAGTATGTTGACCATCGGGACCATGCCGCCGAGTGGCATAAAGCTGTCGTGCATCGAATTGACTGCCCCGCAACTGGCGTCGGTCGTGACTGTAGCGAAGAGCGCGGAGTTGGCGATGCCGAATCTGACCTCCTTCCCTTCCATGTTGCCGCCCGCCTGCATCGCCGAGACGTGTTGATTTACCCCATGAAGTAGAGGGTTTGGCTGCGATTCCGCGAAATAACAAGTTGCGGTTCCGGCAAACCACAGGATTACCATCGCCGACAAGACCGCCCAGCCATGTTTCGGACTTCCTGTCATCTGCCCTAGCGTGATCGCCAAACCCGCAGGAATCAGGAAGATCGAAAGCATCTCAAGAAGATTGGAAAGTGGTGTCGGATTTTCAAACGGATGCGCACTGTTCGCATTGAAAAAACCGCCTCCGTTTGTTCCCAGCATTTTGATTGCCTCTTGAGAGGCAACCGGACCCTGGGCAATCGTCTGCGTTGTCACGGTGGTTGGCTTACCATCCGATCCCACAACCTTTTGCGATTCGATGAGCGTCGCTCGGTCATATGATCTGAAGTTCTGAACGACGCCTTGTGATACGAGCGCCAGCGAGAAGACGATCGAAATGGGGAGGAGTATCCAAAGAGTTCCCCGTGTCAGGTCTACCCAAAAGTTTCCGAGGGTCTTTGCCTCGCGTCGCGCGATTCCACGAATGAAGGCGACTGCCATCGCCATGCCAACGGCAGCCGACCAGAAATTGTGTGTGGCCAACCCGAGCATCTGTGTCAGATAACTCATGGTTGATTCCGGGACATACGATTGCCAGTTCGTATTGGTAGTGAATGAAATTGCGGTGTTGAGTGCGAGAGCCGGCTCAACTCCAGACAAATGTTGTGGATTCAGCGGCAAGAACTGCTGAAGCCTCTCGATTGCATAGGTCAGGACCAGGGTGGCTGCACTGAACACCAACATGCAAATCGCATATTGCGTCCAGCGCATCTCCTGCTCCGGATTAATTCTGGTGAGTCGGTAGAGCAGGCGTTCACATGGCAATAAGAGCGGATCCAGGACGGTTTTGCGGCGTTCAAAAACCGCTGCCATGTATCGACCTACCGGGTTCGCGAGCAGCAGTATGATCGCGATGAAGCAGATGATCTGTAACCAACCATTCAAGGACATCAGAACTTCTCCGGACGAAGGAGTGCGTAAACGAGATAAGCCAGCAGTGCCGCTGACAGAAGCAGCAAAAAGATGTTGAGAAGCATCAGCGTGCTCCTTTCAGGCGATCACAACTGTGAACATAGAGAACAGCCACGAGAAACATTATGAATAGCGACACGGTAGCGATTAAATCGGGCATGTGGTTACCTTTGCATGACTAGAATTTTCTCGAGAATTTCCGCAGTCGTATATTGCTCACTATCGTAGTGGCATAGTATCCAGTCGACCGTAGCGGATGTGTCGTAGGCCTTGGATGGATCTCTGGGGTTCTCGGTAAAGTATGGCGTGACTGTTTGCGGGTTTCCGGTCATCCATGTGAAATCAGCAAACGCTAACAGCATCCGCTGATCCACGGGAGGTAAAGAGGCACGCTCAGCTGCGGTTACGGGGGGGACTAAACGCGAATCCACAACAAACGGCGACGCCGGAAGATCCGCTTTTGACTCGGGAGCCACCGCTGTGGTCGTCTTCGACTTCGGCCCACGGATCTCCCGCCGAAGCTCATCCCTCTCAAGTGTCAGTTGCTCCACTGTGGGTTGAGGATTTCCACTGGGAGGTCCTTGCCCAATAGCAGCTGACGAAATGAGGGTGTTCGATAAGAGCACCGATGAACCTACGGACTCACGCGCACAGAACATAACGAACCGAATTCCATTCGAATTCCAAGCTCGATTGAAATTCCGTAGAAGAAGTGTTAAGAGTTCGTAAGTTCGCTAAATCCAGTCGGTTGGAACCGATAGCCTACCCACGGTTCACTCTGGATATACCTCTGCCCGTCGCCCCTTTCAATCTTCTTCCGAAGGCCAGCGATCAACACGCGGAGATACTCTGGTTGATCATCGCCTGCTGGCCCCCAGATTGCTCGTAGCAAGACCTTGTGCGTCAACACACGACCCGGCGAACGGGCAAACAACAACAACAGGTCGAACTCTTTTGGAGTGAGATGGAGAGCTTGTCCGCGCACTGAAACCGTATGCGCGTCTCCATCGATTACAAAATCACCGATTTCAAAGCGCGTTTGCTCGGGCTCCTCCGTCGCAGTCCGGCGAAATTGGGCGCGTATCCGCGCAAGAAGTTCAGGCATGCTGAAAGGCTTTGTCAGGTAGTCATCGGCGCCCTCATCGAGCGCCTTCACTTTCATGGCATCCGTATCGCGAACGCTGAGCACAATGATCGGAGTTCGATCAAGCCGGCGCACAGCCTGTGTGAGTTCAAGGCCATTCATTTCCGGCATCGCCAAGTCGGTGATGATCAAGTCTGGTCGGCCGGATTCAAATCTGTCCAAACCTTCGACGCCATTGTTAGCCGTCAAAACCTCATACCCGCTGCTTTGCAGAGATGCGCGAAGCATGCGAATAATCTGACGCTCATCATCAACGACGAGAATGCGTTTCAATGCCTCTCCTGGGTAACGATATGGAGATCGACGCTTGGCGCTTCTGACATGAACTTTTGAATCGCAAGGTAGTACAGGTAGCTGCGCAGTCCATGCACGGCAGACCGCCCCACAATCGCCTGCGTTATCCGATTATCTCGTATGAACGCCGCGGTCGCGCGAGCGGTGTCCCCACCTGTGAGTGGAACTACATATGCTCCAAGATTTCGAGCAAATTGGAGGCTGGATTCCAAGGTGCGCTTTCGCTCTGGCAATTCGTCGCGAGTGCGCAAAACGTGGAGTACATAGAGCTCCGCACCCAAGGCCTCTGCCAGCCGGGCTCCGCGTGCGATGAGGTCACGAGCCTGGGGGCTTGCGCTGATGCAGACTGCCACCTTCTCTGCAACCGTCCAATGTGCTCCAAGCTTCTTGCGCTTCACGTAGTCATCCAGATTGCGGTCGACTGCCCGAGTAACACGCTGCAGTGCCATCTCTCGGAGCGCGATCAGGTTTCCTAGACGAAAGAAGTTTGAAAGAGAGCGTTCCACACGCTCCGCCGGATAAATATCGCCGCGCCGCATTCGCGTGACGAGTGCTTCTGGCGTCAGATCGCTGATTACGATCTCGTCTGCACGGTCGAGCACCCAATCCGGTAGCTGCTCTCGAACAGCAATGCCGGTCAACGATTGCACGCGAGGAGCAAGGCTCTCCACGTGCTGAATGTTGACCGTGCTCAGTACGTCTATCTTATTCTCGAGAAGATAGAGCACATCCTCGTAGCGCTTATGAAACCGGCTCCCCTCGATATTTGTATGCGCGAGTTCATCAATGAGCACTACCTGAGGCATTCGCGCCAGAATGGCGTCGACATCCATCTCACTAAAGAGTGTTCCCTTGTAATTGATCTCCTGCCGAGGTACTTGCTCCAGCTTAGCGGCGAGCTCTGCGGTTCCGCTGCGACCATGTGTCTCTACAATCCCGACGACGACGTCCTCGCCACGGCTGCGGCGCCGTATGCCCTCACTGAGCATACTGAATGTCTTTCCAACGCCTGGTGCATACCCCAGAAAAATCTTAAATCGGCCGCTGTTCTTCTCGGTTTCGCTGCTCTGCAGCCAGTCCTCCGGTGATTTCTTCATTTCAACCACGCCGTACAATTCTCCCCATGAACTCACGCCGCACAATTGCAGTCACCAGGTGGGCGCTGGCCTTCATTGCTCTCGCCGGAATTGTACTCGCGTATCACCGTTGGCTTCATGTGAATCCTACAACGGTCGCGCTTACGTTGTTGCTGTACATTCTGCTGCTCGCCGCTGAGTGGGGTCTGCGATATGCGGTGGTGATTTCGGTTGTAGCGACGGCCCTATATAACTTTTACTTTCTACCTCCGATAGGCACGTTCACTATCGCGGACCCGCAGAATTGGCTCGCACTGCTCGCCTTTCTCGCCACAGCCATCATAGCGAGTCGTCTCTCCGAACGTGCTCGAGATGAGGCCAGTGACGCGCGAGCGCGTCAGGGTGAAGTGGAAGCTCTCTTTCGTCTTAGTCGTGAACTGCTGGAGACAGAAAGCGTCTCCAGCCTTGTTACCTCAATTCCTGCAGCAGTTGCCAGCATCACCGGAGCGACATCGACCCTCTTCTATCTGCTCGATGGAGAAAGGCTGTATCAGGCGGGAGCTAAGACAGTTTCGGAGATTGAGCTTCCTCATCTTCATCAATTGGCAAGCTCCCTGGGCGGTGTAACCGAAGATGGGGATGAGATACAGATCCCGATTCATACCGGCGTTCGGCCCAAGGGTCTGCTCATCCTTCGCGGCGCAGTTCTCTCTCAAGTTACGGCGAACGCCATAGGAGGTCTGATTTCGATATCGATGGATCGATCTCAGGCCGTCGAGAGCATCGCAAGAAACGAAGCTGCGAGAGAAAGCGAACGTCTTCGGACGCTCATCATTGACTCTATTACCCACGAACTGAGGACGCCGCTCACGTCCATCAAAGGTGCCGCCACCGCTCTGTTGGATGGGCATGTGAGACCCGAAGAGGGCCATGAACTACTCACCATCATCGACGAGGAAAGTGACAGGCTGAACCGGCTGGTATCGGAGGCTGTCGAAATGGCGCAACTTGACGCCCAACAAGTCCAGATGCACTTCGGACCGGTCGATTTGCGGACCGTAATCGATGGTGCGCGCAAGTCCTATTCCTGGGTCGAGGAACAGCATCAGCTACGCATCGATGTGCCAGACAACCTGCGCATCAAGGCCGATGGCGCGATGATGGAGAAGGTAGTTTCCAACCTGCTTGAGAATGCCGCGAAGTACTCGAAGCCCGGGTCACCGATCACAATCTCCGCGGAAGAAGCAAAAGACAAGGTACTGCTGTCGATTGCCGACCAGGGTGTTGGCATCGAGCCTTCAGAGCAGGGTCTCATTTTTGAACGCTTCTACCGTGGCCGATCCCAAACTCCTGGAACCTCAGGCACTGGCATGGGTCTTGCGATTAGTCGCGCAATCGTCGATGCTCACGGGGGATCGATCGGAGTCACGAGCCAGCCCGGTCGCGGCTCAGTCTTCACCCTAACGATGCCGAAGGCCTAGTTTGTTGATCGCGCCAGCTTTCAGACGGCCTGATTCAGGCTGCTGTATGAAGTGAACGCAAGTTGTGCAGAAGATAACCCGTAATGCGGAATAATGCCTCGCGCAACCATCATGTTCCAGCTGTACAAGGAATGACATGCCACAAGCGGCCGAATTGCGCAGTTCGACACTCCGCGATGCAGCGACATCTGTAAAACCGCCGCTTCCCATATCTCCTCGGCCGATCGTCATTCTAGGCGCTGGAGGAATCGTGCGTGCGGCCCACCTTCCGGCCTACGAAAAGGCCGGCCTACCTGTAGTTGCGATCGCCGACATTGAGCCGGGTAAGGCTGCGTCGCTTGCTTCACAGTACAACGTCCCACAAAGCTTCGACTCAGTCGCCGCCGCGGTACAGTCTACTCCACGCGATGTCGTGTTCGATGTCGCGGTTCCCGCATCGCAGCTGCTCAATGTGCTTCCACTGCTGCCAATGGGTTCAGCTGTACTGATACAGAAACCGATGGGGGAGACAATTGAAGAGGCCCGCTCAATCCGCGAACTCTGTCACGAGCGGAGCTTTACTGCTGCTGTCAATTTCCAGCTTCGCTACGCGCCAAACCATCTTGGCGCAGAGGTGCTCGCACGCCAGGGTATCCTCGGGGAACTGCACGACATCGAGGTTCAGGTACGGACGTATACGCCCTGGCATTTGTGGGCCTTCCTGGCACAGGCTCCGAGGCTGGAGATTCTCTATCACAGCATCCACTATCTGGATCTCATCCGCTCCTGGCTTGGCGTCCCATACAGCATTTATGCAAAAACTGTAAGGCACCCAACGAATCGTCAGCTGGCACCAACGAAGTCTGTCATGATTCTCGATTACGGCGACGACAAGCGTGTCTTCATTGCTACTCAGCACGGTCACGACATTGCACGGTCGTCGCAGTGCAGCTTTGTTCAGTGGGAGGGAACACACGGGACCATCCGCATGGGAATGGGAGTTAATCTCGACTACCCCACCGGACAGCACGACACTCTTTCTTACGTCGAGCGCGGCGGTGGGCTGCAAGAGTGGCAAGATATCCCAGTCTCGGGAGAGTGGTTCCCCGACGCCTTCATTGGGAGCATGGGTGCACTCCAAGCGCATGTCGAAGGATCGGCACGGTTCCTTCCGGCGAGCGTTGACTCTGCTTACGAGACGATGGCGATGGTCGAGGCGGCCTATCGTTCAAGTGAACGAGGCGGTGAACCACTGCCGTTATAGACTCAGGCTACCGTTCGCAGTAACGACCCGGCCGCGTGAATTGCCGCAGCGCGCTCGTCCAGCGGGTAAATCAGATCTACATTCCGAGGCGTCACGAGCTGATGCTTCACGAAGACAGCGGGAGCGAGGGTCTTCTTCGCAAGAATACCCAGCGCAAGGGGAATGATCTCTTCGCCATACAACTCCGGAAAATATGCGACCGTGCCGATCAGCGGAGTGCCAGGCCGTCGCAGCTCGGCGCGTACCTCGGGGAGGCAATTCTGACTTGCGATGGCTATTTTGTCAGTGGCTCCCACTTCCTCAAACGCTCGCAGAGCCGCCAGTGCGCATACATCGTTCACCGTTCCAATGAGCGTTCGCTTGGCCCGCGCTCGCCGGAGGAATTGGCGCATGGTCTCCAAAACTTGTTCGAAGTCGCCTCGTCCGTTGAGATGGATTGCCGGCAAATTACCGACCTCTGGCAATTCCGCACGCAAGCCGTCTGCAAACCCTGTAATGCGAAGCTCGACGAGAGACCCAGCAATCGGCAACTCAAGTAGCAAGACCTGATCCAACTTGTACTTCCAGTGCTCTCGTGTCCAACGTCCGAGAGCTCGGCCTGCGATCAATCCAGCCTTGTAATTATTCGCTCCGAAGTAGGTCGCGCCCGGATGCGGGACTTCGATTGCAATCACCGGCGTGTTCGCTTCAAGGAACTTCGCTGCAACAACTGGAGCAACGCGCTCGTAGGTTTGAAATTCGAGGACCAGATCGACCTGCTCCTTGATCAGGAGGTCGGCATTTCGCAACGCCTCGCGTGCGGAGTACCGATTGTCGACTTTGATGAGCTGTAGATTTTCGCGTGCGCACGCCAACTCAATGCTCTTCTGAACCTCCTGCGCGAAAGGCGTATCACCCTGCGTAGCGAAGCCTATGCGATACGGACGCGCAGAGAGGGGTCGAAACGAGTTTCGATACACGCCCGAGCCACCTCTTTCGAGAAGTCCTCCATGAATCAACGTGCGTAGCAGCCGAAAGGCGGTTGTCTTTGGTAGACCCGTGCGCTCAGTGACATCGGTCAGACAGAGCTCTTCACCGCGATACCGGAACACTTTCAGCACCTCGCAGGCGCGCAGCACAGTCTGTGACTCATTCCTGTCGCCGCGTCGCTGTCGCCCTGTGGTTCCAGCCTTGTCGTTTTCACTGATCGCAGCCAGCTTCCGTGTCTTCGTCATCCTCTTCGAGACCTCATGGGCACCAATTATTCCAATTCGCGGAACATTCCACCAATTGCGAAACAATGTTTCAAGTGGAAACAACACTTTGATCGAGAAAATCCTTCGAGGGGGCGCTAGGATTTTGCCGATGGCCATCTTTACTTCGTTTCAAGTCCGCCCCGAGAAGCCCCATCGAATCCTCTCGAAGCTCCTCCTCTGTTGCAGCCTGCCGGCACTCATACCATTTCCTGCTGCACGCGCCGCCTCCCAAGCGTTTCCGGCTCCTCTAGACCCTAGTCGAGGCATTACATTGGGCCAACAAAAGGCCCATTTGGCGTTGAAGGAAGAGTACATCTGGACTGTTGGCGACGTCACCGCGTTGAAACCCGATCACAACAAATTCCCTTGGAGCGCCGTCGACCGGAGGACTGAGCCACACTTCTTCCGGACCCACTTCTCGCTTTCCTCTATTCCGCAATACGGAACGCTCTATTTGGCAGGTCCGCGCTCAGCTACTGTCTTCCTGAACGGAACTCTGGTCGGTCAGTTTTCTACCAATACAGACCAGCCGATCAACTTTCGCGTCTTTCATACGGATGTCTCCGCAGCTTTGCGGGCCGGAGACAACATCCTCGCGGTCGAAGCCGTGCGCGGTCGCGGCGTCGTCGCGGGCTCCAGCCCGGTCAGCACGCAGCAGCTTGCGTATGGAGAGGTACTCGCCGTCAAGATCTTCGCGGGTCCCTTTGGAAGCGAATCTGGGGAGCCGCTTCTGATCTCGAATAAGGAGTGGCGATCAAAGGCAGAGGGCGTACCTAATAACTGGGAATCCGGCGGCTTTGATGACTCCGCGTGGTCCCACGTTCAGTCACTCGGCCCAATCGAGTCGAACATCGACTTCTTTCAGTGGTCTGCCGACGCCGGCATGTATGGCTGGCCAGGTTACCTCGGCATGTCTCCCTCGCTTCGTACCTTACATTTGAATGCCGCTCAGGTTACTCACGTCTACGACGGAAGCGGCGGCTTCCAAAACATCGCCTTCTTGACGAATCCGAGCGCGTCTGCGCCATTCACAGTTTCGATCCCGTCCTCATCTGCGACGGACGCTGAAGCGCCTTCGCTATTGCTTGACTTCGGACGAGAGATCGCTGGCCGCATCGTGTTTGAATCGTCCTCATCAAAAGCGGCCGTAGTCTCGATCGCCTATGGAGAGTCAGATCTCGAGGCACTCGCTACTGGGATAAGCAGCGAGCAACGTGGCGGAAATTATCTCGGTACAAACCTAGTGGATATCCCAGCGGACGGGGTCGCTTTAGGTCCAAAGTCAGCTTTTCGCTATGTTCGAATTCGTTTTCTACGAGGCGCCCCGATCACAAAGTTTCGCACCATTCGTGCTGAAGCAATCGTCTATCCAGTGCAGTTCGAAGGTTCCTTCGAATCTTCCGATCCAGAACTCAATCGCATTTGGGAAACCGCAGCATACACGGCTCATCTTTGCATGCAGGACGGCATCTGGGATGCTCCCAAGCGAGATCGTGGACGATGGGCAGGCGATCTCGATGTGGAAGGACGCGTGATTCTGACCGCGTTCGGAGACACTACCTTGATCGAAGACACCCTGCGTCGCGTCGGCGACGGCACCCCGCCCGGAGAACCAGTGAATGGCATCGCGGGCTACACCGCTCAATGGATCACAACACTGGCAACGCTGTATGCACATTCGGGTGACCAGCCTTTCATCGCATCGGAACATGAGACCCTGCTGCGATTACTTCAGACGATGGACCGTGACCTGGATCCCTCGACAGGTCTATTGACACCCTTCGTGCGCGGTTGGGGCTTTGTCGATTGGGCACCAGGGCTCTACGGCAATACAACGGAGACCATGGTTGGGACCACCTTAGAGTTTCTGCGAGCCTATCAAGCGGCGCCCGCATTGCTGCGTGCTGCGGGAGACGAGTCGCACGCAAAGATCTACGAAGAGCGCGCAGTTGCTCTGAGGAGTGCTTGTCAAAAAGCCTTCGTTTCTCCCTCAACCCGAACGGTGGGTTCCACCTGGCAGTTGAACGCACTCGGCGTGCTGACCCATATTTTCAAGTCGGACGACACTGCGGTCTGGGATAGCGTCTTCGCTCACGTCAAGCAGGATGCACCCATGGATCAGGTCATCAGTCCGTACTTCAACCTTTATCTGTTGGATGCGATGGCACGGGCTGGCCATCAGCAGCAAGCGCTCGATTGGCTCCGCACATACTGGGGTGGAATGTTGGCGGAAGGAGCAACGAGCTTCTGGGAGTCCTATGATCTGCGTTGGCCGAAGACGAACTTCCATCTTTCACTGCAGGCGGATGGCACAAGCGGCTACTTCGTCTCGCTCGCTCATGGATGGTCCTCCGGTCCAGCTGCGTGGCTCGTGGAAAACGTCCTCGGAGTACAGCCTGCGGCTCCAGGCTACGATGCTGTCGATATTAGGCCTTCTCTATTGGGACTCAGGTTCGCGCGCGGTACGGTCCCGACGCCTCATGGCCCGATCACGATCGATATTGACGCAGCGAATGGTATTACCCTCGATCTCCCGAAGGGCGTAGAGGCCGCACACGTGTCTCTTCTAACAAATGGGGGCAGCGAAGAGAAAACCATAACGCTGACTCACTCCGGGCATTACCATTTCGACCCTTCACAGGCCAGGCGGTAGTGGCGATCGCCGCTCGGCCAGCAATAGGTGCTCGGCCACCAGTACTGTCTCTCCTCGCTGGTTAATCACCTCCAACGCCTCGACGACAATACCGTGCGTGCTGCGCTTCGCATCATCGCGCTTTTCCTTGATCAAGGTGCGCGCGCGGATCGTATCGTTCAAGAAAACGGGCCTTACGAAGCGTAGACGGTCATAGCCATAACTCATCGCGTGCGGATTGATCTCTCCCGCCGTCATGCCGACGCCGACGCTGAAGACAAGTGTTCCGTGGGCGATGCGCTGACCGAATGGTTGTGTCCTACACCACTCTGCATCCATATGATGAGGATAAAAATCACCGGTCTGACCGGCATGAAGAACCACATCCGCCTCCGTGATCGTACGCCCTCCCGTCTCGCGCAGACCGCCGATCGCATAATCCTCGAAGAACAATTCATTCTTCATTCTTCTCTCCAATTCCAATCCGCGGAACCGCCGCGTATTGACGCTCGACGAGTTACCTTATCATCCTGTTTCACGAATGAGCACGCCGGTCCATCTCAACGGCATCACATGGAACCACACGCGCGGCCTTCTGCCGATGGTGGCAACGGCGCAGCGATTCGGAGAGTTGAACACCGACGTCGAAATTCATTGGCAGAAACGATCGCTGCAAGAGTTCGCCGACACACCGTTGTCCGAACTCGCCGGTCGATTCGACCTGCTCGTTATCGATCATCCGTCGATCGGCGAAGCTGCAGAGCTCAGTCTGTTGTTGCCGCTCGATGACTACATGCCTGACGCGTACCTGGCTGATCAGGCCACTAACAGCGTTGGAGAGTCGTATAGAAGCTACGCGTACGACGGACACCAGTGGGCCCTCCCAATCGATTCGGCCGCTCCAATAGCCGGATGGCGTCCCGACCTCCTCGCTCGTGCAGATGCAGATGTGCCAAAAACCTGGGACGATTTGCTCTTACTCGCCGGAAGGGGCTTGGTCGCCATTCCCGCCACCCCGATCGACAGCCTGATGCATCTATTCATGATGTGCAACGCGCTTGGCAGTGAGCCATTTTCGACACCAGACGAGGTACTTCCGCGGGCGACGGGTGCAGGTGCACTCGAACGAATGCGTCAGTTAGTCTCGATGGCAAATCCCGGTTCGCTGAGTCGTAATCCAATTGCGACTTGGCAATCGCTGGCCGAATCCTCGGATGTTGCCTACTGTGCGTTTGCGTACGGTTATTCCAACTACTCGCGCGCTGGCTACGCCAGCCATAGACTCAAAGTTGGACCGCTCGTCTCTTTCGCCGGCAAGTCCCTTCGCTCGACCCTCGGAGGTGCGGGCCTCGCCATCTCGAATACGACGCAGCATCTTAAAGAAGCATTGGCTTACGCCACGTTCGTCGCTGGCCCTGAGGTCCAACGCACGCTCTACACCGCCTCTGGCGGTCAGCCCGGTCATCGATCAGCCTGGGTAGATGACGATAACAACAGACTGTGCAATGGCTTCTTCAGATCGACACTATCGACATTGGACAGCGCCTGGGTCCGTCCTCGGTTCCCTGGATTTATCTCATTCCAGAACTACGCGTCTGTAATTGTGCACGACTATCTAGAGCACGGAGGTGACGCGTATACCATCCTCAATAGACTGAACGATGCTCTTAAGCACACGCGCGCATGAAACCATTAGAAGATCTCCTCGTCGTCGACTTCTCCCAGTTTCTGTCCGGTCCCTCGGCGAGCCTTCGTCTTGCAGATCTCGGCGCGCGCGTCATCAAGATCGAGCGTCCCGGTGTTGGCGATCTCTGCCGCCAACTCTACATCTCGAATTTGTCGATCGAGGGAGATTCAACTCTCTTTCATTCGATCAACCGTAACAAAGAGTCCTTCGCAGCTGACCTCAAGAATCCGCGCGATCTTGCTGCCATCCGTGGGCTGCTTCGTCGCGCAGACGTCATGATCCAGAACTTTCGCCCGGGCGTCATCGATCGCGCTGGACTCGGCTACGCAATGGTCCACGAATTGAACCCACGGCTTGTGTATGGGGAGGTGACGGGTTATGGCACGAGGGGCCCATGGACTAACAAGCCGGGCCAAGACCTTCTGGTTCAATCGCTATCCGGCCTTCCCTACCTCAATGGCGACGCGACGCAACCACCGGTGCCCTTCGGACTTGCTGTCGCAGATATCCTTGCAGGGGCTCATTTGGTTCAAGGCATCCTTGCCGCTCTTGTTCGACGCGGAGTGACCGGAGAGGGAGCATATGTAGAAGTGTCGCTTCTCGAGTCCGTCCTCGATCTGCAGTTCGAGGTTTTGACCACTTATCTGAATGACGGCGGCAAGGCTCCGCTTCGAAGCAATGTCAACAATGCGCATGCCTACCTCGGAGCACCTTATGGCATCTACTCCACGGCAGATGGTTATCTTGCACTGGCGATGGGCTCCATCGTGCGCCTCGGGCAACTACTCGAGTGCCCTGCCCTGACGATCTACGACAATCCGCTGCTGTTGTTCGACGAAAGGGACGAAATAAAGTCCATCCTCATGCAGCATCTTCGCCAGAAAACAACCGACCATTGGCTCGGTATCCTCGAGCCCCCAGATATCTGGTGTTCAGATGTGCTGACATGGGACCGCCTCTTTCAACATCCTGGCTTCACGGCACTCAATATGATCCAAACCATCACACGTCCAGGCGGTAGCGAGCCACCGCCTGTAGTCATGCGAACGACACGATGTCCCATCCGGATTGACGGAGAGTTGCTGACCAGCCCTCGGCCTGCTCCCCGCATCGGCGAGCATACGGATCGAATCCTTCTGGAGTTCTCGCTCGATACAAGCATCGAATGAAATCCATTACGCATCCTCGAGGCAAACTCTTTCGCATCGCCGTGCGCAAATATCCACCATTCGAGACTGCGATTCGCGCGCAATGGGAAGCATTCGAAGCACAGGTAAAGCCCACTCTAGCACTCGACCTCGTCCCTTTCGAATTGCCCGCACTCGAGGATGCACTACTCACTTCGAAAGGCATGGCATCGGGGGAATGGGACCTCTGCTTTATTCCCACAGACTGGATTGCGTCCGTGCACAAACTAGAGTGCGCGGTTGACCTTGAGCCGCTTCTCGTAAACGACCCACCTGAA
Organism: uncultured Acidobacteriaceae bacterium; assembly: GCA_963713395.1. GTDB lineage: Bacteria > Acidobacteriota > Terriglobia > Terriglobales > Acidobacteriaceae > Granulicella. The sequence continues at coordinate 77,697 of CAVQLS010000004.1, read as the reverse complement.
GACTATCCACAAGGATGGCACCCCTCGCTTCTTCGCCTCCAACAGATTCAGGGCTCGATCCTCGGGATTCCTTACCACGATGGCCCAGAGTGTCTGATCTATCGGCGTGACCTCTTCGAAGATATGAATGCCCAGAAGGAATTCCGTCGGAGATTCGGCCGCGAGCTAACTGTCCCCTCTACATGGTCGGCTTTCCATGAAGTGGCTCGCTTCTTCCACAACCCTCGTAGTCGACTTTACGGCGCCGCATTTGCTGCATTTCCTGATGGTCACAACTCCGTTTACGACTTCCTTCTGCAGTTGTGGTCGCGTGCCGGGGAGCTAGTCGCCCCTTCGGGCGAGGTGCGTTTCGCCACTCTGGAAGCAGCCGCCGCGGTCGACTTTTATCGCGAGATTCTTTCCGACAACCTTGCAGTACACCCGGAGTGTCGGCGACTTGATTCAGTCGCTGCGGGTTTCCGCTTTGCAGCAGGTGAGATCGCAATGATGATCAATTGGTTCGGATTTGCAACGTTCGCCCATACTTCTGGGGAATCCGACGTACGCGGTCTCATCGATGTCGCGGAGATCCCAACCAGTCCCGGTTGTCGGCCAATCTCGCTTAACGTCTACTGGACTCTGTCGATTGCCAGAGGCAGTCCGCACCGGGAGCTCTCATGGAAATTCTTGCGTCACGCGCTCACGCCCGCGATGGATCGACTCACCACTACATCCGGAGCGATCGGTTGTAGGCGGTCGACGTGGAATGACCCGGGGATAAATGCCATGATCCCACTCTACAAGTGCATGGAGTTGCTGCACGACCACGCACGAGAGATTCCTCAGCGCAGAGACTGGCCCCAAATCGCCGTGATCATCGACCGGCTTGTCACTGCCGCGATCACCTCATCAACTCCGAGCCTCGATCTCTTGCGCGCGGCGGATGAGTCCTATGCCCATATCTAGCACTTCGAACAAATCTTGGTCTTCCAGTTCCATCATTCCGCGATCTGGAACCCATAAGTTGTCGCAGCGAGAGACAATGCCACTTTCTGCAGGAATTCTGCAAGGAATGCGCTAACCTTGTCTCGCATGGACGATCTTCGATGCATCGTGACTGCTGTTGGAGCGTTGCAGTGCCGATAACCCGGCGCGAATTTGTCCGGAACAGCGCATTCAGTGTGGCCGCAGCGGCATGCCCGGCGCCAGAGGAGATTGTGAGGATTAACGCTCGTGAACCGCTGCGCGAGCTGCCCTACTCCGCCGTACAAATTACCGATGGGCCGTTTGCGGAACACTACAACGCCATCCATGCGCACTACCTTTCCCTGTCGAACGATCGCCTGTTAAAGGTTTATCGTCAGCGTGCCGGCCTGCCCGCCCCAGGTGAGGACATGGGAGGATGGTATGACCTGCAGGGTTTCGTGCCCGGCCATTCTCTCGGCCAATACATCTCCGGTCTCGCGCGCATTGGCGCTTCCGCCGGCGACCGCTCCTGCATTGAAAAGGCCCGCAATCTCGTTGGCGGATTCGCGGAGACGCTCGGACCGAAGAACGAAAGCATCTTGCGGCCACAGACGAATCAATGGATCTGTTACACGCTGGACAAGCACTTCATCGGACTCATTGATGCGGCCACGCTGGCAGGTGACTCATCGGCGGTTCAGGTTCTCAACCGCGTCTTGCAGGGCGCCGAATCGCTATTACCCCTGAAGGTTCATGATCGCATCGGGAAAAAGGATCCTCCGTATGACGAGCCCTATGTCATGCCGGAGAATCTTTTCCTTGCTGCAGACCTAACCAGTAACGCGCATTTTCGAGAACTGGCGCTGCGCTATTTGCTCGACCGCGACTTGTTCGATCCTCTAGCGCAAGGGGCAGATCCGTTCCCAGGCCAGCACGCTTACTCTCATGTGATCGCACTCTCTTCCGCTGGGCAGGCTTATCTCAGACTCGGCGAGGACAAGTACAAGGGCGCCATGGCAAATGCGTTTTGGCTTCTCACGACAACCCAACAGTTTGCGTCTGGCGGTTGGGGACCGAACGAAACCTTCGTCACCCCACATCGCGGCGAGCTCTTCCATTCACTTTCGACGACCGCCGATCACTTTGAAACTCCATGTGGCTCATATGCCGCAACCAAGCTCGCTCGGTATCTCCTCCGTACTTCAACGCCTAAATCAACCGCGCACGCAGACAATCTCGAACGTGTGCTCTTCAACACAACCCTTACCGTTCGCATGCCGGACTCCGACGGCGACTATCCATACTACTCGACCTACTCGGATGCGGCGAGAAAGGTCTTCTATCCGAGCAAATGGCCCTGCTGCTCTGGAACATTGGTTCAGACCGTGGCTGACTACCCCCTGAACATCGGCTTCGCCTCAGACGGCGGCCTCTACGTCGTTCTCTACACCCCCTCCCGCATCCGATTCTCACGAGGAGCGGCAACGATCCAGATCGAGCAGGAGACCGCCTTCCCTGCAGGCGACACCGCGTCCATGAAACTGTCGCTCAATTCTCCCGCACGCTTCACACTCTACCTTCGTCTCCCTACTTGGCTATCGCGCCCAGCCTCAATGAGCATCAATGGAAGGCCTGTCCCCCTCGCCGCGAGCCGAGGCTCATTCGAGCCCGTTAGCCGAACATGGCACGACGGCGACCGCATCGATCTGACACTCCCGCAGGACTTTCGCATGGAAGCGGTCGACGATCTCAATCCCAACACCGTTGCGCTCATGCGTGGGCCTGTACAGTACGTCGCCATCGAGGCTTCGAGCGAGCACGTAAATGGGCGACGTCTGCTGCCATCAAGCCTCAAACAGGTCGAACCTGAGACTTTCGTTCAAGAGTATGCCGGACGCCAGACCGTGTTCGTTCCATTGCGGTCGATCGTCAACGAAACATATACCTCCTACTTCAGTAAGGCTTGATCAACAAACTGACACGACATTCGCAAGATGGACACACTCAGCCAAGATCCGGATCGCATTTACGCTCGCTACTTCATAGAGACAGCATTTCCGTTGCAGCAAGCAGCGGCCACAATGGCAGGTGAACAATCAACCGGAACCTTCCTGCGTGTTCCGGGCGAGACTGACGAATTACGCGAGCGTTTTGCGGCGAGGATCGAGGCAATCGAAGAAGGCGAACCGTCGCCCACGCCGAGCCTTCCCGGCTCTGGCGTCCCGAAGTACTGGGATGGCATCCGCCGCACCGCTGAGGTCGTCCTCTCCTGGCCGTTGCATAACATCGGACCTTCGCTGCCGAATCTCCTGGCGACCGTCGCTGGCAATCTGTCGGAACTCAAGGCCTTCTCAGGACTTCGCCTGCTTGATCTCGTCCTTCCTCCTGCATTCCTAAATGCGTATCAAGGGCCACAGTTTGGAGTAACCGGGACACGCAGATTCACGGGAGTCTACGATCGCCCGTTGATCGGCACCATCATCAAGCCCAGCATCGGGATGAGCCCCGACGAGACTGCGGCACAAGTACGCATCCTTGCAGAAGCAGGCATCGACTTCATTAAAGATGATGAACTGCAGTCGGATGGCCCATGCTGTCCATTCGATGAGAGAACTACGGCGGTGCTACGCGTCTTGCACGAGGTCGCCAACCGCACTGGGCGTCTCGTAATGTATGCGGCAAATCTCACCGGCGATCTCGATGAGATGCTCCGACGTCATGACCATCTCGTGGGCGCCGGGGGAACCTGTCTCATGGTCAGCATGAACTCCATTGGCCTTCCGGCAATGAAGGCTCTTCGCGCTCACTCACAACTGGCCATCCACGCACACCGCAACGGATGGGGCATGCTCGGCCGTTCACCAACACTTGGTATGAGCTTTGTTGCCTACCAGAAGCTATGGCGCCTCGCCGGCATCGACCACGCACACGTCAATGGATTGCGCAATAAATTCTGTGAACCCGACGAATCCGTAATCGCTTCAGCGCGTGCCTGCCTGCTTCCAATGTTTCCTGCTCCGCATCGCGGCTGCGAGGTCGTGCCCGTCTTCTCTTCCGGACAGACTGCCTTACAGGTGCTTGACACCTTCAGTGCGCTTCACTCAACCGATCTCATCTATGCCGCAGGCGGGGGCATTATGGGGCACACAATGGGCCCAGTTGCGGGGGTCCGAAGCCTTCAACAGGCGTGGGAGGCGGCCACACTCAACATTTCGCTTGCGACGTATGCCGCAACGCACCCTGAGCTTGATGCCGCTCTGCAACAGTTTGGACCGTGAGGACGAACAGTGCTTCCGCTCTACACTTTTTATGGAGACGACTTTACCGGCTCGACTGATGTTCTCGAGCAGCTCGCCGCAAACGGTGTGCGCTCGGCGCTGTTTATTGCTCCACCAACACCAGCCCAACTCGAAATGTTCCCGGCTCTCGAAGCCTTCGGCGTCGCAGGCGACAGTCGCTCACGTTCGCCGGCGTGGATGTCGGAACACCTCCCGCAGATCTTTGCATCGTTGCGCAATTTTCATGCTCCAATCGTCCACTACAAAGTCTGTTCTACCTTCGATTCGTCACCCAAGCACGGAAGCATCGGCCGGGCGATCGCGCTGGGTATAGAAGTTTTTCGTCCACGCTTCGTCCCCATTGTGGTCGGCTCTCCCCATCTTCGCCGCTTCGTGTTTGAGGGGCGTCTGTTCGCCTCCGCGCCTGACGGCACAATTCATCGCATCGACCGCCATCCGATGAGCAGACATCCGGTCACTCCCATGCGCGAACCCGATCTACGACGTCATCTGCAGAAGCAGACAACGTTGCCGATCGGCCACATTCCACACACGGAACTCCACACACGCTCTAGTGCCTCGAAAGGGCTTGAGCGTGAACTTAGTGCGGGAGCCCGCGCCATCCTCTTCGACACCATCGATTCCCACTCGCTCGAGATCGCTGTGGATCTCCTTTGGGAGTCGGCCCTCGAACAGCCGCTCTTCGGCGCCGCAAGTTCAGGCCTCACCGCAGGCCTCATCTCTGCATGGAGGAGGCATGCCATACTCGGGACGGAGCTCTCAGCACCCGCAGTTGACTCGGCGTCACCACTTCTCGTGGTCAGTGGGTCGTGCTCTGTGGCAACATCCCGTCAGATCGATTGGGCATCCCGAAACGGATTCCAAACCTTGGCCGCCGATCCCACTCGGATCCTTGACCCTCTTCGCGGAAAGACTTATCGGGAAAGTCTCCTTCACCATCTGACGATGATTCTCAATCGCGGCCAGGACATCGTCCTGTATACCTCTCTCGGCGACGCACCATTGGAGTTTGTGGGCGAATCACTCGGTGCTGCTCTCGGCCTCATGTTGCGCGACCTTCTAGCCAGCACATCTATCATCCGTGTCATCTTATGCGGTGGCGACACCAGCTCGCATGCCGTCCAACAGCTTGGAATCGTTGCGCTCACGTGGAAAGCGAGCCTGCAACCGGGAGCACCCTTGTGCCAGGTCCACTTCGCTGATTGCCGATCTCGACCTCTCGAACTGGTCCTGAAGGGCGGCCAGGTTGGGAGCGATGACTTTTTCGCGATTGCGAAAGGTGTGCGAAAGCCTTAGAGTCCATCCCCATCTCCCGCTAATTACGCGTCGCGCAAGCCTCGAGTGCAGTTCACTCGAGCAAACAGAAGGGCGGCCACCAGCACCATCGCCGCAATCATCTGGAGCGGCAGGTCGTAATTGCCGGTCGCCTTCACCACGTATCCAAAAATCAGCGCGCAAATCCAGCCACCTAGATTCCCCGCTGTGTTCATCATCGCGGTCGCGGTCCCACCGCAGCGCCCGCCAAGTCCCATGCACATCGCCCAGGCCGAGGGTAGCATCAGGTCCATAATCCCGAACGACGCCGTCGCAAGCGCGACGATTGCCATGTGCCCTCGAACTACACTCATCGCCAGCAGCAATGCGGCCCCGACAACAAGACATGTAGCCGTTACCCACCTGTAGGCATTGACATCTCCCATCTTGATCACGAGCCTCCGACTAAGACCACCTCCGATGAGATTGCCGAACATCGCCATGAGGAATGGGAATGATGCGAAGATGCCCATCTGTCCAATCGAGAATCCCTCCCCGCGAACCATCCATGTTGTGAACCATCCAAAGAAGAACCAGCTGCCCCACGCATAACAGAAGTACGCAGCCATGATCAGCCAAAGATGCGGCAAAGCAATTAGCCGTCGCCACGGAATCTCACTTCGCACTGAGGTTCGAGCCGATTGCGCTGCAATATCCCACGGTTGGACCCGCGCAATTCCGGCTATATCTTGGGGTTCCGGACGAAACCAGATCCACCACGCAATCGCCCACACAACTCCGACCACACCCATTACCCAGAACACGGCGCGCCAGCCACATGCGCGCTCCAACGGCACCAACAGAAGCGGTGCCAAAGCCGCGCCCATGCGACCAGCTGCCCATACGAATCCCTGTATGCGTGCGTGCTCCTCATGCGGAAACCATTTTGCGATGACACCTGACGCGTTCGGGTACGCGCCAGCAGTTCCGAGGCCGAAGAGAAATCGCGCGCTAACCATCTGGAGGAAATTGTGGCACCATCCGGTTGCCACTGTGAAGCCAGACCACCAGGAAACGATGCGGGTTAGCTCAGATCGTTGTCCCTGCCGATCTCCGCGTGCCCCAGAAGGGATCTCGAATAGCGCATTGGCGAGCACATAAGCGCTTAGGACCCATCCCCATTTGTCAGGACCGAAGTGCAGGTCGGCACGGATTCCGGGCTCAGTTACTGCAATCGCCAGCCGGTCCAAAAAGGTGATCGCGCTCAGGCTGCACAGCAGAACAAGAACGCCCGCGCGCCTCGTCAACGGCCGGCTCCCGCCAGCTCCACGCTTCGGGTCTCCCGCAGGATCTCCTTCGCGCGTCTCACCGCCAGCTCGGGCGAGCTCAGCACCGGCACTTTAAGCGTTCCAGCCGGCATCTCGTTGACGACCCGCGCCATGGAAGCCTGCGCCAACACAATCACGTCGACATCGTGCAACTCTCCTATGAGTTTTTCGGCAAGAATTCGATCGTGCGTCATCACGTCTCCTGCCAGCACCGCTTCGAAAGCGCCGTCGGATAGCGACTCGACGATCTCAATCGCACGTCCATTCTGCGAGGCCTTCTCCTTCAGCAGCTCGATCGTCGGTTCCAGGGTGGTTCGTAGCGTCGCAGCGACGCCGATACGCCGTCCCATCCGCACCGCCTCTTCTGCCATCGCCTCATCGATCCGGATCACGGGTAACTCAAACAGTGATTGAGCAAGGGCCACACCGGGGCCGATCGAAGAGCAGGTCACCATCACCGCGTCGGCACCGGCCGCTTCAGCCGACTGGATTTGCCCGAGCAGCCGGCGAATTGTAATTCCCCGCAAGCGACCTGCTCGGATCGTATCCTGAATCAGGCTCTCATCTACCATGTGAAAGACTTCGACGTCGGACATCTCCGCCGCACACAGGGCGCGAAACACAGGGGTCAGGGTCGGGCTTGTGTGTATAAGTGCGAGCTTCTGTGCCATCCAACCCTCTCAGTCAGCTGACGGTCGTTCTTTTACATACGCCGCTGAAACAAGGCGCATGCTCCAATCTGCCTCTTCTATCGCGGCTTCCTTCAGAAGTAAAGCCCGACGAGACGGCCTCTGGAAAGGAACCGCATAGCGGAACCCACACCTCCTCCCTGTGACGTCATCGCGCATCGCGCTCTATGCTGATTGCGTCGGCATTATAAACATGGAGTCGCATTGCCTCTCGCCTTCACATCACATTCGCGACGATTTGTGTCCTTCTTGACCATCACGGTAACACTTGCTGTCTCAATCGATTACCCCTCCCGTGCACAGAGGCCCACTTACACCACACCGAACGCTCCACTGCTCGGTGCCGCCTGGTACCCCGAGCAATGGCCCGAGTCGCGATGGAATGCGGATCTCGCGCTGATGGAACAGGCGCACTTTAGCGTTGTTCGCATCGGCGAGTTCGCCTGGTCCACAATGGAGCCCTCCGAAGGTCACCACGAATTCTCCTGGCTCGATCGCGCAATCGCTCTTGCGGCCGGCCATCAGATTGCTGTCGTTCTCGGAACACCCACGGACGCTCCTCCGGCCTGGCTTACTTCGAAATACCCCGAGACGCTGCGCATCGATGAGAACGGCGCCCGCGCACAACACGGCAACCGTCGCCAATTCAATTATGCGGACCCTCTCTATCGGCGCCTCTGTGCGGAGATCGTGCGTCAAATGGCGCGTCGCTACGGCCACAATCCGAACGTCATCGGATGGCAAATAGGCAACGAATACACTGATGAAAGTTTTGACACCGCGACGCGTACTCAGTTTCAGCAGTTCCTGCACGATAAGTACAAGACGCTCGCGAACCTGAACGCGCGTTGGACCACAGCCTACTGGTCTCAGACCTATTCTGCATGGTCGCAGATTCCATTTCCCCACCTCGGCGGGAATCCAGGTCTACTTCTCGAACACAAGCGTTTTGTCACTGCTACCTGGCGCAGTTTCCAGAAAAATCAGATCGACGCCCTGCGTCCACTCATCTCCTCCTCGCAATTCATCACGACGAATGTCGGCGGTCTCGCTTGGTCCGACAATTGGGATCACTACATGATCACTGCCGATCTCGATCTAGCAAGTTGGGATAACTATGTAGGACAGGGACACCTTGACGCGCCAAAGAACGCCATGCTCAACGACTTTGTTCGTGGATGGCGCCGTCAGAACTTCTGGGTCATGGAGACTCAACCGGGCTCCGTAAATTGGGCACCCATCAACAACACGCTCGCTCCGGGCGAGACGCGTGCCCTTGCGTGGCAGGATATCGGGCACGGAGCTGATGCGATTCTCTACTGGCAGTGGCGTTCAGCACTCAACGGGCAGGAGCAATATCATGGTGCAATTGTCGGAACCGACGGCAAACCTAACCCAATCTATGCCGAGATTCAGCAACTAGGCGCCGAATTCCGCGAGGTGCGTTCCGCCCTTGACGGCACCTCACCGCATGCAGACATCGCGCTTCTTCACACCTACGACTCTCGCTGGGCGATCGACTTTCAACCCCACACGCGTGACTACGACCAGCAACAAGTATTTCTGCGTTTCTACAAGCCCTTAGTGAACATCGCTACGTCGAACGGCGATGCCATCGACATCGTCGACCCTACACGTGCGCCTCTGGAGAGGTACAGGCTTCTCGTCGCCCCATCTCTCAATGTCATCGACGACGGGCTCGCTGCGAAACTGATCGCTTGGATTGAAGCCGGCGGCCATCTTCTTCTGGGTCCGCGCTCCGGAATGAAAGACCAATTCAACTCGCTGAATGCACAGCGCCAACCGGGACCGTTTGTCTCGTCTCTCGGAGCCTGGGTCGAACAGTACTACGCGCTCGACCAGAAGGTGCACCTCATCTCTCCGGTTGAGTCCTTTCATATGCCCGCCGATTCAACAGCCGATATCTGGGCCGAGACTCTCTCACTCAGAAGCCCCGACACTTCGGTGAACCTTGAGTACATCGATCCGCACGGGTGGCTAGATCATCAACCTGCGATGGTTACGCGCTCCATTGGCCGTGGCTCGATCTCCTACCTGGGCACCCTGCCTGACGCGACCACACTCGACAGTGTCCTTCGACATGTCGCCAATGACGCTGGCATCACAACGCCGAGCAGTTCACCGCCCGCTAGCTTCGAACTCTGCAGGCGTGTAAGCAGTGACGGCCGTCGAAGCGTTCTCATCGTCATCAATCACGCCAACATAACGGGCAGCACGATTCTTCCGGGTCGATATCGGAATTTGCTTCAACCACAATCGAATGGAGCACCAGTTGGCACGCTCTCTACGGCGGGAACGCCCGTCACACTGCCGGCGCAGGGCGTGGCAGTGCTCGTGCCGGAGGTGCAGCCATGAAGCCGACGCGTCGAGACTTCCTGTACTCCGCACTAGCCGCTTCGTGCACACTCCCTGCACCGACCATCCTCGCGGAATCAGATCCAGTCGCACTCTACCGCACGCCGTACAAGTATCCCAAGCTCCTTCTCCGCGGCACCGGCCACACAGGCGATTTCGACTCTACGTCGGTCGATGACCCGATCGTCTTTCGCGCGCACGATCGCTTCTACATGCTCTACATCGGTTTCGATGGAACTGGTTATCAAACCGGCCTCGCGGAATCGGCTGACCTTCTTCACTGGCGCCGCGTCGCTCTGGTCGGCCCGCGTAACTCGCAGTCTCAATGGACGAAATACAACCTCGCGATCAGCAGCATCCTCCGCGACAAATCCCTGCACGGCCCAGGAGTTGCTCTCAGACATGATGGACGCTACCTGGCTGCCTGGAATGCTTATCCGAACGCCGGCTACGAAGCCGGAGCCGCGGTCATCGGTCTCGGCACCTCGACAGATCTCCTTCACTGGGAACTCTCGGAGCCCATTCTGCACCCCGAAGACGGCGCTCCCTGGGAACATGGTGGCCTCTATCGCCCGGATATTTTGCTCGGTCACGACGGCATCTTCTACCTCTACTACAACGCCAAGACCAACACGCTCCCGAAGGCGCAAGGCGGAGGTTGGCGCGAGCAGACCGGCGTCGCCACCTCGCGCGACCTGACGCACTGGACACGCTATAGCGGCAACCCTATTCTCGCCAACGGTTCTCACGACAGCCTCGATGCACGGTTCGCGTCCAACCCATATGTCATGACCTACGGCGGTCAATACGCGATGTTCTACTTCGGGTTCACTTACACCCGGCCCGGTCGAGCGCGCGAACTCCTCGCACTCGGCAAAGATCCTTACCATTTCACGAAGGTGCCCGAAATCCTCATTGACGTAGGGCCACCGGGTTCCATCGACGAGACGTTTGCCCACAAACCATCGCTTATCTATCACGATGGTGCACTCTACCATTTCTATTGCGCCGTCTCGGGCAAGTACCCAAACGAGATTCGTGGGATAGCCGTTGCACGTTCAGAGCCTTGGTAATTCAATTCATTTGGTCCGCTGCGTAAACTGCCATGTGCCGGGCCCGACCCGAAAAACAGCCTTTTCTCCGACGGATCTCACCGCATGAAGACCTTTCTCTGCAATTGCATCCCTGGGTAGAACCACTGTCGAGACGACAGGCACCGTCACCGTGTAGCGCAGTACGTCGCCCTCGCGTTTCCAATCGCTCTGCACCTCACCCAGTGCCGAATCGAAGGCGCAGCGCACCGAGTCCACGCCTGCGACCGCAATCGGTTGTATCGTCAACCGCTCTTCGGGACTCCTTCGCGAGAGATCAATATTCATGCCGCCAAGCCTGCGATAAAACCACTCCTCCGCGCTTCCCAGCATGAAATGATCCTGACTGCTATGCGGATTCGCATCCCACGCTTCCGTTAGCGACGTTGCTCCCGCCTCCAACTGCGACCCATAGCTCGGAGGGTCCTTACGCAACATCATCGCGAGAATCACATCGTCTCTTCCGCCGTCTGCCAGGGCTCGCAGCAGATAGGGATAGCCTACTTCGCCAGCCGTTACGTGATCGTTGTGTGAGTGGATATCCGCGACAATGTGCGCCAGCACTTGCGCTCGTCGTTCCGTCGGAACAATACCAAGCGCCAACGGCATTGCGTTTGCCGTCTGACTCCCGCGGTCATACCAACCGTGCGTAGCGTCCCAGAAGCGACGATTGAACGCATCCGCAGTCCTTCTCGCCAACGCATCATATTTCGCTTCATCCTCAGCGTGCCCCGACAGTCGCGCGATTCGTGCCATCGCGGCGGCATCTTCGTACAGCATCAGCGTCGCGGTCACTCCCAGCGTCGTGTTCTTCTCAAATCCAGGCGCTCCGGGGCCGATGTCATACCAGTCCCCCAGCCCATACGCGACGATCCCATCCACCGCCTTGATCTCCAACGCCGCCACATACCGTTGCATCATCGGGTAATCGCGCTCGAGTTCCAACTTGTCTCCATAGAAGCTGTACGCCCACCATGGTTCCAGCACGCTGGCAGATCCCCACTCCGGCGAATCGTCGTAAACCGCGTTCTTCGGACCGAAGTGCGTGTACTGGGGCGCAATCGTCGGCACAATGCCGTCCGGTTTCTGCGCATCCATCATGTTTCGGTCCGTTGCACGGAACAGCATCTGAAGATTGTTGTTGAACATCAGACTCGGCGCCTGTAGATGTGTCTGTTCCAGCCAGCCCAGTTTCTCGCGCTCAGGACAATCAGTCAGCAGGCTCACTTCGTTGTTGTGCATCGCTGCAACAATCAACACATGAATCTTGTTCAGCATCTCGTTTGAAGTAACGAAGTGGCCTACGAGAGTCGAGTCCGAATACTGCGCAATTCCCATCAAGCTCAATAAATCCCCTCGCGGCGGCGCCACGGCCGATTTCGCAGCTGCCATACCCGGCCCCGGAGTCCACTCCACCTGGACATAGCGGAAACCGCAATATCCGAATTGTGGTTCCCAAGTCTCACCCGCGGTATCACCGCGAAGCGCATAGCTCCACCACATCGGCCCGTGGAATGTCGCCTGGGTCACGGTGCCATCCGGATTGAGCAGCTCCCCCGGGATCAGCCGCACGATCGCGCCCGCAGGCCCTCGAACACGTATCCGCACGATTCCCGCAAAGTTCTGTCCAAGGTCATAGATCACACGGCCATCGCCGAGGTCCGTCCGCTTCACTGGAGCGTACATCTCGTGCTGGCCCACAGCGGGAGCCACCGCCGGAGTAAGCGCCCCTCCCGGACCCTCCACAACCTGCGCTGTGTTCCACGCTGTGTCATCGAATGCCGGCATCTTCCAGCCATTCAATTCGCGGCGTGCGTCGTAATCTTCACCACCGTATGTCGAGTCGAAGACCACCGGCCCGTGCTCTACCTTCCATCCCTGATCCGTCTCGATAGTTTCGCGCGATCCGTCGCGGTATCGCAGATCCAATTGGGCAGTCAACTTTGGCACACCAAAGCTCGCCGCGAACTTCGTATAGCGCTGACCACGCGGAGGAGTCCCCGGCAGAGCGGTGCGCTGGACGTTATACATCCCGTTTCCCAACATCACTGCAAGGACATCTCTTCCCTTATCGACCATTGAAGTGACATCGATCGTGTCGAAGACCACGGTCTTCCTGTAGTCGGTCCAGTCCCCATGCAGACCCGCCGGCTCGACAGAGCGAACGCCGGTGTTGTTACCCAAACTGGCTTGCCACTGTCCTAACCCAACAATGCGAAGCTCGGCTTTCACTGGCTTCGCTTTCAACACAAATTCGCGCCGGAAGATCGGCATTGGCCGGCTACCGTCCGCCTCCGCGCCATCACGTTCGGTGCTCCAAGGCGCCGCAATCCACTTTGCCTTCCACACAAATGGAGCGCCACCCTGACTTGTTGGTCTCGCTGCTGAAGATGACACGGCGCACAGCAATATCCCATACACAAGAACCGCTCTGTTCGAAACTCGCATCGTACCTACAAACTATCCTGCTCTCTGCTATCGTGTCGCGGTGAAGACCCTTGCGCTGTTGTCGACCGTCTGCTTCGCGTCATCGCTTCTCTCACAAAGAGTGCCACAGCGTGACTATGCAGCCCGCATCACCCAACAGGTAGAGAAAGTCCGCGCGGAATCGGCGGAAAGCAACCACAGCGTCCGATTCCACGCCTCATGGGAATCGCTTTCTGCATACCGGACACCCAATTGGTTTCGCGACGCCAAGTTTGGCATCTTCCTCCATTGGGGCGTTTATTCCGTTCCGGCATTCGGAAACGAGTGGTATTCGCGCAACATGTACATTCCCGGCAATGCGGCGAACAAGCATCAGATAGCCACCTATGGCTCATTAGAAAAATTCGGCTACAAGGACTTCATCCCGCTCTTTCACGCGCAGCACTTCGACCCCGATGCGTGGGTTGACCTCTTCGTCAAAGCCGGCGCCCGCTACATCGTGCCTGTCGCGGAACATTGCGACGGCTTTGCCATGTACGCATCATCCGTGACCCCCTACAACGCCGCCGAAATGGGCCCCCACCGCGACGTAGTCGGCGAACTCGAGCGCGCCACTCGTAACCGCGGTCTCCACTTCGGCGTCTCATCACACACTGCCGAACACTGGTGGTGGTATGGTGTCGGCAATGCCACACCCTCCGACGTACGGAACCGCACTTCGCTAACCAACCTGCTCTACGGTCCCGCAGAACCCATGTCGCTTCCGCAGCAACCCGGTGATACAGCTGATCCATACAAAGAGCCCGACGGCTCACATCTCGAGATGTGGCTCCCCCCAGACAAGAAGTTCTTGGATACCTGGCTTGCTCAGTCCTCCGAGCTAGTCGATCGCTATTCACCCGATTTCATCTACTTCGATTGGTGGATCGGGCAGCCTGCGTTCAAGCCTTATCTTCAGCAGTTCGCCGCCTATTATTACGATCGTTCCGCTGAGCGGAATCGACAGCCGGTTCTCACGTACAAAGGGGAGGCCATGCCTCCCAATACCGCCACTCTCGACATCGAACGCGGAAAACTCGACACGCTGCGACTGATTCCCTGGCAGACCGATACGTCGATCTCAATCCACTCGTGGGGCTACGTCGAAGAGGACGAGTATCGCACCGCGAGTTCGCTCATCCAGCAACTCGTCGACGCGGTCGCGAAGAATGGCAACCTGCTCCTCAACGTGGGGCCGAAGTCCGATGGAACAATACCCGAACAGGCACGAGAGGTTTTGCTGCAGATAGGTAACTGGTTGCACACGAACGGCGAAGCCATCTACGGGACACGTCCGTTTGCTCTCTTCGGTGAAGGCCCCACAAAAGCTCCGAAGAACTCCACCGAAAAGAACAAGGATATTCAGTCCTATACGCCAGAGGACATCCGCTTCACCGCCTCACCAGATCACCGCTACGTCTACGCGATTGCGCTCGGTTGGCCGCCGTCCGGATCGTTCACGATGCACACGCTATTCAGAGGCAATCCCTATCTTCCTGGGCCCGTCTGCGCCATCGACCTGCTTGGATATCCCGGTCGCGTTCCGTTCGAGCAGACGAACGACGGCCTGCACCTAACGTTGCGGGCCGCTCCTCCATCAGGGCTTCCGTCTGCTGCAGCCTATGTCTTTCGGCTGCACACGAACTGTCTGCCTAATGCACGCTAATAGGAATTACGTTCCACATTGCGGGATATTGAGGAGCCTAAGTCGAGATTACTGCGCTTCGCATGGCGACCGGAAACAACTTCAGCGTTGACACCACCAATTGCCTCTCGTAATGTCGCGACGCATTGAACGACACGGCGGATGTGAGCGGCGAAGCCTCTGACATCCGCACATCTGTTCCATTTTCGTTACGCTTGTGGAGGCGAGCACATGACACGTCGCGAGGCATTCAGTCATCTCAAATCTTCCCTGTGTACGACATGCCTCACCATCGTCGCAATCTCCCTGTGGACTGGTGCCGGCGTGCCTTCACGAGCCCAGAACACAACGGCGGGCGCCATCTCCGGCACGATTTCAGATCCGTCGGGCGCTGCGGTTCCCAATGCTTCCGTCACAGTCACAAACGAGAACACCAATGTTGTGGCGAAGGCCAACAGCACCGCCAGAGGTTATTACACTGTCGAGAACCTTCCCGATGGCAACTACACGATCAACGTCACCGCGTCCGGCTTCGCCTCACTGATCATTGCGAACCTTCACCTTGACCCTGGTCAGCGCCGTGGTCAGGACATCGCCCTCAAGGTCGGTAACGTCGATACCAAAATCAACGTAGTGGCCGACACACTCGCCGTTCAAACCGAGTCTGCCGAATCTGCCGGAACGATCTCCGCCAAAGAGGTCGCGAACCTCATGCTCAACGGACGCAACTTTCAGCAGCTCGCCACCCTGGTTCCCGGCGTATCTAGCGTCAATGGTACGAACCAGCAGGTCAATGCTGGCTACCTCGGGCAGACCGATCTGATCGTCGGCGGTACATCCTCAGAAGAGACTACCTACACCATCGACGGCGTCTACAACATGACGCCGACCTCGCTCATCAACATCAACATCACGCCATCCATCGATGCTATCAACGAGATGCGCGTACTCAAGAACGCCTATTCCGCTAGGTACGGCTTTGCAGGCTCAGGCCAGATTCTCATCGAAACCAAGAGCGGTACCAACAGCTTCCATGGAACCGCCTACGAGTTCCTTCGCAGCAACAGCCTTGGCGTTGCGCGCCCTTACTCCATCAGCGGCATCCCTGCCACCAACTCCAGCCTGCACCTGAACATCTGGGGTTATACCTTTGGAGGACCTCTTTACATTCCCAAGGTCTACAACACTTCGAAGACCAAGACCTTCTTCTTCGCCGGGGGCGAGTGGAAGACCAATCACTACGCATCGGTACTGAACAGCCGCTCGATGTTCACACCCGCGATCCGTGCAGGCGATCTCAGCCTCAGTCACGACGCGCCAATCTGCAACACAACAAACGCAGCTGCCCTTGCCGCAGGATGCAAATCGAGCACACCAGCGAACATCAGGTACCTCACCTGCGACAGCTTCTGCCAGAACCTTCTCGCCGCCCGAAGCCTCAGCTTCGCCACGTGCTTCGGCAAAGACTCCAACGGAGTAACGAACCAGCTCAACGCCGCCTGCTTCGACCCCGCGTCTGTCTATTTCATCAATCCCGCAAACAACTTCTGGCCGCTTCCCAATCTTCCTCAAAACAACAACACAAACTTTGCCAACTACATCAACACCAACCCCGAGCGAGACAGCCAAAACGATCAGATCTATCGCATAGACGAACACATCACTGACAAACACCTCATTATGGGCCGGTACATGACCGAGGAAGTCAACGACATTCGTCCGGCTCGCAACTACAACGACCCCTCCCCGAATCCGGGCGCTACGGTTTATACCCCCGCGCTCAATGCCCTCGTGCGCTGGAGTTACAACATCACACCATCCATCATCAACTCTGCTGGCATCGCCTATACCTACCAGAAGGTCAACTTGCTGCCCACGGGCCAATACTTCGTCCCATCGGGGCTCTTCACGCAGGCCTTCAATAACGGCGACAATCGCCTTCCAGGCGTATCTATTGGCAACTTCTGGTCGTGGTTAGGCGTAGGTGCGCAGCCAAACTTCTCCAAGACCGGTGACGGCATCTTCTCCGACGACTTCAGCTGGGTACATGGGCGTCACGTCATCCAGGCCGGCGGCTTCTACATGTGGAACATCCTCCGGGTTAATGCCTCTGCATTTGCACAGGGCAATTTCTCCTTCAGCGGCGCCCACACCGGCGATACTGCCGGTGACTTCCTTCTTGGCCAGTTGGCCACTTACTCGCAATCCAATGTTCAACGTGCTGGTGCCTTCCATCAACACTGGTATGAGCTTTACGGTCAGGATGATTGGAAAGCCAGTCCCCGCCTCACTCTCAGCTACGGTCTCCGCTACAGCTACTTCTCGCCCAGCACGATGGAAGGAAATCAAATCACCAACTTCAATGGTGCAACCTTCAATCCAGCGGTTGCGCCAGCTGTGACACCCTCTGGCACCTTTGTCCTCAATAGCAACAATCAACCTCTGACTCCATCCGGGGGGATCGCCAACTATCTCACCAATGGCATCGTAACCGCCTGCCAAAATGGCACGCCCTGCGGCTTCACAGTTGCCAAGAAGAATCTCTTCGCTCCGCGCGTTGGCTTTGCCTACCGTGTCAATAATGCGAGCACCATGTCACTCCACGGCGGCTACGGCATGGGCTATACCCAGGTTGGAATGTTCCAGACCTCGGGCCTCATCAGCAATCCTCCCTACGTCTCGACGCCTACCTACAGCAACACGCAGTTCAGTACACCGGCTGGCGGCACCGCTGGCGCACCTGGCCTGCAGGCACTGTCAGGTCTTGACAGCACCTACCGTCCGGCAACCCTCCAATCGTGGTCGCTCACGTTCGAAGACCAGATCGTGCGCCGCGGCATTCTTAGCGTGGCCTATGCCGGCGACAAGACCGACCACATCTTCTCCAGTGCAGTCGATCGCAACTTCGCCCTCAACGGCACCAGCACCCACAGCAACGACTGCTCGAACTCCTCCAACAACCTCAACCCGGCATCGTCAGGCTCGTGGCTCTATGACCCCTGCATCAACGGCGCTAACAGCGCGGTCTCTGGGGCAACGCAGATCAACTCAAACTACTACCGTCCGTATCCGGGCTATACATCCATCAACTCCGGTGTCTCCATCGGCGCCGCTAACTACAATGGCCTCCAGACAGGATTCATCTATCGGCTCACAAATCTCCAGCTGAACGCCGCTTACACCTACTCCAAAGCCCTCGGCAATCAGGACCAGAGCGCACAGGGCAATCTGGCTTACGGCTTCGACTCCAACATTGGCTTCCAGAATCCGCACAACCCCCGCGGCGACTATGGAGTGCCTAGCTACAACCGCACGAACGTCTTCACCTCGGCATACGTCTATGAGCTGCCTTTCTTTCGCCATTCCAGCAACTTCATGTTGCGCGAGTTCCTCTCACAATGGGGAACCTCAGGCCTCATCACCGTTCAAAGTGGATTTGCCGCGCCGGTCAGCCTGAGCTCACCTTATGCCGGCCTCGCCACACGCCCAAATATTGTAGGTACACTCGTTCGCAGCCACGGCAGCGGCAAGAAGGCCATCGGCCAGCCTGCGCTTTACAACTACACAGCGTTCGCTGTCCCCGCATGGGGCACCTTCGGCAACTCTGAGCCCGGCGTCCTCCGCGGGCCCAAGGAAGTCAGCTTCGCAACGGCGGTCAACAAAACCTTCCCGATCACAGAGCACGCGGGACTTCAGCTTCGAGCCGAGGCATTCAACATCTTCAACCATCCCAACATCAACTCCATTAGCAGCAGCTTCTCGTTCACGCCTGCCACCAACGCCAGCAGCTTCGGCTACGCGGCAACCGCTGGCGACATGCGTCAGATGGAGTTCTCTGCCCGTCTCACCTTCTAACCAACACGAATTCAATTCGAGTTGCCGCTCCGACGGTCGATCCTACCAGAGAAGTTTCAGCGCAAATTGAACCTGCCGCGACGTTGTAGATGTGCTGGTGATCGCCCCTGCCGTGCCCGAAACTCCTGACGGAGTGAAGGCAATCAGATTAGGAGTATTGAAATTGGCCCGGTTCAGCAGGTTGAAGATTTCTCCCCGGAACTGCAGTGTCAAGCCTTCCCGGATGGCCGTGTCCTTTCGCCCGGAAAAATCCCAGGTCGCGAGTCCGGGACCCGGCAAAGAATCTCTGCCGAGATTGCCGTAGAACCCACTATTCGCCGGCGGTGCGAGATAAGCTGCGGGGTTGAACCACTGCGATGCCTTGCCGATCACAGGCGACCCATGGAAGCTCGAGTTGATGAAAGGCCTTACCGGATTACGTGTGTCCCCGTTATTCGACGGGTTATAGCTGAGCTGCGGCGTGAGCGGAAAGCCCGACTGCAGGGTCACGATGCTATCTATCGACCATCCACTGGCCGCGGCGTTCGCGAAACCATGAAGATTGCTACCGAACGCCTTCCCGTGCCCGAAAGGCAGCGTGTAAACGGCACTCAGGACGCCCATATTCCTCGCGTCATAGGTTGCCGGACCCCAGTCAGCATACAGGTCATAAGGATTGGAGATCAGGCCCGGCGCGTTTCCTGCCGCGGTTGCATTGAGCGAATCTCCGTTGTCGAGCGCCTTGGACCACGTATAAACACCGCGCAGCGCCAGATCGTGACTGAAGCGATGATTCAGGTCAACCTGCAACGAGTTGTAGCTGGCAGTGCCCCAGGAGAACCATGTCCACGTGTTCGCGAGTGTGGGATTCGCCTTGGGCGCTCCGGCAGGAATATAGAAGCTGCCAGCCGGGATGGGGACACTCGCGAGCGGCGCCGGAAAACTAGAGGGATACGAAGTGGGACAAGGAGATGCCGGGCAGATCGTTGGTACGGGCTGATTGCCGTCGACGCCGATCAGCTGGTGATAGCCGTGGGAGCCGACATATCCCACCGTGAGCGAAGTGTTGCGCGTCAGCTCCTGCTCAGCGCGCAGGGAGTAGGAGATCAACGTCGGCATCTTTGCATCGGGCTGCACGCCACCCGGAACGAGCAACGCCTTCGGGGAGACAGGCGACGCCGGGTCAATCGGCAAGCTCGATACCGGCAGCGAAGCGATGCTGTACGTGGGATTGAACGGCGCATTTTGATCCATGCGGTAACCCAGGTCATCCAGCAGTTCGTTGTAGATGCCGAAACCCGCGCGGATCACTGTCTTGTCCGGCCGCAGACCCCAGCTGAGTCCAACGCGCGGCTGAGCGAGAAATTTCGCGTTGTTCACCGTAAATGCGTGATCTCCAACATGCGGCTGACTGGAGATTGTGTACCCCGTGAATGTGTAGTTTGCAGCGCGCCCGTGAACTTCGTTCCAGCCCGTCGAGAACTCGCCGCGGAATCCCAGGCTAAGCATGAGTCGTGGGTTGAATCGGATCACGTCCTGCGCATGGACCGCTCCGAAGAGAGATCTCCAGTTCATCTCGGTCGGAGAAGGGCTATAGAGAAAACTGCTCGTTGTTCCCGTGAGAAAAGTCTGCAGGCTTGCAAACGTCGCCTGCCCATACTGGCTTAGGTTGATCGTCTCATTTGATTGAAAGTTCTGAAACCAAGCACCGAAGCTCCACTGGTGACGCCCGTGCGACCACGTCACTCGATCCTCGTACGTATAGAGGTTCCGCACGATCGGCAGATTGCTCCCGTTGTTGCTTCCCGCCAGCCCCACTTGCGCCTGTGGATTCGACGCTGCGCTGCCGCCTACAACGACCGCGCCAACAGGTCGTCCCGTGATGAATCCGGGAACGCTGGCAGCCGGCGTGCCCGGTGTAGGTTCGCCGGTGAAGAAGTACGCAGCGCGCGAATACCCAAAGCGGGCGACATTGAGCAGTGCCGGCGAGAAGACATGCGTCTCGTCGACGCTCGCAACCTGCTCGCGCAAGGAGAGAATGTCTGTGCTGTACGGATTCGCCGTCGTCTCTGTAAAGTCGGCGCCGTCGTCGACCGTGTAGACAGCGGAGAGCGTGTCCTTCGGCGACAGATCCAGATCGAATCGCGCGGTCCCGTAGTCCTCGCGGATGGTTTGTAGAGGACTGCTGAATACCTCCGCAATTCCGTTAAAGTCAGGAGCATTTGCCGGAGGAGTGGGCCACAGGTTCAGCAGAGGTTGCACGCTCGGCACCGCAGACGCGCGCGAAGCCAGGTCCGGCACAAACGCAGCTGAGGTCTGGTGGAGATGTTGCCGATAGCCTTCATAGTTTCCGAAAAGGAAAGCCTTGTCCTTCTTCATTGGTCCGCCCAGTGAAACTCCGAACTGATTGCGCTGAAACGGCGGAGCCGATCCCTGATCAAAATAATTTGGAGCATCGAATATGTTGTTGCGTAGGAACTCATAAACGGAACCGTGGACCTTATTGGTTCCCGATTGGGTAACAATGATCACCTGCGCACCGGGCCGCTTGCCGTACTCGGCGCCGTAGGAATCGCGCAGCACGTTGAACTCACGCACAGATTCCACTCCGAGCAACTGCTGGCTCGGACCGCCTGGCTGCATGTTGTTCTCCGCAGCGCCAGTGAATTCGACGCCATTCAGCAGAAAGATGTTTTGCTGCGGACGGTTCCCCGAAACAGCGAAGTTGTTGCCGGTCGTCGAGTTCGAGACTCCGATGCCTCCGGTTTTCTGCGATGTGAAATTGACAATTCCGGGGTTGAGCGTAAGCAGAAGATCATAGCTGCGCCCGTTGAGTGGCAAGTCTCGCACCTGCTGCTCACCCACAAGGCCGGAAATATCCTGGGTCGATCCATTCACAACAGGAACGTTTTCAGTGACGGTAACCTGCTGCTCCACCTGCCCGACGTGCAAGGTCAAATCTGCGGTCGCATCCTGGCCCACTACAAGAAAAATGCCGGTGCGTACCTTCTCGGCGAAGCCGTCTTTTTTCGCATGGACCTCGTAACGTCCTACCGGAAGCTCAAAGAGTCGGTACTGTCCGATTTCGTTGGTGAGAGTTGCCCGTGAATTTCCTGTCTCGAGATCGATTGCGGAAATCGACGCAGACGGCACCGCCGCTCCAGTGGAATCAATAACTCTTCCCGACAAGCTTGCTGACACTTGTGCTCCGACAGACGAAAAGCTGACACCCAAAATGAACAGCATCAACGTCGACAAACGGGAACCAGGTCGAAACATTTTCAGCCTCATAGACAACGTTTGGAGGACTCAAGAAACAAGGACTCGTACTTCGAGGCCCACAAGTACAACCAGCACGAAATGCCGCTTCAATCGGTCCCGTCAATAGGGCCATTGGCAACTCGTTGTCGGACCACACTTCGCCTTCGCGAGGCCAGCGGAATCTGATAAAAGCATTAGTCTTAATCGTATAGAATCGATAGGAACGATGACAACCTCATCGAGGTTGCCTGAGACCTGGGGTGTGGAACTGTCACTTCGCTGACCAGCGAAGTGTCCCAGAGTGACGGTGACACCTGCCGGTCGCTCCCGGACAACGCTAGAGGATCTATGGGGGCACAGCGGACCCTCAGACGCCACGCCGCGATGGAGTACAACCATGAACGCCACAGCAATGCTCGGTGGACTTCAGGCCGTAGCCAGAGCTTGCGCGGATTCCGCTCCTGGCTAGCTGGAAGAGGTCTTTCAGTAATGCCTTAAAGCAAAAAAGCCCACGCTAAGGTGGGCATTTCTGCAGTCCATGACCTCTAAATGGTTGCGGGGGGACCGCAACGCCCCGAAAGTTCGCTTCAGAATGCGGCTAGAAAGATGATGTTTTCATATCGGGCGTTAGCGTAGCAGGGCCGAGGCTGCCCATAGCACCGGCGCTTGGCCATGGAAATCTCCCGTGCGGCGCTTGCGCGCGAGGTAGTAGTCGAGGCTGTTGAACTTGCCGGTGCCCTCACACACGCTCGTTATATTGTCGTTCTGGTCAATATAACCAGCAACGGCAATCCACGCCTTCCGAGCAGCCGGGCCATACGTGGCGGCATCCAACCAGCCGTTTTTCACCCCCGTGATCATCGCGAACGTGAACATGGCGGAGCCGGAACTCTCAGGCCACGCTTCCTCGTGATCGATGAGTTGCCGCCACGTGCCGTCCTTGCCTTGATACTTCAGCAGGCCAGCCATCATCTTGCGGTAGCCATCGAGGATATGTGCGCGCTGCGGGTGGTCGGCAGGAAGGTCGCGCAGCATCTCTGCCATGCCCGCCGCGACCCAACCATCACCTCTGCCCCAAAAGAATGGAACATCGGGCGCGTGATAGAACAGGCCGTTCCGCTGCTGCAGCTTGTCCAGGTATGCTGTCATCTCCTTCGCGTCACGATCCAGGTATTTGCGATCGCCCGTAGCTCGATACGCCTCGAGCTGCAGGATCGTGAGCATGTACATGTCGTCGACCCAGTAGCGCGTTTCCGCGGAGAGCCCGTCCGGCTGCGGGTTCTCCCATTGGTGATCAGCAAACTGCAGACCCATGGCGGTATATTTCGCGTCGTGCGTCTGGATGCCGATCTCTATGGGGATGATTCCGAAGATTTCATCATCCACGTGCCGGCGCATCGGAATCAAAGCGACTTCAGCGCCGCCGGGCAGCAGCGGATCGAACCGATGAATGAGCTCCTGCTGCAGCGCGGCGTCATGCGTGAGTGAGGCAAAGGTGAGCGCACCGTACCAGGTAGCCGCCTCAGAGTAGTGGATCTTCTCCGCCTCATGGTGCGGGCTGGGCACAAAGTGCTCGGCGACGCGCTTCCCGACTTCCTGTGGCGACAGACCCGCAGGCCAGTTCGAGAAATAGGACTGCGGCGTCTGTGCCGCGAGAGACCACGTTGCGAGCGACAACGCGAGAACAACACAATGCGCACTTTTCATTGGATCTACCGTACCGCCTGAATGGAGAGTCGCATGTGATTCATGCCGTTGTACACGACGTCGATGTAGTCATTACCAGCTTCCACCGCAAACCCCGTCGCATCCGTCTGAGCGGTGATGTGCACGCCCGGAAGATCCCAGGCCGTGCCGTTTACCTTGCTCTTATCAAGTCCCGCGGCATGGATTCGGAATCGAGCCGTGCCGGATGTATTGATGGTGAGTCCGTGTTCATCAGCGCTAGCGTCGACAGGTGGGCACTGCACGAGTTGCACCCATCCAATGGAGCCAGACGGTGTACGCCACTGGATCGTCGCCGGATGGAACTGAGTCGTCGTACCGGCGTCCTTCGTCTTGTGCGTGAACTCGCCGCCGAGGATGAGATCCTTGCCGATCCATGCGGTCGCAGTCCGGTTTGCATCGATTTGCTGGCGCACCAAGTGCTCGCCGTCGAACTGTTTCATCCTGGCCAGCGCATCAGCGGGAATGCTTGTGCCGAGGATCGCGGCGTGGGGCGCGAACCAGAGGTCTGGAAGATGGTCGGTCGTGGCGGAGAGTTGCGGGAAAGGTGCATGCGCCTGATCGAGCTTCGTCCGCATCCACAGGCCGACCACGCTGACGTAGCTCTCCATGTCCATACCGTACGAGCGATCATAGGGGCCGCTGATGTTACGCAGGTTAGGCTGGTAGTACTTCATCAGATCGCGCCAGAGCCCCGCTTCCATCTCCCTTCCGATGGCGCGCATGTGCTCAGACGAGCCGTAGTCGCGGAACAGCGCAAGACCATAGATGTCCACTCCGCAATAGGTCGGCGAGTTGTACTCGTAGAACGTGCCGTACTGCTTGTAGAGCTTGTAGACTTGCTCATTCCATGCGGCGGACTGCTGCAGCCAGGCGGAATTGTGGTCATGCACTGCAGCGAAATCCCAAAGGAATCCATACATCAGCGCGATGTTGGTATATGACGGTACGAGCCGCCCTTCCTGCATCTCACCTTCGATCGCAAGGTCGATTGCTTTGTACATGCGATCGCGCAATTCGGGCGAGACACGGTCCGGAAACTCGATCAGAATGATCGCGAACGTAGTGCCGATGAAGTGACGCCAGTTTGGGTCATAGCCGCGCCAGATGATGCTTTTCTGTGTGGGGTCTGGCTCCTCCGGCGTGCGCTTGTAAGTGCCGAACCAGCGAACACCCGGCTGCGTGTATTGCTCCTTCAGCACGGTATCCAGTATCTGGGCGGCGCGCTCGCGGTCGCCTTGCTGATCGCGAAGCAAAAGACCCAGCGCGTACCAGCTCGACTCGCGCACCATGTAATGCCCTGCACTGTGAGCAGAGGCTCCGGCAGATGGGCTGCGCACCAGCTTGGCCGAGCTGTCGTAAAAGTAGTTATCCCAGTACATCGAATCCCGGAAGAGCTCACCCGTATTTCGGTTGAGCTTTGCGGGAGAAATGTGCCGGGCAGTGGGAACACTCTGCGCCGGCAGGAAAGAGGTTGCTGCAGCAACAAACAACACGCCAAGGAATTGCCGAATCATCAAGATCTCCATCGATCAAGGGGCACAGCAGCGAGCTTCAGCGAGTTCGCTGCTGTGTCGTGCCAAAAGTCGCCCCGCTAGAAATTGAACTTGGCTGCGAACTCTACTGTGCGCTGTTGGTACGTTGGCGTGCTGCTTACCGATGTGATCGTGCCGACCGTTGACGTATTGCTGATATTCGCATTTGGAATTCCGAAGTTAGGGTGATTGAAGACGTTGAATGCGTCGGCGCGCAACTGGACTCTGTAACGCTCATGCCACTCGATGTTCTTCTCGAGATTGATGTCCCAGCTCTGGTAGCGTGGCCCGCGCAGCATGTCATAGCCGGAGTTGCCATAGGCTCCGCCAGGGATCCCTGCGGCATTTGTTGGTGCTGCAAACGCTGCGGGATTGAACCACTGCTTGTTCGACTTCACCGAAGGATAAAGCGACACACCGCCGACACGGTTTGCGCGGCCGCTGGCAAGGTTCGTCCACACATTGCCGCTGGCGTCCGTGTAGGTGCCAGGTGCCGAATAGGAGACCGAGAATGGCTGCCCGTTCTGGAAGACCGTGACGCCGGAAATCTGCCAACCGCTGACGAGCTTATCCACGAACCCATTGGCATCCGCGAGGAGTGCTCTACCGTGCCCAAATGGCAGAAGGTAGGAATAGTTGACCGTGAGCACCTGCGGAGCGATACCGGCGATGGGCCCGGAAGAGTCATTCGGTGTGAATCCCGAAGGATTCTGGAGGTTCTCTGTACCAAGGACGCGAGTCCATTGGTACTCGGCTCCAAAGGCAACGCCGCTGCGGTACTGGTGATGCGCGCCGATCTGCAGCGAGTTCATATTGCTGTGGAAGATCGGATCCATGTTCAGACTGATCGCTGAGAACGGCTGCACCTGATTGAGGCTCTGCACCGTCACACCCGATCCTGACTTGATGGGAGTCGGTAGCAGCGGGAGGTTGATGTTAGGAGCGTAATTGCCGCTGCCTCCGTAGTTGTTCTGCTTGACGTTGTGCTGACCCACGTACCCGATACGCACTGCCCAGTTGTCGGCGAACTGGTGCTCGAGCGCCAGGTTGTACTCCTCGGTATACGGCGTCACCGTCTTCGCCTGTGCGAGCACGTTGGGGTTGGCAGTGAATGTGCCCGTCGCCGAGAACGGATTCGACATGGAGAAAGCGGGCGGATTGGTGGTGGAGTTGTTGTAGGTCTGCGAACCGGAGAACGGAAGGTTTGCGAACGGCGCAGTGCCTACATAGGAAGCCGGCAGCAGGTTGTAGTAGATCCCGAAAGCTCCACGAAGTACCGTGTTGTGGAACGCCTCGTACGCGAAGCCGAGACGCGGCGCAATGTTGTTCTTGTCCTGACCCAGGTAGGCGAAGACGCTGTTTGGCAACCCAACCTGGCTCGAGAGCGTGATGGGTATGGAGGAGACGAACTGCGGAATGGCTTGTGGAGGATACGAGGTGCCGAAGACCACGACCTGCTTCAACGATGGAACGTAAAGCGAGTCGAAGCCATAGGGGTTGTCGCGGAACCATTGCAGGTCGTAGCGCAGACCGGCGTTGATGGTCAGCTTCTGGAACGGCTTCCAGTCGTCCTGCACATATGCCGCGTACTGCGCGGAGATGTTGCGGGTGATGAAGTTGTTGGGGATGGGCTTAGCAGTCGACACAGGATAACCCAGCAGGAAATCCGCGAACGCATTGCCCGTGTAGCGTCCGTTGAAGGTGTATTGGCCACGTGCCGGAGCGCTGGCGGCATTGTTCCAGTGGTTGTCATACAGATAGGAGAAGCCGACTTTGATCGTGTGGCTCCCGATGACCTTGGTGACGTTCGTACCGATCTGGGCGACCTGCTCAAGATCCTTCGATCCCTGCTCCGAGATCGACTGGATATTCGTAATGGAGATCTGCGGCGCTCCCTGGATCAGTTCTGGTCCGAGGCCGGGGATAATCGCCGAGAAGTCCGTCTTATAGTTCTGGGGTGTGCGATAGATCGGCAAATGGAAGAAGTTGGCGTACGTGTCTGCCAGCAGGCTCGCGCTAAATGTGTGTGTCCATCCCAGGATGAAATTCGAGTTGTGCTCACCGTCCTGAGCATTCCCACCCTGCAGGCTGTCGGAGCCATTTGTCGGGTTCGGTCCGTAGAAGGCGCGAAGATACGTGAAGCGTATCTGATCCTTGTCCGTCAGACGGTGATCCAACCGAACAGAGACGCGGTTAGAGAACGACGTCAAGGCGACCTGCTCGAATGTATTAACGCCCGTTCCGGAGGTAGTGGTCGAAGGCATCAGCAGGCTCATGAGCTGCTGCGACACCGAGTTGATGCGGGTCGTGGGAATGACGTTGGCCGTGGTGAACGGCAGACCTGTCTGCGGATCGATGAGCTTCAGCGTGGGAAACTCGGTGAAGTTACCCTGGCGCATCAGCGCGGTCGGCTGCTGCGTGTTGTCTGTGTAGGACTGCGTCAGCCGAAATCCCTCGTAGCCCACGAAGAAGAAGCTGCGGTCGTGTCCGTTGTAGATCTTTGGAATCCAGATCGGCCCATTGAAGTTTCCGCCGAATTCGTTGCGCTCGTACGGCGGCCGTGGAACCGCGCCATTGAAGTAGGACTTCGCTCCCATGCCTTTGGAGCGGTTGTATTCCAGCAACTCACCATGGAAGCCGTTGGTGCCGCTGGCACTGACGACGATGAGCGCCATCGGCTGGCCGAATTCGGCAGGTGCGCCCGTGGTGAGCATCTTGAACTGCGAGATCGCATCCAGTGATGGGATCTCCGGCTCCGCTCTCTGCAACGTAACCTCGGCGTTGCTGACACCGTCGAGCGTGGACGTGAGGCCGCCGTAGGAGTTACGCGAGCCCGTGCCGGCGGCGAATGTAAGACCGCGGGTAGCCAGCTGGTCCTGCGCGCCAACGCCCTGCACGCCGGGAGCCAGCGCGATCAGACCCATGAGGCTGAGGCGGCCATTAAGCGGCGTGTTCTGAATGGCCTGGCTCTCAATGACGGATCCCACCGAGGAGTCACCGGTCTGGATGACGGGAGCCGCACCCGAGACCTCAACCGTTTCCGAAACTGCGCCCAGCGGAAGGACAGGTGCGAGGGAGACGGTCTGGTCGATGGTAAGGTGAACGCCAGTCTGGCGAAAATGCTGAAACCCCTGATGCTCCACCTCTACCGTGTAGTCGCCCGGGGGAAGCTCTGCTGCGGTGAAGCTCCCGGCATCCGACGTGGTCAACACGTGCGCGGCATTGGTGCTGATCTGCCGGACGGTGACAGTGGCTCCGGGTACGGCGGCGCCGGTAGGGTCAGTTACGGTCCCGGAAATTGTGCCGGTGATGCCTTGCGCAAGCAGGCGCGTTCCCGTCAGGAGCATTAATACCAGCATTAGAGTGCAGGCTAGGCTCCGTCTCCGTGCGTCTGTCACGAGATGCCCCACCGCGAGCGACTTATAAAAGTTCATGTACTGCCTCCAAATTCTCGACCCAGGAGGCTTCAAATTTCACGTTCGTCGAAAGGATCCTGAGGAGAGTGGAGGCGAGTATCAGGGCCAGATGTGCGGCTCGCAACGTATTTCACAGTGCACTTCGAATTTCACCGTGAAACGCTTATAACATTAGCTATTTCAATGATTTACGAGCACCGTGAAGCGGCGCGGCAACGGTCGGCGGTCGAGGAAAATGGAGCGACGGAAGAGCATCGATGCTCCCTCGACTATCTGCCCTCTATCGGCCGCCAGCGCTCGTTAGCAGGTGATAGCAGACGACGGTGCTCTGGTAGGAGTTACCGTTCAGGTTGCGGGCCGAAAGCAGGAGCTCGAAATGCGGAACTGCTCCGCCGCGAGCGAGAGTATTCAGGAACTTCGGGAAATCCGGGCCGAGCAGGAACTCCGCCGCAGCCTCCGTCCCCGCCTTGCTGGTACCGCCAACGAGTAGTGACGAGCTTTCGCCATCGAGGCTGGGCAAATACCGGATTACTCCGTAAGCCAGGTGTTCGTTGGCGTCGCCTACCTCAACATAAAGCGGTTTCTCTCCCGGGCCTGGATCGCGGTTTTCCACCACATTGGTCTTTGTCTGCGCGATCGTAGCCCACGCGAAATCGACCGTATCCGTCGAACAGGCCTACCCACGGGTTTGCCCGCGCACTCCCAATAAGGACAACATTGTTCTGTTTGATCTCACTCACACTCAGATCGCGAGCGAAGCGGATCTGGGTTTTCGTTGGATCCACCTGCGGCAGTCGCTCGAGGTCCGAGACGATCCTCAGGTCCGCCAGGCTCGTATATTGACTCTGAAGAAGCGCAGACCAGAGGTGTTCCATTTCGGACGGAGGTTTGAAGGTGCGATAGCGCCTCGTCACGTAGTCCGGCAGGCCAATCTCCGTGCCAGTTAGTTCATCCATCAGTACGAGGCTGCTGTCTGCCGGCACTATGAGGGTCGACCTCTTCGGATCGAAGATGCTGGTCCAGAAGATCCTCTCCGGTCCTGTAACCTTGGCTATTCCATCCGGGCGAGTCAAGCGCCAGCCAATGAACACGGCGGCACAGAGCACCACCACGGCAACGGCAGCCAGCACAGCCCGCAAAGACCCGCGGTGACGTGGTCCTTCAAGTGGCGTAAACGCATCCGCAGGCACCACGGGGGACGGAGCCAAGGCAAAAGGTACAGGCTGGCCAGACGGTTCCCGGAAATGAAACTCGGGTACGTAGCTTCCCTTCGGCACGGTGAGAACGATCGACTCATCCTTCCCTTCCGTGGCAAAGTATTCCTCCAGCCGAAGTCGAAGGAAGCGGGCTTGCGACCGCACAATGCTGTCGTCGCCCATGTGGTAGCTCTCCGGGCGGCCGAAGACCACTGTGCCGATGCGCTGTTCCTGGATCGTATGGCCGCGCCCCTGTTGCTGCTCCTCGCAGATGAAGCGAAGAAAGCTGGCAAGCCGGTGCGATTTACGAAAAAGCGTGGAAGAGAGAATACGGTCGAGGAGAAGTCGTTGCTGTTCGATAGATGGCGTTTGTTCAACGCGCCGAGGGGTGGTCAATGCTGCTTCAACTCGCCAATGGGATCGATTTTTCACGGTGAATCGCGTCAGAATAGCCGTGAAAGAACTAGGTCGCTAACGCTACGTTAGCTACATTCTAACGGTACACAGATAAGATAGTCGCTCGCCTTGTCTCCGCGCCGGAGGCCATCAGAGCCTAATCTGTCGCTCCCCGATGATGATGCACGCTCCGATTCCGCTTGCAACCACACCCGAGGATTCGGGCACCCCTGCAGTTTCCAAGTTGGCCGCACGGCTGCAGTCGCTCGACGCGTTGCGCGGCCTCACGATCGCATTGATGATCCTGGTCAACACCAGCGGGGATGGAAGGCACACTTATCGTCTGCTCCGTCATTCTCCCTGGAACGGTTGCACCCTTGCAGACGTTGTCTTTCCCTGCTTCCTGTTCATGGTGGGCATCTCTATAGTGCTCTCGCTGGGCGGGAAACTACGCCGTGGCGTTCGTCGCGGCATCCTGGTCCGTCAAGCACTCCGACGCGCCCTTGTCTTGTTTGCGATCGGGATTGCCATCAATGGTTTTCCCCGATTCGATCTGCACACGCTTCGTGTCTTCGGCGTTCTACAAAGGATCGCAATCTGTTTCCTTTTGGCCAGCCTGATCTACCTGTGGCTGCGTCCGCGTGTCATTCTCTGGGTAACCGTAGCCATCCTGCTGAGCTACTGGATACTCCTCCGGTGGGTTCATGTGCCTGGCTACGGTTTACCCGATGTGAGCATCCCATTGCTCGACCCGCACGGCAACCTGCCTGCATGGCTTGACCGCCATCTTCTGCCGGCGAGCCACCTCTATCATCAGGGTTATTACGATCCCGAAGGTCTGCTCGCGTCGATTCCGGCGCTTGCCTCCACCCTGATTGGGGTCCTCACCGCCTTTGTCCTGCAGACACGCCGAAGCGCCGCCGCAAAGGCAAAACGGCTGCTCGTGGCCGGAGTCTTTTGTCTGCTTGCCGGCTTGATATGGAGCCACTGGCTGCCGCTTAACAAGCGCCTTTGGACCAGTTCCTTTGTTCTCTTCAATGCTGGAGTAAGCATGCTGGCACTGAGCATCTTCATCTGGTGGCTCGATGTACAAAGGAAAGGGACGCGCTTCGCAGTTCCGCTCGTCGCTTTCGGAACAAACGCGCTCGCTGCGTACGCGTTTTCCGAGTTCCTGGCTTCATTCCTCTCCAGCGTGAGGGCGCCGGGCGCCGCCTACACGCTGCAGAAGACACTTTTCCTGCCGTTCGCAACATTCATCCCAAACCCATACATCGCCGCGCTGGCATACGCCGTTGTCTATGTTGCGATCTGTTTTGTGCCGGTCCTGCTGCTATTCAGAAAGAGAATCTTCCTAAAGGTCTAACCCGAATGAGGCGCTTTTACATGATTTCGTGCCGTACGGTATTGTCTGCTTTACTCTCCGCCTGCATCGTTTACAACAGTCTCGCCCAAACGCCGCAGCTCTCCGGCCACGCACGCGATGTCTATCCGTTTCTCGGCGTCGATTGGGGTGGAAACACCTTCGTCGGCGCGGCACTTCCCTTTGGGATGGTGAAGGTCGGGCCCGACATGCAGAGCTTCGACGGCCGCCCCTCGAGCTTCGGCTATATGAGCGGCGCCGCGATCGTCGGTTTCTCGCATCTTCATCTCTCAGGAGCCTCCGGCAAGTACGGCAACATTCTCGTCATGCCCGCCACCGGCAAGCTGAACCTGAGCGACATGAAGACTCCTCGCGTAGACGAGGTCGACCACCCTGGTTATTACGCAGCCACACTCACTCGCTATAACGTGCGAGCGGAACTCACGGCGACACGGCGCGTGGCCATGCACCGCTACACGTTTCTCACGGGCGCTCCAGCGCACCTGACCGTCGACATCGCACACTGTCTGAACAAGGGCACGGGCTGGGAGTCACAGCGATTCCTCGGAGGCGAGGTGCACGTAGTTTCGCCGCGCGAGGTCGCTGGCTTCGGAAGATACATCGGCGGATGGAATCGTGGGGGCGAGTACCGCGTGTACTTCGACATGGTGCTCGATACCGCCGCGAGCTCCGTCCGTACATGGACTAATGACAAACTGAGCGATGCTGCCTCCGCGCAGTCCGGCGATGATGGACAACTCGGCGCAAGCTTTGAACTGCAGCGGCATGCCCGGCAGACGGTGCTCGCGAAGGTCGGGATCTCCTTCATCAGCACAGACCAGGCAAAGGCAAATATCGCGGAAGAGATACCCACATGGAACTTTGACGCGACACGCGCCAAAGCCACGGCCGCGTGGGACAAGGCTCTCTCGGTAGTCGAGTTGCGCGGCGCAACCAGTGAGCAGCGGACCAAGGTATATACCGCGCTCTATCACACGATGCTGATGCCCTCCGATCGCACGGGCGAGAACCCCTACTGGCCAACGTCCTACCCCGATCACCCCTACTACGACGACTACTACGCCATCTGGGACACCTTCCGCAGCTCTGCCCCACTGCTTACTCTCATCGCACCCGAGCGCGAGCGCGACCTCATTCGCTCCCTCATCGATATCTATAAGCACACCGGCTACATGCCGGACGCACGCAGCGGCAACGACAATGGCCGTACGCAGGGCGGATCGAACGCCAACGTCATGATTGCGGATGCATACGTCAAGGGACTCAAGGGCATCGATTATGAAACCGCTTTCCAGGCCATGCTTAAGGACGCGTCGGTGCCTCCAAAGGACCAGCAGAAGGAAGGCCGCGGCGGCATCCTCGACTACAACAGCAAGGGCTTTGTAACTTTGGCAGACGAGCGAAGCGGGTCGCGCACAGTGGAGTACGCGTACGATGACTTCGCCATCGCCGAGGTCGCGTGCGGCCTACACCATGACGCTGACGCGAAGCTCTTCGCGAAGCGTGCCAACAACTGGCAAAACCTGTGGGACAAGGACCTCACGCACGAAGGCTTCAAGGGTTTCCTTCGTCCGCGCAATCCGGATGGCAGCTTCGCGGAACCATACTTCGTCGTGCGCGGTACATGGCCGGATTTCTTCTACGAAGGCGACCTGTGGACGTACTCGTTCTACGCGCCGCAGGATGAGCGTAAGGTCATCGAGCTCGCCGGCGGCGACAATACGTTCATCCAGCGGCTTGACTACATCTTCCTGCGCCAGCACTTCGACGTTACGAACGAGCCGGGCTTCCTGATGCCCGTGCTCTACAACTGGGCCAACCGTCCCGACAAGACAGCCGACGTCATCACGCTGCTGCTCGAAAAGTGGTTCACTGCGGGCCGCGCCGGCATCCCCGGCAACGACGACTCGGGCGCGATGTCCAGTTGGTTCCTCTTCAACTCCATCGGCTTCTATCCGAACGCTGGCCAGCCCGTTTATCTCATCGGAACACCCAGTTACCCCGACGTCACAATCGCTGTCGGTAATGGCAAGACGCTGCACATAATCGCAAAGAACCTCGACCCGGAGCACATCAACCATTACGTGCAGTCAGTGACTCTGAACGGTCACTCCATAGCAGACAACTGGCTCCGTCAGGAAGACATTGCCAATGGAGGCACGCTCGTCTTCACGATGGGCTCCGCGCCAAGCCACTGGGGAACAAGAACACCACCACCGAGCCTGTCCGATCCGCACCCACCTCTCTGCCAAGCCGCGCGTCTTCACTAGATGTGCTGCGACTCGAGCGCAACCAGGGACCAGCCGATGAGATTTCAGTCTTGGTGCGGCAGGGCTACAGGGGAAAAGATCCCCGAACGAGACCGCCGGGCGTTCCGTCACAAGGATCTGTCAGGCAGCGATACTTTTCCCACCGCTGACGTTCCTGCTTTTATACGTACAAACTTCACGCTTGACAGCGAAACCCTTGTACGCGCAGCATTTTGGGCGAAAACATTAGAGGTTGATCTGCGTTTGTCCAGTCATACCGATTCGCGTCAGCGGCGGTTTTGCACATCACCGGATTCCCTCACACGCCGCCGCATTGCTGCTCAATAGGAAGCTCGCAGGTCGAACCGAACGACGGTCAGCTTTGTTTCGGAGGCGTTCCATGAACCTGTTCCGTTCCCCCTCGCGGCGGATCTCTTCCGCTTTGCAGATTCTTGCACTCACCGCTGTCGCTCTGCTCGCTTCAGGTGCGAGCGCCCAGGTCGCTGGCACCGGCACGATTCAGGGCGCCGTTACGGATTCCACCGGCTCCTTCATCCCCAACGCCACCGTCACGCTCACCCAGCAGGCCACGCAGGTCAAGCGCGTCATCCACACCGACGCCAGCGGCGTCTACGTCTTCCCGAACATTGAAATCGGCACCTACACCGTCAACGTCACGGCTCCCGGCTTCTCCACCTTCGTGCAGAAGGGTAACGTCCTCGAGGTCGGCAGCAACATCGCCGTCAATGTGCAGATGAAGGTCGGTGGAACCGAGCAGACCGTCGAAGTCCAGGCCAACGGTCTCGCGCTGCAGACCGAAGACGTCTCTTACAAGCAGACCGTCGATTCCAAGCAGATCACCGAGATGCCGATCAACTCATCTGCCCGTCAGATCACCGGTCTGCTCACCCTCTCCGGCGGCACCAACGTCGCGCCCGCCGGCGACTTCACTGGAAGCAAATACTCCTACCAGACCATCTCCATCTCCGTCGCCGGTGGCAGTGGCAACACCACGCTCTGGCGGCTCGACGGCGGCGACAACAACGACTACATGGCCAACGGCAATCTGCCGTTCCCATTCCCTGACGCCGTCAGCCAGTTTTCCGTCGAGTCCACCGTGCTCGGCGCGCAGGACGGCATGCACTCTGGCGGCCTCGTCAACGTCGTCACTCGCTCCGGCACCAACGTCTTCCACGGCTCAGCGTTCGAATTCATCCGCAACAACTTCATCGACGCGACTAACTTCTTCGCCACCTGCACACCCATCGCTCCTGCGACTACATGCACCGCCAAAGACACCCTCCACCAGAACCAGTACGGCGGCACCTTCGGCGGCCGCATCATTCGCGATAAGCTCTTCGGCTTCGCTGCCTATCAACGGCTCTCAGCCTCTCAGTCCACGGCCGCCACCAAGGCACAGATTCCCACCGCCGCAAACCTGCTCGGCGACTTCTCCACCACCGATCCACCGCCCGGCGCTGCGGCGAATACCTGCGCCAAGCCCGTGCAGCTCGTCGATCCGCTCACCGGCGCCACAATTCCGGGGAACAAATATGCCACTCCACCGACATTCAACGCATCGTCGCTCGCGCTGATGAAGTTCCTGCCCAAGATCGACCCCGGCTACGACACCGGCAACTGCGGCTTCGTCTCGTACGCCATCCCGAACCAGCAATCCGACAATGAGTTCGTCACGCGCGTCGACTGGACCATCAACTCGAAGCATCACTTCTACGCGCGCTACTTCATCGACGGCTATCAGTTCCCGGCCTTCTTCTCGCCGACCAACATTCTCATCACCACGCAGTCCGGCAACTCACAACGCGTGCAGACTTACACCATGGGCGAGGACTGGACCATCAGCAGCAATATCGTGAACTCCGCACACGTAAGCTGGCTTCGCCGCAGAAACAATCGCGGCTACGCCAACAACGCGCTAAACGCCGTCTCATGCTGCAACGTCAGCCTCTATCAAGGCGAGCCTAACGGCCTGCAGATGACCGAAGGCAAGTTCACCATCGGCGGCGGCACCAACTCTGTTTCGCACTTCAACGACAACACCGTCGAGTTCAACGACGACGTCACCTGGGTCCGCGGCAAACATCAGTTCGTCTTCGGCGGTGAGTTCGTCTGGAACCAGCTGAATATTTCAAACGCCTACGAGTCCAACGGCATCTTCACCTTCAACGGAACCTTCAGCGGCAGCGGACCCAATGGCGGCACGAAGGTCGGCGACCAGAACCTCGACTTCCTCCAGGGCACGCTCTCGGCCTTCCAGCAAAGCAAGATGCAGCAGAACGCCCTACGCGCTCCCATCCCCAGCCTCTACTTCCAGGACACATACCACGCCACCAAGCAGCTCACGGTCATCGCCGGCATTCGCTGGAGTCCCGAGTGGATGCCCTTCGACGCCTTCAATCGCGGCACCACGTTCAACTACAACGCCTTCCTCGCTAACCAGGTCTCGACGGTCTATCCCAATGCTCCTGCCGGAACCTTCTACTACGGCGACAAGGGAGTTCCACGCGCCTTTACCGAGGCCTCGCCTTGGCAGTTCTCGCCCAATGTCGGCATCGCCTACGATCTCAACGGTCGCGGCACCACCGTCATCCGCGCTGGCTTCGAACTGATCTACGATCAGGTGAACTTCTTCACCGGACAGCGCACGCAACAGAATCCTCCCTTCGCCACGGCCATCAGTCAGAGTCAGACCTCAACCTCCGGTCCCATGAACTTCGCGGCTCCGTGGTCTGTCGGTCAGATAACCACCAGCCCGTTCCCGCAGCCGGCGGTCCCCACACCCTCGCAGGCGCAGTTCTTCCCGCAATCGCAGTACATCGTCCTTCCCACCCAGTTCAAGCCGCCGTATACCGAGCAGTGGACCGCCAGCGTGCAGCACCAGTTCCCGCACGACTGGCAGATGCAGCTCATCTACATCGGCAATCACACCCTGCATGACCCCACCGGCACGCCTCTCAGCCCCGCGCTCTACGTTCCCGGAAACTGGGGTGCCGGCGGCACTGGATGCACGGGCGTCGTCACCACGGGACCTGCAGGCAAACCTGCCGGAGCTGCCGGCACACCCTGCTCAACGGTCGCGAATCAGACGCAGCGTTTCGCGCTTACCGTCGCCAACCCCGCGCAGGGCAATCAGTACCTCGGTGGTGGTGGCGGCTCGGTCCTCGTGAATGACATCGCGATGGCCAACTACAACGGCATGATCGCCAGCGTTCAGCACCGTCTCTCGTCGACCTTCAGCATGCTCGCCAACTACACCTTCTCCAAGTGCCTGGGCATCGCCGACGCGCAGGGCGACTACGCCGGCACCAACGTCGAAAACCCCAACAACCTCGCGCTCGACTACGGCCCCTGCGGCTCTGACTTCCGCAATGTCGAAAACATCGTCCTCGTCATGCGCAGCAACTTCCACTCCATGCCGACTGTCGCGCGCGCCATCGTCAACAACTGGGAGCTTGCCCCACTCGCGCATATCAGCAGCGGCTCTCCATTTACCGTTACCACTGGCACCGACATCTCCCTCACCGACGTCGGCAATGATCGCCCCAACCTCGTTCCCGGCGTTCCTGTCTACCTCCACCAGGCCATCCGTGCTGCGATCGGGCCAAGTAATCGCGGCTACCTGAACCCCGCTGCCTTCTGCGTCACCTCAACCACTTCCAATCCCTGCCCGAACCCCGTCGCTTCCGGAACCTATGGCAATGAAAGCCGCAACGCTTTCCACGGCCCAACCTTCTATCAGTTCGACGCCCAGATCTCACGCGTCTTCCCCATCTGGGAGCGCCTCGCGATGCAGCTCCGCCTCGAGGCCTTCAATCTCCTCAACCATCCCGACTTCAACGCTCCCTCCGGAGCCACCACCGGCACACTCGCTGCCACCAGTGGCAGCGCCGCGGCGCTCAGCTCCTCCACCTTCGGCCAGGTCTCCTCCACCTGGAACACCGCTCGTGTCTTCCAGGGGTCGGTCAAGCTCACCTTTTAGCCCATGTGGTACTCTCATCGCCCCGCTCCTCGTGAGCGGGGCCTTTTATGCACATCACTGTGGCGCGCCGGCCCATCTGGCCCGTCATCCCGGCACTTCAACGTGTCGCTGATGGATGCGCTACGCGTACCCCTGAAAACGATTCAAGAGCGTTAGCGGTCATGCGCTGTTCAGAAGCTTCACCCTGGACGTGCATGGTCAAACACTCGACTGGACTGCAAACGAAGACGCGGCCAAGAGACTAGGCGAAGAGATTGCCAAAGCCGTTGCAGGGTCGAGTGCAAACAACAAGTCGATCTCGATTCTGGTCACTTATCTGCTCACCAAAATGAAAACTTCCAAGCCGGTAACTTGGAAGTCAATGAAAATAAATAGATTCTAAATGGTTGCGGGGGCAGGATTTGAACCTGCGACCTTTGGGTTATGAGCCCAACGAGCTACCGGGCTGCTCCACCCCGCACTCTTATGATGCCACTCCACGCGACACGGGTCAAACGCGCCTCGCCGCCACGCCAAATTCTTCAAAAACAAAAGTCCCGATGATTACTACAGTGCTTAACCTCCACCGGAACTTTTCTTTCCAGATCGCGTCTGTTCTGATGGACAGCGGCGCCAGCCCGAAGTGTCTGCGAAGCCTTCGGCGCCCACCAGGAGCACATCAACTATGAGCCGTCACGGCTTTTCTAGAATCGGTTACCCCATACTCGCTGCCAGCCTCGCGCTCGGCAGCGCAGCGATGGCTCAGAATCAGTCAGCCCCGGGGAGCCTTCCCGACGCACAGATCGAAGCCAATGTTCTTCGCGCACTCGCCGGCGCCCCCGAACTCTCGACGCAAAACATTCAATCCTCGACCGTTTACGGCACGGTAACTCTGACGGGCAATGTCCACGACGAAGCGATGCGCACCAAGGCAGAGAACTTGGCGGCCCGCGCAGTGGGCGTGAAGAAGGTCGTGGATGAACTGGCCCTGGGCGACTCGGCCGCTCCTGCCGACCAGGCATCCGCCGCCGATCAAAGCGCTCCGCAAACGCCAAACTGCCAGCTACAGTCAGATGGTACGTGCGCGCCGGTTCAGCCCTCCCAGCAAGCCGAGAACACACCACCCCCGATACCGAATCAGGGCCAACCCGGCTACAGCCAGCAGCAGCCCTCCACATCTCCCCAGCAATCGCCGGATGGCAGTCAATATCCCGGGGGATACGGCCCGCCGCAGGACCAGACTCAACAGCCTAATTACGCACCTCCGGCCGGGAGCCAGCAGTATCCCGGCGGCTACGGTTCACCGCAGGACCAATCGCAGTCACAGCCTTATCCCGGACAACCGCAGCCCGGGCAGCCTTCCTATCAGGGCCAGCCACAGCCGTATCAAGGACAACCGCAGCCCTACGGTCCCCCGCAGCGCCGCCCGCTTTACAACAACGGCCCTCAGCAGGCGTACGCTCCTCCGGGCGGTCAGCAAGCTGGCCTCCAGGTCACAATCCCTCCCGGATCGATGCTTCGCATCCGGATCAACCGCGGGCTGGACTCCAACCACATTCAGCCCGGCACACCCTTTGACGGCACCGTACTAAACGATGTCGCGGCGGATGGAGCGATCGCAATCCCTCGCGGAGCCGCCGTGCAGGGTACTGTGATCGATGCCCGGAAGGCTGGTACGCTAAGCGGTCGCGGCGCATTAAGCCTCGAGATCAACAGCGTCACCTTGGGCGGCATCACCTACCCCCTCCAGACCCAGCTCTGGGAGCAGCATGGCGCTAACAAGTCAACGACGACCGTCGACAGCGCGCTCGGCCTCGGCGCTCTCGGAGCCATCTTTGGCGGCATCGCCGGGGGCGGCGCCGGCGCAGCGATCGGCGCGGCCGCAGGCGGTGCCGTCGGCGTGGCCGGCTCGGCCTCCTCGCCCAGTGGTCGCGTGGTTGTGCCTCCTGAGGCCGTCATCGCCTTCCAGCTCGCGCAGCCTGCAGTCGTAAAGACCGTCTCCGAGCAGGAGATGGCCCGTCTCGCCTACGCTGCCGGCCCCAACCCGCAGCAGCCGCAGATGCGCCGTTATTACAGCCCGTACTACGGTTATTACTACGCGCCGTACTATGGCCGCTGACGGCTAACAGATCGACACCACCGGGGCTGCCCTTCGCAGCCCCTCTTCTTTGCAAAACATACGGCAAGCGTCATTTAGAGCGGCTCGCTTCCCCGAAGGACGCCGCGGCCGCTGATTTATACTCAGAACGAAGCCCCTGCATGCAGGAGTGATGTGTCTCCGTTGCGAGACTCGCATATCCTGCGCAAAATCCCGGGCACACGAGACCGCCCTACGGCTCGTTTTGAACTGAAGGTCGTCAACCAGGCATGATCCGTCTCTTTCAGCAGGACAACAAAGCCACCAAGATCCTCTTCGGCGTTATCATCGCCGCGACCATCGTCCTGATGGTCATCTTCCTCGTGCCCGGCATCTTCAATGACGACACTGCGACCAACGCCGCACTCTTCGCCACTGTGCGCACCCCCGGCATCTGGGGCAGGCTTCTTGACGGAAGCACGCCCATCACGATGCAGGACGTCCAGCAGCAGACCCAGCGCCAGATGCAGCAGCAGCATCTGCCCGACTATGCGATGCCCTTCCTCATCAATCGCGTCGGTCAGCAACAGGTGGAGCGCGCCGTTCTCGTGCGCGAGGCCGACCGGCTCGGGCTACAGGTCTCCGATGACGATCTCCGCCGCGAGCTCAGCACCGGCCCGCTCTCGCAATATCTCTTTCCGGGTGGCAAGTTCATCGGCGACCAGCAGTACATGAACTTCGTCGAGCAGTTCTTCGGCGTAGGCGTCGCGGACTTCGAGAAGGAGGTCAAAGAGGACCTCGAGCTTCAGCGTCTCGAAGCACTCGTCACCGGCAGCGTGACTGTCTCTGACAACGCCATCCGCACGGACTACCTCCAGCAGGGCCAGAAGGTGAAGTTCACCTACGCAGTCGTCTCCGGCGAGGACATCAAGAAGACCATCAACCCGTCTGACGCCGACCTTGAGGCCTTCTTCAAGCAGAACGCAACCCACTACGCGAATGCAGTTCCCGAGACCCGCAAGGTTACGTTCATTGCCTTCGACGACGCCAGCCTTCCGGGCGGCAAGCCGCAGGCCAGTGAGTCCGAAATCCAGGGCTACTACAACTCTCACCTCGATCAGTTCAAGGTTCCCGAGCAGGTTCAGACTCGTCACATTCTGATCTCCGTGGCAAAGGGCGCCGACGCCAAGGCTGACGCCGCGGCCAAGGCCAAGGCGGAAGACGTTCTCAAGCAGGTCCAGTCCGGCGGCAACTTCGCAGAGCTTGCGAAGAAGTACTCCGACGACCCGGGCTCCAAGGACCAGGGCGGCGCGCTCCCAATGATGCCGACCAGCGGTCTCGATCCCTGCCTACGCTCACGCTGCGATGGCACTCAACCCAGGCCAGACCTCCGGCCTCGTTCGCTCGCAGTTCGGCTATCACATCATCCAGACCATCGCGAAGCAGCCCGCGCACACCAAAACGCTCGCCGAGGTGCACGACTCGATCGTCGCTGCGCTCGAGAGCCAGAAGGCCGCCGCTGCGGCACAGAACTACGCGAACCAACTCGTCGCCGAAGCCCACAAGGACGGCCTCGAAAAGACTGCGCAGGCGCACAACCTGCACGTCGTGACAACGGACTATGTCGGGCGCGATGGCGTCATCCCCAGCCTGCCCGATTCAACCGCTCTGCTCACCGCCGCCTTTGGTGCCGCGAAGGGTGCGGCCCCGCAGAGCGCCTCGACAGGCGAAGGCTATGCAGTCTTCCAGGTACTCGACGTCAAACCCGCACATGCGCCGGACTTCGCTTCGTGGAAGTCGCACGTTCTCGACGACTATCGCGACCAGAAGGCGCCTGAACTCCTGAACGCGCAACTCATCAATCTCGCCGATCGCGCCAAGGTCCTCAACGATCTGTCGAAGGCCGCCGCCGAGATGAAACTCCCGGTCAAGACCAGCGACCTCGTC
Source organism: uncultured Acidobacteriaceae bacterium (assembly GCA_963713395.1). Taxonomy (GTDB): domain Bacteria; phylum Acidobacteriota; class Terriglobia; order Terriglobales; family Acidobacteriaceae; genus Granulicella. The sequence continues at coordinate 35,608 of CAVQLS010000004.1, read as the reverse complement.
GGCCGCGACGCCCAGCTCCCGGATCTCGGCTCCATGAGTGGTCCGGCCTCGGTTCTCTTCTCGCTGCCCAAGGGCGGCATCTCCGGCCCGATCAACGAGGGCCCCAACGGAACCGTCGCTCAGGTCGTCGACAAGCAGGAGCCAACCCCAGAGGATCTGGCAAAGAATCTGCCCGCCACTCGTGAGAAGCTCCTTGACCAGCAGCGCCAGGAGGCCTTCGGCCTGTTCGCCGCCTCCCTGTTGCAGCGTTACCAACAGAGCGGCAGCGTCATCTACAGCCACAAGCAGCCAGCCGGCCTCCCGTAAACCTCGTCGCATGTGCGTGACGGGGTCCGGCATCCCGTCCGCGCATGTATACGTCCTACGCTTCAGGTCCTTCAGGAGTGAAGGAACGCGATGACCTCAGAGCGGGTTTCCGGAATCTTGCTGCACATCACCTCGCTTCCCTCCTACGGCGGCATCGGCGACCTCGGCCCTGCCGCCTTCGCTTTTGTGGACTTCCTCGCCGCCGGAAAGCAGAGGCTCTGGCAGGTTCTCCCCCTCAATCCCACTGGCTATGGCAGCTCGCCGTACTCTGCCCTCTCAGCGTTCGCCGGCAATCCCCTTCTCATCTCTCTTGAGCGTCTCGTCGACGCTGGCTGGCTGACACCCAACCGCATTCAGGGACTCCCCGGCCACAACGGCCCCTGCGACTTCGAATGTGCGTTCGAAGCCAAACGCCCGCTGATCGAAGAAGCCGCCGCCAACTTCCTCGATCGCGCCACCGGTGACGAGCGCGCCCGCTTCCAGCGCTTCGCCCAGGACAACATCTCCTGGCTCACTGACTGGGCGATGTTCGCTGTCCTTCGTCGCCGTTTCAACTACACCAGCTGGATTAGCTGGCCGCCAGAATACGCCCTCCGCCAGCCCGACGCCATGACGGCGCTGCTCAACGAATCCGGTCGCGACATCGCAATCGAGCAGGTCATCCAATTCTTCTTCTCCGAGCAGTGGGCTGGGCTCCGCACTTACTGCAACGAGCGCAAGATCAAGATCCTCGGCGACGTCGCCATCTTCGTCAGCTACGACTCCGCTGACGTCTGGACACACCCCGAGATCTTCGAACTCGACGACCAACGCAAACCGACACGTGTCTCCGGTGTTCCGCCCGACTACTTCTCTGCCACTGGCCAGCGCTGGGGCAATCCTCTCTATAAGTGGACACTCCTCGAAGAGCGCGGCTTCGACTGGTGGGTCGCGCGCATCCGCCGCTCGCTCGCGCTTTACGACCTCATTCGCCTCGACCACTTCCGTGGCTTCGAAGCCTTCTGGTCCATCGCCGCCGACGAAGAAACCGCCATCAACGGTCACTGGGTCAAAGCTCCCGGCCAGGCGCTCTTCAACCGGCTCAAAGAAATCTTCGGAGACCTCCCCTTCGTTGCCGAAGACCTCGGCCTCATCACCCCCGAAGTCGACGAACTGCGCGAATACTTCGGAATGCCAGGCATGCGCATCCTTCAGTTCGGCTTTGCCGAGCGCGGTGGTCACACCTATCTTCCCCATCGTTACGTCGCCAACACCGTCGTCTACACCGGCACGCACGACAACAACACCACGCTCGGCTGGTGGCGAGAGGACACAACCCTCAACGAGCGAACAAATGTAGAGATCTATCTCGGCCCAGTCGATCCCCACAACGACCACGAAATCGTCTGGGACATGATCCGCGCGGCCGCCGGCTCCGTCGCCAACATCTCCATCTATCCTTTGCAGGACGTTCTCGAACTCGGCAGCGAAGCACGCATGAACCGCCCCGCCGCCGCTACGGGCAACTGGACCTGGCGTGTCGGCCTCAACGATCTCAAACCGGAGTTCTCCGCACGTCTCTGCGCTATCACCGAGATGTGCGACCGCGACGGCTACCAGAAGGCCGTCGAGGGAGATTCCGCCGGCAGCCCCACCGACGCCGCAGCTCTCCGCATCCAGGAAGGCGCCTCGCGCTGAACTCCTCTCCTGCTTTTCCTTTTGTCGTTCCCGAAGCGGGGTCCCCGGCGAGCTAGCTCGCGGGGGTGCAAGCGAATCCGCTTTCCCTGTTGTTCCACAACCAGCCTCAGGGTGTGGCGCAGTTGGGCGTAAACTAACACCATATTCACTAGGAGAATCCGCAGTGCCTCTTTCCGGCGAAGCAATCCGCACCATGAACTACGTTGACGACATCTCAGTCACCCTGCGCCGCATTCTCTCCGTGCTGCCGGTGCTCTCCGAGGAGGAGCGCACTCGCGTCGCAGATCACATCCGCCACTCCGAGCCCAGCTACGAGTCCGTCCTCGCTGCCCTCACCGCAAAGTAATCTCCCACCCATGCAAATCTCTCGCGAGCTGCGCCGCATCGCAGTCATCGGCGCAGGATCCGCAGGCCGCGATCTGGCACTGCGCTGCGTCCGCGCCGGCTTCGACGTCATCCTCGAAGACGTGATGCCTTCGCGCCTGCGCAGCGCCGCGGCAATAGGAACAGCCCAGCAGACCTTCGCATCCGACGCCCCTTCCGGCGCGCTCCATCTCGCCTCGACCGTCGAAGACGCTGTTCGCGACGCGGACCTCGCTATCGACTTCGTTCCCGACGAGCTCGAGTCCAAGCTCGAAATCTTCAGCATGCTCGATCGCATGGCCCCGCCGCGCACCATCCTCTGCACGCCCTCCACCGCGCTCAGCATCGCCGACCTCGCCTCCTGCACCTATCGACCACAGCTCTGCTTCGCTCTGCGCTTCCCCCGCCCCAACATCGCCGAGATCCTCCACACCTCTCGCTCATCGAGCGAAGCTCTCTCTGCGGTCGAGCATTGGCTCACCGCCATCGGCTTCACCCTCACTACCCTGCAGGACCCCGCCGAACTCGCACACTCAACAAACAATCCAGACGATCAAAGTTGAACCGACCTCGCCAGCACGCAGCCTGATTTCCGCGTCCTATCGCCCAGGTGATTCTTCTCCACGCACTCATCGCCGTCATCCACGCGATCCTGCAGACCGCAGCCTCAGCGCTGCTCGCCGGTTTTTCTCTTCTGGTAATCGTCTTGATCGCCGTGGCGGTGTTAGCCGCGCTGATGGCTACGCTCGCCGGCGGGCTCGGCATGGGTGGAGTCCACTGGCTTCGCCGACGCTCGCGAGATCGACGCACTTCCAGCTCGCACGATGACCCTCCCTGCCGGTGACATTCCAATCTGTATAGTGAGGCCTATGCACCGTCGGGTCCTCGCAGGAGTCGCCGCTCTTCTCCTCTGCACTCTCACCGCGGCTTCCCAGGCTCCAGCTCCGTCGACACCCTCCGCTGTCACCTCATCGAATCCAGCCTCACCTGATCTCTCCGCTCCGCTCCCTGACATCCAGACCCTCCTCACTCGCGTCCGCGCGCGGTATGGCGCGCTCGAGTCTCTGCGCAAGAACTACATCTGCACCATGACTCAAGTCGCCGACGAGTTCTCTTCCGACGGCAGCAAGAAGACCCACACTGACCAGTACGAAGCCTTCTACGTCGGAAACACCGAGATCCTCCAGCACATCTCACACGACGGCAAACCGCTCTCGCCGGATGACGCGAAGAAAGAGCAGGAGCGTGTCGATAAGCAGGTCGAAAAGCTGAAGTCGCGCGAGAACAAACCCGAAAAAACCGATTTCCATCTCACCGGCCTATGGAAGGTCGCTTCGTTTACCAACCCGCGCCGCGAGATCATCAGCGGCCGTCCCACGCTCGTCTTCGACTACAAAGGAAATCCGGAGACCAAAGCCAGCAACCTCGGCGAAGAGATCATGCGCGAACTCGCCGGAACGCTATGGATCGACGAACGCGATGACGCCATCCTTCGCCTCCACGGCTCCCTTCAGCAGAACTTCCATGTCGGCGGCGGCCTGCTCGTGAATATCAAAAGAGGAAGCTGGTTCGACTTCACCCAGTCTCTCGTCAACAACGAGATCTGGTTCCCTTCGGAGCTCACGGCCCACGTCGACGGCCGTTTTCTCCTCGTCAAAGGCTTCAACGGCGACGGCCGCCAGACATTCTCCGATTACCGCAAATTTAAAACTTCAGTCACCATTCTGCCGGGCACTCAGGTTCTCGAAAACAACGGATCTCCCACACCCGAGCCTTCGACCCAACCTGAACCCCACACCACTCCGCCAGCCTTGCCCACTCCACCCAGGTCCTGACGCTCAAGTCGTTGCAAGATTGAAACCAAAAGGAGACAGGGACAGCTTGTGCTGTCCCTGTCTCATATCTCGTAGCGTCCCTACAAGCCTCAAAAAAGTTGAATTGTCCCCGTTATAGCTGATCGATGACTACAGCGGCTGAACGTCAGACGCCTGCCAGCCCTTGGGCCCCTTCACCACGTTGAACTGAACGGCCTGACCTTCCTGCAGGCTCTTGAAGCCATTCGTGTTGATCGCGGAGTAGTGCACAAACACATCCTCGCCATTCTGCCGACTGATGAAGCCAAAACCCTTGGCGTCGTTGAACCACTTCACTGTTCCCTGTTCCATGTCTCGTAAATCCTTCGTGTTGTGACGTGACGCTGAATCCAAATCGGGGCTTCGGCCGGTTGAAACCTGCGGAAAACCAATCTGTTTCAAACGATGCCAGAATGGTAGCACGGCTACCAAGTTTTCCACCAAAAAATTCAGTCACATAGGGAATTGCACTGTGTTTAGTGCAGCTTAGCCGCCTCTACGTGACTTCGCACAATGCTTTCCGCCGCCGCCAGAACCTCCTCCAACGCCATCGCCGTGGAGTCCAGTATGACCGCATCCGGCGCCGGCCTGAGCGGTGACTCAGCCCGGTTCCGGTCCCTCGCATCGCGCTCCCGCAGCTCCTTCAGGACTGACTCTTCGGTAACCTTATTTTCGTGCTCGGGACCCCGTTGTCTGTAGCGTCTGCTTCCCCGCACCTCGGGCGCTGCATCCAGAAAAATCTTCACCTCGGCGTCCGGGAACACAACCGTGCCAATGTCCCGGCCCTCCATCACCACGCCGCCGAGCTCACCCAGCCTGCGCTGCTGCGTCACCATCCACGCCCTCAAGCCCGGGTGTACAGAGACCTTCGAGGCTGCCTCCGTCACGTCCACGTCCCGCACTCTGCGCGAAACGTCCACGCCGTCCAGAAACACTCGGTTGCCCTCGGCTTGCGGCTCCAGCGCCAGCCGCGTGTACTCAGCCAGATCCATCAACGCCGCCTCATCATCGAAGGGCAGGTCGTTTTCGATCGCCTTCAGCGCCAGCGCGCGATACATCGCGCCGGTCTCCAGGTTCAGGAACCCGAACTTCCTCGCCAGGTGCGCTGCCAGCGTGCTCTTTCCTGCGCCCGCCGGTCCGTCGATCGCAATCACCGGGCGGTCACGAACCACCCTGTTCTTCGCTGGTGTCTCATTCATGCCTCGCCGCTACTCCTCCGCCTTAGGCCGCGGCTTGGACGTGCTCTTGCGCGGTCCAGCCTTCTTGCCACCCTTAGGCCCGAACTTAGGCTTCGGCTTGCCTCCAAACCGGCCCTTTCCGCCCGCTTTGCCCGCGCCCGCAAACTTCCGCTCGCCGCCAGCCTTCCGCTCGCCACCAAACTTGCGCTCACCGCCTCCGAACTTCTTCTTGGCGCCGAACGTCGCCTTGCCGCCGAAGCTAGGCTTGCCTCCCGGCTTCCGATCACCCGGCGGCCGTGGCCGCTCACTGCTCTCTGCTCGCCGATATGGCCTCTTTTCGGCACTCCCTTGATCGCCTTCTTTCCGTGGCTTATACGGCTTCGATGGGCGCGATGCAAATCCTTCACCTTCACGCCGCGGACGAAATGGTTTCGCTGGCCGTGCTCCGGCTCCTTCGCGTTCACCTTCACGCCGTGGACGAAATGGTTTCGCTGGCCGTGACGCAAATCCCTCGCGTTCACCCTCACCGCGAGCACGAAATGGCTTCGCAGGCCGTGACCCGAACTCTTTACGCCCTCCTTCGCGCCGCGGACGAAATGGCTTTGATGGCCGTGACGCAAATCCTTCGCGTCCACCCTCACCTTCACGACGTGGCCGAAACGGACCCTCCTCGCGCGGCCCGCGATCCGAACCCGGCTTCCGCGGTCCTCCGCGAAACTCTCGCTTCGCACCCGCGCCTCGCGCGTAGTCCTTGCGCGGCTCCCTTGCAGGACGCTCGCCCTCCTCGCGTCGTGGACGAAACGGTTTCGCCGGCCGCGATTCAAATCCTTCTCCCGAAGCTTCGCGCCGCGGACGAAACGGACGCTCCTCGCGCGGCCCACGATCCGAACCCGGCTTCCGCGGTCCTCCGCGAAACTCTCTCTTCACACCCGCGCCACGCGTATCGTCCTTGCGATAGGTCCGCTCTGTAGCAGGACGTTCGCCATCCTCGCGCCGCGGTCTCGGCTTGCGGTCTTCATCCCACGGACGTGTGAACTTCGGCCGTTCGCCGGCGGCGCGATCGCTCTGGAACGGCCGCCGCTCGCGGTCTCCAAAGCTCTTGCGCTCACTCGTGCCCCCACTCTTCCCGTCACTCCGCCCATAGGGTTTCCGCTCACCAAACGGCTTCGCCGGTCTTCCCCGCTCGCCACCTGTCTTGCGGAACGGCCGATCGCCACGTTTTTCTTGCGTTTGCCCCTCGCGCGGCGCTCGCGGCGTGCGAGGACGATCAAACTTCCGAATCCTCGCCGCGCCCGCAATCGCACCCACCACCCCGGCGAGAGCCCCCACAGCAGCCGCCGCAATCTCTCCCACTCCCACCACAGGTTCCGCAGCAACAATCTCAGGAAACTCCGGCAGTGCGCCCGGAATGTACAGCAGCGTCTTGCCCTCAAGCACCGCGTTCTCGAGCTGCCTCGCTGCGGTCAACCCATGCAGCACATCGCGCACCTTCGACCGCGCCGTCAGCGGAGAAAGAAATGTCTCAATCTCTTCCTCGGTCGCCGCATACGCCTGCGCAAGATACAAAGAAATCGCCGCCGACAGCGCAGTCGGCTGCCCCGCATTCGCTCCTGCCTTGATCTGCTTCGTAAACCGCCGCGTGGTCAGCTCCCACATTGTTGCGGCCCCGTCCTGCTGCAACAACGGAATCACTCTGAGTTGCGTCCACAACTCACCCAGCGACCGCACAATCGCACTCTCCGTCACCTCGCGCCCCAACTCCGACACGAGTTCACCCGCCGTCATTGCATTGCCTGCGACGAGCGCCTCATACACCTTCAGCGCCAGCGGCGAAACGTTCCCCGCTCTCGATGTCCCCGGCGGCTGCTTCCAGTTCTTCTCGCCCCGCAGCGTGAACACGTAGCTGAACGCCTGCGCCGACACCACAAAGTCCGGCACATCGCCCGGAGTGCCCAGCAGGTTCAACGGCACCGCCGAGCCATCCGCTGTCATGCGTGCCACCAGCCCGCGTGCAATCTCCGTCTCCGCCGCCGTCGGCGCACTCACCGCGCGTCCCAGCGTCGCCTCAACCAGCGATGGCGCAGGCGTCGCCAACTGATGTGCCCGTGGTGCAAACAGCACCAGCCCCAGCTCGCCGACCCACTCGCTCGCCGCCTCCAGTGTCAGCAGCGCATCGCCGCTCTGATGCCATCGCTCACTGCGTGCGGCGGCCAACTGCTCCCCATTAAATTGTGGCGTAGAACTCAAGACAAACTCTCAGACTGCGACGTCAGCCGCGAAAAGGTGGATCACAGAGGCCTAAACAGCATCAACCTCCGCCACGGCGGAGGTCAGGAATCTCCCAGCTTGGCCCTTCAGATGCGCCTCATATCCGTTGAAAGGCGCGCTGGATCTCTTTCAAAGAATACCGCAATGCAATGGGACGCCCATGCGGGCAGTTCGTCGGATGCTCCGTTTTCGCGAGTTCTCGCAATAACCAGTCAATCTTTGCCGCCTCCAGCGGCATATTCACCTTGATCGCCGCATGGCAGGCAATCGACGCTGCAATCCTCGTTCTCCGAAGATCCTCGTTCTCCACCTGCGCGGACTTCTCCGTCACCCCGAGCACCTCTTCGAGCATCCGCTCCAGCTCTTTCCCCTCTAATCCAACTGGCGCCGCCTTGATCGCCAGCGTCTTTGGCCCAAACGGCTCAGCCTCAAAGCCGTTCCGCTCCAGCTCCTCGCCGATCTCTGCAAACGTCACCATCTGTTCCGGCAGCAGATCCACCAGCACCGGCATCAACAGCCGCTGCCGCTGCACCTTCTCCACCTCGCGCTCGCGCAGAATCTTCTCAAACAGCACGCGCTCATGCGCCACATGCTGGTCGATAATCCACAACCCCTCCTCATTCACCGCCAGGATGAACGAGTCCCGCAACTGCCCCAGCGGCCTCAACGACGCCAGCGAATTCAGCGTCGCCCGCCCCTCACCCCCACCCTGGGTGGCCCATTCATCGCGCGCACTTTGCGCGATGAATGGGTTCGCAGAATCTTCATACCCCACCGCCATCCCCGCGCCCTCAAATCCCAGCCTCCCCGGCGACGGCGCCACGATCCTCTCCCGTAGCTCAAACCCCGCCACATCCCCCGGCTCAATCACACCCTCGCTCTGCGAGACGATCTCCTCCAGCGGCGCCCCGCTTCTTGGCGCAAACACCGCCTGCTCCACCCCCGGCAGCGGACTCACATCAATCATCAGCGACTCGCCCGCCGTCGGCGCCGCATGCAGAGCGTTGAAGAAGCTCGCCGCCGGCCTCGCCTGCATCAGCGCCGTCCGCACCGAATCCCGCACGAAGTCATGCACAAACGAGCCCTGCCGGAACCGCACCTCCGTCTTCGCCGGATGGACATTCACGTCGATCTCCTGCGGCGGCATCTCCAGAAACAGCAGCACCACAGGAAACGACGTCGGCGGAATGATGTTTCTATACGCCTCCGTCAGCGCATGCAACACCAGCCGGTCGCGAATCAGCCTTCCATTCGCAAACACATAAATCGAATTCCGATTCAGCTTCTGCAGCTCCGGTTTCGAACAGAACCCGCTCATCCGCAGAAAGCCCGGCTCCGGAGGCTCATAATCCTCCGCCCTCTTCCATGGCGGAGGCTCCGGCAATCCCGCGCGCGAAAAATCAATCTCCGCCGCCACTGGAATCAAACTTTCGAACGTCTCTCGCCCAAAGATCTGAAACAGCCGCTCGCCTGCATCGGCCACTGCCGGCGCCATCACCAACGCCTGCGTCGACGTATGCAACTCAAAGTGTTTCGTCGGATGCGCCAGCGCGTAATGCGTCACCAACGCAGCCACATGTCCCAGCTCCGTCTGCTCGCTGCGCAAAAACTTCCGCCGCGCCGGCGTATTGAAAAACAAATCCCGCACCGCGATCGTCGTCCCTGCCGGAAGCCCCGCATCGTCCACGCGCAGCAGATTCCCGCCCGCAATCTCCAGCGACGTCCCTACCGCATCCTCCGGCGCCCTCGTCTCCAGCGTCACTCGCGCCACCGACGCAATCGACGGCAACGCCTCACCCCGAAATCCCAGCGTCGCAATGCTCAGCAGATCATCACTCGACCGCAGCTTCGAAGTCGCATGCCGCTCAAACGCCAGCAGCGCATCATCGCGCCCCATCCCCTGTCCATTATCAACAATCCGAATCAGTTTCCGCCCGCCGCCCTCAACCTCCAGCCGAATGCGCGTCGCGCCCGCATCCAGCGAGTTCTCCAGCAACTCCTTCACCACCGAAGCAGGACGCTCCACCACCTCACCGGCAGCAATCTGGTTCGCCACCTGGTCTGAAAGAACGCGAATCCTGCCCATGCACTACCGATCGCCGATGAGGTGAAGTCGCATAAAATTCGTAGCCCCCGTACGCGTCGCCGTCCCGGCAACAATCCCAACAACATCCTTCGCATGCACAAACCCACCATGCTCCAGCAGGTCTTCCGCCATACCCACCAGCTTGTCCGTATCCTTGAAGCGGTCGCACTGAATCGGGAACGTTCCCCAAAGCAGCATGCAGCGGCTCACCACCTCTTCGAACGGCGACATCGCATAGATCGGCGCTTCCGGCCTGTATTTCGAAAGCAGCCGTGCGGTATTGCCCGTCTCCGTAAAGATCGCAATCGCTGCCAGATCCAGATCCTGCGCCGAGTGCGCCATGCACTCGCAGATCGTCTCCGGAATGTTCAACGACTTCCGGTGTTGCCCCATCGCCGTCTGCCGCGGCAGCAGCCGCATCTGCGTCTCCGTCTCCACCACAATCTTGGCCATCATCGCCACCGATTCCACCGGATACTTGCCCGCCGCGCTCTCCGCCGACAACATCACCGCATCCGAACCGTCGTAGATCGCATTCGCAACATCCGAAGCCTCCGCACGCGTGGGCCGCGGATTCTCAATCATCGACTCCAGCATCTGCGTCGCCGTAATCACCGGCTTGCGATACTCCGCCGCGCGACGGATCAGGTGCTTCTGAATCGCCGGAACCTTCTCCGGCGGCACCTCCACACCCAGGTCGCCGCGCGCCACCATGATTCCGTCGGCAGCCTCCAGGATCGTGTCCAGGTGATCCACCGCCTGCGGCTTTTCGAGCTTCGCAATCACCCACGCCTCTGATCCCAGCGCCGTGACTCTGCGCTTCACATAGCGCACGTCTTCCGCAGTCTGCACAAACGACACCGCGATCGAGTCGACACCCTGCTTGATCGCAAACTCCAGGTCCTCTTCATCCTTCTCCGTCAGCGACGGCACCTTCACCGGAATCCCCGGCAGATTGATGCCCTTCTTCTCGCCCAGCATGCCGCCGTTGATGATCTCTGCCACCACGTCGGCGCCACGCAACTCCACCACGCGCAGCTCAATCAATCCATCCGAGAGCAGAATCCGGTTGCCAGGCTTCAGGTTCTCGGCGAGCGTCGTAAACACCGTGCTTACACGCTCCGCCGTGCCTTCGATCTTCTCCGGCGTAATCGTCAGACGCTTGCCGGCCTCCAGCATCACCGGCTTGTGATCCACCAGCGTACCCGTACGAATCTTCGGCCCCTGCAGGTCGGCAAGGATGCAGATCGGTTTCGCCTCTTCGCGCGCCACCTTGCGCACCATCGCAATCAGCTCGGCCTTCTGCTCGTGCGACCCGTGCGAAAAGTTCAACCGCGCCACATCCAACCCTGCACGCAACAACTGACGAAAAAGGTCTTCTGTGCTCGATGCCGGTCCCAGCGTCGCCACAATCTTTGCTCTGCGGCTGTCCCCGCCCATCCCATTGTCTCTGGCGTCCATCAACTCTCTCTCTTCCACTTCAGGCGTCAGAGCCCGCATAAATCGACCTCCACCTGGTCAGTCAGTCATTCTACCCGGACGCCCCCTGCTCGCGCGTTGCGTCTTCCACAACGCCGCCGGCGAGACCGGATCGTGCCGCTCAATCGCCCACTGCGCATTGAACTCAGCGCCTATCAGCACCGTCAACGCGATGATGTACAACCACACCATCAGCGCAATCGCCGCGCCCAGCGACCCATAGACGCGTCCATAGTTCGCAAATCGTGTCACGTAGAACCCGAACGACAGCGTGGACGCGAACCACAGCGCCGTCGCCAGCGCTGCTCCCGGAAGGCTCGCGCGCCAGCTCCAGTCACGCCGCAGCATCAGCCACGGCTCGCGCACCATCGGCTCCATCTCCTGGCGCACATGCCGGTTCACGTCTGTTCCCAGGTGATACACCACCGCCAGAATGCCGACACTCGTCCCCAGCGCCAGCGTCCACCGCACCACCAGCGACGCCGCAAAGAACCCCGGCCGCACATACGACGGCGTCTCGGCTGCCAGCCAGTGCGTCAGGATGTGCCCGAAGACAATCAGCGCACTCGCAGCCGTCATCGGCAACAAAGACAGCGGCACAAGAGCCAGCGCGCGTCTCCTCCGCGCCCACACGCTCCCGCGTGTCAGCGGAAGGTCGTGTGCCCGCCGAAACCCCTCCATCAGGGTGGCCATCACATTCGCCGCGCCCATCAGGCTCACCACGCCAGAGCTCAACAGCGCGCCCGCCGTCTGCGACGCGTGATGCGTCGTCGCAAAATACGAATCCAGCAGTGGGCTGATGTACTCCGGCAGCACCCGCTCAAAGAATCCCGCCATCTGCAGCTTCAGCGGAAGCCAGGGCGGCAGCAGGGCGACCACAGCAGCGATCACTACCAGCGCAGGAAAGAGCGCCACCATCGCCGAGTACGCCGCCGCCTGTGCCACCGTAAATGCGTCGTGCTCCACCGCTGCGAAGAACGTGCGACGCAGCAATCGCCCGAACCCGGCTGCACGCCGCACCGGTGCGATCACCACGCGCTCCATCGCGGCCTGTCCTGTCATTTAGAACAACTTCCCAATCGGCATATCTTTATTTGAGCCGTCATCCTGAGCGGTACCGGGGTCCCCAACGAGCGTTCTTTGCTCGATGGGGTGGCTAGGCGAAGGATCCCTGTATTTTGGCCCGATCACAACAACACCTCCAGGGAAAAGCAGTCTAGTGCTGCGGCTTCCAGGCCTCAAGGAACGTCGTCAGATCCGAGCTCTGCATATTCCGCATATTCTCGAACTCGCCGTTCTTCTGTCCGTAGACGACCGTGCCATCCGGCCGCAGAACCGCCATCGCCGGCACACCCTTCTTCAGCACAACACCATACTTGTCGCCGATGTCGATGTTCTGATCGATGTGACCGATATTCACGTCCACCAGCACGTAGTACTTTTCCAGGAGCTCCTTGTTCGGGCTCTGGTGCATGTAGTAGTTCAACACCTGGCAGTCTCCGCACCAGTCGCCGCCAAAATCCACCAGCACACGCTTGTGCTCCTTGCGCGCCTTCGCCAGCGCCGTCTGGATGTCCATATGCGCCGCCTGGACATCGGGATAGATATGCGCATGCGGGATCGGCGACGACTGCGCCCCAGCCATCGGCGCTGCAGACACCACTGCACCGACCGCCAGCACCGCACCCACGGCCACAACCCGCATCCCGTTCCCTGCCAATCTCATGAACATTCCCGACTCCTTTAACTTCCATTCCAATGATGCGCGAAAGACGCTCACGATTCCAGCGCACATCTCCTCAGGATCAGCCACCGCATCTAAAACTACATGAAAGACCCTGACCACCAACCGGACCGCCAGCCGGAACATCTTTCTGATCGCCTGAAGGGACTCCCGAGGGAACTGGAGACCCTTCAACTCGAACAACTTCCACCAAACAAGCCCAGCTTCCTTCTCGTCGTGCTTCTCTTCGCAGCCGCTCTGATCGTCATCTTCATCGTAGCCATCTTCGTCCTTCATCTCGATCGAGGCAGACTCTTCAGCCACCACCCAAAACACCCCACATCGCAACTCATTCTCCCGTCGGTTCCGGCCTCACCTCGGACCATGTTCGCCTGACTCAAACGGCGAGAGCGCGCAGAAGCACGCGCCCCGGGACATCCCCGCCCTCTTGACGCCGCCGATATAATAAAGATAGGAACATTTCCAACCCGGCTTCCGCCGGGTTTCGATCTTTAACAGCCGAACGGAACACTTAGGTCCAACCCTAAGTCCAATTTCCTGAATACTTTGCGCAAAAAACGGGGGGAGGGGGGTACTCACCCTACTGACCCATGTAATACCCGTCCCTGGTCTGCACATCCAGCTTCTTCTTCGCATCGTCCCCGGTCAGTGCCAGCGAGATCTGGTGATACCGATCCTTGGCCGCATCCCCCGAGGGCGAGAAGCCCAGCCGGTACTGCGCCCGCAGCTCCTCACCAATCTGCTTGTAGATGTCGTCCACCGACTGCTTCTTGCTCACCTCAAACACCCGTCCGCCCGTCTCCCCGCAGATCCGCTCCAGTGTCTTCTTGCCATCGACGTACGGCTGGTGGTCGCCACCGCCCCCACGCGGATTCTGCCCCCCATTGCCCCCACCCTGCGGATACCCTCCGCCGCCACCCGGATACCCCCCACCCGGATACCCTCCGCCCGGGTAGCCTCCCCCGGGATACCCCCCGTGCCGCCCCCCCGCACGATTAAAGTCCTGATGCGGCTGCTCGCCTTTGTAATAAATTCCGTAAACAATCGTGTCCGCCCGCTGAGCCGCCTCAATCGCGTCCGTCAGCGATTCCTTGCTCCCACGATCCACACCATCCGTCAGCACCACCAGCGCCCGACGCTTCCCGGCCTGCTTCGACATCACCTCGTCGCCGGAGAGATAGATCGCATCGTAAAGCGCCGTCCCGCCACGGCGAATGTAACGTCCCTCACTGTCCTGGTTTGGCCCTTGCGTATCGTCGGTGTTATGAAAGCTCGGGCTGGACGTTCCCAGCTCCTTCAACGCGCGCTGCAACCGTGGCTTGGCGTCCGTTGCGTCCTGCAGCAGCTCTACCTCCTTCGCAAACTGCACCACGAACGCCTTATCCGCAGCGCGATTTCCCGCCGCCGGCGCCATCATCGTGTCCAGAAAGCTCTGGCTCGCCGTACGCTCCGGATCCACCTCATTCCTCATGCTTCCGCTCACGTCCACCAGCAGCCCAAGCGTCAGCGGCACGTCCGTGTCGTGGTCGAAGTAACGGATGGGTTGCGCCTGTCCATCTACTTCAAGCGAGAAGTTCTCCTTCTTCAAGTCGTTGACCAGCGCACCTTTCTTGTCGCGCACTACCGTCGGCACCACCACGAGGTTGGCCTTCACATTCATCGTGCCCGCGGAACCGCTTACCGGTGTGTCACTTGCGCCGGCCGGACTGGCCGGCGTCGTAGTCGTTGCCGCAGGCTTACCCTCCTGCGCCCAAACCACAGGTACAGCAACGCACAACAGCCCCGCCAATCCCGCACTCCACAGACCGAACTTCATACTCCTGTAGACGTGCCTTTCCCGCGCCAGTTTCGAGGACGCTACTCCTCGTTCTCCTTCAGCTTGGCCAGCACGCTGAAGTCCTCGAGCGTTGTCGTATCGCCCTTCACCTCGCCCGTTGTCGCCATCTCCCGCAGCAACCGCCGCATAATCTTGCCCGAACGCGTCTTGGGCAGCAGTTGCGTGAAACGCAGATCGTCGGGGCGCGCGAGCGCTCCAATCTCCTTCGCGACCCACTGCCGCAGCTCCTGCTTCAACTCAGGCGTCGGCTCGTGCCCCTGCTCCAGCGTCACGAACGCGGAAATCGCCTGCCCCTTCAGATCGTCCGGCCGCCCGACCACCGCGGCCTCGGCGACCTTCGGATGCGCTACAAGCGCTGACTCAATCTCCATCGTGCCAAGCCGGTGCCCGCTTACGTTGATCACGTCATCCACGCGGCCCATCAGCCAGTAGTAACCGTCAGCGTCCCAGCGCGCACCGTCGCCGGTGAAATAGCAGCCGGGAACGTCGGAGAAATACGTCTTCACGAACCGCTCGTGATCGCCCCAGATCGTCCGCGCACGCGAAGGCCACGGCTTGCGAATCACCAGCAGGCCGCCATGACCCGCGGGCACCGCGTTGCCATCGCGCGTCACAACCTCGGGCGTAATTCCGAAGAATGGCTTCGTCGCTGATCCCGGCTTTGTCGCGACCGCGCCCGGCAGCGGCGAGATCATGATCGAACCCGTCTCCGTCTGCCACCACGTGTCCACGATCGGGCAGCGCTCCTTGCCGATCTCGCGGTGGTACCACATCCAGGCTTCAGGATTGATCGGCTCACCGACCGTGCCCAGCAACCGCAGGCTGCTCAAGTCATGCTTGTGCACCCACTCGTTGCCCCACTTCACGAACGCGCGAATCGCCGTCGGCGCCGTGTAGAACACCGTCACCTTGTGGTCGTCGATGATCCTCCAGAAGCGATCGCACTCGGGCCAGTTCGGCGCACCCTCATACATCATCACCGTCGCGCCGTTCTGCAGCGGACCATAGACAACATAGCTGTGCCCGGTCACCCATCCAATGTCCGCAGAGCACCAGTACACGTCCTCGTCGCGCAGATCAAGGACGTACTTCGATGTCAGGTACGTTTGCACCGCATAGCCGCCCGTCGTATGCACGAGGCCCTTCGGCTTGCCCGTTGTTCCGCTGGTGTACAGGATGTACAGCGAATCCTCGGAATCCATCTCTTCGCACGCGCACTCAGGCTCCGCCTTGGCTATCTCCTCGTGCCACCACACATCGCGGCCAGCCTTCATCGGCACACTCTTGTCCGGCGCGCGTTGATACACGACTGCCTTCCGCACACCAGGACACTTCTCCAATGCCTCATCCACAATCTGCTTCAGCTTCACCTCGCCGCCACGCCTGTAGCTGAGATCCTGCGTCACCACCACCTGGCAGTCCGAATCATTCACACGGTCTGCAATCGCATGCGCCGCAAACCCGCCGAAGATCACCGAGTGCACCGCGCCGATCCGCGCGCACGCCAGCAGCGCAATCGCGAGCTCCGGGCTCATGCCCATGTAGATTGCGACGCGATCGCCTTTCTTCACGCCTTGCGCCTTGAGCACGTTCGCGAACCGCTGGACTTGCTCCTGCAAATCACCGAAGGTCAGTCGCCGAACCTCGCCCGGCTCACCCTCCCACAGCAATGCGACCTTATCGCGCCGCGAACCCTTCGCATGACGATCGACGCAGTTGTACGAAAGATTCATCCTCCCGCCGGTGAACCACTTCGTCTCCGGCCCCTCGCCGTCGATAACTTTCTTCCAGGGCTTAAACCACTCGAGTTCGCTGGCGGCCTCCGCCCAGAAGCCCTCGGGATCCTCGACGCTGCGCCGATACATCCGCTCATACTCAGCCTCGGACTTCACCCACGCCTTCGCTGCAAACTCCTTCGGCGGCGGAAACACACGGTTCTCGCGCAACACGGACTCGAAAACGTTTTGGTCCTGCGCGTTCTCGTTTGAGGTCTGCGCCGTGGCGCGGCTCTGCGGGCTCTCAGCTTCAGTAGGCATGTTGCGAACACAATCTCCCTGGGTCGTCTACTTTGGCGGCAAAGTTGTACGTGCATTGCCGCAGAAATCGAAGCTACGCTATCAGTTTGCGGACGTGCAACCGCTCTGGTTGCATCGCCCGAATATCTGGCAGGAAAATCCTCCGCAAGGTGCACCTCACTCGCCACTCCCGTTGCGTGTGTTGAAAAATCGCATCAATTTCTCTCTGCAACCTGCTCCCAAATACCCCGAACGTGGCAGAGCACGCCTGTACCGTTACTATCTCGCGACGCCGAAGTGCTATGGTCACACGGGCTTGCAGACTCGAAACTCAGCTCAACCACGATGCTGTCCGGGGCCAGCTGAGTGCTGTACACGCCCCTCGGATCGCAATCGTCAATAACTGGTGAGTTCGCCGCAAGATACGCGCGACGATCGCACCCCGAGGATGAAAAGACCGGCGTGACGTGCCATCCTACAGACCGTGACCTTCGAATGGGGAGCCATCATCGGATTCTTCCTGGGCTTCGCCTTCGGAGTCGGCTGCGCCCTGGCAGTGATGCACTCGATCTACATGGGTGGCTACCGGGCAGCCGTGAAGGACGCCACAATGTCCGCTCCTCCCGAGCGCCTCGAAAGGGAACGCACGAAGCTCCAACGTCGCTCTTCAATTTAGCCGCGTCCGGCAATCTGCTCGCGCAAGGCGATCACTTCGGTGCGCAGGCCCTCCAGCGCGCTCATCAGCTGCGCTCGCTCTACCTGGTCGCCGGACGGCTGCTTGCCCTTCACGTAGAAGGTGCCATTCGGCTCCAGGATGCAGATCTCAACCTCCGCCGGATTATTGAAACCGTTCTTGTTGAGCACGGAGAACAGTTCCTCGGGCGTCAGACATTCATGCTTCAGCGCCGCCTCGTCCACCACTCCTGCTCGAATCAAGGTGGCCGGCGACCCCTCCAGCGCCTGATCGATCTTCGGGGCGCGGAAGAGCACCCACGTCAGCAGCCAGTTGATGGTGAGAAGGGCAAAGGCGCCGACAACCCCTCCGCTCACGGAATTGTCGTCACCGATCATGGCATTTTGCACAGTGTTGGCCAAACTGAGCAACACCACCAGATCAAACGGGTTCAATTGAGCCAGTTCCCTCTTACCGAACAGCCGCAGAAAAACGATCAGGAACAGGTACACAATCACCGGCCTGAGAATCTTTTCCACAATCGGCACTGGCACGTGAAACATGTCAGTCGAAAGGGTTTGCAGCAGTTGGTGAGTCATGAACGCCTCCCGGAATGTACCGGGCGCGGCCCCACTTTGACCCACCCAGCTCGTGCAGCCATCTTACGGGCATCCCCGGATCAGGCTCGTGGCAGACCCGGTACAGCCCAAGAGAGGGTTTTGGGAGTCTAAGTGAGTGCAGTTTGGGAACAGAACCCAGGTGCACTTTTCTATCGAAATCTGCCGGGAGATTGCGAGGCTCTGGTATCGTTTGAGTAACTACCAGATCACCCGCCGCAAAGCATCGGCTTCACCTGAACGACAGCGACAAGGATCGACCAGAGATGCCTAAGCCACTTCGCAGCGACGACCCGAATCCGCAGCCGGTGCAATTCGCACACTTCGGTGTGCTCAACGATGGAAAGCGGAGCAAGGGTGCGGCCGTCACCGCCATCATTATCAACTGCTCGATTGCAGCGCTGATCGTGATTCTGGGCATGGTCATTAAGACCAATCCGATCGTGGCCAAGAAGCTCGCCGAGCTCACGCTGCCGCCCGAGCCGCCGAAGGCAGCCCCAGCTCCCAAGCCGCCACCGCCGCCTCCGCCGAAGGTGAAGATGCCGCCTCCGCCGAAGATCGAGACGCCGAAGATCAAGATGCCGGAGCCGGTCAAGGTTCCGGAGATTAAGCCGATCGAGGTTCCGGTGCCGAAGCCAGTCGTGCTGGCTCCCGCGCCGCCCAAGAAAGTTACTCCTCCGCCGGCGCCTGTGAAGGTCAACCTCGGCCAGGCGATGCCCGCTTCAGTTCCGAACCATGACGCCAACCCCACAGCGGTCCGCCTGGGTCAGGCGACGAACCCGATGAAGCCGCTCACTGGACCTGCCGTCTCGCCTGTGAACATGGGCGCGGCTGGAATGCCCGGTATGAATGCCTCCAATACCGGCAACGGCGCCCGCGCCGTGGCTGTCAATATGGGCTCCGGCTCCCCTAACGGCAGCATGAACGGCCGCGACAATGCCGCTCACGCAGTGCAGGGAGTCAAGTTGGGCGTTCCCGGCGGCACTGGACCGATGAATTCGAAAAACTACTCGAACGCACCGGTACAGGTCCAGCTGCAGACGGCCCAGAGAATTGAGCCGACTCATCCGCAGGTGCAGCAATCGACGCTCGCCTCGGCGCCCAAGGTTACCTACAAGCCCACCCCGGTTTACACGGAGGAGGCTAAGGCAATGCATCTGGAAGGCAACGTTTCGCTGCGCATCCGAGTAACCGCCAGCGGTGCAGTCCAGGTGTTAGGTGTCGTGCATGGCCTCGGCCATGGCCTCGACCAGTCTGCGATTCAGGCAACGGAAGCCACACGCTTCCGTCCAGCACTGGACAACTCCGGGCACGCCATCGACTGGGAGGGTGTCGTTCTAGTGAACTTCCAGATGAGCTAATTCTGCTTCAATTTTGTTGAACCGCATTATCGTGTGTCTATAACCGTAATCGCGACGTCCCCGCGTCGTGCCCAACGTAGAAGTCCGCCTTCGGGCACCGCACCCCAAGGAGCACCCCCGCACTATGAACCTTCCGACCCGGCTCACCACAACCCTCACCGCAGCTCTCGTGATGGCGACCGCCCTGCCGGCCTTCGCCGCCTTAGGCAACAAGAAGAAGGTGGAGTCCGCCTACGAGACGCGCAAGCTGACGCCTGCACAGAGCGCCCTGATCGACAAGTCCATCGCCCGTGAGGCGGTGGTGATCAAGACGCTTCGGGAGCGTGCCCCGATCGTCGAGACCTACATCCAGAACATGCGTCCGGATCCGGTGATGGGCCAGATACCCGACTCCGACGTTCACTTCCTCGCCCGGGTGAACTTCGGCAAGGTCATTAATGACCAAGGCTATGTTCAAGAAAAGCAGGATAGCAAGGGCTTCCTTAAGCACTCGCTCAGCTATCTCACCGGCCTCTCGGGCAGCCTGCACCTCACCTATCATGAGACCGGCTTCGTCCAGATGCTGCTGGTGGACAGCAACAGCTACAACCGCCAGATGTATACCTTCAACTTCCTGCGCAACGACTTCCTCGGAACGATTCCGACGGTCGTCTTTGACGTCCAACCCACGAAGAAGTCTGCCGTGGGCCGGTTCGCCGGACGCATCTGGATCGACCGTAACAGCGGGAACATCGTCCGCTTCAACGGCAGCTTCTCCGGCGGTGAGAAGGACATCCGCGAGTACTACCACTTCGACTCCTGGCGCACGAACGTTCAGGACGGTCTCTGGCTGCCGACCTCCGTCTACATTGAGGAGAGCGACCCCAAGAGCCCGCAGGGCACTCTGAAGTTCAAAGCGGTCAACCACATCTGGGGTTACTCCCTGAAGGTGCCGCAGTCTGACGCGGACCAGACTGATCTCCAGGTCGTCGGGGCTACGGACGAGAGCCAGCAGGCCGCAGACATTTCGCCCCTCCAGGCGCAGCGTCAGTGGGTCGAGCAGGCTGAGGACAACGTCATCGATCGGCTCTACACTGCCGGCCTGATCGACGCGCCGAGCGAGTTCGACAAGATTCTCGAGGCGCTGGCCAACAACATTCTTGCCTATAACAACATTCCGCTGGACCGTCCCATCAAGGTTCGTACGCTGCTCACGGAGCCACTCGAGTCACTCTCGGTCGGCGACACCATCCTGCTCTCCAAGGGTCTGCTCGACACCACGGCGGTGCCGACTTCCGACGGTGCCCAGCAGATGGGTAACCTAAACGCGCTGCTCGCCTTCCAGGTCGCGCACATCGTCCTGGGTCACCACATTGACACCAAGTACGCATTCAGCGATCGCCTGATGTTCCCCACTGAGTCAGCATTCGAGAAGCTTCCGATGCACCACACCGACGCGGATAACGCGGAAGCCGCCAAGAAGGCGGTCGAACTTCTCGGAGCCAAGGAACTTGAAGGTGGCGAGCAATACTTCAGCCTTTACCTGCAGCAACTCCAGGCTCGCGAAAAGGGCCTGAAAGCGCTGACCGATCCGCAAATCGGCGACGGTCTGCTTCGCCCCGACGGCACCTTCTGGATGCAAGCTCTCATAGCCAAGGGACCCAAGCTCAACAACAGCGACCTGAAACAACAGGCCGCCATGCCTCTCTCCCAGTTCCTCCGGAGAGACCCCTGGACAGATCAGGTGATAAAACTGAACACAGCTTACGAGCCGCTTCTCAGCGCCCGCGACAAGCTGCCGTTCGAGATCACTCCGGTCTACCTGAGGCTCGCCTACTGGACGCCTCCCGCAGCACCACCTGCAAGCCCGGCTCCGGCTCCCGGATCTGGATCTGCCGCACCAACGCAGCCTGCACCTACGGCGAGTTCCAACACTCCAGCACCTAATGCAGCTGACAACGCAAGCGCGGTCCCGGCTTCGACTCCTGCCACGCAGCCTCAGAATTAGGCAGAATCCACCGGGCCCCCGAAACAATCAGACCCCCGCAGCGTCCCTGAGTTGCATCCATAACTCAGGGACGCCCGCGCAAAGGAGAGTCTCCCTGTTATGAAGAAGACCTGTCTGCTGTCCGTTACTCTTTCCCTCTTCACCTTGCTGCCCTCCGCGCTGCACGCTCAGGCTACGCCGGCGGCAACCAGAGGCGGCATCTTTCAGGTTGGCGCTGCGTACACGAATTCGAACGAGGATGAGTATGTTAACGATTACCTCCAGGGTATGACCTTCTACACCACGTTTGACCTCAACAATCACATCGGCATAGAAGGCAACGTCCATCTCGACTCGTTGTTCAAGTCCTACTATGACTACCATGAGAGCAGTTATGACGCCGGCGTGCGCTGGGCGCAGCATTACAAAAGGTTTACTCCTTACGGCAAGGGCCTGATCGGAATTGGGCGTGCCACGGCACCTAACCCCAATCAGATCGAGGGCCACAGCACGCCGGGAACCTACTTCCTGTTTGCTCTGGGCGTTGGGCTCGATTACAGCCTCAACAGCAAGATCAACATCCGCGGCGACTTCGAATATCAGCGCTGGCCGAACTTTCCACCTCATGGTCTGACGCCGCCACTGCTCTCCATCGGCGCGGCATACCGGTTCCGTTAATTCGCTTTTCCACCCCAAGTTCCAATGCCCTGAGAGACCTCAGGGCATTTTTGCGCGTCCAAGAGGGTTCGGAGACTTACTTTGCCGGGCACCCCGAGCCCACGGAGCCTCTTTCTTGAAGCGTTTACCCAATCTCCCCATTCTTGCCGCCTTAGCCTTCTTCACTCCCCTAGCCCACGGTCAGGCCTCACCCACCGCGAGCCGCTCCGCGGACCTGCAGGTCGGCGCAGGCTTCAACTGGGCACACTCCGACTACGTACCGAACAACATTCCCGGCTTCGCTTTCTACGCCGACTATGACCTCTTCGGCCACTATGGACTCGAAGCCGACTTTCATCGGGTGCGAGACCCTCATCCAGACTCTCTCGTTCCCAGCAATCACTTCTCCGAGACCACCTACGAGATAGGCGGCCGCTATCTCCGTCACTACTACCGCGGACGGCTGGCTCCCTACGGCAAGGTTCTCTATGGCCGCGGCGTCGTAAACTTCCCCGCGCATCAGCGACTTACTCCCGGCGGACTCGAGACCTACATCGACAACACTGGTTACAACCTCGTCTCCTTCGGCGGCGGCCTAGACTACCGGTTCAATAACCGCATCAATCTGCGCGCCGACTTCGAATATCAGTATTGGTTCGCCTCCGACCAGGAGCTACCCAATGGCCTCGAGCCCTATCTGTTCACCTTCGGAGGCGCCTACCACTTCCCTGCCCGCGGCCCGAATAAATAGCTCTTTCACGGAACGCGCAACGAGCCACAAAGCAGCAAAAGGCCCGGCAACCGCCGGGCCTTCGCACGCTTCAGTGGTCTATCTCAGAAGTGATACGCGATGCCGATCGCCGGCATCGAGATGACGTAATAACGGTTCGTCTTGAAGGTTGAAACACCAAAATCCGGAGCTTTCGTTGCAAATCCGCGGTATTCGACGCGAATATCAAAGCTCGGGCTGATCTCATACGCCAATCCGCCGCCAAACAGCCCGCCGATGTTCGTATTCTGCTTCGTATCCAGGTTCGAGGTTCCGTTGTCCTTGATCGGCGTAAAGATCATTCCGCCGATGCCGGCCTGCAGGAACGGGTTATACCGCCCATACGTGCGCGAATAGACGTAGGCCCCCGTAACCTCCTCCTGGCGCGAGTGCACATGCCCGCCGAAGCTCACGTTGTTGTAGTAGATCGTGTTCTGCGCAAACGAATAGTTAAGCTCAAGCGCGCTCCGTGGCGTCAGCATGTAACGGTAGCTCACCAACGCCCCACCAGTATTGGTCGAGTGCATTGGGAAGACACCCAACCCGTTCACATCAGGAGCCGTGACTCCCATAAAGCTGATACTGGCATCCTGCCTGCTCTCCTGCGCATGTCCTGCCGCAACGAATCCCAGCAGTAGAGCGCCCAGCAACATCATTTTCTTCATGCGTAGCGAAACCCCTTCAGCAATCGAGCACACTCCGCCCCGGTCCGAATCGGCCGTCCCGAAGACGAAATGCCAGCGGGTCGTGCGGCGCTCTGATGCCTAATTGTACCTGTACAAAGGGCGCCCGAACGGCAACCCCCGTTCTTTCCACAGCTCAGCCAATACGAAACGGGCGCGGAGTGGACCTCCGCGCCCGCTCGTTGTCGGCTCTTCGTCAGCTCTGCGGAGCCGGGGATGGCGACTGTGGCTGCGGCGTTCCTCCGCCCGGGGGTCCATTCCGCATCCGACCACGCATCTGCTCCTGGAGCGCTGCATACTTCGTCTTTTGATCCGGCGTCAGCAGCGCCTCGATCTTGTCATTCTCAGCCTTCCGAAGCGACATCATCTGCGATCGGCGATCATCCTGCGACAGCGACGAATTCGAGCGCAACGCCTCCATCTTCGTGCGGCTGTCCTCGAAGATCGTCTTCACCTGCGACGTCTGATCGTCCGTGAGGCTCAGGTTCTGCTTCAGCATGTCAGCCCGCTTGCCGGGATCCATCATGCCGCCACGCCCACCGCCTGGCGGCGGTCCCTGCATCTGTCCCGCCGGTGGAGGCGGTGGCGCCTGATCCTGCGCGAAAGCGGCACCCACCGCCGCTACGCTCAGCCCACATACAAGCACGGCCGAGCGAACCATCATCATCCCTTTGCTTGTCATACTTGTCACTCGCTTTCTGCGATATGCGCCGGCCTGAGCCCTGGTCGGCGGCGCTCCGACTACACCATAGACGACGCCTTCAGCCAAAGAGTTCCGTCGCAATGAACGATTTTTCAAACTCTAGAAACTATTGATCGGGCGCAACTTAGCCGCGCTCCACCGTAAAGCTGAATGGATCCCCACGTTGCTCGGCGTGCTGCTCCACCAGCTTGAGAAACGCCTGCGCGGCGTGCGAGAGCGTGGCCTGCCGTCGCAGCACCAGCCGCAACCTCCGCTCCAGCGGCAACTCAGGCACCGCAATCCCCACCAGCGCGCCGGTCTCCAACTCGTTCTCCACAGTCAGCTTCGGCACCAGTGCCACGCCGTCGCCCTGCTGCACGAACCGCTTGATCGCCTCAAGACTCGGCAGCTCTACCTCCATCTTCAGCGGCTGCTTATGCCTCTTGAACGATGCAATCACCTTCTGCCGCAGCGGCGACGGCACATTGTGCGCCACAAAGCTCTCCCTGCCGAGCCGCTGCAGTGTCGCCTTGCCAGCCTTCGCGAGCGGATGTGTCGGACTCACCACGCACACCAACTCATCCCGGTATACCGCGATCGAGCGAACCTGCGGGTCTTCAGGTCGAAAACTGACCACGCCCATATCTGCCGAATGCTGCAACACCTCATCGGCCACGCGGCTCGCCAGTGTGCGCTGCACAGCTACCTTTACCCGCGGATGCTCTCGCCGGAACGCATGAATGAGCGGCAACAGATACAGGCATGTGTACTCATTGGCCGCCAGCGTCAACTTGCCTGTGTGAAGCGACCGCAGGTCCGCCAGCGCCGAGCTCGCATCCGTGCGCAGATTCAACATCTTCTGCGCATACTCCTTCAACACCTCGCCCGCGTCCGTCAGCGTGCCGTCCCGCGAGCTCCGCTCCAGCAGCGTCTCGCCCAACTCGGCCTCCAGCTTGGCGATCACCTGGCTCACCGCCGGCTGCGTCCGGTGCAGACGCGCCGCTGCCCGCGAAAAACTCCGCTCCTCAGCCACCGCCAGAAACGTCTCCAGTTGAAAGAGATCCATCTTCGTCCTTATCCTTTTGTGTCGCCAACTTACGCCCAAACCACGGAGCTATAGCGGCATTAGAAATACGAATACACCGCATTCCCAGCATAAGCTCAGGTTATGCTTAGGGACAACGGAAAGGTCACCGGCCATGGCACTCTCCAATCAAATCGTCTTCTTTGACACCACTCTCCGCGACGGCGAGCAGTCTCCCGGCTGCACCATGCACCACAATGAGAAGCTCCGGATGGCGCACCAACTTGCCGCGCTGGGCGTGGACATCATCGAAGCAGGCTTCGCCATCGCCTCGCAGGGCGACTTCAACTCCGTCAACGCCATCGCCAGAGAGGTTCGCGGCCCCCGCATCGCCTCCCTGGCCCGCTGCAAGCGCGAGGACATCGAAGCTGCCGCGCGTGCCATCGAGCCCGCTGAGAAGAATCGCATCCACACCTTCCTCGCCACATCCGACCTGCACCTCGAGGCCAAGCTCCGCATCACCCGCGCCCAGGCCATCGACCAGGTCGGCGAGTGCGTCCGCCTCGCCCGCAGCTATTCCGACAACGTCGAGTTCTCCACCGAAGACGGCACCCGCTCCGACATCGACTTCCTCATCCAGATGGTCAACGTCGCCGTGCAGGCCGGCGCCACCACCATCAACATTCCGGACACCGTCGGCTACACCACGCCCGCCGAGTACAAGGCGCTCTTCGAAAAGGTTCGCGCCAACGTTCCAAACTCCGACGACATCATCTTCTCCACGCACTGTCACGACGACCTCGGCATGGCCGTTGCCAACTCGCTCGCCGGTGTCGACGGCGGCGCGCGTCAGATCGAGTGCACCATCAACGGCATCGGCGAACGCGCCGGCAACGCTGCACTCGAAGAGATCGCCGCCGCGCTCACCACGCGCCACGATCGCTACCCCTATACCAGCAACATCGTCATGAACCAGCTCTACCCAACCTCAAGGCTTCTCGGCGAGATCATCAGCTTCACCTGCTCGCCCAACAAAGCCGTCGTCGGCGCCAACGCCTTCGCGCACGAGAGCGGCATCCATCAACACGGCGTGCTCGCCAACCCGCTCACCTACGAGATCATGACGCCGGCCTCGGTCGGCTTCACCGGGCAGAACATCGTGCTCGGCAAACACAGCGGGCGCCGCGCGCTCGAGCATCGCCTCACCGAGCTCGGCCACAAACTCTCCAAACCCGAGCTCGACGCGGTCTACCTTCGCTTCACCGAACTCGCCGATCGCAAGAAGTCCATCTACGACCAGGACATCCTCGCGCTGCTGCATGAGCCCCTGGCCGAGGTTGCCAACGTCCCATGAGCGAGACTCTCAACAATCCGGACAGTGATTGCAGCCAGAACGGCTACACACCAACACAGAAGCTAATGATGCAATGGCAATGGCCAATTACATTCGGCCCATTCATTGCGCTTGTTCTATTAGCGAAGTTCGAGAAGCTCGAATCGTTACCGCCGAACGTATTTGTTGTTCTAATCGGCATCGCCCTCGCTTGGGCTGTCGCATTTAAAGGCTATTTACTTTATCTGACCTATCAGAAGTGAAGGCAAAATGAAGCTTAAGATCGCCATCCTCGCCGGAGACGGCATCGGCCCCGAGGTCACCCGCGAAGCCGTTAACATCCTCAAGGCCATCGCCGAGTTCGGCGGCCACGACTTCAACTTCACCGAGGCTCTCATCGGCGGTGTCGCCATCACCGCCGAAGGCACGCCGCTGCCCAAGCAGACCATCGACATCGCGCTCGACTCCGACGCTGTTCTCCTCGGCGCGGTCGGCGACAACAAGTTCAATCACCTCACCCCGGACAAGCGTCCCGAGGCCGGCTTGCTGCAGATCCGCCAGGTCCTCGGCGGCTTCGCCAACCTCCGTCCCTGTCTCGCCTTCGCTTCACTCGGCGACAACTCACCGCTGCGCCCCGAGGTCACCAAAGGCGTCGACATCCTCTTCGTACGCGAACTCCTCGGCGGCCTCTACTTCGGCCAGCCGCGTTCATGGAACAAAGACACCGGCGAGGCGATCAACACCATGCGCTACACGAAGGACGAAGTCGTCCGCGTCTCGCGCATCGCGTTCGAGCTCGCGCGCAAGCGCCGCAAAAAGTTAACTCAAGTCGACAAGGCTAACGTCCTTGAGTGCTCGCAGCTCTGGCGCGCCACCGTCGACGAGCTCAAGTCCGAATACCCCGACGTCACCGTTGAACATCAGCTCGTCGACTCGATGGCGATGCACCTGATGAACATCCCGCGTAACTTCGATGTCGTGCTCACCGAGAATCTCTTCGGCGACATCCTCTCCGACGAGTCCGGCATCATCACCGGCTCACTCGGCATGCTGCCTTCCGCCACACTTGGCGGCAAGGTCAATCTCTACGAACCCGTACACGGCTCCGCGCCCGACATCGCCGGTCAGGGCAAGGCAAATCCGCTCGGCGCCATCCTCACGGCCGCGATGCTCCTGCGCTACTCCGCCGCTCTCGAAGAGGACGCACTCGCCATCGAAGCCGCCGTCAACAAGGTCCTCGCCGCCGGCTATCGTACCTCCGACATCGCTCGTGGCAACGCCGCCGCCAACGTCACCACTCACGAGATGGGTAAGCTCGTGCACGAGGCACTGGCTCAATCCATCGACAAGCAGCAGTCACTCCACGCCGTCTAAATGCGCCGCTCACTCCAACTCGCTGCCTTCACGCTGCTCTTCACAGCAGCCTCGGGTGTGCGCGGGCAGATCACCAGCCCCGACACACTCGGTCCCAAGACCCCGCGCAATCCCATCCACGGTCCCGTGAAACCTACCGATAGCCTCCAGTGGCTCTGGGCCTTCGCCGAACCCGAGCCCATCGGCCGCGCCGCCGACCTCCGCCTCGACGCGCGCTTCCACGCGCTGCTCTCCAATAACTTCCATCGCCCGCAGGCCATGTGGGGCCCCGAGCCCGGCGAGAATCAGCCGCTCGACGCCATCATCACGCTCTTTCTCTCACGCTACGGCACCGTCACCACGCAGCAGAATCGCTACTTCAGCGTCGACGGTTGCGTTCCAGACTTCTGCGCCGCACACGGCCTCCTCTGGGTCGACCTCGGCACGCCGCACCCGCTCGTCATCTTCGCCGCGGTCAACTGGTCACCCGAAGCCCACACTACCGACGAATCCGCCGCCAACTACAACCTCTGGCTCTACCCCAACCGCGAGCTCTCCGCCGACGACCTTCCGCTCGCCTTCACCGAGAGCCTCTCGCACTGGGACGCGCGTCTCGCCGCCGCGCACCGACTCGTCCCGCACATCGAGCACGCCACGCTCGTCGAGCCCAACGGTACTCCTTACGCACTCACACCCGCACTCGTCGGAGCCAACACCATTGCACCGCAGCCCGACACCACAGCATCAGACGAGCAGCCGACTCACAGCTCGCAACTCAAACCGCGCAACTGAACTTTGCAGGCGAACCAGGTCGAACACATCATGAGCACAGCAAACACGAACCAGCAGCCACGCACCATGTTTGAGAAGGTCTGGCAGAATCACGTCGTCGCCGAACCCGCAGGCGAGCCGACCATCCTCTACATCGATCTCCAGCTCGTCCACGAGGTCACCTCGCCACAGGCCTTCGACGGCCTCCGCATGACAGGCCGCAAACTGCGCCGGGCAGATCGCCATATCGCAACGGTGGACCATAACGTGCCCACCACCTCCGCGCACGATCGCCTCGTCATCGCCGACCAGGTCTCCGCCGCGCAGGTCAACGCGCTGCGTAAAAACTGCGCAGAGTTCGGCGTCGAATTCTTCGACGTGCAGGACGCCAATCAAGGCATCGTCCACATGATCGGCCCCGAACTCGGCGCCACCAAGCCCGGCATGACCATCGTCTGCGGCGACTCGCACACCAGCACTCACGGCGCATTCGGCGCGCTTGCATTTGGGATTGGGACGAGTGAAGTAGAACACGTCATGGCCACGCAGACACTACCGCAGTCGAAACCCAAAACCTTCCGCATCAACGTCGAAGGCGCGCTCCCGTACGGTGTCACCGCGAAGGACATCATCCTCGACATCATCGGCCGCATCGGCACCGACGGGGCAACAGGCTCTGTGATCGAGTATTCCGGCTCCGCCATCCGCGCGCTCTCGATGGAAGGCCGCATGACCATCTGCAACATGTCGCATCGAAGCGGGCGCCCGCGCAGGCATGATCGCGCCCGACGAGACAACCTTCGCCTACCTCAAAGGCCGCCGCTTCGTCACCGAAGGGCGAAGCCTGGGATCGCGCCGTCGAGCACTGGCGCTCGCTCGTCACCGACCCCGGCGCAACCTACGACCGCGAGCTCAACATCGACGCGACGAAGCTCGTCCCCACCGTGACCTGGGGCACATCGCCCGGCATGGTCACCACCATCGACGGCACCGTCCCCTCGCCCGAAGACGCAAAAACCGAAGCCGACAAAAAGTCCTTCACCCGCGCACTCGAATATATGGACCTCAAGCCCGGCACGAAGCTCGAAGACATCAAAGTCGACGCCGTCTTCCTCGGCTCCTGCACCAACGCGCGCATCGAAGACCTTCGCGCCGCTGCGAAAGTCGTCCGCGGCCATCACGTCGCCACCACCGTGCGCGCGATGGTCGTCCCCGGCTCGCAGAAGCGTGAAGCATCAGGCCGAAGAAGAAGGCCTTGATCTCGTCTTCAAGTCCGCCGGCTTCGAGTGGCGCGAGCCCGGCTGCAGCATGTGTCTCGGCATGAACCCCGACATCCTCCAACCCGGCGAACGCTGCGCCTCCACCAGTCAACCGCAACTTCGAAGGCCGCCAGGGCCGCGGAGGCCGCACGCATCTCCTCTCGCCGGAGATGGCCGCCGCCGCCGCCATCACCGGCCACCTAACCGACATCCGCAAATGGGAGTCTGGCGAGAAGTCACAGAATTAACCGCCGTCATCCTGAGCCTCAGGCGAAGGACCTCCGTATTTCGAATGGATCACGAGGACGAACCATGGAACCGATCAACATCCTGACAAGCACCGCCGTCCCGCTGCCGCTGCCCAACATCGACACGGACCAGATCATCCCCAAGCAGTTCCTCAAGCGCATCGAGCGCACCGGCTACGGCGACTTCCTCTTCTACGACTGGCGCTACAACCTCGACATCCCCGATCACGTCGAGCCTCGCCGCGACTTCGTGCTCAACAAGCCCGAGTACAAAGGCTCCGAGATCCTCATCGCCGAAAAGAACTTCGGCTGCGGCAGCTCGCGCGAGCACGCCGCCTGGGCCATCAACCAGTACGGCTTCCGCGCCGTCATCGCGCCCAGCTTCGCCGACATCTTCTTCTCCAACGCCGGCAAGAACGGCATCATCCTCGCCCCGCTCACCGACGCCGAAGTCGAAACCCTCATCCAACGCAGCACCGCAAACCCGAAGCACCTCATCACCATCAACCTCGAAGCCCAGACCGTCACCGACGAACAGGGCTTCCACGCCCACTTCGACATCGACCCGTTCCGCAAGTACTGCCTGCTGAACGGCCTCGACGACATCGGCCTCACCCTCCGCCACGAAAGCGATCTCAACAACTTCGAATCCGAACACGACCACGAATTCTGGTCCGCACCCAAGGCCAACGAAGCCGCATAATACAACATCGTGCACCGTCTACGTATATCTCCTGAGTGAAGGAACAGACGTGCTGGAGACCCGTAGAAGCACGCTGGCTAAATGACAACGCTTATGAACTCCTCCCTGTAGAAGCCTACGAACCAGAGGAGGAAGAGTGGCAGTTCACACCCGGCTCGATTGTGCGTTGTGAGGATCGGCAGGGACGACTTACAGCAATTTCAAGCGTTGATTTGGAGAAGAAGTGAGTAACACAAAGAACAATCTCCCCGCAGGCAAAACAAACTCCGTCGTCCTCACCGAAGGCCCGTCGCGCGCCGCCGCGCGCTGCTACTTCCGCGCCGTCGGCTTCTCCAAAGACGACCTGCACAAGCCCATCATCGGCATCGCCAACACCTGGACCGAGGTCGGCCCCTGCAACTTCCATCTCCGCCAGGTCGCCGAAGCCGTCAAGGAAGGCATCCGCGAAGCCGGCGGCACGCCCATGGAGTTCAACACCATCACCATCCACGACGGCATCACCATGGGCACCGAAGGCATGAAAGCCTCGCTCATCTCGCGCGAGGTCATCGCCGACTCCATCGAACTCGTCACCCGCGCCAACTCCTTCGACGGCCTCGTCTGCATCGCCGGCTGCGACAAGAACATGCCCGCCGCCATCATGGCCCTCGCGCGCCTCAACATCCCCGGCCTCATGCTCTACGGCGGCTCCATCGCGCCCGGCAAACTCCGTCAGCCCGACGGCACCAACAAAGAGATCACCATCCTCTCCGTCTTCGAAGCCATCGGCTCGCACGCGGCAGGCCGCATCAACGACGACCAGCTCGAAGCCGTCGAAGCCGCAGCCTGCCCCGGCCCCGGAGCCTGCGGCGGCCAGTTCACCGCCAACACCATGGCCATGGCCGGCGAGTTCCTCGGCATCTCGCCCATCCAGCTCTCCGGCGTCCCCGCGATGTCGAAAGAAAAGCACGCCGCCAGCCGCGAAGCCGGCCGCATGGTCATGGAGCTCGCGCGCAAGCAGATCAAGCCGCGCGACATCCTCTCGCGCGACGCCATCGACAACGCCATCGCCGCCGTCGCCGCATCCGGCGGCAGCACCAACGCCGTGCTCCATCTCAAGGCCATCGCGCACGAGCTCGGCATCGATCTCACGCTCGAAGACTTCGACCAGATCTCCGACCGCACGCCCTTCATCTGCGACCTCTCGCCCGGCGGCAAGTACGCCGCGAAGGACTATCAGGAGGCCGGCGGCTCTCGCCTCCTCGCGAAGCGCCTCAAAGAGCGCGGCTCGCTGAAAGACATCCCCACCGTCAGCGGCAAGAGCCTCTTCGCAGAAGCCGACACCGCCGTTGAAACTCCCGGCCAGGTCGTCATCCACAACTGGGACAAGCCGCTCAAGCCCACCGGCGGCCTCGTCATCCTGCGCGGCAATCTCGCGCCCGACGGCTGCGTCATCAAGGTCGCCGGCCACGAGCGCCTCAACCACACCGGCACCGCCCGCGTCTTCGACCGCGAGCAGGACGCCTTCGACGCCGTCGAACACGGCAAGATCAACCCCAACGACGTGCTCGTCATCCGCTACGAAGGCCCGCGCGGCGGCCCCGGCATGCGCGAGATGCTCGCCGTCACCGCCGCCATCAAAGGCATCCCCGAGCTCAGCGAGACCGTCGCGCTCCTCACCGACGGCCGCTTCTCCGGCGCCACGCGCGGCCTCATGGCCGGCCACGTCGCCCCCGAAGCCCAGCTCGGCGGCCCCATCGCCGCCGTCCGCGAAGGCGACACCATCACCTTCGACATCCCCAACCGCAAACTCACGCTCAACATCTCCGACGAAGAGATGAAGTCGCGCCTCAAAAACTTCAAAGCTCCCGAACCAAGATTCAAGCGCGGCGTCTTCGCCAAATACGCCAACACGGTAAGCAGCGCCAGCGAGGGTGCTGTCACCACGTAGTTCGTTTTGCTAAGGGCACGGCTTCAGCCGTGCCACAACCACCACACCAGCATCAAGCTTTAGCCCCTGAGGTCAGCAGGTTGGAAGCGTCGGCCAATTCGAACGAAGGAAAGCAACCCAAAAACCCGCTGTCGAAATTTGCGAAGGTCGTCATTCTTGAGACAGCGTTCGTTCTGGGCTGTATTGCTGCGGCGTTTACGTTGCCACCAACGACGTTGCTTCGCAATTACCTGATTGGCTGCGCCGTCGTTCTTGTCGGGGGCAACCTGATGCTTTTCCGAGCGCTACGCCGGCCAGCCGATCCCAATCGGAAGGTCGACAAAAAGAGGGCCTCCCTTGGGTGGGGACTGATCTTGGTTTTTTGGATTTTGTTCTTCTTCTTGTTGAGGAAGTACTGAGGTGCCTATGGAAAAGAAAATGGAATCGCCTAAGAACCAACACCCCACCCTCACCGGCTCCGAGATCCTCTGGGCCACGCTCGCCGGCGAAGGCACCACCACCGTCTTCGGCTACCCCGGCGGAGCCATCCTTCCGGTCTACGACGCGCTGCGCAAGTTTCCCACGATCCACCACGTGCTCGTCCGCCACGAGCAAGGCGCCGCACACATGGCCGACGGCTACGCGCGCGCCTCCGGAGGCCCCGGCGTCTGCATGGCCACCTCCGGCCCCGGCGCGACCAACCTCGTCACCGGCCTCGCCACCGCCATGCTCGATTCCATCCCTGTCGTCGCGATCACCGGCCAAGTCTCATCCAAGGTCCTCGGCTCCGACGCCTTCCAGGAGATCGACATCACCGGCATCACCCTGCCCATCACCAAGCACAACTTCCTCGTCACCCGCGCCGAAGACATCGCGCCCGCGGTCCGCGAAGCCTTCCAGATCGCAACTTCAGGCCGCCCCGGCCCCGTCCTCATCGACATCACCAAGGACGCCCAACAAGCCTCCGCGCTCTTCGACTTCGACGCCGCCGCACCAGCGCCCTATCGCCCGCACCCCATGTTGAACTCAAAGCTGCGCGCCGAATCGGACGCCATCCGCAGCGCCATCGAGCTCATCGGCGGCGGCCACAACGGACTAGTTGCGCGTTTTATCTTGCCAAGGCAGGTTTCAAACCGCTGATCATCGAACGCCGCGAGCAGGTGGGCGGCGCGGCCATCACCGACGAATTCCATCCCGGCTTCCGCTGTTCTACTCTCGCCCACACCGCCGGGCCCATTCGTCCCGACATCGTGCGCGACCTGCAACTCGAAAAGCACGGGCTGCGCCTGATCACGCCGCTGGTTGGCGTCACCGCCCTTTCGCCCGATGGGCGCGCCCTTTCGCTCTATCAAGATGCAAACCGATCATCGCAGGAAATTGCTGCGTTCTCGCAGAAAGACGCAGCGAAATATTCTGCGCTCCAGGAATCACTCGGAAAGATGGGCTAGGTGATCGCGGAGGCGCTCTCAACAACTCCGCCAGACATCGACCACCCCAGCGGCGGCGATCTGTGGAGCATGCTCAAGACCGGGCGCGCCATTCGCAACCTGGGCAAGAAAGATATGTTTCGGCTGTTGCGCTGGGGCCCGATGGCGGTCTCGAGATCTGGTGGCGGAAGCGTTGAACGGACTTATTGCGCGCGGTGGTTGTGGCTCGCGGAATCTTCGGAACATTTCTTGGCCCCTGGTCCGCGGGGAGCAGCCTGGTTCTGCTCATCCGCGCCGCGGGAGCCCCTCATCCCGCGGGCTCGGCGCATCTAGCCGCGGGAGGGATGGGCGCTCTGACGCAAGCCATGGCATCGGCCGCGCAGGCCGCCGGCGCCGAGATTCGCAGCGGAGTGGAAGTCATCGAGATTCGCGTGAAGGACGGCGCTGCCACAGGCGTTCTGCTCTCGACTGGCGAGGAAATTGCGGCGAAAGCCGTCGTCTCGAACGCCGATCCGAAGCGCACGCTGTTGAAGCTGACGGACTCCACCCACCTTTCTCCTGACTTCGTGCAGAAGCTGCAGCACTACCGCGGCAACGGGACTGTGGCCAAGGTGAATCTCGCGCTCTCGGGTTTGCCGAACTTCACGGCGATCAAGAGCGGCAACGCCAACGCGCTGAAAGGCCGCATCCACATCGGACACGAAATCGACTATCTGGAGCGCGCCTTCGACGAATCGAAATACGGCAACTTCTCGCGCCAGCCGTATCTCGAAGCCACGATTCCTTCGCTGACGGATCCCACGCTCGCGCCCGACGGGAAGCACGTGATGTCGATCTACATGCAGTACGCGCCTTACAAGCTGAAGGGCGACTGGGAGAGCCAGCGCAAGGAACTCGGGCAGACCGTGGTGAAGACGCTGGCACAGTATGCGCCGAATCTCCCGAAACTGATTTTGACGCACCAGATCATCACGCCGCTAGACCTGGAGGAAAAGTATGGTTTGACCGGCGGGCAGATTTTCCACGGCGATCTGGCACTGGATCAGTTCTTCACCATGCGTCCGCTGCTCGATTGGGCTCGTTATCGTACGCCGATTCAGAATCTGTATCTGTGCGGCAGCGGCACCCATCCCGGCGTGGGATTGACGGGCGGTTCGGGAGCGAATGCGGCGCGCGAGATTCTGAAGGAACTGAAGAAATAGGTGCTGCATGCAGAGACGTTGCAAACAACGTCTCTCCGCAACTTCTTTAGAGACGTAGCTTGCTACGTCTCGCCAGCACCACGGTCGGACGGCCACAATGAAGAACTCCGCCATCCTCCTGATCTCCTGTCCAGACAGCAAGGGCGAAGTCGCTACCATCGCCGA
>CAVQLS010000003.1:0-393993 GCA_963713395.1 uncultured Acidobacteriaceae bacterium | reverse complement strand
GGAATCGAACCTGCAACCCCGGACTTAGAAGGTCCGTGCTCTATCCGATTGAGCTACTCGCCCGCAAACACGCTATTGCCATGCGCTATGCATCGATTGTAGCGGAGGTGCGATTCACTTCGAACTCGCGGCTGCGCAGCAGATCGACGACGTCTTCCAGGGCGCTGGCCCAGCGGCGGTTGGCGATCTCGGCGTCGGAGCCGAGCGAGGTGACGTAGAGCGTCGTCGCGAAGCCTTCGAGCGGAGCGCCGAGGTCCACCATGGCGGGACGCAGGACGCATTGCAGCATGGATTCGACATGCGGCAGCTTGGTGGCGCGGCGCGCGATGCGGTCGAGGCGGTCCTGCTGTTGGTGCGCGGAGGCAAAGATGGCGCGCTCGCGCCAGAGGAGATCGATGTAGCTGGTGAAGGCGTAGGTGGCTTCGTCTTCAAAGAGCATCAATTCCTTGCGCATGGCTTCGAGCTCGGTGGCACCGTCGCGCGGAGAGATCGGCCACGCATCACACTTGGCGGTGAGGAATGGTGAGCGGTTCGCATTGAGGGCGCGGAGCGCGCGGGCGAGGTCAGGGTAGCGGTCGGCTTCGGGGATTTCGGCGATGGAGTAAGGCTCTTCGCGGAGATTGACGAAGTGCATGCCGGGAGGCACGGAGCCACGCGGGGGGTCAGGCGGGCCATCATGCTGGGTACCAGGCTGGGCACCATGCTGGATATCAACCCAGGGGACGACCAGCATCGGGTCGTCAGCCGAGCACTCGGCGATCCATTCTGCGTGCATTTGGGTTCAGGATACAGGGTTTGTCGCTGACGAATGCGCGGGAGCATCGTGCAGGGTTCCCCGGATGTGCGAGAGAACGAAGCGGAGGGCGGTGTGCTCGGCCCAGTAACCGTCGTTGCCGTTGGCGGGATCGGGCGCGGCGAGGAAGGCGCAGTGACCGCCGTGCTCGGTTTCGAGCAGCGTGATGTGCGGGTTTGCTTCAATGATGGCGCGGGTTTCAGGCAGGAAGCGGATGAAGGGATCGTCGCAGGCGTGGAGGAGCAGTGTGGGAACTGTGATGCGATCGAGCACGCGCGCGGAGGCGGCGCGGTAGTAGTAGTCGTCAGCCGACTGGAAGCCGGAGTAGAGCGCCGTGATGCGATTGTCGAACTCACGCACAGAGCTGATGCCGGTGGCGATCTGGGGATCGAAGGCACGGGGGAAGAACGCGGCCTTGCGACGGAATCGTTTGAGAAGAGCACGCAGGAACTTGCGCTCGTAGAGGCGATTCTGAGGCTGATGCAGCGCGTCGACAGAGGGTGCGAGATCGATGACGGGAGAGACGCCGACGACGCTGGTGAGCTGGGGCGGGGCGGCGTCGCCGAACTCGCCGGCGAGCTTGAGGACGAGGTTGCCGCCCATGGAGTAGCCGATGAGCGAGATGCTCTGGAGGTGCTCGCGCTCGAGGAAGAACTCCATGACGCGCTTGACGTCCTTCGAGAGGCCGGAATGGTAGAGCGTCGGCGTGAGCTTTGCGGTTTCGTACTTCGTGCCGCCGCAGTTGCGCATGTTCATGCGGATGACGTTGAAGCCAGCGGTCCAGAACTTGTTGGCGTTGCCGATGACGTACTGCGATTGCGAGGAGCCTTCGAGGCCGTGGAGGAGGAGGACCGTGGGGCGCTCGGCACGCATAGCGGAGAGCTGCCAGTGGCACTCGCAGAGAATCTGGCTGGCGATTTGCGTGCCGCGGGCAGCGCAGACCTCGACGAATTCAGCGACAGGAGCGCGGGAGATGATTTTGGCGCGGGAGGAAGTTTCCGGCGATGGTCTGCAGGTGGCCGTTGGTGAGCCAGCGACGCGGATGAAACGGTGGAAACTCAGGGGGCCAGATGCTTTCGTTACAGGAACCGCTCATCCGTTGCTGCCTCGCGGTGTTGCGGAAGCGAGCGCGGCTGCCCGTTGCTGAAGCTGCATGGCGTTGATGGCGCCGGTGGGTTCGTCCT
The DNA here is from genome assembly GCA_963713395.1 of uncultured Acidobacteriaceae bacterium. Taxonomy (GTDB): domain Bacteria; phylum Acidobacteriota; class Terriglobia; order Terriglobales; family Acidobacteriaceae; genus Granulicella. The sequence continues at coordinate 392,016 of CAVQLS010000003.1, read as the reverse complement.
CGTGTTTGAGGAAGACGTAGACCTCGCCGTCGGGAGCGAGAGAGACGAAACGCTCGGCGAGCGCGGCGAGTTCGGGCTCGGCGTAGCCGCCGGAGCGGCGGAGGCGATAGCAGCGGTGCGATGCGGTCTGGACGTCGGGAGTGGAGAGGTCGTCGCTTTCGGCGACGCAGAGCGCGGTGTTGTGCTCGCGCATGAGGGAGAAGATCTCGTCGGTGAACCAGCTCTTGTGGCGGAACTCGAAGGCGAGGGGAACATGCGAGTGACGGAAGGCGGAGAGATCGAGGAAGTGCGCGAGGAGATCGCGGTCTGCCTGGAAGTTGGGCGGGAGCTGAAAGAGCAGAGGGCCGAGGCTGCCGGAGCGCATGGGAGCGAGTGCGCCGAGAAAGCTCTGGACGAGCGGTTCGCAGTCGCGCAGGCGGGCGAAGTGGGTGATCCGTTGCGGCGCCTTGAAGCTGAAGCGGAAGCCAGGGGGAACGGCTGCCTGCCAGTTTTCAAGCTGCGTGCTCGTGGGAAAGGCGCGGAAGGTGTAGTTGACCTCGACGGCGGTGAGTTGGGAGCCGTAGTAGTTAAGGAACGACCGCGCGGGAACTTTGGGGGGATAGAACGCCGGTTTCCAGGTTGGGTAAGACCAGCCGGAGGTGCCGACGAAGAGGTTCGGCGCAGAGAGCGGCGGTGCGGAGATTGGCTCGGGGGCTTTTACGGCGCGCGGCAAGGTAGATCTCGCAATAGACGCAAAGGACTTAGCGCGAAAAATACAGCGCAGCGTCTAAGAGGATGAGGCCCTGTGCAGAGGAAGAATTGGGGCGGCTAGTGGGGTTCGAACCCACGACATCCGCTGCCACAGAGCGGCGTTCTGCCACTGAACTATAGCCGCCGTACAGTCATTGATTGTAGCATCCAATTCGTTGGGGACGAAGGAGCGCGGGACCGATGACGACGAAGACGGGATACGGTGAGGTGCTGCCTCCTGGCATGGTGGATTCAGGGCGGCTGAATCCGCGGTTTCGCGGAGCGGGCGGGGCGTTTCGCGATGAGAATCTCGACCTGCTGTCGCGCGTGCTGGACACGTGGTTTCGTGTGCCCGGCACGTCGATCCGGTTCGGGCTCGACGGCATCATCGGATTCATTCCGGGCATCGGCGATTTTCTTGCCGGGCTGGCGAGCTGCATCATCGTGCTGGCCGCGTTCTTCCGCGGCGTGCCGATGGTGACGATCGCACGGATGGTCGCGAACCTTGGGATCGAAGTGGGCATCGGAGCGATTCCGTTCGCGGGTAACCTGTTCGACATCGCGTGGCGAGCGAACCGGCGCAATTACTTTCTGCTGGAGCGCAGTCTCGCGGTGGGGCGGCGGGACACGTGGAAGGACTGGGTGTTCATGCTGCTGATCGGCGTGGGGCTGATGACGATGGCGATGCTGCCGTTCCTCCTGCTGCTGTGGCTCGGCGGAGCGCTGCTGCATCAGGCGGGAGCTCCGGGCTGGCGTTGATGTTTCGAGCACAGAGCACGGCATGGTTGGGTGATGCGGCGCGCGTGTGGGAAAATGAGTAAGTCGGGGCGTAGCGCAGTCTGGTAGCGCATCTGCTTTGGGAGCAGAGGGTCGGGGGTTCGAATCCCTCCGCCCCGACCATTGAAGCACTCAGCGCGTGAGCGCTCCCCTGACAATCTCTTGTTACGAAAACTAAATAGCCGGTGTACTGACGCCGAAATAGTTTGGGGCAGCACTCGAGTCTTCCTGTTCGAAGTGACAGTTTCGTGGGGCCCGAAACCGTTCCAAGATCGTTGCGAATGTGCGATCAGAAGTGAACGGAGGTTGCTTCAATGAACTACCGACCTGGCCTCTTTGCCCTCACAGTTTTTCTTGCGACCGGTGTCCCGCTGGTCGCAAACGCTATTCCGGCCGCATCCGCGGATGATGCCTTTTGGGTTGCTTATTGGGCGAAGCCAAAAGTGGCTCTCTATGGTCCCGAGAATCAAGCCTTCGACGAAAACGTACACAAAATTACGTTTGCCCATGACCGCTTTGACCATGCCTTGGACGAAGACACTCTCAACGCCGATGTCCAATGGTTGAAGGACCATCCAAGCGTTCGTTTCTTCATCGAGGGGTATGCCTCCTCGACGGGCACCGAGGCCTACAATCTGAGGCTTTCGGGATACCGAGCGGAGTGGGTCAGAGAGGTTTTGATACGCAAGGGCATTGCGGCGGATCGGATCCTGCTTGCGGTGCCTTGGGGGGAGTTGTACCCGGCTTGTCTGGAAGAGACCGAAGAGTGCCACGCTAAGAACCGAGTCGTCCGGTTTGCTTACCAGCCAAATTGAAAGAGACCCGGCTGGGTTCCAAACGCATCCGCGGGCTGTGATGCAGCGCCGGACGAGTTGATGGCGGTGGAGGCAGTCGACGGCGAACTCGTCTCGGCGATGAATTCCCTCGTATCAGGGATTTTGCAGGGAAATGCACGTACTTATAGCGTCGCACAGCCGCGAATGGCCCCGAAAAATCTGAGAGTTCGCGAAATGACGTTGTTCCTAGCAGGGAATATAAATGGGACCGATCAGGGAAAAGTTTTGTCGTTGCAGCGATAGTATTCCGTCCGAAATCCGCCTCTTGAATAAGGACGCTGAGCAAGGAGAGTGTGGAAGAACGGTGTTCGGCGTTCAGTGGCACTAATCGATGTGACGCGGACGCCGGAGTTGAATGCCTACCAGTCTATGCAAACAGACTGGGCGCCCCGTCCGGAGCCCAGCCACCTCATTCCTCATGCTGACCCACGAAGGGCGTGACGTCAACCGTTCCTAGTCGGGAGTCATACTCAACTGGCGAGAAGAGCGTTGAACGTTACTAATCCCAACAAGTTGCCGAAAACGAGACTTCCCGGGAGTAATCGGCTTGCGGATAGATCACCGCCGCGGGCGATCGACTGGATCGACTATTTGCGTGCTAGTCGGACGTCGATGCGACGGCTAGCGACTGGGACTCACGAAATGGAACGCTATCACAGCAGCCGTCAACTCCGCACAGGAACTGAGTGCAAGGCGGGCGCAAGGCTGAGCGTGAGAACGGTGATGTCGTCTTCCTGCCCGAAACGCTGTGCGGTGTCGGCGATCTGTTGGGCGGACTGCAGGGTGAGGCCGGAAAGGCGTTCGAAACCATAGAGTTCGCCGTCGGGCGCGCGTGCCTCGAGTACGCCGTCGGAGAGAAGAACAAGGCGCTCGGAAGAGGCCAGTCTGCCCTGCACCGACGCATAGACCTGATCGGGAACGAGGCCGAGGGGGAGCGCCGGCGGTGTGCTGAGCTCGCGGCCGGAGAGATAAGGGGAAACGTGGCCGGCGTTCGCAAGCGTGTACTCGCCGGAGAGTGCAATGCGGACACAGCATGCGGTGGTAAAGCCAAGCTGGCCCTGTGCGATGAGAACGTTATTGAGTGCAGCGAGAATGTCGCCGGGGTCATAAGATGTCTCGCGGCGCAGAGCACCGAGAATCATGGCGACACGCATGGCCGCTGTCAGGCCCTTTCCGGAAACGTCGCCGACAATAGCTGTGATCGATCCGTCCGGCGCGGGGGCGACGAAGAAGAAATCTCCGCCAACTTCGCTCGCAGGAAGATAGACGGAGTCAATCCCAAAGCCGGGAGTAACTTGCGAGGCACTCTGCAGGAGCAGTTGTTGAACCGTGCTGGCAGCCTGCAGCTCAGCCGCATAGGCGGCGCGTTCGCGGGCAGTCTCGACCATCGCGGAGCATAGCAGCGCATTCTCGATGGCCGCGGCGGCCTGGAGGGCTATAGTGTTGAGCAGTTTCAGATCGCCTGCCGAGTAAGTCGCGCCGGGGCGGCTGCTTCCCAGCGCTATTGTGCCGACGTTACGCTGACCGGCGCGCAACGGTACGCAGATCAAAGCTTGGAGCAGGCAGTCGGAGTCGAGAGCGCGCAGATCGGCACCGCATCCGTTGACGACTTCCCCAATCCCGCGATCGAGGATAGAAGCGGCAAAGCGCGAACCGGGCCCCAGTGGATCGGGTTTTCCGGCGGGGCCGCCGAAAGAGGCGGCGGGTTCGAGACTGGCTTCCTCTGCTTCGATGACAAGAACGCTGCCGTGCGTGGCGCTGATAAGTCTCTGCGCTTGTGCGAGCGCGGACTCGGCGACGGCAGTCGAGTTGAGGAGTGCTACCAACTGCTCGGAGAGCTGCTCGATGAGATGCACTTCGCGATAGAGGTGGAGAACCTCGGCAGCAAGGGCCCGCCCCTCAGATTCGCGTGCCACCAAATGTGCGAGAAGCAGGGCAGTGGCCTGGGCGGCTTCCAAGGGGCCTAGAACATAGCCCAGAGGCGCGCCTTCGAAGTCGACGGGTATGCGTGCGTCTGCGGGCCTTGAGGCTTCCGGATCATTTCCCATCAAAGGTTTGTCCTGCGCATCGACGATGCACGCTCCTGCACCGACCGCCTTCAACAGCGCGGCGACCACCGGGGCGCCCGCCGATGTCGGCCTGAGAAGAGATTTCAGGGTGATGGCGGCCATGTGCCTTACGCTCCAGGCGCGGAGAGGCCGAGGGCAGAGCGAGCTTTGGCGATGAGCGCATCGGGATCGAACGGCTTGGTCATGTAAAGGTCGGCGCCGACCTCCTGTCCACGCTGACGATCGAACTCCTGCCCCTTGGCCGTAAGCAAGATGATCTGAATGTGCCTCATGCCAAGCTCATTCTTCACCGCATTGCAGACATCGAACCCGTTCTTCTTGGGCATCATGACGTCGAGAAAGACTAGGTTCGGCTCTTCGGCACGGATGGTTTCGAGCGCCTCTTCGCCATTGGTCGCTGTTAGCAGTTCTACGCCATCATCTTCCAGCTCTTCCAAGGTCTGCTGAATCAGTTTGCGCAGGTGAGATTCGTCGTCAACGATAAGGATTTTCATAGGCGTCATTGATAGATGAGGAAGAGAACGTTCTCCATCCCCTTCTCGAAGCGCAGAGAACGAACTGCTTCGTCGCTGGAGAGCAAAGAATTCAGAATGATGATGTCTGGCTTGGAATCGACGGCGCGAGAGACCAGCTCAGCGCCCCTGGATTCGACCACCTGATAGCCGCGGGTTTCAAGAGCGTCGGTGAGAGTGCGAATCGTCGACGCGTCCTCGTCGACCACCATGACCTTCTTGCGCGACTTGCCCTGGTCGAGCAGCGCGTCTACCTCATGAAAGAGCGAGGCCGTATCGATGGGCTTGGTGAGATATCGATCGACACCAAGCCGGAAACCGCGCTCCTTATCTTCGAGGATGGACAGGATGATGATCGGAATGTCCATCGTGGCGGGGTCGTTCTTAAGCACCGCGGCGACGTCAAAGCCGTTCATCTCCGGCATCATCACGTCGAGGATGACGAGGCCAGGCGTCTCTTCGCGAATCAATGCCAGTGCCTTGCGGCCATCCTCGGCAAGACGCACCTTGTAGCCTGCCTCGGCGAGCTCCTGCTGCAGAAGGGACCGAATGTTGGAGTCGTCATCAACGACGAGGACAGATTTGTCGTGCCCATCGTGCGCGGAGACGCGCTCGCGCAGCTGCCTGACGAGGGATTCGATGTCGATGGAGCGGCGCTTCGGCGCAAGTTCCACCGGAGCCGACGGACGGTATGATCGGCAGCGTGAAGGAGAAGGTGCTGCCGTGACCGGGTTCGCTCTCCACCCAGATCCGGCCGCCGTGGTATTCCACGATCTCCTTGCAGATAGGCAGCCCCAGGCCGGTGCCCTTGGGTTTGTCCGTGAGCGTGTCGCCAACCTGCTTGAACTTCTCGAAGACCTTCGGCTGATCTTCAGGCGCGATGCCGATGCCCGAATCCTTCACGCTCACCATAATCTCCGAGCCCTCCTGGCGTGCTGAGCATGTAATGGAGCCCGCGTCGGTAAACTTGACGGCGTTCGAGATCAGATTGATGACGACCTGAATCAGCCGGTCTTGATCGCCGGTGATCTCAGGAAGGTCCGGCGCGATCTCCCGCGTAAGCTCCAGCGACTTGGCCTCGAAGAGCGATGCGGTTGCAGCAACTGCGCGGTCGAGGACCTCCTTGACGGAGATACTGGTCATGTTCCAGGTGAACTTGCCCGCTTCGATCTTGGCCAGGTCGAGCACGTCGTCGATGAGTTTGGTGAGGCGTTCGCCTTCACTTACGACGATCTGAAGGTTCTCGATGACCTGTCGCTTGGCCTGCTGCACTTTGCGGTCGTCCTCAGGAATCATCGGGAACAACCGCTCTTCAAGCCGACGGCGAATGATCTTTGCGAAACCGAGAACGGAGGTGAGCGGGGTGCGCAGCTCGTGGCTCACCGTGGAGAGGAACGAGCTTTTAGCGGCATCGGCCTGTTCGGCGGCCGCCCGCGCGTGGCTTGCTTCTTCAAACAGCTTCGCGTTATGGAAGGCGACGCCTACGGCGGTGGCAATCGTAGAGAGTAGGCGCTGATCCGCCTCGGTGAAACGGCCCTCCTGCTCGTCCGACTGCACGCTGATGACACCAATGATCTGTCCGCCGGAAGGAATCGGCACACCGAGGAATGACGCCGTGCGACGGCCGATCTGTTCTACACCGAGCTTTGCGCTGTTGCCCGCCATATCCTCGTTGATGAGCAGCGGCTGTCCGCTGCGAATGATCTGCGAGGTGAGCCCGGAACCGAAGGGGCGCGGCGGAGCATCCTCGCCGAAGGTGTATGGAAACTGCAGCATCATCGTTGCGCGGTCCAGCAGCGAGACGTAGGCGATCGGCGCACGGAAGAGGTCGCGCACCTGATCGCCGACAAAGCGGATGAGGCGGTTCTTGTCCAGCTCGGTGGCCAGCGCCTGGCTGATCCGGTTGATGGTCACCAGCTCTGCGGCGCGCTCGCGGACCTCGTGTTCGCGCTGATTGATAACGAGATAGGCGTTGGCGTTATCGAGCGCGATGGTGGTATAGGCAGCGAGATTTTCAAGCAGGCTCAGGTTCTGCTCGGTGTAGGCATTCTTCTTGAAGCTCTGCACCGTCAGTACGCCGAGCACACGTTCCTGGGCGATGAGTGGCAGGTAGATCATTGAGACGGGCGGCTGTGCTAGGCTGCCGTCGTCCAGTATGCCGTCGCTATGCCTGTAGTCGGCAATGTACTTCGACGATTCGGTCTCGACGTCGTTGATCAGAATTGGCCGGCGGTGTTCGATGCACCAGACAGGGAGCTGGTTCTTATCGTCGGTGCTTCGCGTGTACGGAGCGTAGCGCTTGCCGTTTTCGATCGCCAGGCTGTACTCGATCAGCCGCTTCTCAGGCCGATAGAGGCCGACCCCGAAGATGCTCGCATCCATGATCTGGTTTACGCGCTCGTAGAGCTTGAAAAGGATGGTGTTGAGATCCAGCGAAGCGGTGATCTCCTTGCCGATTTCGTTGAGCAGCTCAATCGATTCCTTCTGCGCGGTGATCTCGGCGGCCTGCGAGCGAATCTCCTCGGTGCGATCGTTGACGGTGGCCTCAAGCACCTTCGCCTGGGCCTCAAGAGCTTCGGTCCTGCGGCGGGCCTTCTCGCGCTCATACAGGCTGATCAAGCGCCAGCCTATAGCGGCGAGGACGATCAACAGAAGAACATAGAGGACCTCGGCCAGCGTTGTGCGGTACCACGGCGGCAGGATCGCAAAGGCATAGGAGCCCTCCGGGCTTACTCTGCCGTCATCGCCGCGGGCATGCACCCTGAACCGATAGTTGCCAGGGCCGAGGCCACTGTAGTTCGCCTCCTTCTGCTTGCCCCAGATCGACCAGTCCTTGTCCGCTCCTTCAAGAATGTACTGGTACTCCACGTCACCCGAGTCGCTGTACACAGGCGCGGCAAACTGGAACCGCACGGCGCTCGAGCCTGCGGGGAGGCGCGACTCCGAGCGATCGGGCACCCCCCCACCGCCATAGACGAGCGTCGAGCCTGCGTTCACCTGGCGCACGAGCGCCGGCAGAGGACTCGCCACCGTCGCCCGCATCCTGGGGTCAAACCGAAGCAGCGAATCGCCCGTCTCCCAGACGCTCCCATCGGAATCGACGAACGTCGGCAGATCCTTATATCGGGTCAGAGGCTTGTAGGTGTCCTCATCGAGATGGAAGCTTCCATCAGGATTCCGGGTCACGCGCGCGATACGCTTCGCATCGGAGGACACCATGGCAGACCATACACTGCCGTCCGGCGCCTCCCAGACTTGTGGAGACGCTTTCGGGACATCAAGGGGTAGCTGGAGCCGGTTGTCCACCACAAACCTGTGAGCGACGCGATCCCAGCGATAGATGTTCTGGTCTTTGTTGATTCCTGCGTACAGATCTCCCATTACATAGGACACACCGTTGATACCGGCAGGAAGACCGTCCTTCGCAGAGATGAGCTCTGCCGTAGAGTCGCGCATTCCCCTAGGCGCAACCGTGATGCGCAGGAGAGTACTTTTGCCGCCGCCCACCCAGAGATAGCCGTCGGAATCCTCGGCCAGCGTGTGCGTCACATAAACCGTATCGGGCAGCCTGCCCTCGTCGATCCACTGACCGCCATCCCACCGCATGGACCCGACACCGTCTCCGTGGCCGACGAAGACGCGGTTGGGATCCTTGCGCGACTGGATCGCGACATACGCCGAATCGTTGAGCGCATGGGCAGACGGCAACGCGGGAACCAGTTGGTCACCCACCACGCGCATCATGCCCTCGCCGCTCGCAAGCAGCAACTGATCGGGGGTCTTGCCCGACCGGTCCTTGAAGACAAGCAGTGCGAAGCCCTGGCTGGGGCCGTGGAGCGGGACCATGGAAGAGCGATTTGTCTTGGGATCAGTGACCAGCCTCAGAATCGGAGCGGAGCCGCCTCCGTCGGCTATATAGACCGATCCCTGATAGCGCACTGCATCCAGCGGTCCACTGCGGTAGAAGATTGAGATGGGCGAGGCGATCTCCACGCGCGAGACGCCGGCGGTCGTTCCGATCCAGAGACTGCCGTCGCGATCCTCAAAAGCGGTGAGCGCATTCGGGTCGAGCAAACCGTCGGAGACGTCGATGATCTGGCGCAGCTTCCCGTCGTGCGTCAGGATGACAACACCGCCTTGCAGCGTGGTGAGGCACAGACCGCCGTCGCGCAGCAGCGTGGATGTGTAGAGTTTGTGAGCCTTCAGGTAGTCGTCTACAGACGTCGAAAACGGCGTGACCTTCTGGCCGTCGTAGAGCGAGAGCAGCCCGCCGCGCTCCGAGACGATGATCCGCCCATCATCGTACGGGTGCAGAAAGAGCTTGACGGAGTTTGCATAGGCCGCTCCGCCCGGCACGGGCCGCAGCTCGTCCCCTGCAATCTCCTCCAGTCCGACGCCGTTCTGGTCCGTATAAATGTGGCCACGCACCATCGAGAGCGCCTGGAACCGGGAGCCTGCCGGGGTATGCCAGACATGCATGGTCTTACCATCCCAGCGGAAGAGCTCCTCGTAGGAACGAAAGAAGATGCCCTGCGGCGTGACCAGCGTCTGCCAGACGTCGGTAAAGTTGCGGTCCTTTTCGGGGACTTTATCCAGTATGGAGACATAACTCTGGTTGCCCTTGGAATCCGGCCCAAGATAGCCGAACCCGCCGTTGCCTCCCACCCAGATCCTGCCCGTATCGTCGATCGCCAGTGAACGGACGTTGTCCATAGCGGCATCGATCTTGCGCCAGGAACCTCCCTCGTATTCGGGTATCTCGCCGCCGGATACGCCCATGTAGATGATGCCGCGGCGGTCCTGCGTGATGGTCCACACCTGAGGAAAGGTGCCGAATTCCTTATAGGAATGCGATTCGAGAATCGGCATGCCGACTTCGGTGGGGTGCGGCACGGCTGCCGAAACAGCCTGCGCACCCGCCATGGCCGGGTAAACCAGTGCAAGGAGCACAGGGGGAGCGATGCGCAGGAGAGCGATAAAACGCTGGGACAATTGGAGTTCCAATAGCGATGGATGGGGAACAGGGCCGATGGTAATACGCGGCGGCATTCAAGTCGAGAAGAATTTGGCGATTGCAATGATTGGAAGCCCCAACAGCCCCAAGAAGGTCCTGAAGCCGCCTCGAGATCTGTGAACCGCCACATCATCTTCAATCTCGAGACCCACGCACGCTGCCCGGCTTGAGCCCTTAGTTGGTTCAGTTCATTGTGATTCCGAATTGGTTCCGACAAACGGGTTATCGGCAGCTTCAACCCAACTTTCCGAAAAGCCGACTTTCCGGGAACGCCGGTCTGATCGCGGGAGCCAGTGCTCAATGAGTGCATTGCCCTGTTCACGTCAGTTGAGAAACGCCCGGACCGGTTACTTCCGAGAAGCCGACTTATGAGGACTGACCTTCAGAGGTGTAAGGGTTGTGTGATCCAATGGACGCTGGAGAAACTGAAGTCTAGTGGTCTATCTCATCGGCTGCGATCATAGGAACGCTCAGACCTACCGAAACGACAGTTCGTTGATGGCCCCTGAGAATCACGGGCAGGCGGAACTCAAGGAAGTTATTCTCGCCACTGCCGTTCGCTACCAATTGGATCTCCTCGCGGAGGAAGCCAACGCCCATATCCTACGCAACACTCAAAGACAATCGGTGGTATACGAGGCAGCTTGCGAGAGCGGAATCACGCACAGGTTCTGTGAACCTACATGGGATGAGAAGAGCGAACTGTCAATCGAAGAAGATCTCCCGTTCTTCGGGCCTTGCCCTCCTTCCGAATGGGAGGCACGCATTTCATCGTTAGATGTATCGCGCCGACATGACATTGCCCATCGCTGGCCGGTCCGCGAAGAGTTTTGGATCGATCGTTTGGGTGACAAGCTCCACGAAAATGTCCTCTTCATCTGTGGTGACGCCCATAGGTGATCTGCAGAGCGCCCTCGACACGATCGACGGGAATGCCCTGCGCCTTAAGGATTCCCGAACGAGATAATCGGCGCCAACGTCCATCAAGGAAAACGGAAAGTACGCTGGCGTGATCCGCGATACGCCGACAGATTCCTTTATCAATCTGGACTCGCCAGGCGTTCCCGCGCCGACGGCGACGCCAGCCCTACCGGAAGATGACCAGCACGACGAGGTCCCAGCCGGTGCAGGTCAGGCCGCGCCGCCGACCCCCAAACCCGCGCCGCCATCGGCAGCATTCGATCCGAAGGCCGACCACGTTTTCATTTCGCACGGCAAGCAGCGGGCGATCGTGACGCAAATCAAGGAGCTGCTGGAATTCGGCAAGTTCACGCCCGTGGTTTCGGTTGAGCGCGAGGCGACAGCGATTTCCGTCCCCGAAAAGGTTTTCGAGGATATGCGGTCATGCGCCGCCGGCATTATCCATGTGGGCGGAGAAGGCAAATATCTCGATCCAGACGGAAACGAGCACACAAAGCTCAATGACAACGTTCTGATTGAGATTGGCGCTGCGATGGCCTTGTGCGGCAAGAAGATCATCCTGTATCTCGGTGGAGTCATTGAACAGCTCTATTTGCGTTGTTTGTTCTCAATGCTGGCTCGATTGAAGCTGCCAGGAAGCAACCGGAAAGTTACCTTTTGTTCAGGCGAAGCCCCTGGAATTTGCCTTCATTGAGTTGGGACCTCTTCGTCCTCTTCGATTGCTGCTAACGCCGACCGAAGGGCACCGCTAGGTTGCCGAAAAGGGGAAAACATCCGTGATGAGCCCAAAAAAGAATTAGCCGAATCCGTTGGACCGATCGCCAGAAGATTGTTTTGACCTTCCTTGCCTCCATTGCCTTCGCGTCGATGGCGCCTGCACAGTCCCGGACCGAACGACAGAAGGCCCAGGTCCGAGCTGCTTATAAAGAACTGATCGATGCAGAGAACGCGCATGACCTCAAGGCTGTGGCGCCGCTCGTCGAAGACTCGCCGGATGCGCTCTTAGTTGCGAAGGCGCCTATCGGCTGGCGAGGGTACTCGAAGCCTTTTGACGATATCTGATCTATCAACTCCTCCTGCCTCGTCGACGTTCTGATGATGGACCCGCTTATGCGTCTTGCGATCAATTTGATGAAACTCGATCTGGCGGCCGGGCTGAGTAGCGGGGAAGATCTTGACCGCGATCGAGACGAGCGAAATTTGAATTCGGAGAGCAACTTCGGTCGCTCGATCATCTATGGTGCAATATCAAGCATTCAAGAATGTCCTGAATTAAATTTGCTCCGCTGCTATTTCCAGCAGCCCCGAGTTAGAGGAGGGAACGAATTGTGATGCAGCGCTATGCAGGGGAAGGCGGATGATGATGCGACCACCTGATGGCTGACGATTCTCTGCAGTTGCGGAACCATTGTGGGCGAGGACTACAGCTTCGACGAAGGCCAGACCAAGGCCGAGACCCGTAGAGGTGCGACCCTTAACGCGAGGCTTGAAGACATCCTCCACAATGTCTGGAGGAAAGCCAGGGCCATCATCTTCGAGGGAAAGGACTGCGGTGGCTTGTTCTGCGGAGAGAGAAAGTGTGATTGTTCGCGATGTAGGAAGGTGCTTCAGTTCGTTGTCGAAGAGATTGGCGACGGCGCGGTGGAGAAGAGCAGGATCTCCCTGGACCGTGACTGGACCGAGGATGCGCAATTCGAGGCGTAGGCCCTTTTCGTTCATGCAGGGCTGATAAAGCTCGCTCATCACCGTGAGGAGGTTCTCAAGATCAATGGGACGAGGGTTCATGCGGAGTGCACCAGCATGAGCCTCGGCGACGTCGAGGGACTGACTAAGTATCTCGGTCAGACGGTCAATCTCATCGATGGCTCTCACCACGGACTCGGTTTGTGGTGGGTTGTCGCCGTTATCCAGGGCTATTTCAAGGCCCGCGCGAATCGCGGTCAGAGGGCTGCGCAGATCGTGTGCCAAGGAGTTAGTGATGGTGTGGAGCTGGTGCATCGAGTTCTCGATGCGATCCAGCATGCGGTTGAGTGTGGAGGCGAGCTGCGCCATTTCGTCGTGGCCACCGCTCTCGGGAATGCGCTGCGTGAGGTCCTCGTCACCGATGCGGGAGGCAGCGTCATTGATCTTGCGAACCGTGCCGAGCATGCGGCGTGTGATCCAAAAGATGATGCTGAATCCGAGAAGGACATTGAGGACCCAGAGAAAGAGAAACCGGATACGAAGACGATGTAGCGTGCGTATCTCGTCCTGCTCCGAGACACCGAGGTAAATGCGGCTACCGTCAGGCATCGGCGCTACGGCAACGCGGAATGGGGTGTGAGAACCGGGGAGCGTGATGTGAACGGGAGCATCAGGAGGAAATAGGTTTTTATATAGGGTCTGGGTCACAGCGTTGGGATCCCCTGTGCCCACCCAAAGACTAGGGGAGTCTCCCCTTCCGGTCTGGAGAAAAAAGACCGCCTGATTGGGCTGACCCGGTCTTTCAAGCGTCGAGGAGCGCGAAGGAATCTCGTGACTGGCCATCTCCGCGGTTTCGCGCACGACGCGGTTATACAGCGCGTCGTGTGGAGTCCGGATCGCTACGTCCCGAAGTGTATAAAGTTCACCGGTCAGCCAGGCATCTGTGCGGCGCTGGATATCGCCGGCGACGTAGTGGTGAAGATAGAGAAAGACGAGCAGAGTGCCACAGGCGAATGCTAAGGTGGCCAAGAGCGAGACTCGCCACGCGGCGCTGCGGCTGAACCTAGCGGTCGCGGAGAACATAACCTACTCCACGAAGGGTCTTGATGAGCGGAGGCTGGCCTTCACGATCGACTTTACCCCGAAGGCGGTAGATATGAACATCGACAACGTTGGTATCGGGCTGAATGCGCATGCCCCAAACTTTATCGAGAATCATGGAGCGGGTAACGACGCGACCTGGATTTCGGCACAGATATTCAAGCAGGGTGAACTCCTGAGGCGTGAGACGGAGGATCTGACCGTCGCGAAAAGCCTCGCGGCGAAGCAGGTCCATCTCAAGATCGAGGACGTGGAGTCGAGTGACTTCGGACGGCAGGACGCTGCGCTTGGTGAGATTGCGAAGGCGAGCGAGGAGTTCGGCGAGGGCGAAAGGTTTGGTGAGATAGTCGTCGCCTCCTTGCTCCAGGCCACGTACGCGGTCGTCAACTGCGCGGCGAGCCGAGAGAATGAGCACTGGAGCGTGGACGCCGAGCTGGCGTAGCCGAAGGATTAGTGCAATGCCGTCCATGTCAGGAAGGCCGAGATCGACGATGAGAATGTCTGGGCGGCCGTCCAAAGCCAGGCGTTCGGCTGCGAGCGCGTCGGCCGCGAGGTTCACTTTGTAGCCAGCTTCTGTGAGTGCGTGCCTTAGGAAGCCTTGGATTTCGCGGTCGTCTTCAACTAACAACAACTGCATAAGGCGATGGTAGAACATCCTCGGAGAGCGAAGCCATAGATGAATAAGATGTCATCTTGGCCTTCGCGAGCGGTCATTTCGACTGCATATACACAATCCCGCGATGCGTCGCCCCGAAGACTTCTACCGCACTTCAGGGCCGGGAGCCAATCCGAGGGGTTCACCCAGAAATGTGTAGGCGATAACAATGCCTGCGACTCCAAGCGCAATGTATACGGAAGCAACATACAGCAGATGCGCCGGAGGAGGAGTTTCTCCAGTTCCTTCCGCGATCTCTACTACGAAGGCGCAAGCACCCATCAGGAATCCGATAAGCAGAGCAATCCTCCACCCTTTCCTCCCGCCTGACGACTCATCGCCTGTCGACGATTGCCTCATTTGCTCTTTCTTCGACGCGTACGGCACGAGCGCCCTCAGGAGCAACCGCATCGGCGCGAATAAGACAATTGCCCCCACAATTATCGTGAGCAAGTGAGTGGCGGTCCGTTCGATCAGGTGTTCTGGATATGCCATGAGAACTAAGAGGGCCAGCAGACTGACACGCGTGGCCGCTTTCCACCGTTTCGTTGCAAGTCCCGAAAGCCGCTCCTGAGCGGCTTGGATGAAAACCTGGACGGTGACTGAAAAGATCACCATACCGCCGAGCAGCGCAATTAAGGAGGTCCGCGACTCGAGGCGATTCCACATGCCCGGATGTCGCGCCATCGCGATGGCATCTGATGCGAGCGTAATAAAGACAGCAAGAATGACCGCCTGCTGTGCTCGTAGCAGGTATATCTGTTGAGTTATGGAAGCGGCTGGACGGTAACGGCGAAACGCTCGAACCAGCGAAAGCAGTGCAATCAGCACGCCAACCACAACACCGAATGAGCCAACAGCATCGTACGGATCGTCGCCGAACGGGATTGCGCGGCGCAGCATCGGATCGTGCTTAGCGAACATGAACGAGCAGTAGAACAGGGCCGCGAGACCGAACACGATGATCGCATTGTGGCGGAAAACCTTTGGCATGATCTTGGGTCTCGGTGATTTATTATCCCGCCGATTGTTGGCTCCAGCGCACATTAAGTGCTAATTCGATCCCGGCTTCGGCCGTTAGCGCCGTCTCGCTGCGGATAGCTATCGGGTCTCTTCCGTCTTGGCGAGGATGGTAGCCGTACGGGCGGAGGCGGATTCGTAGTACTGAAGGATGCGCTGGGGTTCGGGGGCTTTGTAGGGATCGAGGTTGTGAGCCCAGCGGAAGCCGATGGGCTGGTACCAGAGCTCGACCCTGATGTGCAGCGGACCCGGGGCGGAGTTCGTGGGAACGATGTAACGCACCACGCTGCCGTGATCGGTGAAGTTGGGATCGGAGGCGGCTTCGCCGTAGACGGCGATGTCGGGCTCTGCCGTGGATTTGTCGAAGCCGACGGGGAGCAACCGGTTGTCCTTGAGGTAGCGGACGGTGCTGAGAAGGCCGGTGGTGACGTGGCCGTGGGCATCGCCGAGGATGGGCTCGTAGATCTCGACCTGGTCGGGAAGGGTGATCTCGCGGAAGTGCGGCTCGAATCTGGTGGGGTCTTCGTCGTTGACGTTGCCGACAATAGAGCCGTCGGGACGGAGCGCGCCCGATTCGAAGACGGTGTGGTTATTGGCATCGGTGACGATGACGTGCAGCCACGTGCGTCGCGATGGATAGGCGGTAGGGAGCTTGTGGCCGGTGAGGTTCTGGGTGAGGACGGTGATGGAGAGACGGCCGGCGGAGATGTCAGTGTGCTCGATGGTGACCTTCGCTGCCTGTGTGCCGAGGAACTCCTGCGTGCGCTTGACGGCGGCTTCGAGGTCTTGCGGGCGAGCGACGGTTTGGAGATCGCCGCGGTGCTCATCGAGGAGATGCTGGATAAAGAAGTTGGCGCCGACGAAGTAGTGATGACGTGCGCCGTCGCGCATTTGGCCGTAGAGCGCGGTGATGGGCGTGGGGCCGTTGACGGCGGGCATGTGGCAGTCCTGGCAGGTCTTCTTCTCGTTGTAGGCGCTGTGCTGCCACTCCTGGAAGGGGACCTGCTCGGGGAAGTGGGCGATGGTCTGACCGTTGGGACCGAGGGCGTCGGTGATGAGCGTATGGCAGCCGGCACAGAGTGCGGCGTCGCGGATGTGCGCTTCCTGTTCGGGGAGGAAGCCCCCGGTGGAGGAGTGCATCATCGTCTGGTGACCGTGGTCGGGTGCAAAGGGACCATACTCGGGGCGGATGTCGAAGTGCACAGCACGGGAGACGATGACGTTGCCGTTGAAGGTGGAGGGTGCGCCGAGGTTCTGCTTGTCGACCTGATGGCACACCGAGCAGGTGACGCCGTCCTGTGCGGCACGCTGAAGCTGCGATGTCCTTTTCGTGAGCTGCTTGAAGGGAAAGCGCGCGAAGATTTCGGTGTTGCGGTGCTCGTCGCGGTCGACCAGGCGGACGGCAGCCATATGGCAGAACGAGCAGTCATTCTGGATGAATTGTTTCGACTCGGGGTGGTCGATGGTTTCGCGACGGACGCTGCCTTGCCAGTAGGGGTCGCGTGAGGAATTGGCCATGATGCTGGCCTGCCAGTCGAAGCCGATGGAGAAGTCTTCACCGTTGGCGGAGGTCATGCCGTTGTGACAGGCGACGCAGCGGTCGGAAGTGTGAAATGCGGTGACCTGGTGAGGCTTGAATGCGATGAGGGGCTTTTCTTCGGTGGGCTGGAGCTGGGCGGTTGAGGTTGGAGCAGTTTGCTGGCGCGCGAGGACAGGCAGAGGCGCGCGCGCGGCAAAGATGGCTGCGAGCAGCGAGCCAGTGAGAAGAGCGGAGGCGAGGAGAGATCGGTTCATCGCCAGCCATTCCAGAAGGCGCCCTCTGCCCAGTCCCAGAGGACGTAGAAGAGGATCTGCGGGTTGCGGTCGGAGGTGTTGTTGATGGGAGCGCTGACGCCGACGTCGGCGCGGATGTGCTGGCGCTTGCTGACCGTGACCTGCATCTGTGGAACGAGGTTGAGGTCCGTGTAGGCACCGTAGGTGTGCGTGCCTACGAGCTCGACCATGGGAGTGAAGAGGCGGCCGAGGCCATGGTCGGGCGCCATGGAACGGCCGGCGGCGGTGCGGAAGAAGAGACTACGCGGAGATTTGTTGGGGTCAAAAGTAACGTCGCCGCCCAGCTGGAACTGGAGAAAGTTGCGTTCGCCGAGGAGCTGGTCGTAAGCGAGGAAGGGTTCGAAGGTGGGGGTGCCTGCGCCGAAGCCGCGGTTGCTGTCGCCGGTGGGGAGAAGGAAGCCGACTTGTGCGCTGAGGACGGAGCCGGCGCTGAGGTTAGAGTAGAGCTCGCGCTTGAGGCCGATGGTGACGTCGCCGAAGCCGGAGGTCCAGTCGTTATTTCGGGCGGGGCTCTGATTGTTCATGACTGCGTAGTTGATGGGGACATCGATCTCGATCTGGTTCCGGCCGGCGAAGGCCTGCTCGTGGATGACATCGGTGGTCCAGGACGCGGGTGAGCCGGCGTCAGCGGCGGTGGAGATGACGAGCTCGTCTTCCGGGAAGGCCTTTTCAGTAATGAGCGCGCGCGGGAGGTTAAGTTCGCCGGCAGGGTAGTGGCCAGTGTTGTGACAGAAGCTGCGCACGTAGGCAATAACGTCGTCGATCTGCTGATCGGTGAGGATGTCGCCGAAGGCGGGCATGATCTGCGAGAAGCCGAGGCCGTGGCCGCCGTGGAGGATGACGACTTTGTAGGAGGAGTCGGGCTCGGACGTGGTCTGGTCGCAGCGGGTGAAGTCGGGGAAGGTGTGCGGGCGGACGAAGACCGTGCTGGCTTCGTCGGCCCCTTTGCCTTCTGCACCATGGCAGGCGATGCAGCCCGCTTTATAGACGATCTCACCGCGTTTTGCGTCAGGCGGGGTCGCGTAGTGGACGAGCTTCTGCGCAAACATGTGGTGGAAATTTGTTGCAAGCAGGAGAGTGAGACAGAGAAACAAACACCCAACCGCCTCGCAACAAGTCACGTTTCGCAAAGGTGAACATCTCCCCAGTTGGGTCGAGCATTACGGTTTGCATTGTTGGAAAACATCAAGTCTATCGCCTTCTCTGATGCGCAACGGCTCGATCGAAGCTGTTCTACAAATTCTCGGCGTCTCAAAATGACAAGGCCGTTAAACTTTGAGCCGCTTCACAGCTAACGCGCCTTCAGAACCTTCATGACAGGGTCGGGCAGCTGTTGGTCAGCGTTCTTGAGTAAGAGGCTTACGTCCCAAATGTCACTATCGGACAGCAGGTCCTCGTACGTCGGCATACCGCTGAGGCGAATTCCGTTCTTCACCTTCCAGTAGGTTTCTCCCACCTCGTCATCTGAGACTCCGACAACATTACCTTTCTTATGCTTTCGCCAGAGCTGCGGAGCAGCGGGATACATGGAGGCGCCATAGGCGGAATCCGCGCCGGGAATTCCGTGGCAGAAGGCACAGTCTTCTCTGTAAACCTCCGCTCCCCGTTGGAATGCATCTTCGCTGGCTGGGAATGGAGACTTCTTAATCTCGCGATCGATGCGCGCAGAAAGCGGCATATGAACAATCTGGGCCTCATTGGGGAACGCCGGATCATTCACAGCAACGGGGGGATGGCCATAACGCAAGTAAAGGTAACCGCCTGCAACTGCGATAAAAACCGTGAAGATGATGCCAAGAAAGAACGGCACGAGACGGCGAAGCGCGGAATTGTGAGCACGCATGAATGGGTATGGGACCTCGTCTGGTGCATAGTCTAAACGTTCAAGACGGATGGGAAACTCGCCAATGTGGCAAGGCGTTTCAGAACCGGATGGGACATCTCGCCCGAACGTCTCTTACGAATGACGAAGTGATAGAACGATGGATTACTTAGATCGATGTGCGCATCCGCAAAGCGATCGAATGCCAATCGCGGCTGCTCTCGCCGAGACCATACAAATGATGAGCAGAAGCTCGCTCACGGGAGGCCACTCCTACGCAGCTAACATCGCACCAGATAAGTGAATAGCAGAGCGAAAATAGCGTTGCCACTTGAGCGTTTTCCAGAGTGACGCCCAGATTGCGAGAAAGCATTGTCTCTACCTCGAATGTGCTTATGGAAGCTTGACCTGAGTGCCTCGGGGCGGTATTCCGTGCGGCTCTGCGGAGGTGTGCTCGCTCGCAGTGCGTGAGACGAGCTGGACCTCGACCTCAGTGTCGCGAGGGAACGTGACCTGATGGCCACGGTCGATGTAGCGGAAGTAGACGGATTTGGCGAGCGCGTACATGCCGAAGCCAGTGGCAATGTTCTTGTTGTTGGAGAAGGCGATGAAGCGAGCGACAAGGCCGAAGCCGTTGGAGCCGACGACGGTCTGACCGACGCCGCCGTCGTCGTCATGACCGAGCGCGGCCGTGAAGGCGAGCAGCGCCGGAGCGAGCACCTTTCCCTTATCGGGGTTGGCGCTGACGTTTCCCTCTTCGTCGACGGTGAGGTTTTCGGCCTTGGCCCCGGCGGCGCCGGTGACGTTGCCGTCGACGTGTGCGGTGCCCACTTCATCGGCGAGGTCGCGAAAACCAAAGCGGAGTTGGCCATTGCGACCGAGCCAACGCGCGGGGCGAGAGCGTGTGACGACGCCTTCGAGCGTGGCGCCTTCAGGGACAAGAAGGTTGTGGTCGTTGTCGAAGACCGGGCGCGTGACCGTAGCGGTAACTGTGTCACCCGCTTTGGAGGTTCTAGAGTCGATCGGCGTCACGAGGCGCGCGGAAACCGTGATCGAATCCAGCGTTGCAGATGAGGCTCGCGGAGCGGGAGCGGGCTGCGATGAGAGCAGATCGAGCGGAGCGTTGAGTTCCGCAATGAAGCCGGTTCCGGCCCAGATGCGCTGGGGGTGATACGGAAGCTGCGAGTAGAAGAGGCGGAGGGCGCGGTCGGTGCGACCGGGAGTGAAGAAGGTGTCGTGCACGGATTTGATTTGCGCACGAGCCATGTCCTGGGCCTGCTGGACGTAGGTGGGGCGGTTCTTGCGGACGGTGAAGCGGACGAGCTGGGTGTCGCGGATGAGGCCGACGCTGGAGATGGGAATCTGTTGCGAAGAGCCGGGAAGTTGAAGGCGGTTGAAGTCGACGACCGGATCGTGGAGCGGAGTTACGTCGCCGTTGAGGAGGGCCTGGGTGCGGAGCTTGCGGTTGACGGGCGCGTAGCCGGTAACAACGCCGAGTACTGTCGTGTTCTCCGGGAGGACGAGGTGATCGTGAAGGTAGACGGGTTCGGTGAGGACGCCTGTGACCGGCGTGCCGATGTGCAGGTGGGCGGTGTGCGTGGCGCGGATGTGTAGCGGAGTGTGCGCCGGGACTGTGTCGGTCTCCGATTGAGCTTGGGAATGGACGGAGGTCAGGCAAGCGAAAAGCATCAACGAAATGAGCGTGAAGTGACCGGAAGAAAACATGCTCGTGAGGGCTTACTGAGTTAGACGACCACCGAAGCGTTGTGTAGAGAGCCAGCAGATGACGATTTCTTCATGTCGATCCGAGCGGCGAAGCCGTAGCCAGTGTTAACTTCCTCTTTGCCGACCATCCGCACCATGAAAGCTACTGGCCTCCTCCAATTCTCCCTAAACCTATGCCGATGATGTAAGTGACCCCTCCTTCGAGCGCACCAATCCAAGTCATCTCAAATCCGCTGCTCCACCATGAGCGAATTGTTATGAGAGACTTTGCGGCGCCTACTGCAAAATGAGCGATGAGTGACACGATTGCCGCGACAATCACCGCGGGTATGCCTGTCATAAAGAAGAAGGGAACGATCGGGATTAGGGCTCCAATGGCTGTGGACAAGGCTCCAGAGACGGCGGAAACGATGGGTTTACTCAACCCTTCTTCTGTTGTGCTGAGACGTTCCCGCGCCAGGGCTTTGACGAGTTGCTCTTTATTCTTGGCGAGGTGATCGACGAATCGCTCAGCGTCTTCTTCGGGAAGACCTCGGATTTGATAGCTGAGCGAGAGCACCTCACGAGCTTCGGCTTCGTTGTCCTCTACGGCTTCTCGTTCCCTTGCAAACTCTGCCTCAAATATCTCTCGTTCGCTTTTCGCCGCAAGATACGCTCCTGACCCCATCGATAACGCACTAGCAACCATGCCTGCCAAGCCTGCGATGAGAACAAAGTGACTATTGCCCAGTGTCGCTCCTGAGACGCCAGAGACGATGCCGAAGATCGACCCCAGTCCGTCGTTGACGCCGTAGATTGCGTCGCCAACCCAACCTGCCGCTTGCGTATGACCCTTGTCGCGGGCGGTCAGTAGGTCGTTGAGCGCCTCCTGTGCTTGATCGGGAGGCATTGCAGGCAGAGGTCGGCGCGAGCGAATGAGGTTGCTAAGAGTCTGATAGTGTTCCCGTTCGTCGGCAATCACCTCTTCCAAGATCCCGACGCTGGGTTGATCGCCAAGTGCTTTCATCTGCTTTCCATACTTCGCGATGTCGCGACCTTCATCGATCTCGAGTCGGCGCAGTGCGAGATCAATACCGCCAACTCGATTTGCTAATGAGTCGGCCTGACCCGATAGGTCTCCTGCATACTGGGGTACCGTTGCGCCTAGCTGCTCGATACGTCGAGCCCACAGATCAGCATGATGTTTCTCCGCGGCAGCCAGACCCCGCAGAGCGTTTCTGCGTTGCGGATCGACTTCGCCTTTCGCAAAGGCAGCATAGGTGTAGTGACCCTTCATCTCGGCTTGCCAGTTGGCTTCCAAGGCTGCGAGAAGCCTCTTATTGTCGGAACTCATCATCCACGGCGCCTTTCTTCGTCCGCGCATAAAACGACTGCAAAAAACAAGGCAGACCTGTTGAGTCCAGGCGAAGGCCCTCATCGAGCTTGAGCCTGAAATCAAGATCAGTCGTCACAAACGCGTTCTCGTCAGTCAATGCAAGCCGACTCGTAGGAAGTAATTTGATCCTAGAATAGTTGATTCGGTTAATTTGGCAGTACTCGAGAATGCCTGCGAAGCGGAAGGTGAACTCGCCTCAACCCACGTGCTGACGTAGGACACTATTGCGCGTAAAGAAGGCGGCTCTCTATTTTGAGAGCTGGCCAGTAAGGAAGAGGTCGATCGCGACGTCGTTGTCCGCTTTCCAGATTAGAAAGCTTGGATTCTTCAATCCCCATTGGACGTAAGGAACGACAAAGTGGGCCTTTGCTGTCGCGGTCGAGCCTTCAAGATGAACAAGAGTGGGGATAGTGATTTCGTGAGGCGTGCCGAGGAGTCTAAGGTTACCAGTTATCTGGATGGTCGAGTCTCCTGACGGAACGAGGGTGCCGGCATAGGATTTCGGCTCAAACGAGACAGTTGCGTACTGTTGGACCTCAAGGATGTCCTTGTTCATCTTCTTATCGCGACTGTCATTGCCCGTCTTCCCGCTGCCAGCGATAACGACCACCGAACCCGACATCCCAGGTGTGCTGCGGTCAAACCCAATCAATCCCGATTGGATTTTGAAGGTGCCGCTGACGAGCTCATGGGTGGTTTTGAGCGTCATCTTGACTTCGCTGGCATTCGGATTGATTTCGAAGGTTTGATGCTGGCAGAGTGCTGCTGGAGCGAGCAGGAGCACGAGGGCGAAGACGGCGAAGGATTTCATTGCGCCTCTCCTGGGTTTTGACTACCGAGACTTGAGTGGAAGAAATCTTTGCCTCGGTGTCCGCCAGGAACCGCCGTCGGCACTTGATCGCTCCCGCCGCGTTCGGGAGCCTTTCGTGCTGCGTCAGCGGCGGGTTGGGTGACGCGCGTCAGCCTCGCCGTGACGCGCATCACACCGGGCCATACCCTGAGGCAAAACGGTAATACAGCGCGTGCGAAAGCGTTGTTCAATCCATCGGCGGCGAACTCGGCAAGGCGCATCTGCGGAAGAAGCGCCGACCTCAGTTTTGCCTGGAAGAGCGGCGCCGGTTCCGCTGCAAGGCAGGCCGCGACGGCACAACGTGCAGTATGCAGTGCGATCGATATGCCATCGCCAGTAAACGAGGGGATGACGGCTGCCTGATCACCAACGCAGTAGAGTCCATCCTCCGTCGTGCGACGGATGTAACCGTATGGGATATGGGTAATGGCGATCGGCTTGGCGAGCAACGGCTCCGCACCGGCAAGCCTCATAGCGAGGTGTGGACAGTCCTGCTGCATCTTCGCGAGAAAGCCCTCCCAGCGATCACCTGCACTTGGAAGATACCGCTGCTGCACCACGCAACAGAGGTTTGCAATTCCGCCTTCAACCGGCTGGATACCACCATAGCCTCCGGGATAAAGCATCAGCTCAGAGGCGCGCTCCAGATCAGCAGCCTGCTCGGGTGCCAGGCGGAAGTACATCTTGAAGGCGACCCATCGCTTAGGATCCTTCGGACGCGTGTGTCCGCGGAGATCATGCTTGCCGGTGGCGAGAAAGACTGTTGGGGCTTCATGCGTCGCGCCATTGTCGAGCGTAGCCTGCCAGAGGTTGGCTGTGGTGCGGCTGAGCGCCTGCACACTGCGGCCGCGCTTCACGTCAACTCCAGCCGCGACGGCCTCTGCAATGAGCGCTGTATCGAGCGCCTTACGCGTAAGTGAGGCCGCCGGAAACGGCAAGGGGGCTTCCGCGGCGCGCCTGGCTGCGGCAAGGCGAACGTAATCGATGGGCACGGCTCCGAGTGGGGCTACGTCAATGCCGAGCGCATGCAGGTCCTCAAGGGCCTCACCGCTTAAGAACTCTCCGCAGACCTTATTGCGTGGTGTGTGCTCGCGTTCAATCAGCGTGACGCTTACTCCCTTTCGCGCGAGCGCGATCGAAGACGCACAACCTGCCACTCCACCACCAACGATGAGAACTTCGCCTTGCACAGGAATCCGATTCAGAGTGGCCAGCCTAATTGAAATCTCCTTGCTTCGATCCAATACGCTGGATAGATTCGTTCCCGAGGGATATTGCAGGATTCATGCTTCTATTGCAGCGGAAAAAGCAGAGCGGTTCGGAGCCGACCTGGACTCGCTCGTGTCTGTTGGGAGATTTCTCTTTGTAGCGGAATTCCATACTTCTCATTAGACGCGACAAGAACCGGGTTGAAGTCATTCTGTACAAATCGTCATTTCGGAGTATGTGGGGAACTGGCTGGATCATCTTGTACCGACAGTCTGATGAGAGTTTTTGGAGGGATCTACTTCTTTTCCGAGGTTCGGAGAGCGTTCTTTCCCACGATGAGTCACATCTCAAACTGAGATGTGACTCATGCGGTAGGCAATTTGACGTCTCATCAAGTTGCACGTTTGGAACGAGGTATTGATGAAGCGAGGCAGAATCTTTGTAGCCATTTTGGCGATCGTATTGCGCACCGCCGCACGGGCAGAAGAAATTCCAGTTAGACACATTCAATACCCGATGCATCGGTTGATGGTGGCCCGCCTGGAGACTGGAAAGATCATCGCGAATGGCGAGTTTACCCAGGTGGTCGCAGGGCGATGAAGTGACGATGCGTATGATCTATCGCTTTGTCGATGGGTCGATCGATGATGAGACGACGACCTATAGACAACAGGGTACGTTTCGGTTAGTTCGCAACCACCACATAGAGAAAGGGCCGTTCTTTGCAAAGCCCATCGACTTCACGGTGGAAGCCGATACCGGCATGGCGACCAGCCGTATAACGGAAAGGAACGGCAAGGTACATGTCGAGAGCGAGCACATAGACCTGCCGAACGACGTGGCGAATGGGTTCGTTGGAACGTTGCTGCTGAATGTGCCGCCGAATACAGCGCCGTTTCGGGCGGGAATGCTGGCGCCCTTCGGCGGCGGCCGATTGATTCGGCTCCTGATCTCGCCGGAGGGCGAGCAGCCGTTTCAGACGGGAGGGCAAACCCTCAGAGCGACTGTGTTTCGTATCCATCCGGAGTTGGGTGGCATCGTGGGTGTGATTGCGCGACTGATCGGCCTTCAACCGAAAGATGTGATGGTGTGGGTACTGGAGGGTGAGCAGCCTGCGGTGGTGAGGATCATTGGACAGCTAGGTGGCTACGGGCCTGTGGTCAGCTCGGAGCTCGAGGGAACAAGTTTTGGGAAATAGGACAGTTTGGATACCCAGATCTCAAAGGCGATCACCCGCGTTGTAGACGGCGTGCCGGAAATCTCATTGCCTGCCAGCCGGCGATCAGTTACGACGCGTGGTGAGCTCGCGCCAGTTGAGGCCGATCTCCACGATGAGTAGCGACGCAAGAGTGAACGCGATCACGCCGACCGCGGCGAAAGAATCGCCGAGGTGGCTCCAGTAACGCGGCCAGAGGTTGAGCACGCGGCTGGACACGAAAGTAAAAGTAACTGCATAGGAGCGCGCCATCCATTGGCGGTGCCCTGTGATTTGGCGGTTGCGCGCGGTGATGAGGGCGGCAGTGGTACAGACCATCCATGCGGCGGCCTGCATAGAGGTTCCTGGAAGACCCGGGCGGCCTGCTGCGAGAGCGATCCCCGTGAAGGAACCAATGAACACGGAGATGACGTAGATGCGGCCGAGGATCCGATGGAGTTGAAGGTGACGCTGGCGGATCCGCGAGGAGAAATTGATTGGGCCGATCAAAAGAGCGAAGGTTCCGGCGAGAGTATGCGGGATGAGGAGACGGCGGTCGGCAATGACCTGCAGACGGTAAGCGTGGTACATCGGATAGTCGGTGATGAGGAGCAGTTCTGAGGTAATGAAGACGAAGAGTACGGTGAGACCAAGCGAGACCCAGAGGACAGTCTTGAATCTGGAACTGGTGGAACTGGGTGCTAGCAGAGCGGAAGTTGCCATCATTCGCCTCTCAGATGATTAGACGTGACGATGTGCGTCACGATGGTGACGGGGGCGATAGGCTTCATATCTCTTAGTCTACCGAGACGGTTCAGAATTCGACCTCACTTCCACCGCCCCACACACAACCGTCCGGGTCGCCAATGCTCCACCGTCACCGCGTCGTGCGAAATCTCGGCCGCTGCCAGCATCCGCACCCAGTCCTCCTTCCGGAAGGCCCGCCGGAAGGACACCGGTCCATCATGTCGCACAAATCGGTGCCACCCCAAAACCCTCGCCACCCACCCAAACATTCGGCAACTCCGCTCCGACCGCTCCAAATCATTGATAAACCAACCTACCTGCGCAGTTGCTTCCATCCACCGCAGCATCGCGATGATCCCCTCATCCTCCAGATGATGTGCAGTGAGCGAACTCACGACGATATCTACCGGCTTCTCCGGCCGATACACCAGAGCATCGCCGGTCACCCACGCGATTCCGAGCTCCTTCGGCGTGGACTCCGCAGCCGCTCGCGCCGCATAAGGATTCAGATCGATCCCTGTCAACTGCACGGCGATGCCGCGCCGTCGAGTCCAACTTGCAATCTGCCGCAACAGGCCACCGCCGCCGCTTCCCACATCAAGAATGCGCACCGGATCACGCAGCCCACGCGGTAGCCGCTCCAGCCAAGCCAGCGTCGGCCGATAGCCCAGCAGCCAGCCGTTGACTTGCTCCAGGCTGCGCAGGCAGTCACGGAACTCCTCATAGCTGCACTCGCCATCCATCAACTCTGGGAGCTCGCGCGGAGGGACCCGCCGTCTAAAGTCGATCTCTGCACTAGACCACATGGAAGCGCATCATCTCCGCTGTCAGCCCCGGGCCAAACGACATTGCGCATCCGCGCTGCCCCGGCCGCGCCTGCTGCATCATCCGCTCCAGCACAAACATCACCGTCGCCGACGACATGTTGCCAAAGCACGACAGCACCTCGCGCGACGCCGCCAGCGCATCCGTCGGCAGCTCCAATCCCTTCTCGACCGCATCCAGAATCGACCGTCCGCCTGGATGCACCGCCCACAGATCATTGCTGTCGCGCTCTGCCATTAGTTCACCCTCGTGCAGCGCGCGGGAAAGCTCTCCCGGTACCTGCCCAGAGAGCAGCATGTCGAAACCTAGCCCGCGAATCTTCCAGGTAATCAGCCTGCGTGTCTCCGGCACCATCACCGCCTTGAAGCTGTCCAGCGCAAAACCCTCCTCGCGCGCAGTAATGAGGCTTGCCGCCGCACCATCGGCGAAGACAAGGAACGAGAGCACCTGCTCCAGCTGCTGTGTCTCCTGGAAGTGCAGCGTACACAGCTCAAGGTTCAACATGAGCACGCTGGCGTTCGGGTCTGAGCGCACAATGTGCCGCGCGAGCTTCAGCGCATTGATCGCGGCATAGCATCCCATAAATCCAACCATCGTGCGCTCCACGCCCGCCGCAAGCCCGAGGTGGTCGACGATCTCAAAGTCCAGCCCCGGCGCATAGAAGCCCGTGCAGCAGGTGACAAGCACGTGCGTGATACCGGACCGTTCCTTCTCGTTCAGTGCAAGCCGGTCTACAGCTTTCCTCATTAGCAGCGGAGCGCTCTGCTCAAATAACTCCATACGCCGCGACGTGTTGGGAAAGTTGCCGAGCCGATAAAACTCATTCGCGTCATACGACGAAAACTGACCGGACCCTTTCTGCGGATCTAGGGACGAATAGCGATGCGCGATATCAGCGCGGCTCACCATGCGGCGGAAGATTGTGCGTAGCCGCGGGTCGGCGAGCATCTGCTCGGCGAAGACGACGAACGCGTCGTGGACATCGTGTTCCGGTACGGCAGTGGCGATGCGGTTCAGGTAAGCCGTAGTCAATAGGCCCCCAACCTGAGTATGGGGACGATATGTTGAGTAGGTGTCTTGCGAAAGCTGGACGACGAAAAAATGATCATCCGGGATAGTCGACTATTTGAGAGGACAGGCCCCGTATCCTCAATGCCCGCTTCAATCTGTTTTCGTTCAAATCGTTCATCGACTCCCGCTGCAGCTGCGCATTAATTAATTGACTTGGATGTAACCGTTCCTAGTGATACGGCAAGCTAGATTCAGATCCTTCACCTATTCTGTCAGACGAGCGTCCCCTTCTCGTGGTAGCGCCGTGCAAGGGTGGCAGAGATGAAGTTTTGTTCATTGATGGGCGCTAGGAGACACGCCTATTGGACGATTGACGATGCCATGGAACACATCTATCAACGCTGCTCCCCATCCGGGTGTCCCGACTCAGCGAGAGAAATTTCAAGAACAATTCGGCAAGACTTAACAGAATAAGTTTGAGGAAGCCATGCACCCGCATCTCGAGTCTCGGAAACGCTAACAGCGAAATACGATCTCCCATCTTATGGCCGCTAAGCTCTCGTTCAGGGAAAAAAACGATTCTGAGTTGGTGCGAAATCGCCAAGTCACTCATTGAACTCGGATTAGTCCTCATAGCCGGCTCCTCGTGAGTGATCGATCATGAAATGAAGCGTATTTGGGGTGCGCTCTTCAAGCCAAGGCGCGCTGAGCGAGTCGCCACATCCGGCCCAAATGTAGGCGCTCCAATAGACACGTCCGCAGCCACCGTTCCGTTGCCCCTCGACGCAAACCTGGCCTGAATATGTCTGCACCTTTCGACTTGACTCTGTGCCCGGGCAGAGCGTCACTGTATCTACCGCGAGAGGAACGCGGGAGAATGGCAAACTCGCTGCCGATTACAGAACAAGTGCGGTCCGTCGCGCGCATGGGGCGTCCGGAGTTGGTATCCGAATGGCAAGCGCAGTTTGGCGCACCGCCAGCTTCGAAGCTTCGGATGGAGCTAATGCGGCCCATCCTCGTCTATCGCATCCAGGAGAATGCCTACGGACTATCCGAGTCGAGACGGAAATGCACGATTGAGGGCCTTGCATCGGACGCGAATCGTCGGCGCTTCAAGATGGGTACGAAGATCATTCGTGAATGGAAGGGCCAACTTCACGAGGTTGCGGTCATGGCTGAAGGCTATGTCTACAAGAGTGACGTGTACAAGAGCCTTTCGCCAATCGCGTTTCGTATCACGGGTACGAAGTGGTCGGGTCCGGCCTTCTTCGGCACGAACCCCAAAGAGGGCAGTCGATGACCACACCACAGTCGAGAGGACGATGCGCCATCTATACACGCAAGTCCTCAGAGGAAGGATTGGAGCAGTCCTTCAATTCTCTGCACGCCCAGCGCGAGGCTTGTGAAGCCTACATCTTGAGCCAAAGACACGAGGGCTGGCAGGTGTTGCCAGCCAAATATGATGACGGCGGCTTTTCGGGCGGTAACATAGAGCGGCCTGGTCTAAGGAAGCTCCTCGCCGACATCTCTGCTGGGAAGGTCGACACCGTAGTGGTCTATAAAGTCGACCGCCTCACGCGATCCCTCTCGGACTTCGCACGGATCGTTGAGTCTTTCGACAAGCAAAGTGTCAGCTTTGTCTCGGTGACGCAACAATTCAATACCACCTCCTCCATGGGGCGACTCACGCTCAACGTGCTGCTTTCCTTTGCGCAGTTTGAGCGAGAGGTGACCGGAGAGCGCATCCGCGACAAGGTCGCGGCCTCGAAGATGAAGGGCATGTGGATGGGCGGACCGGTGCCGTTAGGCTATGACCTGTCGAACCGTCAACTGGTCGTCAATTCCGCAGAGGCAGAGACGGTCCGAATGATCTTCGCTCGCTACCTTGCTCTAAGGAGCGTCACGGATCTTCAAAGCGAGCTTGAGAATTCTGGCATCCGAACCAAGCGACGTGTCACGTCGTCCGGCAGGGAAGTCGGCGGCTTCGTTCTCGGCAGGGGCACGCTCTACCATCTACTGAGCAATCCTCTTTACATCGGCAAGGTAGCTCATAAAGGCAAGCTCTACGACGGCATGCATGAGGCCCTCGTCGACAAGGAAGCATGGAACCGCTGCCGCGAGTTGCTGCTCGAGAATACGGTCAAGCGTCGACGGAGCAAGAATCTGCCGTCCGGCCGAATGCTGCATGGAAAGTTAGCGAGTGAAAATGGTCGACTCTACACGCCGACCCACTCCGCGAAGGGAGGGCGGCGTTACTTCTACTACACGCTCCTCAGCCAAGCGGGCGCCACGCGAAGTGTCCGGCGCCTGCCGGCCGCCGAGATCGAGGCACGCGTCATCGACTCGCTCGGCTCTTTCTTAGACGATGCCGTTCATCTTTCCGAACATTTTACTGGTCTGTCGATCTCAGAGACTCGGATGCTAACGTCAGCTGGGGCTCACTGGTCGACGCGTTTGAGGGAGGGCGCCGAACAAGAAAAGTCTCGACTCATTAGCCAGGTCGTTTCAAGTGTGATCGTTCAAAATGACGCGCTACAGATCGAAATCAGCAATGGCGCCTTGAGGGACGAATTACTGGGCGCCGGACGAGAAAAGTGCGCAGGGTCGATCATTCTGCGGGCGCCATGCCATTTTGCTAAACGGGGCGCCGAGGTACGATTGATCCTTGCGTCGGGCGCCCAACATCAGTCCAGGCCGGTTCCTAGTCTGGTTAGGGCGGTCGCACAAGCGAAGACTTGGTCCGACTGGATCATCAAGGGCGAGGTCTGCACGATGCGCCAACTTGCCAAAAAGACGGGCTTGCACCGGAAGTATGTCTCGCGCCTTCTGAATTTGGCGATGCTTTCGCCGGACCTCACCGAGGCAATCTTTCGTGGCGATCATCACCCATCGCTCACCGTGGAACAGCTGGCAGTCAACCCTCGAGATCGATTGGTCGAAGCAGAAACTTCCTCAGCTAGACGAGTTGGGACAGGGAAGTGCAACCTAATTCTTCTAATGGGTCGCTCATCGTTTCTATGGTCGAGACTTTGCGGTTCTGAGGCTGCAGAGAGAGCAAACAGACATGTTGACACGGATTCTTTTATCCAGCAACTCGACAAAATCTTGAGCTGAACGGTCGCCGTGTGGCCTTCTAAGTCATTGATTTTTCGTGTCGAAACTCGAAGCGCAGTTTGATTTTTCTGTTTTGCGAATTCGCCACAGTATCCCTGCTCATCCAGAGCAAGGTGAACGATGAAACCTTCAACGGCCCCATTAGAAGTTACCTACCTTCGTACGACATCCTTAAAACCCGACCCACGTAACCCCAGAGTTCATACCGACAAGCAAGTCCGCCAAATCGCTCAGAGCATCGAGTCGTTTGGGTTCAAGGTCCCTCTGCTGATCGATGACCAGCACAAGTCATTGCGGGTCACGGGCGATTGATGGCTGCTCGCAAGATGGGATGGGATACGGTCCCGACCATCAAGTTAGGCCACCTCACGGAGTCGCAGCGTATGGCCTTCCTAATCGCCGATAACAAATTAACCGAGAACAGTTCCTGGGATGAGCGCATGCTCGGCGAGCAGCTCAAGATCCTGTCCGAGTTGGAACTCGACTTCGATCTCGAGGCTATTGGCTTCGAGGTCGCTGAGATCGATCTGCTCGTCGATGGTCTCAATGCAGTGGCTGAGACCGATCCAGGTGATCGCGTGCCAGAACTTTCTGAGTCAGCAGTCACTGTCTCCGGTGATCTGTGGCAGTTGGGTAAGCATCGCGTGCTCTGCGGCAACTCGCTCGCCACAGACAGCTATGACCGGCTCATGCAAGGCGAACGAGCTGATCTGGTGATCACCGACCCTCCCTACAACGTCGTCATCGACGGCCATGCTAGCGGCAATGGCGCGACGCATCACCGGGAGTTCGCGATGGCATCCGGGAGATGAATTCGATCGAGTTCACCGACTTCCTCCGGAAAGCGATGACCGTAGCTCGGAACCACAGTCATACCGGATCCCTCGCCTACTACTTCATGGATTGGCGGCACATGAGAGAGATCCTGTCTGCGGGGCAGGAAGTTTATACGGACCTCTTGAATCTGTGCGTCTGGGCTAAGAGCAATGGCGGCATGGGCAGCTTTTATCGGAGCGCTCATGAGTTGGTCTTCCTATTCAAGAACGGAACGGGATCGCATCGGAACAACGTGCAGCTGGGCAAGTTCGGGCGGTACCGAACGAACGTTTGGAACTACCCAGGGGCCAACACCTTCTCGCGCTCAAATGAAGGGAATCTTCTCGCTCTCCATCCCACCCCAAAACCTGTTGCATTGATCGCCGATGCCATCAAAGATTGCACCGCCGGAGGCGATTTGATCCTCGATCCGTTTCTCGGTTCGGGAACTGCAGTCATCGCTGCCGAACGTTCGGGGCGTCGGTGCTATGGGCTCGAGCTAGACCCGCTCTACGTAGACACCATCATTCGCCGGTGGCAGAGGCACACGAAGCTCGACGCAATGCATGTAGAGAGCGGCGAAACATTCAACAGCAGAGACAACGAAAGGGCCGATAGAGTATGAGCGACGGGAACAATGACTACAAGGTCGGTTACGGAAACCCTCCGAAGAGTAATCAGTTCAAGAAGGGCATCTCCGGAAATCCCACTATGAATTGCTTCGAGAAGCGAAAGCCCAAATCACCATCAACGAGGGTGGACGCCGCCGTCGCATTTCGAAACATGTAGCTGTAATCAAGCAAATGATGAACAACGCCATGAAGGGAAGTACTTCCGGTCTGCGAATGTATCGCGATGCTTACCGACAAGCGCTCGAGAGGATCTCTCAGTTGGAAGCACAACAAGCCAAAGAGGTCGAAAGGTACAACGACGTTCGTCGATTAACGACCGAGGAATTGGAAAGGATCATCTTGGAGGACCTAGAGGAGAAGGAAAAGAAAGGTGGAAAGTGACACGCATCGAGGAGGGAGTGATTCGACGCTGTTTTCTGCACTAGCCGCCTGGCGCCCCCGCTGTCGGCGCAGGAATGATTGCACAGGCTTTTGCCCTGATCAACATGGCGCTCAGCGACGGCGCGGTCACTACATTCTTCAACAAGTACCACTACAATTTCTGGCGTCCCGAAACCGCGATCCATGCGGGTGACACGGACGGCAACCGGAAAACGGATCCCGATCCGAACTGGGTTCCATTCATCCCGGCCCCATGTTTCCCGAGCTATCCCTCAGCCCACGGCACCTATCCGGCGCGGGAGCTGAGGTCATGCGACGTCTTTACGGCGAGGGCGGACATGCGATCACGTTGTCTAACCCGGCAGTGCCCGGCATCGTGTTGCACTACGGGTCATTCAACCAGATTACTGACGACATCTCCGACGCTCGCGTTTACGGCGGGATACATTATCGGACCGACCAGGATGCAGGAGCGCGATTGGGCAACAACTCACAGTCGTAGTTGTCAAAACGGAACTCTTCAGGCACTACACTACACGGGATCACTTCCGTATAGCCCATTCCACGGGAGCAATCTCGGTTCGGCGGGCCAAGGATTGTCTTCCCCTTCGCCAGCCACGCGAGTATAGTGTTGCGGAGTCGGCGTGTTCCCCGCGTCCTTGCCCCGCCGCAGCCGTCGTATTGCAGCGCCAGGGGGCGCATTCGGTATGCCCGGGAACGCTGAGAACAGCGAGAGCGATTTTGCTACTCGCAGCGTCGCGTCGACCCACCTGCCCTCCGGCATTGATATTGGTCCGTATCACCTTCTCCAGTTGATCGGCGAAGGCGGCATGGGTGAGGTCTGGCTGGCCGAGCAGCGGCAGCCGGTACGTCGCCGCGTGGCCGTCAAGCTGATAAAGATCGGCATGGACACGCGTGAGGTGGTAGCGCGTTTCGAATCCGAGCGTCAGGCGTTGGCCTTGATGGACCATCCGGCCATCGCCAAGGTCTTCGATGCCGGGTCCACACGCGAGGGGCGGCCGTACTTCGTAATGGAGTACGTCGTCGGACTCCCGATCACCGAATATTGCGACAGGCACAAGCTCTCGATGCGGCAGCGGCTGGAGTTGTTCATTCAGGTGTGCGAGGGCGTGCAGCACGCGCACCAGAAGGCCATTATCCATCGTGATCTGAAGCCTTCCAACATTCTGGTCACCGAAGTCGACGGTAAGCCGATGCCGCGCATCATCGACTTTGGCGTGGCCAGGGCGACTTCGCGGCTCAGCGCCGGAACGATGTACACGCGGATGGGCGAAATCATCGGGACCCTCGGCTATATGAGCCCGGAGCAGGCCGACTCCGCCGGCCAGGACGTGGACACGCGCACCGATGTTTATTCGCTTGGCGTGGTGCTCTACGAGCTGCTGGCAGGCGCGTTGCCCCTGGACCTCAACAAGCTGGCTTACGATGAAGTGCTGCGCCGTTTGCGCGAGCAGGATGTGCCGCGGCCGAGCACGAAGGTGCGCACGCTGGGCGCCGGCTCGGCCGTGATGGCGCAAAACCGCGGCGCCGACATTCCCGCGCTTTCCCGGCAGCTACGCGGCGACGCAGACGCCATCGCGCTGAAGGCTCTTGAGAAAGATCGCAAACGCCGCTACGCCACGCCCTCGGAGCTGGCCGCCGACATCGAGCACTACCTGCGCAATGAGCCGGTCAGCGCTCACGCGCCCAGCGTTGGCTACCGAGCCCGCAAGTTTGCACGCCGCTATCGGGGGGGCCTCATCACGGCTTCGGTGTTCGTGCTGGTTCTGGTTGTCGCAACCGCCGTAAGCATCCGGCAGGGCATACGCGCCAACCGGCAAGCCGCGATCGCCCAGGCGGTGAACGACTTTCTGCAGAACGATCTTCTTGCTCAGGCGAGCACCTCTAACCAGTCGAAACCCGATCCCGATCTCAAGGTCCGCACTGCGCTCGACCGCGCCGCCCAGCGAATCGAAGGTAAATTCAACCAGCAGCCCGAGGTGGAATCCTCCATTCGAGACACGATTGGACAGGCCTACATGGATCTCGGCGTATACCCGCAGGCACAGAACGAGTTCGAGCGCGCGCTCGACATCGATCGCAGGGTGCTCGGTGAAAAGGATCCAAAGACTCTCAGAACCATGAGCCGCCTTGGCACCCTCGAGAAACTTCAGGGCAAGTACACGCAGGCCGAAGCGCTTCTTAGCCAGACTTTGGGAATTCAGCGCCGCGTCCTGGGCCGCGAGCATGTTGACACCCTTTACACGGCAAACAATCTCGCCAGCACTTACGAGAAGGAAGGCAAGTACGCGCAGGCTGAGGCGCTTCACAGTCAGACGTTGGAAATCCAGCGACGGGTCCTGGGTCCGGAAAATTCCGACACGCTCAATAGCATGAACAATCTGGCCATCGATTATTGGAAGCTGGGCAAGTACGCACAGGCTGAGTCGCTTCTAAGTCAGACTCTGGAGATAAGGCGGCGCGTGTCGGGACCGGACCACCCCGACACGCTAAAGCCCATGATCAATCTCGCTGGCCTGTACCGGAACGAGGGCAAATATGCGCAGGCCCAGCAACTCTATAGCCAAGGCTTGAAAAGCGAGCGCCGCGTGCTCGGGCCGGAGCACCCCCTTACTCTTGCCGTGATGCAGAGCCTCGCCGAGGCTTACTCCAGTGAGGGCAAACACGCACAGGCCGAAGCGCTCTTCAGCCAGGTGCTCGATATTCAGCGCCGCGTACTCGGTCCCGACCATCCCGAAACGCTTGCCACGATGTCTGCCCTGGCCGCTGAATACGGGAACGGGGGAAACAATGCGCAAGCCGAGCAACTCCTCAGCCAGGTCCTTGAAATCGAGCGTCGCGTTCTGGGCCCTGAGCATTCCGACACGCTGATAACCATGACCAATGTGGCCTATGCCAATGCCATGCTGGGCAACTATGCCCGGGCCGAGCAGCTCTGCAATCAGGCTTTCGAGGCCGCTAGCCGCACGCTGGGTCCCGAGCATCCAGAAACACTGGGAATCCTGTCGCAGTTGGTGGCTATCTATCAAATGCAGGGCAATTACGCTTTGGCGGAGGCGGCCGCTACCCGGGTTCTCGCCGGACGCCGACACGCCCTGGGGAACGAAAATCCCGATACGATGATCGCCGCAGCGGATCTGGCGATGGCCTATGTCTCCCAGGAGAAATTCGCGGAGGCGGAACCGCTCGCCCGCGAGGCCGTGCAGACCGATAGCAGGATTCAGCCTGACGACTGGCAACATTTCCGCGCGCAGAGCCTGCTGGGCGAGAGCCTCGCCGGACAAAAGAAATTCGCCGAAGCCGAGCCCTTGCTGGTTGCGGGCTATCAGGGAATGCTCGCCCGAAAGGACGCGATCGACGTCCCTGACCGCTACAATCTGGATCTGGCTCACAAATGGCTCGCGCAGCTTTACAAAGACTGGGGAAAGCCCGGGACGGCGGCTCAATCAGCGAAAGAGGCCGAAAGAAAATGAAGAAATTAAGACAATCCCGAATGATTCACGGCTTCAGTCCAGCGGCGCTTCAATCGAGCATGCCAATATCTGAGCGAGTGGTAAATCGCCAATTCACTCATCGACGAACAGGTATCCGGACTTCGCGAAAAACGGCGTTATCGGAAACAACAACCTAAGTTGCCGAAAACGAGACTTTGCGGGCACTACGAAGATCACTTCGGCTAAGGCGACATATCGGAACTAATCCGCTGTCGGTAGCGCACGATGTGGCATCAACCGAGGAAAGAATTGGAACGGCGTGTATAGACCGCATCAACCTCTATTGTGTCAACCTGGCTGCCTGCTTCCGTAGCGGCACTGTCAGGACCGGGCACGGCGCTCGCGAAGCTACCTCATAGGCCGTTGAGCCGGGCAGATGTGCTCCGATTCGAGCCTTTAGGCCGTCTAGATGCTTGAGCCCCATCACGATCAGATCGACATTCCGAACGGTGGCGTGTTCCAGGATAAGGTCCGTAGCGGGACCGAAATCCACAAGGATCCCGGATTCATCGAGGATTCCGGCATTTGCGTAACGGGCTGAGTGTTTATGCAGAAACTCGAAGGTTTTGGAACCTGCCTCGGCGGGAGACTCCTGGTCGGACTGATCGTTCACGTGCAGAACGAGCAGCTCGGCACCAAACTCTTGTGCCAATGAAACAGCATAGGGCAACGCGTGTGCGGCAGCTGGCAGAAAATCTGTCGCATAGAGAATGCGTTTGAAGCCCAATCGGGGTGAGACTCTGGGTCCGACAGTCAGTACGGGGCCGGTCGCCAGCCAAGCGATCTTTTCAGCGGTTGAGCCCTTCAGTAGCTTCTTTACACCTCGCCAACCATGCGTCCCGATCACCACCAGATCGATCTTGAACTTATGTGCGGTTGTCATGAGCCTCGCGCAGATATCTCCGTGGTCAATGACCACCTCGTGAGGGATCTGGCGAAGCGCTCCGATCGGATCACTGAGACCTGCCTCGGCAGCGGCCTCCAAGAGTCTGTCCAGCTTGACCTGTTCTGCTGACGGCACCTCGTCGCAGTCCTCAGAAGGTATAACGTGGGCCACGAAAACCTTGCCTCCATAGCGAAGAGCAATGTCCGCCGCGTATGGATACGCTCGCAACGAGCTAGGTGAGAAATCCATCGCGAAAAGGATATTGCTCAACGAAATTGAGGTATCCCCGATCTCATTCGCAACGTCCATTGCAGTACTCGTGACAATCTCCATCGCTGCGTCTCCGCCAGGATAGATATCAGTCTCGCGTGGAGAGTACACCCGCTCACGTTGTCGGGGCAAAGTTCGTCGCAGCGAACGCTAAATTGGGAAAGGTATAATCTCCTCCGAGAACGAGCGAAAAGAACTTGTGAACTCCACCGAAGTGCTGCTCCTGGAGTTAATGTTCTGTGGCGGAAGAACAGACATCTCGCCTATTGAACAAAGAGATATTTGTTTTGGTGGCTCTCGCCTTTGCGACCTTCTTGGTGTTCGCCTTCACCAAGAACATGGCCACCAGGGAACAGCAAATGGAGACCCGAATTGCGAGTCTTTGGTACCGACAAGGCAAGGAATACGTCAGCTCTGGACAGATTGAGAAAGCAATTCAGTACTTTCGCAATGCAACCGTAGACGCCCGGGACAACCGTGAATATGCTCTTGCATTGGCCAATGCCCTGGCGGCCGGTCGTCACAACACCGAAGCGCAGCAATTGCTGTTACGGTTACGCGAGTCAGACCCCGAAAATGCGGAGATCAATATCTATTTGGCCCGTCTGACGTCACAGGACCGCGATATCTCTGAGTCCGTGAACTACTATCAGAACGCGCTCTATGGCCGATGGAGTGGCACGCAGGTGGATGACCGCAGGCGACAGTTGCGGATCGAACTGATTCGCCTGCTGCTCAATCGTCAGAAACGCGACCTGGCAATCTCCGAACTGCTTATTCTCGAAGCTGATTTGCCTGATACGGTCCCTGCGCATCTGGATGCGGCAAGCATGTTCCTTGCAGCGGGTGATCTCCCACACGCGCTGAAGCATCAGATGGAAGCTCTACGACTGGACAGTCACAACATTGAAGCGCTCACCGGCGCCGGTGAAACCTCGTTTCAACTTGGAGACTATACCCAGGCCGCGGAATACCTGAAAGCCGGCTTGGTGGCAGACCCCACGTCCGAGAAGACACGTCAGGATCTTGCACTCGCGGAGATGGTGCTGGACGATGACCCGCTTGCTCCGCATCTCAGCGCTAAGGAGCGCCAGAACCGATTTCTTCTGGGCCTTAACCGCTCCCTTCAGAGGCTGGACACATGCCTGAATCAAACTTCGAACCCTCAGACGAGTACCCACCTGCAATCCTTGAAGGCAGAGGCCCTTGCCATCGAACCCACACTCAACAATCCGGAGCATCCAGCGGACTACGACGCGGTGAAGTCCGGGATGGGAGTAATCCTGAGAATCGAAAAGGCAACCTCAAGCAGTTGCGGACACCCGTCGGCTGCAGATGAGGCGCTGCTTCTGATTGGCCTCGAGCACAATGGCGGGCAACAATGAGCGCCGCCAATACGCCACTCATACAGAGGCTGCGCCTGCGTGAAAATCACATCTATCTCGCACTGACCATCATTATTGGAATACTCGCCGGCCTTGCCGCCGTGTTGTTCACCCTGGCCATCAAAGGCACAACATATCTTCTCTTCGGTATGGCGCCTTCCAATCTGCGCTACATCCTCGTCCCAACTCTGATGAGCCTCGTTACAGGATTCCTCTTGGCCAGGTTTTTCCCAGAGGCACGCGGCAGCGGAGTCCCCCAGACTGAAGCGGCCTATCATCTGCATCAGGGGCACGTGCCGGGACGCGTAGCCTTCGGAAAGTTTGTGACTGGCGTACTCTGCATCGGTTCGGGCCACTCCATGGGACGGGAAGGGCCATCGGTGCAGATTGGCGCGGGTATCGCCTCCTCAATCGGGAAGTGGTTTCATCTGTCACCCGCTCGCGCTCAAAGCTTAATTCCTGTGGCTTCTGCCGCAGCTCTTTCTGCTGCGTTCAACACCCCTGTCGCAGCTGTACTCTTTGCTCTCGAAGAAATCATCGGAGACATGAATGCGGCCTTGTTAGGCTCTACAGTTGTTGCATCCGTAGCTTCCGTGATCGTCGAGCGTTCGATCCTGGGCAACAACCCCATCTTCCATGTCCCGCAATATCACCTGGTCGACCCAGCCGAATTAGCCGCTTACGCGGTTCTTGGCCTCGTCGGCGGTGGAGTTTCAGTAGCCTTCTGCAAAGGCCTGCTTTGGCTGCGGGCGGTCTTCCTCCGGATGCCGCAACGGACCCGTATCTACCAGCCTGCCCTTGGAGGATTGGTCATTGGTGTGATCCTTATTTTTTTCCCGCAGGTACTTGGTGTTGGCTACGACTACGTAGACCAGGCGCTGAATGGAGGTCTTCTCCTCAAGACGGTCGCATTGTTGTGCATTGCAAAGCTCGTAGCGACGATCGTCTCCTACGCATCAGGGAACGCCGGCGGCATCTTCGCGCCAAGCCTTTACCTGGGAGCGATGACAGGCGGCACCATTGGACTGCTCGTGCATCGCTTTGCTCCGTTTCCTACCGGCGATCCGGGCGCATACGCCCTGGTCGGGATGGGCACCCTCTTTGCGGGGATCATCCGGGCTCCGATGACATCGGTGTTCATGATCTTCGAACTCACCCAGGACTACCAGGTCCTCGTGCCGCTCATGATTGCCAACATGATCAGTCTCCTAATCTCAAGACGGTATCAGCCCGTCCCGTTGTACAAAGCACTGCTCCAGCAAGACCACGTTTACCTGCCTCAAACTGGCGGTCGCATGCCCGCCGGTGTCTGGCAAGCTCGCGACGTCATGACAAAGGACTTTACCCTCATCCCTCTGGACAGTTCGGTTGAGAGTGCGGCTCAATGCATCACTGCAACTGACTCGCAATCTTTCCTGGTGGGT
Organism: uncultured Acidobacteriaceae bacterium; assembly: GCA_963713395.1. Classification (GTDB taxonomy): domain Bacteria; phylum Acidobacteriota; class Terriglobia; order Terriglobales; family Acidobacteriaceae; genus Granulicella. The sequence goes on along the minus strand of CAVQLS010000003.1, from coordinate 351,684 downwards.
AGCGATGGACTCTACTCGGGTATCGTCACTCGGCAACAAATTGAGCTAGCCCATCAGTCAGGAATGGCTAACGCTACAATCACTTCGCTTCTACGGGATTGCGCACATGTGCACCCGGACCATCAACTTGAACTAGTGCTGCAACGTCTTGAAAACAATCCGGGCATACTCCCTGTGGTAAGCAGGAGTGAGGTGCGCCAGGTTGTGGGCGTGATCACTCCCCAACGAATGATCCAGTTTCTACGGGAGGCTTGGGACGACAAAAGCAGAAATTCAGCCAATGGCGAAATGAGGATGTAGGAGGCGCGAGCCGAAGTTCCCGATAAACGGGGTTATCGGCAACCTCAACCGAACTTGCCGAAAACGAGACTTTACGGGAACGGGAATCACGATTCGCCTTGACGATGAGGATGGTATGCTGCCACAAAACGGAGCCAAACGTGAACATGCTAGCCAAGCCATCAAACCTCTGCCGCAGCGCGGCGTCCCCCGGCTCCAAGCTGCTGAAGGCCTTCGGAATGATGGCGTGTGTCGTATCCTTTGTGGCGTCCGCATTCGGTCAGGGCAAGTGCAGGGATGGCTATAGCACGCCGATATGCCCACTAACCGCAGAAGTAGCAACGGCCCCGATCCAGCCAGTATTTGCACCCACGGGCTGGACAACAGTGGCGTTGGATCACATTACCTTCCGGGTTGCGGACTATCCGAAGGAGGCTGCGTTTTACATTGCGTTGATGGGCTGGAGGCTCCGAAACGATGACGGGCAGCAGGCCATCCTGGACATCGGCCCCTGGGGTTCGGTCATCTTCAAACAGGCGCCCGGCCAGCAGACCGCCGTAGTGGATAACCTGTGCTTTGTCATCGAGCCATGGAATGCCCCAACAGTGCAGGCCGAACTCCGTAAACGCGGCCTGTCGCCAGTCATTGACAACGATGGCAGAGGGTTCGAGAGCTTCCACGTGAAGGACCCCGACGGACTGGATATTCAGATCGCTAACGGGCACGGTCTCGCGAAAGACCGCCAGACTTCCTCGTCTGCAAGAACGTCCGCGAAACTTGTTGAGGCCTCGCCCTTTGAATCGACTGGATGGAAAACCGTCTGGATGGATCATCTTTCATACCAGGTGCCTAACTACAAGGCGACCGCATCCTTCTACTCCAACCTCCTGGGGTGGAAGGAGACATACGACGAAGGGAGTCAGCAAGAACTCCTCATCGGAGAGATCGGGGATATGATCATCCGCGGAGGCAACGCCAACGACCCAAACTTTGGAAAAGGCACCGGTGCGCCGCACAACGCGCGCGTCGATCACATCTCGTTTGGAATCTCGCCATGGGACACGGACGTCGTGAAGGCGGAGTTGGAGAGGCGCGGCCTCAAGGCTCGTGTCGACACATCCACCAACGACGATATTCACGTGGCTGCGTTCAAGAGTTATCACACCACCACGCCCAATGGTTACAACCTGCAGATGAGTGACCTAACGCACGATACCCGGTTGACTCTGGTGAACGCGGTCAAACCGAAATCCCTGGTCGGTCGCTGAACCGTGGTGGCTCACCGACTACTGGGATCTCGGAATACATCTCGATGCGATCGTCAGTGAGTCGTGACTGGCGAGCGCTCGGCGTGGTGCAGCCCAGCCGGGCAGTCTGCGACACAGCCGTTCAAAGTGAACTGCGCGAAATACGGAGTTTTCGGAAAGTTCGCCGCCGCCCAGCGATTCAGACGCCATGAACTTGCCGAAAACCCTACTTTCGAGGAAGGTCGTTTAGCTGCGCCCCATGTGAACCAGTGTCACCAACTGAGGTCATGCGCCGGAATACGTAGAGTGCCAAACCGAGAAGTATGAGAATTTCAACCCACCGAGGTATCGTCTGATCGGTTTTCTCCCAGCTGGACTTCAGCATCCAAGCCACGCCTGCAATAAGTGCGCTGAAGGCTGCGATGCGAACGCGGTGAGAGGCATGGGAGTTCATGGCAAGGCTAACGAGACAGGCCAGCAAGAAAGCCCTAATCGACTCAATCCAAGTCGTCTTTCGTTTTCTCCTAAGCCTGCTGGGGGAGATTGCCTGGATGCTGTGATTCTTGATTTCAGTTACGCAAGCTCGGTAGTCGTCGAGGAATCTCGGGATCACGATATCCACTTTGCCGGGGGCGGCAACGAGGGTTACACCTCCGTAAGGCATGGGGACAAGGCCTTCAATCTCAGCCCATGCAAGAAATCGGGTACGCGTGTCGACTGTTCGGAAAACGCCTTCAGCCGTGATGCTGACAGACCCGCGTGATTTAAAGGAAAGCAGAATGGACCCTAATGCAGCGAAGGCCATAAGGCAGAAGCCTCCGATTCCCAGCCAGACAAGACCCCCAAGGAAAAGCTGATCGGACGCGGCACTGGACCGAAAGACTCCTAGATGGCCATGCAAGGACATCCACGAGAGCAGGCCGACTGCTCCTATGGCGGCGCTTATCAGAGCAAAGTTGCGGCCCGTGGGACTCCAACCTGCGTAATCATCGCGTTCCACGTGATACGTAGCCATGGCGGGATTGTAGCAATGACGCTTAAGCAAGCCTGCCGCAATTCCCGCAAAACGGGGTTTTCGGAAACAACCAAGGCCGCAGTCACCGCAAAGCCGACGTTGCAAAAATAACTATGGCCATCTTGCGAGAACAAGAGGCTGGTAGTAGCCACTTTCTGCAGGCATCAACCAAATCGGCTCCGAAAAGCCCACTGAGCGCAGGGCATCCGGCTCCGCTCAGACATGGGACAGCCTTGCAACGGCTTGACTCACCGAATCTGCCAGGGTCCCTCCCCGATGCTTCAATTCGTCCTGTAACGCCCGATACTCATCCAATGCTTTCTGCTTGTCACCCGATATCTCCGCAAGGTTGGCAGCAATGAAATCATGGACGAGATGCTGGTACTTCGCATCGTTTCCTGCGTCCTGCCGATCATCGAGCCACAAGTAAGTCTGCCAGGCGTCTGGCGCGGACACCGCGGAAAGCGATTCGGTGAGCTCTGCATGATCGGTCACTCCGGGGTCGCAGCAGAAGTCCAGAATCCGGTGCTTCGTGTCGTCATCTAAGGGCTCGCCGCTTTTGCGCATATCGTTCAGGGCTTTCATCAGTGCGGCCCTTGAACCAGGCTCATCGCGATTCTTAAGGCCGGCGAGCTGCAGCATTCTCACGAACGGACGCGCCTTGCCGGTTGCGACCGCGCTGTTGAAGTGTTGAATCGCTTCGGGCAGACTCCCTCCGTTCTGCGTGAGCCAGTTTCCCAACATGGCGTTCGCGTAGGCGTTCGAGGGGTCGGCGGCCAGTGCTGACCGGTAGTCCCTTTCCGCGGCTGCATTGGGAGGAAATTCTCGCTCTGCAACATGCTGATTCAGCCAGTGGGCCCAACCCAGATGGGCTTCCACGTCGGCCGCCTGCGCGCCCTTGGTACGTGCAAGACCGGCCTCGAGAATGGTGATGATCTGATCCAACTGGGGCGCCACGACCGCCCCGGAGGTTTGGAAGTTCTCAACCCAAAGCATCGTGGATTGAAGCTGCTGATCGAGTGCGGGACCATACAGGGGATCTGCTTTCAGAATGTCTGCATAGCTCTGCACGGACGCCTGGTAATCTCCTTGACGAAACTGCGACTGCGCGATGGACATCTGCGCGTCACGCTGTGCGTTGCGATGCAGGTGTCCCTGGATGTTGCCGAAGAATCCGGTGACCGCTCCGATAAGACCGAGTACCGCCGAGATGGCGCCGATCCAAGCCAGTATCACCGTCCAGGCTCGTCTTGCGCGGGGCTCGGGTTGTGGAATATTGTCAGCCATGAATTGTGATAACGGGGCGGCCCCTTCACGATGACGGTACGCAGCCCAATCATTCTTGAGCCTGCGCGATCAGGTGGCGTGCGGTGCTGTCGTATTGCCTACGGCCGCCCATGGCGCAAATGCATTGCGCACACCGCGCAAACTCGACTCCAATCCGGGTAAGTGCCGCAACAGAACTGTGCTCATTGTGTTATCGCGAATCCAGTCCATCCCCGCCTTGCTATACACCTCTTCCGTGAAGTCGGTGGTGAAGAACCGGTCGCTGTTCAGCCTTCGCGATGCCATCAGCACAAAGATGCGGAAGGCCGTGTCGCTGAAGCCAAATCCCTTTGGGTGGAGTCTCGGCGAACAGGCCAACGATCAGGTCCACGCGATCGATGTCACCTTCATATACGCGGCGGATCTCTTCGCGCCACGTGGGATTATCCGTAAGCTCTTCGAACGTCCGAACCGGCCGCAGACGAAGCATCTCGCGGAACTTCGTGTAGCGCGGCACACCTAGTTCGCGGCAACGCATAATGTCGTGCGCAGCCAAATCGATCAGGACACCATCGGGACGCGTGAACTGCTGCAGCGCTCTCGGGTAATTGTGCAAAGTCACCGCTCCTGGATGCATCTGCCCGAACGAATAAAACAAATCCGTCATCGTGATCGCATCGCAGATGCTCTGCGCGCTGTCGCCGGCGATCGCCTGGAAACCGATCTGCTGCAATTGACGCCCGTCCTGCGCCGACCAGAATGTGATGTCATCCGGAATCAGTGGGTGCATACGATATACCGCCACGAACTCTTCGGTGAGCGTGTAAGGCACGTCGAAGTGGTCGGTCTCGGACCCCGGAATTCCGCTCAGGATTTCGTTTCCGCTAAGTCTGCCAAATAAGTTCTTGATGTGCTCGCCGGCCAGACCCCACCAGTTTGCGCGCATCGCAATCTGCAACACCGGGTGGCCAAGGATGGCGGTGGTCCACTCGACGGTGTGAATTTTGGCGATAAGCGCGGCGTTGACCTGTCTTGCATGTTCGAACAGATCGTCATCGCTCCACTCGGGATAAGCGGCCTTCAGCGCATCGCAGATTGCATTGTGTTCCAGCGTGAACAGCGTGAAGAGCATCTCCAGTCCAACCCACCAGCCTGCCAGCGAAGCGCTTTGCAGCTGAACCAGGGCTTGTGCGTCGGGATGGACGAGATGATCCTTACCCAGCTTAATCTTCCCATCGACGCCTGACCGTGCATTGTTCCTGTAGGCGACCGAGCTTCCGTACAGCTGCGATGCGTCCCACCAATGTGTTTCGGTGTTAATGTGCGTCGCCGGCTTTCCCGCGTCAGCGGCGGCACGAGTCGGATCGGGCATCACCCGCAACACCTTCATGTCCGGCTGAGGCCACGTGTCGTTCTCGGCCAGCGGGATCATCCACGGATCGTCTTTCACCGATTGCCCATGGCTGAACCAGTCGCGAATCTGAAACTGCAGCCAGCTGGCGGCGAGCAGGTTCAAAGTCGTAGCCGGCGTGAAGCTCTCACGCGTCATCAGTTCACGGCTTACTACCCGTGGGCTGGGCGTCATCACCACCGGCATGGGCTCTTGCCAAGTCATGGCGAGCGGCGCGTTGCGGCCAAACCGCGTTCCCGCACTGCCCATGAACGGACACTTCAAATCGTTGGATGTGCCGTCGGCTGAGCGCCATACGTCCACGTTCGAGTGCGATGGCAGCGGGTTCTGCTCCGTCACCTCGGGTACGCCTGTGTCGTAGAGATTTTTCGCTCGAAGCGAATTGCGAATGCCCACCAAGTCGACCAAGCCGCCAATGGTCGACAGCGTGCTCCAGCCTATCTGTTGGTCCACTCTGGTGCAGCCCGAATTGAAGAGATCCCCAAGCGCGCGTTTGACCCCTGGCCGCCGAAGGACCTTTACTAGCAGAGCCGCAGTTCCAACTCCAGCTCCGATCCATACAAGAGCCTTCAGTGCTTTGCTCATGGATCACCTCGTGTCATTACGGTGTCTGGAATTCTAGCGTGCATCTGCCTGAGTGACGACTCCATCGCGAGGCGAGCATGGACGTATGTATTAGGCGCTCCTTTGAACGCTTCAGCGTGGGTCGACAAGGTTCATCGCGAGCATCCCGAGAGCTGTAATACTCGGGATAAAGAAGTAATCGCCGCCACGCAGTTCTACAAAGTTGGGCAAAGCGGTGCAGAAGAGCGGAGGGTTCGTCGACGACCCGTCACCTTGAATACCGAAGCGTTCTCCGAGTTCGTGATGTGCCATCAGGAGATCCTTCTCGTTGCCGAGCTTGGCATCGTTTCCATACGAGATCCACTGCTGCTGTACAAACTCGAACTGACGGGACAGGCTGGCGTTCAGCGCCATAAACGCGATGCCGCGATCGGTCGCGTCCAGAGCGTCTGTGTCCTGGCCTTCCGCAGTGTCCTCGGCTGGTGCGGGCGGACCATACGGCAGCCCACGCCGGGAGATCCGCCGTCGATGAATCAGACGGCCTTCGAAACCGAACGTATCACGTGGATTCACGCGGCGGATATGCGCGCCCAGTGGGCACCTCATTCCAACAGGGTCATCGCCGTATTGGAAATTTGTGCTGCGATTGGGATCCTGCACGATGCTTTGGTCAATGCGGTCGGGCGATAGCTCAATAGGGGTACCGTCGCGCCAACGGCCGATGAACTTGGAGGCCAGCTTCTCTTTAGCATAGCTGTCTCCGGCTCCGTAGCGGGCCGCCCATTGGTTCAGAAAGGCCCGAAACGTTCCGACGCGTTGGCGCAGCTTGCGATACACCATAAAGGTGCCGTTCGCGGCGAGCAAATGCGGTATGGGCGCAACAGGAAGCTCTCCAGCTTCATCGGCGTAACCTAGCAGCAGCTCGCCCGTGGCCAGCGGAACCCAGGTCTTGCCATCCGCAGACAGTTTGCCCTGACCGGGCTGAGTGTTGCGACAGACGCCGAGATAGTCAGGATTGCCGAAGCCATCCGTGTAGCCGAAGTGCTCCTGCGTGGTGGGCTCGCCATCTTTCGGCAAGGACGCAGCATCCTGCGTTCCGAGCAAAAGCGCGCCGCTTGTGCTCTCGAGCAGCGCCTTCACTGCTTGGAATTGCGCTTCGCGGGCCTCAGGGCTCATGGCGTTGATGGCGAGCCAGACATGCACGTCGCCTTCCTGCCACAGGCTCTCCCAGTGTTCTGGAGCATTCGCACCGGTATCGCCCAGTATGCCAGCTCGCGCCTTCATCCCGAGTTGGAACTCAACCGGAAAGCTGACGAGGGTAGCGAGCGGGAGATCGAGCGCAACAAAACCGCGATAAGTGAAAGCAAGGTTCACGACGCTTTGCGGCTTCTTGTCCCAAAGCTGCCCCGTGGTGACGATAGGAAGAAGCTTCTCGAGCAGAGCCCGTGCGCGCTCCGGTGTGGTGAAGCGCAGAAAAGAGTAGCGAGCGAATGGCATGTTATATCCGCGGATGGCGAAGCCCTGAATGTCGCTGGCGTTCAGCTTACTCATTGCGGCCTCCTGTCTTGAGCTCGCGGCGGAATCCATGCGCGGCGGCCCGGGGCGGAGGAACTTTTGCGAGCCGGTCGATGAAGACCTTGAAGTCGCGCTGTAGATCGGCCGCACTGCAGTTCTGGTGTGTGGCGATAAACGCCGCAACGGCACGCTGCGTCTGCAAGGCTGAAAGCGTCTGCGTCACGGACTTGTCATTCACAGGAGCGAAAAAGAAGGTCGTTTCGATCTCACACTTTTTCATGTAAGTAAGGCACGCGGTGAGGTCTTTGGTGCCGGGATACCCCGTGCAGTGCTGCCAGATGGCGTCGAGTTGGTCCGGAATGTGCTTTACCAAGCCCGTCAGATACGAATCGCGGTCGCCGTCGCAGTTGCACTCCAGGATCAAGTACTTCGAGTGGAGGTGTTCCTCGCAAGAAGGCATCCCGACGTAGATAACGTCGTCGAGCACAACGAGACGTGCCAGATGTGTCCCAGGCGCGATCGCGAAAGGACCATCCGGCCCCAACGATAGCTTCGACAAGTAGTAGCGAATTTGCAGATCGTGCGAAGGGATCGCGTTGTCATCGTTGATGATGGGACAAAGGAGTGTCAGACCATAGACGCTGCCGTTTTGGCTAGACATGGGCGAACCTCGATTGGATCAGAAGACTTCCGGGGCCGCACCTGTTGAGCCGAGATGAGCCTGAACGTCCAGCACGAATTGTCGGTATGCCGTGCGAAATTCTTCAGAAGAAAGCGCCTCTGCCTGCTTGCTGAGCGCGTCAAGTCTAGTTAGCACGATGTGCGCCGATTGCACGTCATTGATCGTGGCTTCCGGATAAGCGGAGAAAAAATAATCAGTATCAAATTGGACGCCGGTGATGTAACTCTTGAATGGCGTGACCGGAACGGAGCCTGGGAACTTCTCACTCCAGCGCCAGATAAGATTCAGTCCGCGACTCAGGACAGCCGAAAAGGCGTCGATGTACTGGTTCCAGGTTCCGTTGAAATTGCTGAAGAAGAGCAGGTAGTCGTATTTCAGGCTTTCCCGTTTCTGGGTTCCCCCGAGATATGGAAAAGCGCCGCGAGGCACGATTACCCAGCGAGCGAACTGGATGAAATGCAGGTTAGTAAGATCGGTCTGTAGCGACCTGACGTGTTCCAAAACAAAGAAAAACACGCGCAGAAGCCAAGTCTTCCATGGCTTCATAGGCGTCACTACATTCATCGCGTAGACTTTGCCATTGATGTTGGCCATATCGCCTCAATGAAAAGCTTTGTTGGTCAAGACGGAGTAGGCATCGTGAGCAGAACATCCCCGTTGCACTCATGAAGGCCAGCAAGGGCAGCGAATTGCAGTCATATCCTCAGATATAGGGTGTAAGCATCTACTCGCCGCATTGCACTGTCAACAATCTTCTTCTCTGCGTCAAAGACCTCACCCGGGATGAGTTGGTGGATTTTGCTTTTCTGGGTTTCCGCGGATGAGCACTCCATCTCCGTAGAGCGACGGATCACTGCCGTGGCCGCCCGGCGTCCCGATTTAAAGCGATGCGCGTTGCGCGTGAGTGGCTAAGTGTGATCACTTCCGAATTGCCGGCTAATGAGATGGTCCGCCGCTGTAACTCTCCGCTGAGGCGGAGGGTGGAAGCAGCGGTTTATAAGGAGGATCATCGAACATGCAGATTCGTTCAGTAGGTATCGACCTGGGCAAGACGACGTTTCACCTCGTGGCGCTGGGAGCTGGGAGATTCGTCCCTGGAGGAGTCTCGACGGGGTCACCGGTGGGATTCTCATCTTCGTGGAGGACATCAGCCAGCGCAAGCAGATGCAGGAGGCGCTCTCGATGTGACTCGAAAGCTGGTCGAGGCCCAGGATAAAGAGCGCGCCCGGATAGCTAGAGAACTACACGACGATATCAATCAGAAACTCGCGCCAAGGGTATGGGGCACAGGGGTCCGGAAGGAACCGAGCTCGACATCACCAATGAGGAATTGGCGCACGAGGACAATATCACGATATTTACCGCGAGCCGCCTCTTGAGTGAGTGGCAGCGTAAGGGCATTCTGACGAAACGCCGCACCCAATCCGCCTTCCGCATCACCGGCGTGCCGGAGCTGATACCGGTCGGATTTGTTCTCAATAGCCGGCTTGTCCTCACTTACACACTTGAAACATACATTGGCGTGGCCATGCGGCGCGATCTGTTGAAAACGATCGTTCCTTCACATCGAGGTGTAGCTTGACGAGGATTAACTTTTATGGGGTACATCAGTGGGTACGAAGGCTTTTATCGAAGGCTATCTCAATTTATTTTCAATAATACTGAATCCCTGGGGGGCAACCAACACACCATCCGTAAGCAAATCTGACGCTAAAAGCTTGTAAAGTGAATGCGTTACGGGTGTTCCAAAGCCGTTTTCAGTCCATGAAATTCCTTTAGGGAATACGCGCTGAAGCTCTTGTTTACCGCGTAAATCGCTGCTTTCATACACAATCAGCCATGATATGCCTGTCTGTTAATCCACCTCAATGGCGATTCTCTGCTGATGGAATCTAAATCCTTTCCACCAAGATGAACCTGCGATATCGTCGGAACACTGGGCGTCTCGAAAAGGGGAAGGTGTTTATTTCGATACAGTGTGTTCCGCGATTGTTGGAAAACGCCAGGAATCACGGCGCCCGGATGTAAGGGTCATCGGCTCGGTTGTTGCTGTACGTCTTCGTCTTCGAGACGGTACCGACCCAGCTGCCAAGTGTTATCAGGACGTCACGGCGAGCGAGAATTAGTTGGCCGGTCAGGTTCTGTCAGAAACGGGCGATGCGAATTGGTTGGTGCAGCCAATTCAAAAAGAGGTTTGGCGCGCAACCCAGCAGGAAAATGCTCAGCGCAATTGCACAAAGAACAAGCTGGCTTACGATCGGCACTTGTATCCTGCGGATCTCGGAAGGCGGTTCCGCGATATAGATACGCTTCAACACTTGCAGGTAGTAGTAGAGAGAAACGGTGCTCATGGCAACGGCCACAACCACGAGCCAGAGCAGACCGAGTGTATGTTGTCCAGAGGACAGTGTCGAAGCAAAGAGAAAGAATTTGCCGAAGAACCCGGCCAGGGGTGGAATTCCGGCAAGCGAGAGCATAAAGACCAGCATGCAGAGGGAGAGCACAGGCGCCCGGCGGCTGAGCCCGACAAAGTCGGAGAGCTTCTCACCGCCGACCTGCTCTTCCACAATAGAGACGACCCCAAATGCACCAATCAGGGTTAAGGCATAGGTGATCGCGTAGTAGAGCATAGCAACGAAGCTCTGTTTGGTGTCCGCTACGAGCGCCAGTAGGATGTATCCGGCGTGCGCGATGGCAGAGTAGGCAAGAAGCCTGCGGACGCTGGTTTGCGTGATGGCCACTAGATTTCCGAGAACCATCGACAAAACGGCCACGACTGCTACGACCGGAACCCAGCCGGGCGTGTAACGTCTCCAGTCGCCGCTGCCTTCTGCTCCCGCGAAGCCGATAACCATCACCCGATAGAAGATGACGAAGCCCGCGACCTTTGCGCTGGAGGCAATCAGTGCGGCGCTGCTGGCAGGCGCTCCTTCATAGACGTCGGGCGCCCAGAAATGAAATGGGACCGCCGCGACCTTGAAGCCAAACCCGAGGACGATCACGACGATTGCTACAGCCAAGAGCGGGTCCAGAGGCGAACTTTTCATTGCGTGCGCAATTTGCACGAGATTTATTGAGTTGGACAGACCGTAGAGAAGGCTGAGTCCAAACAACAGGAACGCGGCGGACGTTCCGCCGAAGAGAAAATACTTCAATGCAGCTTCTGCTGAATGGGAGCTGCGCTTGTTAAGCGCTGAGAGAACGTAAAGAGAAAGGCTCAACAATTCCAGCGAGAGGAAGATCAGAAGGACATTTTCTGAGCTCACGAGGAGCATCATGCCGACGGTTGCAAACAGAGTGACAGCGAAGTATTCGCCAACATGCGAGGTGAAAGAGGATCCAATCGATAGGACGACGATAAGAACTGTCAGGATAAGCAGGGCGATTTGAACCAGTTGTGTTTCCGCGCCAATGACGAGAGTGCCATTAAACACATACGCTTGCTGTGGAGCGCTCAGTATTTGCGTGATCGCGCCAAAACAGCCGATGCCGGAGATTACGGCTCCCGTGGTGAACCGGGTGCGCGTTGGAGCGGTTCGGGAAATCAGGAGATCTGCGGCAAGCACGAGCAGGGCAGTGACGATCAGAATCACCTCCGGCAGGAGGAGATGAAGGAGCGCGGTATAGGAGACTGGAGTCATTACCAGTGTCCTTTCCGCAAACCGTCAAAGAGCGGTGAGTTCAAGGCTGGGATTACCAGGTTCAAGAGCAATTGCGGATAAAGTCCGATAGTGAGGCTTGCGATGATTAACATGGCAGCCCCGAGGCGTTCGGGCATCGAAATGGGAGGAAGTGGGGGCGTTGTACTCTCGGGGACGGTGTCGGAGAAAAACGCCTTCTGCATTGCGCGCCACATGTAGGCCACGGAGATTGCAATTCCGATGCCTGCGCCAACTACATAGATTGGAAATGCGCTCCAGGTTCCAACGAGAACCTGGAATTCGGCCACGAAGCCGCTGAAACCTGGCATTCCAATGGAAGCTATCGCCGCAAGGACGAATGTGACCGCCGCGAAAGGTATGGCTTTGTTGAGATGCATTTTGTTCAGTGCGGCCAGGTCGCGGGTGTGCGTGCGGTCATAGACCATGCGCCCTACGACAGCGAACAGCAGGGCTGCCAGGACACCATGAGAAAACATCTGCAGTACTGCTCCGGTGAGCCCGATACGGTTCAGAGTCATGAGGCCTAACAGCACGAAGCCCATGTGGCTCACGCTGGAATAGCCTATGACGAATTTAAGGTCCTGCTGGACGAGCGCAACCATGGCGCCATAGACGATGCCAATCACCGCAAGCAGGCTAAAGACATCCTGCCAGGAAGCAAGGCCGAGCACTGTAAATCCCCACGGATCGAGCCCGCGAGGGAATAGGGTCATCGCGCGCAGGCAGCCGTATGCGCCCAGTTTCATCACAACTCCGGCAAGCAGCATGGAAGCTGCTGTTGGCGCGGCGACATGACCTGTGGGAGCCCAGGTATGAAATGGCCAGAGACCGGCCAGAATTCCGAAGCCGACAAACATGAGCGGAAACGCCCACATCTGAAAGTGAAGAGGAAACTGGAATTGTGATAGTGCAAGGAGGTTCATCGTCTTTGCACCAGCCACTACGTATGCCGCGATCAGTACGATAAGGACCATTGCGCTGCCTACCAATGAGTAGAGGGCAAGCTTCATGGCAGCGTATTCGCGTCGCGTCGAACCCCAGATGGCAATTAGGAAATACTTCGGGATGATGGCGATCTCGTAGAAGACGAAGAGCAGGAATAAGTCGGCGCTGAGGAATACGCCGTACACTCCTCCGATAAGGGCGAGATAAAGCGAGAAGAACTCTTTTGAGCGATGTTCGATGTTCCAGGAGAAAAGAACGCCAGCAATGGCGACGATTCCGGTGAGCAGGACCAGCAGGAGGCTGATGCCATCAGCCGCGAGATGATATTCGATACCGAGCGACGGAACCCATGATCGTTGAACAATTGTCTCAATAGCGCTGTTTGCCGGGCGCAGCAACTTAGAGAGGGTGACGGCAAATCCCGCGATGGCCGCCAATAATGCGATGCCGCGCGCAGCCCTTGCAGGTACCTTGGGCAACATCACGGCCAGTGCCCCCAGAAACGATATGTAGATTGTCCAGGCGAGCAAGAGCTAGTACCTCACCTGCTGCACCAGTCTGATGACGGTGCTGTTGATGATGCCGAGAATGAGTTGCGGGAAGACGCCTATCGCGAACATGAGGGTGATTGGGAAGAACAGCGCAACCCGTTCAGTGACTGTGAGGTCCGGCATGTTCGACCAGCGCTTGTTGAGAGGGCCAGAGAAGACACGCTGAAGTATCGTCAGGATGAAGATTGCAGTCACAAGCAGACCGATGAGGGCGAGCGAAGCAGCCCATGTCGCGAGTGGGAACACGCCTCGGAAGATGAGGAATTCTCCGATGAAGCCGTTGAGGCCAGGCAAGCCAAGAGAGGAAAATAGGGCGATGCCCATCAGCCCAGTAAAGATGGGAGCAACCGCGCGGAGACCGCCGAAATCGTTTAAACCATGCAAGCCGCCGCTGCGTGTTTCCAGCAACGCCACAAACCAAAACAGCGCCGAGGCGGTTAGGCCGTGGTTGAACATCTGCAGGATTACACCATCGAGAGCCGCGATCTTAGTTGTTGTTAGAGCGGCGGGATTGGCGGTGAGGGTTGCAGCTGCAAAGATTCCCAGCATGCAGTAGCCGAGGTGATTGATAGAGGAATAGGCGAAGATACGCTTCAAGTCTTTTTGCGCTAGGGCCGCAAAGGTAGAAAAAACAACTGTGAAGACAGCGAGCCACAAGAGCGGCGTCAGCATAGATCGAAGCTGTGGGGAAAAGATTGGGAGAACGATTCTGAGGAAGCCGTAGACACCCATTTTGGACATTGCGCCGGTGAGCAGCATAGTCGTGGCGGTTGGCGCTTCGGCGTATGTCGAAGGCAGCCATGTATGAAATGGAATGAGAGGAACCTTAACGGCGAAGCCGAGAAATACACCGACAAATATTAGGAGTGCAATCTGTTCGGGCGTAAACCTGTGCCAGGCGAGATGTGCAGCCAGTGCCGGGACAAGTTGGCCATCTCGTGCGAATTCAGACAGGCGAGGAAAATCGAATGTTCCTGTGCACTGAAACAAAGCAAGAAACGCGAGTAACAATGCGACGCTTCCGACCATCATGTAGACGAAAAATTGAGTCGCTGCGGATGCGCGTCGAGGTCCGCCCCACAGTCGGATGAGGAAGAAGGCAGGGATGAGGCTTAGCTCCCAGAAGATGAACCAGTGAAAAAAGTTCAGAGCTGTGAATGTTCCGAACAGGCCCGCTTGAAGGAACAGGACCAGAGTGAAATAGAGCCTTTCTCGCTCGCGGATCTGCGAGGATGCGGCAATTGACATAGGGACAACAAGAGCCGAAAGAAGGACCATCACGAGCCCAAGCCCGTCGATACCTAAGCGATAGTCCGCACCAAGCGCGGGGATCCATGCGTGCATTTCCTGGAACTGAAATTGTCCGGATGCCGAGTCGAATCGGTAACACAGTGTGAGCGTCAAAGCGAGCGCAATGAAGCTGAAAATTAGTGCGAGGATTCGAGCGCGGCTCTTCTGCTTGTCACTAAGGCCAAGGATCGTAACGGCGCCGATTAGCGGCACGGCCGTCAGCACTGAAAGGGATGGGAACACCGTCATCCGTGGCGACCCCAGATGAGGAATAGAACAAATCCTGCAAAGGCAATTCCGACGATTCGGAGATAACTTTGCACGCGACCATCCTGGAGGCGCGAAAGAAGCCGGCCGCTGAGAACTGCTTCCTCGCAGCTTTGGTCAAAGATGCGATTGACCACGAAAACATCGGTTGAGCGGCTCAGTCTCGAGGCTCCGACCGTAAGAGAGGAGATGAGCTGAACCGCGCCATTGAAGGCCCATCGATCGAGCCAGTCACAGAAGGTGGAGAACCATGTTATGAGTCGAACAACAGTAGCCCCATAAAATGCGTCGACAAAGCAGCCATTACGAAGGAGCTTGAAGATTTGTGGGGTAAATCGTTCGACGGGATCGGGCGCTTCAAACCTCCGAGCCGGTTTCCTGCCGTAAAGCAACCAACCCATACCCAGGCCAATCAGGACAAGAACCGTGGACAAAAGCATCACTGCCAGGAAACCACTCTCTGCGAATCCTCGAAGGTCGAACCGTGACTGCTGGTCATTAAGAAATGCGCTGAACCATTCCCATTCGGGTGTGCCGATCAGTCCCAGCAGGATGGAAAAACCCGCAAGAATGATGAGCGGGAGTGTCATGACAGCGGGGCTTTCGTGCGGAGTCGTTCCAGCCGGTTCGAATCGCGGTTTCCCGAAGAAGACGTAGAGGACCTGTCTCATCATGTAAAAGGCGGTTAGCAGGACACCAAAAGAGGCGAGATAGAACGGGGCTCGCGATCCACTCCAGGTAGATGCTGCGTGAAGGATCGCATCCTTGCTCCAGAAGCCTGAAAAGAGGAGCGGAAAGCCGCACAGTGCGAGCATCCCTACTGCGTATGTGGCGAATGTGATTGGCATGAACTTACGCAATCCGCCCATGCGACGGATGTTTTGTTCCTCATGGCAGCCATGAATGACCGATCCCGCGCCCATGAACAGCAAGGCTTTGAAAAAAGCGTGTGTGATGAGATGAAACATTCCTACAGCAACACCACCAACACCGAGGCCGAGCATCATGTAACCGAGTTGCGAAACAGTAGAGTAGGCAAGGATGCGCTTGATGTCATCCTGAGCGACGGCAATACTCGCTGCGAAGACAGCAGTGATTGCGCCAACCCAGGTCACAACTTTCAGAGGGGTTGTTGATGCGGGCGACAAATCGAGTACGCCATGTGCGCTCATGAGCGGATACACTCGCGCAATCAGGAAGACGCCGGCAGCGACCATGGTAGCCGCGTGAATCAGCGCGCTCACCGGCGTTGGGCCTTCCATGGCATCCGGCAGCCAGACATGCAACGGCACCTGGCCTGACTTTCCGATTGCGCCGCAAAAGATCAGCAGCGCAATTCCAGTGGAAGTAGCCATGCCGAAGATTGTCGTCTGCGTGATGAGCTTGATGAGCGCGGTGTGCTCAAGGCAGCCAGCGCCATTGTCGTAGAACAGCAACGTACCCGCCTGGGAATAGAGCCACACCATTCCCAGCAGGAACGCGAGATCGCCGATTCGCGTCGTAATGAATGCTTTCTTTGCCGCGGCTGCTGCGCTTGGTCTTTGATACCAGAAGCCGATGAGCAAATAGGACGTGAGTCCGACGATCTCCCAGCAGATAAAGAGCAACAGGAGGCTGTTCGCAATGACGAGGCCCAGCATCGCCCCGGCAAAGAGTGAGAGGAAGCAGAAGAAGCGCGCGAAGTTATCGTCGTGGGCCATATAGCCAACGCTATAGATGAAGATAAGCAAGCCGACGAATGTGACCATCACCAGCATTACGACTGTAAGCGGATCGAGGACCCATCCTACTTTGAGCCACTCACTTCCCACCTGAAACCAAGCGAAATTGAAGACCTGCCTCGTTGTGTTCTCTTGATTGCTGGACCGGAGAACTTCTGCAAAGGCAATCAGGGACAGTAAGAGAGAGAAAGACATGGAGCCTATGGCAACGGATGCCGTAAACAGGCGCCGTTTGCGCTGAGCAAGTGCGCTCAGACCTGCTGCCAGGACGGGCAATGTCGGAACGAGCCAGAGGTTATCTACAATCCAGGCCACTTTCAACTCATCCCCTCATGGAATCGATCCGATCGAGATCTGTTGTATTGAAATGCCGATATACAGCGATGATCAGAGCTAAGCCAACTGCAGCCTCGGCCGCTGCAACACCGATTGAAAACAGAGCAAACATGACGCCTGTAAGTGCTTCGGGATTCGGGCCGTAACGCCAGAATGTGATGAAGTTCAGATTCGCAGCGTTGAGCATCAGTTCAACTCCGATGAGAACGAGTATGGCGTTGCGGCGCATGAGCGCGCCTGCCAGACCGATGGCGAAGATGACTGCGGAGACGAGAAGGTAGCTGACCGGCGCTGTCATTTCTTCCTCCTCTGTTCACTCATGGCAATGGTCACCGCTCCTACAAGCGCGGCAGTCAGCAGTAGTCCAATCGCCTCGAGCGGAAGCACAAACTGAGACATCAAGGCGTCGCCGATCTGCTTTACGGTGACTTCGGGGCGGGGTGGTATCGGAAGCTTCGATATCACGCTCGAACGAATTGACCAGGCGAGGATGCCAAATACAGCGGCAGCGATGAGGCTGCTTGTGACCCATCCAGGCGAAACAACCGTCCGTGCCCGCGGTTCGTGGCTTCGGGTAAGAAGTGTTGCGAAGACAATGAGGATCGCTACTGCGCCGACATAGATCAGGATTTGGGTAAAACCAACGAATTGAGCGCCAAGCTGGAGATATAAGCCGGCCAATCCAGTAAACGCCACCACCAGGGCAAGGACGCAGTGGACAAGGTTCCGCAGAATCATTGCAGCAAGCGCCCCGGCTACAGTGAACACAGCGATGATGGCAAATGACAAGCTCACTTCTCCCGGCGCGTCTCCATCTTCAGTGGCCTTAGTCCTGAGCCCGTCACAACAGTGGCATTTTCGTGCGTCTCCAGGCAACAAATACTTCTTCACTACGCAAGACTGCACCACGAGATGCAATGCGCTGCGCTCCTAGTCGGCGAACCGATAGGTCCGCTTTTCCAGCTTGTTCGACCGCATGAGGCCGCGGCCAAGCAGGACGTAAGGGGCGGCAACCAGGATCGCGCCAAGAAGCCATCGAATTGCCCCGTCGGGCATGAAATGCCAGACAGCGGCAGTAAACAGGTTAATCAATGCCATTGGTAGCAGGAATTTCCACGCAAAGTTCATGAGCTGGTCCATGCGAAGGCGAGGAAGCGTAGCGCGGATCCAGATAAGCATGGCGATCAGCACGAGCAGTTTGGCGAAGAACCAGAAGTACGATGGGACCCAGGTGAGAAAAGAAAATGGTGCGGTCCAGCCTCCGAGAAAGAGGGTGATGGCGAGTCCGCAGACCGCGAACATCCCGATGTATTCGCCGAGAAAAAACAGAGCGAATTTAAAGCCTGAATACTCAATGAAATAGCCTGCAATGATTTCGGATTCACCTTCGGGCAGATCAAACGGCGAACGGTTGGATTCCGCGATGCCTGCGATCATAAAAAGCACGAAGCCGGCAAGCCCCCACGGAGTGAAGACAAACCAGTGGGGCCAGATTCCTGAATAACCGGACTGGCTCTCCACTATGGCAACAGTTGATAGAGCACCTGCGGCCATGACGACAGTGATCGTGGAAAGAATCAACGGAATTTCGTAGCTGATCATCTGTGCAATGGCGCGCATCGCGCCAAGCAACGAGTACTTGTTGCGGCTGGACCAGCCGGCCATGAAGATAGTGAGTTCGACGACCGAGCCTGCGGCAAAGAAATAAAGCAGGCCGGTGTCCAGATTGATCGCAGCCATGTTTCGTCCCAAGGGCAAAACGGCATAGCCGAGAAATGCTGCGGCGACGAGCGCGATTGGCGCCAGCATGTGAACGACACCATCAGCTGAGTGCGGAACGATATCTTCCTTGATCAACGATTTCAGCCCGTCTGCGAGTGGTTGTAACAGGCCAAAGGGGCCAACTCGATTCGGGCCGTATCGGTTCTGGAAGCGGCCTAATCCTTTACGCTCAAGGATGGTCGTTAAGGCGAACAGGGACGCGAATACAACAAGAATGGCGACGGCTGACAGCGCAGCAGACAAAAGAGGCTGCACCCAAACAGGCGAATGTGCCAGAATCCACAGTTTGAGTAGAACGAAGATTTGGTCGATCGTTTCAGTCATAGCTGTCAGTTTGTCGCAGGCGGAGAATCAGGTTGAGGTATTGTCGAAGCGATCACATCCGCGGTGGGCTTCGCCTTGGCCTCCGCTTTGGCTTTCGCAGCAGCCAATCGTTCATCCACTTCAGTTGCTGTAGCAGGATGGATCTTATGAAAGTAGCTGTTGGGCTTCGCCAGTTGTTCTTTGTCCCAGAGTAGCCCGCGAAAGCGATCGGTCGTGCTCAGCTCAAACGCGTTGTCCATCTCAATGGCATCGAATGGGCAGACTTCAACGCAGATCTGGCAACTCATGCAGACTGAAACGTCGATATCGAAGACTGCAGGATAAAACTGTGGCTTGCCCGTGTAGTCGGGTTTCTTGTCGCTGCTCTTTTCGATGAAGATGCACTTGGGCGGGCATTCTTTTTCGCATATCTGACAGGCAACACAACGCATGCCTGCCAGCGGGTCGCCGCCATCGTAGACTAGGAAGGGAAAATTGCGCGCGGCTTCGGGTTGAGGCAGTCGCTCTTCAGGAAACTGAACGGTGGTCAGCCGGTCCTTGCTGACGAAGCTGCCGAAGAAGTTCCGGGCAGTCTCCACCAGTCCTTTCAGGATGCCTTCACCCAGCATGGCTCATGTCTCCCGCACAGGCTGTGTGACTCGTCACATATGGATGGGTCGTTCTAACGGTCCACCTCCCCCAGCACAATATCTACGGTGCCAAAGATCACAATGGTGTCTGCGACGCTGTAACCGCGGCACATATCTTCAAGAACAGTCAGGTTGATCAGACTTGGGGGGCGGACGCGGTATCGGTACGGATTGGGCGAGCCGTCGCTGATCAGATAGAAACCGAGCTCGCCTTTGGGTGCTTCGATCCGTCCGTAAGCTTCGCCGGGTTTTGGCCGGAAGCCTCGGATCTTTGCCTTGGGGTCCATGATGGGGCCTTGTGGAAGTTCGCGCATGGCCTGGTTGAGAATCTTTAGCGATTCACGCATCTCCAGCATGCGGACCATGTAGCGATCGTAGACATCACCGTGCTCACCCAACGGAATTTTGAAGTCGAAGCGGTCATAGATTCCGTATTTGTCCACTTTCCGGATGTCATAGTTCACTCCTGACGCACGAAGCATCGGACCCGTCACGCCAGCATTGATTGCCAGGTCTCTCTTGAGGACGCCAACGCCTTGAGCGCGTGCCATGAAGATTTCATTTCCGGTCAACAACTGCTCATACTCATCCAGGAAGCGTGGAAACTCTTCAACAACCTTCTTCGTCTGTTGAAGCCAACCAGCGGGCAACTCCACGCGACAGCCCCCAAAACGCATGTAGTTGCACATCATTCTTGAGCCGGTGAGCGATTCGAACAGGTCGAGTATCTTTTCGCGTTCGCGGAAGGCGTACATCAGCGGGGTGCCGCTGGCGCCCATCTCCTGCGTCAGAAACCCGATCGTGGCGGTGTGATTCACCAGACGCGTGAGCTCAGCAGTGATAACGCGTATGTACTCGGCGCGCTCTGGAACGTGTAACCCGGCGAGCTTTTCGACGGCGAGGGCATAGGCCCAGTTGTTGGTAAGCGAACAGATGTAGTCGAGCCGATCCGTATACGGCATCGAGGCAAGGTAGCTGGCTGATTCAGCGATCTTCTCGTGGTTGCGATGCAGGTAGCCGAAGACGGGCTTCAGCCTCACGACCTGTTCACCGTCGAGCACCACATCCATGCGGAAGACGCCATGCGTCGAGGGATGATGCGGTCCCAGAGCAATTTCCAGCAGTTCATCCTGACCGCCGTCAGCAATAAGGTCCTCGTGCATCTCGTCCTCTGCCGGCGCTGTGGTCATGCTCGTCATGGTTTACTCGGGTTCCCGCATGGCATGCTGCTTTGCCTTTGTCAAAACGTCATCGTGTGCTGTCGGTTCGTATTCGTAATCGTCGGGTTCGACGTAATCCTTGCGCATGGGATGGTCTTCGAATTCATCCCACATCAGGATGCGGCGCAGATCAGGGTGGCCGTCGAAGACGATTCCATAAAGGTCGAAGATTTCGCGCTCCTGAAACTCGGCGCTTCTCCAAACCAGGGTAAGCGAGGGCAAATGGACTCTGTCCGTGCGGTTCTCTGTGCGCAGCCGAAGCACGACAGGGCCGTGCTTCCTCTCCATGGAATACAGGTGGTAGACAGCTTCGAGATATCCATGAGATTGCTCTGTTTCAAGCCAGTCCACGCCGGTGACGTTGGAGCAGTAATCGAGCCGCAGTTCTGCATCGTCACGCAGAAACGTTGCGGCCTCCACCGCGTGAGCAGAATCGAGTAGCAGGGAGTGCTGCCCTGAGGGGCTGCCGTTGAGGATGATCTCTCGGTGGCAACCGGGAACAGAGGTTTCGAGCCTGGCCTTAATCTCCTCGAGCATCAACCTCTCCTGTCGCGCATGAATCGACGTTGCTGAGAATGTGAAAGACTTCGGGGTTATTCGGCGGCTCGAGATCATGCGCGCCGAACCGCGGCACAACAAATTCGCTGGGCGCTTCCGGATCCAGATGCCGCGGTCTGCCTTCGCCTGTCAGCGTTTGTTCGTCGATCATTTTCTGCAGGGTCATGAACGCATCGATGAGGGCCTCGGGACGCGGAGGGCATCCGGGAATATGAACATCAACGGGAATGTAGCGGTCGATCCCCTTCAAGACGTTGTACCCCTGCTTGAAGGGCCCGCCTGAGATGGCGCACGCGCCCATGGCGATGACGTACTTTGGCTCCGCCATCTGGTTATAGAGGCGCACCACCTGAGGGGCCATCTTTTTGGTCACAGTGCCGGAGACGATGATCAGGTCCGCCTGACGAGGCGAGGATCTGAAGACTTCGGCGCCGAACCGCGCCAGATCATAACGGGCCATGCTTGTTGCAATCATTTCGATGGCGCAGCACGCCAGACCAAACGTCATTGGCCACACGGAGTTCTTCCTGCCCCAGTTGTAGAGCTCTTCGAGGGTCGTTGTAACGATCCCTTGTTTGCTCAACTCGATTCTGAGTTTCTGGTCCATGCGTTCCCGTGCCGTCCTGATTCTTCGACGTTCTGCAATGTCATTTCTTGTGCCTGATCGTCATACCCAGGTCAATACGCCTTTCTGCCATGCCCATACGAGCCCTTCGACCAGCAGGAGCAAAAAGACCATCATGGCGATTGAGGCTCCCACGCCGAGACCAGTGAATGCGACGGCGAACGGCAGCAGGAAGATCGCTTCTACGTCGAAGATCAGAAAGATGATCGCGTAGAGGTAATATTCCGGCCTGAAGGGTATCCAGGTGCTGTCCTTTGACTCCAGACCGCACTCATACGTGGAGTTTTTGTGCGGTCCAGGTTTGCGCGGAGAGAAGCTTTTTGACCAGAGCCATGCAAGTACGAGCGGAGCGATAGCAAAACCTGCGGCGGCGATCGCAAGGACAACGATGGGGAGGTACGCGCCGAAGACCGGAGGATTCATAAACACCTGAGCCGGTAATGCTATTGCTCAAAATCCGTTATGCAACCTAATTCTCCATCACCATTCAGACAAATCAAGGTATCAATTGAAGTACGATGCGTCAAAAACGATCCGTCCCGGCGTGGCGCGCGCCTCAAACCGAGCGTTGGAATGTATATGGTATGGTGGCTTGGTCGTGAAACTCCCAGGTTTCGTTCAAGGAGGGAGAACTACTCATGGCGGCAGAACACGTCGCGCGGACAGACAGCACCGAGGGCGGGACCCAGACTGAAACAGAGATGGCTCGGCCTCCGCAGGGGAATATTGTCAACGACTTCAGCATCCAGGTCGCGACGGTAAACGGATCAGGATCACAGTCGGCCAACCTGGTCTTGCTGCGGTCGATCTTCCGAATGGGCATTCCGGTCAGCGGCAAAAACCTCTTTCCTTCCAATATTGCCGGCCTCCCGACCTGGTACACGATCCGCGCCAGCAAAGATGCATATATCGCTCGCAAGAAGGAGATCGACATCCTGATTGCGATGAATCCGGAGACATGTCAGGAGGACATGCTTTCGCTGCCGGCGGGAGCAGCGGCGATCTATGAAGAGTCTGCCAATCTTCAGCAGCTCCGGAACGATGTGGCCTGCTATCCGGTGCCGTTTGACAAGCTAACCGCTGCAGTCTGTCCTGAGGCGAAGCTGCGCAAGCTGGTCAAGAACATGGTCTACGTCGGCATCGCTGCGCAGCTTCTGAAGATGGATCTCACCGCCGTCGAAGCTGCTTTGCGTAAACAGTTCGCTAAGAAGGTTAAGGCTGCCGACCTCAACTGGGCCGCGGTCCAGGCGGGCTATGAGTATGCCTCGGCAAACTTCACGAAGCACGATCCCTTTGTACTGGAGCCGATGAACGAAACCGCAGGGAAGATCATCATCGACGGAAATACAGCAGCTGCGCTTGGGTGTGTCTTTGCGGGCTGCACGGTGGCGATGTGGTATCCGATCACGCCGTCGTCGTCGCTGGTCGAAAACTTCATTGATCTCGCAAAGCGGTACCGCATAGAAGACGACGGGAAGGCAACGTTTGCAGTTGTGCAGGCTGAAGACGAGCTGGCAGCAATTGGCGCCGTGTTGGGCGCCGGCTGGGCTGGAGCGCGCGCAATGACGGCGACCTCGGGGCCGGGTATCTCACTTATGGCGGAGTTTGCCGGGCTTGGCTATTACGCGGAGCTGCCGGGGGTAATTTTCGATGTACAGCGTACGGGACCGTCGACGGGTCTGCCCACCCGCAATCAGCAGGGCGATCTGCTCTCTGTCGCGTTTCTGTCGCACGGAGACACAAAGCACGTCATGTTGATTCCGGGCAATGTCAGAGAGTGCTACGAGATGGCGCAAGCGGCGTTCGATCTCGCGGAGCGATTACAGACTCCTGTATTCGTCATGTCTGATCTCGATCTGGGCATGAATAACTGGATGTCTGATCCGTTTCCTTACTCCGACAAGCCGTTGAACCGAGGCAAGGTTCTGAATGCGGAGGATCTGAAGAAACTGGGCGGATTCGCCCGCTATAAAGATGTCGATGGTGACGGCGTGGGCTATCGCACACTACCGGGGACCGACCATCCGCTTGCGGCCTACTTCACGCGCGGCACAGGCCACAACGAAAAGGCGCAATACACTGAGCGGCCCGACGACTATTTCAACAATATGGAACGGCTGGCAAAGAAGTTCGAGACAGCCCGCTCGCTCGTTCCACGACCAGAAGTCGTGCAGACGGGCAGCGCGAAGATTGGGCTGATTGCGTTTGGAACCTCTGATTTTGCGGCGCGTGAGAGCCGTGATCAGTTGCGCAAGGAATACGGAACCGAAACAGACTATCTCAGACTTCGCGCCTATCCATTCACGAGCGAAATCCATGACTTTATTGCCTCGCACGAGCGGGTATACGTGGTGGAGCAGAACCGCGACTCTCAGATGCTGAGCCTGCTGAAACTGGATATAAGGGCTGAAGATGTCATAAGGCTGCGCAGCATCCGCCACTTCAACGGGTTGCCGATTGACGCGCGGTCCATCACCGACGATCTTGTCACGCAGGAAGGAATCTGAGATGGCAACAACTCCAGCTACATCCGATGCGGCGACGTTGAAGCCGGCAGTCAAGACAAACAGGATCGGGCTTCAGGTTCTTGATTATCGGGGCGGCAAGACGACGCTGTGCGCTGGCTGCGGCCATAACGCGATCTCGGAACGTATCATCGATGCCTGCTACGAGATGGGAGTTCAACCTGAACGGCTGATGAAGCTTTCCGGTATCGGCTGCTCCTCGAAGAGCCCGGCCTACTTTATGAGCCGAGCTCACTCGTTCAACAGCGTTCATGGGCGCATGCCTTCGGTTGCGACAGGAGCTTTGCTGGCCAACCACACCATGAAAGCGTTGGGCGTGAGTGGCGACGGAGACACTGGCTCCATTGGTATTGGGCAGTTTGTCCATATGCTCCGCCGCAATCTCCCGATCATCTACATCATTGAGGACAATGGCGTCTACGGCTTAACGAAAGGGCAATTCTCCGCGACTGCAGATGTTGGGTCAAAGCTAAAGACCGGGGTGATCAACGATCTGCCGGCGATCGATCTATGCGCCCTTGCAGTTCAATTGGGGGCTACGTTCGTGGGGCGGTCCTTCTCAGGAGACAAGAAGCAGTTGCTTGCCATGTTGAAAGCAGCAATCGCGCACAACGGCACTGTCGTGCTCGATGTCATTTCGCCCTGCGTTACGTTCAATGATCACGAAGGCTCTACTAAAAGCTATAAATACATGCAGGAGCATGAAGAGGCGATCTCCGAGGTTGGCTTCGTGCCTTACTTCCAGGAGATCGAGGTGGAATACGATCCAGGCACGACGATCGAGGTGAAGATGCATGACGGCAGTCATTTACATCTGCGCAAGCTGCATGAAGACTTCGATCCGACGGATCGCGCCGGGGCGGTTTCTGCACTGATGGCCGCACATGCAAAGGACGAAATCCTGACCGGTATCTTCTACCTGAACACCGCGAAGCCTACCTTCACCGAGCTGTTGAACCTGGTCGATGAGCCTCTGGCCACCTTGCCAGATGCGCGTGTGCGGCCGGGCAAGGCGGTGCTCGATGAAGTAATGCAGAGGTTGATGTAGTTTTTGAGCTCGAGACTGCTACTCGCCGCTGTGTTCCGCCTCTGCATTGGGCTCAGGATAATCCGTATCGTTGTCCTTCAGCATCTCATTCTGATCCCGATGTCCCAGCTGACCAGCCATGGAGTTATGTGAGCGCCGCGTGGCGTCAGGGTGAAGAGTATCGTCTTCTACTGCGCCTTTGTGCATGCTTTCGTCCGGAGTCTTTGCAGGATCCGCCATTGTGGTCCTCCTGAGCCGAGGATGAACACCACACGATCGGTTCGCCCTTCGGATGTGCAACAAGTCGTCTCTTCCTGAGGTACTTTACTGCTATGGCATTCAAGTTTCAAGGAGTTGATTTCCTCCAATTTGACTCTCTTCTCTCGGACGATGAACTACTCGTTCGCCGTAACACGCGAGCCTTTGTCGACGACAAACTCATCCCGATCATTGAACAGTGCAACCGCGACGGCCGCTTTCCGCGCGAGCTGGTACGTCCCATGGGTGAACTCGGATTCTATGGGGCAACGATTCAAGGGTACGGCTGCGCTGGAATGAACAACGTCGAATACGGCCTGCTGATGCAGGAACTTGAGCGCGGAGACTCCGGCCTCCGCAGCTTTGTCAGCGTGCAGTCGGCGCTCGTCATGTATCCCATCTTTGCCTTTGGCACAGAGCAGCAAAAGGACTACTGGCTGCCGAAGATGGTTACAGGAGAAAAGCTTGGCTGCTTCGGGCTGACCGAGCCGGATTTCGGTTCGAACCCCGGCGGCATGAGAACGCGCGCACGCAAAGAGAGCGACCACTATGTTCTCAATGGAGAGAAGATGTGGATTACCTCCGGTAGCATCGCTGATGTTGCCGTGATATGGGCTAAGGTCGAAGAGCCGGGCGTCGCTCCAGAGAACTGGCGCATTCGCGGCTTTCTTGTTGAAACCGAGCGTCCCGGATTTTCCGCGCACGATGTGCATGGCAAGTGGTCTCTTCGCGCTTCGGTCACCTCGGGTGTAGCCATGCAGGATGTGCGCATTCCGGCGGAGAACCTGCTGCCGAAGTCAGATGGGCTGAAATCTCCTCTGATGTGTCTCAGTCAGGCACGGTACGGCATTAGCTGGGGTGCGATTGGCGCTGCTATGGCCTGCTATGACACCGCCTTGCAGTATGCGAAGCTGCGGAAGCAGTTTCGTGATCAACCCATTGCAAGCCATCAACTTGTGCAAGAAAAGCTCACGTGGATGATCACGGAGATCACCAAGGCACAACTATTATCGCTGCAACTTGGCCGCCTGAAAGATCAGGGGAAGGCAGCGTTTCAGCACATCTCGATGGCGAAGAAGAACAATGTGTGGATGGCGCTTGAGTGTGCACGCATGGCACGAGATATCCTCGGTGCGAATGGCATTGCAGACGACTACCCGATCATGCGTCACATGATGAATCTGGAATCGGTGAAGACCTACGAAGGTACCCACGATATTCACACGCTAATCATCGGTCAAAGCGTCACCGGAATAGCGGCTTATTGATGCGGTAATGGTTCCGGGGGTTGAGGTTATTTGTTTTTCGGTCCGGCCTTGTGAACCGGCTTGTTCAGATCGAGAAGAGTCGAGGCGTCGGCGGCATTGAATGGATAATGCCGCATTGATTCCTGCTCCGATCCGTTTAGTCTGATGTCGACGCGACGATTCTGAGCCAGAACAATCACGTTCAGGTTGCGCAGAATCTTCTTCCTCTGTTCGTCGGTCAGGTCAGAATTGGTATCGATCAAATTCTTGACCTCGTCCTTGCTGAGTTGATGTTCTTCGCCCACTGCTTGCGTATCAATGTTCGCCTCGGGGATGCCCTGTTCAACGAGGAAAGCCTTGGCACGAGCAACACGACGTTCGGAGAGTTTCTGATTGAATTCCGGAGCACCTCGCGGATCCGCGTGACCGGTCAAGGTTATCCGCCCATCCGGCTTGACTTGCAGGTAGCTCTTGAAGTCGGTTGCGAGCGCGGTGAGAGTTGCCTGCTGACTTTCCACCAGGCCACCCTCCGGGTGCTTCTCCGTCGGCTGAGCGGTTGGGAAGTACACACTGTGCAATGTCAGCCGACCTACAAGCTCTGCTGATGGCTGCGGCGGAGGGACCTGAATGGTGATCGTGGAGTTGGCTGTCGCCGTGTGTCCCTTGTCATCCGAAACCCGGCAGGTGATCTGCGTTGTTCCGGCAGGGGCGCCCGTAGAGGAGTATGTCGCCGTAGTTCCGCTTCCGCTGATGGTGCCACCCGAAGCCTGGTAGCTGTAAGTGAGCGGGCGGTTCTGCGGACTGACACCATGCGCCGTCACAGTCGACGAGTCCCCCGGTTTGAGATCAGTTGGATTAGCAGAGCAGCTCAGTGTCGGCGGTTCGAACTCCTTCACGGTATAAGTGGCCGAGCAATCGGCAACCTGCCACGGCTTTTCGCCTTCCTTGCCGGATTTTCCTACCTTCAGGTTGCCCTTCACTGTGTAGGTTCCGGGATTCAAAGCCGTCGTATTGACGCTCGCCGTTGCTCCATTGCCCGTAACGCCGTCGCCGCTCCACGTATACACCGTGCTCAACTTCGGATTCAGACCTTCGGCAGTCGCGGTAGCTGTGACCGGATCGCCCGGGAACACTTGCGTAGGCGAAGCCGTGCACGTGGTTGTCAGCGGCGCCGGTGGCTTGCCGCCAAAGTTAAAGGTGAGACCCGCGATCGCTCCGCTCGTCGTGGGGTTAAACACGAACTGGTTAGTGGTCGGCCTGTAGTTCTCATACAAATAGCGCCAGCCTAGAGCGAGTCCGAACTTGGGGGTGAAGTTGAGGTTCAACAGGCCCACTGCCTGATAGTCCAGGTTGGCCTGACCTGCACCGGCGTCGCCAGCTACAGTGACGGCCGCCTTTTCGCCGAAGGGGAGTACAAACCTCGCTCCGCCCAGGCCATCGACCCAATTGGTCGAACGCGAACTGCCGAGGCCCGACGGTTCCAAAGTGTTACTGAGGCCCACATGCCAATAGCGAATTCCTGCAAGCGCGTCGAACTTCAAGTGCTCGCCGTCATAGAGCCTGAATCCCACCTTCGGGGTCAAGATCGACTCTGTCAGGTGAGTATTAATCGATGTCTGGCTAAAGTCGTTTTCGGGGATCCCGTTGTCGATACCGAGTTTCATCCAAAGGTAATCCACTGGCATCAGGAAGCGGCCCTTATCGACCTCGACTGCGATCGGAACGATTCCTTTCAAAGTATGAAAGACGTCGGAGAATGGGACGTGGATGCTGGCATTATGGCCGAGCGCTCCAACGGTTCCGTGCACACCAGGAAACCAACCGTAAATCGAGATCCCGACGCGCCAATCACCACCGGCGCTTCCCGTTGGGTATTGTGACACCGGACCAGGCCCCTGAGATGACGTCGGCGCGAGTGCGTCAGGAATCGCGGGAGCGGCCGTTGGTACGACCGCAGCCGAGCCACCGACAGTCGATTCCGCCGGCCCCTGGGCGAAAATAGAGGTGCGAAATAGCAGGGTCAGCATTACCGCGACCAACAGACAGAGATTCTTGCCGCGCAAATTCATAGTCTCTCCTTTGTTGATACCTATGTATGGCCACCCGTGATGCCCGCCATTCTGTACTCACCAGCTATATCTATGAAGATCGCGGTGCGATCTAGGAGGATCGCGGTGCGCAATTGAGCTTCTACTTGGGAAGCTTCTGAATCTACTGGCAAATGTGATAGGGCGGCGACTAAAGACAATATTCGCGGTGCCAATGCCGGTTAAGGCAGGTCGGAGCTCTGTCTGGACAAGCGCACGGTTATGAGCCTTACGAGCCGCCGCTATCCCGGATTGCGGCTCATTCAACCCAGAACGAGCCGCAAAATGCATTGCTCCATCGTCGATTTGGCTCAATTCAGAAGCGAATTCCGATTCCAGGAAGTGTGGTCCCTCAAAAAGCTTTCCGATGGGGAGCCACCCGACCCATCCGAATTCTTCACGATCCCTTCTGTCTGTCATGATCACAAGCGCAGTCTGCCCGGCTGCCACTTCTTTAAAGAGATCGGAGGGCTGCTGGCGCTTTCATGGGTGGATTTCCCTTTCGGTGGCTTTCCGGTCATGTTAAGGGAAAGTACTCTTGATGAGATCAGAGTTTAAAAAACGCGCCCGATTTGGAAATAAAACCGTGCACGGCCATAGTCACCCACCGCTCCGGCGACTAACACCGGGCCGAATATCGTGTTCACGAGAAGTCCACCTGCAACATCCATTGGGAGTTTAGGCGGGCTTGGCAACAGTGGAAGCTTGTACGTCTTCCCTAGTTCCAATATCCCCAGAACGTTAACCGAACTGCCCAAAAATGGCGGCAGTCTCGCCAACTCCCGAATGTAACCCAGTTGCCCCAGAAAATATTGGTTTGTGAGCAACTCATTTGTGCCCCACGCAACCAACTGCCGCGAACCACCCAGGGAGAACGCCGGCAATCCCGCCTTGTAACCGTAGCTGCTGCCTCCAGCCGCAGTTACGAAAATAGATGATGGAGCATTCAAGCGGAAGAAAGCCTCAGACTGTATCTCAGACAATGGAAAAGCACCCGGGGCGCCTGGATTGGTGTTATACCCCTTCGTGTATATCAGCAGGCCTACGCCAGAGCGAGGAATGACGGGGTTATCGAGTGTATTCAGTTGGTACTGGATCCTGACATCGCCAGTCGTTCCAGAATTCGTAGGGAGTGCTGGTACGTTCCCGATTACTGGAGACGCATGTTCATAGCCACCTTCATAACCGAGTCGAAACTCGCCGGTCCTTCCGAAGGAATAACCAGTATCGAGGCCTCCACCCGCCTGGCGTATACGGTAACTCGCCAATAGGGTGTTACTGGAGTAGACGTTAAATTGTTGACTATTTAATCCCAGTCTCGGCGCAATAAACCAGTTGCTGGTCGTAGTGAAAGGGTGGTAATACTCGCTGTCGAACAGATATTGCGAGCCGAGGACGACATCATTGCGCAGCTCCGACCGATAACTCCCCACATCCAAAAAAGTAATTCTGGCACCGATACTGAAGAGGACATTGTTGTATTCGGAGCCGTCAATAATAATCAGCGGGCGCACGATTGGGGGCGCGTATGACTTCTGCTCGGCTTCAACTTTCAACCCCTGTTCGCCATTCCTCTCCATCATTGAATATGTAGCCGTTGCGAACCGGCCCATACCGACGACGGTCATCATCTCCTGGTCGATTTTCTTTGGTTCCACGGGCTGGCCTACCAACGGAGACATCTGCTTCTCTATGGACTTTGCGATCTCTGGAGAGGTACCGGTGACCTGGACGAACCTGGGTATTGGCGCGATCCGTCGCCGGGCGTTTCGCTTTGCAAGATAGTCCTCCCACTCGGCCTCGCTCACGGAAAAAGCAGACAAGACAGAGGCCTTGGATGCGGCTGCGTCATATCCTAGTTTGATAATGGCATCCGCCTTGCTGTAGTCCAGTGTTGAATATTTCTGCAGCGGGACCGTCACAAGGATGTCGGCCTGCTCCATCGAACGAACTACGCTCACAGCGGACATGACGGAAATGGATTGACCCAATACGCCGAAACTTGACAGGTTCGTGTCTGGATCCATTGGGGCAGTCTCCAGATGGACTCCAACTACGATGTCCGCCCCCATCTGTTTGCCAACGTCTATCGGAAGATTGTCGAGCAGGAAGCCATCTGCGTAGAGATGTTTTCCAGATCGGACTGGAGTGAAGAGGCCCGGTATAGACATGGTCGATCGCAAGGCGAGTGCGAGGGAACCGTCGCGGAAGACATGTGGCTTGCCGGAAACTAGCTCGGTAGATACACAGGCAAACGGAATCGGCAGATCATTAAAGCTTGCGATCTCTGAATATGGAAGCGCAACATTATCGAGAACCAGATTGACTTCCTGTCCTGTGTTGAACCCAGAAGGAAACTGCAACCCACCACGCAAACCAAATTCAAGTTGGCCCGGTACGTCGTGAGCGTCTTGCTTGCGTCGAAAAGACAGGTCCCGAAATGGCGTCACTCCACTCAACACCTGGTCCCAGTCGATCCCGTTGACGAGTTGCCGGACCTCTGCTGGGGAGTGTCCAGTCGCGTACAAACCGCCGACCAGGCCTCCCATACTAGTTCCCGCAACATAGCTCACGGGAATGTGGTGCTCCTCCATCCAGGTAATCACTCCAATATGTGCGAGTCCCAACGCGCCACCGCCCTCGAGCACCAAGCCAATCTTGGGTCGGGTCGTTGTGTATTGTTTCGAAGGCTCTTGGGAATAACCACAACTGCCAAGCGCCAAAGCGCTGAGTAGCAGCAACGATCGCACAGCTCGAATCAGCATGGCTTCCTTCCTGAAGCGGGATTGTATTCAGCGTTGGACAACCAGGGGATTATCCCCATCAGTTAATAAAAGGTGTTGCCTATTTGACCGATTCGACTTCGCGAGGTCTTGTCGAAGAACGGCTCGATCGGCTGTAGAGGCGGAGAATCATGCTCCAGCTTTTGCCCGGGGCGGCTTGAATCCAGTTGTCGTCGTTCACACCTGCGGACAGTCTTGGCGCGAGATAAATTGTTGTGGAGCATCCGCGTTCACGACTGCGGCCGGCGGAGACGGATGGCGCACCGGTGTCTGCCAATGGAGCACCTACTAACATCGGAGGAAACGCATCAATGGACGACACCAAAGTAAGCTGCCATGATTGCGGGTTGTGAGGTGACAGGTCCCGCAGTCTCTGGGTTTACTCAATCCCGGACCCGTTTGGGTACTGAACATTGTGACAGGTGGCAGGATCATCGCGCGGGCGTGATGCGTGCCTGCTTTCGTGGTCGAATGACGGGACAAACCTGAAACTTAAAATCTCGACTGGTGACAGGGGCGATTTCTTGTATACAGTCGCGCAGAGAGCAGCGGTCAATTCGCCGCGCCGCCTCCTGTATCTGGCTCATTAGGGTTTGCCAATGATTCGCCAAGTGGGCAACCAACGAAATCTGTTTTCGTCAGGGCGCCACGGTCACATCGATAGTTGCGGAATCGATTCCGGTGGTTTCCGCTGGTCTAGTTTCCTCAATGACCGTGGCACGTGCTCGCCTTCCGGCGATGGCGTTGAACAGCTGAAGTGTCAGAGAGTCAGAAGGCTTCTCGACGAGGCCGCCAAAGTGGATGGCGGCATAGCCGCAGGGATTGGCTGCATAGTCGTATCCTTCCATGCCGCCAGGCAGACCATCGATCATAGGGAAGACGTAACGCTGGCATGGAAGCTCGCAAGCAGGGCGGCCCGTATATAGCAGCGCAATAAGGCCCTGCTCACAGAGAAATGCCAGCGGTGGATCGATGCGGCAACGCAGCATCGCGGAGGCTACGGTTCGTGCCGGCGGTTGATTGCGAATCCAGAAGAGTCCGGCGTTGAAGCGGCCGGTCGTCAGCGCGCCGCGCACTGGAATGTGGCGTTCCCACGTTCGCAGATATCCGTCGCCGAGATCCTGGTCAGATTGGTAGACGAGGTCGCAGTGCCGGAAGGCCTCCAGTGCATCCGTTACGGGATCCAGGATGAAGACGTCGTCGTCCATCAGACACGCCTCGTATGGAGGCAGAGCCAATGCGGTTAGAGCCTTGGCCACGAACCAGTGACGATGAGTGAGATCGGCGAGCGCAGGTCCGCCATAAGACCGCACCTGCTGCAGCATCTGCCAGTGTGGCACAACCTCGGCGAAGGGAAGCAGTTGCGCCATGCACTCGCGATTGGCTGGACTCCACTGACCTTCACCGAAGAGATGCACAGAGGCCGGTGCATATCCGTTCAGAATCATGCTGTAGATTCCAGCCGCCGCACGGTATGGCTGGGAAGCGCTGGTGTACATCTTCAGCGGCGGCCCGTTCGGGTGCCGCAATGATTTCACGACCTCGGGTAACCAGTTCAGCAAAACGGACTGCGGCGTCCTACGGTCGTCTGCATCGTCGGCCATCCGCGCACACCACAGCCATTCCCAGCCCAGTTGCCATTGCGCAACTTCGAGAACATCGCCGGCAGATACTTCGATCTCGTGTCGCATGAGTCCGTGAGCGGAGCGATCCTCGTGGACGATGCGTCCGTCGATGCGAATGACTGAGCCGTCGTCGTCCCAGAAGATTAGCGTTCCAGAGCGCTCCATGCGAAGGCGGAAGACCACCTCAAATCCGCGCATCTCGCCAGCGTGCGAGGGATTCCACGCCCGCAGGCCGGCACGGAAGAATTCTCGCCAGTCGAGCGACCAGCCGATCTCTCCCTCCACCAATCTCAGCTTCCAGCGCGGCTGCATCGGCATGCACGGAGCATTCCACCCGGGAGTCGACGTCCACTGCCGTCCTGCAGACTGGATGGGCTGAGGCCAACATACCTCCATCAAGTCGAAATCTGGCTGCAGGCTGTGGTCCATGGGGATCAGAACGAAACTCGCATGACCATAGTCCTCAGGCCGTTGGAAACGCAAGCGTGGTTCCGCGCCGCAAAGATTCTTTCGAGAAATCCTCCGCAGGTAACCAAAATCACAAAGGCGTGGTCTACACTGTGGCCCTCCGCATGTTACTTCCGGCATGCTGAGCTCCGGGTATATCCGCTTACTGAAGTGCGGAACTGTCGGCGGCCTCGGCCGTAGCTGCTGTTTTTGCCAGTGTCTCTCCCGGCCTGTTCTGATTTTGCGTTCTTATTCTCGGTGACTTCTCCGGCCGCGGCGCGATTTGACTGCGCTGACTGAAGAAGATACCGCGAAGCCTCGTGATATCGCGCAGAGGTGTCTGCGATATGGTCCACGAAGTACTTTTGATCGAAACGCCGTCAGCGTCTTCGATTGCGAGCATCGAACACGTTCTCGAACGGGGACAGCATAGGATTGGTCCGCGAATCTCATGGTCTGAGTTTTGTCTCGCAGAGATGCGTCTGAATTATCCCGCGCTAATTATTGCCAACGCGACACCGCCAGTTCCGCAGGCCCACGAGTTCTTTTCATGGCTCCGAAAAAGCCCTGTGGGATGCCCAGTCCTTGCCGTTCTTCCTTCCGACGATCCTGAGCTTATCGAGGCGGCCCTTACTTCAGTCGACGACTTTCTTCTCTGGCCGGTGCGCGGTGATGAGCTCTATCTTCGACTGCAGCGCTTGATGGAGCCGGCGATCGCGGCAGGGGAGTCAATCCAGAATGCGATTACCTCGCAACTTGGTTTCCAGGAGCTTGTTGGAGAGGAGCCGGTCTTCGTCAATGCGCTCCTGCAACTGGCGCAGTTTGGCCTGAGTGACGCGGCGGTGTTGCTGACCGGCGAGACAGGAACGGGCAAAGAACTCTGTGCTCACGCCGTTCACCTGCTTAGCCGCCGTCGCGCGGGGCCGTTCATTCCGGTCGAGTGCGGGAGCATTCCGGAGCACATCTTCGAGAGCGAGTTCTTCGGTCACCTTCGCGGTGCCTTCACGGACGCGCGAACCGAGCAGAAGGGACTCGTGGCTATGGCACGGGGCGGTACGCTCTTTCTTGATGAGGTCGACAGCCTCTCGCCTGCAATGCAGGGCAAGCTACTGCGCCTGCTGCAGGAGCAAACGTATCGGCCCCTTGGCGCGGAGCAGTATTACCGCGCCGATGTGCGCATAGTGGCTGCGAGCAACTGTGATTTGACTGGCATGGTGCGTCAGCAGCGCTTCCGCTCTGATCTCTATTTCCGGCTTGATGTGTTGCGTGTGGATCTGCCACCTTTGCGCGAGCGGCGTAGCGATGTGGCTCTGCTTGCACGTCACTTTGCCGACGAGATCTGCGCGAAAGATGGCCTCGGTCGCAAGAAGCTTACACCCGCTGCGGTCCGCAAGCTCGAGACATACGCGTGGCCGGGTAATATTCGTGAACTCCACAATGCCGTGCATCGCGCTGCGTTGCGCGCGAGTGGTCCAGAGATCCTTCCCAAGCATCTGACGCTCGGGGACGAGCGGCTGCCCCCGGAGTCTACCTTTGACTCCGACCGAGACTTCGGCGCGGAGAACTTCCGTGACGGAAAACGCCGCGCGATCGAATCGTTCGAGCGAGCTTATGTCGAGGAACTCCTGCATACGCATCGCGGCAACATGACCCGCGCGGCGCGCGAAGCGGGAAAGGATCGGCGCGCCTTTGGCCGTCTCGCCAAGAAGTACGGTCTGAAGCAAGCCGGCGCTTGATCATCGCAGGACTCTCAAAACAATACCTGTGGCTTATAACGTTTCGCATTTTGACAGCGGGACATTCCTGACCCACTCCGCACCAAGAATGTCCCGGCGCTTGCGGCTGCAGGATTGTGCGGGTTTCGGTCTGTTTGAGTGAGTGCCGCTGAGTGCGGTGGGTTCTTGTCGTCCCATCCTCTCCGCACGGGCGATTCGTAAAGACTGCATTTTCAACCTCTCCTCTTTCTTCTCGAGTGGAACCTCAAATGCAAGTGAGACGTGCAAGGCAGGAGTGAGCTTGCGCGGCAGAGGCGAAGGCCGGCAGGAACAAGTAGTCAGGGATGTCCTGAACTATCTCCTGCATCATCCCGCAGCGGCCGACACATTTGAAGGCATCGCTCGATGGCGAGTTTTGGAGGAGATTGCGAGACGCAGCGTGGCATCCACGGAGGATGCGATGAACTGGCTCATCGCGAAGGGCTTCTTGCGTGAAGAGAAGATTGCTGGCGGCAGAACGATCTACAGGCTCGATGCGGAGAAGCGGAAGGAAGCGGAGCTTCTAGTGAAGGAAATTGAATCAGAACAGCCGCGACGCTTACGGCGTCCCGCTGAGACCTGAGTTCTCCGCTTCGTTCCGCTGCAGATTGACGATTGCAATGCAGGGCAGGGAAGAAGAGCGTCCCCAGCTCGTTGACGAGGACGACCGAGGGACGGGCAGAAGGAGAGGAACAGTTCATGCCGGTTACAACGACTTATCCGGGCGTCTACATCGAAGAACTTCCCAGCGGCGTTCACACAATCACAGGTGTGGCCACATCGATTACCGCCTTCGTGGGCCGGGCGCAGATGGGTCCTGTCAACGTGCCCACCACCATTAGCAGCTTCTCCGACTACGACAACATATTCGGCGGCCTGTGGGCGAACAGCATGATGAGTTTTGCCGTGAATGACTTCTACCAGAACGGGGGAGCGCAGGGAGTGATCGTCCGCATCGCTCCGGATGACGCTGCCACTGCGTCCATTACTCTCCAGCCAAACTCAGTCAGTCCGCCGGCCAGTCCGCTGAACAGTGCTTACAACACTCTGGTGCTTGAGGCTTCGAGCCCGGGCTCGTGGGGCAACCAGGTGGGCGTCATTATCGATTTGAACACGAAGAATCCGTCGGACCCGACGCTGTTCAATCTGACGGCGGAGTATACCGATCCGACCCATACACAGATTTTCGCCGTTGAAAAATTTCTCAACCTATCCGTCGACCCGGCGAGTTCACGCTATGTGGTCACTTATCTGCAGCAGAACTCGCAGCTCGTCGCAGTGCAGCAGGATCCTAGCAACCCGGGCGACTATATAGTTCCGGGCGTGCAGCCGGAGGCGACACCAGCGTCGGTGCTGAGTCCGCCTACAAGTCCACCCCAGACGAAGGTCCTTCCGGAGTTCATGAACGGAGGACTGGACGGTGACCTCGACATCAGCGATATGGATGTCATCGGCAATCCGGGAGGAAAGCTGGGGTTGTACGCGCTCGAGAAGACCGGCCTCTTCAATCTGCTGGTAATTCCTCCGTATAACTTCAACAGTGGCGATCCTGTGGATGTGGACGCGACGGTGCAGGCAGCAGCGGCCGCCTACTGCGTTCCGCGCCGCGCGTTTTACATCATGGATCCGCCGAGTTCCTGGACCAATCTCACGTCGGCTCTCAATGGATTCTCTGACGTTTCCTCAAATATCGGCGCAAACCGTGATCATGCGGCTCTCTACTTCCCTATGTTGGTCGAAGCCAATCCGCTGAACGACAGCCAGCTGCAGGACTTTGTGCCGAGTGGTGCGATGGCCGGTATGTATGCTCGCATCGACGCGCAGCGCGGCGTCTGGAAGGCTCCTGCCGGTCAGGAGACCGCGCTTGCCGGTGTGCAGCAACTCTCCGTGCCGCTCACTGACATGGAGAACGGCCAGCTGAATCCTCTCGGTCTCAATTGTCTGCGCTCGTTCCCCATCATCGGCCGCGTCATCTGGGGCGCACGCACACTCGACGGAGCGGATCAACTTGAGAGCCAATGGAAATACGTTCCGGTGCGACGCACGGCGCTGTTCATCGAGCAGAGCCTCTACCAGGGCACTCAATGGGTAGTCTTTGAGCCCAATGATGAGTCGCTGTGGGCGCAGATCCGCCTCTCCGTCGGCTCATTCATGCAGAGCCTGTTCCGCCAGGGGGCGTTCCAGGGGAATACACCGCAAACGGCTTACTTCGTGAAGTGTGACGGCGAGTCAACGACGCAGAATGACATCGATCAAGGCATCGTGAATATCATCGTTGGCTTCGCTCCGCTTCAGCCAGCCGAGTTTGTCATCATCCAGATCCAGCAGATGGCTGGCCAACTGCAGGTTTGAGGAGCGATCGCAATGCCACAGTTCGTTACGAATCCTACTCGCGTCGATCCCTACAAGAACTTCAAGTTTCGTCTGAAGTGGGACGGCAAATATGTCGCGGGCATCAGCAAGGTCAGCGTGTTGAAACGCACCACAGAGGTGGTCAAGCACCGCGACGGCGGTGACGCCAGCACCAGCCGCAAATCCCCGGGCCGCACCGAGTATGACGCCATCAGCCTGGACCGCGGCGTCACGCAGGACGTCACCTTCGAGCAGTGGGCCAACAAGGTGTGGGACTACGGCGCAGGACTTGGCATGGAAGTCTCGCTTGCTGACTTTCGCAAAGACATCATCCTCGAGATGTACAACGAGGCCGGCCAACTTGTGATTGCTTACAAGATCTATCGCTGCTGGGTCTCGGAGTATCAAGCATTGCCAGACCTCGACGCAAACGCGAATGCCGTTGCGATTCAGCACATCAAGCTTGAGAACGAAGGTTGGGAGCGCGACACCTCTGTTACAGAACCGAAGGAGCCGTCGTTCACACAACCTCCGAACTAGGTCAATCACATGCTTTCGCCGGAGAAGCTGTTCCAGATATGGGAAGCGGGGCTCGATCGTCCCCCGCTG
Organism: uncultured Acidobacteriaceae bacterium; assembly: GCA_963713395.1. Lineage (GTDB taxonomy): Bacteria > Acidobacteriota > Terriglobia > Terriglobales > Acidobacteriaceae > Granulicella. The sequence goes on along the minus strand of CAVQLS010000003.1, from coordinate 313,081 downwards.
GCGCGCACCGTCGCCATGTTGCGCGCGTCCGGTGCGATCCGCACAGAGGGCGACCCTGCTGCGTTGCCGATTGGCGCGCGCGACCTGGAGTTGCTATCCCTCCGAGAGGAGGCCTTCGGGTGCGAGATAACCGGCCTTGCGGCCTGCCCGGATTGCGCCGAGCGGGTCGAGATTCGCTTTCACACCGATGATGTCCGCCTGCCTACCGCTGTTCCCCCGGGGCCTCTCTCACTGGAATTGAAGGGCTACGTGGTGCACTTTCATCTGCCGAGCAGCGCCGACCTGCTGTCTATCGACGTGGCCGGCGATGAGGAGGAAGATGGCCGTCGCATTCTCGAGCGTTGCGTCACTGAAGTGACATTCGACGGCGCTCCTATTTCCACGAATGCGTTGCCCGAATCGTTGCAGGAAGCTGTCGCTACGACGATGGCCGCTGCGGACCCGCAGGCCGAGGTCGAACTCTCGTTGGCGTGTCCGGCTTGCGCGTGTCGCTGGACCGAGCCGTTCGATATCGACACTTTCTTCTGGACTGAGTTGCAAGCGTGGGCCGCACGCATCCTGCGCGAGATTCACCAGCTTGCCTCTGCCTATGGCTGGAGCGAACGGGAGATTCTTGCGCTGCCCTCGCTCCGCAGACACACCTACCTCAGTCTCATTGCGGAGTAATGTGTGCCCGGTTATCTCTCCCATCTCGCGGCGCGAGTTATCGGCTCGAAGCCGGGCGTGCATCCCCGTGTCCCCTCGATGTTCGAACCGGCCCGCGGAGTCGCCAGCTTTGGCGAGGCTGACCGAGGCATTCGGATCGTCGAACAGGAGCGGATTGTGCCGCCGTCCATGCAGGTTGCGGCTGCCGTAATACCCCACCCAATTGCGTCACCTGCGCCCGTCACCTTTGCAGAGGGTCCAGTGGAATCACAACCGTTTATCGCCACTCGGCAAGTTCCGCGCAACGTGCAAGCGGAGGCGGACAGATCGTCCGCTTTGCCAGCGCCGACGAGACCGAGCAAGCTGCACACCAACTCCGATGATGTTCCTGCGACCGAGCCACCCGCGCAGGAGCGGATTCTTGTCCGGCCGGAAGTGCTCTCGAGAGAGCGAACTGAGGAACCTCGCCGTTCGCAGGAGCTGCCAGTTCAGCGAGTGCCTGGGCCACTGCCGGAGCTTCCGCGCATATTCCGTGCCGAAACACCCGAACGTGAACGCTCGCGCGCGGAACGCGAAGAGCCTCGTAAGGAACTCCAGCAACCGTTGCCCGAACTCGCGTCGCTGTCCCAACGGTTGATCACGCAGCCCGTTGTTCAGGTCGCGACACAACCGGAATATCGACCGGTCCAGACAACTCCGGAGTCTAGCAAATCCGAGCTGCATGACCATCACTCTGTGCAGGTAACCATTGGCCGCCTCATCGTCGAAGCCGTTGCATCCGCGCCCGCCGCTGCTCCTCAGCCGTCTCCACGCATCCCGGCCCCGCGTCTCTCCCTCGACGACTATCTGCGCCAGCGACGGGGTCAAGCATGAGCAATGCATTGGCCATCGCGTCCGTCTCGTTCGTTCTCGTCGATCTGCTCAACAACGGGTTGATTGATCGCGACATCTCGTCTTCGATCGGCGACGTCGTTGTGACCGCCCTGCCTCCCGACAAGGTGGACGCGCTGCAGCAGGACGGCAAAAGCCAACTCAATCTCTTTCTCTACAACATCACCCAGAACCAGGCCTGGCGGAACATGGGCTATCCCTCACGAGATGCAAACGGCGATCGCATCGACAATCCTCCCCTGGCGCTTGATCTGCACTATCTGCTCACGGCATACGGTGCTGAGCAGTTCCATTCGGAGATCCTTCTCGGTTACGGGATGCAGCTCTTTCATGAAACGCCGTTCCTGCCGCGGGAGGCGATTCAGAAGTCTCTCTCGGCGCCCACGCAGGTCCTGGACACCAGTGCATCGGTTCCCAGCGGCATGATGAATCTCTTCACGTCTGGTTTGGCGAATCAGGTGGAGATGATCAAAATCTGGCCGCAGACACTGACCACCGAGGAGATTTCGCGCCTGTGGACTGCGTTTCAGGCGAAGTACCGTTCAACCGCCGCCTATCAGGCTTCTGTAGTTCTCATTCAGAGTGATGCGCCTACGAAGAAGGCTCCGCCGGTGCAGCGCCCGAACATCAAGGTCAACACCTTCGTCGAACCGGTCATCTCCAGCGTGCTTGGCCTCAGCAACACCAGCCCTCCAGTCGAGGCAAGCCAACCCATCCTGCCGGGTTATAGCCTTGTTCTTCTCGGCAGCCAGATGCAGGGCGACGACGCCACGATCGTCATGATCGGTGGAGAGGCGGTCTATCCATCGGCATCTGACGTCAGTCCCACGCGCATCGTTGCGCAGCTTCCGTCGGATATTCTCGCCGGTACTCAGACGGTACAGATCGTACAGCCCGTCCAAATCGGCAGCCCGCCTACGGATCACAACGGCGTCTCTTCCCAACCCACGACCTTTGTGCTGCAGCCGGTGATTCAGCAGGTCGCAGTGACCTCAGGCATATCCAATATCACCGGTGCGCCTGTCAGTCTCATCACGCTCACAGTGGACCCACCGGTCGCCTCTACGCAGGAAGTGTTGCTTCTGCTGAATCAGGTGCCGCAGTCTGGCAGTCCGCCTCCATCTCCACTCGCATACAGCTTTACCGCGGAGCCTCCGTATTCACTGCTGAGCCCGCCGTCGACCGAACCGCCCCCATCGGCCACAGTATCGGTTCCGTACTACGGTGTTGTGCCCGGCGCTTATCTTGTGCGCCTGCAGGTGGACGGCGCGCAGAGCCTGCTCACCACTGACAGCGATGGCTTCTTCAACGGCCCGCAGGTGACCTTGTGACCAACGACCCACACATTGACGGCGACGATGCAAGCTCCGTTGAGGCGCGAATCCGCACCCTGCTTGAACGGACAGTGGTGCTGCTCAAGTCATTTCAACTTCAGGAGCCGTCTGCAGCCGACGGCTCGGCGGCAGAACCGCAGCACTTACGCCTTGCGCAGATATTCGGTCTGAGCCACTTCGAGACGAGCATGCTTCTCCTCTGCCTCGCTGCTGAACTCTATTCGGAGACCGCGGAGCTGTGCGCGGCGGCGCATGGCGAACCACGGTTGCGTTTTCCAACCTTTCAGGTTGCGCTTCGTGCCCTCGGCGATTCTCACTGGAACGCATTCCTGCCGCAGGCTCCGTTGCGCCGCTGGAACCTGATTGAAGTCCCTGCCGGGGATACATTTCTAACTTCGCAACTCATCCTAGCCGAGCCCGTCCTGCATTTCCTCATGGGATCGTCCGCACTCGATGACCAACTGCAACCGTTGCTGGAGCCTATCTCCCCTCCCCGGGTTCTACCTTCCTGTTATCGAGCGCAGACGGAGAGGCTTGTCGCAATCCTCACCGACTCCAGAGAGCAGCCTGTCGTCGCACATCTCAGCGGTACGGCAAAGGGGGGTAAACACAGTGTCGCTGCTGCTGCTGCCGCGTCTCTTGGGATGCACCTCTATGCGCTTGGAGCCGCGCACTTGCCGTCGGATGTGAAAGCTCGCAATGTGGTGCAGCGCACACTCGAGCGCGATGCGGTAATGTCAGGTTTCGCAGTTCTTATAGATTTCGACCACGCCTCCCCCGCAGATGCCGCGGCTGCGGCGCAATTCGCCGATTCCTTTGCGGGAGTTGCTTTGGTTTGCGGTGATGGTGTGCCTGCTCTGAGCCGCAGCCGCGTTGAAGAGGTCGTTCTCGATCTTCCAGACTCCGCCAGCCAGCAGGCGCTCTGGAACCTCGCGCTTGGGGACGCAGCCTCACACTGCAATGGGCATGTGGAACGCGTCGCCACACAGTTCTCGCTCGATTACGAAGAGATCCTTCGCACCGGTGCAGCCGTGCGTCGCAAGGTCGAGACGGCTGAGGAAGGGGATGACAGTGCGGGAGAACTTCTGCTCGCGTCCTGCCGCGCTCGCACCCGTGGCGATCTCGGCCTGCTCGCCCACCGCATCTCGCCCCGCGCAGGTTGGCGGGACCTCGTGCTGCCTGATGCTGCGCTCGACACATTGCGCGCCATCGCCGGCCAGGTGCGGCAGCAAGGAAAGGTTCTTGAACGCTGGGGATTCGCCGCTCAAACGGCACGTGGGCTCGGCATCTCCGCGCTCTTTCACGGACCGAGTGGAACCGGCAAGACGCTCGCTGCGGAGGTACTTGCGCATGATCTCGGTCTGGATCTGTGGCGCATTGACCTCAGCCAGACGGTCAGTAAGTACATCGGGGAGACCGAGAAGAATCTGCGCGCGATCTTCGACGCAGCGGAGAATACTGGCTCGATTCTCCTCTTCGATGAGGCGGACGCTCTTTTCGGGAGGCGCAGCGAAGTCCGCGACAGTCATGATCGCTACGCGAACATCGAGGTCAGCTATCTGCTGCAGCGCATCGAGTCGTATCGCGGCCTTGCAATTCTCACAAGCAATCTTCGCGTTAATCTCGATTCCGCATTCCTGCGCCGCATCACGTTTATGATCGGGTTCCCATTTCCAGATCAAACCATGCGCCGTTTTATCTGGGAGCGAATTTTCCCCTCCGCGATGCCTTCGGAAAGCCTCGATTACGGAAAGCTGGCGCGCCTCAATCTCGCGGGCGGCAATATCCGCAACATCGCGCTGAATGCAGCGTACATTGCTGCGGATCTCGACCAACCTGTCCGGATGGAGCACCTGCTTATGGCAGCACGCCGCGAATGCGCCAAAATCGATCGCGCGCCGACTGCAGCAGAGACAGGAGGGTGGGTATGAATCGGCGTGAGCGAAGGGCACAGTGGCAGACGTCGAAACGACTCACCCAGCAGGCGCCGATGTCCTCGATCGCCCACGCTCCTGCGCGCACTTACCCGGTCATCCGCATGCAGATTGGCGAGCTCGTGCTCCGCGGATTTGAGAAACGTCACGCGTCACGCATAGCCACTGCGTTTGAACGCAGTCTCGACGACGATCTGCGATCTGGTGTTCTGCCCGTTTCTCTTGCGCAGCGCATGCAAAGGTCATCGCTGCGCCTCGCGCCGCTCACACTGGCACGTCCAAACGATCCGGTAGCTATAGGTGAACAGCTGGCTGGCCTGGTCTTCTCACTCAAGTCGGATGGACGGCGGGGAGGAATGCGATGAGCAGCTCCACCCACGCTGTCGCAGCTCCCGAGAACGCGGCGAAAACCGCAGCGCCAGCATTGAATCCAGCGCGTCTTCTACGGCTTCAACGAACGTGCTCCTGCGGTGGTAGTTGTGAGAGTTGCAAGAAGAAGGAACCACAGCCGATGCTGCAGCGCAAGGCGATTGCTGGCGCGCCTCCTACTCATGCCGCTCCTGTCTCGCCCACGCCCGCCAGGCCCGCACGTGCTACGGCGGCCACTCCGGGTAACGCGAAGGCAGCACCGCAATCAACGGCCGTGACAGCGCAACACACGCTGCCTCCGCCCGCGCCTGTTCCCAAACCTCCCGCACCGAAGGCGGCCGAGCGGAAGGAGGCGGACCACGCAGCTGTATCGAAAGAGAAGCCCAAATCGGGGACGCCGGCAATCACAGAAAAAAAGAAGGCCGGCCAAAGTGAATCGGATCTACCGCCTGTCGTGCGCCGCGTCCTCGATACGCCGGGAGAGCCTCTTGAACTCGCTACGCGCACGAGCATGGAGGCGCGCTTCGGTCGTAGCTTCCGCGACGTGCGCATCCACACCGATGCACTTGCCGCAGAATCCGCGCGTGCCGTATACGCCCACGCCTACACGGTTGGCGAAGACATCGTCTTCGACTCTGGCCAGTACCGACCCGAAACCCCCGAGGGCAAACACCTGCTCGCCCACGAACTCGCCCACACGATCCAGCAGCACGGCCTGCAGAAATCCGGCGACGTTTCGAGCGATATGTCCGGCGACTACCACCACCTCGAGCATGAAGCCGAAGCCGCCGCGCACACCGTCATGGAGCGGCCGCCCGTCGCCGGCGCCCCCGTTTCCCCCTCCCGCGCCGCGCAACCGCGCCTCTCGCGTACTTCCACTGTGCAGCCCAGCGGCTCGGCCTCGCAAACCGCCAACAAGGAAGACGAGGCCAGCTGGATGCCGGTGGACAAGAGCAAGCACCCGCTGCTCAATAAAGCCGGTGTGGGCGCAATCTCGCGCCTCAAATCCGACCCCGATCTCGTAGCCGTTCAGATGGCGGCGCCCTTTGTCGTTCCCGCCGAAAAGGGGCCATCGGCACAGCCGTTATGGGATGCGCAGGCGAACGCCGGTGTTCTCGAGGCCATCGTGGCGCCCGGCGCATCCGAGCCGAAAACCAAAGTAGCTCTGAAACAGGAACGCCCCGACACCGACGATCTCCGCGACCTGTGGGCGCTCAAAGTCGGTTGGCCGGAAGGGAGCGAAAAAAGACTCTGGAAGGCGGCCGCGAGGAAAGCTGGCATCCCGAGTGCCGAGAAGAGCACCTTCCGGCCCAGCACCAGAGCGGGTACCAGGTCTTGCGATGTCGATCACATCCTCGAGCTCCAGTTTGGCGGGAATAACGTTGCCCAGAACATGCAGATGCTCGATCGCAGCCCCAACCGCTCCAGCGGCGGCCAGATCAGCCACTTTCTGCGCTCGACGGCAACGGACATAAGAAAAGCGCTGCAGACAAAAGACCCCACCAGTCCGAGGGACCGGACGAAAACGACGGCCATCCGTATGCAGTTCAGCTCTGCAAAGGTCTCCGATGAGACGCTCAAGGATTGCCGGTGCTGCCAGATCGAGGCCTTTGCCAAAGACCCGGATGTCCTGAAAGACGCGCCGAAAGCCGACGACAAGGCCGGTCCCCTCTACCCAATGCGCTTCGGAGCGTTCAACCAGTGTGTGGTTGCAGATGACGACAGCGACGTTGACCTTCTCCATTCCAAAATTCCGGAAAATAAGGCCGCCTCTACGCTGGTGCGCGGCCTGCTGCTCAATACGTGGACGCTGCCCAAGAACAAGTCCGGCATGAAGCCCTGCTCTGCACCTGAAGAAAAGAGAACGGACACGCCCGACGAGGACACCTCCGCCCCGGCGAAGAGGAAAGTGGCCAAGGGTAAAGCTGCACAGAAGGGACCCAGCCAGGCGGGAGGCAAAGTCACCGCAAAGATCGATCCCAATTCACGCATCCTGAAGCGCCTGACCGCCAAGGAAGACAAAGCGCCCCTCGAGCTGTTGCGCGATGCCGACGGCAACCTCGCCGCCCCCAGCAAGACATCGCGGGTTGGCTTTTTTCTCAACGGCCTGAGCGAAGGCTATTTCACGCGCCTCGATGTCGACGCGGAAGGCAATCTCACCGGCGCCGGCCAGGTGATTCCCTCGGCCACTTTCCTGCCCAACCCCATTGACGTTGAGTTCGACAAAGATCGCTTCGTCATGAGCACCCAGGTGAAGAAGCCGAAACTCCCCATCCCTGGCGTCGAGATCACCGAGTCCAGCATCGGACTCCAGATCGCTCCCGAGTTCAAGCCAGAAGGCAAGGTCGGATTCCGCGTCGCCCCCGCCGGAAAAGAGATCCTGCGTGGCCTCCTCACCGTCTCCGCCGACGCAAATGGCTTTGCCGTTGACGGCGAGGTCTACGCCACCATCCCTGGCACAGACGAAGTCAAAGGCACCCTCACCCTCAGGAACAACGAGTGGTCAGGCGGCATCGACATCAAAGCGGGCGGCAACGGCAAGATCAAGTACGTCAAGAGCGTCGATGTAGCCATTCGCTTCGCGCAGCAGCAGGGCATGAGTGCCACCGGTACGGCCGTGCTTGCGATCCCCGGCGTCGCGGAGCCGGTCACCGCGAGCGTTCACTACGACCGCGATGGCTGGGCTCTCCGCGCCAAAGCCAGATTCAATCCCCCGCGCATCAAGCCCGTCGATATCGAGCTCGAGTACGCCAACGGCCACCTCAGCGGCGAAGGCCGCACTGGATTCGAGTTCAACACCCTTCACGGCGAAATCCACGTTATCTATCGCGACGAGTTGTTTTCGGGCGATGCCGAACTTGGCATCAAGACCGACCGTGCCGAGGGCTCGCTCAAAGTCGAAATGCACCACCGTCCCAACGGGGCCATCTACTTCACCGGCGAAGGCCATGTCTCCTTCAAGGTCACCAATGATCTCGTCGCCTCCGCCGGTGTCATTATCGACGAGAAGGAGAAAGTCAAAGTTACCGGCGAGCTGGCCTTCAATAAGCCCCTCCAGCTCTTTAGGGGTTTCTCCGGCCACTACACCTTCTTCGACATTGAGGAGGACATCCCGCTTCCCCCTCCTCTCTCCATCGGCGGAATCGGCCTCAATGTAAACATCGAGGGCTCTCTCTCCGCCGGCTATTCTGTCGGGCCTGTGATGCTCGAAGACGTGAAAGCCACCGCCGAGTTTCAGCCGCTTGAGAAGGATCCCGACGTCCAACTGGACCTCACCAGCAAACTTGTTATCGGCGCAACTGCCAGTATCAGCGGAACGATAAAAGGCGGCATCAAGCTCAGCGTTGTGGTTGCCTCTATCCGTGGCGATCTCGGAATTACAGCGACAGCAACCCTGCACGGTGGGATGAACGTACCGTTCCATGCTCATTACAAGGACGGCAAGATTACCGCAGACGTCGGCTTTGAAGCCAACCTTGCGTTGATCCTTAGCCTCGCGCTGATCGCCAGCGTCGAGGCCAAGGCGGGTATCGGCTGGCTCAGCGTTACCACCGGCAAAGAGTGGACGCTGGGCAGTTTTACTTATGATCCCGGCCTTTCCCTGGGAATGTCGCTGAAAAAACCGATTCATTACGAAAGCCCCGCTAATTTCACCTTGCCCAGCGTCGACGACATCGCCTGGGTGAAGCCAACTCTCGACCCCAAAAACCTCGTCAGCAGCACGGCTGGCGCAACCCCTGACACTAAGGAACACGATGTCTGATTCCCAATCCCGAATGTCGGCTCGCCGTGTCGCTCCACATTCGTTGGATGAGGTGCTCGCATGAGTTCAATCCCTATCATTGGCTTTCCGGGCTCACCAAACGTTAAGCGTGCGGGCATCGTCGTGGCCGATCCGACAACACTCGCGATCCAGCGCGTCATCGCGCTCCAGTACAACCCCGACTCGTTGGGTAGATCCCTGCAGATTCGCGCCACGACCACCGAGGCTGGTGATCGTCTGGATGCGCTGCGCCTCACCGGGCCCCCGGTCGAGACGATCAAGCTCGACGCCGAACTTGATCTCACCGACCAGCTCGAGTTCCCAAACCAGAATCCAAACGCGGTGCAGTATGGTCTCTATCCGCAGCTCGCCGCGCTCGAGACGTTGATCTATCCGTCGAGCGCGCAGATTCAAAGCGACAACACGCTCGCTGCCGGCGGAGTCATCGAAGTAGCGCCTATGGAAGCTCCGCTTACGTTGTTCGTTTGGAGCGCTAATCGCATTCTGCCGGTTCGCCTCACAGAGTTCAGCGTGACGGAAGAGGCCTTCGACACCAGCCTCAATCCCATTCGCGCGAAGATCAGCCTGGGCATGCGCGTGCTCAGCGTCAACGACCTCGATTTCGACCAGAAGGGCAACAGCATTTATCTCGCTTACCAGCAGCGCAAAGAGACGCTGGCAGGCAAAGTGGGGTCGGTCGGATTGGCCGCCCTCGGCATCACCAGCATTGCGTGAGGACATATGTTCGCGTCGACCAGTCGTTATGCAACTCTGCCTGCATCCACCTACACCACTCCGGATAGCCGGCAGATTGCCTATGTGACTCGGCGATTCCTGCCGCAGCTAAACAGCTTCACACTGCTGCTGCTGCACACGGTCACCGACAGCGACCGCCTTGACAACGTCACCGCGCAGTATCTCGATGATCCGCAACAGTTCTGGCGCATCTGCGATGCCAACGATCAGATGTCACCTTTCGATCTGACTGCAACACCGGGAGAAACCATCGACATCACGTTGCCCCAGGGACTTTCAGGATCTCCCAATGCTTAAGGGTATCTATCTGTCGCTGTTCATCGGACCAATGGTCCCCATCCCCGCGCCCAAAGAGGTGACGGATGCGATGATCAGCGCGCAGATCAATACCGGTGGCCAGCGCTCGGGTTTTCAGCTCGTCTTCAGCATGAACAAGAAGTCGACCATCTACAAGACGCTGCTTCCCAGCGGCTATTTCTCCCCGGGCACCACACGCGTCATTCTCGCTTGCACGCTTGGCGGCATTCCCAACGTGCTCATCGATGGCGTGGTCACGCGGCATGAAGTTTCGGCCAGCAATGACGCGGGCCAATCGACGCTGACTCTCACGGGTGAGGATCTGACGGTGCTGATGGATGTGATCGAGATCCCCATCATGCGGTACCCGGGTATGCCCATCGTCGCGCGGCTTAATCTCTTGCTCGCGAAGTATGCGGTCTTTGGCGTTGCCCCTCTGGTCATCCCGCCTATCTTTCCCGATGTACCCATCCCCACGGACCAGATACCTACACAAACTGGATCGGACCTTGCCTACATCAAGAAGATGGCCGACCAGACCGGTTACACCTTCTATCTGGTGCCCGGGCCTGCTCCGGGCGTCAGCATTTTCTACTTTGGTCCAGACATCCGCATTCCCATTCCTCAGCCTGCGCTCACCGTCAACATGGACGCGAACTCAAACGTAGAAGGGCTGACCTTCAGCCTCGATGGTCTCGCGAAGAAGGTCGTCATCATGACCATCATGGATCCGATCACAGGCAAGATCCCGATCCCGATTCCCGTGCCGAACATCAGTCTGCTGCGACCTCCGTTAGGTGCGGTTCTTACGCCGCCCATGAAGATCTCGTTCCCGCCCGAAGGCGGCAACCTTAACTCGATTCAGGCGATCGGCCTCGCTCTCGCGAAGGCCGGAGATACCGGGGAAGCAGTCAGTGGTTCCGGCACCCTCAATGTAATTCGCTACGGCTCCGTGCTTCGAGCCAACGAGCTTGTGGGCGTGCGTGGAGCGGGTCGCACTTATGACGGCCTCTACTACGTCCGCACGGTCACGCACAACATTAAGCGCGGTGAGTTCAAGCAGAGCTTCACCCTTTCACGCGACGGGCTGGTGTCGCTGACCCAGACGGTGCCCGTATGAGCCCTGAGCCGAACAAATACTACGGAAAATATCGCGGGACGGTGACAAACAACATCGACCCGCTCGGTGTCGGACGTCTCATGTGCGAGGTGCCGGACGTACTCTCGCTCGCGCCGTCCACGTGGGCCGTGCCGTGCGCTCCGCTTGCCGGCCCCACTGGCACGCCCATGGGCGTCTACTTTGTGCCTCCCATCGGTGCTGGTGTCTGGATCGAGTTCGAAAAAGGCGATCCCGATTATCCCGTGTGGGTCGGTTGCCGATGGGGATCAATGGCCGACGTTCCACCGCTCGTGCTGCTTGGACTGCCCATTTCCCCGAGCATCGTCTTTCAGACCGCCGGACAGAATTCCATCGCCATCAGCGACGTGCCAGGCCCCACCGGCGGAATCATGCTCAAGAGCCAGACGGGCGCCATGATCCTCATCAACGACATCGGGATCACGATCTCAAACGGCCAGGGAGCCACGCTGGTGATGACCGGGCCAACGATCACCGTGAACGAAGGTGCGCTCGTCGTCACCTAGGAGGGAACTATGCCGGGATTCATCTTGCATCAGGGAGCGACGGTTCTTTGTGCGCACGCCGGACAGGCCCAGCCGACGCTCGTGAATCCGCGCCTCACTCTCTCAGGGATGCCGAGCATTCCGCTTACTTCACCTCAGGTCGTCGCTGGTTGTGCGTTCCCGCCTCCGCCTGCGGCCAACGGCCCTTGCATCACTGCGCAATACATCGTGGGCTCAGTTCGAGTTACATCCATGGGCCAGCCGCTGGTTCTCTTCGACAGTCAATCCATCTGTGCGCCGACCGGCACACCTCTTTTGCCGGCGGTCGCCTGCCAGGCTCGCGTCACTGCCATGTGAGGAAGCGATGAACGTTCAGTTTCCCTACAACTTCGATACGCGCGGACGCACCGCCGACTCCGATCAGGACACGAATCCGCAGAATCGGCACATCCGTGACCTGATCGAGCAGGTTCTGTTCACCGCGCCCGGCGAACGAGTTAACCGGCCGGACTTCGGCTGCGGACTGCTGCAGGTGGTCTTCGCTCCCAACAGCGCCGAGCTTGTTACGGCAACGCAGTATCTCGTGCAGGGGGCTCTGCAGAACATCCTCGGCGACCTCATCTCTCTGAACGACGTCGCTGTTTCAGCGACGGACAATAAGCTCACCGTGTTGGTCCAGTACACCGTACGCAGCACGCAGCAACAGCAGGTCGCGCAGTTCAGCACAGGAGGATCATCGTCATGATCTACAAATGCTGCGACTCCGCACGCCGCGCCGTTCTCCTGGCCCAGACTGTGTACAACGGTATCGACTATCTCGAAGTTGCTGACGGTCCCGACGGATGTCAGACCGCCCTGTACCTCTATTTTTTGCATCCTCTTATTCCCGGCCAGCTCACCATCGGCAACATTCTCATCTGCGGTGGCGAACGCATCACCAATATTCAAGTGTCGAGCGTTATCGAAGGGTCGTCGCTTTCACCTCCGCCAGTCGATACAGAATGTTCGACTGGTTCGCCACCCGATGGCTCCAATCTACTTGTTGTCAACGTGACGCAAGCTGGCGACTTCTCACCCTACAAGCTGCGTCTCGTCGATAGCACTACCGCGCCGGTGGGCTCTGTGCAGCCTCCGCCATACTTCGATCCTGTCTACTCCGAGATTACTTTCTCGTTCAAAGCTGGCTGTCCATCCTGGTTCGACTGCAAGCAGACGACTGCTTGCCCGCCACAGTTCTCTTCAACGCCGAACTTTTCTTATCTCGCGAAGGATTATGCCAGCTTCCGCAGTCTCATGCTCGATCGCATGTCCACGATCCTGCCTGCGTGGACCGAGCGCAACCCGGCCGATCTCGGCATCGTGCTGGTCGAACTGCTCGCGTATGTCGGCGACTATCTCAGCTATCAGCAGGATGCTGTCGCCACCGAAGCCTACCTGGCCACCGCGCGCCGCCGTACCTCAGTGCGCCGCCACGTCAAGCTCGTCGACTACCCCATGCTCGACGGCCGCAACGCTCGTGCATGGATTCACTTCGAAGTCAGCGCGGATTTCGTTCTCAACCAGACGACGGTGACCGGCTTGCCGCAGCAGATTCTCACGCAGGGGAGCTTCCTGGGACCGGAAATCCACGTTCCATCGGACGCATATACTCAGGCGCTCAGCGAGAACCCTCAGGTCTTCGAACTGATGGAGAACACGTCGCTCTTCGCCGCGCACAACCAGATGCTTCTATATACATGGGGCGACCGCCAGTGTTGCCTTCCCGCCGGCGCAACACACGCGTGGCTGGGCGGCGCTTATCCCAATCTGCAGCCCGGCATGGTCCTCATCTTTCAAGAGGCGAAGGGTCCGCAGACCGGTGCCCCTGAAGATGCCGATCCCGCTTATCGCTGCGCCGTGCGTCTTACTTCCGTCGCTGTCAGCGAGGATCCCATCGGCAATCTGTTCGCAGAACCACCCAGCACCGCGCCGCTTCCCGTCACCCGCATCGATTGGAATTCCGCAGATGCGCTGCCGTTTGCTGTCTGCATCTCTTCGCAGGTCACCGGCGACACCCCGGCCTACTACGACAACGTCTCTGTTGTCCTTGGCAACAACGTGCTTGCCGACGATGGCCGCACTATCCAGGATGAGACGCTCGCCATGGTGCCCGCGCCCAATCCCGTGCTGACTTTGCCCGCGCCCTCGGGATGCGGCAGTTGCGCGCCCACCCAAACTGCGGTCGCACCGATCATTCGCTACAGTCCCCAACTCGCCTCGGGGCCGATCACGTTTGCCGATGCGTACTCAGCCACGGATCTCCAGCGGCAATCCAGCTCCCGCGGCGAATGCCATCAATGTGCGTATCATCACCGGAATTCTGCCCGCAATCACCTTACGCACCGAGTCCAGCCCAGATCTTTGGCTGCCATTGCTCGACCTGCTCGAAAGCCATTCGGACTCCAAGAATTTTGTTGTGGAAACCGAAGATGACGGCACCGCCTCTCTGCGCTTTGGCGATGGCACGTTCGGAACCCAGGTGATCCCGGGTGATATCTATCACGCACACTATCGCGTCGGCGACGGAACACTGGGTAACGTCGGAATCGATTCGCTCTGCCGCATAGCCAGCGATGACGGTATTCTCGCCAGCAACGTGATCGTCTCGATTACAAATCCGCTTCCGGCCACCGGAGGCCTTGATCCGGAGACACTCAATTCCGTTCGATCCAACGCTCCTTACGCATTCAACATCCAAAACCGCGCCGTCACACTCGCGGACTACGGTGCCATGGCAAAACGCGTCGATCCCTCGCTGCAGCAGGCGGTCGGCACCTTCCGCTGGACCGGCAGCTGGTACACCGTCTCCGTCTCCGTCGACCCCGGCGACACCGAAACCGTCGACGCCACAACGAAGTCCACCATTGTCGCGGGTCTCGAAGACTATCGCATGGCCGGACACGACGTCGAGGTGAACAGCCCCATCTACGTCTCGCTCGAGCTCACTCTGGACGTATGCCCGCAGCCGGGCTACCTGTCCGCCGATGTCCAGCAAGCCATCCTGCAACTGCTCGGCACTGGTACCTTGCCCAGCGGTGCCGACGGGCTCTTCAATCCCGATAACCTCACTTTCGGCCAACCGGTCTATCTCAGCCCCATCATAGCCGCGGTACAGCAGACGGATGGCGTCGCATCCGTCACGGTCAGCACGTTCCAGCGTCAGGGGGAGCCCGCCACCAGTGGCATCGACGCCGGAGTCATCGATCTTCAGCCCCTCGAAATCGCGCGTCTCGACAACGACCCCAACTATCCCGAGCACGGCATCCTCACCGTGAACGTCTGCGGAGGGAACTGAGATGGCCACCGGTTGCACCTGCGCCATTCTGACCTGTTGTGGATGCTGTGAGGGCATCACGCAGGAGACGCCACAGAGTGTTCAGAATCGTCCCGGCCTCAGCGCCATTGCCTATCGCGTAGGCACATATAACACCTTCTATCAAACGCTGCTCGCTCGCATTGCACAGTCGCGCCAGCCCAGCTTGCGCCAGCTGCGTTCACGCGAACCGGACGACTTCACCATCGCTCTACTCGACGCCTTCTCCGTCATGAGTGACGTGCTCACTTTCTACAGCGAACGCATTGCCAACGAAGCCTATCTCTACACCGCAACCGAGCGCCGCTCAGTCGCCTGGCTCGCCAATCTTGTCGGCTATCGCATGTCGCCCGGCGTTGCGGCCGACGCATTTCTCGCCTTCAACATCGACCCTTCCGCCGGCGCCTACGCGATGGTAATCAACACGCCACCGAATCCGATGCTTGCCCAGGCGTTCACTCCAGCGCAACCCATCGCAACTTCACCGCAATCAGCGCTCGAGCAGCTGCCGTCGACCATCATCCCTATCGGTACGCAGGTGCAAAGCATTCCCGGTCCCGGAGAAACGCCACAGACCTTCGAGACTGTCGAACAGATCAGCGCGCGTCCAGAGTGGAACACGATCGCACCCCGGCTTCTCCAACCGCAGGTAATCGACGGCTCTGCGGACTCGATCCTGCTGTCCGGAAGCGTCACCAATCTGAAGGCAGGTGACTGGCTTTTGCTCGTACCCACCGGCGAGAGTCCGTTGCCTCCTGTCAGCATTCACGGCGTTACTGCGTCCTCCGATGGCAAGACCACCGAAGTAGATCTCCCCGACAGTTCATCGCCACCCTCGTGGCCCACCTATGCGCCAGTCCAATTCTCTGACGGCGTTCTTTCGGGCACTGCGCAAGGAACTGAAGCAACCCTGCAGAGTGCAGTCGATCTCCCCAGCGCCGCTGCGCTCCTCGCCGACCCCAACACTTGGTGGGACGCCGGCGACATCCTTGCAGCTGTCACTGCCAACGAGTGGCCGCTCGATCAATTGAGCACTTTGATCAACCAGCTTGTTGCGGCGAATACCACGGCGCCGGGAAGCGTCTACGCCTTCCGGCAGCAGGCCGCGCCCTTCGGTTACAACTCGCCGAACTATTACTCGCTTCCACCGTCGCTCCGCTTCGACAACACCTACGAGACGTTGTCCAGCCCGCCCAGTGTTGACGTGCCTCCCGCCTATCCGAAGGCATGGGATGCCAACGCCAGTGCCAACACGACGGAGTTCACTCTGGATGGCTGGGGTGGAAGCACCCTGTACCTCGACAATGTCTACTCGCAGATCGTGCCGCGTAGCTACGTCGTCCTGCTCGCTGACGGTGCCTCTCCCGAGGTCTTCCATGTGACAGCCAACTCGACTGCTGTTCATCAGGATTTCACGATGTCGGCTAAGGTCACTCGGCTCACAGTCGAGCCTGTCGGCTCCGCGAACCTCAAGGACTTCAAACTACGCTCCACAACAATCCTGTGTCAGGCTGAAGCGCTTCCGCTTGCACAGGTCCCGATCACGCAAACCAACATTGGCGGCGCATCGTCGAATGGCGTGGTCACCATTGCCGGCGCGTTTCTCGGTCTCGCTGCCGGTCAGCAGGTTGTCATCAGTGGTACGACGCTATCCCAGCAGAAGGGCAACCCGCCCGGGCCGCCCGCCGCCGAGGTTCACACCCTTAGCGACGTGCAAGTGAACGGCGGCTTCACTATCCTCACGCTCGATTCCGCTCCCGCGAATCTCTATCTGCGCGCGAGCGTGAGCATCAACGCCAACGTCGCGTCTGCCACGCACGGTCAGACGGTCTCCGAGACGCTCGGCAGCGGCGACGGTACGCAGCAGTTTCAGAACTTCATTCTCCATCAATCGCCGTTGACCTACGTCCAGGCCGAAACGACCACCGGCAGCACCAGCACACTCAAGGTCTATGTCGATGGCGTGCAGTGGAACGAGGTCCCTTACTTCTACGGTCATGGTCCCACCGAGCACATCTTCGTCACTTCACAAGACGACAACGGCGTGACTACCGTCACCTTCGGCGACGGCGTTACCGGTTCGCGTTTGCCCACAGGGACAGCCAACATCGCTGCGTCCTACCGCTTCGGTATCGGCACCGCCGGACTCGTCAACGCTGGCCAGCTCTCGCAGTTGATGTCGCGCCCACTCGGCGTGCGCGGTGTCAGCAATCCACTTCCGTCCAACGGCGCTGCCGATCCCCAGGATCTCGATAGCGGTCGCAGTGCCGCAATCCTTGCCATCATGACCCTCGGCCGCGTTGTCTCGCTTGAGGACTATCAGGACTTCGCACTCGCCTACACCGGCATCGGCAAAGCCCTGGCCACATGGACATGGGACGGCCAGCAACGTGTCGTCGTTCTCACGGTTGCTGGCGCTGACGGTCCCATCGGACAAACCGACTCCATTCTCACCACCCTGCAAGGGTCAATCGCCACATGGTCTGAGCCGGGCGTCACGGTTTTCCTGCTTGCATGCGCCCCCATCTACTTCAACCTCAACGCCGCTATTCAGATCTCATCGTCGTATCAACTCGCGCTCGTTCAACCGGTGATCGAAGCCGCGCTTCGACAGACCTTCTCGTTTCAGGCCCGCAGCTTTGGCCAGCCGGTCTACCAGAGCGAAGTCATCGCCGCCATTCAGGACGTCCCCGGCGTCGTCGACGTCGTCCTCACTATTTACATCACCAGCGATCCTTCGCAGACGCCCCAACCGCAGCTCGCCGCCACCGTTCCGCAATCGGGCAGCCGCGGCCAGATCATTCCCGCACAGCTCCTCACCCTCGATCCCGGTCCACTGGGACTCACAGTGACTACGGTGACGCCATGAGTCTCGACCTCACCCAGATCTACAACCTTCTCCCCGCGGTCTACCGCATCCGGGACGCGCAACTCGCGCTGCAATCCGGTAGCGGCCTCGATCCCTCAGACTTCGCCACGCTGCAGCAGCTGCTCGCCAGCCCACAGCCGCTCACTCCGCTGCAGCAACAAATTCTCACTGCTCTGCAGGCAAAGCAACAGCGTGGCCCGCTGCAGTCACTCATTGAAATTCTCGCGGAGCAGATCGAGGTTTTGCAGGACAGTCTGATCCAGTCCTACGACGATCTTTTCATCGAAACGTGCGCTGACTGGGTCGTGCCTTACATCGGTGCACTTGTCGGGATCAAAGGCCTGGTCGATGTCCCTTCCGCCGGTTATACGGTTCGCGCAGCTGTTGCCGATGCAATTCAGAATCGCCGCGCAAAAGGCACGGTTCCGGCACTCGAAGCTATCGCACGCGAGGTCACCGACTGGGACGCCAACGTGGTTGAGTTCTTCCAGGTGCTCGCCACCACTCAATTCATGAATCACATCCGCCCCGCGAATCTCTCCGTCGCCAACATCCGCAGCGCCGATCACGCTCTCCTGAACACACCCTTTGACAGCTACGCCCGCACCGTCGAGGTGCGCAACATTGAGTTACGTCTCGGCAAATACAACATCCCTAACATCGGCATCTTTCTCTGGCGCCTGCAGCAGCAGAAGATGGAAGCTTCTCCCGCCTTTGTCGTTGACAACCTTCGTTTCTGCTTCGACACGCTCGGCAAGTCCGTTCCTCTCCTCACCTTCTCTCAGCCCGAAGGCCCCGAGCCGGTGCGCGCCACGCAGTACAACGTCGCGATGCCCATCAGCCGCTGGATGCTCGACGACGATCTCAAGTCACCGGCACCCCACTACTACGGCAACGCTCCCTACGCGAGTATCGGTCTCTCCTGGCAAGGTGGGCCGCCGGCGAGCACCAAGGTCCGTGCCTGCAACCTCAGTGATGTTCTCGACAGCTCAGGCAATGTCATCGGCTGGGCACATCAACCGCAAAAAATAATCGGCATTGATCCGCAACTCGGTCGCATCGTCTTTCCGTCCGCGTCTCCAGCGCCCACCAACGTGATGACGACATGGTGCTACGGCTTCAGTTCTGAAATCGGCGGCGGTCCGTATGCCCGGACCTTCACCGCAGTCGCGAACGTCAGCATACCCACCGATGCCCCCACGATCACAGATGCTCTGGCGCTTGCGCTCCCGATGCTCTCATCGTCGCAGCCATCCGTCGTCATTGAGATCGCCGACAATCGCTACTACGTCGAGACACCGTCCTTCGCGATTCCCGACAACTGCTCCGTGCAGATTCGCGCCGCAGACGGCAATCGTCCAACCGTGATCCTGTCCGGCGACTGGGTCATCACCGCCGGTAATGAAACGACCATCAGTTTCAACGGCCTCCTCATCGCGGGAGGCAGCATCTCCATCCTCCAGAACACCACGGCAGACACTGTCACACTGCAGATCTCGCACTGCACGCTGAATCCCGCGGCCACGCTAGCCATCGGCGCCGCACCTGCACAACCGCCGCTGCCCAGCCTCTGGATAGAGCCCGGCAACATCGCCGTGCAGGTCGATCACTCGCTCCTCGGCACTATTCGCATCGGCTCTGGCAGTACCGTCTCGCTCACCACCTGCATCGTGGATGCGCTCTCGCCCTCTGAGGTCGCCTACGCTTGCTACCTCGACGCGATGTCCGCAGGCTCCCCGCTCACGGTCATCAACAGCACCATCATCGGCAAGGTCCACACGGAGCAGATGCCCCTCGCCACCGACTCCATCTTCTACTCCGAACTCGCTCTGCTCGATCTGTGGACCGCACCCGTCATCGCCGATCAGTTGCAGCAAGGTTGTGTTCGCTTCTGTTACGTTCCGCCCGGTTCGCGCGTGCCGCGCGTCTTTCACTGCTACCCCATCTCGGGCCAGATCTCCACGCCGGATTTCACCTCGCTCAGGTGTGGTGACCCCGGCTACTGTCAACTCACAGACCGCAGCGGCCTCATTCTTACCGGCGCGGACGACCAATCGGAGATCGGTGTCTTTCACGACATCCACGCGCCACAACGCCTTTCCAACCTCAACGTAATGCTTACCGACTATCTCCGCTTCGGCTTGGAAGCGGGTGTTTTCTTCGCTACCTAAGGCAGCGATGGCAGGGAGGAGTGCCATGGCAGGTGACTTCAGCCGTTCAACCTTAAACCCCGTGAAGCACTATACCGGCGTGCTCATGCAGCAGGGCCGCGTGCTCGTGGATGCCGACTGGAACGAACAACTTGCCCTTCAACTCCAGCGCACGTGGGTAGAAACCCGCGATGTCATCGGCCGCTGCGGCACGCCGAAATCTGGAGAGGGCTTCGCCATCTCCTCCATTGACAATGGCTCCGATCTTCTCATCCATTCTGGCCATTACTATGTCAACGGTCTGCTTTGCGAGCTTGATCCGCAGAAGATGCCCGCATGGTTGCCTCCGAGCTCTAGCCCTCCCTCGATAGACAAGGTCACTTACCGCATGACGACCGGTGAGTCGCTCGCCGGCGTGAGAGACCGGCTGGAGCGCACGCAGGCGCAGAACTCCCGCATGAAGCTGATCTTCTTTCACGACGGCCAGCTCTACATCCCCTCTCTCACCATCGATAGCCGCGATCTCGCAATCGGCGACTGGGTTCAGATCGCCGGCTCCCAGGACGCCTCTGTCATTGCGCAGGTCACGGCCATCGGCGAGGCCACAACTCCCAGCGATCCCAACACCATTGTTCCCAGCTGGTATCCGGTCACCGTCAATAAATCGCTCTCCTCCCTCGCGAATTCCGGACATCTGTTCCTGCGTCGAGTCTTCACATTCCCCACACAACCGTTCCTCACCAACCAGTGGGACGAGTCCGTCGAAATCTCTCCGCTCAGCGGACCCTCGGCTGAAGCACTGTCACTTCCCGATGGGGATTACATCGTCGTTCTCGAAGCCTGGCAGCGCGAGATCAACGCCCTCGAAGATCCGCATATTCGCGAAGTCGCTCTTGGAGGTCCCGACACCTGCGAGCGCTTGCAGACTGTGTGGCAGGTCCACATTCTTCCGTGGTCGGGAGAATCAAGCCCTCCCGGATCGCCTCTCGAGTCACCGTTGCCGTCGCCGCCATCGCCCCTCAACTGCTGTAGCGATTTTCCTGCCTACGACGACTACCGCGCCTCCAGTCGTACCACCGGCCTCATGAACGCGCAGGCACCTCCGCCCGGTAGCAACGTCCCACCATGCAAACTTCCACCTTCCGCCGGATATCTTGGTCTTGCCAATCAGCTCTATCGAGTCGAAATATTCCGTTCCGGCCGATACAACGAGGACGCCACCTTCGTCTGGTCGCGCGACAACTCCATGGTCGAGACTCCCATCGTCTGTCTCGACTCCAGTGGCAACGTCTACGTCAGCAACCTGGGCACTGACGATCTTCACAGCTTTGTACTCAACGACTGGGTTGAGATCGTCGATGATGATGCCGAGCTGCAGGGAAAGCCGCGTTTCCTCGCACAGATCTCGCAGCCACCCGGTGCTGCCGCGCAACCCCCGTGCGCTGCCGCCGGCACGCAAGCCTACAGCCTTACCCTCGTCCCTACGCCCACCGGCTTTGAAAATCGCACTAACCTGCGCCTTCGCCGCTGGGACATGCCGTCCGGAGTCGTCGCGCTCGATGCCTCTCTTAATCCCATCGGTATCCCCATTGTTTCCGGGTGGATTCAGCTCGAAAACAACATCCAGGTTAACTTCAGCGACGGCCACTACGCGACGCGCAGTTACTGGCAGATTCCCGCCCGCACGGCAACCGGCGACATTGAGTGGCCGCCCTTCGCCGTTCCCAACACGAACCCCATCCCACAACCGCCGCTCGGCCCTGATCATTTCTTTTGCCGCCTCGCCCTCCTCACTGTCACCGGCGGCAAGATCAAGATTGACGACTGCCGCTGCACCTTTCCCAGCCTCACCTCCATCTGCGCAGAGGATATCTGTTGCGAGACCTCCGGCTGCGAGCTCCTGCCAGTCTCCACTGTTCAGGATGCGCTCGACGAACTCGAAGCAAAGCACCGCTTTCACAACCGCACCCTGCATGGCTCGGGCGTCGTGTGTGGGCTCGCTGTGACCTGTCCCGGCGCCAACCTCAGCGGGACCAGCGTCAATGTCGCCGAGGGCTATGCAATCGACTGTGAAGGCTACGATCTCATCCTGAATCAAACGACCGGCGTCGATCTGTCCACCCTCATCGATCTCTCGCCTCAGCAAAGCGTCATCCCTGACGGCGAATACGAACTCATCATCGAGCGCGCTCTCGCGAACCTCCGCCTGAGCCCGCTGCACTCACCGCTCTCTGAACCGTCGAAGGATCCCTGCTGTTCGAAGACATCTTCCGCCATTAGCTCAACGAATCAGTGTGTCAGTTTCCGCGTCATTCCTTGCGAAACTGAGCGAACCTCCGCGGAATATCTGAACGGCACGCTGCTCATGGACTTCTACACCCGTTGCCTGAAATCACTCGTCGACGACGTCAAAGCCGAGTACGGAAACAAATACGTGAGCGCCGACAACCAGGTTTCCGAGGGACAAGCGCTTCTCTCCGCGCTCACTAATCTGGTGATTCAGTACGCGCAACCGACACTCGCGCGCGACGTCTACATCTCTGCCGCAGAGGCCAAGCTTCTTGAGAACTTCTACAGCTTCATCGCCGAACACATAAAAGACTCAACCGACTGCTCGCTTCTTGCGGGCCTGCGGAAGCTTCCCGAGTATCCGCTCGATGCGCCCATTCACACCATCTTCGGCAAAGGCTACAAGACCCGGATTCGCATCAACCCAGACGGGAAGTTCGCAGTCGCCTGCGGTAACGGTCCCGACCTTCACATCTACGATCTCAGCACCGGCTTTCTCGTCGCTGACATCACGCCACCGATCCCTGGAACGCCCACCGCCTGGACCTTGCAGGACGCCGCCTTTTCCACTGACGGCGCACAGATTTACATCATTGCCACCGGCGTCAACACGCAGACCAACGCCAACGATTCCTTCTTCGCGGTCGGTCGCTTTGCCGGCAAGACAGTCACTTGGAGGCAGCAGGGAAGCGCTGGTGCGCAAGCCTATCGCACTCTCGCCGTAATCTCGTCACAGCCCTCGACGGTCTTTGCCACGGTGCAGGGAACAGGAATCTACTTTATCGAGTTCACCAACGTCATTACGGCCAAGCAAATGGCCCAGTTCAATGCCATTGGTCACTTGGTCGTCAGCGGAGAACTCCTGTACGCCACTGCGCTCAGCAACAACGTCTACGAGATTCAGCGCTATGCTGCGCGTGCCGCTGTTGGTCTTCAACCCAACCTGGTTATGCAGCCGAAGGGACTGACGATCGATCAGACCGACGACCTCGCTGTGGGAAGGTTTAGTGAGGCGTTAGGTGCATCTATTGCCGCCGCTGTCTTCGTAAGCGGATCCTCCTCTGCATCAGCCAACAAGCAGGTGGCTCTCTTCAACAACAAGCAGCAGATCGGCATAATGGATCTCGGCATCAACACTACGATCCGCATGGCCCTCCAGCCCTCAGCCAAGGCGCTCCTCGTCAGCTTCGAATCTACGTCGCAGTTGTCTACCATCACGTTGGGAGGCAACGGTCTCGCGCTCGCCACGTATGCGCCCGTCGAGTTACACCCCACCTCCATCACCTTTGGGACTGCGAACAATACCAACCTTTACACGCTCAACAGCACCGCGAACACCCTCTCCGTCGCTCCGGCCTCCATGGCGCCTTTCGCAGAGTACGCCGCTCTCGAAAAGTATCGCGTCGCCGCTCTCAACGCCTTCATCGATCTCGCAGGAGCTCTCCTTCAGGGCCTCAAGGACTGCTTCTGTCGTCTGCTTCTTCCCAACTGCGCCGCTTGCAACGAAGACGCGCCCGAAGGAAAGGGACTTCCACTTGCATGTATCACGATTCAGGACGGAATCGTCGACAGAATCTGCAACCTTGAGAAACGCAGAATCGTTAAGTCGTTCCCGACCGTCGGCTACTGGCTCTCTCTCATTCCCGTCATTCCTCTGGTGAAGGCGCTCGTCCAGCAACTGTGCTGTTCCGCGATATCCGACGCGTTCACAAAGATTGCCGCTCCCGAGGTCGCAAAAGAGAACGCGGTGAATGCGGCTAGCGTGATTAACTTCTCCAGTCTCAACAACCTCAGCGGTGAAAATCTCCGCTACGCGCTCGCGCAGACCAGCAAGATCAACGTGTCGTCGCTGCCCTCTGCGTTACTCAGGAAGTCAACGCCACTTGGCAAGCTGTCTCTCGACTCGGTCTTCAGTAATTTCAGCCAGCCATCTTCCTCCGCGCCGTCATCATCAATCGCTGCGATCAACGGAATGACACTCGATCAGGCGAAGGCAGCACTGCAGTCTGCCAATGTGCAGGTGGCTGCCACTGAATCCTACAATCCCGCAGCCCTTGCGCAGAACCTTGGAAACTACGTCACGGCGCCGTCCTCCGTTCCTTCGGATTCGTCCGTCACGCTGGTCGTCGACTCCAACAACATCGTGCGCTACTACGTGCCTACTCCACCAGATGTCCAGCAACTCGATACCACCACGCAACAGCTCGAGACGCGCCTAGCTTCTACTAAGACAGCAAAGGCACCACCCGCCAAAAGCCTCCAATCCCTTCAAAGCTTGGTCAACAGTCTGCAAACACAGATCGCAACCATGCAGTCTTCCCAAACCAGCGCTCTCGCACAACGCGACCAGCAGATCGCTCAACTGACCGCCACTACTCAGCAATTGCAAACCAAGATTAGTGCCGTCGACATGCTCACAACGCAAGTGCAATCGATGGAAGGACGGCTGCCGGCGGCGACGACCAAGACGACAACCGCCAAAAGAAGCAGCACACGGAAATCGAATCCAACCTCATGAATCGTGACGCCTCCATCGCGATCGGCATCCCCATCCGCGATCCATCCACCTGGCTCGATCGTACGGTCGCGGCTCTTCGCGCAACAGCACCGCAGGTATACATCACGCTGCTCGACTGCACCCCGAAACATCTCGAGGCGTTTGCGCATGCCGATCTTCCGCGCCTCGCGTGCGATGGCGATAGGGGCAACTCGGCCTGCTTCAACCTTCTCGTTCGCTCGATCTCCGCTGACGTCTACGTCCTCTTTGAGGACGGTGCGACGCCAGCGCCGGGCTGGCTCACGCGTCTCCTCGCAACCTTCACACGCGTTCCTCGCTGCGGCCTCACCGGTCCATCCACAAACCGCTGCTGGAACGAGCAGGCCGCGGTTCCATCCAGCCCCGACCTCGCCTCCGCCGCGCGCGCCGTCGAGCGGCGCTTCGGTCTGTCGCGCCGCAGCCTTCGCCCGCTTCACAGCCTCGCCGACTTCTGCTACGTCGTTCGTCGCGAGGTCATCGAGGCCATCGGCGAAGCCGACGAGAGCTATGCCGACGGCGCCTGTTGGGAGATGGACTACAACATCCGCGCGCATCGCGCAGGCTTTCTCGGCGTGTGGACCTGCGGCGCTTACGTCGAGCGGGCACCCGCGCAACCGACGACTGTTCCTCATGCTGTGGAACAATTCCGCGCCGCCAAGCAGCGCTACCAGGACAAGTTCTGCGCAGGCCATCTGCGCGGGAGCAAATCCGACTACCGCGAGCACTGCCGCGGCGACGCATGTCCCAACTTCGCGCCGCCCGGTCTCATTCAGATTCGCCTCGACAATCAATCCGAAAGTCTTGCTCTCCCCGCAATCCAACTCCGCTCCGCAACCTATGCCCACGATCAACCCCATCCGCTCTATCCCCTCGTCAGTTGCATCATGCCCACATACAATCGCCGCACGTTCGTCCCTGCGGCGCTCGCGTGCTTCGCCGCGCAGGACTATGCCAATCTCGAACTCATCGTCGTCGATGACGGCTCTGACTCCATCGCCGATCTTCTCCCCTCCGATTCGCGCATTCGCTACTTCCGTCTCGACGCCAAGCTCAACACCGGCGCGAAACGTAACTTCGCCTGCGAACAGGCTCGCGGCTCCTGGATCGCCCACTGGGACGATGACGACTGGTATGCGCCGACACGCATCCGAACGCAGATTGACGCGATGCGCAACACCCACTGGCAGTGCTCCGGCACCACGACCATGTACTACGTCGACTGTGACCACGACCGGGCCTTCCGCTACTCTTACGGCGGTAGCGGACGCGCATGGCTCGGCGCGCTCCTGTATGCGAAAAGCGCCTGGGAGCGTAACCGCTTCGAATCCATTCAGATCGGCGAAGACGTTCGCTTCGTCGGCCGCATCCCTGTCGCCGACCGTCTCGATCTCAACGATCCAGGTCTCACCATCGGTACGATTCATCCATCCAACACAAGCCCCAAGAAGACGTCAGGCGCGTACTGGTCACCTGAGTCGCCGGAGAAGATCCGCGACCTCATGCAGCCGCACGAGCCCGGGCCTCCGGCTGAACCCTCGCTGCCGCTCATCTCTTGCATCATGCCCACGCACAACCGCCGTGGCTTCATCCATCTTGCGCTCACTTGCTTCGAGGCTCAGAGCTATCCCCGAAAAGAACTCGTCGTCATCGACGACGGCACGGATCCCGTCAGCGATCTGCTCGAAGGTCGCGCCGGAGTTCGCTACGCACGCGTCTCCCGTCGCATGACCATTGGCGCCAAGCGCAACCTCGCCTGCGAACTCGCGTCGGGCGAAATCATTGCGCACTGGGACGACGACGACTGGTACGGTCCCCGCCGCCTCGCCGAGCAGGCTGCACCTCTCATCGCACAAAGCTGCGACGTCACCGGGCTCGTCAATACTCATGTTCTCGAAATGCCTGCCGCGCGCTTCTGGACCCTCAGCGGTGATCTGCATCACCGCATGTTTGTTGGCGACATCCACGGCGGCACGCTCATGTTTCGCAAATCTCTTCTGCATCAGGGCATTCGCTATCCCGAGGCCAACCTTGCCGAAGACGCTGCACTCATTCGTCAATTCACGCAGCGCCGCAAACAGATTCAGCGCGTTACCGAAGCCGGCCTCTTCGTCTACGTGCGTCACGGCAGCAACACCTGGCGCTTCGACACCGGCCGCTTTCTCGATCCGCACGGTTGGCGCGCGACCGTTCCGCCGCCCGAGTTCACTCCACTTGCGCTAGAATCCTACCGCTCCGCCTGCTGCGCCGCGTAGCCGCGTTCATCGCAGTTCCGCAGTCCTCAGAAAATCAAACGTCCCACCGGGATCCAGCTTCACACCGACCACGCGCGTCGAGTGCACCACCTCATTGTTCGGATACCACAGCGGAATCGACGGCAGGTCGCGCGCCAGAATCTGCTGGACCTCAACGTATTCGCGTCGTCGGGCTGTCTCATCTGTCTCTGCGTTGGCCTGCGCGAGCAGGGAATCGACCTGCGCATTCGAGTAGCGCCCGCGGTTCCCGCCTTTTGGCGGAAAGCTCGAGCTCGCAAACGCATAGCGCAGAAAACCCGGATCCTCGTTCGACCCGATCCATCGCAGCATGTACATCTCGAACGCGCCGCGGGTCACATCTGAATAGAACGTCCCAAACTCCGCCGACCGAATCGACAACTCAATACCCGCCGCACGCAGTTCCTCTTGCATCGCCTGCGCCACCAATCGCGTCGTCTCGTCCGTCGAGGTCTTCAGCGTGAACCGCAGCCGCACGCCTTCCTTATCTGGTTTCAGTCCCGCGGCATCCAGCAGCGCCACGGCGCGGACCGCATCATGCGAGTATTGCGGCAGCTCCGCCTCGCTCGCCGCGGCCCAGTGTCCCCTCGGCAGCAGGGTATTCGCAATCTGCGCCTCGCCGCGCCACAGCGCCGCAATCAATGCAGGTCTGTCGATCGCATATGCAATCGCCTGCCGCACACGTGGATCGCGCAGTTTCAAATCCTGCACGTTGAAGTTCGCGTACATCACGATCGCACCGGGCCCGGACTGCACCACAACATTCGGCTCACGACGTAGCGCATGGACCATATCCGGCGTCAGTACGTTGCTCTCAATATCGCCAGAGCCCTTCCTCATCTCCAGAGCCGCCGTGATAGTGTCCGGGACCACCTCAAAACGTACCCGCTCAATCCTCGGCGAACCCGCCCAGTAGTCCAGGTTGCGCTCCACCAGAACGTCCCTATCCTGCATCTGGCTCACAAACTTGAACGGTCCCGTGCCTATCGGGTGCAGCCCTTCATCCTTCCCCGCACCCTTCTCCACTACACCGAACAGCCCGTCACTCAGATTGAACAGTAGGCCCGCGTCCGGCTGCTTCGTGCGCACCGCCACGGTCAACGGCCCGGTCGTCGCGACGCTTGTAATGTCGGCAAGATTCCCGCCCTTCGCCGTAACGAGTGTCCCATCGATCATGCTCTTGATCGACCACGCGACATCATCCGCAGTCAGCGGCTTGCCATCATGAAAATTAACGCCGCTGCGGATGTGAAAGATCCACGTCAGCGGATCGGGCCGCTCCCAACTCGTCGCGAGCCACGGCTGCAAAACGAAGTGCGCATCCTTCTTGACCAGCGCGTCATAGATCAACCCACCCACACGCTCCGACTGCGCATCCGTCCCCTGCCGCAGGTCAAGATTATTCGGCGAGCTCTCAATCAGAAATCGCAGCGTCTGCGCATCACGGTGTCGCGGACCACACGCAACGAGTGGCAGCAACACCGCCGCTAAGACTCCGGCCCAAAGCGCACGAGCCCTCACGCGAGTGTCACCTTGCCCAGCACCACCGCGCGTCGCGCACCCGTTGCACTCGGAAGATTCCCGGGCAATCCATGCCACGTCAGCCATCCAAGCAGCGCGAATGCCGCCGCCTCCTTCGCACCGGCGTTCAGCCCCGTTTCCTCAATCGACCGTACGTGCACACCCTCCGGTTTAAGCTGTTCACCAAGCATCCGCATGAGCGCTCTATTGCGAACCCCACCACCCGCCGCGATCAACTCCACCTTCGCATTCGGCGCAAGCCTCTCGAACTTCGGCTCGCAAAAGCGCGCATAGGCTTCCGCTATTGTCCTCGCAGTCAGCGCCGTCGCCGTCGCAATCACGTCCTCTTTGCGCGCACTCTCACACTCACACGCCGCAATGAACTGCGCGACAAAAGCCTCACCATACTCCTCGCGCCCGCACGACTTCGGCGGTGGGGCAGAGAAGTACCGCGCTCGCATCACCTTCGCGATCACATTCTCCAGCACACGCCCGCGGGCCGCAGTCGCACCATTGCGGTCTAGCCCACGCCCGAACAGCTGCTCCATGCACGCGTCGATCACCATGTTTGCCGGTCCGGTATCGAATGCCATCACATCTTCCGCCCGGCACGCGGCAGGCAGCACCGTCACATTCGCGATGCCACCCAGATTCAGCAGCAGCCGGCTCTTCTTGGCATCGCGAAACATGCAGAAGTCAAATATTGGTACCAGCGGTGCTGCCTGCCCACCCGCTGCCATGTCTGCCGGACGAAAGTCACTCACCACCGGCACACGCATGCGCTCCGCGATCACTGCCGCTTCACCTGTCTGCCAAGTGCACCGCACAGGAGAGCCCAGATATTTCGTCGGCGCACCCTGGTGATAAATCGTCTGTCCATGGCACGCGATCAACTGCGGTTTCACGCCCGTCTCTCGAGCCGCCCTATCTACAGCCTCCCCATATACCTCGCCCAGGCGCCAGTTCAGTCGCGCCAGCTCGGCTGCACTGGTGCTCTTCGCAGCTTGTGAATTCATTGCCGCGAGCACCGCACGCCGCACCGCTGCCGGATACCTCATCGCATTATGACCCAGCACCTTCACACGAGCTCCACCATCCGCTGGCGATACGCGGCAGATCGCAACGTCGACACCATCCGCCGATGTTCCGCTCATCACCCCCGCAACGATCATCGTCTTCGGTTTGCCTGCGATCACGCCGCACCACCCTTCAACTCGCGCTGCAACTCCGCTAGAATCTGCAACGCCTCGCGTGGCGTCAGTCCATCCACATCCAGCGCTTCCACGCGGTCCACAATCCGTTGCGACAACGGCGTAAACATCGTCATCTGCAGGGCAGGAAGGCGCTCCTTCGCCGGTGTCGCCTCACGAATCTGCTGTGACTCCGCGCGCTCATGCAGCTTCAGCACGTCACGCGCACGTTCCACTACCGCCTGCGGCAAGCCTGCCAGTCGCGCCACCTCGATGCCATAGCTCTTATTCGCCGCGCCCGCCTCCACGGAATGCAGAAACACGATTCCCCCCGCGCTCTCACGAACCGTCACGCGTGCATTCTGCATCTGCGCCAGTCGCTCGCTCAGCAGCGTCAGTTCGTGATAGTGCGTAGCAAACAACGTCCGTGCGCCGATGCGATCATGCAGATGCTCCACCGTAGCCCACGCCAGCGACAACCCATCGTACGTCGCGGTGCCGCGCCCCATCTCATCCAGCAGCACCAGCGAGCGCTCTGTCGCTGTATTCAGAATCGCTGCCGTCTCCGTCATCTCCACCATGAACGTCGAGCGTCCCCGCGCCACATTGTCGCTCGCCCCAATGCGCGTGTAGATGCGATCGACGAGCCCCAGTTTCATCCGCTCTGCCGGAACGAACGACCCGCACTGCGCCAGAATCGTCAACAGCGCCGCCTGCCGCAAATAGGTACTCTTGCCGCCCATGTTCGGCCCGGTGATCAGCAGAAGCGACGGCCCCTCACACGCCTCGCCCGCGCACAGATACACCGAATTCGGCACAAATCGCCCACCGCCGGAATCCTCCAGCCTGCGTTCGACTACGGGATGCCGTCCAGCAATTACCTCGAGCACGCCGCTCGCGTCTACCTGGGGCCGCACCCATCCGCGCATTGCCGCCACATGCGCAAAACAAGCCAGTAGATCGACCTCCGCGACATTCCGCGCCGTCTCGCGAACCCGCGCTGCACTTGCCAGCAGCTGCCGCCGTAGCTCTGCGAAGATCCTGCGCTCGATCTCGCCTGACCGCTCCTGCGCGGTCAGAATCTTCGTCTCGAGCTCTTTCAGCTCCGGGGTCGTAAAACGCTCGGCATTTACAAGCGTCTGCTTGCGCTCATAGTCCGCGGGCACAGCCTTGGAGTTCGCCTTCGTCACCTCGATGTAGTAGCCGAACACCGAGTTGAACCGCACTTTCAGCGATCCAATGCCCGTCCGCTCGCGCTCGCGCTCCTCGATCGCCGCAATCATCCTCCTGCCGTTCTGCGACAGGCCGCGCAGCTCATCCAACTCAGCATCGACGCCCTCGCGAACCGCACCGCCATCGCTCAGCGACAATGGTGGCTCCTCGACGAGCGTCCGCGCAATCATCTCCTGCAAGTCACTCAGCGGATCAAGCGCCCGAGACAGCTCCGCCCATCGCGCTGCATCCGGCGCACACTCCTTCACTGCCGCAAGCACACCCGGCAATCTGCCGAGCGTCACACCCAGCGACACCACCTCGCGCGGTCCCGCCGAGTCCAGCGCCACACGCCCCAGCAGCCTCTCCAGGTCGAGCACACCATCCAGCGCTCGCCGCACACTCTCGCGCCGACGCAGATCGCCCGCCACCAGCGCCACCGCATCCAACCGCCCGTTGATTGCTTCCAGCGACTGCATCGGCCGCAGCACTTGCGCCCTCAGCAGCCGCTTACCCATTGGCGTGCAGCACGCATCCATCGTCCAAAGCAGCGTCGTCTGCGGCCCCTCGCTTGAGAAGAGCGGCTCTACGAGCTCCAGATTCCGCACGCTCACCGCATCGAGTTCAAGGCTGTCGCGCTTCTCATAGAAGCGCAGCCCGTCCAGATGCTCCAGGGCACCCTGCTTCGTCGCACGCAGGTAATGAACGATCGCGCCTGCAGCTACAGCCGCCGCGGCGTGCCCACCCAGGCCCATCCCGTCCAGCGAATGTACGCGCAGTTGTTGCCGCAGCAACGGAACCGCGTAGTCCTCCGTGAACACCCACTCATCAAGCTCCGTGCGTGCTCCGCGAACATCCTGCGCACTTTCTTCATCGACGATTCCGGGCGCCCCATCTTCGCCGGCTAAGGTGGGCTGTCTTCGACTCGCAACTCCCCCGAACGCCGCACCACGTGCCAGCAGCATCTCCGCCGGACTCATCCTCGCAAGCTCATCGCACGCCAGGGCCCAGGCATGCGCTCCAGCAAACTCCGTCGCGCGAAACTCGCCGGTCGACAGATCAATCGACGCCACGCCCACACTAGCGCTCGCACCGGAGCCCACACTCGCTACACTCGCCAGCCAGTGGCTCTCGCCTGCGCCCAGCGCCGCATCAAGCGCCGTCCCCGGCGTCAGCACGCGTGTCACCTCACGCCGCACGACCGTCTTCGCCGTCTTCGGGTCCTCCATCTGATCGCACATTGCGACCTTGAACCCTTTGCGCAGCAGCCGCTGCAGATACCCGCCCGCCGCGTGATACGGCACGCCGCACATCGGCACAGACTTCGCCTTATCCCTTGCCGTCAGCGTCAGTTGCAGCTCGCGCGAGGCAACGATCGCATCCTCATAAAACAACTCATAGAAGTCGCCCATGCGGAAGAAGAGCAGGGCATCAGGATGCGCATCCTTCGCCGCGCGATATTGCCTCATCGCCGGCGTCAGCCCCGCCTCGCCCGTCATGTCCTTCGCTTGCGCCATTACGTATGCAGGAAGGCTCAGGATACCGTCTCGACCCCTCTGCATAACTCGGCCGAAAATCGCACCGGTGTGCCGCCACCTCGTAAACTCAAAGCATGATCGAAGTCCCCCTCACCGAGGCCCAGTTCGCCGCCGCCGCCGAGCGACTGCGCGCCAATGGCGTCGACCTCGCCGACCGGACCGGCACACTCAGCCGGGACGGCGTCACCGCCCGCTACAACTACTCCAACGAAAAGCTCACCATCGAGATCCTCGACAAGCCCTTTTTCCTCCCGCTCAGCCTCATCGAGTCCCAGATGCGCAGCTACATCCAGAAGGGCCTGGAGGAGCTCGACCGCCCCGCCTAGCTTCTCTCCAGCAAACCGAGCCGTACCCCGGACGATATACTGAGGATTCGCGCAGAATCTTGCAGGCGAAGCCTCGGCAATGACCCTTCTCTGGCTCCGAATCGCGGTTCTTCTCTACGGCATCGCCGCGCTCGCGGTGCTGCCGGCCGCGCTCTATAACCGCCCGCGCTGGCGACACTTAGCGATGCCCGCGGCACTCGTCGCCGTCTTCTTCCACTTCGTCGCGCTGGCCGAAATGCTCAACGCCGCGCACCACGCCCTGCCGGTCGACACGCACGAGAGCCTCTCGATGCTCGGCCTGCTCCTCGGCGCCGCCTTTCTCATCCTCGCCACCGCCTATCGCACCGTCTCTTTCGGCATCTTCCTGCTTCCCGTCGCGGCGCTGCTCACACTCGTGCCTGCCTTCCGCCCCGGCGCCGAAGTCCTCAACTACCCGCTCCTCCACACCGGCTGGCTCTTCCTGCACGTCGCGCTGCTTCTCGCCGCCTACGCCGCGCTGCTCATCTCGCTCATCGCCAGCGTTCTGTACCTGATACAGGAGCGCCGCCTGAAGCAGAAGCGTACCTCGCAGGCCCGCAGCTGGCTTCCGCCGCTCGAAACCACCGACCAGATTGCGCTCAAGTCGCTGCTCTTCGGCCTGCCCTGCATGACCGCCGGCCTGCTCATCGGCTCTGTCGTCGCGCTCGAGACCATCGGCCCCGCCTTCTTCGCCGACCCCAAGGTTTTACTCTCGCTCGCCATGTGGGTCGTCTACGTCGCGATGATCTTTATTCGCCGCCACTCCGGACTGCGCGGCCGCCGCGCGGTCTACCTCTCCGGCTTCGTCTTCCTCATCGTCCTGGCCGTCTGGGCCGCCAACCAGCTTTCCGTCGTGCATAGGTTCCGAGCGCCATAAGCCCCGTGAGTGATCAGACAAAACTCGGCACCCTGCTCCTCGTCGGCGTGAATCACACCACCGCTCCGCTCGACGTCCGCGAGCGTCTCGCCATCCCCATCGCGCGCCTCGCCGACGCCACGCGCTCCCTCGCCGGCCAGCCCGGCATTCGCGAGGCCCTCATCCTCTCCACCTGCAATCGCGTCGAGCTCCTCACCGTCACCGAAAGCTCCAACGGCATCGAGGACAGCACAGCTCCCGCCACCGCGCTCAACTTTCTGCAGCACTACCTCAACATCCCCACCGCCGCTGTCACGCCGCACCTCTACACCCTGCGTGAGCGCGAGGCCATCCGACATCTCTTCCGCGTCGCCTCCTCACTCGACTCCATGGTCGTCGGCGAGCCGCAGATCCTCGGCCAGGTCAAGGAGTCATGGAACATCGCCCGCGAGGTCGGAGCCATCAGCTCCACAGAAGCCTTCAGCTCGATGTTGGACCCGCTCCTGCAGCGCGCCTTCTCCGTCGCCAAGCGCGTCCGCACCGAAACGCAGATCGGCAGCTCGTCGGTCTCCATCGCCTCCGTCGCAGCCGAGCTCGCGCGCAAGATCTTCGGCTCGCTCGCCAACAAAACCATCCTCCTCGTCGGTGCAGGGAAGATGAGCGACCTCGCCGCGAAACACCTCATTCAGCAGGGTGCAAATACGCTGCTCGTCTCCAACCGCACCGAAGCCCGCGCCGAAAAGATCGCCGACACACTCCGCACGCCCGACATCACCACCGGCGTCATCCCCTTCAGCCAGCTTCACGAGCAGACGCATCGCGCCGACATCATCATTACCTCAACCGGAGCCGGTCAAGTCTTCTCGCCCGACAACGGCCGCACGCTCGTTCATCGCCGCAGGAATCGCCCCGTCTTCTTCATCGACATCGCTGTCCCGCGCGACGTCAACCCCGCCGTCAACGACCTCGAAGGCTGTTTCGTCTACGACATCGACGATCTCCAGCAGGTCGCGCAGGAGAACCAGATTCAGCGCAGCCGCGAGGCCGAGACCGCCGAGTCCATCGTGCAACTCGAAGCCGAACGCTACGGCGAGCGCCTCGACCAGGCCCCTGCCACCGAGGCCATCAAGCAGCTTCAACAGTCCGCCGAAGCCCTCCGCGAAGCCGAGCTCGCCCGCACCGCGCAGCGCCTCGCCAACCTCAACGCGCCGCTCACCCCCGAGCAGCACTCCGCCATCGAGCACCTCACGCGCTCACTCATCAACAAGCTGCTCCACCCGCAGATCATCGCTCTCCGCGGCACCGACTCCAAACGCCGCGAGGAAGACTAATTCTGCGCTGCTGCCTTCGGTTTCTTCGTCAGCAGCACCAGCATCCCCACCACAATCGCCAGCGACACCATCCCCGCGATTCCCAGGATCCGGATGACCGACACCGTATACCTTCCGGCCGACGGGCTGTAGTTGCAGCAGTACAGAATCACCAGATCCACCGGATTGCTGATCTTCTTCTCGCTCGCCTGCAGTAGCGCCATCCGCAGATCGCGCGGCTGATAGTCGATCCCCGCCAGATACCTCGACATCTTCCCATCCGGCGTCGCGAACATGATCACGCTCGAGTGCGCGAACTGGTCCATCTTGCCGTCCGGTCCGGGCACACGCACAAAGTGAAATCCCGTCGCTCCGCTGATGGCATCAATCGAAGCTTGATTCGCCGTCAGGAAATGCACTGAGCCCGCGGCCTCGGGGTGCCCCATCTCGCTCAGAAACGTCCGCTTCTGCGCTGCCGCATCCGTCGGCGTGTCCGTCGGATCAATCGAAAACGTCAGGACTTCATAGTCCTTACCCGGCGCCAGCGTCGTCGACTTCAGCCCCGTTGCCAGCCCATGCAGCACCTGCGGGCACAGCATCGCGCACTTGTAGTACACCAGCGCCATCACCACCGGCTTGCCGTCGAACCAGCTCGCCAGCGGCCCAGTCTTGCCGGTCTCATTCGTGAACTGCGCCTGCATCGGCAGCGGCTGCCCCAGCCTCTGCTCCAGCCCCGCATGTGCCAAATAATCCGGCCGCTGTTGCGCCGTCATCCCCAGCGGCTTCTCCGCCGAGTAACCCTGGGCCCCAGCCGCGCCCGCCAAACAGCCCAGCGAAGCGGTAACAAGACATAGCGCAGCAAGCAGTACAAATCGTCTCACTCCTCTATGCTACGCCGCGACCGTTGTTGCTGCCGCCGCGTTGATCTCCCTGCTCTCCAGCACCTTCTGCGGCCATCCATCGCGCGCCACCTTCAGCATCGCGCGGCCCACTGTCTCGGTCGTTGTCACAAACCCCGGCGCAACGCGCATCAGCAACGGCTCCGCCCATCCGGCTACGGTGTACATCGCGCTGTACCAACCCACCTTCGACTTCACGCCATGCAGTGGCTGAATGTATCCCGGCCGGAAGCAGTAGACGCCCCGGAACGGCATCGCCATCAGCGCATTCTCCGTCGCGCCTTTCACCCTCGCCCACATCTGCCGCCCCTGCTCATTCGTTCCCACGCCCGACACATACACAAACACCGCCTGTGGAGACGCCTTTATCAGCGCCTGCGCCAGGCTCATCGTCAGGTCATACGTCACATGCCTGTAGTCCGCCTCATTCATTCCCAGCGACGACACTCCCAGGCAGAAGAAGCACGCATCGAACCCGCTCAGGTCCACATCGTCCCAGTTGAAGAAGTCGCGATGCTGCACCTCGGTCTGCTTCGCCTGGACTCGCTCCAGCGGCGACCGCACGATCGCCACAACCTCGCTCACATCGTGCGCCGCCACGCACTCCCGTAGCACGCCCTGTCCCACCATCCCCGTCGCGCCCAGCAGAAGAACCCTCATGGATTCCCTCGCGTCCTTCAGCGAAGTATCTCACCTTACGGGAACCACAACCCGCCGCGCGCGTATCCTTAACACGATGAGCAACACGACACTTCGCATAGGCACTCGCGGGTCTGAGCTTGCGCTCTGGCAAGCCAGCCACGTCGCGGATCAATTGCGCGCCCGCGGCCACAACGTCTCCGTCGAGATCATCCGCACCACCGGCGACCGCATGCAGGACCCGGCCTTCAAAGCACCGGCGACCTTCGATGACGGCTCGCCCCTCGACGCCAAGGGCATCTTCATTAAGGAGATCGAGGACGCCCTCGCCGCCGGCCGCATCGACGTCGCCGTCCACTCCCTGAAGGATCTTCCGACGCAGTTAGACCCCCGCTTCACCCTCGCCGCCATCCCCGCGCGCGCCGACGCCCGCGATGCCTTCGTCTGCGAGAGCTTCTGGGGTCTGCACATGCTGCCCATGGGCGCGCGCATCGGCACCACCTCG
The DNA here is from genome assembly GCA_963713395.1 of uncultured Acidobacteriaceae bacterium. GTDB lineage: Bacteria > Acidobacteriota > Terriglobia > Terriglobales > Acidobacteriaceae > Granulicella. The sequence goes on along the minus strand of CAVQLS010000003.1, from coordinate 275,989 downwards.
CCGCGCCGCAAGGCCATGCTCCTCGCGCTCCGCCCCGACCTCCGCTTCGTCGAGCTCCGCGGCAACGTCGACACGCGCCTCCGCAAGTGGCAGGAGGGCCAGGCCGACGCCCTCGTGCTCGCGGCTGCAGGCCTCGATCGTCTCAACCGCGCCGCGCACGTCCACCAACGCTTCGCCATCGACGAGCTCTGTCCCGCGCCCGGCCAGGGCGCACTCGCCCTCGAAACCCGATGTCCCCACACTGCCCAGAACGCCGCGCAAGACACCGCCATCCACGTAGCCGTCTCTGCGCTCAACTGCCCTGACGCCGCCTTCGCCACCAACGCCGAACGCGCCGTCCTCAACTCCCTTGGTGGCGGCTGCAATCTCCCGCTCGGCGCGTTCTGCCACGCGGCTGACTCGAATTGGCATCTCCACACAATGGTCGTCAGTCCCGATGGCGAGCAGATCGCTCACGTCATCGAGCGCGCCCCCCTCGACATCGCTCCCGAAGAACTCGGCCAGCGCGCCGCTGCGTCCCTCAAGGCTCGCGGAGCTCTCGAGCTGTTAGCTCAACCTGTATAGGCTTCTGCTTCCCGCAAACGAATTCGAACCCAGCCGCAATCAAGCGCAAAAAAAGGCCTCCCATCTCCAGGATGGGAGGCCTTCCTCCTCCACCAGCGCGATCTGGTGAAGCGCCTCTGGCCCGGTCGCATGGCTGCACGTGCACCCCATTCGATCGTTCCGTCGACCTCATAAAAACCTCAGCCCGCGCATCGCGTCGCCGAAGGGCCCGTCTTTCCTACTCCTCAGGTATAACGCGATTGCTCTCGCAGTTTGTAAAGCATCTGGGGGCGATGTTCCGCTACTCTCCCGGTAAACCCGTCGCCGATCAAAAACACTTGTTCCAGTAGGAAAATACGAACTCCGGCTCTGGCGCCGGACGCACCAATCCTGCGGACGGTCGGATCACCGCCATTCTCAAAAGATCTCTGGGGAAAATCGATCCTCTACTGAACCTGCTCGAAGGAATCCGGCTTGGGGTCGTCGCTATCCAAAGCTCGCTGTGCGTGGTCACGGCGCTCGATCAGCAACTCCACGAGGAGAGCATAGAATCGCGCGCGATCCTGAAGGTCCAGCGACACAGCAAAGTCGTCGATGATCGTCTCCAGCATCCATTCAGCTTCGCTGCAAGTGTGGAAGGGGGTCATAAATCGCGACAGTTATAACACAGACGAGGACAAGCGTCAGTGCAACGTTAACGAGTTCTTAACTTGAACCCCAATTTGCCCAGCATGAACTCTTCGTCATCACCGCTGAATTCATGCTCAGAACTCACCCGCAACCGTCTAATTTAACTACGACCCGCGGGCCACTGCGCCATGACCTCCTCGTCTCACCTCGTCATCCTCCCGCTGAGCCTCCTCACCGCCATCGGCTCGGCCCAGGTTCTCGCTGTGCCTGACTCCGCTGTCCCCGTCGGCGTCCCACTTCGCATCCGCATCACGCACACCGCCCACCTGCACATCGGCACTCCGGTCACAGGCGTCCTCACCGAACCCGTCTACCTCCGCGACCACCTCGTGCTCCCGCAGGACACCACCGTCCTCGGTGTCGTCACCGGCTACGCCCGCATCGACCGCAAGCTCCGCACCCAGGCCCTCCTCAACGGCGACGTCACGCCGCTCCACGACCCCGTCGTCGACTTCAACTACCTTCAACTCCCCGGCTCCTCGCAACCGATCTCCATCTCCAGCCGCGGCCTCATCCGCGACACCCAGCTCGTCCGCTTCACCGCCCGCAAAAAACGCCCAACGTACGTTCAGCAGGCCGAGGACATGGCGCGCGCGCAGATCAAATCCGTGCACGACACCTTCTTCACTCCCGGCCGCACCGACCGCGCCCTGCGCCTCTTCTACTCCCAGCTCCCGTATCATCCACAGCGCATCTGGGCCGGAACCGGCTTCATCGCCAACCTCAGTGCTCCACTCGATCTGCCTTCATCGCAACCTGCACCCGTCGCGCTGGCCTCGTCCGCTTCACTCGACTCCATCACCGTCTCCGCACGCCTCATTACGCCACTCGACTCTCGAACCTCCAAGGCCGGCGACACCGTCTCCGCCACCGTCACGCGCCCGGTCTTCGACAGCGACCACAACCTCCTCGTCCCTGAAGGCGCCACGCTCGAAGGCGTCGTTACACGCTCTCGCCACGCGCGGTGGCTCGGTCGCAACGGCGAGCTCCGCTTCGGCTTTCGTGATCTGGCCGATGAAGCGGGCACTGCCCACGTCGACGGCAACGTCACCGGAGCCTCCGGAGCCAAGGCCGAAAACCTCACTGTCGACGACGAGGGCAACGTCAAGGCCAACCCCGATAAGGGCAAGGTTCTCGCTCCGCTGCTCCTTGCCTACACCGCCGCCCTCGGCCACGACGACGATGGCGGCGTCGGCCAGACTGTCGTCGGCTCCAACGGCTTCGGTCTCATCGCCCGCCTCGTCGCCTTCTCCAACAACAAGGACGTCGCCACCGGCTTCGGCATGTACGCGCTCGCCAAATCCGTCTACTTCCGCTACATCGACCGCGGCCACCAGGTCACCTTCCCACGCGACACCGAGGTCGAAGTCCAACTCGTCTCCCGCGCCACCGATCACGCCTCGCGCTGAGCTGTGACGGTTGCGCTTCCATCTTGCTACACTGCCGAAATGCTGCCAGTCCTTCTCCGCAGACCGCATCCTGCGGTCGGTCTCTTCGTGTGCCTGTCCGCCCTTTGCCTCCACACGTCTGCCCAGACCCCGGCGTCACATCCGTCCGAGTCCTTTCGGCAGTTCATCACGGCCTACACGCACGGAGAGTATTTCCCCAAGCGCCCCGCGGAATTCCAGTGGCTCGACGGCGGCAAGCGCTACACGCTTCTCGAACCCGTTGTCAACGCCCGCTAAAGGTCACGACCTCGTGTCCTATGACACTGCAATGGGCAGCGGCCGCACCCTGCTCGTTCCAGCCGCGAGCTTTATTCCGAAAAGGCGAGTCGGCGCCGCTCAACATCGAAGCCTACAGCTGGTCGCCCGACCGCACCCACCTCCTGCTTTTCACAAACAGCCGCAAAGTATGGCGGCGAAATACGCGCGGCGACTTCTGGGTGCTCGACCTCCAAAGCAAGTCTCTTACCAAGCTCGGTGGGTCAGCCGCGGCTCCATCGTCGCTCATGTTCGCAAAGTTCTCTCCGGACGGCCGCACCGTCGCCTACGTCCGCGACAACAACATCTACGCCGAAGATCTCGCCACCCACACCGTCCGCGCTCTCACCACCGACGGCTCCGCCGACATCATCAACGGCACCTCCGACTGGGTGAACGAGGAAGAGCTCGACATCCGTGACGCCTTTCGATGGAGCCCTGATTCGCGCTCCATCGCCTTCTGGAGCTTCGACCAGAGCGGCGTGCAGCAATGGACTCTCATCGACGATACCTCCGGCCCTGTCCCGGTCACGCGTCGTTACCACTATCCCCAGGCCGGCACAACCAACAGCGCCACCCGCATCGGCGTCGTCAATATCGACCAGCCCGCAAAGGTCACCTGGCTCAAGCTCCCCGGCGACCCGCGCGAGCACTATGTCCCGCACATGGATTGGGTGCCGCACACCCGGCAGGTTGCCGCCGAATACCTCGACCGCCTTCAGCGCGACGACCGCATCTACATTGCCGACGCCGCTACTGGCGAAGCACGCGTGATCTTCGAGGACACCGACCCGGCCACCTACGTCGACACCGCCGGCTTCCACGGACTCGATCTCGACTTCACCTGGTTGCCCACGGAAGGGAAGCCCGACGCCGCTCCGTCCGCTCTCCTCTGGTTCAGCGAACGTGACGGTTGGCGCCACGCCTATGCCGTCCCGCTGTCGTCGCAGGCACAACCGAAACTCCTGACCGACTTCGCCGCCGACGTCATCGCTCCCGTTGCGCTCGATCCAGTCGCAGGTTCGCTCTTCTTTACGGCTTCGCCGGATGACCCCATCCGCTCCTACCTCTACCGCACCAGCATCAGCGGCTCCAACGTTCCCACGCGTCTCAGCTCTGCCTCCGAGAAGGGCACGCACAGCTTCGCCAGTCCTGCTCCCGACGGTCTCTACGCCATTGAAAGCTTCGGCAACGCCAACACGGCTCCGCGCTACACCCTCACCCGCCTCGCCGACAGTCACCCTGTTCGGACCCTCGCCGAAAGCCCTGAGCTCACTCAGAAACTCGCTGCTCTCGATACACCGGTCGAGTTCACCGACACTCGCATCGGCAACGGCGTGAGCCTCAGCACGATGATCATCAAACCACCCCACTTCGACCCCAGCAAAAAATACCCCGTCTTCACCTACATCTACGGTGAACCTGCCGGGCAAACCGTCGCCGACCGCTTTGACCTGCGCGACATCATGCTCCGCTATATCGCTCGCGAAGGCTACGTCGTCCTCAGCTTTGATAACCAGGGCACGCCGGCGCCACGCGGCAAGGATTGGCGCCACGCCGGCTATGGCGCCATCGGAGAGCTCTCCACACAACAGCAGGCCGAAGCGATTCGCTCCTTCGCCGCATCACATTCGTTCATCGACATCACCCGCATGGCCATGTGGGGCTGGAGCGGCGGCGGCACCAACACGCTCAACATGATGTTCCGCAACCCCGGCCTCTATTCAACCGGCATCTCCACCGCTCCCGTCGCAGACCAAAGGCGCTACGACTCGATCTACCAGGAGCGCTACATGGGCCTGCCCTCCACCAACGCCGACGGCTACAAGCGCGGGTCCGCCATCAACTTCGCTCAGGGGCTTACCGGCAATCTCCTGATCATCCACGGCTCCGGCGACGACAACGTCCATTTCGCCGCCACTGAAGTGCTCGAGAACCGCCTCATCGCTCTCGGCAAGCCCTTCGACTTCATGGACTACCCCGGCCGCACGCATGCCATCAGCGAGGGCGAAGGCACCTCTGCCCACATCTACATGCTCATCGCCCGCTATCTCGAGGACCACGTGCCCGCTGGCCCCCGCTAGCTTCTATCGTGGCTGCGGATTTCCGTCCTGCGGAGCTGGCTTCTGCTGCGGTTCTGTTGTTGTGTCGGCTTTTGATTCGGAGGTCGCTGTTGATGCTGCGGTTTCTGTTGCTGCGGCGGCGTCCCCTGTTGAGGTGGTCTCTGCTGCTGCGGTGGTCTCTCCTGCTGAGGCGGTCGCGACGGCTGCGGCTGCGGCTTCGCACCCGGATTCCCCGGCTGATAGCCATTGTTCGGGGGCTTCTGGTGCTGCGGAGGCTTCTGTTGCTGAGGCGGTCGCGACGGTTGCGGCTGAGGCCTCGTTCCCGGCTGGGGTTGTGGCTGAGGCTGTGGTTTCGTTCCCGGCTGTCCGGGCCTGTATCCATTGTTGGGCGGTGGCTGCCCAGGTTTGTTCCCGTTATTCGGAGGTGGTTGCCCCGGCCTATACCCGTTGTTCGGCGGATAATTTGGCGGCGGCTTGTAGATCGGCCTGTTTCCGGGACCCGGATGGATGACAACCGGCGGACGGATAGGCTGCGGGGGCCGATAGTTTGGCGGCCGGTAGTGCCAGTTGCCGCCGTATCCCGGCCGGCCTGTCCACACAATCGGTCGCGGACGGTACCAGGGATTCGGTGGTCGATATCCCCCATGCCATCCTCCCCAGATGGCGTGGTTGTAATAGACACCGTGTCCCCATCCCCATCCCCATCCGCGCCATCCCCACGGCTGGTTGCTGGAGATCAGTGCTCCAATGCCAATGCCCACGCCAAACGAGATCAGCGATGTCGCTACAATCGTTCCCGTGCTCGGCGCCGCATAGACGACCGTCGGATTGTATTGCGGTACATAGACCACCTGCGGATTCGCCGGCTGGATTACATAGATCGGCTGCGGTCCCTGCTGCACGACGATTGTCTGCTGCGGGTTGGACCGCAACGCCCCCGCCGCATACGCCTGCGCGCGCAGCCTCTGAATCGAATCCGACACCGCCGCCTGGTTCGTCGTCACGGCCTGACCGATCGCGGCGTAATCGTCGATGTTCTCCGCCATCATCTGCAGCACGTCAGGGAAGGTCACCAGCGCGATGAACGCAGGGTCGAAGCCCTGTTGCTGCGCTGCATTGGTCAACTGATCGCCGCTCAGACCGGGATTGTTCGCAAGCCAGTTGGTGACGTCCAGAATCTCCTGCGGATTCGTCGACGCCGTCGTAATCTGCGCCAGAAGCGAGTCGGGGTACAGTGCAATCGGCGCCAGGAGCTGATCAAGCTGCTGCGCATTCGGTGTCGCAATCTGCGCCCGGGCTTCCAGCGGAAGCTGCACCGCAACAAGACTGAAAATCAAAAAAACAGCCAGCAGACGGCAGGATCGAGACAGCATAGGCGCCTCCACAATCAGCGCAGCGAGCAAGAAGCGTTTCAGACGCAAACGTGCGCTTACGACGCTCCCCATCCTCGCATATCCTTGACACGGAACACCGACCCCTTGACGCGCCTGTTAAACTAAAAGAAGGGGAATTACTTTTGCCCGGCGTCTGCCGGGCTTCGCTTTTTGACAGTTCCTTCCATTGAAGTCCGGACCTAACCTTTGTGTTGCCAAGACTTTGCGCAAAAAACAGGGGGGAGGGGGGTACCCCGCAAGTATCGAACCAGACAGAACTCACCCTCCAAGCGCCTGAGATATCTTGGAACTACGATTTCCTCAGGCCGTCGCGAATTTGCAGAGGTAGCCAAGGAGGCTCGTGAAGCCGCAGCCCGCACCAGGGAAGCTCGCTCGTCTGGCCGACCCCCTTACGCTTGCCCTCGGGTACATCGCCGCGGTTGTCCTTCCAGGCCTGGGGGCAATGCTCAGCCTGCACACTCGCCCCTTCCAGAGCACGCCTCTCGCCCTCAGCTTCGCCGCCATCGCCATCGTCACGCTGCTCAGCGGCCCCGGCCCCGGCATCGTCGCCTCCATCAGCACCGGCCTTTGCTACACCTACGTGATGGCCCCGCACGCTGTGCCGCCCCCACGCGCAATCCTCCACACCGCAACCATTGTGCTGCTCGGCATCGTGGTCACCTACTTCTGTGAGCGGCAGACGGTTATCAGCGGTCGGCTGGCGGACGCGCTCGACACTCTGCAATCGAAGACTGATGCCCTCATCGAAGCCCAACAGGCCAGCGGCTCGGCGGTGTGGACCTACAACCTCAATACGCGCCACATCCAGTGGGCCGAGGGCGGTGCCCCGATCTTCGGTCGCCCCTTCGACGACCCCTCAATGTCCGATCTCCCCCTCCACCTCGCGATCGAGGAGGACCGGCCCGCACTCGACGAGGCCTTTCAGCATGCCTTCGCGACCGGCGCGCCGATTCAGATTCAGTTCCGCAGCCGTCTGCCAAACGGTGAGGTTCGCTGGTTTGAGAGCCGAGGCACACCGTCACTGCGGCAGAAGAACCTCTGGCGCGGTGTGACAATCGACATCACCGAGCGCAAGAACGCCGAGATCGCGCTGCTGCGTTCGGAGAAGCTTGCTGCCATCGGCCGTCTCTCAGCGACGATCGCGCACGAGATGAACAATCCTCTCGAGGCTGTGACAAACCTGCTCTTTCTCAGCTCCACCGATCCGGCGCTCTGCCCAGAGACACGCAGCTATCTCGCATCCGCGGACCAGGAGCTTCGGCGGCTCGCCAGCATTGCGCGGCATACTCTTAGCTTCGCGCGCCCGCGTTCCTCAGGAGGGCCAGCTCACACCGCAACGCTGCTGGAAGCCGTGGTTGAGATGTTTCAGCCGAGGTGCGCTTCGCGCGGCGGCGAGATTCATCTGCTGCACAATCCAGACCTCACCATCGCCGCGCCGGCAGATGAGGTCCGCCAGATGCTTACGAACCTGGTATCGAATGCATGCGACGCCATAGAAGGACCATCCGGCCGCATCGCCATCGACGTCTCTGCCGACGATGAGTTCGCGACCATCGAAGTCCGCGACAACGGCGTCGGCATCTCGCACGAGAACCTCAACCATATCTTCGAGCCATTCTTCACGACGAAGCCTGATGTCGGCACGGGCATCGGGCTGTGGGTCACGCGCGAGCTCGTTGTGAAGAGCGGAGGCGACATCGAGGTCCGCACCGAGGCGCTGCCTCCCGGCTTCCACACAGCCTTCCGCCTCCAGCTTCCACTCGCAGATTAAGGTGTTCCGGTCGCTTCGGCCGCGCGTTCCAGCAGGAGGCGAACCTCCTCGTCGCTTGTCTGATCGAAGTGTCTGTACCACTGGCCGACGGCGGCGAAGTCATACGGCGTCATCAGGCAGACGACGGCGTCGGCGTGCCGCTTCAGCTCCTCGCAGGTATCTTTTGCCGCGACGGGGACGGCAACGACGATCTTCTTCGGCTCCCGTTGCCGGAGTGCCTCGACGGCAGCGCGCATGGTATAGCCGGTTGCGACGCCATCGTCGACCAGCAGAACGCACTTGCCTTTCAGATCGACGGGTGCACGGTCGCCGCGATAGGCTTGCTCGCGCCGCCGGAGTTCGCGTGTCTCGCGATCGATAGTCTCCGCGAGTTGCGCCGGCGTAACGTGGAGCCCGCGCACAACCTCCTCGTTGAGGACGCGGATGCCGCCGGAGGCGATCGCACCCATCGCCAACTCCGGCTGCTGCGGTGCGCCGAGTTTGCGGACCACGAAGACATCAAGGGAGGAGCCGAGCGCCCTGGCGACCTGGTACGCCACAGGAACTCCGCCGCGCGGAAGCGCGAGGACGACGGTCTCGTCACCTGCGCACTCCTGATCGATGAACTCGCGGAGGCTCGCTCCCAGCCGGTATCCGGCGTCGATGCGATCGGCAAACAAGGCGGTGACCCTCCCGCTCCGGAGAATCGCGTTTTAGATGCCCGATTTGCTTATACGCCCTTCAGACAGGAGCGGGCGCAGCTTCATGCGGACATCATCACGCGTTCGCGGCGGACCATCGCGGCGTACAGATTGAAGTAGTCATGCACCATTCGATCGCGGGAGAAGCGTCGTTCCGCAGCGGCGCGGCAGTCTTCGGAGCGGATCTGATCGACGCGCTTGATGGCGTCGGCCATCTCCTCGACGCTGTCGACGAGGAAGCCGGTTACGCCGTCCTCAACAATCTCTGTAAGAGCGCCAGAACGATACGCGATGACCGGCGTGCCGACGGAGAGAGCTTCCATCGCGGTGAGCGAGGTTGTTTCCCGAGCTCGCGTGGGGAGCAGCAAGCACTTCGCGCGCGCGAGCAGACGCTGGCGGCGTTCGGCCTCCATCGGCCCGAGGAAGCGATGCGTGACGCCTTCGCAGTTCAGGAGCGGTTGAACCCGCTCGGCGAAGTACTCGCCGTGCTCGCGGTCGGCGAAGACATGGCCGCTGACGAGTACGCTCGTGTCGGCTCGCGTTCCGGCCTCCAGTGCCTCATGCACATTCTTCTCCGGGCAGATGCGTCCGAGCGCAAGCGCGAAGTCCTCGCGCTCGCGGTCCAGCCGTACGTTCGGGAGCTGGACCCCGTTCTCGATTACGGGAACATCGGCCAATTCGGGACAGGTGCTCCGCTGTGCCGCAGAGACGCACTGGAACTGCGCGCGATCGCCGAAGGTCACCCACGCTTCGGGGCGATACCAGCTGATGGGCACGTGCAGCGTCACAAGTACCGGAATATCAGGCGGGAGGACGTGCTGGTCGAAGTCCACGCCGTGCATGTGAATCAGGTCGACACGGTGTTTGGAGAGCGCGCGGTCGATGGCTGACTGGAATCGCCAGCGGTGCCAGCGGCGGTCCGACTCACTGATGAGTGCGCGCTCCGGCATGGGAGCAGAGAAGAGCTCGCCGGCGACCAGCGACCCGGCGCAGGCAACGACCAGGGAGCGCTGACCTTCGGCGACGAGGGTCGCGTCGAGTTCGGCCAGGATTCGTTCCGCGCTGCCAACTCCGCAAGGCCCGACCGGGGAAAACGGAAACGCCACACTCAAAACCGTCAGGGGCACTCTCACACCTCTTGCCGCGCAACACGCGCTGTGCTCGCGCAACAGCCCCCGAATCCGTGGCCCGTGCATCCGCGAGTCTCTCTTGTAAGAGATGCATGACCTATGGGCGGACGCTGCCACTCAAAAGTAACTGTTTGTGTCTACCGGGATACGTTCGCGGGGTTTGCGCGTGACGAATCGGCTCAACCATTCTAGTGGCTATAGCCTGTGCGATGAGTATGTTAGAGGGAGACTTGAAACTGACGCTTCAGGATGTAACCTCAACAACTGACGCGTCATCGATCGTTGAACCGGGCTGTGCGGTTTTCGACAGGTAAATGTTGATTAGCTGGTCGAGAGGCATGGGTCGGCCGAAGAAGTAGCCTTGCGCCTGATCGCAGCGGCGCCATGCGAGGAAGCGCTGCTGCTCCTCAGTTTCGACGCCTTCAGCCACAACGTCCATGTGGAGTCCGTGGGCCATGGCAATTACGGTCCGAACGATGGATGCGGCATTGGCGTCGTCGGGGCAGCGGGAGACGAAGCTGCGGTCGATCTTGAGGCGGTCGACCTTGTACTCGAGGATGTACTTGAAGCTGGAGAAGCCGGTGCCAAAGTCATCGAGTGCGAACTTGACGCCCATGGCGCGGAGACGGCTGAGGGCGGCGATGGTTTCGGCCGAACTGATCATCAGGGTGTACTCGGTGATCTCGAGTTCGAGGTCTGCCGGGGCCAGTCTCGAGTTGCGCAACGCCTGTTCAACAATCTCTCCAAGATTTTGCTGTAAGAACTGGCGAGGAGAGAGGTTAACGGCCATTGTGATTCTCTTGCCGAGGCGCTCCTGCAGAACGCGTGCCTCCTCGCAGGCCTTTTCCAGAACCCACTGGCCGAGCGGCAGGATGAAGCCGCTTTCCTCGGCCGCGGAGATGAACTCCTCCGGGCTGAGCAGGCCGCGATGTGGGTGACGCCAGCGGAGCAACGCTTCAACACCAACAAGCTCGCCGGTGCGGCAGGCGATCTGTGGCTGGTAGAAGAGCGTCATCTGGTCATTGATGAGGGAGCGGCGGAGATCGGACTCGAGCTCGAGTTCGTCGGCGCCGGATTCCCCGAGAGCGGCAGAGAAGAGCTGGAGGCAGTTGCGGCCGCTGCGTTTGGCAGCGTACATGGCCGCGTCGGCGTTGCGCAGGAGGGTGGCGGCGTCGGTGCCCCATTCCGGGGAGAGGCACAGGCCGAAGCTGGCGGTAATGCTCAGCTCCTTGCCGGCGAGCTGAAGCGCACTTTGGAGCTTACCGGACAGGCGGCCGGCGGCGCGCATGGCATCGTCCTGGCTGCCGCAGTTCGGCATGACGACGACGAAGGTATCGCCGCCGACGCGAGCGACGGTGTCATTGGCGCGGGTTGTGTTCCGGAGGCGGTCGGCGAAGACGGTCAGGAGTTCGTCGCCGGCGGCGTGGCCGAGGGAATCGTTTACGCGCTTGAAGTTGTCGAGGCCAATGGAGAGGATTGCTACGGGCTGGTTGAGCCGACCGGCGCGCTCGAGGGCCTGCTCGAGCCGCTGTCGCAGCTTCATACGATTTGGAAGTCCTGTTAAAGCATCATGTTGCGCCAAAAATGTTATGGAATCGGTGAGCTTTTTTCGCTCCGAGATATCGTAGGCGGTGGCGAGGTATCCGGTGATCTCCCCGTTGTCGCCCTGGAGTGCGGTGAGCGAGACGTGCACCGGCACGCGGGCGCCGTCAGGGCAGACGTAATGCCAATCGGCCTCGGCATTGGTGCGGTCGCCGAGCAGGAACAGGAGTGACTCGAAGCTGATGGCGGCGACCCCTGTGTCGCGTCCTGTCTGGCCCATGACGCGGTCGCGAAGTTCCTCGGGGTCATGCAGGTCGACGAGCGAGGCGTGGCCGACCACGGCGTGGCTGTCGAAGCCGGTGAGGCGCTCGGCGGCTGGGTTCATCGCGGTGATGGTGCCGGTGGTGTCGGTAGTGAGGATGGCGAATGGAGCGTCGTGGATCAGCGATTGGGAGAAGCGATGCATCTGCTCGACCTGTTGCTGACCGGAGCGTTCGGCTGACAGATCGTGCAGGGTGACGGCGACCCCGCTTTGCAGCTTGACGGCCTGAAGCTCAAACCAGAGGTCGTCGCCGGAGTCGCTGCGATAGCGGATCTCGCCTGCGTAGGGAAGGCCGGTGCGCTCGACCTGGCGGAGCCGCTCGACGAGACTGCTTTCGGGCAGGGTGGGCAACGCCTGGCTGAGAGGCATACCAATGAGGTCGCGACGGCGATGGAGAAGGAGTTTCTCCGCGTTGGCGTTGACGAAGCTGAAGCGGAAGTCGCCACTCTTGTTGAAGGGGCCGCGTTCGCTCTCCAGGATGAAGAAGGCCTGACGGCCGGTTTCGGCAGCGGAGACAAAACGCTCATGAGCGCGTTCAGCGGCCTCGCCGAAGGCCTTCACCTGGTAGAGCATGGGCAGGAGGAGCACGACGCCGCCAGCGAGGACAAGGGAGCTTAGCCCCAAAATCGCGCTGGTCTGGGGCGTCCCATTGGTTGCTCCGTAGCCCATTAGGTCGAGAAGACGTTTGGCTGCAGCGACGCCAAGCACCAGCATGAGTCCGATGGCGGCTGTCCGAAATGCGGAGTGGCGACGCATAAGCCACACCACGCGGCTGAGCACAAAGCAGGCGCAGGTGCAGCCAATGATCGTAAGACTGTCAGCTAAGATGCGCAGCCAGTAAAGGATCTGGGGCGAAAAGTCGCCGAGCCCCCTGGCCAGCCAGCTGCTCCTCGACAGGAGGAGTTGCGCCAGAATGGCAAGCAGAAAACACACGAGCAAGGCGGCCTGCATCAGCGGTCCGCGGATGTGACGGCGGTGAACGATCTTCCCCTTACCGGGTTCCATAGGGTCTTCGGGCTGGCCTACTACGGAACCTAACACCGTCAGTAACGTTTCCTCTCAAATTTTCCGTCATTGGGATGACGCAAGGGTTGTACTTCAACGGTACGGGATCTGCAGCCTACTCACCATAGGGCACCCAGATATTCTTTATCTGGGTTGCATGGTGCAGATACCAAAGGCCTTCGGCGTGCTTCGTGTCGAACCAGTCGATGGCGCGGCCCTCGTTCGTCCAGACCTGCTTCAGGTTACCAATGGAGCCGAGCTTGACCATCGCAGCGGCCGCATCGTCGCGGAAGCTCCAGATGGCATCCACGTCGTCATGTTCGGCAAGGGTCTTGCCGAGTTCCGTCGGTCGGCCAGCGACGAAGTTGACCACGCCGCCGGGCAGATCGCTGGTGTCGAAGATCTGATAGAGCTCGCCAATAAGAGTGGCGCAGCGCTCGCTGGGAACGGCGACTACGGAGTTACCCATCGCAATGGCGGGCAGGACGAGTGAGAGCAGGCCCAGCAGCGGAGCATCGTCCGGCGCGAGGATGCCGACGGTGCCGATCGCTTCCTTCATGGCCAGCGTGACCATGCGGAACGGCGGGTTGTGGATCGAGCCCTCGAACTTGTCGCACCATGCGGCGTAGGTGAAGGCGCGATCGACGGAGGAGTCGAACTCGACTTCAGCTTGTGCCTCGCCGACGAAGTCAGCCAGCTTGCGCACGATCTCGGCGCGGCGTTGGATGAGATTCTCGGCGATGTAGTAGAGCACCTGCGCGCGGCCGTGCGCGGGCGCCTTCGCCCACTTGGCGCCGGCGGGACGGGCGGCCTCGACGGCGTTGCGGATGTCCTTGCGGTTGCCGAGCGGGGCCTCGCCGACGAGCTTGCCCTCGCGGTTGTAGACGGGGAAGCTGTAGCCGGAGTCAGGCCGCGCCTGCTTGCCGCCGATGTACTGCTTGACGGTGCGATCGATGCCGACGCCAGCGGTTGCACCATTGCCATCGGTCTTCGCGCTGTCAGTCGGAGCCTCGGCGATAACCTCGGCCTTTTGCGTGTGGTGTGTCCAGGCCGGGACAAGGTACTCGAACATGCCTTCCTTGCCGCCCTCGCGACCGTAGCCGGATTCGCGATATCCGCCGAAGCCGCAGGCGGCATCGAAGAGGTTCGTCGAGTTCACCCAGACCACACCCGCCTTCACCTGCGCGGCGACGTCGAGCGCGACGTTGATGCTCTCACTCCAGACGCAGGCAGCGAGGCCATAGGGGGTGTTGTTGGCGAGCTCGACGGCTTCGGCAGGGGTGCGGAAGGTCATCGACGCGAGGACGGGGCCGAAGATCTCCTGCTGCGCGACAGTGGAGCTGGGGTGCACGTCGGTGAGGAGGGTGGGCTTGATGAAGAGGCCGTTCTTCGGCATCGGGATCTCGGGCTGCCAGCAGGTGGCGCCTTCGGCAATGCCCATGGCGACGAGCTTCTGGATGCGGTCGTACTGCACCTGGTCGACGATGGCGCCGATGTCGATGGCTTTGTCGAGCGGTGAGCCGACGCGAAGGGTTTCCATGCGGGTGCGGATCTTGTCGTAGAGCTTCTCAGCAACGCGCTCCTGCACGAGGAGACGCGAACCGGCGCAGCAGACCTGTCCCTGGTTGAACCAGATGCCGTCGACGAGGCCCTCGACGGCGGAGTCGAGATCGGCGTCGTCGAAGACGATGAAGGGCGACTTGCCGCCGAGCTCGAGGGAGAGCTTCTTGGGCGTCTTCGCGGTGGCCTTGCGGATGATGCGGCCGACCTCGGTCGAGCCGGTGAAAGCGATCTTGTCGATGTCGGGGTGCTCGACGATGGCGGCGCCGGTGCTGCCGTCGCCGTTGATGACGTTGAGCACGCCCTTGGGCAGGCCAACTTCGGCGGCGATTTCGGCCATGGCGATGGCGGTGAGCGGCGTGAACTCGGCGGGCTTGATGACGACGGTGTTGCCGGCGGCGAGCGCGGGCGCGACCTTCCAGGCGAACATCAGGAGCGGGAAGTTCCAGGGGATGATCTGGCCGACGACGCCGACGGGCGTGTAGCCGCGGAACTCCTCGCCGTCGAAGCCGTTCTCAGTGAGGTCGCCGAGAAGCTGCGCCCAGCCAGCGTGATGGTAGAAGTGGCGGGCGACGAGCGGGATGTCGATGTCGCGAGACTCGCGGATGGACTTGCCGTTGTCCATGGACTCGAGCACGGCGAGGCGGCGCGAGTGCTTTTGGACCTGGCGGGCGAAGGCGTAGAGATAGCGCGCGCGCTGATGGCCGGTGAGCGCCTGCCAGCCGGGAAGAGCAGCGCGGGCGGCTTTGACGGCGCGGTCGACATCTGCGGCGTCGGCCTGCGCGACCTTGGCGAGGACTTCGCCGGTTGCCGGATTTTTGGTCTCGAACGTGGCGGCGACCTTGGTCCACTCGCCGTTGATGAAGTGGCCGAAGCTGCGCTTGTGCGCGTCGAGCCATTTCGTTACTTCGCTCGGATCTTCCGGCGCGGGACCGTATTCCATCGACTGAAACTTCTCCACAATGCTGCTTGCCATTTCTTGCCTCTTCTCAGGACACCCCCTCCCCCCTGTTTTTTGCGCAAAGTCTAGACAACAGGAGAGTTAAGGGTGGACTTTTGTAACGTTTCTTGCTAAAGTATCTCGATTCAGTAGATTACAGGTAAAGTCTTGGATTCAGGGTAGTTAACGGGTGGGGGGTCACTTTTTTCTTCTCACTCCGCAGACCTGCTGTTCTTTTCGATCAAGAGATGCGTGGCTTTTTCGCCCGCAACAACCTTCGGCGGTGCGAAGCCGAGCGATGGCAGATCGATTCCGCTAAATAGATTCTCGCCCTGGCCGAGCAGAACCGGCGATTGCGCGAGGTGCAATTCGTCGATGTGTCCAGCGAGGAGATACTGGCGAATTGTGCTGACCCCGCCTCCGATGCGGATGTCCTTGCCGTCAGCGGCTTGCCGGGCCTGCGCCAGCGCACTTTCTATTCCGTCGGTGACGAAATGAAACGTGGTGCCACGGTTCATCGTGAGTGGAGCACGCGGGTGGTGGGTGAGCACGAAGACAGGAACATGGTAAGGAGGTGTGTCGCCCCACCACCCTTTCCACGAGTCATCCGGCCATGGGCCGCGAACAGGACCGAACATATTGCGCCCAAGGATCCACGCTCCGAGATTGTCGAACGACTTTGCGGCGAAACTATCGTCGACTCCCTCGGTTCCACCGGAGCCGTTCTGCATTTGGCGGAAGGTGCGCGTCGGCATGAACCACTGGTGCAACTCCATGCCGCGATTTCCCATGGGATTGGACAGGCTCTGCTCTGAGCCTGCACCGAAGCCATCAATCGATATGGAAAACGCGGCAACTCGTACTTTGCTCATTCGTAAATGTCTCCTAGGCGATCGGGTAGGACCTGAGTGCTCCGGAAAATCGTGCCTATGTGAAAAGGTTCGAAAGTTCACGTGGGTTCGGCCAATGGATGCAATCAACGGGATTTGCATCGATTCCAGCTTGTGCCACGCGGAGGAATGATTCAGGCACGAAACTGAGAATTGTGCCTTTGGAATAGAACAGCCATGTGTCCCAAGGTGGCGCATCGGAGATGTCGAAGAAGCCTTTGGATGCTGCTTCTGCGGCGCCGTCAGAAACCGTTTCGAGGGGCTGATAGGTCAAAAGCCGCGCGCCTGAAATGAGCGTGGAATGTTGGGCCGTCAGTTCTTGTGCATTCAGGAACGCGGAACGCCGACGACAGACTTCTTCGACTGCTCGTTGATAGCTTTCGTAGGAGTTTTGTACAAAGGCGTGAATATCCCCATCGCGCGGAATGGAGAGGATCATTGAGGGATCGAGTGCGGCGCTGCGTAGATTGCACTTGAAGGATTCTTCCAGAGAACACCAAGTTGACGCTTCGGAAATCACTTGTTTCAACGCGACAGGAAATTCAGCGACCGGAGGAAGCTCGCGAATGATGCTTGTGATTCCTAGGCTGATCATTACTTGCGTACCTCAGGGGCTAAAGCCCATTTTCCCTGCTGCTGGTCTCGGCACGGCTGAAGCCGTGCCCCTTCCGGTTCTGGCGTGCTCAATCATCTTGCCAGTTCTAGCAAAATACAGAGGTCCTTCGCCTACGGCTCAGGATGACGGCTCAACCTGGCCTTTGAAGTATGTGCGGGCGATCTGGCGCTCCATTCCATAGCGATCTTCCAAAAGCTCCGCTCCACGCTTTCGCGTGTTCCGAAGAATGGTCCACGCGTACCAGAGCATAGCGCACCTCAGAACGAGCCAAAGCCATAGTCCATCGAAAACAAATAATGAGAAGCGGCTGAATACATAGTCCTCGTAGCGCTGAAGAGGGTAGCCTCTGGAAAACGAAGAATAAGCAGATTGAAAAGCAGAAGCAGGCCGATAGGGACAGCGGCACGGCGCGCGAACCTGTCACGTTGAGACCGGGCGAAATTCAGTCCTTTCCAAACCATCTGCACATCCGGGTCATTTTCGACTGTCGCATGGACCATATAGCTACGCGATCGGGTGGCGGTAGGTGGCGCTGTAGCGGCCGGTGACGTGGTGCTCGAGCTGGCGTTCGATGTCAGCGAGCATGGAGCTTGCGCCGAAACGGAAGAGCGAGGGCTCCAGCCAGGGGCGGCCGAGCTCATCCTTCATCAGCGCGAGCCATTCCATCGCCTGCTTCGCACTCTTGATGCCGCCGGCGGGCTTGTAGCCGACGGCCATGCCGGTTCGTTCCGCATATTCGCGTATAGCCCGGACCATGACCAGCGAGACGGGCAGCGTGGCGTTGACGGCCTCTTTGCCGGTTGAGGTCTTGATGAAGTCAGCTGCCTGCCATCATGGCGACGACGGAGGCGCGGCCGACGTTGCGCAGCGTGAGCAGGTCGCCGGTGCCGAGGATGGCTTTCATGTGCGCGGGGCCGCAGGCGTCTTTGAAGGCGGCGACCTCGTCGTAGAGGGCGTTCCACTCGCCGTTGAAGACGTGCGCGCGGGTGATGACGATGTCGATCTCGGCGGCGCCGGCTTCGACCGAGCGGCGAATCTCCTGCACGCGGGTTTCGAGCGGCGAGAGGCCGGCAGGGAAGCCGGTAGACACGGCGGCGACGGGGATGCCGGAGCCTTCGAGGGCCTTGACGGCGGTCTCGACGAAGGCGTGGTAGACGCAGACGGCGCCGACGTGCAGGTTCAGGTCTTCGATCTTGAGCGCCTTGATGAGGTGGTCTTCGAGCGGGCGGCGGGCCTTGGCGCAGAGGCGTTTGACGCGCTCGGCGGAGTCGTCGCCGGAGAGCGTGGTGAGGTCCATGCAGGAGATGGCGCGGAGCAGCCAGGCGGCCTGCCAGTCCTTCTTGACGCTGCGGCGGGTGCCGATGGTGGCGGCGCGGCGCTCGACGGCGGAGGTGTTGACGCGGACCTCTTCGACCCAGCTGACGTCCAGCGGAATCCTGTGGTTTGGCACGAGATCGCGCCCATGGAGCGCTACCGGAACCTCTACGCTCGGCGTGTGGGAGCTTTTCAACTCGTGCGCGCTCGCCGTCTCTGTCTTTTTCGCTACTGCTTCATCTGTCTTTACGGCCATAGCCCATCTCTCCAGCAAAACAACCCAGCCCGCCGAACTCCGGCAGGCTGCTTTCGCTCCGAAAGATCAAGTGTATACCGGAGGCCCGCTGTCCTTCCGTCGGCTACGCATCTCAGTGTGCCTTTTGAATTTAGCGGGCTTGAATTTAGCGAACTTGAATTCACCGAACTTGAATTCACCGAACTATCCGCGCAGGCTTGCCGGCGGTACTTTTACGGCCGCAAGCCTCTCGTATGCCGGCTGTGGCAGTACAAGCGCCGCTGCTGCGACGTTCTCCTCAAGATGCTTCACGCTCGACGTGCCGGGGATGGGCACGATGACCTTGGAGCGCTTCAGCAGCCATGCGAGGGCCACCTGCAGCGGTAATGCACCAAGCGCTTCGGCCTCCTTCTTCAGTGCGTCGTGTGCCTCGCGCATCTGACCCAGCGGAGCCCATGGCATGAACGCTATTCCTTGCTCCTCGCAGTAGTCGAGGACGAAGTCCGACTCGCGGTCCGCGAAGCTGTAGCGGTTCTGCACGGAGACGATGGGCACAATCTTCTGCGCGCGCTGAATGTGCTCCTTCGTGACATTCGAGAGCGCGACGTGCCGGATCTTGCCCTCGCAGCGCAGGCGGGCCAGCGTTTCGACGGAGGCCTCAAACGAGACGGCCGGGTCGGGAACGTGGAGCTGGTAGATGTCGATGCGGTCGAGCCGCAGGCGCTTCAACGAGCCTTCGAGCGCCTCGGCCAGATGCTTCGGGCTGGCGTTGTGCGTCCATTTGTTGGGGCCGACGCGCTCCCATCCGCCCTTGGTCGCGATCACCAGTCCGGCGGGGTAGGGAAACAGCGCCTCGGCGATCAATTCCTCACTCACGTTCGGACCGTAGGAATCGGCGGTGTCGATGAGGTTGACGTTGAGTTCGACCGCGCGGCGCAGTGTGGCGAGCGCGCCCGGCTTGTCCTTGGGCGGACCCCAGATGCCTTCGCCGGTGATGCGCATGGCTCCGTAGCCCATGCGGTTTACGGTCAGGGCTTGATCGCCGCTCGAGGGGCCGATCGTGAAGGTTCCTGCTGCCGCTGCACTCAGTGTCATTTGCCTTCGTCTCCCGTCTCTGCTTCCGATGCTCTCATTGGATGTTCGCTCTACGAAAGTTCTCCGCGCGCTCATCGCAACATTCTTCGCCGCGCATCTTCCGCGCGGAGCTACACTAATTCCCCGTGAACCCACTCACCCACGCCGAACGACAGGCGCTCGGGCGTCACGCCCGCAAGCAGCTTGCGCGCCGCCAACATGCCGAGTTCAAGCTCGACACCTGCCCGACCGACCCGCTCGCCATTCTCGCCGAGTCCATGCGCGGGCGCGTTACGCGACTTGTCCCGATCAAGTACCAGCGCATGGCAGCTTCGCCGTTTGGATTTTTCCGCGGCGCGGTGCCAATTATGGCTGCCGATCTCTCGTGCCATCCCAACACCGGCCTCGGCACGCAACTGTGCGGCGACGCGCACGTCGAAAACCTTGGGGCCTATGCTTCGCTCGACAATCGGATTGTCTTCGATCTGAATGATTTTGATGAGACCATCCGCGGCCCGTTCGAGTGGGACATCAAACGGCTGGCGACCAGCATTATTCTTGCGGGCCGCGAGGCGGGTGTGAGCCGTGCAGATCGCGAGGGGGCGGTCTCGACGTTCCTGCGCCGCTATCGCCGCTCGATGCGCCGCTTCTCCAACATGCCGGTGCTGGAGCTGGCGCGCCATCAGATTCACCGCCTCGCGCACATCGGGCCCATGCCGGCGATCTTCGGGCAGGCCGAGCGATCCACACCGCTGCGCCTGCTGGAAAAGCTTACCGAGCCCATCGATGGCGACAGTGCGAAACCCGCCGCAAAAAAAACTGTGGCAACCAAGACCGTAGCGAAGAAGACATCTGTTGCTGTCGCGAAGACAGCTGCGAAGACGGCGGCGCCGGCGTCCGAACACATTACCAGCCGGCCGCGCCGCTTCCGCTCGCAGCCTCCGCTGCTCGAACGCGTTGCGGGGGCGCACGCTCGCAAGGTTCTCGCCGCGCTCGACCAGTACTCGAAGACCCTGCAGCCAGAGCGCCAGCACTACCTCGCGCAGTACACACCCGTTGACGTGGCCTTCAAGGTAGTCGGCACAGGCTCCGTCGGCTTGCGCGACTATATCGTTTACTGCGAGGGGCACGCGCGTCCCGCTCACTCCGATCCGCTCTTTCTTCAGATTAAGGAAGAGCCCGCCTCTGCCTACGCGCGATATATCCCCGATGGTGCCGCTGCGTGGAAACACCAGGGCCATCGCGTGATGGATGGCCAGCGCGCGATGCAGCTCACCAGCGATCCGTTCCTCGGCTACACGACAATCGACAACCGCGACTATCTCGTGCGCCAGCTCAACGACCACAAGGCTGCGCTCGATCTGAAGACGCTTTCGGCGGCCAACCTGCACGGCTACGCCGATCTCTGCGGCGAGCTCCTGGCTCGCGGTCACGCGCGCGCCGGCGACCCTGTCTCCATCCATGCCTATATCGGCTCCAGCGCGCGCTTCGACGACGCTATCCTCGGCTTTGCGCAAGCCTACGCGAACAAGACCGAGGCCGACTGGAGTGCGCTCTGCGCGTGGCTCAAGCGCAATCCTAGGGTCATCGCGAGCTGATCTCTCTGCGCGCGTCATTGCGGTAAGCTGTGCGTCTCTCCACTCATCTGCAACAATCTCTCTCGTGGCTCCGCAACGGCACCCGCGCATCCTTGTTACTCGATCGCCGCATCAGTCGTCCGAGCTGGCGACGCAGCTGAGCGCGCTGGACCTTGAACCCGTGCTTGTGCCGGCGATAGAGCTTGCGCCGCCGTCGTCGTTCGACGCGCTCGATGGGGCACTCGCGGAGCTTTCCAGCTTCCACTGGCTGATCTTCACCAGCGCGAACGCTGTTGAGGCGCTCCATCGTCGCATGGAAGTCGCCGGACTGGACGCAGCCGTGGTGCAGGCCCGCATCGCTGCTATCGGCCCCACAACTGCACGCGCACTCGAATCCATCGGCCTCGCTACGGAACTCATTCCGCCGCAGGCCGTCGCCGAATCACTCACGGAGGCGCTGCTGCCGCGTGCGCGCCAGCCGGATGGCTCGCCCGCTCGCTTTCTGCTCGCGCGTGCCGAAGACGCTCGCGACGTGCTTCCCGAAGCTCTTCGCGCTGCAGGCGCAGAGGTCACGATCGCCGCCGCCTACCGCACGGTTGTGCCGGCGGGATCGATCGATGCCGTTCGCGCACTCTTCGGTGGCGTGAGCTCGGATATCGCGGCAGTCACTTTTACAAGCTCTTCGACGGCGCGCAATCTGCTCGCGCTTTGTGAGGCCGCCGGAGTAGCCATCCCGCCGTCCGCGCTGCGCGTCTCCATCGGCCCCATTACCAGCGAGACTCTCCGCTCGCTGGGGTACCCGCCACATGCCGAGGCCGTGAGCGCCTCGGTTGCTGCACTCGCCGAGGCTGTTCGCGAGGCCATCGATAGCTCGCCCGCAACGTCTAGTTAGTGGGAGCTCCAGGTTTTGTCGGCGGAGTTGCAGAGGTGTTCGAGGGTGCAGCGCTCGCATTGCGGCTTGCGCGCGATGCAGACCTGGCGGCCGTGGTGGATCAGTTCATGCGAGAACTGGATCCAGCGGTCTTTCGGGATGATCTTTTCGAGGTCCTGCTCGACCTTGACGGGCTCGGTGTTCGTGGTGAGTTCGAGGCGGCGTGAGAGGCGAAGCACGTGCGTATCGACGACCACGCCGGATGGGATGCCATACCAGGAGCCGAGGACGACATTCGCTGTCTTGCGTGCGACGCCGGGAAGCTCGAGCATTTCGTCCATCGTCTCGGGGACTTTGCCGTGGAACTTTTCAACGAGCACGCGGGCGGCGCCGATGATGTTTTTGGCTTTGGAGCGGTAGAAGCCTGTGGTCTTGATGAGCTGCTCGACGGCGGTGGGGTTGGCTTTCGCGAGGGCTTCGGGAGTGGGGAAGAGACGAAACAACTCGGGCGTGGCTTTGTTCACGCCGACGTCGGTGGTCTGCGCGGAGAGGATCGTCGCAATGGTGAGCTCGAAGGCGTTGCGATGATTGAGCGCGCAGACGACGTTCGGATAGGTCTTGCGGAGTGCGTCGAGGATGGCGGCGACGCGTTCGGGGGCGAGAGGATTTTTGGTCTTGCCGGGTTTGGATTTGGGCGAGATGGGTTCCTTCGCGGCGATCTTTTTGGCGCGGGCGGGTGGGATGCCTTCGATGGCGGCGGCGCGGCTGGCGCGGGAGAGCTTTTGCGGCGGCGGGAGTTTCTTGGCGGAGCGTTTTGCGGTAGCCATTCTGGAAAGCGTACCGCAGATGGATTACCGCGTGATGAGTTCGTGTTCGAGCTGGCTGCGGATAACGCCGGCGAGGGCAGCGTCTGTAGGAGCTAGCCGAACGTCCAACGAAGTCAGGTTGCAGCATTCTCCACTATCTTTGGAGAGAATTTCGACGCCGATGGTTGGAAGGGTCGAGGCACGCAAGAACCTCATGGTTCCAATGCCTTCGCGGTGAGCAGGTGTGGTGTATTCGACGACGTTCTTCGAAATGTGGTGGAGCTTGTCTCCGGGGAAAGGACCTCGGTAGCCAGGTACAGGTTGGTCCATCTCTTTCGCCGCATTCACAACGAAAGCTCGATGCTCGGGAAATACATGGTTGATGACTGCGCTTACCTCGTCACGGCCGGAGGTAAATCCATCGATCGCACTGAGGATGACTACTGGTTCCGTGAAGCCGTGAGGGGAATAAATTGTTTCGGCGGAAAGAGAGTTGGGCGAGACGAATAAGAAACCTCCGTCTGAGCCGTAGACCTCATAGCAGTGCCAGCCACGTGGAGCCAGGACGTCGAGTCCATTGCCGTCAGAGTACAAGGCCAAGTGTGCTGCAGCATCAGCGGGGATAGGGATCCGACGCGGCTCGCCCGAGGGTGCTGGTACCGGGCCTGACATTCCCGTGGCTGCGCAGCCGACAAACGGGACGGTGACGTGTTGCGCGAAGGCAGTCGATGCCACGAAGAGAGCGCAGGCAAAGAGTCCACGAAGCATATGCTGATGAGCATAGCTGGTTTGCACTCGGGAGCCTACTGGTCCGGGCACAAATACAGAGGTCCTTCGCCTACGGCTCAGGATGACGGCGGAAGAAGGGAGTGATTACCCTAAGCGGTCGCAATTGCTAGCCGAGGCGGTCGAGCATCTCGTGGGGCTTGAGGCGGACGCAGCTGAAGATGGGGAAGTCCTTGAGGGTGTACATGGAGATCTCGGTTTCGCGGAGCTGCTGGACGAGGTCGAGGAAGTCTTCGGGGAAGTTGGTCTCGAAGGCGACGACGAACTCCTGGTCGTCGAGACCGAAGGAGTAGGTCGTGTTCAGCTTCACGCGCGGATACTTGAGGCCGATGCGGATGTGTTCGTCCATGAGCCGCTTGCGCTCCTCGAGCGAGAGCAGGTACCAGGCGCGGGTCTTCCAGAAGGGGTAGATGAAGATGTACTTCTGTCCGCCGGGGCGGATCGCTCCGCGCCCCTCGCCCTCAGACTCGTCGATGCGGTCGATCTGGTAGACCGAGCGCTTGGTCATGGCGAGGAAGTTGTGCGGGGTTTCGAGGTAGCCGCCGAGGGGTGTGGCCATAAGCTCGGAGCGCATGCGGTTCAGTTCGTCGATCGCGTACCCAATCGTCCAGACGCAGAAGTCGACGTCGCCGCGCGTGCCGATGGTCGAGTAAGTGATCGAGACGAACTCGCCGGGCTTGTTCCAGCGTTCCAGAACCGCTGCAAAAGCGGCCTTATGCGCCGTGCGTTCGCCGGCAGGGAGGCGCCGCCACTCTGGCAATACCTTGTAGAAGCTGAAGCAGACGATCTGCCGTCTTGCCGGGGCTCCGCCGGGCGCCGGACGTCCGGTCTGGCTCCCGGACTGGGGCTGGCTGGCGGGGGTTGAGGCTTCGGCTGGGACGACGGTGCTTGTTGCTTCCGGCATAACTCAATGCTAGCAAAGCGCCTGACGCGCCGCGCCGCCACCTGTGATGGGCGGCTGCTTTGGTCGCGCTACGGCGTAAATTTTGGCAGTTTTCTATCGCGATACAGGACTCAACAGGAGTAGGCTGCTGTTTTCACAACCATTACCGGGCTCCTTAATTCTCTGAGGGGTGAACCATGAGACTGAGACACTGGCTGCCGTTTGCGCTGGGCGTGTGCGTGCTGGCCGCGGCAATTCCCGCTGCACATTCACAGAGCATCTTCGACAAGCTGAAACAGAAGGCGAAGGACAAGGTCGATCAGAAGGAAGACAACGCAACGGATTCGGCAGTGAACGCGGCCGATCCGACGAACAAGAGTGGGAACACGAATAACGAGGCGGGTGGATCGACCGCAGCGACAACCGCGAGCACACCTACGGAGGCCACAGCTGCGCCAGCCGAAGGCGCATCGCCAGCAGCTCCTGTGACGCTGACTTCGTACCAGAACTACGACTTCACGCCGGGCGAGACGATCATCTTCGCCGACGACTTCACGACGACGCAGGACGGTGAGTTTCCTGATCAGTGGGAGCTTACTAAGGGACAGGCCGTCGTGAACAAGGCTGCCGGCTATCCGGCCTTTATGCTCACCGATGGCAATTACGCTCAGGTGAATCCGCGCATGAAAAACAAGACGTATCTGCCCGATCAGTTCACCATCGAGTACGACCTCTTTGGCAACCCTGGCGTCTATCCGCTGAATGTCGCCCTCGTGAACGCTGATGATAATGCGACCTTCCATGTTGGCCGCGACGAGGCCCAATATGAGGGACCGATCAGTATCGCCGGCGCTCTTCCGCCAGCGATTCGCGAGGACGCTTTCGACAATAAGTGGCATCACGTCGCCGTCGTCTACCGTAAACCACAGATGAAGATCTACGTGGATCAGTACCGCGTGCTGACGGTGCCTGATACGAAGTTTGTGCCCCAGTCGCTGATCTTTGAGGGTATCGGCGACCAGGAGAAGCCGATTACCTTCCGCAATGTGCGCGTCGCTTCCGGCGGTGGGATGAACATGGTCGGGAAGAAGTTCACCGACGCGAAGATCGTTACGCACGGGATTAATTTCGACGTCGACAAGGCGACACTGCGGCCGGAGAGCATGGGCACGTTGAACCAGATCAAGGCGGTGATGGCCAGCGATCCCACCCTGAAGTTCGAAATCGACGGACACACAGACAACACCGGTAGCGCGCCGCACAACCTCGCGCTCTCGCAACAACGCGCAGACGCTGTGAAGGCGCAGCTCGTCTCGATGGGCATCAGTGCGGACCGTCTCACGACAAAGGGCTATGGCGACACAAACCCCATTGCCTCCAATGACACGCAGGACGGCAAGGCGAACAATCGCCGCGTCGAGTTCGTACGTACCTCGTCCTAGCATGAACGCGAGCGCGTGCCGTGTGTGCGCGCTCGCAGTCCTGCTGAGGCGCGACAGCTATACTGCTAATGAATGCTGAACAAATTCACCGCAATGCTCGCCGGCCTGTCGGTCGGTGCCGCGTACACCACTGTCTTTGTCCTGATGGCCCTGCAATCGGCATGCATTCCGATTCCGTCGGAGATCATCATGCCGTTCGCTGGTTACAAGCTTGCGCATGACTGGGCCGGCCTTGTACTCGTCGCAACGGTTGCCTCCATCGCGTCAAACATTGGATCGATTCCGGCCTACTGGCTGGGCGCCGTCGGTGGGCGGCCCATGATCGAGCGCTATGGCCGCTACATCTTACTGAACCGCCGCGATCTCGATCTCGCCGAACGCTTCTTCAATCGCTACGGTTCCATCGCGGTGCTGGTGGGCCGCATGCTGCCGATTGTGCGCACGTTCATCGCATTTCCCGCGGGTATCGCGAAGATGAACCAGGTGCGTTTTCACATCTACACATTTATCGGTTCGTGGCCCTGGTGCTTTGTGCTGGCGTATATCGGCATGAAACTGGGCAATCGCTGGGACGCCGATCCGCAATTCAAGGCCGTGTTCCACCGCTTCCAACTTGGCGTCGAGGTTGTCCTCGTCGTCGGCTTCATCTGGTTCGTGTGGACGCACTGGAAGAACCGCGTCCATGCAGAGTAGCGTTAGCGCTGAAGTTGCACCTGCTTCGGCCGTACGCGATACTGATTTGTCCGCTTAAGAACAATCGCAACAAAACAGAAGGGTAGTCTTGCAATGTCGAATACCGACGCTGCGCAGACAGGCGCAGCGAGCATCAAGCCGCACACTGGAAAACTTGGCATCATGATCCCCGGCATGGGCGCAGTCGCGACCACGCTGATCGCCGGCGTAGAGGCGGTCCGTCGCGGCTATGCAAAGCCCTTCGGATCGCTCACGCAGATGGGCACGATCCGACTCGGGAAGCGCAATGAGGACCGGACACCGCTGGTAAAGGACTTCGTGCCGCTCGCTCCGCTGAACGACCTGGTTTTCACAGGCTGGGACATCTTCGGCGGCAATCTGTACGACGCCGCGAAGACTGCGGCCGTGCTGGATCGCGATCAACTCGAGCAGATGCGCCCCTTCCTCGAGTCGATTCAGCCGATGCCGGCTGCCTTCGAGCAGGAGTGGGTCAAGCGCCTGACTCCGAAGACGCAGAAGAAGGGCAAGAACAAGTGCGACCTTGCGAATCAGATTCGCAATGACATCGCGGAGTTCCGCTCGAAGTCCGGCACGGACCGACAGGTGATGATCTGGTGCGGATCGACCGAGATTTACAAGGAGCAGAAGCCGGTTCACCAGACGCTCGAGGCATTCGAGAAGGGACTCGTCGATGACGATCCGGATATCTCGCCCTCGATGCTCTATGCCTGGGCAGCCTTGAAGGAAGGCATTCCGTTCGCGAACGGCGCGCCGAACCTGACGGTCGACATCCCCGCATTGCAGGAGCTCTCGAAGAAGATGGGCGCCCCGATCTGCGGCAAGGACTTCAAGACCGGCCAGACGCTGATCAAGACCGTGCTTGCGCCCGGATTCAAGGCTCGTCAGCTTGGCGTCAGCGGATGGTATTCGACGAACATCCTCGGCAACCGCGACGGCGAGGTGCTGGACGATCCGGACAACTTCAAGACCAAGGAAGTCTCGAAGCTCGGCGTGCTGGAGTACATCTTCCAGCCGGAGAAGAACCCCGAGCTGTACGGCGACATGTACCACAAGGTCCGGATCAACTACTATCCGCCGCGCGGCGACAACAAGGAAGGCTGGGACAATATCGACATCTTCGGTTGGCTCGGCTACCCGATGCAGATCAAGGTGGATTTCCTGTGTCGTGACTCCATCCTGGCCGCTCCGCTGGCTCTCGATCTTTGCCTTTTCATGGATCTCGCGCAGCGCACGCCGGCGCTCAGGCACCTGGGTATCCAGGAGTGGTTGAGCTTCTACTTCAAGGATCCTGATTCCGCGCCGGGCGTTTATCCCGAGCACGATCTGTTCATCCAGTCGATGAAGCTGAAGAATACGCTCCGTCACATCATGGGTGAGGACCTGATCACGCACCTCGGACTCGATTACTACGGCGAGTAGTGGTTCGCCAGGACAACAGAAGCCCTGTGATATCGCAGGGCTTTCGTTTGCTGCTAACTCGGCAACACGCTCAGTATCTCCGCCCACAGCGCCTTCACGCCGTCCTCCGACTTCGACGAGACGGGGAGGATGTGCTCTTCGCCATGCGCGCGCTTGAGCGCAGCGAGCGACTTCGCCAGCGCGTTGCCGCTCAACTTGTCGGCCTTCGTCGCGACGATGAGGTGCGGGCGTTGCATCTGCTGGAGAGCCTCAATGAGCTGCGTGTCGCTAGGCTGCGGCGGAATGTTGGAGTCGACGAGGCAAATGCAGAGTGCCAGCGTCTCCCGATCGGCGAGGTAAGGCTCGATGAACTTCGGCCACTCCGCCGAAATCGACTTTGAAATCTTCGCGTAGCCATAACCGGGCAGGTCGGCGAAGATGAGTGACGGACGCTGATTGAACTTTTGCGCCGTGCCCTCGTGCAGCGCGAAGAAGTTGATGGCTCGCGTGCGGCCGGGCGTGGACGACACCTTCGCTTCCTTCGAGCCCAGCAATGCGTTAATCAGCGAGGATTTGCCGACGTTGGAACGGCCAAGGAAGGCGATCTCCGGCGCATCAGCCGTCCGAGCCGCGTCAGGGAAGTGCTCGGGCGCCATCGCGGAGAGGAGAAACTTAGGAACAAGTCGCATCTTCAACAGACTAACGCGTCCATTGCGCGCATCTCGATACAATCAATACTTTGGAGAGCATGAAGACAATGAGTGAACGCCAATTCCGGCATGCGATGCTTCGCGAGATCTATGAGCAGCCCGACGCGCTGGCCCGCACGCTGGAGCAGTACGTCGCCGACGGCAAGATTCAAATGAAGGCCCTCACCGACGCGGCGGAGTGCTTCCGCAAACACAAAGACCTGGTAATCGCTGCCAGCGGATCCAGCCGTCACGCCGGCCTTGCCGCTGAGATCATGCTTGAGGACGCTGCCAGTCTCGCGGTCGATGTTGAGTACGCGAGCGAGTACATCACGCGTTCCACCAATACGAAGCGTGACCCCGCGGTGCTGGTCATCTCACAGTCCGGCGAGACCGCGGACACGCTGGCGGCACTGCGCGAAGCGAAGCAACGCAAGCATCCGACGCTGGCCGTCACCAATGTCGAGAACTCATCGATGGCGAGCGAAGCCGATCTCTATTTGCCGACACATGCCGGTGTGGAGCGCGCGATTCCTGCGACCAAGAGCTTCACCGCGCAACTCCTTGTGCTGCGCCTGCTGAGCCTTGAGGCGGCCGATGCGCGCGGCGCCATCGACGCAAAAGAGATGGAGCGCCAGCTCGCGGAGCTCTGGGAGATTCCGCCGATGATCGAGCGGCAACTCGATGGATGGCGCGAGCTCACGGAGCGGCTTGCAGCTCGCTACAGCTCTGCGAAGACGCTGCTCTACCTCGGTCGCGGCATTCACTACGCCATCGCTCGCGAGGGCGCGCTGAAGCTGAAGGAGTCATCCTACATGCACGCCGAGGGCTACCCCGCAGGCGAACTGAAGCACGGCCCTAACGCTCTCGTGTCCGACGAGGTGCCGATCGTCGCACTCGCCACTGTCGACTGGCAGGATGCCGAGTCCGTGCTGCGCTATGAAAAGACCGTCGCTCTGCTCAGCGATTTGAAAGCCCAGGGCGCGCGCACGATTGTGCTCGGCAACACCGGCGACGCCAAGCTCCGCGAAGTCTCGTCAGATTTCATCGAGGTCGAGCCCGCAAACGAGTATCTGCTGCCCATCACCGAGGTCGTACCACTCCAGCTGTTCGCCTACTACATGGCGCTCGAGAACGGCGTGGATGTTGATCGCCCTCGCAACCTCGTGAAGGCGGTCGTTCAGGAGTAAGCCATCCCACTTTCGCGGCTCAGTTTTTCGTTTATTTTGCGAATATGATGGAGCCGAGAATCCGCGAAACGCGCTGAGGAGGATTCCTGCTCGTCGGGCTGCAGAGGTTGAGGTGGATCGCGGCGCTGGCCGTTGCCTTCGCGGCATGGCGCGCGCAAGCGCAGAGCGCTGCATCGCCACTCATGCGGCCGACCGGAGTCGCCTATGACGCAGCCGGCGATCTCTTCATCGCTGACACCGCGTGCAACCAGGTCTTCGAGATAACGGTCGGCGGGGCGATCACAGTGGTCGCAGGTTCCGGAACGCAGGGATACTCGGGTGACGGCGGCCCCGCTACATCTGCAGAGTTGAACGCCCCAATGTCTGTGGCCGTCGCGCGTGATGGAACCCTCTACATCGCTGACGCAGGCAATCAACGCATCCGCGCGGTGCAGGGGGGAAACATCACCACCTTCGCTGGAAACGGCGCCCGCGGATTCGCCGGCGACGGCGGCCTCGCGACAGCCGCTGCGCTCAATCATCCCGTCGCTCTTGCGCTCGACACCACCGGAGCGGTCCTCGTCTGCGATCAGGGGAACGAACGCGTGCGCCGCATCAGCTCGGGGCAGATTGCAACTGTTGCCGGTAACGGTGTGCAGGGCTTCGCCGGTGACGGCGGGACCGCAACGTCCGCAGAACTGAATGAACCCTCCGGCGTAGCTGCGAGCAACGACGGCCGCATCTTCATCGCGGACACCGATAACCAGTGCGTACGCGTCGTCAATACGAACGGAACGATCTCGACCCTTGCCGGAACCGGCATCGCTGGCACACTCGGCGATGGCGGCCCCGCATCGGCCGCACAACTCAGCCGGCCTGTTGGTCTCGCTATCAACGCAGCCAACAATTTGTTCGTCGCAGATGAGAACAATCACCGTCTGCGAAGGATCGCAGCGGACGGCACGATCACAACGATCGCGGGAAACGGCAGGCAGGGCGTCTCGCCCGACGGCGCGGTCGCCGTCTCATCTGCTCAAAATCAACCCGAGGCTGCGGCGATATCGGTCTTCGGCTGGCCCGTCATCGCTGACCCCGCGAACCACGCCGTGCAGATCCTCTTCACCGACGGAAGACTCTACGCTCCTGGCGGATTGAGCAATCGCACGACGACGCTGACCGCGGCCGCTCCGAACGCGGTCTACGGCACCGCGCAGAGCACCATCTCCGTCGCCGGCAGCCCAGCAACTCCGCAAGGCCCCATCCAGATCACCGATGACGAAACGCCGCTAGCCAGCGCGTCGCTGAGTCAGGGCACGGCGACGATTTCGCTGCCAACCCTCAGCGCCGGGGCACACACACTTACAACCATCTACGCAGGCGACGGCCTCCATCCATCCGCGACTGCAAGCACATCGATCACAGTCTCGCCCGCGCCCGTCAGCGCGACCGCCACCGGCACGACAGTCAGCTATGGCGCTCCGCTGCCCACACTCACTGGAACTCTCTCTGGCGTTCTGCCGCAGGATCAGAACAATGTTGCAGTCGCGTTTACGGCGGGCACGCCACCCATGGCTCCCGTCGGCAGCTATCCGATCGCCGCAACACTCACAGGAGCCGCCAGCAACAACTACATCCTTTCGCTGGC
Source organism: uncultured Acidobacteriaceae bacterium (assembly GCA_963713395.1). Lineage (GTDB taxonomy): Bacteria > Acidobacteriota > Terriglobia > Terriglobales > Acidobacteriaceae > Granulicella. Next base: position 244,537 of record CAVQLS010000003.1, on the reverse strand, counting down.
CGCGAACTCCGGCACGCTCACCGTGGTTCCGGCGGCGACGAGGGCCACACTCACACCGCCGTCCGCTGCATACGCGACGCTGCCGCTGCAACTGACCGCTCGTGTAGCTTCCATGACCTCCGGCACGCCAACCGGCACCGTGCAGTTTCTCGATGCCGGAAACGTCATCGCAACCGCTACGCTGGTCAACGGCTCAGCCTCTGTGATCGAGCTCAATCCAGCCAGCGGCAACCATACGCTCTCCGTCGAATATTCAGGCGACACAGACTTCCACACCAGCACATCGGCGAACGTCATCCAGGCGGTGAATGCGATGCCCGACTTTACCCTTGGCATTGCAGGCAACTCACAGCAGACCGTAATCGCAGGCTCATCGGCGGCTTTTGGCCTGACGGTCGGCTCGCAGGGAGCACCGTTTACTGGGGCGGTCACGCTCAGCGCAAGTGGTTTGCCTGCAGGTGCCACGGTCAGCTTCTCGCCGCCGGTTGTGGTGCCCGGCGCGTCATCGGCTGCGGTCACGATGACAGTTGTGACACGCGCGACAACGGCGCTCAACATCCACGCGGAGCCCGAGCTTGCATTGGCGGCGACCGGTGCGCTCCTTCTCCTCGCGCTGCGGCGCAGGCGCGGCTTCTCACGGCTGTTCGCCGTGCTTGCGCTTGCAGCCTTGTTCAACCTCGCAGGCTGCGGTGCGCGCACTGCTTCCGAGTCGGTGCTGCCCGTCCAGAGCTTTGCCATTCAGGTGCAGGCCACGGGCACGAACCTCGCGGGCAATGTCGTGGTGCACTCGGTCAACGTCACGCTCGGCGTCGAGTAAACAGCCCCGGACAGCTTCTCGCATCGTGAACAGCATCTATCCCAGATGCAACACTATTCCAGATGCAACACGGCCAATCCTCTTTGGGACGCTGCGGAGCTGGTTACGGAGGCGCACGTCTATGCCGCGCACACTTTTGCCCGGAAAGCCCTATCCACTGGGAGCAACCCCGTCGAGCCAGGGAACGAACTTTGCGCTCTACTCGGAGAATGCAACGGCTGTTCACGTCTGCTTCTTCGACGAAAAGGGAAGCCAGACCGACTGCGTGCATCTGCGAGAGCGGACGGCGTACGTGTGGCACGGTTTGATTCGCAACATCAAGCCCGGGCAACGCTATGGATTTCGCGTGGAAGGTCCTTGGGAGCCCGAAAAGGGATTGCGCTTCAATGCGGCCAAGTTGCTCGTCGATCCCTATGCAAAGGCGTTGAGCGGCGAAGTTGATTGGAAGGAGCCCATCTTTCCTTACGACGTGCAGTCAGGTGATCCACGCAAAAAATGCGACCTCGACAGCTCCAACGGCGTGCCGAAGGGCATCGTCATCGACGGCCACTTCGATTGGGGAGACGACTGTGCACCCGAGACTCCCGTCGCCGATTCCATCATCTACGAGATGAACGTGCGTGGGTTCTCCATGTTGAACCCGGACATGCCCGAGAAACTGCGTGGCACGTATGCGGCGGTCGCGCATGAGTCGAGTATCGCCTACCTGAAGAAGCTCGGAGTTACCGCAGTCGAATTGATGCCGGTACATTACTTCATCGACGAAGGCCATCTCGTCGATCGCGGCCTGCGCAACTACTGGGGTTACAACACGCTCGGGTTCTTCGCGCCGATGACGCGCTACAGCTCCAGCGGCACCGACATGCAACCAGTCGCCGAGTTCAAGGGCATGGTGAAGCGCCTGCATCAGGAGGGCATCGAGGTCATCCTTGACGTCGTCTACAACCACACCTGCGAGGGCAACCAGATGGGCCCGATGCTCTCGTGGAAGGGCGTCGATAACACCACGTACTATCGCACGATGGCCGACAACCCCGAGTTCTACATGGACTACACCGGCACCGGAAACACGCTGAACATGTATCACCCGCAGGTGCTGAAGATGGTGATGGACAGCCTGCGCTACTGGGTCAGCGAGATGCACGTTGATGGCTTCCGCTTCGATCTCGCATCGGCACTTGCACGTGAGCTGCATGACGTGAACAAGCTGAGCGCATTCTTCGATACCATCCACCAGGATCCGACGATCGCCGACGTGAAGCTCATCGCCGAACCGTGGGACGTCGGCGAGGGCGGCTATCAGGTCGGCAACTTCCCGGTCCTGTGGGGTGAGTGGAACGGCAAGTATCGCGACACTGTTCGCCGCTTCTGGAAGGGAGACAGCGGACAGCTCTCCGACTTCGCCTATCGCATCACCGGATCGAGCGACCTGTATCAGGGTGAAGGTCGAACACCTTCCGCTTCCATCAACTTCATCACGGCCCATGACGGCTTCACGTTGTGTGATCTGGTGAGCTACGACCATAAGCACAACGAAGCGAACGGGGACGACAACAAGGATGGCTCCGACAACAACGACAGTTGGAACATGGGCGTCGAAGGTCCGACCGGCGATCCGGGCGTGAATGGACTTCGCGAACGCCAGATGCGCAACTTTCTCACTACACTGCTGATGAGCCAGGGCGTGCCCATGCTCCTCGGCGGCGACGAGTTCGCGCGCACGCAGCGCGGCAACAACAACGCCTATTGCCAGGATAACGACGTCACCTGGTACAAGTGGGAGTTCGACGATGAGCAGAAAAGACTGCTCGAGTTCACCACCAAGTTGATTGCGCTGCGCAAGGAGCATCCCAATCTGCACCGGCGCAAATTCTTCCAGGACCGTAAGATTCGAGGCTCTGTTGTTCGTGATGTCGCATGGTATGGCACAGACGGTAAGGAGCTCTCTGACCAGGTTTGGAATGAGCCCTGGAGCAAATCCATCGGCGTCATGTTCAACGGTCACACACTCGGAGTGATGGACGAAGACGGCGAGCCCGTATCCGACGACAGTTTTCTGATCCTTGTGAATGCGAGTGACAGCGGAGTGGAGTATGTGTTGCCGAATCCGCCGAACAGCAAGCCCTGGCGGCAGATTCTGGATACTGAAAATGTCAGCGATCCGTTCTATAACACCGAGGTGCATGACAAGGTGATCCTCGGTGACCGCTCTGTGCGTGTCTATAGCGACGGTGATGAGCCGGTTGCGGAGCCGCCTGCGAAGAAGCGATTGGCGAAGACGCTCTAGTGCCGCGATATACACAGCCGCAGCGCGCGAATCTGAGTCGTAGAGCGTGTGGCGAACGTCGAAGATATAGATGTCTTCATCTTCATCGCTGAGCAACCAACTGAACAACAAGCCCGCAGCAGATGAATCGGGAGGACGGTTCGCGCACGCCGGACGCGCTCTTCGGCACAGAAGCTTCAGGCTGTTTGTCTCCGGGCAGAGCATCTCGCTGATCGGCACATGGATGACGCGCCTGGCGGCGAGCTGGCTCGTCTACCGGCTGACGCACTCCGCCTTGCTGCTCGGTGTGGTCGGCTTCGCCGGCCAGATCCTCACCTTTCTACTCGCCCCGTTCGCAGGCGTGTGGATCGAGCGCATGGACAGGCGCAAAATCCTCGTGTGGACGCAGGCGCTCGCAGCTGTGCAGTCGCTCGCTCTCGCCGCGCTGACGCTCACGGGCGTCATCAACATCTGGGAGATCATCGCACTCAGCCTCTTCCAGGGGTTGATTAACGCCTTTGATATGCCGGGGCGGCAGGCGTTCATCGTGCAGATGGTGGAGGATCGCGCGGACCTCGGCAACGCCATCGGGATCAATTCGTCGATGGTGAACGCCGCGCGGCTTGTGGGGCCGGCGCTTGCTGGAATCGTGATCGGCGCGTGGGGCGAAGGGTGGTGCTTCTTCATCGACGGTGTGAGCTATTTCGCAGTGATTGCCTCGCTGCTGATGATGCGGCTGAAGCCCATCGAGCACAAGCGCGCGACGTCAAGCATGTTCGAGCAGATGCGCGAAGGCTGGAACTACGTGAGCACGTTCATGCCAATCCGCACAGTGCTGACGCTGTTCGCAATTTTGAGCCTGATGGGCTGGCCCTACGCGGTGCTGCTTCCAATCTTTGCGGGGACCGTGCTGCATGGGGGGCCGCATACCCTGGGGTGGCTGACGGGGGCTTCGGGCGTGGGTGCGCTGACGGCGGCGCTGGGGCTGACGCTGCGGAAGAGTGTGGTGGGGTTGACCAGGTCCATTCAGAGAGCGGCGGGGATGTTTGGAGCGGGGCTGATCCTGTTCGGTCTCTCGCACGTGCTGTGGTTGAGCCTGACGGTGATGCTGGTGGTCGGTTACGGCATGATGCTCGGACTGGCGGGGAGCAACACGATCATCCAGACGCTGGTGCCGGAGGAGATGCGCGGGCGCGTGATGAGTTACTACACCATGGCCTTTGTAGGGATGGCGCCGTTCGGGAGCCTGCTGGCTGGCGGGTTAGCCCACTGGGTTGGGGCTCCGCACACGGTGATACTGACCGGAGCATGCTGCCTGCTCGGGTGCGGATGGTACACGCTGCAACTTCCGAAGATGCGGAAGGTGATGCGGCCGATCTACCAGGAGATGGGTTTGATTCGGGAGCTGCCCAGAGATCCGGGAGAGCCTGTGATGGAAGAAAACGCGGGGACGTAGCCGGGATACCCTCCCCCATCACTTTTTGCGCAAAGTCTTCCAGAAATTGGACTTAGGCTCGGACCTAAGCATGCATGCGAGTCTGTTAGAAACCGAATCCCCGCGAGTTCTGGTTAGAGATGCCCCTACTTAATATTCTAGCGGGCGTGTCAACAGGTTGGATTGAGACGGATGAATATGCAATCTTGGCTTTGATCAGTGGAACGCAATGGAGGAAAGAACATGGCAAATCCGACTGATGAAAACCAGACCAAAGACAGCGCCGCCAGCGTCGCCAAAGTCGACATGAAGTTTGAAATTGTTGTGATCCCCGTCTCGGATGTAGACCGCGCGAAGGAGTTCTACAGCAGGCTCGGGTGGCGGCTCGACGCCGACTTCGACAACGGCAAGGACTTTCGCGTGGTTCAGTTCACACCGCCCGGCTCGGGGTGCTCGGTGATCTTCGGCAGGAACGTAACCGGTGCGGCTCCGGGCTCGGCTCAGGGGCTTTATCTGATCGTCAGTGACATCGAGGCCGCCTGCAATGATCTGCTCCGTCGCGGCGTAAAGGTTGGCAAGGTGTTTCACGGCGGCAACGACGTGTACTCCGGCGCGGACGAGCCGTACCTGTTTGGGAGGATCCGGATCGACGGTCCTGATCCTGAACATCGCAGCTACCGCTCGTTCGCCTCGTTCAGCGATCCGGATGGGAACGGCTGGTTCTTCCAGGAGATCACGGCGCGACTGCCGGGCCGCATCGACTCCACGGCGACGACGTTCGCGACAGCGAGCGATCTCGCGAACGCGTTTCGGCGTGCGGAAGCTGCGCACGGCGAGCACGAGAAGCGTCTCGGGCATCGCGATGACGAATGGCCGGACTGGTACGCCGCGTACATGATTGCGGAGCAATCCGGCAGAGAGTTGCCGCAATAAGCGAGTACGACAAGACGACATCGCTCTTGAACGCAAGTCACTGGAGGAATTTATGGCTGGCACAGCAACCACCGCTCCGGTTCGGCGCGAACCGGAACTTCTCGGGCAGACTGTCGTTGTCATCGGCGGCAGCTCCGGCATGGGGCTCGAAACGGCGCGACGAGCACGCGTTGAGGGGGCGAGCCTGATCCTCACCGCCCGGAATGCCGAACGCCTGCAACTCGCCGCTGAAGAGTTGGAACCGCTGAGCACAGCGACGTTCGACGCCGACGATCCTGCGGCAATCAAGCGATTCTTCAGCGGCCTGCCGGGCACGATCGACCACGTGATGGTGACAGCCGGCGGGCCGCACTACGCACGTCTTCTCGACATGGACTTCGAACAGGCGCGCCGCGACCTCGACACGCACCTCTTGCAGATGCTCGAGATCTCCCGCAACGCCGCGCACAAGGTGCGACCGGGAGGCACGCTCGTGTTCATGGGCGGGACGGGCGGCCGCCGCCAGGCTATCGGTCTTGGGATGGTGCCCGCAGTCACCGCTGCGCTCCCGGCACTCACTGCCAGCCTCGCGCTCGAACTCGCGCCTGTGCGAGTCAACCTTATCGCCGCCGGCTTCGTCGACACACCGTTGTCGGCAACGCTGCTCGGCGATGAGCTCGAGAAGCGCCGCCAGCAACTTCGCACCACGCTTCCGATACGGCGCGTCGTTACACCGGCCGACGTCGCGGCACTTGCTGTACACATCATGATTAACACGGCCCTTACGGGCGCGACCTACGACATCGACGGCGGGCAACAGCTCGTCGCTGCTTAGCTGAAGAGGGTCGCGCGATTGTCATCGAGCTTTCCTAACGGAGGTACTTTGTGTCGCGACAGTTCGATGCAATCATCATCGGGACCGGGCAGGCAGGGCCGTCTTTGGCTGCGCGGTTTGCAGACGCGGGTAAATCGGTCGCCATTATTGAGCGCGACAAGTTTGGTGGCACATGTGTGAATACGGGATGTACGCCGACAAAGACGATGGTTGCAAGCGCGTATGCAATGCATGCTGCTCGCCGAGGCGCGGAATACGGATTTGTTGTTAATGGCGATGTGCGCGCGGATATGAAACGCGTGCATGCACGTGCGAAGGAAATTTCAGGGCAGTCGAGCAAGGGCGTGGAAGAGTGGATGCGCGGCCTGAAGAATTGTACGGTCATCCAAGGCCAGGCTCGCTTCGAGTCGCCGCACACTGTGGTTGTCAACGATGAGATGCTGGAGTCCGAAAAGATCTTCATCGATGTTGGGGGCCGCGCCAATGTTCCCGACATGCCGGGGATTCACGATGTGCCATTTCTCACCAACTCTTCAATGATGGATATCGACTTTTTGCCGGAACATCTGATCATTGTCGGCGGCAGTTACATCGGGTTGGAATTCGGTCAGATGTATCGCCGCTTCGGAAGTGAAGTGACGATTGTGGAGATGGGGCCGCGCCTGATTGGACATGAAGATGAAGATGTTTCCGATGCCGTGCGGGAGATTCTGGAGGCCGAGGGGATAAAGATCCGGCTGAATGCGAAATGCATATCGCTTGCGAAGAACGACGGCGGTATCGAAGTCGGCATGGATTGTGAGGAGGGTCCGCCGGAAGCGTGCGGCAGTCACGTTCTTCTTGCGGTGGGAAGAACTTCCAATACGCAGGACCTGGGTCTCGATAAGGCCGGAGTTGCGATGGACAAACGCGGCTACATCCTGGTTGACGATCAACTGCAAACCAACGTGCCCGGCATCTGGGCGCTGGGTGACTGCAACGGCCACGGCGGCTTTACACACACGGCATACAACGACTATGAGATCGTCGCCGACAATCTTTTCAACGCAGACCATCGCCGCGTGTCCGATCGAATCCTGACGTACGGTTTGTTTATCGACCCGCCGCTGGGCAGGTGCGGAATGACGGACGCTGAGATACGGAAGTCCGGGCGCGCCGCGCTCGCCGCGAAATATCCGATGAGCCAGGTGGGCCGCGCCGTTGAGAAGGGCGAGACGCAGGGTTTCATCAAGATCTCTGTGGATGCGGAAACGAAACAATTTCTGGGCGCGGCAATTCTTGGAACCGGCGGCGATGAGGTCGTTCAGGTCCTGCTGGACATCATGTATGCGAAGGCGCCGTATACGGTCGTGCAGCGCGCCATGAATATCCATCCGACGGTTACGGAACTTCTCCCCACCGTCTTATCCAAACTGGCACCGCTTGTGTGAGAGGAGGGCTGCGGATGGCCGCGCGAAGACGCCCAAATGACGGGGTGTTCATCTGCATTGGGAAGCCACAAACTTGGGATGGGATGCTCTAACATCGCGACATGCAGTTGTTGCTGGTGGAAGACGATCTCGAAATTCAGACGTTCCTGCGCCATGCGTTGGCAGAGGCGGGATACAAGGTGGATGCGGCGCCGGATGCGAAGACGGCCGAGCGCATGGCGATGGAGAGCAGGCACAATGTGCTCGTCGTGGATCTGGGGCTGCCGGATCAGGATGGGATGGGACTGATTCTGCGGCTGCGGCAGTTGGGTGTGAATGCGCCGGTGCTGATCCTGTCGGCGCGGCGGTCGGTGGATGATCGCGTGCTCGGGTTGGAGCAGGGCGGTGACGACTACCTGACGAAGCCGTTTGCGCTGGCAGAACTGCTGGCGCGGTTGCGGAACCTGGTGAAGCGCAACACGCCGAGCACGGAGATCACGAAGCTCCGAGTGCTCGACCTGGAACTGAACCTGTTGCGGCGAGAGGCAACACGCGGCGATCGCGTGCTGAATCTGACGCCGCAGGAGTTCACGCTGCTGGAGTATCTGTGCCGCAATCCGGGGCGCGTGGTGACGCGGTCGATGATTCTCGATAAGGTGTGGGGCATGCGAATTCAGCCGGCGGCGAACGTGGTGGATGTGCACATCTATCGGCTGCGCGGCAAGGTGGACGCCGAGGGATTGCCACCGCTGATTCGCACGCTGCGAGGTGTGGGGTATGTCCTCCGCGACCGGTAAGCCGATTCATAGTGCGGCGTGGCGGGTGTCGTTGTGGGGTACGGTCGCCTTTGCGTGCGGGACGCTTGTGCTGTTCCTGTCGTTGCATCAGTTTGTAGCGAACGATATTCAGCGGCGCAGCGACACGTGGCTCTCAGGTGAGGTGAAGACGTTCGGCGATGTTGCGGAACGTACACCCAGGGGTGCTCTCTATAACCGCGTGCTGGGCGAGATTGCAGAGCTTGCCAGCCGCGAGATTCCGAACCGGCCGGCAAGCGGCGGGGCGAACGATTCTGTATTTTTTCTGCAGACGGCCGCGGATGGATCGCTGGTGCTGTGGGCAGGAGCAGGCGATGGCGCGATGTACCTGCACGCGATCCAGGCGGCGCATCCGACAGGCGACGAGCCGTTCGATATCACTGTGCCGGGGTCGAAACCGCCTTATCGTGTGGCGGCGACTTCGATACCGGATGGAAGTCATATCTATCTTGGGCTCTCGCAGCGCGAGGAGCGGCAGGTGCTCGAGCAGATGCGCAACCACTTCCTGAAACTGTGGGCGCTGAATGTGCTGCTGGGGTTCGCGATCATCTTCTATACGACGCGGCGAATGCTGGGAGATGTACGCAGGATCAGCGAAGTCGCTGCGCGCATCGGCGAGTCGGACCTGAGCCAGCGCGTGCCGACGAGCCGATGGAACGATGAGATTGCGCAGCTCGCCTCAACGCTGAACCGAATGCTCGAGCGCATTGAGCAGTCGGTACATCAGTTGCACACGATTACCAATTCACTGGCGCATGATCTTCGCAGCCCGCTGACGGCGATTCGGGCGAGGCTGGAGACTGTTCTCACACGCGATGTGGCGGAGCAGGATGCGGAGTCGATTGAGCGATCGATTAACGAGATCGATCGGTTGACGGAGATTCTGAACCAGTCGCTGGATGTGGCGGAGGCGGAGGCGCATGCGCTGCGCCTGGAGCCCGAGCGGATTGATCTCGAGCAACTGCTTGACGGAATGATTGAGCTGTATCAGCCCTGCATGAATGAGAAGGGTCTGCGGCTGGACTTCAGTACGTCGGGACCGGTTGAGGTGATGGCTGACGCGGCGCTGCTGCACAGGATGGTGGCGAACCTGCTCGACAATGAAATGAAGCATCTGCCGCCGTCACGTACGGTCACGATTGCTTTGCAAGCAGTGGATGAGTTTGCGCAGTTGGTGGTGGAGGATGACGGGCCGGGGTTTTCGGCGGAGATTGAGCCTGACCTTTTCAAGCCGGGAGTGAAGGGAAGCGAGTCGCGGGGGTACGGGCTGGGGTTGGCGTTTGTGCACGCGGTGGCGGGGGCGCACGGGGGTTCGGTTCAGGCGGAGAACCGGGAGAACGGTGGGGCGCGGCTGACGGTGCAACTGCCGCTGGCGGCGCGCAGTGTAAGTGCGGAGGCGTCGGCGGTGAGCGCGGACTAGCCGACGAAGTCGGGGCCGAAGTAGCAGCGCTCGACGAGCATGCAGAAGATGTGCTCGAGGGCGAGTTGCGACTCCTGGATGTTCATGGTGACGGTGGCGGGGACTATGACGTTGATGTCGGCGAGGGGGGCCATCCTTGCCGCCGTCGTTGCCGGTGAAGGCGATGGTGGTGAGGGAGAGGGCGCGGGCGCGCTCGAGGGCGCGGAGGCAGTTGGGGGAGTTGCCGGAGGTGGAGATGGCGAGCAGGACGTCGCCGGGCTGGCCGAGGGCTTCGACCTGGCGGGAGAAGATGTGGTCGAAGCCGTAGTCGTTGCCGATGGCGGTGAAGATGGAGCTGTCGGTGGTGAGGGCGATGGCGCGGAGGGCGGGGCGGTCGACGGTGAGGCGGACGACGAGCTCGGCGACGACGTGCTGGGTGTCCGCGGCGAGCCGCCGTTGCCGCAGACGAGGAGCTTGTGGCCGTTGTGCATGGCCTCGGCGGTGACACGGGCGGACTCGAGCAGGGACTGGTGAACGGAGTCGTCGTGGAGGACTTTGGTCAGGGTGTCGAGAGACTGCTGGAGCTGCCTGCGGATGATGTCGAGCATGCTCTGTGAGGATACGTGAACCGATGGTTTGCGATTTTCACATCTGGACGGGTACCCCCTCCCCTGGGGTTTTTGTGCAAAGTCTAGAGCGGATTAGGGTTAGGGGTGTACCTTATTGTCAAAGTCTTGACAATAAAAGAGTTATAGGCAAAGTCCTCATTCGAGGGCAGTTAACGGGTGGGGGGTCACTTTTTCTGGCTGGGCCTGATGAAGACGATGGGAGCGTTCGCTGGTGAGGAGCGAGGTGAGGAAGAGGGCCGGGACGATTGCCATGATGGCGAACCAGTCGAGGCCCGCGATGGCGAACAGGATGAAGGGGAGCGCGTAGACGAGAGCGGTCAGGAGGGGTTGACGGCGTTCGGTAAGCAGGAGCACGGGAAAGAGGAGGAGCACGTAGTCGTAGAGGTATAGGTGGGGAGAGAGCAGAAGCGTTGCTGAGAGGGCGGCGCAGAAGGCAATGGGGAGATTGCGGGCGGTGCGGATGAGGTAGATGGCGGCGGCGAGGACGAGCACCGAGAGGAATATGTCGAGGGCGAAGGAGACGCCGGTGGGAAGCAGGCGCGCGCCGCAGATATAGAGAAGACCGTTGAGCGTGGGCATCGCTTTCGGATAGACAGCGATGACGGACTGCGCCTGGTGGCTTTCGTGCGAGGCGATGGAGGATGTGGCGATGAGACGGAGCCACGTTGCCATGCCGCTCGGGCCGGTGATGAGGAGGCAGGTGAGCGCGACGGCGGCGGCGGATGGGAGCCAGGCGAGGAGCAGGCGCGTGCGGCGCGGCGGAGACAGATAGAGAACGAGGAAGAAGAGCAGGCCGAGAGCGACCTGGAGTTTGAAGAGGCCGAGTGCGAGCAGGATTCCTGCGGTGCGATCGCGGCCTGAAGAGAGCGCTCGCCAGAGGAGACAGGCGATGAGGAGGAAGACGATGGAGTCCTGGCCCTCGGCGATGCCCATGAAGGCGGGGAAGCAGAGGAAGAAGAAGAGCGAGCGGGGGATTTTGGCGATGCGCGGGTCGGCGGCGGAAGGAGCGAGCCGGTAGCAGAGGGCGAGCAGAAGCAGACTGAAGACGACGAAGGCGATGTAGGCGTAGCGATAGGAGAGAAAGGTGAATGGGGCGAAGAGGAGGGCCTCGTAGGCGGGGTGGTAGAAGGGGACGCCGCGGACCATGGGACAGACGACGGCGTTCTGGACGGCCGTCTGCACGGAGAGGTTGAAGAGCTGGGTGGGGTGGTGGAGGAGAAGCCAGCCGGCTCCGTAGAAGGCGCGGAAGTCGTAGAGGCGGCCGGCGCGCGGGAGGGCCTGGATGCCGATGGTGAGAGTGACGAAGGAGAAGAGGAGCCAGAGGATGATCGCGCCGGGAGTGAGGCGGGGAGCCTGGACGGCTTTCGATGGGTTGGACTCGGCCGAACTCACTGGTTCTCTCTCACGGGTGGGCGTTCTGGCGATAAACAATCCAATCCCCAACTGTCGCCTTGGGGGTCCAGTGTGTTTGGAGTTCTTCGATCAGAATGGCGCCGTACACGTACGGTTCTCGACGGTTCGGATAAAACCTGTAGCCAATCCCAAGTATCCGGCGATGTGTTCGATGGGGTTTCTCTGTAGTAGGAAATCCTTCTCAGGGATGAGGGCCCATTGAGCGAGGTCCATGCGGGCCGTTCGCGCTTTTTCCGCATCCGGATTTGTCACGAGCAGATTGAAGCTTTCGCGATCCGGTAAGAAATGGCCGCTTCGCTTCAACTCGTTTTCCACTCCGAGCGGTACGGAAAACGGCACGGAGATCTTTGCATCTCCGACGATCGACTCAAGCTGCGAGATATCGATCCAGTTCTTGCGGGGGGTCCCAGGATCAAATCCCACTGCCCGCTTTACGTCAGGTCGAAGGATAAAATTCACAAACTGCATCCACATCAATGAACAGGCAAGACAAAAGAACCATATGTTGCGGATACGTTCCGAGTATCCGCCGATAGCTACCGACGCAAGCAGGAACATTCCTGCGCCGTTGAAAAAGACATGGAGCGGATCGCAACGACCGAAAGCAGGCAGTACAAGTGCGAGACATACCACGAACAGGCTCGCAAGCAGCACCGCTTCCGGTCGACGCTGGCGGAACGCGCCCGCCAGCATCCGCGGAATAAGCCAGACTGTCGCAATTAGGAAAAGAATGACGTAGCCCAGCGGCTCAACGATGAGGTTGAAATCCCCGTGCGAATAATTTCGCATTGTATCGAGGTAATGGGGCCCTGCGAGTGAGAAGGAATGCGCTTGCAGCGGCAAGCGGAGCGACTATCGCTGGTATCCATACGGGGCCGTGTTTGGCGGTCATGCAGATCGCATAGAGACAGGCTCCGGCGGCAAATGCGAAGCCCAACTCAGGCGAGATCGCAAGCTGCAGAGCCGCCCCAATGAAGAACGCCAATGCGACGAGCGAGGGCTTTTTTAATCCGTGAAGCGAAGAGGAGGGTAGAGAATGGGGCCAAAAAGCGGATGAGTGTGTAGTTGAGCCCCATCACCGGGCACATCGACATGATGGCGAAGATGCAAAGGGTGATGGATTTGACTTTCCTGTTGAGGGGAAGAGCTTCGAGTGTGAGCCACGGATCACCAGTCCAAGAACGTATCGCAACCGTCAAGGAACGTAGTAGGAGCCTTCTATCCCGATGTGGAAGGGCCGCAGCAGCCAATGCATAAATAGCGGGAAATACAAGAGGAGCGGCCCGTAAGCGAAGGAGAAATCTACGTATATACGCTGGTGGTATGTGGATACATCATCCATGTATTCCAGAAAATATCGGTTGTCGACTGTTGCCAGTTCCCACCCTGCAAAGGAGATAGCCGAGCACGGCTGTGAAGGCGGCGGCAAGCGGTAACGCAGGTTATAAGGAGCCATAACGGGACTGGGTCTCTGTCGGAATCTTTAGTGCGGCTTGGAAAGAGCTGGAATCTCCATGCCAGAGCGAAGCTTAGGACAGCGACCAAGGCTGCTGCCATGGCAGCGACTCTATTGTTAAATCCGGCGGTGTATGCGGCCGACAAGCTGGGACGCGAGGGAGGAAACACGAACGGCAAAAGAAAGACGCCGACCGCCGCGAGCGTTCCGATGGTCAAAGCCAGTGCTGCCACGCGGAGTCGTGTGCGCGATTGGGCGGCGGCGGAGCTCGGGAGGGCAAGTGTTGCAGACATGGCGATTCACGCGGAGTTTGCGCCAGCTTAACCTGAGTAAAAGACGGTGTGGGAAGGGGAAAATCGTGTCAGGTCGGTAACGGTTGAGGTTACGACGGTTGGGGGTGGTCCATCTGAATTGATTTACCGGGAAGGTTCCGGGGGTTCGAAGGGGTAGCGAAATACGGAGATCCTTCGCCTTCGGCTCAGGATGACCGGATCAGCGAGGTTACGGCTCTGGATGAGGGCGGCAGGGAAGTTATGGCTCTGGATGACGGTAGTGAGGTGAGGCTCAGGATGAGGGCGGCAGAGAAGGTTGGCGGCTAGGCGAGGGTCTCCTGCCAGTCGAGGATGCCTTGCTCGGGGGTGCGGAAGAAGGGGCGGCCGAGGGTGGTGGTGAGGAGGGTGGAGTCGAGGCCGGCGATGAGGGGGCGGGCGGCGCGCTGGTTGAGCTCGGGGGTGGTGAGGGGGATGAGGAGCGAGTCGTCGAGCGAGAGGAGACGGCAGGCGAGGCGGGCGAAGTCGATGCGCGCGAGCATGGCGGGGCCGGCGGCGTGGAAGAGGCCGGTGTGGCCGGCGCGGAGGAGGGCGAGCGTGGCGCGGGCGAGGTCCTCGTTATAGGTGGGCGTGGCGAGCTGGTCGGTGGGCACGCGCATGGACTGGCCGGAGGAGAGAAGGCGGCGGAGGGTGTAGAGGAAGTTCTTGCCCTGGGGGTCGGGGCCGTAGACGGTGGTGGTGCGGAGGACGAGTGCCGCGGGATTTTCTTTGAGGATGGATTGCTCGCCGGCGAGTTTGGACTGCCCATAGTAACAGAGGGCGTGGGTGGGTGCGTCTTCGCGGTAGGGGCCGGGATTGGCGGCGGTGCCGGGGAAGACGTAGTCGGTGGAGTAGAAGACGAAGGGGATGCGGGCGTTGGCGGCGGCGCGGGCGAGGGCGAGCGGGCCGAGGTGATTGGCGGCGTCGGCCCAGGCGTGGTCGGACTCGCAGCGCTCGACGTCGGTGGCGCCGGCGGAGCAGATGATGGCGGTGAGGTTGTGGGCGGTGACGAGCTCGTCGGGGGATTCGGTGAGGGTGGCGAGGTCGAGGGTGATCCAGTCGGGCGAGGGCGGACGGCGTGCGGCGGGGATGGCGGAGGGGCCGAGCTGGCGGCAGAGCGCGGCGCCGAGCTGGCCGGTGGCTCCGAGGACGAGGATGCGTTCGGACATGAGTGGTGAGGGTTCCGTTTAGTTGAGTTTTCGAGTTGGGGAGTTGTGAGCTATTTGCTGCGGAGATAGGCGTCGTTGCCGGTGATCCAGTCGTGGCGGGGAGGGGCGAAGATGTCGAGGTTGTCGGTGTCTTCGAGGGCTTCGGCCATGTGGGGAACGTTGCCGGGGATGACGAGGACCTCGCCGCCGTGAACGTCGTACACCTGCTGTTCGGCGCCTTCCTGGCCGACAGTGAAGCGGAGCGTGCCGGAGAGGATGAAGACGATCTGCTCGTTGGGGTGGGAGTGGTGCGGGACGATGCAGCCCTTTTGCAATTGAATGCGCGACAGCATGGCCTGCGAGCCGTGGACGAACTGGCGCGAGAGAAGAGGGTTGAGCTGCTCGGGCGGGATGGCGTTCCATGCGAGGTGGATCAAGCGGTCGCTCATGGAGTGAGTGTACAAGTGTGTTGGCGCGGAAGTGGTTCAGGGGCTAAAGCCCCATTCTTTCGCGGCTTCGATTCAGCGGACTAGTCCGCTGCTAATCCGGACGAGCTGAAGCTGGTCCCATTGAGGCGAGTCGAACTAACCTGCCAGCGAATGACAAGTGTGTTGGCGTGCGGGTGAATGCGTTGTAAATTAGAAGCCAACAGGACACAAGTTGACGTTCCGCCACCCGCGACGCTGGAGGAGCGAATAGTTCAGGGCCGTGCCTTCGGGCGCCGGGCTTGAGGTGTATCTCTACACGTTGGAAGGGTTCAAAGGCATGCGTTGGGTTGCAGGTTTTCGTCGTAGGCGTGTTGGGCTGATGGCAGCGATGGCGGGCGGCCTGCTGACTTCGCTACTGGTTTCAAGCGCGGCGGTGGCGCAGGGAGTGGCAGTGCCTTCGGCGGACAGAATTGCAGCGCTGGAGAAGGCCGCGGCGGCGAACACGGCTGCCATTGCGCAGGCTCAGTCAGCCGGCGACAACGCGTGGATGCTGGTGAGCGCAGCGCTGGTGCTGTTGATGAGCGGGCCGGGGCTGGCGCTGTTCTACGGCGGACTGGTGCGGAAGAAGAACGTGCTGGCCACGATGATGCAGACCTTTGCGATGATGGCCGTGATCACGGTGCTGTGGGCCTGTGTGGGTTACTCGCTGGCGTTCGGGCCGGGCAATGTGTACATCGGCGGGTTGCACAACATCTTTCTGCACGGCGTGGGGCTGGCGCCGAATGCGGCGTATGCTCCGACGATTCCTCAGCAGACCTTCATGATCTATCAGCTGATGTTTGCGATCATCACGCCGGCACTGATTACAGGCGCGTTTGCAGAGCGCATGAAGTTTTCAGCGATGCTGGTGTTTATGGTGCTGTGGGCGATTGTGGTCTACAGCCCGATGGCGCATATGGTTTGGGGCGCGGGCGGATTTCTAAATGCGACGGGCGATGGGATACCGTGCCTGGACTTCGCGGGCGGCACGGTGGTGCACGTGACGAGCGGAGTCAGCGCGCTGATTACCGCGCTGTACCTCGGTAAACGGCTGGGGTATCCGCAGCGGCCGATGCCGCCGCACTCGGTGGTGCTGAGTTTTATCGGCGCGTGTTTGTTGTGGGTGGGGTGGTTCGGCTTCAACGCGGGGTCGGCGCTGGCGGCGAGCAGCTTGGCGACGAGCGCATTTGTGGCGACGCAGTTTGGCGCGGCAGCAGCGGTTTGTGGATGGCTCGCGGCAGAGTGGATTCGGAATGGCAAGCCGAGCGCTCTGGGCGGGATCTCCGGAGCAGTAGCGGGATTGGTGGCGATTACGCCGGCTTCGGGGTTTGTGACGCCGATGAGCGCTCTGTGGATCGGTTTGATCGCGGGCGTGTTCTGCTTCTGGATGGTCGTGTCGGTGAAGAACATCTTCGGCTATGACGACTCGCTGGACGCGTTTGGCATACACGGCGCGGGCGGAACGATTGGCGCGGTGATGACGGGACTGTTCGCGAACTCGGTCATCAATCCGATCTTCGGCAAGGGCAAGCCGACGGGATTTTTCGAGGGCAATCACATGCAGCTGGTGCATCAATTGACCGGAGTTGGCATCGCCTGGGGGTTGTCAATCGTGGGGACGCTGCTAATTCTCTTCGTTGTTGATAAGCTGATTGGCCTGCGCGTTAGCGAGGATGCTGAACGTGAGGGGCTGGACCTGTCGCAGCACGGTGAAGAGGGCTACGACTGGGAGGGCAGCTTAAAGGCAGTGAATAGTGATTAGTGAATAGTGAGTAAAGCGAGAGGGATATGCAGAAGATTGAGGCGGTGATTCAGCCGTCAAAGCTGGATGCGGTGAAGGACGCGCTGGTCGAGGCGGGGATCTCGGGGATCACGATCTTCGAGGCGCGTGGACATGGACGCCAGAAGGGCCACACGGAGTTTTATCGCGGACGCGAGTACGCGGTGGACCTGCTGCCAAAGGTGAAGCTGGAGCTGGTGGTCGCGGACGAGATGAAGGATCGGGCTATAGAAGCCATTATTTCGGCGGCGCGGACAGGCCGCATCGGCGATGGAAAGATCTTTGTGTCGCGGATTGATGAAGCGATTCGGATCCGGAATGATGAGCGTGGAGAGATCGCACTGTAGGCAGCCCGTGGATGTTGTGCGGCTCCGAAATACGGAGGTTCTTCGCCTGCGGCTCAGGATGACGGCATCAGAGGAGTGGCTCAGGATGACGGCTGAATAAGAGCGCCTCAGGATGACGGAATTAGGAATGGGATTCAGGATGATGGCTGAGTAAGAACCTTGGATGGCTCAGGAGGGCACACTGACTGGAGCGACCACGAGCGGTGGCCCTGCGCGTTCGGAGTACCAGAGCCGGATGCTGGAATTGCGGCGTGCGTTTGAGGCGGACGGCTATGGGCCGCGCATGGTGGCGGCGCGTGCGGCGCTGGTCGACGAGGTGGTGCGCACGCTGTGGGCGCGTGAGGTGTCGACAGACAGGAAGCTGGCGAGCGGGGTTGCGATTGCGGCGATCGGAGGGTATGGCCGCGGGGTACTGTTTCCGTACTCCGATGTAGACCTGCTGGTGTGTGCGGCGAAGCCTGGGGTGGTGAAGGACGCGGTGCGGCGGCTGTCGCAGACGCTGTGGGACTCGGGGCTGCAGGTGGCGCTGATGACGCGCACGCCGAAGGACTGCGAACGCTTCGAGCCGTCGAACCCGGAGTTTGCGCTGGCGCTGCTGGACCTGCGATATGTTGCGGGGGATGGCGAGGTTGTTGAGTCGCTGGAGCGGAAGCTGAGGGAGAACCGGCGGGGGCGCGATGGGCGGCGGATCCTTGCGGAGCTTGGGCAACTGACGCGCGATCGTTATGCGAAGTATGGCGGCACGCTGTTTCACCTGGAGCCGAACATCAAGGATTGTCCGGGCGGGCTGCGCGATACGAATGTGTGCGGCTGGGTCGTGAAGCTGGTGGGCCAGCGGCATGAGACGGATGAGCAGGAGTTCCAGGAGGCGAAGGGGTTTCTGACCTCGGCGCGCTGCTTTCTGCACTGGCGACACGATCGCGACGACAATGTGCTCGACTGGCTGGCGCAGGATGCGGCGGCGGAGCATGCGATCGGACTACCTGCGGGCATGCGTGAGGCCGCGAAGAAGATCGACGCGGCGTACTGGATGCGCGTGTACTTCCGGCATGCGCGGTTGATTGAACGGCGGCTGCTGACAGTGATGGAAGCCGCAGGGCAGGGCGTGGTGAGCGTGCGGCCTATCGAGGGAGCAAAGCTTGCGACGCAACCTGGATTCCGTGTGCATGAGGGGCGCATCGAGCTGGACGCGGCAGGGAAGGATGGGGACGCGGCACAGGATCCCGAGGTAGTGTTGGGCGCGTTTGCAGCGGTGGCGCGTACGGGCATAAGGCTGGGCACGGCGAGCGAGGACCGCATCGAGGCGATGATTCCGGCGCTGTCAGCGCGGCTGAAGGAAGGTGCGGCGCTGTGGTCGCAGCTGGCGGAGATTCTCGCCGGACCGCGCGCGGGCGTGGCGCTGCGCTCGATGCATGCGGTGGGCGTGCTGGAGCTGTTGTTGCCGGAGTTTCACGGCATCGATTCGCTGGTGATTCGTGATGCCTACCATCGCTACACGGTGGACGAGCACACGTTTGTCCTGATCGACACCTTGCATGAGCTCGAGGAGGAGCCGGGGCCGGGAGCGGCGGATTGGAGGTCGCGGCTGGGCAAGATGATTCGCGAGCTCGAGAATCCGGCGCTGCTGTACCTTGCGGCGCTGCTGCACGACACGGGCAAGGGGCGCGCGGGCGACGAGCATGCAGCGGAGAGCTCGCGGCTGGCGGAGAGCGTGATGAGCCGGCTGGAGATGGATCCGTACGAGCAGGCGATGGTGCTGCAGCTGATCGAGACGCACCTGGAGATGTCGGCAGCGTTGCGCAGAGACATCTTCGACACGGAGACGGTGCGATCGTTTGCGGGCAAGGTGCAGACCCACGAGTCGCTGTGGATGCTGACGCTGTTTACGTATGCCGACATACGCGCGGTGCATCCGGATGCGCTGACGCCGTGGAAAGCGGAGAATTTGTGGCGGCTTTCGATGTCGACCGCCAACCAGCTGGACCGCAATGTGGACCAGGAACGTGTGCAGCCGGCGCGCAGCGGTTATGCGAGACGGGGAGGCGACGCGGGGCGGATTTCGCGGCTGCTGGCAAGAGCGCAGCCGGGGGAGCGTAAAGATCTGGAACGCTTCGTCGAGGGCTTCCCGGAGCGGTATGTGCGCACGCGGCCGTCGAAGGAGATCTATGGGCAGTTCGGCATGGCACAACAGCTGAAGAGTGAGGCCGTGCAGCTGGACTTTGAATATGCGCCGGAGACGAGCGCGATTACGCTGGTGAGCCGCGACCGGCCGGGTTTGTTTGCGGCGATTTCGACCGCACTGGCGGCGTGGGGAATGAATGTCGTAACTGCGGAGGCGTTCGCAAATGCGGACGGTGTCGTGGTGGACAGCTTCCGCTTTCAGGACACGTTCCGCACGCTGGAATTAAATGAGAGCGAGCGTGAGCGGTTCGTGGCGAGTGTGCACGACGTAGTGGACGGCCGGATATCGGCCGAGGCGCTCCTGAGCGGGCGGCGGCGCGGGCGGAGAAAGAGCCCGCGCGTGGTGGTGGAGACCTCGGTGGAGTTCGACGATGGGGCGTCGGCGACGAGCACGCTGATGCAGGTGGTGGCGCAGGATGTGCCGGGACTGTTGCGGACGATCAGCGTCACACTGAGCGAGATGCGGTTCAATGTTGAGGTGGCGCTTGTGGACACAGAGGGCGAGACGGCCATTGACGTCTTCTACCTGACTCAGAATGGGAGCCGACTGACGGCCACCCAGAAGCGGGAGCTGCGCACGGCCCTGGTGGACGCGATTGAGGAGAATGCCCGCTGAGAGCGGGTTCTTTCGATCACTTTCTTTACATTCGTTCGACAACCGCACTGCACCGGAATTGCATCACACGGGACGAAACCCAGGTTAAGGGGTGGTCGCTCCCGGGACGCCAACGCGCTGATTCGGCAGTACGTATACTGAGCAATATGAGCACTGATCCCAACCAGACGACAACCAGCGGCCGACCGACGGCGGCTCCGCAGCGGAACGACCGTTACTTATTTGGCACTCTGGAGAGCTTCGGGAAGAACCGAGACAAGATTGCCGAGGTGAACTGGGGCGATGACCAGCCGGAGGGCGTGGTGCTTGCCTCACTGGACGCGGCGATTAATTGGGTTCGAAAGAACTCGGTGTGGCCGATGACGTTCGGGCTCGCGTGCTGCGCGATCGAGATGATGTCGATGGGCGGCAGCCGGTACGACATTGCGCGGTTCGGTGCGGAGGTCTTTCGTCCTTCGCCGCGGCAGAGCGACCTGATGATTATCGCGGGGCGAGTATCGCAGAAGATGGCACCCGTGATTCGGCGGCTCTACGAACAGATGCCGGAGCCGAAGTGGGTAATCTCGATGGGCGCCTGCGCGACCTCGGGTGGAGTTTTCAACAACTATGCCTTGCTGCAGGGAGTGAACCAGGTGATCCCGGTGGATGTGTATGTACCGGGCTGCCCACCGCGTCCGGAGCAGTTGTTATACGCGATTACGCTGCTGCAGGAGAAGATTCAGGCGACCCGGGGAAGCCTGAAGGACACGCTAAATCTGTGATGAGTTCTTTTGACAGTGGTGCTTGATTGGTAACTGGTGACAGATAGTGGAGCAGTAAGTCATAGTGAGATATTAGGAAACGCAGTAAATTTGTACTCGACAGAGGCACTAAACGCGGTAAACTTTTTTGGAATTAACAAAGGTCCAGCTGGCCGCATCGTACATACGAGCCTGCAGAACATATTAGGAAGTTTTCTTAGTGGAGGGTTGTCGAATGTCTTATCGTCCGTTTCGCAGTATCAGCCGGTGCCTGCTGGCTGCATGTGCGGTCAGCCTGGGCACAATGAGCCTGAGCGCGCAGACCACTGCTGCTCCCAGTGAAAACAACCCTTCGCGCTTCGATGTCTTCATGGGGTACTCGTACTTCGGCGCGCATGGGCAGTTGAAGCCGCAAGGGATCCGCTACTCGTCGGTTGACGTGGGCGCGATCGGAAGCGGAGCGTACTACTTCAACAAGTACATTGGTGGCGAGTTCACCTTCATCGCGAACCCCGATGGGCAGAACGACGGTGCTTATGGCTTGTATGCCGGGCCGATCGTCCGCGCTCCGATGGAAAACTTTACCCTGTTCGCCCACGCTGCAGCGGGTGCCGCGAATCTTGGCGGGCCGAACAGCGACAACCCGGCGACCTTTGGACACAACGCCTACATGTGGGGTCCGAGCCTTCTGGTTGGCGGCGGCATGGACTATAGCCTGCCTTTCATGGGAGGGCGGCTTGGTCTGCGTCTCTTCCAGGCAGACTACCGGTACATGCACAATAACTACGGTCCCGCGGTGAATCCGCCTACGTGTTGCAACATGGGCGGCCGCGCGAACATCGGCGTAGCCGAGCTGAGCAGCGGTCTGCTGCTTCACTTCGGTCACATCATTCCACCGCCGCCGGTGACGTACGCCTGCTCGGTAACGGCTCCGACGGGCACGATCTACCCCGGCGACCAGGTAACGATTACCGGAACGGCGACCAACCTGAACCCGAAGAAGACCGCGACCTACAGCTGGGCGGGTGAAAACATCACCTTCCACAACGCTACGACCAACGTGTTGACAGTCGACACCGCGCCACTGCAGCCCGGCACCTATACGGTGAAGGGCCATGTGGAAGAGGGCAAGAAGCCTGGTCAGTTTGCTGATTGCTCGACGACGGTGACGATCACCCAGTTCCAGCCGCCGACCGTTAGCTGCTCGGCCAATCCTTCGACGGTCAACCTCAACGAGCCTTCGACGATTACGGCGAATGGCGTGAGCCCGCAGAACCGGCCGCTGACCTACAGCTACTCGGCGACCGCCGGCAATATCCAAGGCAACACGACCACGGCTACCCTGACCACCACCGGTGTTGCTCCGGGGACGATCACGGTTACCTGCAACGTTGTCGATGACAAGGCCCAGACCGCTTCCGCAACTACGACGGTGACAGTCAATGCGCCGCCGCCGGTTGTGAAGCCAACGACGAAGGACCTCTGCTCGATCAGCTTCGATCGCGATGCCAAGCGGCCGACTCGTGTGGACAATGAAGCCAAGGCTTGCCTTGACGACATCGCCCTGAGCGCGCAGCAGGATCCGAACGCCAAGCTGGCGATTGTCGGTTCGGCAGCAACCGATGAGAAGGAAGCCGATCACAAGGCGGCAGAACGCGCCGTCAACGAGAAGGCTTACCTGGTCACGGAGAAGGGCATTGACGCCTCGCGCATCTCGGTCTACACCGGGACGGCGGGCACCAAGTCCTCTGCGACGACCCTCATCCCAGATGGCGCAACTCTCGACACCTCGGGTCTGACCCCGGTGGACGAGTCGGCAGTCAAGCCGGTGTCCCGGACCGCTCCGGCGCCGAAAAAGCACCATCACAAGAAGTAGTCGATAACCGCAGTTCCAACTGCAAACGGCTGACCGGGAAACCGGTCAGCCGTTTCTCTTTTTGCCAGCAGACACTACGGCAAAGCCCATGCCGTCTCGTGAACAAACCCACAGAGACGCGGAGGCGGCGGGTCTGGCGGTCTGTCCCGGGACGATAGATGTTCGCAGGAAAGATGTTCCTTTAGGTGTACGCAGGTTGGGGGATACAGCCAGTGGGCCGCACAATGCATTAATCTTGATGAAGGAGTACATGCGGCAATGAAGGCAAATTTGCTTCGCCACCTCGGCGTCACGGTATTGGCTTGTCAGCTAGTGGGACTGCAGGCACACGCGGTCAACTGGTTTCCTCTGGGGCCGTACGGCGGCGACGCGCGCTCGATTGCCGCGGACCCGCACGACTCCAAGCATCTTTATCTCGGAACCGAGACCGGCTGGATCTACCAGAGCCGCGACGGCGGCTCTTCATGGACGCGCATTATTCAGATCGACGGCAACAATGATCTGGTGATTGATCACATCTCGATCGATCCAGCGGCGACGGACCACATGATTCTCTCGGCCTTCGCATTAAACCGTCCAGGCGGCGGACTCTATGTCACGGACGATGGAGGCAAGCACTGGGCGAAGGTGCCTGAGATGAATGGGCAGTCGGTGCGCTCGCTGACGCGGGCTGTGTCTGACCCGAACATCCTTGTGGCGGGTACGCTGCAGGGTGTCTACCGGACCAAGGACAACGGCAAGCACTGGGAGTTGATCAGCCCGGCGGGCTCGACGGAGATTCACGAGATCGAGTCGATCGCCATCGACCCGAAGGACCCCAACATCATCTATGCGGGCACGTGGCATCTGCCGTGGAAGACGGTGGACGGCGGAGCGCACTGGCAGAACATCAAGCAGGGCATCATCGATGACTCGGATGTGTTCTCAATCGTCATCGATCCGACCAGCCCGAACATCGTGTATGCGAGCGCGTGCTCTGGAATCTACAAGAGTATGAACGCGGGCATGCTGTTCAAGGGTGGCGTGACCATCAATAAGAACCAGGGAATTCCGGTCTCGGCGCGCAGGACGCGGAAGCTGAAACTGGATCCGGTGCACCCGACGACGATTTACGCGGGCACGACGCAAGGGCTGTACAAGTCGACGGATGGCGGCACGATGTGGGTGAGGATGACCACCGGCGACGTCATCGTGAATGACGTTTACGTCGATCCGAATCAGCCGCAACATGTTTTGCTGGCGACGGACCGTGGCGGCGTGCTGCGCAGCGAAGATTCGGGCATGACCTTCCAGCCTTCGAACGACGGCTTCACGCTGCGCCAGGTTGTGGCGTTTGCGGCGGATCAGCGGGATCCCGCGCACCTCTATGTGGGCGTTGTGAACGACAAGGAGGTCGGCGGCGTCTTTGCGAGCAGCGACGGCGGCGTGAAGTGGCAGCAGATGAGCAGCGGGCTCGGCGGTCGCGACATCTACAGCCTTACGATGGCGCCGGACGATACGCTGCTGGCAGGTACCTCGCATGGCGTCTTTCGGATGACGAACGGGATCTGGAGTGGAGCTTCTGATCTGGTTCCTCCGCCAGCTCCTCCTGCAAAGAAAACTGCAACGAAGAAGGGCGCCGCAGCGCATGCACGACCTGCTCCGCCGTCGCAGAAGCCTGAGCCTAAGGGGCCATCGCCGCTGAGCAGTGCGGCCGTCTACGCGCTTACGAGCGGGAACGAGGGCATCTACGCCGGAACGTCGGCCGGGCTCTGGCGCAGTACGAACGGAGCGCAGGGCTGGACCCAGATGCAGGTGCCACAGCTTACTGATGGGCGTCACATTGCCTCGCACGGACAGATGGTTGTGGCGGCGAGCCTGACCGGCGCAGCGCTCTCGGAGAATGGCGGCGAGAGCTGGACGAGCATCATGCCGCCCGCGACGCTGACGCAGATCGGAGCGCTGGCCATCGATGGGCTCGGCAACATCTGGATCGGCGGACCGGAGGGCGCGTTCTACTCGACAGACCGCGGGGCTTCCTGGAAGACCCTGCAAAACCTGTTTGTGCGCCATGTGGACGGCATCTACTACGACGCAGCCAACAAGCGCGTGCTTGTGGCTTCGGCGAGTGGCACGGTCGGCTTCGCGGCGTCGCTGCCGGACTACAGGGTCAGCTATTGGGACACTGGCTGGGCGCTGCGGTTCCTTCGTCCGGTGGGCGATCATCTCGTCGGCGCAACGCTGTTTGATGGCGTGGTGGTTGAACCGAGGATGGTGGCTTCGCCATTCCCGAGCGACACATCAAAGACGGCTCGCAGTGCTCGCTGAAGTGTGACGGGCGGCTGCTGAGCCGCAGGCTGAGGCGCGTGGAGCGGTAGAATAGGGTGTATGGACCGCAATGCAATCGAGGCCAGGCCGCGCCACTCCTTTCAGACCGACGATGCGGCTTTGGAGCCGATTGCGGGGAAGGTGCAGCGCGGCGAGCGGCTGACCTACGAGGATGGACTTGCACTGTATCGCAGCGGCGACATCCTCGCCGTTGGCTGGATGGCGAACCTCGTGCGCGAGCGCATGTATGGCGATATCGCCTACTTCAACGTCAATCGGCACATCAATCCAACGAATGTCTGTGTCGCGTCGTGCAGGCTGTGCGCGTTCGGCCGCAAAAAGGGCGCGGCGGACACGTACACGATGGCGCTCGAAGAGGCGTGGGAGACTGCGGGCAAGGGCCTTACGGAGGCGGTGACGGAGTTTCACATCGTCGGCGGCCTGCATCCTGACCTGCCGTTCGAGTACTTCATGGACCTGGTGAGCGGGTTGAAGGAGCGCTATCCGCAGGTGCACATCAAGGCCTTTACGATGGTGGAGGTCGCGTTTCTGGCTAAGCGAGCGAAGCTTTCGATTGCCGAGACGCTGGAGCGGATGAAGGTCGCGGGCGTGGACTCGTGCCCGGGCGGCGGAGCGGAGATCTTCGCGGACCGCGTGCGGCACATCATCTGCGATCACAAGATTGACGGCGGCGAGTGGCTGGAGACGGCGCGGCTTGCGCACAAGGCAGGGCTCAAGTCGAACGCAACGATGCTGTATGGGCACATCGAGAACGATGAGGACCGCGTCGATCACCTGATGAAGTTGCGCGCGGTGCAGGACGATACCGGCGGCTTCCAGACATTTATTCCGCTGAGCTTTCACCCGGATCACACGGCGCTGAGCCATCTGCCGAAGTCGACGGGCATGCAGGACATCAAGCAGATTGCGGTGAGCCGTTTGATGCTCGACAACTTTCCGCACATCAAGAGCTACTGGCAGATGGTGACGCCGAAGATGGCGCAGATTTCGCTGCGATTTGGCGCGGATGACATCGACGGCACGGTGGTCGAAGAGAAGATCTATCACGATGCCGGGGCGACGACTCCGCAGGGGCTGCGGCGGCGCGACCTCGAGCGGCTGATTACCGAGGCCGGGCGCGTGCCGTTCGAGCGCGATACGCTGTATCGTGCGGTGACGCGCAGCGAGGACAGCTTCACGGTCGCGGTTTAGGCCACTCGGCGAGCCCGGACGTTATAAACTTCTCCGCGATGGCAACCTCCACAGTTGAGACTGCCCCTTCACGTCGCAGCATTTCTGCTGCGATTACGCTTTTCTTCGTTGCTCCGTTTGTCGCGGAATACCTGCTTGGCGATCTGTCGCTGAAGATGCTGGCGGCACTGATTTTGATGGCGCCGATGTACGGTGGCGGCGCACTGCTCATTCGTGAATTCGTTCGGCGCAAGGGGCGCGGATGGCCGACAATCCTGTGCCTGGGCGCGGCGTATACGCTGCTTGAAGAAGGGCTGGTAACGCAGTCGCTCTTCAATCCCGACTATCTGAATCTGCACCTGCACTTTCTTCAACCAGCGCATGTGGCGTGGCTGGGAATCGGTGGATGGTGGACGCTGCTGATGTTCAACCTCCATACCTTCTGGAGCATCGGCGTCTCGATTGCGCTGGTGGAGGGCCTGTTCCCAGAGAGGGCGCACGAACCCTGGCTCGGTGTCGTGGGTGAGACGATTTTCAGCGTGTTGTTTGTGCTTGGACTGATAGCCAATACGCTGCTCGGCTTCAGGCAGAACCAGTTTTGGGCGTCGCCAGTGCAGTTAGGCGTTACGGCGCTCTTGTTTGTCTTGTTGGTGGTGGTTGCGTTTGCGACTCCGGCAGGGATGGCGAAGCGTGAGGGCACTGTTCCTTCGGCGTGGCTGCCGGCAGTTGCCGCGTTGGTGCTCGGGATACTGCTTCGGTTGATTCCTATGCGATGGGGATGGGGAGCCGTGGCTGCGATGCTGACTGTGGATGCAGCGTTCCTGCTGATGGTGTTTGTGCTCTCACGCCGCAGGAGTTGGACACTGCTGCACACGTTAAGTCTGGCTGCCGGCGGCGCGGTGGCCTACGGTTTGCACGCCTTCCAGGGGAGGCCGTTTGGCGGGGGTATTGTGCTGGCGCGTGTTGGCAACGTGATCTTCCTGGCGATCGCTCTCGTGCTGATCGCGGCAGGAGCAAAGCGCACGGCTACGCTGGCCGGAGAGGGCTCGCGGGTCTCCTAAAGCTCAGGGCTTCTTCGTTGCGGTGATATCCGGGCCGCCCTGGTGAACGATAAGGCTCGTGATCTCGCCTTTGTCGTTGGGGACGAATTCGATCTCAACCGGAAAATTCTTGATGAAGAACTTCGTCGGCGACTCCGGGAACAAGGGAGCCTTTAAACCGTGTGTTGGCTGGCCCATGAGCTGGCCGTTTTCGACGGTGACGGTGACGGCGAAGTTCGGCGGTGTATTCGCCTGATATGTACCGGTGAAGCGCGTGAGAGCTTCGGGTGGCAGCTGGATCATCGTACGCTCGACCGGCTTGAAGTCAGGCCAGTTGTACGCAAGGGCGATCGCGCTCATGATCTCCGAGCAAATTCGTGAGCCGCCCTCCGCGTTCGTCATGATGGCCGCGCCGTCGCCGCTGTTCTCGTAGCCGACGAAGAGAGCTTCAAACCCTTCGTTCACGCCGCCGTGCGTGAAGTAGGGATTCGACGGTGAGCCGCCGATCTGGACGCCGAGACCCCACGAGCCTTTGCCCGGCGTCATCATCTCCTTCGTCATCGCCTGTGAGAGCACGTGGTTGGCTTTGCCCTGCAGCGACTGCTGGTTCTCGATGATGTAGCGCGCGAGGTCGGAGGGCGTGGTCCACAGGCCGGCCGCGGCCATCTCAGGATAGGTGTGCGCGCCTTCGGGCACAGCTACGCCGTGAATGTCGTAGGGAGCTGCAGCGTGCGACTGCATTGCGGCGGGCAGCGGCTGATCGTAGGTGCTGTGCGTCATGCCGATGGGAGCGAGAACGGTATCGTGCAGCAGCTTCGGAAACGGCTCGTGCGAGACGTCGATCACGAGCTGTTGCATGATCGTGATGCCGCCGCCGGAGTAGTTCCACTTGGTGCCGGGAGGCGTTTCGATGCGAATTGGCGCAGTGTTAGTAGGCTTCTCGCCGGTCAGCACCTGCACGAGTGTTGGTATCGGACCCGCAGCGGCGTAACCGGGAAAGCCATGCACCGTGATGCCTGCGGTGTGCGTCATCAGCTCGCGCAGCGTAACGACCGCGTCCGGAGCGGCGTCGCTGGCAGGAATCTTCCACGACGTGAGCTTCGTGTTTACGTCGGCGTCGAGTGAGAGCTTGCCCTCCTGCACGAGATGAAGTGTGGCCATTGAGGCCACGGGCTTGCTGATGGAGCCTGCCTGGAAGATCGTCTCGAGCGTAACGGGTGCGCCCGCGGGAGTTGCGACACCGTAACCACGCGTCCACTCAATGACGCCATGATGCACGACAGCGATGCTGACGCCGGGGACATGAAGCTCCTGCATGCGCGTGAGCAGCGGTGTGCACGCGAGCGGCTCGCCTTTGACGACGACCGCGGGAGGAAGGCAGGTCTCAACCTTGTGGATGAGTTCGTTGGTGCTCGGTGTGGTCGCGGACTGCGCTGTGACAACCGGGGCAATGACGAAGAACAGGGCAGCCGCAACCGACCTGGCAATGGACATGGAGAGTCCTCACGAAGCGATACGGTCGAAGCTTGGCGAAAGTTCTTTCGTAGGTCCGGAAAATCTGCGCAGGCGTCAGAGATCCATCACGCTTGCAATGTCAGGCCACGTGAGCCAGTGATCGTTCAGCGGCTCGGCGCCGTGGCGCGTATAGAAGGTGCGTGCATCCGTGTTGCGCGGCTGCGCATCCACACAGATTTTGTGCGCGTTGTTCGATGCGAACCAGTCGGCGAGCTGGCGCAGGAGATCGGTGGCCACGCCCTGACCGCGATGATCAGGCGAGACATTGATCCACTGCAGCTCGCCGTCGCAGTGATAGCGGCGGGTGAGGTGGCCTGCGATAAAGCCGATCACCTCGTCGTCCTGCTCAGCGATGATTACGACGCGCGGCAGCAGCGCATGTCGCGGATGGTGCTCGCCACTGAGATAGGAAGCGAGGCGAAGCTCCCAGTCCGGAGCGTGACCCCAGTGTTCGGATCGAAGCTGAGCCATGGCGGAGACGTCTAGCAGGGTTGCAGGACGATACAGGACTTCATCAGCAGCGAGCGTAGCATTCATGACAGGCTTTCAGTCATTCGGTTGGCAGGCGTTTATTTGGCAAAGAGCTGTGAGAGGTCGGCAAAGGCTTTGAATTCGAGGGCATTCCCGGAAGGGTCGAGGAAGAACATTGTAGACTGTTCGCCCACCTCGCCCTTGAATCTTGTGTAGGGTTCGATGATGAATTTCACGCCTGCGTTGCGGACGCGCTGGGCGAGCGCCTCCCAGTCAGCCTGGGTGAGGACGACGCCGAAGTGGGGGATGGGGACGTCGTGGCCGTCGACCGGGTTGCTGTGGGCGGCTTCGGCCGAGGCGGGTCTGGGCTTGTAGTGGGCGACGATCTGGTGGCCGAAGAAATCGAAGTCGATCCAGTGGTCGGCGCTGCGGCCCTCCGGGCAGCCCAGAACGGTGCCATAAA
Organism: uncultured Acidobacteriaceae bacterium; assembly: GCA_963713395.1. Classification (GTDB taxonomy): domain Bacteria; phylum Acidobacteriota; class Terriglobia; order Terriglobales; family Acidobacteriaceae; genus Granulicella. The sequence goes on along the minus strand of CAVQLS010000003.1, from coordinate 214,701 downwards.
AGTGGCGGGCGGCGGCGAGGTCGTCAACAGGGAAGGCAATGTGGAAGGGTCGGAGCAGACTCATCGCTGACAGGGTATCCTAGAACTGGGCAGGCGCGCCGGTCGTACTGCGAATAACGGATAAGGGCAATTAGGTGTACGACCTGCGGCTACCGGCCGAAGGGTTCTGGGGAACCTTGTGACAGGTTTGTGGGATTCCTCGTCAGGTTCCCCCTGATGTCTGATCGAGCAGGCGTGAGAGTCGCTTCAGGGCGCGACTGTCTCGACGCCAGGAGAACCCTTTGGCTCATCAAGTGATCCTTGCAGATAACCAGGCGATCTTTCGCGCGGGTGTCGCCCGCGTGCTCGGCCAGGAGCGAAACCTGCAGGTTGTCGCGCAGTGTCCGGATTTTGAGCGTCTGAAGGAGGCTGTTGGAAGCCTCCGGAAGTCAATTGTGATCTACCCGTCGAGCTTTGCGCCGGACATGAACGAACTGCTGGACTGGATCGAACAGGCCGGTAGCCGGTCGGTTGTCATTTTGGAACACGGGTCCACGTTGGATGAGGCTTACGTCTCGCGCGTGGAGGGAACGGTACTGCGATCCGTGGCGGCTCCACAGCTTGTGGATTGCCTGCTGCGCGTCGCCGCAGGGCAGCGCAGTGTGCAGCGCGCCAACCTGAAGACGATGCCTTCGCCGGATCGCGTGGGCACGAACGTGCTCGAGAGGCTGACGCCGAAGGAGCTGCAGATCGTCGCGCTGATTGCTGAGGGCTCAAAGAACAAGGAGATTGCGCTGCAGCTTGGCACCAAGGAGCAGGTGGTGAAGAACTATCTGCGGAGTATTTACGACAAGACCGGCGTGAGCGACCGTCTGGAGCTGGCGCTGTTCACGATTCATCATCGGGCGCTGGCCGAGGCTGCGGAACGCGTGCGCGAGAAGTTGGTCCGCAGCGCGTAAGGCGGCGAGTTACCGAGTTAGCAAGACAATCGGAGTTTCTGAAGAGCAGCGCATGTGGCTTAGATGCCCATGCGCTGTTCCTGTTCCTCGGCGGCCGGCGTGACGAAGCCCTTCTTTTCGGCGATGGACTTTGCCTGTGTAAAGAGCAGGAGGTAGTCGGGGCCGCCGGCTTTCGAGTCGGTGCCGCTCATGTTGAAGCCGCCGAAGGGGTGGGCGCCGACCATCGCTCCAGTGCACTTACGATTGAGGTAGAGGTTGCCGACGTAGAACTCTTGCGTGGCACGGTCGAGCTTGTCGCGCGAGCCGGAGTAGATGGCTCCGGTGAGGCCGTATTCGGTGTCGTTGGCGATCTCGAGAGCTTCGTCGAAGTCCTTCGCCTTGATCACTGCGAGAACGGGGCCGAAGATCTCCTCCTGCGCGAGACGTGCGGTGGGCGGGACGTCACGGAAGACGGTGGGCTGCACGAAGTAGCCGTTGCCATCGTTCGTTGCTGGTGCGCCGCCGGCGAGGAGCTTGCCCTCCTGCTGACCGATGTTGATGTAGCTCAGTACGCGGTCGTAGGCGGCCTTGTTGATGACGGGGCCGGTGGCTGCGTTGTCGGCGGGATCGCCGGTCTTGAGCTTGGCGACGCGGTCAGCGAGGCGCTCGGTGAAGGCGTCGTAGATCGGGGCCTCGACGATGGCGCGCGAGCAGGCGGAGCACTTCTGGCCGTTGAAGCCGAAGGCCGAGGCTACGACGCCCTCGACGGCTGCGTCGACGTCAGCGTCAGAGGCGACGACGATAGCGTCCTTGCCGCCCATCTCGAGGATGGTGCGCTTGATGAAGCGCTGACCCGGCTGGGTGCGGGCGGCGCGCTCGTGGATCTCGAGGCCGACCTTCTTGGAGCCGGTGAAGGCGATGAAGTGGACCTTGGGACTTTCAACGAGCGGGCGACCTGCTTCGGGGCCACCCTGGAGGAGATTGACGACGCCGTCGGGGAGGCCGGCCTCGTTGAGGAGGGCGACGAACTTGGCGGCGATGGTGGGAGCGTCGGGCGAGGGCTTGAGGACGACGGTGTTGCCGGTGACGATGGAAGCGGCGGTCATTCCGGCCATGATGGCGAAGGGGAAGTTCCACGGCGGAATGACGGCGCCGACGCCGAGCGCAACGTAGCGGAGGACGTTGCGCTCGCCAGGGTACTGGATGGGCGTGGTGGCGGCGTCGAGGCGAAGGGCCTCGCGGGCGTAGAACTCGAGGAAGTCGATGCACTCGCCGACGTCGGCGTCGGCCTCGGCCCAGTTCTTGCCGACCTCGAAGACGAGCCAGGCGCACAGGTCGAGGTGGCGCTCGCGGATGAGTTGCGCGGTGCGGAGGAGGATTTCGACGCGATAGGCGGCAGGACCGCGCGACCATGTGGGGAAGGCTGCGGTGGCGGCGGCGATGGCGGTTTCGACCTCAGATACACCCGCGGCGAAGTGGGTGCCGATGATCTCGGAGGGACGCGCGGGATTGGTGGAGGTGAACTTCGTTCCGGTCCGCGTAGGATGGCCGCCGAGGACGAGATCGTAGGTGCGGCCGAGCTCGAAGCGGACGCGGGCGAGGGCGTCGAGCATGGCGCGATGGGTGTCGGGCGCGGAGAAGTCGGTGAAGGGCTCGTTGCGGAACGGGGGAAGTGCTGCGGTGTTCATTGAGTCAGCCTCTTGAATTTTGTGTCCGGGGATTAGAGTAGCTGACTCGGCCGTGGGATACCCCCTCCCCCCCGTTTTTTGTGCAAAGTCCAGGGAAAACGAGGGTTAGGTCTGGACCTAAAGGGGATTTCAGAGTGAGACCTTATGTGCGGAGGGGTCTGGGAGGTCGAGTTTTGTCAACGGTGGGTGACCCAGACATCCTGCGAATCCACGTCTCAGAGGCGAGACATGGGGCACCCGGCCTTCTATAGGTTGGGCCTTCAGCCGCTCTGTCATCTTCTTGATGCTTACCGTTGGCGCTTGGTTGATTGCGGGTCACTTCGATGGCTGGATTTCGTGGCTTGGCCCGAAGCGACAGATCCGAAGTGCGTCCGGCTAAACCAAACAGGCGGCGGGTTTGCGCCTACTGTCACTTTTGACAAGAGAAACTCCTACAGCTTGACGGGTAAAAGCTATGCAGCGCTCGCGCCGCCCGGAGCGGGGAGGACCGCATGCGAATCGGAGCTACAGGAAGGAAAGCTTTCGTCGTATGCGCGATCCTGATTGTCTACATTGTGAGCGTGGTGATGGGGAGCACGGAGGTTCGCCGCCGTTCGCTGCAATTGAGCAGTGAAAGCCCAGATCCTGACCATGTGTCTTTGAACGTCGTCGTGACGAGCGTCAATCAGATTGCGCAGCAGCTCACAACTCAATTGAATTTTCATCTGGCTGGGAAGTTTGCTTCGGACGACGTAACGCCTGCTGTCGATCTGAAGTTCTTCGTGAACAATGTTGAAGGAGAGCAAGAGTTCAACTTTCCCAAGGGGAGGAGAATCAACCCCGTCGAGGTGGTTTTCCCGCTGAATGGAGATTCGAACAGGTATCCGTTCGACAGGTATCACACGACACTGTCGCTGCTGATGACGAGACCCGTGTCGCAGAGGGAGGCTCGAACCCGGGACGAGTCAAGCGATAGTGAACGCGCTGGAGCTGAACCGAGCGAGGTGCCTTTTGGCGCTCTCGCGCTGGAGAAGGCGTCACCAGTACCTCTGTCCGTCGCCCTTTTTGCCGCGGTCCCGGGAACGAAGTTCATGGGAGACATCGATCGCAAAGAGGATTCCCAGCTGACTGGGATTAATTTGCGCCTGAGGCGCGCGAACAATCTGATCATGGTATCGATGCTGATCAATATGACGATGCTTTCCCTTGCGATCGCCCTGTTGTTCATCGTGCTCAGGCTGATTGGGACGCCCCAGGGACAGGCGGGTTTCACGCCTCTCACGATGTCCTTCGCGTTGATCTTCGGCCTGCCCGCTTTACGGAATGCACAACCGGGCGTGCCTCCGATTGGCGCCTTCTGCGACTTCGTCTCCTTTATTTGGGCAGAGTTAATCGTCGCGGTGTCTGGTCTGCTGTTCGCGTGGAAGTTGTTGCAGACCATGAGACGCCAGGCGTCTGGCTCAGTGAAGAATCCGAGTTCTTGAGAGGCGAGACATGAGGTGGGGGCTTAGTTGTTGACGGTGAGGGTGAAGGTGGTGGAAGCAGTGATGGTGGCGTTTACGGAGTCTGTGGCTTTGAGGGTGATGGTGTAGACCTGCGGCTGGGGGCCGGTGCCGCTACCGCTGCCGCTGCCGTTGCTGCTCGAACCCCCGCCGCAGCCCGTGAGCGTGATGGCGAGGATCGCAAGTGTGAGCGTGGAGAGGGCGGGCAGGAGTTTGCGGCGGCGCCGTGAGGGAAAGACGCCGAAGAGAAGAAGCGCGAGGAAGGCGGCGGCTGCCGGTGCGCGGCGAGAGGCTGGGCTTGACGGCGGCTCGAGCGCGGTTCTCTGCGCGGGTCCCTGCAGAAGGGATGGAGCGCGAGATCCGGAGGGAGCGGAGCCGCAGGCGGTGCCTGCGCCCATGCTCATCGTGGCAGTAGTGGGACCGTTGATGGAACCGGATTGGACGATATAGCAGAGGGCTTGCGCGACGGTGCCTCCGGTGACGCTGGAGGACCAAGTGAGGGCTCCGCTGTAACCGGCGGGTGTGATGGTGACCTGCGTGGAGCCAGAGCCGTTGCTGGCGAGGGTGAGATTGTTGGCGGAGAGTGTGAAGCTGCCGGAGGGAACGACGTTGCCGACGAGCACGGCGAAGGTGCTTGTGGACGCGAGGTGGTAGGCGTCGCCGGGATAGCGAACGACGACTATGTGAGAGCCGGTGGCGGAGGGAGCGACGAAGTTGAAGGTTCCGGACGCGTACAGGGGGACGGGATACGGAGGAGGCGTTAGCGCCACGGGGATGGCGGTTGCACCGTCAACGGAGACCAACACGTTGCCGGAGGGCGCGGGAGTCGTGCAGTAGCCGCTGAGGCAGGGGATGCTCACCTGGATGCTGACGGGAGTGGTTGCGCCGGCGGTCGCGGTTTGGGGGGCGTTGGAGATCTGGAGCCAGGTTGCGACGGCGCCATTGCTGGGGACGGAGGGCCAGGCGGCGGCGAGTCGGGTGAAGTCGAGACTGCCGAGACCTGTGGCCATGTCGTAGCCGACGGTGGTGGCGTAACCGGAGGTGCCGGGACTGCCGCAGTTGCCGTCGCCGATGGTGCAGGCGGTGGTGCCGGAAGTGATGTCGTGGAAGGCAGTGGCGTAGACGGAAGGTTGGGTGGCGAGGCTGTAGAGGATGGGATTGATGTTGCCGAAGCCGGTGGATGCCTCGTATTGACTGAGGTCAACGAGCATGGCGGCGAAGATGGGAGCGCCGAAGCTTGTGCCTCCGGTGATGACGTAGTCGCCGTTGCTTGCCTTCATGCCGTTGGTGCAATCGGTGAGCGAACCGACGATGTAGGGATCGTCGCTGAACAGATGATATAGCCGGGGCTGGAGACGGAGGCCTGCAGGGCGATGTCAGGGACGAGGCGATAGGTTCCAGGGATGCTGGTGACGGTGGCTTGCCAGGCGGGGCGCGGGAAGAAGGAACTGGGGCCGCCTCCGGAGGCGAGGATGCCGTTAGCGGTTGAGTCTTCGTCCCAGGCGACCTCGGGCACGTAGGAGAGCAACGAGATGGTGTTGTCATTGGAGCCGCTGGCGGCTGCCCAGTAGTTGCTGGAGCCGGGGGCGAAGGTTCCGGGCGCCATTTGAGTGCCCCCGACGGCAGTGACATAAGGGCTGCTGGCGGGGAAGTCGACGGCAAGCGCCTGCTGCTGGGTTGTGGAGACGCCCTGGCTGGAGCTGTACCGTGCGCAGCCAGTGGCTCCGCTGTCGCCGGAAGAGGCGACGATGGTCTGGCCCTGCGCGGCTGCCTGTTCAAAGAGGGCGTTGTATTGCTGGAGATTCGAGGTGCTGACGAGTGGCTCGCAGATGCCGTAGCTGATGGTGATGACCTGAGCGACATCGTTGAGGATGGCGAAGGTGAGAGAGTCGAGGACGTCGTAGTTGGGGCTGGAACCGGTGTAGACGAAGAAGACGCTCGCGTTGCGGACGATGTTCGAGGAGTACTCGAGGTCGATCTCGGATTCGCCGACGTCGCCGGGCTGGATGGCTTCGTTTCCGGAGCCGGGAACGATGATAGGAGTGAAGCCGCCGGTGCTGGTGCTGAGGATGCCTGTCTGAAAGTTGGCGATGGCGGAGCCGGTACCGGTCTTGACGAAGGATTGCCCGACGACTGCGAGGCCCTGATTGATGTTCCCGGGGTAGCCCTGGGCCAGGAAATCGTAAGCGTCGTACATTCCGGAGATGTCCTTGGGACTGAGGAAGTGCGACTGATCGGAGAGGGTGGTGTAGTCGGGGTGGATGGTGCGGACGCTGGGTTTGAGGCGGAAGTCGGAGAGGTGAAGGACGGCGGCGGTGAGGGGCGCGAGCGCGGGTGGGAGTGCGAGTTCGGTTGCGGGGGCGAAGTGGAGCTCGGGTTCGGTGTCGCTGCCGGAGCGGAAGCGGTGAAGCTCGGCGCCGAAGGCTTGCTGGATCTCGGCGGCGGTGCCGGAGAAGGTGATGCGGTCGCGCGAGGCGCTGTCGATGGTGAAGCCGAGGGACTGGAGCCAGGACTCGGTGGCTGCGATGTCGGCGTCGGCGACGCCGAAGCGGGCGGCGAATTCTTCGGGCGTGAGCCAGTGGTGATAGAGCGGCGAGGAGGGATTGGTTTGCTGGGAGAGAAGCTGCTGGAGGTCGGTCTCCTGTGCAGCGGATCGCTTGAAGACGAGTGTGACGCCGCGGATGGGGGTGTCCGGGCGGGAGAGGGCCGAGGTCGTCGGAGAGGCGGACGTGCGGATTGAGTGAGCCTTCGAGCGGGACAGAGGGAGTTAGCTCGATGGGACCGCGGATGCGTGGAGTGGGAGCCTGCGCGAGGACGAGAGTCGAGCAGAGAACCAGAGCGGAGACAGACGAGAGCCGAGCGAGCCGGGGGAGCCTGGTGATGTGAAGCATGGTTTTGAGAGCTTGCAAAAGTGTAGCGGGAACTCGAGCGATACGTTAGCAGAGAAAGGCCTGCGGGAAACGGATGATTTTAGGACGGTGGAGGAGCGGACGTATGATGGGCTCGTGTCGCTGGATGGTGCAGGTGCGTGGGAGGATTTGCCGGGCGGGATTGGCCTGCGCACGGAGCTGAGCCTGCGAGGGATGAAGTTCGCGGCGGCGCATGGGCTGGTGTATGAGCGAACCGATGGTGGGGTGCCGAGCGTCATCTTTGCGCATGGCGAAGACAGCAGGCACGGGAACTTTCATCCGCGGGCGTATGAGGCGATCTGTGCGAGGCCGGAGTGGAAGCGCAGGCTGGGGAAGGTTCATACGGCGCACAAGCGGGTGCGCGCGCGGGCGGACTGGCAGTGGATGGAGCTGGATTGCGCGAACAGCTCGGACGCGCTGCTGATGAATGTGTTTTGTCATCCGGGGGTGATGGATTGCGCCGGCGTGAGGGCGACGCTGGGGATTGTGGCGGGTGCAGTGCCGGAGTTTGGCGTAAAGCCGCGGACTCCACTGCAGGGAGGCAAGCGCGACAACACGGAGAGCAAGACCGACAACACGGAGGTTGATATGCGGGTGGGCGAGCTGCTGGTGGAGGCGAAGCTGACGGAGTCGGACTTTCAGAGCGCGAGGATGGCCTTGGTGGAGAGGTATCGCGATTTGCGCGAGGTGTTCAATGTGGATGAGTTGCCGGTGCGAGGCGAGCGCGTGATTGGGTATCAGTTGATTCGCGGAACGCTGGCGGCGTATGCCAGCGGGAGTTCTTTCTGCGTGCTGTGCGATGCGCGCAGGCCAGAGCTGGTGGAGACGTGGTATGCAGTGATGCGGGCGGTGCGGAGCTTCGAGCTGCGCTGCCGATTGAAGCTGCTGACGTGGCAGGAGCTTGCGGGAGTTGTGCCGGAGGAGTTGCGGGAGTTTCTGGCGGAGAAGTATGGGATTGTTGCGAGCGGCGCGTCGGGTGGGTAAGGTCGTGTGTGAGGGAGTTGCGATGCGCCGTCTGTTTGCGAGCTTTGTTCTTGCGGGTTGTTTGGTTGCGGGTCCTGTGTGGGGAGGGGCGCAGCAGGCGGGTGTGTCCGCTGCGGCCGCGAGCCAGGATGAGACGTGGTGGAAGCATGCGGTGATCTATGAGATCTATCCGCGGAGCTTTCAGGATTCGAACGGCGATGGAATCGGTGATCTGAATGGGATTCGCGAGCGGCTGGGGTATTTGCAGGCGCTGGGTGTGGATGCGATCTGGATTGCGCCGATGTATCCGTCGCCGCAGGTGGATTTTGGTTATGACATCTCGAACTATGAGGACGTGGACCCGCAGTACGGGACGCTGAAGGACTTCGACTCGCTGATGGCCGCGGCGAAGCAGCACAACGTTCGCATCGTTCTGGACATGGTGCTGAACCATACGTCGGACAAGCACCAGTGGTTTGTGGAGTCGGCGAGCTCGCGCACGAATGCGAAGGCGGACTGGTATGTGTGGAATGACGGCGTGAAGTCGGATGCGCCGGGAGTGACGGCGTATCAGAAAAGGTTTGAGCATGATGGCATGGTGCCGCCGAATAACTGGGTGTCGCTGTTCGGCGGTTCGGCTTGGCAGTGGGTGCCGGCGAGGAAGCAGTTTTACTATCACCGCTTCTACAAGCAGCAGCCGGATCTGAACTGGAATAATCCGGCGGTTGAGAAGGCAATGTTCGACATGATGCGGTTCTGGCTGGATAAGGGTGTGGCGGGCTTCCGGCTGGATGCGATTCCGGAGCTGTTCGAAGACCCCCAACTGCGCAATAACACGGAGACTGGAGGGCTGAACGCGCAGGGCGATCCGAACATGACGAGTGAGTACACGAGCAATCTGCCGGAGGTGCATAACGTCATCCGCCGAATGCGCGCGATGGTGAACAGCTATCCGGGAAATCGTGTGCTGATTGGCGAGACGTATCTGCCGAACACGGCGGAGATGGACAAGTGGTACGGCGGGACGGCAAAGAATGAGCTGCAACTGCCGATGGATATGCTGGTGGGCTTCAACGATGGGTATTCGGCAGCGCACTTCAGGAAGTACATTGGCGAGGCGGAGACGGAATTGCAGGGATCGCAGCCGCTGTTTGTTTTCGACAACCATGACAATGCGCGGTCGATTACACGGTATGGCGACGGCGTCCATGATGTGGCGATTGCGAAGACGGTGGCGGCGATGCTGCTGACGACGCGCGATACGGCGCTTACGTATTACGGCGCCGAGATTGGCATGGCCACGACTCCGCCGACGCGGAAAGAGGATGTGAAGGATCCAATTGGCATTACGGGGTGGCCGAAGGAGAAGGGACGCGACGGCGAGAGGACTCCGATGCAGTGGACGCCGGGGCTGGATGCGGGCTTCTCGACGGCGAAGAAGACGTGGCTACCGATTCCGCCGAGTTACAAGACGATTAATGTGCAGACAGAGAGCGCGAATCCTGACTCGTTGCTGAACTGGTACAAGCAGTTGATTGCACTGCGCAGGACGAATGCGACGCTGCATGATGGCGGGTTCGCGATGCTCGATGCGGGGGATGCGAATGTGCTGGCGTATGTGCGGACGGCACCCAAGGGAGCTGCGCCTGTTGTTGTGGCGATCAATATGAGTGGGCAGGCGAAGACGGTTTCGCTGGATGTGTCGAAGTTTGGGGCGGGGAAGACGGCGAAGACGCTGGCCGCGAGTGAGGCGTCGTTGCGTGGGGTGACGTCGACGGAGAATGTGATGTTGCCGGCGTATTCGGCGTGGGTGGGTGAGCTGAGGTAGTCGACGAGACTCGCGACAAAATACAGAGATCCTTCGACTACGCGCTGCGCGCTCCGCTCAGGATGACGGCGTTGGAAGGGTTGCGCTCAGGTTACTGCTGGAGGACGGCGACGCCGTACTGCTGCAGTGTGATGGATGAGGTGGTGTTGCCGGCGAGGATGTCGTGCATCTCTGAGGGGAGCGCGATGGTGACGGGGTCGGCGTTGTAGTTGGTGAGGATGAGGATGTGCTTGGCTCTTTCCTTCTTGCCAGTGCGGATGGCGACGTCAACGCCTTCGGGGATGTTGGGGAGGACGGGAGCGAGGCCGGCGTCGGAGAGCATCCAGGCGGCGGCGCGCTTCATGGCAGCGGGGTCGAGCGAGGCGCCGATGTAGGTGATGGTGCCGTTGCCGAGCTTGCGCGTGACGGCGGCGGGTTGATCGTCGAGCCAGCCGTTGGACTTGCCGTAACGCATGAGGATTTTGGTGTCGGGCGAGACGACGGAGAGCTGCTCGGCCCAGAGGGTGTCTTCGCCTGAGCCCCAATCGCCGCTGACAGGGACAGTGGTATCGAGTGCGTAGAACTGCTCGACCTTTGCACCGAGAACTTCGGCGAGTGGGCCGGGCTGGCGCTGCGGCCAAAGGCTGTTGTCTTCGTCCTTCATGGCCGAGCGCGGGCCGAGGACGAGGTGACCGCCGCTCCGGACGTAGGCTTCGAGGTTCTTTGCGGCCTCGGGTGTGAGGACGTTGAGCGCGGGCGCGACGACGAGCTTGTAGTGGTCGAGCGGGACGGTGTCGGGGATGATGTCGACGGAGCGCACGGCATCATGCAGCGGCGTGTAGAAGCTCATGAAGGCGTTGATGGGGTCGAAGGCCTTGTTGTGGCGCTGCCAGTCGATGGCCCAGCGTGAGGGGTAGTCGTTGAGGAGAGCGACGTCGGAGTGGACGGTGGTGCCGGCGAGCACGGGGCCAGCCTTGTCGAAGTCGGAGCCGATCTGCTGGACTTCGGCGTAGAGCGGGACTGGGTGTGCCGTCGGCGCCGACGAGGGTGCCGTGGTACTGCTCCTGCCCGTTGAGCGCGGAGCGCCACTGCCAGTATTCGACGGCTTCGGAGCCGTGGCCGATGGCGTTGCCATGCCATCGCGCGGGTCTCGCCCTTGTTGAGGGCGTTGTTGTCCGCGGACCAGTTGACGAAGCCGGGCTGCGTCTCCATGACCCAGAAGTTTTTGCGGAGGAAGCCGCGGGTGAGGTCGTGGCGTGCGCCGTTCGTCTGACGGGTTGAGCTGGCCGGTGCCGACGTAGTCGTCCCAGGAGGCGAGGTCGAGATCCTGCGCGACGGTGTATTGGTCGTAGGCGTCGAACCAGCCCATCATGTTGGTGGTGATGAACTGGCGCTTGTCGGCGTGCGCGCGGATGGCGTCGAGCTGATTGCGCTGGTAGCTGCGCCAGGTGTCGGAGACGAATTGCTTCCAGTTGAGCAGGAGGCCGGGGTTGCCGTAGGTCTCCTGGATGGGAATCTGGTCCCAGGCGGTGTAGGTCTCGCTCCAGTAGGCGGTGGTCCAGCGGGTGTTCAGGTTGTCGAGCGTCTTGTACCTGGCCTTGAGCCACTGCTGGAATTGTGCGCGGGTTTCGGGGCCGTAGCTTTCGGCGGCGTATTCGTTGTCGATCTGCCAGCCGATGACGTTGGGGTCGTGGCCGAAGCGCTCGGCGAGCTTGGTGGCGATGATGCGGCAGAGCTCGCGATATTTGGGATTGCTCCAGTCGAACTGCTGGCGGTTGCCGTGCTGGTCCTTGCGGCCGTTCTCCGATGGTGCGGAGTGTTTCGGGGTACTTCTGCGTGAGCCACGCGGGCGGCGCGGCGGTGGGCGTGCCGATGACGATGGCGATGTGGTGTTTTTCGGCGAGGCGGATGGCGTGCTCGAGCCAGTCGAGCTGGAAGTTGCCCTCGGAGGGCTCCATGGTGGACCAGGCGAACTCGCCGACGCGGACGAAGTGGATGTGCGCCTGCTCCATGAGGGTGAGGTCGGCGTCCCAGCGAGACTCGGGCCACTGCTCGGGATACCAGGCGGCGCCGAGTTCGAGTGGCACTTTGTTAGGTGCAGGCGGGAAGAGGCTCTTGTGCGGAGAGCGTGAAGGCGGGAAGCGTGCAAGCGGCGGCGAGGAGGGCGAGTGCGAGCTTCTTCATCGAGTCTCCGAATATGTGAGAGAGCTTATGACTTCGTGCGTGGATTGGCCGTAGGTGGCGTTGGCGCCGTGCTTGCGGAAGTAGTGGCGGTCGAGGAGAGCCTGCGAGACCTCGGCGGCTTCGTGCTTGAGGGTGAGGGTGCGGTAGGCCATGCGGGCGACGGCCTCGAGGACGACGGCGTTGTGCGCGGCGTCGTGCGGTGTGCGGCCCCAGGCGAAGGGAGCGTGGCCGGCGACGAGGCAGGCGGGCACGGCGAGGGGATCGATCGCAGGTTCGTCGCCATGGGCTTTGAAGCGCTCGATGATGGCTAGGCCGGTCTCGTGGACGTAGCGGCCGCCGATGGCTTCGTCGGTGAGCGGAGCGGTGACGGGCACAGGGCCGTAGAAGTAGTCGGCGTGCGTGGTGCCGAGCGGAGGGATGGGAAGGCCGGCCTGCGCGAAGCTGGTTGCGAACTCGGAGTGGGTGTGCACGACGGCGCCAATGGTGGGGAACTCGCGATAGAGCAGCGTGTGGGTGTCGAGGTCGGAGGAGGGACGGAGATCGCCTTCGACGATCTTGCCGTTGAGGTCGGTGATGACCATCTGGCTGGGCTTGAGTTCGTCGTAGTCGACGCCGGAGGGCTTGATGACGACTAAGCCTTGCTCGCGGTCGACGCCGGAGGCGTTGCCGAAGGTGTAGAGCACGAGGCCGCGGCGGACGAGCTCGAGGTTCGCTTCAAGCACCTCTTCGCGAAGTTCTTTCAGCAGCATGGTCGGTCCTTTTGGTGATAGCGCTGCGTTGTTGCTGCGAGTTTAAGCCTGGGCGCGGACTTCGGCGGCGATGTCGCGCAGGGAGCGCAGGATGTCGCCGAGCGCGCTCGTGACACCTTCATCGCCGAAGGCAAAGTAGACGCGGCGGTAGAGCGGGTAGAGCTTCTCGTAGACGGCCGCGGCCTTGGGCTCGGGGAGGAAGACGCGGTGCTCGGGGCACATCTTTTGTTGTGCGGCTTCGATCGAGGGGAAGATGCCGGCGGCGAGCTGCGCGAAGATGCCGGAGCCGATGCTGGTGGGTGGAGCGGCGGGCACGAGCACGGGCTTGTTCAACACGTTGGCGTAAACCTGGTTGAGCACGGCGTTGTTCTGCGGGATGCCGCCGGCGTTGATGACGCGCTCGATGGGCACGCCGTACTCGGCCATGCGCTCGAGGATGATGCGGGTGTGGAAGGCGGTGCCTTCGATGGCCGCGAAGAGCTCGTCCTGCGCGGTGTGGATGAGGTTCCAGCCGAGGGTGATGCCGCCGAGCTCGCTTTTGACGAGCACGGTGCGGTCGCCGTTGTCCCAGGAGAGGCGAAGCAGGCCGGTTTGTCCGGCGCGATATTGATCGAGGCCTTCAGAGAGCTTGCGGACGTCGGTGCCGGCGCGCTTCGCGATGGCTTCGAAGATGTCTCCGACAGCGGAGAGGCCGGCTTCGACGCCGGTGAACGCAGGATGCACGCTGCCGGGGACGACGCCGCAGACGCCGGGGACTAGGTTGACGTTGTGGCCCATGGCGATGATGCAGGTGGAGGTGCCGACAACATTGACGACGTCGCCTTCGCGGCAGCCCGCGCCGATGGCGTCCCAGTGGGCGTCAAAGGCGCCGACGGGGATGGGGATGCCGGCCTTGAGTCCGAGCTTTGCGGCCCATTCGGGCGAGAGATGGCCGGCGATGTGGTCGGAGGTGAGGACTTCCCCTTGCATCTTGTCGCGGACGCCGGCTAGAAGGGGGTCGAGCTCGGTGAGGAAGGCTTCTGGCGGATAGCCGCCCCAGCGCGGGTTCCAGAGCCACTTGTGGCCCATGGCGCAGGCGGAGCGCTTGACCTGATCCGGCGAGGTGATGCCGCAGAGCGTGGCGGCGACCATGTCGCAGTGCTCGAAGGCGGAGGCGAAGCGGGAAAGTTTGTCCGGGTTGTGGCGGAGCCAGTGCAGGAGCTTGGCCCAGCCCCACTCGTGCGAGTAGACGCCGCCGCACCACTCGATGGCTTCGAGGTTGCGCTCATGCGCGAGCGCGGTGATCTGCTGTGCTTCGCGGAGGGCGCGGTGATCGCACCAGAGGTAGTACTCGTCGAGCGGCTGCATGCGGGCGTCGACGGGAATGACGCTGGAGCCGGTGGTATCGAGGGCGATGGCTTCGATCTGGTCGCCGCTGGTACCGGTTTCCTTCAGCACCTGGCGCATGGCTTCGACGAGCGCGTTCATCTGGTCGTCGTGAGATTGCGTGGCGTAGTCGGGGTCTTCGCGGCGGCGGTGCAGGGGATAGCTGGCGGAAGCTGTTCCGAGGCGGCCGCGCTCGGCGTCGAGCAGGGTGACACGTGTGCTGAGGGTTCCGAAGTCGACTCCGGCGACAATACGCATTCGAACTCTTTCCTAAATGCCCCGATTTGCGCCGGGGAGACTGGTCTCGAAGGACGTATCCAATCTATCGCATCAGAAAGAGGTGTGGCTGCGAAGTGCGGATTGCAGCGCGGTTACTGCGCGCCGCGGCGGCGGACGATGGTCTTGATGGTCTCGAACATGATGAGAAGGTCGAGACCCATCGACTTGTGCTTCAGGTAGTAGAGATCGTAGGAGAGCTTCTCGCGGGCTTCGGCGAGCGTGGAGCCATAGCCATAGCGCACCTGCGCCCAGCCGGTGAGGCCCGGGCGAACCATGTGGCGCAGGTTGTAGAAGGGAATCTCCTCGGCGAGCCAGGAGGTGAACTCGGGGCGCTCGGGGCGCGGGCCGACGAAGCTCATCTCGCCGCGAAGGACGTTCCAGAGCTGCGGGATCTCGTCGATGCGTGTCTTGCGAAGGAAGCCGCCGAGGCGGGTGACACGCGGGTCGTCCTTGGTGGCCCAGCGGGCGCCCTTGGCTTCGGCGTCGACGGCCATGGTGCGGAATTTGTGGACCATGAAGGTCTCGTTCTCAAGGCCGACGCGTGTCTGCGAGAAAAAGATCGGGCCCTTGGAGGAGAGTTTGATGGCGAGAGCGACGAAGGGAAAGAACGGAAGGAAGAGCAGCAGGCCGACGAGCGCGACGACGCACGAGGCGATCCGCTGGGTGGACTTCAGCGATTGCTTCATATTGAAGCCTTCGCAGAAGAGAAGATTGCTGGGGCGCAGACCCTCGAGCTGCAGCTTGCCGGTGAGGCGCTCGAGCAGACTGCCGACCTCTTCGATCTCAACGCCGCGCATGCGCATCGCCAGCAGGTCGTCGACGGGGAGCTCGCCGCGACGCTCTTCCATGGCGATGACGACGCGATGAATGGGCGGCTTTAGCGCGGCGATCTTCTCAATGACCTCGTGGTGAGAGGGAGGAGCGTCGCCAAGCTTGAGCAACGGGCTGTCGTATTCGATGACCTCCATACCGGCTTCCTTGCGGTCGCGGATGGCGGTGATGAGATTGGCGGCGATCGCTCCGTTGCCGAGCACGAAGACGCGCTCATGGAACATCGCCTTGCCGCTGATCCACTCGAAGGTGCGGCGCCACAAGATGAGGAAGGTGACGACCAGCGCAAGACCGAGCAGGAAGACGTAGCGCGCGATGTCCACCTGCGGAAACATGAACATGACGAGCGAGAGCAGCAGCGAAAGGCAGCCGATCACCAGCAGCAGGCGGAAGTAGATCTCCCATGGGGCCGAGAGCTGCTGGGGCTCGTAGAGGTCGAAGTAATAAGCGCAGAGGATGGTGAGGACGGTGAGGACGACGATCTTCAGGATGCCGTGATGACCGGTGAGAACGTCCATGGTCGAGGGGCCGAGGAGCACGAGCGAGGCCACAACGAACGAGCCACAGACGATCAGCGCCTCGCAGAGGAGGAGGATGACCGTACGCGTGGGATAGTAGACGTTCAGAAATCGAATCATGGCCGAGTTAGTTCACAACTTAATTCAACGTCTTCGTTCAATGTGTTTTAGTTCGCAGCGTCGTAGGTGTAGTAGCTATCGGGAGAGGGTGGATTCTTTACGGCGTTGAGCACGAAACCAATGATGTTGGATGCCTTGAGCTCATGCTGCGCGCGCTGCGCAACGGTGTAGCTGGTAATGCCCTGACGGGCGACAAGGAGAACGGCGTCGCAGGCGCGGCCCATGCTGACGGAGTCAGACACGGGGATCACCGGCGAGGAGTCGACGATGATCCAGTCAAAGTTCTCATTGGCGATGCGGAGCATCTCCTCAAAGCGCGGGCTGCCGGCGAGGTCCGCGGCGCGGTCACCGACGCTGCCGCCGGGGATGAGCACGAGATTATTGAGGAACGGCGCGATGAGACGAGAGGGTGTGCTCGCCTGGGAGGGCCGCTGCATGGCGTCAACCAGTTCGCACTTGCCGGAGAGGTAGTCTGAGAGGCCCGGGTGCGCCTCGCAGCCGAAGTACTCCTGCAGGGTGGAGCGGCGCATGTCGCCATCGACGAGCAGGACCTTGCTGCTCTTGTGAAGAGCGAGCGAGAGCGCGAGGTTGGCGGCGATGAAGCTCTTGCCCTCCTGCGGCACGCCGCTCGAGACGAGCAGCGACTGCAGGCGATTCATGGCGCGAAACTCCTCGAGGCGTGAGCGCAGGCTGCGGAACTGTTCGACCATCGAACCTCGCTGTTCGAGAGCGGGGAAGCGCTCGACAGCAATGTTCCAGTCGGTGGCGCGGATCTCGCTCCAGAGAGTGCGCGGCGTGGGATGCTTGTCGACGAGCGCCGTGGGCGCGGGCGCGAGGGGCTCGATCAGCGGTGACGGGAAACGATCGGAGACGGGACGCGCGAGCCGCTCGGAGATCATCGGCGGAGTGAACGGCTGAGGTTCCGGCGTGTCCATGCGCTCGACGACGGCGCGCGGCGCGTTGACGGCGACGGGGGGAACGCGAGGTGGTGGCGGAGGAGGGGCCGTTGCGGCTTCAGGGGCCCCTGCGAGCACAGCGCTGCTGCTCTCCTCGCGCTCTATCTGGCGCTCGGCTTCTGCACGCTGCAATGCTTCGTAGATGCGACTCATCGGACCTGCCTTTCCGCAGTTCGACCAAAGAAGTGAATTGGGCGGGACGGCTCTCCGGGCCCGGAACTCATACGGGGTTCCCCAACAACATCATTGGGGGGAATTAAAAAAGACTGCATCTCGAGCTCAAGATCCGCAGCGACGGAGGTGATGGTGGCGCCGGTGATCTGCTGGGTCTGCTCGACGTAAGCGAGGATGAGCGAGTGCTCGCAGACCAGATTGATGAGGCGCGGAATGCCGCGGCTGTGCTGGTGCACGAGGCGCGCGGCCTCGGGCGTGAAGATGGGCTGCGTGGAGCCGGCGATGCGTAAGCGCTCGACGATGTACTCGCACGTCTGGTCGACGGTGAGCGGCTGGGTGCGGCACCAGAGGAAGATGCGCTGGCGGAGCTGGCGCACACTCGGGTGACGCAGCTTCTCCTCGAGCTCGGGCTGACCTGAGAGCACGATCTGCAACAGCTTCTCGGAGGAGGACTCGAGGTTAGTGAGCAGCCGAATCTCTTCGAGCAGCTCCCAGGAGAGGTTCTGCGCCTCGTCGACGACGACGACACAGGTCTCGTTCATGCGGAAGCGTTCGATGAGCCAGCGGTTGAGCTGCAGGAGCATGCCGCTCTTGGTGCGCGAGGTCGGCGTGAGGCCGAAGTCGGAGAGCACGAACTCGAGGAAGTCCAGCGGCTCCAGCAGCGGGTTGAAGACGAAGGAGGTGTAGACACGCTCCTGGCTGAGCGCACTGAGCGCGCGGCGCAGGATCGTCGTCTTGCCTGTGCCGACCTCACCGGTGAGGACGGTGAACCCCTTGCGGGCGAAGATACCGTACTCGAGCCCGGCCAGGACCTCGCGGGTGTGCGGCATCATGTACATGAACCGCGGGTCGGGGCTGGTGCCGAACGGACTGTTCTGGAGATTGAAGAACTTTTTATACATGGCTATCCACCGATATTCGCCAGAGGCGGATTCGCCGGCCTTAGACGGCGTTTGAACCAGCTGCGACCGTTGCTCGACGTGGAAGTCGCGCCTGCGCTGAGCGCGATGATGCCGAGAGTCGGAAGTTTCGTGAAGGCCCAGACGTCACGCTCGGAGCGCAGCGACTTGTCGCGGAACTCGAGGAATGCGATCAAAGCGATGCCGAGCGCGATACCCGTCGCCAGTCCGCCAAGGGCGAAACGGGTGCGGTTGGGGAAGGTCGGCGCATCCGGCAGATTAGCGTCATCCATAATCCGGAACTGCTCTCCCTGTTGCTGATGTTCAAGTTCGGTTGCCATCTGGGACGAATTTTTCTTGACGAGAAGGCTGTCGTAGTTCTTCGTGGCGGTGTCGTAGTCGCGCGTGAGCTCCTTGTACTTGGCGGCGACAAGCGGACTTGCCTGCATCCGACCCTGGTACATGCCGATCTCCCCTTGAATCTTGGCCTGAACGCGGCGCTTCTGCTGGATTGCATCGTCGATGGCCGATATCTGCGCGTGCAGCTGCAGCAGGGCCGGCGATTCCACGTGGATCGAAGCTCCGCTTGAGCCGGAGGCGGCTGGTGTCCCGTTCTGCGAGATCTCCTTTTTGAGGTCCGCGATCTGGCGTTTGGTTGAGACGACATCGGGATAGTCCGGGGTGTAGTGTGCGGACAGTTCGGCTAACTGCGCCTGGAGCCTCTGCAGTTCCGTAGCCTGCTCCGTGGTGGCCTGTCCCGTGGCCCGCGGCACCGGCTTCTGTCCCGGTTCCGCGGGCGCCGTGGCGCCGTTCTGGCCCTGCTGGGCGAGAAGCGCCTCGCGGAAGGACCTGTTCTGCTCCAACTGCGTAATCTCCTGCGTTGTCGCATCGAGTTGCGAGTTGAGTGTGGTCATCATGTTCATATTGGCGTCCTGATCTTCCGGGAGGGCGCCGATATTTTCGCGCTGGAAGGCCGCCAGCTTGGCGTCTTGCGCATCGAGGTTGTTCTTCGCGTCGTTCAACTGTTCCTCGATAAACGCCGTCGTTCCCTCAGCCGATGCCTCGCGGGCCTTCTGGTTTTCGGTGAGAAAGAGCGAGGTGATCTGACGGCAGACCTGCTGCGCGGTGTGCGCGTCGCCGGCCTTGAAATAGATGAAGAAGCCAGGCAGTCCGCCGTCGCGGGCGATCTCCGAACGAATCGCCTTGATGTCGATGTCCTTACGGACTGCGTCGATACGGCTGTCCATATCGGCCCTGGGGTCGCCGAGGTTGTACTGCTTGATGATCGGCTCCAGGCGCGAACGGCTGAGGATCTGCTCCTTCATCGAGGCCAGACGGCTATCGAGGGAGTCGTCGATGACCGGCTTCACGTAATCCTCCGGAACCCTCTGCGACTCGATGAGCACCAGCGTCTGCGACGTGTAGATCGGCGTGAGGCGGTAGGTGATCGCGAGCGCAATAATCGGAAGAATGATGGCCGGGATGAGGATAAGCAGCCAGCGGCGCTTGAGAATTCCGAGGTAGTCGTCCAGCGAGAGGGTACGGTGACCAAGCATAAGGACTTCCTTATCGGCCGCTGATGAGCGGCGCTGGAGCGAATGTGATGCCAATGGAGAAGATGTTATTAAGCCCGTTGAACCCTACGAGTTGCGCTGACGTCTGGTTCTTTGCCGACTGCGAGATCGCGGTATAGCTGGCGTACATCGAGAGCGTGTCGCTAAGGCGGCGCGAGACTTGAGCTGCGCCAAAGACCGAGTCATAACTCGGTACCACGCCCTCGATCGGAGTCAGGCCGACGTTGTGCGAGTAGCCGACGTCCATACCCAGAATCCAGTCGCGGTTGATCGGCCGGTTCATGCCCACCGTCACGGTGTCCGTGAGAGCGCCGAAGATCACGCCCGAGCCACCATTGATCGAACGGCTGTAGCTGGCGAACAAGCCGGTCGTTCGGGTGGCGTAGGTCAGGCTGGCATTGCCCGACAGGTTCCATTGCGACGGGATGGGTGCGATGGTGGTTCCGTGCGTTCTTGCCGGCCCTAACGCGATCGTCGTGTTCAGACGCCGGGACCAGGCACGGCTGTAGTTGGCGGTCACACCCTCGGTCTCTACCAGATAGTTCTGATAAGTGGGGTACGTCTGCCGGGAGTAAAAGGCGCTTGCGCCGACGGAGTTCCGCGCATCGATGCGGTAGTTTGGGCCGAAGGAGGCAGAAATGTCATTGGTGTTGTACCCAGGATTGTCTCCGGTGAATTTCAAGATCTGCCACGACCCAGAACCTTCAAATTCCAGGCTCGCCGTAGTCTGCCAGGTCGCACTACCCTGGAGGCCGTTCGAGATGCGGCTCGAGTTGGTCAGGATGGTCTGATTAGGTCCGATGCCGCTTTGCCCCGGATTCACACCCACATCGCCGACACCGGCGACACCAGAAAGTCCGGTCGTGGGCGAGTCGGGTAGAAAGCTGAGAGAGTCTGACGCTACAAAGACCCAGGAACGCGTGCGAAAGACCTGCGAGGCGGCTACATTCTGGTAAAACTGGGCGGTGGAGTTTCCGGGAATGTTGCCAAACGTCACTCCTCCCGAGTAGATGAGGCTGAACGGGTTGTTCTCGCTCTTGGAGATATAGCCGAGGTTGCCGCTGAAGGTCGTGCCTGCATAGACTCCGCTGCCACCGTACCCGTTTTCGATCTGTTCGGAGCCGCTGAGCGAGTAGGTCAGGGTGCCGATCTTGGACGGCAGATTGAACCCGAAGTTACTCGAGGGCATGGCGTTTGAGACCGATGAGACAGAGGTCGCCGGCTCCGCCTGGCCCAGCATGAGTGCGGGCAGGCAGAAGAAGGACATCGCAAGCAGGCCAGTGCAGAAGCCTCTCATGGAACCACGACCGTATCGTTGGGCTGCAGGGTTATGTTCTGGCTGCTGTCTCCGTTGAGAGCTGCCTTGTAATTGAATGGAATTTTCTGCTGCTTTCCTTGCGGTCCCCGCAAAATATAGATCTTGGTCTTCTTGGCGTAGGGCGAGAGACCGCCTGCGGCCGAGAGGGCCTGCAGAAGGGTCATGCCGGGAGTTATCGGCACCGGCCCAACGTGGCCAACCTCACCAACGATAAAGATTCTCTGGCTCGTATCCTGCATTACTCCAACAGTTACGAGGGGATCCTGAACGTACTTCTTGTATAGTTCCGTGAGGCTGGCCGTCAGCTGCGTCGTAGTGAGGCCCGCCGCCTTGACGTCCCCGAGCAAAACCATTGAGATCATTCCGTCCGGCCGTACCGGGAAAGTGCCGGAGAGTGTCGTTTCCTTCCAGACCGTTATTTGAAGGACATCGTCGGGCCCGATGATATAGCTCGCGTCAAGGTGAGCTGGATTCGACGGCGTCGCGGCGGGGGCGGAAGGTGTGGTTGTCGCGGGAGTAGCGGGCTCCGGTGTTGGGCTCAGGATCGGCTTGGCCGCCTGTGCAACGCAGAGCGCCGCGATCCCTAGCATCCCCAGAAACAAAAGGACTCCACGGAAAGATCTGAAATGCCTAATCTTCGTTACAACGGTTGCGATGGTTGCCCTCACGAAATCCTCTCCTATAGAGCTGTATGCACAACTGTTGCCAAATTGACCTGAAAGGCGACTTAAACCTCGTGGAAGGTAACTTTTCCGCTTCCGGGCCAACCTGGAGCTGCAGTTGTGGGGCAAAGCTGAGGTTGGCCCTCTGAAGGTGTCCGTAGAAGCCATATTATCGTCCTGTCGGTGCGGTCTAAACGTGGGAAAATGTTTGCCACTCTTGTGCAAGAAGATTCTCAGTCTGAAGTCGCTAGAGTGCAGTAGGCTAGGGAGCGCGGCAGATTTGCGCGCCAGTCGCAAACGGCAATCAAATTGCTCGGTCCATCTCTAGAGGATCCTCGACCCATGATGGTCACCCAACCGGTAATCCATCCCAGCCCTGTCGCTCCGCCGAGCCAGGAGCGCCAGGTGGTTCCTGTTCGCACGGCTTGGCAGCGGTGGCTGCCAGCGATTCTGTTAATGACTCTTCTGATTGCGCTTTACTGGGGCATCGCAACCAAGCTCGTCTACGACTGGTACTCGCAGCCCGACTTCTCGCATGGATTCCTGGTCCCGCTCTTCTCAGCCTACCTTGTTTGGACGAAGCGGGAGACGTTGCGGAACACTCCTGTGCATCAGAGTTGGGCGGGCGTTCCACTTATCGTCGCCGGCATTTTTACGCTCTTTCTCGGGGTTTACGGAGCGGAGCTGTTTCTTGCGCGTCTCTCGATTTTGATGCTGCTGGGCGGTCTCATCTGGACGCTGGCCGGACGCCAGATGCTGCGGGAGCTCCGCTTTCCGCTGCTGGTGCTGCTGCTGGGGATTCCATGGCCGAAGGTCATCTACAACCAGATCACCTTCCCGTTGCAGATTCTCGCTTCGAAAGTTGCCAGCGCGGCGCTTCCACTGTTTGGCGTTCCGGTGCTGCGCGACGGCAACATCATCCAATTGCCCTCGATGCCACTCGAGGTGGCTGAGGCCTGCAGCGGCATCCGTTCCCTGATGAGTCTGTTCACTGCGGCGGTCTTTTACGGCTACTTCCTCGAGCCCAGCGTGAAGCGGCGGGTGATTCTTGCGCTGGCGGCTATCCCGATTGCAGTGGCGGCAAACGGCGCGCGCATCGTGGGCACTGGCCTCGCGGTCCAATACTGGGACCCGGAGAAGGCGCTGGGATTCTTTCATGAGTTCTCAGGCTGGCTGATCTTCTGTTTCTCCTTGACTCTCCTGTACCTGCTTCACACTGCGATGAGTGTCTGGCGCAGGCCGGGGGTGCAGCGATGAGATCGGCAAAGTTCTGGACGGTATTTGTTCTTCTGGCGGCGACTCTTACCGCGCTGCGGCTGCGTGGAGATACGGACCGCGTTCCGCCGACGCCTCCTCTCTCCCTCATGCCATCCACGATCAACGGCTGGACGGCGCAGGACTTTCCTCTGGATAGCGAGACGCTTGCGGTGCTGGGGGACGGACGCTTTCTGAATCGGATCTACACAAATCTTGGGCCTACGGGGCAGCCCGCCGAGACTCCGGTGTCGCTCTTTATCGGCTACTTCCCGACGCAGCGGTCGGGGCAGTCGATTCATTCTCCGCAGAACTGCCTGCCTGGTGCAGGGTGGGCGTTTCTGTCTTCGAAGGTGATCAATCTTCCGACCGCGGACGGAAGGCCGTATCCGGTCGGCGAATATCTGATCGGAAACGCCGGACAGAAACAGGTAGTGCTCTACTGGTATCTCGCGCACGGCCGCAGCGTGGCCAGCGACTATCTGGCCAAGGCCTACATGATGCTGGATGCAGTTCGGTGGAACCGGACGGATGGCGCTCTCGTGCGGATCGTCACGCCGGTTGGCCCGAACGAGGCGCTGGAGTCTGCACAGCAGCGTGCGGTGCACTTTGCCAATCAGGTTACGCCGCTTCTACCCCGGTTTATTCCAAACTGATGGTGTCTCTGAAACTCTTCAGCCCGGCTCATGCCTCCGCCTCTGCGCAAGTGGACGGGGCGGCGTGGTTGGCAGGTATTCGTTGTTCGGCATCGTTCGCAGTGATTAGTCGTTTGGTGTAGTTCATAGCAACGGGTTGTTACCCGTTTTGTGTTGAGAAGGACGCGGCCGGCTTGGACAGCGGCATTGGGAAGGAACGTTGATGAAGACCTCGCACTCTTACCGGATGGGCCGTGTTCCGGCTCTCGTTTGTTTGACGATTCTGGCTCTGCTGGCGCAGGGTTGCACGCGCGACCCGAACGTTCGGAAGGCTAAGTACCTGAACAGCGGAAAGGCGTATGCCGCGCAGGGCAAAGAGAAGGAAGCGATCATCCAGTTTTCCAACGCGATCAAGATTGATCCTCACTTCGCGGCGGCCCACTACGAGCTTGCCAAGGCCTACATGAAGAGCGGCTCGGGCGTCGGCGCCTACAGCGAGCTGCGGCGCACGGTCGATCTGGACCCGAAAAATGTCGAGGCACGCCTGGAACTCGGCCAGATTTACCTGGCCGGAAGGCAGTATCCGAGATCTCTTGAGCAGGCGAATGCAATTCTCGCCATCGATCCGAAGAACGCCGATGCTTGGGGTCTGAAGTCGGGCATCGCACTGGCGAACAACGACCATGCGGAGGCGCTCACGGACATTCAGCAGGCGCTGACCTACGCTCCCAATCGCGCCGGCTTCCACGCCCAGCTCGGACTCATCCAGGGCTCCGATCCTGCGACTGCCAAGGACGCTGAGGCCTCCGTCCGGCAAGCGGTGAAGCTGGATCCGAAGAACGCTCCCGCACACCTGTTGCTCGCCAGCATCCTGCAGAGGAAGGGTGACAGTGCGGGAGCCCTTGCTGAGGCGCAGGCCGCGACGCAGGCCGATCCGAAGAGCGTTCGCGCATGGCTCGCGCTCGCCGGGCTGTACTACCAGGGCGGAGACAAGGCTAAGGCCGAGGCCACGCTGATGCAGGCCACGGATGTGGCGCACGATACCAGTGAGGGCGCGAGCCTGCTGTTCAACTACTACCGGCAGACCGGGCAGATGGACCGCACGGTCCCTGTCTACGAGCAGCTGGCGAACAAGTATCCCAAGAGCGTCCCGATTAAGATGGTTTACGCGCAGGCCCTCATAGATCAGGGGAACTATGCGAAGGTCCAGCAGATCGTCGACGAGTTGAACAAGACCAACGCGAACGATCCGCAGGTGCAGGCGATCACGGGTATGCTCCTGCTGCACAACGGCAAGACAAACGACGCGTACACCCTGTTGGAGAAGGCGGCCAAGAATTCGCCCGACAACATCACGCTGAAGTATTGGCTCGGCCTGGCGGACAAAGCGAAGGGCGACTCTGCGGGAGCGGAGCAGAACTTCCGCGCTGTGACCCTGGCGCAACCGGGCAATCTGCCGGCTCAGCGCGAGCTTGCCGCGCTCGCTGCGGCGAACAAGGACAACGCTCTGCTCGAACAAATTGCAGCAACGCTCATCACGCGCTTCCCGAATCTCTCCGACGGCTATCTGTGGCGCGCTGTAGCGGAGGTAAACCAGAACCGTGTGGACCAGGCAGATGCCGACCTGCAGACCGCGATCAAGAAGAACCCCAAGGATTCGGCCTCCCTGGTTGCGCTCGGCGAGATTCGCTTTAGGCAGAAGCGGTATTCAGAGGGCGAACAACTCATGCAGCAGGCGCTGGATGCGAATCCGAATCAGCTTCCGGCGCTGGAGACGCTTGTCAGTTATTACATGTTCCAGAAGCAGCCTGAGAAGGCCACTGCGCTGGTACAGCAGGAGATTAGCAAGTCGCCGAACAATAGTGCGCTGTATGTAGTTCTGTCCAACATTCAGCTTGCGCAGAAGGACGTCAACGGCGCAATGAGTTCAGCCGAGAAGGCCATGCAACTGAACTCCGACCCAGGAACACTGATGGCCTACACGCGTGCGGCGACTGCTTCAGGAAACGCAGCCGCTGCCATCCCGAAGTGGCAGGCATTTGCGAACGCGCATCCGAACGATCCGCAAGGCGACGTTGTCCTTGCCACTCTGGAAGAGTCGCGGGGCAACGCGAATGGAGCGATGGACTACTACAAGAAGGCGCTGGTCATTCAGCCCGACAATGCCGTCGCGCAGAACAACCTGGCGTTCCTGATGCTGCAGAACGGACAGGATGTGGATATGGCGATGTCGCTGGCGGAATCGGCCCGGCGCTCGATGCCGCATTCGCCGAACACCGCCGATACGCTTGCATGGGCCTTCTATCACAAGGGCATCTACGGGTCGGCGCGTGATCTGCTCGAGGACGCGGCCAAGACCTCGCCGAACGATGCGTCAATCCAGTACCACCTCGGTATGGTCTACAGCAAGATGGGGGACAAGGCGAACGCCGTCGATCACCTGAAGAAAGCGGCCAGTCTCGCTCCCGGAACGCAGACAGGCAACGACGCGAACAAAGCGCTCGGCTCTCTGAGCTAGCGCGCTGCTCTACGGTGGGGCGGCAGATTCAATCTGCCGCCTCACTTTGCTTTGCGCTCGAGGGATCAGGCGGTGCTCCTCGGTAGTTGGAGTTCGCAACTGCTGCGCACGAGACAAAAAGAGAGAGCCCTTTTCGGGCTCCCTCGTAGTGGTGGTGATTAAGAGTGTTAGGCCGACGTCTTCACTGTGAAGCGACGACGAGCAAACGCAGCTGCACCCAGGAGGCCGGTTCCTAGAAGAGCAAGGCTGCTTGGCTCCGGCGTGGCGGCGACCGTCGACGTTGCCTGCGCAGAAACCGAGAAGTCAGTGTCTACCTGTCCCGCGACGGTCTGGCTGCTGAAATCGAATGTGCCTCCGGACATCCCTTGCGAAGCCGCTGCACCCTCTGCTGTGAAATTTCCAGCACCGCTGATGTCCAGGAAGGTATTACCGGTGTTGCCATTGCAAGGTAGCCCCGACTGGCCTGTGCAATTCGTATATGTGGCGGTGTAATCGGTCACCGCGAAGGAATAGAGAGCTCCGTCCGAGGTGCTCGAGCCGTTGTAGATGGTAAACGCCGTGGCTGCCGGGTTCACCATGTTTGTTCCCTGCGTATAGGTGATTGGGCTGGTGAATACAACCAAGTCTCCATCCCGCAGGTAAGCAGCGAAGCTGCCGCTGATTCCTTGCGTTCCAGTATCCAGACCGGCACCTACGGTAGCTGTGCCGAACGTGACGCTGGAAGGTGTGTAGGTGTCGTTTCCTTGGATAAAAAAACTTCCATTGATGCTATCTGCCTTAGCTATGGTTGCTGAAACTGCAAATGCAGCTCCAAGGGCAAGAAGCTTTAACCCATGGTTCATAGTTCTCCTCGACTCCGCCTCCAGCGAAGTGCCTGAAGTAGCTGTCACCTGAGCTGCAAACCCTCCCCAGGACGGTGACCAGCGAACGGTGCCGATGGACCCGAAAACTACGTCTGCATGCTCACCTTGTTGGAGCACATACATCGTTTAACGGTTGTTTGTAACTTCTGGTACTTGAGTTACTTCTCAGGAGTGACTATGAAGAAAATTGCAGAGTGTTGTTGAACGAATTTTCTATCGAGTCTTCCGCGCCAAACTGAGCAACTGTCATCTTGATCTCACTCAGAGACTCGCGTGACCCGGAACCGGGTGAACCTGACACACACACCGATTTATTCAAACGAAAGATTTTAACTCTTACATGCAGTCAGGCAAATCGGCGCCGAGACGCAGCGTTCCCAAAGCCAGCGCGCTACGCGATTGCACTTCTCGAAGAGGATTTAGAGAACTTGCAGGAGAGATTAGTGGACCAGCGAGTCGCCGATCGCGCTCGTCACGCTGTGGATTTCTTCTTTCTCGCTGAGTTCGAGAATGTACTGAAGCTGGAGGCGCTGAAGTTTTTCAGCCACAGCCATCAGCACAAATAGATTTAGAGAGAGGCTCTCGCGAGAGGCCATCTCCTCAGCGCGGTCACGCAGAGCGGCGGGCAGATGCAGAACCACATCCTGAAGTCCCTGATTTTCAAAAGCCATCGGCCTCTCCACGCGGGACACTTGCCCGCAATGAAAAGTATGGGTCGGTTTCAGGCCGGATCCAATGGCACGATGGTGTAACGCCCGATAGGTCGCAGGCCGCTATGTTGTTGCAGCTGCTAGCGGCTCATCCAACCGCCGTCGACGGTCAGAACGGTTCCGGTCACATAGTTGCTCGCCGCCGATGCCAGGTAGACTGCGGTTCCGGCCAGATCCTCCGGCTTTCCCCAGCGTCCAGCCGGGATTCTCTCGAGAATCTGGCGGTTGCGGACAGGATCGGCCTGGAGCGCTTCGGTGTTGGTGGTTGCGAAGTAGCCGGGAGCGATGGCGTTCACCTGAATGTTATGAGGTGCCCATTCGTTGGCGAGCGCCTTGGTGAGCTGCGCGACTCCGCCCTTCGACGCCGTGTAGGCCGGAACGCGAATGCCGCCCTGGAAGCTCAGCAGGGAAGCGATGTTGATGATCTTCCCGCCTGATTTGCGCGAGAGCAGGTCACGGCCCACCAGTTGCGAGAGTTGGAAGACGCTCGTGAGGTTGACCTGCAGCACGCGCTGCCAGTCCTCGAGCTTGAACTCCTCGGCGGCGTCGCGGTGAATCGTGCCGGCGTTGTTCACGAGGATGTCTACTCGGCCGAAGCGCTGCCTCACTTCGGCGAACAGCGCCTCAGCGCCGCCGGTGTCTCCGAGATCAGCCTGAAAGGCTGCAGCGGTTGCGCCGATGGCCCTGGCTGTATCGATAGCGGCGCGGCGGTTCCCATGCACAGCCACCTGCGCTCCGGCCTGTGCGAGCGCAGTGGCGATGGCGGCGCCGAGTCCGCTGGCTGCACCGGTGATGAGAGCGACACGACCGTCGAGACGGAAGAGATCAAGGATGGAAGATGACATGGTTCTCCTGGGGTTCGAATCGCCATCGGATAGGGCTCGAGGCAAAGAACAGAGTACGGCAAACGCTCGTGGAATGTCCGGTCGACGCGGAGAGCTCAGCTCTTGCGCTTGCGCCTCGGTGCTGGTTCGGATGTCGACGCGGAGACTGGGCCCGTCGATTCACGCACGATGAGTTCTGGGTCAACGCGGAGGGTCTCCGGTTGCCGTTCCCGCGCGATCTTCTTCAGCAGCGTTGTTGCGGCAAGTTCGCCCATCGCTTGCAGCGGTTGGCGAATGGTAGTGAGGCTGGGAACGTAGTAGTTGGCGGATTGAATATCGTCAAAGCCGATGACAGAGATATCATGCGGAACACGGAGGCCGCCATCGTGCAGCGCGCGAATGCAGCCGATCGCCGAGATGTCGTTGAAGCAGACGATCGCGGTGAAGTCGCGGCGGCGCATCAGCAGTTGTTGTGTGCCGGGATAGCCGAGCTCAGGCGATTGCATGTCCTTCTCAAGCTGAATGGTGAGATCGGGTGAGATGCGGAGGCCGAGCGTGCGCGCAACCTGCAGCGTCGCACGCCAGCGAGTGTTCGAGTCAGAGCTGAAATCCTGCCCGCGCATGAACGCAATTTTTCTATGACCGAGACGGAAGAGATGACCGAGTGCGAGCTCCGCGGCGCGCGTGCTGTCGAGGACGATGTTGGTGACCCCCGCCAGGGGGGCGTGGGAGGCGACGGCGACGGTGGGGGCAGGGGGTGATTCGAGGAGGTGAGTGTCGATGGAGAGGATGCCGTCGACGCCGCGCGAGTGGAGGATGCGGGGGTACTCGGCGATGAGGTCGGCGCGGTGGCGGTGGTGGGCGGTGAAGAAGAAGTATCCCTCGCGCATGAGGACGTCGGCGGCGCCGGAGAGGACCTGGGCGTGATAGCCCTCGCCAAGTACGGGGATGAGGATGCCGACGGTGAGGGTGGTGGTGCCGCGGAGAGAGCGGGCGATGAGGTTGGGGCGGTAGCCGAACTTGCGGGCGGCGGCGCGGACACGCTCGCGAGTGGGTTCGGGGATGGAGCGATTGGGGGCGTTGTTGAGGACGAAGGAGACGGTTGCCGGAGAGAGGTCGAGGTACTCGGCGAGCATCTTGAGGCTGACGCGCGCGCCGGGTGGTGGAGAGGATTTCTCTTTCGGCATGTCGGGGGTAGTGTATCCCCTCCCCGTCACTTTTTGCGCAAAGTCTAGAGGAGAATGGACTTAGTCGTGGACTTTAAGTGCAAAGTCTTCAATCTAAAGCAGTTGCGCGCAAAGTACTGATCTAAAACAGGTTAGAGGCCATCGAACTGAATCCGCGAGTGCCGGGGT
Source organism: uncultured Acidobacteriaceae bacterium (assembly GCA_963713395.1). GTDB lineage: Bacteria > Acidobacteriota > Terriglobia > Terriglobales > Acidobacteriaceae > Granulicella. The sequence continues at coordinate 185,148 of CAVQLS010000003.1, read as the reverse complement.
TATGGAGGACTCTCTACTTCTATTGTAAAGGGGTGTGTCAAGGGGTGAGGCGCAACATCATCGGTGTTGCAGTTCCTCCGCCAGGATCGGCAGGCTCATGTTGAAGGTCTGAACTCCGAGGGTGACGCACAGCTTAAGCACTTCCATCACCTCCTCCACGGTCGCGCCTGCCTTCAGTGCGTTCTTGATGTGGCGGCGGGTGCCGGGCGCATACATGTGCGTCACGGAGGCATCGAGGGCGATGCTGAGAAGTTCGACCTCCTTAGGTGTCATGATTCCGCTCTTGTAGATGGCCCCGCCCATGGCCATGAATTCGTCTGTGAATACCGGATCGAGTTCGAAGAACGGATCCCACGCGGCGTTCCATTGTCCGATCTTCCGCATTGCGTCACAGGCTGGCGTCGGCTCCGTGTTGGCTCGCGGAGTCAACTGCACATTGGCGGCTTTGGCTTCTTCCAGAAGAATGGGCGCGGCAAGACTGCACGAGTGAATGGACAAAACGGATCCGCACTTAAGCGCAAATAAAATCTCTTCCCGGCTCGCGCCTGCATCGAGCGCGGCGCGAATGTGGTGGCGCGTTCCCTGCGGATTGAGATTGGTGCAGGCGGCATTCAGACTGATGCTGACCAACTCGATGAACTTCCGAGGCAGAACACTGTGAGTCCACGGATTGGTGCTCATCCTGAAGCAAAGCTCGGCCCACTGCGGATCCCATTCGCGAAATTTGTCCAGAGATGAATCCCACGGACCCGCAGGCGCGCCAGGCGTTGCATCTGTGTTTCCTTTAAAGTCCCTTGTTTCGGCGCTCATGATTTCTCCTTTTCCGAGTGGCGGTTGTCCTTCGGGAGGGCCCTTGCGACCATGCGGTCGGTAACCACATTCCACAGCCAGGTCGGCGTAAGCCGGTGCATCCAATACGTCAGCTTTGTGTTGAATCCGGGGATGATCAGGAACTTGTCGAGCTGGATGCCATGGACGAGTCCGCGCACAGCGTCCTCCACAGGCATCGTCCCGCCGATGCGTTTCAGCGCTGCTGAGGCTGCGTGCAGCGACTTGCGCTCAGCCGCCAGACCGGGCGTTGCGACTTCACCGGGACAGAAGCAAGCGACACTCACGCCGCGTGGCTTGAGTTCGTAACGCAGGCATTGTGCAAGACCGACGACCGCAAACTTCGAAGTACCGTAAGCGGTGTAGCCGTATACCGGAATGATTCCACCCATGGAGCCGACGAGAACGATTTTGCCGTTGCCGCGCGCCAGCATAGCGGGCAGCACCGCTGCGACGACGTTTCTTGTGCCGTAAACGTTGACACGGATCACCTGATCGAAGGTCTCAAACTTCAAATTGACGAACTCTTCGGCCCCCCCAATACCGGCCATCGAGATCACGATGTCCGGTGCGCCGACCTCGGCAACAACCGTTGAGATGATGCGTATCACCTCGTCGTGGTCGGCGATGTTGACTTTGTAGCGAGCCACGCGCTGCTGCGGCGTACGGCGTGCCGATTCGACCTCAAGCAACGCGGCGTCGTTCGGATTTAGATCGAGAATGACGATGTGCGCGCCGAGCCCAGCCAGCATCTTGCCGGACATCAGGCCCATGCCGCTGGCCCCTCCGGTGATGTAGATCGTCTTACCTGCGATGTCGGTCATTGCTTTTTCTCGCGGCACATCAGCCTGGTTCCCAAGTGCTGTAATTCCTGCGAATACAGGAATAAGGAAAACAGCCCCACGACCGTAAGGACGTAGCGAAACACCGGCATTTCAGACGCGAGTTTCTCGGAGATAAATACGAACGAAAACACAGCGGTCGCCAGGGTGAAAACCATGCGCGACAAGAACACCACGATATGGCCGAGTGTGACGCTGACGAGGCTTGGTGTTGCGGGGTCAGTCCGATAGCGAATCCAATACCCGGCTTGAATCAATGCGATTGCTGCAAGCGACCAGAGCGTCGTCCCCGCGCGTTTCCCATAGGTTGTCGGATCAGCCGAAAGGAGTCGGTACAGCGGCACTATCTTCCAATAGAGCATGACCGTCCCAACGGTCTCCATCGCGAACAAAGAGAGATACGACCAGTGGCCTCGGGTCATTTGCTCAATCTTCCGCTTGGTGCGTCCGCGTGCCTGCTTAACTCTGGGTAGATCTGATGGGCGGCACGGTATGCTGCTCGGGCGACAATTCCGGTATAGGTGGGAAACGAGAGCGGAATGTGAGCCAGGTTGTCCACCTTCAGCCCTGCGGCCATGGCAATCGCCGCCACCTGGACGATCTCGACGGCGCGCTCGCCCACAACATGGAAGCCGAGAATTCTGCCCGTCGCGCGGTCGGCGATTAGCTTGCAGAACCCGGTCGTCCGGCCATCGATGATAGTGCGCACAGTCTCGTCGAAGCGCACCACGACCACCTCTACATCGTGTGTCTCGCGAGCCTTGGCTTCGGTCAGGCCCACCTGCGCATATTCGGGGTCGGTGAAGCTTCCAATCGGACTCACCTGGTGCCCCAACGTCATTACCGGGCCTTGCACGGCATTCGTGGCGGTTACGAACCCGTCATGGATCGCCTGCGGGACGAGCATCAAGCGGCCCGTGATGTCGCCCGCCGCAAAGACATTTGGTGCGGAGGTTCGGAGGTATTCGTCGACCCACACATAGCCACGAGGATCGGTTTCGACGCCTGCCGCGGTGAGGTTAAGACCTGCAGTGTCGGCCACCCAGCCAACCGCCATCACCGCGAGCTTAGCTTCGGCGCTATGTCGCGTTCCATCTTTCGAGAAGACCATCCGCACACCAACCGGCGTCTTCTCGAATGACTCGATGGCTCCAAAGTTCTCGCGAACCACCATCCCCGACTCTCGAAAGGCCACCACGACCGCGGCGGATACGTCTTCGTCTTCGGTAGGGAGGATACGCAGTCCGGCTTCAAAGAGTTGAACTCGCGTGCCGAAGGCCTGGAAGATTGATGCGACCTGCACGCCTGTCGCTCCTGCTCCGACGACGACAATCGACGGAGGAACTGAGGTCAGGCTCCATGCGTCGCTGTGGGTGGCGGTGTGCTCGAAGCCAGGAATTGGGAGTTGCCGGATTGTTCCGCCCGCGCTAAGGACCACGTTGTCTGCATGGAGCCGAAGTCCACTTCCGGTCTCAATGGTGTGCGGATCGATGAAGCGAGCTGTGCCGGAATTTTCGTAGATCGTCACGCCGAGGCGTTCGACCTGTTCTCGCCGGATAGAATGCTCGCGCACATCCTTGACGACTTCACGCACACGTGCGAGCAGCCGGGGATAATCAAGAACCGGCTCGCTTACGTCGATGCCATACTGACCGAGCTGTCGGGTTTCGCGGAGTAAGCGGGCTGCGTGAGCCAATGTTCGCACGGGCACAGGTCCATCACAGGCCGCCATCCCGCCGAGTTCGCCGCGGGTCACAAGAGATGTTCGGGCACCCAACTCTGCGGCTCGAAGTGCAGCAGACAGACCCGCGGGACCAGCGCCGATGACTAGGACGTCCATCAGGCTCTCCCCGTTATGAGAGTGCCGGTAGCTGCCAGAACAATCGCCTTGCCTAACCCTTGTGCTCCGCCCGTGATCAATGCCACCCTGTCTTTGAGCTTCATGCTCTGGCGTCCTTTCTTATCTTTCTGAGCCGAGCGACACCAGGATTATTCCGTCCACAACCTTTGCGGGAAATGAAGTAACTCCAAAGTGCGGAGTGCCCGCGAAGCACCCCGTTGTGACGTCGAACTTCATCCCATGCACTGGACAAGTCACGATGCTGCCGCCGAGCTTTCCGAGTCCCAGAGAGCCGCCAGCGTGAGGACAGGTGTCGGCGATCGCGCAGATCGTTCCGTCCACATTGAAGATGGCGATGTCTTTGCCCGCGACGTTGAACGGAAATCCCGACCCGGGAGGAATCCGCTCAATCCGCGCAACTTCAACAAAGTCCGCCATAGCATCTCCGCAAAGGAACGACCCGGCGCTTCGCAATGCTCGCTAGCTGCTCATGGATATTACCTTCACGGTCTCCAGCGTCTCCTCCCACTCGCCTGCGTGGATGTGTCCGCATCCGCCCTGCGCTGCCGGGTGGAACCTTCCATCGGTCTCATGCACCATGAAGCCCATGTTGCCGGGGCGGCGGTTCGGCGGCAGGCCCAGGTTGGCCAGCGTCTCCTCGGTGGTTGCGTAGGTCACGCCGATTTTCAGCATCTGACGCGCCTGCTCGGGCGTGGCGATCGCGCGCCCCAGTTCTTTGGCGATACGAACGTGGCGCTCGATCATTTCGATCGTCGACATGCGGACACCCTTGGTGGTGTTCCAGAGGTTATCCTCGATGCCGGCGCGCGTGTGTTGCCCGAGGGCGATGCAGATCATCGCGACTGGATGGGTCAAGCGGAACGTCGTCTGGTAGGTGAAGAAGGAGCCGTGGGGCGTGCGGCGGATTAGCTCCATCAAGTCAAACGGGTTTGCGCCGCACACGCCCCCGCTGCCGATGCTGAAGAATCCGTTCATCGGCCCCATGTAATAGCCTTTGCGGATCAGGCGCTCCACGAGCTCAAGACCGTGGATATGAGGAAGCGCAAAGTACGGCTGGATGCCGTGTTGGACCAGACGCTTGATGTTTTCGAGATAGAAGTCGGGAGTCGCGTCTGCCACCAGGTTGGCCATCGCATGAAGCATCGCCGGATTGGTGAAGCGCGTTCCCTGAAAGGCATCATCTACCGGGTGTAACGCAGTGAGGTCATAGAGCGTGCTGCCACAGGAAACCGTGACCTGGTCCGGCTTGGGATCGATTTCGGCCAGCTTATGCCGCGAGTCGTAGCTCTGGAACTTCGCGTCCTCTCCGGGCTCGGGAGCGAACGAGATCGACCCGCCGAGCTGCAGGATCATCTTGGGCACTGCCTTGCGTAGACGTCCAATCTGATCGTTGTACTCATTGAAGTTTTTTGAGATGTGGCCAGTCTTGGGGTCGCGCACATGGATGTGCAGAAGTGTTGCACCGGCGTTGTAACAGTCAACTGCGGCTTGGACCTGTTCGTCCCAGGTGACGGGTAGTCTCTGTTCAGGCGTGCAATCAACCGGCATCCAGACCGGCCCGTAGGGGGCTGCGGTGATCATCAGTGGAGCTTGATTTTCGGGTAGCAGAGAGTCGTCGGTGAAATACATGTTCTTTCTCCTTGTGATGATTGCTCAGGGCTGCGCGAAGGCAGATGCAGCTACATCCTGGCCCAACTTAAGGCGGAACTAGAGACCCTACAACTGAAAGAACTATCAGTCGTAGGCCGAGTCACTGATAACCAAGACGCAATAGCAGATTCCGATGTGGAGCAATGTCAGCAGGCTCTTGACAAATATTCCGATATGGGAATATAAACTTGAGCATGGCACGAGCCGCGACAACGACGGATGTCTTCAATGCAGTGGCGGAGCCTCGACGGCGGGAGATTCTTGCGCTGCTGAGCAATGGGCAGGAGTGGGCGGTGAATGACGTGGTTGTGCGTATGCGGATGGCGCAGCCGGCTGTGTCGAAGCACCTGGGCGTGCTGCGGAAGGTTGGAGTGGTGACGACGGTGAAGCGTGGACAGCACCGGATGTACAGGCTGGAGGCGGCGAAGCTGAAGCCGATCCATGACTGGGTGAAGACGTTCGAGCGTTACTGGACGGATCAGATCAGCCGCATCAAGGAGCGCGCGGAGCAGAAGGCGATGGACAGGATTGCGCGTGAGAACGAGACGCGCAAGGGCAAGAAATAAAGCAGACAAATCAGGACAAGGAGAGCGAGATGTCAGCAGCGATTACGGAACAGACGGTGAACATGCTGGAGATTGTGAAGGAAGAGGAGATCGCGGCGCCGATGGATGTGGTGTTCGAGACGATCCTGGAGCAGATGGGGCCGCTGAATGAGCGCGAGGCGGGCGAGGCGATGCCGATGAAGCTGGAGGCGTGGCCGGGCGGGCGATGGTTTCGCGACCTGGGCAACGGTGCAGGGCACTGGTGGGGAACGGTGCAGGCGATCAAGGCGCCATCGCTGATTGAGATTCATGGGCCGCTGTTCATGTCGTACCCGGCGAGCTCGAATGTGCAGTACAGGTTGAAGGAAGAGAACGGTGTGACGAAACTGCGGTTCACGCATCGGGCGATGGCGTGGATTGCGTTTGATCCGCAGATCAAGGAGCAGTTGAGCAATGTTGAGCGCGGATGGGGAATGTTGATGGAGAGAATTGCGAAGGCGTCCGTGAAGAAGTAGCGGATGCGTAGTGAGGGCTGGAGTTTGTAATCACAGCAGAGTTGTGCAGGCTGAGGGGTGAGCTATGAATTGCTGCCATACAGGGAGGGAACGGAGGCCGCGGCGCAGATGGTGGAGCGGCGTGAGCGGATGCGTGGGTTCAGGCGCGTTGCTGGTGCTGCTGCCGAAGTGCCCGATGTGCATCGCGGCGTATGTTGCGCTGTGGATGGGAGCGGGCGCGGCGATGCCGATCGCCACGCGGCTGCGCCCGTTGCTGGAGGTTGTGTTTGTTGCTTCGGCGGTTTTGCTGATCGTGGGATTTGTGGCGATGCGATCTCGCCAGGACGGCTCAGGCGGCCGAGTCTAAAAACGTTGTGCCAGTGAAGAGCGTTTTGCACTTACTCCTCACTGGCACGAATGATCGGTTATTGCAGAGGTGCGAGCCTTCTGGTGCGGGAGTTCAGGCTAGCGCTTCAGACGTCGACGGGCTGCTCCGAGAAGGCCAAGGGCTCCGGTTCCAAGCAGCATCAGGCTGCCGGGTTCGGGCACTGGACCGACTGAGGGGACGGCCACCACACTGACGGAGTCCAGATCAAAAAAGCCGAGCCCGTTCTCAAATGTGAAGGTCAAGTCCGTCGAAGAGCCGGTCGCAAGCGCAGTGAAGCTCTCGACGGCATAAGAGCCCGCTGGAGCGTTCGTCTCGGTAAAGCCTATTGTGCTGCCGAAGGCGGCGCTGAAGTCGTTCGGATTGTTAGCGTCAGCGTCGGAGGTGTTATCGAGATAGAACTGGATCGTGTATGTAGTACCCGCCACCGTGTTTAACGTCTGGGAGAGGGTGTCATTCCCCGACTCATTTCCCAGGTAGGCTTCGTAGGTGCCACTAAACGGATCGAGGTTATCGACACCCGCTAAACTGTCGGGTTCACTCAGGACGGTGCCCGACCAGCCGGTGAAGTCGCCGGTTTCGAAGCCGCAGTTCGTCGTGACGAGATTGCCCGCGACGCTGCTGCAGGCATCGTCTGCCTTCGCCGACTGAGCGGCGAAGACAGACGCGGAGAAGAGAGCCAGAACTACTAATGATTTGTGCATAAAAGTTTGTCCCCTTAAGTAATTCATCCTCTAAGAAAGTCAGTCGCTAGTAGTTCACTGTTGCGGCGGCCCCGATTTCGGCCACGCAGCGTTTGTGACCAGGTTGTAGGCGTTGGTGGTTCCAATGCCGGTGGCGAAGTCCCATCCGGCGTTGGTGCCGTACGCTGGTTGCAATACGGAATTGCTGGTGGAGAGAGCTCCGTCGGTCCCGCCGGAGTTGTAGCAGTTGTGGAAGACACCACTCAGGGCAGCGCAGTTGACGTCCATATCACCCAGCGTGACGTCGTAGAAGATGCAGGACGACGCTGGACCACCAGCGGCATCCGAGTTGCACGCAGCGTTTCCGCTCGCCCCGTATTCCGCGTTGGCGATCGAGTAGAGCACCGGGTTCGGATTACCCTGGGCCGTGCCTGTGTACTGGTTGACGAGCGCCTGGATTCCGGCCCAGATGGGGCTGGAGACGGAGGTTCCACCGAAGCCCGCCCAGTTGGAGGGATCAGTGGTGCAGGGGCCAGCATCGCCTCCGGTGCGGTTGACGTTGGTATCGGAATAGCAGACGGCGTAGTAGTGATTCCAGACGCCATTCGCGGCAAAGAGAGAGACGTCGGGGATGTCACGCACACCGTCGGCGGGATTGCCGAAGACAGACTGCCACGATGGCTTGGCGTAGCCGGCGCACGTTCCGCTGGCGACATTGCGCGTAGAGGCAGTTCCGGTGGCGCAGCCGCTAGGACCGCCGCTACCCGAAGCCGTGGTCAGGAGGCCGTCTTGCGAGGCGGTGGTGCTGTTGCAGAAGCCGTTAGTGCCGACCGCGCTGCCATAGCCGAGGGCGACGTAGATCAATTGGCTTGCGCAGGAGTCGTTCCACGGAATCTCCGGAACGTAGGACTTCGCGGTCAGGTAGTTTGGGCCGTCGGTCGGACTCCAATAATTGGCGGTCGTGCCGAGGAAGGTGTCAGCATAATCTGTACCGCCAACCGAGACGTTATTGGGTGTGGACGTCCAGCCGCTGACGGTGATGCCGTGCGTGGCGACAGTCCGATTCGCATCCGAGCTGGCCGCGCCCTCGTCGCCGGAGGAGACGAAGATGGAAACGCCCTCCGCGGCACCCAACGCGTAGAGGTTGTTGATGTACAGGTTCGATGCTGCGCCGTTCGCCTCCTCAGATTCGCCGTAGCTGACGCTGACGACTTTCGGGGGATTGGCGGCACCGAGCATGTTCTGGAGGGCAATGAACCCGCCGAAGCCGGCAGCCGCGTTCGACGTATCGGTGCAGGAGGCAAGGACGATGGTTGCGGCGGGTGCGGCCGCGGACGCCCACTCGACGTCGATGGCGGCCTCGCCATCATCACCGTTTACCCCTGGGTCGGTGCAGCCGGGGCCGGGGTGGACCACAGACAGGTTCCCTGTGGGATAAGGGCGGCTAAGGCCCATATTCTTGCGGAACAACGTGAAATCGTCATTGGTGAACAGATCCGTGTCCTCGACAACCACGATCGTCTGTCCCTTGCCTGTGATACCGGCCTTGAAGAGTGGATTGAAGTTGTAGATGGTAGCGAGGTCGGCTGCACCGAGGAGGTTATACCCGTTGGGGGCGGCCACATTCGGCTTTACGGCCGCCGCGCGCTTGATCGACATGGGACGCGGCTTGAAGTCATTGACGGGCAGGATGCCGGCGACGACCGGAGCAAGCGCCTCGGGAATCTCTGGATCGCTCATGTTGGCGATGTGAGGCGTGCCATTCACCGAAAGATGATGGATCGAGGTGTGGAAGGCCTTGCGTACGTCGCCAGCAGTGCCGTCGAACACCATCGACGACCGATCGGGAGTGATGCTGTCCACCGTGAAGCCCTTGCCGGTCATCCACTCTGTCAGACGAGCGACGTCTTCGTCAGAGGGGCCGAACATGTCGCCGACCTGGGCGGCGGTGAGCCACTTGTGGAAGTTGGCCGATTGGGGATTCTGGAGATCCTGAAGGTACTGCTCGAAGGCAGCCTGCGACTCCGGGGAACGGGCGAGAATCAGGTGCATCTGAATCAGCGGCATGCTGTCTTCCACGGCTCCGCGATCGTTGTCAGCGGTGACCTCGGGACGCACATTGCCGTGGAATACGACGGTCTTCTTGTCGTTGATCTCACCCCGAACAAGGTTAAACTTTGGGCGTATGCTGCGCGATTGCAGTCGCTGACATTGCAGAGACGAGAAGGGAACACACGATCAGGGAGGAGTACCGGAACCGGCGCATAGTTTGACCTCGGTCGAAATGGCAAAGTGGGGTGCGTTCGCAGTAGCAGCAATCCGCAGGCCAGTTTCTGCGTAGCAAAGTTGCCCGAGTTTCGGCGCAAGGCAGGTCGAAATGGTTTTGCGAATGCAATACTTTGCAGGGGCATGAGGTAAATGAGTTCTACCGCGATAACCCCTCATCCCGCACTTGAGCTACGACTCTCCTGCTCGGGGGTCGTATCGCGCTTACGCACGAGAGGCTGGGTCAGAGCGAGGGCCCGGAGTGGCTAAGGATGGGTCTGGAGGACGCCTTGTGCGGGAATTATTGCCAGCCGCCGCCGAGGGCGGAGTAGAGCTGGACGAGGGTGAGGGCTTCGTTCTGCTGCGCGGTGACGAGGGAGAGCTGCGCGTTGAAGAGGTTCGAGTCGTTGGTGAGGACTTCGAGGTAGCTGGCGGCTCCGCCCTGATAGCGGACGCGGGCGAGGCGCGTTGCGTCCTGCGCGGAGGCGACGAGCTTCTCCTGCTCGATGCGGGTGTCGCGGGTTTTCTGGGCGGCGATGAGCGCGTTGGAGACGTCGCGGAAGGCACCGAGGATGGTCTTCTGGTAGTTGAGGACCAGCTCTTCCTTTTGCGCCTTCGTGAGCTCAAGCTGGCCGCGAAGCCTGCCGCCTGTGAAGAGGGGTTGGGTGATGGAGCCGGTGCCGAGAACGACGCCGAGGAGATTGGCGAAGTTTGCACCAGCGGCTCCTCCCTCGCCGTTGAGGGAAAGCTGCGGGAAGAATTGCGCGCGGGCTACGCCGATGTTCGCGTTGGCGGCCATCAGTTGGGCTTCGGCTTGCTCGATGTCCGGGCGGCGTTCGAGGAGCTGCGAAGGAATGCCGGCGGGGAGATCGGTTGGTGGCGGAGCGAGTGCGGCTGGGTCGGAGTGAGAGACGGTCCCGGGTGTCTGGCCGAGCAACAGGCGGAGCTGGTTTTCGGTTTGCTGGATTTGTTGTTGGAGCTGTGGGATCTCGGCGGTGGCGGTGTAGAGGAGCTGCTCGGCCTGGCGGACGTCAGAGAGCGGAGCGGCGCCGCCGGTCTCGAGTGTGCGGGTGAGGTCGACGGAGTCCTGGCGGGCCTTGACGGTGTCCTTCGCGATGGCGAGTTGCGAATCAAGCGCGCGGAGCTGGAAATAGGTGGTGGCTATCTGCTGGACGAGGGTGACGCGCACGGCGCGCTGCGCCCACTGCTGCGCGAGGAGCTGATCGCGCTGAGCTTCGGTCTGGTGGCGGTAGAGGCCCCAGAAGTCGGGCGTCCAGGAGGCGGAGAGGCCGAACTCGACCGGCGGGGCGGTTAGTACGGTGGTACCGGCGGCGGATATGTTCGACCCGGCCCCGGAGAGTACAGCGTTGACCTGCGGGAACTGTTGTGAGCGCGTGATGCGGACCTGCTGCTGCTGCTCGAGGATGTGCTCGGCGGCGATACGGAGATCGTAGTTGTTTTGGAGCGCGGTGCGGATGAGATCCTGGAGCTCAGGCTCGTGGAAGATGGTGGACCACTGCTGATCGCCGATGGATGTCTTGGGGTCGGAGGAGACGTCGGCGTTGTCTGCGCCGCGGAAGGCGGGCGGAGCAGGGACGTTGGGGCGCGTGTACTTGGGGCCGACGTTGCAGCCGGTGAGTGCGAGGAAAGAGATCGTGATCAACGCAGCGAGCGATTTGGGCATCGAGGTCGAAAAGTGACGAATGGAATGTGTGCGACGAGCGGTCTCGGGGTTCTTCGACTCGCTACGCTCGCTCAGAATGACGGATCTGTTGGCAAGCGACATCAGGAAGCACCTCCGTCATCGCTGTGAGGGAGTGTGTGAAGGTGGTCGTAAGGTCCTTCGTGGAGTTTGGCGGCGGCGGCGAGTGCCTTGGGGTCGGCGTCGTGATTGGAGTCCATGGTGGTGCCTTTGCCGCCGCGACGGAAGCGGTGCGAGATGTACTCGACGACCGAGAAGCTGACGGGGATGAGAAGAATGCCGAAGAAGGTGGCGAGCACCATGCCGCCGATGACGACGGTGCCGAGGATGCGCCGTGAGACTGCGCCGGAGCCGGAGGCGAGCCACAGTGGCAGGCAGCCGAAGATGAAGGCGAAGGCCGTCATGACGATGGGACGGAAGCGCAGTTTGGCCGCGCCGAGTGCTGCCTGGGCGATGGGCTGCCCTTGCTTGTAATTGGTGACGGCGAACTCGACGATGAGGATGGCGTTCTTCGCGGAGAGGCCGATGAGCATGATGAGGCCGATGGTGGCGAAGATGTCGTTTTCGAGCGAGCGCATCGAGATGGCGAGGTAAGCGCCGAGGATGGCGACGGGCGTGGAGAGCAGAACGCTGAAGGGAAGCGACCAGCTCTCATAGAGCGCGGCGAGGATGAGGAAGGTGATGAGGATGGAGAGACCGAAGACGACCCAGGTGGGTACACCTTGCTCGGCTTGCTGCTCCTGGAAACTCATGCCGGAGTAGTCGAAGCCCAAGCCCTGGGGCATGGTCTGCTGGAAGACCTCTTCGAGTGCGTGTCGGACCTGGCCGGAGCTATAGCCGGGCGCGCCGGTGATGTTGAGCTGCGCGGCGGGATACTCGTTGTAACGCAGGATGAATTCGGGGCCGGTGATCTGCCTGACGTGAACGAGTGAGGAGAGCGGCACCTGGCTGCCGTTGTTGCTGCGCACGTAGAACTGATTGATGTTGTTGATGTCTGTGCGCGAGCTGCCTTCAGCTTCGACGTAGGTCTGCCATTGACGGCCGAAACGATTGAAGTAGTTGACGAGGTAGCCGCCCATGAACGTCTGCATCGTGGTGTAGATGTTGTTCAGATCAACCTGCTGTTGCGATGCTTTTTCGCGGTCGACATCCGCGTAGAGTTGCGGGACGGCGGGCAGGTAAGACGGAATGGCAGCAGCAATCTCTTTGCGTTTGGAGGCGGCGCCGAGGAAGGCGTAGAGGTTCTTCGTGAGGAAGGCGGGGTCATCGTTGCCGGAGCGGTCTTCAAGAATCATGGTGACGCCGCCGGAGGTTCCGATGCCGGGAATGGCGGGCGGCGGGAAGTTGAAGGCGATGCCGTCGGTGCTGCCCATCAGCTTGCGTTGCACGCTCTGCTGGATGGCGGCGAGCTGCTGATCGTGCGACGTGCGCTGGTCCCACGGCTTGAGCGAGACGAAGAAGAAGGCGGTGTTGGTGCTCTGCGTGAGAGTGAGGAGCGAGAAGCCGTTGACGGCGACGACGCCCTGGATGCCGGGAGTTTGAAGGAGTGCAGTGGTGATCTTCTGCGCGGCTTCGTCGGTGCGTTGCAGGCTGGAGGCGTCGGGGAGCTGCAGGGCGACGTACATGTACCCCTGGTCTTCCTGCGGGAGGAAGCCGGTGGGGAGCCTGGAGCCCATGAAGATGTCGAGCAGAGCGATGACGGCCAGGCCGAGCATGGCGAGCGTGGACTTGTGAATGAGAACGTTCGAGGTGCGGACGTAGCTGTCGGTGGTGCGGCCGAAGAATTTGTTGAACCAGTCAAAGAAGCGTCCGAGCGGGCCGCGCTTGCGGTTGGGGTCGCGCGGCTTGAGCAGGAGCGCGGCGAGCGCAGGGCTGAGGGTTAGCGCGTTGAAAGCCGAGATGAGAACGGAGATCGCGATGGTGATGGCGAACTGCTGATAGAGGCGGCCGGTGATGCCAGGGATCGCGGCAGTGGGGATGAAGACGGCGGCGAGGATGATGGCGACGGCAACGACAGGGCCGCCGACCTGCTTCATGGCGGTGATGGTGGCGTCCCGCGGCGTGAGGCCGGTGTCGATGAGGTGCTCGACGGCTTCGACGACGATGATGGCGTCGTCGACAACGAGGCCGATGGCGAGCACGAGGCCGAAGAGCGAGAGCGTGTTGATGGTGAAGCCGAGCGCGGGGAAGATGATGAAGGTGCCGATGAGCGATACAGGCACGGCCATCAGCGGGATGATGGTGGCGCGCCATCCCTGCAGGAAGATGTAGACGACGAAGATGACGAGAGCGAGCGCGATGAACAGCGTTTTTACGATCTCGTGGATGCCCGCGGTGACAGCCTTGGTCGTGTCGAGCGGGATGTTGTACCCAATGCCGGCGGGGAACTGCTTGGCGAGCTCGGCCATGCGTTTCTGGACGAGATTCGAGACCTCGACGGCGTTGGAGCCGGGGAGCTGATAGACCGCCATGATTCCGGACGGTGCGCCGTTGTAGCGCGCGGTGAGGTTGTAGATCTGGGTGCCGAGCTCGACGCGTGCGACATCGCGGAGATGGAGGACGGAGCCGTCAGGGTTAGAACGGAGGATGATGTCGCCGAACTGCTCCGGCGTGACAAGACGGCCCTGCGTGCGGACGGTGTAGGTGAACTGTTGACCGTTCGGGACGGGCTGGCCGCCGATCTGGCCGGCGGGATAGACGTTGTTCTGCGTGGAGATGGCGTTGATGACGTCGGTGGCGGTGACGCCAAGCTGAGCCATCTTGTCGGGCTGAACCCAGACGCGGATGGCGTACTGGCCGCCGAAGATCTGCACGCGGCTGACGCCTTTGACGCGCGTGATCTCATCCTGCAGGTTGATGATGGCATAGTTGGTGAGGAAGTCAGGCCCGTACTTGCCGTTGGGCGAGTTAAGGCTGATGAACAGCAGCGGCGAGTGCAGGGACTTGAGCACGGTGACGCCGGCGACGTTGACGATAGGAGGAAGTTGCGACTGCGTCTGCGAGACGCGGAGTTGCGAGAGGACCTGATCGGTGTCGGGATTGGTCTTGACGTCGAAGTCGACGTAGAGGGTGGCCTGGCCGTTGTTGGCGTTGACCGACTGCATGTAGAGCATGTTGTCGACGCCGTTCATCTGCTCTTCGAGCGGCGTGGAGACGGACTGCTCCAGTGTCTTGGCGTCGGCGCCCGGATAGGTGGCCTGGACCTGGATCTCGGGTGGAACGATGTCGGGGTACTGCGAGATGGGCAGGCTCAGCATCGCCACGATGCCGATGACGATGGTGAGGATGGCGATGACGATGGCGACAATAGGCCGCCGGATGAAGAAGTTCGAAAGCATCGTGCGTTACCTCGCCGCTGGAGGGGTGGTGTTGGAGGATGGCGAGGCTGGTGCTGGATGCGGAGCGACGGGTGCGCCTTCGCGGAGCTTCTGCAGATTGCTGACGATGATGCGTGCGCCCGGCTGGAGGCCGGAGTTGATGACCCAGTCCTGCCCGTGCTGCGGGCCGAGCGTGACGTTGGTGACGTGGACCTTGTTGTCGTCGCCAGCGACATAGACCTGCTGGATGCCCTGCATCTCCTGCACGGCGGACTGCGGGACGAGGATGACGTTGTGGAGCATCTGAGTCTGCGCGCGCACGCGGGCGAACTGGCCGGGGCGAAGGACGTTGCCGGGATTAGGGAAGGAGGCGGCGATACGAATGGCGCCGGTCTGCTGGTTCATCTGGCGGTCGACGAAGATGATGCGGCCGGTGTGCAGGAAGACGGAACCGTTGGCGAGCGTGAGCGTGAGTGGGAGATTCGAGGAGGCGCGGAGGAGGTCGGCGTTGCTCTGGTTGGCGCGCTTGATAAGGCCGAGATACTCGCTATCGCTGATGGAGAAGTAGACCTTGATGGGGTCCAGTTGCGAGACGGCGGTGAGCACGGACTGCGGACCGACGAGGTTGCCGACCTGCGTAGTGGCCTGGCCGGCGACTCCGGCGATGAGCGAGCGGACCTCGGTGAAGCCGAGGTTCAGCTTGGCGTTGGCAACGGCGGCTTGCGCAGCGGCGACAGAGGCTTTCGCAGCGGCGACGGAGGCTGCGGCCTGCGCGGCTTGCTGCGTCTCGTTGTCGAGTTGGCTTTGCGCGATGGCGTGCTGCTCGGCGAGAGGCTTGTCGCGGTTAACGTTAATCTGCGCGAGTTGAAGTTGCGCTTGAGCTTGACCGACGGCTCCCTGGGCTTGGCCGACCTGCGCCTCGGCCTGTTGCAGAGTGGCCTGGAAGGGGCGTGGATCGATCTCAAAAAGGACCTGACCCTTCTGGACGACGGAGCCCTCGCGGTAGTTCTGGCGCACCAGATAGCCGGAGACCTGCGGCTGGATGTTCGCGTTGACGAAGCCGTCGAGGGTGCCGACCCATTCGTTGGAGAGGGGGACATCAGACTGCTGGACGGTGACGACGTCGACGGGCATGGGGCCCATGGCACCAGCGGCTGCTGTGGGCTGGGAGTTATTGCAGCCCGCGAGGAGCGCGGTCGCGAGAGCAGCGGATGCAGTGAGAAGAATACGGGCTCGACGGGTGGCTTGCAGCCCATCAGGTCTTGTACGGCTCATCCAAACCTCTGAGGACACGCGTGGTGGCGTGGCGAATTCAAGACCTATAGATTCTGCGGAACGAGCAGCGATGCAAAATTTTCTATGTGCAAAGCTGGGCGGCAGAGGAGCTATGTTTGGTGGCTATGTTTTCGTGCGACTTTTCACGCGTGGCTATTGACGGTCCTTGATGCGCGGTCGTGAACAGCTTAATCGAAAGGATGCCGCCAACCCCAGCGAGGAGGGCGAGCGGCACGGCTGCGACCTTCCTCCAAGGGGAAACGTATCAGAGATAGATATGCGGGCGCGAGTATTCTCAGGTTGCAACGCTGGATGGAGAGCCCATGTACTTCGTTGTCGTCGTCTTGTTTCTGTTGGTGTGCCCCGCGGTTTCTGTGGCGGTCGAGGCAATGCGGTCGCATCAGCCATTGGTGAATACGGCGTTGATTGGGCGATGGTGGGTCTTCTGGGTAGTGGGGATTCGATTGTTCGTCGCCGGTGTTCGGCAGACGATACAGCCGCGGTTTACGGCGGAGGAGATCTTCAAGATTCGCGAGGCAAACGCGCTGCCGCTGGTGAGGGAGATCGGGTTTGGGAATCTGTCGATGGGCGTGCTGGGGATTTGCAGTCTGTTTGAGAAGGGATGGGTCGTGCCTGCGGCGATCGTGGGCGGTTTGTACTACGGGTTTGCGGCGGTGGGGCATGTGGTGAAGGCCGGGAGGAATGCCAAGGAACAGATGGCGATGGTCTCGGATGTGTTTGCAGCAGTGGTGCTGCTGGGATTTGTCATCGGGACCCTGATGTAGGGGCTTTTGCTAATTCGTTTCAACAGACGGAGAATGGAAGGAAATTCTCTTGCTCGACGAGGGGGAGATGATGGCGAGAGTTACGGAAGAGGACGCGGAGAAGAGTTCAGTTGCCGAGGGTCAGGAGAAGGAGACGCGGCTCAGCCGGCGGTCGTTCCTGACGGGGTTGGGGGCGGCGGGTGTGGCAGCGACGGCGCAGCCGCTGTTGGCCGCGGTTCCTGAGGCGAAACAAGAAGGTGTTGATGCTGCGGAACCTGGGACGGTTCCGCTGGTGCTGCGCGTGAATGGTGTGGAGCACAGGCTGCAGGTTGAGCCGAGGGTGGCGCTGCTCGATTGCCTGCGCGAGAATCTGAATCTGCCGGGGACGAAGAAGGGATGCGATCACGGGCAGTGCGGGGCGTGCACGGTGCATGTGAATGGGCGGCGTGTGCTGAGTTGCATGAGCCTGGCGGTGATGCATGCAAGGGATGAGATTACGACGATCGAGGGGCTGGGGTCGCCGGAGAGGATGCATCCGATGCAGGCGTCGTTCGTGGAGCACGATGCTTATCAGTGCGGGTACTGCACGTCGGGGCAGATTATGTCGGCGGTGGCGGTGCTGAAGGAGAACGTGGGACCGACGGATGATGATGTGAGGCACGCGATGTATGGGAATATCTGCCGCTGCGGGGCGTATCCGAATATTGTGGCCGCGGTGCAGGCAGTGCGGCGGCTGAGCTAAAGGAGCACGGCATGGAACAATTTGGTTTTGTCAGTGCGAGAAGTGAGGCGCAGGCTGCGGAGGTCGCGGCGCGAAGCGCGACGGCGCAGATCGGCGCGACGGTGCGGTATGTGGCCGGCGGAACGAACCTGGTCGATCTGTTGAAGCTCGATGTGGAGCGGCCGAAGCAGGTGATTGATATCAATGCGCTGGAGTTGAGCGGGATTGAGCCATTGAATGGCGGGCTGCAAATTGGGGCGCTGGCGCGGAACAGCGATGTGGCGAATGATGTGACGGTGAAGCGCGACTATGCGGTGCTGAGCGAGGCGATTCTGTCGGGCGCGTCGCCGCAGATTCGGAATATGGCGTCGACGGCGGGGAATTTGTTGCAGCGGACGCGGTGTCCGTACTTTCGCGATCTCGCGCACAAGTGCAACAAACGCGAGCCGGGAAGTGGATGCGATGCGATGGAAGGACACAATCGCATGCTCGCAATTTTGGGCACGAGCGAGCACTGCATTGCGACGAACCCTTCAGACCAGAATGTCGCGTTGATGGCGCTGGAGGCGGTGGTAGAGATTCGCGGGCCGCGCGGAAATCGCAGTGTGCCGATTGCGGAGTTTTACAAGCTGCCTGGGGCGACGCCGCACATCGAGACGGTGCTCGAACCCGGGGATTTGATTACGAGTGTGCGGCTGCCGGCTCCGGTGGCGGGTGCGAAGTCGGGGTATCTGAAGTTGAGGGACCGGGCGGCGTATGAGTTTGCGCTGGCATCTGCGGCTATCGTGCTGGGCGTGAGCGGCGGTAAGGTGACGCATGCGCGTGTGGCGTTGGGTGGTGTGGGGACGATTCCGTGGAGGGCGCGCGAGGCGGAGGCAGAGTTGATGGGTAAGCCGGCGACGCGCGAGCAGTTTGTGCGTGCAGCGGAGGCGGCGTTGAAGGATGCGAAGCCAAGGTCGGAGAACGGATTCAAGGTGGAGCTGGCGAAGCGGTGCATTGTGCATGCACTAACGACGGTGAACGCGTAGCGAAGCTCGCGAAGGAGACGGCGATGCAGGAGAACGGCGCGAAGCAGGCTGAGGTGAGGACGGAGTTTCCAGCGGTGATTGGAGCGGCGATGCCGCGAGTGGATGGACCGGTGAAGACGACGGGACGAGCGCAGTATGCGGCGGACTACAGTTTCCCGGGGATGGTGTACGCGGTGCCGGTTGGGGCGACGATCGCGAATGGAAAGATTCGATCGATGGATACGTCGGCGGCAGAGAAGATGCCGGGCGTGCTGGCGGTGCTGCACCACAACAACATTGGGCCGTTGTTTCATACGGCTCCGGGATCGCATGCGGGACTGAATGAGGAGCGGCAGCCGTTTGAGGATGAGCTGATCTCGTACTGGGGGCAGTATGTGGCGCTGGCGGTGGCGAAGACGCTGCAGCAGGCGCAGGCAGCGGCGGCGGCAGTGCGTGTGGCGTACGACGAGGACAAGCCGAATGTGTCACCGAAGCTGGACGATGCCGATGTAACGACGATGACGATGAGCAAGCGCGGCGATGTGAGTGCGGCGTTTGCGAGCGCGCCGGTGAAGTTGGATGAGACGTACGCGACGCCGTCGGAGATCCACAACCCGATGGAGATGCATGCGACGACGGCGGTGTGGGATGGGACGAGTTTCACGCTGTATGAGTCGACGCAGGGCGTGGTGAGCCATCTGAACACGATGGCGCAGGTGCTGGGCGTTCCGAAGGAGAATGTGCGAGTGATCTCGCGGTTTATCGGGTCGGGGTTTGGAGGCAAGCTGGATCCGTGGCCGCATTCGGCGATGGCGGCGGCAGCTTCGCGCAAACTGGGACGGCCGGTGAAGCTGATGGTGACGCGTCAGATGATGTTCACTTGCGTTGGACAGCGGCCGCGGACGCAGCAACAGATGAAGCTGGGAGCGACTCCGGATGGGAAGCTGGTGTCGCTGGAACAGCACTACCGGAATTACACATCGTCTGTAAGCAACTTTCACGAGAACTGCGGAGAGGCGACGCCGTTTCTGTACAGCACACCGAATTTGCAGGTGACGTCGGCGCTGGTGAAGAGGAATGTGGGAACGCCGTGTCCGATGCGCGGACCGGGCGCGGTGCCGGGGCTGTTTGCGGTGGAGTCCGCGATGGACGAGCTGGCCATCAAGCTCAAGATGGATCCGGTGGAGCTGCGGTTGAAGAACGACACGCTGACGGATGAGAGCAATGGGAAGCCGTTTTCGTCGCGACATTTGAAGGAGTGTCTGCAGGTTGGAGCGGAGAAATTTGGATGGTCGAAGCGGACGCCGGAGGTGGGTTCGATGCGGTGCGGCGATACGGTGCTGGGGTGGGGAGTGGCCGCGGCGTCGTGGGGCGCGTGGAGAGGATCGTGCCAGGCGACGGTGATGTTGAAGGACGATGGCAGGGCGACTGTGATGTGTGCAGCGCAGGATCCGGGTATGGGGACGTACACGATTCTTGCGCAGATTGTGAGCGACAAGACCGGCCTGCCAGTGGACAAGATTGAGGTGCTGCTGGGCGATTCGAACTTTGTACCGGGCTCGACCTCTGGTGGGTCGACACTGACGGCGACGGTGATGCCGGCGGTTGCCGATGCAGCGAATGGTGCAGTGCAGATGGTGCTGGCGATGGCGACGCGGCCGGGTGGAGCGTTTGCGGGAAAGAAGCCAGCCGAGTTGATGATGAATGGCGGGAGTGTACACCTGAAGGCCAATCGGGCGACCGCTGTTCCGTTTGCGGATGTGCTGCGCACAGCGAAGGTCAGCTATGCGAGCGCGGATGGGAAATCAGGTGGGCTCGGGTCCGATACGAAGGCGAGGGATTACTCGACGCACTCGTTCGGCGTGCAGTTTGTTGAGGTGGAGTGGCAGCCGCAGATTGCGCGGCTGCGCGTGAGCCGCGTGGTGACCGTGATGGACGCGGGCCGGATCATCAATATGAAGACAGGAACGAACCAGATACAGGGCGCCGTTGTGATGGGGATCGGCATGGCGCTGTTGGAGCAGGCAATCTATGACCCGCGGAATGGGCATCCGATCAACGACAACTTTGCGGACTACCTGGTGCCGACGAATGCGGATGTGCCGGCGATCGATGTGCACTTCCTCGGGATTCCGGATCCGATGATGGGCGAGTATGGAGCGCGCGGGATTGGCGAGATTGGACTGGCGGGTGTGGCGCCGGCGATTACAGCGGCGGTGTATCACGCGACGGCCGTGCGCGTGCGCGCGCTGCCGGTGAGGATCGAGGACCTGTTGCGGTCGACGGTCGTGTAACTGCGGCGGTGGAGTAGCTATTGTGCAGGCGAGCGTGGGGCGGTGTCGCCTGGCATGTGCTGATCGGCCTGCTGGCTGACTCCGTTGTCGGCCATCGCGGTTGCGATGGGGATGCCGAAGAGGACTTTGACGGCGATCTTGTCGGTGCCCATGGCGGCCGGGTCGAAGTACCAGTGCGTGAGGCTGGTGATGATGCCGTCGTTGAGGCGCTGATCGGGTGACTCGAGGACGTGGAAGGCTTCGAGCTTGCCGTCGGGTTTGAGGTTGGCCTGGATGACGACGAGCCGGCCGACGTTGGCGGCGACGAGTGCGGGTGGAAGCTGCGGAAGCCGCTCATCCTGCGGGAGCGGCGGCGTGAGCGGGACGCCTGGGTGGGCGATGCGGGCGTCGCGCGAGGCACTGTACTGGAAGCTCCAGCGGCCCTTGGCGCCGAGCTTCGAAAGATCGAGGTAAACGGTGTAGACAGGGCCGCCAGTGAAGACGCCGTAATCGCGGACGGCGCCGCCGCTGCCGCCGTTGGAGAGGATAGTGAGGCCGTAGGAGCCGCGCGGATCGTTGGGATTGACGTTGCCGGAGGCGGGCTCAGAGTGCAGGCCGCCGCCGTTGCCGGAGCTGCCACCGACGATGGTCATGCCAGAGAACGGAGCGGAGCCGTTGCCGCCTGCGGGAGAGTTCCCGGTGCCGTTGCCCATACCCGCGCTGCCAGCGTGACCTGTCCCGGTGCCGGTGCCGTTGCCCAGACCCGTGCCATGTCCCGCGCCAGCACCGGCGACGTTGGAGGTACCAGTGCCTGCGCCGTTGCCGTGGGTGCCCCCTGTGCCTGCTCCGGTGGCGGACTTGGCGGTTGTGGCGCCCTTGCCCGCGCCATTGCCGGAGGTTGCGACGCCGGAGCCGTTGACGCCGGCGGAACTGGAGGATCCGCCGGTGGTGGGGGCTTCGGGGAGGCTGGGACTGGCGGTCACCTCAAAGCGACCGTGGATTTCAGCGGCGGGGATGTCGCGCTCCGTAAGGGTAGATTGAACCTCGAGAGCATTGACGACGAGGAGATTGCGGGAGTCGGTGCCTCCGGCGGGCGTTGCGGTCGAAGGCGAGCTGGGCGCGGTGTTGGCGGCGAGCTTGGGGGCGGCTGGTTTAGCGGCTGCCGGCGGCGGGGTGGGCGGCTTTGGAGGCTGGAACGTGCGACCTGTTGCGGCGTAGGCAGGGATCTTGGGTGAATCGACGAGTTCGCTGGCAGAGGTTAGCGGAACGGTATCGACATTGGCGGGGTGGATCTTGGGCAGGGTAGGTTGAGGTGCGGGCGCGGGAGTCGGCGGAGCAGCCGGTCTTACGATGGCGCTCAAAGTGGGCGCAGTAAGCGTAGGCGCGTGCTGACGCATGGGGGCCATGCGAACCATGCTGGGAACTGGGAGGGTCTTGGCCAGGAGCGGCGGATGCGGAATATCCGGCTGCAGGATGGTCTGGACGGGGTTGGTTGCGTCGGGGGTGTTGGAGATGATGTGTTGCCGGCGTTGGTGGATGAGCGGCATGGAGGAGGCGCTCGACGGCCCGTTATGACCTGGTGCTGAGCGTAGTGAGGCGGAGGCAGGCGATGAGGCGGAGGCGGAGGAAGATTCCATCTCAGGCAGAACCAGTGCGTCTTCGGGCGGCGGTTGAAGGTCCACAGGCCGAAACGATTGGCGAAGGTGTTGTGGGCCCTCGACGGTGACAGGAGCGAGACCAAGCAGAAGAAGGGCGACAATGAAGACGATGTGCGCGGAGGTAGAGGAGGGGAGCGAGCGCACAGGGAAGCCCGTGGCATCGGCGAGCTTTGGGGTTGAGAGAATCGGACGTGGGCTGTCTAGAGGCACAGGAGTGGTCCGGATGAGAGCATAGCTGCCGACGCAGGATGAAGGATCGATGAGAGTAACCGGCCATCGGAAACGACGGTGTCTCCACCGGTACCGGTCGAGGCTTCTGAAGAATCAGACGGGTGCGCGAACCTGGATCGCAGACGGAGAGTCAGGACGAAAGAGTGGCGAAGACTCGAGGTGCTGAGGGCCAGCGGCAGAAGAGGGGGCGTGACCAACGCAAACGCAAACGGATGGTGGCCGAACTTACTTCCGCGGCGGCGATGGGCAATCCAAGGCATTGCGCAGGCCTCGCAGATGACGGAGCTTTACAGATGGGCTAAGTCTAGTCTCGCAAGGGGGAATGTCAACGAAAAAGCCGTCAAAAGTAGTGTTGTAACAATCGCCGAGGTGAATCGTATGGAGACGCATGACGGGAGTTGTTGATTGGTTATAGGTTAGCGAGTAACTCGAGATAGCAGAGGAGCGAAATGTTGTTGTTCGAGGGTAGGTGGCAGCTTAGAATTCCGGTACGCCGCGGGAGCAGACGGAGCAGGACGTGGCGGGCACCTTTGTTCTGTGCGCGGCGAGGAATGAATGAGCTCCGTAGCGGGCGTAACTGTAACTCCTGAGAAGGTAGCTCCGGTGGGCCGACTGTGGTGCCCGTTTCATGTGACGATTGCAGCGACGATTGCGCTGTTTACCTTCTTCTTCTGCGGGCAGTCGATTGCAGACCCTGACATCTGGTGGCATCTGAGGAACGCGCAGATTCTGGTGCAGCAGCATCACTGGATTCGCGTGGACCAGTTTTCGTACACGGTTGCGGGGACTCCGTGGGTGAACTCGGAGTGGCTTTCAGAGCTGGTGTTTTATGGCATCTGGAAGCTGCATGGAGTCACTGCGCTGTACTTTGGCTACGTAGCTATCGTTGAGCTGATGATGATCGGGATTCTCACGCTGACATATCGCGCGAGTGAGTCGATCAAGGCGTCGGCTGTTGCTACGGGCATGGCAGTAGTGCTCTCGGTAGTGAACTTTGGCCCGCGGACGATTCTGCTGGGATGGGCGTGTCTACTGGCACTGATGTTCGTGCTGTGGAAGTTGATGAAGGATGGCGAGGCGCCGCTGTGGACAGTGCCGCTGATCTTCCTGCTGTGGGTAAATCTGCA
The DNA here is from genome assembly GCA_963713395.1 of uncultured Acidobacteriaceae bacterium. Lineage (GTDB taxonomy): Bacteria > Acidobacteriota > Terriglobia > Terriglobales > Acidobacteriaceae > Granulicella. The sequence goes on along the minus strand of CAVQLS010000003.1, from coordinate 161,520 downwards.
CGGGTCGTGGCTGGTGGGGTTGATAGTTTTCGGGATTGTAATGGGGAGCGGGTTTGTCTCGGGCACGTGGGGGAAAGTGGTTGCGGAGAAATGGACGCCGGAGATGTGTCGCAAACTGCTGATTACAGCCGGCGCGATTGTGCCGGTGCTGTTTGTGAATCCGTATGGCTATAAGGAGGTTTTTTATCCCTTCGACCTTGCATACCGGCAGAAGCTGAATGTCTCGCACGTTGTGGAATGGGCTTCAGTGAACTTTCATGAGCCGCGGGGCAAGATTGTGTTTGGTCTGTTGCTCGCGCTTCTTTTGCTGGCGTTGGCGGGGCGGCAGCAGTGGAAACTCGCAGAGGTCGGGATGATTGCTTTCGGCCTGTATTTGTCGCTGACGTATGTGCGGTTTCTTTTCCCGGCAGCAATTTTGATTGCACCCATCCTGGCGCGGCAGATGGATTTCATGCCGGCGTACAACCGGAAGGTGGATAAGTCGTGGGTGAATGCATTGTTCTCGGCGGCGCTGCTGGCGGCGATTGCGTGGCGATGGCCGACAGCGAAGATACTCAATGACGATCTCGCGAAGAAGATGCCGATTGGCGGCACGCACTACTTGCAGACGCACATGGCGCCGGGTGATCGGGTGTTCAACCACTACATGTATGGCGGATGGATGATCTGGAACCAGCCGTCGATTCCGACGTTCGTCGACAGCAGGACGGATATCTTCGAGTACAAAGGCGTGCTGGCTGACTACCTGGATGCTATAGGGCTGAAGAATTCGCTGGCGATCGTGGATCGCTACCACGCGAAATACATCTTCTTTCCTTCGAAAGATGATCCCTTCACTTACCTGATAAGACACACCGAGGGGTGGCACGTCATCTATGACGACGGCGTGAGCTGTGTCTTTGAAAGAAATCAGAGTAAGAGTCAGGGAACTGCAGGGGTAAGTTGAAGCTGGTCGCCTAACTGGGTGTTGGTAAGGGCGATGGTTCCCGAAGGAAGCTCGAGCGCGGTTGATGCCTTCCAGTTGATAGCGGTGATGCGAAAGGGACGCAAGTTCCCATAGACAGAGAGCACTCGGTGCTCTCTGTCTAGAAGCAGGACGTCGATACTAAAGCGCATCCAGAGAGTGTGAACCCCGTTGGATGGACGGATGAGGAGGCCGTGGCCAGGTGCAAGAGAACCGCGGCCCATGAGGCCCACGAAACGAGTGAGCGTTGTATCCGCAATTCCAATCCGGTCTCCAAGAACGGACTGGCGGATCGGATTGGAGATGCGCAGGAACTCGCTTGTTCGTGGACCCATGGTGCGTGGCGGTTATACCTTGCGTTTGCGACGCTGAATGAGAACGAGAAGCACCACGACGAACAGAACTCCTGCGACAACGCGAATAATTGTGGGTGTATCCATGCTTTCTCCTATTTCAAGGTAGATAAGACAGTTGAGGGGTTGAGTTAGAACAGCGTCTGCAAGTTGCGAATGATGCTGAGGAATGCCGGAGCGAGCAAAACAATGAACATACTTGGGAAGATAAAGAATACAAGTGGAAACACCATTTTGATGGTCGTCTTTGCGGCCAGCTCCTCTGCTTTCTGACGGCGCTGGGTGCGCAGCGAGTCAGAGAATACCGCAAGTGCCTTTGAAATCGGAGTACCAAACTTATCGGTCTGTACGAGCATGCTGACGAAGGACGAGATGATCTCAAGCTTCGTGCGCTCGGCCATGTGCCGCCAGGCGTCGATACGCGGAGTTCCTGCGCGCTGCTCGAGGCTGATCAGGTTGAACTCGTCGCTGAGGTCAGGGTGAGTGTCGTTGAGTTCTGCGCCGACGCGCATCAGGGCCTGATCGAGCCCGAGGCCGGCCTCCATGCAAATGGCCAGCAGATCGAGCGCGTCAGGGAGACCGAGGCGGACGCGCTCGCGGCGTTGCCGGATGAGGCGCGAGACGTAAAGGTCGGGTATATAGAAGGCGAAGATGGTGCCGACGATGAACCAGAAGATGACGTCCGAGGGAACGAAGAGGCTGATGAGGACAGCGGTGAGTGCCGGTAGCAGAAGGCGGACGGCGTAGAAGATCTCGACACTGTAGGGTTGGCGGAAACCGGCGAGTGCGAGTTGTCGAGCGGCACTTGAAGTATCGGTTATGCCGACGGTGCGGCGGATTCTCTCCGTCGCGGAACTAATCTCGGTGAGGATTGCTGAGGGTCGAAAGGCGGGCGTGGCGACAATGGGCTTGACGCCCTGAACCGCCTCAAGCAGGCGTGCTTCAGCGGAGGAGCGCCGCTCGAAGATGACAATGAGCAGCGTGGTCGCGAAGAAGAGAGTAAGGCCGGCGGCAATGACGATGTAGAGCATAGTTACACCTTGATCTGGACGATCTTTCGAATGGCCAGAATGCCGAGCAACATCAACACGGAGCCCGCAATTAATAAGTGCTGACCGGCCGGTTCGTTCAGGAGAGGCGCCGTGTAGTTGGGGTTGATCGCAGTGAGCGCGAAGAACAGGAAGACGGGGAGCAGACAGAGAATCCAGCCGGTCAGGCGGCCCTGCGCGGTGTAAATGCGGACCTCGCCCTGAAGACGAATTCGATCGCGAAGCAATGAGGTGGTCTTATCGAGGACCTCAACAAGATTGCCGCCCGTTTCACGCTGAATAAGCATGGCGGCAACGAGGAAACGAACGTCGGGGAGGGGGACACGCTCGGCGAGATTGAGCAGGGCGTCTCGCAGCGGAAGGCCGAGGTTCTGCTCTTCAGAGACGCGACGGAATTCCTTTCCGACGGGGTCGGCGATCTCCTGACCGACGAGATCGAGTGCGGCGGCAAGGGAATGCCCCGCGCGGAGGGCACGCGAGACAAGATCCATCGCGTCGGGAAGTAGCGCGGTGAATTTTTGGAACTGCCGCTTTCTCTTCACATAAAGGAACGAATATGGAAAGAGAAGCGCGACAAACGCGATGATCGGAGCTATCGCTCGATTGAGACCGAAGAGTTCGCTAATCCAATAGGCAACGACGAAGGCGACCAGAGAGCCGAGCAGGAGGGCACCCACCGTCCAGTTGAGACCGGCTTCGATGATGAGTTTGCGGAGCCGAGCCGCGGGTGTGAGATTTCCGAAGAGACGATTTAGCCAAGGGATCGTGCTGTAGGAGTCGTGACGAAGGATGTCGATCTGCTGAGCTGCGTTCGCGGAGGCGCGGCCTGTAACGGTGTGCAGACGTGACTGTGCGAGCTTCTCCGACCGCGTGGGCTGAGTGAGCATCGCAACTACTGCGAAGACGACGACGAGGACGAAGACGAACAGTAGAAGGAGGGCCATGGTCGTGGAGGTTATACGTCGACGGAGTGGTTATAGATTTCCATAGGAATGTCGATGCCCGAGGCCTGGAGCTTCTCAAGAAACTTGGGGACGATACCGGTAGAGCGGAAGCGGCCCAGAACCTTGTTATTGGGGCCTAGACCGCGCTTTTCAAAGCGGAAGATGTCCTGCAGGCTGACGACCTCCTCGGCCATTCCTGTGATTTCAGTGAAGTGTGTGATGCGGCGTGTGCCGTCGCTCATGCGCGAGATCTGAATGATGATGGCCACGGCGGATGCGATCTGTTGACGGATCGCTTTTTCGGGAAGATTGAGGTTGGCCATCATCGCCATGGTTTCCATACGGGCGATGGCGTCACGTGGGCTGTTGGCGTGGATGGTGGTGAGGGAGCCGTCGTGGCCGGTGTTCATGGCCTGGAGCATGTCGAGCGCTTCTTCAGAACGAACCTCGCCGACGATGATGCGGTCGGGGCGCATGCGAAGGGAGTTGACGACGAGCTCGCGTTGCTTGACTCCGCCGCGGCCTTCGACGTTGGCAGGGCGGCACTCGAGACGTACAACGTGATGCTGCTTGAGTTGAAGTTCGGCGGAGTCTTCGATGGTGACGATGCGCTCGGTGTCGGGGATGAAGCTGGAGAGCACGTTGAGTAGTGTTGTTTTGCCGGCGCCGGTACCGCCCGAGATGACAACGTTGAGGCGGGCCTTGATGGCGCCCTGGAGAAGCTGCAGCATCTCGGGGGTAATGGTGACGTTGCGGAGAAGATCTGCGGCTTCGAGAGGCGTGGTGCCGAAGCGGCGAATGGAGACGATGGGGCCATCGACCGCGAGCGGAGGAATGATGACGTTGACACGGGAGCCGTCGGCGAGACGGGCATCGACCATGGGCGATGATTCATCAACGCGGCGTCCCACAGCGGAGACGATCTTGTCGATGATGTGCATGAGGTGCACCTGGTCCTTGAAGGTGACCCCGGTCTTTTCGAGGACGCCGGAGCGTTCCACGTAGACTGAGTTGTGCGTGTTGACGAGAATGTCGTTGATCGTGGGGTCTTGTAAGAGCGGCTCAAGCGGGCCGAGGCCGAAGACCTCGTCGAGCACCTCACGGCAGAGACGATCCTTCTCCACCATGCTGAGAGGCGTGTCGAGCTGCGTCATCAAGTCCTGGATGACGGCAAGGATCTGCTGGCGAGCGCGGAGGTCCTGCAGATTGCGCAGCTTCTCAAGATCGATCTTCGCGAGCATGTCGCGGTGCAGCGCAGACTTGATCTCCTGATAGACGCGACCGGTGACGCCCGGACGGACCGAGTCATTACCGCGAACAGGCGGGAGGCGGCCAAAGGATGGCACTACTTCGTTCATCGAGCCCATGTTGACCTCCCTCAAAACTTCTGTGCGCGCATCGAATTATCCCGAGATGCCAAGAACATTGAAACGAGAACGCGCTTGATTAATTCGTTTCTCCGCGCTGTCATCCGGGGCGATCTCAAGTGATCCATTGAGACGAAGGGTCCACTTGTTAATGCCCTGCATGAAGTCGGACCGCGATTTGACGGAAACCGGAATACCGGTCGCGATGGCTTCTGTGAGCTCCTGCTCGCTGTTCGGGATGATGAGCGAGATCTTTCTGTGGAGTGCCTTTTCAATGTTGTCCACGGAGAGCGGCGCTCGTTTGGACCAGCGATTGAGAACGATCTGCGACTTCGACATTGGGTAGTTGAGCCGCAGCAGGTAATCGAGAAAACGTGAAGTGCTGCGAATGGAGGGGAGCTGGGGCGTGGCGATGAGGTTGAATTCGTCGCTCGCTTCGAGAATCGCGAGATTCTGCTCATCGAAACCGCAATGGGTATCGATGACGATGTAGTCGTACATGCGAAGCAGAAAGCGGAGGGTCTGCTGGACGGCCTCGGGTGTTGTCTTGGGTGTCATGCCAAGACCTTCTGGCGAGGCGAGGACTTCAAGGCCGCTCTCATGTTTGAGGGCGAAGCCCTGCAGCAACTCGGCGTCCATGCGGTTGAGGTTGCAGGCCAGCTCGTAGAAGCCATAGTTATGGTATTCGAGACCGAGATGGAGAGTCGCTTCGCCCAACTCGGGATGATGATCGATGAGAAGGACCTTCTTGCCGCGCTTTGCGAGCGAGTATGCGAGATGAACGGCGAGGGTGGTGGTGCCGACGCCGCCTTTGACTCCCATCAGCGTGATGAGTTTGCCTTGAACGGCGGAGACGAGGGAGTCACGTTTTTTGCGTGAAAGCTGAACGAGCGCCTCCTGGACGCGGTCGGCCACCAGGGGCTTCTCGAGATATTCGGTGCAGCCGGAGCGCATCGCATCGATGATGGACTCGGAGTCCATGCGACTGGAGACTGCGAAGATGGAGATCGGAGCGAGCGCGGTCCGGCGGAGATACTCGACGGTCTCGAGCGCCAACTTGCGATCGAGATCGAGATCGATGAGGCAGACCTCGGGGTGGATTTCACGCAAGGTGCGGATGAGCGATGCATCCTTCTCTCCGAAGTATTGCTGAAGAGTGGCACCGAAGGTAAAGCCTGGCACCGATGCGATGACGCGTCTGATGAGATGGACGGAGGCGTCGTCCAGATGAATGGCCAGGACAGGGATGCCCTGATCGTTTTCCGAGTTCGATGTTCCGAACATGTTCGCCACGGTAACTTCCTATCTCTGTACGATCGGTGTGGCCGTTCCTGGAACCTGGTGGGAACCGGGGAAGTGCTGGTCGAAGCGATTTGGATCAAGTGCCGGGACTACAGGTTTAGGAAGTAGCGGCACTGCAGTTGGGATGCCGAGTGGGTCGATGATCGTCGGAGTTACGACAACGAGGAGCTCGGAGGACGTAAGGTTCTTCGAATGCGAATGAAAGATCTGGCCCAGGATGGGAATGTCGCCGATTCCGGGAATTTTGCTCAACTGAATCGTCGTGTTGGAGTCGAGGAGCCCGGCGATGCCGAAACTTTGGCCGTCTTTGAGCTCAACGGTGGTCTCAGCGTGACGGGTGGAAAGTGCGGGGACCGTAAAGCCGGAGATCGTAACAGCGTTGCCGTAATCGAGAGAACTGACCTCCGGAGCGACCTTCAGGCGAATCGAATTGTCCGGTTCGATGGTACCGGTAAAGTCGAGTTTAATGCCGTAGGGGCGGAACTGGATTGTAACGGCACCTGCACCTCCGGCGGAAGTTCCCTGAACGACAGGATAAGGGAATTCACCACCGGCAAGGAAGTGTGCGGGTTCACCGCTGATGGCCATAAGATCTGGCTCAGCGAGGATCTGGAGGACGTTCTTCGTCTCCAGGTCCTGAATGGTGGCGCCAAGGTTAAGGTCGGGGCGGAAGAGGAAGATGTTGAGCAGGCTGCTGACATTGAAGCTGGAGACAGTGCCCGGAGCGTTTCCGCCGACGGTGCCGCTGACCGAGCCTGCGGCTGTGGGGCCGCTGAACTGTTGGGTGGTAATTACGCCGGGGGTGTTGGCTGCGCCTGTGCTGATGATATTGATGCCGAAGGTGTTCATCTTGCCACGGTCGACCTCGGCAAAGCGGACTTTCAGCATGATCTGCTTGCCGTGCGGCGGCACATGGACGAGGATCGCGTCGACGACCTCCTTGGAGTAGTTCTGCGCCATCTTGTAGACGTTGTCCGCGATGTCTTTGTCGGTGACGGTGCCGGAGATAATGACCTTGCCTTCTTCAGCGCGGGCCTCGATGGGCTGATTCGGGTAGGTCTGCTGCAGGGCGTCGCGGAAGCCGGCGATGTCGACATCGGCCGAGACCTCAAGCATCCGGGATCGGCCCTCCTCGTCCCAGAAGACGACGTTACTGGAGCCGGCGGCCTTGGCGGTAATGACAACCTGATTCGGTGAGGTTGTGGTGCTTTCGACGACGACCGGATTGCTGACGTAAACCTTGCGGAGCCGGGCCTGCATGGTGACGATGATGGAGCGGCCCACGAGGATGTGAACATTTTCCGTTTCGGCCGATGCCTGTGCCTGAGGCATTGCCTGTACGGTCGCGGGCGCGGGTGCAGGTGTGGGTGTCTGAGGCGCGGCGCTGTCCTGCGACGACGCAGGAAGTGCGACGCAAAGTGGAAGTGCGAGGGTAAAAGCCAGCCCAGCTCGAACGTGCATATCAGAGTCGCCTCATCCTGTCTCGACTAGAACTTCGTCACCGTGTGTTTGTCACCTTCGATCGTTTCGACCGTATAGTACTCGGGCGGGCGGACAGCCTTTGGAGCAGCAGCAACAGCCACATGTGGCCTGGGCGCGGGCGGCGCAACGTCTGCCATCAGTTGCGAAGCCAGAACAGGTTTCTGTTCGGGCTTGTTCTGATCGGCTCCATTTCTCAGCACAAATTGGACGGAACCCTGCTGAGTCGCAAGTACGAGCTTCTGCGCATCACGCGGACTGAGGAGAAGGGTGACGACATTGACGGTTTGTGCCCTGCCCTTGGGGTCCGGTTCGAGGGTCTGTCCGGCGGTGAGGACATCGACGTCCTGGAGGATGGTCTGTGTCAGCGGCGTCGAATCGTTGTCCGGGCGAAAGGTGAGGAGAACGTCAACATGAGAGCCTGGATAGAGGAAGCCGGCGACGCCGACGACGTCGTTGGAGCGAATGGAGATAGCACGCATGCCATCGGGAATCTTGACAGACAGTCCAATACCCGAGCCCGGAGAGGCTAAATCGGTTTCGACGACAGGCTGATTGGGATTCACAGGATAGATGAGGGAACGGCCGATGACCTCCTCGGGCTTCGAGAAGGTGCCGGTGAGCGGAATGGAAGCAGGCCAATCGACGAGCTTGAGATTGTTGGGAGCGAGTGGTGTTCCAGCGGCCAACTGATCGACGGCGGCTACGACGCGGATGGTGACCGGCGCAGCAGACTTTTGGTTCTTGATACGCGAGTAAAGAAGATAGGTCGCTCCTGCAGAGAGAACGAGGGCGATGAAGAGAGCGAGCGAGAGTCGACGAATATCCATGGATTCAACCCTTCCAAACCGTCGAAATCAGGGTGCCCACGGCACCCGCGGCAATCGCAAGACCGTAGGGCATGCGTACGGCATTGGCGCTAGACAGATTCAGCTCGGGATTCTCACGCAGGCCGCTCGACGCGTGGAACCGAATGAGCGAGGTGATGTTGGAAAAGGTAGTACGGTATCGCTTGAGAACGATGACATGTCCCAATGCGATGAGACCACCGGCGAGAGCACAGACGATGAGAGCTATACCGGCGTTGTGATAGCCCACCCAGGCCCCTACCGCAGCCATGAGCTTGACGTCGCCGCCACCCATCGCATGAATCACAAAGAGCAGAAAGAAAACGCCTCCGCAAAGAACCAGCCCGAGAAATCCCTCAAGTAGACCGCGCCAGCCTAGAAAGCCGAGACGAACCACCAGAGCGGCGAGCATTGCCGGGTAGGTCAGGCGATTGGGAATGCGTCGGGAGATCACATCGAACCAGGCGCCGAGAAGCGCCACGATCACCGCTCCATCCAGCAGCCAGATGTGCATTGTGTTCCCCATGCCCGCAAGACCCACACTCGGGAGAAAGCGTAACCCCGCCGGCCGAACAGGACAGCGTCCAAACGGCCGGCGGAGTCGAATCAGTTACTGGGTGGCGCTGCTCAGCTGGCTGCCAATAGAGCTGAACGCGTTGTTGATATAGTTGGCGACGGTCTTCATGCCGGCAACAGCACCAAGAGCGATGAGCGCACAGATGAGCGCGTACTCGATCAAGTCCTGACCGGATTCGCTCTCATGAAGACTAGATAAGAGGGTACGTAAAGTCATGGTCGGTTCTCCTTGGGAATAAAAGGTGTGACTATTCAGTTTTAGTCATTCATGAAGCGGGCCCGATCGGTCGAATCACAATCGCTTCTCCACAGTGCGCAATAAGAGGATACGCACACGTAGCTTGTGGGAGTGAAGGTTCGCATCGGGGCTGATCCTCGCTGCGTGCCGCGTGGCCGGCTCAATCCTTCTTCCTTATCTGCTATCGTGCCGTTACAAGTATCAGTCGCTACACCCGCTGTCAATTTATTTTGGTAACTTTAGCAAGGGTTACCGCGACTTTCGTAATTCATAAAGTAACGAAGGTAACCAAGGGCAATCGACGTCACACCGGGGGCCCCAATACGAAGGGAATCCGCAAGTCCGGTCAGGTGAGTGGCTTGCGTTCGTTAGGGGACAAGATAAATTGGCGTGACCTCTGACCGGGCAGATGGAGTCTCAATGTAGTTACGGCCGAACAGGTGCCGATGAGAGACCGAGGGCTCCCGTCGAGGCCCGTGATGAGCCGGGCGCAGCCTTCGAGTTGGGCAATGGCCTTGTTGTTGATCCTGAGATCGGCGGAGTGAGGGCTATAGCGGAGCTCGGCGACCGCGCCACCACGGGCGAGAGGGGTGCGGAAGATGCCGTTCTGAGACGCAGGGCAATCTGGGCGGACGTTCCAGTGGAGTTCATCGTTCTGGAGGCGGACCCCGGCGAGGCGCCAGGTGTAGTCGTAAAGCACCAGCGCGCAGGGCGAGTAGCTGGCGGAGCCCGATTGTGTGAAGTCGCCGGTGATGGGGTCGAGCTGCTGGCGGAATGTGGGGTCGCGGAGGATGGCGTCGCACCATTGCTGCATCATGTGCGCGAACTCGGCGGAGCGGTGGTAGTGGTCGAACCAGCGGCCGGCGCGCAGCGCGGTGAGGGCCTGCGAGGGGCCACCCCAGGAGTTGCGCGGGATGGGCCGCACGAAGGTCGGGTCGTCGAGCGCACTGGAGGGGAGTGGGTACGGGGGCCAGAAGGCGCGCGAGTTGCCGAGCTGGCGGGTCCAGAGTGTGTCGAAGAGGTGTTGATCGACGACGTGTGCGCCGCAGACGCGAGAGAGGATGTCGCAGTTGATCTTGACGAAGTGGTTTTGCGCGTCGAGGTCGTAGAAGGCGGCGTCTTCCGGAACGTAGAGTTTCGTGAGGATGAGCTTGCGGAGTGTGTCGGCGCCGTTGAGCCAACGGTCAGCGTCTGAGTTCTTGCCGAGGGCGCGAGCCATGGCGGCGAGGGCGATGCGCGCGCCGTAGGTGGTGGCGGAGAGATCCGGGCAGAGACGCGGAAGGGTTGGAACGGGGGCGCATTTACGCGCGTCCTTGTCGGGGCACTGGCGGGGCATGCCGGCCCAGCGTGGGCTGTTGTCCATGCCCGTGTCGTAGGTGCAGAAGCCTTCGATGAGGCCTGTGCCGCGCGTGTTGCGGTAGCGCATGAGCCAGGCATCCCAGCGTGAGCAGGCCTTGTAGGCGGTCTCGAGGAGCTCGGAGTCGCCAGTGGTGTGGGCGAGCTCCCACGCGGTGGCTGCGATGGGGACGACCATCTGGATCTGGCCGAAGCCGGTCTCGGAGCGCTTGTTGTTGGCTGGAAGCTGGCCGTCCTCGTGTTGCAGTGCGAAGAAGGTCATGTGGGTGTTGCGCGAGACGTCAGGGCGGAAGAGCGAATATACGAGCGATTCGTGCGGGCCGCATTCCTGCCAGATGCCGGCGTACTCGGCGCCTTCGATGAGGACGGGGCCGGGGAAGTGTGGCAGGACCTGTACATTGCCAGCAAGGACTTCGAGGGCGCGGTCGTAGGCGTGTTGCCACGCGGCGTTTGAGGTAGAGAACGATGGGGCAGTGCTGGAGGGTGCGGTGGATTGTGCGAGCAGCGCGAGCGGGCGTATGGCCGTAGCGAGCGCGGAGAGAGCGGCGGACTTCAGGAGTTCGCGGCGTTGCATGCGGGTGTCGGCGCTGATGTGGAGTATGCGGGTTCGGTGGAGTGAAGCAACGCGGCCGCCCATGAGGAGACTTCGGCGGCGAAGGCATTGGGGTCAGCGGGCGAGGTGCCTTCAAATGCGGCGAGCTGCACGGCCAGGTTGCCGATGGTGGAGCTCTCAGGGGCGCCGCGGCGGACGGGAAGGCCAGTGCGCTCGGCGGTGAGCTGGCATAGAAGATCATTGCGGCAACCGCCACCGACTACGACGATCTCAGTGGGCTGGTGGCCGGTGTGGTGGCGCAGTTCTCCGAGTGCGACCGCGTAGGCGGCGGCGAGGCTATGGAAGATGAGCGCCGCCATGCGCGCGGCGCCGGCCGGTGATTCTTCGAGCGGCGCGTGGCCCTGTGCGCGGAGCTGTGCGTTGATGCGGGCAGGCATGTTACCGACGAGGCCAAGCTCAGGGCCGGCGACATCAAGCAGTGCGGCGGGGGCGGGTTCGAGCGAGGTGAGGCGAACGAGCTCTTCGACGGTGAAGGAGGTGCCGATGGCGGCCCAGGTATCCATGCACTGTTTCAGAAGCCACATGCCGTTGACGGCTTTGTGGAAGCAGATGCGGTTGCCGATGGCGCCGAGGTTGGTGAAGTCATCGGCGAGCGCCGCGGGCGAGTTGCATGGCGCGGCGAGGAGCGCGCCGATGAGCGACCAGGTGCCAGAGCTGATGTAGGCCCATTGTTCGGCGTGCGTAGGGATGCCGGCGATGGCCGAGGCGGTGTCATGGCAGGCGGGAGCGATGAGCTCGGTGTCGCGGAGCGCGGGAAGATCGGAAAGCGGACCACGGAGCTTGCCGAGGAGGGTCCCGGGCTGGGTGAGCTTCGCGGCGCGCTTGAGATCGAGGCCGGCGCCGGCGAATATCTCGGGACTCCAGTTGCGCGTGGCGAGGTCGATCAGGCCGGTGTGGGTGGCGTTGGTGTATTCGGCGAAGGGCGCCGCCCCCCAGCGCGTGAGCATGTACTCGGGCAGATTGAGCCAGCGTGTACCGGGCGGGAGGTTGGCTGCGTGATCGGCGTAGAGCTGGTAGAGCGTGTTGAGGCGCGCGAGTTGGACACCGGTGATCTCGTGCAGGCGCTGGGGAGTGATCTTTGTGTGGAGCTCGTGCTGCGCTTCGACGGTGCGGGCATCACGATAACAAAACGGAGCGGCGAGCGGATGGTTCTCGGCACCGACGCGGACGTAGTCGACCGCCCAGCCATCGACGGCTATGGAACGGATGCCTTCTGGAGCGAGCTCGGCGGCGCGACGGAGCCCGTCGTCGATGCCGGTTTCGATGGTGGTGAGTGGCCATCGGAGGCCGTCGTCTTCGACGGGGCCGTTGGGGAAGCGGTGGACGAGCGTGATTTCGGCGGTGCCGTCGTGCCAGCGGAGCAGGGAGACACGGCAGCTTTCGGCACCGAGGTCCACGGCGACGAGCGCGCGCTTGTCATTTGGAATTCGTAGAACTCGCGGGGCTCGAAGAGCTGCCTGCTGGCTCACCGGAGATAGGCCTCCACGAGACCGCCGTCGACTGGGATGAGATGCCCGGTGGTGCAGCGCGCCAGCGGCCCTGCAAGGAACATGATGGCCTCGGCGCAGTCCTTGGGGTCAATGGGCTGATGCGTAAGCGTGCGGGTGGCATAGAAGCGCGCCAGCACGTTGCGGAGATCGTCGTCTGAACCGGACTCGTCGAAGGGGAGGTTGTATTTCTTCAGCGAAGCGATGACGCGATCGCGGGGGAACATCGTGGAGCCCTTGACGACGGTGGCGGGGCTGATGCCGTTGACGCGTGTCTTCGGTGAAAGGCTGACGGCCAGCTCTCGGACGAGATGGCTGAGAGCTGCTTTGCTGACGTCGTATGCCTCGGTGCCGCGCTTGGCCACGACGGCATTGGCGGAGCTCGTGAGGACGATGCTGGTTTCGAGGCCCTGCGCGTCGAGAATGGACTTCAACTCATCGGCGAGCAGATAGTTGGCGGTCACGTTGACCTCGAGCGTGAGGGCCCACTGCGCGTCGGAGACGATGCCGTCGGGTGAGGATGGGAAGAGCGCTGCCGTGTTGATGAGGATGTCGATCCCTCCGTAGCGGAGGATCGTAGCGTCGAGCGCGGAACGGATGGCAGCGCGGTCGCGGATGTCGATGGAGCAGAAGTCGGCGATCTCGCGACCGTACTTCGACTGAACCTCCTTGGCGACAGCCTCAGCGCCTTTGGTGTCGCGGTCAGCGACCATCACATGCGCGCCCCGCTCGGCAGCAAGAAGGGCGACCTCGCGGCCGATGCCGCTGCCTCCGCCGACGATGAGGGCGATCTGGCGGGAGAGCTGCTTTTCAGGCGGCTGGCGGCGAATCTTGGCCTCTTCGAGCGCCCAGTACTCGATGCGGAAGGCTTCGCTGGGCGGAAGCGCGACGTAGTTATCGTGGACGGTGAATAGGTCCGACGGGATACGCGCGGAGGCCTGTGGGACTTCAGTGCAGGGTTTGTTGTCGCCCAGAGCGCCAGCGCCCTGCATGACGCCGATGGCGTTGGTATAGAACTCGCCGGTGATGCGGGACTCGGCCTTGTTTTTGCCGAACGAGAACATGCCGATGCCAGGAATGAGCACGACCGTTGGGCTGGCGTCGCGCTGCCTGGGCGAGGCGGGCAGCGCGTGCTTCGTGTAGTACTCGGCGTACTCAGCGCGATAGGTCTCGAGCGCGGAGTCGAAGAGCGCGGGGAGCTCGGTGGGTTCGTCGGCAGGGTTCCAGTCGACGAAGAGCGGGCGGATCTTGGTGCGGATGAAGTGATCGGGGCAGCTTGTGCCGAGGTGCGCGAGCTGCTGCGCTTGTGTTGAGTTGACGAACTCAAGGACCTGCGGCGAGTCGGTGTACGTGCCAATGAAGCGCTGCTGGTGCGAGACGGCTCCGCGCAGATGTGGCATGAGCTTCGCAGCGATCTGTTTGCGGTCGTCACGCGTGCAGGCGTTCTCGCCGCCGAAGCGCTTGTAGTTGGGGCGTGCTCCATGCCGCTCGATGAACTGTCCGACCTGGTCGATGATGGTGATGGTGTTGAGGTAGCACTGATGCTGCGTGTCGCCCCACGTGAAGAGGCCATGGCCGCCAAGGATGACACCGTCGCAGCCAGGTGTCTCGGAGACGACCTTTCGCAGCATCATGCCGAGTTCGAAGCCGGGGCGCTGCCAGGGAAGCCATGCGAGCTTGTGGCCGAACTCTGCGTTGAACTCGTCCATACGCTGCTTGCCGTTGGCCGAGGCCGCAAGCGCGATGGCCCAGTCGGGATGCAGATGATCGACATGAGGGAAGGGAAGGAAGCCGTGGAGCGGCGTGTCAATGGAGGCCGCTGTGGGGTTGTTGCCGAAGGTGACGAGCGGATAGAGTTCGACCATGGCGTCCTCCTCGTCGACGCCGCGGTACAGTTTTTCGAGCGCGAGCAGCTTGTCGAGATAGAGGGTCGCGAAACCCGAGCGCTTGATGCTGCCGAGATCGCCGCCACTGCCCTTGACCCAGAGCACGAGCTTCTTCTGGCCGTCGACGGGGTCGACGGTCTCGAGCTTGGAGCTGGTATTGCCGCCGCCGAAGTTAGTCAGGCGGAGGTCAGAGCCGAGCAGGTTGGAGCGGTAGCGGAGGAGTTCGGGAGCGTCGAGGGTTGCGGCGAAGGAATCGTCCCACTTGTCTTCTAGAAACGTGAGCTTGGCTGGCGCGGTGGTTTGGGGCATAGAGAGCTCTCAGGAAGGAAAATCCCAATCATTGTCCCACACCAAACAGCAATAGAGCAAAAGTTTCTTATTTGAACTTCACTCGAAATTCGAGCTGGCATTCTCCAGAATTGAGTGACGCGTAACAAGCCGGTGTGTGACGTAGTTGTAGGGCGGAACGGTCTGACCGCGCAGCAGAGCGAGGCCGAGGTTCATCAGTGCGGGCCCGTAGCTGTTGGTCTCGTGGGAGACGGTGGCGATCATGGGTGAGCTGCGGCGCTTCATCTCCTCGATGGCCTCGTGGATGCAATCCTGGCCGACGACGGCAACGTGGCGCTCGCGCTTGAGCTCGCGAGCGGCATCGATGGCGCCAAGGGCACTGGTGTCCGTGGCAGCGGCGATGAGAATGTTCTTTTCGCGTTTGTGGCGCTCGAGAAATTCGGAGATGACCTTGCGGCTGCGCTCGCGGATGCCGCGGCCGTCGATGCGAACGAAGGCCTCGACGGGGAGATCGGGAAGGGAAGAGCGGATGGCTTCAAAGGCGCCAGACACGCGGCTCTGGACAAGCAGGCCGGCTTCGGGAAGGTCGAGGCCGAGAACCCAGTCGACTTTGCCTTCCCACTCAGATACGGCGAACTGTGCGAGTGCCTGACCGGCAGTCATACCGACGCGGTAGTTGTCGACGCCGAAGAAGGTTGCGTGGGGGTGTGGAATATCGATGGCGATGAGCGGAATCTTCGCGGCTGCGATCTTGTCGCCGATGATGGGAGCGACCTCATGCTCGACCTGCAACTCGAAGATGAGATCAACTCCCGCATGGATAAACTCTTCGGCGTTCTTCACAGCGGTGGGGCCGTCGTATTTGTTGTCGAGCAGCATCAGGTCGACACCGCAGCTGGCCGCGGCTTCGACGAGACTGCTGGTCACTTCGACGGAGAAGGGCATGTCGGCGCTCTGGCCAGCGAAGCCGAAGCGGAGCTTCTTGGGACGGGAGACGTGACGATAGGTTCCGTCCTGCGCCTGTGAGATGTAGCCGCGATGCGCAAAGGTTTTGAGCACGCGGTAGACGGTGGTCTTGGAGACGCGCGTGCGGCGGTGGATGGCCTCGAGCGTCATCGGTTGGTTTTCGTTTTGCAGCAACTCGAGGATATCGAGCGCTTTAGAGAGAACCGGAATCAGGTAAAGGCGGGGACTTGATTTCGCCACGTAGGCTCCTGAACTGATTTACAGCTCAGAATGATAACGTTTCGGTATTGAATTGTGAAAGTTCTAACTTCGGAACGCTCAGGCGTAGGTGGCGGTGGACTGCCGGTTACGTTCGCGGCGATCGCTGCTGGTGCGTTCGACGTAGCCGTTGGTGGAGAGCTCCTGGAGTGGGTCAGGGGCGAGGCCCCGGCGCTCGCGCCACGCGCGAATGGCCGGACGCACGTCAGTCCAGAATGCGGAACGGAAGCACTCCTCGGCCTCCACGAGACGGCAGGCGTCCTGTAGCTCAGCGAGGCGCTTGAAGTCGATAAGCGCGGCGCGAGCGTAGAGCTCCTGTGCGGTGACGACGCTCTGAACCATGGCCTCCATCTTGCCTTTGAGGTTGTGGCTCTGATCAATCATGAAGGCGGCAGAATCGGCTTTTGTACCGGCCGAGAGGATCTCAGCAAAGACGCGGAAGAGCTGATAGGGGTCGATCGATCCCAGGGTGAGATCGTCGTCGGCATACTTGCGGTCGTTGAGGTGAAGGCCGCCGAAACCGTCCTTCGCGATCAGCCACGCGATGATCTGTTCGATATTGGTGCCCTGGAGGTGATGTCCGGTGTCAACGAGGACCTTGGCCCTGGGGCCGGAGGCCTGGGACAGCAGCATGGCCATACCCCAGTCGGCGATATCGGTGTGATAGAACGCTGGCTCGAAGGGTTTGTACTCGATGAGCATGCGCTGATTGGGGCCAAGCGCAGCATGAGTCGCGACCATAGCCTCCTCCATCCAGCGGATGCGGCGGCGAACGGACTGAGTGCCGGGATAGTTGGAGCCATCAGCGACCCAGATGGAGAGATCGCGGCTCTCGAGTCCTTTGGCGATCTCAACAGAGTCAAGCATGTGCTGGATCGCCATCTGGCGTATTTCAGCAGAGGGGTTCGCGATGGAACCGAACTTGTACTCCTGCGCCTGGAAAAGGTTGGGGTTGATGCTGCCGGCGCGTACGCCGTACTTGCGCTCGAGTGAGCGAATGACGGGGATGTCCTCAAGGCCGTTGGGCATGTCCCAGAGCACATGAATTGCGACGGTGGGCGTGATCCCGGTGAGACGGAAGACCTCGCCGGCGTCGGCGAATTTCTCGGCGGTAGTGGTCGCGGCGGCGTCCTGGATGAACTTGCCGAAGCGCGTACCGGTGTTGGCGAAGCCCCAGGACGGAATCTCGATGCGGAACTGATCGAGGGCCTTGTCGATCCGCTCTATGCTCTGGTCCTTCATATTTGCCACCGGTCGAATCGAATGAGGAATTCAGTACCTATTGAAATTGCAAGCTTCGCTGATTTTTCTGCCGTTGTCAAAGGGTTTCGTTATGACGCGGATTTAACCGAGGTTTTGGAGCAGCAGAATATGAAGGTGACGAGGGCCGTGGACACCCTTGATTCGCGTCATCTCGATGTCCGCTGTGGCGGACGGGCCGGAGAAAAAGGTGAACGGCAGCGTCGCAGCCGAAGCGAGGCGCGCGAAGGCCTCAGGCACGGTAGTGACGATGTTCTCGGCGTTCAGGACGCAGACGTGGACATCGGGCACGAGGGTGGCCGCACGGCGGCCCTGGCCTGAGATGCCTTCGAGAACGATTGTTCCGGTTTCAGCAATAGCAAGAGCGCCGAGCGTGATGGCCCCATCGAAGCGGTCGAGTTCCGCCGGTGAGAGGTTGTGGTCTGGTGCAATCTCGAAACCGTCGGGGAGAAGATGTGCGGGGAGGTCTTCAGGAACGAGGATGCGGTGGGCGTTATGGTGCTGCAATGCATTCCGAATTGCGGATGCGACCTCATCGACCTTGCACGAGACAACGTTCGCGTCGTAATCGGTCAGACGCTCGGTGAGGAGAGCCTGGGCTTCGTCGTGGGATAGAGAGGATTGCTGGGTGTACGTGCGCGGGATCTGCGCGTAGTCGGATTCGGCGCGTGGGAGATCAGTCGCCTGGCCGTTCGCGGATCGGATGGCAGAGAGGATAGCGGAGCGCGCGTCAGCTGGCATGCGGACCTCTCTGGGAACTGGTGACCTTCGGTTGCGGTGTGCGGTCGCGTTTTTCCCACCACTCGCGGAAGGTCTGTGGGGGAAGCGCGGCCAGGTCTCGGGACTGCGTCCAGCCGCCGAGCATACCGGGCAGCCAGCGGATCCAGGCTTCGCCGTTGCTGTCTTTGCGCGTTAGGGGGCGATCTGCAGTTCGGGCCAGCCGCTGTGCGGCGCGAAAGCGCGATTCGTTCTGGAAGACGCGGCTCATTACCTTCATGGCCAGGGCCTCAGGACGAAGGGCGCCGAGGCCTTTGGTGTCGTGTTCTACGACCCGATGACGCAGATGAACGAGGATCTCCGGAATGTTGATGCGGACGGGGCAGACCTCATAGCAGGCTCCGCAGAGCGAGCTGGCAAAGGGGAGACTGCGCGCGTGCTCCATCTGCTGAAGCTGGGGTGTGAGAATGGCGCCGATCGGGCCGGCGTAGACGCTGCCGTAGGCATGGCCGCCAGTCTCGCGGTAGACCGGACAGATGTTCTGGCAGGCGCCGCAGCGAATGCAGTTAAGCGTCTGTCGTCCTTCGCGGTCAGCGAGCACGCTGGTGCGCGCGTTGTCCATGAGGACGATGTGAAGGGCGCGCGGGCCATCGTTTTCGTAGACGCCGGTCCAGATGGAGTTGTAAGGATTCATGCGTTCGCCCGTGGCGCTGCGCGGGAGAAGCTGAAGGAAGACTTCGAGGTCGCGGAAACGTGGAATGACTTTGTCGATGCCGGCGACGGTGATGAGCGTGCGTGGCAGCGTGAGGCACATGCGGCCGTTGCCTTCGCTCTCTACAATGCAGACGCCGCCGGTCTCAGCGATAAGGAAGTTCGCGCCGCTAACAGCAGTTGGTACGCGAAGGAATTTCTCGCGAAGGAAAAGGCGGGCGGCATCGGCGAGGTCTGCGGGTGAGTTGCCCAGGTTGGGCAGGTGCATCTCGCGCTGGAAGATCTCGTGAATCTGCTGACGGTTTTTGTGCAACGCGGGGACGACGATGTGCGAGGGCTTGTCGTGGCCAAGCTGAATGATGAGCTCGGCAAGATCAGTCTCGTAAGGGCGAATGCCCGCGGCTTCGAGAGCACCATTGAGCCCGATCTCTTCCGTCGTCATCGATTTGATCTTCAGGATTTCGGCTGGGCTTTGGGTGTTACGTTGTTCGGCGGCGATGGCCTCCTGGGCGAGCTGGACGACGATCTGGCGTGCCTCTTCAGCGTCACGCGCCCAGTGAACGACGCCGCCAGCGCGCGTGCAGTTCTGTTCGAATTGTTCGAGATAGGCGTCGAGGTGCGCCATGGTGTGCTCGCGGATGCGCTCGCCGGCGAGGCGAAGCTGCTCCCAGTCGCCGAGCTCCGCGACGACACGCGCACGCTTGTTCTGAATGACCGAGGTCGCGTGATGCAGGTTCTTGCGGAGCTGAGCGTCGCGCAGGAGATCGTGCGCAGCCTTGGGGAAGGCGGGGGCGGTGCGCGGATCGAGCAGCGGACCGCTCATCGAGCTTCCTCCTCGCCTGCGAGGATTTCTGCAATGTGCATCGTACGCACGTTGCATCCGCGGCGATGCAGGCCGCCGTCGATGTGCATCAGGCAACTGTTGTCGCAGGCGGTGACGATCTCGGCGTTAGTGCTGAGGACGGCATCGAGCTTCTCATCGAGCATGGCGCTGGAGACGTCGGGATTTTTGATGGCGAAGGTGCCGCCGAAGCCACAGCATTGCTCGAGGCCTGGAAGAGGAACAAGATCGATGTTGCCGACGGAGCGAAGGAGCGATGCCGGACCATCGCCGAGCTGGAGAGAACGCAGACCGTGGCAGCTGGCGTGATAGGTGACACGATGTGGGAAGACCGCGTTGAGGTCGGTGATGCCGAGGCGCTTTGTGAGAAGCTCGGAGAACTCGTAGACACGTGGAAGAAGCGATTCAACCTCCGCGACGAGTCCGGGGTATTTGCCAGTGGCTTCGAGCTGGCGGGCCATTTGGGGGTAGTGCTCGCGCATGTGAGCGACGCAGCTTGAGGACGGGACGACAACCGCTTCGGAGTCGCGGAACTGTTCGACAAAGCGCGGAAGCAGCGGGAGCGCCTCGTCCCAATATCCGGTATTGACATGCATCTGGCCACAGCAGGTTTGGCCGGCGGGGAAGTCGACGATGTGGCCCAGGCGCTCGAGCACGCGCACAACAGCCTGGCCTGTTGCTGGGAACAGGGTGTCGTTGTAGCAGGTGATGAAAAGCGAGATGCGCAGGAAGCGCTCCTTGACCGGCCGGAAT
Source organism: uncultured Acidobacteriaceae bacterium (assembly GCA_963713395.1). Classification (GTDB taxonomy): domain Bacteria; phylum Acidobacteriota; class Terriglobia; order Terriglobales; family Acidobacteriaceae; genus Granulicella. Next base: position 141,264 of record CAVQLS010000003.1, on the reverse strand, counting down.
TTCAATACAGATTCTATTTCACATATGCTTTACCGGGTTCGGTAGGATGTTCTCTACTTTTCACACCTCAGCTCGCGAAGCTACGGAGATGGAGATATTGTGGGACCGAATCCGTTTGTTGGACTGATTTATCACTGGATCGGCGGATTCGCTTCCGCTACCAACTTTATTCCCTTTAGAAAGATCCGGCGCTGGTCGTGGGAGGTGTATTGGATTATCCAGGGATTCGCGGCGTGGATCGTCGCACCCATTGTGCTGGCGAGCATCTTCGTCCCGCACGTATGGCCGATGCTTGGGCAGGCCTACCGCGAATATCCGCGGAGCCTTCAGTATGCGTTTGTGTTCGGCGTGTTGTGGGGCGTAGGTGGGATCACGTTCGGGCTCGCGATTCGGTATCTCGGCATCGCGCTCGGGTACGCGATAGCGCTGGGACTTTGTGCATTCTTCGGAACCCTGGTGCCACCGTTCGTGCATCGTGTTCCGCCGTTGAACCAGCGCGAGATTGCAGTCATGGCCCACGCGACATCCGGCAAGGTGATCCTGCTCGGCGTGGTGGTGTGTGTGCTCGGCGTGGCGATAAACGGCGCTGCCGGTTACTGGAAGGAGCGTGAGCTTACACCGGAAGCAAAGGCTGAGGCGGGCGAGCGTGACTACAACTTCGTGAAGGGAATTCTGATCGCGATTCTCGCTGGCTTCATGAGCTCGTTCTTCGCCTTCGGCCTGGCGGCAGGAAAGCCTCTCGGTGACATCGCGAAGGCGCAGTTGCTGGCAGCGGGACATCTGGATCTCTGGCAGAACCTGCCAATCCTCATCGTCGTTCTGTGGGGAGGGTTCCTGACGAACTTCGTGTGGTCGGCGATCCTCATCTTCCAGAACGGGTCGGTGCGCCAATTTGCGGGGGAGCCTGGGATCAACCCCATGCGCGCAACGGCGACGAAGGGCGATACGCTGGTCGATTTTGACCCGAAAGATCCTTCAACCTATAACCGGCTTTCCGGCGGCGCGCTTCTTGGGAACTACTTCTTCGCGGCGATGGCAGGCGTGATTTGGTACTTCCAATTCTTCTTCTACTCGATGGGGCAGACGAAGATGGGTAAGTACGATTTCTCGTCGTGGACGTTGCACATGGCGTCGATCATCATCTTCGCGACGCTGTGGGGACTGGTGCTGCACGAGTGGCGGGGGACAAGCCGCACGACGAAGATGCTGGTCACTTTAGGGCTGGCATTGCTGATTGGTTCCACAGTCGTGGTGGGTTACGGCAACTACCTGAAGGTGCAGGAGACAGCGGTGGTCACCTCGCAGCATTAAGACCATCGCCTGCCGGGTTTGCTCGGCGTGCGATATGCTGTAGGGCAGTGAGGATGATCGCTCAGTTCGCGCGCCGCCGAGGACTCGGTCACTTGATTGCGATCAGCATCTGTGCGCTGATGCTCTTTTTCGCGGTCGGCAGCAAGGTGGCGGCCTACCACACGAAGGAACTGGCAGCTCGGTCGATCGCTGCAACGAAGGTTTGGCAGGCGAAGAAATTAGCCGCCGACTCCGAGCAAGTGGGCACCGGAGTCACGCTGCAGACGGCTATGGAACTGGTCTTTCTGCTGAGCTTGTGTCTTGTGATTGAGTTGCCGTTAGAGCGTGAGAGTTCCGGCTGTCATCCTCCGCTGGAGAACTTTGCTGCGTTGGCGATGCGACCTCCACCCGTCTTCTAGACGGCTTCATTAGGCCCCGCTCGAGATACGCGGCGAGCGCCTGTGTCATCGGCTCTGAATCCAGCAAAGCGAGTCCAATCGATGTGTAAGCCTCTTGTCCGTGTGACGGGGTTTTACAAAGGCATGCTGCCTTTGGCGTGTTGTCTTGTGTTGATTATTGGTTGCCACGATTCCGATGTGCAACACGACAAGGCATCGGCGCCAGTAGCGCCGGTTGCTGTGGTTGAGCGTGGCCAACTCGCCAATAAGCTCCAGGTGGCCGGTGAGTTCCTTCCCTATCAGGAGGTCGAACTGCACGCGAAAGTCGCCGGGTATATCAAGCGAATCAACGTCGATATCGGCGACCACGTGAAGACCGGACAGGTGCTGGCGATCCTGGATGTCCCTGAACTGGACGCACAGGTTCAAGGGGCGACAGCGGGCGTTGGCCAGACACGTGAGCAGATCACACGTGCCAAAAGTGAGGTGCAGCAGGCGCTGGCGAACTACGACGCGCTGCACGCGGAGTCGGAACGCTTGCAACAGGCTGGAAAGGCTCAGCCCGGGTTGATCGCGCAACAGGAGCTGGATGATGCGATGGCGAAAGATCAGTCCGCGGCAGCACAGGTGGATGCGGCGAAGTCGGCCCTGTCTGCGACGCAGCAACAACTCGGGGTCTCACAGGCAGATCAGCTTCGCTATACATCTCTGGCGGACTACTCGCGGATCACGGCGCCGTTCAACGGGGTGGTGACATGGCGCTATGCGGATACCGGAGCGCTCATCCAGGCGGGCACATCGAATGCTGGTTCGATGCCGGTAGTGAAGCTGGCAGAGATTGACGTGCTACGACTGCGACTCCCCGTGCCGGAGTCGCTGGCGCCATTTGTGCATGTGGGCGACACAGCGCAGATTGAGGTGCAGGCGCTGAACAAAACATTTTCGGGCACAGTGACCCGAGACACCGCCGCGCTGGATCCTTCGACACGCACGTTGCAGGTGGAGATCGATGTCGCCAATCCGAAGGGTCAGCTTGAGCCAGGGATGTATGCCCAGGTCACGCTCGACATTCAACGGGCGGGTGATGCCCTTGTAGTGCCGATCCAGGCGGTGGACCAGAGCGCGGCACAGCCGGTAGTGATGTTGGTAGACAGTTCGAACCATGTGCAGCGTCGAGTGGTACAGACCGGGATCTCAACCGCGAACAGCACGGAGATTCTGAGCGGGCTGCGGGTAGGCGACAAGATCATCGCAACGAACCTGTCCTCGTACCAAGTTGGGGAACTTGTTCAGCCGAAGCTGGATACGATGACGAGCTTCCACGAAGCGGAGGCGCAGTAGATGTCTAGTTTCGCGCTTCGCTATCCGTTCTTCATCATCATGTTGTGCCTGGTCATCGGCGTCGTAGGCACCACGACGATTCTTCGCATGCCGGTTGATCTGTTCCCGGACATCAATATTCCTGTGGTGGTCGTGGCGACGTTCTACAACGGCATGCCACCGGAACAGATCGAGTCGAATATTACGGATCCGTTCGAACGATTCTTCACGCTGGGCTCGGGCATCGACCACATTGAGTCGCGGTCGCTGACAGGCGTGTCGCTAATCAAGGTCTACTTTCAGCCAGGGACAAATGCCGATTCGGCCGTATCGACCATCTCTAACCTTGCGATGGCCCAGCTACGAAGATTGCCGCCCGGCACACTTCCGCCCGTGGTGCTCAAGTTCGACGCATCGTCACTGCCAGTGTGCCTGATTACTCTGAAGGGGCAGGGACTGAACGAGACGCAGTTGCATGACATCGGGCAATTCACCGTTCGCAATCAGATTGCGAATGTGCCGGGTGCATCGGTACCGCAGCCGTTTGGCGGCAAGTATCGGCAGATCCAGGTCTACGTCGATCCGGTAAAGCTCGAAGCGCACGAGTTGAGCCCGATGGATGTGGTGCGCTCGCTGAATTCGGCGAACGCGATTCTGCCCGCAGGCGATGTCAAGATCGGCCCGAAGGACTACAACATCTACACGAATGCGCAGCTTCCGACGACGGAAGAGATCGACAGGCTGCCGCTGCGCACAGTCGGAAACGGACAACTCCTGATCTCAGATGTTGGATATGCCAAGGACGCGAATGCGATTCAGACAAACATCGTTCGCGTCGATGGCCAGAAGTCCGTTTATCTTCCAATTCTGAAGCAGGGCGGCGGTTCGAACACGATCGAGGTCGTTAACGGCATCCGCGAAGCACTGAAGCATCTGCTGGACGTGCCGAAGACCCTTGTTACGCGTGTGGTTTTCGATCAGTCGGTCTTCGTGAAGACGGCGATTCGGAATCTGGGCTCCGAGGGCGGAATCGGGCTGGTGCTGACCGCGTTGATGATTCTGATTTTCCTCGGCAATATGCGCGCAACGGTCGCTGTGATGCTGTCGATTCCGCTGTCGGCGCTAGCGGCGTTTCTCGTGTTAAACGTGATGGGAGAGACGATCAATTCGATGGTGCTCGGTGGCCTCGCTCTGGCTTTCTCGAGGTTGATCGATAACTCGGTTGTCGTGCTGGAAAACATCTTTCGACATCTCGAAATGGGCAAGTCACCGGAAGAGGCCGCCGAGGTCGGCGGACGGGAGGTCGCGCTTCCGGTGCTGGCCGCGACTTTTACAACGTCGATTGTCTTTTTCCCCGTGGTCTTTCTTTATGGCGTCAGTCGATTCTTATTTATCGCGCTCGCATTGTCGGTCGTACTATCGCTGTTCGCATCGTTCTTTGTTGCGTTCACGGTGGTGCCATTGTTCTGCGCGAAGTTCATCAAGAATGCGCATCATGAGGCGGGACATCATAAAGGAGGCAATCCGTTTCAGCGGTTTGTCCGGTGGTTCAACCGTCGCTATGACCGTTCCCTGATGCACTATGACCGTGCAGTGGGGAAGACACTGTTGCGACCCGTGGCGACGACCATCGGCGTGTTGGGAATCTTTTTATTCTCGCTCGGGCTTTACCCGCTGCTCGGCCTCTCATTCTTTCCGCGTACGGATCCCGGCCAGTTTGTCATCAATGTGAAGGCTCCCGCAGGAACGCGTATCGAGCTGACGAACGAGTACATCGCACGTGTGGAGCAGGAGATTCGGTCGGTCGTTCCAGAGAAGGATCTCGGCATGATTGTCTCGAACATTGGCATCACGCCGGACTTTTCAGCGATTTACACGCCGAACTCAACGCAGAATACTGCGTTTGTCCAGGTGTCGTTGAAAGAGGGCCACTCGAAATCGAGCTTTGCGTACATGGGGCTGGTGCGCAACAAGCTTAGGAACGATCTACCAGAGCTTTCAACCTACTTTCAGACAGGCGGCTTGGTCGATGCGGTAGTTAATCTCGGTTTGCCTGCACCGATCGATATACAAGTTGGTGGCAATAACCTGAAAGAAGCCTTTGATACGGCGACCTCCCTTGCCAACGAGATACGGTCTGTGAAGGGTGTGAGTGATGTCCTGATTCCGCAGGACATTAACTACCCGGGGCTTGAGGTCGATGTGAATCGCGAAATGGCGGGCAGGCTGGGAATCACCTCACAGTCCGTCATTGACAACGTGATTACAGCGCTCACGTCGAATGGAATGATCGCGCCGAGTTACTGGGTTGATCCCAAGACAGGCAACAACTATCTCCTAACCGTTCAGTATCCCGAGACGGCGGTGAAGTCATTGACCGACTTCGAGCAGATTCCGCTCGGTGCGAAGAACATGGGGATGAGTGCCGAGAATCCTGCGCAACCTAATGGTGACCGCGCACTTACAACGAACCTCGGCGCGGTGACGAATATTTCGGAAATAAATACCCCAACCGAAGTAGACCACTATCAGCTGCGCCGGGTGATCGATATCTATGTGTCGCCGTCGAGCGAGGATCTGGGTGGCGTCGCGAGCCGAGTCGAGCGTGTGCTCAAAAATGCGCACATCCCGTCGAACCTGGTGATTTCGGAACGCGGCTCGGTCGAGGGCATGAGGAGATCGTTCACGAGTTTCGGCATCGGACTCATTCTTTCGATCGTGCTTGTGTACCTGATTCTCATGGCACAGTTTTCGTCGTTCATCGATCCGCTGATTATTCTTCTGGCGATTCCGCCGGGGATCACCGGTGTGATTCTGTTCCTGTTAGCGACGGGAACGACGCTGAATGTGATGTCGCTGATGGGCGTGATCATGATGACCGGAATCGTGGTCTCGAATTCGATTCTTATCGTTGAGTTCACGCGTGCGCTGCGCAATGAAGGCATGCCGATTCGTGAAGCCGTGGCGATGGCGTGCAGGGTACGTCTGCGTCCTGTCTTGATGACCTCGCTCGCCACAATCATCGGTATGGTTCCAATGGCGCTTGCGCTCGAGGCGGGCAGTGAGCAGTATGCTCCGCTGGCCCGCGCAATCATCGGAGGCCTGACAGTGTCGGTGATCGTAACTGTGTTTGTCGTGCCCGCGGCGTATCTGTGGGTGCATCGCAAGGAGGAGCAGCAGCCGCCTGCGGAATCACCCGTGGAGGCTGTGTGATGCGTACCTTTACCAAAACCTTGTTTGGAGCTCTAGTAGCCGTTGCTACATCTGCCTGTGCGCAAACGTCGACTCCCGTGACGACCAACAATGGAACGCCTCCGTCTGCGCCAACCACGTCGTTGCCGCCTGCGCCGTCGGTACCGATGGCTGCTCCGTCTCCTGGCATTACGCTGCCAGGTTCACAGGTGACGATCCCTTCGACGACGTCGATCCAACAGCTTCCCAGTGGACTAACGGCTCAGGTTGTGCCCCCGAATGCACCATCATTGACCATTGGGCAGGCGGAGCAACTTGCGCTCCAGCATAATCCTCGCGTCACGGTTGCACATCTGCTGGCGCTCGCGCAAGGGCAGGTGACGCGCGAACAACGTGCCGCGGAGATGCCAACACTCGCCGGAAATGTGACTGCAGTTGGTGCGGACAACGGCACGCGCCTCACCGCCGGTGCGTTGAACAACCCGGTGCTCTATCAGCGGGCTGCGGCCGGCGTCACGCTGAACCAACTCGTCACAGATTTTGGACGCACGCGAAATCTCGTTGCGCAGGCCAGCCTGAATGCGCAGGCGGCACAGAGTACGCTGGTGGCAACACGAGACGACGTGGTCTTTGCTGTGGACGAGGCCTTCTACCGGGCCCTTGGCGCGCAGGCGCTGATTCAAGTTGCACTGCAGACGGTGAACGCGCGACAGGCTACAGCGAATCAGATCCAGGCGCTGACAAACGCCCGGCTGCGTTCCACGCTCGATTTGAGCTTTGCGAATGCGCAACTTGCACAGGCTCAATTATTGTTGCTCGACGCCCGGAATCAGACTGTAACTGCGCAAGCCGATCTAGCGGCTCTCCTGGGGGATGACCAGAGTACGGTTCACCGGCTCATCGATGAAACGCCGGCAACGCCACCGGCGGCACCAGCCGAAGCGGCGCCACTGGTTCAGCAGGCGTTTGCGCAACGGCCTGACCTGAAGAGTCTGCAGCAGCAGGCTGACGCCGCACATCGCTTTGCGACAGCGGAGCGGGATCTTTCACTGCCGACGATTACCGCCCTTGGCGCTGCGGGCGCTGCACCCTGGAGGAGTGATGAGATTCCGAGTGCGGCCTATGGTGCGGCTGGCGTCAATATCAACATCCCTGTCTTAACGGGTTTCTCTATTCGGCGCGTGCGGAAGAGGCGAAGCTTCGCGCAGGTGCGGCGGATGCGCAGGTGCTGCAGCAACGCGATACGATTGCGCGTGATGTGACGACGACCGTCCTGCAGGCGCAGGACAACTTCAGCCGCATCGCTGTGGCACAGCAACTCGTATCTCAGGCGAATTCGGCGTTGTCACTGGCGCAGACTCGCTACCAACTTGGGCTGTCGTCGATTGTCGAATTGAGCGATGCGCAACTGCTACAGACGCAGGCACAGATCGAACTGGCAAACGCGCGCTATGCCTACCAGGGGTCGTTGAGCGCGATTCGTTACCAGACGGGGCAGTAGGGCCCCTCCCCCTGTTTTTGCGCAAAGTCTTCAGAAGATTGGAGTTAGTGGTGGACTTTAGTGCGCGGAAAGCCTGAAAAAGTGCAAAGTCTTCAAAACAAAGGGGTAGAGATTGCAGCAGATGGTGCTTTTAGTTGGTGCGGACGTGGCTGCATCTCTTTAGGAATAAAGGAGATATCTCCGTTCGCGAGTGGCTTGCGCAATGAGCCTCGAAAAAGGAAAGCCTCGGCAACGAGTGGCTGCCGAGGCTTGGGGAGGAAGCAACGTTTAGAAGTTGATGTGGCCGGCGAGCTCGAATGCACGCGGCTTGTTGGACGCGCCGCTGATCTGGCCGAAGGCGGTTGAGTTCCAGACCGCATTCGGACTGTTGAACAGGGTGTGATTGACGACGTTGAAGGCGTTGGCTTCGAACACAAAAGCCATTTCTCGCCAGATGGGGATGCTGCGACGCAGGCCGGAATCAATATTCCACTGGGACGGGTTGCGGAGTGCCAGCGCGCCGGTGCGAGGGGAGTTGCCGATCAGGTTCAGCGCTGCGACGGGGTTGGTTGTGCCCGTAATGAAGGTGTTCGCATTGATGTTGACCGGTTTTTGGAAGGCTAACGGATTGAAGTACTGCACCTTGTTCAGGTTTGCTGCTGTGCGGCCATTAGGACCGCTGCCATAGCCACCGTTTTGACGCGCTTGCCCGGGAGAGAAGCCGGGCGCGATGTCTGGCATGCACTGTCCCTGCAGTGGCGTGGTGCATCCGCCGTAGGTAATCTGCACCGGCGTGCCTGAGGCGTAGGTGTAGATGCCGGAGAGCTGCCATCCGCTGACCAGCGCACTGACGAAGCTGTTGCCGCTGCCCAGACTGTGACCGCGGCCGAAGGGAAGCTGCCATACGCCGAAGAGATGGATAGCGTTCGGCGCCGCGACAGTGGTTTCGCTGCGATCGATGCGATTCATCTTGTAGGACGCTGTGGATCCCGAGATTGAACCAGAGGGCAGAGCAAAGCCGGTGCGGTACGGACCGTCGTCACCAACGTTGCGTGCCCAGGTGTAGTTGAAGTTGAAGGTGAGGCCGTGTGCCAGACGCTGCTGTACGGTGACCTGGAGCGAGTTGTAGCTGAAGTTGCCCACGTTGCCCCAGGTGTCCGACACACCTGAGTACTGCGGGAAGGCGATGAGGCCCTGCGCGATGGTTGCCGTCGTATCTGGGGTTGGGAGGGAAGCGGCGGCCTGGAAGTAGGACGGGATGTTGAGCCCGGGCATGATGCTATTCGCCTTGGCAACGTTCAATGCGTTTGCCGGGGCAGTCAGCAGCGGCAGCTTGCCAGTCGAATCGGTCGCCGCGCCGAGTCCTACCAGGTAGATCGGATTCAGCTGATTGGACCAGTAGCCACGGGCGGTTCCTGTCCCGGTGTTGGTGGAGTTGATCAGGTGGTGGCTCTGATTGCCAACGTAATTCAGGGCAAACGTCATGTTGTTGGTCAGAGCGCGCTCGAAGCCAGCGTTGTAGAACATGAAGTCCGGCGCACGGCTGGAGAAGTGGGGATCGGCATAGGATATGGTCGACGGCGTGACGAATTTGCCGGTGGCCGGATTGACGTAGTGGCCGGTGTTCAGGATCTGCGAGGCGGCGCTGGGCGTGGGAGCTGCGGGATAGGTGAAGCCCAGGGCAGTGTTGGCGATCCCAAGCGCCTGGAACTGAGCGCTGTTGTTGAGGTAGAACGACGGCCCTGCTGAACCGCCAGTTGTGGCTTCGGCGGGAGCTATGGCCGTAGTGTTGAAGCCGAGCTGGCCGGTGCCATTGAACGCGCCACCACGGCCTCCGACGCCGCCGCCTTGCGAGAAAACACGGCCGATGCCAGCACGGAAGACTGTTTTGGAGTCGGTCTGGTAGGTAATGCCCACGCGCGGACCCCAGTTGTTCCAGTAGGTCGGCACCGGCGTGCGGCAACCGCAGCTTACGCCCGCGCCGCCGTAGCTGCCTGCAAACTGGAGTGCGCCAAGTGAGCCTGTGGCCGGGTTTGTGAGGTTCGGATTCAGGAAGCTCCAGCGGTTCTGCACCTCGTGATAGGGCGGGAGGTAATCCCATCGAAGTCCAGCATCAATCGTGAACTTGGAGTTCACCTTCCAGGTGTCCTCGGCGTACGGAGCGATCGTGAAATAGCGTCCACCGACTTCGCTGACCGGCTGCAGACCGAGAGTGGGCGATCCGCCTACGGCGCCGAGCAGGTAGCTCGCATACGAATAGCCGGTTGACGTTGTTGAAAGCGAGCTGCCGACGAATTGCGCTGTCGAGTTGCCGTTGTAGGTGAAACCCAGGACGCCGGTGTAGGTAGACGGGTTGGCGTTGTTGATCTGCTGCCACTGGATAGTGACGCCGAAGGTCAGCGAATGCGCACCTTTGACCCACTGCAGATTGTCCACGATTGCATAGTTGTTCGGCGTTGTGATCTGCGTGGCGACGGACCCTGAAGGCCCGGAGGTGGTGCCGGTCCAATACTGCTGCGCAGTTCCAAACTTCGTTGTGGTGCTGAAGGTGGCACCAGGGAACTCCTCGCCGGCCTGACCTGCCGGAAGGTTGGTGACGCCGAATGCGCCGATGCCGTAGGTCGGTGATCCCTGCGTCGTGTTATGGATGTTCTGATAGAAGCGGGTGTAGCCGTACTTCAACTGGTTCACGATCGAGTTGCTAATGGTGTAGGCATCCTCGACACCGAAAACCTTGGGGTAGATGTTTGCCAGGTCGCCGCCGGTGTAGGGAAGTGGCAAATAGGGAGTGTTGAAGTTGTTCAGATAGTTCACCGTACCCATCGCGCCGATGGTGGAGATGCGGTGCCTAGGCGTCCACTGGAAGTCCACCCGCCAGTCATAGAGGTGATTGTCGAATCCGCCGGGATAACCGGCGGTGTAATTGCCGGTTAAGCTGTTGGGATTCGTCGGAGCAGGAATCCACTGCTGCATTGCCTTCGCGATGGGCGAAATGTAGTTGGCCGGAATGACGTTGTTGGTCGGTACGCCGTTCTTTATGCCGGTGAAGGGACAGCGGGTGTTCGCGACGCCCCCGCAGCTATTGTTTGTCGGATCAAAGAGGAAGGCGGGGTTGTTCGAGCCAGTTCCTGTAAGGCCGCCCGTACCTACGCCGCCATTCAATTCTGTGAAGTCTCCACCGAGTTCGAGCGGCGTCGGAATCGTCATGCCTACCGGATTGTTGAAGGTGCGGCTGTGGTAGCGGTCGTAGGCGAAGAAGAAGAAGAGGCGCTTCGTTCCAGGCACATGTCCGCCGACGGTCACCGCGAGCTCGTTCTGGTGGTCGATAGGTTTCGTCGCTCCCTTGCTGAACTGCCACGCATCGAACGCGGTGTTGCGGATAAAGTCGGCGACGCTGCCGTGATACTGGAGGCCGCCAGACTTCATGGTGAAGTTCTCGGCGCCCGCCCCTGAGAACTCTGCCGGCGGAGTGCTGGTGACGACCTGCATCTGGTCTACGGCGTCTACGCTGATGGATTGCGAAACGAGGCGGTTATCCCCCTGCTGGCTGACGGTTTGTGCAGGAAGGCCGTCGAGATAGAGCTGTCCAAGGTAGTTTCCGGTTCCACCGATCAACGGCAGGCGGGCACCGCCCTGGGCACCGGGCGCCAACGTGCCGAACGCCGTCGGGTCGCGCTGTGCATTGTTCATGATGAGCGGCAGGTTCGCGTAGGCGTCGTTCTCAATCGTCAAGCCGAGCGTGGCGTTCGTCGTTTCAAGCTGTGGCGGCGCCGCAGTGACGGTTACCTCCGTGGTCGCCGACCCGACCGTGAGCTTGAGGTCGAGGGGGGTTAGCACAAGGGCGTTAACCGTAAGATTCTTCTGCGTGACCGTGTCAAAGCCCGAGGCCGTCGCAGTGACGGTATAAGTGCCGGGCAGAATGGGAGAGATGGTGTAGAGGCCGGCTCCGGTCGTCTGTCTCTTAGTGGAGACTCCGGTGTCGACGTTGGTCGCGGTTACGATGGCATTGGGGATCGCAGCTCCCGTGGAATCGCTGACGGTACCCTGGATGCCGCCTTCACCGCCGGTTTGTGCGTGTGCCGTCGGGGCGAGCCCAAGGCAGAACAGAAGAAGAAGAAGGACGAAGGACAATTCCCGGAGCCCGTTCTTGCGAGCTGCCTTTGGGAAACGCCTGGAGAATGTGGCGAGACGAATGGGATACATGTTTGGTGGCCTCCAAACAGACTGGTTTTCGGACTTGAGGGGCACTGTACGTTTGCAGGAACACGAGTGTCAATAGGAGAACTATTCCAAAATGTCAACAGAGTTCCCTCCTCAAATTCTCCCGAAGTTGATCGCCGAAAGAGTCGTGTCACGCTCCAGTCATCCAAATAAGAATAAGTATCTGTATTGACATAGCATTGTTTGGACCAATAAAGTTCGGTGGACGATGAAGACTGGATCAACGAAGCACAGGCGCTCCATCTTTCCGCGAATCTGGGCCGTAATTGTCTGCGGTGCTCTTTCAGCCGCGGCCGCCGCGCAGACCGACATTCAGCAACTGAGAACAACCTTTGTCTCGCCACCCGCGGAAGCTCGGCCGATGGTGCGCTGGTGGTGGTTCGGGCCGGCAGTGATCAAGCCGGAGATTGCGCGGGAACTCGATCAGATGCATAAAGCCGGCATCGGAGGCGTGGAACTGGCGGCAGAGTATCCGCTCTCCCTGGATGATCCCGCAAAGGGCATCGTAAATCTTCGCTATGGTTCGCCCGAGTATGTTGACATGCTGCGATTTGCCAACCAGCACGCCACAGAGCTGGGCATGCGCGTGGACTTGACCCTGGGCAGTGGGTGGCCCTATGGAGGGCCTAATATTCCTATCGACCTGGCGGCCGGACGGCTGCGTGTCGTTACCGTTGCTTTGCCTTCATCGGAGACGGCGCTGCCGAAGCTGGCCGATGGCGAGAACTTCATCGCGGCGTTCGTCGCAAAGGGAACGGCTGAGCACTTCGATGCGGCGACTGCACGGCGCGTCCCTGGTGAGACGCTTCCTCATGAACTCGCACGACCAGAGGGATCGGAGCCGCAGGTTGAGTTGTTCTTCATCTCAAGCCATACACGCCAGCAGGTGAAGCGTGCAGCCTTTGGCGGCGAAGGATATGTGCTCGATCATATGGCTCGGCCTGCGATCGACCACTATCTGCAAACCCGTGGAGACGCACTGCTAAGCGGATTCTCCGGTAAGCCGCCGTATGCGATCTTCTCCGACTCGCTTGAGGTCTATGCCTCGGATTGGACGAAGGATCTTCCAGGGGAGTTCGCGCGCCGCCGAGGCTACGACCTCATCGCGCACTTGCCTCAGTTGGTGCAGGGAGGAACGCCCGAGGCAGAGAGCGTACGGCACGACTGGGGTCTGACACTGTCGGATCTTGTGCGTGACAACTACCTTCGGCCGATGGCGGCGTACGCCACAGCACATGCCACCCGCTTTCGTTCTCAAACCTATGGCGAGCCGGCCGTAACGCTGGCCGATGAGGACGTTCCGCAGCTGCCTGAGGGAGAAGGACCGCAGTGGCATGCCTTCTCATTCACTCGATGGGCGAGCTCCGCCAATCACGTCTACGGAAACCGCATCACATCGGCGGAGACATTTACGTGGCTGCACTCGCCGGCGTTTCGCGCGACTCCGCTGGATATGAAAGCCGAAGCGGATTGCATGTTCCTCGAAGGCGTGAATCAGATTGTCGGGCACGGATTTCCGTACTCCGCCCCCGGAGTACAGGAGCCGGGCTGGTCGCTGTATGCGGCGGCTGCGCTCAACGGTCACAATCCATGGTGGCCGGTGATGCACGATGTCACAGCCTATCTACAGCGCGTCAGTTGGGCACTGAGGCAAGGTGAGCCGGCGAATGACGTTGCGCTCCTTCTTCCCGAAGACGATGCGCAGGCTGCCTTTCGTCCGGGCCATGTTTCCGTCACCGACGAGATGCGGCAGAAGATCACATCAGATTTGATGGGCGCTATTCTCGACAACGGATACAACGTCGACTACATCGATCTCGCGGCCATTGAGCAACGAGGCCTCCACTATCCGATCGTGGTCGTTCCCCCGACGGAGCGTATGCCGTTGCGCGGAGTACGCGCACTGGAAGCGTACGTGGAAGGGGGAGGCAAGTTGATCTTCCTTGGCCAAGCGCCGACTATGGCCGCTGGTCTGGTTGATGCTGCGGACACTCCGGCGGTGGCGACCGCGGTGAAACGATTGCTGGAGAAGAGTCACCATGTTGAGACCACAACTGAACTTGCGGCGACGCTTCCACGGTTGCTGAAGCCCGATGTCCAACTGGGTGCGGCCGGCGGCAAGGTTGGCTTCATACACCGGCACCTTCATGACGCAGACATCTACTTCCTGGCGAACACTACTGCCGAGGCGGTCTCATTCCCGCTGCACGTGCGCTCGCCGCACAGTGAGGCCGAGTGGTGGGATGCAGACACCGGCAAGGTCGAACGCGCAGAACTGGGCCAGCCGCTGACCCTGCCTCCCTACGGATCGCGTTTGCTCGTGCTTTCCGATAGTCGCCACTCGAGTGCGCCGGCCCTGACGAAGTTCGTTCCTGGGCAGCGACCCGCCGTGAAACTCACCGACTGGACGATTGCATTTCCGGGAAGCGCAGGATCTCCAGCTCGGCCGACCGAGTCGCATGTCGAAGACACGTTGTGGACAGACGCTACGGCAACACGCTTCTACTCAGGCGCGGTGAATTACAAAACAACGTTCCGCGTCGACGCGCTGCCTAAGGGAGAGCATGTGCGACTTCAGTTCGCCCCGGGCGATCCGCTGCAGAAGACGCAGGCCCCCGGGACGCCCGGCATGCGGGCGTGGCTTGATCCGCCGATTCGCGAGGCCGCCGAGGTCTTCGTTAACGGGCAGCACGCCGGAGATCTATGGCACCCGCCCTACACGATCGACGTTACCTCCGCCGCACACGCCGGAGAGAACACTTTGGAACTGCGAGTGTTCAACACCGCTATTAACGAACTCGCAGGACAGCCGCCGCGCGATTACACGGCATTAAAAGCAAAGTATGGAGACCGTTTTCAGATGCAGGGGATGGATAATCTGCAGCCGGTGCCCTCGGGCATCCGAGGCCCCGTTCAGATTGTCTATGGAACCGAGGTTCCTGAGACTGGGAGCAACGCGGAGCCTCGATGAAAAAGCTGAGTGGCCTGTCAAACGTAAGCTATCAACAGTCGAATTAGCGTTACACGCTGCTTCGAACTTCAATCGGGGAGATTTATGCGTCGTTACTGCCAACTGATCCGGCTTCGGCCGGAACATCGCGAAGAATACATTGAGTACCACAAGAAGGTTTGGCCGACGGTGCTCGCCACCATTGATGCCTGTAACATTCGCAACTACTCCATCTACCTTCACGACGATCTTCTTATCGCCTACTTCGAATACCATGGCAGCGACTACGAGGCTGACATGCGCAAGATGGCGGCGGATCCCGAGACGCAGCGGTGGTGGTCGATCATGGATCCGATGCAACAACTTTTGCCGCAAGTTCAATCGGGTGGCAAGTGGCTCGAGGTACCTGAAGTCTTTCATTTTGGTGGTTCTGATCTGCCTGGAGGCAAAGCATGAGTTTGATTACAAGAAGAAGATTCAACGCATCGTTGTTGCTGTCTGCCTCAGCAGTGGCAGCACCCCGTCTAGCGGGCGCCGAGAGTGGAGAGTCGCAGGCCACGTCGGGCGGCGCCGCTGTCTCCGGGTCAACGGACCTTCAGCAATGGCCAAAGGGATATGACCCGCGCGAACTCGGAACAAACGTCGCGCAGCACTTTGTGCCGTCCCCACACTTTCACACGGACCGGATCGTGTACCCCGAGGTATGTGCGTGGTACGGCGCACTCGAACTCGCGCGCGTCACCAACAACACTGACCTCATCGCGAAGCTGCGGGCTCGCTTTGAGCCACTGTTTAGCTCCGAGAAGGCGCTGTTGCCACCGGTGGGAGACCACGTGGATTTCTCGATGTTCGGCTCTCTGCCGCTCGAGCTTTACATGATCACGAAGGACAAGCGCTATCTCGATCTTGGCCTTCGTTATGCGGATGCACAGTGGAGCAAGCCCGACGCCCAAGGGCTTACCGACGAAACACGATTCTGGATCGACGACATGTACATGATCACCATCGTGCAAGTCCAGGCGTTTCGCGCGACAGGAGATCAGAAGTATCTCGACCGCGCGGCGACGGAGATGGCTGCTTATCTCGACAAACTTCAGCAACCGAACGGGCTCTTCTTCCACGCTCCCGACGTTCCCTTTTTCTGGGGGCGTGGCAACGGATGGTTCGCCGCCGGAATGACGGAACTGCTGCGTGATCTCCCGCGCGATCACGCCAGGCGTGCACGCATCGAACGCGGCTACCAGACAATGATGGCGGCGCTGCTTCGCTATCAACCGCCGGCCGGAGCGTGGCGCCAGCTTCTTGATCACGACGAGTCATGGCCTGAGACTTCAGGCACCGGGATGTTCGCGTTCGCGTTGATTTCCGGTGTGCGTAACGGCATGTTGAGCACAGCGACCTATGGTTCGGCTGCGCGCCGCGCCTGGATTGCGATCGCAGGGTACGTCGATCAGAACAACGATGTGACGAGCGTTTGCGAGGGAACAAACAAGCTCAACAACCTTGAGTACTATCTGCTGCGCAAACGGCGGACCGGCGATTTTCACGGACAGGCACCCCTACTGTGGACTGCCGCGGCCCTGTTGCGAACGTAATCAAGAGAATTTCTCACTCAGGTATTCCCGAATTGGGGGCATTGGGCCAAGCATGTTCGCGCGTTCGCTGAGCGACCGTGTAGCATGGGCCAAAGCACCGCAATCGGGAGGAATGGTGGATGGGGAGTGGAAGTCGTCTGAGCCCGGCAGGATATGGCCGGCTGATGTTGCTGGTTGCAGGGTTGGGCGGTCTTCTTTACGGAATCGACGTCGGCATCATCACGGCTGCACTCCTATATCTCGATAAAACCGTCAGCCTGTCGGTACAACAGACATCTCTCATCGTGGCAGCAGTTTTCGCCGGCAGCACCGTCTCGTCTCTGGTTGCGGGAATTCTGGCCGACTGGATCGGCCGGAAAAAGATGATGGTGCTTAGCGGGCTTCTTTTTGTTGCGAGCGTCGGCATTATCGTCTTGTCGCAGAGCTTTCTTCCATTGATGACGGGACGCATCCTTCAGGGAATCAGCGTCGGGGTCATAGCAGTTGTCGTTCCGCTCTACCTCGCCGAATGCCTCAGCGCACAGAGTCGTGGCAAGGGTTCGGCGATCTTCCAGTTCATGCTGACTGTTGGAATCGTCGTTGCAACATTGACCGGCGTCTGGTTCACAACGCACGCTGAGGCGACAATAACAGCCGCTGCTGGAAATCAAACGCTGATACGAGCTGCTCAGGATCATGCCTGGCGCGGCATGTTTCTTTCCATCGTCTATCCCGGCCTATTGTTCTTTGCAGGTACATTCTTCCTCAGCGAAAGCCCGCGCTGGTTGTTCCGCCGCGGGCGAATCCATGAGGCCGAAGCGGCACTACGGCGTAGTTCGAGTGCGGATGAGGCCGAGCTGCAGTTACGTGAGATGGAGGAGAACGCTGCTGCAGCCAGGAAAGGCTCGCTGGAACGTGGAGCAGTTCGGGACTCGTTGCTTCGGCGCAAATATGCCCTGCCGTTTATTCTCGCCTGCGTGATTCTGGCCTGCAATCAGGCGACGGGAATCAACTCGATTCTCGCTTATCTTGTGCTGATTCTGCGCCAGGCCGGCATGTCCGCCGCTCGAGCCACGCAAGGCGATTTGGCGGTTACGATCCTCAACTCTGTCATGACCGTCGTCGCGATTGGTTTGATCGATCGCCGCGGCCGAAAGTTTCTGCTGACACTCGGCACGGCAGGCATCATTATCGCGCTCGGTACAGCAGCATTCGTCTTCCGGAGCATTGAGACCCAGCGGAAGGACGTGACCGCTGAAGTAAGCGCGAATATTCAGGGCACCGCTCTGCAGATGCGCGTCAACGGGACGGATAGGCCGCAGGTTCTTACAGTCCTCTATAACTATTGCAGCGGTGAACACATCGCCTCTGCGATCAGCGATGACAAAGATCCGGTGCTACGGATTAGTGACCAGGCAAAGCAGGGAACAACTGCTTCCGTAACCGCATGCCCGCTGCACATTGAGCGTGCAACGCTGGGCCCCGTGGCCTCGGGATCAACCGGCTGGCTGATGACCGCGTTGATGTGCCTGTTCATCGCTTGTTTTGCGGTGGGCCCGGGCGTGGTGGTATGGCTGGCGCTCTCCGAATTGATGCCGACGCGCATCCGCTCTGCGGGAATGGGAATTGCGCTGCTGATCAACCAGGGAGTCTCAACTTCGATCGCGGGTGTCTTCCTTCCGGTCGTCGGCCGTCACGGATACTCCGCGATGTTCGCTTTCTGGGCCGCATGCACAGTCATCTATTTCATAACAGCCGCGTTCTTCTTGCCCGAGACAAAGGGTAAGACGCTCGAGGAGATCGAGCGCCTCTTCGATCGCTCTGACCGACAGGAGGCATCGTCGATCGCTTCCTGAGGCTAAGACCCGCTAAGCGTGATCTTGCCATGAGTACTTAGGAACTTCTGGAGCACGACGGCATTGTTGTGCTCCACGTCCTTTGAGCCAAACACGAGCGTCACATGGTGTCCATGAGCCGCGTCGGCAATCGGCTTCCACCCCTCCGCATTGTGCTTCAGTTCATCGATGTAGCGTCGTTGAAATTCCTTCCATCGTTCCGGATCGTGAGAGAACCATTTGCGGAGAGTTGCACTCGGTGCGACCTCTTTGAGCCACATGTCCAGCTTCACCTTCTCCTTGGAGATGCCGCGCGGCCAAAGTCCATCTACAAGGACTCGAGTGCCGTCGGAGGACGATGGAGGATCGTACGCTCTCTTGATCGTGATCATCGCGACTTGCACCTCCTGCTGCAAGCAACAGCTAAGGTTCGGCAACCTTGATCGCACGTTCGCTGGTCTCCTCTTCCATCAACCAGCGCCGCAACTGCAGAATGTCGTTCGCACGAGCGATCCCGACCGGCCTGCGATTGTCGTTGGGTGCGACCACAACGACGTTCTCAGTATTTTTTAGCATCATCTCGCGATGAACCTGGTCCACGGCTTCACCCAGGTACGCGAGAACATAGTCCCGGCGGGCCAGCTCTCGCATGGTGAAGTGGTGATCCGGAGACTCCGGGCGCAACAAATCATGCGGCTCGACGATTCCGACGAGTGCGCCGTCCTCCTCGACCACCGGAATCAATCCAATCTCTCCCGGCACAAACGTTTGTATGACCGTACGCAACTCGTCATCGGCGTGCAGAAGGCTGAACTCTTTCCTCATCACCTGATCGATGCGCGCACGCATCAACACAGGAACGGAGTAGTCCTGCAGAACAATCAGCCCACGCTTAACCAGCTTCACTGTCATGATCGAATCGCGGCTGCACAGGCGCACAACTGCGTCAGAGATCATGACGCAGACGATCAAAGGCAAAATCGCGTTCGGATTGTGGCTAAGCTCAAACAAAAAAACGATGCTGGTTAGTGGAGCGCGTGCGATTCCTCCAAAGACCGCACCCATTGCGACGAGCGAATAGAACGCAGGATCGCTTACGAGATGTGGCGCAATGTGTCGAAAGAGGATAGCGAACGATGCCCCGAGTCCACCGCCAACCACCAGCGAAGGTGCAAAGACGCCGCCCGTCGTTCCTGAACCGAGCGAGATAACGAGCGCCCAGAATTTTGCGAATGAGATGCCCGTGAGACTCGCCGTACTCAGGCGATCGTTCAGCATGTCCCGGATCGTGTCATAGCTCGTGCCCAACACCTGGGGATAGAAATATCCGATGCCGCCAAGTATCAATGCACCGATCACCGGCGACCAGATCAGAGGATTGCGGATCGGCAGCTCATCGAAAAAATCCTCCAACCAGGAGAGTACCCGAATCATCACAATTCCAACTAACCCCATAAGCACACCGAGCAGCGCGAATAGCCATAACTCATTCATCCCAGTCAGCCGGAACATTGGAGTAGGGAAGAGAGGTGCCCAGCCCGCGAAGTGGATCCGCACTGCCGTCGCAACCGACGCTGCAAGCGCAACAGGAATGAACGATCGCGCACGCAACTCGAAAAGGAGCAATTCGATGGCTACGAGAATTCCAGCGAACGGAGCCGTAAACGTAGCCGCCATGCCGGCGGCCGCTCCCGAGGCGAGTAATACGCGTCGATAGTATGGCGTGAGCCCAACCGCCTGTCCAAATAGCGACCCCAACGCCGCACCCGTCTGAATGATCGGACCCTCCGCACCGAACGGACCACCAGTTCCAATCGCAAACGCAGTCGCAAGCGGTTTCAACAGTGCTACGCGAAGACGCATGCGACTGTGGCCGAAGAGAACCGACTCCATCGCCTCCGGAATTCCGTGACCCTTCAGGGTCGGCTCCCAGAAATGGATCATGATGCCCACCAGCAAGCCGCCGATCGGCGGAATCAGCACGACCCAAAAACCCAGATGGTTGTGGGCCGGATTGCTGTATGCGAAGGAGAACTTCCCGTAAAAGAAGATGTTCGTGAAGAACTGGATCAACAGCAGTAAGCCCTGAGCGACTAACCCTGCCACCAGGCCCACCAGGACCGCAAATCCGCAGATCCGTATGATCTCCGGTTCGAGGGCAACGCCAAACTGTCCCTTCCTGCTGGACTGTGCCTCTGGTATCGCTGCCATCTCTGGAATCGGAAACTCGGCCACGCAGATCCTCCTTCGCGCTTTGCGTCAATTCAATTCAGAAGAATGCTCCTTAGAATTCTGCTGCACAGTGTCGCTGTTCTCCGGTTCGGTAGATGCCCCGTAGTCCTTCAAAACTCGAAGGATGTCGGTCTTGGTGACGATACCCTTAGCATCACCGTCCGAAGCGACAACGAGAAGCATGGGCTGGCGATGCTCAGTTGTAAGCAGCCGAAGCGCTTCCATCACATCAGTGTCCGGTGTGATCGTGCCGACGCGCTCCTCAACCACATCGCGAAGGCTTGTGCGCGACCACTTCTCGGGAGCAATGCGAGCGATACATAGTGGACTTACTGCCCCTAACAACTTCTTGTTGTCGAATACAGGGAACGCCTCATGCTGCATATCGGGGGAGAGTGTTCGCACGAACTCGCCGAGGCTGAGATTTGCGGGCGCTGAGATGATGTGTTGCTGCATGATCTCGCTGACCGGAATGTAGCGTAGAGGCGAAGCCTTCGCCGTCTCATGCAGCCGCTGATCACCCGATGCAGAGGCATCACCCGAAACCGCATACGCAACTGCGGCGCCGATCAATGCGGGAATGATGAATCCGTGACCTCCCGTCGCCTCTGCGACGAACACAACGGCCGCCAACGGTGTCTTGTAACCAGCAGATATAAAGGACGCCATTCCGACCGCTGCGTAGAGTCCCAGCGCCGGACTGTGCACGATCGATTGCGCAAATGCTGTTCCCAGCGATCCACCCGTAAGAAACAGCGGAACGAACATTGCGCTGACACCGCCCGACGCCAGCGTGAAGACCGTTGCTGCGAGTTTGAGTCCGCTGAAGACAAGAAGCTGGGAACTGCTGTGCGTCTTGTCGAGGACGGCGCCCACAGCCTCGTAGTTCGGGCCGAGTGGCACAAGCGAGCCTCCATAGATATGCAGGAAGAGCACGCCACACAGGCCCGTCAGCAAACCGCCGATCGACATCTTCACCCAATGCGGCATCTGCCAATTTACGAAGAAGACCCGAGCCCTTCTAAAGGTCACTACGAACGCCATCGCGACTACCCCAATGAGCAGTCCGAGTAACGCGCTCCAATAGAGGTCATTTCGATGATAGGTATACGAGACCGGGAAGTTGAAGAGCGGAGCGGAGCCGAGGAATGCGCCGAGCGTCACGTAGGAGACGACCGATGCAATCAGCGATGGAACCAGCGCTTCGTGTGCCAGGTCGTCGCGATACGGCATTTCCAGTGCGAAGACGATACCGGTCAACGGCGCGCGGAAGACCGCAGACATGCCTGCCGCCGCACCGCAGATGAGCATGATCCTGCGATCCCGGCTGTCGAAGCGAAAACGGCGAACCTTTGTCCACATCCACGAACCGATCGCGGCGCCGCCATAGATGCTGGGCCCTTCAAGGGCTGCGCTTCCACCGAACCCTACTGTGGTAATCGCGGCGAGGATTTTCGCAGCGAACGGATGGACGTCGATGTCGCCCTCGTGTTCGTGGTAGGAGCGAATGACTTCTTCGGTTGAATGTTCATCCGGGTTAGGCGTGAAGTACTGCATAATCAGGCCGGTCACGGCAAAGGAGATGACCAGCCCCGGAACGATCGCCCAATGATGGGCCAGGTAGTAATTCAGCACTGGTGGCCAAAGCTTGCCCAGCAGAAGATAAGCGATGCCGGTAATAGCCAGACCCGTCATCAAGCCAATAATCGGCGCAACCACCAGCCACTTCTGCAGGTCGCGCGAGTAGACGGAGGTAAGGTCCTCGTGGACCAGCGGGAGGTATTTGCGGAGAACGGGGTGCGCTAATAGTTTTCTTCTCTTCATCTCTCTTCAACGAAGACTTCAAAATCACATTTACGGCTGTTGGTAACGACGGAGTACACCGTCAAGTGAAACAACGCCCTCCAGAACACCGCGAACTGCGCGATTCGATACGGGCAAGACGGGCCAGCGTTGGAAGTATGTGAGCGCACTCGCGAGCGGCTGATCCGGAAAGACGACCGGCGTGCGCTCCTTTCCAACGAGTTCTTCAACTGGCTGCTGCGCTTCGGACGCCGAGGAGTTCTCCAGAGCTTCGGTAAGAAGCCGCTCGATTTCATCTTTGCGTGCCGCATACCAGCCGTTACTGCACTGCACAAGCATGTACGGCGACTCCAGCAACTCCTGCCTCTTATTGGATGAAAGAATCTCCGGAATCGAATCCGAGCCCGCAACGACCGGGTATCTAACTGGCTCGATCGCATCCTCCAGTCGAAGTTCGTTCTCTTCGCGCTCCTCTTCCATCGACGGCAGATAAAGACCGTCCTGATTCGTCAGCAACTCAAAAATCGGAACCGGCTGTAAGCTGCGCGCGATCAGGTAGGCAATCGTGTTCGCAAGAATCACGGGGAGAATGATCGAATAGTTCCCGCTAACCTCGAGCACCATAAACACCGAGGTGAGCGGAACACGTAGGAACGCCGCGAACAACACGCCCATGCCCACGAGAGCGTATGACCCGATCGACCCCGTCAGGTGCGGAAAGAATATCTTCTCAAACGAGCCGACTGCTGCACCCAGCATCGCTCCGATGAACAGCGTCGGCGCAAACATTCCTCCCGGCGTTCCGCTGGAGAACGAGATCGTGGTTGCCGCAATCTTGAAGACTGCCAACAAGAGCAGCGCCTTCAAGGCGAACTGCGCATGCATCGCCTGGTCGATCGCCCCGTAACCGGCGCCCATCACCTCAGGAAGCCCGAAATATCCCACGCATCCGACCAGCAGCCCTGCAACAGCTGGCTGAAGCATCCGCAGCCACTTTGGCTGGCTCCGCAATCGAGGCCGTAGATATTCCAATGACTTTGCGAAGAGCAGCGCTGCAAATCCGCCGATGACTCCAAGCACCGAATATGCAAGCAGCTCGCGCGGATCGCGCAGCGTGATCGAGGGAATTCGAAACATCGGCTGTGGGCCCCAGAACCACCGCGCGACCGCGACGCTCGCCACTGCAGCCAGAACGATGGAGCCGAGCACGCCAGCCGTCCACTTACCGATCACCTCTTCAATCACGAACAGGATTGCCGAGATCGGCGCATTAAAGGCCGCGGCCAGTCCTGCAGCCGCGCCCACAGGGGCGAACAAACGAAGCCTCTCTCGCGAGAGTCCAACGCGTCGCCCAATCAGCGAAGCTACACCCGCGCCAATCTGCAGCGAAGGATCCTCAGGACCAAGCGACTGTCCGCTTCCGATTGCGAGCGCTGACAGCAGAAATTTGCCGATCACTGTGCGAACCGAGATATACCCGTTGTGGATATACAGCGCAGCCTTCGTCTGGTTCACACCGCTGCCGCGCACGCCGGGAAACACATATCGCGTCAGCACTGCAACGATGATTCCAACCGCAGCCGGTATCAGAAACAGCCGCTTCTGTCCCGGTGCCGGCGCGGCTCCCAGCAGAAGAATGCTTAGCCACTCGATCGCCATCCGGAACGAGACGACCAGCAACCCGGAGAGGATACCGATGAAGATCGACAGCAGCAAAAACAGTCGCTCCTCACGCATCGGGGGTGAGTCACTCATCTCCCGTGGCTGTGTTGCCTCCATCAGTGCTGCTTTAACACTCATAAACTCTCCCTGCCCACCGCGTTTACTGAGGCGTGCCTTCCGTCGGCGAGGCCTCACCCATCTCATCCATTGCCCGCCGAGCGCCGTTGAGCGCCTCTGTGTCCTTCGGGTCCAGCTTCAACGCCTTCTTGTAGAACTTCAGCGCGTCCGGTAGATCGGCCGCCTGTTCAAACCTATGACCAATCATCGTGGCCACAACTGGGTCTTCGGGAGCGTCCGCCACTGCAACCAACAGCTCCGCGCGCGCCGATCGAAGATCACCGAGCGCGTTCAGGTAATCCGCGAGTTCGAGCTGCGCGTGAAAGCGCTCGCTCATCGAATCGCCGTTCCAGTTCCCAACCGCTGCTGCGCGGTAATAGCGAATCGCTGTCTGCGTATCCTTTCGCTCCCGCGAGAGCCTTGCCAGTTGCAGGTTGAGAAATCCATCGGCGGGTTGCTCGTCCAGCAAACTGAGAAAGTATGCGCGCGCCTCCTCTGGGTGATGCGCCTGCGCCAGCGCCTCTGCGAGCAGCAGTTGATTGTTCGGCTCATCCGGCGCGTACGAGAGCGAGATCCGCAGATCGCGGATCGCCTGCTCGGCATCGCCTCGGCTCAGCGCCTGCTGTCCGCTGGCGGCGAACTGCTCGCCCAGGGCCACGCGTCGCGCCGAGAAACTGCGAAAGAGGATCGACGTAATCGCATAGAGTGCCACCGTCGACAGGATCAGCACCAGCAGCGTGACACTGTCCCTGAAAATGACCTTGCGTCTCGGTCCGAGTCCCGAACTTGCCGTCGCTATGCCGGCGGAATTTGCGTGCGTGTCGATGATGTCCTTCTCAAATGAACGAAGCCCGAAGAGGGGTGTGAGGATAGTTTATCGTATTGCGACACTGAGTGCCGTAAAGCTTGCCGTTCCCAAGAATAGCGAATCAACCTCATCGAGGCCTTGAATTAATCGTTCGAGGAACCCATATAGCGTCGTTGGTGCCACGTCCACGCGGAGGCCAGAATCTCGTCGATGCCCGGAGCCTGAGGCTTCCATCCCAGTTCCGCCTGCGCGCGGGCCGAACTCGCCACCAATCGCGCCGGATCACCCGCGCGTCGTGGCTTGACCTCCACCGGAATTGAGTGTCCCGTCACACGCCGTGCTGCCTCCACGACTTCCTTCACAGAGAAGCCCTGTCCATTGCCCAGGTTGCAGATCAGCCGATCGTGCGTCTCGAGCGCATCGAGCGCATCGAGCGCGAGGATATGCGCCGCGGCTAGATCAACCACGTGAATGTAGTCGCGAATGCACGTGCCGTCGGGCGTGTCGTAGTCATCGCCGTAGATGAAAATCTTCTCGCGCCGTCCCAGCGCCACATCCAGGATCAGTGGAATCAGGTGCGTCTCAGGCTCATGCGCTTCGCCGCGTCCGGGCAGCGCACCCGCAACATTGAAGTACCGCAGCGACGCATACCGCAGCCCATGGATGCGATGCAGCCATCCGAGCACCTGCTCCACCAGCAGCTTGCTTTCGCCATAGGCATTCGTCGGCGCAAGCCTCGCGGATTCATCAATCGGCACGCGCTCTGGTTCGCCGTAAACCGCGGCCGTCGAGCTGAAGACCAGCTTCTTGACCCCCGTCGCGTGCATTGCCTCCAGAAGCGCAAGCGTCGAGGCGGTGTTGTTACGGAAGTAGATCTCCGGCTTCTGCATCGACTCGCCCGCCTCGATCAGCGCGGCGAAATGCAGCACGCCCTCCGGCTGCAACTGGCGCAGCAAGGCCTCGACTCGAGGACGATCTGCGATATCGGCCTGCACAAACTCGGCTCCAACAGGCACCTCGTCGCGCTTGCTGTGGCACAGGTTGTCGAGGACCGTAACCTCATGCCCCGCCTGCATCAGGATCGTCGCTACCGTACCTCCGATGTACCCAGCCCCACCCGTCACCAACAGCTTCATCGTCTCTCCTGTACGAAAAGTTTGCGACTAGTTCGAAGTAGCCTTCAGCGTGCGACGATCGTGAATCGGAGCCAGC
This sequence comes from uncultured Acidobacteriaceae bacterium, assembly GCA_963713395.1. GTDB lineage: Bacteria > Acidobacteriota > Terriglobia > Terriglobales > Acidobacteriaceae > Granulicella. Next base: position 115,170 of record CAVQLS010000003.1, on the reverse strand, counting down.
GCAATCAGCACCAGGCCGCAGAGCAGGACCGCTCCCTCAAGATTCACCGAGAGCGAATGCAGCCGGTCGAAGTCATGTCGCTCGGGATTGTCCTTGGAAGCCGCGGTAACATCGCCACCCAGTGACAGCCGGTCACTCTCCATTCGCGGAATCACGGACCTCTGCGAATACAGAGTGAGAGCCAACATGATGCCGACCAGCGCGACCTCAATTGCACGCGCACGATGAGTGTCGCGACGCGTCGCCAACAATCCCAGCGTCGCTAGCAGGTAGATGACACCCGCGCCGATTCCAATCCAATGGAGATCAATCAGCGCGCTTCGCACCACCATGCCTGCCGAATGTGTATCCGGCAACACCGTAAACGCGATGCCAGCAACAAGGACGAAGAAGACCTCGCCGCCGGCCCACAGAGCCAGCGGATACAGCCGGAGGATGCGCAGAAACGTCGTCATCGGGTTAGCGAGAGATCAGCTCCGGCGAATTCGTAGTTGCATTCGAACGCTGCAGTGCGCGGCGCAGTATCAGCTCCAACGCGCCCTTCTGCTCCGCATAGTCCTCATCGGAGATGCGCTGCTGCAAGTGGTCCGTCTCCAGCGCAAACATCTCCTCTTTCAACGCCTGGAGTAGTTGCGCCGAGTGCGTCTGCGGGGTCTGCGCAGTTCGAGGAAGCGGCTCCATCGGATTCAGCCTTGGCAGCGGCTCCGCGGGACCTGCCGATGGCTTACGCAGCAATACGCCCGCAGCCGCAGCCAACAGCACGGCGAGCCCCGACAGGATCCACCACTTGTACTTCGCCCAGGGATCACGCGTGCCTTCTGCGTCCAGCGGATTGCCGAGCCCACCACCCGGACGCGTGTCCGCCGTTGCAGCCTGCGAATTGCCCGTCGGCTGTGCCGCGCCTGCCCCAGACTGATCTCCACCCTGCGTCGGCGCATTGTTATCGCGCGGAAGCTGGCCTGTCCCAGACAGTGTGAATCCCATCGGCTGGTTCGGTGCGGCATTGCGTGCGACCAGTGTGTGCGCGTTCACCTCATCATCCACCGGGCTGTACGGCGCACCCGCAACCGGTGCAAAGGTCATCGCCTTCGGAATCATGATCGCGACCGTGTCGGTCGGCATCGTCAGCTTCGGCTCAATCGCGAGTTTGCCGGTGTAGGGAAGTCGATACGTAATCTGAAAGCGCGTCTCGCCCGGCCGAATGGGGAACAGGAACGTGTAGTGGTTCTTCTCCGCCAGTGGCACCGGCGCCTGTCGCACGGGCATCCCATCGGGCGACTCCGCCGCCGCACCTTCGACCACCGCGCCATCCGGCAGCCAGAAGTCGAACGGCTGCTTTGAGAACTGAGTCATCGGCGGGTTCGAATCGTTCTTCAGGAAGAAGTTCTCCACCACGCGCAGAGCACTCCCGCTGGCGTCGCTCTCGATGCGCATTACCTGTGCCTCGCTGGTGACGCCCTTCACCTTCGCTGCGGCGTTGTAGACATCAAGATCAACTGTTGTCGTTCCCGCGGGCGCCGGGCAAAAGTAGTTCGCCAGGTCATGCGTCACGCGCACCAGGTGCAACCCGTCATCGGGCACTTCCAGCGTGAAACGGCCATGCGCGTCAGTGGTAGTGTGAGTTGCCTCCTGCATCCCTTGCGCGAGCCGGATGAGCGTGACCGTATCGCCGGCCGAAGGCTTGCCGGTCGTCTTGTTGATGACAACACCAGTAATCGGCGTCGCTGCCAGAGCCGAAACGGCGGAACAGAGTGAGGCGAGAGCGAAGGTGCGGAGGATTTGCTGAATTCGGAGCACAATTCAGGATACTTCAGCGATCACGTAGCCGCGAAACTCCTAGAGAAATAGCTGCGCTAACCGCCCAGCGAATCCATCTCTGCCATCACGCTCGCCGCCTCGTTCTCCAACGAATCCCGCTGCACCGAGTAGTCTGCCTCCGGATACTTGCCTGCCTTGTACTCGAAGTTCAGGTCGCGGAGGTTCTCATAGATAACCTCCTTGCGCTCGCGCAGATAGTCGAGCCGCGTCTTCTCCGGCGCCGCAGCCAGTCTGCGCTGCGGCCAGAAGATATACGCGCCGCAGGCAAGCAGCAGAAGAATCGGCGGAAGCACAATCGAGAGGTTCATCGTCACTCACTTGGCGGCATCGCGAGCCGACACTCAGCTACGGCTCCTTCGTGCGTCAAAGGTATAGTGTATCTGCGCCGCGCTAAATTCGCTGCGCTCACAGAGGAGAGACTCCGGGTGCGACGATCTGTACCGCTGCTGACCTTGCTGGCATGTCTTCTAATCCTTTGCCTCCCAGCGCACGCGCAGCCCCAAAACACCCACACCGACCCACTCAACCTCGACCCGCTCGTCCGCCACGGCTTCGACCGCTTCTACGACCTCGACTTCGAAGCGGCGCTTAAGGACTTCAACCAGGTCGAGCAGCAGCACCCGCAGGATCCCATGGCCTGGAACTACATCCTCGTCGTGACCATCTTCCGCGAGCTTTACCACCAGGACCTGCTCGACACTACTTACTACGCCCACGACAGCTTTCTCTTCTCCAAGCGCGAGATCAACATCTCCAAGCAGGCGCGTGACAACATCAACGGTCTCACCGACAAGATCATTGGCATGTGCGACGCGCGCCTCAATCAGAACTCCGCTGACAAGAACGCGCTCTTCGCCCGCGGCTACGCCCGAGGCATGCACGCTGCCTTTATCACGCTTGCCGACCACTCCTTCACGGCCGCTGCGCGCCAGGGTTATCAAGCCCGCAACGATAGCGAAGCCGTCCTCAAGATCGACCCGCAGTATGCCGACGCCGACATGGCCATCGGGATCCAGCAGTTTGCCGTCGCCAGTCTTCCACGCTTTCTTCGCATGATGGTCGGCATGTTTGGCGTCGGTGGATCGAAGCAAAAGGGCCTTGAGCTTCTGCGCAACTCCGCGGAGCACGGCGTGGCCACCAGGGTCGAGTCAAGCACCGCGCTCAGCCTCTTTCTTCGCCACGACGGCCGCTACCCCGAGGCCCTCCAGGTCGAGCGCAGCCTCACCCAGCAATACCCACACGACTACCTCTTCGCGCTCGAGGTCGCCAACCTCCTCAAGGACGAAGGACACGGCTACGAGGCCATCGCCGCCTACAAGCAGGTGCTCGCCGACGCGCAGCAGCCCGGTTACTTCATCGACCCTCGCCTGCAACTGGCCTGGTTTGGTCTCGCTGAAACACAGCGCGGCTACAACCAGCTTCAGGACGCGGTGAACTCCTACATCCAGGCCGCCGAGCAACCCAACTGCAGCGACTGGCTGCGCCGCCGCGCGCAGGTCAACGCCGGCGAGGTGTACGACATCCTCCATCGCCGCGCCGAGGCCATGAAGATGTACCAGATGGCCGCCACCGGCTCCGACACGTCGCAGGCGGATCTTGCGCGCAAATACCTGAGAACTCCCTACGTCGGCAAATAGTTTCTCGCTCACAACGGAACCGCTTTCCCGCTGCACTCGTATCGCACGATGTAGTCTTGAGGAGGCAGCGATGGTTTGCCCGGCTTGCGGTACTGGTGTTCAGGATGGAGCAAGATTCTGCAGTGGATGCGGACGTCCCACGATGACTGAAACAACCTCACCCTTTCGAACGAATCTCGTTCGTCCGCGTCAGGGACGTGTTATCGCCGGTGTCTGCGCGGGCTTCGCGCAGGCCTATGGCTGGGACCCTATAATCGTGCGCCTGGTGCTCTGCGTCATCGCGCTCTGCGGCGCCGGCACGCCCATCATCGCTTACTTGATCGCATGGATCGTGATGCCGAACGCGCCCTATGAATATCCGCACAGAACGGACCTGACCAATTCGTGAGTGAATTTCCCGCCCCTCGCCCCTTCCGCTATATCCCCGTCTCTGGCGAGCCAGCCCAACTCTGCTGCGGCAGCGTCAGGCTGAACGATCTCGCCGCACAATTCGGCACACCGCTCTACATCTACTCCGCCGACGACATCCGGTCTCGCGTCGCCATGCTCACGCGCGAGTTCACCGGCGTCGACCACACCATCTGCTACGCCGTCAAAGCGAACTCGTCTCTCGCTATCCTCAAGCTCCTCGCGGATCTCAACTGCGGCTTCGACATCGTCTCCGGCGGCGAGCTGGAACGCGTCCGCCGCGCCGCGCTTGCCGCCGAAAGACCGGAAGCTCTCTCGCGGGTCGTCTTCTCCGGAGTCGGCAAGCAGGCATGGGAGATGGACGCCGCGCTTCAGTCCGGCATCCTCCTCTTCAACGTCGAGAGCGAAGCTGAACTCGAACTCCTCGCCCAACGCGCCCAGGCATTGAACAAGCAAGCCCGCATCGCACTGCGCGTTAACCCTGACGTCTTCGCCCAGACGCACCCCTACATCTCCACCGGCTTGCGCGAGCACAAGTTCGGCATCGCCATCGAGCGCGCCCGCGAGGTCTACCGCCGCGCCGCGCAACTCCCGCGCATCACGCCGGCCGGCGTCAGCGTGCACATCGGCTCGCAGATCCGCGACACCGCGCCCTTTGCCGAATCCGTAAAGCGCGTCCGCTCGCTCATCGAGGACCTCCGCTCCGACGGCATCAATATCCAATACCTCGACGCCGGCGGCGGCTTCGGCATCGAGTACGGGCGCGCCGACTTCGACCCCGCCGAACGCGTTGCCGAGTACGCGCGCGCGATCCGCGGGGCGCTCGACGGTCTCGGCGTGCACCTTCTGCTCGAGCCCGGCCGCTTCCTGATCGCGCAAGCCGGTGCTCTGCTCTCGCGCGTCCTCTACACCAAGCAGAATGGCTCGAAGCGCTTCATCATTGCCGACGCCGCGATGAACGATCTCATCCGCCCGGCGCTCTACGGCGCGCACCACGAGATCGTCCCCGTCGTCCGCGAAGACCGTGCGCACGAGGTCGCCGACATCGTCGGTCCTGTCTGCGAGAGCGGGGACTTCTTCGCGCGCGATCGCGAGATCGAGCAGCTTCACGCGGGCGATCTCATCGTTCTGCTGGATGCCGGCGCCTACGGCATGAGCCTCAGTTCGCACTACAACACCCGCGTCCGCCCCGCCGAGGTCCTCGTCGAAGGCGACAAGTCCCGTCTTATCCGTCGCCGCGAGACCCTTGATGACCTCTTTGCGCCGGAGATCCTCTAGCCTCCCGTCGCGGCGATGCGGTAGAATCACCAACGGTGCAAACGCTTCGTTGAGCGGCTTCCAGAGCCCATTCCGGAGCTTGCAAAACACATTTCAGTACGAGGTTTCAGCATGTCCGGCCATTCAAAATGGGCGACCATTAAGCATAAGAAGGGCGCACTCGACGCCAAGCGCGGCAAGATCTTCACTCGTCTCATCAAGGAGATCATGGTCGCAGCCAAGGCGGGCGGCGGAGATCCCGACGGCAATCCGCGCCTGCGCAGCGCCATCGTGGCCGCCAAGGCCGAGAATATGCCGAACGACAACATCTCGCGCGCGATCAAGCGCGGCACGGGTGAGATCGAGGGCGCCAGCTATGAGGACATCACCTTCGAGGGCTACGGCCCCGGTGGCGTCGCCATCATCGTCGAGGTCCTCACCGACAACCGCAACCGGGCTGTGAGCGAAATTCGGCATGCCTTCTCCAAGAACGGCGGCAACCTCGGCGAGTCCGGTTCGGTCAGCTACATGTTCTCGAAGAAGGGTGTCATCATCGTCGCGAAGTCCGCCGCAGGCGAGGACAAGCTCACTGAGATCGTCCTCGATGCCGGCGCCGACGACCTCAATGACGATGGCGACTACTGGGAGATTCTCACCTCGCCCAAGGACTTCGAAGCTGTTCGCGACGCCGTCAAGGGCGCCAAGATCGAGACCGAGTCTGCCGAGGTCACCATGGTGCCCTCCACCTACCAGAAGCTCGAAGGAACCCAGGCCTCCGCGATGATGCGCCTCCTCGAGACGCTCGAAGAGCTGGACGATACACAAAACGTTTACTCGAACTTTGAGATGGACGAAGCGCAGGTTCCGGCGTAATCGTCTTAACGGACAGAGAAGGAAGCGCGAAGCCGCCATTCTCATGGCGGCTTTTCACTGCAAGGAGTGGCGAGTGAACGGTAGAAAAATCGCAGGTGGGTTAGCGGTTCTGGCGGCACTCATCACGGCACCAATGAGCGTTGCACAAAAAAACACGAGTCAGTCGAACGCGAGCGCACCACCCGTGGCGGAAGCGTCGGCGAATGCCAACTGGAACTTCGGCGCGCTCGTGCAGACCGGCTTCGGTGTCACCGAGGACCGCGGCAGCTTCTCCTTCCTGCTCATCGGCGGACACGCCGGCCGCATCCTCACGCCGAATCTCGGCAGCGGTCTCCTCAAAGGAAACTTCGAGTACGGTGTCGAGGTCTTTCCGCTCTGGCAGAGCTACACGCCGAAGTTTCAGCGTGCCAAATGCACGCAGATCTTTCCGCCCGCCGTGCCGTCCGGAACCTACGTCGCCTGCTCGGCCGAGTACACCGTCGGCGGAACGTACACCGGCGTCAGCGTCACACCGGCCATCTTCCGCTGGAACTTCACGCACGGTGAGCGCTGGATGCCCTGGATACAAGGTGCCGGCGGTGTGATCTGGACGAACCACAAGTATCCAGCCTTCGGTGCGCCTCTGCCGGCGCCTGGACCTATTACGATCGGGCCGCCACTTGGCCAGTACTACCTCGATAACGACGGTCCCAGTGCAAATACCAGCGTCTGGAACTTCACGCCGCAGTTTGGCGTCGGAACTCACTATTTCGTCCGCCCGCGACGTTCCATTGACGTCAGCGCAAACGCGGTGCATATTTCCAGCGCAAGTCTTGGTGACAAGAATCCGGGCGTGAACGCAAGCGTGCAGTTTTCAGTCGGCTACAGCTGGTGGAAGTAGGGAATCAACAGGGATGAGTAGTCAGGCAGCAGTGCAGGAAAAAGAGACTCAGACGATTGCGGGCCCAATCGTAGAGTGCGTTCCCAACTTCTCCGAGGGCCGGGATTCAGCAAAGGTTCGCGAGATCGTTCGCGCGATGCACGTGGAGGGCGTGCACCTGCTCGACTGGTCGCTCGACGCAGACCACAACCGTTCCGTCGTCACCATCGCTGGCGCTCCTGAGGCCGTTGTCGAGTCTGCGATTCGCGGCGTGGGTAAAGCCGCAGAGTTGATCGACTTGACGCAGCAGAAAGGCGAGCATCCGCGCATGGGCGCGGCGGACGTCGTTCCCTTCGTCCCGGTCAGCGGCATCTCACTTCCGCAATGCGTCATGCTCGCTCGCCAGGCCGGCATGGAGATATGGAAGCGCTTCGGCGTCCCGGTCTATTTCTACGAGGCTGCCGCCTCGCGGCCGGATCGCGTCCACCTCGAGAACGTTCGCCGTGGAGAGTTCGAGGGTCTGAGCGCGGCTGCCCTGAAGGATTCGACCCGCCAGCCTGATATCGGCGGCCCTGGAATCCATGCAACGGCAGGAGCAAGCGCTGTCGGAGCACGACAGTTCCTCATCGCCTACAACATCACCCTTCATGCCCGGCGCGGGGCCGCAGACGTCGGATTGGCCCGCACAGTTGCGAAGGAGGTGCGGGCTTCAGGCGGGGGACTCTATGGCCTCAAGGCGATGGGCGCGATGGTCAATGGCCATGCCCAGGTGAGCATGAATGTGACTGACTTCGCCCGCACGCCGATGGCGCGAGTCCACTCCGCCGTCGCGGAAAGCGCGTCCCGTCATGGGGGTACAGTCGGCGAGGGAGAGGTGATTGGCCTGATTCCTGAGCAGGCATTTGAGCCAAACGCTGATTGGGTTCGTCAAATAGTCGGGTTTAATCCTGAGGAAAGGGTGTTGGAGCGGCGCCTTCTACACCCTTTGGCGTGGCCTTAAGACAAAAGAAGTACCCCATGTTTCTTGCGGGTTTGCGGGGTTCACGAAACAATAGAGACTGCGGAAAAACCGCGGGTTTCAGTCGGAGTGCGGAAGCGATGATGTTCAAAGTTTTGAAACGTGGAGCAGTTGTAGCCCTGATGGCAGGGTTTGTGGCGGTTCCTTCAATGGCCAAGGCCGCTCAGCTTAGCGGCGACGCGCGTGCGTCGATCCCGCGCGATGTGCAACAGATTATTGTGGTCGATTACCGGGCGATGCAGAACTCGCCGGCGGCCATGCAGCTGAAGGACCGGGTCCTTCCTCCTGAGCTGAAGCGCCTCGAAACCTCGCTGAAGACCTCGGGTCTCAAGGTCGACCAGGATGCGGACACGCTGGCGTTTGCAGCCTTCCGTGCTCCAGGCTCTGATGGCACGCGGATTCTTGGAATCGCGCAGGGACAGTTCAACTATCAGGCGATTCTCGCAAACTTCACAAAACTGAAGACCAAGCCGGTTATGGTGAGGGAGAACGCGGTGTACCCGATGGGGGTGGCGGGGATGAGCGTGGCGTTCCTGAACCAGACCACGATGGTGTTTGGGGATCGGGACGCGGTGAAGGCGGCACTGGATGCGCGCGACGGCCTGGCGCCGAACTTCCTCCAGAACGGCGACATGATGAACGACATGAACATCGTGGACAGCCGTCCGGTGTGGAGCCTTCTGGACCAGAAGGGCACGCAGACCATGATGAAGAGTGTTCTGGGTGAGGCGGCGCAGCTGGCCGACTACGACACGGTGAAGAACCGGATGAAGAGCGCTCGCTACACCATGGACTTTGGCAACGGAGTGAAGTTCGACATGGCGGTGGTCATGTCGGACACGATGACTGCGGCGATGGCAGCGACGCTGATGAAGGGTGTGGCCATGCTCAAGAAGTCCTCGGGATCGCCGTTCGAGAAGAGCGCGGTGGACGATACGTCGATCGATTCGGACTCGGGAACGCTGAAGGTGAGTTACTCGTCGTCAGATAGCGAGTTCGCCGGACTCCTGAGCAGTCCTCTATTCCAACAGGTCGTGGTGAAGTAAGAAAGAGTGGTTGGTAGTTAGTAGTCAGTGAAAGGCGGCCTTGGGTCGCCTTTTGCCTTTTGTGGTGGGTACCCCTCCCCGTCACTTTTTGCGCAAAGTCTTGAGAACAAAGTGGTTACCTTTTGACCTTCTCGGACGCAAAGATTGCAAAGTATTGAAAACAAATATGTTGCCTGCAAGAATAGCTGTAAAGTCTTGAGCGTAAATAGCTTGGGTGCTTAAGCAGCAACGCCCGGCACCGGGCCGGGCGAGGAATGTCCTTAAGTTCAGTATATCAATCGTGTCAAGCGGTCTGAGGCTCAGTGGCCGAGACCTCAGCTCCCGCCGGGTGCCTTTGAGGCGGTAGAAGCTCTCGGGGGCCACTGTTCATCTTCGATACCCTGGGTGGCGTCAGAATGGGGTTTCAGGGGAAGAGGGTCCTGGGCGGAGACGGGAGGGATGTATAGGCCGGCCGTGATGCTCTGCTCAAGAATCCTCTGAGCCCGGATGCGAAAGGGAATCCAACGGTCACCGGGGAAGTAGCCGATTTCGTCAGGGATGAGGACCAGCCGCTCGGGGTGCCTCTCCCAGAGGATGAGGTGGGTGGTGAGAAGCCGCTGGCGCGCATGCAGGTTCCGGTACGCCGGGATCTGTGCGGAGATTCCAAATGCCATTGCCCAACAGGTGGCCAGACCGATCACGCTGACCCAGATTGAACGCAGTCGAAGACGCTGCGGAACGAAGATTCGGAGCACGGCGATGTACTCGGCCGAGAGAAGCATGATCGGATACATGCGATAGCGGCTTGTTGTGGCGGTCTGGAGTCCCTCGTGGTAACGGCCGGGCGCGACGGCCGCAGCGGTAACCAGGCAGAACAGCGCGATGCAGAAGGTGTCCGGGCTGAGGCGAATCCATCCACGCGTGAGGAGAAAGAGAAATCCTGCCACGAGAACCACGCCCAATGCGATGCTGGCGGGAACGGTCGGAAAGAGGCCACCCAGAAAGGCCAATGCGAAGGCGAGGAGCCCGGCAGGGTGTTGCAGCGAACGCTCTATCGGCATGGATGTGTACTGCACACTATAGATGCCGCCCATAACGCAGGTGGCCAGAACAACCGTGAGCGACGCCGCGAACCTGCGCTGATAGATCAAGAGGATCAGGAGCGCAATGGCGAGGGTGAAACCACTGGCGAAGGCCGCGATACTGAGGATGAGACAGAGCGTTCCCCAGAGTGTGGCGTGCCGGACCGACGAGGTGAAAAAGAGAATTCCGGCGATGGCGAGCGGAATGATCACGAGCTCCGCGATCTCAGTGTTTGCCCAGTTCACGGCCTCGTAATAAGTGAGGCTGAGGAAGAGGTACCAGGGTATGAGGATGAGCCAGATCGACTGTCCGAAGGCGCGTTGCTGGCGGCTGAGGAGGAGCCACAAGAGCCAAAGAGTTACGGGTATCGCCAGATCGCCCAGCAACTGCAGTGCTCTGTAGTTTATATGGCCGATGAGGTGGTACTGAACAGCGACCATTATGTTGAGCAGGATCAATTTGTACTGATTGTGCTGGGCTGTCAGGATCCAACCGATACGCGCAAGAAAGCCCTGGGTGTGGACGTAGCGATAGAGGAAGTCGGCGATGGCGTCGTAGTCGTCGGTCATCGGAATATTGACGCTGGTTTTGGCGATCCCCACAAGGGCGGTGGCGAGCGGTAGCACCAACAGGAGGAGAGCGACCGAGGTGACGGTCGTGACACGCGGTGTACCCGCCGAGGAGGCATCAGTCTGCTGATTCATGAAGGAACAGGGTCAGGCAGAATTTTAACATCCTGATGATTTTGGGCGCGGCGAGACATCCGACGGCCAGTACTGGAACAGAGGCTGGCGTTGTGTTTGAGGGGATCGAGGGATTCGGATCGGAACTCTGCAGCGTCAGGAGGAGCGGGAGGAGGCGTCGCGGATAAGCTCAGCGTGGAGCTTGGCTTTGGCTTCGGCGCCTTCTTTGGAGGCCAGGCAGCGCTGCATGATGGCGGAGCGGAGGCGGGTAGAGAGGTCTTCCGGAAACTCGTAGGGCTGCTCGTGGCGATAGATGTCGATCGTTTTGCGGGTCGTGTTTACGACCACTTCGCAGTGGTGGCAGGTTCCGAGGTGTTCTTTGACTTCTACAAGGAGATCGGGGTCGATCTGGCCGTCGAAGTAGTCGGTTAGTTTCGCGAGAAAGTCGGTGCAGTTCACTTCGAGCCCTCGTTGGCTTTGCGGAAGTAGCGGCTGAGGCGCTCGCGTAGTTGCAGGCGCGCACGCAGCAGTCGTGACTTCACGGCAGGGACGCTCAATCCTAGCGCCTCGGCCGTTTCCTCAGTCGACAGGTTTTCGATGTCCCTGAGGGTGAAAACGGTTCTAAATCCCGGGGGCAAGCCCGCAATTGTTTTACGGAGGATATCGCCCAGCTCGCCCTGCGAATAGATCTGTTCGGGGTTGGGGCGCCATTCGGCGAAGTCCCGGGGGATGGAGCCCTCGTCGGTCTGGACGTCCTGATCCATGGAAACGGTCTTGGAGGTCTTGCGCTTACGGAGGCGCATGAGGCTCTCATTGACGGCAATGCGGACGAGCCAGGTGGAGAACTTGGAGTTGCCCTGGAACTGGTCGAGCTTCTGGAACGCCTTGAAGAAGACGTCCTGGGTGATGTCTTCGGCGTCCTCGCGGTTCTGCGTGATGTGCAGGGCGGTGCGATAGATCTGACGATCGTACTGGCGCACGAGCTGCTCGAAGGCGGCGGTGTCGCCGGCCTTGGCGCGTTCGACGAGCTCGAGGTCGGGATGGGGCTCGACGGCAGCGGTAGCTGCGGAGAGCTCGGCGGGGTCTTCAGCGAGAGATGTGGTGTGGGCCGCCATAGGTCTAGTTTACAGGACTTGATCTGGATCGAACTGCTGAGCTCTCCCCAAGTTGTGGAAGCGTTCAGGTGCGCAAGAGGCCTTGTCTGGTAGACCGCGGATCACATCGGAAAGACGCAGCCCGACAGATGAATCAGTTGAAACGGATTGGTGCTAGCATGATTTCGCGCCAGTCTCGCTGGCAGCCGGAGCCGTTAGAACTTTGCGGCTTTCTTCGGAACCCTTTAAAAAACTGAAAAAGGAGCCTCTCCCATGGCAACCTCCCCCGCTGCCTCCGCTGCTGTCACCACCTGGAAGATTGATCCGGTTCACAGCAGCGCCGAGTTCAAAGTGAAGCACATGATGATCTCCAACATAAAAGGCTCCATCCAGGGCATCACCGGCGACCTTACGGAGCATGCTACGGACGCCTCGCTCTCGTCGATTGAGGCCACGCTCGATGCTTCGACGCTGAGCACGGGCCTGGCAGACCGTGATGCGCATTTGAAGGCCGCGGATTTTCTCGAGACGGAGAAGTACCCCACGATCACGTTCAAATCAACGAGCGTGAAGGCTAAGGGCAAGGAGGAGTACGCTGTGACCGGCAATCTCACGATTCACGGCGTTACGCGGCCGGTCACGCTGGAGGTCGAAGGGCCGTCGGCGCCGCAGAAGGATTCATATGGGAATACCCGCATCGGCCTCTCGGCAACTACGAAGATTAATCGCAAGGACTTTGGCCTCGCCTGGAACGGGGTGCTGGAGACGGGCGGGCTCGTGGTGGGCGACGAGGTTCACATCACGCTGGATGTGGAGTTTATCAAGGCTTAATTTTGTGGTTGAACTCCGGCCATGATTCTTGAAGCCCACCGTGGAGAGCGGTGGGCTTTGTCTTGTCGGGTGTACCTGCGGTGGTACGGATAGCACCGAGGTGTGGATGCAGAGTCTTTCCGCACGCCGTAGAGTCGAATCAGGTGGACGTGGTGACGAAGAGTTCTGGGTTCGGTTGGCAGTGGGTGGTCGTCGCGGTGTTGTGTGCGGCGGCCACGGTTGGGTACGCGCAGAGTTCGAACACGACGACGCAGAAGAAGAAATCCGCGACGACATCGAGCAAGAGCTCGTCTGCGAAGAGTGCGACGAGTAAGTCGACGCATCATGCGACGACCCATCATGCGACTTCGAAGAGGACGAGTTCCAGAACGAAGGTGCGGCGGAAGCATCTTGAGTCGGCCCCGACGGCGGTGAGCCGCAGGCTGCATGCGGCGTTTGTGGCGAGCGCGCAGTTGAGGCCGATGGCGCAACAGCTGGTGACGATACGCAGCGCGGCGGCGTATGACGGCGTGCGGCACTGGGCCGCGGGACATCCGGGCGATGGCGCGGCGGCGGCGCAATCTGGCGCTGGGGCACGCGCTGATGCTGGATCGCAGGTATCCGGAGGCAGTGGACGCGTTTGCGGCGGCGAAGAAGGCGGGCAATGCGCTGGATGATTATGCGGTATATCTGGGCGCGCAGGCGGCGTTCGCGGCGAATCGGCCGACGGATGCAATTCCGGCGCTGGCGAATTTTGCGGAGAAGTATCCGGACAGCCTGTTTGTGCCGAATGCGCCGGTGACGCTGGCGCAGGCGTACATCGCCAACCATGATGCGGCGAGTGCGCTGCGCGTGCTGCAACCGTTGGCGAATACTCCGGCGGGAAGCCATGTGGATTTTCGCGCGACGCTGGCGAAGGCGTACCAGGCGAGCGGAAATATGGCCGAGGCGGCGAAGCTGTATCGCGGGATCTATCTGAATGACCCGCTGAGCGGGCAGGCGAACGATGCGAAGAACCAGTTGGCGGTGATGCAGATTCCGCTGACGGTGGCGGAGCGCAAAGCAGCATGCGGATGCGATGTTCAACGCGCATCAGTATGGCGATGCGGCGATTGAATATCGCGAGCTGCGGAAGGACGACACGGATCTGTCGCAGGCGGACCGCGATGCGCTGGAGATCTATGCGGCGGTGTGCGATCTGAAGCTGAAGCGGCTTAGCCGCATGGATGTAGAGAAGCTGCCGGTGACGGGTGACGACAGCGCGGCGCTGAAGCTGTATCTGCAGGCAGAGCTGGCGCGGAATGTTGGCGACACGAGTGCGCAGGATCAGCTGGTGCAGGAGTTGACGACGAGGTATCCGCAGAGCCGGTGGCTGGAGGAGGCGCTGTACTCGGGCGGAAACATGTATCTGCTGCGCAAGGATTCAGTGCGCGCGATTGCAGACTACACGGCGCTGGTGGAGCACTTTCCGAAGAGCACCTATGCGCCGAGCGCGCACTGGCGTGCGGCGTGGCTGAGCTACAGAACGCGCGACTATCCGAGGCCGCGCGGCTGATGGATGAGCAGATACAGAACTATCCGGGAGGGCAGGAGATTCCCGGGGCGCTGTACTGGCGGGGAAGGCTCTATGAGGATGTGGAGCATGACTTCTCGCAGGCGCTGAACTACTACAAGAAGCTGGACGATGCGTACGTGAACAGCTATTACGGTGGCTGGCGCGGCAGAGGATTGCGGCGATTGGCAAGCGCGAGGAGGTTGCCGACGCGCCTGCGCTGACCGCGGTGAGGAATGTCGATGATCCGGAGTTGATCGATCAGCTGCCGGAGAATGATCCGCACCTGATCAAGGCAAGGCTGCTGGCGAACGCGGCGCTGAATGAGTACATCCGGCCGGAGATTTCGCTGAGCGCTACATCGAATGAGTGGGGCGCGCTGGCGGAGGCGGATATCTATCAGAGCTTTGGCGAGACGACGCGCGCGCTGCAGGCGATGAAGCGCAGCAAGATTCCGTTCACGGCTCTGGATGTGGACGAAATACCGAAGGCGTACTGGGAGATTCTGTTTCCGCGGCCGTACTGGGTAACGATGAAGGCGGATGCGGAAGCGAATGGGCTGGATCCTTATTTAGTCGCGGCGTTGATAAGACAGGAGTCGGAGTTCAATGCCGGCGCGGTGAGCCGGGCGAATGCGGTGGGGTTGATGCAACTGCTGCCGTCGACGGGCAAGGGGCTGGCGCGGAAGAACGGAGTGAAGCACTTCAACTCGAATGATCTTCTGGACCCGACGGTGAATCTGAGGCTCGGGACGATCGATCTGCGGCAGGCGATCAGCAAGTATGACGGGCAGGTGGAGTATGCGCTGGCTTCGTACAACGCGGGGGATTCGCCGGTGCGGCAGTGGATTTCGTCGAATGACTACAAGGATGTGCCGGAGTGGGTGGAGTCGATCCCATATAGCGAGACGCGGGATTATGTGCAGAGTATTTTGAGGAATCGCGAGATGTATAAGGCGATTTATGGGGCGGCAGGGAAGTAAGGTCTAGTTGTCAGTGGGTGGGTGGACGTCGTCAATGACGAGGACTTCGACCAGACCTTTGGCGGACTCAAGCTGGAGGCCAAGTTGTTCCTGCACCGCGGTGAACAGCGACGGGAGATTAGCATCCTCGCTGGGAGGCGCATCGTCGGACTGCCAGCGAAGATCGATATCGAAGCGGCCGGAGATGCCGGTTTTATTGACGACAACACGGCCAGCATCGCGGGCGAGCTCTTGCGCGATGGCTGGCGGGGTGATGCCCTGTGCGTTGAGGTAGTCGCGGCCGTGATGAATGAGAGTGCCGTCGAATTTCGAGGGGGAGAGCTTCGACCCGCTTTTGGCGACGACGAGCACATAGATGGGCAGCTCACGCTGTTCACGGTGGGTTTTCATGCCGAAGCGGTCGGCGAGGAGTGCCTGAATCATGGCAAGCTTTAGGGGCTTGGCTTGATCGGAGGGAAGGTCGTGGAGGCGCTGTTCGAGTGTGTCGCCGGACTTGGCGTCGATGTCGAAGGGTTGTGATGAGGTCCAGGCGGGAGCGTCGACGATGCGGCTCTGCGGTATGTCGAAGGCGAACTCGATGATGGCTTTGAGTGGGAGGTTGACGGTGCGGAAGCTGCCGTCGTTCGGTGAGCTGATGATTTTCGTGCCCTCGTACGGCGCGGGCGTATGCACGTGGATGGAAGCGACATCGAAGGCGGGAGGTGGCGTGGCCTGTGTAGTTTGTGCGAGGGTGCCGGTCGCTACCAGGAACATGAGTGTGAGCGAAGGACCGCGCTGGCTAATCATCCGGTTCATTTTAGAGCTCTCTCGTTGATAGACGCTCGAGAGAGCCGTTGCGTTCAAGATGTTCGTGGCGTATGGCGACGACGGGATCGAGGCGGGAGGCTCAGTTCGCCGAGGGCTGGTGGACGTCGTCGATGACGAGGACTTCGACGGGGCCTTTGCTGGCGTCGAGATGAAGTCCGAGTTGCTCCTGCAGGGCGGTGAAGAGGGGCGGCAGTGAGAGCTCCTCGCCATTGAGACGCATGGGTGGGGCGTCGTCGGGTTGCCAGCGGAGATCGATGTCGAAGCGGCCGGAGATGCCGGTCTTGTCGACGATGACACGGCCAGCATCGCGGGAGAGCTCTTGCGCGATGACAGGCAGCATGATGCCCTGCGCGTTGAGATAGCCCAAGCCATGGTTGATCGTGAGTCCATTGGATTTTGCCGGGTTGAGTTTTGAGCCGATCTTGGCGACGACGAGCTCGTAGAGAGGAAGCTCGCGTTGTTCGCGGTGTGTTTTGAGACCGAAGCGGTCTGCGAGGAGCGCTTGAATCATGGCGAGCTTGATGGGCTTCGCCTGATCGGAGGGGAGATCGTGCAGACGCTGATTGAGCGCGTCGTCGGATTTGGCGTCGATGTCGAAGGGTTGTGACGAAGTCCAGTCGGGCGCGTTGATGATCCTGCTCTGCGGCATTTCGAAGGCGTACTGGATGATGGCTTTGAGTGTGACGTTGCTGGTGCGGAAGTTGCCATCGTTGGACGAGCTCCAGATGTGGTTACGCTCATGCGGTAAAGGCGTGTGGGGATGGATGGAGGCAACGTCGAATGCAGGGGGCGTAGGGCCTTGTGGGGTTTGTACGGGCGCGGTCTGCGGGTTCGCGCCGATCCCGGCTGTTGCGAGCAGCGCAAGTGCGAGCGGGAGCCAGCGCAGTCCGATCATCCGGTTCATTGGAGAACTCTCTTGCTGATAGACGTTCGCGAGAGATGTTCAGCTCATATTATTCGTGGCGGAGGGCGACGACGGGGTCGAGGCGTGAGGCGCGGAAGGCGGGGATGAAGCCGCTGATGATGCCGACCAGCGCGAGGATGACGAAGGACGCGATCATCGTGGTGCCGGAGGCGTGGAGGATGATGTCGCCTTCGTGGTTGGCGGTCTTGTAGATGTCGGAGTAGAGCGGCATCGGCGGGATGAGGTGGCCGAGGATGACGGCGATAATCATGCCGATGGCGCCGGCCATGAAGGTGAGGATCAGGCTTTCGAGCAGGAACTGCGCGAGGATGTCGCGGCGGCGCGCGCCGAGAGCTTTGAGGATGCCGATCTCGCGCGTGCGCTCGGTGACGGAGACGAGCATGATGTTCATGACGCCGACGCCGCCGACGGCGAGGGTCATGGCGCCGATGAGGCCGAGGAGAACTTCGAGGCCGATGGAGAACTGCATGATCTGCTTGGAGTCCTCGACGGTGTCCCACATGCCGAGGGCTTTGTCATCCGCGGGGTTGAAGTGGTGGCGTTGCGCCATGACCCTGCGAACAGCGGCGATGGCGCGAAGATGGAGCTCGGGCGAGCTGGGCTGGAAGACGATGGAGCCTGGATCGCGCTGCTGGCGAAGGGTTTGCATCGTCTGAAACGGGACAAAGATGTTTTCGTTGTCAGGACCGTTGTTGGAGGAGTCCTGAATTTTGTTGCGCAGGACGCCAATGACGAGGAAGGGCTGGCCTTCGATCTGCACGGTTTCACCGACGGGCGGGTAGCCGTTGAAGAGCTTTTCAGCGGCGTGGGAGCCGAAGATGACAACCTGCCGGTGTTGCGTGAAGTCGTCGGACTCGAAGTAACGGCCGGTTTCCACGTCGAGACGGCGCATGCCGCCGTAGGGAAGGTCGACGGCCTTGGACTGGATGCTGACGACCTTGGGGCCGTACTTGACGCTGAGTCCGTCGTCGGACTCGTTGGAGACGGCACGGAGGTAGGGAAGAGCGTCGCGGATGGCTTCGGCGTCGCCTTCCTTCAGCTGGACCTTTTGACCAGAGCGCTGGCCGCCGGCCTGCATGGAGGTTTGCCCGCCCCAGAACATGACGATGTTGTTGCCGATGCCGAGGAAGCCCTGCAGGACCGCCTTGCCGATGGCGTCGCCGTAGCTGAGCAGAAGGACGACAGTGACGAGTCCCCAGACGATGCCGAGCATGGTGAGGACGGAGCGCACGCGGTTGCGGCGGAGGGAGTCGACGGACTGGTTGAAGGCTTCGCGGATTTCCATGGCTTTAGTCCGTGGTGAGGCACTCGATGGGCGTGAGGCTGGCCGCGCGCATGGCAGGGTACATACCCGCGCCGACAGTGATGGCAGCGAGCGTGAGAAGTGACGAGATGATGGCGAACGGAGAAATTGCGGGAACCGGAATGAACGGAGGCAGAGGAATGAGACGAATGCCGGCGATGATGACGAAAGAGCAGAGCAGGCCGAGACCGCCGCTGACGAGCGTGATGATGGCGGCTTCGGCGAGGAACTGACGGCGGATGTCGCGTGCTGTGGCGCCGAGCGCTTTGCGGACGCCGATCTCGCGGGTGCGCTCAGAGACCGCGACGAGCATGATGTTCATGACACCAATGCCGCCGAGTGCGAGCGTGAGCAGGGCGACGGCAGCGAAGAAGATCGTCATGACGTGGAAGATGCGGTCGGTGAACTTGACGCTGTCGAGCGTGTCCCAGACCCAGAGTGCGTCGAGATCGATGGGGTCGAAGTGGTGACGCGCGCCGAGGACCTCGCGGACCTGGCGCATGGCGGCTACATGCAGCTGAGGCGAGACCGGCTGGACGACGATGTTATTGACGTAACCGGGGAAGGAGCCTTTGAAGTCGGGAGGGAAGTCGCGCTCCATCGCGGAGAAGGGAACGAACATCTGCGTGTTGTCCGGGCCGGAGCCGTAGCTTCCATTCTGCTGCTTCTTCTCGAGCACGCCGATGACGATGTACGGGTAGCCGGAGATGGCGATGGGCTGGCCGACGGAGGGTTTGCCGGGGAAGAGCTGGCGCTCGGAGTCTGCACCGAGAACGACGACGCGGGCGCCGTTGCTTTCGTCGTCCTGATCCATGAGACGGCCCTGCGCGACGGTGAGCGAGCGGAAGTGTTGATACTCGGGCCAGACGCCGCGGACCGCGCGGTTGGAGGCGTTCCACTGGCTGACCTGGTTGACGGTCTTGCGGATCTCGGGCGAGACGGTCTTGATGAGCGGCGCGAGCTGCTTGATCGCCATGGCGTCGCCGATGGTCATGTAGACGTCGCGGCCGGCGGGGTAGCCCTGGTAGGGCATGGCAGTCTTGCCGCCGAAGCAGATGGCAATGTCGGTGCCGATCGTGGAGAGCTGCTTGCGTTGTTGAATGCTGAAGCCGATGCCCAGGCCGACGAGCAGAATGACCGAGGTGATGCCCCAGAGGATGCCGAACATGGTGAGGAAGCTGCGGAGCTTGGAGTCCCACAGTGCGGCAAGCGTTTGTTTGAGGATCTCGCGAAAGGGCATGGCCGTGCGCTGCTCAGGTTAAAGCGTTGATTGAGGTACGCAGGAGCGGCGCCGGAGGTTCCATGTCGGCGCACGAGATGGAAGGCTGGGTGGGATAGGATGAAGCAGGCGCCCGGGTGGTGGAATCGGCAGACACAGCGGACTTAAAATCCGCAGCTGCGAAAGCGGCGTGGGGGTTCAAGTCCCCCCTCGGGCACCAGAATAAACAACTTGGAGGGAGTGGCCGCTCAGACGATGGGTGGCGTTTCTGTCTGGTGGCACTTTTTCCCTGCTAGCATCCCTGCATGCAAAACGTAGAGACGTGCCAAAAGTGAAGGGCGTCTACGAACGGGATCCGGGTTCCGGAGTCTGGTGGATTCAGTACAAGGAAGTGTTCGCAAATGCGAAAAGGTGGGCCGTCGCAGTGATGCGATTGCGCTCTACCAGCAGCGGAAGAGCGAAATGCGTGCCGGCGCTAAGCTCGCGCCTAATTTGAGAATTCAAGGGATTCGCTTTGGCCAGCTCGCCGGCGAAGCTGAGGAGTGCAATTTCGTAAAGCGGCGCAACGTCTCGCTCCAAGAGAGCGCGCTTTGACCCTGAATCAATGAAGTTGGCGAAGGTATGTGACCAGAGCTTCGATATCATCCTGCTTCAGCTCCACCGGTGTCATCCCCCCGGCAGTCATCTTGATGTCGGGTGAATGAAGGAGTGCGACCAGCTGCGGGTCTGTATATTTCTTGCCCACTGCTGTCAACGGCCCGGCAGCCGCAGTCCCTACACCGCCGTCGCCGTGGCAAGAGCTGCAGGAATTCGCCTGGAAGATGGCTAGTCCCTTCAGCACCTTTGGATCCGCGGCGCTCAAGGCTGCAGATGTACTTCCTGCTGCGGCCTCGGGGATAAATGGTTGCCGCATAAAGTTCTTCGTATCTTCTTCCTGCTTTTGCATTTGGGCGGCTACTCCCGGATCGCGACGGTCGTCACGATAGCTGGCTACTCCGAGAGACGTGTATGCGATCAGGAAGAGGAGGAATGCGCCTACGACGATTGGCCTTCGCCATGGTCTGCGTTCGAGCCGTCGATCGAGAAATGGCAGCGCAGCAAAGATAAGCGCGAGGACAGCGGGCAGAATGATGCCGCCGATGAGAGACCGCTGGCCGCTCAGGTATTTGAGCCATTGAAATGCCGGCCGGTAATACCACTCGGGCCGGGGAAGAAATGAAGTATCCGCGGGGTTGGCGGCAGGGCCAAGATCCATCGGAATTCTGGTTGCGATGAGAGCAAGGATTCCGATGAGAATGATGGCAAAGATGGCGTCGATGGCCACCTGCCGTGGATAGAACGGGACGGGAGGCAGCTTGGGATGTACGGGGTCTTCTTTGATTGGACCCGCTGCGCCGGCTTTGCGAAAGAAGAAGACATGCGCTGCAATAAAAGCAATGAGGATGCCCGGAAGTACGAAGACATGGAGCACATAAAAACGCGAGAGGGTTAGAGTTCCCATCTGGTCGCCGCCTCGCACAAGCTTTTGCAGAACGGGGCCGACGAGTGGAACTTCCGAGATGAGGTTTGTCCCTACTGCGCTGGCAAAATATGCCTTCTCATCCCAGGGCAATAGATATCCAGTAAAGGCCATGCCGAGCATGAGTGCCAGAAGAATGCAGCCGGAGAGCCACAAGAGTTCGCGACGACCCTTATAGGAGCCATAAAGAATTGTCTGTCCGATGTGCAAAGCCAGGAGAATGATGATCCCGCTCGAGCCGTAGGCGTGAATGCTTCGGATGAACGATCCGGCGGTAACTACCTTCACGATGTAGGAGACGATCGTGTGCGCGTGGTCCGCTGAGGGCACGTAGTAGAGAGCCAGGCAGATGCCCGTGATGATCTGTGAGACAAAGAGGAAGAGCAGGCCAGAGCCGAAGACATAAGCCCATTTGGCTCCGCCGGGAATCGGCTCGTCGAGGGTCTCATGGAGAATCGAGTCTATCCCCGTCCGTTGATCAAGCCAGTTGTCCACTCGAGTCACAAGGCTGCGATCATCACTTGGTTGAGGTGATTGATTTGTCATCGTCATTACACCTCAGGCCATCACTTCTTTATTGGGGATAATTTGGCGGAAATATTGGTAACGGACCTTCAGGATTCCGTTCTCGACTTTGGACTCAAGTGAGTCCATAGAGCGAGGAGGCGGCCCTGCAATGCGGTCGCCGCTCGGAGTAAACGATCCTGAATGACACGGGCAGATGAACTTGTTCTCGGCATCCACCCATCGGATGGAGCATCCCAGGTGCGGGCAAATAGGTGAGAGTATCCGAAACTGCCCGTTGGCGGGAGGCAGAACGTACACCGCAGTCTGGGACGTAGTACTTTGCCAGGCATCGCGGCGTTCCAGCGTAATTGTCTTTGCTGTTGGCACGGTGAGAGCACTAAAGTCTCCCACTGGTCCCAGATCTGACCAGCCAGCGTCCGCAGCGTTTTTGCGTAAGGGAAATGTTACAAAGCGCAGGACGGGAATCGACAATAACGCACCTACGGTCGCGCCACTCACTCCGAACAGAGCTAGTAAGAATGACCGACGTCCAGATGATTCTGCCTTGGGTTCATTGCTCTTTTCGGATGTTAGTCCCATCTATCCACTCCTTGGCTGTGCCAGTTTTTTTGCCGCGATTTTTACGGGTCACGACCGCTTCGATTTACAGGTCACTTCTTCTGCAGCGTATGGATGTACGCCACGAGGTCGGTAATCTGCGTATCTGTGAGTTTGCCTGCAAAAGCTGGCATCTTGTTCTTGCCATTCTTAATTACTGCAATAAGATCAGTGTCCGACTCTTTCAGGAAATCAGGCGATTTGACGGGGCGTGTCTTCATGACCTTACCGGCGGGGGTGTCGGCGCTCCCGTCTGCGCCGTGGCACATCTGGCACTTTGCGACATAGATCTCAGCGGTACTTTGGGCGAGGCACGTCGCACTCCCCATCAACAGGACGCTAGCGGCTCCATAACAGACAAGATGTTTCAGCATGCGGTGATTCTCCTTAGTGATCGTGAATGGTAATGAACACATTGGCGGCTAGAAAGCATAACGAACCGAGAGGGTGAGGATATTGGCATGAAAGTCACGCGGAAGTGTGGGCGCGTTGGGCGCTCCTTCGCCATAGCCGTAGTAGTTGTAGTCTCCTTTCCAACTCCAGTTTTGGGCGATATCGAAGGCGAGTGCGCCATAGGGGGTTCGATATTGCGACTGCAGCGAACCCGGCACCTGGCGGATATTGATGGGTGGGGCCTGGCCGTCGACGGAAGAGATGCGATAGCCACCTGTCGCATGAAGCCTCTTCACAGGCGTGAGTACGAATCCGATGTTTCCCGATTGCGTGGGTTGGTTGTAGAACCCGTTGACCTGCAGGGGCAGGCCAGCTTGCTGGCAAACCGTTGGGCTGGGTACTGAGCCTGGTCCGGGCGCCGAAGAAGTGAAGCACTCGTCGGTACGCGAGTAAACGCTGTCGTACGCGTAGCCGAGATCGAGGCCCCACTTTTCGCCGGGATGAATGGCAGCCGAGACGGAAAAATCCTGGTAGTGCGCGAAATGTTCAACCGTCTGGACATTGTCGCTGTCTGCCCGGATGTTGATCGTTCCAGCGATGCTCAACCATGGATGAGGAGTGTATGTGGTGCGCATCCGGTAGTGCTGCAGCTTGCGTGGGCTGATGCGGGTAAAGGCGTTATCGGCGGACATGGCTTCGGCGTTGAAGTTGACGCGCAACTGTTTCGATGGTCTGAGGGCGAGCCCGAAGAGAGCCCAGTTCGAGTGGATGGGAATGAAGTCGCCACCCGCGTCAGTGATGATCCGGCTGCTGTAGCGGTAGCCGGCCGACAATCGAGCCTCCGGGGCAAGATCCCAGGTGGCCAGAAAGGTATTGACCTTGGTCTTCTGGTTGAGAGCTTGATAGTCGGATGTTGTGGTCGTCGTGGGCGCCCCCGGAGGCAACACCGTTGACGTGCCCGCGTAGGTCGTCGTCGTAAAGGTGTTGGTCGCGGGTTGACGGAAATACCAGAAGTCGAAAGTGTCGGAGACGCCGAAGGTGTGAGTAATCTGCCAGGTAATGCCGTAGTCGGCATTGACGTTGATGCGCCGTGCGCTGGCAGATCCGGTCATCACCGATTGGCGAATTCTCGCGCTCTGCAGACCATTGAAGAATTCGTTGTAGTTGGTGAGGTTGCTCGTCATTCCCATGTAGAGAACGCGCCCGTTCATGTCCACATGCGGGATGGATGCGCTCTGAAAATGAAACTGCTCGCTGGGATAGAGTCCCCGCGTTGGCGCAGACCGCGTGTAAGCAAGAAAACTATTGCAGTTCGAATTAACCGTTCCATTCGCAGCGAAAGGTGTAGCGCACGGGGTAGCCCAGACAGACGAGAGATCGACTCCGAGGCTTACTGGTGTACCGTTCGAAAGCTTGTAGTTGAGTCCGGTAAGTTGCCAACTGGTGTTGCCCTTATAACGCGTAATGAATTCGTCGAACCTGAGGCTCGTATGGACCAGCGGCTTCCAATCTACTCCAGCGTTCCAGACATCCGTAGAAACGCGCCAGTTTTGGACTAGCAGGCCCTCGGCGCTGACATGGATCGTACTTCCTGTCGGCCCTTGGTTGACATTCTGGAAGTAGCCAAAATGTGCGCTGACCATCGACAGCGGCGCAAACGTGATGTTCACATCCGTCATGCGACGCACCGTGTTATAGAGGTGCGGCGAGTCAAGGATGGGGACGAAGGGCACAGATGCAGGCGGGATCAGCGGATTGGCCAGCAGGTTGTAATCAAAATACTGACGATCGCGGCGGAAACTCCCCTGGAAGCTATAAATGCGGCCCTTGGAAACGTTTAGAAACGTGGCGTCGTAAGGGTCTCCTCCGTAGCCGAAGCTGCTGGTCGAGAGGTGATCGAACAGGGGCGCATGGGCCAGATTTACGGCGAGCATCTGCAGGGTACTATCGAGAATGCGCGGCCCGGACTGGATGTTGACCAGCGTCGCGTACATCGCGCCACTACCGGACTGACTTACGATGTGACCGCCGAAGTCGATCGACTGATGGATAAAGTATCCGTAACGGATGTTGTCTCCCGGCGATGGTGGTGGTGCGGCGGCGTATCCTGCGCGATCGCTGTTGAGCCAGCCCCAATACACGCCGCGAACACGAAGACTGAACTCACCAGAGTAATCCTCTGTAGATTCAGCAGGCGCGATATCGGGGAAATTGCGCTCATCGCGTACACCCTCACTTGAAGAAAACACTGCTGGCATTTGAGCCGTGAATCTGCACATGGCAAACAGTGCATGCCTGGTACTGATTCGCCTGGTTATGAAATGACGGCGTGCCGGGAGCGGTGAAGTTCATCGAAGGCGAATGGCACTGCAGGCACATGCTGTTTACGTTGTTCCGTATCAGCAGACGAGGATTCGCCGATCCGTGAGGAAAGTGGCATGAAGTGCAGCCCTCTGTCTTAATGGGCGGATGCTCATAAACGAATGGGCCGAGGGTATCGACATGACATTTGGTGCAGATGGCGTCCTGGGTCGCCGTGGTTCGAATGAGGTTTGGCTGGAAGGTGCCATGCGGGTCATGGCAGTCGGTGCACTTCAATAGACCTTCATCCACCCTGTGGTGGAATGGCTCCATAAAAGCAGCCTTAACATCTGTGTGGCACTGATAGCAGAGAGTGGGCTGCTTCGCCTTAAGCATCTCCGTCTGGGGTTCAAACTTGTGGACGCTGTGGCAGCTGGTGCAGCTGATCTGAGCTTCGCCGTGAGCGGTTCGCGTGAAGTTAGGGTGCTCATTGACGTGGCACGATAAGCACTTCTCTTCGACCTGTTTGGGCGTTGCCTTTGAAAATTGAAAGATTTTGCTTGCCACCCCACCGCTCTCGACATGGGCCTTAGCGGGTCCGTGGCAGCTCTCGCACGTCACGCCCTTGCCGCCGTGCTCGAGGGCCAGCTTCGAATGTGGATTGCTGCTGAAACCCTTCACCTCGGGTACATGACACAGGGCGCAGGTCTCCGCTCCAACATTGTCTGACGGCTTCGCTGCCGCTTGCGAGGAGGACGTTGCAGCTTGTTGTGGGGGTGCGCCAAAGGAAAGCGCTGGCCTAAGGACGCCGAGCGCGCCCATGAGCAGGAGGATTGCCATGCGATACACCGAACGATCCACGGCTACTACCTCAAAGTTGTGTCTAACGATTCTGCTGCCTTTAGATTGGCGGCGCCTTCAGATTGCCTCGACCAACTATATGGCGCGACGTGGCGAATTCATTGTGATGCGAATCACAGAGCAAGGAAGGCCCTTGGTGGCAGCTCAAAAGTGGAAGATTTGATCGGCCCGAGTATGGCCCCACTAGTCCGATTGGTCAAGCCCCAAATGCGTTGACAACTCGCTCCTCTGCGGAGTTGTTTTCGTCCGGGCGGAATGAAGGATCGCAGTGAGAAGTCTCCGTCCAGAGGCGATGCATTGGGTTCCGCAATAGAAGCGATGGAACCAATCTGCTACTCATTGGGCTGTCTCGTGAGCCTTCGCGAATAGCGCCTGTGCTTCTTGCTCGCGCACCGCGAGAACGATCAACGGTGGGCATGGCTGATCTCTGACGCACGCAGAACATAATGCGGCCAGCGAACACCTGAGAAAAGGGGGGAAACATGTGGGCTCCGATCCATGAACAGGCAGCATTTGGAAGGTCCTCCAAAGGCAAGACTGAATCAAGCGCCTGATAGATTGCTGTGATCTGCATCACACGCGATTCGAGGTCACAGGCCTCCGTGACTCAAATCACTTCTTTTATGTCAGCAATGGAGCAATTCTAAGTGCCCGACGGTCGACTAAGAATCGTCTGCCTATGATCCTGGGATTGTGTAGGCCCAGATTGCATCAACGATTGTGACAGCCACAGCGGAGAGATTTATACGCTTGAGAGACGCCCGCTGGGAACGACCGAGTTTACTGGCCGTGCCGAGAGTGCCGGGGAGATTTTGGGCTTTCTTTGTCGAGCAGCGGCGAGCCTGAGGTTGTTCTCAGGGCGATCTCGCGCGGTGCGTCCGGCGTCAAGGCTGATCCGAGTCTGCCAGCCAGAAAGAGAACCCAAAATGTCATCAGATCCGGAATCAGCCAGACTCCAGGAGGCAAGCACTCTAGAGACCTTCAGATTTCAACAAATGGGTGCTGGCAAAAGGCCTTGGCGTAAATGGGGTCCATACCTTAGCGAGCGGCAGTGGGGTACGGTTCGTGAGGACTACAGTTCCCATGGAGATGCCTGGAACTACTTCACTCACGACCAGGCTCGATCGCGCGCCTATCACTGGGGCGAGGATGGTCTCGCTGGTATCTGCGATTATCGACAGCTGCTGTGCTTCAGCGTGGCATTGTGGAATGGCAAAGACCCGATTCTTAAGGAACGCATGTTCGGGCTCACGAACAGCGAGGGTAATCACGGCGAGGACGTCAAAGAATACTACTTCCATGTAGACAGCACGCCCACACATTCCTATATGAAGTGCCTGTACAAGTATCCGCAGGCCGCGTATCCCTATGTCGATCTTATCGAGACGAATAGGCGTCGTAATCGGAGCGACATGGAATATGAGTTGCTGGATACTGGCGTCTTCAATGAAGATCGCTACTTTGACGTCTTTGTCGAGTACGCAAAGGAGTCGCCCGAAGACATTTTGATCCAGATCACCGTGGCAAATCGTGGACCTGAGCCGTCCACGCTGGATGTCCTCCCCACCCTTTGGTTTCGCAATATGTGGACCTGGTGGCCAGCTACGCCCAAGCCATCCCTGAGACAGGTGTCCGGGCCAAAAAGTGTTCAGGTTGTCGCAACCTCACACGCTGATCAAGGTGAGCGGTACCTTTACTGCGAGGGAGATGCCGAACTCCTGTTCACGGAAAATGAGACTAACAATGAGCGGATCTTCGGGACCCCCAATCCCTCGCCGTACGTCAAAGACGGCATCAATAACTATATTGTCGAGGGTAAGAGGGACGCAGTAAATCCCGCCAAGACCGGGACGAAATCTTCAGCGCACTATCGGTTGAATGTGGGTGCGAGGAAGACTGCCACCATCCGTCTGCGCCTTACCGATGTGGGGACCACTGCTATTGGCGATCCATTCAAGAACTTTGCCGCAACTCTGCAGTTGCGTCAAAACGAGGCGGACCAGTTCTACAAATGCGTAACTCCGCCCAATAGCAGCGAAGATGAAGCCCGGGTTATGCGCCAGGCGCTATCTGGGATGCTCTGGTCAAAACAGTTCTTCTTCTTCGATGTGAATATGTGGCTCAGGGAACATGGTGTCGATCCGATGAAGCCGCCCGGACATCTTCTGCGGAACAGCGAATGGTTCCACATGGTGAACAACCACATTATTTCGATGCCCGATAATTGGGAGTATCCGTGGTACGCGGCCTGGGACCTCGCGTTTCACGCCATCGCGCTCTCCACGGTCGATCCGGAGTTCGCTAAGGAACAGCTCGACCTGATGATGCAGGAGTTCTTCATGCATCCAACTGGTCAGATTCCGGCCTATGAGTGGAACTTCAGCGACGTAAATCCGCCGGTGCATGCCTGGGCCACCATTTTCCTGTATCGAACGGAGCAATCAATCAAGGGTAAGGGCGATCTCGAGTTTCTCAAAAGATCATTCTCGAAGCTACTTCTGAATTTCAGCTGGTGGATAAACCGAAAAGACCGTTTCGGCAAGAATCTCTTCGAAGGTGGTTTCCTGGGGCTGGATAACATCGGTGTCTTCGATCGCAGTTCGACGCTGCCTACCGGTGGCCACCTTGAGCAGGCAGACGGCACTGCGTGGGTGTCTTTATTTGCTCAAAATATGGCTGAGATCGCGACCGAACTGGCCGCCGCCGACCCTTCCTACGAAGACATGGCGATAAAGTTTGCCAGCCATTTCCTTTGGATCGCTCGCGCCATGAATCAGACGGGGCCCGAGGGTATGTGGGATGAGGAGGACGGTTTCTATTACGATGTGCTGCGCCTGCCCGACGGCAGTGCCAGACGGCTGAAGGTACGCTCCATGGTGGGCCTTCTCCCGTTATGTGCCACCACGGTAATTGAGGCAGCGCAGCGCCAACGCATACCGCGCGTAACGCAGGTATTACAGGAACGCTTAGAACGTATGCCCGAACTGCGCGACAGCATTCACGCAACTGGGATCGGTCATTTCGGGTATGGCGAGCGGGGCATCGCTGCACTGGTGAATGAGGACAGACTACGCCGAATTCTCAGCCGCATGTTGGACGAGAATGAATTCCTCAGCCCCTATGGAATCAGGGCCCTTTCCCGCTACCATGCCGACCATCCCTATGTCATTCAGGCTGGAGGCCAGGAATATCGAGTGAACTATCTCCCGGCTGAGTCCGACACCGGCATGTTCGGCGGCAACTCGAACTGGCGCGGGCCGATCTGGATGCCGGTGAACGCCTTACTGATCCGTGCGCTGCTGTCCTTCTACTTGTATTACGGAGATAACTTCAAAATCGAGTGTCCCACCGGCTCGGGCAAGCTGATGAATCTGTTCGAGGTAGGGCGTGAAATTGCAAGTCGTTTGGAAGCGATTTTTCTGCGGGACAAATCCGGCCGGCGACCAGTGTACGGAGGTACGGAGAAGTTCCAAACCGATCCACAATGGAAGGATTACATCCTGTTCTACGAGTACTTTCACGGTGACAATGGGGCCGGCCTGGGAGCCAGCCACCAAACCGGATGGACCGGAGTCATCGCAAACCTGATCGAGCTTTTCGGTCGGCTCGACGGGCAGCAGTTCCTGGATTCCGGTAAAGCAGGCGCCTTTACGAAGGAGACAATTAAAGAGGTATCGGTTGCCTAAAGAGGCGCCCCAGGTAGAAATGAAGGCGGTTCGTGGCGATTCTAGGGTAGTAATCCAGAGCGAGAGCCAAAAACTTCATTCATTTCCTTCTAGCCAAGTAGTGTCGAATGCGAAACAGAAAGGGAGAATAGAACGCGGAGACGCGAGGTTCGACGTCACGGACTTCCGTGATCCCAATCACTTATTTCGATGTCAATAACGAGCGATTCTAAGTGCAAGACGTCGACTAGGAATGCTACTTATGATCCTCGATGGTGTCCGCCCAGGGTGCATCAACCACTTTGACAGCCGCAGTGGTGAGATTTATACGCTTGAAAGACGTCCACTGGGAACGACGGAGTTCTACTGGATGTGCCCGGAGTGCCAGCAAAATGTTGATCTTTCCTTGTCGAGCAGCGGTGACCCTGAGGTTGTTCCAAAGGGCGATGTCGCCCATTTGATTCCACCCAATCCGAAGGCCGATCTGCGAATGTTTCCCAGGCACTTTTGGAGACGCCTGGCAGCGTGAACCTGAGTCAGTGGAACATGCCGAACTTCTTCATCTTGTAACGTAGAGCGTCGCGCCCAATGCCAAGAATACGAGCAGCCTCTGTCTGATTTCCCCGAGATGCTTTCAGTGCCTCGTCCAACATGCGAAGCTCTTGGGCGACGAGTGGTGAGGATGGGCCTTCGGATGGCTCGGCTTCTCCCATGCCGCGCGACGAACGCACAAGATATTCAGGAAGATCCGATACGTCGAGCCATTCGTAGTTCGTCATCATGGAGGCCCGGCCGATTACGTGCTCCAGTTCGCGCACGTTGCCAGGCCAGGAATGGCGCTCAAGTACGAGGAGGGCTTTGGGCGTTAAGCCAAGGACGCCCTTGGAATATTGCGCGGCAAATTGTTTGGCGAAGTGACTCGCGAGCACACCGACGTCCTCACGTCGCTCGGCAAGGGGCGGGACCTCGAGTTCCACCATTGATAGGCGGTAGAAAAGATCCTCGCGAAAGCGTCCGGAACCGACTCCGCTGCGGAGATCGTGATGGGTAGCTGCGATCACGCGAACATTTACCGGGCGAGGCGTGAGTGAACCGACCGGCAGAATCTCCTGATTCTGAATGACACGAAGGAGCTTCGCCTGAGTGGGAAGCGGCATATCGCCAATCTCGTCGAGGAAAAGAGTTCCGCCATTCGCCATCTCGATGAGGCCGGTTTTGTCCCGGTCGGCTCCGGTGAAAGCCCCTCGCACGTGCCCGAACATCTCACTCTCGAATAGAGTTTCGACGACAGCCGAGCAGTTGAGGACGACGAAGTGACCTTTGACGCCGCTAAAATGATGAAGCGCTTTGGCGATGAGATCTTTGCCAGTGCCGGTTTGGCCATGAACCATAACGGTTCGATAGTGCGGAGCGATACGTTCGACCTGTGCGAAGAGGGCCCACATCACTTCGCTACGAGCGATCATGCCGTCAAAAACATAGTCTGGAAATCCCGATCGTGAAGACGACGCGTTGATTCTGCGCTGCGAGGAGGCAATGAGTTCCGCGATGCGTTCACGCAGAAGAGAAATTCTAACCGGTTTCTGCAGATAGTCTGCGGCACCTTTGCGGATGGCCTCGACTGCGGTTTCTGTAGTGTAGTGGGCTGTCATCAGGATGACGTCGATGGTGGGATCGAAGCTGACGATCTCGTGGAGAACGTCAAGTCCACTCATCCCCGGCATCATCAGGTCGGTGAGCACAAGGCACGGCCGCAGGCGCTTAACCAGATCAATGCCTTCGCGCGGATCAGAGGCAGTGTGAATGACGAGATGTTCTCGCTGCAGTGCCGCCGAAAGTAGCTCCAGGCTACCGGCGTGATCGTCGATCACAACGATATGTACGGAATCTGACATGGCTGAAGATGACAGCATAGTATCAGCGTCCCTCCGCGCGCGCCCGATTGCGCCATTTCGCGCACTTGTGCGCCGGAACACGCAACTGTGCTCGGAGATCACAGAGCTATGTGTCAGAAATCACAGGGCGTTGTGTTTGGCCGCAAGCTTGCTCTTGTATCGAGTGAATCCTGAACGGAGAAGCCCCAAATGCCGGCCTGCCAACACGTAACCTGTGACGCCTGCCCGATCCGCCAAGCAGATTCCTTTTGCAATCTACCTGCCGAAGCTCGTGAGTTCTTAGAGGCGAACTCCATCTCTATGGAGTATCCGCGCGGCGCCGTGATGTTCCGCGAGGGTGACCGCTGCAACGCGATCTTCCTGCTATGTTCCGGCCGTGTGAAGGTTTCGGCAACTTCAAGCGAGGGACGAACGATGATTCTTCGCCTTGCCGGGTCAGGTTCAGTCTTAGGTATGAGCGCGGCGTTGTCTGAGGAGCCGTACGAAACAACGATCGAAACTCTGGAGCCGTGCCATGTGCGAGTTCTTCGCACCAGCGCTCTCAGAACGATGATGCGTGATTTTCCCCAAGTGGCAGTTGCGATGGCACGTTCCCTGGCTAAGGAATACAAGGCTGCTTTCGAAGAGGCGCGTCGGATAGCACTTCCCGCCAGTCCTGCCGGCCGCCTGGCTTGTCTATTCCTTGATTGGCTTGCGTCGGAAAAGGGAGCCCGCAAAGGCGAGACGATCACGATGAATCTGACTCATGATGAGCTAGCTTCGATGACAGCGACTACGAGGGAGACAGTTACTCGAACGTTGAGCAAGTTCAAGAAGGATGGCCTCATCAAGACACATGGTGTCGCTCTTACTGTGTTACAGCCCGGGGTTCTGCAGCAATTGTCCGCATGCTGAATCCCGGGTTAGAAAATATATGACGCAGGCGCGTAGTCGAGCCGGTGGGATCGGTTTGTGAAGGAACATCGAAAAGCCTGCAGCCGCGATACTGGCACGGTCTGTCTGCGCAACGCCGGCACTGAGGCCGATGATCGGAGTCCGTGCGAAGGCGGGCATGGCACGTAGTTCCGATGTGACCGAATATCCGTCGCGAAGCGGTATATTCAGATCAATAATCAGCAGATCGGGGAATAGGCTGAGGGCCAAAGAAAGCGCCTCTTCGCCGTTCTGCGCCTCAATAACCTCACAGCCACTTCGTTCAAGTATGAATCGCAAAAGATCGCGGCTACTTTCAGAATCGTCCGCGACCAGCACATGCTTTTTGTTTGGCCCGGTCGGGTTCTTTTTCCAAAGCATCCGCTTACGTTATGCGAATGACCATGTACTGCGCAGTGATTCGCATCACCGCTAGATGTTTGGGAGGTTGAAGTGGAACTGGCTGCCTCGCCCAGGTTCAGACTCCACGCAGATGGACCCTCCTTGCAACTCGATGAGCTGTTTGCAAATCGCGAGCCCCAAACCTGCGCCACCGCTCTTATTGCTGACCTGGTAGAACCTGTCGAATATCTTTGTCTGATCGTCGGGTGAGATGCCGACTCCGGTATCTGCGACCGTGATTCGCACCACTCCCCCGTCTCGTTCCGCGCGTACACTCACCTCTCCGCCTGGTGATGTGAATTTCACCGCGTTGTTGAGCAGGTTGTATAGAATCTGGCGCAGTCGAATTGGATCGGCGACAACATGCAGTTCTCCTGCATCGTCTCCGCGTAGGAGGATCGATTTTGCATCCGCGTGGGACTTGATCGCAGCCACGGCTTCAGAGATTGCGTTGCGAAGGGAAAGGCTCTCGACGTGAACCTCGAGCCGGCCGCCCTCGATTCGACTTAGGTCGAGGACATCGTTGATGAGTCCAAGTAGATGGTCCGAATCGCGACGAATATGACTGACAAACTCTCTTTGAGTGGGATTCAACGGGCCTTCTAACTCCTCGCTCAGAAGATCCGAAAAGCCAATAATCGTGTGGAGTGGAGTGCGGAGCTCATGGCTGACGCTGGCGAGGAATTCATTCTTCAGTTGGTTCAATCTCTCCGCTTCCTGTTGCCGTGCCTGGAGCTCAGCCATGTAACCTTCCTGGAGAGCGCGGACCTGTTCTTCCATTCGCTTGCGCTCGGTCACATCTCGCACGACGGCGGTAATGCTTACGCCGCTCGGAGTCTTCACGTGACTCAGACTGATCTCGACAGGGAATTCACTACCGTCCTTGCGGCGGCCGAAAAGATTGAGGCCGAGGCCCATTGGCCTTGAGATCCCCGCGTTAACGAAGTTGGCGCGATGTTGAGCGTGATTGCCCCGGTGTCCTTCAGGAACGAGGTCGTCGACCCCAAGTCGAAGGAACTCCTGACGTGTGTATCCGAAGAGGATCTCAGCCGCACGGTTCGCAAGCGCTATCTTTCCAGAGCGATCTATCTGCAGAACTCCGTCGGGGGCGTCTTCGATCAATTCGCGAAAGCGTCGATCGGCTAAACTAGCTGCCCGGGACTGTGCCTCTTGCTCCGTGAGTAGACGCACCTTTTCGCTGCTCGTGAAAAGCGATTGCTCCATTGACACCCGTGCGGTGATGTCTCGTGCGATCTTGGCCACTCCGATCAGGACGCCATTGGAGCCGGTGATCGGGGACATGCTGAGGGAGACGAGGATTCTCCTGCCGTCCTTGTCAACACGGACCGTTTCGTAGTGGTCAACCCGTTCGCCTCTGCGGACACGGCGGAGGAGGTCAAGATCGTTCTCATCTTCCTTCGCAGGCCATATCAGGGAGCTAAGGGACCTTCCGATGGCCTCCTTTGCCGAATAGCCGAAGATACGCTCAGCGCTGCGATTCCAGCTTGTAACGACACCTTCCAGTGACTCGCCGATGATCGCGTCGTCGGACGACTCCACGATAGCGGCAAGCCAGCGTTCCGCTCCTGTGACCTCCGTACTCATGGTTCGTAAGCCTTTCGCGAACATCCTACTACCGCTCAGTCCCGCTAACAGGGATTGTGATCGTAGTCACAAGACGGGTCTGTGGCCCATCACGGATCCCAATGCCTTGAAGAGTAAGAATCGGTTGATGCGAATGGACCATCAGATTGCGATCGCTTCTGGGATGCTGCCTGACGAGGCGATAAAGCGAACCGGAGCCAATCACCGAAGATTCAGACCGTGGATTCAGGGCTTTCGAGACTACGTTTTCAACCACCAGTCGTTCGGGCCAGCCGAGATCAATACCCAAATCAGAGCGGCCGCTGATGCGGGCGCAGACGGCTGGTCGCTTTGGAATGCGCGGAACCAATAGGGCGAAAGCGGACTGGGCGAACCGTCCGAGAAGCCGGCAGCCGTTGGAAGCACTACGCGGACTGCGCAGTGATCTCTGGATCATGGTTTATCTGGGCCAGTATTCGACTGTGAAAGGTCAGTACGGGGCAGGGTGACTCCGCAATAACTTGGTAGGCATCGTTATTCTGCATGGACCACCAGGGAAAGTCGTGAGAATAACCCATGACGATCCAATCCGCGTTTTCTGCTGCCGCGGCACTGAGGATCTCTGTCACAACCTCACCGTACTTCACCACAACGTCGGGACGCACTGTCAAGGATGAACGAAGGACCTCCAGTTCACGGCGGCTTCGCGCTGCGATCTCGTCCGCATAGCAGCCCGTCGCAGCGGTCGGGTTGATCAAGTGAAGGAGCGTGAGCTTTGCTTGATAGAAAGCGGCTATTTCTGAAGCGAGGTCGGCCCTCTCTCGATATTGCCCCGAGAGGCCGACCGGATGAAGAATTCGGCGAGGTCTGGCATGTTCTGCTGAATTTGCTACGTCGGGGCCGATTGCGAAGACGGGAATAACCGCCGTCTGCAGGAGCGCATTCGCGACAGACCCGATCATGGCTTGGCCGGCATGACCGTGGCTATGCGTTCCAATGATCAGCCTGCCAGCCCCTATCCTCCTTATCTCTTCACGCACGACAGCGACTGCAAGGCCTGCCTTTGCAACGATAGAACAATCAATGCCTTCGTTCTTGAGCGAGCCTGCGATCCGGCCAAGAATAGTTTGGGCAGTCGATATATCGTCTCCAGCGGGGTGGAGCATCCGCGCCGGAGATCCGAGCGAATTGTTTCCGACTGCATGAACGATGGTTATCCTCGAGCCACTGGTGTGCGCCTGAGCGATCGCATGAGGCAGAAGGATGCCGGTGTCAGTCAGATCAGACGCAACGACGATTTCTCGTGGTGAGACGAAATCCCTCGGCACAATACACCTCTTTGTCTCAAGGCATTACTTCAAAGTTCGACGAACCACCAGTACCGGGCACTCTGCCTCTCGGACGACGTGTGAGAGCGTTGACCATGGCGCATGATCGGGGAGGGTGCCCCCTTCGCGAATCCCAAGAACAATGAGACTCACGTTCTCTGTCTTCGATGTGTGAGTAATGAGCTCGCCAGCTTTGCCGTATTCGATACGGACCTTCGCGGTGGTGTAGGTCGTGAGGTCGGGCGGCAAAAGTCGTTGCATAGCCTGTAGAGTTTGTTCCTCGGAGAACTCGGGCTGCTCCTTGTTTCGCATGCTCTTGGGCTCGACTACATGCAGCATGGTGAGCCTTCCATGGAAACGCTCGGCGAGTCCCGAAGCGTATTGCGCAACTCGGAGTCCGGTGTCCTGGAGATCGGTAGCGAACAGAATGGAGCGGAACGGATAGTGATCGAGCTTGCAGTGGGGACCAACGATGAGTGTTGGACAGGGCACGCGACGAAGAATTGACTCGGCGATGGATCCGAGTGCAAGGCGCTCCATTCCGTGGGCTCCATGAGAGCCGGCCACGACGAGCTGCACCTTCTGATCCTTGACCACCTGCTCCACAAGGTCGCCAGCATCGGCGTACGCGACAATCTGACGATGGTTCAGGGTTCGCAGATCAGATGAGCTGTTGATCAAGTCGACCATTCTGGCCTTGGCAATATCGAGGTTCACATCGAAGGTTTCGATCGGAACAGGTTCCATGCCGGTTCCATAGACCATTGGCGTCGCGGCATTGACCACGATCAACTCAGAGCCGAAAGAACGGGCAATGGCAGCGGCGGCTTTCATCACGAGCGGAGTTTGCACAGAAAAGTCGACTGCCGCTAACAATTTTGTGAACTGAATCTCGGTCGTTTCCAGGCGTGGGACTGCTTCGAGTGTTGCGGCGCTCTCGCGGATCATGGCAGACTCCTCTTCGTTACGGCGTTCACCGAGCTACTCACGAGGTAAGGCTAGCCGGGTACGCTTTTTGGCGCGGTGATGACCATCACATTCCTTCTCGCTCGGATCATGGATGATCGTGGGTATCAAGCAGACTGCCTGAGGAAGCGAGAACGACCATGCCCTCATTACCAACTTGGCCTGTCTATGGAGTGATGGTGTTTGGCGGGGTCATGATGGCCAGGCCGATTTGGAAGACCTACACAAGCGAAGGTCTTCGGCCTGCGATGAGACACCTGATGTGGACAGCCTTAAACTGGCTTGCGATCGCTCTTCTGTTGACCAGACCAACCACGACACGCACAGCATCGCAGCTTCGATCGGCGCTCTCCAAGTGAGCGTGATTCAGTCGCGAATCGGGCGTGCGGCGCTCTTCAGCGGCGATAGGATATGGCGTTTCGCAACATCCACCAAGGCGAGATAGATTATCCCCGAACGCTGTGTGGGAACCCGTAGCAACAGCCACGGCCACCGCGGTACCGCTGATTACGGATATTCCGAGGAAAACCATGTTCGGGGCGTCCCCTGATGTCGAGGGACCGGCGTCGGTCGCAAGTTTCTCCGCAGGAGCAGACTCACCGGTCAATATTGCCTGTTGAACGTAGAGATCGCGTGAGCTGAGAAGGCGCGCATCGGGGAATTAAGTCGCCCGCGCAGAGCCGTATGAGGTCGCCAGGTACGAGCTCTGCACGAGGGAGGTCCAACCATTTGTCATCCCGCTCGACGCTGCCAAGAGTTGCAACGGAGGCGCGAAGGCGTTCGATAACGATCCGGGATCGATACGTTTGCACAAAGTCGATGCCCGCGCCTATCAATATCAGAAGGATGATGATGAAGGCGTCGATCTTTTGGCCGATAACCGCTGAGATGACGGACGCCACAAGGAGCACAATCGCGAGGGGATTCGACAGTAACAGAAGAAGATCGACCCAAGGTGAGTGGGCTCGCTTAGTGCTCGTTTCATTCTTCCCGTATTGTTCAAGACGCCGCTGAGCTTCCTTGGAAGTCAGACCCGCGAACTGACTTTGCTGCGTTTGCTCCGGAGCGCTTACAGAAGGCAAGATCGCACCTCGTCGAGAGACAACTGCAGTATCAGACCTCTCGTTCGGTGCTTCCAGAAGGACGTCTGATGATCGAGTGCTCACTTGCATACAGCATCCTTGCTGCGGTTATGCACTCGGCGATTCCGAACGCCACGAGATACGCGTACACCGACCAGGAGAGCCTGCGCGGGGTCAGATCGTCAGCGTGGATGCGAAGGTAGACGTAGACGGCAGAGAAGACAAACGCAATGGCGGCTGTTGTGTAGTTCCAACGCCCGACCGGACGATCGCTGGCGTGTCTGGCGACGACGGTCTCAGCCGCTGCTGCGCAGAGCGCCTGAATCGCTGCAAGGCTCAAGAACCACTCCAGTTGAACATGGTCAAAGACAACCGAAAGTAGCAAAAGACCCACAGCGATCCCGACAAAGCCTTGAACGCGCAAGGCCGCCTTCGCTTTACCAGAGTCAACCATGAAGCTCGACACGAAGACCAGCACACTGTCGACAACGCCATAGGCGGCTAAGCCGGTAATTGCAACCGCCAAAGCGATGGGGAGGAGCAAGATAGTTTTTGCGAGGTCGGGCACGATGAGAATCGCGCTCCCCGCCAAAAGCGCGACAAAGCCGCGAGCCAGAATCGTTAGCCAGAAGTGAAGATTTTGTCTCATGGTTGCCTCAGAAACCATGGTCTCAATAGGAAATGATGTGGCCTGTGACGTTCGGCTCACGCGTAGGTGATTGCGGTCACATCCCGATGTGACGAGGCACGCCGCGTCATGGCGAGCTAAGACCTATCTTCTTCATCGGAGGGCCGGATTCATCGAAAGTCCCGTAAGAGGAGATTCATATGCCAGTCATAGGTAACGAAATCGGATTAACGCTCGACCAAATCATGGTTGCTACGGACTTCACCCCTGTTTCTGAGACGGCCACATCTTACGCGAGCGCACTTGCGAAGCACTGCGGCGCGAAGCTGACAATTGTCAACGTAGTGGATCTGTCTGTTTCAGCTCAATCAGAGAAGGCCATAGTTGACGTTCCAATCGACAGAATGCGGCACGACAGTGCAGAGAACGTCCAGCGCGTCGTGTGTGATCTTGCTACGGACGGGATCAAGGCCCAAGGCAAATCGCTCGAGGGCCACAACCCCGGATCCGAGCTACTCCGGTTCTCTGAGTACATGAAGACAGACCTTCTGGTAATCGGGACACACTCCAAATCCGGACTCGAAAGGATGATCCTTGGCTCTTTTGCCGAGGGCATTATTCATCATGCGAATTGCCCGGTTTTCGCAGTCGGACCTCGCGTCAAACCACCAACTGGAGGTGGTCTCACATTTGGAACCATCGTCTTCGCCACCGATTTTCATCACAGCAGCGTGGAGAAGGCGGCGATCGCGTTGACATTTGCCAAAGACAGTTCAGCCCGGATTTACATGTGCCATGTGTTGGATCACACGCCGCACGATCTGACCGATTCATTGGATCTGCAATTCAAGGCGGAAAAGGGATTGTCCTGTTTGATTCCAGCGACCGCACTCGAGTGGTGCGACCCAGAGTGTTTTGTGGACTACGGCGATGTGCCCGAGCATATTCTCGGACTGGCCCAAAGAGTGAATGCCTCCTTGATCGTTCTTGGGGCGCGGCGGAATTCAACCTGGCGAACTCATCTCACTGAGGGGACTGTGGGTCAAATACTCTCCAA
Source organism: uncultured Acidobacteriaceae bacterium (assembly GCA_963713395.1). GTDB lineage: Bacteria > Acidobacteriota > Terriglobia > Terriglobales > Acidobacteriaceae > Granulicella. The sequence goes on along the minus strand of CAVQLS010000003.1, from coordinate 76,099 downwards.
GTCGACTTGCCCTGTAATGACAATCTGCACGGACTGAGGGAGCGGAGATGCGATCCCGGCTGAAGCACCCTTCACTTGGGGAACAGAGAGCCCCAGAATGCCCCTCGGTACCAATTCTCCGCAATCTGTCACGCTTGGGGCTACAGGACTTCGATTCCATTGGTTTTGAGGCAAATCTACCTAAGGGTGCGGTCCTGTTTCGCAAGGGAGAATTCGCAAACAGCGTCGTGCTTCTTTGTCACGGCCAAGCGAAGCTTCTGAGCACATCGAGAGAGGGCGAGGTATTGATTGCTAGAGTCGCCGTGTCGGGCGATCTCATTGGCCTGGGTGCGGTCGTATCTGGCGGCCGCCACGAGTTCACATCCGAGATCGTGGATAATGCGGTGGTTAAAAAAATTCAAAAGAATGAGTTTCTCGCATTTCTCCAGCGCCATAATCAGGTGAATGTCGGCGTTGCCGGGCTTCTTTCACGAGAATACAAGGCCGCGTTCTTTGACGATCGACCTTTCGAGCCGGCTCATTCCGCCGCCGGTCGTTTAGCTTCCATTATTCTGGAGTTCAGCCGTGGAACAGGGCACCAAGAGCCCAGTGGCAGCTTCACGATGGCGCTGACGCATCAGGATCTCGCAAGCCTTGCTGGAATATCCAGAGAAACGGTTACCCGTGCGCTCAACAGTTTCAAGCGACAGCGCTTGATATGTATTCGCGGCACGTCTGTGACGGTTCTCAATCCGGGCTCTTTGATCCGACTGGCCACCCAGCCATGAGTGCAATCGTGAGTGACGCCAGTCACAGCGCCCTGCGGCGCATCGCGATTATCGTAATTGCGGACGCGATAGGAGGATGATCATGGAAACGATGGTTAGGACGGAAATAAGGCGGACAAGTGCGTCATTGCCTCGTTTTCAGAGAGTCCTGCTCTGCACGGACTTCTCGGAGACGTCGCATGCCGCTCAGGAGGCGGCTATACGGCTGTGCCAGGGAAGAGATGTGCAGCTGACCCTAATGCATGTGTCAGAGTATGGACCTATGCCGGCGATCACCGATGAGGGCTTGGACTATGTTCTCGGACTAACAGTTAAGGAACATCGGGCTCTGCAGGAGGCAACTATCCAACTGCGCAATCAGGGAATCCAGGTCGAGCCAGTAATGGCTGAAGGAAACGCTGCCTCGATGATCCTGGAGGAGATAAGGCGTCGCGATATCGACCTTGCAATTATTGGAACTGAGGCTGCGCGAGGATTGAACCGGTTCGTCTTTGGGTCAACGGCTGAAGCGATCTTTCGCCGCGCACCGTGTCCTGTTCTTACTGTGCGGCGGCGATCGTCCACTCCTTCATCGCAAAGGCACGGAAGACCAGTTGTTTTCGCTACCGACTTCGACGACTGCTCCATGCATGCGTTGCGTTATGCGGCGTGCCTTGCAGAGATGAACCGGTCGCCGCTGCACATCGTGCATGTTCTCCCCTTAACCGCGGATGGGGGTGAAACAGCGACGTTGATCATGAGAGAAGCGTTACGGCACCTGGCTGTGTCTCTACCAGCTGACGGGACAGTTCCTCATTGCGAGGTACTTTTTGGAAGAGACGTCTCACACGCAATTGTTGAATATGCGATGGGGCAGGATGCTGATTTTATCGCGATGGGAGTGCGCAGAAAGGCCGCCCTCGCGGCGCATTTGCCGCCTCACCGGATATTTCGAATCGTCATGACTACGACATGTCCGGTTTTGACGGTAGCTTACGAACCTGAGTCAGCGTTGCATCTTGCAGCTGGGTTGTAGCTTCACAGATTTGGGCTCTTCTAGTGCGCTACATCCTTTGCGGTCGGCATCTGTTGATCAGACCAACCGCCGCCCAGAGCTTGGATCAGTTGCACCGCCGCAGTCATCTGCTCGGAGCGAATCTCAACTTCGCCTTCTTGATATGTAAGGAGGGTCTGCTGCGCCTGGATTACGTTCAGATAGGGGTCAAGGCCAGCCCTGTAACGTACTGTGGCTTCATCAAATGTTCTCTGCGCTGCGGCAACCGCTTGATCCCCACAAACACGCCGCGATGATCGTTGAGTTCAAACTCAGTGCCTACCTTTGGGCTGTTGAGCTTCGCGAACTCGGAGTCATGCACAACGACAAAAGCGTTTTCTGCATAGATGTTTTTAATCAGCCCCTTCTCCATCTGAGGGCGCCCGAAGAGGCTCGTATCATCGAGCCCTAGGACAGTCACCGACTGGTAGGATCCGTCAGCTAGTTTGACAAGCGCTCCTCCCGAAAACAAAGGGACCGCATAGGCGACTCCCTGCATGCTGCGCACTGCGTCAAGTGTGTAATCGGGCATACCAATCGTGTTGGCGACCGTGTTGACTGAAGGGTCCATGACCCAGACCGGAGCGTCTGTGTTGATCACGGTCGATGAGGCACGATTGAGCACGCCGGCGAACATCGAGGTCATCGCGATCATCAGAAAGACCGCGAATGTAATTCCAATCAGAAGTCCCGTGAACTTGGCCTTGTCGTTCACAAGGAGCTTGAACGCCAATTTGAGAATTCCGGACACTCACTGCCTCCACTCTTTTCGGATGATTGCAGTGATTGCTTTGTGACGCCGAGTCATCCGTCACACGGATATGTGATTTGGATCACTATCCGATTGCGAAAGAAGGCCTCATGCAATACCGGGGACGGTCAAGATTGGACAGGTCGCAGAACGGATGATCGCGGTGAGTATTCCCATCTGAGAAGGGCTGGTCGCAGGGTGGGCGATACCGAAGCAAACGAGATCGGCCGACACCACCTTTGTCTGTTCAAGAACAACTTCACTCTGTGCGCCAAATCGGAGCGTCCAACTCGATCCCACGCCGCGCCTGCGGAAGCTGTCAGCGATCTTCTCTTCTTTCATCTCCAGATCGTGCAAATAGTCGCATTGTTCACTAGATCTCTGCGGCGGCTCGCTGTGAACGATGTGAACATGCCCCGCAAACTTACGCGCCAGCTCACACGCTAGGACCTGCGCGCTGTGCTGTTCCTCCGGAAGCGCAGACGCATACACAATCTCCGAGATGCGTGTCGTGTGATTGGGGCGCTCCTTTATGGAAGGGCCAACCAATAGAACGGGACAATGCAGCGAGCGGAGCAGATATTTGGCTGTAGATCCCAAGGTGCTGCGGTTCGTCGTATGGAAACCATAGGCTCCCATCAGAAGAAGGTCGGGCTTTCGTTCGGCCGCCAACTGAACCAAAAGGTCGGCCGTGGCGCCAGTGCGAACGATGCAAGAGGACTTTATTCCCTGCGACTCGAGGCGCTTGGCAATGAGGCCGAGGTCTTGCAGATCGCCTAAGTGCTCGCTTCTTGCCGCAGTGAGGCCGTCGCCCATCTTGTCTCCGACCGACTCAGGAGACTGGATATGGACGAGAACGATTTCCGAGCCAAAGGCCTTGGCGATCTCTGTGGCATACGAGAGAGCCAAGCTGGAACCAGCCGAAAAATCGGAGGCGACGATGAGCGTTTTCAGTGAAAATGTCTTCTCCGTTGCCTCTGGTTTGGACATTGCCTTATCAGTTTGCGCTGTCGCGATCTGCATAATCTTCCTCGCAATCGATGACAATTCGCAGTATGCGCCGGAGCGCGGCGCCCACGATGTGACGATCGTCACAGGTCATACCCCAGGGTCGGCCACGAGGTTGCTGGCTGGCTCACTCTGTCCGGCCGATCTCAGGCGAGGACTGTGACGGGCATCACGGGCCGCGAGGCGGCGACTGGCTAGAGTGAAACGATGAACAAACCGTGTGCCCATCCTGCAGGCGCGTGCAGCGCACGTTAAAGACAAGCTCAAGAACGACATCGTCGAAGCAATTAACTATGCGCACAGCGAGGCACAGACCGCGATGACATCAGGAATTGGACATGGCCTCTCTAGTTGAGATAGACCAAAACGAGATCAAGTTAGGGTGGACGAACAGTTTATTTTGCGGTGCGAAGCACAAAACATCGGCCAAAGGGACGGCAGTGTGAGGCTGCTCGGTTCCTATGGCGAGTTTGTGACGGGGGCCAACGCTTGCCTAACCCCACCAAGGAACCATTTGGGTTGTTAGCTAACCTTCTCAGGTACTACGAATCCATGGGTCGGATCGATTGCGTATATTTGACCGTTATCGACGGGTAAGACCGCTCTGCCGTTGCCGAGGTTCGCTCCTCCATAGATCGCCGCATCGCTATTGAAGATCTGCCGCCACCCTCCGGCCGGTAGCCGCGAGACGTCCGTGGCAATTGCACAGACGGCTTGGGCGTCTATGACGTGTTACACGAACAGCAATGGGAATTCTTTGACGTAATCGACCTCAACGCTTGACCTAAATGGAGGCAGTATCGGAGTCGGGGCTGATCTGATGGCGGCGAAGGGCCAAATCATCGTTATGGGAATTCTGGAACACGCCAAGTAGTCTGACATCGCACAAACGGAGAATCGTATGGCGGCTTTAGATAGCAACAGAGTCCTAACCGTATTGCACGCAAACTGGCAAGTGGAGATGGAAGGCTTCCACACTTATACGGCCCTTTCCAAAAATGAAGCCGACCCACATCGCCGAAATGCTCTGCGAGGTCTGGCTATGGCCGAAAAGCATCATGCCGACCTGTGGGCAGGACGCATCAAGGCCCTGGGCGGAACGGAGCCACAATACGATGGCAAACCCGATGGGCAAGCGGACTCACTTGCGAACCGCGTGGGTGGTTCAGAACTAGCCCTGCGTCGCCTCGAGATCGATGAGGGCAGAGATATCGCCAAGTATGGCAAGCAGCTCAAGGTGCTGGGGGATGAGCCCAGCATGGTCATCCTTAGAGAGGTAATCGCCGACGAGCGTGAGCACTACCTGACCCTTGGCAGTCTCATCCGATCTCGTGGTGCCCTCCCGGCATTACCAGCCGAAGAGCTTCACGCGGCTCTCAACGATTTGGTCGCCGCACGCGATCAGGGACATTCCCAGACGGCAGGCTGGGTGGGAGACGCAATCTACGGGATTAACGACGGACTCGGTTCAATCTTCGGGATCGTGTCGGGAGTATCGGGTGCAACGCTTGGTAACAGTCACTTCGTTCTGATCGCCGGCATGGCCGGTATGGTGGCGAGCGCATTGTCGATGGGTTCCGGTGCTTATTTGGCGGCGAAGAGCGAGCGAGAAATCTACGAAGCGGAGTTCGCACGCGAAAAAGAAGCTGTTGAGGATAATGAAGCCGAGGCGCGAGAGGTTCTGTCACTCAGTTACCAAATTCGCGGACTTCCTGAAGAAGACGCAGAACGTTTCGTTGAACACCTTGCGAAGGACAAGAATCAACTCATCAAAGCGCTCGCGAGGGAACGGCTAAGCACGACTGAAGAGGGGCTCAGCAAGCCCACGGTTTCGGCCGCCTCGGGGGCTCTATCGACAGCGGTCGGCGCCTTCATCCCCATCGTTCCATTCTTCTTTCTGAACGGAATCCCGGCTGTGGTCGTCGCGGCTATCGTCTCCCTACTGGCTCACTTCGCAGTAGGTGCGGCAAAGTCCCTCGTGACCATTCGGTCCTGGTGGGCAAGTGGTTTCGAGATGACTTGGATAGGCGCATTAGAGGGTATTGTGACATACGTCATCGGCATGGGGCTTGGAACGCTCGGAGGTGGCTCGTGACAGCAGCCTGCCCGGATCAGCGATGAGAATCACACCTGCGAAGGAAGGCTTGGGTACTAGCCGCTCCTTACCAGAGGAGCGACAACACCAACCACCGAAGAGAGGCCCAAGCGGCGCGCGCGCCTTGTTCCGGATAAACATCCCTAGCAGGTCTCATGAGATAGGTGAACACGATTGCAGTCACTGAGACGATCAAAGCCGAGTTTGCCCAGCCGAGCGCCCCCGTGGAAGCATCACTGACCTCCATGTTGAGTAGCACGAACTGGCTGGCTTCGATTCTGTGACACAGATCGAAGAGTCACTCGGAGTGCCGACAAAGTCATTCTGATTTGCAATTCGCGGCTCTAAAACGGGAGCTTTCACCCTCCCGGAGCGCGAGGAGGTTCTGAGATGGATAGTCTGCCAGTGCAACTTGGAGTCGATCGAGCGGCGCCATCATGCTGTCGTCAGCCAGGGCGAGGGTCCCATTGTGCGTCGCAATCGCCACAGAAGCGTTGAGGACACGTTGGGCCTCAACTGCCTGCTCTTGCGTAATGTGAAGAGGGCCCATGAACCATTCCAGCTCATAAGCCCCGATGGGCAAGAGAGCCAAAACAAACTTCTCGAGCTTTTCAGCGATCCGGGCAAAATGCTCCCCAAACCCCGTGTCCCCGGCTATGTTGGTCTCTCAGATGGTGACAAATCGCCAATGCGCTCGTCGAGGACGGATCAGTACCGATAAATCGGCTTCCCGTCAGCAACAGTGCCGATGATGAGAAACGCGTTTATGGGGACCAAGCGTCTGGGTTGTCCCCGGTTTGCCGGTTATGGGCCTAGAGCTTACTTTTAGGCTCTTCGGACTTGAACTACCGGGTAGACTCGCCCAATGACTCTTTTGGAGCCGCGCTGGGACCAGCTAAAGCCCACTCCTGCGGAGGTGCAGGATATGTGCGATAAGGTCAGCCTCACTGCGGTAGGAAATTCAACTGATGCCATTAAAGAAGTTCTCGGGGTTCTGCAGAAATCGCATAGGGACGGAGGCGCATTGTTTGCCTCATCTCGGGTAGGTGAATCCGAAGTGTCCGTCTGGTCCGCCTCTAGAAACCGTCTTGCCGAATATTCCATACTGGCCACTCTTCTTCGAAGGGACGAAGTGCAGAAGGAACTGTCTGACCTATTGTTATCAAAGCAGTATGGAGGCAGGATAAGCGAGTGCTCCATTGTGTCAGCAGAGGGCTTCACCATGGAAAGCCCATTTCTGCTTGACGGGCGGATTGCACAAGCGTTGTACGGCGGCGGGGCGTATGGCCGGTCGGAGTTGGACGCTAGAAGCGCCAAGCAACTTGCTACTGCTTTTTGTGAGGAATTGTTCGAGCAGCGATACTCGGAGACTGTGCTCTTCAGCAACTTCTCCGCATGGACACCCTGGTTCCGTGGCATCGCGTGGGATTGGACTGCATTCCTGTTCGACCGCGGGAAACGAACGTTCGCAATTCTCGCAACTACCGATTCCGATTAGTGAAGACCTTTCGAATGATGTTTCCATTGAGCGCCGTGCATTGTTGAATAGATAAAGGAAGCAGAGGAGAGAATGGAAGAGTTTAGAAGACTCGAGCGGCTGCCGGCATATGTGTTCAACATAACGACGGAGTTGAAGGCGGCGGCGCGCGCGCGGGGCGAAGACATTATTGACTTCGGGATGGGGAATCCTGATGGCGCGACGCCGAAACATATTGTGGACAAGCTGATTGAGGCGTCGCAGAAGACGAGGACGCATCGCTATTCGCTGTCCAAGGGGATTCCGCGGCTGCGGCGGGCGATCTGCAATTGGTACAAGAGCAGGTATGGCGTGGATCTGGATCCGGAGACCGAGGCGATTGTGACGATCGGGTCGAAGGAGGGGATTGCGCACCTGTGCCTGGCTCTGTTGGACGATGAGGACACGGTGGCGGTGCCGAATCCGAGCTATCCGATTCATATCTTTGGACCAGTGATTGCTGGATCGAAGGTGCAGAGCATTACAGTGGATGGGATGGACCAGGTCTCGCTGCTGGAGAAGCTGGATCATGATCTGCGCAGGATGGAGCCAAGACCGAAGATTCTGATACTGAATTTTCCGGCGAATCCCACGACGCAGTGTGTGGACCTGCCGTTCTTTGAGAAGGTGGTCGAGCTTTGCAAGGAGCTAGGGATCTACCTTGTGCACGACCTGGCCTATGCGGATTTGACCTTTGAAGGGTATAAGGCTCCCAGCGTGATGCAGGTTCCGGGCGCGAAGGATATCGCGGGGGAGTTCTTCACGCTCTCGAAGAGCTACAACATGCCGGGGTGGCGTGTGGGCTTCATGGTGGGGAATAAGAAGCTGGTCGCGGCGCTGGCGCGGATCAAGAGTTACTTCGACTATGGGACATTTACGCCGATCCAGGTCGCTTCGATTGCAGCACTGGAGGGGCCGCAGGATTGTGTGCGTGAGATTGTGGAGAACTACAGGCACCGGCGCGACGTCCTGGTGCCGGGGTTGAACAAGCTTGGCTGGCCGGTCGAGATGCCGAAGGCGACGATGTTTGCCTGGGCGCGGATTCCGGAGCAGTACAGCAAACTGGGGTCGCTTGAGTTCTCGAAGAAGCTGCTGCTGGAGGCTAAGGTGGCAGTGAGCCCGGGGATTGGGTTTGGGAATCAGGGCGATGGGCATGTGCGGTTCTCACTCATTGAGAACGAGGAGAGGACGCGGCAGGCTCTGCGCGGGATCAAGCACATGTTCAAGGCTGGTTGAAGGCTATTGGGGGTCGACCTTGCCCGTCAACTCGTTCCCATGCGCTCCGCAGTCAGGTGAAACCGGAGCTCCTCTCTCGTGCTGCTCGGCGGCCTCGGCATCGTTGAACGAGTACGCCTTCGCGGAAAAAACACGGGCGTGCTTCTCATCAACATGAAGAGGATGGATCTTGCAAGCGTGGCAGAGTTGTTCGAAGATGAAGACGAAGGCGGAAGCCTCTGCGCCGTCTCATGCGCTACGGATTCCGGCCGTGGGTTCTCCGAATGCCCGGCCACGACATTGTCGTTATTGGCGGATCTGCTGGAGCTATCAATGCAGTCCGTGAACTTCTGCCGCGGCTCCCTGAAACCCTACCGGCTGCCCTTTTCATCGTGTTGCACCGGCCCGGTGAGCCCGACGTAAACCATACGCTCCCTCAAATTCTGTCGAACAATACAAGACTTCCTGGGGTCGAACCATTCAGCGGTCAGCCGATCGAGCGCGGTATGGTTTATATCGCCCCTCCAGGTTCGCATCTGCTTATCGATCGAGGCAGCGTTCAGGTTGAACGTAGCCCGAGGGAAGGCTACTTCCGCCCTTCGATCAACGCCCTCTTTCGTTCGGCAGCAACGGCCTATGGCCGCCGCGTGGTTGGGGTCCAGCTCAGCGGATTGCTGGCCGATGGCGCTGCGGGGCTCTGGCAGATCAAGAAGCGCGGAGGCATCGTCATTGTCCAGGATCCAGTAGAGGCGACCTGCCCTTCGATGCCCGAAGCTGCGCTGCGGGATGTGAAGGTTGATTATTGCCTGCCCGCAGCTCGCATCGCAGAAAAGCTCGTTGAGTTAGCCATGGAACCGCCGTCGCCACCGCCGCCTTGCCGATCGCGGCGGCCGCGAATCCTTATCGTTGAGGATGAGCGCATCGTCGCTAAGGATCTTGAACACCGGCTGACAGAATTGAATTATGAGATCGCGGCCTCCGTCTCAAGCGGTGAAGAGGCGCTGAGAGCTGCATCTGAAACCTGGCCGGATGTGGCTTTGATGGACATCATGCTTGCCGGAGAACTCAAGGGAACGGAAGCCGCGCGCTTGATCTGGGAGCAACTGCAGATCCCGGTCGTGTACCTGACGGCTTATGCGGACGAGCGCACGCTCAACGAGGCGAAACGGTCGATGCCTCTTGCGTACATCCTGAAACCATGGCGCCCGGAGCAGATCCATGCCGCACTCCAGATAGCGCTCGAGCGGTACGACCGCGAGTTGGCGGCGTCTAGCTGATGATTCCGTGGATGAAGGCGTACCGCGTGAGTTCTGCCGTCGTTCGCAGGCCGAGTTGATCCATCACGCAACCACGGTGGAATTCAACTGTTTTGACGGATATTTTCAGTGTGGATCCGATCTCCTTCGAGGTCTTTCCTTCCGCGAGGAGTTGCAAAACCTCTCGCTGCCGGCCCGTGAGCCGCGCACCGAACATCTCAGCAGGATTCGACCGCAGCACCTTCGGATTGCCTTCGTTGCCGAGTCTTGGTGTCGCGAGAGGAGTAACGTAGTAGCGGCCTAACAGCGCAAACCGCACTGCCTGCAGAAGCTCAGACGAGGCCGACTGTTTCGCCACATAGGCCATCGCACCTGCATCGAACGCTGCACGGACGTAGACCGAGTCCAACTGCTGGGTAACAAAGACAACCTTGGCCATGCATCCGGACGCCTGGAGTTGACGGCACGCCTCAATGCCATTGAGCTCCGGCATGGAGACATCCATGACGACGACATCCGGTTTCAGCTCAGTCGCCTTTTCGACCGCCTCCCGGCCATCTTTTGCGGTGCCGGCGATCTCATAGTCCTCCTCGAGAATGGCGCAGATCGCCTCCGAAACCATGACGTGGTCGTCTGCCAGCAGGATGCGCTTCACGGTTGCTCCAGCGGAACCTTTGCTGTAACCGCCGTGCCACTGCCGAGCTCGGACTCGACGTCAAGGCTGCCACCGGCCATCCTGGCACGTTCCTGCATGCTGATCATGCCAAGGCCGGTCTGTCCGTCTGCGCCATCTGCATCGAACCCTACGCCAAAGTCCACGACCTTGAGCAACAGCGAGTGATCCACGTTATGCAGCATGACCTTTACGTGCGTTCTCCCCGCATGCTTGGCGACGTTGCGAAGAGCCTCCTGCGTAATGCGGTAGATTGCTGTCGCGGCTTCGTCGGGCACCTGCTCCGGCAGGCCGCGCGAAGAAAAAGTGGCGGGCATTCCCTCGCGGCGATCGAACTCCTCGACCAGCCCGCGCAACGCCGCCGCCAAACCAAGATCTTTCAGCACCCTTGGATGGAGACGATGCGAGAGCAGGCGAACGTCCGTGTTGAGGCCCTGGAGCTCGTTTCTGGCGGCCACCAGCTTCTTCGAAGACTCCTCCGGCATGGAAGTTGCGCTTACATCGGATAGCAGCATCTCCAGGAAGCTCAACCGCTGACTTACATCGTCGTGCAACTCGCGTGCAACATGCTGGCGTTCCTCTTCCTGCACCTGAAAAAGATGGCCCGTGAGTCCGCGCAGTTGCTCCTTGGTGCGGTTCAGCGTGGATGCGGCGTTTGCGACCTCCGACTCCAGCGCCTCCTTCTGCTTTGAGATCATCTGCTCCGTTTCACGACGAAGAGTGATGTCCTCGATCATCAACAGAAGCACCCGGTCGCCGTCATTGCTGAGAATCTGTCCCCGGATCAGCAGCGTCTTCCTGTGATTCGTTGACGATTCATGCTCAAACTCGAGAGTGCTTTCAGGACGATCCAGCAACTGCTGGAGCTTCTCACGCATGGAGCCGATTCCCCAGAGCAGGTGCACCAGTTCCGGCAGCGATCGACCCTCCAACTCTTTGGCGTTCAGTTGCGAAAGCTCTCGGAAGGCAGTGTTGGCAGTGCGTATCCCGAAGTCCTTATCGAGCACAATGATGGGTTCGGGAACGCCTTCGACAACCGCGCTGGTGAAGTGATGCGCGTCCATCAGCTGTTGCCGGCTGCTGCGCAACTGGTCGATATCAAGAAGGACGACGACCAGGCCCTCGATCTTGTTGTCTGAAGTGCGGTACGGACGAACACGCAAAAGGTACCAGCGGCCTTCGCGATCCTGCACCTCGAGCTCTCGAGTGCCGAGCGTGTCCAGCACCTCGTGAAGAATCGGCTCGAGATCGTCGATGCTCAGTTGCAGCCGGATCTCGCCGATGGAACGGCCGATATCGGCAGGGCGAACACTCAGCAGCCGCTGCATCGGCGGCGTAAATTGCCGGATATGGAGGTCGCTCGTCAGCATCAGCAACGGTATGTTGACGCTGTTGAGCAGATTCGTCAGATCGTTTCCCGTCTGCGTGAGAACGTTGTTGCGCTGCTGTAACTCTTCGTTGACGGTCTGAAGCTCTTCGTTGGCGGACTGCAGCTCTTCCTTGGTCGTTTCCAGCTCTTCATTCGTGCTTTGCAGTTCCTCGTTGGCAGACTGGATCTCCTCGTTCGCCGAGACGAGCTCCTGGTTGCGGGCATCGCGCTCTTCGACCAGCGACTGCAAATGGAATCGGGTGGAGCTAAGGTCCTGTCGAAGCTGTGCGACCAGCCGGTCCTTCTCATCGACGGTAAGATTCGACGTGCCAAAATGCTCCGCGTGCCTGGTCTGTTCCGCCTGGTCGACCGTCTGGAAGAGAACAAGAAAGCAGCGAGGTCGCGCTGCCGCGCTTGTGATGGGCAGAACATCAATCTGAACGTTCTGCTCACCCTTCTCTTCGTCAATGAGGGTCGCCATGGAGGTTGCCGGAACGTTTTCGAGAATCGCTCGCTGTACTGCGCTTCGCGTTTCACCAGCTATGCCGTCCCTTAATATGCGCAACAGGTTCCAACTGACACCGCCGGGCGCCAGCTCTACATAAGGCCCCGTCTGGCCGCGCGACTGCAGTACGTTCAATCGTTCGTCAACGATCAATCCCGGCGGCCCGAAGCGTGCAAGAACGATCCGGTCGGCAGCACGCTGCAGCTCAAGCTCAGGCCAGAGGTTGCTCTCTGGTTGAACGCCCATTGCCGGTGAGTGTGAAAGTCCGGCCGACTGGGCCATGGCATAGCCGCGCGGCGAATCGTAGATATTTGGCAGAGTCACGAGGGATTTCATGTAGATCTTGTGCTTGCGATCTACCGTGCTGAACAGGTCGACGTAATCTCTCAGCCCCTCTGACATGCCGAGCAGCATGTAGCCTCCGGGCTCGAGAGCGTAGTGGAAGGTGATCATCACCTGGCGCTGCAACACCTGGTTGAAATAGATCATCACGTTCCGGCAGCTCAGAATGTCGATGTGCGAGAACGGCGGATCATTGGACATGTTCTGGCGCGCAAAGATGCAGGTATCGCGAACTCGCTTGGAGACCTGATATCCGCGGTCGACCTTCCCAAAGAAGCGGCGCAAGCGTTCCGGTGAGATCTCATCGGCGAGCGAGTCCGGATATACAGCTAACCGCGCAGCCTCGATCGATTGATCGCTCGCGTCCGTGCCAAAGATCTGAACGGGAACGTCGAGGTTTCTCGAAGCGAGGTACTCGATGATCGTGATGGCCAGCGAATAGGCTTCTTCACCGGAGGAGCACCCTGCGCACCACACGCGAATGGGCTTATCCAGTGGCCGGTCCTGCAGCAACACCGGCAGCACGTTTTCGCGTATCGATTCCCAGAAACCGGGATCGCGGAAGAACCGCGTCACATTGATCAGCAAATCCTCCTGCAGGATTCGCAGCTCGTGAGGACGAATCTGCAGAAACTTGTAGTACTCGGCCAGGTTGTTCTTGCGCAGCAGCACCAGGCGCCGCGCCATGCGGCGGCGAAGCGTCTCCGGCTTGTACTGCCGCAGTTCGAGCCCCGAAACACTGTGCAGGAGTTGAAGGATTCGCTGGAACGACTGCTCGTCGTCAGGAGGCGTGATGCCTTCCTCGAGCGATCGAACCTCCGGACGCGAAAACTGGCTCGCCAGCCTGCCGAGTTCCAGCGCAAGTTCAGCTGGCGGAACAATGAGATCGACATGGTCGGCTGCGATGGAGCTTCGCGGCATTCCGGGTTGCGCAGCGCTCCCAGGGCTTTGCACCAGCGCAATTCCGCCCTCACCCTTGATTGCTTTCAGGCCGGAAGCGCCGTCCGAGTCAGCCCCTGAGAGCACAACGCCGATGGCATGGTTCTTCTGCTCCGAGGCCAGCGAGCGGAAGAACGTATCAATCACTAGGGGTCCGCGATGGCTTTGAGTCCGCTCTTCTACATAAAAGGAGCCGCCGCGAAGCTGCACCCGCTGCTCAGGTTGAACAACGTAAAGGTGGTTGGGCTCCGGCCTCGCACCGTGAACTACCGGTTGCACGGGGATGCGGGTGCACCGCTCCAGGATCTCCGTGAGATAGCTCTTCTGATCGGGAGCAAGGTGCGTCACCAGCACAAAGGCCATGCCGGTGTCGGGTTTAAGGGTCTCGAGGATCTCCCGGAATGCCGCAAGCCCACCGGCCGAGGCTCCAAATGCAACAACCGGGTAGGGCAGCGCAGGCGCTTGATTCTCCGGTCCCGTGAACTCCACCGAGAGCGTCAGCGCGCGCTCCTCAAAGACCGGTTCCTCACTCTTCGCCGGAGCGGACTCTTGCTGCTCGGCCGCTTTGCGTTCCGCGCCGCAGGTCAGTCCAGTCTCGTCCTGCGCGTCTGGTTCGCCGGCTACCTGAATTTCGTCCGCCATCGACTTCGCCCTTGGGAGCACTCAGCATACACCCCGGAGGTGTGCCGCCGAGACGACGGCTTCCGTCGAGACTCGTCACCGCAATCGTAAGCACGCATGCGCAAGACTCCATTCGTTTGCTTACACGGTGGACGATACAATCACGCCAACGATGAGCGAATCGAACGGGCACTCTCAATCCTCTACATCCGGGCTAAGTCGCAGGGAGTTCATCAAGGGCTCGGCTGTCGCCGCAGCATTTCCCGCAACAGGAGCCGAAGCGGCAACGCTCGGCAAGAGTGCGCAACAGAACTCCGCAGGCCAGCGCAAACCCAACATCGTTCTCTACATCTCCGATCAGTTTCGCTGGGACATGGTCTCCGCCTACGGACTGAATCCAATGCAACTGACGCCGAACCTCGACGCCATGGCGCGCCGCGGCACACTCTTCCGCTCGCACATCACGAACCAGCCGGTGTGTGCCCCTTCACGTGCGGGGCTCTTCACCGGGCAATACCAGAACAAGCACGGCGTCTGGCGCAACGGGCCCGGGCTCGCACCGGATGCGGTCACGCTCGCAACCGAACTTCGCAAAGCCGGCTACTCCGCGAACTACATCGGCAAGTGGCACCTTGCCCCGCGCGAGCCAGGCAAGGAAGCCAACAAGGATCGCGGCCGAGTCGCGCTGGATGAAAGAGGCGGGTTCCTGGATTTCTGGGAGGCGTCTAACGAGCTGGAATGGACCTCACATCCCTATGAAGGCGAGATCTACGACGGGGCAGGGAAGGCGATACCGTTTTCCGACGTCTACCGCGCAGACTTCATCACTCAGCGCGCCAGGCAATTTCTCAACAGTGTGCACGGGCCTTTCCTGCTGGTCATCTCGCAGCTTGAGGTTCATCAGCAGAACGACTGCAACTGTTTCGTTGCGCCCAAGGAATACGCCGGCAAATACACCAATCCCTTCGTTCCCGGAGATCTCAAGGACCTTCCTGGCGACTGGCAGAAGCAACTCCCCGACTATTGCGGCGCTGTGAAAAGCATCGACGATTCCGTGGGCGAGATTCGCAAGACGCTCGCCGAGCGCGGCCTCGAAGACGACACCATCTTCCTCTTCCTCAGCGACCACGGCTGCCACTTCAGAACTCGCAATGGCGAATACAAGCGCAGCCCGCACGAGAGCTCGATCCACGTTCCACTGGTCATCCAGGGTCCGGGCTTCGACCGCTCACTCGAAATTCCCGAGCTCACCTGCCAGATCGACATCACACCCACGCTCTTGTCTGCCGCGCGAATTCCAGTACCCCCATCGATGCAGGGCCGCAGCTTCCTTCCGCTGCTCGACCGCAAGGTGAACGATTGGCCCAACGAGGTATACGTCCAGATGTCCGAAGCCGGAACGGGACGCGCCCTGCGCACTCCGGAGTGGACCTATGCCGTGATGGCGCCGGGTTCGTCGCGAACTCCTTCAGCTGGGAGCGATCACTACCAGGAAGAGTACCTGTACAACCTGTGCGCCGACCCGCACCAACTCCTGAATCTCGCAGGCCGCCGCGACAATCCGGGTCTCGTGCACGGATTTAGTGCTTCTCCGCAACAAGCTGCGACGGAGTTACGCGAGCGTCTCCTGGCATGCATGGTCGAAGCAGGCGAGCCAAAAGCGCAGATCGAGGAGCGTGAGTTCTACCCGTGAATTCGCTTAAACATTCAGGTGCTAAGCGGAGGCTACAGTCCTATTCGAACAGGAGAGCGAATGATCTCGCGAAAGACGGCGCTATGGGTATTGGCCATCATCACAGTAATTTTGGCTGTGACTGTCGTTTTTCTCCCACGGATCCCGCAGCCGCAGTCTTATCACCTCTTCGCCGATCAGCGTGCCTATCTGGGCATTCCTAACTTCTGGAATGTAGTTTCGAACCTGCCCTTCGCAATCGTTGGGTTGTGGGGATTGTTCTATCTCTTCCAACTGAATCCTGAACAGCTGTCTCTTCGATTCATCGATCGGCGGGAGCGGTGGCCCTACGTGATTCTCTCCGCAGGGCTGGTGCTCACCGCGTTCGGTTCGTCCTGGTATCACTGGCGTCCCGACAACGCGCGGCTCGTGTGGGACAGAATCCCGATGACCATCGTCTTCATGTCCTTGATCGCCGCGCTCATCATGGAGCGCATCAATCTGCGCGCAGGACTCTGGTTGCTGCCGGTCCTCCTGGTCGTCGGAATCAGCAGCGTACTCCAGTGGTATTGGAGCGAAGTGCACGGTGCCGGTGATCTGCGCTTCTACGCGACGGTGCAGGCTTACTCTGTATTGTTTCTATTGCTCGTACTGCTATTGCCCCCGCGATATACCCACGGACGGGACCTGGCCATTGTGGCCGGTCTCTATGTGCTCGCTAAGTTACTCGAGACCTTCGATAAGGCCGTCTTTGCGTGGGGACATGTTGTCAGCGGACATACCCTCAAGCATCTTGCGGGCGCGGTTGCGGGATACTGGATTCTACGGATGTTGCAGAGACGGCGGCCAATTGCGTCCGCGATGAACCGCGAGCAATATCGTTATAGGTGCGGATAAAGCAACGCTTCCCACATACGAGGAGCAGACGGGATGCCCGAACCAAGTTCCACACGCTACAAAGGTTGGGTCGTCGAAAAGCCGCGCGGAGACTTCAAGGAGTACAACTTCGCGCGCCGATCTGCGGGCCCACGCGAGGTCCTGGTACGCGTTGCGGCCAGCGGCGTCAATCCGCTGGACACCAAGATTCGCGCCGGCATCGCGGCACACGCGCGCCACCCGTTGCCCGCAGTTCTCGGGCTCGACATGGCAGGCACGGTCGAAGAGGTAGGCGATGGGGTCATCGAATTCAACGCCGGCGATGAGGTCTACGGCATGGTGGGCGGTGTCGGCGGATTGCAGGGCACCCTTGCGGAGTTCATCGTCGTTGATCCAGACCTTCTGGCGCACAAGCCGAAAAAACTCACGATGAGAGAGGCAGCGGCATTACCCCTGAGCGTGATCACCGCATGGGAAGGGCTCGTCGATCGCGCCAACGTGCAGGCCGGAGATCGCGTACTGGTCCACGCGGGTGCTGGAGGAATCGGTCACATCGCGGTTCAACTTGCCGCGGCGATGGGTGCTGAAGTGTTTGCGACGGTCTCGCCGGGGAAGCAGGAGATCGTTCAGCGCCTCGGAGCGTTCCCCATCGACTATCGTGCCGAATCCGTGGACGACTACGTCGCTCGTCACACGGCAGGCAAGGGCTTCGACATCATCTACGACACGGTAGGCGGCGCAACGCTTGACGCGTCCTTCGCCGCGGTCAGGCTCTACACAGGTCGCGTTGTGAGCGCTCTGGGCTGGGGCTCGCACTCTCTTGCGCCGCTGTCATTTCGTGGCGCTTCCTACTCTGGTGTCTTCACGCTGTTGCCGCTGTTGACGGGCGAAGGCCGAGCGCATCATGGTGAGATTCTCAGGCGCGCTGCGGAACTCGCAGACGAAGGCAAGCTGACACCGCTGCTCAACAAACGTCAATTCTCATCGGGCGAAATTGCCGCAGCCCATGCCGAGGTCGAGCGCGGATCGCTGGGCAAGATTGTGATTGACCTTTCATAAAACTGCGACGGCCGTGGTTTAAATTCAACGATGATCAAACCCATTGTGGTCGAGGGTCTGGTATTCAACCTGCTGCACGGTGAGTGAACCCATGACAGATACAAATCTGCAAAGTAATTCAGAAGAATTCGACCTGGTGGTGCTGGGCAGCGGTGAAGGCGGCAAATACATCGCGTGGACGCTGGGCCGCGAGGGTAAGCGGGTTGCGATGATTGAACGGAAGTATATCGGCGGGTCGTGTCCAAACATCGCCTGTCTGCCGAGCAAGAATGTGATCTACAGCGCGAAGGTTACCGCGCACGTGCGCGACAGCGAACGCTTCGGCGTCCATAAGAGCGGCTTCTCCGTTGACATGAAAGCTGTGCGCGAACGCAAGCGCAAGATGGTGGAAGGCAACATTCAGGCGCACCTGAGTAATTACAAGGCAAGCGGGACCGATCTGATCCTTGGCACTGGGACCTTTGTAGGCCCCAGAACGATCTCGGTGGAGTTGAACGAAGGTGGCCGCCGCGTTATCACCGGTAAGGACGTGGTCATCAGCGTTGGCACCAGGGCGGCGATCGGCTCGATCCCGGGCCTGGCCCAGGTGCGGCCGATGACTCACATCGATGCGCTGGAGCTCGATGTAGTGCCCAGACATCTTCTGATTCTCGGCGCCGGTTTCGTTGGGCTGGAGTTTGCGCAGGCAATGCGCCGCTTCGGAGCCGAGGTGACCGTTCTCGACCGCAACGACCGCGTCCTTCACGGAGAAGACGAGGACATCTCAGCGGAGTTGGAGGAACTCTTTGCCGATGAAGGCATTCGCATCCTCAAAGGAGCGCAGATCCTCGAAGCCAAAGGCACATCGGGCGAATCCGTGACCCTCCGCTACGCGAAGGACGGGGCAGAGAACACCATCGAGGGCAGCCACCTTCTTGTTTCAGCCGGACGAACCCCAAACACCTCCGGCATCGGCCTCGAGGTGGCCGGCGTCGAACTCTCGCCCGGCGGATACATCAAGGTGAATGAGCGCATGGAAACCAGCGTCCCGAACGTCTGGGCTATCGGAGAGTGCGCCGGCAGTCCACAGTTCACGCACATCGCCTTCGACGATTTCCGCATCGTGCGCGAGAACATGGCAGGACGCAGCCGCACCTCCACCGGCCGACAGGTGCCCCGTTGCCTCTTCACCGATCCAGAGTTCGCTCGCGTCGGCCTCACAGAGATAGAAGTGAAGGCCCAAAACATTCCGCACCGTCTCGTGAAGATCCCGATGACATCCGTCCTGCGCGCACGTACCTACCCCGAACCGAGAGGCTTCCTCAAGGCGATCCTTGATGAAGGCACCGATCAGATTCTCGGTTTCTCGGCTTTTGGCCCGGAGGTTGGCGAAGTGCTCGGCACCGTGCAGATGGCGATGAGCGCCGGCCTCCCATTCACCGCGGTTCGCGATGCAATCTTCACCCACCCCACGATGGTGGAAGGACTGGGCGTCCTCTTCTCTGCCGTCCCTCCCCGCAAGCCCTAACTGCTCGCAGCCTCAACTCCGACACTCGCACCCAGCCGCTCGCGCACCACACCCACAATCCGCTCGCCGACCTGCTCGATCGTCCCGGGCTCATTCAGCAGCACGACACGCCGCGCCTCACGCTCGGCAATCTCCAGGTACTGCTCGTACACCCGGCGATAGAACTCATCGCCCTCGCGCTCGAAGCGATTCTCATCCGTCCCATGCTGCTTCACGTACCGGTCATTCCGTCGCCTTGCCCGCGCAAGCGACGCATCCAGCGGCGGCAGCAGCAACAGCGTTAGATCCGGCTGCACGTTGTCGCACGCGGCCTTATGCATCTCCAGCACGCGCTCCACACCCAGCCCGCGACCCGCGCCCTGGTACGCTTCCGACGAATCCGTATACCGATCGCACAGCACAATCTCGCCGCGTTCCAGCGCCGGCAGAATCACCTGGTGCAGCGATTGCGCGCGGTCCGCAAACATCAGCGCCATCTCCGCTGCGGGAGCAATCTCTCCCAGTTCCGTCTCGCTCTTCGAGTCCAGCAGCACGCCGCGAATCCTGTCGCCCAGCGCCGTCCCGCCGGGTTGCCTCAGCGTGACAACTTTATGTCCTTCGCTCTCAAGCATCGCCGCCAGCCGCTTCAGCTGCGTCGTCTTGCCCGCACCATCCAGGCCCTCAAACGTAATAAAAAAACCGCGCTTCACGCCTTGAGTCTACTGCACGCAGCCAACCAGCATCCTATGAGCAGAAGAGCTTTGCGGGCACCGCATGCAAGCTCTGAAGTGGGCCCCGCCCAGGGAGTACCTGATGATTACGTTCATTCTCCTCGCTGTCTTTGCCATTATCGGAATCGCCTTTTTCGTAGTTGCCTACAGCGCCAATCAGCGCAAACGCGCCGGCCAGAGCGGCATCGATTCCATCCACTATCAACGCTCGCAGTACCCGCACCAGCGCGCCACGCCGCCCACCACCTAATCAGGCGCGCTACTGCGTCAGCTGTTCGCTCCACTGCGCGCCTGTCTGCGTGAGGGTGATCGTCAGCGGACCCTGCTGCCCCTCATGCAGATCCGGCCCAGCAGACGTATGCTGCTTACGCTCCGCGTCCGTCCATGACACCTTCGTCGCTCCGCTACCCAGAATTTTGAACCTGTACGGATACGCCGCGCCCGCCGCCAGCGATTCGCGCCCAAAGCTCGCGCTCGGGTAGTCGACTTCCACCAGCGTCACCGCCGCGCCCGAATCGTTCTTCACCGTCGCACTCACATACGGCGACTTGCACCCGCCCGCCAATATCACAACCGCCAACGCCAGCACTCCCACAAATCGCTCAAACACTATCTCTCCCGAGTCTCAGCACGCAGCTTACGAATCAACTCCGGCAGCCGATTGACCGCTGCCACCGTCCGCAGCCACATCTTATTGTCCATCGCCGGATAGCCGCTCACCACCGCGCCCGGAGCCACATCGCTGGGAATCCCAGTCTGCGCCGTCGCCACTGCGCCATCGCCGATCGTCAGATGTCCTGCCACGCCCACCTGCCCGGCCAGAATCACATCCTTCCCAACCGTCGTCGACCCCGCCAGCCCCACCTGCGCGCACAGCAGCGAGTTCTCGCCCACCGTCGACCCATGCCCCACCTGCACCAGGTTGTCGATCTTCGCTCCCTTCGCAATCCTCGTCTCACCCACGCTCGCGCGGTCGACGCACGCATTCGCCTGCACCTCCACCGAATCCTCCAGCACCGCCGGCCCCGTCTGCAGAATCTTCGTCCAACTCCCATCGGCATTCTTCGCAAACCCAAATCCATCCGCGCCGATCACCGCGCCGTTCTGCAGCGTCACGTCATCGCCCAGCACGCAACCCTCGCGCACAATCGCATGCGCATGCGCAAAGAACCGCTTGCCAATCTTTGCGCCCGGATAGATCACCACATGCGGCAGAAGCGCCGCATCCTCTCCAATCACCACATCATCGCCGATGACGACATACGCACCCACATGCGCCCGCGCGCCAACCTTCGCACTCGCGCTCACCACCGCCGTCTTATGCACGCCGGGAGGGAAGCGCCGCATCGGATGAAACATCTCCAGCGCTCGCGCAAACGCCAGGTAGGGGTTCACGATCCGTAGCGTCGTCACCGGAAACTCCGCCGCAGTGGGCTCCACCAGCAGCGCCGCGGCCTTCGTTGATTTCGCCAGAGGACTGTACCGGACGTTCGTCAGGAAGCTCACATCATGCGGTCCGGCCTTCTCCAGGCCAGCCACTCCGGTGATTTCCAGGCTCTCTACGGCAGCCAGATTTTTCCCTGGCGCGGGGGCGAGCGAAGCGCCCAGTTTCTCGGCGAGCACTGCCAGCTTCATGCCGCGATTGTAGCGAAGCCGACGCAATCCGGGCTCTACTCGACATGCTGAGTCGTTCAACGAAGCCGGGGCGGCCTCTCCGCTTTTCTCCGCGCCCTTTGCGCTAAAGGCCTTTCAAAATCCCCACCCTATTCCTCAAACAGCGACGGCTGCGGCTCCGCCTTCGCCACCTTCGGCGCCCTCGCCGCCATTGGCTGAATCAGTCCCAGCGCTTCAATCGACTCAATCGCCGACCGCGGCACAAACAGCCGCTGCGTATTGCCCCTCGTATCCGGCGGCGTCATAAAGAACCCCATCGAATCCGACAGCGAATCCACCAGCGTCCGGTTGAACTGCACAAGTCCCTCTACCACCTCACCATCCGTCAGCCTCATCCGCACCCACACGCCCTCGGTCCGGGGCCGCGACGCAAACCTCTTGCGATCCAGCCGTTCCGGCACCGTCCTGTCCATCAGGTTGAAATCCCGCACATACGCGATCCACTTGATCTCTGTCAGCAAAATCGGCGTCACATGCGCCGACGGGTCAATCAGCTCCACATACCCATGCAGAAGGACAACCTCCTGCGGCAGATAACCCCAGTGGAGCTGGTCGTTGAATCTCCGGATAATGACCTTTTTCTGCCCTGAAGCCATTCCCACGGATTGTCGCATGCAGGGCGATTACGCTGCAGTGGAGGTCACATCTTCAGTGGGATCGAATGCAGTTTTGTCATTGCGGTGCCGTAGTTTCCGAGGTGATAAATCGACGCTCCAACCGGCGAGAAGGTAAAGTCGTCGAACGGCGCCGAGGCCATGGTGTTCATAAAGTCGGTAGTGCCTACACCAATGCTGACGTGCGGAACGAACTGCTCTCCGCTGTGCGCCGGAACGAACTCGGCGACGTATGGAATCAGCTCCGGTACGATATCGGGATCCTGGGGAGTGGTGACGAATGCGGCTGCCGTCCCCGTGGGCGCTGTGAAAGGCGTGACTGCGTCGATCAATTCCTGCTGCAGCCGGAGCAGGTCGGGTGTCGTCTTCACCAGAATGTTGCCGACGCTGACCATCTCGCCGCCCATCTTCGCGCTACCTGTGTAGGCGTATCTGTACGCGGTCAGCTTCCAACTGGTCGGATTCTCCTTGGCAAACACCGCGTCGACGGCCGCGTACAACTTCGGCAGGTCCGCCGTCCGGATATACCGCTGCAGCATCGAGATATGCGGTGCGTGCGCGCCGCCCAGCGTGAACCCCTTGGGAAAGCTTTGCAGAAGCTTGGCGTTGGCCGCCGTCGCGTGCTGGATCATCGTTGCATCCGGATCCAGCAGAATCTCGATAGCCGTAACGTCATTCTGTCCGGTGGGAGCCGCCTGCTGGGACATGGCGCTTCCAGAGGACATCGCCACAGGAGCTGCCAGTGCCCCGAACACGAGCAAACCCATGAAGGATTTCTCGACTTTCCTCATTTTGTCCCCTTCTGCTTGTCCCCAAAGCTGGCGGACGGCAAATGCGGACAGCGGACTGGCGCCTCGCCAGACCCAGCCACGCCCAGAACCAAAGTTAGTGCGTAAGGGACAACATCGAACACTGTCAAAAGTGCCGACTTAGGCAATTCGCCGGGTCCAAGACTCTCGTTTCCCGGCATTGCCAGCACCCCCCAACCCGCACCATTCGCAGCACTTCGGCTACATATAATTCACCGTACTGCCCAATTTGTTGTACAATCAGGTGTTGCAATGGAGCGACGTAGTCCTCTAAATAGCTGACAGATCGGCACTTACCGGTCACGCAGCGCGCCCGGGAGTTCAACCGAAACCGATGGCCGATTACATCTACCTCCTGGAGTCGCGGCTTACCCCAGCCCAACGGGAGGCTGTCTCCCGCATCCGGAATGTCGCCCGCTCTCATGGACTTACAGTCTTCCTGGTCGGTGGCGCTGTGCGCGATCTCACCAGCGGCGTTGCTATCCGCGATCTGGATGTAGCGGTTCAGGGAAACGCCCTCAAGCTCAAGAAAGATCTGGAGAAAGCCGGCGGCAAGGTCGTCGGCATCAATGACGTCTTCCAGAGCCTTCACCTCGACTTTCCCGGCGGCGTCCGCACCGAAGTCAGCTCCACTCTCCTCGTCACGTATCCCAAGCCGGGCAAGCCCGTCGCCCGGTCCGCGGGCATCCTCGACGACCTCCGCGGTCGCGACTTCACCGCCAACGCCATGGCCGTCTCCCTCAACGAGGGATCCTACGGCCTCCTGATGGACCCGCTCAACGGCATCGCCGATATCGAAAATCGCGAGCTTCGCCTCGTCTCCAACTACGGCTTTATCGAAGACCCTTCGCGCATGATCCGCGCCACGCGCCTCTCGTCCCGCCTCGGCTGGGTTCTCGAGGAACGCACTCAGCAACGCTACGACACCGGCAAGGCAGAGAACTACATCGAAGCCATGGGCCCCTGGGAGCGCACCTACGAGCTCGAGGAGATCTTCCATGAGGAAGACCCTCTGCGCATCGCTCGCCGCCTTGAGTCCGAGGGCTGGGGCAAGCTTCTGTTCCCGCAGTGGACCTCCGCCAAGGCCAACGAGGCCGAGGTCGAGCGCCTGCGGGACGTTGCCGGCCAGCTCATCGTTTCGGGCATCGTCCCTGACACCGGTGCCGCCCTTTTCCCGCTCCTCACCGCCAAGTTGGGTGGCAAGGAAACTGCCGCCCTCAAGAACACCTTCGCGCGCCCCGGGTTTGTCGAGGAGATAGAATCGCTCGAGGCCCGCACCAAGGCCCTCGCCACCCAATTCACCAGCAAGGAATACGCCGCACCCTCCGCCGCCTGGAAGCTCCTCTACTCTGCCGACCCGCAAGCTGTGCTTTCGCTGGTCTTCGGCACCAAGAGCGCCGCAGTAAAGCAGAAGTTCGAGCAGTTTTTTAAGGAATGGCCGCAAGCCCGCAACCGCATTCCCTACACCCTCATGCAGGAGATGCGGATCACGCCCGAGCTATCGGTCTACAACGAACTCGTCGAGAAGCTCTTCTTCGCCATCATGGACGCAAAGCTCGAGACGCCGGAGGCCGCCCGCGCCTTCCTCGAGCCCTACTCTCCGCCCGCTCCGCCGCCGCCTCCGAACCTGCGCCGCCGTCCCGCCAAACGCGAGAGCCGCGCCACGAAGAAGGCTCCCAAGGCCGCACCTGCACCACCGGCAGAGGGCGCGCAAATCACCGCTGCCGCTTCCGCAAAGGGCGCGAAGTCAGCGAACGCAGCTGCCGAGAAGGCCGCGCAGAAGCCGGCACCCGCCGCCGCGAAGAAGGCCGCTGCACCCGTTCCCGCGAAGGCACCTGCAAAAGCTGCACCCGCGAAGGCGCCTGCGAAGAAGGCTGCTCCGAAGCCCGCCGCGAAGAAGGCTCCTGCAAAGAAGGCTCCGCCAAAGAAGGCCCCGGCCAAAGCCGCGAAGAAAGCCCCTGCAAAGAAGGCTCCCGCAAAGAAACCGGCTCCAAAGCCCAAGGCGAAGCCCGCAGCAAAGAAGCCGGCTCACAAGCCCGCCGCGCACAAGGCCGCTCCGGCGAAGAAGAAGCCGGCGAAACCCGCAAAGAAGGGTCGCCGATAGCCCCTGGGCGCACTCCTTGGAGCCCTCACCGCTTGACACGGGCGATAGAGATTAACTTAAGGGAAGAAAGGCCCGGCAACCGCCGGGCTTCTGTATTTCCGGTGCTAAAAGTCTAGTGTTGTGAGGACTTTGCGGCGACTCATGCCGAAAAATGGGACCTTTCGGCATGAGTGACACCTCAGGTCCAACCCTAAGTCTTCTGCTCTCTAGACGTTGTGCAAGAAGTGACGGGAGGGGGGCTCAGGCCTCGCGATTTCTCTTCCGAACCTCGATGTTCAAACGCTTGATCTTCTGGTTCAGCGTCGACAGCGGAATCCGGAAATATTCAGCCGCATCGGTCTGGTTCCAGTTGCACCGCTCCAGCCGGTCCGCAATAATCCTCCGCTCAATATCCTCCATGACATCGAACAGCGAAGCGTCCGGACGCTGCTCCAGCAGCGTCGTCGAGTAACTATTCCCCCGCAACTGCCCCGGGAACAGGTCCGGTCCAATCTGCGCCGCAGCCGTGCTCTGCGCTCCCGTAGAGAGCACCACGCACCGCTCAATCACGTTCTCCAGCTCACGCACATTCCCCGGCCACTCGTACTCCATCAGAATGCGTAGACCCTCGGCTGTGAGCTCGGGTGTGGAGAAGCCGTTCTCGTCCGCATAGAACTTGAGGTAGTGCTGAACGAGCAGGGGAATGTCCTCCTTGCGGCTGCGCAGCGGCGGAAGCTCCAGGGAGATGACGTTCAGGCGATAGAAGAGGTCTTCGCGGAAGCGGCCCTCTTTGACAGCCTGCTCGAGGTTCACATTCGTGGCGGCGACGATGCGGACGTCGACCTGGATCTCCTGCGTTCCGCCGAGCCGCATGAAGCGCCGGTCCTGCAGAACGCGCAGGATCTTGGCCTGCATATCGATGCTCATCGTCCCAATCTCGTCGAGGAACAACGTGCCCTGGTCGGCGACCTCGAAGAGGCCTTTCTTCGCCGCGATGGCCGAGGTGAACGCGCCGCGTTCGTGCCCGAAGAGTGTGGACTCGAGTAGATCCGAGGGGACTGCACCGGTGTTCACCGGAATGAATGGCTTGTCGCGACGCGTCGAGCTGGCGTGGATGGCCTTGGCGATGAGCTCCTTGCCGGTTCCGCTCTCGCCCTGGATGAGCACGGTCGAGCGGCTGGGAGCGACCTGAGAGACGAGGTCGAACAGCTTGAGCATGATGTCGCTCTTGCCGACGATGTTCTTGAACGAGTAGCGCTGCTTGAGGGTGCGCTTGAGCTGCACGACCTCGGTTTCGGCCTTCTGGCGGCCGATCGCAGAGCGGATGTCGGCCAGCAGCTTCTCGTTGTCCCACGGCTTCTGGATGAAGTTCGAGGCGCCCGCGCGGATAGCATCCACCACATTGCCGACCGTCCCGTAGGCCGTGATCATGATGATCGGCAGCTCAGGTGCGAGGCTCTTGATTCGTGGCAGAAGGTCGAGACCGCTCTCACGTGGAAGCGAGAGGTCGAGCAGCAGGAGATCGTAGCTGTGCCGCGTGAGCAGATCCATGCCGGCGGAGCCATCTCCGGCGAGATCGACCGAGAACCCCTCGAGCGTGAGGAGGGTCTCGAGCGAGTCGCGGATGCCGGCCTCGTCGTCGATGATGAGGATGCGCGCGTGAGTGCTGGTCTGCACTAAAGGTGTTTCTACAGAAGATAGCTGTACGCCGACAGCGGAACTAGACATGAATAACCTTCCCTTCGTCGACGGGGGATCCGGAAGTTGAGGTGTGACCCGGAGACTCGGCGGCGGGGAAGACGACCTCGAAGATTGTGCCCTCACCCACTGTGCTTGAGACGTCGATGGTTCCGGCGTGCTCCTGCACGATTCCGTAGGTGACCGCGAGGCCCAGGCCTGTACCCTTGCGCTGGCCCTGCGCGGGATTGCTCTTCGTTGTAAAGAACGGATCGTAGATGCGGCGAAGAACGTCCTCGGACATACCAACGCCGTTATCCTCAACGCGCAGATAGACGGCTGCGCCAGAGTGGTGTGTGACAACGCGGATGCACGCGTTTTCGCGGCCCTGGAGCGCGTCCTTCGCGTTCAGGATGAAGTTGACGAGGACCTGCTGAAGCTTGCCGCGGTTGCCGGAGATCTCGGGTAGAGAAGCGTCGAGTGAGGTGACGACCTCGACGTTCGCGGAGCGGAGCTGGTGCTCCAGCAGAAGAGTTGTGTCGCGTGCGACGGAGTTGAGATCGACGCGGCTGAACTCGCTCGACCCCATGCGCGAGAAGTTGAGCAGACCGTTGACAATCTCAGACGCGCGGAAGGTCTGCTGCGTAATCTTTTCCAGCACGGGCTGTAGACGAGCATGCGTGGCCTCGTCGGCGCGGAGCTGCTTGCCGAGCATCTGTGCGTAGCTGGAGATGACGGCAAGCGGTGTGTTGACCTCGTGCGCAACCCCAGCGGCAAGAAGACCTATAGACGAGAGCTTCTCGGATTGCGTAAGCTGCGTCTCCATGTTGATGCGGTCGGTGATGTCGTCGACGATAACGATGCGGCCGACGGCCTGGAAGTCGCGGTTAAGCAGGGGAGCGATGGTGATGTTCGCCGTGCGGAGCTCGGTGGCGGGCGTCGGCAAACGGAACTTGTAGAGCGTGGAGGCTCCCTGCTCGGCGCGTACGCGGTCGAACTCGGTGATGAACTCGGGAGGGAAGACGTCGGCGAGAGCGCGGCCGAGTGCGTCGGCGCGCGGCGTGGCGAGCATGACCTCCATCTGCGCGTTCCAGCTCTCGATGCGATCTTCGAGATCGACGGCGAAGACGCCGACGTTGATGGACTCGACGATGTTCTCGTTGAAGTCGTGGAGGCGCTCGTACTCGAGGACCTTGCGCTCGAGGCGGCGGTAGAGCTGCGCGTTCTGAATCGCGATGCCAATGTAGCCGGCGAGCGACTCGAGCAGCACCATGTCTTCGCTGGAGAGGAAGTCGCCTTCGGTCGTGCGGCCAAGTCCGAGGATGGCTACGGTGGCTGTGCCGGCGCCCTGGTGACGGGCAGCGCGGCAGGCGATGTAGTAGTTCAGGTCAAGTGCAGAGGCGGTCTGGCGCTGTGATTCGGAGAGGCGCAGCAGCGCGTTGGGCGACTCGAAGAACAGATGATTGCCGGACTCAGGGCTGTCGAAATCGAGGAAGCTGAGATCGAGTGATGCAGGTTGCGTGCTGAGGCCGTGCGAAGCGACGAGACGGAGGCGTTGCCCGCTTTCTTCATCGCCGGGAAGGAAGACGGCAACGCGCGTTACGAGGAGCGTCTGCGGCAGCTTGAGAACGATGGCGTCGACGAGTGCGCGGAGATCGGTCTGTGCGTTGAGGTCGCGGCCGAAGCGGATGAGCGTCTCGCGGTAGTCGAGGCGCTTGGGATCGAAGACGCGATCGACCCAGGACTGGATCCAGTTCTTGAGCGGGTCGAACAACAGGCCGGTGATGATGATTGCGGCGATGAGGCCCCAGGTGCCGAGGCCGGAGAAGCGCGTGTGGACAACCTCAGCCGAGAGCGCAATGACGACGAAGTAGAGGCCAACGAGCGCGCCGGTGACGAGCGTGTACGTAACGCCGCGCTTGAAGATGAGGTCTACATCCATCAGGCGGTAGCGCACGATGGCCCAGCTGAAGGTCAGCGGGAGAAGGACCAGCGAGAGAATCGCGAGCTTGACCAGCGCGCCGGGCGTATTCGCGTCCAGCAGAAACGGGATGACATAGAACAGCGTGAACGGGAGAACAGTGAGCAGGGTCCCGCGCGAGAGCCACTTGAGCTGCTGGCGCTGCAGCGGCTGGTGCTCGCGACGGTAGCGGACCCAGAAGACCGCGGCGGCGATGAGGTAGTAGCCCGCCATGTAGGTGAAGCCAATCTTGTCGAGGCGGTGCTGCAGAAGCTGGGTCGGCGACCAGTGCTCGATGGACAGATAACGAAGCACAACGAGCACAGCGCCGGGGATGTAGAGCGGAGCGTAGATGAGGCTGCTGCGGTTGCGGCGAGGACGCTCGCCGAAGCTGAGCGCGAAGTGCAGGAAGAGCGCAGGCTGCAGCGCCGCCGCCTGGATGTTGGCCCAGAAGACGGCGAGGTCGAGTCCGTCAAATACGCCGGTGTACTTGAAGGCGTAGAGGACGAACGACATCAGGCAGAAGACGTAGAAGTGCGTGGACTTCGGCGCGGTCCAGCGTCGGAAGAGGACGTAGAGGCCGATGGCCAGATAGACGAGACCGATGAGGCGTTCGACCTGGTAGTCGGTGCGGTCGGTGGGCTCAAGGATGACGCCGATGTCGATGGCGATGGGCTTGGCCCAGTCGGAGGTCTGGCGGAGGACGGAGTAGGTCGCGTGGCCCCACACGCCGGTGCGGTACATCTCATGAGTCGCCGTAGCGACCATGGGTGTCCGGGTACCGTCGATGGCGGTGAGGACGTCGCCTTGACGGACGCCGGCTTTGTCCGCGGCTGAACCGGAAGGCACGATGTAGGCGCGGAGACCACCCTGGGTCTCGATCCAACGGGCACCGTCGGTGGGAGCGGGGTAGTTGTTTTCCTGGATGAGATTGGCGACGGCCAGACCGATCGCTCCCAGCGTCACGACTGCAAGGAGGATAGCCAGCAGACGGGTTTGAGAGCCGCTTCTCAAAGGAACACTCGGGTTACTTGGGCGTTACTTACGGAACCACTTTCCTTGCGTAGTGCAACTTAACTGCCAAACAGTATGTGCGCGATAACGGCTTGATAGGAAAGCCGTGGCGCCCCTTTATGCACAAATCCATAGAGGTCTACGGCTTTTGGGAGTGTCTTATTCTCTATCCGTTTCTCTTCCATTCTGTATTTTGCCGCATCCAGCCTGATTCCGCACCTTTGGTGTGCTTGACCGTCAGACGGAACTCCTGTGAACTGGAGGAATTATGGTTGATTTGCGGCAAAATGCCGAAGCCCGTTCCATCTTGGAACGGGACCGGGATCATTTACTCCCCGTTTACGCGCGATTTCCGGTAGTCATGGAGCGCGGTGAGGGTGTTTACCTGTTTGACAGCTCTGGCAATCGCTATCTGGACTTAATGGGCGGCTTGGGAGTGAATGCGTTGGGGCATGCGCACCCGAGAATGGTTGCGGCAATGGTGGATCAGGCGGCGAATATCGTGCACCTGTCGCCGCAGTATGCGAACCGGTACCCGGGAGAACTGGGTGAGCGGCTGTGTTCGATGTCGGGGATGAAGGGTGTCTTCTATTCGACGGGCGGATCCGAGGCGGTGGAGGGTGCGCTGAAGCTGGCGCGGACGCACGCACGGCAGAACTATCGGTATCCGAAGCATGGGATTGTCGCGCTCAAGAACTCGTACCACGGTCGGACGTATGGTTCGCTGAGCGTGACGGGGCAGGATAAGTATCGGCTGGACTTTGGGCCGGGATTGCCGAACGTGACGTTTGTGGACCGCGAGAATCTTGCACAGCTGCGCGCCGCGGTGACCGACGAGACGGCCGCGGTACTGATGGAGCCGCTGCTCGGCGAAGGCGGCGTACATGTGATCTCGGCGGAGTTTCTTGCTGAGGCACGGAGACTTTCAGACCAGCACGGAGCCCTGCTGATCCTCGATGAGATTCAGACAGGGCTGGGACGATGCGGCGAGTGGTTCGCTTCTTCGCGCAGCGGTGTGAAGCCGGATGTGCTGATCCTTGGCAAGCCGCTGGGTGGTGGGCTGCCGCTGAGCGCAATCCTGGTGAACGAGAACCTGTTCGATGCGTTTGGTGTAGCGAAGCACGGCAGCACGCTGGGCGGAAGCCCGATTGCGTGCCGGCTGGGGCTGGAGTTCCTGAAGATCGTTGAAGACGAAGGCCTGCTGAAACAGGTGCGCGATACGGGCGACTACCTGCTGGCCGGGCTGCGGGAGTTGGCGAGCGAGCTGGGGGTCGAGGCGCGCGGGCGCGGATTGCTGCTGGGACTGGATCTCGGACGGCCTGCGCGGTTGGTGGCTGAGCAAGGGTTGGCCCACGGGTACCTGCTAAATGTGGTGCAGGGAAATGTGCTGCGGTTCCTGCCGCCGTTCCTGCTGGAGCGCCAGCATGTGGACGCCGTGATGGATCTGCTGCATCGAATGCTGCTGCCGGAGGGATGCGTGAGACCGGCAAAAGAGGCGATGGCTGCCGCAAGCGTTTTGTGAAGCGGACGTGAGCACGGACGCGAGAGAACCGAGCCGATGGACCCGTGCGGGGTTGCGGGTTCGTGGCGTTCGACTTTCCTATCTGGAACGTGAGACCGGCGCACCTGGTTTGGGTGCGCCGATGCTTTTGCTGCACGGCCTGGTCGCGGGTGCGGATTGTTTTCGCAGACTGGGGGACGAACTGCCGGAGGATCGGCGGGTGGTTGCGCTGGACCTGCCGGGTGGAGGCTACTCGGATCGTCCGTGTGAGGGCGACGCAAGCTTTCGCGGAACGGCGGAGCTGGTGGCGGAGGTAATCACGGCACTGGGGATGGAGCGGCCGGTGGTCCTGGGGCACTCGTATGGCGGGGCGATTGCGCTGGAAGTGGCGACGTGGCGGCCGGAGTTGCTGGGCGCGATGATTCTGATTGCGCCGGCGCATCCGTTTTCGCAGCGCGAGGATCCGCTGGTGAGGTTCTATCTGAGCAAGCCGGGACGGTGGTTCGCACGTATGCTTCCGCGAGTTCCACGATGGTTGATGCTGGAGACGTTTCGGCGCATGCCGGGCGACCGCGGCAATGTGAGTTACGAGCAGATTGAGCCATACCTGCAAACGCTGCGTCATCCGGGCACGATCGGCTATGTATTGCGGATGCTCAAGAGCTGGAATGAAGACATGAGGCGGCTGGCGGAAGCGCTCCGAGCGAAGAAGCCCGCGGTGCCCACGTTTCTGCTTTGGGGCGAGCTTGATCCCATCGTGCCGGCGTCAACGGGTGCGGAGTTGATGGAGCATCTGGGCGCGTGTGAACAGGCGACGATGCCTGGCGTGGGACATCTGCCGAACGACGAACGGCCAGAAGAGTGCGGATCGTTGATTCGCATCTGGCTGGTATCCCACGAGCAGGTGGGCAAGTACGCGGAAGCGGAGCGGACCTAGGCGGCGGGAGTGAGGCCGAAGGAGTCCCTGATCCACTTGCGGAGTGCGGCGGACATGAGGTCGAGCTTGGGCGCGGGGGAGCCGGGGATGCCGGCGAAGAAGTGGTCGGCGCCTTCGATGAAGAGGATCTCGCGCGGTTGTGAGGCGGAGACGAGAAAGGCCTCGAGTGTGCCGCGCGGGCTGAATTCGTCGTGGTCGCCGGAGATGAAAAGTTTGGGTACAGAGCCACAGGCTGGGAGGAAGTTGTAACGGTAGTCGCGGCCAGCGGCACGGACGGGAAGGCCGAGGCCGACGAGGCCGCGGACGCGGGCATCTCCGCAGCAGGCGCGCAAGCCGACGTTGGAGCCGAAGGAGAAGCCTGCGAACAGAATGGGCAGGTTGAAACGCGCGGTGAGCCAGTCGAGCCCGGCGCGGACGTCGTCGACCTCGCCGCGGCCGTCATCGTGGGCGCCTTCGCTGAGACCGGTGCCGCGGAAGTTGAAGCGCAGCGTGGGCAGGCCGAAGTGCGAGAAGGCCTTGGCCGCGTGGTAGACGACCTTGTTGTGCATGGTGCCGCCACCGAGCGGATGCGGGTGGGCGACGAGCGCGGCGTAGAGTGCGTCCGGTGCCCCGGTGTTGAGAAGCGCCTCCAGGCGACCGGCGGGGCCGCGGAGGTCTTCAATCGTCTGGACGTGTGAGCGGAACGGCGTCACAGAGACGAGTGTACGGGAGGGTGAATTTCTCGAGGTGTGAGACTTGGAGTTCTGTATAGTCGTCTCACCCGCAGTTACACACTTTTCACGAACTCAGATTTCACACGTCAGGAGGCGTCTCATTGGCCACCTTGGTTAAGTCATTGTGTGCTGTTCTTGTAGGGACAGCATTGGCAGGTACGGCGTTTGCCCAGGATCAGCCGCAACGGCCCCAAAGCCAGCGACAGCGCAGCGATGAGCCGGCTGCGACGGCTCGCGGAGGCAATGAGCCCGAGCAGAACAAGGAAAACACTCTGCCGATTCCGGCGGAGACGAAGTCCGAGACGCAGCACACGTGGAGCGCTGGTGGCCGCGCAGTGCACTACACGGCGACAGCGGGAAATCTGCTGATCCGCGATGACGAGAACAAGCCGAATGGAAGCATCTTCTACGTGGCTTACACGGAGGACGGTGCGGACAAGAGCACGCGGCCGGTGACGTTTTTGTATAACGGCGGCCCCGGGTCGGCGACGATCTGGCTGCACATGGGATCGGTGGGACCGATTCGCGTAGTGACGGCGAGCCCCGAGGCAAGCGGGCCGGCGCCGTTCAAGTGGGTGGAGAACCAATACAGCCTGCTGGACAAGACCGACCTGGTGTTCATCGACGCGCCGCTGTGCGGATTTTCACGTGCGGTAGGGAAGGGAACCGCGAAGGACTTCGCGGGCGTGGACCAGGACGTGAAGGCGTTCGACAAGTTCATCACGCGGTACATCACGCTGAACCAGCGGTGGAACTCGCAGAAGTATCTGTTCGGCGAGAGCTACGGAACGCCGCGCTCTGCGGCACTGGTGGCTGCGCTGAACAACGATGGCATTCAGTTCAACGGCGTGATCCTGTTGTCGTCCATCTTGAACTACTACGCGAACTCGCCGGGCTACGACCTCGAACCGGTACGATATCTGCCGAGCTATGCGGCGATCGCGTGGTACTACAAGAAGGTGCCGCAGAATGGCTCGATGAAGGACTTTGTGCAGAAGGCGCGTGAGTTTGCGCGTGGCCCGTATGCCGACGCGCTGCACCAGGGCGACATGCTGCCGAAGGTGCAGTTCGACGACGTTGCGCAGAAGTTGGCGAGCTTCACTGGCTTGCCGCTGGATTATGTGAAGGATGCGAAGCTGCGGATCTCGCCGACACGTTTCCGCAAGGAGTTGTTGCGCGGCGATGAGAAGACGCTGGGCCGTTATGACGCGCGCTTCCAGGGCGACGACACGGACGCTGCAGGTGAGAACCCGGGCTATGACCCGAGCGACACAGGAATCAGCGGTGCGTTTGTGGGCGCATTCCATGAGTACCTTCAGACCGAACTGAAGTACATGAGCTCGGAGCCGTACTACCTTTCCGGGCCGGGGATCAATCAGAACTGGGACTGGCACCACAGACCGTCGGGGCAGGGCTTTGGCGGCGGTGGTGCGCGCGGCGAGGAGACTGCGCCGGACACGGTGCTCGATCTCTCGGATGCGATGCGCAAGAATCCGCATCTGCGAGTGTTCTCGGCGAACGGATGGTACGACCTGGCGACGCCGTTCTTCGGGACGGAGCATGACCTCGGGCAATTGATGCTGCCACCGTCGAGCCTTGGCAACGTGCAGTTCGGGTACTACCCGGCGGGACACATGGTCTACCTGAACGTGGATGCGCTGAAGGAGATGCATTCAGACCTCGAGCGCTGGTATGGAGAGGGCAGCCACTAGGACGCTGAGTTAACAGGCCTCGCGCAGTCTGATGATTGCGCGAGGCTTTCGTCTTTCAGGGCATGAACCTGAGTGAGAACCCGCGGCAGCCAAGGGGTGAATTCAGGCCAAAATCCGTGGTAAACTAAAGTGTTTGCGGCGTATGCCGCCGACAGGAAAGGAACCACGCGAAGAGATGGCAAAGCGCCGCGGAAATCCAAATTGGGGCAAGCCTGAACCGATCGGGCCGGTTGTCCCGACGGTGACATCGTTTGAACAGATTGTGAAGGAGTACAAGCTGACTCCGGACCAGTACATACGGTCCACGCGCCTGCGGGAGTGGGCGCGGCGGAACAAGAATTCGAAGTACATCCCTGAGGCGTTGCTGGAGGCCTGGGGGTTTGAGATCGAGTCCACGCTGTAGGCGTGGCGGCCCGGTGATTTGAATCGGGTTGGAGAGGCACATCATCAATACATGGGAAGAGTGGCCGCCGGTTCGGGCGGCCCAACTCTTTCAGGGACTTCGTTGAGGAGCCAGCGCGATATGGCCGAGATGTCGAGTGGATTTGTTGATGTGCCGGAGGCGATCGCCGAGTTGCAGGCGGGCCGGATGATCGTGGTGGTGGACGACGAAGATCGCGAGAATGAGGGTGACCTGACGCTCGCGGCGGAGTTTTGCACGCCAGAGTCCATCAACTTTATGGCGAAGTACGGCCGCGGGCTGATCTGCCTGACGCTGACGGAAGAGCGCGCGGATGCGCTGCGGCTCCCTCCGATGACGCAGGCCAATACCTCGCGGTTCGGGACCGCATTCACGGAGTCAATTGAAGCGCGTGAGGGCGTGACGACGGGTATCTCGGCGGCAGACCGTTCGCACACAATTGAGGTGGCAATCTCCCCAGGCACAACGCCGAACGATCTTGCCCGGCCGGGGCATGTGTTTCCGCTGCGCGCGCGCAAGGGCGGTGTGCTGGTGCGCGCGGGACAGACCGAGGCATCGGTTGACCTGGCGAGGATGGCGGGGCTGATTCCGGCGGGCGTGATCTGCGAAATCATGAACGAGGACGGGACGATGGCGCGGGTTCCGGACCTGATTGAATTCTGCAAGGTGCACGAGCTGAAGATGCTGACCGTCGCCGAACTGATCCGATACCGGCTGCAGAACGAGCGTTATGTGCATCGGGTAGCCGAGGCGCAGCTGCCGACCACGCACGGCGAGTTCCGGATGATCGCCTACGAGAGCGAGGCGGGCATCGGCGAGGCGTATGGAAGCAGCGGCGAGTCACATGTTGCGCTGGTCTATGGAGATTTGGCGCGCGCGCAACAAGCCGGTGAAGCGGTACTGGTTCGGGTGCATACGCATTGCCTGGCGGGGAATCTGTTTGGCTCTTCGCTGTGCAACTGCGAGGCGACGCTCGAGGGGTCGATGCGGGCGATTGCGGAGGCTGGGTGCGGGGCGATTGTGTATCTGCACCACACACAGCGTGGGCTGGGAGTCGACCGCACGGTGCAGCCACCGCGACTTGCGTTTCATCGCAGCGACGGGCGCGTGAGCGGCGAACGCAGCGAGGATGGACATCAGCGCGTATTGCGGCAGGTGGGGCTGGGCGGACAGATATTGTCTGACCTGGGGATTCGCAGGATCACGCTGCTGAGCAATCATCCGACGCACGTTCCGGCGCTGCAGGGATTTGGGATTGAGATTGTTGGGCAGACGCCGATTCCCGGCGTGACAGAGCGGGAAAACAGCAGCCGCTGAGCTACTGAACCGTAACTGTCAGAACGACAGAGGAGCTGATCGCCGGTCCGCTGGTGGAGCTGGCGGTGACCTTCCACTCATACGTGCCCGCAGGCGTGTAGAGCAGGTTCGCAAGCGGGGGTTGCACAGAGGAGCCCCCACCGCCGCAGCCGCCAAGACTGAGCGCGCCGACACCAACCAGCACAAGAAGTGCGAGCGGCAGGAGCTTGCGGCGAGTGCGGCGTAACCGCGCCCCAGCGAACATAATGAGTGACAGAAGCAGGATGCCGGCCAGGCGCACGGATGACTGCGGGGTGGATGTCAGAGTGTTGATTGTTGCGGTTGACGTCTGCGAGGTGCTTCCGAGCGTCAGCGTGGAGGCGAGAAGCGAGCAGCTGGCGTAGGGAGCGGAGCCCATTGGCGCGCAAGTGATCGCGATGGGGCCGTTGAATCCATTGACCGGCGTTGCAGTGAGAGTAAATGCGGCTGGCTGACCGCTCGCGACCGTGAGAGACGCCGATGAGGCCCCGTTGACCGTAAGAGTGAAAGAAGGGGCTGGCTGCGAATTGCCGCTGCCCGTGCCAACGCCCGTGAGAGCGACGGCGAGTGGGAGTTGGGTCGCGCTGCTGGAGAGTGAGAAGATCCCGGTCTGCGCGCCGTTGGTTGTGGGAGTAACGTGATGTTCAGAGTGCACTGGGCACCCGCCGCGAGAGTGGCGCCGGAGGCAGGACAGGTGCCGTTGCTCGCGGTGTAGGGCCCGCTTGTTGTCGGTGAGCCGAAGGTGATGGGAGAGGCGCTGGAGTTCGTCGCAGTGACCGTGAGCTGGCTGCTCTGGCCGAGAGTGACCGAGCCGAAGTCGAGCGAGGTGGGTGAGAGGACGAGCGGTGCGGGTGTGGAGCTGCCAAGGAGTGTGACGAAGTCGAGCGCGTCGGATGCGTCGGAGAGGATCTCGAGGGTGCCGGTGCGAAGGGACTGCGAGGAGAGATCACCGGGAGTGAACTGCACGGTGATGGCGCAGGTGGCCGCGGGCAGCAGGGTGGAGCAGGTGGAGCTTGCAGTGAAGTCAGCAGGCGCAAGGATGGATGCGATGTGCAGCGTGGACGTTCCGCTGTTCGTAAGCGTGATGCTTTGAGCGGACGAGAGGTCGCCCACTTGTGTGGCAGCAAACGTCAGCGCACCGGATGAGAGAGTGTAGCTCGCGAGAAATGGGGAGCTTGCGGGTTGCGCTGCCGTGATGGCTGTAGCGGTGCCGGCAAGTGGGAGGGTGTCGGGACTTGTGACTGCATCGCTTTCGATAGTGAGGATGCCGCTGTCCTGACGGACCGGCGGGGCAGTGCTGCCGGGAGTGAGTTCGTAGACCGGAGAGTAGGCGATCGTGACGGTGCAGCTCGCAGTGGGCGCGAGCACGGCGCCGCAGGTGGTGGCGGAGAGGAACGGCGGCAGACTGGTGATGCGGTGGATTGTGAGCGCGCCGGTTCCAGAGTTGGTGAGGGTGAGGATCTGTTGTTGCGACTGCCCGGACGCGACGTCGCCGAAGTTGAGTGGAGGTGATGCGCCTGTGATGGTGATCGCCCCGGAGCCCTGGCCGTATCCGAGCAGATAGGCGAGAGACTGAATGGCCGAGCTGTTTGCGGGAGTGCCGGTGATCTGCAGTGTGCCGGTGAGTGCTCCGTTGACGGCAGGAGCGAGCGAGGCGGAGAGTGTGCAGGTGGCGCCCGCGGCGAGCGTTATGCAGTTGGTCGCGCTCGCGAGAGGGAACTGGCGCGGCAGCGAGAGCGATAGGGTTAGCGGCTGCGTCGTCGCGTTGGTGACGCTGAATTGACGCGTGGATCCGATCGTGCCGGTCGTGGCCGAACCGAGGTTGGACTGCGAGGGAGTAATGATGAGGCCGGCGGAGCTACTGGTGTAGTTGCCGGAAAGCGGGACGGTGTAACTCGTCGTTGTGAATTGTGCGCCCGAGCCGGTGGAGACAGGAAGTACGAGGGTGTCCTGTGCGAGCGTGGTGCCGGGCGTGAAGGTGACGCTGATGCTGCATTGAGCTGAAGGCGCGAGCGTGCCGCACGTGGAATTGGCAGTGAAACTAGCCGTTGCGTTGGTGGGCGGGCCGATTGTGACGGAGGACGTGCTTGTGTTCGTGACGGTGATGGTCTGCTGTGTCGCCGCGGTTTCAGTTTCGTTGTTGAAGACGAGCGCGGTGGGTTCGAGTGCGATGCCGGGGTCGGCGGTGCCGAAGCCTGCTAGTGTGGCGGTCACGGTGCCCGCGTCCGTGACGACCGTGAGGACGCCGCTGCGTGGGCCCTGAGTTGTGGGAGCGAAGTTGACCTCGATGGTGCAGGCGGCGTTCGCCGCGATGGACTGAATGCAATCGCCGGTGGATGCAGGGAGTACGGCGAAGTCACCGGAGCCGGTGATGGACTGGATGTTCGCAGTCGTCGCAGGCGAGAGAAGGTTTGTGAGGGTGAAACGAACCGCGTCGGTGGTGCTGTGGACAGGGATGGAGCCAAAGCCCGGGTTCGTGGGAGTGAGTTGCAGGCCGGAGAGCGGCGTAGCGGATGCAGTGAGTTGGACCGCTGCAGGATTGCCACCGCTGACGGTCGAGAGAGACAGCGTTGCGTTCTGGGTGCCTGGCGTCTGCGATAGAAATTGAATGCCGAGCCAGCAGTTGACGCAGTTGCCGCTTGCGCTCGAGGAGAAGGCAGATGCCGGAAGTGTCGGCGGCTGCGTTGAGCCGGAGTTCGCGGCCAGCGCGAGCGTGAAGGCGGAGCTGCTGCTGCTGACGGTGAGCGACGGCAGCGCGGCAGTGATGGGGTACCATTCGATGAGCGGCTCGCTGATGTTGGTTTCGCCAAGCGAAAGCGTGCCGTTGTTCGCGGGAAGGATGGCATTCGCTGTGCCGCTAAGCATGACGGTGGTGGGCGAGAAGGCGCTACCTGCGGAGACGCTGAGCAGAC
This sequence comes from uncultured Acidobacteriaceae bacterium, assembly GCA_963713395.1. Taxonomy (GTDB): domain Bacteria; phylum Acidobacteriota; class Terriglobia; order Terriglobales; family Acidobacteriaceae; genus Granulicella. Next base: position 36,823 of record CAVQLS010000003.1, on the reverse strand, counting down.
CTTCGCGCACGCCGGGTTGCGAGGGCGCAAAACTGATCAGGAGGGAGCAGGAAGAGCTGGCGGCGAGAGTTGCGGGGCACTGGCTCTGGAGAGCGAAGTCGCCGGTGATGGTGACGGTGAGTGCGACCGCGGTTGGGCCGGTGTTTGTGATCTGCACGCCGTGCGTCGAGGAAGAAACTTCGGTGACGGTGACTGGGTCGGCGAAGGTGATGGATGCGGGGGAGACGATGACGTTGGGATCGGCGGTGCTGCCGGAGACGCTTTGGGGTGAGAGCGTCTGGCCGGTGAGCAGGACGGCGAGGCCGCTGTCGAGCGTGAGGGTGGCGGAGTCGAGCGAGGGTGCGGTGGGCGAACTGTAAGTGATGGTTAGACGGCAGACAGACTGTGGCTGCAGGGTCGAAGGGCAGCCGTCGGTGACGGCGAAGGGAGAGTTGGCCGGCAGAGAGGCGAGTGTATGCGCGACGGCGCTGGCCGAGTTGTTGGAGACAAAGAGATAGCGTGGCAGATGAGCCGAGGTGGCGAGCGGCGACTGCTGACCGAAGTCGATCTCGGTTGCTGAGAGGCTGAGCGCGGCGGCCTGCGAGAAGCCGGTGAGTATGACATCGCGCGAGCCGATTCTCCAGAGCGCGCGGACGGGCCCGTCGTTCTTCGAGGAACTGGCGGCCGTGAGGGAGAAGGTGAGGGCGCAGGTGCCACTGGGTGCGACGGTAAGCTGGTTGGCCGATGCTTGTGTGCAGGTGGTACTCGAAAGCGCGAGTGTGTACGCGGTGACGGAGGGGCCGGCGTCGAGCGCAACGGTGAAGGCTTGCGCGGTGCTGCTGAGGTTGGTGATCGTCAAGGTACGCGTCGCGGGTGCGCCTGTAGCGGTGACAATGCCGAAGTCGAGCTCGGAGGTGCTGAATGCAAGGGGATCGGCTGTTGTCTTTGTTGCGGGAAGCGCGAGCGTTGTTGATGCGAGACCCGAAGCGGAGAGCGTGAGGTTGCCCGGGCCGCCACCGCTGAGCGCGAGGCCGCACTGTGCGCCGGGTGTCAGTGAGGTGCCGCAGTCCGTTGATACGGTGTAACCAGTGGCGGCGACGTTGAGTGATGAAACTGGGGCTGAGCCGGGATTGGACAGCATGAGGCTGGGGAAATCTCCGGAAGAGAGCGCGAGCGACGCTGCGGAGGTGGTTGGGTCAATGATGGCGAGCAGAGCACCCGTACCCATGCATTGACTGGCGCTGCCGCAGGAGGTTGTGTCGGGAATGACATCCTGAATGGAGTTGGGCAGTAGCGAGTTAGGTGAGCCGATAGTGGTGAGATTGAAGTGCTGTGTCGTGAGCAGCGACGAACTGAGGTTGATCGTGGCAGTGCCAAGAACAGCAATGCGCGAGCCATACCGCGAGATTGAAGGCGCAGCAAGCGAGGTGGTGAGCGAGGCGTAGCTGGCGTTGCCGATCGGCGCTCCACCGATGCGAAGGCTTTGACCGAACGTTCCGATCGAGAGCACCTGCAGAAGAAGACTGTCACCCGGTTGCGAGGAAGCGGCAATGGTAGCCGGCAGCAACGGTGTGGATAGCGGCATTGTGATCCACACCGAGCCGTCGGGCGCTGCTGCGACGGAGCTTTGTGTGCCGGGTCCGAGAATGGAACTGCTGATCAGAGATTGTCCATCTGCGGAGATCTCTACGAGAGATTGGTAGTTGGCTGAGGTGAGAGGTGTGTTTGTAGCGGCAACCGGAAACTGGCCGAGAGCAACGCTGCCACTGAGCAGAATTGAGTTTGCGGTGGTGTCGAGGGCGAGGCCCGTGATGCCGGTGCCGCCGACGAAGGTGGAGTAGACGATGCCATCGCCCGCCGGTGTAAGTTCGGTGAGAAAACCAGAGGTGGAACCTGCTATGGCGGACTGCAATGCGTTGAGCGTCGGAAAGCCCGCGGAGGAGGTCTCGCCTGCGATGATCGCGTGACCAGTCGAGTCGGCGATGATGGCCGCGGGCACAGTGTCGCCGTTCGCGCCTGTGACATAGGTCGCGTAGTTGAGTGCTGTTCCGCTGGCGGAGAAGCTCTCGACAAAGCCGTTCGTGTTCGAACCACTCGCGGGTGTCTGCTGCAGGCCGGCAGGCGTGACAGGTAATGTCGAGCTGAAGATGGAGCCGGTGACGAAGACGGAGCTAGCGGTGGCTGCAATGGAACTGACCGCAGTGCGCCCGGAGCCTAGGAAGGTGAGGAAGACCAGGTTGAGCTGCGAGTCGAGTTTGGCGACGAAGGAATTCGTGGAGCTATCTGCAGCCGAAGGGAAGGGAACACCGGAGGTACCGGCGAGGGCTCCGCTCGTGCTGGTGCCGGCGATGTAGATGTTTCCGTTTGGATCTGCGGTGAGCGCCACGCCCGAGTCACCGGCGGCGCCAAGGTGTAGCTGGGACTCGAGTGTGGAACCGTTGCTGTCCGTCTTCAGGACACGGATGCCGTCGCCTTCGTCAAGCAGCAGGTAAAGGCTGCCGTCGGGCGCGAAGATCGAAGACGTGAAGCTGCCGCGGTGATTTTGTGTAAGCAGGCCTTCCAGGAGAACCTGCTGCGGAGCGAACTGCGCGTGTGCAGGCCGCGTGAGCAGAGCGGCAATCGCCAGAGACAGGAATAGAGTGGCCCGAACGATCTTCATCATGGTCGAGGCTGATGCACAGCGTAGGATGCAGCCTGTTCTCAATACCAAAACAGATGGAGTGAGATGTGTTGTCCTATTTTGAGCCTACGTTACTCATTCGTTTGTGACTGTGCCACTTTGGGACAGGCATCAAGTTGTGCTCGAGGTGGTCACGCTGTCGGCAGCGGCAGGCCGGTGAAGTAGGCGTCGTGGAACGCGCGCAGGAAGTCCTCGTGGCTGGTGTACAGGATGGCGTGGAGGCCTACAGCGCGGGCAGCCTCGATGTTCTCGATGCGGTCGTCGATGAAGAGCGTCGCCTCCGCGGGCGCTCTGATAGCCGCGATTGCGTGGCGGTAAATTCGCTCGTTGGGCTTGGCGATGCCGAGCCGATGTGAGAAGGTGCAATGCGGAAATCCGGCGATCCACGGGAAGCGATCGGCGATACCGGCCTCCATTGCGTCTCCGATGTTGGAGAGGATGCCTGTCGGTATGTCCGCACTCTGAAGGGCAGCTGCCCAGTCGATCATGGGCTGATTAGGCTGTGTCCAGAGGTCGACGTCGGCTTGAAGAAGCTTCGCGAGTTCTTCCTCGGTAGGTGGATGGCCGAGCTCCGCGCCAACGGTACGCCAGAAACGCACGCCGTTGAGAACTCCAACGTCGTAGTCGTCGCGATAGCGCCAGTATTCGGCGCTGAGTTCAGGATGCGCAGCGTTGAGGATGGCTTCCATGCGACGCCACGCAGCGGGATCAGGTGGGCCACTCAGAACGAGGCCGTAGTCAAAGAGAACCGCGCGGATCTGAGGCATCTGGATTAATTGTAGACAGGTATGCTCTGAATACGAGCAGGGAGCGATGAGATTTTCGGCAAGGACAGGTTGGGAACTCGGCGAGAATGCGCTAGCGGCGAAGCTGCGCGAGCAACGTGCGCGTAGACAGGAAGTTCTGGACCTGACGGCATCGAATCCGACGGCGTGTGGGTTTGTATACGAGCTTGAAGCGCTTTTGTCGCCGCTTGCGGTGCGGGCGGCGCTTGAGTATGAGCCAGAACCGTTCGGATTGGAGCGCGCCCGCGCTTCAGTGGCTGACTATTACCGCGATCACGGCGCAGCGGTGCCGATCGAACGCATCTGCCTGACGACGAGCACCAGCGAAGCCTATAGCTATCTGTTCCGGTTGTTGTGCGATCCAGGAGATGAGGTGCTCATCGCGAGGCCGAGTTATCCCCTGTTTGATTTCATCGCGCGATTGGACTCGGTGGTTCTGCGTGAGTACCCATTGCGATACGACCCGGGAGCCTCATCTGCGTCTATGCATGCATGGACGATCGACCTCGAGGCGCTCCGGGCAGCGATCGGTGAACGGACGCGTGCGATTGTGGTCGTGCATCCGAATAATCCTACGGGAAACTATGCGTCGGATGCGGAGCGCGGGAAATTGGAGACCCTCTGCGCGCAACGTGGTTTAGCGCTCATCGTTGATGAGGTGTTTCTGGATTATGCGATTCACTCGGATGCGAAACCAAGGAGCTTTGCGTCGAGCGATGGAGCGGCGCTGTGCTTTGTGCTGAGCGGGCTGAGCAAAGTGTGTGCGTTGCCGCAGATGAAGCTCTCATGGATTGCGGCCCGCGGACCGGCTGAGACGCTTTTGAGTGACGCACTCGCGCGGCTGGAGGTTGTGGCCGACACGTTTCTTTCAGTGAATGCACCGACGCAAGCGGCGTTGCCCAGCTGGTTGAGTGGGCGCGATCAGCTTCAGTCGCAGATTCGTGAGCGCGTGCGCCGGAACCTTGCTGCGCTCGATGCGCGGCTGCGAGGCACGCATGCCGACCGGTTGTCGCTCGAAGGTGGATGGACGGCGGTGCTGCGTGTGCCCCGCGAGGTGGAAGGACAGCCGTTCGCGGAAGCAGCGCTGGGCCGCGGTGCGCTGGTGCAGCCGGGAGAATTTTACGGCCTGCCCGAGGGACGCGCCGTGGTGAGCCTGCTCACCCTGCCCGAGCTCTGGGACCGCGGACTCAAACTGCTGCCGATTGATTGATCGCTAGAAGAGGAACGGATTCGAGACGCGCTCTTCGCCGATAGTCGTTGCTGGACCATGGCCGGGAATGACGAGGGTGGAATCAGGCAAGGGAAGCAGCCGTTCGCGAATGCTCTGTATGAGTTTCCCGTGATGGCCGCCGGGAAGATCAGTGCGGCCGACTGAGCCAGCGAAGAGCGTGTCGCCGGCAAGGACGAGTGACTCCGACGGCAGATGCAGGCAGAGACTGCCTTCGGTGTGACCGGGCGTGTGGAGGACCTGCGTATCGATGCCGCGGACGCTTACCAATTCAAGATCCGCGGGCGAGTGGTCAGGCGGCTTGACGGTTGGCGTCTCAACGCCGATCCACGCCGCCTGTTCGTCCATCATGGCCGTCAACGGGAGATCAGCTGCGTTATAGAGGATGGGCGCGCCGGTGATCTGCTTGAGGTCGAGCGCGCTGGCGATATGGTCGATGTGGGCGTGCGTGACCACGATCTGGCGCACCGTGAGTTGATGCTTCGCGAGGGTCGCGAGTATGCGCGGGATGTCATAGCCCGGGTCAACGACGATCGCCTCGCGCGACTGCTCGTCGCCGAGGATCGTGCAGTTGCACTGGAGCAGGCCGACAGGGAATGTCTCGCGAATCATAATGACCAAGGGAGCTGAAGAAAATGAAAAAGCGCAGGCTGCTGCCTGCGCCCCTTCGAAGCTTCCGAAAACCTACTTGTGCGCCGGCGTGGACTGCGTCGTGCCCGAGAGAACCGAACGGTTCGCAGTGCGGTGCGACATCGCGATGGTCAGGCCAATCGAGGTGAACATGAAGATGACCGCCGACCATGTGGTGAGGCGAGTCAGCAGGTTGGCCGCGCCGCGCGGGCCGAAGGCCGTCTGTGAACCCTGACCGCCAAAGGCGCTGGCAAGGTCGGCTGACTTGCCCTGCTGGAGCAGGACAACGCAAATCAGGAACAGACAGACAATAACGTGAACAATGACGAGAAGAATAATCATGCTGGATCGGATCCCTAGGCGCTTGTCGCGGGGAACTTCGTTGAGTTGGTGCGGAGGAGGGGACTTGAACCCCTATGCCTTGCGGCGCTAGCACCTCAAGCTAGTGCGTCTGCCAATTTCGCCACCTCCGCATGGGCCTGACACACACGCGGGTGCGGCAGGGGTGACGGTTGTTCCGTGTGTCAGTATAGCATCGATCGGCTGAATCGCGAACGGCCGCAAGTTGAACAGCCTGAGTGATCTTGAGGGCCCGCCTATGGGATGAAAGCTGCCGATTATGTGACGAGTTCTACGTGGATATATGACCGGCCGGCGCTGTCACATGGCAGAATAGCCTGCATGAATATCCGCCAACTTTTTCTGTCCCTTACCCCGGGCCTGCTGTTGCCGCTTGTCTGCGGAACCGCCCAGGCCCAGACGGCACCAAAGCCCGACCCGCTGCATGTCTGGGTCGGGGCGACGACACCCGCTGCACTGACCGCATGGGTCGGAGACAGGCTTGCCGCAGAGCAGAAGGATCTGGATGCATTGATGGCGGTGAAGGGGACCCGCACCGTTGAAAACACCGTCCGGCCCTTCGATGATGCGCAGAATGAGTTAGCCGTGGCCGGTGACCAGGCCTTTCTGCTGTACTCTCTGGCGGATGGAGCCGACATGCGCGACAAGGCGCAGGCGGAGTTGAACCGCGTCTCGTCGGCTTCCACAGATCTCAGCTTGAACCAGGGAGTCTACCGCGCGCTGTCGGCGGTCCCGCTGCCATCTGGCTCGAGCAAGGACGATCTTGCGACGAAGCACTATATCGAGCGCTCGCTGCTGGAGTACAGGCTCTCCGGCGTCGACAAGGACGATGCCACCCGCGCCAAAATTCACGCGTTTCAGGACAAGATCACAGAGCTCTCGCTGAACTTCGGCAGGAACGTCGCCAATGACGTGAAGAAGGTGCCGGCCACGCGGCAGGAGCTCGAGGGGCTTCCGGCAGATTACATCGCGCGCCACAAACCCGGCACCGATGGAGGCTATACGTTGACGACCGACTCGCCGGACATGACGCCCGTGGAGGATTTTTCAACGAGCGCCGATCTGCGCCGACGAATGTTCATTGCCTATCACTCACGCGCCTATCCCGCGAATGAGCCCGTTCTGAAGGATCTGCTGGAGACTCGCGAAGAACTGGCGCACACACTCGGCTACCCGACCTACGCCGATCTCGCCACCGCGGATCAGATGATTGGCTCTGCGAGCAACCTGAAGACATTTCTCGACAAGGTGGACGCCGCGACCAAGGATGCGTCGGAGCAGGAGTACAAGCAGCTGCTGACCTTTGCGCAAAAACGGGAGCCTGGGGTGACGGAGATCTCCGACTCGGACGCGCGTTATTGGGCGGAGCAATACCGCAAGGCCACCTACGACTTCGACGCGCAGTCGGTGCGGCCGTACTTCCCGTACGCACAGGTGGAGGCGGGTATCCTTGCGACGGCGTCAAAGCTCTTCCACGTGACCTTCCACCGTGTCCCGGACGCAGTCGTCTGGGACAAATCCGTGACGACCTACGACATTCTCGACGGCAGCAAGCGCATCGGGCGAATCTATCTCGACATGCATCCGCGCGAGGGCAAGGACAAGTGGTTCTCGTCCGGGCCGGTGGTGCCGGGAATCCGCGGCCGGCAGATGCCCGAAGGCATGTTGATCTGCAACTTCTCCGGCGGTGTTGCGGGCGATCCCGGCCTGATGGAGTACAGCGAAGTCGTCACCTTCTTCCATGAGTTCGGGCACCTGATGCACCACATCCTCGGCGGCCAGAACGAGTGGTCGCAGCAGGGAGCCTTCAATGTCGAGGGTGACTTCGTCGAGGCGCCGTCGCAGATGCTGGAGGAGATGTTCCGCAGCTACGCGGTGCTTGCGCCGTTCGCCAAGGATTACAAGACCGGCGCGACCATTCCCGAGTCGCTGGTCGACAAGATGAACGCGGCTGGCGCGTACGGGCGTGGCAACTGGGTGCAGTCGCAACTCTTTTACTCCGCCTTCTCGCTGCAGGTGCACGATCAGCCTGCTGCGCACTTGAACTTTGATGCTCTGTGGCGCGCGGACCATGATCGCTTCCTGCATACGGAGTTCGTTCCCGGGGAGCATGACTTCGCGTCGTTCACGCACCTCACGGGCTACGCCTCGAACTATTACACCTACGTGCTGGACAAGGTCATCGCGGTAGACTTCTTCTCGCAGTTCGATCCGCACAATTTGTTGAGCGGCCCCACTGCGATGCGGTATCGCAGGGCGGTGCTCGAGCCCGGTGCGACGAAGCCCGCGGCGCAACTCGTCACGGACTTCCTCGGCCGGCCTCAGAGTATCGATGCGCTGAAGGCGTGGGTTAACGTGCAATTTACGGAAGGCAAACAGGCCGCAACCAAGGAAGGGAAGTGACGATGCGAAAGGCCCCGTCGGTGAAACTTGCAGTTGCTGGAGTTCTGCTTGCCGCAGCCGGCGCATCTTGCTATGCGCAGGCGAGCGCGCATGCTCCGCTCGTCACTCAGGCACCGGCTGGCAAGTGGGCGATCGTGCTGCACGGTGGTGCAGGCGTGATTCAACGCAGTTCCATGACGCCGGAGCGCGACAAGGCGTATCGCGCCGGCATGGATGAAGCGGTCCAGGCCGCAGCAAAGGTGCTGGACGCCAACGGCTCTGCAGTCGACGCGGTTGAAGCTGCGCTGAATAAGCTCGAGGACAACCCACTCTTCAACGCGGGCAAGGGCGCGGTCTTCACGGAAGACGGCAAGAACGAGCTCGACGCCGCCATCATGGACGGCAAGACAATGATGGCGGGTGCTGTGGCCGGCGTCACGCGCACCAGGAACCCCATTTCGCTGGCTAAGGCCGTCATGCAAAAGAGTCCGCACGTGATGCTGATCGGCGCCGGGGCCGACCAGTTTGCCGCGAGCGTCGGTCTGACGCAGGTCGACCCGAGTTACTTCTTCACAGAAGCGCGCTGGCAGGGTCTCGTTCGCCAACTGAAGAAGGAAGGAAAGCCGATTCCGCCGCGGCCGGCGGGCGCTCCGCCTGAACCAACCAAACCGATCGCGCAGCTCGAGACACCGGATGCACACAAGTGGGGAACGACGGGCATCGTCGTTCGCGATCGTCAGGGCAACATCGCTGCGGGTACGACTACCGGTGGCGTGCAAGGGAAGCGTTGGGGACGCGTTGGGGACTCACCCATCATCGGTGCGGGAACCTATGCCTCGAACGAATCCTGTGGCGTCTCCGCAACCGGCACCGGCGAGTATTTCATCCGCCTCACCGTCGCTCGAACGATCTGTGCGCTCGTCCAGTACAAAGGCATGCGTCTACAGGAGGCTGCGGACGACGTCATTCAAAAACAGCTTACCGCGATGCACGGCGACGGCGGCATCATTGCCATGACGCCCGACGGACAGATTGCCTGGAGCTTCAACTCGCCGGGAATGTTCCGCGCGCGTCTCGTCGAAGGCGGCGAGATTCAGACCGGCGTTTATAAGGACGAGCCATAGACGGAGGACCGCCCGAGACGGATTCCGAGACCGCGCTCTGGTTCACCAGTGCGAAGCCCAATCGGAGTGAAAAATATTTGGGCGGGTTCGGAGAACGTTCGTCTAAAAGTACTCGAGCAGATCCCGAAATCCCTTGAGCTCCAGCAACCGGGCCGGATCTCCCGGCGCGTCAACCACCTCATGCTCAAGTACCCACGTGAAGTCGTGCGGGATAAAGACGGCACCCAGGCCCGCGGCCAGCGCCGGATTGACGTCCGAACGCGGCGAATTGCCGATCATCCAGGTATTCGCATGGTCGCAATTGTGTCGCGCTGCGAGCTCGCGATACATGGCCGCAGTCTTTTCGTGCGGAACCTCGACTGCGGCAAACAGTCCGCGAAGGCCGGAGCGTTCCACCTTATCGTTCTGTTCTTCAGGATTCCCCTTGGTTACAAGGATCAGCCGATGACGGCCAGCGAGCTCTTGCAGGGTCTCTCCGACCCCGGCGAGCAGCTCGATCTCCTGGCAAGCAATCGCCTCGGTAAAGGAGACAATCCGTGCGTGTTTCTCCGGCGTCACCGGTCCGTCAGAGAGCTGCTCGAAGCAGTCGATCAGTGAGCGCCGAAAGCTCTGAATCCCATAGCCATACCTTGCAATCGTGGCCCGCTCGCAGGTATTCAGGTGCTCCCGGACCTCTTCGCTTGTATGGACGCGGTGATCGAGGTACGAAATGAACGAGGTGATAGCCCGCTCGAAGTAGATATTGTTCTCCCAAAGCGTGTCGTCAGCGTCGATCAGGAGCGTCTGGCGTACTGCCCCCCGCAATAGAGCGTTTTTGACCGCCGCCCCCGCCGGAACTGTCATCGAGTCCATGAGCCCAATTGTATCGAGCGGGCCGGCGCGGGCTTCGATGACGCACAGAGGAACACAGCCGAAATAAGTTCTTCCCTAGGGAACATCCTAGTTCCGGGTGGTACGGCGCGGTGGCAAGCTTTGCAGCATCCGAGTTTTCCACCGACGCGCGAAGTGCCGCCGTCACGGCGGCGCGCAGCGATTCCAGGAGCTGTTCTTCTCCGAGGCCCTGATGCCGAGTCTCCCCCAGTTTCGCAACTCCGGACCAGCGAGGGTTGAAGCCTTTCCTTCGCGATTCGATCGCGGTGACATCAATGCTCGCGACGAGTCTACCGAGCGCACACTCACCCACCGACGGGCCAGGATCCTTTCCATCGGCGACGATTCCATCCTGCTGTATTCGCGGCGCCTGATCCTCGAGACGGCGGGGTACTCGGTGGAATCGGCAAGAGGAGATGTTGCCGCCGTTGAGGAGCCACTGTCACGCAGGTTCGATCTGATTCTGCTCTGTCACTCAATCCCGGACGAAGTGGTCGGCCACATCGCGGAAGCATCGACGCGGATCTCTCCGCAGACACTTCTGCTCCAGATAACACCGCTCGATAATGCAGTCGCGAATGGAGCGCACCCAGCGTTGGTTTCAGCAGATCCGGCCGCACTATTGAGTGCGGTGGCTAGTCAGCTTGCAGATCACGGGAAGCAGTCCGGCAACCACTTCGTCGCAGCGGGCTAGGGAATTCCCGAGTTACCCAGGCGAGGGCTGGTTGCCACCGTCTTGAACGTGTTTGTGGGTGTTCAGAGCCGTCCGGAAGGAGTCAGAAATGCCACAGTACGAAGGACCTGTTCGCTGGTTCAACAACGCAAAGGGCTATGGTTTCCTGGGTCGTGAAAGCGGCCCCGACGTCTTTGTGCACTATAGCGCGATTCAGTCCGATGGTTATAAGACCCTCAAGGAAGGCGACCGCGTTGAATTCGATGTGATCCAGGGCGAAAAGGGACCGCAGGCTGACCACGTTCGACGCCTCCGATTGGAGAGTTCGCCGACGATCACAGACTGAGGACTCGCGGTTCGAATCGCGGGCTTATCCTCTCCTACTTGCGGGGAGCAGATCGCCTCGAAGTCTTACCCATCCAATGAGCGAGCAGGGACAGCTGGAGCGAAAGCCTGCAACGGCGGCTAAATTCGTCATTGTGATAGATTCAAAAAGTCGGTCACTGACCGGGAGAGATGGCCGAGTGGCTTAAGGCGCACGCTTGGAAAGCGTGTATACCGCAAGGTATCCAGGGTTCGAATCCCTGTCTCTCCGCCATAACCTTTATAATCAATGGTTTATAGGCGTTTCGGCAACGCTCGCTCAGCGATGACGGTAAACCTGCGCTGATGCTGTCGTAGTCCACAAAGGGTGAAGAGTCCTACCGTTCGGCTAAGGGCTATGCCGTTTACAACGGCGTGCCGACGCACATTGATGATGCCACCGCTGCGTTCTCAGGGAGTAGAGGCCGCCCATCGAGGAGTCGGCTTGTGGCGAGTGACGTCCGACTATTCGAGAGTCGAAAAGAGCGGACTGCCAAATCTTCTAATCCTGATGGATGATTAGACTTCGTATCCATCGATTGTTGACCGGCCTCAAGGCCTGTGCGGATGGTGACCTACCTTGGCATAGGTCGACTAAGGTACAGTTTCCAGTGTCATAGAAGGTCATCCTGCTAGCGATCGGATCGATATGAAATCGTTCTATGTTGCCTCCCCGGCTTTGCCTCGGAGGACGGTGAGGGCATGGCTTGCGCTGTTGGTTTGTGTAACGGCTGTGCTTCTCGCGACCTGGACGGGCAGGGCCCAGGCGCCCACTGCGAAGGGAGTCGACGATACCTGGCAGGGAACGCTGCACCTGACGCAAAGAGATCTTCGCATTGTGCTGAAGGTGTCGCGGGGATCGGACGGAGCGCTGGCGGGGACGATGTATTCCATCGACCAGGGCGGACAGTCGATCAAGACGACCTCGGCGAGCTTCGCTGACGGGACGCTGAAGGTTGCGATTCAAGCGTTGGATATGACCTACGAGGGGAGGATGTCGGCCGACGGCAAGTCGATCACCGGCACCTTTACGCAGGGAAACCAACCGACGCCATTGGTCTTCGAGCGCACGACGCCGGAGACCGCGTGGGCGATTCCGGAGGCACCGAAGCCGATTCCACCGATGCCCGCGGACGCGAAGCCGGTCTTCGAGGTTGCCACGATCAAGCCAAGCGCCCCGGACGAGCAGGGCAAATACTTCGTAGTGCGTGGTGGACAATTTGTCACCGCGAACACGACTCTGCTGGACCTGATCAAGTTTGCCTATGGAGTGCAGGAGAAGCAGGTTGCGAATTTGCCGGATTGGGCCACGAGCCAAAAGCTCGACTTTACTGGCAAACCGGACATTCCTGGCACGCCGAATCCGGAACAGCTCCGGCATATGGTGCAGCAGGCGCTCGCCGACCGCTTCCAGTTGAAGCTGCATGACGAGAAGAAGGACATGCCGGCGTATGTGCTTTCGGTCGCGAAAGGCGGCGAGAAGATGCAAAAGGCTCCTGCGGATGCGGGCGCGCTACCAGGGTTATTCTTCCGTGGGCTGGGAGTGCTGACGGTGCAGAACGCGACCATGCAGGACTTCTGCCAACTGTTGCAATCGGCGGTGCTGGATCGTCCCGTGGTGGACCAGACTGAGTTGCCGAGCCGCTACAACTTTTTGCTGAAGTGGACGCCGGATGAATCTCAGTTTGGCGGTCTCGGAGTAAAGGTGCCGCCGCCGAGCGACGCAGCCGACGCTCCACCACCGCTCTATACCGCCATCACGGAACAGATTGGGTTGAAGCTTGACGCGACCAAGGCTCCGGTGCGGGTGCTGGCGGTCGATCATGTCGATCATCCCTCCGCCAACTAGACGGAACAAACGGCATTGAACCGAGAGCACACAGAATGCGTAACAACAGACGAATGGCTCGGCGTCTCCTTGTCTTCGCTGTTCTGATTGCCTGCTACGGATCGTGCACTGGCGCGCAGACAACGCCTGCGGCGAACCGTGCGAACTCCGCGGTGCCCGACTATGACGTTGCTACGGTGAAGGTAAACAACACCGGCAGCGGCTCCATCCACCTCAATATTTCAGACGATATTCTGCAAGCGACAAACGTACAGCTTCGGTCGTTGCTTGAAATCGCATACGACATTCGTCCCGACCAGATGGTGGGGCTGCCGCACTGGGCTCAGGTGGAGCACTACGACGTCGTCGCGAAGGTCGTCGATATAGATCCTCAGAAGGCTCGCGATCTTTCAGACGACCAGCAGCGGGTTATGCTGCAGCACCTGCTGGAGCAGCGGTTCCATCTGCGGACGCATGTTGAAACACGGACGCTGCCACTGCTGAAGCTTACAGTGGCGAAGCAAGGGATCAAGTTTACGGAGTGGCAGAAGCCCGCCGACGGAGAGGACGACAAAAAAGGGTCCATGAGAGGCCGTAGCGGAGATCTGACAGCGACCGGTGTGTCGATGGAGTCACTGGTGCGCCTCTTGTCTTCGACGACTCATATGCCTGTGGTCGATGAGACAAGTTTGAAGGGGATTTATAACTTTCACCTGATGTGGCAGCGCGAGGAAGAGGGACAGGGTTCCGGACTTCACGATCAGGCGCTGCCGACGATCTACGCGGCTCTTCCGGAACAGCTGGGATTGAAACTCGAATCCGGCAAAGGGCCAGTGAGCGTGCTGGTCATCGACAACATTGAACAACCCAGCGAGAATTGAGCCAGCGTCTGCATTGGGACTTCAAACACGGGATGAGTAAAGGGATGGGTTTGTTCACCAGACGTTGGCGCATTGGAGCGCAGATGGCTTGCGTCAGTCTTATGCTTGCGGCGCAAACGCTATGGGCGGCGGAGTATCACGGCCGGGTGCGCTTCGGCGGCGTTCCGGTTCCGGGAGCCACGGTGACGTTGACGCAGGGGTCGACGGAGCTGACAACTGTTACCGACTCCCAGGGGCTCTACGAATTTCCCAAGATTGATGAAGGAAGCTGGAAGATCAGTATCGAGCTGCGCGGATTTGCATCCGTGAGCAGCGCCGTGACGATCGGCGCGACCAATGACCAGGGCGAGTGGACACTCGAGATGCTCGACCTTAAGCATCTGCTGTCGATGGCCCAGGAGGAACCTCCCACACCGACTCCTTTAAAGGCTCGCGAGAAGGAGCAGCCAAAGGAGAGCGCAAAGAGTGAGAAGCCAGAGGAACCTGTGCCGCAGCCGCCTCAACCGAATGATGATGCAGAGCGTGCGGCAGATGGATTGCTCATCAATGGCAGCGAGAGTAACGCCGCCACATCGCAGTACTCAATGTCGCCGGCGATCGGCAACCATCGGCCGGGAACGAAGGCACTCTATAATGGGAGCTTTGGTGCGTATGCCGCGAACTCGCTCTTTGATGCGAAGCCGTATTCGCTGACTGGGCTCGAGCTGCCAAAGGACAACTACAACCGCATTACGCTGGTGGCGACCTTCGGCGGCCCGATACGTATTCCGCCACTTTTTTACCATGGCCCAAACTTTTTCATTGCCTATCAATGGACACGCAATGGCAGCGCAAGTACCGGCACAGGTTTGATGCCTACTGAGGCCGAGCGCAATGGAGATCTGAGCGGCCTGACGAATGCCCAAGGTCAGCCGGCCACGATCTACAACCCAGTGACCGGGTTACCATTTACAGGGCTAATTCCTGTGAGTCCGCAAGCGCAGGCGCTTCTTGCCTTATATCCGCTGCCCAATCTTGAGGGAAGCGCCCGCTACAACTACGAAGCGTCATTGTTGAGTAACACGCATGAGGATGCTTTGCAGTCGCGCTTGGACAAAACCATCGGCCACCGGGATTCGTTCTATGGTGGCTTCGGTTTTCAGAGTGTTCGTGCGAACAGTGAAAGCCTATTCAGCTTCATTGACACCACGGACACACTTGGCCTGGACGCCAATGTTAACTGGCAGCATCGTTTTGAACGGCAGGTCTTCACAACTTTGACCTATCACTTCACACGACTTCGCACCGAGGTCCTGCCACACTTCGCGTATGTCACCAATATCTCCGGCAACGCGGGAATTACGGGCAACGATCAGGATCCCAGCGAATGGGGGCCACCGTCTCTCGCCTTCTCCAGCGGAATCGCCGGTGTGACGGATGGCAACAGCGAGTTCAACCGCAACCGCACAGACCAGGGGTCGCTGAAGGTCTCGACGACGCGTGGCCGGCACACGATCCAGGCCGGCGGCGATCTGCGCAGGCAGGAGTACAACCAGCTGCAGCAGCAGAATCCGCGAGGGAATTTTACGTTCACGGGCACGGTACCCCCGGGAACCCCTACGAGTGGCTCTGATCTGGGTGATTTTCTGTTAGGCCTTCCGGGCACGAGTCAGTTGGCGTATGGGAACGCAGACAAGTATCTCAGGCAGACAGCGTATGACCTCTACGTGAATGACGACTGGCGGGTGCGGCCGGAGCTGACGATCAACGCGGGCCTCCGCTGGGAGTATGGTGCGCCGATCACCGAGGAGTACGGGCGGCTGGTGAACCTGGACATTACGCCGAACTTTGCGGAGGCCGTTCCGGTTCTGGGCAGCTCGCCGACAGGGCCAACCGGCGAGAAATATCCACCTTCACTGATTCGCGGAGACCTTCACGGTTTCGAGCCGCGTGTGGCGCTGTCGTGGCGTCCGATTCCTGCCTCGACGCTTGTAGTTCGCGCAGGCTACGGCATCTATGACGACACTTCGATCTATCTGGCGGCGGCCGAGAGCATGTCGCAGCAGTCGCCGCTCTCGAACAGCCTGAATGTGCAGCGCAGCCCAATGTGTCCACTAACCCTGGCGATTGGATTTCTGAATTGCGCCGGTACGACGGCCCAGAGCTTCGCAGTGGATCCAAACCTTCGAGTCGGCTATGCGCAGACCTGGCAACTCTCCGCGCAGCGTGACCTGCCGGCAGCCCTTGTGGCAACCATCACATACCTCGGGACCAAGGGCACGCACGGCACCCAGGAGTTCCTACCGAATACCTATCCGATCGGCGCAACGAATCCTTGTCCGAAATGCACGGTGGGCTACACCTACAGGACGTCGGGCGGAAATCTGGAGCGCGAGGCCGTGCAGGTGCAGTTGCGTCGACGGCTGCGAGCCGGCTTCACGGCGAACCTCGATTACACCTTCGCGAAGTCGATGGACGACGACACACAGGTCGGTGGTCAAGGCCATTCAGTGGCTGGCTCGGCGACCGCGAGCTCGACCAGCTCTGCTTCCGCCGCTCCCCCGATCGTGGCGCAGAATTGGTTGGATCTCCGTGCAGAGCGAAGCCTTTCCAGCTTCGATCAGCGCAACCTCCTCAATCTCATCCTTCAGTACACGACGGGCATGGGAAAGGGCGGCGGAACACTGTTGAGCGGTTGGCGAGGCCGGGCGTTCAAAGAATGGACCGTGTTAACGCAGCTGAATGTGGGATCCGGTCTTCCGCAGACGCCGGTATACCTTGAGGCGGTTCCCAACACGGGTGTGACCGGCACGATTCGCCCTGACCGCACGAGTGCTTCCTTGTATAACGCCACCAATGGATATTTCCTGAATAGCGCAGCTTTCGCTACACCCGCGACCGGCGAGTGGGGAAGTGCCGGACGGAACTCCATCCGCGGCCCCATGACCTTCACCATGAATGCCGCGCTCGCACGCACCCTGAGACTTCACGGAAACAACAGCCTCGACCTGCGCCTGGAAGCGAACAATTTTTTGAACCATGCAACATTCACGGGCTGGAATACGATCTGGACCCCGGGCAGTCCAACCTTTGGATTGCCTGCGTCGGTCAACGCGATGAGAAGTGTCCAGCTTATCGGGAGGTTCCGGTTCTGATGAATCGCCGTCGATCTTCGTCGCTTGTTACGTGTGCGAGCCTGATGCTCGCGACGCCGGCGTTGTTCGCGCAGCAGATTGGAACGAACGCCAAGCCGGCCGACAATGGAACGTACCAGTTAACTGTCACCTCGCAGCTCGTGGTTGAGACTGTTGTCGTGAAGGACAAACAGGGTCACTTCATCGGCGGCTTGTCCGCGAAGGACTTCACGATTACGGAGGACGGCGTTCCACAGAAGATCCGGTTCTGCGAGCATGAGACGTTGCCGACCGATGTCGACGCGCTCCCGCAGCTGAAGGATGAGGACGAGAACATCACGATCTACAAGCGCCTGGCGCGGACCTCCATCGCGCAGGAAGACACGCAGAGGGATACAGGGAAGAGCCGCTATCAGGGTCATCGACTGATCGCTTTGTACTTTGACATGACGACGATGCGGCCCGAAGATCAACTGCGCGCGATCAATGCCGCAGAGACCTTTATCCGCAAGCAGATGACTGCCGTCGATCTGATCTCAATCATGCGCTATCAGGGTGGCTCTGTAGATGTGCTCCAGGATTTCTCCGCTGACCGCAATCGGCTGTTGAGTATTCTCCAGACGATGCTCGTCGGTGAAGGGCAGGGGACTCAGGATTCG
The DNA here is from genome assembly GCA_963713395.1 of uncultured Acidobacteriaceae bacterium. GTDB lineage: Bacteria > Acidobacteriota > Terriglobia > Terriglobales > Acidobacteriaceae > Granulicella. The sequence continues at coordinate 19,268 of CAVQLS010000003.1, read as the reverse complement.
ATCGATGACTCCAGCAGCGCCGACACGGGCGCAGCGTTCGGGCAGGACGACAGCGAGTTCAATGTATTCAACAACGATCGTCAACTTTCAGCTCTGCAAACAGCGGCTGAGATGCTGGCGAGCATGAACGAGAAGAAATCGCTGATCTACTTTGCCAGCGGCCTTCGGTTGCACGGGATCGACAACCAGGCGCAACTGCACGCAACGGTCGATGCAGCAATCCGTGCGGGCGTGACCTTCTGGCCCGTGGATGCTCGTGGTCTCGTCGCGACTGCCCCTCTCGGCGACGCGACACAAGGCTCTCCTGGCGGAGAGGCGATGTACACCGGTGCGTCAGCGCAGGCGGTGAACGACAACTTTCAGCAGTCGCAGGACACCCTGTATTCGCTCGCAGCGGATACAGGAGGGAAGGCGCTGCTGGATAACAACGACCTGACGCGCGGCATCACTCAAGTCCAGCGAGCCGTGACGGATTACTACGTTCTCGGATACTACACATCAAATACTGCGCAGAACGGTCACTTCCGGAAGATAAAGCTGACGCTCAATAGCGATACCAATGCTTCGCTGGATTACCGGCAAGGCTACTACGCGAACAAAGAGTTTGCGCACTTCAACGAAGCAGACAAGGAGAGGCAACTTGAAGATGCGCTGATGTTGGGCGATCCCATCACCGAGCTTACGGTGTCGATGGAGATCAACTACTTCCAGCTGAATCGTGCAGAGTACTATGTGCCGCTCGTGGTGAAGATCCCAGGACGAGAACTGGCGCTGGCGAAGAAGATGGGATCCGAGCACACAGTGATCGACTTCGTCTGCGAGATCAAGGATGACTTCGGCGGCACGACGGTGAGCAACATCCGCGATAGCGTCAACATTAAGCTGAGCGATCAGACAGCCGCGCAGTTGGCACACCAGCCGATTGAGTACGACGCCGGCGTGACACTGCTACCGGGACACTACACGATCAAGTTCCTGGCGCGTGATGATGAAACGGGACGTATCGGCACCTTCCAGACATCCTTCTACATTCCGAACCTGAACAAGGTCACCACGCAGATCCCCATCAGCTCGGTGGTTTTGAGCAGCCAGCGAGTGAATACTGGAGACGCCCTATACAACACAGTCCACGGTAAGCAGTCTGTCAAGAATGATGCAGCGAATCCACTCGTGCAGGACGGCCAGAAGCTTATTCCCAGTGTGACGCGGGTCTTCAAAGCCGACAAAGAACTCTACGTATTCCTCCAGGCGTATACGGCGCCGTCGGAACAAACCACCCCAGCCACACCGCCCCAGACCAAACCGATAGTTGGCTACGTGAGCTTATACTCGGGCGGCCAGCTTGCTTTTACGTCGAAGCTGCTCGCCGCCACTCCGCAGATGAACACTCGTTTGGGAGTGATCCCGTTTACCTTTACGCTTCCGCTCGGAGCGCTGAAAACGGCGAACTATGAGTGCCAGATCACGCTGCTCGATGCCGAACAACATCGCGTTGCGTTCTGGCGAGGTCCTTTGCGAATCGTCCCATGAGAGGCGTCGATGAGCAGCACCTCTGAGCGATCATCCCAAGGTATTCGCGGACGTTAAGATTGCGCCAGCAGGACAGCTCCTTTCACTTAGCAGGAATGTCTCCATCGGCGGCATCCGAGGGCCACATACCAGAGAAGCTAGACCTCCCTGGGTCCGGAGAGCAATGTCTGATAACACATATTCTGTATCGTGAGCGAATCCGCTAGCGCCGGCCGCCTCCCGACCGGCCTCCGGCCCGCTCCACCGCCTGCTGCACAATCCAGCGCGTCAACTGTTCCCCGGCCGCAAAGTTCTGCTCATCCAGCGGATTCTTTCGGCCATCGGTGTACTCGTTGTAGACCCACGGGTCCACGTTCGCGTACACCAATCCGCGACCCAGGTGCGTCACGGCCATCACCGTGTCACCCTCGGCATCCGTGCCGTGCGCGGTCAGGATCGACTTTGCCGGCGACGTCGCGGTGATCGTGCAGATCTGTTTCATCAATCCCTTAAAGCTTTGGTTGAAGATTCCGCCCGTACCTGCAGGCACCGGAGTGATCGTGTTCACGTAGCTGTTGTTCAGCTCATCCTGCTTCGTCACCGGGTTGAAATGCATCCCGAACCGGTCGCTCAGCAGGTTGAAGTGCACCTGGTCGGCACGCTCCACGTCGTTCTGCATCAGCACCAGCACACCTCCCGGCCTTCACCCAGTCCACGATCGCGTCCGCGCTCTCCTGGTCCATAAAGTGCGCCTGCGGATTCAGCTTCAGATTGTCCGGCGCTGCGATGATATACACCGCGACACCCTTCAGGTCCGCGGCACGCGGCGCATGGTCCAGCATCGCGTGACGCACACCATACTGCGCAAACATATCGCCCCAGACCGAGTACCCGCTATTCGCCTCGTCCGTGAACTTGTAGTGGAACAGTTGCTCATTTCCCGCCGGCGTCTTCCGCTCCTGCGAGTTGAACCACGCATCCCACAGCACCGTCTTGCCGCGTGCGCTCGCAAAGAGCGTCCCCGCGCGGTCGTGCTGAATCATCTCGCTCTCAGCCAGCAGATACGCCCCCACACCCTTCGCATCGTTGTCCCCCACCGGCTCGCCGACATAGTAGTCATAGGTCCCGCTGCGATACGGCGTCCCTCCCAGCCCGGCAACCTTGACAGTGCCGCTCAGCGTTCCGTCGGGCTTCACAAAGCGCTGCTGAATTCCCTTCCATCCACGCTCTGCATTGCCTTCGTCCGATAACGGCAGCACCCCCATGCGCACTGCCTTCGCAATCGAGTACACGAACATGCAGCTCGCCGACGCCTCGAGGTAGTTGCCCTTTTGTCCGCCCTTCTCCATCACCTGCCACCACAGACCTGAGGTCAGATCCTGGGTGCGCATCACCGCCATCAGCGTCCGCCGCGCGACATCCTTAAGCTGCGCTCGCTTCGGGTCGTTCTCCGGCATCCTCTCCAGCACATCGACCAGTGCCATCGTGTACCAGCCCATCGCGCGCGCCCACACCTCAGGACTCAGCCCAGTCTGCTTGTCGGCCCACGCCATCTGCTTCGACTCATCCCATCCATGCCGCAACAACCCAGTCTTCGGCTCGCGCATGTGCTGGCTCATCATCAGCAGTTGGTCCGCCGCCGTGTCCACGCCTCCAGGCACAGCGAACTCCTGCGCGTAGCCCGCCATAAACGGCTCTGCCATATACGCGCCGTCGAGCCACATCTGGTTCGGATAAATCTGCTTGTGCCAGTACCCTCCGCTCGGAGTCTTCGGCTGCTGAGTCACCTGCTCGTGCAGAAACTCCGCTGCCTTGAAGTAGCGCGGTTGCTGCAGCACGCGGTACAGCGCCAGCACACTGCGCCCCATCTCAATGTTGTCCAGCGAGTGCGCCGCTACTGGAAACGGCTTGCCATCGGCCACATGGATCGCCCCGCTCGCATCCACCGAGCGATCGACTGCAGCCTTCACATAGCTGAACAGCCTCCCATCGCCCGTCACCCTCCACACCGCCGTCACGCCGTCCAGCAGCACGCCCTGTTCATAGGCCCACTCACCCGGATGTCCTACGGTTGTGATGCGGCCCTCCGGCCACTCGTGCAGCACGCGCTCCAGCACAGGATCGTTCGCCGGCAATCCCGTCGCCTTCGATTCCGGCTGTACCTGCTGGGCATTCCCCAAACCAGTGACACATCCGGCGAATACCATCGCCGCCAGGCAAAGACGCATGTTTCCTCCGCAGAAGTCAGCATACTCATCTCGCTCACCTCTTGCACAGCGCACCGTTCAACGATCCGCATTTTCAATTGTGTGAGCACACATCTAGAATGACGCCCCAGCGGCAGCTCCAGCAGGAGTTCAGGCGTGGACATCTATCTTCACGTAAAAGTTCTGCTCAGCATGATCTTGGGACTCGCGGTGGCTCATCTGTTGCGCGGCGTCTCACGCATCGTTCAACATCCCAAAAGTTGCGGTCTACTGGGTTCATCTCACCTGGACGCTCTTTCTCGTCCTCTATCTCATCCACTTTTGGTGGTGGGAGTTCGCCCTCGCTCGCATCCCGCAGTGGACCTTCCCTCTTTACTTTTTCCTCGCCATCTACGCCACCCTTCTCTATCTCATCTGCTCGCTCTTCTATCCCGACGAGATCAACCAGTACGACGGCTTCCGCAACTACTTCTAATATCGCCGCCCCTGGCTCTTCGGCTTCCTCGCCGCCCTCTTCACGCTCGACTTCATCGTTACCTTCATCAAGGGTGCGGCATAGCGCGCACAATTCGAAGCAATAGCCAACATCCGCGACGCCATCTTCATCCTGCTTTGCCTGCTCGCCATCAAGATCTCGAACCGTCGCTTCCAAGCCGCTCTCGCGTGCTTCGCAGTCGCGTTCGAGATTTTCTACATCCTCAAAAGTTCCCTGACCGCTCCCGCATAACACCCCGCAACCGGAGCCTCTTCCGCGCCGGGTGCCCCACCCTCGACGCGCTCGCGCGGCAGGGTGGGGTCTCGCGCGTTAAGACGCGCGAGAAAGAATCTCACGGGCGACCGGCTTCTCAAGGTTGGTTACAACGCAATCATCACTGACGCGAAGCGCGTTTATCGTTACCAATCCAAGCAAGTTGCCGAAAAGCAGACTTTGCGGGAAGTTCCACTCGGTGGGCCGTGGTCTTGCTTCCGAGCGAAGGTATGCTGTACAGATGGTTACGCTCGGACTTGGCAAGGCCGTACCACATCGACGGGAGCCGTCGCCCGCCGTGTTAAAGGCACTCTCAGAGACCGTCGCATGGTGTTTGAGTCGATCGCTGCAATCCGACCAGCTTCGTAGTAGTCATCTTGATCCTTCAATCGTCCTTAGAGTTCCGCCCTTAGAAGAGGTCGGCGTAGAGGTCTGGCTTGAGAGAAAGCACGATAGCTATCAGCGAGCCGTGTCCGCAATCATTGAGAAGCGATCTACTCTCGTTCGCGACTTGCACATAGGAGATGCCGATCTGACACTAGCGCAATCGAAAGGCAAGTTACTGCTTTACGAACCGTTGGAAACTGTCACGGACGGAGCAGCTGCTTCTTCTTCGCGTGGGTTCTTCGACATTGAAGATGCTCCTCCTTGGGACACGTGGTTTCTGTATTCGGCAGGTTCAACATTTAGTTGGGTCCCTGAGACGCTGGTCCAGAATGCGCAGGCGGGTATTGACGCGAATCCAGTCGATTGCATTCACTGGTGCGACTGGTCCAGGTTGTAACAGTCGCAAGATGTTCAGTCGCAAGGTGACTCCCGGAAAACGGGGTTATCGGAAACTTCAACCGAACTTGCCGAAAACCCGACTTATCAGGAGGGCTAACTCTGGCCGGGCATGTTCACATCTAGGCAAAGATAGAGCGGAGTGGGATGGGAAGCTGCACCGCCCTATGAAGCGAAGCAACCGACACCACTCGACCCTATCCAGACGTCCGATACGGGCGCATGGTGTTGACGGCTCCAGCGCCCGCACCAGGAACCAACGTGGTCGTTAGAGGAAGGGCAGGACGGGCGCCGCTCCGAAGATGGGGCCGGCTGCAGGCTCGATTGCGTGAATGAAGGTCGTCTTGCCGTTCGCCAGGTCGAGTTCGTAAAGTTTGCTGCCCCCCACGGGAAACCCGTCGACGAAGCCGGTAACCGGCGCTTCGAAGGCGTAGAACCTTCCGTCCAGCGCAACCGTTGCACCGATTCCGAGATCGGTGGGGCCGATCCGAGTTGCTTTGCCGGTCGAAGGATCGATGCGGTAGAGAGCGGGAACTACCGACGCGTTCGCCGGATTCTCGTCGATCGCCAGACTCACCTCATCGATGTTGAATGAGTCGAAGGTCGCATAAAGGCGTCCTCCCACGCTGTAGAGGCTCTCGTCGCAGAGATTGAAGGTGCCATCTGGGTTCAGGGTGAAAGGGATGTTGGGATCGGGGGGCATCCCCGTTGCCGCGATGAGCGTCGCAGCGCCATTGAACGGATTAATGGAGTAGAAGTTGTTTTGGAAGTCCGTCAGGTACAGCTTTCCATTGACTTCGGCGAGGTCGAAAGCGTTGAAGCCCTGGCCTGTTGGCCCGATTGGGGTGATCGCACCGTTTGCAGGGTTGATCCTCACCAGGTATCCGGCGTACGGGTCAGAGGTTGCGAGGCTCAGGAGTTCTCCCCTCCACCATATGAGGTCGGACAAGGTTGCAGGCGCGGCCGGACCGATTGGAGTGAAGCTTCCGTTTGCAAGATTCACCGCGCCGAACTGAGGGCCGTTCTGCGCAAGGCTGACGACATAGACAGAAGACGCGGGATTCAGCTGAAATGCGGCGCTCGCTACGGTGGTGAACAAAGTAAGCGCTAGCAACACCATGGATACTTTGGAGAGCGTTGTGAGTTTCGACAAAACAGATGTTTCGTTACCGGGCGCTTTGGTTTTCATTGTGGACTCCTTTTTCGAGATTGTTCTTTGCGGCTGCTATGGCTCGAAGCAGCGAAGCAGTGAGGCGAGGCAGATGCAGACGGGCCCGTTGGGTTCGCGTGACATGTGGAGTTCTCCGGCGCCAATCCATCTCTGGACATCGTTCGAGGCAAGGAACTCCGCGAGAGCTTCATTCGCCAGGGCGACGACATCCACCACGTTGCCGCAGATAGGGCACCAGGCTTGCTCCGCCCGTGCATGGCGAACAAGCATGATCGTGTCTTTTTCTACGGTGATGCGAGTTGTTTTCGACGCCATGGTGCACTCCGTCGACTGATACTGCTGGGCCTGGCTTCGAACACACGAATCCTCGCGCAGATGGCCGGAGAAAGTCCTCAAAGAGCGCTTCAAAAAATCTCAAAGGGTTTCAAACGCTTCGGTTCGTTGAGATTAGCGGGAACGGACGTTGAGGGATCATGTGATTGCAGTGAGGAGACGAGCCGTGCTAAAGTCCCTGCCAAAGAGCGACCGGCGTTAGCCTGCGGCAGTTGAGCACCTTACCGCACGACGGATGACCGTCGACTTCGCGCTCAACATGCCTACAGAACATAAAGTTCTTTACGAATTCGGGCCGTTTCGGGCGGATCCGGAGAAGCAGATCCTGTCGCGCGACCATCAGCAGGTTCCGATCACTCCCAAGGTGTTCGAAACGCTGCTGATTCTCGTCCGCCGCAGCGGAGAGGTCGTAACCAAGGACGACCTGATGAAAGAGCTCTGGCCGGATGCGTTTGTCGAGGAGTCCAATCTTAGCCAGAACATCTTCATGCTCCGCAAGGCTCTGGGAGACGCGCCTGAAGATCGGCGGTATATCGTCACGGTCCCAGGGCGAGGCTATCGGTTTGCGACGGACGTGCGCACGGTGCGGCTGGAAGGCGAACACCTGATGATCGCCAGCCATACGCGATCGCACATAGTGGTTGAACAGACAAATAGCGAAGTGGCACAGGAAGTGAGCGCACTGCCTGCCCCCAGAACATCGAAGGCGAGCCGCACTCATGCGACTGCGATTGCAGTTGGACTCGTGGTGCTGGGCGCGAGCTTTCTCTCGCGGTGGCACCGTCCGGTTGCTTTACGCGAGACGGACCCGGTGCTGATTGCGGATTTTACAAATACGACGGGGGATGCCGTATTTGACGACACATTGCGACAGGGGCTGGTCGCACAACTGGAGCAATCTCCTTTTGTGAGTCTCATGCCGGAGGATCGTGTTCGGCACACGCTTGAACTGATGGGCCAGCGGTCAGATGTGAAGCTGACTCCTGAACTTGGCCGTGAGGTTTGCGCGCGCGCTGGGGGTGGCGCGGTTCTGGACGGGTCGATTGCGAAGCTGGGAAGCGAGTACGTGGTTGGATTGCGTGCGACGGATTGCCGCGATGGCGCCATCCTCGACGAGGAGCAGGCGCAAGCAGCAAGAAAAGAGGATGTGCTGAATGCGCTGACTCAGATTGCGAGCAGATTCAGAACGCGAGTGGGTGAGTCGCTGTCAACCATCAAAGAACATGACACGGCGCTTGCCGAAGCAACGACTCCTTCGCTCGAAGCGCTGAAGGCGTATAGCACGGGCCGGAAGATCATCACTTCGAAGGCTGACGCTGCGTTGCCGTTTTTCCAGCGAGCGATTGCGCTTGATCCGAACTTTGCGATGGCCTACGCGTTCATCGGCCGCATCTACGGTGACCTGGGAGAGGCGGAGTTGTCCGCGGACAATACACGGAAAGCATACGAATTGCGAGATCACACCAGCGATCCGGAGAAGTTCTGGATCATGGCTGCGTATGACATGCAGGTGACGGAGAACCTTGAACGTGCGGAACAGACATGCAAGGTTTGGGAACAGACCTATCCTCGTGATCCGATGCCGAAGAGTTTTCTGGCAGGTGTTATCTACCCGATCTTTGGCCGATATGAGGAGGCGGTTGACAGAGCCCAAAAAGCTCGGGCCCTGGATCCTGATTTCTCAATTACCTACTTCATTCTCGCGATGCGGTATCAGGAACTTGGCTTATTCGACGAGGCTGAGGGAATCTTGCGCACAGCCGATGAGCGAAAGCTGGACATTCCCGACTTTTCGCTGGAGAGATTTGACCTGGCGTATCTGCGCGGAGACGCATCGGAGATGAATCGCATCGCGGAGTCGGCGCGCGCAGATGCGTTGGCCAATGAGTGGGTCACTCAGCACAACGCCTCGGTTCTGGCATCTGCCGGCCGCGTGCAGGACGCCAGAAGAGAGGTGGAACGCGCGGAAGATTTGGCGAGAGAAGCAGGCCATGTGGAAGCGGCGGCATTGTACGAAGCAGGAGCGGCATTGTGGGACGGCTTCCTTGGGAACGTTGCCGAGGCAAGGCGAGAGGCGACAGATGCGTTGAAGCTTTCGAACAATCGGGGCGTCGAATATGGTGCCGCTCTTGCGCTGGCACTCTCGGGGGATTCTTCGCGCGCGCAAGAACTCGCAGACGATTTGAACCGGCGGTTCCCGCAGGATACCGGCGTCCAGTTCAACTATTTGCCGACGCTTCGAGCGCAACTGGCGCTCAACCGCGGCGAACCGGCGAAGGCGGTTGAGTTGCTCGAAAAGGCGGCTCCCTACGAGGTTGGCAGATCACGCGTTGCTATCCATGCGAATTTCGGGGCACTATATCCGATTTACGTGCGCGGCGAGTCTTATGTGGCGTTGCATAAGGGCAGCGAGGCCGTCGCAGAGTTTCACAAGGTTCTTGCTCACCGCGGAGTCGTGGTCAGCGATCCGGTAGGCGTGCTGGCGCGACTGCAGTTGGGCCGAGCCTACGCGATGTCGGGAGATAAGGGCCGGGCGCGCTCCGCGTATCGAGAGTTCTTGACGTTGTGGAAGGATGCCGACGCTGATCTTCCGATGCTGAAGCAGGCAGGGGGCGAGTATGCGAAGGTGGCGGAGGATCGATGAGCGGTTGGGACCCCATCTGACCGGCGACAGTAACACAAAAAGAAACGAGTCCCGAAGGCTTCAACTCCTCGTCGAGGGCTACACGATGAAGGAAGTTGGTGCCATGCTAAACATCAAGCCGCCTGCCGTGGCGTACCACAGGTATCTGATCATGGAATCATATGGCCTAAAAACGCACTCCGAGTTCGTGATGTTTGCGATCGAGCATCATATCGTCGAATCTCCTGCGTAGCCTCACGGAAACTGTCTAGGCCAGTTCGGATTGGTAACGAGAAACGCTCTTGCGTTTACTAGCCCACGCGACGCCGGGGCCGAGCCCCAATCTTGGCCGAGCCGAGGTTCCCGAAAAACGGGGTTTTCGGAAAGTTCATCGTCGAGCCACGCATCCAGAATCGATGAGTCCTGGTAAGTCGGCTTATCGGGCAGTCATGGAAGGCAATGACACCGACAACGTTCCGCTTGAGCTCGATAAGAACTGCAGACGCTGATTCACGTCCCGGACTAACACCCCACGATCCCAGCGCCGCTTCCTGCTCTTGCTAAACTCAGCAGAGCCCAGCGCTCCGCCGAACCCATGCAGATCGTCCAAACCGTCTTCGGTGTCTTCCATCACTTTGAGCTGGCGCGCGAACTCGAACATCGAGGCCACCTGCGCCGCGTCTACTCCACCTGGCCCTGGGCGCGGCTGAAACGCGAAGGCCTCAGCCACGACAAAGTCGAAACCTTTCCCTGGCTGCACGTGCCCGAGTACCTTGCCGGCCGCGCGCACATCGATCTCACCTGGCTCCGCGACCCGCTCGGCTATGCCAACGCCGTCGCCTTCGACCGCTGGACCGAATCGCATCTCAACCGAAGCCTGCGCCGCGAGGGTCATGTCGACGCGCTCATCGGCATATCCGGCTCCAGCCTCCGCGCCGGTGCGCTAATCCAGCGCACAGGTGGAATCTTTATCTGCGACCGCGGCTCAACCCACCAGCGCTACCAGGAACAACTCCTCGCCGACGAGTTCCGCCGCTGGGGCGTCGCCACCCCACCCTCCGATCCGCGCGACACCCGCCGCGAGGAGGCCATCTACGCCGCCTGCGACGCCATCACCGTCCCATCCACCATGGCCGCCCGCTCCTTCGCCGAGATGGGCGTTCCGACCGACAAGGTTCACGTCATTCCTTACGGCGTCCGCCTCGAGAGCTTCCGGCCGGCCGCCGAGCCGTCGCCGGACACCTTCGACGTCCTCTTCGCCGGCGCAGTCGGCTTGCGCAAGGGAGTTCCCTACCTGCTCGAGGCCTTCGCCAACCTGCGGCACCCGCGCAAACGACTCATCATCGTCGGGACCATTCAGCAGGACATCCGCTCCGTCCTCACACGTCTCCCGATGGAAAACGTCGAGATGCTCGGCTCCCTCCCGCAGTCCGAACTCGCCACGCTCATGAGCCGCAGCCACGTCCTCGCGCTGCCCAGCATCGAAGAAGGCCTCGCTCTCGTGCAGGCGCAGGCGATGGCCTGCGGCTGCCCTGTCGTCTGCTCCACCAACACCGGCGGCGAAGATCTCTTCACCGACGGCGTCGAGGGCTTCATCATTCCCATCCGTGACCCCATCGCTCTCGCCGACCGTCTGCAACGTCTCGCCGACGATCCAGCCCTCCAGCGCTCCATGCGCACCGCCGCGCTCAAGCGCGTGCATTCCATCGGCGGATGGAAGGAGTACGGCGACCGTTGGGAGAATCTGCTGAATGCCCTGCTCACCCCATCCCAAAATCGAGCGCAGCCCCTGTAAAGCCCCTGACCCTTTCGAATCAAGACTTTGCACACTAAGGTCCACCGATAAGTCATTTATTGTCTAGACTTTGACACATTTCAGGGGGGAGGGGGGCGCCGTCCGCCGAAAGCCGATGCCGCCGACCAGCTAGTTTCGGCCGCCACCAACAAAATGAACGACTTCGATGCGATCCTTGTCTGCCACCTTTAACTCTGCCCACTTCGTCCGCGGCGCAATCTCGCCGTTCAGCTCCACCGCGATGCGATCCGGCCGCAGCTCCAGCCGCTCCAGAACAGACGCCAGAGGCGCCGGAGACTCCAGACCATCCAGTGTGCGAGGCAGGCCGTTGACGACCAGGCGAAGAGCCGATTCCATACCTTGAGCCTAGCAGTTGCGGCGGCGCCCGGTCCGCAACGGCCACAGCAGGTTCAGCGGCCCACGTCCGTTGCCCAGCGCGGGAGCCGACCGCAGCGCCTCGGTGACATACGCCTTGGCATTGGCTACAGCCTTCGCCGGCGCATCGCCCAGGATCAGCCGCGAGAGCAGCGCCGCCGAGAACGCGCACCCGGTCCCATGCGTCGACGTCGTCTCCACCCGCTCCCCGCGGAAGGTCTGCACCGCGCCTCCCGGCGCCCGCAGCAGGTCTATCGGCTCCTCCTGATCCCCCCCGGTGGCCACGATGTAAAGTCCCGGATGAAGCTTGCCCAGCGCGTCGGCAGCCCGGTTCACGTCTTCGATCTTCCGCACCCGCACCCCGGACAGCACGGAGAGTTCATCCCAGTTCGGCGTAATCCAGCCCACCAGAGGCAGAAACTCCGCATGAATCCGCCGCAGCGCCGCAGGGTCCAGAAGCTCAAATCCAGAACTTGATCGAATCACCGGATCGAACACAACCGGTCCCCGCCCCTGCACGGTCAGCAGAAACTCCACAACCGCCCGAACGATCGGATCGGTCGCCAGCATCCCAACCTTCACCCCGGCCGCCGGCAGGTCAGTCGACACAAACTCCAGCGTCCGCAGCAGCCAGGCCGGGTCCGCCGCCCGGACCGCCGCGACCCCCATCGTCGACTGCACCGTCGTCGCCGTAATGGCGGACGTTCCGTAAATGCCGTGTGCTGCGAAAACAGAGAGGTCGGCGGTCACACCGGCGCCGCTCGACGGATCAAATCCTGCGATCGTCAGCGCGATGGCAGGCGGGCGGGCTTCAGTCTGTGGCTCAAAACCGGGAGAAGGACGCAATCATGGCCTCGAATTTGTGACGGGTTTTCCTAGCATACTAGCGAGTTCAGTGCAAGGTACCAAAGTAATGAAAGTGGCTTTAGCTTGTTTGACTTAGGTGGCATCAAACAGAGACAATATGTGTATGAACGATACCTCGAGAAGTTCCAGGCGAGGGATTCGGTCGAAGTGGATGCGTCGGCCTATACATGCCGGCCTCCTGGCCGCAACCCTGGGTGTGACGGCAAGCATCATCGCCAGTCCCGCCAAAGACAACGGTCCAGTGCCGACCACACCGGTCAAGCAGCATCACTGGTATCAAATCGGCGAAGCTTCGTGGTATGGCTCTCATTTTCAGGGCCGTAAGACGGCAAACGGTGAAAAGTACGACATGAACGCTTTCACCTGCGCCCACCGCACCCTCCCCCTGGGGACATGGTTGCGCGTGACGAACCTTCGCAATCACAGATCGGCCTTTGTCCGCGTCAACGACCGCGGCCCGGTCCCAACCAGTCGCATTCTGGATCTATCGTATGCGGCTGCCCACAAGATCGGCGTTGCAGGTCTGGCCGAGGTGAAGATCGAGCGGGTTACCCCGAACGATCCAGCTCTCACCGACCAACTCGTCGCCGAACTTGTGAAGCCGACCCCGATAACCGTCGCGCCGGTCGAGCAAAGGCAAGGAAACTAAGCCATAAAACCATAAGCAAAAAAATAGGCCCCGCCTCTCACCTGAGAAGCGGGGCTTCCCTCTTTGGAAAAACCCTTAGAAAACCTTTTCAGGCAGCCCGGACTGTCCGGACCACCCCGTGCGTCACCGGCAGGTCGCTGAGCCGGAGCGCCAACGCGCCTGCGCCTCCGCCGCCCTTGATGAACTCGCTCAGCTCCAGCTGGACGACGTCGAAGTTCAGGTCGAAGAGCTTCGTCGCCAGTTCGCGGCTCACCTCGCCGGTAAAGACCGTCCGGCCGATGTTCAGCGCGCAACATGCCATGCGCGTCGCGTCAGCCTCTGTCACCGCAATCCTGCGTTCTGCCGGGTAGACCTTCTCAATCTCCGCCCGCGAGGCCGCGTCGAACGCCTCCGGGTAGTACAGGAGATAGCCGCCGTGCAGCGGAACGAAGCACGTATCCAGGTGGTAGAACCGTGGATCGACCAGGTGCAGCGAGCGCACCGGCACGTGCCACGCGTCCGCAACATGCGCGTGCGCAGCGCGGCAGGTGCGGACGCCGTGAGCCGCCCACAGGATCTTGCCCTCATCATCAAAGGCGCTGTCCCCCTGGCCCTCGTAGGCTGTCTCGCGGGGCGTCTCCCAAAGCAGGAAGCCCTGGCCGAGGAGCCACTGCCGCAGGAACACTGATTCTGCCCGGCGTTGCTTGGGGCTGAAGCTCGAGAGCGCGGCGACACCATGACTGATCAGCGCGCCGTGCCCGAGAAACACCATGTCCGGACAGCCGGGCTCGGGATGCAGCAGCCTCACATCCGCAACGCTGTGGAGAACGTTGTAAAGGCTCTTCCACTGCGCGAAGGCGAGGTCACGCGACGACCGGTTCACATTGCCGGCCATCCATGGATTCAATACGTAGTCCACCCCATACCACTCTGGCGGGCACATCAGAAAGGTTGGGCGGGTGTAGTGAGGAGTCGAGTCTAGGTTTTCCTGCTGAACCAGGGTGCTGCTTGTAGCCATATCTGCTAATTCCCTACTTTCCGAATGGGAGTCTGCCAACGGGCAGCTACCTTCGTCAAGTGGGTCCTTGGGGACCCGGGTGCCTCTTTTGGGGACACCTCTCCCACTTTCGATGCAAATCAAAGAAAAGAGTCACCTTAGCGGCGACCCTATCTGTGCAAATTGATTAAAGTTTGACGAAGCTATTACAGCTTTCCGTAGAGACTTTTACAGCTTTTCGTAGAAGTCGCACGCCGAGCAGGAGATATAAACTCCACCCGGAACGCCGCGCTCGCGGTCCTTCACACGTTTCACAATGCGCGTCGGCTTCGAGCACTTCGGGCAATCGGTGCTCTTCTGTGTGTCCATGACCTTCTTGCGGTCACCGGTCTTGGCAATCTTCGCCATGGTAGCTCTCCCTGCAAAACTCAGAATTCTGGCGTACCCCGAAACGCGCGCGTGCGCGCAGCGCATTCACTCAACATCTCTCTGCGGGCTGATTGGAGGTGCCGAACAGGAGGGAAGGATGGCAGGCGCCGGGTACTGCTCGTCTCCTAGAATACACGACCTTCCGCGCGCTCGAAAGCTCACATCCGCGACGTATCTGTAACCAGCTTAGGCGCCGAGGAATTGTCCGGCGTCGCCGATGGTTGCGACGCCGGCGATGTCGCTGGAGTCTGCTGCTGCGGCTGTGTTGGAGGCTGCTGCTGATCGGTCGGTATCTTCACCTTGCCCATGCCAGGCACATTCCCCGGCGTATCCAGCACCTCGCCCGGGCGGCGCAGCGTCGGCGCAGAGGCGGCACTGGTTCCACCCTCTTCTCCGGTGGGCTGTACATCGCCGTTCACGATCGTCCTGGCCTGAAGTGTTGGTTCAGCTTCTCCGCCGATCTCATTCTTATCATGGACTACTATCGGTTTGCCGATGGCTGCAATCTCCAACCGTGCGACGCGCCCGTTCTTGAAACGCACGAACTGCGTCGGCTGCGGAGGATCACCGTAGATCCACTCCTCGAAGATCGGGCTGTCCGGATCCGTAGTGGACGCGTGCTCGCGCTCCTTTGTCTTGGGCTCGCCCATGGCGGCAATCACCATCCGCCGATTCATCCCCACCAGAATTTCGTGTGCCTCGACGGCCTCCCGCACCTTCGGTGGCAGCGTATCGGCATAGGCCTCCGAGCTCGACTTCGCCCGGAAGTCCACGACTGGATCGAGCAACGCCTTCACCTCGGCCGCGGTCACCTCGGGGACGCCTCCCTCGAAGATCAGCGTGATGCGGCACCCGGTTGCTGTCGGCCCCTGCTGCGCCAGCGGAATATCGTTCAGTGAGATGTGGCTCAGGAAGCGATGCTTCGCATACGGCCCGCCGTTTAGGTCGATGACAAGGCGGTCGGGGCGGAACTCGAGCGACGTGACCTGCACGCGGTCGCCTGCCGCAGCCGACTGCCCCTTCTCGTAGAGCATCTTCTTGTACTCTTCGTCACGCGGTGACAACGTGCCGTTGGCGACGAGCTGCAGACCTGCTCCTAGCGGCAGCTCGCGATGCGCGAAGCCCTGTTCGGACTCGAGGTTGCGAATCAGCTCCTGCCTGCCCTTCAGATCGAGAGGTTCTTTCGGCAGGTCTACACGCGTCGGGTGGAATTCCGTGGTGACATCGGCAGTCGCGGTCTTCATTCCCACGGTGAAGACCTGCGCGCAAAGCTTCGGCATTGCAGACAGCAAAAGCCCGCACAGGAGACTCCCGGCGAGCGGAGGAATCGTCTGCGATCTGCGTGTGCATGGGCCCATGCAGTCACCTGCGAATACCCATGATTGTGCGCCTTACTTTTTCTGCGCGCAAGTGTCCGTATCGGGACTTAAACGAAACCTATGGCCTGGGTGCCGACTCCGTCGACGACGACAGCTCCGACCCATTGCTGCTTGGCGCCGGCGCGATCTGCACCAGAGTAGCGGTCTTCGCAGCAGCGGCCTCTTCCATCGCCGTGTGCGCCGGCGGCGGCGGAACATCCATCGGATACCCGCCCGGCACGATCTCCGGGTGCGTGTAGCTCCACGCATAATTCCGCGTAACGCGATACACAACCGCCATAACAACGACGAGCACAATTACCGTGAACAGCGCTCCGTCCGGCCCATAGACTCCGCCGGTCAGCCAGGCCGGCCCGCTGGTGTCCGTCTGCACGATGCTCGAATAACTGGCCTCGCCCGCGACCGGAAGTCCGAACACAACCGCTGTAGCGGCCGCCCACGCGAAGTGCATTCCCCAGCCGAGCCAGAGTGCGTGTGTTCGCAGATACGCCATGGAGAAGAGCACGCCGGCGATGATGGTGACCACGAAGCTGAGGCTCGAACCATTCGGCCCCAGGCTCCCGATCAGTGCATAAATCAACGACAGCAGAATCGTCGCTGTGGTCGGTCCGGTGGCATCGATCAGCCTCTGAAAGAGAAATCCTCGGAACGCGACCTCACTCGCCAGCGCACCCAGCAGCAGCGAGATGATTGAGACCACCGCGCCTTCCCAAGACGGTGCAGCCCACGAGAACTGTGGATGCAGCGCGCCGAAGATCACCATCGGCACAACCGCGGCAAGCGCCGCAGCCCATCCGATCACCGTCCCGCGCGACCACTCCTCGCGTGAGGTCGGGCGTTTGGGAAGTGCATTCGCAAGGCGAATACTTCCCTGCCGCGTTCCAATCCAGTTCAGAACTGTGAATCCAACCAGGAGCAGAAACAGCAGGAACAGATTTACCAGGAGGTCCTGCCCCACCGCGCTCCATCGAAGACGGACCGCAATCCCCTCCGCCGCGCGAAATGCCACAGCGTGCGCGGCCAGGAGCCACAGCGCCCCGGTTACGAAGAGTGCCAGGTGCAGCGAGCGAGGTACCGGAGTTGGAGTGATGGAAGAGGCCAACGGTGCTCAAACTCCTTCTGCGCTGGCTCTGGCGGCCACCTGTTCGCGCTCAGGCCGTCGTATAGAACTGCGCGATGTTGCGGAACTTCGCGTACCGCGCCTCCAGAAGCTGCTCGATGGAGAGCGAATGCAGCTCGCGGAGATGCTGTTGCAGGCGTTCGCCAAGAAGTTGAGCCGCGCGTTCCGGATCATTGTGCGTTCCACCGTCGGGCTCCACGATCACGTCATCGACGCAGCCTAGCTCTTTGACGTCCACCGCTGTATATCGGAGAGCCGCCGCGGCCTGCTGCTTCTTGGCGGCGTCCTTCCACATGATGGACGCGCAGCCCTCCGGCGAGATTACCGAATAGATCGCGTTCTCCAGCATCAGCACGCGGTCTGCAACCGCCAGCGCCAGCGCTCCTCCCGATCCACCTTCACCTGTAATGGTTGCAATCGTCGGCACGCGCAGCCGCGACATCTCCAGCAGATTGCGCGCAATTGCTTCGCCTTGCCCGCGCTCCTCCGCACCGAGCCCGGGGTTCGCACCGGCCAGATCGATAAACGTGAACACCGGCCGGCCGAACTTTTCGGCAATCTTCATCGCGCGCAGCGCCTTGCGATACCCCTCGGGGTCCGGCGAGCCGAACTTGCGCAGTACGCGCTCCTTCAGACTGCGGCCCTTCAGGTTGCCGATGACCAGAACCGGCTCGCCATGGACCCGCGCCATCCCGGCGGTCATCGCCGCGTCATCGGCGAACTGACGGTCGCCGTGGATCTCGCTGAAATCCGTAAAGAGCGTCTGGATATAGTCCATGGGGTACGGACGTTGCGGGTGGCGCGCTAACTCAGTCTTGCGCCACGCCTCGGGAACAGATGCTTCAGTCTGGTGCGGCTGTTTGGGCTGCGTGTTCTCGGCCATCGGTATACCAAAGCGATTGTAAGCGATATCCCGCTTATCGCCCTCGCAGCCGGATAAGAAGACCGCCAACGCCACCAACCTCAGCAACTCAATGCACATCAATGAGCCAGCAGGACAATTCGCAGCAAATGCGCCGACGCGTTGCCTCGCCCCCGCACGCCAGCACTCTCGCCGGCGCGCAGCCACAGTGTCGAGGAATCCTCCGGAAACACCTTCGGCTTGCCGCGCTCCGTCAGCTCCAACGGTGAGAACGCCACCAGCACCGAAGGCGAACTCTCCACCGGCAGCGCACGGCTGCACCCGCATGACAAACCACGCGCTCGATGCGCAGCACCTGTTTCGTCGTACTCCACCTTTGTTCCCTGCACCAGCGTCGCAGGCGCGCTCCCGCGAAACTCACGCTTCAGCGTGCCCAGAGGAACCTTCTTCAGCTCCACCCGCAAATAGTCCGAAGGCTTGTCGGTCAAATTAACAACACTGTGCCGCTCTTTCCGCCCCGGACTCACGCGATACGCCCCTGTATGCGTTGGCGGCCGCGTCAGAATGACATTCTCCGGTTCATGCACAAACCGCACCGGCCCCGAGTCATTCAGGTACACGTACATCGTCGGGTGGTCCGAGTGATCATGCACACTGACCGACTCATGCGGTCCGTAGTGCGCCCGCAGCACCACGACATCCGGATTCTCCAGCACCTTGCGATAGTTGTTCGGAAACGCAACCGTCGGGTCCTGCGCCAGCATCCGCGTCGAGCCCAGATCGAAAACCACGCCAACGACCAGCACAGTCACCTGCAGCAGAACCCGTCGCACCCTGCCTCCGCTCGACCTGAAAGCCTACCGCCGTCCCGGCCGCCTCAAATCACCTGCACTGCTCCGCGCCCGACCAGCGCCTCAACGCGCTCAATGAACTGCACATCCGCCGCCACCGCAAACCCTTGCGGCTCCAACACCGCACAGAACGATCCGGGCTCCTCCAGGTTCAGCAGCAGCTTTCCAGTGCCGGGCGCCTCGCGAAAGACCGTCTCCAGCTTCGAGAGCAACGCATCATCCGGGCTGTGCAGCGGCACACCAATTCGCAGGCCACCCGGGAGTCTGATCTTCACGTCCTCGAGCGCCGTAATTTGGGATACAGAGAGCTTCGGCGCTGCGTCCTCGTCCCCACGCAGCGAACCGCGCACCAGCACCGGAACATCGATCTTCAATTTCTCCGCGAGCTTCTCATAGTTCTGCGGAAACGCAATCAGCTCGATCTTGCCCACAGTATCCTCGAGCGACGCCTGTGCATACATCTCGCCCGAGTGCTTCCACTTCGCAACCTTCAGCCCCGTAATCACACCTGCAATCTGAATCTCGTTCTGCGGCTCCTGTTGTCCGCGACGGAAGACCACCGGCTCGGGTTTCATCTCGCATGCCGTGGCC
>CAVQLS010000002.1:0-321553 GCA_963713395.1 uncultured Acidobacteriaceae bacterium | reverse complement strand
TTTCCGTCCCTGTCGCCGAGAACGCGACGCCCAGCACGCCCCACACCCGCGACATTCGCTCCACCCGCCTCCCCAACGGGCTCCTCGTCCTTACCGAGCGCATGCCCCACCTCCGGTCGGTTTCGATGGGCGTGTGGCTGGACGCAGGATCGCGCGATGAGACACCCGCGCTGAACGGCATCTCGCACTTTCTGGAGCACATGGTCTTCAAAGGGACCACGACGCGCAGCGCGCAGCAGTTCGCCCGCGAAGCCGACGCTCTCGGCGGCAATGTGGATGCGTTCACGGGCAAGGAGACCGTCTGCTTCTCGATCAAAGTGCTCGACGAGAATGTGCCCGCCGGCGCTCGATCTGCTGACCGATCTCGTGCTGCATCCGACCTTTGCGCCCGACGACATCGTGCGCGAGCAGGGCGTGATTCTTGAGGAGATCAAGATGGACGAGGACAATCCGGATTACCTCGTCCACGAGCTCTTTACCCGCAACTTCTGGCCGCACGATGCGCTGGGCCGGTCGATCCTTGGAACGGCGAAGACGGTCTCGAGCTTCAACCAGCAGCTTGTGCTGGATGAGTATGCGCGGCGCTTTACCCCGGCCAACATGATCTTTGCCGCAGCAGGAAATCTGCAGCATGATGAGTTCCTCGCGCAGGTGGAGATGGCGTTCGACTCACTGACCGCAAGTTCCGGGGACAAGCTGGTGCGCGGCGAATCGCCCGCTGTGAAGCCGCACATTACGCTCAAGAACAAGAAATCTCTCGAGCAGGTGCAGCTCTGCCTCGCAGTTCCCGCGCTGCCGGTGGCGCATGAGGATCGTTACGCGGCGTTTCTGCTGAACTCGATTCTGGGCGGCGGGATGAGCTCGCGGCTCTTCCAGTCGATTCGCGAAGAGCGAGGGCTGGCGTACTCGATCTACTCCGAGCTGAGCCCGTTCCGCGACACGGGATCGCTTGCGGTTTATGCAGGCTGCGCTGTGGAGCGCACGCGCGAGTTGCTGGATCTGACGCTGGCGGAGCTGGGCCGGATGAAGTCCGAGCCGGTCTCCGAAGACGATCTGCGCCGCGCGAAGGATCAGATCAAGGGCAACATGGTGCTGGGGCTCGAGAGCTCGTCCTCACGCATGAGCTCGCTGGCGCGACAGCAGATGTATCACGGCCGCTTCTTCTCGGCGGAGGAGATCACGGCTGAGGTCGACCGCGTGAGCTCTGCCGATGTGCAGCGACTGGCGAAGCAGCTTTTCGAGCCAGAGCGACTGACGCTGACGCTGCTCGGGAACCTCCGCTCGCTCGAGATCAACCGCCCCGACCTGGTCTGCTAAACCGCCGGCTACTTACCTCTTTTCGGGTATCTACAACCGCACGGCGGCGCATGACTACCCGTCATCGTCTACGTCTATACTTCTGAGTTGTCATTCCTTGACAGAGGACTCCTGCCTTGCAAATCGCACGTTCTGAGCGCGCTTCTTTATCCGAGATTCGTCTTGAGTCTTCTTTATCCGAGATTCGCTCGAAATCTTCTGTAGCCGAGGCCGGCTTTACGCTGGTCGAGCTGCTTATCGTCATGTCGGTCATCTTGATCCTCATGACGCTGGCCATTCCGGAGATGCAGAAGGTCATCAAGCGCAGCAACGAGACCTCGGCCATTCAGTCTCTGCGCGACCTGAACTCGCAGGAGGGCACGTACAACTCCACATTTCCGACGCATGGGTTCGCGTGCACGCTGGCGCAGCTTGGCGGCAAGTCTGGTTCCGGCGCACCGACGCCGGAGGCCGCGCAGCTGATCCCGGAGGACCTGGCGAGCGGCGTGAAGGCGGGTTACACGTTCAACATCACCTGCGGGTCAAAGACGACGGTGAACAACGTCGATCAGTACAACAGCTACGTGATCACCGCCGTTCCCAACGCGGTGAACAAGACCGGTGACCGCGGGTTCTGCACCGAAGGCAACGAGATCCGCTTCGATCCGAAGGGTGGGACGAACTGCACCGACCTGTTGCAGTAGGCATGAGGCGGTGGGTTGCGCTGTGGATGCTGGCGGTCGCCGCCGGTGCATGCGCGCAACAACCAACTGCCGCAGCACTGGCGAAGAAGGTCGACACACACTATAACCATCTGCGCTCACTGGAGACGCGCTACACGGAGCGCTACCAGGGCATGGGCATGGACCGGTCCGAGACCGGCACGCTGACGCTTGAGAAGCCCGGGCGCATGCGCTGGGCCTATGACTCGCCGCCGGGCAAGGTGTTCATTCTCGATGGGACGAATGCGATCTCGTACACGCCCGGCGATGCCGAGGCGACGCGCTTCCCGGAGAAGCGGCTGGATGATCTGCGCTCGCCGCTGCGGTTTCTGCTGGGCCATACGGAGTTGGAGAAAGAATTGCGAGGCTTGAGCGTGACGCTGGTAACCCTGAACGGGCAGACCGGCTACACGCTGTGGGGCACGCCGGTGGGGATGGAGCAGCGGGTGCGGTCGCTGGCCGTAACTGTGAATGCGCAGGGCGTGATCCACGCGCTGCGCATCGAGGAGACGGACGGCGCAATAACTACTTTTACCTTCTCGGAGATGCATGAGAATGTGTCGGTGAACGACGACGACTTTCGGTTTATTCCGCCCGCCGGAGTCGTAATTATCGATGGCGCAAATCCTATCTAAAGCGATTCAGACGCACGAATAGTAAGTTACCGATGGTTTAACTGACGGCACTGAATTTCATTTCCAAGCGGCTTTCTCTGGGGTAGAGTGGATGCCGCAATGACCCCTACAGTTCGCCACGCTCGCAGCAGTTCCCTGTCTGTTCTGTGTCTTGTTGCCGGTTCCCTCTCGCTGACGCTCTCAGGATGCGGCGGAGGCGGGAACAACGGCGGTAGTGGCGGAGGCGGCGGCGGCGGAACTACGAACTACACGATTGCGATTGCGAGCACGAACCCGACGAGCGGTATCTCGATTGGGTACTCGGTCGGAGCCACTGGCGGAACGCCGGTCACAACGGGTACTACACCGTTCAGTCTTACTGAGAGCTCCGGCACCACGGTAAACTTCACGGCGCCGGCCACACTTTCCAACGGCAACGTCTTCAGCAGCTGGTCCGGATGCACCTCAACTTCGACGAACAGCTGCACGGTGACGGTCTCGAGCAACGCGACGGTTACGGCAACCTACGCGACGCCGGTCGCTCCGACGGTCACGGTGACCCCGTCTCCGGCGACGATTACAACCGCGCAGGCGCTGTCGGTAGCGGTCTCCGTGGCGGCGTCGCAAGGCGGCGCGACGCCGACAGGGTCGATTGTTCTCACGAGTGGAAGCTACACCTCGGCAGTGACGGCTCTGAGCAGTGGCGCGGCGACGATCAGTATTCCTGCGGGAACTCTACCCGCGGGCACCGATTCGCTCAAGGCGACGTACACGCCGGATTCGGCGAGCTCCACTGCGTACGCAACGTCGTCCGGCACTGGCTCGGTGAAGGTGAACCCTCTCGTCGCACCGGCCGTGACGGTAACGCCGTCCCCGGCGACGATTACGACGGCGCAGACATTGTCGGTAACGATTGCGGTGGCTGCGCCCGCGGGTGGCGCGACGCCGACGGGGTCGGTCGTTTTGACAAGCGGGAGCTACACCTCGGCGGCGGCGACGCTGAGCGGCGGGTCCGCGACGATCAGTGTTCCTGCGGGAACTCTGCCCACAGGAACAGATTCGCTGAAGGCGACCTACACACCGGATACGGCGAGCTCGACTGCTTATCTGACATCCTCCGGCACCGGCTCGGTGACGGTGAATCCGCTGGTTGCACCAACGGTGACGGTGACGCCGTCTCCCACGTCGGTTACGACGGCGCAGACATTGTCGGTCACAGTTGGGGTGGCTGCATCGCCAGGCGGCGCGACGCCGACAGGGTCGGTCGTTTTGACGAGCGGCAGCTACACCTCGGCGGCGACGACGCTGAGCGGTGGTTCGGCGACGGTCAGTGTTCCGGCCGGATCGCTGGCCTTGGGAACAGATTCGCTGAAGGCAACCTACACACCGGATTCGGCGAGCTCTACTGCTTACTTGACGTCCTCCGGCACGGGTTCGGTGACGGTCACCCTGCCGCCACCGACGATAACTCTCGGCCTGTCCTTATTGAGTATCACAACGACTCAACCGCTGACGGTAACCATTAGCGCCAGTGGCACTCCGACACCCACTGGAAGCGTCGTGTTGACCAGCGGAAATTACACGTCGGCCACCACTGCGCTGAACGCCGGCGTTGCGGTTATTACGATTCCCGCGGGCTCATTGGCCGCAGGCACCGACACGCTGACGGCCACCTACACTCCGGACTCGGCCAGTTCCTCCACGTACGGCAGCGGGACAAAGACTGCCACGGTTACGGTGTCCTACGCCATCACAGTTGCAAGTTCGAACCCGGGAAGCGGAGTAAGTGTCACGGTCAGTCCGAAGGATGTGAATGGGAACGGAAGCAGTTTGACGCCGATCTCACTGGCCTATGGCCCCAGCACGACTGTCACGCTAACCGCACCCGCGACCGCGGCCAATGGCAACGTGTTCGCCTCGTGGACAGGGTGTAGCTCAACATCCGGAACACCGGCGCTCACCTGCACACTGAACGTCGCAGCCGCTGCGACCGTGACCGCAAATTACGCGAGCGTCTCCGTCTCGCCCTCAGGCGGGAACGTCACGATCGGGAGTTCGCAACAGTTCAGTGCGACGGTCACGGGCTTGAGCCCAACCACCGTAACGTGGAGTGTTGCAGTCGCGTCCGGTACAGGCACGGCGGGAACGATCTCGTCGAGCGGCTTGTATCAGACGCCGTATCCGGCTCCGACCAGCGTAACCATCACCGCAACGAGCACGGCGAACACCTCGGTCAAGGGCACAGCGACGGTGACACTGGTCGCGCCCGCAACGGCGGCCGGGCCCGCGCTCTCGGTCGACGCCAACCCCGGCGATGGCACGGGTGCAATCAGTCCGCTCATCTATGGCATGAACGCTTATCTGCTGGATGCCACTACCGCTAGTAACGCGAACATCACCGTCACGCGCTGGGGCGGCGACGCTACCTCGCGGTACAACTACCAGAACGCAAACTCCAACTCGGCCGCCGACTATTACTTCCAGAACGGCGGCACGTATGGCATGCTGACCACGAATCCCAATAGCACTACCTCTGAGGCGAACTTCAACGACTTCATCGCTGAGACGAATGTCCTGGGGATCAAATCCATCGGCACGGCTCCGGTGCAGGGCTACGTCTCCAACAGCAGCACCAGCGCATGCAGTTTCCCCAAGTCAACCTACCCGAACCAGCAGAGCTATGACAGCTCGAACTGTGGCAACGGCATCTATCCGCAAGGCACCAACGGCTGCACGACCGCTGGCGGCTGCCCCTTGTCTGGCACCTCGACTACATGGCAGACCACGAGCTTGCAGCAGCCACCACCGACTGCACCAACTCCGGCTTCAGGTGCAACGACCGCCTGGGCGCAAGGCACGTGGACCGGAGGCTGGGTTAACTGCCTGCTCAGCACGGGGACAAACTGCACCAATGCGGCCGGGCACGACGCTTCCATCTGGGATCTCGACAACGAACCGGCGTGGTGGGATGCGGTGCACCGCGACGTGCATCCGAATCCTTCCACCTATGACGAGGTGACGAATGGCGGCGTGGGCACCGCGCTGGCAATCAAGACGCTCGATACGAACACGCTGACGGCCGGTCCCGTCATTGATTACTGGTGGAACTACTTCTACTCCAAGAAGGACATCGAGAACGGCTGGGCGACTGGCAACCCCTGCTATCAACCGTGGAGCGCTCCATCCGACCGCCAGGCCCATGGCGGCGTTCCGATGATCGTCTACTACCTGCAGCAGATGGCCTCCGCCTCCAACACCTATGGCATGCGTCTGCTCGACTACCTCACGATCCACTCTTACGTTGCGGCGACCTACAACGGGTCGTCGGTCGGATTAACCACGGCGGGCGACACTGGAGAGCAGCAGGCACGCATGAACTCCACTCGTGCGCTCTGGGATCCGGCATACACTGACCCGGCCTTCCCGCAGCCCAACTACAGCACGGACTCCAATTACACATCGAGTTGCGCTGTACCTCCGCAAGCTCCTCAGATCATCCCGATGATGCACTCCTGGCTGACCTCCGGCTGGACAGGAACCGGCTACGCCGCGCCTGGAACCTCCATCGACGAGTACAACTTCGGCGGAACCGAGTCGATCAACGGTGCGGTCACGCAGGCCGATGTTCTCGGCATCTTCGGCAAATACGGATTGACCATGGGGGTCTTCTGGCCGACAACGACGTATTCCACCCAGACGCCCGCAAATATGGCCTTCGAAATCTACCGCAACTATGACGGAAACAAGTCGACCTTCGGAGACCAGGAACTCAGCTCTACTACGGGCGATCAGAGTCAACTCGCCGTGTACGCTGCATCGCGCACCGGGGACGGCGCTGTGACCGTCGTGGTCATCAACAAGACGTACGGTCCCTTGACCAACACGCTTTCCATCAACAATCTCACCAGCACAGCGACGGCGGCCCAGGTCTTCCAGTACAGCAACGCGAATCTGAACGCCATCGTCGCACAACCCAACGCCGTCATCACTCCACCGTCCTCGGGCACGATCAGCACCATCGGCGCCTCCGCGTCGCAGCCGATGACCTTTCCCGGCCAGTCGATCACCCTGATCGTCATCCCATCGCACTAGCCTGATATGCGGTTGAATCTCCCACAGAGGTATTCAGCCGCATTCTTTCTTCAAGCGTCCGGGCCGTGTACCGTAAAGTCATGCGTTTTGTTGCACTCGCTTTAGTTGCCGGACTTACGGCCGTCGCCTCCGCACAGACACCAGCCATTCCCCTTCACCTGATTCCCATGCCGCGCGAGGTTTCCTTCAAGGGAGATCAACCGGTAACAGGCGTCACCGTGGAATGCCCCAACTGCGGCGCAGACGACCAGTTTGCCGCTGGCGATTTGCGCGATGAACTCGCGGCGCGCGGCATTCCGGCTGGCGAGGGTTTGAGGATTGTTCTTCAACGGCTCGGGCAGCATCCCGATGCTTCGTTCACGGAGGCGATGCGTCCCGAGGGCTACGCAATTACCTCGGCGCCTGGCGTTCTTACGCTGACCGGGGCAACGGGGCCGGGAGTCTTCTACGCCGCGCAGACAGTGAAGCAGATGATCGAGCGTTCGGCGAACGGCGGCTTCGTCCTGCACGCGGCCGAAATCCGCGACTGGCCGGCGATGCAGTATCGCGGCCTGAGTGACGATCTCTCGCGCGGCCCCGTCGACACGCTGGAGTTTCAGAAGAAGATCGTGCGCACGCTCGCGGCGTACAAGGCGAACCTGTATTCACCGTACTTCGAGAACACGCAGCAGTATGCCTCAAACCCGCTGCCGGCACCGCCGGGCGGCAGCATCTCTGCCGACGACGCGCGCGAGCTGGTGGCCTATGCCGCGAAGTATCACGTGATGATCGTGCCCGACCAGGAGGCCTTCGGGCATCTTCGCCACATGCTGGTCTACGAGCAGTACCAGCAACTCGCCGAGACGCCGCATGGCGCGGTGCTTGCACCCAGCCAGGCGGGATCGCTGCAGGTGATCAACCAGATGTTCACCGAGCTCGCGGCACTGTACCCATCGCCGTTTCTGCATATCGGCGCAGATGAGACCTTCGATCTGGGAGTTGGCCAGACAAAGCCCGCGGTGGATCAGCAGGGACTGGGTCCCGTCTACCTGAGCTTCATGCAGCAGATCGACAACACGCTGCGGCCGCTAAACCGGCGCCTGCTTTTTTGGGCTGACATCGCCGAGCGCTCGCCCGATCTGCTGAAGGGCATGCCTGAAGAGTTCAAGCGCAACACGATTGCCATCAGCTGGCACTACTCGCCCTCGGACACCGGCTTTACGAAATATCTGAACTACTTCAAGTCTGCAGGCTTCGAGACGTGGGTCTCGCCCGGCATCAACAACTGGTCGCGCATCTATCCCAACTACAACATGGGACTGGAGAACATCAAGCAGTTCACCCGCGATGGCCAGCAGATGGGTGCTACGGGTCAGCTGAACACGCTGTGGTACGACGACGGCGAAGCGCTGGCATCGAACAACTGGTACGGAATTCTCTTTGGCGCCGCGGCCGCGTGGCAGCAGGGCGAGAGCTCGATCCCGCAGTTCGAAGCCAACTTTGGTCCGGCGTTTCACGGCGACATGACCGGCAAGCTCGAGATGGCGCAGCAGGAGCTGATGGCCGCGCACGATCTGCTGAGGTTTACGGCTAAGGTGGGTGATGGCTCCGATGGTCTCTTCTGGCTCGATCCCTGGTCGAAGGATGGCCAACAGTATGCCGAGAAGATTCGTCCCTACACGCACGAACTGCGCCTGCATGCCGAGCATGCGCTGCAGTTGATCGCCGAGGCACGTGCGGCCTATCCTGCGCCGGCAACGCCGGTCGTCTATTCGGTGACAAACCAGCTTCCTTCGAACCCGACTTCGTTGCGCGAGACGAACGCGATCGACGCACTTGAGCTTGGCGCGCGACGCTTCGACTTCATCGGCGAGAAGTTCCAGCTCGCCGACGAGATGGCAGAAGGCTACGCGCGCGCGCAGGCCGATGCGACATCCGGCGACCGCAAGCAGCGCATGGAGGTGAGCCGCGAACTGAGCGACATCAACGGCGTGAACGGCCGCATTCAGGACATCAAGGATGGCTACTCTTTGATTCGCGGTCTGTACGCTCAGCTGTGGCTCCGAACCAACCGCCCCTACGCGTTGCGCCCCGTGCTTGCGCACTATGACTACACGATCGACACCTGGCTCGCGCGGATGGACAAGGTTCGTAGCGCCCAACGCCAATGGGCCGATACGCACACACTGCCCAATGCGGCCGATCTGGAGATTCCACCGCCTCCGCCCGCCACGCCTGTGCCGGCAGTACCTGCAACCCCCATTCCGGCTGCGCCCGCCACTCCACCATCGAACTAAAAGACGATGCCAACGATCATCACAGCGCGGCGATTGCTCACCGATGTAGGTTCGATTGAGTTCCCTGTTCTCATCGTTGATGACAATGGAACGCTGACGGACATCAGCTCTGATCCCACGGCGCTTGCGCGCGAAGAAGACACGCTTACCAGCGCGTTCTTCGACGTTCACACGCACGGTGCGATGGGTCACGATGTGATGTCGGCATCGCCAGCTGAACTCCGCGAGATCCAGCACTTTCTTGCCATGCACGGCGTTGTACAGTACCTTCCGACAACCGTGACGGCTTCGGTTGACTCCACTCTGCGCTCGCTCGAATCGCTCGCGAATGCGATTGAGGCTGAACCGCAGCCGCTGCAGGCGCAGCCGCGCGGCATCCATCTCGAAGGGCCATTTCTCTCGCACATCAAGCGCGGCGTGCACCCAGAGAAGTATCTGCAGAAGCCGAGCATCGAGCTCTTCGAACGCTTTCAGCAAGCTGCACGAGGACACATCTGCCTGGTAACGATCGCACCCGAACTAAGCGGAGCGATGGAATTCATCGCCTACGCAACAAGTCTCGGCGTGCGTTGCTCGCTTGGCCACACGAATGCGCTTGCATCCGAGACGCGCCCAGCGATCGATGCCGGCGCAAGCAGCGTCACCCACACCTTCAACGCGATGCGTGCGCTGAATCATCGCGAGCCGGGTGTTCTCGGCGTTGTGCTGGACGACCAGCGCCTCTATGCCGAACTGATCTGCGACGGTGTCCACGTCGCACCGGAACTCGTGCGGCTTTGGTTCAGGTCAAAGGGTGTGGAGCGCGGGATTCTCGTGACCGATGCGATGTCCGCTGCTGGAATGCCTGACGGCAGATACAAGCTCGGTGAACTCGACGTCAATGTCGCAGATGGCCGCTCCATGCTTGCCGGTGATCTCGAACGTGGCGCGCACACGCTGGCCGGGTCCGTGCTGACGATGGACCGCGCTGTCGCGAACCTGCGCCAGTTCACCGGTGCATCGATCGCAGACGCCGCGCGGCTGGCCTCGCATAATCCTGCAACGATGCTGGGCCGGCCCGAGCTGACACGCCTTGCTCCAGGCTGCCCCGCGAACCTCAATCGGTTCGACACCAGCGGTCGCCTGGTTGCGACCTACATCCACGGAGAGCTTGTCACGTAGACGCGAATTACGTACCTCGCCGCGCACGCCACAAGGCGCCTTCGAGCGGCTGCACAGCGTTCGCATCTACGCTGATCTCCGGCCACGCTGCGCGCAGATGCTCGTCCATTGCGCGAAGCACGCGCGGAATCCTGGCGAGCACGCTGCCCGTGAACGCGACGCGCGAGGCATCCTCTGCTCCACAGTCAGCCGCGCGCATCTTCGAGATAACGAGACTCACCTGCGTCGCCAGTTCCTCGCCCGCACGCTCCAGTACGCCCTGCGCCAGCACATCGCCGTCGTCCGCACAGTTCGCCACAACTCCCGTTAGCAAAGCAAAATCGGGCCGCTCACGCATGTTCGCCTTGGCGACGAGCGAGCCCAAATCCTCAAGCTGCCACGCTCGTTGTATCTCGCGCAGCAGACAGGTCTCTACGCCGCGATCGCGCGCGCGCAGACAGGCACGAATCGCCTCCAGGCCAATCCACGTTCCCGAGCCCTCATCGCCTAGCACCGGTCCCCATCCACCGGCGCCCACCGCCGAACCGTCGGCACACCGGCCCATCACATTAGATCCCGTCCCCGCAATCACAAGCACCCCAGGGCCTCCCTGAAACGCTGCATCGAGCGCAATCTGCTCATCGCCCGCGAGGATGACTCCGCCACTCACGAGTTCGCGCAGTGTTGTCTCCGCCCAGCGGCATACCTCGGCACTTGACGAGCCGGCGAGACCGAAGCACGTGCAGGCGATCGAGTCACCCGCAACGCCCGCCGCCCCAAGCGCGTCGCGCACGATCGTCCGCAGGTTCTCCGTCGCGGTCTGCTCGCCTACATTCATGAGCTTGACCGTCGGCCCCGAGGCCTGCCCCAGCACCCGCGACGCGTTCGCGACCCAGCACTCGGTCTTCGTCCCACCGCCATCCAATGCCACAAAATACGCCATCCGTTTACTACTCCGAACGCGCTCTGAGCCAGTCAGGCGCTAAGCCCGTTATCATAACCTGCAAGGTTGCCTCACGTCAGCGCACCGCAGGAGGAGTAAGCCCGCTTGCCTTGTTTCATCAACGCCCTTGCAGTTCTTCTTGCAACGCAGCGGCTCAGTGTTTTCGACCTCGCTCTGGTGGCGGCCTACCTCATTGGGATTACCCTCTTCGGCCTGCGCTTTCGTAAAGTGCGTGGAGCGGCTGCGGCCGATCGCTCGCTCAAGAGTTACTTCCTCGCCGACAACACCATCCCCTGGTGGGCTATCGCGCTCTCCGTTGTCTCGGCCGAAACATCTACGCTCACCATCATCTCCATCCCCGGCGTGGCCTTCGCCGGCGACTTTGGCTTCCTCCAGGTCGTCATCGGCTACATGCTCGGACGCATCGTCGTGGCAGCGCTCTTCCTGCCGCGCTATTTCGCGGGCGAGATGCTCACCGCCTACCAACTCATCGACCGCCGCTTCGGCGGCACGCTGCACAAAGTCACCGCTGCACTCTTCCTCGTCACGCGCGCCGCCGCAGAAGGCGTGCGTGTCTTCGCTGTCTCCATCGTCGTCGGCATTGCCATCGGCACACGCGACATTCTCTCCATCGCCATCATCTCGGCGCTAACGCTGCTCTACACTTTCGAAGGCGGAATGGCGGCGGTCGTCTGGACCGATGTCGTGCAGATGGCGATCTACGTCGGCGGCACAGTCGTCGCTCTAATTACACTTGGCTCGCACGTGCATGGCGGGTGGCCAGTAATTCACTCCGTCGCGGGCGCCGCAGGCAAGTTCCATATCTTCAACTTCGCCCTGAACCTCACGACGACCTACACCTTCTGGGCCGGCGTCATCGGCGGCACCTTCCTCACCATGGCTTCACACGGCACCGACCAACTCATGGTTCAGCGGTTGCTCGCCGCGCGCAATCTACGCGAATCGCGCGCCGCGTTGCTCAGCTCCGGGGTCGTCATCTTCCTGCAGTTCTGGCTGTTCCTGCTTATCGGCGCAGGCCTCTACGTCTTCTATCAGCAGCATCCAGGCGCCACCTTCCGCACCAACGACTACATCTTCCCCACGTTCATCGTGCGCGAAATGCCGCTCGGCATCGCCGGTCTGCTCGTCGCCGCTATCCTCGCCGCTGCAATGTCGAACCTCTCCGCTGCACTTAACTCGCTGTCGTCGACCACCGTCGTCGACTTCTACACGCGCCTGCGTCCCGATGCCGACAACCGCGAGCGCGCCATGATCGCGAAGTCCTCGACTGTGCTCTGGGCGCTGGTCCTCTTCGCCATCGCGGTCTACTCCGTGAAGGCTGGCGGCAAGGGCCACGTCGTCGAGATCGGCCTCTCTATCGCGTCCGTCGCCTACGGCTGCCTGCTCGGCGTCTTTCTTCTCGGCACGCTCACGCGCTTCGCAACGGAGCTTGGCGCCAGCATCGGCATGATCTGCGGCTTCATTCTTAACCTCTGGATTTGGCAAGGAGCGTTCCCTGTGCATCTCGGCCCCATCACGATCCCGCACATCGCCTGGACCTGGTATGTCGTCATCGGCGCGGCGGCCACCTTCCTCATCGGCGCCTTCGCCAGCCTTTTCCTCGGCAAGCGCACACGTACCGAACGCACCGCCGCCGCCTGAGCGCGCTCCTGCTGCTGTGTCTTTGTCTCCCACTCGCAATCGCAGCCCAGAAGCCCTCGCACCATCAAGCATCAACTCAAGGTCCGGCCACAGTCGCCACGCCAAACTTCACGACTGTCTCCGACCTGATCAACCAGGGCATCGCCGAACATCGTCTCCCCGGCGCCGTAGTCCTCGTCGGTCACAGCGGCCGCATTGTCTTCGAGCATGCTTACGGCGAGCGCAAGCTCGCGCGCGAGCCCGGACTCAACGGTCGGCCCTCACCCGCCGAGCGCATGACTGAGAACACCATCTTCGACATGGCGTCGCTCTCCAAGTGCCTCTCCACCGCAACCGCCATCATGCAACTCTACGAACAAGCCAAGCTCAACTTCGACGAGCCCGTAGAGCAGATCCTTCCCGCGTTCAATCCGGAGCACGATACCGAGCGCGCAAGGGTCACCGTGCGCATGCTGCTCACGCATACCTCCGGCGAGCCCGCCGACGTGAACCTGAAAGATCCCTGGGGCCTCGCCAAGCCCGACAAAGCCGAAGGAATCAATCGCGCCCTCACTACGCCGCTGCAGTCCGCTCCCGAAGCCGTCTTTCGCTACTCTGACATCAACTTCATCCTGCTCGGCGACATCGTTGAAACGCTATCCGGCCAGCCGCTTGATGTTTATGCGCAAGAGCACATCTTCAAACCGCTCGGCATGACAGAGACGCGCTATCTTCCTATCGATAAAGCCTGCGGCCCGCACAAGATCATCGGCGCGGCGATAGCGTGGGCTCCCACTCCGCGCGGCCACACGCACTATGCCTGCCCCGCCGGCGACTGGAGCACTGGGCTGCTCCCGCGCATCGCACCCACCACGCACGACGACGAGAGCAAATCCGATCCCCGGGCCAACCCGCACTTCGACATGCTGACGCGCGGCACCGTTCACGACCCCACCACGCGCCGGATGGGCGGAGTCGCCGGCCATGCAGGCGTCTTCTCCACAGCGCATGACGTCTCGCTCTTCGCGCAGGCGCTGCTGGATCGTCTCGCCGGCCGCCCGTCGGACTTCCCGCTCCAGCAATCCACACTGCAAGTAATGACGACCCCCGAACAGCCCGGCCACTACGCCGGACAGCTCGTGCTCGCAACGACCGCAGAACAATCCGCCATCGTCAACGGCGAAAAGGGCGCAGCGCCATTGCTCGCACCCCGCTACCCTGCAATCCACGGACAGGACCTGCGCGGCTACGGTTGGGACATCGACACCGCCTTCTCCAAGCCGCGCGGCATGAACTTCCCCATCGGCAGCTTCGGCCACACCGGCTTCACCGGCACCTCGCTCTGGATGGATCCCGGCTCCGACACGTATGTCGTCCTGCTTGCGAACGCGATTCATCCACGCGGCAACGCACCGATCTCTAACTTACGCGGTGAGGTCGCAACGGCAGTAGCGCAAGCATTGCAGCTCTACCCCACTTCAGAAACCACTGGTGGGCAATCCACTTCGACGCAGACGGAATTGCCAACCCTCACCGGCATCGACGTTCTCGAATCCGATCACTTCGCTGAACTCACCACTCTCGCCACACAGCACAACAACACCCTCCGCCTCGGAATCCTCACCAACCAGTCCGGGCTCGACGCGCATGGCCACCGCACCATTGACATCCTCGCGACCGATCTCTCCAAAACGATCCCCGGCGCAAAGCTCACCACCATCTTCTCGCCCGAGCACGGCATCTTCGGCAAGCAGGACACCACCGCGTTGGGCCCCGAGACCGACCCCACCACCGGCCTCGTCGTCACCTCGCTCTACGGTCCGCATGACGCCGACAAGCGCCCCTCACACGATCAACTCAAAGACCTCGACGCCGTCGTCGTCGACCTGCAGGATGCCGGCGTCCGCACCTACACCTACGAGACCGTCACCGGCTACTTCCTCGAAGCCGCCGCACGCGAACAGCGCGACTTCCATCACACGCTCAACATCGTCGTGCTCGACCGTCCCAACCCCATCGGCGGCATTGCCGTCCAAGGCCCCGTCTCAGACCCCGGCCGCGAAAACTACACCGACTACGGCCAAATTCCCGTCCGCCACGGCATGACACTCGGCGAACTCGCGCGCTTTTACAACGGCACGAAACACATCGACGCCCCACTCACCGTCGTCGCCATGCAGCGCTGGGTGCGCTCCGACTTCTACGACCAGACCGGCCTTCCGTGGGTGAACCCCAGCCCCAACCTGCACAATCTCACTGCGACGATTTTGCTCCCCGGGCTCACCTTCCTCGAAGCGACAAACGCTACCGTCGGCCGTGGCACACCGACACCCTTCGAACTCATCGGAGCCGGCCTCCCACCGAAAGACAAGAGCACCGGCGCGCAGCCACCGGCATGGTTCCGCGCCTCTGACGTCGCTTAGCGCACTCAACGCGCGCCACATTCCCGGCGTTAGCTTCTCTGCAACAACGACAACCGTCGACGACGATCCCATCCATCCCTATCACGGCCAAACGATCGAAGCCGTTCGCATCACTGTGACAGATCGCAACGCACTCGACTCGCCGGAACTCGGCGTCGAGATGCTCAGCGCCCTGCACAGGCTTTATCCCGAGCAGTTCCGTCTGCAGCGCGCCGCAAATCTTCTCGCCAACTCCGCCACGCTCGACGCCATCTCACGCGGCGACGATCCACGCTCCATCGCCGTCACATGGCAACCCGCGCTCACCGACTTCAAGACCGCCCGCGAACCCTATCTGCTCTATAAGTAACTATCGCTTCGCCGGAATCGCATCCCAGATGGCAGGGTCTTCCTCGCCCAAGACCCACGAGCACACGCCCTCTAATCCGCGCTGCTTCGCCAGCTCATACCGATCCATGAACGCCCGCTTGTCCGTGTAGAAGACCCACTCGCGCGTCTGGTCGTGCGTGAAATAAAACCACGGGGCGTGATCGTCATCATCCCACTGCAGCTTGCCGTTGTAGCTCGCGCGCAGAAACTCCGCGTTCGTGAACGAGATTGACTCCGCTGTCGGATTCGGCTTCTGCTCCGGCTTATTCAATCCAGGATCGCCCGCAAACCAGTGGTACCCATACAGCGCGATGCCGAGCGACAGCTTCTCCTTCGGCACATCCTTCAGCGCGTAGTCCAGGTTCTGGACCGTCCACTCCCACCCATCCACCGGGCCCGGCGCCGTGTAACGCGAGTGCTGATCGTAGGTCATCAGGCAGATCAGATCCACTGACTCAGCCAGGGCCTTCAGGTCATACCCACCCCGCCACTCTTCAAACATCCACCTCGCATAAGGCAGCGAGCCAGCATGTCCGGGCGCATTGGGCACCGTCGCAATCTGCACCTGCAATCCCTCCGCGTGCAGCGCGTCTGCGCTGCGTTTCACCAGCGCTGAGAGTCCATCGCGCTCCACCCACAGCACGTGCTCCAAGTCGAACTGAATCCCCGCATAGGCATGTTGCTTGCACTCGCGCACCAACGCGCGGTTCATCACATCCTGCGCCTTAGCATCACTGAATAGCTGATGAAGCTGATCCTTATCAAAGAGCACGACGATCGGAATCACCTGCACATGCGCAGCCTTCGCCTCGCTCAGCACTCTTCGATCCGGCTCGCCCGTCACGAGCCCGTGTCCATTCACCGCATACCAGGTCGGCACGAGGATGTCGATCTTGGCCTTGTGCTGCTCAAACGATTGCACACCGGCCGCATTCTCCCGAATGTAGAAGAGCGTCTTCTGCGCCATGCCCCTTGCAGCAAACCCGCATATCCACGCACATACCAGAACAGCCGCGACTCGTTTCACCAGAGCCTCGCAATGGAGGGATTCAAATCCGCATCCATTGTGACACCGTTGGCGGGCGAAGCTAGACACCGCTGGCGGCCAAAGCTATTTGACGGCTTCGAAAGAAGTGCAGCAGAAGGGGCCCTGATATTCTTAAGTCCCACCACGCGGAGGGATGTGTGAGTGGTTGAAACAGGCGGTCTTGAAAACCGCTTTGCCCTAACGGGCAACGGGGGTTCGAATCCCTCTCCCTCCGCCACTCCTTCCCTGCGAAATGACTAGACGTCTCCGATTCTGCTGAAAGAGGCAGAATCTGCGGTCATTTCGGGATTTTTCTTCTCGGGGAGAGCCTTTCCTGTCTCCTGTCAGCTCTGGCAAGCTGGGTATTCTCCGATTTGGTAAATCGGAGAAATCGGCCATTTCGCCGTGCTGGCGGAGAAACCTGGGTTGGATGCTGACGGGCCGCATCCTCGGCATGGGCGACATCGCCACCCTCCTCGAGCGCGCCGAAGAAAAGCTCGACCGCTCCAAGGCCGAGGCCTTCGCCAAAAAGGCCCTCGCCGGCGACGGCTTCTCCCTCGAAGACTTCCGCGACCAGCTCCGTCAGATCAAGAAGCTCGGCAGCATGCAATCCATCCTCAAGATGCTCCCCTCCGTCGGCCCCTTCGCCGGCATGCAGCAGGCCGCCGCCAACGTCGACGAGTCCCAGTTCACCCGCATCGAGGCCATCATCAACTCCATGACCTCCAAGGAGCGCCACAACTCCGCCATCATCAACGGCAGCCGCCGCAAGCGCATCGCCCTCGGCTCCGGCACCACCGTCCAGGAGGTCAACAACCTCCTCCGCCAGCACACCCAGATGTCCAAACTCTTCAAAGGCATGGGCAGCGGCCTGACCGGCGGCATGAAAGCCCAGCAACGCCTCATGTCCCAAATGCAAGGCAAACAAAGATTTAGTAGATAGCCAGCCGGTTCATATCGGCATAAGATGTTCGGTGCATGCCGACCAAAAAATTGAATGGCTCACCAGTGCATCGGTACACCGACCTGCCGTCGCTTCTCTACATGCTCCAGAGACGACGTCTGAAGTTTCTCGACCCGCAGTCATGGGACGACAAAAACGACTCGTATTTCATGTCGGTCTATAAGGGGCGGAGCAAGCTGACCTGCCTCCTGGCACTGTGCTTCTCAGCTACGAACGAGACATACCACCACTGGAAGGTCTTTGCGAACGGGAGCGGCGGGATCCGGGTTACGTTTGACAAACGACGTCTGATCGAGCTCGTAGACGAGTACGAAGGTTTTCGCTGGGGTAACGTTCAGTACCGCCGACTCAAGGAACTCAGCCGCGGAGCGCCCAAACGCAACGACCTGCCGTTCCTGAAGCGCGATCCCTACAGGCACGAAGAAGAATTTCGGATCATCTTCGAATCCGACAAATTCGAACAGAAACCAATCTACATAGACCTACCGCTGAGGACAGTGCGGAGTATCACTCTTAGCCCATGGCTGAACGAAAGACTGGTTGATCCTGTCATCGACACGATCAAGAACATCAGAGGCTGCGAAAACTTCAATATTCACCGGTCCACGTTAATTAGTAATGAAACTTGGAAGAGCTACGCGGATGAGGTGCTAGGAATCCAGCGCTCATCAGAAGAAATCGAACCGCCAAAGAAAAAAAAGAGGCACTGAGCCCGAGACTCAAGAACAATTTAACCCGAGGAGCGCATGGCAGAGTTCCGGATAAGCACGCTTGAGAATGGTTTCGTACTCTATTTCGAAACTCCAGAAACGCGCATCAACGCATATGCGCTCGCTTCTACTCTCGTCGCCCTTTCAGACGCGGCGAAAGCAGCCAATCGAACCCTAAATAGGGGCTTCGACATTGAAATCGTCGTCGAAGCTTTGGGGGGCGGCAGCTTCAAAGCAAGAATAGCCGCAATCACAAAAGTCGCCGGCATCTTTGTCGCCCAACAGGTAATTCTCCCGACGGTGCTGGGCGTGGTAGCGAGCTACATATACGAGCGTAATTTCGCAAAGAAGGACGATGTAACAGTCATAGTTGAAACCGATGAGGTGATCGTCAAGGTTGGCGATAACCGGATAATTATTCCGAGAGAAGTTCATGATGCCACCGAGCAGGTTTCGCGAGACCCCGCCTTCGTGCGATCCATGAACAAGATGTTCGACAGCGTCATCATCGATGAAAATGTCACGGGACTTGGGATCGCACCAGACATGCAGAGTCCCAAACCGTCGCTAATAGTCCCGCGTGAACTTCTCGCTATCAAGGGAGAAGAAGTGGAACCTGAACCTCCAACACGCATCATCGAGGAAGATGCAGACCTGTATATCGTCAAAGCAATCATGGAGCGCAGCACTCGGAAGTGGGAATTCAAGTGGCATGGCGTGACTATTTCGGCGCCAATCAAGGATTCCAGCTTCTACGATGACTTCGCTAGGCACGACTTCACGATTGCTCCGGGCGACGAGTTTCAAGCTCGGCTCATTATTCACCAGAAGCGGGATGATGTTTCAGGGATTTACACGAACACCGGTTACGAGGTAAGCCAGGTTTATAGGCACATTTCCAGGCCTCGTCCGAAGAATTTGCCTCTCAGCATGTAATCGAGACACTTCTCAGTACGGTGAATAGAATGACAGCTTGGTTCCATCAACACGAATTTTTCGCCACCTGGCTATCAACTGCATTCGGCGGTATCGCCGCCATTCTTGCTCTCATAGGAATGCTTAGAGAGCCATCCATCCCGGGCAAGACTCGAAATTGGAATCTGATAACGCTACGCGTCACGCTGCTGCTAACACTCTCCGCGTTGCTTTCACCGCATATTGATACCGGAGTGCGAACCACATTATCCGCGGCATTCTTCTTCATTTTGGTCGCAATCAACATGCGTACAAGCTCATAGCGCGGGCGCAAGGACCACCCCCACCCACACCACGCATCGTCAGGGCACGGCTTTCAGCCGTGCCGTTTCCGCCGCGCCATGAAAACCCTTCCGCTCTGCCGCACGCCCGAGCGAAGCACGAAGCACGAAACGACTGAAATTGCCGTCCTCCCCGCCGCCACAACCCGGTCATCATCCTCGCCTTGCCGTCTACTGCTCACGGGACTCACGCAGACCTGCGCTGAATCCACTCCGCCCGGCTTGACAAACCACCCTCTCCAAAAGGGGCCCACTCCACCCCCTACCCTCCGCTCAAACCAGCCAGCGACACTTAGGTCCACCCCTAAGTTCAATTTCATCTAGATTTTGCGCAAATTTGGCGGGGAGGGGGGCCGCC
The DNA here is from genome assembly GCA_963713395.1 of uncultured Acidobacteriaceae bacterium. GTDB lineage: Bacteria > Acidobacteriota > Terriglobia > Terriglobales > Acidobacteriaceae > Granulicella. Next base: position 301,722 of record CAVQLS010000002.1, on the reverse strand, counting down.
GCCTCATCCGCTACGCGCAACGAGGTTAAGCGGATGGAAGGTTTGAGGCCGGAGGTGGAGCGGACACTCTTGGTGTCGATGCGGATGATCTTGCCGAACTGGCTGATGACCATCATCTCGGTGGTGTCGTCGACGAGCTGGATCGAGACGACTTTGCCGACCTTGGAGTTGGCCTTCATGTTGATGACGCCCTTGCCGCCGCGCGACTGCAGGCGGTAGGCGTCGACGTCGGTGCGCTTGCCGTAGCCGTTCTCGGAGACGGTGAGGATGAGGCAGGGGGTGAGGCCGAGCTTCTCGTCGAGCTTCTGCAGCTTGGCGGCGGCTTCAAAGGACCGCAGTGCAGACCGCGTGGGATCACCAGAGCTCGTTGTCCAATACGGCGCGCAGGCAGGAGCGAACGCTTCCGTGCCACCTAAAACTCGCGACAAGCAGTCTTCTCATTACCGATCGGCGCTCAGTGAGGTCGCGGTAGGGACGATCATCGCTGATCGCCCCCCGCACAGATCCGCACGAGCGCTCATTAGCGCATGCGGCTCCTATCTCGGATGAGTGGCGGCGAAGCGGTCAAGGGGCCAAGGATGGAGCACGCGAGGTGTAGGAAGCCATTGTGCGGCCAGCTTGAGACGACGGACCCAGGCGTACCGGTGTCTTTGACTACGTCGCTTCAGCGCTTGCCCCCAGTAGCGGAGCACGCGTTCCCGGAACAGCCCGAGGCTATCGAGATTTCCCGGCACAGCGTAGTAGTTGAAGTACCCCTGTACGACTGACCTGAGCCACGCGCCTGTCTGAGGCACGGGATCATGCATGCGCATCCTTAGTTGCTGCTTGATCTCATGCAGCTTCTTTCGCATGCGCTTGCGGATCGTCATGCGCCGCACGGCATAAGACCCGTTCCCATTCTTCCCGCTGATATGCGTGAAGCCAAGGAAGTCGAAGGTCTCCGGCTTGCCTTCCCCTCTTCGTTTCCGGTTCTGTTCGGCATACCGCCCGAACTCGATCCGGCGCGTCTTTTCCGGGTGCAGCTCCAGTCCGAACTTCCCCAGCCGTTCTCCCAAGCTCTTGCGAAAACGGTCTGCGTCCGTACCCCACTGGAAGCCGAGGACGATGTCGTCCGCATAGCGGAGGACGATCACCTCGCCTCGCGCACACTTCTTGCGCCAGACGTCCACCCAGAGATCGAACACATAGTGGAGATAGATGTTGGCAAGGAGCGGTGAGATCACCGACCCCTGCGGAGTACCTGTCTCCGTGTCCGACCATTTCCCTTCCTCCATCACCCCGGCCTTGAGCCATTTCTGGATCAGGCGCAGGATGCGTTGGTCGGCGACGCGATGCTCGACGAACTTGATCATCCACGCTTTGTCGAGGTTATCGAAGAAGCCTTGGATGTCGGCATCAAGTACGTAGTTCACCTTCCTTTTCACGAGCGCATAAGACAACGCATCCAGCGCCTTATGCTGGCTGCGTCCCGGACGAAATCCATACGAGAAGCCGAGGAAGTCCTCCTCATAGATATGGTTGAGGATGGTGACCACTGCGTGCTGGACGATCTTGTCCTCCAGTGCGGCGATCCCGAGCGGACGCTTCCGTCCGTCGCCTTTCTCGATGTAGACCCTTCTCGATGGAAGCGCCCGATACGCACCGCGATGCACCCGGCTGTGCAGATCGGCAAGCCGACCCTCCAGCCCGGCTTCATACTCCTGCCACGTCATCCCATCCACGCCGGGTGCAGCCTTGCGTTTCAGAGAACCGAAGCTGTCCCTTAGCAGATCGACTGTGACATGGTGGAGCAGAGCGGTGAACTTCATCTCCTTGTGTTCCCTTGCTGCTTTCCGCACACCCGCCAGCCCCTGTGACACGCATGCCCCGCTCTGTGTCGGGCGCGTGCTGGACTGATGGATGTTCTCCTTGATCAGCGGCCTTCCCTCCTCACTCTCCGCCATCGACTGCTCGATTTTGTTCGAATGATTCATAGGTACTATGCCGCTGTCCGACTCCTCGGGGACGTTCATGCGGGCCTTGCGGCCTAAGCCTTCACCCGCCGTCCTGCTGCTGGTTGGCAGCAGGCGTCTCCGAGGTCTCCCGGTTCTCGTGCATGAAGCTTCCAGGCGTGTCTGGGGTCTACGACTACGCAGGACCGGACAGGAACTTGCGATATCGCTCCCGTCCATGTTGCCTTCCGCCAATGCAAAAGCGTCAGCGTCCTGATTGCATCTTTTCGGAGCTCAATACCCAGCCCACCTGTACCCCTGTTTACGCTTCGCCACACACCTCGCGGTGTGCAACGCAAAACTCGGGGCCGAGCGGTTCGCTACTCCTTTCTCGTAGGACTCTTTCATTCCCTGCTTCATGCCGGTTTATCCCGGCGCACTGCATTGGCGATTTGTCACCGACTGACGTAGCGACGGGCGTGGAGCGCGGTCGTGCAAGAGTCTTTCGCAGTTGCCGATAACCCCGTAATGAGATGGTCCGCCGCTTGATCTCCACATTGAAGTGGGTGATCTTTGGGCAGATTCAAGGAGGATCATCGGCATGCAGATACGTTCGGTTGGCATCGATCTCGGCAAGACGACTTTTCACCTCGTAGCTCTGGACGCAGCAGGCAAGGTGCTGTTGCGGAAGAAGTTCACCCAAAAGCAGATCGTCACTTTTACCGCCAACATGCAGACTTCCTTGATCGGGATGGAGGCGTGTTCAGGGGCGCACTTCCTCGGACGTGTACTGCGCGAACAAGGTCATGACGTGAAGCTGATTCCAGCCCAGTTCGTGAAGCCATTCGTGAAGTCGAACAAGAACGACTTCCTCGATGCCGAAGCCATCGCCGAGGCGGTAGACCGGCAGAACATGCGGTTTGTTCCGATCAAGACGGACGACCAGCTTGATCTCCAGGCGATGCATCGCGTGCGCGACCGGCTGGTCGCCCGTCGAACGTCCGTGATCAACCAGCTGCGAGCCTTCCTGCTGGAGCGTGGCATGGTCTTCGCCAAGACTCCCTTCAAGCTGAAGCAGGCGATGCCTGAGATCCTCGAGAACGCAGATGCGAACCTCACACCACGCATGCGTAACCTCGTCAGCCTGCTGTGGAACGAGTGGAAAGACCTGGAGCAACAGATCGTCGCGATGAACGAAGAGGTTGAACAGATCGCCTCTTCCGATCCAGCCTGCCAACGACTCAGGCAGATCCCCGGCATAGGCCCCCTGGTTGCGACCGCGATCGTCGCCGCTATCGGCAACGGAGCGGCCTTTCATAAGGGCCGGGAGTTCTCCTCCTGGCTAGGACTGGTGCCGCGACAGCACTCGACCGGCGGCAAGGCCAGGCTCTTCGGCATCAGCAAGCGCGGCAACAGCTATCTGAGGAAGCTGCTTGTCCATGGTGCTCGGTCCGCCGTCCTCCGCGTCAAGCGAGAACGATCGCCGTTCGGTCCCTGGCTCAACGCTCTTGAGCGCCGGTCCCCGGTCAAGGTAGTGATCACAGCCGCAGCCAACAAGCTTGCCCGTATCGCGTGGGCCGTTCTTTCGAGCGGACAGGACTATCGAGCGGTTCCGGACGCAAGAACTGTCTAAGCAAGACTAACCAGCACCGGCATCAAGTTCTCCAACCAAGGTCTGCACTGGATAACCAAGACGAACGAACAGTTCCCAACGGCGTGCTCGCAACCTGCTCCCGAAAATGGTCTTCCATGACCGTCCCGTTTATCAGGAAAGGCACGCAGCGCAACTCATCATGGCCAGGAGACCTAATCTATCTCCAATCGAAGGCCGAATACATTTGCGCAGACCTGTCGATCCACTCTTCGCTTTTCCCTTGCAGTCAGACGGCGGACCATACATTTTCGCGAAGTCCGGATACCTGTTCGTCGATGAGTGAATTGGCGATTCCGCACTCGTCGAGAATCGGTGCAGGTCTTCCGGATAGCCGACAATCCGGAAGCGATCACACGTAGCCACACGCAGCGCAACGCGCGCTTCGCTTCAATCGGGACGGCGGGCGGGCACGGCAGTGATCCGTCGCTTTATGGAGATGGAGTGCTCATCCGCGAAAACCCCAGAAAAGCAAAATCCACCGACTCATCCCGCGCGAGGTCTTTAACGAAGAGAAGAAGATTGTTGACAGTGCAATCCGGCGGGTAGATGCTTACACCCTATATCTGAGGATATGACCGCAATTCGCTGCCGCTACTGGCCATTGTGAGCGCGACCGGGCTGTACTGCTGACCAGTGCCTATCCCGTCTTCACCAACATGCTCCATCGAGGCGATATGGCCAACATCAATGGCAAAGTCTACGCGATGAATGTAGTGACGCCTATGAAGCCATGGAAGACTTGGCTGCTGCGCTTGTTTTTCTTCATTTTGGGACACGTTAGACCATTACAGGCCGACCTAATCAACCTGCATTTCATCCAGTTCGCTCGCTGGGTGATCGTGCCTCGTGACGCTTTCCCATATTTGGGGGGAACCCAGAAACAGGAAGGCCTGAAATACGACTACCTGCTCTTTTTCAGCAATTTCAACGGAACTTGGAACCAGTACATCGACGCCTTCTCGGCTGTCCTGAGTCGCGGGCTGAATCTTATCTGGCGCTGGAGTGAGAAGTTTCCAGGGTCCGTCCCGGTCACGCCCTTCAAGAGCTACATCACCAGCGTCCAATTCGACACTGATTATTTTTTCTCCGCTTATCCGGAAGCCACGATCAATGACGTGCAATCGGCGCACATCGTGCTGACTAACCTTGACGCGCTCAGCAAGCAGGCAGAGGCGCCTTCTTCGGAAGAGTTTCGCTCCGCATACCAACAATTCGTGCTAGACGTTCAGGCTCATCTCGGCTCGACAGGTGCGGCCCCTGAAGTCTTCTGATCCAATCGAGGTTCGCCCATGTCTAGCCAAAGCGGCAGCGTCTATGGTCTGACCCTGCTTTGTCCCATTATTAACGATGACAGCGCGATCCCTTCGCACGATCTGCAAATTCGCTACTACTTGTCGAAGCTATCGTTGGGACCGGATGGTCCCTTCGCGATCGCGCCCGGGACTCATCTGGCGCGTCTCGTTGTGCTCGACGACGTTATCTACGTCGGGATGCCTTCTTGCGAGGAACACCTCCGCTCGAAGTACCTGATTCTGGAGTGCAACTGCGACGGCGACCGCGACTCGTATCTCACAGGCTTGGTGAAGCACATTCCGGACCAACTCGACGCCATCTGGCAGCACTGCACGGGCTATCCCGGCACCAAAGATCTCACCGCGTTCCTTACCTACATGAAAAAGTGTGAGATCGAAACGACCTTCTTTTTCGCCCCTGTTAATGACAAGTCCGTGACGCAGACGCTTTCAGCCTTGCAGACGCAGCGTGCCGTTGCGGCGTTTATCGCCACACACCAGAACTGCAGTGCGGCCGACCTACAGCGCGACTTCAAGGTCTTCATCGACCGGCTCGCAAAAGTTCCTCCGCCCAGGGCCGCCGCGCATGGATTCCGCCGCGAGCTCAAGACAGGAGGCCGCAATGAGTAAGCTGAACGCCAGCGACATTCAGGGCTTCGCCATCCGCGGATATAACATGCCATTCGCTCGCTACTCTTTTCTGCGCTTCACCACACCGGAGCGCGCGCGGGCTCTGCTCGAGAAGCTTCTTCCTATCGTCACCACGGGGCAGCTTTGGGACAAGAAGCCGCAAAGCGTCGTGAACCTTGCTTTCACTTATCGCGGTTTTGTTGCGCTCGATCTCCCGCTCGCCACCCTCGTCAGCTTTCCGGTTGAGTTCCAACTCGGGATGAAGGCGCGAGCTGGCATACTGGGCGATACCGGTGCGAATGCTCCAGAACACTGGGAGAGCCTGTGGCAGGAAGGCGACGTGCATGTCTGGCTCGCCATCAACGCCATGAGCCCTGAGGCCCGCGAAGCGCAATTCCAAGCAGTGAAGGCGCTGCTCGAAAGCACAAGCGGCGCGCTTTTGCTCGGAACGCAGGATGCTGCGTCCTTGCCGAAAGATGGCGAGCCCACCACGCAGGAGCACTTCGGCTACACGGATGGCTTCGGCAATCCTGACTATCTCGGCGTCTGTCGCAACACTCAGCCCGGTCAGGGCAAACTGTCTGCGGATGGCAAGACCTGGGTTCCGCTGGCCACGGGCGAGCTGCTGCTAGGTTACGCCGATGAAGCTGGAGAGCTTCCTGTTGCGCCCATACCGCATTTGCTCGCCGCGAACGGCACCTTTATGGTGTATCGCAAGCTGCGCCAACGCGTCGGAACGTTTCGGGCCTTTCTGAACCAATGGGCGGCCCGCTACGGAGCCGGAGACAGCTATGCTAAAGAGAAGCTGGCCTCCAAGTTCATCGGCCGTTGGCGCGACGGTACCCCTATTGAGCTATCGCCCGACCGCATTGACCAAAGCATCGTGCAGGATCCCAATCGCAGCACAAATTTCCAATACGGCGATGACCCTGTTGGAATGAGGTGCCCACTGGGCGCGCATATCCGCCGCGTGAATCCACGTGATACGTTCGGTTTCGAAGGCCGTCTGATTCATCGACGGCGGATCTCCCGGCGTGGGCTGCCGTATGGTCCGCCCGCACCAGCCGAGGACACTGCGGAAGGCCAGGACACAGACGCTCTGGACGCGACCGATCGCGGCATCGCGTTTATGGCGCTGAACGCCAGCCTGTCCCGTCAGTTCGAGTTTGTACAGCAGCAGTGGATCTCGTATGGAAACGATGCCAAGCTCGGCAACGAGAAGGATCTCCTGATGGCACATCACGAACTCGGAGAACGCTTCGGTATTCAAGGTGACGGGTCGTCGACGAACCCTCCGCTCTTCTGCACCGCTTTGCCCAACTTTGTAGAACTGCGTGGCGGCGATTACTTCTTTATCCCGAGTATTACAGCTCTCGGGATGCTCGCGATGAACCTTGTCGACCCACGCTGAAGCGTTCAAAGGAGCGCCTAATACATACGTCCATGCTCGCCTCGCGATGGAGTCGTCACTCAGGCAGACGCACGCTAGAATTCCAGACACCGTAATGACACGAGGTGATCCATGAGCAAAGCACTGAAGGCTCTTGTATGGATCGGAGCTGGAGTTGGAACTGCGGCTCTGCTAGTAAAGGTCCTTCGGCGGCCAGGGGTCAAACGCGCGCTTGGGGATCTCTTCAATTCGGGCTGCACCAGAGTGGACCAACAGATAGGCTGGAGCACGCTGTCGACCATTGGCGGCTTGGTCGACTTGGTGGGCATTCGCAATTCGCTTCGAGCGAAAAATCTCTACGACACAGGCGTACCCGAGGTGACGGAGCAGAACCCGCTGCCATCGCACTCGAACGTGGACGTATGGCGCTCAGCCGACGGCACATCCAACGATTTGAAGTGTCCGTTCATGGGCAGTGCGGGAACGCGGTTTGGCCGCAACGCGCCGCTCGCCATGACTTGGCAAGAGCCCATGCCGGCGGTGATGACGCCCAGCCCACGGGTAGTAAGCCGCGAACTGATGACGCGTGAGAGCTTCACGCCGGCTACGACTTTGAACCTGCTCGCCGCCAGCTGGCTGCAGTTTCAGATTCGCGACTGGTTCAGCCATGGGCAATCGGTGAAAGACGATCCATGGATGATTCCGCTGGCCGAGAACGACACGTGGCCTCAGCCGGACATGAAGGTGTTGCGGGTGATGCCCGATCCGACTCGCGCCGCCGCTGACGAGGGAAAGCCGGCGACGCACATCAACACCGAAACGCATTGGTGGGACGCGTCGCAGCTGTACGGAAGCTCGGTCGCCTACAGGAACAATGCGCGGTCAGGCGTCGATGGGAAGATTAAGCTGGGTAAGGATCATCTCGTCCATCCCGACGCACAAGCCCTGGTTCAGCTGCAAAGCGCTTCGCTGGCAGGATGGTGGGTTGGACTGGAGATGCTCTTCACGCTGTTCACGCTGGAACACAATGCGATCTGCGATGCGCTGAAGGCCGCTTATCCCGAGTGGAGCGATGACGATCTGTTCGAACATGCAAGACTGGTCAACGCCGCGCTGATCGCCAAAATTCACACCGTCGAGTGGACCACCGCCATCCTTGGCCACCCGGTGTTGCAGATTGCGATGCGCGCAAACTGGTGGGGTCTGGCCGGCGAGCACATCAAGAACTTATTTGGCAGACTTAGCGGAAACGAAATCCTGAGCGGAATTCCGGGGTCCGAGACCGACCACTTCGACGTGCCTTACACGCTCACCGAAGAGTTCGTGGCGGTATATCGTATGCACCCACTGATTCCGGATGACATCACATTCTGGTCGGCGCAGGACGGGCGTCAATTGCAGCAGATCGGTTTCCAGGCGATCGCCGGCGACAGCGCGCAGAGCATCTGCGATGCGATCACGATGACGGATTTGTTTTATTCGTTCGGGCAGATGCATCCAGGAGCGGTGACTTTGCACAATTACCCGAGAGCGCTGCAGCAGTTCACGCGTCCCGATGGTGTCCTGATCGATTTGGCTGCGCACGACATTATGCGTTGCCGCGAACTAGGTGTGCCGCGTTACACGAAGTTCCGCGAGATGCTTCGTCTGCGGCCGGTGCGGACGTTCGAAGATCTTACCGACAATCCCACGTGGCGCGAAGAGATCCGCCGCGTATATGAAGGTGACATCGATCGCGTGGACCTGATCGTTGGCCTGTTCGCCGAGACTCCACCCAAAGGGATTTGGCTTCAGCGACACGGCCTTCCGCATCTTTGTGCTGATGGCATCGCGAAGGCTGAACAGTGACCGCTTCTTCACCACCGACTTCACGGAAGAGGTGTATAGCAAGGCGGGGATGGACTGGATTCGTGATAACACAATGAGCACAGTTCTGTTACGGCACTTACCCGGACTGGAGTCGAGTTTGCGTGGTGTGCGCAATGCCTTTGCGCCATGGGCGCCCGTAGGCGATACGACAGCACCGCACGCCACTTGATCGAGCAGGCTCAAGAAAGATTGGGCCGCGTACCGTCATTGTGAAGGGCTCGCTCGTTATGACAATCCATGGCTGACAATATTCAACAAACCGAGCCCCGCGCAAAACGCCTGATCGGATTGATCCGGTGGCGGCCAAGGTGATGAACTTCTATCCCCTTCCAAACCAGCCGTCCCCAAATTTGGCGGGGGCGAATAACTTCAGCGGCAATTTCGTGACCGGAGGGTCGACGAACTTTTTTTTGATAAAGGCCGACTACGCCCGAGGCGCAAACGACCGGTTCTCGGGCTGGTACATCAACGAAGACGCCTCTCCAAACAACACCAGCGTTTTTCCCGATCCTGCCGCGGATTCCCAAACCTTCAGTATCAACAATCACCATTACGGCTACGGCTCCTGGTTCCATATGTTCGGTCCGAACATAATGAATGACTTGAGCGCCACTTACACTTACCGAACCGGTCACGCCCTGAGTTTCGGCCTGGGCGAGGATTATCCCTCCAAGCTGGGTTTGCAAGGCGTGCCTGAAGAGGCCTTCCCCAGATTCGCTCCTTCAGGCTTCACCGGGCTCGGCTCAGCTCTGCAGGAGCGCCGCCAATATCCGATTGAAACGGTGACTGTTCTTGACAATTTGTCCTGGCTTCTCGGCCGGCACGCTCTGACATTTGGTTTCCAGGAGACGCGCTCGATCAATGACGACGTTCTGCTCAGCGCAGTCTCCGGCTCTTTCAGCTTCTCCACCTTGCCCACCGGGCTCCCTGGCAATTCGGCTTCCGGCAGCGGGCTGGCTTCGTTGCTCCTGGGCTTTCCGACCAGCTTTAGCGAGCTGGCGACGGAAGGGCTCGACCGCCGGAGTTGGTACCTGGCGGGCTTCGCTGGGGATGACTGGAAGGTGAATTCCCATCTGACGCTTAATCTCGGGCTGCGCTCGTGGCCGGATCGTAAATCGGGATCAGTTGACCCTTTGAGTTGACGGTCTGGGAAAAATCGCCGACCCGTTGCAGAACGGTGGGCGTGGTCAGAGTGTCCGGGGTACCCTGCGTCAGCGGATCGCCCTCAAAAGCGAAAAAGAAGAAGATCTTGTCGCGTCGGATCGGACCGCCTATGCTACCGCCAAACACGTTGTATCGGAGCTCTGGCTTGAGCTTCGCGCCACTCTGCACCGGAGCAAAAAAGCCCGCGGCGTCCAGGGCATCGTTGCGGAAAAACTCGTAGGCGCTGCCGTGGAACTGATTCGTTCCCGACTTGGTCGTTTCCACAATCACTCCGCCAGACGAGCCGCCGTATTCCGCCGAATAGTTGTTTCCCAGGACTCGGACCTCTTGGATGGCATCTACCGGGGGGTCGATCGTGATAAGACCGACCCCGAGCCGCAGGTTTTGGATATCCGCGCCATCGAGCCAAGCCATCGGGGTCCCAGTCCGTCCTCCCGCCAGGCTGAAATCGGGAGCCGTATTCAGAGTGACGCTATCCACGAACACTGCCGCCCCACTGAGCTGAACCAAGTTCAGGGTAAGGCGATTCGCAAGCGGCAAGGCCTCAACGCTCTTCGATGTCACCACGTTGCTGATGTCGGACGTTCGCGTTTCGAGGAGCGACGCCTCCCCGGTTACGTTCACGGTCTGGCTAACCTCGCCAAGCTCGAGCCGCACGTCGAGACCGAGCGACTGTCCCGTGGTCAGGATCATCCCCTGCAGGACGTACCGTCTGAAACCCGGGTGCTCGATCGTGAGCGTGTAATCCCCGATCGGCAGGTTGCGAATGGCGTAGAATCCGGCAGCGTCAGTGGCCGTCTTGGTATCAACGCCAGTTGCCGTGTTGGTAGCCGAGACCGTCGCTGCCGGAACGACAGCCCCCTTGGGATCGCTGACCACGCCGCTGACCGAGGCTAGGTTCGATTGCGCGTAGCCCCCACTGATCCCGAGGATAAGCATGCCTGCGATAGTCAGCGCCGCGGACACCTGCACGGACTTCATAACGCACCCACCGCCCCCCGGGCATGCTCGGGAATCTTAGCATGCTCCGCGAAGGACGGGGCCGCTTTCGGGGCAGCCGTTGCCCATCGCCCGCCGTTCGAAGCCGCTCTGCGACCGCCGCTTAAGGTCCGTGATGGAAGTACGCCGCCACCAACCGGATATTTCTCCGGATATTCCGACGGAGTTAAGAAGTGATCTGCTCGGGAAATTCGAGCGCAATCGAGAGTGCGGTGCTGGTAGTGACCGCCAGCACATCGCACTACCTGGAAATTCCAAAACGAAGGAATCAGCGGCCCTCAGCCGGGAGGCTCCGTGTCTAAAGCTAGAAAAGTCCAATTCTCAGTACTTCGATTCTCAACTGTCGATTTCAGGGCGAATCACTCATTGATCGTGACTCCCTGAAAACGGGGTTTTCGGCAACTTCGCTGCCCCGGCGATTCAGACAAGTCATAAACTTGCCGAAAACCCGACTTTGCGGGAATCTCGCATTTGAAGGCTCTGCCTCTGTAGATGAGTGACTCGGCGATATTGCGCACATCACCTATATGACCTGCACCCCCCGCACTGCTAGATATGGAAGACGCTGACGTTCACATGGTCACAGATTGACCTTCCAACGGAAAACCCTGCGGGGGTGTTCGCCGAGAGTTTTAGTGGGCGTTGACGATGCGGAAGTCCTCTGTGTAGGGGCGCTGCGGGTGCGCGCAAGTACTCTGCCACGCAACCAAAAGAAAGAGCCCTGCTCAGGGAGTGAGCAGGGCCGGAGGCACTACGAGGACAGCAACCTAGAAGGTGAATTTGGCGGCGGCCTGGAAGATGCGCGGGCCTTCGCCGGTGGTGGAGGTGACCTGGCCGAAGGTGCTGGAGCTTGTGGTGGCCGTCGGAGTGCTGAAGTAGGGGTGGTTGAGGAAGTTGAAGGCTTCGAGGCGGAGTTGCAGGTTCATGGCCTCGTGAATGGGGAAGATCCGGCTGAGCGCAGCGTCGGTCTGGATGTAGTTGGGGCCGCGGTATGAGTTGCGGCTGGCGTTGCCGAACGTGCCGTAGCCGGGGCATTGCAGCACGTTGATTGTCGTGGTGCCTGGAAGTGTGGGGCATCCGGCGGTGACGCTGCTGAATGCGGTCGTATTGATGTACTGCCGATTAGCGGGGGTGTTTTGCGAGCGAATTGCGTTGTGGGTGTAGACCTGCGCTCCGGGGACGATGTTGGGGCGATCGGCGTTGTTGGAGGTGAAGGAGCTGTCGACGCCGGAGGTGACGGTGAAAGGCTGGCCGCTGGTGATGTGGACAATAGGAGCAATCTGCCAGCCGTTGATGATCATGCGGGCGGCTCGATTTTCCATGTGGAAGCGGGACTCAGCAACCACGGCGATGTTGAAGATGTGCCGGTAGTCGGAGCCGCAGGGGCCGTAGTCGGTGCGCAGATTGAATGGCTGCGAGGCGATGCTGGTAGTGATGTCGCCCTGAGCATCCTGCACGTTGAGGCACTTGGACCAGGTGTAGTTGGTGAGCAGGCTGAACGTTGAAGAGAGGCGATGCTGCAGGCTGGCGACGATGCCGTTGTAGTTGGCCCAGCCTTCGTTAATGATTTGCGCGGAGCTGGAGCCGCCGCCGCCGCCGGCGTAGAAGTTACCCTGCACGGGGTTGATCTGCGTGAGGCTAGCGCGGGAAGCGGTGTTCGCGGTGGTGGAGCAGGGCGTGCCCGCGGCACCGGGCTTCGCAGCGGCGGGGCCGGTTAGCACGACGCCAGCACAGCCGGTGCCGTTAGCTCCCCAAACGCCAGGGATGAAGTTGATCGGGTTGAGCGGGACAGCGAGCGGCATGCGCTTGGTCTTCGACCCGATGTAGTCCAGTTGCATCTGCCAGTCGTGCGCGAAGCTGTGCTGCATGCTGGCCGTGTACTGCAAGGTCTGGGGGGGATGGAAATCCGAAGGAAGCACGACCCACTGCGACTGTCCGTAGAACTTGGCGCTGGTAGCCGTGGGCGGGTAGGGAGCCGGGTATGGCGATCCCTGCACGATTCCTGTAGACCAGGGATTGGTAAGGCTGATAGGCCCTGTGTTGGTGCCCTGGGTTTGCTGTACGTTGGGCGCGAAGGGCGGATTCTGCTGGTTGCGGTTACCGGTGTAGAAGTTGGGGTGGTCGTAAGTGAATTCGAAGCCGCCGCGGAAGACGGTCTTTCCATTGCCCTCGGGATCGACGGCGAAGCCGAGGTTGGGAGAGAACTGTTACGGGCTGTTGCTGGTGAAGTTGCGAGGAACTCCGGGATCGCCGTAGAAGAGCGAGCCCGCGGGTGCCGTGGGAAAGACGGTGCTGACCTGTCCTGCCTTGAAGGCAGACATACTGAAGATGGAGCCGCGATTGAAGTAGTCGTGCGGGAAGAAGTTGGGTGACCAGCGCAGGCCGGCAATAACGGTGAGGCGCTGCGTGGCGTGCCAGGTGTCCTGCGCATACACCCCGGTGATGTGGCCGCGGTAGGCCTCCTGCTGTTGGGTGCTTTGGTTGAATACGTTCTGGAGGCCGAAGAGGAAGTCGAGGAGAGGCTCGCCGATGGTGTTGCCGCCATTGGGGCCGGAGCCGGAGTAGTTACCGGTGGTGGAGAAGTTGCCGTTGGAGTTGTAGCCGCTACGGAAGTTCAGCTGGTTGCGAACGAACTCGCCGCCAATAACGATGTTGTGGTGGCCGCGAACGAGCGTGATTTCGTCGGTAGCGTTGAAGGCGTTATCGTTGATGACCGCTGCGATGCACGTACCGCAACCAAGGGTGAAGCGGTTGGAGATGGTGTCGTAGAAGCCGGCAGGGGAATACTGATAGACGTTGATGCCGAAGGCAGTAGCGTTGGGTACCGCGCTGTTGTAGCCGCGGTTATTGCGGATGCGCCACAAGGTGATGTGCGCAGAGTTCACCGTTTTGGAGCTGATCGCCCAGTTTTCACCGAGGGTGAGGCTTTGGACGCGCTCGAGGTTGCCGGACTGCGTGGTGAAGAGCACGTTGTTGGGGTTGTACACGCCCGGCTGCTGGTACCCATCGATGAAGTAGCGGCCGTAGAAGTTGTGTTTCGCGTTGATGTTCCAGTCCACGCGGGTGACGAACTGGTTGTCGGTAGTGCGGGTGGGGATGGTGTAGGTGTAGGTGCCGCAGGCCTGATCCGAGGGCGTCGGGAGCACCTTGAGGATGGCAAGGGCGGAAGCGTTATAGGTCGGCGGGGTGGCGTACTTGTTGCCGGGGATAGGGTTGCCCGTGAGCGGGTCGAGCAGGTTGACGCCGGTGCTGCTGCAGTTGTTGCTGGTACCCTTCACCGGGTCCGTTACGGAGAAGTCACCGGCGAGGTTGGCGGCCGTCGGAAGGCGCACGGAAGTAGGCGATGAGGACTGCGACGCCTGCAGCCGCTGGTATCCGGCGAAGGCGAAGAGCTTGTTGCGGAGGATGGGGCCGCCGAAGGTGCCGCCGAACTGGTTCTGGTGGAGGGAGTCCGGAACAGCGGAGAAGAAGTTGCGCGCGTTGATGTAATTGTTGCGGAGGAACTCGAACGCGTTGCCGTGATAGCTGTTGGTCCCCGAGCGGGTGACGGCGTTCACCTTGCCGCCGGAGTTGATGCCGTCCTGTGCGCCAAGGACGCTGGATTCGACTGAGAATTGATTGAGAGCGTCGGGGAACGGAAAGGGCATGTTGATATTGGCCGTGTAGTTGGTGTTGTCGCCGCCGTCCAGACGCCAGATGGTGCTGTTGCCCTGGCCGCCGTCGATGGAGACGGAGATCGTCTGGTAGCTGAACTTGGAGCCGGTGAAGTCGCCACCGGGAGCGGGTGTGGTACCGCCCGCGAGCGCGATCAGGCCGGTGACCTGGCGGGAGGCGGAGTTGAGCGGGAGTTCAGCGATCTGGCGCTCGTCTACGGTCTGCTTGAACTTGGCATCCTCGGTCTGGAGGGCGAGGCCTTCGGCTTCAACCGTGACGGTCTGCTGCTCCTTGCCGACGGCGAGGTGTGCGTCGATGCCGATGCTGGAACCGACCTCGAGGACGTTGTGGACCTGGGAGTGGGTCTGGAAGCCGGGACTGCTGACGGTCAGGGTGTAACTGCCGATCGTGATGTTCGGGAAGACGTAGGCACCGGCGCCGTCGGTCTTCGCGGTGTGCACAACATGCGTGGACTCCTCGGTGAGGGTGACCGACGCGCCGGGCACAAAGGCTCCGCTGGGGTCGGTCACGATGCCCTGGATCGTGCCTGTGCCGGCGACCTGGGCGTGAAGCGAGATCGAGATCGTCAATGAAACGGTGAGCGCAATAGAATGTAGCGCCGCGGCAAAGCGCCGGGGGGCGAACCAAATTCTGAACATCAATGCCTCCAAAGTTCCATCCGTGCATTCCGAACCTGCGCCCTGGTTTGAACTCGGTGGAACTCTAGGTGCCGGTATGACTGCAGCGGCGCAGGTAAGACAATTTCGTTTGCGAGACATCCTCCCCGGTTAAGCGGATTTCTGTCAAAATTTCGGCCTGTGCGAATTCCGCTACTAACAGCTCTGCACCCGGACACGAGCCGAAACGTGGCCATCTGTGCAAGGACTGTGGCAGGTGTTTATTGGGGACAGGAATGATGCTGGGTCGGGGACCAAAGGGCGAACCGTCAGCCGTGGAGATCAGGTATCGAAGCCAGCCTTCTGCCCTCGATGCGGTGTGAAGTAGATAAATGTAATCGACCTGTGATGGATTAGCCCGGCGAAAAGACAGCCGTTGAGACATTGAGATAGCGTTAACGACTCAGGATCTCCCTCTGTTGCGGGCGTAGACGGCAGTGCAGTGATGATCCGGGTTGAGCGGGATACAGAAGCTTCGGCTCAATTGTTGGTATCAGGGCAATGCACTCATTGAGCACTGGCTTCCACGATTAGACCAGCGTTCCCGCAAAGTCGGGTTTTCGGCAAGTTCGGTGAAGTTTCCGATAACCCCGTTTTTCGGGAACTTCGGCTCGCGCCTGGATTGGGACTCAGCCTCTTGCGTTCCGTCGCCGCTGTTGAACCCGACCGTTGTCGAGTTTCATAAGTCGGCTTAGCGGACGTGATCTTTGTTATGAAAACTCGTCACCGCTTTCGTTGGGAACGCTGGTTTGTGGCAGCCAGCACTGTTCCATTGGTGAGGAACTCAAGTCCACGCACCATACCGTTGCTCCAGGTCAGGAAGGAATGGCCGCCGTCGGTATTCGGAGTAGCCAACGAGCTAGCCCTTCGCACTCAAGGCATCGCGCATGCGGCGATTGGACCAACCTCCATAGAATCGCTTCCCATCAGCCCAACCTCAACGTAGAAACGTACCGGCAGCTTCGGAGCCGCCTGGATCTGGTGTATGAGCCATTCTCCTTGCTGAGCGCCGTGAAAAGATGCCGGACGATCTCATCAGTATTCCGTGCGTAGCGTGATGCGGAACTACTGGGTGGGAGGCTTCTGTGCTTGTGAGGAAATGAGGCGCGGATGGAGGATTGCGGTGCGGCCGTTGTCACGCCGGCGGGAGAGCGGGGTTGACGAGGCGGAGTTCCGTGACACCGGACCACCGATAGGTGGATCGATCAGGGGGTACGGAGCGGCGACGGGGAGCGAAGTGAGGTCGACGACGGAGATGCCGCTGCCGTTGACACCAGTGACGGCGATGAGGACGTTGTCTTTGCCATCCGCGACTAGGCCGCGGTAGTTGGTATTAAGCGGCTGCGGCAGAGAGATGCGCTCGAGGAACGGGCCGGTGTGGGTGTCGAAGACGTCAATGGCTTGAGTGCTGGGCTGGAAGAAGAGCGTGTTGTCGGCAGAGAGAGCGGCGCCGTAGATGTAGTTGGCGTCGAAGGATTCCCAGTAGTCGAGCGACTGGAGAGCGTGAAGATTCGACTGGGTGTCGACGAAAGCGCCGTCGGCGTAGATCGTGGAGTTGTCGTTGCCGAGGACGATGTCATAGCCGCCATAGGTGAGGTCGCTGCATGCTTTGCAATAGGTTGTGCCGATACCAGTGGAGGTGTTGACGGCACCGATTTCGCCTTCGTTGGCAAAGTAGACGGTCTGGCCGTCGGAGCTCATGATGAGGCGTGTCCAAGGGGCATTTCCCTCATTTTGCGGATAGCCGACTTGCCCGTAGAGAGCCTGCGTGCCGCCGATGATGGAGTACTTGTCTGTAGTGGGATCGAGAGTGTAGAGGAACGCGGCGCCGTCGCCGTTCTGATCGTAGTCATCGAAGAACATTTTGCCGCTGTTAGTAACCGCGACGCCGGCGGGTGTGATGGTGTTGAGGCCGGAGGGTGGAGGGTTCGAGGTAGCGAGGCCGAAGCTCTGAACGGTGTTCCCGTTGGCGAGATCGATGAGATCGAGCGCCATGGAACCAGAGTCGCTGATGACTAATTTGCTGTGGTCTGGTGAGAGCGCAAGCGCGTGTAGTCTCTCGGGGCCGTAAGGGTAGGTCGGTTGAGGTACTGGGATGGGCGCGAGCCACCTACCCTGGGTGCGCGAGAAGACCTGGATCTGCGCGGAGTCGGTGAAGTAGTAAAGATCTCGGGCGGATCGTAGATGCCGTCGTAGAGAGACACGCCGGCGAGCGGGTAGGAGACGGTCGCGGGGATGTAGGTGAGCCTTTGGCTGGCAGTGGTCTTGCCGCTCGAGTTAGTGACGACGATGGAGGCGGTGTTGCCGGCGACGCCTACAAGGACGGTGAAGTCGGCGCCGACGAGGGGGAAGGGCATCTTCCAGTAGTCGACGGTAGAGATGGAGTATGGGGCGGAGAGATAGCCGGTGAGTGTGACGTTGGCACCGCCGATGAGGACTTGGAGTAGTGGGCGGAGGGCCGACTTCGGTGCTGAGGTCGGGGATGTTGGATGGGCCGAAGCCGTAGCCGTAGAGCTGGGCGGGTCCGCCGCCCTCGGCGGTGGCGTAGGCCGTGGGTGCTTCTTGGACGAAGGGTCCGTAGCTGAAGGCTTCAGGGAGGAGCTGCTCGCCACCATCGGTGGTGACGGTGATGACGTCGACAGGCCCGGGAGCGCCGGGCGGCGTGGTGGCGTAGAAGCCTTGGGAACCTAGCGAGAGACCGGTCGCAGCGGCAGAGCCGAAGTACGCAGTGCCAAGCGGCGGGTTGTTCGTGGTTGTTCCGTCGCTCGCAAGAAACCACGAGGTGTCGGTGCCTCCGAAGGTTGGGCCGTAGGGGACATTGAGGGTTGCGGTGCCGAGCGCAGAACCGACGGGAGGCGCTCTCATCGCATTGATGTCGATGAAGCCAAACCCCTGGTCCATCACCCCGCCGAGGAGACCATTGGCGCTGAGGCCCTGAGAAATGGTACGGAGACGGAGTAGCCCGACGCTAGTGGAATCTGAACGGAGGGCATCCAGCCGAGGAGCTGGCCGACGACATATTGTAGGCGAGCACGTGCTGGTTGTTGTCGGCACCCGTGAGATAGACGGTCTGGTTGTCGGGGCCGATGAGCATGCTGGGGTTGGAGGCGAGTGAGGAGGAGGATGAAGCGGCGAACTTGTTCTTGACGGTGAGGGTTGCCGCGTCGAGGACCCAGATGCTTGTGCCGTCGAACCCGGCGACGGTGTTGCTGTCAGGGCTGACGGTAAGGGTGGCGAGATAGCCTTTGATGGGGGTCTGCGACGGAGCAGGAAGCGTGATGACGTTGCCAGTGGAGAGGTCGACCGAGCAGAGCAGGTTGGTTGCGGGCGAGAGCATCTGTGGCATGAGGAGCAGGCGCGCGCCGTTGTTGGTGGGAAGGCCGAAGGTGGTGTGGGATGTGCCGTTGTTGCAGTTGGGCAGAGTGGTGAGAGCGTCAGTAGAGGGGTTCCAGAGAGCGAAGTTGTTGTAGCCGTCGACCCAGTCGTAACCGGGGACGAGGAAGTAGCTCTCTAGCAGCAGGTACCGTCGGACGGGGAAAACGGCGTTCGCAGAGAAACCCGAGCTGCCGATGCTGGCGGACGGGATGCGCTGAGTGATCTTCATGGCGACTGGGTCCACGAGGTAGATGCCGCCCGACATAGTGCCGACGTAGATGGTCCCGCTGGCAGACTGGCCGATGCCGAAGGGGTTCGGGACGGCGATGAATCCGATCTGCTTCTCGGTGGCGGAGTCGTACACGTTGAGGCGACTGGTGCCGTAGTCGGCGGCGAAGAAGCGGGCAGTGGTGGAGTCGTAGAGGGACCAGTTGGGCGGCGGGAAGCTGAGGTATTGGGCGGTGGAGTCGGAGCGGACGTAGGCGTTGCGCGAGTGCACGGAGGTGGGCGTATCGGTGCTTGCCGGGAGCACGGTGACTGAGGTCTGTGCAGTGGCGCTGAGCGTGTTCCACGTTCCCTGAAACGTGATAGTGCCGTTTTGCGCGTTGGATGAGACCTGAATGTAGAAGGTCTGCGAACCCTGGCTGGAGAAGGTGGCCTGCGTTGGCGTGACGGTAAGGCCGGCCGGCACGCTGGTGGCAGCGATGGAGAAGGTTCCGATGGTGGCGCCGTTGGCGTTGCTGCCAACGCTGACGGTTGTGCTGGTGGAGGAGCCGGCGTGCACGCTGACGGAGGACGTCGCTTGCAAATTGATCTGGTTCTGAAGGATGTTGATGGTCCAGTTGTAGGAATGGGTAATGGACCCGCTGGTGGCCGATGGGCACAGTGTAGGTGCCGGAGGCATTGAAGGGGACGGTGACCGTAAGGGGCGGAGTGGTCCCGGGTGTCTCGGTGACCGAGGACGGAGAAATGGTGATGCCGGGGGGGAGGGTGCCGAAGGTGATGGTGATGGGTGCGCTGAAGCCGTTGTAGGGGTTGACCTCGAAGTACTCCGTGGAGCGAGCGCGTCGAGACACTGGTCGCCCTGCACGTCTGCACTATGCCGAAATTTGAACTGCGCCAAGAAGAGAGAACAAGATGAGTTCTGTAACCATTCTCCTGCTAGCGAAGAACGGCCCCTCCGGCTTCCGCCGTGTCCAGTCCCAACACGTTCAAACCGCCCGGATCGGTCAACACAAGCCGGTTAGCTTCTCGTCTGAGGTGCAGTCCAAGCTGTCAGCCACGGTCGGATTCTCTGCGTGTTCTCATCGAGCATGATTGCACCTTGGCCGCGGGAACTTAGCACGCCTTTATCGATACCCACAACGCACGGCAAACCATACCCGCACTTGTACCCACAGAAAGCGAGTGCCTTCCCCGCAAGAGAGGGCAGAGTTTTACGTAAATTCATAGATTTACGTGATAAAGGCTTCAACTGGCTGCGTATCAGGGATTCGAATTTACAACATATCTTCTTTATTTTCAACACTTTATTGAATTGGTTGCCCCCCAGGGTTTGAACCCCGATGATCGGTTCAGAGTCGTTTGTCCTACCATTGAACGAGAGGGCAATTCAGGTTTTAGATTGGCAGCTGCAGGCTCGGCGGGAGCCACAATCAGCCGCCTGTTTGAGTGTACGGGGGACGCGCTCATGGGTGAACCCGCGCTCTGGGTAGGGGGATAGGGCAGCGGGAAAGTGCACCCCTCACCATGAACTGCTCTCTGGACTCCAAGCAAACACGCTCACGCAATCACTGAATGCTCTCGCTATGCGCGCGGAGCAACACAGACGACGAGACCTCGCCGAAGGAAGCGACGCGTACATCGAACCCGGTTTCAGAGCTGCTCACCCGAAGTCTCTCAGCCGTCACCATCCGCCAGGCCTGTCCCGGTCCCTTCGGGTTCATAAAGCCAATGGTTTTGGAAATATTTGTACCGCTGGTTTTCTGAAACCGGCGTGAGCCGATCCGTATAGTATTGCCGCTCTCCCCAGATCACGAATACGAGAGAAAGCCGCTGTTCTCTCAATAATTGATCTAGTCTATCCCGCCTGAAAAACAAGTACCGTTCAGTGTTCTCTGTACTACCCTCTCGCGATGCAAAGCTGTGAATCACGCCGTCTGTATCTGCGGTGCGCCAAGTGGGCAAATCTATATTCAGGTCGAAGAATTCCATAATCTCTTTAGCTGGAACCAAGCCGCTTGCATCTCGATCTCGTCTCTCGCCTTCAAAGCTTATCCACCTTGCAGGAATGAAGCACGGAATTGCCTCAATCTTATCGACAGTCTCGAATGTGGGAATGACTCTCGATTGTCCGTGCGCGGTTGCGTTTAGTAAATGAAGAAGACTCCATGGGCCACTCCTGTCGATAGGCCTCTTTTCCTTTCCTGTAACAAAGTCGATATCGGGAAACTCGCTATAGGGGGAAGGTTTCGCACCAGGCGATCTCTCCGGCGTAAGTGTAATGATCTGTTTGGATGTCCGGCATCCATCGTCCACGAGGTTTCTGCTTTGCAAGCAAGTCTAGAAACAGCTCAGTGTCAGATTGAGGAATCATGAAAGTTTGGAAGCGCACGAAGGCCATTCGTTGCGCTTTCTTGTCCTGCTGACTACAGTAGCCGTCAAGCATGACCCAGGTTCTATCGCCCCTCTGAGGCTCATGAAAGATCCCATCTCGCTCGAAGCCGTCTCTCCCGACGAGTTGTTTACCCAAACCTGCGTGCTCTCTGCGCGATCACCGAGGAGATCCGGAAGTATCCGGAGCTTAATGGGTGAATCCGGAAAACTTGGGTCGATATCGCATTCAGCTGGCTTAAGCAGCTCGTTCCGCCAGCGACTCACTAGCAAGCCGGCATCTTCTCTCAAGCCGTACTGCTCTTGATACGCTATGCGCGCGTATTTCTTACCATATCGTTCTGAAGGGGGCTTATCGGCCCAGTGATATGTGGCGGCTGCGATCTGTGCGTCTACATTCCCAAATCGTTCAAGAGTGTATCCGAGGTCATATATCCTCCACACGATCTTGCGCACCACAGCTTTATACTCGGGATTGTCATAGTCGTAATTTCGACGATTTGGAACTAAACGACCAATGGTATAGTTTTCAAAATCCATTCCTAACGGTCCGTTACCGTCACGATAGAGCCCCTTGTTTGGGTCATCTAATTCATGCCATTGAATCGATGAGGAGTTCCCAAATGGAGGAGAGGCTAAAGCTAATTGTTCTTGACTGATGAGGTCAGTGTAGTGGGATGCCAGATCTACTATCCTCCTTGCATAATCCCGCGTGATGACATGAGTTGTTTTGAACTGCGCATCGAGAGCGAAGAATGCCTCATATATGTCTCGTCCGAACTGCGGGAGGATATTTGAACGAAATAGCACCCGCTGTGGCCTTGCATGTAGGGCCATGCAAACGCCATAACATGCTGCAAGCATGCGCTCAGATACATAGGGATCATTGATGTGTAGGCAGTTAATGGTCATATGGAACAAGAGACTAGGAGAGCCCCACCCGAACCAGTAGAGCGCACGGGTTGCTGAATCTCGGATTTCATAGCAGGTACTCGTCAAACACCAGGATAACCACCTCGCTATCAAGTAATCTTCCGCGTTTCGAGGGCTAAGAGATCCTCGCCACCGTTCCTGTGCACGTTTGCAGTCCGCAACTATTCGCGACGAATTCCTTCGAAGCCACTCGCTCCAAGAGAAATCACGAGCGGGCAGGCTCATCTTTCGCAATGTTCCAGAAAGAAAGTCTGCGTTGAGCGGATGATCAACGAGCCTCCTCGTTCTAAAGAGCGGAAGAAAGGAGAAGTGCCCGCTGTTTACATCGGACAAAATTAGCCTACGAAGCGCTCCAACGGTTTTCGCATCCAAATAGGTCCCATCGATTTCCATCGCGCGTCGTAATGCGTTGGCCTGCTGCTCACCGTCTAGCAACTCCCAGAGTTGTTGTCGGTAGAGTCGCCTTGGGAGAAGTGCAACAAGTGCCCCGAAGATGTCGTCTGCCAGAGGGTGGCGCTTGTCGTGACCGCCAAACAGTCTTACAAGGGTCTTCTGATTATTAAGCCAAATATGAAAGCCATTACCACCCTCTCGCGTTAAGATAGCACCCGCAATAAAGTGGCCTGCTAAAGCGTCATACGTAATTGAATATTGGACGTGATTATCGGAAGTATCGACATTGCCTTTGATCCGTCTCGGGAACTTGATAACGATGCCCTCTTGTTCAAGAAGACGAATGAGGCTTTTGTCCCAAGGGAGGGAGGACTCGTTGAGTAATGTCTTTAGATCCCCATACGGTAAGGCCCTCTGCCGGTGCTCCCAAAGTGCTATACCCATTTTGTCTAAAGCGCCCCGCACATCATGCGCATAATAGCGATGCGTAGGCTTAGATAGTTGGGCTATCCTCGTTGTCGTTTGCTCAACGTATTTATCGAACAGTCCTGTCGACGTAAATTGAGCCGGGGGCAAAACGACTAGCTGCTTACGCTCAGGATTGATTACCTCACAGAAGATTCTCAACGTGAGTGGATGTTGCAAGAGTTCGAGGGGCAACTCAGCATCGCCTGATCGAATCAAGTAATGGCGGAAGTAGCTGGCTATAGCTTCGTTCGTGAGGTGGCCAAACCCCTCCATCTCAATGCGCAGGGCTTCCGGAGGTGAGGCCTCATCTGCGAAAGCACCCCGCACAGTGCATACAAGAAGGACATAAGAGTAGCGTGCAATCACACATGCCGCCTGTGCGAGAATAGGCTGCCATGCTCGAGGATCCTCGGCTTCGTTGAGCCCATCGATAACGATGGGTAATCTTGCGCCTGCCCGTCTCCCCGCGGCATCGAGAGCAGCCACGAGAGCTTCAAAGCTAGCACAGGGAAGGCCTGAAATAACTATCGCGTTAGCGACTTCATTTACCGTTCCATCCCAAGCCAAGTCGCGACCATGAAGTAGTATGCCAGCTGGTCGCAAGGAGGACGGGGATGTAAGCTCCGCAGCAAGATAGGTCTTGCCACAACCTGCTTCCGCGACAACGACCGCAAGCACTGCCTGGAGCGCGGCCAGGGTATCTCTAAACATAGATGACAGGTCGAAGAGGATGGCGACAGCGTTCGTCACGTATAGGCCTATTCTCAAATGGGCGCTGCGTAACTTGCTTGGAAGGCGTGCGATTTCTGGAGGGACAGCTCGAGTACTCGGACTCCAGCAGGCTCTTCGTCAACTCAAGATCGCCCGAAGATCCGAGCTGCGCGATTTCATTAAGAGCCTTTAGACAGGCCTGAGCCAAGGCGTAGAAACTGGAAATCGATACAGCGAGTCGCGGAGGAATTGTTTCCGCAAGATCCTGTATTCGAGTTAAAATATCTCTCCAATTCAGAACGGATAGAATCGAGGCCGCTCCAGATACTACTGCTGCCCAACATTTCCGTGAGTTCGTCTTCTACGAGGGTGACCTGATGGACCTCCGGTATCCAGCGGGAACGTATCGGAGCGTACCGAAGTTTCCCACGTCTGCTTCAAAGTTGCCGGAGTCAGGACGAGGTCGCCGAAATACGTTCGGCGGAAAATCTCCCCCGGGCCTGCCAGAAGGTCTTCGACATCCAACCCACTCCATTGATGAAGCTTCATCTTCGTTTTGAGGCCGTTGAACCACGCCTGATCAGCTTTGGTGAGGGGATAGCGTGTCCAGAGCACCCAGTCGGTGAGTCCTGGTAGGTGCTTTTCAGTCGCTCTGATGGCCTTTACAATTTTGATCCTTCGATTCGCCCCGATGGCGGTTGCTTTTGGGAGGTCATACCATCGACACTGCCAGCCGAACCACCGTGCTGCTGCCCCGAGCGCACACCGCTTTTCCAGCTTGAGATGGAACTCCACACCGGGTTGCATAGACAGTGCGGCGAACGAACCGAACTGCGCGAAATGCGTTTTGATGAGTGCGCGACACAACAATTCAAAGTTGCGATCTGCACTTCCAGGTAACGATCCGAATTGTTCCCAATTGAGGTCTGGCATTGAACGTCCCGTCAGCGCCCAAAACCAGAATCTTTGTGAGTGTGCGCGGAGAACACCTCGACTTTTGCGCCGAGATCGAATCAAGAGCTTGAGGAACGCCGATACATCTGATTCATCTGTTGTCACGACAACGTCGTTGCCTTTGGTCTCAGAATTGATATCCATCGCAAACTGTTCCATCTCCCCGGGGCCGATGGAGTGAAGGTTAAGCTTGGTCAGTAGCGCGAGCATGTTGTCGGAGTAGCGATCGTTCCTGTTGCCGAACTGCATAAAGCCATTTTCGACGTCGTCGTTTACCTGGTTGGTCATCTGGTTGATGACTTCTAGCGCTTCTGTTGCTGACTTTGCCGCCTTTGAAAATGACCAATCATAACAAGGTTCATCGAGTGTTCGGAGCCAAACGCCTGCCAGATTTTCATCACGTCTCCTTAGACCTTCTTAGGTGAGTAATTTCATTGCTTCGATGATGCTTCGCTGTCCGATCAGAACACCAAACGGTTCATATGACGTACGCCTGAGGATGCCTGCTGCGTCGATATGAGCGTACGCATCGATAGGATCTTCGAGCAGGTTATTCGAAATATGAGGCAGGCAGTGTACCGCAGCCGCGCCAATCGAAAGCGGGATGGAACCGCGATAGCCTGCAATCCAAGAGTCGAGCCTCTGCAGGATTTGATCGGCGGCTGCACCAACTCGGGCCGTCGCTTGTTGCGGAAGCAATAACATCTGGCTAGCTCCCTGAAGGATCGCAAATTCCGCGAGTTCGTCTAGAAGATGAATCGTGTCCGCGTTCACTACGCAGTTGAAGCCAAACGATGAAATAGTGCGAAGCAAATCTAGTCTTTTGCACAATTCGCCGAAGAGGCGTCCACGGATTGCCTCATAAGCCGAACCGACACCATCAACACTCACCCGAATGAAATTGACGTTCCCCTTTAGTTCCTTTGCGAGACGTTCGTTAATGCGGTGTCCGTGCGTAGTGAAAGAAACCGCGAGTTGAGTATTTTGAGTAGCGAACTCGCATATGTTGGCCAACTGCGGATAGAGGAGCGGTTCGCCCCCACCGAAACCCACACCTTGGCAACCAGCAGTGTTCAATTCTTTCAGCCACCTGCAAAGCGAGCTGTATTCGAGAGAGTGATTAGATTTTGGTGCGTAACAGAAGCTGCAAGCGAGGTCACATGCGTTCGTGACTGCTATCGAGATTTGCCGCGGGACCGCTGACCAGAGCTTAGGTGGAACCTTAATCTCATCGCAGAGAATGTTGAGCCCGCTTTCTCGATTGAATAGATGAACGCCGTTGGCTGAATAGCGGACCGCAAATTCTTTAGGCATAAATTAGCTATCGACTGTACATTGGCGTGCGCCAGGTTGATCGCAATCCTGAATTATTAGCATGTAGATCGTAGTACGATCACTATTTTCTGGCAACTCCAGCTAGTCCGGCCAATAATCTCCAGTGCCTCGGGTGCGGTAGCCGTCCCTTTCGAATCTTGTTCGCGTACGCGCGTGAGACATTCAGCGTCTTGACGATCACAGCGGACGGTAGCGACCTCAGCCGCGGCTGAATCCGTTTGGAATAGAAATCTGACGTCAGCCAGGCGGGCTGCTCTGAATGGTCCCAATCCCACGCCGCTTGCGTGTTGATCTTCTGCGTCGCCGATCGCTTCGCTTCGGATTGCGGCGTATGCGAGGCTTCGCGGCCTAGACGAGCAACCGTCGCCATCCGCCCCGAGCTCTCAGCCTCTCCGCACTGAACACAGAGGCTGTTCGATTGGCGGCTGAGTTCCTTCCCGCAGGTTCGACAGATGTTGGTCGGCCTGACGGTGGGCGCAAGGCGAGGGAGAGGATCGGCCCGTTTCGCTTCTCGCCTATGCTGTTGTGTGAGCCGAGTCGGAAGTTGACGTGGACGAGCATTGTTCGATCTGAAGAGTTCCTGAGCGAACCATTCGGCAACTGGAGCAACCAGGCGCGCCCAGCTGGGCGCTGTCTGCGAAAGCCTCTCGGCGAATTGGGCCATCAATCGGCGGTTTACCCACTGCTCGCTCTTCGGGCTCTTTCCCGCGACAAGGCCCGCGCTTCGAGCCAATCCAAGACAAACTTATCGACCTCAGGCCTGATCGGTTCCATCAGATCGCAGGCCAAGCTGTCGCGAGAGGGCGTGTCGACGTGCAAGACACCGATACCTGGATCGAGACCCAACGTCGCTGCGGCCAACCGGGCCTCAGCTTCAAGGTCGCATAGAGGACATCCGAAATCGCGTTCACCGGATTGGCCGCGAGCCGGGGTGAACCCGTGAGCGGCGAAACACGCGCTCCGAAAGTTCGCCAATGATCAGGGACACGCGGCACATCCTTGCGAGGAAACGTGATGGGCAGCGATCGCCACGCGGCCCAATAGACCTTCGCCCCTTTCGACTCGATCAATCTGAGAGCGTCGATGGATTCCGCTTCAGCAAGCTCTGATCGGATCTGCTTGATCCGAAGGGCCGCTGTTTCGTCTCCCAGCGCTTCCGACGCGACTCTCTGCTGACCCGCGAGTTTACGATCAATGATCTCTCGGCTCAGTCGAAACCCAACTCCGTTGTGGAGGGCCAGCGCCTGAGCGCGCCGAAGCTTGGCCTCGGAGGGACGGACCGGCCCGGTGTTTAGAGAAGGACTGATCCATCGCGATCGAGCATAGAGAACGACGCTCTTTGATCGGCAAGCCATCGCAGCGCCGACAACGACACATGCCCGTCCGAGCCGATTACGACGAGCCGCTTGAGTCCGTGGGCGACTCGCGGCAAATGGGACTGTCTTCGTTGCGTCCCTACTCCGTCCTCAAGCAGCAGGTGTCCGCGATCCACACGGACACTGATCCCGTATCCCGCAAGGGTGATCACCCCATGGGCGGGACGAACGTCTGAAGGTTGACCGATGTATTGATTGTTGGCAGATTCGGGAGAAATCCGAACCGATTTGCGCGCGGGAACACTGCGCGCTAGGGTGGGGTAGCTGCCATGGAGCCTTGTCTCCTTGGTGGTGAGGGCTCGTCAACTGCTCGTAACAGGTGGCGAGTCCGCTCTTCCTAGTTTAGTCTGTCTCCCCTGAATCCCCACCATTCTTGAACGAATTTAACCAGACGTCCTTTATGACACGAGGTTTCACGTTATATTTCGATCCCAAGCGTCTGAAGATTACTGCCAGTTTGGAATTGGGCGCCGCTCATTCGCCTTAATTTCGGTCGGAATCTGTTTCTTTTTGCTCCTCGGTTAGGAGTGGATCGCGGCCACCGTGCCTATAGCGCGGACCGACCTTGCCGGAATACAAAAAATGATGACCTAGCTTCGGGAGCATGTCCCTCGTCCCGAGTAGCAGTGAGTGCAGTTCCTCCGCGGAGGGCTCCGGTTGAGCTAGGAGCCAAGCAGAGGATTCCTGCGAGCGTAGCCGATCAATTGCGCCAATGGCTTCCTGTCGATCAATTCGCACCATCGAAGCCATCGGAAAAACCGTCGCGGTCCAATCGGATATGAACTGCGCCAGTATCCCGTTTTCCCGCAGCACGGCGTTCAAGATTGGTTCGATTTGGGGGCGTGACGTGCCCATCGCGATGAGCCACGCGTCCAGAGCGGCCAGCATCTTGTTTATTTCGTCAAGATCCGTTCATGGGTCTTTGAGGTAGCGTCTTCCCCAGCGTGGTCCTTGGCTGCACAGATTACCAAAACAGGTCGGTCCGAGTTCAAGACCTGGTGGTCGAAAACCACTCCAGCCATGTTTTCGTCCATGGTGGTTCAAATTCTGTGTGGGACTTGTGGCAAGGACGCGATTGCAGCAAGCTGCTCATCGTGAAGAAGAAAAACACGGTCGGTGGCCAGCCAGCCAGCACATCAGGCAAACGCTCCGGATCAAGGCCCGCGGCGAGCGCTCCACGACAAAGCGAAACTCTCGCTCGTCGCGCCCCAAAAGGAAGCCCAAGATCGTCCGTCCCACAACTCAAGGGCAGTATTCCCAGTTGTCGGATGATGCTCAGGACCAGTGGATAAAAATAACGAACGTGATTCAGAGGGTCCGGCGCGAAGGGGTCTCTCTTCACCAAAGCGGCGAGGGAGTCCGGCATCTCTCGAAAGAAAGTGGTTGCGTTCGGCGGATCAGCGCTCAAGAAGCAGGCCAACGGGCGCTATGCAGCGCGCTCATTCGATCGCCTACTGCGAGTACTGATTATTCCGTCTCGTGAGGGTCTGACCGAGATTGCTGTACGAGATTCCAGAACAGCCTCGAAGGTCGGTGAATACAACGCCGCAGTCCAGTGGTTCATACGACGGGGAGATCAATCGAAGCTGCGCCCGTTCAAGAAGCTCAAACTCAAAGACGCATCTGGCAAGCCAATCAAGCTGCTCACAGATCCGAAGGAGTTGATGCTGCTCGGCAACGCGGGCGTGCTGTCCTTCGAGTCGATCTACGCGAGGGTCGCATGATGCAAGATCGCGATGGCATCGGATCGGCAACCCGTCGCACCCGGGCTCGGCGACGTATCGGTCATGGAAGGGTCTGCGAATGCGGGGAAAGCGCTCCCGCAGCGCTGATACCCAAGTCTGATCCGTTGGTGTGCGCTGAATGTCAGCGACGTCAGAAAAATCAACCAAGCGTTGATCACCATCATGTCGCTGGCCGTGCCAATCACGACCTGACCGTTCCGGTTCCGGTGAACGGCTTCATCGGTCAGTGCTGAGTGAAGCGCAGTATCGATGGCCTCTGCGAACTTTGACAAATCCCGATGGCAGCCCATTACGCGCTGCCGCTGCGTGTATCCGGGGTTTGATCGACATGATCACGTATCTACTCGACGAACTGATCGCCTGGATTCCTACGTTCCTCGAGCGCCTCGATGAAGTTCTCACGCAACACGTTGGACGACGCTGGTGGAAATCGTTGCGATCCGAATGGGAGGAAACACGAGATGACCAATAAGCAGAGAGCGGAAACAACCTCAATCCCCGTGGCAATTCGCGTTTACCCGGAGCCTCCAACGAAGGCAAGGCCGCGATCGCACACAAAGGTCCATCGGCCAGACACGGTGATTGTCCTCGACACGGAGACGACGACAGACCCGACGCAGAGGCTTCTCTTCGGCTCCTACCATTTTATCGACAAGGGGATATGCACAGAAGAGGGTCTCTTTTATGCGCCCGATCTGTCGACCACCCAACTTGAGACACTTCGCCAATATGTCAAGACGAACAGCGCGGAGACGGGGAGCAGAAATCCGTTGAAGCTCATCCCGCTTGCGGGTTTCCTGGCCAAGTTTTTCAAAGCAGCATACAAGGGGAGGTCCTTAGTTGTGGGCTTCAATCTGCCCTTTGATCTCTCACGGCTTGCATTCAACGCAACAGCAGCGCGTCGTGAGTTTGGGAGGCGGATTCTCACTGGGATTGTGGACCTATACCGACGAGGCTGGCGTCGTGAGGCTCGATCCGAATCGTCCGCGCGTCACAATCAAGCAGATCGACACCAAGCGCTCCCTGATCAGCTTTACCGGTCGCAGGTCTCCCGACGAAGAGGATCTGATTCCGGAGGGTTCTTCGGATGGCAAACCTCAGCGTGGATACAAGTTTCGTGGACACTTCCTCGATCTACGAACGCTGGCCTTCGCGCTGACAGATCGGGGCCATACGTTGAAGTCAGCCTGTGAAGCCTTCGGAGTCGCGCGAGGCAAGATCGAGGCAGAGAAACATGGAGAGATCAGTGCCGAATACATCGACTACAACCGCCGCGACGTAGAGGCCACTGCGGAACTGGCCTTAGTTCTCCTGCGAGAGTTCGATCGCCACCCGATCACGTTGGCTGAGACCAAGGCGTTCTCGCCTGCCTCGACCGGCAAAGCGTACCTCCGAGAGATGGGAGTCACCCCTCCTCTCGAAAGACAACCCAATCTGTTGCCCTACATGGGATTCGCACAAACCGCGTACTTCGGAGGACGCACCAGTGCGCACATTCGCAAGGTCGCGGTTCCAGTCGTCTATACCGACTTTCTCTCAATGTATCCGACTGTGAACGCGCTTCATGGACCTTTGGAAGTGTGTGGTTGCTCGAGAGATTAGGGTCATTGATCACTGCCAGGACGAGATTTGCCGATTCCTGAAAAGAGTCACATTGGGCCAGCTGTTTAATCCCAAGACCTGGAGGAAGTTGAAAGCCTTCGTCAAGATCATTCCCGACGGAGACATCCTTCCCGTCCGCGGCTGTTACAACTCGGCCAGCAATGATTGGCAGGTTGCGACCAATCATCTACATGCCAACAAAGAGGACGACAGCCTTTGGTATTCGCTGCCTGACGTTATCGTTTCGGTACTTCTGACCGGACGCATTCCGAAGATCGTTGACGCTTTCCGAATTGAACCCTCGAAGCAAACCCTCGAGACTCTGCGACCAATTCGGTTTCGGGGTGAGATCTCCATCGATCCCAGGAAACAGGATTTCTTCAAGACGGTAATCGAGGTGCGAAAGCGACTCCGTCATCGAAAGGACTTGGTTCCCGATGAACGTGAACGGTTGGATAAGGCTCTCAAAGTGTTGGCGAACTCCACGAGCTACGGTATCTACGGTCAGATGGACCGACGGGAAGGCGCCCAACTCACGACTGTCAGGTGTCGCGGCTTAGACAGGAACCCGTACGAGTGCAAAGTCCAGAATCCGGAGGTGCCCGGGGAGTTTTGCTTCCCGCCGCTTGCTTCTCTCATCACCGGGGGAGCCCGTCTCATGCTCGGGTTGTTGGAGAAGTGCGTTACGACTCTCGGCGGTACGTATGCGATGGATGGAAGACACAGACTCCATGGCAATCGTCGCAACTCAAAAGGGAGGGCCTGTAGCGTGCAACGGAGGGCATCTACAGCTCCCAAATGGAAACAGTGCAATCAAGGCCCTCAGCTGGATCCAGGTCCGCAAGATCGTCAAGCGCTTTGAGAGCCTCAATCCATACGACCGAAGCACCATCACCGGATCCATTCTCAAGATCGAGGATTGCAACTTCGATTCGAAGACAAGAAAGCAGCGTCAGATTTGGTGCCTTGCGATCTCCGCGAAGCGCTACGCTCTGTTCCTCAAAAACAAGTCAAATCGGCGCGTTCTGTTGCGCAAGGGGCAGAACAGCGACCGAGACCAGTGGTCGGAGCATGGCCTCGGCCACCTCCTCAATCCAACCGACCTCGAGAGCGATGATCGGGAGTGGATCGCTGAAGTTTGGCGATGGATCATCGAGGGATGCCCCGGTAGGCGCGAACCGCTACCCTTCGTCGAACTGCCCGCGATCCGAAAACCAAGCATTTCTAGCCCTGCGCTCTTGAACCCGCTGAGCGGGCTGAACAAGAGGAAGACCTACCCTCGGCAGATCAAGCCATTTAATTTCCTGCTGGCCTGCCACATCAATCCGTTCGGACACCCCATCGGATCTGATCCCGAACACTTCCATCTGATCTCCCAGTATCAAGTCGATCCGAAACTGTGGGCGAGCACCGAATGGATCGATCAGTATTCGGGTAAGACGTACCGGATCACAACGAGTCAAGAGTTTCAGGATCGGCGAACGGCATGGGTTAATCATACGGAGATGTAGTCGAAGAGTATGCGCACCATCCGGAAGCAAAGTGTGCTGACAAAGATGGAAATCCAGCAGATCAATCGACCATCGGGCTCCTCTTCCGGAGGCATGTTCGTATTGGAGAGATCGTTCCGATCGGTAAGGAATCGAACAGTCTGGAAGAGGTCGACGCCGGATTGATGCATTCCGCAGATCAGGTCTATACCATCTACCCAGACCCTTCGCGGGACTCGTGGACGCGGAAAATCGTGCCGTGGCTGAGGAGCATGCCATTGTCGGTCTTGGTGAAGAATACAAGTCTGTCGCGAAGAATGCTGATCAAGGCGCGACGGGGACAGGTCAGGCCTCATCCGCGTAATGAACGGATACTCATCATGCTCTTCGAAAGGATCAAACCGAAGTGATCGTTTCAGATTAATCCGAGGTTATGCTGCCAGCCTGCATTTCATCACCGTTCAGGAGCAAGAACATCTGATCCTCGTCACTGTGATTCACTGCAGATCTGGATGCTCTACCCGGATCTCACCACGTACAGCAGGTTCTCGGCCTGGGTTCATCTTCAAATGGTCGGGATTGCAGCAATCCCTTTGATTGCATAAATGCATCACTACGCGACCAGCAGGAACCGGTCCATTTTTCCATTCATAGGTGACCTTATGCGCCAGTTTCTTTCTGCCCCCATATACGTCTCCGCATCCATATCCAGCCTTTAGAGATCCGATCCATGGCCAACAACCCTTGTAGCCCATTGCGCCTTCGCGATCGATCGGTTCGCCAATATTGCGGGCAACGGAGTTGGGTAGCCCCGCGAACTTTCCGGTTTCCACGACGCCCTGAGTCCTAATTACAAAGCTAGGTTCCTCCTTGGGTGCGCGAATCGTAATGTCACTATAACGGAGAGGCGTCATATGGCAATTGGGCCAACTTCGTTTCGGTAAGTCTTGACCCAATAGAATCTTTACGATACTGTTCGTGCTCACGCCATGCTTTTCTGCCAAATTGTTAACAGTTCCCTGATCTTCGTAGAAAAGGCGTATCTCACAAGCAGAGGCGGCCAACCGTTGTGCCGGGCGGCCCGATGGCTCATTACCCCACCGCAGGGGTGGACGGAAAGTAGGACCAGGACGCTTGGCATGTTGCAATCCGAGGAGGATGTTTCTTATCGCTCCCCGTGATGCGCCCCATTTCTGTGCGAGGTCGTTTACCTTGGCTCCCGCTTCATATTCCAAGCGAATTGCCTCAGCGTGCGGCCCGAATTTATCATGCGGCTTTCGCTAAGATCATCTGGCCGCATCGGGCCACCAACATCTGGCCAGTACTTGAATTTTGATCTGTCATTAAAATTTCGTAGTAGCACCGCATCAACTGTACCTTTTTGGAGTTTTAGGCGACGCGCGATTGATCGTGCGGTTTCGCCCTCCGCAAAGGCAGAACGGATCTCGAGCACACGAACCGGATCGAGAATGCACTTTGATTCTTTACTCCCCCGACGTCAGAAGCTCTCCTGCACGCTGCCATGTACCGCATATTCTCTTCGTGAGTCCCCAACTTTAAGGTGACTTGGGTTGCAACAATAAGAAACATTGCAGAGGTGCATTACATCTCGGCTTTCTGGGATCGGCCCATTCTTCAGCTGATAGATGATGTTGTGGACCAACCTACGCTCTGACATCCACGTTTTCGCGCGGCCATAACCGTATGCAATCACACCTTGCCACGGCCAGCAGTCGGTGTATCCTGGCTTGGTACTTAGGTGACTCGGCTCACCAATTTGGTTGGCAATGTTCTCTGGAAGTCCCTTGAGGATTCCATCCTGAACGATCCTCGATCTCCTCGCCATAATGCGATAGCTCCTCACATGGTTCTGTTGCGTGCGTAGATGGGAAATTCCGCGTAGCTAATGGATCTCAGGTCCAATCCGTTACGTCTCCAATTGCAATCAGAACGGTCTCGCAGAACTGGAGATCGGCGGCCTTATCATTACCCTCTCCGTAGAACGGCGATGTCCGCCCAAGAAATGCCCGATATTCCTCCAGGGTCCTATTAGCCTTGTGACGATTGCATCGAAGACAAGCGAAAACACAGTTCGAACACCGCTCTTGGACCCGCCACGCAATATTGGCGTGATGTGATCACGAGTTTGCAGAAATGGATAACGAAGGGGCGTACAGAAAACATTCAAATGTTTGTACTTTGCTAATTCGTTGCCACAATACCAACACCTCGGGGGGCAAACAGGCGTTGGGTAAAATTTAGCGCGCAGTTTTGTGCAGTTGTCCGGCAATCTGTTCACACATCTTTTCGTTGTTAGTCGGCGGCTGTATTCAAAGGAACTCCGTACGGTTTGTGGCCTTGGGTCAAGCGGATTCGTCCACAGGAATTCTGGGACATTTGGCTTCGCCATGAAACATGTGAGCCTTTGCTGGCAGCAGGATGGCTGTAATCAGCTATGCTCCGTTGCGGAAAATACGCCCGGTTCACACCACTTCCGGCCAGATTTGTTGCACTTCTTCCATCGTCAACAAGCGATTGCGATACTCCGCAAACCGGCAGCTTGCCCTCGGGGATCTGCACCGGCATATTGCGCGTGCTACTGTCCTCCGGAGCAATCCGCCGCCTATAAGCTTCACTGATTGCGTCATAGTATGTCGGTGCTTCGAGGATGGCCGCGCCCATGAAAACGATCGGGCCGCCCTTTTTTGCGACGTTCTTCTCCGTCTCGAACGCGAGATACCACCAGAACTTCTCAACCGTTCTATCCTGAAACGTTGCCCTCACTTCTGCTGCAAATTCTCGCTTGCTATCCATAAATATCTCCT
The DNA here is from genome assembly GCA_963713395.1 of uncultured Acidobacteriaceae bacterium. GTDB lineage: Bacteria > Acidobacteriota > Terriglobia > Terriglobales > Acidobacteriaceae > Granulicella. The sequence continues at coordinate 266,642 of CAVQLS010000002.1, read as the reverse complement.
TCCCGTCCTAGGGGCTGATTGTTAAGCGAAAGGCACCTCCGAGGCAATCCGCGAACACGCGATGACGGCATCGAAGGACACGTTTTATCGCGTCGCGCTCAACTGCCTATTCAATTACTTTCAGATAAAGCTCGCCGCCGCCCCATCGTTTCTTAAACGAGCTGGCGCTCGGCGACCAAGCTAGGGCTCGGCCCGCATAGGGTACTAGATTCCCCTGAATCATCACGCGGTTTTGGGGCGAACCCCACAGTGTCCGGATGGACGAGGTGATTCTTTGTAACAGACGACTGGAAAAATCGGCAACTGTGCAAAAGCAGACACAACTCCTTCACCGTTTCTCCGTGAAGAACTTCGGCCAGACGCTCCGAACCTCTTCGGCGCTGAGCATTCGGTTGCGATATACTCGCCGCACTCGGCCCATGTCTCGTCAGGTATCTCGATCTTCTGACGCACGGTGCTGTTCGCTGGCTCCAGCTTCAGCTCCTTCATGCGGTCATATGGCCCCATCAGCTTCTCCTCGCGCGCCTCGATGATGAAGGCACCGGCGAACTTCTTGTTCTTGTCCTGATAGACCATGTACCACCAGCGCAGCGGGTCGTCTTCGTCGTTGAGGGATTCACCAACTATCGTCCTGAAAATTCTGTCACTGAAAGCCATTCATCTTCTCCCGCGTGGCATTGATCATGCACGCGAAGCCATATTTGCGCATGAGTCAGGCGCCATCAATGGGCAAGACGCGACTTGCGGCAATGGAGGGACTGCACGCCCTTGCGAAGAGGAAAAAGCCAGAGCCGTTGCCAAACGGCTTTCCAGGCCTCGTAGAGCGTGTCAACCCTCTCCAAGCTACCCACCAGGCTGCCGTCAGCAACGATGCCAGCTCGCGCGGTGGGTCTCCACAACCCACAAGCATCTGGTAGGCGGAGGGATTCGTCGACCATCTCCTGAAAAAACCGTAAAAGCCATTTGCCCTCTAGCTTTCGCATCGGTCGTCGATGCAGTGCACCGGAAATAATCGCTCGTCATGCAAACTGTCGTTTCTCCTCCAGCCCGGAAAGTAGAACGAACCTGTGCCGCCGTCAAATGTTCTTTTCCTCTGGTAGCACTGTGATGGGCAGGAAAATCGCCTTCGATACCAAAGGCCCGGGACTGCGCGTCTTCACCAAAAGCGTCTCAGCCTCATAGACGCGCCTCGACCCTCTCGAAGTTACCCACCCAGCTTGCTATCGGCAACGATGCCACCTTGATAATTGGGAAGGCTTCCCACAAGCAGTCAGTAGAGGGAGAGGCGGCAGCCGACATGCGCTGAGTTGAAGGATAAAATTGTGGAAAAGAACGCACCCTCCCGCCGCCCCTTCCGATCAATCCCACCTGCATTGCACGACGCGTCCGCGGCTACCTCAGATAATCATCTAGTTGTATTTCGAACTCTTTCTCTAGAAATGCGATCGTTCTTGGTTGCCGGTCGAGACGCTCTAACGTGCGTCGTTGTGTAGATGCCTGCATTTGATTCCCATTTTGTTCATGGGCGGGGTCAACGGTACGTATCCAATTGACAGTCGCCACATATTCGCAGAGTTCGTCGGATTCAGCGTCACTCGACATGTTCTGACATGCAAGATCTAGGGTTAGTAAGGGCTTTCCGCCAATGGTGACCTCTCGGATCGGCTTTGCGGGCGAGGTTAGCTGACCAATCCCAACGAATCCGCGACCCTTGGTGTAGGCTGCGACGACGTCGTTTTGTTGGAATCCAAGCATGGCATCTCGCCAACGCGCACCGTGGCCGGCGGATATAAATCCAAATTTCACGTAATCCGCCCAAAGGCGATTGGGTCCCTCACCGACGTTGTAGTAGTAGAGCCCGGAACTGTAGTCGAAACCAGATAAGTGTAGGTGCATCGTGTTTGAGGGCCGGAAGTTATCTGCATAGTGACCGGAGGAGATGTTCGTCAGGCTCTTGCCGAGTTTCCAGAGCAGCGTCTTCTCGACTAAGAGAGCGTGATCCTCTGAAAGATTCTTTGCGATAACGCGAATGATCGGATTAAGTCCGCTCTCCTTTGTCTCGCGTATACGCTTGACTTTGTTTGAGTCGCTCTCATCGGAGAGATGGAAGTCTTTTCGAGGGCCTCTACCCTTGCCGAAATAGAACTCCTCAAAATTGCGGAGGATCGATGTAAACGTAGACGTAGTAATCGTTCAGCACGAAGAAATTCCTCGGGTGTTGAGATGTCAAGACTCTACCGCAAGTCTCGCGGCTTTGCGTTTGGCGCGGCGGGGCGCGGTTTGGATGCTGGGGTCATATCCGCCCTCTCCGCCGCCCTCTCCCGTTCGTCCCTTCTGCTTTGAACGACGCTCGTCTCACGTGCCCAGCGATCGTCAGCTGCGCGATCTCGCTCCACGCGATTCAGTTTTGTTTTGCGATGGCAAGAGCGCGTTCCGAGAGCGAGAGCCCGCTGTGATTGCGGGTGCGCAGTTCCGTTTGATTACGTGAACGCGTTGCGATTGCGTGAGGGTGATTCTGGTGAGGGGGGTGCACTTTCCCCGCCCTCTATCCCCTACCCCGTCAACCCGCGCCTGGGTAGGGCGATGAGGCCGGCAAAAGTGCACCTCTAACTGGAAACCCGCTCATGCAATCACAACTGACTCTCGCTTAGCGCCGCGTCCTTGCCACCGCAAACGAAACTGAATTGCGCGGAGCGACATCAGGACGCTGTTGCGTGAAGCGAGATCAAGCAGCGGACGATCCCTGGCCCGCAGATGCGTCGGTAAACTTAGATGGGAGGATCGAGAGAGGCCGAGGAAAAGTGCAGGCCCATCTCCTCAGTCTGCGCATTCGCAGAAAAACCACTTGTCAATACAAGCGCGTCTTTCGCTACTCGAGGTGCCCGGTACTTTAGAAGATATCTGAGGTTGTTCTGAATACTACCGTGCGGCTTCCAGCACACTCATTGCGAACGGCGGTAACGCATACTCGTCGCTGGCCAGAATCGTCGGCTGCCTTCCAGGTGCCACGACGCGGATAGTTCCCTTTTACGAACTCTTCTGGCACTTGCACCGGAATGGTGCGGTTTCGTTTATTGACGATGAGCAGCCTATGCGTGCCTTCCTCTGTGAAGGCTAATGCATCGATGTCATGATCGTGTGGGAACACTCTTGTTGACACGATGGTGCCACCGCTGTGCGCGTACCGAATGAGCAGGCGCAGGGCTTCGAATCGTGCATTCGGTGCGCCAGTGTTCCAATCCAGCAGGGTGACACTCGGGAACTGTGATGGAAATCCAACGAGCTGCGATTCGTTGACCACGTCGATGCCCATCTTCGCTGACTCAAGAAAGATGTAGCCAAACACCGCCGCCGATGCGTTCCAGTAGATAGCAGGGATCGGCGGTCCGGCCTCGTTCGGTTTATCCGGGTGCCAGTCTGTTGGCAGTTCTGTGCCCACCTCATCGAACGCGGTCATGGTTTCTGAGAAGAGAGTTCGCCGCCGAATCGCGTCGGCATAACGCATCGTTGCGAGGAAGCGGTCGGCCTGATCAAAGAAGGAATACTGCCAGCTGTCCACGGTCTGCTCAAAGCGGGGAGTGGCGTAGAAGTGATAGCTGACCATGTCTATAGGAATACCGGCCCGATGGTGATGATGATCCAGGAAGTACGCCACCATGTCCGGATCGCGCTCCGGAAAAGCGAGCGCGAGGCCAACGAACTTCATTTGCGAATCGATCGCGTGCAGGCGCGAGACAATGGCGTCATATTCAACGGGACGTACTGCTCCAGAAAGTCGGCTGATGTTCTCCATCGATCTCGTTGAACACTTCCCACCACGGAAAATGGAAGTGGTATTCCGATTCGTGCCGACGCCCAGTTCGTCGGTGAAACCACCCTCGAGTGTACCAGCTCACAAGGCGGCCGTAATAATCTGCTAGTTCGGTGCCGCTTGGGTTGCGCAACTCCTTGCCCTGTACATAATTCCATTGCACCTCATTAGCATCGGCTGAAACGACGACAGGCTTCTTCTGGACAAACAGCCAGGAAGGCTGAGTGGAGAAGTTCATGATAGTGGAATGCCCCGCTGTCGCATCTAGAAAGTCGACCGTTAAGGGATCTATCAAGCTAAAGTCCCATGAAGTCTTTTCTTTCGTCGGCGGTTCCAGCTCGGCCACGGCAAGGCGCGGATACGGAATCCACGGAACATAGCGGACGTAGTCCGCGCCCAGTGACTTCAGCTCCGCAAACGCGCGGTCATGGATCGGCGACCCGCGACGTAACAGCGGATTGACGACGACCTGCAGCGAGGCCGTAGTCTTCAAAGGTCTATGGTCTTTGTTCCAATCCACGATGATCTTCTGCGGCGCTGTCGGTGACACCTGTGCCATGCAGAAGGTGAAACTGAAAATGAGCGCGCTTACTGTTAGAAGCCTCAACATACACTTACTGCCTTGATGTCGAGTAGCGCAGCAACTTTCTCAAGTTCTGCAGCGCGGTGGCCAACGCCTACCGCACAATGGTGAGCTGGCCCGTGCGCGTTCCACGCGCGAACAAAACCGCGTGCTCCACGAGAGAAACGAAACGACTGTTGGTATTCCCGATTTCGAGCCTTGGTCCTGCCTCGACGGTTGCTTCGGCAATGAGAAGCAGAAACTTGCCGTTGGCAGGATCTTCCACGACAGAAAGCAGCGTCACGGGGCCGTTGCGTACAGACATCTCTACAGAGAGTCCCCGCCCACCTTGCCGTGATACACGTCCAGGGGGCGCACCAGCGTCTTGCCTTCCGCAATTCCAATATGTCCGGGTCCATCGTGCCCCATCAGCACAACATCGTCGTTATAGTCGATCGCATAGAACTCGGTGAAGGAACCTCCCGCGCCGAGAGTGTCCAGTATCTTCATTGCCAGCACGTTCTTCACTTCGTACTCACCGGCAACAGGTACGCCGCCCGCGGTCAGCATCGAGGTACCGAGGATGATCGAACTCATGGTGTCTTCATTCGCCGGAACCCCTGTGCCCTTGTAGTAGCACGCCAGGGCTGTCAGCTCGTTTTGAGCGATCAGGCGGTCCAGTGCAACAGACGTGCGTGCGGCTCGTTCCAATTCGCTCGCGGCGCAGCCTGCCTCCACGTCGAAATTCGACCGGAACTCTTTCACGCGTGTTTTGATTTCAGTTTCTGTTACCGCATCGCGCAGAGCGCTCAGTTCGTCTACCTCCAGAATCTCAACCATCCCACCGAAGGTGATGCACAAGGCGGTCACATCGGTATAGATGTCCAGCATGCCGGAGTAGTAGTGTCCGAGCAGCCCTATCCGGTTCGCCGCCAGCGTCGCGACCACATTAGCAGCTCTCATCCACTGAGCGATTTCGTTCCAGCAATCAGGATCGTCCTCGAGTACACCCGTGACTTGGTGTACGGAAATGCCGGCGCGACGCATCACGTTCGCGATTTCCGGCACAGGACACGTCGCACACCAGGCGAGCCACTCCCCGGTCATCGTGGTCCTGTCTCCCAGCGCATTGAAGGCGACATAGTCGATGGCGCGCTCGGGTTGCAGGTTCAACAGCAAGACTGGAACACGAGCCCTTTGAACCATGGACAACACGCTTGAGCTCAGGGCATAAGTAGTTGCGTAGATAATGAGGATGTCAACGTCCTCGCGCCGCGAACGATGCCCGGCTTCCACTCCCTTTGCCACCGTGTCGACGAGTCCGAGGTCGATGACCTCCACGCCCATCGCCGCGATCTTCTCTCCGACCTTCGTGACGTAGCTTCTCAGCCGTCGCTCCAGGCCAGAGAACTGTTTCCAGTAGGCTTCCAGGCCAATCCCTACCAGCCCAATCCGTGCTCTGTGTGTATTCATCGCACCTTCGGCCTTGGCAATGAAAATAGTGCCTCGGCAGCATAGCTCACATTATGCGACCGTCTGACTGCCACTGATTTTCGATACAACTAGCTATACCACCTAACGGAACGGATCCCTTAGTGTGGCCGCGTTTCGACTTCGCATATTCGAAGAGCATCTGCCATGCGGTTACCGCGATTACAGGAGCACATGCCGCTTCCAGGCCGCTAAGCGCTCTCGGCTTGGGGGCTATCATGCTGCCCACGCAGACCGCATACTCCGCGTGCGCTCCTACAAACTGTGGATTCGTGACTCCGTAGACAGCATCACCGGGGCGAAATTCCGTTACTGCGTGACCAACCTGATCTACGACGCCTGTCAGGTCAGAACCCAAAGTCAGCGGAAGGTGCGGACTGACCTCGCTCTTACCTTCGCGGATGATTGCGTCCCAAGGAGCCACGCCCGCGGCTGCAACACGAACCAAAACCTCATCCGGCCCGGGCGAAGGCAAAGGAATATCCTGCAACTCAACGACCTCTGGACCGCCAAACCGCATGATTCGTACCGCTCTCATACTCTTCGGCCTCCCATCCCTATCGACTCGCGCACTCGGAACCTATTCCTCGCGCAGCACCTCCAACGGCTTCTGGCCCAACACGCGATGACTCGCGAGCCAGCCCGCCGCGACCGTGAGTGCCGCAGTCACGCATAACGCGGCGAGATTCCACCCGATGTTCAAGTGGTAGTCAAAGTGAAAAACTTGCTTGAGCAGAATGCGCGCAAGCCCATTCGCAAATACCAGTCCGACAACAGCGGCGATAAGTCCGAGCACAGCGAACTCAATCGAAAAGATGCTGGCGATGCGCGGGCGAGTTGCGCCGAGCGTCTTGAGCACCACCACCTCGCGAATACGCCGATAGCGCGTTCCCGCAATCGCGCTCGCGAGGATCACAATGCCCGCAAAGGTGCTGAAGCCCGCAAGAAACTGGATGACATAACTGATCTGCAAAAGCACCTCGCGCACGGTCTCCATGGTGGCTGCAACGTCAATGACAGTGATCGTCGGATAGTGCTGATAGAGAATACGGCGCAGTTCGCCCGTCGCCGTGGGGTTGCAGTGCAGGCCACCGTACCACGTGACGGGAAGTCCGCGAAGCGCAGCCTCGGGCAGTACGAACTCCGCGCGTGAGAAGGCGTGCTGGCTGTCAGCCTCATAGAGCGCCGCCACAGTTGCCGTGATTGGCGTATCTTGCGGCATAAAGGTGACGCGGTCTCCCGCACGCACATTCAGACGCTCGGCCTCATGACGTTCGATGGCGACGAGCGGACGCGAGGCGTCGCCAGCCTCCGCCAAACTCCACCACTTGCCAGAAACAACCTTGTCACCTGGCGGTGGAACGTCCACAGTTGGCGGCCAGGTAAGTTGCGCCGACATGACCCCACGGCGCGGCATGTGCTTCAGGTGAAGTTGCTGGAACGGCGTGTCGTTGACCGCGGTGATCCGCGCAGAGATCACCGGCGCGATCTCCGGTGTTCCCTGCACCGTCGGTTGTGAAGCGAGCAGCGCCCGCACGCCGGTAACCTCGTCGGTAGAGATGTCGATGAGGAACAGATTCGGCAGTTTAGCCGCAGTAGTTGCCTGCATCTCGCCGACGATCGAGCGTTGCACCATCGAAACCGCGGCGATCTGCATCACGCCGAGTCCAAGCGCAGCCAGCAGGGCCGCTGAAGGATTGCCCGGCCGGTAGAGATTCGCAAGGCCGTGCCGCAACACGGAGGGGAGTTGGCGGCGTGTGGTGTTGAGAAACACCTTCAGCAGGAGAAGCGTCAGCGCTGCCGCGCCAAGCAGCACGAGCAGCGCAAGAAGCAAACCGGCTGCAAAGAAACCACCAACCTGTCGCGAGTCCGCGACGGTAGCGGCAAGCGCAGCCAATCCGACGAGGATCAGTAATGTTGCCGCAAGTTGGAGGCCCGAGCCACGAAGATGCTTCGCCGCCCGCGTGAACAGTGGCGACTCCTCATTCTCTACTGCACGCCGCAGAATGAGGATCGGCCGTACATTGCGGATATCGAGCAGTGGCGGCAGCGTAAAGAGCAGTGTTGTAAGCAGACCGGCACCAAGACCCAACAGCGCCGCGTGCGCATCAATTCGGAAGCCTGGCGTCAGATGAAGCAGCTTCGCAAGAAACAGCGGCAGCGTAAGTTGAACCCCAAGACCGAGCACCACACCAAGCACCGCACCGCAGAATCCCAGCAACAACGTCTGCAGCAGGTAGATGCGCATGATCTGCGACGACCCCGCACCCAGCGACTTCATGATCGCAATCGAGTCCAGCCGCTGCTGCAGGTGTGCGCGCATCGCCATCGCAACCCCCACCGCACCGAGCACCAACGCTACCAACGACATCAGTGACAGCAATCCAGTGGCGCCATCGAGGGCACGAGTGATCGACGGATTGGCTTCGCGATAGTCGCTGAGCTGCGCCTGGGGCAGAATCGCCTCCAGTTGTGTACGCAGATCTGCAACGTGCGCATCCGATGCCGGCTGTCCCGAGTCTGTGGGCTGCAACTTGAACAGCAGGCGGCGCGTGGCGCGCGTGCCCGGCGCAAGCAGACCCGTGCTGGCGAGTGCATGCTGCGAGATAAGGATCCGCGGACCTGCAGCGAAGGAACCGGTGAGCCGGTCAGGTTCATCCGTCACTACGGTGGCTATGCGAAAGATGCTGTTTCCAAGTTTAATCGAATCACCGACCTTGACATGGAGACGTAGCAGGAGATCGTCACCAACCGCGACGGTGGAGTCCGTGAGAGCCTCGCGCAGCGGAATCGCTGGCTCAAGTACGACATCGCCGTAGAAGGGATACTTTGCGGGATCGACAGCCTTGAGCGCGACGAGCAGTGGATCAAGCGAGGTCGTTGACGATGCCATCGAGAGTATCTCGGTGACAGGCGTCGCGTCTAGACCTTGGATCTTGTCGATCGCAGATTGCTCGGCGACCGTGGGCACATCCATCATGCGCGCGGCGATATCCGCCGCCATGATGCTCCGCGCGCGCAACAAAAGCATCGAACGAAACGATGCCGAGAACCCACGCACGCCAGTAAGTGCAGCCACGCCAACCGCAACGGAGAGTAAAACAAACGCAAACTTCCCCGGAGAGCTGCGAAGCTCACGTGTCGCGACGCGGGCGGCCGTCGAGTAGGAGAGCGATGGCATCGTCAGACCTCGCTCACGACTGCGTTGCGCTCTTCGGTCACAATCGCTCCATCGCGCAGAATGATTCGGCGCGAGGCGTGCGCGGCGAGCGCGGAGTCGTGCGTCACAAGCACGAGCGTTGTACCTTCCGCGCGGTTGAGTTCAAGCAGGAGATCGAGCACGTGCTGGCCATTCGTCGAATCGAGATTACCCGTAGGCTCATCGGCGAGCACGATCGGTGGCCGCAGCATAAAGGCGCGGGCGAGCGCGACGCGCTGCTGTTCGCCACCCGAGAGCTGAACTGGATAGTGGTCGAGGCGTTCGCCCAGACCGACGGACGTGAGGAGCTGTTGCGCGCGATCAAGTCCTTCGCGGCGGGTGCCACTCTCGGCGTTGAGTTCGTATGGCAGCAACACATTCTCGAGCGCCGTCAGCGTCGGAATGAGTTGATAGCTCTGAAAGACAAACCCGATGGTGCGGCCGCGAAGCTGTGCGAGTTCGTTCTCAGGCAGATAACTTATTGCAGTTCCTTGCCATCGCACATTGCCGGAGCTGGGATTGTCGAGTCCTGCCAGCAGGCCGAGCAGCGTCGATTTGCCCGATCCGGATGCGCCCATAATGGCGACAAACTCGCCGCGCGCGATGGTGAAGTCCAGTCCGCGCAGGATGTCGACGGTCGTGGATCCCGTGCGAAGGCTCTTACGTAAGCCCTCAACGACGATGATGGGAGTGGAAGCAGTGTCGGAAGTTGTTGAGCTTGGGTTCGGCAGCAAAGGCACCCCTCTGGGTAAGATAAAAGCCGTGATTAGAGCATACGGGCTACGACTTGATTCGGTTCTCATATTCGCCGGGCTCATGGCGTTCGTGGGATGCAGTTCCGCCGGCAACACCACGAAGCCGGCTCCGGAGCACGGGCCAGTCCCCTCCGCCCGAAGTGCACGACCGCCAGCGACCGTTGATCCGTCACCAACCGCTGTTTCGGCCTCTGACTCCGATTCCGCGGCAGACTCAAGACCGGTGATCGTCTGTTTTGGCGACAGCCTCACCGCCGGACTTGGAATTGATCCGGCGGTGAACTATCCAGCGGACTTGCAGCGCCTGCTCGACGCTTCGGGCTATCGCTACCGGGTCGCCAACGAAGGCGTCAGCGGTGACACGACGAAAGACGGCCTGGAACGCATCGATCGTGTGCTCGCGCACAAGCCGCAGATCGTCGTGCTGGAATTTGGAGGAAACGACGGTCTCAGGGGGCTGCCCGTCTCCATAACGCAGCAGAACATTGCCACGATGATCGAGCGGCTACAGCGCGGCGGTATCAAGGTCGCACTCGCTGGCATCTCGCTACCGCCGCAGTACGGTCCCGACTACATCGCGCACTTCAATTCAATGTACCCCGCGCTCGCCAGGCAGTTTCATCTTCCGCTGCTTCCCTTTCTGCTACAGAATGTCTATGGCGTCGACGGCGATATCCAGGCCGACGGTGTGCACCCCACTGCACAAGGAGCAAGGCAGGTGGCGGAAAACGTCCAGAAGTTGATTCAGCCGATGCTCAAGAAGTAGCTCATCATCCCAGCACCACAACAGGCTGCACCAACGTTCCCGCAATGCGGCGCGCGATGCAGAGCAGATCGCGTGGCCCGCTGAAAACCTTGATCAGCGGAGCAGACGACAGCTCCTGTACGTTCACCTGCATACCGTTGCGAATCCGCCCTGCAGTGAGTTCGTCAACAATCACTGAGGGCAGATCGGGCAGCATTGTGCGCGGGTGTGGAAGGCTCGCCTCAATCTCAGCCGGCGCAAGCGCCTTCAGATCATTCACTGTGAGCGAGTGCGTGAGCGCGAACACTCCGGCCTGCGTCCGGCGCAACGAGGACAGGTGCGCTCCGCAATTGGCAAGCTGTCCCAATTCGTGCGCAACAGACCGCACGTAGCCTCCAGCCGAGACATGCATCGTGAAGCTTGCTACGTCACCATCGAGCGAATCGAGCGTGAAGCTGTGAATCGTGATCCGCGCAGGCTTGACCGGTACTTCTTTGCCAGCCCGCGCGAGCTTATGTGCCGGCACGCCGCCGATCTTCTTCGCAGAATATGCCGGGGGCACCTGGTCGATCGTGCCCTTGAATTGCGCTGCGAGCAAGCGCAATTGATCAAGCGCTAAACCAAGTGGCTTTGGCACCGACTGCGGCTCGCCTTCAGCGTCGAAGGTATCGGTCGCAAAACCGAAGCGGATCGTACCGGTGTAGTACTTGTCCGAATCGGAGAAGAACTGCGCGAGCCGCGTATATTTTCCAAGCAGCAGAGGAAGCACGCCGGTGGCCATCGGATCCAGCGTCCCAAGGTGTCCGACGCTGCGCTCACCCGTGGCGCGGCGCACGATCGATACCACATCGTGCGATGTCATACCCGCAGGCTTGTCGATGATGAGGAGCCCGTTCATACAACTACCTTAACGGCTGAAGGGCCTTGCGTCGATCAGCGAAAGGAACTCATTGCGAGTCTGCTGCTGGGACTTGAAGACGCCCAGCATCGAGCTGGTCACTGTTTGCGAGTGCTGCTTCTCGACGCCCCGCATCATCATGCAGAGATGCTGGCCTTCAAGGACGACACCGACGCCCTGTGGATGAATTGCGTCAAAGACAGCCTCGGCGATCTGCTGCGTCAGGCGTTCCTGCACCTGAAGCCGCCTCGCAAAAAGATCGACAATGCGTGCAACCTTGCTCAAGCCGATGACCTTGCCGTCCGGCAGATAGGCGACATGCGCCTTGCCGAAAAAAGGCAGCAGATGATGCTCGCAAAGCGAATAGAACTCAATGTCTTTGACGATCACCATCTCGTCGTAATCCACGTCGAAGAGAGCGCCATGAAGCACTCCCTCAACGGTCTGCCCATAGCCGCGCGTTAGAAAGGCCATCGACTTCTCCATACGCTCCGGCGTTCGCGCCAGCCCATTGCGCGATGGATCTTCTCCAATGCGGTTCAGTAGCTCCGCGTAGATCTGTTGAAGCGATGCCTGTCCAAGCTCGACGTGCGCCGCCTCAGCAGCGCGCTGTGCAGGTGTCTCTCCCGGGCGATCCGGACTTGGCTTCTCTACTGGTGGTTTTGTCGTCATCAGTCTCTGGGGTTACAAGTACGAGGTTGCGGTCGTTGGTTGCGAGCCCGCGCCAAAATAATCGAAGGAGTTGTTGCTCGTCTCTTCCACGCGAACACGCTCTAAGGTTGCATGCGGATACTCGGCAAAGATGCGCCATATCTCGATCGCGAGATTCTCGGTTGTCGGTACAAGGTCAAGGAAGCACTCCAGCGTGTTCAGGTTCGCGTGATCAAAGCGCGCGAACATCTCACGCTCCGCGAATGCATCCAGGTCAGCAAGATTCGTGACCATCCCCGTCACCGGATCGATCGGCCCCGAGAGAGTAAGTTGGACGGTGTAATCATGCCCGTGACCATAGGGGTTGTTGCACTTGCCGAAGGTCGCGCGATTTTCCTCCGGTGAAAGCGCGTCAACATGCAGCCGGTGCGAGGCAGCGAAGTGGTATCGGCGCGACAGGTGTGCGTGCGGCTGACTCTTTCTCATGCGCCCTCTCCGTAGAAGTCTGCGAAGAGGTCCGGCATCTCGTATATACGAACTCGATGAAGCTTCGCATTGGGAATCTTGCCGTCAAGCCGCCGCCAGATCGCCACCGCAATATTCTCTGTCGTTGGCACAGTGGTCGCGAACTCCGACACCTCATAGTTCAGGTGTCGATGGTCATACACGGAGAGGACCTCGCTCTCAAGGATGTCTTTGAGCTGCTTAAGATCCACGACAAAGCCGGAGACAGGGTCTGGTTCACCGGCCACGGTCACCTCCAGCGTGTAGTTATGGCCATGCCCCTTGCGGTTGGCGCATCTGCCGAAGACACGCTCGTTCTCTTCCTCGCTCCATGCGGGGTTGAAGTAGAAGTGCGCGGCGGAGAACTCGGCTTTACGTGTCAGCAGAACCATAAGAACAAAACTCTACACCCCTATTAGATGCGCGAGACCCATTCCTGTTACAAAGAGCTATCGATCCGTGTGATATGCCCTTCCCTTCCACGTCACATGGTGAAACACGTGGTGCTGCATCCAGCTCCTCACCAGCAACAGAATGAAAAGCGGGAGCCCGAAGATAGACAGCGCACAGCTGACGAATCCGAAGTGTGATCGCGCCACTCGAGTATAGAAGCGGATGACCGTGCGTAGCCATAGCAGCAAAATCGCCGCTCGCTGCCACAGCACGAGATACGGTAACAGCCAGATCAACAGCGGCAGCAGCAGGAGAATCACGTCAAGCATGCGCCACGCCGCCAGCCGCAGAGCATGAGGAAACAGTAGCGCAAGGTTCTTCGTCCAACCCTCCACCATGTCGCCGAATCCGCGGTACATCCGCGTACTCAGTGCATCAGGAGCATAACGGAACCGAATCGTGCGCTTGGCGCGCTTCATGTTCCACGCAAGATCAACGTCCTCGAGAACCGACCATCCCACAGCGCGATGTCCGCCAATGGCAAAGTATGCCCTGCGTTCCACCAGCAGAAACTGCCCATTCGCCGCGGCCGTGCGCTTGTTCGGATCGTTCACCTCCGCCGGCGGGTATACGCTCGCGAGCTCAGAGAAGATGAGCGGCATCAGCGCACGCTGCGCCACGCCGGAGACGATCTGCCGAGGCGAGTACGAGAGCAAAACGGCCTTATACTTCTCGGCCTCATGCAATGCGTGCCGAAGATCGTTCGGTTCATGCATCGTGTCCGCATCGGTAAACAGCAGCCATCTGCCTCGCGCGTGCTGCGCGCCAAACCAGCAAGCGTTCGTCTTGCCCGTGAATCCGCCCTGCGTATCGGCCAGAGACGGAGCCTCCAGCACGCGGACGCTCTCGTGCTTCGCCGCCGCCTCCTGCGCAATCGCAAGCGTGCGGTCCGTCGAGTGGTCATCGACGATAATCAACTCCCAGTCCGTACCTAGCGGAAACAGGGTCGAATCCTGCACCAGCAGGCTCTCGAGACACACAGGAAGATTCCGCTCTTCATTGCGCGCCGGAATAATCACGCTCAGTTCAAAGCGGATCTCCTCGCCCATCGGTGTCAGAGCCGCCCCAGTCGCCGCAGACGGCGACGCACGCGACGGCTCGTCATCGACGGGAAGGCCAAGAATGGGGCTGAGCTTTGGTTCGTCGGAGTTGGGCCGGTCAGACACAGGTTCGTATTATAGGGAGGATGGTCAATCACTTGAGTGCGCGCTTGGCTGGGCGACGGATTCCCGCACTGCTCGCCGCGGCTACGCTCCTTATATTCACCGGGACAGGCTGCGATCGCGGCTCCCACCCTGAACAGATCGGCACCCGCGCCCCTGTGTTCGCGTTGAACGATGGCGAGCACACCGTCGACCTCAACAAGCTCCACGGCCACGTGGTCGTGCTGAACTTCTGGGCCAGTTGGTGCGCCCCCTGCCTAGAGGAACTCCCGAGCCTCGAGGAGTTGCAACGCGACCTGCCTCAGGTGCAGATCGTCGCCGTCTCCACCGATGACGACGCGACCGCCTACGAGCGCTTTCTCAAGCAGCACTCCGTCTCGTTGCTCACTGTCCGCGACGGCGACCAGCGCTCCAACGCAATGTACGGCACCTTCCGCTACCCCGAGACCTACGTCATCGACAAAAGCGGCATGATTCGCCGCAAGTTCATCGGCCCCCAGGAGTGGACGAGCCCCGAAATCGTGAATTACCTCAAAAAGCTCGCCTCATGAACCTCCGCGCGGCTTGTTAGGATAGAGCTATGACGCAGTTGGACGTAATGTACCGCTTCGGCGTTCCGCCGAGCGAAGCCGCGATGATGGCGCTCGGTCGCATTTCGGAGGTCTACGGAATCCGTGGACTTGTCTTCGACGAAGCCGCCCGCACCGTTCGTATTGAGTACGACGCAACCCGGCTCACTGAACCCATCGTGCACGGCCTGCTCCGCCACTCCGGTCTCGACATCGTCGAGCGCGTCTCGCTCATCCCGCCGCAGACCGCGCCCGAACCGCAACCCGCAGCAAGCTAGTCTTCACCAGCAGAGTTGCGGTAACCACGCGATATCCTGTATCCTGTTCAGGTTGCATCTTCTGCAATGTGCGCCCGTAGCTCAGTGGATAGAGCAACTGGCTACGAACCAGTAGGTCGGGCGTTCGACTCGCTCCGGGCGCACCATCTCCCTCACTTTCCTTTGCGAATTTCCTTCCCTGGGACCTCACTGTCCTCGTAGACTGGCTGCCTCTTTCATGACAGTCGCAGTTGCGCGTGTCCTCAGGTCGAAGGCCTTCCGGGGCTGGTGTGTGCTCCTGCTGTGCGCGGAACTGCTGGGCATCGCGCTCGTAGGCGGGGTTGCGCGCAACTATGACTTCCGCGCCTTCTACGCCGCCGGACATCTCGCCAGAAGCTCCATCTTGCACCTCTATGATCTCGGCTTTCAGAAGGCGGCAGCGGACCACTTCGTCTCCCCGATCTTCGGCGTCAAGCCGTTCTATCACCCCTCCTTTGAGGCCCTCCTCTTCATTCCCTTCTCTCTGTTGCCCTACAGCGCGGCGTATCTTGCCTCCATCGCGATCAATTGCATTCTTCTGGGCTTCGCCTACGTCACTGGCCCGCGTCACACGGCCTTCCCCCTCGCGAGGCACGCGCCCGCTTTTACCTTCTTCACGTTCCTTCCGGTCTTTCTCACCATCATCGTAGGGCAGGACAGCATCCTGTTCCTTCTCCTCTGTTGTCTGGCGTTTCAACGGCTCGAAAGCCATGACGAATGGGGCGCCGGCATCTTCATTGGTCTGGCGATCTTCCGCCCGCAGCTCGCCATTCCCATTGGCCTCCTCCTCGGAGTGCGCTACGGCCGCCGCTTCTTCACCAGCTTCGCCGCGGTCAGCGCTCTGCTGACGGGTCTCTCGGTAATTCTCGTGCGCAAGGCTGGGGTCATCGCACTTACCTCGCTCATCTCGACAATCTCGCTCGCGCACAACCAGAGCGCCGCGGTTCAGGAGGCGATGTCCGTCTATCCGCAGCGCATGCCAAACCTCTACGGCCTCATCTACATCTGCGGAGCCCGCCACCTCTCAGCCAGCGCATCGTTCCTGGTAACTGCGCTCGCTTCGATGTTTGTCTTCGCCTGTTGCGCCTACGTGGTTCGCAAGGCGAAATCCGTCTCCATCAGCTTTGGCGTCGCCATGGTCGGTGCCTCACTGTTGAGCTACCACTTCTCGTCATACGACGCGACGATTCTCATCCTCCCCATCCTGTTGCTCTCCGAAGGAATCCACACCTATCTCGTCGTGGTCTGCTACATCCTGCCCTACCTGCTTTTTTTCTGGGGTATTCCCGACTGGTTCGCCCTGCTCGCCCCGGTTCCGCTCGCGCTTCTCATCGTCGCCGCCGGGCATGTGCTGAAGGGTCGCCGCTCCCACACCACCAGCCCGCAAAACTTACCTGCAGCTGACGTGCTCGAAGCTACAACTCGCCCCAACTCAACTTCGACCGCAGCACATTGAAGATTCCGTTCGGTCGCAGACGCAGAAGTTTCACCTGCCGCTCCGATCTCCGGCAAAGAATCCGGTCATTCAGCAGCAGCTCCACTGCCTCCTGGCCATCCACCGTCAGGTAAGTTTCGTGCGGAACCACATCGACCGTCACTGCAATCTCCGACTGCCCCGGCACCACAATCGGACGAATCGTCAGCAGGTGCGGACAGATCGCCGTCAACACCATCGCGTCGAGCGACGGAATCAGGATCGGTCCAGCCGCCGCCAGGTTGTACGCCGTCGATCCCGTCGGCGTCGCGACAATCACGCCGTCAGCGCGGAATCGCGCTACAAAGGCGCCGTCGAGCTCCACCATAAACTCGCCCATGCGAGCGATCGCGCCCTTGGCCAACACAACATCGTTGAGTGCCAGCCATTCGCGTGGAGGCTGGTTGTGGCGCACCAGCTCTGCGTGCATGAAGTTGCGGCAGTCGATAAACGCCGCTCCATTCTTCCACGCCTCCAGCGTCGCAAACAGCTCTCCGAGTGGAACCTCCGTCAGGAATCCCAGCGAGCCAAGATTGCACCCCAGGATCGGCGTATCCGTGTAGGCAAACGCTCGCGCTGCCGACAGCAGCGTCCCATCGCCGCCCAGCGTCACGCAGATCTCGGGGTTGTGCCCCGGCATCTCCGGACGCTCCACCGCATCCTGCCGCCGATTCAAATAGCTCGCGCTCTCCGGATCGAGCACGCACTCATACCCGCGCCCGGCAAACCAATCCAGCAGCTGCGCAAGAATCTCACATAGCTCCGGCTTCTGTGGTTTCGAGATGATCGCGGCCTGAGGCATCGTGTGTGTAGTGTACCCGCGCCTCGCACCAGCGCATCATGAACGAACCAATCAACTCCAACGCGCATGCAGCAGAAACTCCCGGTTCCCTTCCATGCCCAGGATCGGCGAGTCCATCACACTCAGCACCTCGCCTCGCAATTCACGAACCGCCGCCTTCACGCGCTCAATCGCCAGCTCATGCGCCACCGGATCGCGCACAATGCCGCCCTTGCCCACGTGCTCGCGCCCCGCCTCGAACTGCGGCTTCACCAGCACCACAGCCTCGCCGCGCCACGCCTCGCCCGCACGAGCCAGCGCCGCCAGAACCGCGGGCAGCACCAGCGTCGCTGAGATAAAGCTCACATCCATCGCAAAAAACCGAATCGGTTCACTCGCCCCGTCCGCGACCTCGCCCGGCTTCAGCGTCCGCGCGTTCGTTCGCTCCATCAGCCTTACTCGCGGGTCCACCCGCAGCTTGTGCGCAATCTGGCCAAAGCCCGTGTCAATCGCCAACACACTTGCCGCTCCGCGCTGCAGCATGCAGTCCGTGAATCCGCCCGTCGATGCACCCACATCCGCGCATGCCAGCCCAGTCACATCAATCGACCACGTTGCAAGCGCATGCTCCAGCTTCAACCCGCCGCGGCTCACATAGCGCAGGTCCTCGCCCAACAGCCGTAGATTCGCATCCTCGCCCACCTGCGCGCCCGGCTTGTCCACCTTCTGCTCATTCACCAGCACGCGCCCCGCGAGGATTAGCGCCTGCGCGCGCTCACGCGAGGCCGCGTGTCCCCGGTCCACCAACAATTTGTCCAACCGAAGCTTCAAGGGCGTCCAATGCCCCCAAGATCGCCTTCAGCGCGGGGCCACACCAGTTTCCCTGAGGCCGCCTCGCTTCTGCAATGCGATGACGTACACTGGCACTCGGAAACAGCCAAAGCCGCGCGTCAAATAGGGCAACCACGAGCTGCAGGGTTGTCTTCCCGGCAATCCGGCATCGTCGCAGGAACGTATCGATGAAGAGCAACGTCGAAGGACCGGTGATTAGCGGAGACACAGAGCAGGATGGTCAGCTGCTGGACCGGGTGCGTCGCGGCGACGAGCAGGCTATGTCCACACTCTATGGCCGGTACTCCAAAGTCGTGTATTCAGTGGCGTTGCGCGTTCTCCGCGATCCCGCCTCAGCCGAGGACGTCCTCCAGGAGGTCTTTCTCGGCCTCTGGCGCCGGCCCGAGACCTTCGTCTCTGCACGCGGCAGCCTCGGCGGCTGGCTCGCCGTCGTCGCCCGCAATCGCTCCATCGACACGCTCCGGCGCAAACGCCCCAGCGAGCAGATCGAGGAGGTTTATCTCGCCTCACCCTTCAATCTGGCCGACGAGGCCGAGAGGAACACGTTAATGCAGCGGGCAAGGGCGGTTATCGTGCATCTTCCGTTGGAGCAACGAAAGACGCTGGAGATGGCATACTTCGATGGACTGACCCATTCGGAGATAGCCGAAATCACCGGAGACCCCCTTGGAACCGTAAAAACCCGAATTCGCAGTGCGCTGTTAACCCTGAGAAAGGAGCTGGAAGCTTGACCATCGGCAATCACATCCCGGAAGACGACCTCGTACTCTTCGCGCTCCAGCTCTTGCCTGAGGACCGCACGCGCCAGGCCAAGCTGCACGCAGAGACCTGCGACCTCTGCCGCGGCGAGATCGCCAAGCTGCAGGGCGACCTCGTCGCTTATTCCATGACCTCCGACATAGTCGCGCCCCCACCGGAAGCGCGCGAGCGCCTCATGCGCCAGGTCGCTAAAGAGCCGAAGCCCGTCCTTCCCCCGGAGCCCGCCCCTGTCGCCGTTGTAGACCGCCCAGTTGTAGACCGCCCAGATCGCGTCGATCGCTTTGACCGCATGGATCGCGGCGATCGAACCGATCGCGCAGATCGCGACTCCGCCGAGCCCGTCTTCGCCACCCGCCAGCGCCGCGGTCGCATGGAAGCCGCCGAAGAGGAAGAAGAAAAAGCTGCTCGCAGCCGCCCGCGCCGTGCTCCCTGGGTGCTTGCCTGGACGGGTTGGGCCGTTGCCGCAGGCTGCTCTTTCGTCGCCGGCCTTCAGTTTCACCAACGCCAGCAGATCCAGGGCTCCGTAGCCGCACAGCAGGCCAGGCTCGATGACGCGACCAGACGATCCGCCCGCGCACAGGACGCCCTTGCTACCCTCACCGCCGCCAACGCCATGCAGGTGGCCCTGCACTCGACGTCTGATGTGAAGCCGGGCACCCCGGCCGCCACGGCGCTCGCCGCCTATCTGGCGGATAAGGGCGCGCTCGTCTTCATCGCAACCCACATGGATCCCGCGCCCTTTGGCAAAACCTACGAGCTTTGGCTCATACCCGCTGACGGAAGGAACTCGATGCCAGTAACCACCTTCAAACCGGACGCTCAGGGCAGCGCCAGCGTCATCATGCCGCAACTTCCCAAGGGAATCCCGGCCAAAGGCTTCGGCGTCACCATAGAGAACGAAGGTGGCTCCGACACCCCAACGCTCCCCGTCGTGATGGCAGGAACCTAAACCCTTTCGAATCAGAGCAAAGGCCGCCCTCACAGGCGGCCCTTCTGCTCTTTGCCTACAAGCGTTTACGGTGCCGTGACCACCACCCGCACTCCGAGACCCTGCAGATTGACATGCGTCTCAACCGTGTCCGTGTCCGTTGCGATCACCGTCATGAACTTGTTGTCCGCCGACGTCACATAAACCTTCCCGGTCGGCGTCCCGGTTGTCGCGACGATCGTCGTCGGATGCCCATAAGCAGCCCCCGGCGTCGTGTTCGTATCCGCCGTGGCGCTGACCACAGAAGTTGCCGGAATCGTAGCACTCACCGTCCCGCTCGCAAGGTTCACCACGCTCACCGAACCCTCAACGTTGGTGCAATTGGTCGCGTTCGCCGGGCAGAGAACACCCTGGTTCGCCACATAGGCCTTCGTCCCATCCTGCAGCACCGACACCATCACTGGGTTGATGCCCACAGGAACCGTCGCCAGCACCGTACCGAAGCCGACAGCGTCCACCGGGTTGGCCGGATCGCAGTTCGGGTTGGTCGCCGGCGATGCCACGCTGCAGAGCGGAATATTGATGATGCTCAGCGAACCCGGATGCGTTCCATCCCCTTGGTTCAGCACCACCAGTTGGTTCGTCAGGGGCGAGAGATCAGCCCACACCGGTTTCAATCCCAGCGTCCCCGTCTTGGGAATCACCGGCATCGCGAGGTCCGGCCCATTGTTGACTACGTTGATCACGTTCACCGTGCCCGAGCCCGTATTCAGGATGAACGCCCTGTTTCCATCTCCGGTCATGACTCCATACGTGGGATCGATCCCCACTGGAATCGTGCTCGAGACCGCCAGGTTTCCGCTCTCGATCGACGACACCGTACTCGCCGTCACACCATCTCCCTGGCTGATCACGTATGCGCGCCGCGCACCGTTTGCTCCAACCAGGTAGATCGGGTTATTCGGCACTCCGATGTTCTGATCCAGCGATCCGGTACCCGTAAGCGCTGCCACCTGGGACAACCCAGGCTCCGGCACGAAGACCGACGCATTCGTCCCCGACAGCGTCACCGACGTGATGGTCACCGGCGGCGAGCCGGCGCTCAGCGTACTCTGCCCAATCTGGCTGGAGATCAGCGACTCAGGACTGCCTGCCGGGAATGTGTTGAACGAGCCCGCGCTATTGATCAGATACCCCTGCCCGCCGCCGGGAGCCAGCGCCAGATAGACCGGACTTGAAAGAACCTGCGGCGTCGAAAGCACCGTGTCGCCCGCAAAATCCACAAACGTCAGCAGGCCCGGCGACGTTGGGCTCGGAGCCGAAACTGCAATCGCGTATTTTGTCGGCTGAGAAGCAGGACCAACCGGATTAATCGCGCTCACAACCGGCCGGTACTGGTTTCCGCAGCCCGCCGCAAGAATGCTCAACGCTGCGGCTGAACCCAGAAGAATCGGCCTGCGCCAGAGCACATCATCTCCGCACGAAGCCTTGAGGTACGATCGTCTTCCGAACAAAAGCTACTCCAGAATGAGGGACGCGCTACTCGGCCGTCCCATCAGCGTCTATTGTAGACGAGACGGTGTGCGTTCCCGGTAACCCAGCCCTGAGTAAAAGCAGCCCTTAGCAACTAGAAGCAGCCCTGAGCAGAGAAGGGAGCCAGCCATGAACGAACCTGACGTGATCCTCAACATGCTCGGTGGCTACGACCACCAGCCTCGCACCCTGGCCGTCGTCGGTCTCTCCGACGATCCCACTCGCCCCAGCCATTCCGTCTCTGCATACATGCAGCGCCACGGCTACCGCATCCTCCCCGTCAACCCCGCCATCGCGCATGTCCTCGGCGAGCGCTCCTATCCCTCTCTGGCCGATCTCCCGGACCACCCGGACGTCGTCGACGTCTTCCGCCTGCCCCGCTACATCCCCGAAATCGTCGACGAGATGATCGACCTCGGCTTCCAAAATCTCTGGGTGCAGCTCGGGATCATCAACGAGCCTGCCGCCATCAAGGCCCAGGAAGCGGGCATTCACGTCGTCATGGACCGCTGCGTCCTCATCGAGCACGCTCGCCTCTTCGGCAGCTCCTCCCGCGTCGCGTAAGTTGTCATTGCATTGTCCAATCTGCTCGCCATCAGCTTCGACACGTGGGTCGCCTTCTACAATGGTCGTTATGAGATTCGGACGCACACGCTGGCAGCAGAGGCTCGCCCTCCTCGGCCTTCTCCTGCTGCTCCCGTTGTTCGGCATCCAGTCGAGCGCCCCTCTTCACGCGCAGATCCCGGAAGTCGGCGATGGCAGCCCCGGCCCCGTCAAAGCCCAGCACCTTACCGCCGAACTCACCTCGCTCTCCCCGCAGATCACCCCCGGCGGCACCCAGACCATCGGCCTCGTCCTCACCATCGAGGAGCACTGGCACGTCTACTGGATCAACGCCGGCGACTCCGGCGAGCCGCCCTCCATCAAGTGGACGCTTCCCAAGGGTTTTACCGCCGGCCCCTTGCAGTTCCCTCCTCCGCAGCGCCTTCCGCTCGGCCCGCTGATGGACTACGGCTACGAGGACCAGGTCGCCTACCCCATCACCCTCACCACACCCGCTGACGCAAAACTCGGCAAAGCTCACCTCGACGCCCACGTCAGCTGGCTCGTCTGCGCCCAGGTCTGCCTCCCCGGTAAGGCCCACCTCGGCCTCGACATGAACGTCGTTCGCGGCCCCATCCCGCCCGCACCCGTAGTCGGCGCCCTCGGCGAAGCCCTGAACCTGATCCCCAAGCCCTTGCCGCCCACGATGTCCGTCTCGGCCATCGGCGACGCCAAGCACATCGCGCTCACCCTCCACACCGGCACGCATGAAGAGGACGCCGAGTTCTACCCCTTGGATCAGGAGGTCATCGAAAACGCCGCCGACCAGGAACTCCAGTCACTTCCAGACGGCATCCGCATCACGCTCGAGCGCGCCCATGACTCCACCTCGCTCCCGAAAAATCTCCACGGTGTCGTCGAACTCTCCAGCACCGAAAGCTATGAGCTCAACGCGCCCATCACACCCGGCGTCGTCACATCCGGCCTCACTCCTGCCGCCAAAGCCGCCAAACGAGTCACCCCGGCCAGCGTCACCATCTTCGGCGCCATCGGCCTCGCCTTCCTCGGCGGCATCATCCTCAACCTGATGCCATGCGTCTTCCCCGTGCTCTTCCTCAAGGGCCTCGCGCTGCTCAACTCCTCCGGAGAAGAAAAGAAACATCAGCGCCTTCACGGCCTCGTCTACACCCTCGGCATCGTCGTCTCTTTCTGGATCATCGTCGCCGTGCTGCTCGTGCTGCGCGCAAGTGGCCGCGAGCTCGGCTGGGGATTCCAGCTGCAGTCGCCCGGTTTCATCGCCGTACTCGCAGCGTTGATGTTCTTCCTCGCGCTCTCTCTCGCTGGCCAGTTTGAGCTCGGCCTCTCGCTTACCAGCGCCGGCGGCGGACTCGCGCAGAAGCAGGGCTACACTGGCAGCTTCTTCACCGGAGTCCTCGCCACCGTCGTCGCGACACCATGCACCGCGCCGCTCATGGGCGCCGCCGTCGGCTTCGCGCTCGCGCACTCCGCATGGGTGACCTTCGTGGTCTTCACCGCGCTTGGCATCGGCCTCGCGCTTCCCTATCTCGTCCTCACGATGCAGCCACAGTGGACAAAGGTTCTCCCCAAACCCGGCGCCTGGATGGAGACCCTCAAGCAGTTCACTGCCGTCCCGCTCTTCGCCACTGCGATCTGGCTCGCCTGGGTCTACGCCCACCTCTACGCCAACGACGGCGTCGACCGCATGACACGCCTACTCGCCTGCTTCCTCATTCTCGCCATCGCCGGCTGGGTGCTTGGCCGATGGCCCGCAAAGTGGGGCTCCGCCATCGCAGCGACGCTGCTCATCATCTTCGCCGTCGCAATTCCGCTGCTCAAAGTGCGGGTCAGCACTCTCAAGTGGGAGCCATATACCTCCGCCTCCTTTGCAGCCGCACGCTCCTCCGGAAAGCCCGTCTTCGTCGACTTCACTGCCGCGTGGTGCCTCAGCTGCCAGGTCAACGAGCGTGCCGTGCTCGAGTCCGCCGAGGTCGACTCCACACTCATCACGAAGGACTTCGTCCTCCTGCGCGCCGACTGGACCCAGTACGATCCCGCCATCACCCAGGCGCTCGCTGCAGTTGAGCGCAGCGGCGTTCCCACCTACGTCATCTACCCCGCCGGCGAGAAGTCGAACGCCGACGTCCTCCCCGAGCTCCTGACCAAAGACATCGTCCTCAGGGCCATCGAAAAGGACACCTCGAAGCCATGACCCCCGGCACCCCAAATGACGCCCAGCAGATCCGCTCGCTCGTCGCCGCCTGGGCCCGCGCCTCCGCCACCGGCGACCTCGAAACCATCAAACCGTTGATGGACGAAGACATACTCTTCCTCACCGCCGGCGCAGAACCCTTTGGCCACGACGTCTTCATCCAACACTTCGAAAACAACGTCAAACAAATGAGCCTCAACGTCCTCGCCGACGTACGCGAAGTTGAGGTTCGCGATGATCTCGCATTCGCGCGCACCTGGCTCGAGGTCCGCATCACCCCCACGAACGGGGAGCCAATTACGCGCACGGGCTACACGCTTTCGGTCTACCGTCGGCGTCCCGGCGGACCATGGAAACTCTGGCGCGACGCCAATCTCGTCTGACTACAGTCACAAAGGAGCAAAGATGACTCGCCTCAACTCCCTGCTCAAATCTGCCATCCTCGCCACCACCCTCGTCGCCTCCACCGCCTTCGCCGTCAAACCCGGCGACCAGGCCCCTGACTTCAAAGGCACCGACTCCAACGGCAAGACCCAGTCGCTCTCTCAGTACAAAGGCAAGTGGGTCGTCCTCGAGTGGGCCAACCGCGGCTGCCCCTACGAGCAGAAGCACTACAACAGCGGCAACATGGAATCCCTGCAAAAAGAATGGACTTCCAAAGGCGTCGTCTGGCTCAGCATCCTCTCCTCCGCCCCCGGCCAGCAGGGCTACATGACACCCTCTGAAGAGAACGAATACCTGAGTTCCAAGCACGCCGCTCCCACCGCTGCCATCCTGGACCCATCCGGCGCGATCGGCCATCTTTACGAGGCCAAGACTACGCCGCACATGTTCGTCATCGACCCCACCGGCAAGCTCGTCTACATGGGCGCCATTGACGACAAGCCCTCGCCTGACCCCGACACCCTCAAAGGCGCCCACAACTACGTTAGCGAGGCGCTCGAAGAAGCCATGTCCGGCAAACCCGTCGCCACCCCCGTCACCCGCAGCTACGGCTGCTCCGTAAAGTACGCCGACTAAAACGGCCCACCGAAGCCCGGGTGCCCCACCCTCGACGCGTAGCGGCAGGGTGGGGTGTCGTTCGCGGACGGGGTTCCGGCGAGCTTGCTCGCTGGGGTGAGACAGCAAACGATGGATACGTCACCACCTTCGGATTCGGTAATCGCCTAGCCGCCAACAACTATCCACAGGAAATTGCGTTTCCCACATTTCTTAGCGACATACAAATGAACGTTCCACGGGGAACATCGCCGTTCCACGCCTAATCCAGCGCATGATCCGCTAATAGATCCACACCGCTCCAAACCTTCTTCCCACTCCACGGCGCCTCCGGCACGCTCCAGAACTCATCCTCTGCACTTAACCCCAGCGGCAGAAACGCTGCCGTGCACAGGTACAAACTCCCCGTCGAGATATACGTCTCTCCAATTTCCGGCTGATGCCCGCACAACCCAATGCGCAGCCACCCATGCTCATCAAAAGTATTCGGCGCATTCAACGTCCGTGCAATCACCGCACTCAACGCACACCGCACCTGCTCCGGCGTCACGTGCTCCGGCAGCATCTTCCGGTACGCCGCATCCGCCAGCAGATGAAACGCCCCACACCGGTACGCCAGCGATCGTCCCACCGGCGGAAAGCTCCCATCCGCCGCAATCGTCCGCTCCTGGATCGCCGCATACCGCATCGCTCGCGCATGCTCGACCCCAATCATCGCGTTCCACGCCGGATCCTTATCGCCAACCGCATCCAAGACCGCCAGCAGAAACGGATGCATCACAAACGAGTCGTAGTAGTCCGCGTGAAAGTGCGGCCCATCGCCATACACACCATCGCCCACATACCACTCGCCCATCTTCTTCAGCGCAAAATCCACGCGCTGGCGATCCCACTCTTCGCCGAGCTCATACAGCGCAAGCTCGATCATCGCCGCGAACAGCAGCCAGTTATTCATCGGCGGTGTCTGCTTCCGAGTCGCCCGTAACGCATCCGCAAGCTGCGCTCTTACATTCTTCGGCAACGGATCGCGCAGCGTCTTCGGCGCACGGTGTAACGCGAGCGCCAGAAACGCAGCATCCACAATCGTCTGCCGCTCCTCACCAAACCGTAGCCAAGCCACCGAACTCTGATCCACTCCATGCGCAACCGCGCCACGCGCCCATTCCACATGCCGCCCACGCAATTCGCCCTCAGCACCGTCACTCGGCCCATGCTCCAGCCACGGCGCCATCCCCGCGAGCGTCCTTCCCACCGCTTCCAGATGCGTCACCTTCCGCCGCTCATCTTCATGTCCTGGAGCCGCTTCCACCGGCATCCACGCCTGCAGCCTGCCCTCCGCCGCCGCGCTCAACACCGGCCGCGCCATGCGATCCAGAAGCGACACCCATCCAGCACGTGACAACGAGAGAGCCGCGCTACATGCCATCGCCGACAGCGGCGGCTCCGCTCCGGCACCGCGAGCCCCAACCACTATGCCCGCCCCACCCCACAACGTGCCTCTTAGAAACTCGCGCCGCCGCAACGAAGCCCCCGCCTTACTTCGCCCACGCCAACCCATCAGCCCCCGGCCCTGCGTCGATCACCCGCGCCACATCCCAGCTCTTCAGATCGATCGCCGCCACCTTCCCCACTCCCATGCACGACACATACGCCACCGCCGCGCCCGGCTGAATCAACACCTCCTGCGGTCTCGCCGCAACCTTGATCGTCCTTGCCACCTTCATTGCAGCGATGTCCACCACCGCAACCTCATTCGTCGCAGGAATCGCAATCAGCAGCCACTTCCCATCCGCCGTCGGAGCCGCGCCATATCCCATCCCCGGCAGATCAATCCACTTCGCCACCTTGTTCGTCTTCGTATCAATCACCGCCAGCCTCGGCTTCGCCGTGTCCGACGTAAACACCCACCGGTCATCCTTCGAGATCGCAACCCGCTGCACCTCGCCCGCCACCGGAATCACCGCAATCGTCTTCCGTCCCACCATGTCCAGCACCGACACCGTCCCCGGCCCCACATTCGCCGTATACCCGCGCGTCCCATCGCTCGACAGCACCAGCATGTGCGACTGCTCCGCTCCCGTCGGCACCTTGCCCACAATCTTCTGCGTCCGCGTGTCGATCACCGTCACCGCATCATCCAGCTCCGTCGTCACGTACAACAGATGCCGCTTCGCATCCAGCACCGGCAGATGCGGCCGCACGCCATGCCCAAACTCCACATGCCCCACTACCGTGTGCGACGGCACATCGATCACCAGCATCTCGTGCCCATCAATGCCCGGCTTCCCCACGCCCGTGCTTCCATAGATCGGCAGATACGCCGTCTTCCCATCCGCCGACGCAACCACCTCATGCCCATGCACGCCCGGCGTCTTCTCCTCGACCACTCCCACCGTCTTCCCGCTCGCCGCATCGATCACGCTCAGCGTCGCATTGCCCTGGTTCGCCACCAGCAACGACTGCGCACCCGTCGCCGCACACATCACCACACCACAAACAACCGCACCAATCGCAATCTTCATAATGCGCCCCAATATACGCTCACCGCTTCGACTCCCGAATCCTTCGAATCTCTTCCATCCTCTGCGACAACAGCTTCTCTCTTCCCTCATTGGTCGGCTGATAGTACCTGCGCCCCGCCAGCGACGGCGGCAGACACTCCATATCCGCCACCTTGCCCTCAACATCGTGCGCGTACTCATACCCCTTGCCGTAGTCGAGCTCCTTCATCAGCCGCGTCGGCGCATTGCGCAGATAGAGCGGCACCGGCTCCGCGGGCTTCGCCTCGATGTCAGCCAGCACTTCGCCATACGCCGTGTACAGCGCATTCGACTTCGGCGCCAGTGCCAGATAGACCACCGCCTCACCCAACGCTAAATCCCCCTCCGGCGACCCCAGAAAGTGCAGCGCATCCCGCGCACTCAAACAGAGATTCAACGCCTCGGGCGCCGCCAGTCCAATATCCTCCACTGCCATTCGCACTACGCGCCGCGCCACATACATCGGATCCTCGCCCGCCGCCAGCATCCGCCCCAGCCAGTACAGCGCTGCATCCGCATCCGAGTTCCGCACACTCTTATGCAGCGCCGAGATCACGTCATAGTGCTGCTCGCCCTTCTTGTCATAGAGCAGCACCCGCTGCTGCAACGCCTCCGCCGCCAGCTCCTTCGTGATGACGTTCTCACCACGGCTCTGCGCGAGTTTCGACGCTACCTCCAGAGCGTTCAGCGCATTCCTCGCATCGCCGCTCGAATACGACGCAATCGCCTCCAGCGCACCCTCATCCGCCGTCAGCCCCAGCGCACCCAGCCCACGCTCACTGTCGTTCAGCGCCCGCTGCAACAGCGCGATGATGTCCTCCTGCGACAACGCCTGCAACGTATACACGCGGCACCGGCTCAGCAGTGCCGCATTAATCTCAAACGACGGATTCTCAGTCGTCGCCCCAATCAGCCGGATCGCCCCGCGTTCCACATACGGAAGAAACGCATCCTGCTGCGCCTTGTTGAAGCGGTGAATCTCATCGATGAAGAGAATTGTGCGCGAGCCAAACTGCGATGCCTTCTCCGCATCGGCCATCACCTGCTTGATCTCTTTAATCCCCGACAGCACGGCCGAAAACTCAATGAAGCTCGCGCTCGTCGCCTGCGCAATAATCTTCGCCAGCGTCGTCTTCCCCACTCCCGGCGGCCCCCAGAAGATCAGGCTCGCCGAATCATCGCGCTCAATCTGCAGCCGCAAGGGCTTCCCCGGCCCCAGAAGATGCTGCTGCCCCACAAACTCATCCAGCGTCCGCGGCCGCATCCGTTCCGCCAGCGGAGCCGTCGTTCGTCTTCCATCACCTCCGCGAATCGGCGCCGTATCGAAGAGACTCACCGCGCCACCTCCGCAGGAATCGCCTGCGTGATCCGCTGCCGCATCGCCTCATACAGCAGCGTCGCCGCGGCAGTCGCGGCATTCAGAGACTCCGTAATGCACGGAATATGTACGCGCAGCTCCGCAATCTTCAGCGCCGCCTCCGACAATCCCGCGCCCTCATTGCCGATCATCACCGCGCAGTCACGCGCCAAATCCGCATCCACACACGCGACCGCACCCTTCGCCTGCGCAACCGCCGCGTACACATGCACACCTTGCTTCGCCGCCCACGCCGCAATCTCTTCCAGCGACATCCGCATCATTGGCACGCGGAAGACCGACCCCGCCGACGCCCTTACAGCCTTCGGACTCCAAGGATTCGCGGTCTCCGCCGTCAGCACTACCTGCGATACACCAAACGCCTCCGCCGCGCGCAGCATCGTCCCCACGTTGCCCGGGTCCTGAATCGCCTCCAGCACCAGCCCAACGCCTGACCGCAAAGCCCCGCGTCCATGCCCATCCGGTCGATGGGCTATCTGTGGAATCGCAATCAGCGCCGCCACGCCCTGCGGCGACGTCGTATCCACCGCACTCTCGAACACATCGCGGCTCAGCACCACCACCGGCACATCGCTCACGCCCAGCGACTCCAGCACCGCCTCGCTTCCCTTCCGCACAAACACCGTCTCCGGACGAATCCCCGAGCGAGCCGCCTCCGAGATCAGCGTCGCCCCTTCGATTGCCACGATCTCTCCCGGCCTTGCCGCCCTTCCATCGAACGCCGCCCGCAGCGCCTTCACCTTCGCATTCGTGCGGCTCGTAATGGGCGCTGGCAGGATCATCGCCCCTCAGTGTATCGTCGCGCGGGATGTCCTCGTCCTCAACCCCGCTCCATGCGGTAAAGTCAATGGCGAGGAGATTTCTCCACCTTTGATCGCTGAGATGCTTCGCATTCATCCGGAAGAGCCGGAGCCACACCTCGTGTTGCGCGTCGTACACGCACTCGAAGCCGGCCAGGTGGTGTCTCTTCCCACCGACACCTTTTACGGCCTCGCCGTCGACCCGGTAAATCTTCGCGCCGTCGACCGCATCTACGACCTCAAGACCCGCGCCCGCCACAAGCCGCTCTCGCTCCTCATCGCCGACGTCGCCCAGGCCTACGAGCTCGCCCGCTCCCTCGACGGCGCCTTCGATCGCCTCGCCGAGCGATTCTGGCCCGGCCCGCTTACCGTCATCGTCAAAGCCGGCGGCAAGCTCCCGCTCCGCGTTACCGCCAACACCGGCAACGTCGCCCTCCGCGTTCCCGACGCTCCCCTCTGCCGCAGCATCGTCCGCGAGCTTGGCCTTCCCATCACCGCTACCTCCGCCAACCTGCGCGGCCTGCCCGAGTGCAACTACGCCAACTGCGTCCGCGAGCAGTTCGGCGACAAGATCCCCCTCATCGTCGACGGCGGCCCCACCTCGCGCTCCGTCGCCACCACCATCGTCGACCTCTCCGGCGGCCCCAACTCCTGGATGATCCTTCGCGAAGGCGCCATCCCCACCCACGAGATCGCCCTCGCCCTCCACCGCTGAATCAAAATAAACTCGCCCTGAGTACTCTGGCACTCCACAACCGAATCCCGCATACTACTCCCTGACTCTGCGATGAGTGCCCGCACCCTATCCCGCTACGCGACCACGCGCCGCAGTTTTGGCGCGCGTCTGCTCGGCTGGCTGCTTCTCATCCTTCTCATCGTCGCCGCCTGCTGGTTCTTCTGGCTCTACCGACAGATCCAGTACACCGCGCACATCGACAACGCCGAGCGCGCCGACGCCATCGCAGTCTTCGGTGCCGCCGAGTACGCCGGCCGTCCCTCGCCCGTCCTCCACGCTCGCCTCGACAAAGCCGTCGCCCTCTACAACCACGGCATCGCGCCCTTCGTCATCACCCTCGGCGGCGGCTCCAACAAGGACTCCGGCCGCACCGAAGGCGGCGTAGGCCGCGATTATCTCCTGGCAAACGGTATTCCGTTTGACCGAATCATCGCCGAGACCAACTCCTTCGACACGCAGCAGCAGGTGACGAAGCTCGCCCAAATCGCCGCCGAGCACCACTTCCACGCCATCGTCGTCGTCTCGGACGGCACGCATCTCTTCCGCATCGCTCTGCTCTGCCGTCGCGCCGGCCTCAACGTCTACACCTCGCCCCGCGCTCCCCTCGGCCACATCGACGACGTCGACGCCGCTGCGCGCGTCCTCCACGAGATGCTCAGCTACACCGCCATCCGCCTCAACCTCAGCGGTGCGCTGCACACCATCGACCGCAAAGCCGACTAGCTGACCGGCTTCCGCGCCACCACAACGCGCAACGGCGGAAACGCAATCCAACTTCCCCATTGCCGCTCCACCCCAAGCCCCATCTCCCGCAGCTTCCCCGCATACTCCCGCGTGTTCCTGTAGTCCGAAATCAGCGCTACGCCTCCCGGCTTCAACACACGCGCAATTTCCGCAACAGCCACCTGCCGCGTCGCCCGGTCGTAGATGTTATGCAGGCACAGATTCGAAACCACCACATCGAAGTTCGCATCCGCGAACGGCATCTCCTGCGCGCCCGCGCTCACCAGATCGCACCTTCCCGCCATGCCCTCGATCTCCAGGTTGCGCTGCGTCGCGGCCTCTGAGTTCCCGGCCATATCTTCCTTCGACCACACATCGATCCCCGTCGCATGCCCGCCGGGCGTCCGCTTCGCCGCTCCCACCAGCAGCAGCCCGCGCCCGCAGCCCACGTCCAGCACCTTCTCATCGCCGCGCCACGCGACCATCCCCAGCATCTTGTCGCGGTGATACTCCTTGCCCCTCTTCACATAAAACAGGTAAAGACATCCTTCGATCAGCAGCGCGATACCCGTGCACCAGAGCCCCGGCCTCAGCTTGAAAATCGCCGACCCCACATGCAACTGCGCCGGTATGATCAGCGCGAGCACAACCCCCAGCACGCCGAACAGAAAAAGATTGCGCAGCACATTCGGCGCATCGATGCCGTAGTTCGGCCTCTCCGCAGACGCCCCGGAAACACTCGTCGACATAGCGTTCTCCAGACACCCAGCATCGCATACCGCGACACCTCAACCGCTCCCTAGTACCCTTATCCGCATGAGACTCGCCGCTGCTCTCTTCCTCGCGCTCACACCCACGCTCCTCGCGCAGAACGCACCCATGGCCGCCGACCACGCCAAGGCGCCTGTGCCTCCCTCGAAATCCCTCAACGTCACCTTCCAGGGCCGCCTCACGACCCTCAAGGTCGACGACCTCCTCGCGCTCCCGCAGGTCACCGTGCACGTGCACAACGCGCACCGCAACGCCGACGAAACCTACACCGGCCCGCTGCTCTCCGACGTCCTCGCCAAGGCCGGCCTCGCCGCCTAACAAAGAGACCGAGCCCCTCATCCTTCACTCCAGCATCATCGCCACCGGCACCGACCACTACTTCGTCCTCTACTCCGCAGCCGAGGTCGAGCCCATGTTCACCTCGAGCCAGGTCATCGTCGCCGTCATGAAGTCCGGCCTCCCCGACACCGAAGGCGGCCTCATCCAGCTCATCAACACCAACGCCGCCCGCCCCGCCCGCTGGGTCCACGGCCTCTCCGACATCAACATCATGTCCGTCGCCCCAACAGCCCACTGATGCCGCTCATCGCAAAACGCTGTCATCTCGACCGGAGGCGCGCCGCGCCGGAGTGGAGAGACCCCCGTATTTATGGAGTCCGAATCGCCACCCACCCCGGGTGGCCTACCCTTTCACGAAGTGAAAGGGTAGGGTATCGTTTGCGGTAGCAAACGATAAGCGATGCTGATGAGGGCGAACAGTGACCTTGTTTGATGCGGTGATGTTAATTGTGGGAGTTGCCACTCTTCTAATCGGCTGTATAGGAAAGACGTTTTACCATGCGAGGAGCCTGAACTTCGCCAGCCTTTCAAGCAAGCGGGCACCCACATGGCAGGGGCGGCTGATGTTCATATGTGTCGCTCTGGCAATCCTTGCAATCGAAGTCAAGCGCCTCGTCTTCGGTAGTAACTAGTGACGCCCAGCCCAACTAGCCAAGTGTTCATCAGAGTTGAGACATCGGTCCCAAGGGCACTGACTTGCTAACTCGCTGCCCCTAAAAC
Source organism: uncultured Acidobacteriaceae bacterium (assembly GCA_963713395.1). Classification (GTDB taxonomy): domain Bacteria; phylum Acidobacteriota; class Terriglobia; order Terriglobales; family Acidobacteriaceae; genus Granulicella. The sequence goes on along the minus strand of CAVQLS010000002.1, from coordinate 233,439 downwards.
AACACCCGCATCCCCGCCTTCGCCACCCCAAATCCACCAATCCACTGCCCCAGGCTCCCCATCAACTCTTTCTCGGGCACTGTCACCTTCGCCTGACGAATCGGCCCTGAGCCCTGCGCGCTCATCACCATCTCGCGCAGCTTTGTCGCCGTCGGCAGCTCAAATCCTTCGCTCACCCAAACCTCGTTCCCCTTCACCGAGAGCAGCACATCGCCCTCTTTCGTCGAGTACACGCGCTCATCCGCATCGGTCCCGTCGGTCTTCCGGCGCTCGAGCCCGTCATACTGCCTCGGCAGCTCCTGCTCGAACACATGGAAGAAGCTCCGCGCCGAGTCTGCATTCTTCCACCGCGACAGATACAGAATCGCAATCGACTTCGTCGTCGCCTTGTCCGCATCGCTCGCATTCTTCCGCTGCGCCGCGTAGTACACACCGCCATTCCATTCCGGCGTCAGCGCCTCGGCCAGCGGCTTGCCGCCAAACAACTCCGCCGTCATCCGCACATCCAGCTCGCCCATCACGCCAACGTCATACGGCTCATAACCGGCGCTCTCCAGCGTCGGATGAATATCCGGCAGCGCCAGCAGCGGCTCCGGCTTGCGAGCCATGTAGTCGTTCGGGTGCATAATCTCCGAGCTCGTATTCGGCGGCGCATCCAGCACACCCGTAAATGCCTTCTCCGTCCCCGCCTTCAGCAACACTGCCTGCTCAAACGCCAGTCCGTCGGTGTACGGAAACAGCAGCGACCGCTGCAACACCAGCGGAGCCCGCGCCAGCACCGGCGAATCGCTCATGTCGCCCGCGCCTGCCTGCAACTGCTCGCCAACCTGCGGAACATCCTTCAGCGTCTTGCCCGTCGGCTTCAGCATGTAGTCCGCGAAGCTCACCATCGCCTGACCTTCAAGCACCGCCTCGCGCGCCGTGTCCGTCTCATCTGTCTGAATGTGCTTTGCGTCGTCGTCAACATTCTTCGCAACCGAATCCGGCTCCAGGTCCTCCCAGTTCTTCAGTCCCACCTTCTGGTCCTGCAGAGCGTGCGTCAGTTCATGCGCCATCACCGGCTTCTGCTGGTCGATCGGAACCCAGTCCAACAGGTTCATCGTCTTCGTCTTGTTGTCGTAGAAGCCTGCAATCTGCTCCGTCAGCAGGCTCAGCAGAAACGGCCGCAGGTTGAAGTCCTTGTCCAGCAGACCGAACTTCTTCAGCACCAGCTCGCTGCGCTCCATGCGCTTATTGCTCTTGTCCTCGTCGAACTTCTTGCGCAGTTCCGAGTTCACCTTGTCGCGCGTGATGAACACCTTCTTCACCGACTTCTGAATCGGCAGCCCCGTGTCCTTGCTCACAAACTGGAAGATCTCTTCAGCATCGGCCAACAGCTGCTTCTCCTGCGCCTTGGTCAGCGGCTGGTCGACGATCACCGTCGTCTGACCCTCCTGCAGCTGCGGCGGCGTCACACCCGGCGTCGTCAGCGGTACCGGCTGGTTCCCCGACGGCGGATTCTGCTGCTTCGACGGCGCCTGCGTCTGTTGCGCTCCTGCCCCGACTCCCACCAGCAAAGCCGCTACCAATCCAACAAACAAGACAACCCGCCCGTTACGTGTCCGAACTTCCTTCACGCCGCCTCCATCCACCCCCATCAGTGTACGCACCCGCTTGCGAACCTTGCGAACTCGTACAATTAACACGGTGGTCGAATCCATGAGCCAGAACATACGAGCAGAACTCGACGCGATTCTGAATGGCGCCGCAGTTGCTTCGTTAGACGACCGAGCGTTCCTCCGCGTTACCGGCACCGACGCCACGCGCTGGCTCAACGGCATGGTCACCAACTCCGTCCAGGCGCTCACGCCGGGCGAAGGCTGCTACAACTTTCTTCTCAACGCCCAGGGGCGGATCCTCGGCGACTGCATGATCTACCGCGAACCCGGCGGCAACGAGCCAGCGTTCGTACTCGCCACAAGCAAGCAACAGATTGAAGCGATCCAGAAGCACCTGGACCACTTCATCATCATGGACGACGTCGAGCTGGCGCCGATGGACTACTACCGGCACGCAATGCTCTTTGTCGGCCCCCAAGCAGCCTCGATTCTGGCGAAGATCGAAAAGCCACTGTTGACCGAAGACGAGAGCTTCGCCCATCTGTCGCCGCTAAGTCTTGCCTACTATTCAAAGACCAGCGACCAGCTGACCACTCCATCTCCGACACTTGTTCCATCGTTCGAGATCGCGTCGAGCACCTCCGGCGAATTCCAACTTATTCGAGAGGCGCTTGAAAACAGCGGCGCTGTACCGGTCTCCGCCGAAGCCCTCGAAGCCCTACGCATCCTCGAAGGCCGCCCGCTGTACGGCCGCGACATCACCGAGAAGTACCTCCCGCAGGAGACCAACCAGCCCCAGGCCCTTCACTTCAGCAAGGGCTGCTACCTCGGCCAGGAGATCGTTGAGCGCATTCGCTCCCGCGGCCAGGTCCACCGCCTGCTCACGCCCCTGACCCTCACCGGCGAACTCCCGAAGGAGCTCCCGGCGCCGCTCGAAGCCGATGGCAAACCCGTGGGAGAGATTACCTCCGCCGCCGCCGTCCCACTACCCACGGGCGACCAGATCCTCGCGCTCGGCTACGTCCGCCGCGAGGCGTTCGACACCCACGCTGCGCTAACCTACTCCGGTGGTTCTGCGACGCCCCGCAGCGCATCTAACAAACACTAACTACTAACCATTTACGACTCACGATTCGAAAGCTCATGCCCGACAAGACACCGTTCGTCATCAACGACCGCCGCAAGTTCACCGCCGAGGGCGAGCTTCGCCCCGATGTCCCGCACTCCGAGCCCGAGCGCCCATCCGAGGAGCAAGCCCCCAGGCCCGCTGCCGAGCCGGCCGCCGAAGCCAAGGCGCCCATCCCCTTCCCGTCGCCCGCTGCCGAAAGCCCTGCTGCCGAAGCCGCAGCCGCTGACCTCCCCGACGACGAACACCTCCCTCCGCCGCCTACGGCTGAGCAGTCCGACCAGGCCAACCGCGCCTACACCGCCACCGTCGACCGCCTTGACACCGCCATTCGCGCCACCAATCCCGGCATGGAACGCATGCCTGACATGAACTACGACCGCCTCGTGCAGTCGCTCTACATGCAGGCGCTGCTCCAACTCGGCGGAGCGACCGAGCCGGGCCAGCCCCCGCAGGTCGACATCCTCGGTGCGCGCCAGACCATCGACATGCTCAGCGTCATCGCCGAGAAGTCGAAGGGCAATCTCACCGACGCCGAAGACAAGCTGACCCAGTCCGCACTCTTCGAGCTGCGCATGGGGTTCCTCGAGGTCACGCAGGCGATCGCCCGCCAGGCCGCCAAGCAGGGCGCCCCCGGCGTCCCCCCTGCACCCGGCGGCCCCAGCATCGTCCGCTAAACGATGGAAGCAACCCTCACCTTTCTCGGCAGCGGCACCTCTATGGCCGTCCCCACGCTCGGCTGCGGCTGCGCCGTCTGCACTGACGCGCACCGCCCCGGCTCGCCCAACCGCCGCACGCGACCTTCAATTCTTCTGAGCTATAACAACCACCACGTCCTCATCGACACCGGTCAGGACTTCCACGTTCAGGCCGTCCGCGAAAACATCCAGCATCTCGACGCCGTGCTCTACACCCACGGCCACGCCGATCATGTCCTCGGCATGGACGACCTCCGCCCCCTCACCTTCGGCCACCGTGGCGAGCTGCCGCTCTACGCCGACGACGCCACCGCCGACGTCATCGAGCGCGTCTTCGAGTACACCTTCCGCAAGGTCGACCGCTACCCCACCAGCGCCCGCGTTACTTTGCATCGCCTGCCTTCCGAGGCAGGCGTGGAAGTAGACCTCTTCGGCGCCCACTTTGTCCGCATCCCCGTCACCCACGGCCGCGACACCATCGCCGGCTACCGCTTCGGCTCCGCGGCCTACCTCACCGACATGAGCGACATCCCCGCCGAGAGCCTGCCGCTGCTCGAAGGCCTCGACATCCTCATCCTCGATGCTCTGCGCCGCGACCCGCACCCAAGCCATTCGCACCTCGAAAAATCCATCGAATTAGTCAACAAAATCGCTCCGAAACGCGCTTATTTCACGCACATTAGCCACGATCTCGACCACGAATCGACCAACGCATCGCTGCCATCCAACATCCGCCTCGCGCATGACGGCCTGCAACTGACCTTCGAAATCGCATCCGACCCAACTGAGAGCTAATCGCACCATCATGCAGATCCTCCACCACCTCGACGAACTTATCAGCAACCAGCGGCGCTCCGTCGTCAGCATTGGTAACTTCGATGGAGTGCACCTGGGCCATCAGTTGGTCTTGAAGTCGCTTGTCGAGCGCGCCCGCGAGCTAGGAGCTCAATCAGCTGTCGTTACGTTTGATCCGCATCCCTCGCATGTGCTGCACAGCTCGCGGCGCACGCCGCTGATCACTCCGCTTCCGGAGAAGCTTGATCTGCTGGCTTCAACTGGAATCGACCTCGTACTCGTCCTTCCCTTCAACGAAGAACTACGTCGCTGGTCAGCGTATGAATTTGCTCAACGTGTCCTGCGCAACGCGCTGCACACTATCGAGGTCCACGAGGGCGAGACATTCCGGTTTGGCTACGGTGCGGCGGCGGACGTCGCGAGCCTCGTTGATCTGGGCCGCGAGTTCGGTTTCGTCGTGCAGGCCTATGAGCCGCGCATCATCGACGGCGCGCCCATCTCCTCCAGCCGCATCCGCGCGCTGATCGCTGCCGGCGACATCGCGGATGCGAACGCGTTGCTTGGGCGAAGCTTCTCTGTCCGCAGCACACCGGCGTCGGGCCGTGGCTACGGCACACGCTACACGGTTCCGACGATCAACCTTGCGCCGTACGCAGAGCTTCTGCCTGCGATCGGCGTGTACGTCACGAAGCTCGGCGTCGGCGAACCTTCGAATGCTCGTGTGTTTCAGGGCGTCACCAACGTCGGCAATCGTCCGACGTTCGGCGCGGACTCCTTCGCGGTCGAGACGCACCTGCTCGACTTCGAGCCCATCGCACTCGACGAGTCCACTCCGCTCGAGCTGAGCTTCCTGCATCGGCTTCGCGACGAGCGCCGCTTCGCCAATCCAGAAGAGCTGCGCGCGCAGATTCAGCGCGACGTCGCCGAGGCGAAGAGAGTCTTCGCCAGCTGACTCTGTTCAGAGCTCTGCTTCTTTTTCTTTAATTCTGCTGATCGTCGTTGGGCTTCTTCGGCACAACCACAGGATGTTTCGGTGCGGGAAGCTGCGGTCCGGGCGCAGGCGCGGCCTCATCATTCGGCAATGCCTGGTTCACCGGCGCAGGCGGAGGCACAGCACTCTGCGGAGGTGGCGGCGGCGGCGTTGTGTCGACGTTGTCGTCGCTGTTGTCCGCTGCCGGAGCCGGCGCCTGCTGATCCGGTGGCGTGATCGCAACTTCCAGCTTCTTCTTGGGAGCGTTGGCGCGCGAGAACTGCTCATTCGGCCGGTCTGCCACTGCGACCTTCATGAAATCCATCCAGATGGGCAGCGCCGCGCGCGCGCCGGTCTCCTTCTCTCCGAGCGAGCGGCGATCGTCAAACCCGACCCACGTGCCGCACGTAATCGATGGAGAGAAGCCGATGAACCATGCGTCGGTATAGTCGTTGGTCGTTCCGGTCTTGCCACCCAGGGCGTGATTCATCGACGAAGCGGCGGCCGCGGTTCCGTGCTGCACGACAGCCTGCAGAAGGAGCATCATCTCGCGGGCGATGTCCACGGAGATAACCTCGCGGACCTCAGGTGCGCGATCCTGTATCGGGCTCCCATCCGGCGAAACCACGCGCCGGATGTAGTGCGGCGTGATGCGAATGCCGTCGTTCGGGAAGACGCTGTACGAGCTAACCTGCTCGGCCAGCGTGAGGTCGGCCGAGCCAATCGCGACCGGCAGAAACGCAGGAATGTTGCTTGTGACACCGAAGTTATGCGCGACCTCGATGACCTTCCGAATGCCAACCTTGTCGGCAATCCGCAGCGCCGGGATGTTCCGCGACTGTGCGAAGGCATCGATGAGCGACATCGATCCGGACCAGCTTCCCCGCTCGTAGTCGTGCGGTGTATACGGCCCGCTGGCGGTGAAGAAGGTCGTCGGCGTATCCAGCACCGTGTCGTACGGCTTCATGCCCGCTTCCATCGCGGCCGTGTAGTCGTAAATCTTGAACGACGAACCCACCTGCCGCTCCGCCTGGGTTGCGCGGTTGAACTGCGAGAGCCCGAAGTCGCGGCCGCCGACCATCGCCAGCACCTCGCCGTTCGCGTTATCCATCGCCATCAGCGACGCTTGCGCTCCGCTGTCCTGCTCGAGGATGACGTGCAGCGGGTCGGAGGGCCCGGCAGTCGTCACCTTCACGTAGACGATGTCGCCCTCCTTCGCCAGATCCGTAGCGCGCGTCTCCGTTGTCCACGCCCAGTCAGGGTAGGTCATGGTCGCGTTCTGGTTGCCGATGCGCAGGGTCATCTTCGCCGGCGAAACCTCCGTCACGAGTGCATGGAAGTACGAGCCCGCGACGATCGGCTGTGTCCAGTCAGGATGCTTGTAGCTCGCGAGGTCCAATCCCTCGCGCAGCACGTTCTCGAGGCTGCCCTTCCACCCGCGGCGGCGCTCGTACGTTGCCACGTTGTCGAGCAGGGCCTTCTCGGCGGCATGCTGCAGGTCAAGGTCGAGCGTTGTGTAGACGCGCAGACCGGCACCGTGCACCTCGTCAACGCCGTACTCGCGCTCAAGCTGCCGCCGCACCTCTTCGACGAAGTACGGAGCCTCTGTGTTCGCGGGCCTCTCGAGATGCAGGCCGAGCGGCGCGGCCATCGCGGTCGCGGCTTGCTGCTGCGTGATCTTGTGGTCGTTGAGCATCTCCTGGAGGACGAGGTTGCGACGCCTCAGCGCGCGGTCAGGATGACGAACGGGAGAGAACTCCTCGGGGCCCTTGGGCAGCGCGGCGAGCACTGCAGCTTCGGGCAGCGTGAGATCGCGGGCGTGCTTGGAGAAGTAGGACTCGGATCCCGCCTCGAAGCCATAGGTGCCGCGGCCGAGGTAGATCTGGTTCGCGTAGAGCGTGAAGATCTGCTGCTTGGTGAAGTGGCGTTCGATCTGCAGCGCGAGAAAGATCTCCTGCAGCTTGCGGCCGTAGGTCTTCTCTGTAGAGAGGAAGAGGTTGCGCGTGAGCTGCATCGTGATCGTGGACGCGCCCTGAGCGCGCTTGTCAGAGTGCAGGTCTGCATACGCCGCGCCGATGACACGGATGAAGTTCACGCCGCCGTTCGTCTCGAAGTTCTTGTCCTCGATGGAGAAGATCGCCTGGCGAAGCACCGGAGGAAACTCCGAGTAGGGCACAACAATGCGGCGCTCCAGCGCGAAGGAGCCGAAGATCTTTCCGTGAATGTCGTAGAGTTCAGTGGTCGTGTCAGGGCGGTAGCGTTCGAGCTCCGCCATCTGCGGGATGGTCACGGTGAAGACCACAACCAGAGATGCCATCACACCAAGCACGGCAGCCGCGACCATCAGCATGAGGAATGCCGCTTGCCGGGCAAGCCTTGGCTGGCCGGGCGCGGGATCCATGAGCGGAAAACGGCGCATCGCGGCCCATAGAGGACTGCGCTGGCGTTTCTTCTGCTCGGAAGTGGTCTCCGGTTGCCTCAGTGTGGACTGCACAGCCCCTCCCACCCTACCGTGCAGCCTTCAGGCCGCTAAGCCGACTTTGCCTTCAGCATCTCCAGCGCCTTCGAGAGCTGATCGTCGGGCTGTGTGTGTTTGACTGCAGGCGCCTTCGTTGCGTTGTCAGCGTCGCTATCGTTGTCATCCAGATCGAGGCTGGAGGCCACCAGCGTGGCCGGCGTCACAGCATCGTCCTCAAACTTCTTGCCCTTGGGCGACGCATACTTCGCAACCGAAAGGATGATGGCTCCGCCGTCGGGAAGCTCGAAGGTCTTCTGCTGGATTCCTTCGCCGAAGGTGCGCTCACCCACCAAATCACCGCGCTTGTTGTCGGCGATGGCAGCGGCAACAATCTCCGCCGGGCCTGCAGTTCCGCGATTGACGAGCACGGCCAGCGGACCAGATCCATCGATCGTCTTCGAGGAGTCGGCCGTAAAGGTCTGCTTCGGGAACTTCTGTCCCTCGAGCGTTGCAATCGTACCCGACTGCAGGAAGAAGTTGGCGAGACGCGTTGCTTCGACATCCTCACCCGACGAGACATCACGCAGGTCGAGGAGGACCTTCTTGGTGCCGGTCTTGCTCATCCCCTTCAGCTTCGACTCGATCTCGTTTACGTGGTCTTTGTCGAGGATGTATGGCTTCAGGTAGAGGATCGAGGAGTTGTCATAGAGCGTTTCGCTGACCGCTGGCTCCGTCACGACGACGCGATTCAGGATAACCTTCTGCGGCTTGGCCTGACGCGGACGGATAACCGCAAGATCCAGTTCGCTGCCGGGAGCTCCTTCGAGTAGCAACTGGATGACCGCCAACGAGAGGTCTCGGGTGTCCTGGTTGCCGATGGCCTCGATGATGTCGCCGTCGTTCAGGTTCGCGCGGTCGGCGGGGCTACCCGGGACCACCGAAACCACAGTCGCATAGCCGTAGCGCTTGGAGACGTTGATGCCGACCTGCGCCTTGCCGCCCTTGTCTTCCTTGTAGGTCTTGTAGTCCGCCGGGGTCAGGTAGCTGGAGTCGGCGTCGAGCGATTCGAGCAGACCGCGTAGCGCGCCGTTGGTGACCGCCGAAATGTTCGGGTCTTCGACATAGTCATTCTGGATATGCTGGAGCACCTCGCCGTAGACGTTGATCTGGCGGTAGGCGCCCTCCTGCGACTGGTCACCCGCCGCCGACACGCCGCGGGTGTTCACTCCGAGGAACAGGCAGAGTACAAAGACGACGGAGATGGCTAGGAGGGAGATTTTGAGACTCTTGGGCATCGCGGGTTCAGGGCTCCGAGGAACGACTTCAGGCACGGTCTTGCGGACACAGGTTAGACGTGCGTGCCTACTCGAATGATACTCTCAATGCCAAAGATTGCGCCCGGTTCCGACGTCCCACAATTGAGACAAACTTGTGGTGGCGGTGAGTGGAATCGAACCACTGACCTACGGGTTATGAGTCCGTCGCTCTAACCATCTGAGCTACACCGCCGGCGGTAACCGAAAGGAACAGGCTGCATCCAGCGGCGGGTGCCGCGACGTCAACCCGGTACCCAGAGAGAGCGCTCGCTGGGGTGGCAACCTCTAACCTCAATCCTATAAGCGTCGAACACGCAGGTCAAACGTGCAAGGGCTCCTCCCAAGCCGCAGTTCAACCTATAGATACGTCTTGCTTTCCGCGATCGTCGCGTCGCTGGCACCCGTGGCCGCATTCGCCGATTCCGTCGCATGCAACGTGAACTCCACTTCGCTGGAATGCCGGCTGCTCGGCTTCCTCCACTGGCTGGAGGCCGCAGCCTGCGTCCTGGTTATCCTTCTCATCATCGTGATCGGAGTTGCCATCCACCTCTTCCGCAAGAACCGCCTCAGCCGTAAGGACGGCCGATGAGCCTCGCGCCTGACCGCGTTCTGGCTGTGATTCCGGCGCGACTCGCCTCGACCCGTCTACCGCGCAAGGTGCTGCGCGAACTGAACGGGCAGCCCCTGATCGCCTGGGTCGTGGAGGCCGCACTGCGCTGCCCTCAGATTGGGAAGGTCGTAGTGGCCGCGGACTCCAATGAGGTCGCCGAGCTGTGTTCGATTCGCGGCTGGCAGTGCCTCATGACCTCGCCGGACCTGCCCAGCGGAAGCGACCGGCTCTTCGCTGTCTCTCACCAGATTGACGCGGATATCTATGTCAACATTCAGGCCGACGAGCCGATGCTCGAACCGGCCCAGATCGAGGCGCTGCTGCGGCCGTTTGCTGATCCCGCGGTTCCCGTCTCGACGTTGAAGGTAACGTGTCCCGACGAGTCGATCGGAGATCCGAACGTCGTCAAGGTTGTGACAGGGCCGGACGGACGTGCGCTGTACTTCTCGCGAGCGACCATCCCATTCAATCGCGATGGTCAACCGGCGATCTACTGGAAACACCTCGGCCTCTACGCCTATCGCAAGGAGGCGCTGGCTCGCTTCGCTGCGTTGCCGCCGGGACAGCTTGAGCAGATTGAGCGGCTGGAACAACTACGCCTGCTCGAAAACGGCATCGACATCTACGTCACCGAGAGTCCACACGACACCATCGGCGTCGATACGGAAGAGGATCTTCATCGGGTCGCGCAGTTGCTTGCCCAACCCCGCGTGGCTAGATCGTTTCGATTGTGATCGCGATTCGTCCGTCACGGCTCTCCGTCCGCACCTTGGTCAGTGAGTTCACGATCCAGGTCGCGCCAGCCTCGCGCAATTCTTCGGCGTTGTGCGTGCCCAGCACGCCGAGCACTTTGCATCCTGCCGCCACGCCCGCACGCACGCCGCTCGGCGCATCCTCGAACACCAGGCAGTCCCGCGGTTGAACACCCAGCAACTCGGCACCGCGGCGATAGGGCTCCGGATCCGGCTTGCCGCGCTTCACCTGGTCCCCGCTGATGATGCGGTCTGGAACGGGCAATCCGGCGGCCTTCAGCCTTCCGAGCAGCAGACGGTGCGTTGCTGAAGTGACGATGGCCCAGCGATGTGCAGGCAAACTTTCAAGTAACACTCGCACTCCGGCCAGCACCTCAAGATCCGCCGTGTCGGCGACCTCAATGTCTTCGATCAGCTTCAGGCCCTCGACCTTGTCGATGTCCGGCTTCAACTGCGTCATGATGTCGATCGCGCGCACGCCGTGCGGAATCTCCACCTTCTCCGGGTTGGGCAGACCGTAATGCTTTGCCCAGCGGCGCCAGCTTCGCAACACGCTGCCAATCGAACTGACGAGCACGCCGTCCATGTCGAACAACAACCCGGACACTTCGACTTGAACACTCTGCACCACTTCTGAAATCACCTCGTCTGCCCTTCCATCACAAAGCTCTGCGCCGCGGCGAGAATCGCCTGCACGCTTTCGGGGCTGCAGCTCTCGCAGTAGACGCGTAGCAGCGGCTCCGTGCCGCTCGCGCGCAACAGCAGCCATGTCTCCGCGGCGTTCTTCTTCCCTGCACACGCTGGATTGTCCAGGAAGAACTTGATGCCGTCCAGAGTCTCCTTGTGCAGCACCTTCATGCCGGCAAACGCCAGCGTACCCGGAGCGATCGCCTTGGCGCGTGCAATCGCCGACTGCTTGATCTCCTCGGCGATGTGCATGTCGACGCGGCCATAGTGGTGCTCGCCAAACTCCTCCTGCAGCGCGGCGACGAGCTGGCCGAGCGTTTTGCCCTCATCGGCCATGACGTTCGCAAGCAGGAGGCTATTCAGCAGGCCGTCGCGCTCGGGAAGGTGCTTCGAAATGCCGACGCCGCCCGACTCCTCGCCACCGATGAGGATCGGCTGCGCCAGCATCAGGTCCACCACGTACTTGAAACCGATGCCGTGCTCATGCAGTTTGCGGCCGTGTTTGGCAGCGATGCGGTCGAGCATCTTGGTCGTGTTGAATGCGCGCGTGACGTCGCCGGGCCAGCCCTTACGCTCCAGCAGCCAGTTGAGCAACACCGCGTAAATCTTGTGCGCGTCGACCACGTTGCCGTGCTCGTCGACCGCGCCGATGCGGTCCGCGTCACCGTCTGTGATCAGACCAGCGTCGCACTTGTATTCGACGACCGCTTTCTGTGTCGCCGCGATGTGCGGGAGAATCGGCTCTGGATTGATGCCGGGAAATGCCGGATTGAGCTCGCTGCGGAACTCGACGAACGGAATACCCGCGCGCGTAAAGATGCCGGCGATGTAGCCTTTGCCGGCGCCATACATCGTGTCGATCAGGAAGCGGAAGCCCGAGCGCTTGATGGCCTCGAGGTCGACGAAGCTCTCGAGCGCCGCGATGTAGGTGGGCGCGAAGTCGACCTCTTCGATCGTGCCCCGAGTGTCGGCCTTCGGTACCGGCTGCAGCAGATCGCTCTCGATCGCAGCGATAATACCGGGGCTCCCGGCGCCGCCGTAGCTGGCCTTGTACTTCACGCCATTCCACTGCGCGGGGTTGTGGCTCGACGTAATCATCACGCCGCCGGCAGCACCGCGCTCGCGCACGGCGAACGAGAGCTCCGGTGTGGGAGTGATCTTGCCTGAGAGCGCAACAGGGATTCCAGCCTCCGAAAGCACCTCGGCTACGACCTTCGCGAATGCCTGGGATGCGAAGCGCGTGTCCCACCCAATGCAGACGCCCGCTGCGGCGTTCTCGCGCTTCAGGACATACAGCGCGATTGCGCGCGCAGCCACGCGTACGTTCTCGTAGGTAAAGTCGTCGGCGATGACGCCCCGCCATCCATCCGTGCCGAATTTAACGACTGTCTTCTGCTCCATCTGACCTCAATCCTTAATTGCTGGGGCTCTTCTACGTCAGGTCGTGGCGGCCGGTGCTCTTCAGCTCGGCCACCACCTTGCCCACATCCTGCGAGCCCTCGCGCGTCGTAATCAGAATCGCATCGTCCGTCTCGACAACGACCAGGTCCTTCACTCCGACCAGCGCCACGGTCTTGTTCGGCGAGAAGACATAGCAACCGGTCGACGCGATCTCCACGTGATGTGAGGTCTCGAAGACGTTGGCGTTATGCGACTCCGTGCGCTCGGCCACATGCTCATGCAGCGCCGACCACGAACCGAGATCGCTCCATGCGAAGTCGCCCGGTAGGCAATACAGCTCGCTCTTTGCCTCACCCTTTCCCGAACGTGGCTCCAGCACCGCGTAGTCAATCGAGATCGATTCGCAGCGCGGATACAACTCGGCAAACACCTTGTCAAACTTCGACGTTCCCCACGCGGCGGCGATCTTCTCAAGCAATTCGGCAGTCTTCGGCTGGTGCTCGCGCATCGCGTCTGCGAGCGTCTTCGCCGTCCACAAAAACATTCCGCTGTTCCACGCGTAGTTACCCGAACGCAGGAACCGCTTCGCCTTGACCTTGTCCGGCTTCTCCGTGAAGCGATGAACACGACGCACGGGAATCGACTCGCCGCTCTCGACAATCGGGTCGAGGGCCGCTCCGAGCTCAATGTATCCGTAGCCGGTCTCTGGCCGCGACGGCGAAACGCCCAGCACGACGATGGCTGCGCTGCGCCGTGCGAGTGTCGCGCCCGCACGGACAACGCGGCGGAAGCGCGCTACATCGCCGATGGTGTGATCGGACGGAAACACGCCCAGCACCGTGTCAGGCGATTGACGCTCCAGCAGGAACGCCGCGAGTCCGCACGCCGGCGCCGTATTCCGGGCTGCAGGCTCGCGCAGAATGTGCTTCTGTGTCACATCGGGAAGCTGCTTCGCAATCGTCTTCGCCAGCAGATCATTAGTAATGATCCACACCTGACCGGCAGAGACGACGGGCTTCACACGCTCCAGTGTGTTTTGGATCATCGTGCGGTCGCCGTCCAGCGACAACACCTGCTTCGGCCGGGCGCGGCGGCTGCGCGGCCAGAAGCGTGTTCCGCTTCCGCCCGCCAGAATAACCGCGGCAAATTCCGGCCGCTCTGCGCCGGCCGCTTTCTCGCGCCTGCTGCCTCCGCCGCTCACGCTTAGCTCAGCTCACCGAGGAACTTGCGAATCCGTTCGACGCCCTTGTCGATAACGTCCGCTGAAACCGCGTAGGACAAGCGAATATGCTCATCGGTTCCGAACGCCTCACCGGGCACCGTGACGACATGCGCCTCGGTCAGCAGGCGCGACGCCAGCTCGCTCGCCGTCTTCACGCCGCCTTTGCCGAGGAAGGCGCTGATGTTCGGATAAACATAGAACGCGCCCTCTGGCTTCGTGCAGGTCAGCCCAGGAATGGACTTAAAGCCCTCGAGGACGCGATCGCGCAGCTTGATGTAATCGGCGCGCATCTCCTTCACGCAATCCTGGCTGGAGGTTAGCGCGGCAATCGACGCACGCTGCACCATGCTCGCGGTGTTTGAGGTCGACTGCGACTGCAGCTTGCTCATCGCCGCGATGATCGGCTTCGGACCCAGTGCGAAGCCCGCGCGCCATCCCGTCATCGCGTAGGTCTTCGAGAGCGACCCAAGCACCAGCACGTGCTCCTTGCACTCCGTCAGCGACGCGCCCGAAACGAGGTCGCCGCTAAAGTTCAGGTACACATAGCATTCGTCCAGCCACACATAGATGCCGCGCTCATGCGCCATCCGCACAATCGCGTAGAGGTCGTCCTTCGGGATGATCGCGCCCGACGGATTCGACGGCGTGTTGAGAATGATCGCCTTCGTCCGCTCCGTCACGGCCGCCTCGATCATCTTCGCCGTCACGCGGAAGTTGTCCGCCTCGCTCGTCTCGACGAAAACCGGCTTGCCGCCGGTGAACTGCACGATGTCCTTGTAGCTCACCCAGTATGGCGTCGGGATGATGACCTCATCGCCGTGATCGATCAGCACCTCCGCCGCGTTGAAGATCGACAGCTTTCCGCCGGCCGAGAAGACACACTCCTCCGGCGTATAGTTCGTCCCGAAGTCCGCCGCGTGACGCTCCACGATCGCCTTGCGAACCTCGGGCACGCCGGCCACGGCCGTGTAGCGCGTGAAGTTCTTCTGGATCGCCTCAATCGCCGCATCCTTGATGTGCTGCGGTGTAGCAAAGTGCGGCTCGCCCGCGCCAAAGTCCGCAAGGTCAATGCCCTGCGACTTCATCTTCAGAGCCTCGGCGGTAATGGCCATCGTCGCCGAGACTTCAATGCGGTTAATGCGGTCCGTCAGGATCTTCGTGGGCGCTGCAACTGTCGCTGTGCTCATGCCCTTAGTCTTTCAGATTTGCCGGTCCAGATAAAGTCCGCTTCCGGACCACCCAGGTCGTCATGCACCGGTAATCCTGCACAATCGTCGTCTTCAGCGGATCCACCATCACGCCGTTCAGCTCGCTCGTCAGGCCCAGCAGCAGCTCCTCATCCACTAAAAACCACTCCTGCCCGTCGCCGATCCTGTAGATGTCCGGCCGCACCTGCTCAAATTGCATCCCGATCCTCGACCCCATGCGCGTAAACAGCAGCCCTCCCGGCCGCAGCACCCTCCATAACTCCTCGAGCATGCTCAGAAACTGGTGCTGATCCTGCGCAAAGTGCAGCACCGAGCTGCACATCACCACATCCGCGAATCCATCCGCAAACGGCAGCGCCTCAATCTGCCCAACCTGAAAGTTCTCCGCCGGCAGCTTCGGATTCAGCTCAGCCGCCAACGCGCGCACATGCTCGACGCCCTCCGGGCTCGCATCCAGCGCATACACCTCGCAGCCCTCGCGCAACAGATACACCAGGTTGCGCCCATACCCGCACCCGGCGTCGAGCACCTTCATCCCCGCCGCAATATTTCCGCGCAAAATCTGGTCGAATACATAAATGTCGATCTGCCCGAACTGCTCCTGGATCGTCACATGATCTCCACTGCAGGTCCGGCGGCACACAATGCCTGCAGACCTACTCCGCTCCCGGAACCGCCGCGCCCGTCACCTTTTTCTTCTTCAGCCGCTCCACCACCACCGGCGGCACCAACGACGACACATCTCCACCCAGCTGAAACACGCCCTTGATCAGCCGGGAACTCACATAGGTGTACTTCTCCGCCGGCATCATGAACAGCGTCTCGAGCTCTGGGTCGAGCTTGCGATTCATCATCGCCATCTGGAACTCATACTCGTAGTCCGAGACAGCGCGAATGCCGCGGATCACGGCCTTCGCTCCCTTCGCGCGGGCGAAGTCGACCAGAAGGCCGTCGAAAGTTTCCACGGTCACATTGCTGATGTGTGCCGTCGCCTCGCGCAGCATCTGCTCGCGCTCATTCACTGTGAACAGTGGGACGCCCTTAGATGCGTTCCGCAGAATCGCCACAACCAGTTGGTCGACGATCTTCGCTCCCCGCGCAATCACATCCAGGTGCCCGTTCGTCGGCGGATCAAAAGTTCCCGGATAGATCGCCGTAATCGCCTTACTCATAGCAACCCAAGCATACAGGTTTGCTCAGCTCAGGCATCCCTCTTCGCGAGGTAACTCTGCACATAATCGCGCACGCCATCTTCGAGCGATGTGAACGGCCTCGCGTAGCCGGCGGCGCGGAGTTTCTCGGTCTTCGCTTCAGTGAAGTACTGATACTTCCCCTGCAGCTGATGCGGCATCTCGATAAACTCGATCCTCGGCTCGCGTCCCATCGCAGCGAAGACCGCGCGCGTCAGGTCCACCCATGTGCGCGCCTTGCCGGTTCCACAGTTGAAGAGGCCGCCCGGAGCGCCGGCATCCTGCAGTGCGAAGTGCAGGGTCACGTCCACCGCGTCCTTCACGTAGATGAAATCGCGCATCTGCTCGCCGTCCTTGTAGTCCGGCCGGTAGCTCTTGAAGAGCTTCACTTCGCCGGTGGACTGGATCTGCTCGAAGCTCCTCGCCACGACCGACCGCATGTCGCCCTTGTGGTCCTCATACGGGCCGTAGACGTTGAAGTACTTCAAGCCGACGATGTTTCCCTCGTCGCCGCTGCCATTGCCGGACTGGCCGAACAACTCATGCTTCAGCGCCCAGAGATCAAACATCTGCTTCGAGTAGCCGTACATATTCAGCGGCCGCAGCGTGGGCGTCGACGCATCTTCATCGTCGTAGCCATGCGAGCCATCGCCATATGTTGCCGCACTCGACGCGTACACAAACCGCGCGCCGTGCTCCTGCGCCCAGTTACAGAGCACGCGCGTGTACTGATAATTGTTGCGCAGCAGATAGTCGGCGTCCTTCTCGGTCGTCGAGCTGCACGCGCCCAGATGGATGACCGCGCGCGCATCGGCGAATGCATGCTGCTCCAGCAGCCCGAGAAAGTCCTCCGGCGAGATGATCTCTTCGTACTGGAGCCCTACGAGGTTCTTCCACTTTTCAGCTTCGCCCGCCTTGCTGACGCCCAGTTCGTCGACGAGAATCAGTTCGTACTCGCCACGAGCATTCAATTCCGCGACAACATTGCGGCCAATAAATCCCGCCGCCCCGGTGACAATAATCGGCTCCGCCATTCAAGCTCCTCGCCTCTCATCCTACCGAAGCCGCACCGCGCCGTAGCGTCCTTCGCGTCTTTCCTTCGCGTCCTTTGCGTTAAATCTTTTGCCTTTTACGATCGCCCGTCCTTCAACAGCTCCCTCGCAATCACCATCCGCTGGATCTCGCTCGTCCCCTCACCGATCGTGCAGAGCTTTACGTCGCGGTAGAACTTCTCAGCCGGGTAATCCTTGATGAAGCCGTAGCCGCCGTGAATCTGTACCCCCTCTTCGCAGATCCGGCATGCAGCCTCGCTTGCGAACAGCTTCGCCATCGCCGCTTCGCTGGTCACCGCCTTGCCCTGATCCTTCATCTGCGCTGCGCGCATCGTCAGCAACCACGCCGCATCGAGTTGCGTGGCCATATCGGCCATCTTGAATTGCATCGCCTGAAACTCGCTGATTGCCTTGCCGAACTGCTTGCGTTGCTTGGAATATTTGACTGCAGCGTCCAGCGCTCCGCGAGCCATGCCCAGGCTCAGCGCGGCGATTGAGATTCGTCCGCCATCCAGCGTCCGCATCGCGTCCTTGAAGCCGCCGCCCAACTCACCCACCATGCAATCATCCGGCACAAAACAATTCTCGAAGATCAGCTCTGAGGTATCGCTCGCGCGCAGGCCCAGCTTGTTCTCCTTTTTGCCGCTGCGAAAGCCGGGCGTGCCCTTCTCGACAAGAAACGCCGAGATGCCGCCATGCGTCGCCTTCTCCTTATCTGTTACCGCCAGCACCAGCGCGCAGTTCGCGTACGTCCCGTTGGTGATGAAGGTCTTCGACCCATTCAGCACCCATCCACCATCGCGCTTCACTGCCGTTGTCCGCATGCCGCCGGCATCTGATCCTGAGCCCGGCTCCGTCAGCCCCCACGCACCCAGCCATTCACCGCTCGCCAGCTTCGGAATCCAGCGCTTCCTCTGCGCGTCATTGCCGCCGATCATGATGTGGTTCGTGCAGAGCGAATTGTGGCTTGCCACAATAATTCCCACACTGCCGTCCACGCGCGAGAGCTCGTCGACCGCGAGCACGTACTCCACGTAGCCCAGCCCCGCGCCGCCTAGCTCTTCCGGGAAGATCACCCCCATCAGCCCCATCTGGCCGAGCTTCTTCACCACCGCATGCGGAAACTCGCTCTTCTCATCCCACTCACTCACATGCGGAGCAACTTCACGCTCCGCAAAGGCCCGCACCTCACGCCGAAGCTGCTCCTGCTCATCCGTCAATCCGAAATGCACGCTGCCCTCCGCTGGCTTTATAAGCAACGCTTCTACATCTATCAGATTTCCCTATAGTACGGAATCTTCAACCTGGGGACATCCATCGACGGCGTCGTTGGCGAGCGCACCTTCCGCCTCGACCCGGCGCGGTCCATCTTTACCCGCTCCAACTGGTAAAATCGACATATGCCATCTATCCAGCGACGCCGTACCGTCACCGTCAATATCGGCGGCATCCGCGTCGGGTCCGACGCCCCCGTAGTCGTCCAGTCGATGACCAACACCGACACGGCCGACGTCGAATCCACAGTCCAGCAGGTTGCATCGCTCGCCCGCGCCGGCTCCGAGCTCGTCCGCGTCACCGTGAACAACGATGAGGCCGCCAAGGCGGTGCCGTACATCGTCGAAGGCATCCGCAAGAAGGGCTGGGAGACGCCCATCGTCGGCGACTTCCACTACAACGGCCACCTGCTGCTGCGGAAGTACCCCGATTGCGCCAAGGCGCTCTCGAAGTACCGCATCAATCCCGGCAACGTGTCGATTGGCCGCAAGGACGATGACAACTTCCGCACCATGGTGGAGTGCGCGGTCGAGAACCAGAAGCCGGTGCGCATCGGCGTCAACTGGGGTTCGCTGGATCAGGCGCTGCTGACGCGCATGATGGACGAAAATTCAAAGTCCGCGACCCCGGAGGACGCGCGCGACGTCATGATGGAGGCGATGGTCGTCTCCGCGCTGGACAACGCCGCCGCCGCCGAACGCTACGGCCTGCGCCGCGACCAGATCATCCTGTCGGCGAAGGTGTCGAACGTTCGTGATCTCCTTGATGTCTACACGGAGCTTGGGCGCCGCTGCGACTACGCGCTGCACCTCGGCCTGACCGAGGCCGGCATGGGCATGAAGGGCGTCGTCGCCTCAACCGCCGGACTCGCACCGCTCTTGCTCAACGGCATCGGCGACACAATTCGCGTTTCGCTGACCCCAGAGCCCGGGGCCGACCGCGCCGAAGAGGTTCGCTGCGCTCAGCAGATTCTCCAGTCCCTTTCGATTCGCAGCTTCATGCCGCAAGTCACCTCATGCCCCGGCTGCGGCCGCACGACCTCAACCTATTTTCAGGAGCTCGCTCAGCGCATCCAGGCGTACCTCGTGGAGTCGATGCCGGAGTGGAAGAAGATCTATCCGGGTGTCGAGGAGCTCAAACTCGCCGTCATGGGCTGCATCGTCAACGGTCCCGGTGAGTCCAAGCACGCCAACATCGGCATCTCGCTCCCCGGCACGTCCGAAGAGCCCAAAGCTCCCGTCTACGTCGACGGCAAGCTCTTCACGACCCTCAAGGGCGATCACATCGTCGAGGAGTTCCAGGTGATTCTCGATGAGTACGTCGAGAAGCGCTACGGACGGCAGGTCGTCGAGGTTTAACACCGTAAGGCTTCGCTGCAAAAATCTCCCGGTCGCTTCGCTGGCGGGTGTACGCTTGAGCGGAATCGTTCAGTCCCTCTCCGCTCCACCCGAGGCTCTATGTCGCTTACGCTCAGCACGCGCCACGTTGGAAGCGTGTACGTCATTCAGTGCACCGGCCGCATTGTCTACGGCGAAGAAGAGCGCACACTCGACGCCGCGCTCGACCATGCCGAGCGTGGCTTCTCCCGGGTCGTCCTCAATCTGAGCGGCGTCACGCGCCTGGACAGCATGGGACTTGGGCTGCTCGCACGTCACTCCAGCCGCTTTGCCAAGCGCGGCGGTGCGATTCATCTCGCCGGCTCACCGCCCTTCGTCACGACCCTGCTCGACCTCACCAGGATGTCTGCAATCATCCCGAACTTTGAAAGCGAAGATGAGGCCATCCTTGCTTTCCTCGATCGCGCACCCGCACAAACGTCAGAGGCAGAGCGCGGCCCACGCCTGCTCGTCTTCGACCCCTCGGCCGATCTCTGCACCTTCGTCCGAACCATACTCTCCCAGCGCGGATTCAGCGTCCAAACCACTTGTTCCTTCGGCGACGCCAAGTTGCTGCTTCGCGTCGACCGCGCCGACTACATTCTCGTTGGCCCGTGCAGCGTTCAACTCCCGCCGGAGATGGCCGTGCGTGGCTTGGCCGCGATAGCCCCGCAAGCTTCGATTCTCCAACTCAGCTCAGACTTCAAATCTCACGACGCCCTCGAAGCCACGCAACTGCTTCTCCAGATGTTCGACATGGGCGGCGCCTCTCAGACGACTTCCTGATCGCTCAGCGCTCCTTCTTGCGCTGCCTGGACCGCAGCGCCGGCCACAACGCCAAAAGGCGCGCCCCCACTCTCGACCTTCCCTTCTCTTCCGCGCGCCGGGCCTGCGCGGCACTCCGCTCCCACTGCAATGGATTGTTGTGCATTCGCAGCTCGCGCAACGGATAGAACGTACCGCGCCACATCACGCCGCGCCGAACCACCACCGACAGCATCGAACGAGCGATCGCCCATGCCATCACGAACACGCCAGCGGGATACAGCCATCCGTAGCGCGCATCGATGCGGCTCCGCTCGCTCATGATGCGATAACACGCTCCGATACAGCAGAGCGCTATCAGCGCTGGCAGAATCGTCGGCCACCATGCGAGACCTGCCAGCGGCGCGAGAAACCACACCAGCATTGCGCCGCACACACCCAGCATAAGCAACGGCCTGAAGTTCACCGCTGCAAAGAGATTCTTGGTCAGCCCGCGCACGATGCCGCGAGCACCCTTCGCCCAGTGCACCAGCACGAGGTCTGGCCCGAACGCCACACGCTGGCGCAGCCCCGCAGCCTTCATGCGGCGGCCCAGCGTTACGTCTTCGATCACCGCCAACCGCTGCGGCTCCCATCCGCCCAGCACCTCGAGCGCCTCACGTCGCACCAGGTTGAACGCACCCACGCCAAGCACATCATGCCGTGCCTGCGGATCACTCACGCGCCACGGACGCGTTATCCAAACACCAAGGACGCTCAGGAAGGCGAGCATCATTCCCTCGCCGCGCCCTTTCACCTGGGGCGTCGGCATCACCACGACGTGGTCCGCCTGCGTCGTCGCCGCGAACGCCATCGCCCGGCGCAGAGACGACGGCGAGAAGAGAACATCGGCATCCGTAAACAACAGATACTCGCTCGCCGAGTTCCGTGTGCCCACCTCGAGCGCGAAAGTCTTCCCGAGCCAACCCTCGGGAAGATAGTCGACGTGAATTGCCCCGATGCGCTCCGGGTAGCGCTCCGCAAACTTGTCCACAATCTGTCGCGTCTTGTCCGTCGAGCGATCGTCGATCGCCAGCACACGCAGGCCGCTGTACTGCTGCACAGCAAGCGTCTCCAGCGTCGCTCCGATGTTCTCTGCCTCGTTGCGCGCCGGCACCACCACCGTAAGCGACGGCGCCGCATCATCTGGTGGAATCAGGTCCCACTCCGGCCGCGAGATATCCGGCACCTCGCCCAGCCGCCGGATCGCCTCATTTGTTCTCCACATCCACAACGCAGTCAGCAGCCACACGCCATACTCAGCCGCCGCACGCCAGCCAGGTCCAGTCATGCCGGAGCCGGAGCCTCAACATCATCCGTCAACGGCGGCGCAAACCTCGCGCCCACCAAGAAGATCACCGCACCCACCGCAAACGCGATCAGCGTCACCGCCATTCCCAGCCTCAGGCTCGACGCATCGCTGATCATTCCAATCACCTTCGACGACGGCATATCGCCAAGCACGTGAATTGCAAACAACTGTCCCGCCATGGCCGTCGCGCGCAGGTTCGCCGGCACCGCATTTAGCGTCGCTGCATTCACCGGCCCCGTCCCGAGGAAGATGAGAAACACCGCCAGCGACAGCGAAGGCACAATCAAGCGCTGCGGCCCGAAGAAGCAAACCACCGCAGGCGCAATCGTCAGCGCCGCGCTCAGCGCGGGCACAAGGTACAACGCCTTCGGCGTCTTCTTCGACCACACGTGCGCCAGCCATCCACCCAGCGCCGTGCCACCCAACCCCGCTATCACGATGATCGGTCCCATAATCGCGCCCGCTGCCTCAATCGAGTACCCCGCCTCGCGATGCAGAAACGACGGCATCCACCACGATATCCCGCCCAGCGAAAACGTCACCGCCGCGTACCCAAGAATCGATGTCAGGTACGCTTTGTTCCGCGCGAGCGACATCACGCTTGCCTTGTCCGTCTTCGCCTTTTCCGCCACGCCTGTCCTTTGCGGTTCGCGCATGAAGAACAGAATCAGCAGCGCCACAAGAACTCCCGGCACCGCGCTCGAAATGAAACTCATCCTCCATCCGTGATGCGCGGCGATCCACGCTCCAGCCTCATACCCCGAAGCCGCGCCCACAGGCAGCGCAATGTTGAAGATTGTCATCACCTTGTTGCGCTTGCTTCCCGGATAGAAGTCCGCCAGCAACGCCGGTGCAAAGATTCCGAAGCACGCCTCACCAACACCCAGCGCCGCATGCCTCAAGTTCAGCTCGTCGTAGCCATGCACGCTCGCCGTCACAAAGTTGATCGCCGCGATAGCCAGCGCGGCCACTACGATCATCGGCTTGCGAGGAAATCGGTCTCCCAGCCACCCCGTGATCGGCGACACGCAAACATACGCCACCATGAACCACAGCGTCAGGGATCCGATCTGGTTGTCCGTCAGTGTGAACTCGTGCTTAATCTGCTCCTGCACCGCCGGAAGAATGTACCGGTCCAGGTAATTCACAAAGTTCATCGCCGTGAGCAACACCAGCGCCGTCGTCGCGCCAACCACCGCACCAGACTTTGACTGCAATGCGTTCCTGATTTGCGCCGTGCTCATGCAAGCCGAGAATACCAGCTACGGAACAACGTCTACGTCTTTGCTTCTAGGTAACCAGAGGCTTCAGCCTCAGGTCTCTCTTACTCGAAGAAAGTGTGAGGGGCTTTAGCCCTTGGGGTATGCTCCTCGAGTCGGGTACACCACCAGGCCGGGTGCCCCACCCTCGGCGCGAAGCGACAGGGTGGTATTGCGCACAGGGTGGTATTGCGCGTTAAGACGCGCGAGAAAAACCGCCGACTCGCGCTACCATGGCTCGCATGCCGCTCCTCCGCCTCGCCGTTGCAGTAGCCATCGCCATCTCAATTCCCATGACAGCTCAGACATCCTCCCCCAAGCCCGAGCCCTCCATCGTCCGCCTCGACCCCGCGCTCGACGCCCTGATCCCAACCGGCGCCAAGCCCGAGCTCGTCGCCACCGGATTCGGATTCACCGAAGGCCCGCAGTGGCGCCACGGCCGCCTCTGGTTCGTCGACGGCCCGCAGAACAAGCTCCGCGCCGTCACACCCGATGGCCACATCACCGAGCTCCTCACCTCGGCCTCCGGCTTCGCCAACTTCCTCGGACCCAACGGCAACGCTCCCGACCCACAAGGCTCCGTCGTCATGTGCGAGCAGGACGGCCGCCGCGTCGTCCGCCTCGTCGGCCCCGACGACAAGCTCACGGTCGAGACCATGTTCGAGACCTACGAAGGCAAGCGTCTCAACAGCCCGAACGACATCGTCTTCGCGCGCGACGGCAGCTTCTACTTCACCGATCCGCCCTACGGCCTCAAAGGCATGGACAAGGACCCCGCCAAGGAGCTCCCCTTCAACGGCGTCTACCACTACAAGGACGGCAAGCTCACGCTCATCATTCGCGACCTCACGCTGCCCAACGGAATCGCGCTCAGCCCCGATGAGAAGACCCTCTACGTCGACAACTCCGGCCCTGACATGAAGTACATGAAATACCCCGTCCTGCCAGACGGCACCGTCGGCCCCGGAACGCTCGTCGCCCACTTCGAGCCCTCGCCCGAGCGTGGCGTGCCTGACGGTATGAAGCTCGACTCCCACGGCAACATCTGGGGCTCAAGCCCCGGCGGCATTCGCATCTTCACCCCTGAAGGCAAAATCCTCGGCCAGATCAAACTCCCCGAGGTCGCCGCGAACCTCGCCTGGGGCGACGACGGCAAGACGCTCTACATCACCGCCTCGCACTCGGTCTACAAACTCCGCACCAGCGTCATGGGAAATCTGCCGCTCAACTGGCAGCCACGCTAGATCACTTTTGCCTTTGCCGTTGCCTTTCTTGTTGTCATCCCCGGAGGGGATCTGCTTTTGCCTTTGCCCTTTGCGGTATCCATCCTGAATTCAACCATTTGGACCGCCCTCCGACCAACTCACTCTATGCCGAGGCAAAGCGGGGCTCCCTGATGAGCCCTCAACCATTTAGAATCAAGACCTTGCCACGTTAGGTTCACCCCTAAGTGCAATGTTGTGAAGACTTTGCGCAAAAAGAGGGGGAGGGGGTCACCATGTCCCGAAGGCCCATTTCACCAGCAGGCGTACAGTGTTGCCCATGAGCCTTTTGGACCGCCGCGCCTTCGCAAAGCTCTCCGCCCTCACGCTCGCCGCCACGCGCCTCCCTGCCCAGAAACCCACCACGTCGATCACTGGTGCGCCCACCCTGTCAAAGCCCGTCGGCTTCGCCCCCGTCGGCATTGGCGACATCTCCAAAATTTTCATGCATGCCTGCGATCAAACACCGAATGCCATCATCACGGGCATCGTCACAGGCCACCCCGCGGAAAAAGGCACGAAATACGCCACGCAATATCACCTCCCTCAGTCCTCCATCTACACCTACGAGACCTACGACAAGATCCGCGACAACCCCGCCATTGAAGCCGTCTACATTGGCCTGCCGAACTCCATGCACTGCGAGTACACCATTCGCGCCGCCGAAGCCGGCAAGCACGTGCTCTGCGAAAAACCCATGGCGATCTCCTCCACCGAATGTCGCAAGATGATTGACGCGTGCAAGCAACACAACGTGAAGCTAATGATCGCCTACCGCGTGCACTACGATCCCACGTTCGCGCAGATCCGCAAGATGATTCACAACGGCGACATCGGCGACCTCGTCGGCTTCCAGGGCGGCTTCTACGGGCAGAAGAAGGCAGGCGAATGGCGACTCAACCGTGCGCTCGCTGGCGGCGGTTCACTCCTCGATCTCGGCATCTATCCGCTCAACGCTATTCGCTGGCTCTGCGGTGAAGAGCCCAACGACTTCCGCGCGATGGTCTCCACCATGGAGAAGGGCCCACGCTTTGCGCAGGTCGAGCAGACCGTCGAGTGGGTCATGAAGTTCCCCTCCGGCATCCTCGCCAACTGCGGCTCCTCCTACGGCATGGACGGCCCCGCTTTCCTGCAGATCGACGCCTCCAAAGGCCAGATCCACATTGAACCCGCTTTCTACTACGGCGACGTCAAGTACACGTTCACCGGCCGCACGCGTAACGGCAATGTCGCCGGCGGCTTCCCCGTCACCGGCCAGTACGACCAGTTCACCGCCGAGGCTGATCACTTCGCCGCCTGCATCCGCAACAACAGGACCCCCGACACACCGGGCGAAGAAGGCCTCGCCGACATGCTCGCCATCGAGGCCATCTACAAGGCCGCCGGCACACCCATCGCCTGACCGGATCAACGCTCCGCCAGGTTCAGCAACTGAATCTCTCCCTCGTACCCTTCCATCTCTTCTTCACTCTCCGGCTGTCGCCGGCTCAATCGCAGCACCACCAGGTGCGTTGCTGCTACTCCAGATGCAACGAGCACTAGCTTCACCAGGCTGCGCTCAAGCGACATCTCAAGCCGCACCATTTCGAAGAGAAATACCGGCAATACGCCAAGGTACAGCGTGAGCATCAGCGGAAGACTCGTCTTTCCGGGCATTCTAGGCTGCGCAAACGGCACTCTCTGCAGAAACATGAAGAATGCATCCGTTAGCAGCACCGCAAGACACGCGCCAGATACCACCTGCACCAGCAGCCTCCGCACATCCCATCCGAGGCCAGCCAGCGCTGTTGTAACGCACGCGACTACACCGAACGCGCAGATCAGAGCCCACTGGCTCGCGGCCTCGGCACACTGGTTCAACGCGTCATCTGTTGTCCGTGTCACCCGATACACCCACGCCGCCGGCAGATTCAACGGGAATGCAAAGGCCGCGCGCAGTCCCGCAACTACCCAGAAGACGAGCAGCGGCATCACCGCGTGCAATCCCCCATTCGAGAGCGCCCATCCCGTCACGCCCCTCGTATGAAACGTAACTGCGCACGCGGTTGCAAGCGCGAGCCCCGTTCCGCAGTACATCGCCAGATAAACCTGGTATTGATTGTTCCTTGTAATCGTCTGCCCGATGAAGTGAAATACGGCGCGCTCCACCGGTTCACGTATCACGCAATGAATTACTGTCGCAATCCACCGCGGCGGTTCACCTCTCCTTCTCGCTCCACCTTCTATCGCCATCCTGCGCATCCGCGCCCAGGCCAGCGGATAGGTCGCCACGGCGACCACCGCAGTGATTCCCACCGCGCGGTATGCATATCCACTTAGCTGCCGCGCGAACTCGGGCGCGGCACTCCCGTGCAACAGGCGCTCATACACTGCGAGAAACCAGAGCGTCGGCTCCCACCGGATCCAGCCCAATGGCCCCGACAGTAGCAGCTTCATCGCGTCGGCATACTGCAGATACTGCAGCATCGACAGCGCCAGCACCATCACAGATAGGGCCTGCACTACCGGCGATACGGCGCGAAACTGCGCCGGGCTCAGCACACACAAAAGCACACCGCCAATCGCTATAAACAGCAGCGCCGCAAACAACCCTGCCATCGACACGGCCGCGGCATGCGCCGCCAACTGCCTCCAGAAGTCGCCGACAATCCGTGCATGTCCGTTCACGCTCACGACATGCGTAGTGATGGCCGGCAGCATCAGCGTTCCGCACAGATCGCACCCAACCAGAAACAAACCGATGAACATGCCAAGCGCCGTCGCCTTCGCTCCCAACATCTGTCGCGGTCTTATCGACATCGGCGAAAGAATCAGAAAATCCAGCGCGTCCGGGAACAGCATCTCCCACTCAAAGATCGCGACCATTCCCATCACGACCATCGAGAACATCACGAAGAAGTACTGATCCTCGATCGATCCCCACAAACCCCGCTGAGGGTACTGATTCTGCAGCCAGAACGCGAACATCATCCCCGGCACCGCAACAATCGAAATCGCGCGAACCACCGACGTCTGCGTGTCACCCTCCGCCTGCAACGTGTCGTTGTCGAAGAAGCGCCGAAAGAAATGCTCCACCAGGTAGCTGAACACTCCGCGATCTTTACGCATGGCGGACCTGCATCACACCCACCACATCGCGCGCCACGCGCTCTGTGTCCGTCTGCTGCACCAGTTGCGCGAACACGCTCTCGAGCGTCGGCAGTTCCATCAGCTTCGTCAGGTCTCGCGGCGCCGCGTCTGCCACCACGTTGCCCTTCGAGAGCACGATTACGCGATCGCACACTCGCTCCACCACTTCCAACACGTGCGAAATGTAGAGAATCGCCTTACCCTCCTTTGCGAGAAGCACCAGAAGGTCCTTGAACAATCTCGCTGACACCGCATCCAGCCCTGACAGTGGCTCGTCAAAGACAAGCAGCTTCGGGTCATGCAGCAGCGCAGCGGCTATCAGGACGCGCTGCTTCATCCCCTTCGAATAGTCAGACAGCGCCGAGTACTGCGATGCCTCCAGCGACAGCAGCTTGAGCAATTCCCTCGCTTTCGTCTCAATCAGCCGCTCCTCCATGCCACGCAGCCGTCCCACCAACTGCAGGTACTCCAACCCCGAGAGATGTGTATATACCTGCGCCTCCTCCGGAACGTATCCGAGTTGCGCGCGGTATCCCGGCAGATCGTCATAGATCTTTCGGCCGTTGAAGAGCACGTGCCCCTTCGTCGGCTTGATGAGTCCGATCACCATCTTCACGGTCGTCGACTTCCCCGACCCATTCGGCCCCAGGTACCCGAGCACCTCGCCCTGGCTCAGCACAAAGCTCACATCCCTCACAGCGGGGATGCTCCGAAAGCTTTTCCATACGTGGCTTAACTCCAACATGTCTGATCCTCCGGCCTGCTCACCCTATGTAGCATACTACTTTCTGATAGCATACTACATAGTCATGAGCAACCCTCGCCTTTCACACAGCGCGGCTCTCATCCTCAAGGCCATCAGCCTTGGCTATTGCTTTGGCTTCGATGTCATGGAGATCACGGGCCTGCCCAGTGGCACGGTTTACCCCGCACTGCGGCGGCTTGAGCGCGACGAACTTGTCGAGTCCCGCTGGGAGTCAGAAGAGGACGCCTTCTCCAGTCAACGCCCCGCGCGGCGTTACTATCAGCTCACACGCGAGGGCAAAGCCGCCGCGCTCGCCGCAACAGAACGTTATCCTCTGCTCGCCCGTCTTCTTCCGGAGAAGCACTCATGAGCTCTCGGCCCTCGCCCCTGCCAGCTTTTCACGACGCTCTTCTGCGCTTTGTCGGGCGGATCGTCCCCATCGCCGAACGCGACGACTTCCTCCGCAGCTGGCACGCCGAGCTCTTTCACATGCTCCATTGCGTCCCGCGCCGCCGTCTCGGCACGGCCCGCCTGCACATCGATCTCCCGCTTGGCATCGCCTCTGACGCCCTCTGGCTGCGAACGAATAGCCTTCGTCGGAGCTTTGCGGGTACCCCCGCTCTCTGCATCGCCTCGCTACTGTCGCTCTCGCTGCTATTGTTCGGCTTCGCGGTAGTTTCGTACGGCGGCTGGCACGCGCTGGGCCTCTATTTCACTCGCCAGGCCGAGCATTGTCTTGTCGCTGTCCCCATCATCCTCTTTGTCAGTTCAGCAATCGCCAGTTTCAGCCATGTTGAGCTCAACTCCATCCCGCACACGTTGCGTTGGATTAACCACCTGCTGTTCGCCGCTCTGAAGACATCGCTCGCGCTTCTGCTTACGTTTCTGCTTAGTGTCTGCCTCTCGCGCCCGCTCTACATCCCGCTGCCGCACGGAGCCGATCTCTTGCAGATTCTCTTCTTCGTGCTCTTCGCTATCCTGGCGGTGCGCTGGTCCTTCCACGATCAGGAACAGCGCTGCAAACATTGCCTCTGCTCGCTTGCCACGGCTGCACGTGTCGGCCGCCCTTCGCACAATCTGCTGGAATGGACTGGCACCGAACAGACCTGCAAGCAGGGTCACGGCCGCCTCAGCGTACCCGAGATCGAGACCAGTTGGCATCAGTACAGCCGATGGATCGACCAGACCTCGAGGTTCGATCACCTCTCCCGCGCGTAGAGATCACAAGCAACAACGTCGCAACAAACAAAAAAGCCCCGGAGCGCGGCCGGGGCTTCTCAAACATTTCTTCAACTTCGTCACTGGCTAAAGAGGCTGCTTCGCCTCAGGCGTCGCAATCTCCTGCAGATACTTCTCGGCTAGCGTGCTCTTCGCCTTTGCGATTGGCAGCAGCGTTGGATAGAACTGCACGAACGTCGTGTCCACCGCGCCATGGTCTGCGTGGCAGCTATAGCAGGTCGCCGTCGTCGGAACCATCTTCCCCGTCTTCCCGCCATCAAACCCAAAGAAGGCCCACTTGCCCGAGAAGTGTGCATCGTCTCTAACGTGCACCTCCATGCCCATGATCTGTTCGTCCTGATAGTTCCCCTTCTGATTGATCGACCCTCTCCCCTTTGCTACACGCGCCTCCAGCACCATCACCGTCTTGTCCGGCCAGTGTCCTGTCGCCACAAATACTCTGTACGAGTCCGGATTCACAAACACGTTATCGAACATGTGGTGGTCCATCTGCATTCCAGACGCGCTATAGCTCATGTCGAATCCCGTCGTCAGGTACACCCACTGGCGATAATTCTCCGGAAACTTCATCTGCCCGTCGCTCGTGTATTCGGGGCTATCATCAGACTCCATCACGCCGAGAAACTTTGCCACCGGCACCAGCAGCGCCATTAGCGCCAACGCGACCTTCGCTGTAGTAAGCATGCTCGCAGTATGCCGCTGCGCTTCTTCGTTCGCCAGACCTGCCACTGCACCATTCCTGCCACTCGCTGCAATCCTGTTCCCAGTTCGCTTCCGCGAGGTCTACGATTCCTTTATGGACACTCGCAGCCCAGGCAATCGTTCCTCGCGCTGGCTCTGGATCATCGGCGTCTGGTTCGGCTTCGGTCTTATCGACGCCACGCAGACCGTGCTCACCATGCACGCCGAGGGCATGCATCACCCCTGGGGCAAACTCTTTCTCACATCCATCGCCGAGTGGATTCCCTGGGCGATCGCCACGGCGCCCATCATGCGCCTCGGCCGGCTCTATCCCTTCCTGCAGTGGCGCTCCACCAGGACCTGGCTTGTCCATCTATGTGGCTGCGTTGTCATCGACTTCGGTTTCGCCGCCTGGGCTACCGCACAGCGCCTCCTGTTCAACCCCTACGCCACACCCGGGCCCCCCAAGCCGTTCCACACCCTCTGGCTTCAATCCGCCGCCGACGGCATCCTCGCCACCGTCATCCTCTACGGCACTATCCTCGCCATCGACTCTGTACTCGACTCACGCGCTCGACTCGCCAGCCAACAGGCCGAGACCGCTCGCCTCAACGAGCAGCTTTCCAAGGCGCAGCTCGACGCGCTCCGCCGCCAGATTGAGCCGCACTTTCTCTTCAATACCCTTAACTCCGTCTCGGCATTAATTCGCGAGCACCGCAACGACGCCGCTGTCATGATGATTGCCGGCCTCAGCGACTTCCTGCGTCGTCTTCTCGCCGACCCATCCCGCCAGCAGGTGCCACTCGCCGAAGAGATGGAGTTCGCCCAGAAGTATCTCGACATCCAGAAGGTCCGCTTCGTCGATCGCCTCCAACTCGCCGTCGACGTTCCCAGCGATCTCCTCGTGGCGCAGGTTCCCACGCTCATCCTGCAGCTCATGGTTGAAAACGCCATCAAACACGGCATCGCCAAACGCGCGCACGGCGGCCTCGTCCGCATCTCCGCGACACGCAACAATGGCACACTTACACTCTCGGTCTATAACGATGGCCCGAGCCTTCCATCCACCACCATCGCACCCTCCGGCATCGGTCTCTCCAATATGCGCACCCGCCTGCACGGTCTCTACGGCGACGCCTTTTCGTTGAACATGCAGAACCAATCCCCCGGCGGCGTCGAGGTCTCCGTCTCAGTCCCATTCGTCGAGCACTGAGGAGCATTCGTGTCCGCTGACGCAAAGAAGATCCGCATCGTCATCGTCGACGACGAGCCGCTCGCGCGCTCCAACCTCCGCGTCCTGCTCGAGCCAGATCCCGCTATCGACATCGTCGCCGAGTGTGGATCCGGCCTCGACGCCCCCACAGTGATCCGCCGCACACGCCCCGATCTCCTCTTCCTCGACGTGCAGATGCCAGAGTGCGATGGCTTCGACGTCATCGAACTTCTCGGTGCCGACCTGCCGCCAGCCATCGTCTTCGTCACGGCGTACGATCACTATGCGCTTCGCGCCTTCGAGGCCGGAGCACTCGACTATCTTCTCAAGCCGTTCGACAATGCACGCTTT
This sequence comes from uncultured Acidobacteriaceae bacterium, assembly GCA_963713395.1. GTDB lineage: Bacteria > Acidobacteriota > Terriglobia > Terriglobales > Acidobacteriaceae > Granulicella. The sequence continues at coordinate 201,710 of CAVQLS010000002.1, read as the reverse complement.
GATCTCGCACTCTCACGCGCAAAGCAGAAGATCGAACTCGGCAAAGATCACCCGCGCAAGTTCGACCGCCTCACCATCAAGTCCGCTGGTCAGATCGCCTTCGTCTCGCTCTCCGAGATCGACTGGATCGAGGCTGCCGATTACTATGCCGCGTTGCACATCGGCGCGCGCACGCACCTGCTCCGTCGCAGCCTCTCGGACCTCGAACAGGACCTCGACCCGTCGCTGTTCTGCCGCATCCACCGCTCCGCCATCGTCAACCTCGATCGCGTCCGCGGCCTACGCTCTAACGAAGACGGCGACTACACCGTCCTTCTGCACAACAACGCGACGCTCCGTCTCAGCCGAAAGTACCGAAAGCAGCTCCAGTCGCGGCTGGGGGTTGTTACCGAGCCAGCCTGACACCCTCACCACGCATTCCGGAATCCATCGCGCTCAGTCAGTGTGATCTTCCTGCCGAACAGCTCGCTCAATCTGCCTTCCGTCAACAGCTCGCTCTTTCCACCATCCGCCACAATCCGGCCGTCGCGCATCATTACAACGCGATTGATCTCCGGCAGGATATCTGCAATGTGATGCGTGATCATCACGATCACCACACCCCGTTGCGCCAGCCCACGCAGCATCTCGCGCAGGTCATGCTGTGCCGCCAGGTCGAGCGCGTTTGAAGGCTCATCCAGCAGCAGCATCTGGACCTCACCATCGACAGACGCACCCGCCAGCGCTCGCCCAATCATCACGCGCCGTTGCTGCCCTGCGCTCATCTGCCCCACCGGCTTCTCGCGTAAAGCCTCCGCTCCGACGAGTGTCAGTATCTCTTCCGCCCGCTCGCGCATCGCGTCTGTCACATGCAGGTTTGGCCACAGCGTTGAGCTCGAAAAGAATCCCGTCACCACCGCGTCAAAGCCGCTCGTATGCAGCGTTGGCTTCCCTGGCAGTTCCGGGCTTACGACACCCATCCTCCGCTTCAGCTCCGTCAGGTCCCACCGCTCGCGCCCCAACAAACGCACACGAGTCTCGGGTTTCACGATCGGATACAACTCACACGTCATCGTCTTCAGCAGCGTCGATTTCCCACATCCATTCGGCCCCAGGATCGCAACGTGCTCTCCGCGCCCGATGCGCAGACTCACATCGTGCAGCACAATGGTGTTTCCGCGCGCTACATGCACATGCTCCAGCTCAATCAACGGCTCACGATCAACCATCTCTCTAGTTTGTCAGAGCACTGCCAATTTCACCGAACTCTTGCCAGCACTCCCAGAATTCGTGCGCCCGCCTTCACGCTCGCCCACGCATTGCCTGACACTTTCGACTTGCCAGCAATCCTGCACCGGTAATCCACCGGAACCTCCACTACGTGCAGCCCCATCTTCAGCGCCTTAATCTGCATCTCGAGGTTCCACCCGTAGGTCATCTCGCGCATCTGCATTGCTTCCAGGCACTCGCGACGAATCGCGCGAAACGGGCCCATATCTGTGTACCGAAACCCGTACAACATCTTCACCAGCGCGCCGATCATCTTCGCTGCGAAGACCTGCGCTCCGTTCAACGACCCGGGCTCTGCCCTCCCGCGCATCCGCGAACCAATCACAAAGTCCGCTTCACCACTCTCGATTGGTCCCACCAACTGTTGCATCGCACTCACGTCGTCGGAGCCGTCACCATCCAGAAACACCAACACATTGCTCGTAACCACTGCGGCCCTCGCGCCCGCCGCACATGCCGCACCATATCCACGCAGCGAATTCACCACTCTTGCACCCGCGACCCGGGCGACCTCCGCCGTCGTATCTGTGCTTCCGTTGTCCACCACGATGCACTCGGCGATCGCGCCCCATGGCATCGACCGCACGACACTCCCGATCGACTCCGCCTCATTCAGCGCAGGAATCACCACCGAAACTCTACTCGGCATGTGCCGTCCCTCTGCAGTCAAACCACCGTCGCAGCTCCCATTTCTGCCACGCAATCTCCACCACGAATGCACACAGGACGGCGAAGTAGATCCAGCAATTCAGCACAAACATCTTCGGTCCCGGCACCGCCCACTGCGTCGTAAAACCATAGAAGAACGCGCAGACGTACACCAGCGTCATCCAGTTCGGATACAGCGCCATCAACGGGACCAGCCACGCGATGTACCACGCATAATGTGGCGAGAACAGCAGCATCAGCGCCAGCGCAAGCATCAGTCGAAGCTCGCACAAACGCCGGGCGCTGCACTCGCGCACTCGCTCCGAATCGCTCATTCGACGCATGCCGCCAGGCCCACACTGCAATCAACGCGAACACAACTGCGCAGAACGACCTGATAGTTCGTCTTCGTCAGCCATTGCAGCTCACGAAGCCGTTGTGCATAGTCCAGCAGAAAGTACCGGGTCCCGCTGTCCAATCCCTCCTCGTACGCATAACCACCCAGAAAACCAAACACCAGCTTGCCCGCTGACGCATAGATCGCATATCCGCGGCAGCACACCGCAACAACCGTCGCCGGCATCTTCCAGTCGCCGCGCCTCCACAGCGCCGGCAACAGTATCAGCGGATAAAACTTCGTCATCACCGCCAGCCCAAGAAACAGACCTGTCATCGCCGGCTGTTCGCGATATCGAAATAGAAGCGCAAGCGCCACGAACGCCAGAATCGCCGCATCAATATGCCCAGCACCGCCGATCTCCCAGACCAGCAGTGGACACCATGCGTACACCAGGACATCAGTCGTCCGTCGTCCCATCCGCTTCATCAGTGCAATCAACGCACCGGCCGTCACACACTCGAAGGCGAACATCGCCAGCTTCATCGCCTGCACCGTTGGCGAAAACAGTGTGGCCGACCAGTAAATCATCTGGGCCACGGGCGGGTAGATGGTGTGCGCATAGTCGCGCCGGTTGATGTGCTCAAAGATCTCCGGATATCTCGCCTGCAGAGCGGCGAGAGCGCGATCCCCCGGCACATACCGATACGGACTGATATGTGCATGTTGCACAATCCCATCCCACACGTACCGGAAGATGTCCGTCGAAAGATACGGCTGGGTGAACAGCACCATTCCGCGCATCGCCAGCGCGAATCCGAGCACGATCCATAGCGTCGCTCGATTCACCGGCTGAGTCAGCACAATCACCACGGCTGCGACAAACAGCAAATCCGACCACCCCGACACACCCGAGTACCCAATCCTGTATCGAAAGTGCTCCGCGACAAACTGTCGCGCCATCACCACCGACCCCGCACCCAGGGCGCACAGCACCGCATTCGTCAGCCATGCGCGGCCCGGATGCCAGCGCTCGAGCTCTCCGTGCAGTCTCACGAAGCCTCGCCCACTTCGCTTACTCGCTCCGCCAGGAAAGCCCGCGTCCATCGCGCATCGAATCCATCCACCCGTGCAAACTCCGGCCGCGTTCCGTTCAGCAGCTCACGCTCCAGCACCGTCAGCATCGCCGCATCATCCACGTCGTACCACTTCGGCAGTTCCACCAGTTCCATCCCCGCCTCACGCGCTCGCTCAATTGTTTCCGCGTAAACCCGCTCGGTGCTCCACGTAATCCGCTCAAACACGTGAGGCTCCGCACGCTTCATCCCAATCAGGTAGTACCCACCGTCGTCCGATGGCCCCACCACGACACGCTCACCCGGTCGTACCAACTCACTCACTGCCGTGCGCAGCGCACTCGACGGAAGTGTTGGCGAATCCGAATCGATTAAACACACCGCGCCGAACCCGCAGCTCAGAATATCCTCGGCTGCGCGCAGCAATCGTTCGCCAAATCCATCGCCTCGTTGCGCAATCAGAGCAAACCCCTCCGGTAGCAGCCCATCGAACGCCGCCTCATCGCCCACTGGCGTGTAGCAAATTAACCCCTGTGCCCCACCCTCATTCGCAACAGCGGCAATATTCTCAGCCGTATCGCGCAGAAAGCACACGTTCAGGGACGCCGCCTCCTCCGCACTCAACGGCGGCTGCAGTCGCGTCTTCACCTTGCCCGCTCGCGGAGCCTTCGCCATCACCGCCAGCGCGCAAACCTCCTCAAGCCCCGTCCTTCGCACACCGCGTTCGAGGATCAGGTATCTCCGATTTTCCAAACCTCAACTCCGCATGATCAACGGTCGCCCCCAGTCTACCGTCCGGGCTCTGCGTTTGCCCGCATCTCTCGCAGGTGTCATCCTCAATCTATGCGTTCTCGCTCGCTGCTTATCGCAGCCTTCGCCGTCGTCCTCGCCTTCACGCTCTCTGCCACCGCGCAGGAGGACGGCCCCTGGCGCGCCGCCAGCACCAATGCACGCGCTATAACCGGCGATATCATCTTCTCCCCACTAAAGTTCACCATCAACTTCACCACTTTCACCGTAGCCCAGATACGTTCGCTCAAAACTGAGGAGGTCCTCGCGCTCTTCAACCCTGATATCACCACGGGCGGCGGCAACGTCTTCCGCATCGACATCCCAGCCGATAGGCGGTTTCTCCACAAAAACACCCTCTGCGGTTCGGAGTCCACACAGTGGATCGTCACCTACGCCCAAGGCCGCAGCCTTCAGGTCGCCCTTTTCTCCGGCAGCACGCCACCCGTCCTGACCGTAGACGCACTCAACGACCCATCCAACCTGTGCGGCATCTTCTCTTACGTCCGCTGACCCACACTCATTCCTCGAAGCTCCGGTTCCACCGCGAGACCACCCTCTGCTCGCGCTCGAACCCCAGCACACTCAGGCTTCCCGTATCCAGCGCAAACATCTTCCCATCCACTGCCGGCAGCCCAATCCACCGCGACGCCAGAATTCGCAATATATGAGCGTGCGCGAAGAGCGCCACCTGATGTGACTGACCTGCATTCGGTCCAATCGCCACTGCAGCGAGCGCACGATCAATCACTTTATCCGCACGCGCGCCCACCTGCTCTACGCTCTCGCCGCCCACGATCTCGTTCGTCCACACGCTCCACTCAGGTCCGTACTTCGCGCGCATCTCTGCCGTCGTTTTGCCCTCGCTCTCACCGTAGTTCCACTCCATCAGGTTAGAGTCCACGATCGCGACGCTGCCATATCCCGCGATCTCGCAGGTCTCCTTCGCCCTCTGCATCGGGCTCACGAACACCGCGGCAAACTTCCGTCCTGCCAGATAATCCCTCAGCTCACGTGCTCGCTCTCGGCCGCGTTCCGTCAACGGAATATCTGTGACGCTCGTGTGCCGCCCATCCAGCGACCATTCCGTCTCTCCATGCCGCACCAGCCACAGCTCCACCTTCGTTCCGTTACTCATCTGTCCTACTCCGTAGTCTTTCGAGCTTCATTCTATCGGCCCGTCCGCCACATCTCTGCTGATACCCTTAATCCACGAAGTCGCAGACCATCCTCGGAGTTACGCCTCATGTCCTCCACTGTCTGCATCATCGGCGGCGGCCCGGCCGGAATCATGCTCGGCTTTCTCCTCGCACGCGCTGGCGTTCCGGTAACAGTCCTCGAAAAGCACGCAGACTTCTTCCGCGACTTCCGCGGCGACACCATCCATCCCTCAACGCTGGAACTCCTCCACGAGCTCGGCCTTCTCGACAAGTTCCTTGACATCCCGCACTCCCGCGTCGAGACACTCTCCGCCCACATCGGCGGCCGTTCGTTTCTGCTACCCGACTTCAGCCACCTTCCGGTGCACGCGCGCTTCATCGCGCTCATGCCGCAGTGGGACTTCCTCGACTTCCTCGCCGCAGAAGCCCGCAAGTATCCGACCTTCCAACTCCTGATGAACACCGAAGCCACCGGCCTCCTCGAGACCCCGACGCCCCACGGCCCAGTCGTCACCGGTGTGTGCGCCGACACACCCTCGGGTCCCGTCGAAATCCACGCAGACCTGACCGTCGGATGCGACGGTCGCCACGCCATCTCGCGCGTCGCCGCGCACCTCGATGTCATCGAAGAAGGCGTCCCCTTCGACGTCCTCTGGTTCCACCTCGCCCGCCAGCCCAACGACCCCGAGAACGCTCTCGGCTACATCAACTGCGGCCGCATCATGATCCTCATCAACCGCAACGACTACTTCCAGTGCGGTTACATCATCCGCAAAGGGGACTTCCCCGCCATTCAGCAGCGAGGCCTCGATGCCTTCCGCGCCGACATGGAAGAGCTCGTCCCCTTTCTGCGCGGCCGTACCGCCGAACTCGACTCCTTCGACAGGGTCAAGCTGCTCACCGTTCAGCTCAACCACCTCGCCCGCTGGGCCATGCCCGGCCTGCTTTGCATCGGCGACGCCGCGCATGCCATGTCTCCGGTCGGAGGCATCGGCATCAACATTGCCCTGCAGGACGCCGTCGCCACCGCCAACATCCTCACCGAGTCCCTCCTCAGCAACTCCGTCACTGTCCACAACCTCATCAGCGTCCAGAACTACCGCGAGCCGGCCGTGCGCCGCACCCAACGCGTTCAGGCCGTCGCGCACTCCGTCATCAGCCGAGTCTTTTCGAATCCCAGACCCGTCCAGCCACCGCTCATGGTTCGCCTCATCTCCAGTATGCCGATGGCGCGCCGGACCATCGGTCGCTTTATCGGCATGGGCCTCCAGCCTCAGCACATCGAGACTGCCAGCGCTTTCGCGAACCAACCACCTCAATAGTCCTCGCTAGGCGTTCCATCGCAGCGCGAACTTCGCATTCGTCGTGCCACGGCGTGCTATCCTCGCGGCGTGCCAACCGCCACTGAGATAACGAGTAGCACACGCCTCCGCCATTCCCTGCTCGTCCGAATCACGCATTGGCTCACCTTCCTGTCTTTCATCGCGCTGCTCATCACCGGCGTTGAGATCCTGATCTCGCACCCGCGCTTCTACTGGGGCGAGGTCGGCAACGTGAACACACAACCGCTCTTTACGTTTCACATACCCTCCTCGCGCGACACCGTGCCCACCGGCTACGGCTACGTCATGCCCGACCAGAACGGATGGAGCCGCTACCTCCACTTCCAGGCGGCTTGGCTTCTCGTCCTCACCGGCATCGTCTACCTCGCTTACCTTCTGTTCAGCGGACACTTTCGCCGCAACCTGTTTCCCACACGCGAGCAGCGCTCCCTCCGCGCATTTACCAGTCGCATCGGTCAATACCTCGGCCGCGGCCGCGCCCGCACCGACTCCGAACTTCACACCTACAACGTCCTGCAGCGCTCCTCTTATCTTGTCGTCATCTTCGTTCTCTTCCCGCTCATCATCTGGACCGGTCTGGCGATGTCGCCCTCCTTCACCTCAGCCTTCCCCTTCACTGCGTCACTCCTCGGTGGCCGCCAGTCCGCACGCACGATTCACCTCTTCGTTACGATTGCGCTCGTCCTCTTCCTCATCGTTCACGTCATCATGGTCGCCGTCTCCGGATTCCGCGCTCGCATGCGCGCCATGATCATCGGCAAAGCTGAGCTCACCACGAGGGACATTCCATGAGCTCCATCTCCCGCCGCAAGCTCCTCTACACCGGACTTGCCGCCACGACCGGAGCTGCTGGCCTCGCCACTGCCGCGCGTCTCGCTCAGCGCTACGGCCTCATCCCGCCCGACCACGGCGGCCTCTACGGTCCGGGCGAAACCCTCACCTACGCCTGCCAGCGCATCCTCACCGCACGCACTCCCGCGCGCGAGTTTCCGCGCAGCATGATCTCCAAGCAGCCCTTCATGAACGAAATCGGCAAGCTCCCCGATGCCTTCAAAGCTTCGCAGGCCGCCAACTTCTCCGACTGGCGCCTCACCGTCGACGGCCTCGTCGAGCATCCACTCTCGCTCTCTGTCTCTGACCTCCGCGCCCTCGCCATGCGCAGCCAGATCACCGAAGTCGCCTGCGAAGAAGGCTGGTCCTACATCGCCGAATGGATCGGTACGCCACTCTCCACCGTCCTTAGCGAAGCCGGCGTAAAGCCGGAAGCCCGCTTCCTCGCCTACTTCTCCATCCAACCCGACTGGTGGGACAGCGTCGACCTCGCCGAAGCCCTTCACCCCGGCACGCTCGTCACCTGGGGTATGAACGACGGCGACCTTCCGGTCGGCTTCGGCGGCCCGCTTCGCCTGCGCGTCCCGCGCCAGCTTGGGTACAAGAGCGTCAAGTTCCTCACGCGCATCACCGCTACCGACTCCATGAAGCGCTTCGGCAAGGGGCTTGGCTCCGCCTCTCCCGAAGGCGGCTACGCCTGGTACGCGGGGATTTAACGCTCGATCCGCGACCGCACCAAAAGTATGAGGGGAGCCGAAGCTCCCCTCATTACCTCAAGTCCATTTACCCCAATTAGTCGCGGCGTCCGAGCGTCGGCCGGTCGTCGGTCGAACTGCTTGGATTGTTCGGTGCGTTCGGATCGTTGTTGCTTCCGCCCACGCGCCGCAGCGTTGGCTTGCTGTTGTCCTTCTTATCGTTCAGGCCGCGCTTGTTCTGAATCCGCGCCAGTCGCGCCTTCACGGCGTCAAACTCTGAGCTCGTCACCATGTACTGCGGCTCCGGCGGCAGGATCGTCGCTATCTCGTTCTCTACCGCCGCAATCCGGTCCGGCGTCGCCGGGTGGTCGCTGAACGCCTTCGACAGCGCTCCAGGCTTATGCTTCTCAAGCGCAGACAGCTTCTCAAAGATGCTCACCATGCCCTGCGGATCGTACCCTGCCTTGTACATGTACTGGATGCCCAGGTAGTCGGCCTCGGCCTCATACTCGCGCGAGAACTGCAGGAAGGTCAGTGGCACGGCCAGTTGGGCCGCCTCATAGATGCCGTAGCCCACCCAGGTTCCCTGCGTGAAAATAATCAGAGGAATCTGGCCGAGCTGCATGTAATTCATCTTCGTCATCTCGCGTGCGGCATGGTGCGCGGCCACATGCGAAATCTCGTGCGCCATCACGCCCGCGAGTTCATCCTCAGAGTCGCAAGCCAGTATCAGCCCCGAGTTCACGTAGAAGAATCCGCCCGGCAGCGCCATTGCATTGATCTCGTCCGTATCCAGTACCTTGATCGTGAATGGCACCTTCGCGTCCGAGTTCTTCACAAGGTTCTGCCCGATGCGATTCACATACTCAACCACCACAGGGTCCGTCACCAGGTGCGACGACTTCTCAATCTCCATCGAGTACTGCTTGCCCGTACCGATCTCCCAGTTGGTCGAGTACCAGTTGCCGATTCCGCGGCCGCCAATGTTCCGCTGGCCAACAGCGTTCACATCTTCTTCGCTGCCCTTCTTGATGTGTGGATCGAGGTCCTCACCGGGATTCGGAACCGAGTCCTCTTTCGCCTCATCGACATTGCCCTTCTTGCCAGGCTTTGCCGCCTTCCCGTTTGACTTCTTGCCACTATCCGCCGTTACGGCTGGAGTATCCGTAGGTGCCGAGGTGGGATTCACGCTCGGCGTCCCCGCAGGATTTTGATTCGGCGGTGACGGCATTTGGGCCGTCGGTACAGTGCTCGGAGACTGTGCTGCCGGAGGCTGTGCCGTCGGCGACGCCGCAGGAATCTGCGTTACATTCGGCGTGTTCGCTCCCGTAGGGGTCGTTGGGGTAGGTTGCTGGGCGAAGACGAGGGTAGCGGAAAGACCCGCAAAGGCGAGAACAAGTGGGACGCGCATGGCATTCTCCCGGAGGCCGGAGGCCCTGCCGTCAAGGCACAGCGCTCTACACCATTGTAGACGGGTTTGGCAGTCACTGGTTGCAACTGTCTCTATCCGGGGACCAATAGATGAAGAGTCGCCTACCAGGTGTTGTAGCTCGAGCCGCCCGTCGCGAGCCCCTGCGCCCCTGAGTGCACGTTGTTGATCCCGCCGGACGTCTCGTCAATGTCCATCAGGGTGTCTGAGCTATCCGGCATCCAGGTATCGGAGCTTCCGGTCATCGGATCCACCGGAATTGCCTTCAGATAGCCCGCCTGAACAAGGTCGTCCAACGACTGTGGAGCCTTCTCCTTATCCACGGTGTAGCTGTCGATCGCCTGTCGCATCACCCAGAGGTCCTGCCGCAGAGCCGCCTCCCGCCCATGCCGCACCGCATTGATGTAGCTCGGCACCGCGACCGACGCCAGGATGGCAATAATTGCCATCACGATCATCAGCTCGAAGAGCGTAAATCCGCTCTCGCGCGTCTGCGCCTCTCCGTGCCGCCGGGATATCACCGTGTTCACCATGTGCTGTACTTCGTCCCGTCCAACGCAGTTCCCTGGCTCTTCGTGTACACATCGTAGACGTTCTGGCCACCGAAGCTATCTGAATCCGGATCGTCCTGGTTCGACCGCAGGCCCCAGTCCGTGGATTTCGTCATCGGGTCAATCGGAATCGCACGCAGGAACCGCACCTTGTGGTCCTGGATATCCACGCCGTCAACCAGCGTCTGCAGATCCGGTGGGTAGTTGTTCGAGTCCGCCTTGGTCTGGATGCCTCCCTTATCCGCAGCATCCTTATAGGCATCGATAGCCGCGCGCATCTCCCACAGGTCCCTGCGCAACTCACGCTCTTTTGTGCGTTTCACCTCGAACCTCACCACTGGAACCGCAGCCGTCGCGAGGATCGACAGAATCGCAATCACGATGATCAGCTCGATCAGTGACACCCCGGCTTGGCTCGAACGCCGACGCCGGACCTTGCGCTCATCCATCCGCTCCCGCAAGCCTCGAGTCATTCCTCAAGCCCTCACTGATGCGGTGCCGCACCGCCGGCCGTTACATGCACCGTCGCCTGGCCGCCAATCACCGGCAGCTTGTTCTGATGGCTGTCCTGCGCGCCTACCCGCACCAGCGACAAGGAGGAGTTGCCCGGCGCGATGGCCTTGAACGTCAGCACACAAAGCGGCCCGTCGCCGTTAACACCCGCGGTGTTGGGCGGCCGCGCTAACGACATCGTGACGGCGCCCTCACCATCGTCACGATGGCTCAGTGCCACCGCCTGGCCATCCCGGCCCAGCAGGTCCCCGGCGTCAACACCAACGAGCGATAACACCTTCGGATCAAACTGCATCTGCAGCGGCACACCAAAGAGGTCATGCGCATTGGTCGCACGCACTGTCACCTGGAAGGTCGCGCCCACCGGGGTCTGTGCCGGAGAGATCACCGACAGGTTCAGCGGCGTAACGGCAGTCGTCGACGGAACGTTCCCCGGTGTCGGGGCAGCCGCTGCGCCCGGAGTTGGAGGTGCCACCGGCTGACCCGCTGCGGCAATGTGCGGAATCATCGCTGCTGCGGCATTCGCTGCAGTTGTGCTGGAGTTCGGCGCCGGCGTGTACACCGCATTCGACGCCTGCGGCGCGCCACTGGAAGCCTCTGACCCGTGACGGATCAATTCTACTGTCTGACCGGTACCGGCATAGATCGCACGCGTGTTCTCATCCGTAAGAATGGAGTCGCGCACGATGTGCGGAATGATGAGAAAGACAATCTCGTCCTGCTGATGAATCGTGTCATGGCTGGCGAAGAAGTACTTCAGGATCGGCAGCTCCCCGAGCCCCGGTGTTCCGTTTACGTTGTACGTATCCTGGTTCGTCAAAATGCCGGCAAGCAAACTCGGCTCGCCGTCTTTGAGCTGAATCGTCTGCTCTGCCGAGCGCTGCGAGATGATCGGTTCGGTCACGCCCGAGATCGTCGAGCTTCCGTTTTGGCTCGAGACCTCCACCTTCATCTTCAGCGAGATCTCGCGGTCGTAGTGCACCGTGGGCGTCATGTCGATGTTCACACCGACGTCGAGGTACTGAAACTGCGTCTGCACGCCAAGGCTGGCAATGCCTGCCGAGACACCGGCGTTGTACGATCCCGTCGCCACCGGAATCTTCGATCCAATCTTCAGCGTCGCACGCTGTCCATCCGTTGCCCGGATGCGCGGATTCTGCAAGATGCGGGTATCCGCATCCGACAGCAGGGCATTCACCTGGCCGCCTGTAATCGTTACCGCAAAGTTCGTCGCGTTCGCGTTCGCCAAGGTGTTCAGCGTCAGCGTGGTTGAGTTGTTCGTGGTTGTCGTCCCGCCGGTTGTCGTCGAAGTTCCGTTCGTGTTCGAAGTAACTCCGGTCGAACCTGTCGCCACCGGGGTAATGCCGACGCTCGTCGGCAGCGTAATGCCCAGGTTACGTTCCTTCTGCCGGCTCACCTCCAGCACGGCCACATCCACCACCACCTCAGGCTTCGTGCGATCCAGATCGTTGATGATCTTCTCCGCGAGGACCAGCTCATCCGGGGACGCTCGTATAACGATCGCATTCTGACTCGCGATCAAATACAGCTTCGTCCGCTGTTCCAGCAGGTTGCGCAGGGCGATCAGAATCTCGTTCGCGTCGTTCTGCTGAGAGACGTTCGTCAGGTAGAACGTCTGCACCGCCTGTTCGCCCTGATCGTTGCGGTTGCTCGGATTGTCTTCGGTGACGTAGATCGTGTTTGGCGTCACCGGTCTCCAGAACGTCCTGCTCAGCGTGCCCACAATGCGTAGCGCGTCAAACAGCGAGACGTTCGTCAGATCCACGGGAATGCGAGTCGAGTTGTACTTCGGATCGAAGATCACATTCAGCCCAGCCGCCTTGCCGATCGCCGTGTAGATGTTCTTCGTGTCCTCCACCATGTGCAGCGTGATGGGGTCGTTCGAGACCGGCTGCAACTGCGGTGGCGCGCTCAGCGACTCGATATCCTTGCGCACTTCGCGCTGGTGCGGCGTCTCTTCGTCCACGCCCGGGAACGAGCACCTTCGCCTCCGGCCCGGCGTTCGAAAGCGCCTGGTTATTGATCCCACCACCAACCGCCTCGGCCGCGCTGGCCTGCGGACGTCCGCCGGGCGTCGTCGGCTTTTGCGTCAGTTCCAACTCCTGCGCCGCCGACTGGTTGCCGGGGTCAATCTGCAGCGCGCGCGCAAACTCGTTGATCGCGCCGCCCACGTCGCCCGACTGCCGCAGGACGCGTCCGCGGTCTACGTGCGCATTTGCGCTCTGGAAGCGCAGCCGTTCATAGCGCTCCTTGTAGCGCATGTCGCTCGGCTTCTTAAGCCACGCCTGCCGATAGGCCTCAAAGGCCGCGTCGTAGTCGTCGCGAGCTTCGGCCTCCTGACCCTTTTTGTTCCATGTGCTTGCAGATTGTGCATGCGCGCCGCTGGCCAGCAGCACAAACACAAGAAGGAGAGACAGCCCCGCGGCCGCCCGTGCCCAGCGGGCTGACGGCATCTTGCACCACCGTCCGATCTCGCGTCGTTTCATTCCTTTAACCCGCTCCCGTTGTTCCCGCACCTTGGGCTCGCAACCCCGCCGGAGGAAGCCTCCGGAGCGGAGCTCAAAGCGTTTCCGGGGTGAGTCTGCTGCGGTTTCGAGCGGATGTTCGGGCTCGCTCCATACTACCATCGGCGTCACGACGCTCCCAGTGCCAAAAGCCGTATCCAGACAGGTCCTGCCTCGTAGCCGCCGTCCGGCCCTGCGCCGCTTGTGGTGGTCTTCAGGATGGTTGGTCGTCACGTCCGGAGTTGCCTTGTTCCATTGGACGGGTGGCCCCCCGCGAAGTCATCCCCGCATGCCCGCCCGGGTGGCGCCAGACCTACATCTTTGGCTGTAGCCGGTGCGCCCCGCGGCTTCGTTGCATCCTCCCTGCTCTGCTAGCATCGAACCTTCGCCTATGCCCCGCTCGCTCTCCAACCCGACCAGCCCCACGGCCGCGACAAAGCCCACGGTCAAGCCGAAGGACCGCGACCCCGTGGCCTCCGGGCAACGCGACGCCGCCTTCAATCGCTCGGCCAGCTTTAACTACTTCCTCGGCGACCGCTACGAGTGTGGCGTCGCCCTGCGCGGTACCGAAGTCAAGTCCATCCGCGAAGGCAAGGCCAACCTCAAGGACGCCTATGGCCTGCTCAAGGACGGCGAGGCCTTCCTCCTGAACGCCCACATCGGCCCTTTCTCGCACGGTAACGCTATGAACCACGAGAGCTTGCGCACGAGAAAACTGCTGCTGCATCATCGCGAGATCGAGAAGCTCACCGCCGCCACTCAGGGAAAGGGCACGACGCTTATCCCCGTTCGCCTCTACTTCCGCAACGGCCGCGTCAAATGCGAGCTTGCCATTGCCACTGGCAAACAGCAGTGGGACAAACGCGAGACTGAACGGAAACGCGAAGCCGACAAGGAAGCTCGTGCGGCGATCGCGCGCGGACAACGCCGGTGACCGTCGTAGCTTAAACTCCGAGTTAGGATGAGAGCAGATGATCTCGAAACTGCTGTTCCAGGATCCCGCAGGCTTCGTCACACCTATGCTCGTCGTCTTCGCCGTCGACATCGCCACCGGCAAAGACGACCCGGCCTCCCCTGCGCTGCTGACGACCTCTGACGCGCTCGCCCAGGCCGCAGCGCCGTGGCTCGCTACTGAGGAGTTCAAAGCGGCGCTAGCTGAGCCGCTGCTCCTTCGTCGCCCCGACGGGCTCAAGGCCGAGCGTCTCCTGGTGATCGGCCTCGGGAAGGCGAAATCACTCACCGCAAGCGAGCTCCGTAAGGCCGCCGGGGCTGCGATACGCATGGCTCGTCCCCGCGGCATCCGCGACATCGCGATTGCGTTTCCCGAGGACCGGGCACTCTCCGATGAGCACCTCGACACACTTCCCTGCTACCTTGCCGCACGCGCCATGGCCGAAGGCGTCCTCATCGCCGACTTCGACATCGATTTTTACCGCACCGACCGCAAGGACCAAGCCACTCATAACGTCTCTGTGCTCTTCCCCGACGCCGATGAAGAAACCCGCAATGACTGCCAACGCGGCTGGAACGAAGGCATCGTCCTCGGCGAAAGCCAGAATTTCACACGCGCACTCGTCAATGAGCCCGGCAACGTGCTCACGCCCACCGAGCTCGGCCGTCGCGCCGCGGCGATGGCGAAGGAGCACGGCCTCGCCTGCGAGGTTCACTCAACCGACAAGCTGAAGGAGCTCAAGATGGGCGCCTTCCTCGCAGTCGCGCAAGGCTCCGCCGAGCCGCCCGCACTCATCGTTCTGCGCTACGAGCCGCCCACCGCGCCCGCAGCCGGGTACTCCCGTCCTCGGCCTCGTCGGCAAGGGCATCACCTTCGACACCGGCGGCATCTCCATCAAACCCGCTGACAACATGGACAAGATGAAGTACGACATGGCCGGCGCCGCCGCCATGCTCGGTGCCATGCGCGCCATCGCTCTGCTCAAGCCCGCCGTGCGTGTCCTCTGCGTCATCTGCTCCTGCGAAAACATGCCTTCCGGACGCGCCTACAAGCCAGGCGATGTCCTTACGGCGATGTCCGGCAAGACTATCGAGGTTCTGAACACCGACGCCGAAGGCCGCCTCGTTCTCGCCGACGGTCTGCACTACGCGCAAACGCTCGGCGCGACACGCCTCATCAACGCCGCCACGCTCACCGGAGCCATCGGCATCGCGCTCGGTCAACTCAACGCGGGCCTCTTCTCCAACGACGAGGAGACCACCCGCCGCTTCCTCGACGTCTATCCTGTCGCCGGCGAGAAGTTCTGGCAGATGCCCTGCACCGACGACTACCGCGAGCAGATCAAGAGCTCCATCGCCGACATCATGAACACCGGCGGTTCACGTTACGGCGGGGCCATCGCAGGCGCAATGTTCCTCAAGGAGTTCGCTGGCGACACACCGTGGATTCACCTCGACATCGCCGGTACCGCCTGGGTCGACGAACAGAAGCCCTGGCAGTCCAAAGGCCCCAGCGGCATCGGCGTTCGCAGCATCACCGAGTGGGTCCGCAGCTACACAAAGTAAGCTGTCTCGATTGCGGCACAGAAAATTCTGCTGCATTGACACAACTCCGCTCCTTTCATAGGCTCAGCAGCAAGCAGTTCAACCTCTCTGCAATCCAAAGGACACACATGGTCAGGCGTTCCCTGTCTCTCATCGCAGTCGCCTCTCTCCTCGCGGCCCCGGTAGCCTTCTCCCAAACCAGTTCTCAGCCCAATTCCCCGGCTGGCGAAAACCCTCCGGCACAGCGGCGCCCCATACCGCCGCCCACCAACCTGAAGGTGCTCCCCAAGGACACGACCGGACCACAGGTCGTCGCTATCATGCGGAACATTGAGGGCGAGCTCGGCGTCGAGTGCACCTACTGCCACGCCAAGGACCCCGCGACGAACCGCCCCAACTTTGCATCCGACGCGAACCCCATGAAGGACCGCGCGCGCGTCATGATGAAGATGACCAGCACCATCAATACCGAGTACCTCACCCAGTTGACCGATCCTAAGCCCGAGAATCCCGTCACCTGCGGCACCTGCCATCGCGGTATGGCCCAGCCCTCGGTCTTCGTTCCTACCCCACACGAGCACCACAATGCCCCTCCAGCCGCTGCACCCACAACACCACAGCCATCCAACTAGGCTCATCGCGCAGTTTTTGCACGAGCTAACAGCGTTGCCATTGCCAAGACACAAAGTAAGCTGAGCGCATGACGCGTGCGGCCCTCATCTTCAACCCGAACGCCGGAGGCGGCGGCGGCTCCCGCATAGGCATGCTCGAGCGCGCTGCGGGCGTACTGCTCGCCCATGGCGTTCAGGTTGAGATCGTCGCAACTCATGGCCCGGGCACCGCTGGTCAGCAAGCCGCCGATGCAGTCGCCCAGGGCGCCGACCTCGTCTTCGCCTGCGGCGGTGATGGCACACTCCACGAAGTCATCCAGGGCCTCGCACACCATCCCTCGGCAACGGTCGGCATCCTTGCCTTGGGCAGCGCCAACGCCCTCGCCCGTCACCTCGGCCTCTCGTCGAATCCGTCCGCAGCCGTGCGCCAGCAGCTCGACTTCACCGCGCATTCGATCCCGCTCGGCCGCGTTACCTGCGAAACCGCAGACGGCCCACGCTCACGCTACTTCGCCGTGATGGCCGGCGCAGGTCCCGACGGCATGCTCGTCTACCGTATGCTCGCCGCCGGCAAACAACGGCTCGGCCGCTCCATCTACTACCTGCGCGCCGCGCGCCTCTTCCTCGGCTCCCGCTTCTCAGCCTTCCGAGTGCACGCCAGACCGCTCGACGGCATCCCGTTCGACGGCGACGCCGTCAGCGCCATGGCCATTCGCGTCGGCGACCTCGGTGGTCTCTTCAGCCCCCTCGCACGCGGTGCCTCGCCCACCGACGACACGCTGCAACTTACGCTCACCACTCCACCCTCGCACCTCGCGCTGCCCGCATGGTTCGCAACCAGCTGGACGCGCACAGCGCCGCTGGAATCCGTACACGCAGCACTTGCGCGTCGCAGACTTCAGCTGCTCCGGCGCAGAACCGCGCGTGCACGTTCAAGCCGACGGCGAATGGATTGGCACCACCCCCATGCGGGTTGAACTCGTGCCGAACGCACTCCGCCTGCTGATGCCTGCTCCACGTCTTACATCGAAGACGGAACGCTAATCCCCAGCCACCCCAGCACGCGCGTGATCTCGCGCCTCGCCACGGCCGCCGTCGCAAACAGCAGCGTCTTCCGGGCCGGATCGCTCTCCGTCAGCACTCGATGCCGGTGATAGAAGTTGCTGAAGCTCTGCGCCAGCGTGAATGCATACTTTGCGAGCACCGCCGGCTCCGCAGCCGCAATCGCTTGCTCCAGTGCCAGCGACACGCGTGAGGCAGCGAGCCACACCTCCCACACACTCGTGCCGTCCTCGCCCTCGAGCAGTGGCGCAAGCACACTCGCATCCAGCGCTTCGAACTCACGAAGCACTCGAGCCTCATCCGCCTCACCCTTGCGAAAGATATTCGCCGCGCGCACCGCAGCGTACTGCGCATACGGTCCGGTCTCGCCCTCGAAGCTCAGCGCATCACGAAAATCAAATGCGATGACCGTATTCCGCGTGAATCGCAGCATGAAGTAGCGCAGCGCACCCACGCCAATCGCATTGGCAATCTCTGCACGCTCCTCCTCCTCCAACTCCGGATGCCTCGCATCCACCTCCGCGCGAGCTGCTGCAATCATCCGGTCGATCAGATCGTCGGCCTTCACACCGAAGCCCTTGCGCCCACTCACCTCGATGAACGCGCGCTCCTGATCCTCACTGCTCAACGTGTAACCAAGCTCCTGCGCCGTTCGTGCCGTGAGCCCGACGAACGCATAGTTCAAATGCGTGTAACGCTCCGCCTGCGCTTCATAGCCCAGCGCGCGCAGCGCCTCCTTCACCTGCGTTTGCGGATCATCCTGCCGCGAGTCGATGACGTTATAAATCGCATCCGCATGCCCAAAGCTCGGATGCGGGTCCTCCCCGTGCATCGTCGAAACCCAGCAGGTGCGTGTCGCATACTCGCGGAAGCGCGCATAACCGAAATCCTTGCCCAGCAGCCCGAACTTCCACAGGTGATACGCGATGTCCTTGCCCACATACGTTACCGTTCCGTTCGAACGGATAATAATCTTCGCATCGTCGTCCACCTCACCGGGCGCCAGCGGAGGCGCGCCAGCCCTGCGCATCACCCAGCAGCCCTTGTTCTTCCCGGCAGTCTCCTCGTAGAGCACGCCGCGCTCGACCATCAGCGCGCGCGCCGCCTCCCAGAAGTGCAAGTGCAGAATCTCGCTCTCGCGCGGCAGAAAGTCGTACTCAATCCCAAGCCGCTCCATCGTCTCAAGGTGCCGGCGCAGAACTCCCGTCGCGATAATCTCGGCGATCTCCGCCGTCTCGTTCCCGCCGTGCTCAATCGCATGCAACGTGTCCAGCCGCAGCTGTTTGCGCCGTGCCGCCTGTTCCGGATCCGCCTCGTACCACTGCGAGACCTGCGCATAAAGGTCCCAGCACGCGTAATCGAGCCGCGTATTAGTCTCCAACAATTCCGTCATCCACCCGCGCACTCCATCGAGATCCATGCCGTTCAATGCGGTCACCGCAACAACAATGTCAGCCACCTGCACGCCCGTGTTGTCGATGTAGTTCTGCACGCCCGTAGCGTAGCCTGGCTTGTAATCATCGGGCCGCACCATGCGCGCAAAGCTGTCGCCGAGAATCGCGTTGCGCAGATGCCCCACGTGCGCGGCCTTGTTCGGGTTGATGCTCGTGTGCTCGATCAGCCGAAAGCCTTCGCCGCCAATGCTAGCGTGCTCATCCGCTGCGATGCGCCGCGCCGTCGCCGCGCGATCGAGCTTCACATTCAGATAGCCAGCGCCGGCGATTTCCACGCTTGCCACGCCGTCAATCTTCGCGAGCTCCGGCTGTAGCTCCTGCGCAATGGCTCGCGGAGCCTTCTTCAGCCGCTTCGCCAGCTCAAACGCCACTGGCAGCGCCATCTCGCCAAACTCAAGCTTCGGCGGCAACTCCACCGCCAACTGTGCCAGCTCCACGCCATAGCGCTCACTCACCAGCGCCTGAATCCGCGCCTGAATCGTCTGCTGCAGAATCCTATACATTGCTGACCGTTCTCTGCTCTCTGATTTCTGTTCTCTTCTCTTACGGCAACTCGGCCGGCAGCGTATCCAGCTCTTCGACGAGCGGCTTGCGCCGCGCGCGATGCAACCGGTGCATCAGGAAGAGCGCTCCGCCAACGCCTGTTATCGAAACAAACAGCCACGCGTGAATCAGCAGCCCGAACAACCCGGCGGCCGGCGGCGGTGCACCGTGCCGCACCAGCGCATCCTTGCACGCCCACTCAAAAGGCCCGATACCACCCGGCGAACTGGGGATCAGAAACGACAAATTCGCCTGCGAGACAGCCTGCCATGGTCCGATTGCATCGGTCTTGAGCGCAACCAGCTTCGCCGCCGAAACATAGATCATGCCCTCGATCGCCCACGCCACAAAGCTGAACGCCACAAGCAGCAAGGTGCCGCTCACCCCGATCTTCTCAATGCACTCCATCGCCAGCAGCAGCCAGTGTTCGATCTTCTTCACGAACCTGTTCCCGCTTTTCGCCCCCAGGTTGCGCACCGGGTGTTGCAGCGTATGCGCTCCAAAGACCAGTACCAGCAAACAAACAGCAGAGATCGCGAGTCCGATCTCCGCGCCGCCGCGCAGCTTCGGCGAAACCGCACGTCCGCCGCCGTGCATCGTGATGGTGAACAGCGCTGCCAGGCTGAATACATCCAGCAGCTTTTCCAGAATCACCGTGCTCAGTACCATGGAAGGCGTTGCATTCACATCCGGAGCGTATGTGAACACCCGCATTACATCGCCGATGCGCAGCGGGAGAATATTATTCGCGGCCAGCGAGGTCATAAAGATGCGTGCGCAATCACTGAAGCGTGCATTCACACTGCGCAGCATCCACCACGCCCTGATACAGCGCACCGTGTAACCCGCGACGGTAAAAACCACCACGCCCAGAATCCATGACGGCGCGACGAAGCGCACCGTCTCCAGGTCGGCCATGTCGAAACCCCGGAAGGTCCACCACAGGAAGAAGGCGCTGATCAGCAGCCCTGGGACCATCTTGAGCAAATTAAGGCGGTGCTCACGGCTCATCGCGAGGTCCTCAGGAGGCCGGGCCGAGGATTCCCCGGCGATGTAATTACGAAATCGAGCATTGACACGCATCTTCATTGTACCGTTTGCATTGAGACGATCTCGCGCGACCGCCGTGTTGCAAAGCCGCGAGAGTTTGCGTCGACAAATCTTCGCCGCCGGAGTAAACCGATTGATCGCAAAGCCGTCCCCCCTTCAGTGTCCGGTCAAAGGTCATTGGTCCTCTGTTCGCTGGAGCGCTCTGCTCCTCGCACTCACGCTCGCTACTCTCCTGGTACATGGCTACCACCCGCTCGCTGAAGACGGCGGCCTCTACGTCGCCGGCGCCGAGTTCACACTCAACCCATCACTCTTCCCGCACTTCACCGCGTTCGTCTCCGAGCACCTGAGCTTCTCCATCTTCGCTCCCGTCGTCGCCGCCTTCACTCGCGCGACGCACCTTTCGCTGCTCCTCGTTCTCCTCATCTTCAATCTCATCAGCATCGCACTCACGCTCACCGCGGCCCGCGCCCTTCTCCGCCGCGTCACGCCCAACGAACGCGCACAACTCGCTGGAATTGCTGCGCTCGCTGCCGTCTGGACCGTCCCCATCGCCGGAACCTCGCTGCTCCTGATGGATCCCTACGTCACCGCGCGCAGCCTCTCAACACCGCTCTCGCTCTGGGCCGTCGCCTTTGCATTGGACGACTGGCGAAGCAACCGGCGTTCACTCGCTGGCTGCATTCTTGCCGTCGCGCTCGCAGCCATCTTCCACCCGCTGATGGCCGGCTACGCGCTCGGACTCATCATCGTTGTACGCTCCCTGCAAAGCCGCAGAAAGACTCTCCTTCTCGCGATCCTCGCTCCTCGCTCTCCTCACCTTCGCCGCCGCCGCAATCCTGCAACTCCGCGCTCCTGCCGAATCCGCGGCGGTCGTCCTCGCTGAAAAGAGCCGCTACTACTGGTTCCTCTCGCAGTGGCACTGGTACGAAGTCTTCGGTCTCATCGGGCCGCTCCTCGTTTTCCTCGTGCTGCGGCGACGCAATCACTTCGGCCTCGGAGCAAACGGCACGACACTCTGCGACTCAGCGATTCTCTACGGCTGCTTCGCGGCCGCCCTCACGCTCGTCTTTGGGCATGAGCACTTCCACTCTCACATCATCGCGCGCCTTCAGCCGCTCCGCGCTTTCCTGATGATCTACGCCGTCATGTTCCTGCTGCTCGCCGCCTCAATGCAGCAGTTCTTCGAGCGCGACTCCTCACCATCCTCGATGCGCCACTACACATGCTACGCGATGATTCCGATTCTCCTCGCGACGGCACTCGGAATGTTCGTCACGCAGCGAATCGAGTTCCCCGAATCCGCGCACATTGATCTCCCTTGGCTGATGCAGCAGAGCCGAAACCCGTGGGTTCGCGCCTTCTTCTGGTGTCGCGACAACACGCCCCAGAACGCACTCTTCGCGCTCGAAGCACACTACATCACCACGCCCGGAGAAGATGCCCAGACCTTCCGTGCCATCGCCGAGCGCAGCGTGTTGCCTGACTTTTCAAAGGACGGAGGAGAGGCCGCCATTTCGCCGCGCCTCGCAGAGGAGTGGGTCTCCGGCTTCACCGCGCAGCTCAACCTGGACCAGCAGACCGCTTCACAGCTCCGCGAGCATCTTGAACCCTTCGGCGTTGATTGGGTGATCCTGCGCGCCGACTCACCGGCCGAGCTCAACTGCCCCTACGACAACAACCTGCTCAAGGTCTGCAAACTTCGCCCCTGACCCACCACGCAGGACGCCTCGCAATCGATGACCTCAGATGTGACCGAGCAGCCGCTCGCGCGCACGCCGCCGCAGCGAGGTCCTCAGCAGCACCGCGATCAGAAACGTCTGCATCACCACGAGAATCAGCAGCGCCCACGGATACTGCGTCGCGATCCCGCTCACTCGCCACCACCCGGGCACCACGCGAGCGCGATAGAACCGCACGACCTGCGGTCCATCACTTCCCGCGTTCGAATCCTGAGTTGTCGCTGGCGCAACTGGAACCGGTGCGGCTGGCGCAACTCGAACCGGTGCCAACGCAACGAACTTAGCCGAAGCGATCGGCGCGCTCACTGCGGACGCGATAGACTTCACAACCACGACATGAGCAATCGACGAATGAACCGGTGCGGTCGCTGTCGTTCCTGCTCCGGAATCGGAGGCCTTTACCGCATCATCATCCATCTCATCCGAATCACTCGTCTTCTTCGCACTGGATGATGGCTGCACAGCCGGCTTGTCCGTCGCAGAGGTATCCTTCTGCGGCTTCGACGCTGCAGGCGCCTGCGCGCCCCCGGCAACGCCGTCAACCTTCTTCGACGCAGTCTGAGGCTCAGCTTTCTGCGGCTGCGCCTTCGCTGGCTCAACCTTCGGCGCCTCAACCTTGGGAGGCTGCGCGTCCTGTTTTGGCGCCGTAGCCGTCACGGCCGCGGGCGCAGCATCCTTCTTCTCCTGCCCCGCCGCTCTGGACCACGCCGGCAACAAAACCGCCGCGATGAGCAGCGGCGCGATGCTCGTCATCAGGCCACCATCGCGCGAGCGCTTGCCAGGCAGAATCGTCTGTCGCAATCCGCGCCCGGCCAGGCGAACAATCCGCGCGAAACTGCGCACTGGGTGGTCGCCCTGCCGGCTCTCATCCCATCCCAGCCACGTATCGGCGCGCGAGTACAGCACCATCGTCAGCGCCTCCTCCTCGGGCAGCGAGAGCGCATCGAACTGCGCACGCAGCGATTCATCCTCCACCCTCACCACCGTCGCCGGCAGCGATGCATCGCCATCCAGCACCGGCAGCACAATCCGCACTGGATCGCCCGGCTGCACATTCAGCCGCGACCCGGTCCACAGCCGCACGCCTGTCGATGAAAGATCGCCCGTCAGCCCCTGCACCACGTTGCCATCCGGCAGAACCACGCCTCCCGGAACTTCAACGTTCACGCGCACCGCGCGCCGGCGCTGCTGATTCTCCCACGCCACCGCAGTCGCCACGCCCAGCAGGATCGTGTTGAACAGCGTCCACGCGACGTTCAAAACAATCGTGCCCAGATGGTGCGGGTCATACATGCGGTGCGGCACGCTCAGCAGCCATCCCTGCCATCCCTGCCATCCCTCCCATCTCGGCGCATTCGACGCCGCAAATTGGTGCAGCCGCGGAATCGCGCACAGCAACCCGATGAAGTTCACGAACAGCATCAGCACAAACGGCCTTGCAATCCGCCGGTCGAAGAAACTCGAGTACAGCACCTGTCCTTTCGCCGTCACGTTGAACTTCGGCCGCCGCGGCCACAGAAACGCGCCAATTGTCGGCAGCAGAACATACGGCGCCAGCACCGTCTCGTAGATCTCGTTCCAGAACGAGTGCCGATGCCTTCCCTGGATGCGAAGATGCGTCAGGTACAGCATCACCAGGTGCGGCACCGCAAAAGCCAGAATTACCTGCCACGTCCCCGGCAGGTTCGTTCCGCCATAGATCAGATAGATCAGCGGCGCCATCAAAAACACCAGCCGCGGCAGGGCAAACAGAAAGTGTGCCGCCGAGTTCAGGTAGCACAGCCGCTGCGCTAGCTTCAGCCCGCGCCCAAACAGCGGATTCTCCAGCCGCAGAATCTGCGTCATCCCGCGCGCCCAGCGCACGCGCTGTCGGATGTGCCCGCTCAGCCGCTCTGTCGCTAATCCCGCCGCCTGCGGAATGTTGATGTACGCCGTGCTCCAGCCCCTCTTTTGAAGCCGAATCGACGTGTGCGCGTCCTCCGTCACCGTCTCGGTCGCGAGCCCGCCAATCTCATCCAGCGCCCTGCGGCGCAACACAGCGCACGACCCGCAGAACGACGTCGCGTTCCACAGATCGTTGCCATCCTGTACCACGCCATAGAACAACTCGTTCTCGCTCGGGACATTCCGGAACTGCTCGAGATTTTTCTCAAACGGATCCGGCGAGTAATAGTGCTGCGGCGTCTGCAGCAGCGCCAGGTTCACATCGCGTTCGAACCACCCCATCGTCAGTTGCAGGAAGCTCCTCGTCGGCACATGGTCCGCATCGAAGATCGCCACGAACGGCGCACTCAGCCTCCCCAGCGCCCGATTGATATTCCCTGCCTTGGCATGCTCGTTGTCCGGCCGCGTCATGTAGCCGATGCCTGCCTGCTCCGCGAACTCGCGAAACTCCTCGCGCCGTCCGTCGTCCAGCAGGTAGACGTTCAGCTTGCCGTCAGGCCAGTCGATGTTCGTCGCCGCCAGCGCCGTGTACTTCACCAGCCTTAGCGGCTCGTTGTAGGTCGTAATCAGCAGGTCGACCTCAGGCCACGTCGCCGGGTCCTCCGGCAACGGAACCGGTGTGCGCCGCAGCGGCCACAGCGTCTGGAAATACCCGAGCATCAACGCAACAAACGCATACAGCTCGGCCCCCAGCACCACCAGCACAAAGAACGCATCCAGCCGGCTCCACGTCGCGTCATGAAACCGGAAGTAACGCTCCACCGAATGAACGCGCCAGATGCCATAGCGCAGCGTCGCAAAACAGGACAGCAGCACCAGCATCAGCGTCGTGAGATAAGAACCAGAGCCGCGATGCAGCCATAGCGCGCTCAGCACCAGCAGGCCACCCAGCATCGCCTGCTGCGGCCACGGCAGTGGCACCGCCGCCGACGCGATCAGAAACAAGGTCCCGCCCGCCACAATCAAAAATCGCAGAAGCCGCGGAAGCAGCGATTCGCTCGACTCAAACTCCCGCCATAGAGGCGATCGCGTCATTGCTCGCTCCACCGCGCCTTTCTAAAGCCCGGCGCCGGCGCCGCCTGCGTTCTCAGCCATGCGGCGAGGTTCAGCACATCGCCCGCCACCGCCGTCTCCGGCGCATAGTCCATCACCGTCATGCCCTCGGCCAGCGCCTCCGACACCGCCGGCGACCGGCGGATCACAAACGGCAGCAGCCTGTCACCCAGTTGCTGTCGCAGCACCTCGCGCACATCCAGGTGCAGTGGCTGCGAGGCGTCAAATCCATTCAGCACATACCGCGGATGCACCGGCTTCCCATTCGCATCCGTCACGTCCGCAAAGAATCGTTCCACAGTGTTCAGACTGATCACCGAGCTCATATCCGGCGCCATCGGCACAATCACAATCGAGTTCATCCGCGCGATCCGCCGCAGCACCCACGGCACTGACGGAGACAGATCGACCAGCACTCGCTGCATCCCCTGCCCGTGCCGTGTGAGTTCCTCGGCCAGCCACTCCTGCGCCTCCAGGTCGCCGCCCTTGTTCAACAGATCGCAGCTGAGCAGATGAATCGGCGCATCCGCGCTCCCCACCGGCGGCGAAAACGTCCGCACCACACCCGGCCTCAGTTCGCTCGCGCCAAAGTAAAACGGCAGCAGCCCATGCGAGGTCGTATCCGTCAGCAGCACCTTTTCGCCGGACGATGCCAGCGCGCGCCCCAGTGTCGCCACCAGGCTCGTCTTGCCCACGCCGCCGGCCAGCGAAAACACCGCCAGCACCGGAACCTCGCCGCTCGCGGCCTTCCTCACCTCCGGAGCCTTTTCCTGCGGCCCCTGCTCAAACAGCTCGCGCAGCGCAAACCACCGCGAAGCCACGCGCTCCCGCGACTGCTGCAGCGTGTCCTCCACCACCGGCGCCTCCGGTTCTACCGCCGGCTTCGCCCGCTCCTCCGTCAACCATGCCGGCACTGGCGCAGGCGCTCGCATCCTCTCCGCAGGAGTCGTCTGTGTTCCACCCTGCACAGCCGTCTCTGCGATTGGCTGCATCTGTTGCATCTCGATCAAGCTTTCAATCACTCCCTGCGACACCGTTCCGCTTTCCACCGGGGTCGTACCCTCCACCGTCTCCGTCTCGGTCACCGCGAAAGCCGCCGTCATCGGGTCAGCCAGAATTCCGTCATCCTCACCCGACTCGTCGGTCGCGCCGGTCGGTGGCAATTGGAAGTGCCCATCACGCGTCTTCGGATACCGCGCCGGACGCATGTCCTGCTCAGGCGTTACCAACATCGAAAACACCTTCTCCGGAGTCGGTTGCTCCGTCTCGCGCTGATACGGATCCGTCAGCTCTCCCGGCAGCTTCGACACCGGTTGCGGCCCCGCCAGCTTGCGCCTGCGCATCTCGGCCTCCGCATAGCGCAACGCCTGCCGCTCCGCCGAAGCCCTCGCATCGGTAATCTCGTGAGCCTCTCGCCGCTCAGCCGCCTCCGCCGCTGCAACCGCCTCGGCACTCCTCGCAGCCTGCACACGCTCTGAAGCCGCCTTCCGGCTCAGCTCCGTCGCCTGCCGCATCGCCACTGCCCGCGCGCCCTCTTCGAGCTCCAGATCGCGCCGGTGCCTGGCCTCTGCCGCTCTGCGCGCAGCCTTCTCGTGCAGCCGCGCAATCTCCTCTGCCTCCCGAGCCGCACGTTCTGCAGCCGCGGCCGCAGCCTCGGCCTCTGCCTGCGCCCGGCTCTCCGCATCCTTGGCTTCCTGCGCGGCACGGTGCCGCATCAGCGCTCGCGACTCCCGCCGCGCACCTGAAAAGTCACGATACCGAGCGCCCTGCAGGTTCGCCCACGAGTACAGAACCGCTACATCCTCGGGGTTCTCCGTGCGCGACTGCTCGTCAACCGCCTCCGGCTTCTGCCCGTCCATCCTTGCCTCAAGTTTCTGGGACAATATCCGTTTCCGTCGGCCCGCCGGAGTTCCCGCAAGAAAATCTCACTTGGGTCTTGCCAGTAACCAGAGGCTACGTTCCCCCTTATTCGCCAGTAAATACACCGTAAGTAACACAAACGCGAAACCGTAGCGGCACTTCCACCGCATAAATGGCCCGTATCCTGCTGCTATCGCGCACGACGGCACAGGTCACTTTCGTAACCTATACAGTCATCCGTTAGTGCGAATCAGGCGCGGTTCCCCTTCTTCAGCGCCAGTTCCATCAACGCCCTCGCCACCGCCTCGTAGTCGTGTCGCAGCACCTCGCCTTCGTGCACGAAGCTCCCCGCAATCGGCTCCACGCCCAGCGCCCGCACCCGGTCCAGGTCGGCCTCAATCGGCTCCTGTCCGCCTCGCTCATACTGCGCCAGCGTCTCCGGCCGTATCGGCGCCGTATTGATAAGCGCATAGTCAAACAACCGTTGGCCACGCGCCCCGCCGCAGTGGTTCAGAATCTTCTCGATGTGCTCGGACGCCGTGAGTCCCAGCGACTCATTCGCCTGGGTCATCAGGTTGCACACGTACACCCGCACCGCCTTCGAGCCCGCAATCGCCTCCGGAACCCCTCGCACCAGCAGGTTCGTGATCAGCGACGTATACAGCGACCCCGGCCCTAGCGTGATTAAATCAGCCTGCGCAATCGCCGCCAGCGTCTCCGGGATGGGGTCCACCTCCGGCGGGTCCAGCATCAGCTCCACAATCGACCGCTTCGACGCCGTAATGTTCGTCTCACCCCGCACCACCGAGCCGTCGTCCATCCGCGCCGTCAGCGTCGCATGGGCCGTTGTCGCCGGATAGATCTTTCCCCTCGTCGCCAAAATTTGCGACGACATCTGCACCGCCTGCGCAAAATCTCCCGAGATCCCATTCAGTGCGGCCAGAAACAGGTTGCCGAAGCTGTGCCCCTCCAGGTCGCCCTGCTCAAACCTGTACTGAAACAGCCGCGACAGCAGGTGCTCATCCTCGCTCAGCGCGACCATGCAGTTCCGGATGTCGCCAGGCGGCAGCATCTGCAACTCCTCGCGCAGCCTCCCCGACGACCCGCCGTCATCGGTCACCGTCACCACCGCCGCCAGATCACGGATCAGGCACGGCGCGTCCGGACACGGAGCCGCGCCAGTGCGCCCACGAGAGCCCCCACGCCGGTCAAAGCCGGTCGGCGACCCAGGTGTGGCAACATACCTCTTCAACCCCAGCAACAGCGTAGAAAGACCCGTGCCACCGCCGATCGCTACAACTCGAAGCTGAGGAAGGACAGGACCGGTCATGCGTCCGTCCAGTGTAGACGGATAAAGCCCGCCAACTTCCACAACCAGGATTAGCAGTCGCCCCTGGGCCACTGAATCTTCCACAGACCAGGATTAGCAGTGGCCTTTAGGCCACTGAATCGACGCGCCAAAAAACCAGGGCTTTAGCCCTGGTTTTTGGTCTTCGACTTGAATGCCCCTTACGCTTCCGGGTACAGCAGCTCCGTAAACCGCGGGTCGTCGGAGACGGTCTCGAAGTCCGAGTCCACTCTTGCCTGCAGCCGGTTCTGGCCGTTCAGCCGGATCGCCTCACGCAGCTTGTCGATGCACTCCTGCGTATCGCCCGTCATGCTCGCCAGCAGCGCCAGACCGTAGAACGCATAGTCCGCCGAGTCGTTCGCCGAGAGAATCTTCTGGAACTGCTCCCGCGCATCCTCATACTGCCCCTGGTTCAGCAGTGAGATCGCGTAGTCGTAGCGCTCCTCGTTGGTCTCGAACTTCGTCGAGCCCTTCTCGATCTGCGCCAGGCACGCGGCAATGTACATGCGGATGCGGTCCGCCAAGTCCTGAGGCGCCGTCTCCAGCATCTGCGAGAAGGCCTGGTGCGCCTTGTCGAACTTTCCGCTCTGCATCAGCTTCAGCGCGCTCTCATACATCGCGAGCGTCTGCTTGCGCGTGGCATCATCCGGCGCGTGCGTGCCCGCAAGCGTGCGCGGCATGCGCCGCAGGTTGCTGGACTTCGCGTCGTTCTTGGCTGTGCTGTTAGTACTAGGGGCAGATGGGGGTGCCGACTTCGTGGCCATAGCGCTCTCTGGTTCGTCTCGGCTGGGTAGCCTCGGTACTGTTTCAATTTGGGAAGCTTGCTTCGAGGTTATACGGTTCCGCGCCATCCGCGGTCAAATCGTATCAGTGAATATCCCGTCCCTCACTTCGCGGCCCGCGCACGATACAGCACCGGATTCAACGCCGGATCGTTGTACATTTTCATCTGCCGGTACAGTTTGAACCGTCGCTTACCCGACATTACCTCGGCCCACAGAGCGTCCAGCGCATCGCGCAGGTCCTCTCTCTGCTCCTTCAACACCGCCAGCCGCTCTTGGTTGCGCTGCACATGTTCCTTGTTCGCCGCACGCACAATCTCTTCCTCGGTATGAAACCGCTTCAATTCCAGGATCGACAGCCGGTCAATCATCATTCCCGGAGTCTCAGAGTGTAACGGAGCCTCTGCGCGTTGCTCGCCCGCCTCCGCCAGCAGGGCCCGGTCGATCCGCTCCATCAGGTCATTCCGCCTCTGATTCAGCCGGTCGATCGCCTTCTTCACCGCCACAATCTTCTCCGGCGTCGCCTGCGGATCGCGCGCCTGGTCCTCTTCGTGCCACAAATCGAAGTTCGCCCTGTGCTGGTCCACCACCAGCGCATCCAGCTCATTCACCGCAGCCAGCATCTCCGCCGGCTTGTGCCACGCCCGATCGCCTCCTGCAGTCGCGTGTCTCGTTCCTGCAGCCTCACAGATGGTTTGCCGCGTCCATCATAGGGCAGTCAGCCGTGCCGTAAGCAAGAATGGGCTTCAGCCCCTGAGTTCAGTTTCTTCAACAGCCTCCCAAGCATATCGCGGCTACACTGAGAACCATGAATGAGCACGTCCGCCGTGTCCTGGTCTACCGCCTCGGCAGCCTCGGCGACACACTCATCGCTCTCCCCTCCTTCCACCTCATCGCCCGCGCCTTCCCTTCCGCCGAGCGCCGCCTCCTCACCAACCTCCCTGTCGCCGCCAAGGCCCCGCCCGCCGCCGCCGTGCTCGAGCACACGGGCCTCATCCACGGCTACATGCGCTACGCCACCGGCACGCGCTCCATCCGCGAACTCCTCCGCCTCGCCCTCGAGATCCGCCGCTGGAACCCCGACGTCCTCGTCTACCTCGCCGGCGCCCGCGGCGTCGAGTGCCGCCCGCCGCGACGCCAAATTCTTCCGCCTCGCCGGCATCAGCCGCCAGATCGGCGTCCCCCTCACCGCCGCCGCGCAGCTCAATCTCTTCGGCTGCCTGAAGCGACCCCCGCGCCTCCCCCGACGCCGACCTCGAGCCCGAAGCCTCACGCCTCGCCCGCAACATTCGCGAACTCGGCGACGCCCTCCTCGACTCGCCCGCCTCCTGGGACCTCCACCTCACGCCCGACGAGCACGCCGCCGCCGTCCGCGCCATCGGCCCCGCAGCCCTCCAGCACGAGCTCCTCGCCGTCAGCGTCGGCACAAAGGTTCAATCCAAGGACTGGGGCCGCGAGAACTGGCGCGAACTCCTCACCCGCCTAGCCCGCGTCTTCCCCAACCGCGCCCTCCTGCTCGCCGGTTCGCCCGAAGAGTCCGACGCCTCCGACTTCGCCGCCGCCCGCTGGCAACTCTCCGGCGGGGGCCCCGTTGTCAACCTCTGTGGCCGCCTCACTCCGCGCGAATCCGCCGCCGCCTTCGCCCGCGCCCGCCTCTTCATCGGCCACGACAGCGGCCCCATGCACCTCGCCGCCGCCGTCGGCACGCCCTGCGTCGCCATCTTCGCCGCGCGCAACATCCCCCGCCAGTGGTTCCCCTACGGCTCCGCCCACCGCATCCTCTACCACCGCGTCGAGTGCGCCGGCTGCGGCCTCGAAACCTGCATCGAGCAACAAAAGAAGTGCATCCTCTCCATCACCCCCGACGAAGTCCTCACCCAAATCCACGAGGCTCTTCGCTCATCGAACCAGCGCTGAATCAGACCACCTCGCTCGCACCCCGGCGCCAGAGGATCGCGAGCCGAACCACAGCACCCAGCAACAGCACCCCTGCCGCCCACGGAAACCACGCACCATAGTGACTGAAGATCGTGTCCTGATGACGGACCGGCACGTTGACCAGCAGAGACGCAAACGGCGCGCTATCCGTCCTCACCTCGCCAAGAATGCGCCCTCGATCATCTGTCACCGTGAGGAAACCATCTTTCGCCGTGTGCGCAATCGCGTATCCGTTCTCAACCCCGCGCATGATCGCGATATGCCCATGCCACCCGCGATCGACGTTGAAGTCCCATGCCGGGTCGAGCACCAGCGCAGCCCCTGCGCGTCCGTAATCCCGTGCCGGACGAATGAAATCCATGTCCTTGCAGATGGCCACGCCGACCGGCACAGCGGATTCCGCAAGCCACGTCAGCGAACTCCCCGGCGTCTCGTCCGACTCGAAGGGTGGCAGCAGATGCTGCTTGTGGTAGACAGCAACGGACCGTCCGGGCGTATAGATGCGGGCTTCGTTGAACTTTTGCGGACCCACCACATGCAAAACACCCAGCACAAGAGTCGCCCCCGTACGGTCAGCCACAGGCTGCATCGCGCCGTCCACATCTTTCATCTGGCGATCCAGCAGAACCATCGCCTTCTCCGGCATCACCACAATCCGAGCCCCCTGCCCGGCGAGTCTTTCGGCCTGCTCGGCATAGCCTCGGACAAGCTCCTCCGTGCTGGCCCCGGGCTCCGCGATCTGCACCTTATCCGTATCCAGCAGCCCCACCTCGACCATCTGGCCTGAACTTGGAGCCACCAGCCGTATCGCCCCAAACGCCAGCGCCGCTCCGACGATCGCCAGCACAGGCACAACCACAAGAGCTGCTCGTTTGGTAGAACCACGCCGAAGATAAAACGCCGCGGCAACCGCACTCGGAAACAGCAGCACCAGGAAGCTGATTCCCCACGGCCCAGTCACCGAAGCGAGCTGAAGCAACGGAAGAAACTTCAACTGCGTATACGACAGACTGCCCGCCGTGCCATCTGCCGGAACAAAACTCCCCAGATACTCAGTAACTGTCCACAGCGCGGGCAACGCAATCACCGCACCGAAGACAGCGCCGCGACGCAGCAATGCACGGAACAAAAGAACGCCGACCGCAAACAGCAACGAGACGATCGAAAACGGGACGAACCACGCCGCGACGGGCAAGTGCAGCGCGCCATGCAGGTAGTTCAGCATCGCGAGGCTGCCCAGCAGCATGCTCAACGCAGCCGCGGCGCCCGCGATCCACCACGAATCGCTCTCCGCCGCAAACACCAGCACCGGCAGTGGAGCAATCCACATCACCGCCCACACCGGATTCAATCCGTCTCCGATCGACAACAGGACGGCTGTGAGAACAACAGCGACAACTGCCGCAAGCAGGGGGCGTCTACGAACGAAGCCCATCGAGGTACCTCCGGAAAGACCGCTGGTAAAGCTGCCTGAACTTCTTTTCGCTGAGCCCGACGCGCCCGCCCAGGTAGAGCACGATCAATCCATGCGAAATTGCGCTCATCTCGAACGCGATCTCCACCGGGTTGTCGCGGCGCAACTCTCCGGCCTGCATCGCCTCTTCCAGCACGTGGACCGTGGGGTTGAAGGTCGGCGAACGGCCGGCCACAAAATCCTTGGGATACTGCCTCGCCCCCTCGCGCGGAGCAAGAAACATCAGGTCGTAGAGATGAGGAAATCTGAGCGCGGAATCCAGAAAGACGTCTGCGATCTGCATCAATCGCTGCTCAACGCTCCCTCTCAGCCTCAGCGTCTGGACTCGCCCTGCGAGCTCGCGAAAACCCTCATCCGCAATCGCGTTCAGCAGACTGACGCGGTCCGCATAATGCCGGTAGATTGCCATCGGTGTGATCCCGACTATCTCCGCCACGGGCCGCATCGCCACCGCCGCGGGTCCGTCTCGATCTAAGAGCTCACGTGCTGCCGCGAGAATCCGAGCTGCGGTATCTTTCTTCTCGAAGAGCTGTCACGAATGGCTGCCATAGAGGTATACGCCGTATACACAGAATGTATACACCGTATACAGCGGCTAATGCAACTGCTTTTCTCACACAAAAAGCGCCTTAGGAGACATCCTCATCGAACCTGATTCTGTGGCGCGATAAACTAACCCTCGAATGCTTCCCGAACTCCACAAAGTCCTCGGCCTCCTCGAAGGCGGCTTTCACGACATCCGCGTCCTCGTCGTCGGCGACCTCATGCTCGACCGCTACATCCTCGGCGAGGTCGACCGCATCTCCCCCGAAGCCCCCGTCCCCATCCTCCGCCACGCTCACCGCTACCAGCGCCCCGGCGGCGCCGCCAACGTCGCCATGAACCTCGCCGGCCTCGGCTGTCAGGCGCTCCTCGCCGGCCTCTGGGGCAACGACACCGAGCAGCGCGAGCTCGCCGCCGCCCTCGAAGCCGCGCACATCGACACCGCCGGCGTCGTCACCTCATCGCTCCCCACCATCTCCAAAACCCGCATCGTCGGCCGCACGCAACAACTGCTCCGTCTCGACATCGAATCCCGCGAACCTCACTCCGCGCAAGACATCGAATACCTCCGCGACCGCGTCCTCGCCCTCGTCGAAAAGGTCCACGCCGTCATCCTCTCCGACTACGCCAAAGGCGCACTCACCTACGAGCTCTGCGCCACCACCATCCGCGCCGCCCGCCGCTGCGAAATCCCCATCCTCGTCGACCCCAAGACCTCCGACCTCTCCAAGTACTCCGGCGCCACCATGGTCTGCCCCAACCTCAACGAGCTCTCCCAGGCCACCGGCGTATCCACGCATCACCTCGACGAGCTCCTCGCCGCCGCAGAGCGCCAGCGCGCCGAGCACGACTTCGACTACCTCACCGCCACCATGAGCGAGCGCGGCATCCGCGTCCTCTCCGCCGCCGGCAGCTTCCACTCCCCCGCCCGCGCCCGCGAGGTCTTCGACGTCTCCGGCGCCGGCGACACCGTCATTGCCACCCTCGCCGCCTCCATGGCCGCCGGCCTCAAGGTCGAAACCGCCGCCGATCTCGCCAACCTCGCCGCAGGCATCGTCGTCGGCAAAGTCGGCACCGCGCCCATCGCGCACCACGAGCTCATCTCCGCACTCACGCCGTCCTCACCGCTCAGCGGCACCGAAAAGATCCTCGATCGCCAGCACCTTGCCGCGCGCATCGCCGACTGGCGGGCTTCCGGCGAGACCATCGTCTTCACCAACGGCTGCTTCGACCTCCTCCACGTCGGGCACATCAGCCTGCTCGAAGACTGCCGCAAGTTCGGCACCAAGCTCGTCCTCGGGCTCAACTCCGATGCCTCCGTCTGCCGTCTCAAAGGCCCCACCCGCCCCATCGTCGCCGAGAACGAACGCGCCCGCGTCATGGCCGCTCTCGCCGCTGTCGACGCCGTCGTCCTCTTCGCCGAAGACACACCCCTCGAGCTCATCCGCGAGATCCGCCCCGACGTCCTCGTCAAAGGCGGCGACTACACCATCGAAACCGTCGTCGGCCACGAGGACGTCCTCGCCGCCGGCGGCCGCGTTGCCATCGTTCCCACCGTCGAAGGCTTCTCCACCACCAACATCGTCCGCAAGCTGACCAATCAGGACCCCATCGGCTGACGGCAGCTCACAGGCCAAGCCGCGTCGTAAAAGCATTGTCGAATGCGCGGAACATGTTGTTCGGATTCTGTCCGTGAGCCGATCGAATGTCGTCGCGAATCTGTTTGAACGCCGCAACCCGGTCAAACGGCGCGCCATCATTGCCGACCTTCAGCGCAGGGATCTTCGCCAGATGCAGCCCAGCGAGTTGATTGTTCTCCAGCCCCCAGTGCAGCGTGGCGTCCAGGCTTCCTTGCAGGATCAGGGACACGATCCGGGTCTGCAGGATGGTCATGAACAGCCGGCCCCAGATATCCCCGAACGCTACAACCTCGATCATCACGGACTTATCCCATTGAGGCATTCCCAGCAGCGCTTTCGTCTTCGGACAGATACGAACTGAGACATATCCATAGAACGGAAGCTGCGCCGACATCCGATCCAGGATCTCCGTCTCGATGAAGTGAAACGCAGCACCCTCCGGCATCGCGACTTCAAGCCCGGCCCCGACGATGCCGCTGTCTGGAAATCCGACGCTACCCACTGATGTTCCTATGGAGACCCCCGGATTCGTCTTCGATGTGCCCAGGGTTGCCGCGAGTATTCCTGTCAAAAGCGGCTGCGCCAGATCGAGCGCCTGCGCCTGCGTCAGTGGTCCCGTCAACTGGTCGAGCGCAACATCAATCGTGTCCGCGGCATTCATGATCGCGGCGGCCATATTGACCAAAGGCACCGGATTGGCGCTCGCGAGCAACTGTCCGAGGATAGCGCCGGGAACCCCGGGAAGAATGGCTTGCACTGTCGAATTGATGATGGGCGCCAACGGATTCAAAAATTGGTTGATGATCCCGAGGATCGGATCAATGAAGCCGTAAACACGTCCGAGGCGATTCACCAGCGTGGCCACATCGCCTCCGAACGCATCGGACATCGCTCCGAATACAGCCGATATCACGTCGGTTATGGCGCCTGGGTTGGGCGGCTGAGGATCGAACGAGACCGGAACTTTATTCCGATTGACAATCCAGCAATCGAGATCGCCGTCCACCCGTCGATTCGGATTGAAGGCCAGATCGGCATATACATTCTGACCGCGAGGGATCAGACCACTAAACGTTCCGTCCGTCACTGCGCTCACGATGCTGGAACTTAAGCCTGCATTGCCGACGGGCGCACGCAGCTGAATTTCCGCGGCCTCCCCAAACGGCCGGAGTACATCTATATCCGGCTTGCCGTTCGCACCCACGGGAATCGGAGCGCCGGTTATTTGGGTAAGAAGCCTCCACCATGTGGTCTGCGACACAACCTCTCGCATTCCCGTCAGCGGCGTGACCTCGATCACGAGGGAATAGATGACCCCCATACAGCCCATCGACACCACAACTGCGTTCAGCCACTCCTCAGGAGTCGCGCCCAGAACTGCCTTCGCGCCGGTAATGATGCGCGACCGATCGAGACACGGATACCGCGCCAGCAATGCATCTACATCCGCAATCGAGTCGTCGCCTTCAATCCACCACTGCAATCCGCCCGGCCCCACCAGATGGATCGCCTTCACCCGATCAACCAGCAGCGGCGCATTGAACTCGGCGCCATGCGTGCCCGTGGCGATACTGCCCGCGATCGTCGCTCCGGGATTCCCTCCCGATGCCTCCAGCGTAAGCCGCGGCGACTGCGCATCCAGCAACGGCGCGAGCTCTTCGATGGTGATTCCTCCCTCAACATGGAAGTAATGTGTGCCATGAGCGATTGCCTGCTTGGCGCTCGCCGAAAGAATGCCGTCCAGTTTCTCTTGCAGGCTCGACTTCATCGACCGCGTGTTGATCAGGCAAACCGCCACAGGCTGCGCGGGCGGCGCGAGGAACGCATCCAGCAGTGCCGCTCCCGGAATCGCCACTCCCGGCGCCGATCGATCGTTCGCGTCATATCCGATCAACGTCGGATCGCCCGGGTTGATCACCGCTACCGACGGTCCCGCAGCTGGAAACCCCTCAGCAAACGGAAGCCACCGTGTCAGCCGGTCAGCAGTAGGAACATCAGCCCTCACCGTTACGAACGAGCCCGGAAGCGCCGCATCCGAAAAGGACCACCCTCCGCCGACAGCCCGCAGCGACAGCTTCTTCGATTCCGCAAGCCTGACAGCAGCGCCAACCTCGCTCACATTGGTGGGGAAACACATCAGCCCGGCCACATACGAGTGGGTCTTCGGCCAGTTTTGCCAGTAGTGGTTCGGACTCACGAACAGCGACCTGTCGGCCAGCGCCGAGATCTCGGCACACGAAAGGTGAATGGGATGTGGCTCCCGGTGCCCATGCGGAGGCTGCGGCGCCGGAGCAGGTGGCGACGGCGGCAGCGGACTCGCATCCGGTGACTTGGGGAAAGGCGACTTCGGCTGCGGCTGATCCGCAGCACGTGGTACGAACGCCTTCACCGCATTGACACCCGCAGTCTCGACGGGGGTCACAAACCGGGCGTCCGCGGCCGCATCGAGCGGCGTCGGATCGGAGTGCTGGGGAACCTTTGCCATACGTCACCTCGTGCACAAAAAACTCTGACAAGGCGAGCTGACACGAACCTGAATGATGCTCCGAGGGATGAGGCCGTGTAGCCGCCACGTCAAGCCCTGGGGAAGCCTTCTCTTCCGCGATGAAAAACTGCTAATGAGTTTGTACCTTCAATTACAGGAGAACGGGTCCATGTCGTGCCAAGAAACCCGAAATGCTTCAAGACTCCCGGGATTGCCCAGCGCGTAAACGCACACCTCCGGCGTCATGCGTCCGCCTCCCTGCCGCCGCGAGACTCCTTCGCGATAAACTAAAAGCAATGGCTGTCCAGCAGAGTTCCCCGCTGAAGTTCGTCATCGCCGGCGCGCTCGTCGTCGCTGTCATCGTCTGGCTGGCTGTCTCCGCCGGCACCCAGGCCAAGAGCTACTACGTCACCATCGCCGAGCTCCAGCAGATGGGCAACAAGGCTTACACGCGTCATCTCCGCGTCGCCGGCAACGTCAAGCCCGGCAGCATCGAACGCGTCGGCACCAGCGCCACCTTCACCCTCGTCGAGCTCGACAAGACCCTCCGCGTCCAGTACCAGGGCGCCGAGCCTCCGCCCGACACCTTCAAGGACGACGCCCAGGCCCTCGCCATCGGCACCTACGGCCGCGACGGTGTCTTCCACGCCGTTCAGCTTCAGGCCAAGTGCGCCTCCAAGTACGCCCCTGCCAAGCCCGGCGCCACCACCCCCACCGGCAACACCGCGCCTCTCGCGACCACCGCCAGCCGCTAACCTTCGCCGAAGCCAACCTCAAGACTGTGTCGCCCCAATCTTGAGCGCCGTCGTCCTGATCTCGAGTGCCGCCACCAATCTTGAGTACCGTCATCCTGAGCCGTAGGCGAAGGACCTCTGTATTTCTCGATTTCGTTCCCGTGACCCGGCCTTGATGAAAGCCAATTCAAGACCAGCGTCACGAAGCCTTAAAGACTGATACATCTCTCGCTACAATCTCCCTGTGAAGCTACACGCGCTCCTCCTCGGCACCTGCCTCCTCGCGCAAACCGCCGCAGCCCCGCGCCTCACCTTCGACGTCGTCTCCATTCACCCCTCAGACCCCAACGCGCAGGGAGGCCGCATCAAGCCCATCCCCGGCAACCACGGCTACACCGCGCAAAACTTCCCTGTTGGCCTGATGATTGCCCTGATGTACAAGATCCCGCTCCGGCAGATTGAAGATGGCCCCGACTGGATCACCACCCAGGGCTTCAACGTCGAAGCCCGCGCCGACGGCCCCCACTCCGTCGACGACCTTCACACCATGTACCAAAACCTTCTCATTGACCGCTTCGGCCTGCGCTTTCATCACGACGTCCGCGAGGGCAATATCTACGCTCTCACCATTGACCCTTCCGGTCTCAAGATGAAGCCCAACAACTCCCCCGAAGACGACCAGATCCCCGTCAACGGCAGCCCCGAGCACACCACCGGAGTCCGCGTCCCGATGGTTTATCTCACCTGGTTCCTTTCTCTGCTCCTGCAGAACGACGGCCGTCCCGTCGTCGACCAGACGGGCCTCACCGGCAACTACGACTTCACGCTCAGCTTCCGCCCCATCCTTCCGCCCGACGCGCCCCCCGACGCGCTTACACCCGAGCAGCGCGACCTTCCCACGCTCTTCGACGCCCTGCGCACCCAGCTCGGCCTGCGCCTCACCGCAACGCGCGGCCCCGTCGACCACATGGTCATCGACCACATCGAGAAACCAACCCCCAACTAACGCCGATCATCCCAACGGTTCGTCATCTCGACCGGAGCGGGCGGCCTCATCGTCCGCGGAGTGGGGAGACGCCTGTATTTGCTTCTAGGCATCCCAAGCCTTCAGGCTCGGGTCTCTCAGGCCTGCGCTGAAGAAGGGGCTATAGCCCCTGGGGTATGCACTTACAGCACCAGGACGAACCGGGTGCCCCATCCTCGACCGGCGCAGCCGGGCAGGGTGGGGTGTCGCTCGTGGTAGCGCGCGACGTCTCTTCCCTCAAGCTCTCCAGCCAATCGGAACACGCACTTCACAACTCATCGAACCTGTAACAAATCCCCTCACTCAGCGCCCTGTACCCAATCCTGCGGTAAATCGAGTTCGACGTTGGATTGCCCAGGTCTGTATAGAGAATGCAGCGATACCCCGCCTCCGTCAGAAGCGATGACAGCCCGTGGACGCAACCCCCGGCATATCCGTTACCGCGCTCCTCCCTCGGCGTGTACACCCCGGAGATGCGCACGACGCCCTCAACAGGCTTGCTGAAGATAGCCATCGACACCGCCCCTCCGGCATCCCACAGCCACAATCGGTCCGACAACAGCGCTGTGTCGATGAAACTCTGAACATCTCTTACAGGTACATGCGCCTCGGCATCGAACTCCTGCAGCCATTGCACGGCCAGGCTCTGGTCACGGGCATCAGCCTTTCGCAGCCGCCCATCCACGGGTGCAATCTCATTCAGCCCCATCAGCTCGTAGAGGCGTTGTCCCTGCGTCGGCACTGCCGCCGATCTCCTCCGCTCCGTCCATCTCCCCGCAAAGCTTGCGGCCGTCGCAACGTCACCGTTCACTCCCGGCAGGTTGCTGCCACTGTCCGCAATGGCATCGACAATCGCAACCGCCACCTCAGGCTCCATCGGCACCACAGTCGCCGGATACGTCAGAGGAGACTGCAGCGCAGCGCCCACCACCTGCGCCCCGCGAAATGCCACCCAGTACTTCCCCGCCTCAGACTCCGTCAACCGCCTGTCCACAATCGTCAGGATCAGGTTATGAGGCACCGGACGCGACCGCAGAAACTCTCCAGCAGCCGCAGCAAACGACCGGGGACCTTCATAAAGGCGAACACTGATATCCATCCACCAAGTATGCAGGTCTCTAGCGAATCCGGATGCCCCACTGTCGACGCAGACCGGCTACCCTCGAAACTGGGTGTCCCATCCTTTCGCAAAGCGAAAGGATGGGGTATCGCGCGTTAAGACGCGATTGCGATGCGTCCTGTTCCAAAGTCGCCACGCCGCACGGACACGTCGTCATGGACATGCCATCCCTCTACGCCCGCGGCGGCGACTCCATGGACGCCGCAGGCTCCACAAACCCGCTCAACTGCTCCCCCACCTTCCCCACGACGCTGTATTTCCGCAGGCAGTACTGAAAGTAAACCGGCCCAAAGAAGAACGTCGCCAGCCCATGCAGCCGAATTCTGATCGGTCGCGACTCCAGCCCGCTCTTCAGCAGGTACACCGAAGCGATGTACAACAAGAAGCCGACTGCGCTCCTCAGGTCGACTAGCTTGTCTCGGAGATCGGCAAAGCCGTACGGCCTGCCCCAGAAAGCGAAATAAACACCTGCGACGATTGCCGCGAGCAGGGTGCCCGAAAGGAAGGTCGTGTACACCAGCGACCACGCGAATGCCCTCGCATTTCCCGTGACCTTCTTCACCCAGTGCGCCTGCACCGTCATCCAGAAGGCCCAGAAGATCCCCAGCGTCACAACCGACAGCACCAGCACCCACATCCAGTGCAGTCGCGGCGGAGCCGGAAACGCCCGGTACACCGGAGGCGCCGACGGATAAGCCATCTGCGGTGGATAGTTGTAGGAAAGCGACATGCGGCTCGCCTACGCCTGAGGTGGCAGCTCTACCGCCGGCCCCATCGGCGCCTGCTCGAACCCGCTCAACTGTTCACCCACCTTCCCCTCCACGCTGTAGTCATACAGGTGGTACTGGAAGTAGATCGGCGCGAAAAAGAAGGTCATTACTCCGCTCAGGGGAATGTCGATCGGGTCTGCCTCCAGCGCTCCCTTGAGTGTGAAAATGCCGGCAAGATAGGTCACGAGGCCACCCAAACGCAGCAAAACCACCACCATTGCGAATAAGCCGCTCGTAGCATCCGCGCTTCCGACCGAGGCCGCGACGACTGTCTCGATAATGATGAACAGCATCGTCGTCGGCATCACGAGCAGGTACGCAAGGCACCAGCCAAATGGTTTCGCGTTGCCCGTAACCTTCTTCACCCACGACGCCTGCACAACCAGCCAAACGCTCGCGAACAGCCCGAGCGTCAGGAAAGAGAGCGCCAGCACCCACCCCCAGTGCAGTCTGGGTGGAGCAGGAAAATTCCGGTAGACCGGAGGGGCAGACGGATACGCCATTTGCGGTGGATAGTTATAGGACAAGGACATATGGCTCGCCAGCCTACCCGATGCCCCTCTGTCGCATCAAGAGAAATCCTCAGCCCACGCTTGACACGCCTAATAAAATGAAATCAGGGGAGATTCTCCAGGCCCGGCGCCGCCGGGCTTTCGTATTCTCGGACACCACCTGCCCGGCCAGAGCCGTGCTTCGAGGCCCAAGTTCTTTATCAACAGGACTTTGCATCGAATCGTAACTGCAACATCCATGTTTTCAGGACTTTGCACAACTGGCGACAGTTGAAGTCCACTCCTAAGTGCAATCCGCTGAAGACTTTGCGCAAAAAGTGACGGGGGGAGGAGGTACCCCTACTTCGTCAACGCCTTCATGTACAAATACCGGAACTCGACGCCCTCATAGAACGCCTCCGTCCTGATCCGCTCATCCCGCCCGTGCGCCCGGTCGTCGTCGAAATCCACACCCATTCCACTGATCCCGTAGCTCGGAATCCCAGCCCCCATCGTCATGATCGAGTCACTCGCCCCGGTCGACATCGTCGGCACTACCGGCACCCCCGGCCACATCTCCTTCACCACGCTCCGTAGCGGCCCGTAGACATCCTCCCGTGCCGGGGGTGGCTCCATGCTCTTCTTCGCCGACCCCAACCCCAGTACCTCCCCTGCATCGTTCACATAGTTCACCGTCAGCTTCGGATCGTCAAAAATCTGAATCAGCTTCTGCCGAGTCTCCTCCTGCGAGTGACCCGGAAGAATCCTGCAGTTCACATTCGCCCTGGCCATTCCAGGCAGCGCGTTGCGCGCGTGTCCCGCATTCACCATCGTGGCCACGCAGGTCGTCCGCAGCGTCGCGTTGTCCGTCGGGTCCTTCGAGAACTCCGCCAGGGCAGCCGGATCTGGCGGATTCGCCAGCACCCCGCGAATCAACTCTGCCCGCTGCGGATAGGTTCGCTCAGCGATCTTGGCCTTCTCCTCCAGCTCCGCTCGCGTCACCGCGTTGAGCTCCACCGGAAACGGCGAGACCTCGAGCTTCGCCAGTGCATGTACGAGCTCGTAGATGGCGTTATCCGGCCGTGGCTGCGAGCTGTGTCCTCCCGGATTCGTCGCCGTCACCTCGAAGTCCGCATACAGCTTCTCCGTGGCCTCCACGTCGAACTCGCTCGCCTTTCCTGCCCGCAACTCCAGCCCGCCCGCGTCCGGATTGATCACGAAGTCCGCCCGCATGAGATCAGGCCGATGCTCCAGCAACCACGCAACGCCGTTCGACGCTCCACCTTCTTCATCGGCCGTCAGAGCGATCACCAGGTCGCGGTCCGGCACATAGCCCTCGCGCTTCATTCGGACGAAGGTCTCGACCAGTGCCGCGTCCTCTTCCTTGATGTCCTGCGTCCCCCGCCCGTAGAAGTATCCATCCTTCTCCACAAACTGGTATGGATCGGTCGTCCAATCCGCCTTGCGCGCCTCGACCACATCCAGATGGCAGATCGTGATGATCGGCTTTAGCGTGGAGCCGGGTTTGCCGCTGTAGCGGGCGACGAGATTCTGCTTGCGATCGTTGGGTCCGGCGAGCACGAGGTCTTCGGCTGGAAAGCCTGCGTCCAGCAGGCGCTGGCGCATCTTCTCCGCCGCCGCGGTCACGCTGCCGTCGGAGTCTTGCGTATTGGTCTCGATGAGCTGCTTGAAGATGTCGCGTGCCAGTGCACGGTCCTGCTCGGGGAGAGCTGTCGCACTCTGAGCCAACGTCGTTTGCACACCACACAGCAGCAGTGCACTCACCGCCGCGAAGCCGTAGACAACTCTTCTCGTCTCTCGCATCTTGTGTCTCGTACTGAGCGCTGGCTCTATACTCGCATAGCAACGATGCCCGCATCTCCCGACATTCAACCCGCCGTCGAACTCTCCGGAGTCTCGCGGCTGTACGGCAGCTTCGCCGCACTGCGGAACATCTCAATGCGCGTGCATCCCGGCGCTGCGGTCTTGCTGCTGGGAGAGAACGGAGCGGGCAAATCAACGCTGCTGCGGCTCGTTGCCGGACTCGTCTCGCCGAGCGAGGGGACGCTTTCGGTACTCGGTGGAACGCCTCGCTCGGAGCGCGATCGCCTGGCGTTCATGAGTCACGCGCCGATGCTCTATGACGAACTGACCGGAATTGAGAATCTCCGCTACTTCGCTTCTTTGTATGGGATCGACGGCGTTCGAGGTGAGCAGGCGCTACGCGATGTTGGGCTTGATCCGGAGCTTCCGCGGCGAGTCGGTGACTACTCGCAGGGAATGCGGCAGCGAACATCGCTCGCACGCGTGCTGATGCTGGAGCCTGACCTGCTGCTGCTGGATGAGCCGTTCTCCAATATGGACGCGGCGTCCGTGCAGATGATGACGGCTCGACTGCGCGCTTACATGGCACAGCCGAGACGCGACGGGGTTGCACGCACACTCTTTCTCACAACGCATCAGGCTGAATTGGCGCGGCCGCTCGCTACAACGACGCTGACACTCACGGCGGCCCAGCTGACTGCAAGGAATTGAACGAAGCATGAAAACCAACGCCGCACGGTTGCTCGACAAACTCGGCATCAGCTACGAGATCCGCACGTACGAGGTTGACCCTGACGACCTGACGGCGATTTCGGTCGCGCGCAAGATCGACATGCCCATCGAGCAGGTCTTCAAGACGCTGCTGACACATACATCGGATGGTGAGCACTTGTTTGCGGTAGTTCCGGGTGGCGATGAGCTCGATCTGAAAAAGCTGGCAGCGGCGGCGGGGGCGCGCAAGGCAGAGCTGGCGGCGCTGAACGAGGTTGAGCCGCTGACCGGATATGTGCGCGGCGGTGTGACGGTGCTCGCGGCGAAGAAAACATTTCGCGCGTTTGCCGACGAGACGATTGAGCTGTTTGATCAGATCTCCATCTCTGCCGGGCAGCGCGGGCAGCAGATTGTGCTTTCGCCTGCGGACTATCTGCGCGCGGCCGAGGCAACGCTTGCGGATTTGACCAAGGCGGCAGCGACAACGCCGAGGGCCCAAGGATGAGCTACTTCGGCCACGTGCTGACGCATCTGCGCAAGGACCTGCAGCTCGAGTGGCGAGCGAGGGAGCTGATCAACGGCATGCTCTTCTTTGCGCTGCTGGTGGTCGTCGTCTTCTCGCTGGCATTCGATCCGACAGCGTACCCGACGGTTACGCGGCAGATCAGCGGCGGGTTGCTGTGGGTGGGGTTGTTGTTTGCGTCGATAACCGCACTGAATCAGAGCTGGGCGCGTGAACTGCACAACCAGGTGCTGGATGCGCAGCGGCTCTC
The DNA here is from genome assembly GCA_963713395.1 of uncultured Acidobacteriaceae bacterium. Lineage (GTDB taxonomy): Bacteria > Acidobacteriota > Terriglobia > Terriglobales > Acidobacteriaceae > Granulicella. Next base: position 157,072 of record CAVQLS010000002.1, on the reverse strand, counting down.
GCCTGCACCGGCGTCTGCGCTCTTTCTGGGCAAGGCGCTGGCGAATCTCATCTTTGTCAGCTTCATTGAGTTGGTGCTCGCGCCGGTCTTTGCGATCTTCTACAACCTGCATCCATTGGGACAGGCGTGGTTGCTGCTGCTGATCCTGCCGCTGGGAACGTGGGGCCTGACGGTGAACGGGACGTTCTTTGCGGCGCTGAGCTTGCGCACGCGAAACCGCGAGCTGCTGCTCCCTCTGGTTCTCTGCCCCATCGCGATGCCGGCGCTGCTGGTGATGATCCAGGCAACGACCAATGTGCTGACCGGCGAATACGAGCCTGGGTTGTGGATCAAACTTTTGGTGGGTTATGACATCGTCTTTACGATTGCCTGCATCTTCCTGTTCGAAACCGTGCTGAATGCCGGCGATTGAACACGCTAGAATTGAGGAGAAGTGAACAATCGCAGCCAAACACAACGGTTCCCCGTCTGGGCGAGCCTTTATCTCGCGCTCAACTTCGTCGTACTCGCCATTGGCTTCTATGAGGCAATGACGGCGCCGAAAGAGGCGACGATGGGCAACCTCTACCGGGTGTTCTTCTACCACTTTCCGCACACGATCCTGAGCTTCGTGTTCCCTTACTTGAACTGCGTCGCCGCGTTGCTGTTCCTGTACTGGCGCCAGGCTAATCCTCAGCGCGCAATGAAAGCCGACGCATTCGCGCTGGCGTCGGCAGAGATCACGGTGCTCTATTCGTCCGTGGGGCTCGCGACGGGCATGTTGTGGGCGCGCGCTGCGTGGGGCATCTGGTGGACGTGGGATGCGCGGCTGACGACGTACCTGCTGCTGTGGCTGTTGTATGTGAGCTACCTGTTGCTGCGGCGACTGACGACTGGTGACCAGAAGGCTGTGTTTTCGGCGGTGCTCGCGATCTTCGCGGCGATCGATATTCCGATCTGCTTCATGTCGATCCGGTGGTGGCGGACGCAGCATCCGGCGCCGGTGTTCGGCGGCGGGGCGGATTCTGGGATCGATCCGCACATGCTTCCCGCGGTGCTCTGGAATCTTGCCGCGTGGGCGATGTGGGGTGCATTCGTGCTTGGGCTTCGTTATGCGATTGAGCGGCGGCGGCAACGGATTGCGGCGGCCGACAGTGGGCCTGCGTTTTCACAAGGAAACCCCGTTCTGGAGGTTCGATGATTCCCTTTTCAACGCTCTCGGAACGGCACCTGGTTTACGCCTACTGCGCAGTGTGGATTCTGCAGTTCGGTTACGGCACGTGGCTGGCGATTCAGTGGCGGCGAAGCGGCAAAAAAACAACGGAGCAAAGCGGGAAGCTTTGATCCGTTGGTCCGAGGAGTCGCTTTCAACGGGCCGCTCAGCGTGGCTGCCTCGTCCATCTGGTAAACCCGGTTTTTTGAAATCGGTTGCGGGAAAATTTCTTCCACGTTGCGACGGCGCAACCTGACCCATAGACTCGGGAGACGTGTTCCTGATCCGACAAGATCGCAGTCGAGATGTACTTCGTGCAGCCGCAGCTCTCTTTGCCAGCGGGAGCTTTCTGCTGACGGGATGCGGGCATCGCGGATTTCCTGAATATCCGGCGAACTACCACGAGTTTGCTTATGTGACAGGCGGCAGCTCGAACACGGTGACCGTGCTCGATCTGGTGTATCTGCGGCGGGAGCGCGTGCTGCAGGTGGGGCGGAATCCGACGGGACTTGCGGTGAACCCGGTGAAGAACGAGGTGTACGCGGTCAATAGCGGCAGTAACTCGGTCAGCGTGATTGACGCGGCTACGAACAACGTAGTGGCAACGATTGGCGTGCATCAGCGGCCGTACTTCATTGCGGTGGCGCCTGATGGCAAACGCGCCTATGTGCCGAACTCGGGCTCGAACACAGTGAGCGTGCTGGACCTAGATGCGCGGCGACAGATTGGCGTGGCGGCGACGGGCGAAGGGCCGGGTGTTGCGCGGGTCTCGCCGGATAACCGCACGCTGGTGGTAACGAACCAGCATGCCGGCAGCGTTTCGGTGTATTCAATCAACGAAACGGGCGCGCCGCTCACGCTGCGCGATGCCTTTGCGGGCTGCGTGGGCGCAACGGATATTGCGATCCTGCCGGATTCGAGCAAGGCGTTTGTGGCGTGCTCGGGCGGACACCAGGTGATGGCAATCTGGCTGGCCGCGGCGCCGGATTCATGGCGCGGGAAGCAGGACGCGACGCTGCAGCACGACCAGATGCTGACGCTGCTGGAAGTGGGTAAGACGCCGACGCATCTCGCACTGAAGCCGGATGGCGGCGAGGTGTTCTCGACGAACTTCGACTCGGACTCGATCTCGGAGATGTCGACGTGGACGAATGAGGTGCTGGGGACGTATGTAATTGGGTCGAAGCCGTCGCGCGGGATCGTCAGCAAAGACGACTCGACGCTGTGCGTGACAAACTTCGGCGCGGATTCGGTGAGCCTGTACTCGATTGATGACGGACGGATGGTAGCGGCGGTACGCACGGGCTCACGGCCGGATGCGCTGGCGTTCTCGACGGATGAGCACCTGCTGCTGGTGACGGATGCGGGGTCGTCGGATGTGGCGGTGATTCGGATGCAGAGCAAGGATGGGCCGTCGCTGGTGACGATGCTGCCGGCAGGCGATCACCCGAACGACCTGGTGGTGAAGTCGTTCCATACCAGGCCAACACTTGGTCATTGATCCTGCGATTCGGCGTCGCGAGTTTCGCGAAGAGCCTGGCGAGTGGCGGAGACGTAGGCTCCGCCAAGCAGCAGAAGGCCTGAGATAAAGGCCCAGGTGATGAGACCGACGGAGACCTCGAAGGGGCCGTAGACCGCGCGGAAATCGAGATGTGGCAGCACGAGGATGTAGATGTACTTGGCAGCTGTCCAGAGGACACCCATCACGATTGCCGTGGGAAGCACTGCTCGTGCGGGAACCTTGCGGTGCGGGAGGCTCCAGTAAATGAGGAAGAAGAGTGCAACGCTGGCGACAAGGGCGACGATCTGCAGAAAGCCCTTGGCGACGAGGGCGAAGATCGCGTTCTGTGTGTGGCCGAAGAAGATCCACTGAAGGACCGTGCGCTGCGCTGCGGTGAGCGCTACGGATGCCATCGCGAGGAACGCGACACCAATGGCGAGACAGATGGCGACGAGTTGGTTCTGCAGGTAAGAGCGGTTCTTCCTGACACCCCAGACACTGTTGAGCGCGACCTCCAGAGGAAGGAAGACACCCGTGGCAGTAATGAGCAGCATGACGACGGAGACAATCTTCGTTCTAGCGTGCGAGAAGGCAAGCAAGCGCATGTTGCGCATGACGAAGTCCTGATTATTGGGAAGGAAGTTCGACATCATCTCGCCAACGACATCGGCCATCCGAGCGGAGTGAAAGACGCGTTGCGAGAGGGTAAGCAGAAGAACGATGAATGGGAAGAGCGAAAGGATGGCCTGCGCGGCGACCGAGAAGGCGTAGGTGTGAACCTCGGTCTTGGTGAGGTAATGGCCGAGGGCTTTAAGCTGATCCCACGAGCCGCTGCCAATGACAGGGACGGCCGGAGCAGCGGCAAGCCTGGGCGAGATCGTCTCTTCGCCGGCCTTCTGGGGAACGGGAGCCGCCTGGGCTTCTATTTCACGGTCGCTGCGGCCATTGGTCGCAGCGATTTTCTGCTCAGAACTCATTCTTCCAGTTTATCGAGTGCCCAGTGTGCGGCGTCAGCGAGCACCGGGTCTTCCCCTTCGGCCCACTCGCGCAGCCTGGGCGCGTGGGCTCGATCACCGCTGTTGCCCATGGCGATGGCGACATTGCGGTGCAGACGGCGGCGGCCGGTACGCTCGAGCGGTGATCCGCGAAAGGTGCGATTGAAGGTGGGGCCGTCCATCGAGGCAAGCCACTCGAGTGATGGATTCACGAGCTCGGGACGCGCGGGCAGGGCGTCGGAGGAGGCAACGGGAGCGCCGCGATTCCAGGGACAGACCTCCTGGCAGATGTCGCAGCCGAAGACCTGGCGACCGATGGGAGCACGCAAGGATTCGTCGATAGGGCCCTTCTTCTCAATGGTGAGATAGGAGATGCAGCGCGTGGCGTCCATCTGTCTCGGGGTGAGTGCGTTCGTGGGGCAGACGTCGATGCAGCGCGTGCAGGTGCCGCAACGGTCTGCGGCAGGAAGCGCCTGAGCCCCGGGAGCGAGGTCAAGCGAGGTGATGATGACTCCGAGCAAGAGCCACGAGCCGATCTTCTGATTGAGGAAGCAGGTGTTCTTGCCGATCCAGCCGATGCCCGCGCGCTGAGCATACTCGCGCTCGACGATGGGGCCAGTGTCAACATAGCAGCGAGTCTGGAGATCGGCGCCGAAACGCTCGCGGAGGGTTTGCTCAATTGTTCGAAGTTTTCCGAGCAGGACGTCGTGGTAGTCGCTGCCGCGCGAATTGTCATCGTGGCGACTGCTCCAGGCGTAGCGCGCGATCCAACCGGAGCCGGATGGAGCGTTGTCGATCGAACGAGGTGCATCGGGGTTGTAGTTGAGGGCGCAAACCACGACTGAACGAGCCCAGGGCATGGAGCGGCGGACGTCGCCCCGAATGAGCTCGCCCGCGGTGTCGAGCCGTTTGAGCCATTCCATCTCGCCGGCGTGGCCGGAGGCAATCCACGCCGCGAAGCGGCTGCTGGATTCGATGTTGGCCGCAGTCCCTTCCGATGGAACCGCAGCGACGCCTGCGAGATCGAATCCCGCTTGCCGGACCTGTTGTTCGATCCACTCGCGGTCTGTATGTCCAATTGCCATTCTTGTCGCGAACTGGTCGACCTATCGTGCGCAGAGGTACACGGAGGTACCGAAGCGCGACGCAATACGATTAGGGTATCCTGCCCTTTAGTCGTTGACGCTCGGCCTGCCCTCAGGCCCTTGAGGTTTTTTGTGCGGCCTTGTCCGAATTGTGGTCATCAAGACTACCGCCGTCTCCCGCGCGAGGGCGTACTTGAGCGCTCGATCCTACCCTTGCTGGGTCTTTTTCCGTGGGAGTGCCGCATGTGTCAGCGCAAGACCTATATGCGGCTGCGCGGAGAGAAGCGCGTTGCCCAGCCACCTGCAAGGTAATTTGCAATAAAGTTCGATGGCGTGAACAAACTCGACTACTGGCCAGACGATAGACCTATTTACGACGTGCCTGCTGTTCCTTCATTTCAGGAGTTTTCCCCAAAAAATGCGCTGACAGGACTTTGCTCATGCTGTAGACTAAGTCCGCCTTTCAGACCATCTGCACGAACGTGCTGAAAATCGGCGGACAAGATTGCCCATTACGCGACAGTACCTTCCTTCCGAACGGCAGAGTGCCTCGAATCGGACTCCGCGACAGATAAACCGCAATCTCATCCTGAATCTCGTCCGCAAGCAGCAGCCGATCTCGCGAGCTGATTTGGCACGTGTCTCCGGTCTGCAACGCAGCACGGTGTCGCTGATTATTGAAGAGCTGATTGCGGATCGCCTGGTTGTGGAAGGACCGACAGGCAGGCTGCCGCGTGGTCGTCGTCCGACGTTTCTGCAGTTGAACTCCCAGCGTGCAGTGCTCGCGCTGGATATTCACCCGGAACAGATCACACTCGCGATCTCGGACCTCGGCGGCAAGATTCTTGCACAAAAGCTAGTCGACATTCCGGAGAGTAGCCGCTCCGTGACCGCGATTGTTTCGGCGATCAAGAAGATGATTTCGGAGCATAAGCAGAAAGCGTTCGATGGGATCGGGGTATGCCTGCCGGGCCGCACGGACCCGGTGCTGGAAGACCCGATTTTTGCGCCGAATCTTCACTTCCCGATTCGAGATATTCGGAAACGGATCGCGAAGGCTACCGGGCTGCGAGTCGAGATGGATAACGTGGCCAATGCATGTGCTCTGGCCGAGGTGTGGTTTGGCGAGAGCGACGGAGCGCACGATCTCGTGGTCGTAAACGTTTCGGAGGGGATCGGCACAGGCATCCTCGCCAATGGCAAATTACTTCGCGGTGACAATGGCATGGCGGGCGAGTTTGGCCATGTGCAGCTTGATCCGGACGGCCCGCCATGCGGCTGCGGCAATAACGGATGCTGGGAGACGCTTGCATCCAACCGTGCCGCGGTGCGTCACTTTGTGGAGTCAGGCGGAGCTGCGGGCACGTCGTTTGGAACGCTGTTGTCGCTGGCGCACGCAGGAGATTCGACGGCGATTCTGGCACTCGAAAGGATGTCGATCAACCTCGGCCGAGGATTGCGGATGATTGCGACAGCGCTGGCGCCGAAGGAGATCGTGATCGTCGGCGATTTCACCTCGGCGTGGTATCGCTTCGGTCCAATGATCGAAGCCGAGATGCATCGCCACACGCTGAGCTCGGGGGCAGTCCTTCGGCCTGCCTACGATGGCGGATCGGCGCGACTGCGCAGCGCAGTAGCACTGGTGCTGAACTCAGGCACATTACAGTAGAGCCGCTATGCGGGTTCGGTGACCCAGAGTACGGGCTGACGCACAGGAAAGTTGCGGATAATCTCCGGTACGGTGGGATCGGGGTTGAGCGTCTTCCAGAGTTGCAGGTAGGCATCGTCGTTGTAGGCGAGGCCTGCGAAGAGGAGGCTCGGCTGGCGTACGGGAAGATCGTCGAAGTACTCGACGTCATGCTGGAAGGGCCATTTTGATTTGTCGCGGATGTACGGAGCCATAAAGTCGATGGTCTTGCGGATGCCGCGACCGTCGGGGGTGGTGAAGGCCCAAAGGTTTTCGCCAGGACGGCTAGCGATCTGGCAGACGAGCGAGAGCGCATCCATGTCAAAGAGCGAATAGCTATACGGTTTGGTGCGGGCGAGCTCGAGCGGAAGGCGTCCGTCGGGCGCGATTTGATTGGGCACGAGCACCGTGCGAAAACGCTCGCGGCAATCGGTCAGCTTCGCGTCATCGTGTGTGAAGCGCGCAAACTCGGCGACCTGCGCGACCCAGCAGGTACCGTGGTTGTTCTTGGCGGCGCGTTCCTCGAGGCCGTTCTTTGAGGTGGTCATCCAGGTCGCATAGCCGGCGAACCAGCGGCGGACGGCGTCCATCTCGGCGGGCGTGAGGGTGCCGGAGTGTTCGAGCCATGCAGCCGCGCGGGCGACCTCAACAAGATGAAGGGTGTCGATGATTCCGATGCCGCGGCCAGGAGCGACCCCGTGAATAGCTTGCGCGTATTGGAGGTTCGGATTCATGCGCGTGTCGGGATTGACGAACCATGCGCGCAGATGATCCGCGGCCTTCGTGGCATACGGGCGCTTCCGAGTAATGACCCAAGCCGCGGTGAGCGCGGGCATTTGCAGGCTGAGACGGATAAGGAGCTCGCGATGGTCGTTGAAGTTCGCAGGGTTCGAGAAGCCGTCGCGGCGGATGTACGGTCCGTCGGGATTCTTCGGGTCGGGCCACCAGTAGTCACCCTCGGAAAAGTAGTCGTGTGGGCCGCCTTCGCTTCGCGCGGCGTGAATGCTGGTGATGGTCTTTGGCTGCTCCTGAAGGTAACGGGCGGCGGCGCTGAGAATGCGGTTGTGGTCGATCTCTGCGACGTCGATCTGCGGCTGAGCCTTCGATCGGAGACTCCACATGGCAGCCGCGGAAGCGGCAAAAAACTCTCTCCGGTTCATCGTTCGAAGTCTATCGCAGCGTGCAGGCGACAAGCCGCGAGGTCCGAAGATGTCGCGAAACTTCTAACCAAATCCGTTTTGGGCTCAAAATCAGAAAAAGTCTCAAGATTGTGCTTGCCATCAGACTAATCGATTTAGTAAAGGATTTCTGTACTACTTTGAACGCGTTCTCAGTAGCCGGAAGTACGTGAAGCCGGTCGAAGGGGAGACTGTCTTGAAGAGTTCATTTTCCAGGCGCACCTTTGCGCGCCTCGTTGGCGCAGTTGTTGGTTCGACTGCCGTGCCATCGCTGGCGACCGCAGCCCAGACTCCATCACAGGGCTCCCCGATGGGTCGAATGATCTTCCCAGAAGGATTTCTGTGGGGCTCAGCGACGGCCTCGTACCAGGTGGAAGGTGGAGTTCATGAAGACGGTCGCGGGCCGACGATCTGGGACACCTTCAGCCATCTGCCCGGAGCTGTGGCCGGCGGTGATACCGGCGACGTATCGGTCGACTACTACCACCGGTACAAGCAGGACATTGCGCTGATGAAGACACTGGGTCTGCGCAGCTATCGATTCTCGATTGCGTGGTCGCGGATCTTTCCGACTGGCAGTGGAGCGCCGAATCCGAAAGGCATCGACTTCTACAGCCGTGTCGTCGATGAGTTGCTTGCCAACGGGATCGAGCCTTTCTGCACGCTGTATCACTGGGATCTGCCGCAGACGCTGCAGGACAAGGGCGGATGGGAGAATCGCGATACTTCACAGGCGTTTGCCGACTACGCCGGATATGTCGCGAGCCAACTGTCGGATCGTGTGCATCGATTCATGACGATGAATGAGATTCGCTCGTTTGTAGAGCTCGGCTATCAGCGGGGCACCCACGCTCCGGGCCTGAAGTTGAGTGCAGCGCGAGTTGCTCAGTTGAATCACTATGCAGTGCTTGCGCACGGGCTCGGCGTGCAGGCGATTCGGGCGGCTGGGCGTCCGGGAACGCAGGTAGGTATAGCGGACAACATCCAGGCAACGACGCCGCTGATTGAGACGGCTCCGCACATTGAGGCTGCGACTCATGCGATGCGCGAACAGAACGCGCAGTACCTGACAGTAATTCGCGAAGGACGCTATACAGATGCGTATCTGCGGCGGCTGGGAGCAGACGCGCCGAAGTTCACATCGGAGGAGATGAAGGTCATCGCTTCCCCGCTCGACTTCATCGGGCTGAACATCTATCAGCCGACGTATGTTCGCGCGGACGAGTCCCCGAGCGGCTACGCGGTGGTTACGCCGCCGGCGTCGTTTCCGCACATGTACAGTCCGTGGCTGTACGTCGGTCCGGAGGCCATCTATTGGGCGACACGACTGGTGAATCAGCTATGGAATCCGAAGGAACTGTACATCACGGAGAATGGAGCATCTTCATCCGACGTGCCGGAGAGCGATGGGATGATCGTCGACTCGGACCGCATCATGTATCTGCGGAACTATCTTGGCCAGTTGCACCGGGCGATCTCGGAGGGAGTGCCGGTGAAGGGCTACTTCGTGTGGAGTCTGCTGGATAACTTTGAATGGGCGGATGGATACGCGAAGCGGTTTGGCATTGTCTATGTGGACTACGCAACGCAAAAAAGGACACCGAAGATGAGCGCGGCCTTTTACCGCGATGTCATCGCGCGCGGCGGGCTGGCTTAGCCTCTGAGTCGGGAGAACGCCTCCCCTTCTTCGAGGTGGCGGCGAGCGAGATAGCTATGGTCGACTCGCGCTGCATCAGCTCTGGCTCAAACATAATCGTGTCCGGGAAGGCCTCGTTCGGATTCTGAATGCGTTTCAACAGCTGCTGCGCGGCCATCTCTCCCATGCGGCGAAGCGGCTGGCGGATGGTTGTCAGGCTAGGTGTGTGATAAGCCGCACTGGCGATGTCGTCAAAGCCAACGACAGAGATATCTTCCGGGCAACGAAGGCCGACATCTTTAATCGCGCGGATGGCACCGATGGCCGCAATGTCGTTGAAGCAGAAGATGGCAGTGAAGTGGTGCCCAGTAGCGAGCAGATCGCGCACAACCGGATAGCCGAGTTCCGGCGACCAGGAGTTGTTCCTGATGTGCACGCAAAGCTCGGGACGCATGCGAATGCCGATGCGCTCTGCGATCTGACGGATGCTCTGCCAACGCGACTCGGAATCGAGGGCATGTGGCTGGCCTTTCATAAAAGCGATCTCGCGATGCCCGAGATCGTACAGATGCTGCAGCGCGAGTGCAGCGGAGTGATCGTGATCCAGCATCACGTTCGTGACGCCACGCATTTTCTTGTGTCCTGAGATAGAAACAACCGGCACGTTAACGGATTCGTGGAGCATGGTATTGACGAGGATGAAGCCGTCGACGGCACGCTCGGTCAGCATTCGCGGATAGCCCTCAAGTAGGTCTCCGCGGCCTTGATGGCTGACAACAAAGTGGAGATAACCGGCCTGCAGAAGGTGCTCCTCGACGCCGTTCATCACCATGGTGAAGTAGCCCTCGCTGAATTCCGGAACGATCACGCCAATGGTGAAGGTTTGCCTTGTACGGAGCGAGCGGGCAAGGAAGTTCGGGCGATAGTTCAGCTTTTGCGCTGCAGCCAGCACACGCTCCCGAGTCTTGGGCGCGATAGTTTTCGCGCCTGGAGCGTTGTTTACGACGAGGGACACGGTGGCCGGCGAAAGCCCAAGGTACTCGGCGAGTCCTTTCAGGCTGATCGGGCGGTCTTCGGCGCCTCCATTGGAGTTGCGGCTCATGAGAATGCAGATAGTTTTATCACCGCAGCGGCATATTGTCGCTCAACTGTTGGTGCCAGACCAGTTAAAAGTAGATACAGAGCAGCCGAAAGAAAACACTTGATGACACCTCTCTCCGACGAACTCCTCCCCGGGCTATCAGGATCTGATCCACAACGATCTGTTGCGCCCGCACGCGTAAACCTCATCGGCGAACACACTGACTACACCGGTGGCCTCGTAATGCCGATGGCGATTCCCTTCACCACGGTCGCGGAACTGCACCCTGCAACGGACGGACAATACACCTTTTCGAGTGAGCTCTTTTCGATCACTCGTTCAATGACGCCGGACGATCGTTCTTCACGCTCTGGAAATTGGAGTGACTATCCCGTAGGCGTTCTGCGCGAGCTACAACAGCGCGACCTGCGAATTCCACCCTTCGCGTTGCATCTCAGCGGTGACGTTCCACTCGGTGCAGGATTGTCCTCGTCTGCATCGATCGAAGTCGCGACGGCCATGGCGTTGCTTTCTTATGCGAAGACAAACTCATCGGCAGGGGTGATCGCGAAGCTTTGCCAGAGCGCGGAGAATAACTACGTGGGCTCTCCGTGCGGAATTATGGACCAGTTCGTGGTCACGGCCGCAAAGGCCGATCACGCGCTGCTTCTGAATACCCGCGATTTAACATTCGAACTTCTTCCAATGAACAGGGGCGACATTGCAGGTTGCAGAATCGTGGTGGCCAACTCCGGTGTGAAGCACTCGATAGCGGGCGGCGATTACGGGCTTCGGCGGCGTGAGGTTGAGGCCGGGCAGGCAAAGCTGCGCGAGCGTTTCCCCGACCTCCGCGACCTGGGCGATGCGACGCTCGAGCAGTTGGCCATGGTCGAGCAAGAACTATCGCCGGAGAGCTTTCGCCGGTGTCGGCATATTATCAGCGAGAATCAGAGGGTCGGCGAGGCGCGGCAGGCGATGCTCGCCGGTGATCCTGTTCGACTCGGCTCCGTCATGACCGCAGCCCATGCGAGCGAACGCGACGACTTCGAATGCAGCATCGACGAGATCGATTTTCTGGTAGACACCGCTGTAGGGTTGCGCGGTTGCTATGGTGCACGGCTCACGGGCGGTGGCTTTGGCGGCTGCACGGTCAACCTCGTTAGTGCTGCCGATGTGAGCGAGTTCATTGCGGCGCTTAAGTCGGCCTATCGTGCGCGGTTCTCACTGGAGCTCGATGCCTATGTATGTGAGGCCGTCGATGGCGCGCTTGCACGCAATAATGCACAACTCAGAAGCAACACCCTGGAGGCGCGCTGATGCTCGAAGTCTTCAAGGAATCTCCGCACCGGCGCTGGAATCCTCTGCGTCGCGAATGGGTGCTTGTGTCGCCGCACCGCACTCAGCGGCCATGGCAGGGCCAGACCGAAGAGACCGTACCGGCAACGACCAAGAGCTACGACCCAGAGTGTTATCTGTGTCCGGGAAATGTTCGCGCCGGAGGTCATCGCACCCCCGTCTACACGGAGACGTATGTCTTCGAGAATGACTTCGCCGCTCTAAAGAGCGACGTTCCTTTCGCCGAGTTTGATGTTGAAGACGCGGGGCTGCTACGCGCGACGACAGAACGAGGTGTGTGCCGCGTGCTCTGCTTCGATCCGCGTCACGATCTCACACTCGCGACGATGGACGCGGAGGCGATCCGTCGGGTCGTGGATGTGTGGGCCGCGCAGGAACTCGAACTGTCGGCGCGTGAGGACATCCGCTTTGTACAGATCTTTGAAAACCGTGGCGCGATGATGGGCGCGAGCAACCCGCATCCGCACGGACAGATCTGGGCGACGGAGCACATCCCCAACGAACCTGCCGCCGAGCTGATCTCAAAGAACGAGTATCTTGCCGAGCGCGGACGCCCTCTGCTACTCGACTACCTTGAGATGGAGCTGAAGCTGCGGGAGCGCATCGTGGCGGAGAACGACTCCTGGGTTGCTCTCGTTCCGTTCTGGGCAGTGTGGCCGTTCGAGACGCTGCTGCTGCCGCGCGCTCACATTCGTACACTCAACGAGCTGGATGCAAGAGGACGTGACGGGTTGGCGGCAATTCTGAAGACTGTTACGGCTGGCTATAACCGCGTCTTCAACGCTCCGTTCCCTTATTCGATGGGCTTTCATGGTGCTCCGTGCGACTCGGACGAGCACCCTGAGTGGCAGCTGCACGCGCACTTCTATCCGCCGCTGCTGCGGTCGGCAACGATCCGCAAGTTCATGGTGGGGTTTGAACTGCTCGGTTCGCCGCAACGCGACATCACGCCGGAATCCGCTGCTGAGACGCTTCGTCGCGTGATGTCGCAGAACGCTTAGAGCTTATGCCTTTGGGAGGCAGACCTCCAAGGTAATAGACGCTGAGAGTCGGTGCGTTCGCGATCAACTTGGCGAGTTGCGGGCTTGGGAATCTGTGCTCATATGGCAGAGCCCAACCGATCTGGTCTCCGCTTGGCCGTGTTGGAACTTCCTGCTCCACACCGGTGGCCTTCGCAAACAGCTCGGGGTTCGCCAGTCCGGCTACAGATACATCTGCGAGCCGGTGAATCGCTCCGCCAGAATGCGCGTAGAGATCTATGCCATTGGCTTCGCCGAACTCGGCGATCATGACGAGCGGCGCAAGCGCATAGAGGTGGTAATGCAGCGCTCGCTGGCCCCGAGCCATCTCCAGAGGGAGCGTTCCATCGGGGCGTATCTGCTTGACCCCGGCGTCGTAGGCGGCGACGGCCCAGTCGAAGTCGGCGCGATTGTTCGCCGCGACACCAATCGCAGCCAACTCCACGCCAGCCCAATAGGAGTGGTTGTTCCGCGCGTCGCTCGTACCCTTCGCTCGCCGGGGGTCGAAGTAACCCCTGGTCTCCTCGCCGACGGCTACCAGCCAATCGGCGATAGACTTTGCCTGTTCAGGCGTAGCTAAATGAGCGCCGCGTATCTTCAGATATCCAACCGCGACCGCTCCTACGACCCAGCCTTGCACGTAGTAGGCCTGATTGGACGACATCTTTCCGGTCAGTGAGTGCTGCTCTGCCATTGCGGCGATGAGCTTCAGCGTGCACTCGGCAGCCTGTTGGGAGCCTGTTGTGCGATAGGCATCGGCAGCCGCAACGACTGCCTGGCCAGCAGCCTTCACGGGGCGGCTCGACTTCTCATAGGCCGCCTGGCGCGCTGGGTCAACGATCGAATGCGTTGGGTCGTCGAGACGATAGAATCCGTCGGTGACGAGGTCCGGCGGAATGTTGGGAGTCGCCGGACAGTTGTAAGGCACAGAGGTCATCGCAACAGGCTTGCCATCCCAGGGAGATCGCAGCGGTTGCTCCCCCACAGCCGAGACCTCAGCCGCTCCCGCAGCGAAAGAGAACAAAGCTGCACCTGCGCAAAGTGCAATGGACCTTCTCCTCATCAACATCCGTCCTTTCGTTGTGCCCTTTAGATATGATCGCATCCGGTATACGTCTCAATTGAAGAGACGTGCAAAGCGGTTGACGAGCCGCAGAGGTTGCCGCGCAAGGAGATCTGTGATGAAGCCCACGAACATGCGTGCCGCGGTGCTTAGACATCCCGCTCCGGTCCGCGATCGACCGCTTGTGATCGAAACCGCACCGATTGAAGAGCCGCGGAAGGATTCTGCGCTGCTAAAGGTACTGGCGTGCGGAGTCTGCAGAACTGATCTGCATATCGTTGAGGGCGAACTTCCCCAACGGCTTGCTGCTGTCATTCCGGGACACCAGATCGTTGCAGAGATCGTTAGCTCGCCGGGTTCGACGTTTGTTCCCGGCCAGCGTGTAGGCGTGTCATGGATCGGCGGTGTTGACGGCACATGCCGCTTCTGCCGATCGGATCGCGAGAACCTGTGTGATGACCCTACGTATACGGGCTACTCGCACAACGGAGGGTACGCTGAGTTCACGACGGCCCGAACTGACTTTCTTCTTCCGCTGCCGGAGAAACTTTCATCGACAGATGCCGCGCCGTTGCTCTGTGCGGGAATCATTGGGTTTCGCAGCGTGCGGGTTGCAGAAGTGAAGCCTGGCATGAGGGTCGGCCTCTTCGGATTTGGGTCTTCGGCGCAGCTGCTGATGCAAGTCCTCAAGGCCTGGAACTGCGAGGTCTATATCTCGACGCGCGAGAAACGGCATCAGGGAATTGCGAGTGAGCTGGGGGCGGTGTGGGTTGGAGATGCGCTGGCGACTCCACCGCAGAAGCTGGATGCGGCGATCACGTTCGCACCGGCCGGAGACGTGGTGATTGCGGCGCTGCGTTCGCTGGATAAGGGAAGCATACTGGCGATCAATGCCATCCACCTGGATCGTGTGCCGGAGTTCGACTATGACACGCTCCTCTGGGGCGAGCGCCAGATTCGCAGTGTGACGAATATGACCCGAGAGGATGCGAGGGAGTTCCTGAAGATCGCGGCGGAGATTTCGCTCTCTCCACATGTGCAGACATTCCCTCTGGAGCAGGCGAACGAGGCGCTGCTCGCGTTGAAATCGGATGAGGTTTCGAGCTCAGCCGTGATCATCCCGTGAACGAATCGCTCGCGCGGCCAACAACTTAATAGGCGCGGAGCTTCACCTTGAGGGTTGTTCCATGGGGGTTGAGTGTGAGACCGAAGGCGGTCTCGTCGCCATTGAGCAGGCGATCCCGATGCCAGACTCCAGCCTCGAAGTGACCCTCCTCAACGGTGACCAACATTGCATGCGTTTGGGACGACCCGAGTTTGGGAGCAAAGATGATATTGGCGCTCATGCCTGCGATCAGGAATTCATCCGGGCTGAGCTGGCCGACCAGTACCCGGCCGTTGCGCTGAGGATTGCCGCGGCCTCGCAGCCCGCCATAGCCATTGGTCACCGGACCGAAACGCACGGCGACATCGAACTGATCGAAGTTCATGGTGGGGTTCGCGAGGCCGTCCTCTTCGATTGCGGTCTGCAGGTGGCCGGCGTCGCTCAGCGTGCGAAAGGCGGGAGCGGCAGGACCAAAGAGTGCAAAGTTCATCGCGACTTCGCTGGCCCATCCTTTGTACGCGGCCAGATCCTGGGCCGAGAGGCCTCCGTCAACGCCGAAGATGGAGATTCCCAGCGAGTTTGATGACGCGAACGTCAGAAACATGTTCTTCGCATGCGCGACCGAGCCGCCGGTTTCAGGAACGTAGAGCGGATTGTCGGCGCGATTGTAGAGATTCAGAAGGTTCTGGTAGGAGTCCTCGTTCTCGTCGTAGATATCCGGTGAGATGACGTCAATGTGCGGTGCGATACGCTTCCACATGGGCAGCAGCCACGCCACTGCGCCGCCGCTTGGAGATGAGAAGCCGGGGCGCAGGAGACCTGGCTGTTCGCGAGGCCAAACGTTGACGTACATGGGCAGCGGGTAAACGCTCTTCCCTGCCTCGGCGACGGAGTCGATGTAACGCGCAGTCCAGTAGGACATGAAGGCTTCGGGTGCGCGCTCAGCAAAGACTTGCGTCCAGTTTTCGTGTTGCACAGGCTTGCCGAGTGCGACGAGAACTTCGGGCGGGACCAGCTCGCGGAAACGAGCGTCGGCTTGCGCGGAGTAATCGCGGTCGGAGCCGAGAACACCAGCTTCGTTCTCTACCTGAACGAGGATGACGGTGTGTTGGGTTCCGTCGATGGATTTGATGTGGCTCATGAGAGCGGCGAAGGCCGCGCGATCGGCCGCGCGGCTTGCGTCGGCAAGAGGGCTTAGCGCCTCGACTGGCTGATGCGAGGAGTCGAGCACCGGAGGATACTTTGCCGGATTTTCCTTGACCCATGCGGGGACGTAGGTCATCGCGCCGTTCTTCCAGGTGCCGAACCAGGAGATCAACACATGGAGATTGTGGGCACGTGCGACTTGAACGATGCTGTCGACGGTGCTGAAGTCAAACTGTCCCTCGGCGGGTTCGATCGCTTCCCAGTAGACGGGAACGGAGACCGTGTTGCAGTGCAATGCAGCGAGGACAGGCCATGCCTGTTCGAGCGATGCGGGCCAACCGCTGGAGTTGTGGACCTGCGCTCCGAGAACGAGGTACGGCTGGCCATCGACGAGCAGATGATAGTGGCCGTTGGATTTCTCGAGCGTGGGGATTGTCTGCGCGTGGGAGTGCAATGGCTGGAGAGTGACCAGCGGGAAGACAAGCGCGGCTGCGAGTTTCGTTCTTAGGCGGAAGATTGAGTGCCGAATCGGAGTGCCGAGGCTGATCATGCTGGTCTTTGTGAGTTCCATTCTTTGAGGTCGCGCAGCTTGTTTCTGTTATTGGGCCAAAAGACCTGAGGGTGGCCTGTCCGCCGGATCTGCGCCCCAGGATTTGTTGGGCGAGTGCCCCATGCGCAGACGCAACTCTCCGCCAGATGCAATCTGCTGATGCGTTATCCATGACCGGCGAAGCTCTTTGCCGTTTAACTGCGCGTGCTGAATGTAGATGTTCTCAGCGTTGTTGTTCTTCGCGATGACCGTGAACGTTGAGTTGTTGGCAGGGTTGCGGATGGCGGACCGATTCACGAGTGGACTGCCGAGGACGTAGACACCGTTGGCCGCGTTTACTGGATAGAAGCCGAGAGCCGCAAACACAAACCAGCTTGCTAGTTGACCACAGTCGTCGTTGCCCGGAATACCGGCGGGTGTGGCGTTGTAGAGCGCAGCGACCTTGCGGGTCCAGTACTGTGTCTTCCAAGGGGCTCCAGCGAACGAGAACAGGTACGGATGATGATTGCTGGGCTCGTTGCCCTGTGCGTCCTGTCCGACCATGCCGGTAATGTCCGGCCGCGCATCGAGGACCTTCGATGGCGCCGTGAAGAGGCCGTCGAGCTTGGCAATGAACGCTTCATCGCCGCCATAGAGCTGAATCAGTCCCTTGACGTCGTGGGGTACGCTGAAACTCGCCTGCCAGGCGTCAGTCTCGACATAGTCATCCGTCTCCTGATCGGGGCGGAATGGGGTGCGCCATTGTCCGTCCTTCGACTTGCCCTGCATGAAGCCTGTCGCTGGATTGAAGACGTTCTGGTAGCTCTGGCTGAGCTTCAGGAACATCTCGGCGTCGGCCGTCTTGCCGAGTAATCGGGCGAGAGCGCTCGCGCACCAGTAGTCATAGGAGAGGTCGAGAGTTGTGGAGACGCTGCCCCTGTGAAGGTCGCAGGGTACGTAACCATACTGCCGAAACATCGCCTGCAGTTCACGGTTTCCGCGAGCCTCCGCGCCAACGAGTGCAGTATCGCGAACGGCGGCGTAGGCAGCTTGAATGTCGAAGTCGCGGAAGCCGCGCACGTAGGCTCCGAGGATCATCGCGGCTGCATGGAACCCGACCATGCTCCACGTCTCGTTGGCCCAGAGAGGCCACATGGGTAGTGCATGCTGGCCGAGCTGTTCGTAGTCGAGCAACAGCGTGCGCACGATGTCGTTGATGCGCTGCGGCTGGGTCAGCATCAGGAATGGAAATTGCCCCCGGTAGATATCCCAGATGGAAAGCGTTGTGTATTTCGTGAAGCCGGGGCTCGGATGGGGCTTCAGGTCCTGTCCGCGGAAGGCACCATCGACATCGTTGTAGGTGGTTGGCGCGACGAAGGAGTGATAGGCGTCAGAGTAAAAGGCCTTCTCAATATCCCGATTGAAGAATTCGCCTTTGAGACCAGACAACAAGTCGTTCCAAGTGCGACTTGACTTCTGTGCGACAGCGTCGAAGTTCCAGCCGGGGATTTCCGCTCGAAGATTCTTCGCGGCACCCTCAACACTTACGGGCGAGATGCCGACGCGAGCCATGAGGGGCTCGGCAGCCGGCTTGCGAGTGAAGATTACCTTGACATCCTTGCCCTTGAACCGATCGCCCGGTTGCGCACGCGTAATCGTGCCGTCGACACTGACATCGATCGACTCCGCCGCCTGGGATAGGTCCATTGCGAAGAAGACGGACCGGTCATGCGCCCAACCGTTTGTGGAGCGACTGCCCGTGATGCGGCCATCGTTCTCTACGGAGAGCTCTGCGGCGTAGACGCGGCAGTTGAGGCCGTGGACGAGATCGACGACGAGACCCTGTTTTCCTGCGGAGTGGAGATAGCGATAGCGGTGCATGCCGCAACGCGTTGTGGCCGTCAGCTCAGCGTGGACGTTGGGCGTGTCGAGCTGGACGCTGTAGTAGCCAGGCCGCGCGAGTTCTCGCTCGTGGGAGAAGAAGGAGCGGTAGCCGAGTTCCGAGGGAGAGAAGACGTTGCCGGAGTCTGTCCCGAGCGCCTCGATCTGCATGTAGGTCAGAGGCTCGATGCGTCCGGCGTCCCAGGACCAGTTCCGACCTTCGACAAGTGGCATGATGAGCATGTCGCCGAGGTCGATGCCGCCGGTGCCCTGGACGTGCGTGTGGCTGAAGCCGTTGATGACATCGTCGCGGAAGTTGTATCCAGAGCAGTGTTGCCATTCGTACCAGTCGCCCTGAACGTTCCAGTGGGGTTCGGGAGGGCCGCTGGAGTCGGGGCTCAGTTGGACCAGTCCGAACGGAACGGTGGCGCCGGGAAACATGTGCCCGCGCCAGCCAGTACCGACGAGTGGGTTCGCCAGTGCAACGGGATCCGGGGCACTGGAAGCGGTGACGGTCTCTGCCGCAGCGCCGCTCGCACCTAACCACGAGAGAACCGAGGCGCGCGGCAGGAGTTGAGCAGCAGTGACTCCGGCACATGATCTGAGGAATGCTCGGCGGTGCCGTCCGCTCGGAGGAAGAGTCGTCATGAAAGGAGAGACCTCCGGCTACTGAACAGCGGCGAGCGAGTCATCCGTTTTTTCTGGATAGTCGAGTCGGAAGGAAACGATCTCGAATGGGTGGACGTGCACGGTGATGCGATTCTCTTTCAATTGCAGGCCATCTCCCTCCGTTTTCTCCATCAGGTTTGTTTCTGAAGCCGCGGTTGCGCCTGCTGGGACATCGATCTCAACGTCGTGGTCTTCGCCCTTCCACTCATAGAGATGGACGATAAGGGAGTGCGTGTCCTCGGCCTTCTTCATCGCTGTCACAACGACGTTGTCCGACGAAGTGCGAAGGAACGAATGTTCGCTGGGCATGGGACCGGCGTGGGAAGTTGGCTGCATGGTGATGAGCGAATAGTTGAAGTCGAAGCCCTTGCGCACGGTAAGCGCGCTCTGCCATGTGCTGGCGTGAGGATAGAGCGCATAGCGGAAGTGGTTCGGCCCGCGGTCGGCGTCGGGGTCCGGGTAGACAGGCGAACGGAGCAGTGTAAGTCGTAGGAGATTGCCCACTGCGTCGTAGCCGAACTTGCTGTTGTTCAGCAGGCTGAAGCCCTGCTTGCCGTCGCCGAGGTCTGCCCACTTCTGTGCGGGGACTTCGAAGCGCGCCTTCTCGAAGGAGTTGTTGCGCGTTGTGGGGCGCTGGATGGAGCCGTACGGAATTTCGTAGGTTGCGAACGGTGCCGAAGCGGCCAATGGGAATGCTGCTTTGAGGAGCACGTGCGTCTCATGCCAGTCAATGTTGTTGTCGACAACGACCTCGTTGGAGCCAGCGTCCAGCTCGATGTCCTGCACGAACCTGGAACTCTGCCAAGTGCGTGAGACGCGGACAATCGCACGCATCGGTGTGTTGCTGATGACCTTCACCGAGTCAGCCTGATCGAGGCGCGTCGGAGTCTGATCGAGCGTGCCCTTGTCGATATTCCAGGCGTCGTAGAGCTTCGGCGTGTCCTTGAAGGCCTGCAACTCATTGCCGCAGCTGTGCGGGGCGAGTGTTTCAAATTTCGCCTGTTTGTCGTAAAGGCTGGTAATGCATCCGGTCCTGGGGTCGATCGTAACTCGCAGCGATGCGTTCTCGATAGTAGTGCCGTGGACGGAAAGATCTGTCGCAAACGTGCGACGACCCGGCACGACACGAAGCACACTATAGCCCATGGACGGAATCTCTTTGGCGAAGACGCGCACCACAAACCTGTTGGTCGCCGTCTCGCTGGAGATTACCTCTGAAGGCAGCACCTGACCGTGCGCGTCGAGCACAGAGATAGCGTTAGTCGCGCCGGGCATTTGTATAGTGGCCGTGACGAAGTCAGAGCGCGTCCACGCGAGCGGATTGAAGACGAGGAGTGGAACGCCTTGCGGAACTCGCGTGTCGATATGCGCGGAGAGTGTCGCCAGTGCCTTGCGCGTCACCTCGTCATCGATCCACCGAACATCGTCGAAGTCCTTCTGGGCGTCGCGATACACCTGCGCGATGCCGGAACCTGCAGCGAGATCGTGAAAGCCATTGAAGGCGATCTTCTTCCACGCCTCGGTAAGTTCCGCGTCAGGATACGCATCACCATCCAGCCAGGCGAGAGACGCAAACTTTTCCGCGTTGAGTGTTGCCTGTGGCGCCTGTCGGATGTTGCGCTTCTGATTCGCCTGGGTAGTGAACACGCCACGGTGGGTCTCGAGGTACAGTTCGTCCTTCCATGTCGGAATCGCAATAGATCCAGACTGCGCTTCGGGCGCGTGATAACCCTGCGCCAGAGTCTGATAATTCCATACCGGCGAATCCTTCGCGATCTGTTTCTCTACGGTTGCGAAGTATGTGTCTGCCGTGCCAAAGTGCGTCTGCGGAGCCACCTTGCCGGGCTGCATCCAGCGGGAGGCCTGGTCGAGAATCACACGTGTGGGACCGCCGCCGTGGTCACCAACACCGTAGAGATCCAGCATCTCCGTGATACCCGGAGCCTGTTGCCGGGCCTGCGCGATGTTTGTCGAAAGACGCACCGGGCCGACATCGCGATTGGCATATCCGCGCGGGAAGTAGGTGAGCACCTTGCTGCCGTCCGGCGATTCCCACCAGAACAGCTTCAGCGGCAGTTGATTCGTGTCGTTCCAGCTCATCTTCTGCGTAACGAAGTAATCCACGCCAGATTTCTTATAGATCTGCGGCAGCTGCCAGTTGTAACCGAACGAATCAGGATTCCAGCCGACTCGGACGTCAACGCCATAGTGCCGCTGGTACCAGCGCTTGCCTATTAACAGAGAGCGTGCCGTCGACTCGCCGTCCGGCATGTTGAGATCGGGCTCAACCCACATCCCGCCAACGACCTCCCAACGACCCTCTTTGATGCGTTTTGCGATCTCGTCGTTGATGGCCGGATACTTCTCAAACATCCAATCGTTGTAGACAGCCGCCGACTGGGTGAAGACATAGCCGGGATATTCATCCATGAGCTGCAGCGCAGTCGAAAAGGTACGCCGCACGACGTCGACTGTCTCAGTCCAGGGCCACAGCCAAGCGGAATCGATGTGAGCGTTGCCATCGAGGGTGATTTGAGCTTTCTGCATCGTGGGGCGCAACGGCTCCAGAGTCGACTGGGCGTCACGCAGCGAAGCATCAAAGCGGCTCTGATCCCCCGCATCGAGCGCTTTGATGTCGACCTGGGCTATGGCTTTGTCGAGCACCTTGCGATCCGCCGATGGATCCGGCTCGAGCGACGGAAGCAGAATTGCGGCCGACAGCACCTCGTCGCGCACATCGATGGGATTTGGTCGCTCAGGAGAAAAATGGATTGTGATCTGTGTTCCGCTGAAGCGCTTCGAAAGAACGGTTGGGTAGGCCTTTACCGCTACCAGAACCTTTTCGCCGGCGGTGACGTGCGGCAGCAGCTCAACAGGTTCGAGGTTATCGCCCATGGCAATGCGGCGTCCGTTGACGTAGACGATCTGGGTCAATGGCAGATGTGAATCTATGGAGGCATGAAACCAGACTGCGGCGCCCGTAAGATCGTAGCCATCGAGAGATTTGGGAATCTCAATCCAGCGACGGAACCATAGCCCCTCCGTCCCTAGATCGCGGCCCGACTCCGCAACAGACCAGGCTGAGTCATCAAGATTGGGGTCTTCCCCGTGCGGCATGTCGGCCGCATGGAAACGCCATTGACCACTAGGAAGGTGATCGAGATCCGACAGCCGATTCAACGTCGTCTGCTCGGCGGCGGGAAAGGTCGCGATAGCCTGCCCGGCTTGCGCAATGCAGGAGGTAGCATTCCCGGTGCAGAGCGCGATCATCGCGGCTCCAATCATCCATCCAGTGTTCCTCATCAACGACACCTTTCGATAGCAGAGCGTTTAGTGATAGAGCGCGCGAACGCAGTTATGAAGTCTTCGTGGCAACCAGAACGGCGACCCCAAGCGGCTCGAGACGAATGCTCGAGACACTGCGGCCCCCATCCGTCCAGTTATCCATTTGTCGCGGTAACGCGATGTCGTTGTGGGGAGTTTCGGTGAGGTTCAGCACGAAGTAGTAGACGTGATGCTGGTCTTCTCGTGTTGTCACGGCAACTCCCCGAGGTACTGTGAGAAGTGGCGCGACACCAGCGGCGGTCGCGGCCAGTTGTGCAAGAGCTTCATGAAAGCCGTGCTCCCCGCTATCTGTTCCGGCGTAGATGACCCAGCCCTTCTGATAACGGTTGCGAGTTACTGCGGGCATACCTTCCATGCGGCCTCCGCGGAAAGACGCCACAGGTTCGGCTCCGTGCAGTTGCAACGATTCCATGACGGTGCGCGGCTTGAAGATCTCAGAGCTGCCGTTGAAGGCGATCCCCAGTTGCGTCTCGTGCGCGGCGTCCATCTGGCCGCGAGCGGAGCTGTACTCACCAAGGTCCAGTTTTGTTATCGAGGAGACACCCGCGATGTCGGTGAAGATGCCAGGGGAAAGGATGCGCCGCATACTCGCGTCGGTGTGCTGGGTGCCGGCGCGATATGTCAGTACAAGCACGCCGCCGCGGGCGACGTACGACTTCAGCTTGTCGGCAGTCTCGTCATCGATCAGCCGAAGATTCGGCGCTGCGATGAGCTTGTACTTGTCGAAATTCGCAGAAAGAGGGAGGATGTCGATGTTTCTCTGCAGTGACTTCAGGCCTGCGTAGAAGCGCGAAGATTCGGCGTCATATCGATCCGTCCGATCGCCTACCGACCAGAAGCCCTGCGCGAACTCATTTGTGAAGTCGTACAGAAGAGCGATGTTTGAGCTTGTTTTGGCGTCAGCGAGCTTGGGTCCCAGCTCAGCGAACTCGTGCCCGATGCGCTCGAGGATAGGACCTTGCGGAGTCAGTTTGCCATCGAAGCCCTTGATAAACGACGGCCGAAGCTGCTCTCCGCCGGCTACGGGGCGGCGCCACTCGAAGTAGAGATGTCCGCTGCTTCCGTGCGCGAGGTTCAGATACGACTGCATTCGCAGGCCTTCATTCAGCGCGTTGGGCGGAAGGTAGGCGATCTGTTCTGCGCAAAAGAACCGCTGGCCGCGACTGGCGCAACGAGCGAGATCGTGATTCATGCATGAGATGTACTGGTGATAGTACTCCGTGAGGCCCGGCGCGCTTACGTAGTTGTCCCACGCTGTCGCGTCGAGGAACTCGGCGCCCGCCTTGTGAACGTCAACGGACCATGTCATGCTGGGCCAATTCGTGTAGACGAATTGGTTCTTCGTGACCCTGTGAAGAATGTCCGCCTGCCGGCGCAGATGATTGAGATACGAGTCAGAGAAAAACTTGCGGTAGTCGAGGGTGATCGCGGGCTGCCAGCCGCCTTCCCCGGAGTTCTTGGGGAAGTGAATCTGTGACCAGTCGGTGTAGTGGTTGCTCCAGAAGGCTCCATTCCACGTGTGGTTCAGCGCATCGAGGCTACCGTAGCGCTTCTCGAGCCACCCTTGAAAGGAATGCTCGCAGTTGGAGTCGTAGCACTCGAAAGGAATTCCTGGCTCGTTGTCGAGTTGCCAGCCGATGACTCCGGGATGAGAGCCATAGTGTTGGGCGAGGGCCTCGGTAATGCGCGCGCTCGCCGCGAGATAGTTGGGGCTGTTGGTGCAGTATCCCTTCCGCCCGCCATAGGTATACGGCCCAAGAGCATTGGCACCCAGCACATCCGGATGAAGCGCATAGAGCCACGGCGGCACCGCGGCGGTGGGCGTGGCGAGGATCACACGAATGCCGTGACGGTTGGCGATCGCAATCGCATGATCCATCCAGTCGAAGGAGAATTTGCCTTCCTGCGGCTCAAAGGATGACCACGCGAACTCGCCCATGCGCACCGTGTTGAGACCGAGGGCTTGCATCTGGGAGAAGTCAGCCTCCCACTCGCTGGCCTCCCACCACTCAGGATAGTAGGAAGTCCCGAGGCGGTAGACGTCCCATGCGGAGGTTGCCGGACTGGAAGAGTCGTTGAAAGTACCCCGTAGAAGCGAGCCAGCGGCTCGAGCGGGCCTGGAAGAGAGTGCTCCCAATCCAGACAGGCCGACGAGTTTTGCGAAGGTACGCCGATCCATCTCCTGTGCCCGTCCTCCCCGGCTGTAATGTGGAACCAACCGGAGGCTCCGGTAACCGGTCTCCAGCGCTCAGTTTGTTTCCAGAATCACAAGAACAATATCAGAGCAACGGTACAGTTAGAAAGAGCTTTGCCCGAATGTTGGAGAGATCATCTGCCTCCTTGCGGATGGAGCGGCGTCTCATTGCGCATCATATTGAGTGACCGGTATATTCACAATGTGCTGCGACTCACGAGACGATCGATGCTGTTGACGAGCGGTGCAGCAACGCTGTACTCGGCGGCAGGGCCACTGAGTCGACTTGCATATGGAAGCGGGCCGACCGGACGGCCCGCGATCCACGACCGGCGGTTTTCCAGCCCGGCGATTGAAACGGCAATAGCAGAGACCAGCCGTCGCATCGCCGACCCGCAGCTTGCTTCGATGTTCGAGAAGTGCTTTCCGAACACGCTGGACACGACCCTCTTCTTCGACGGCCAGAGCAGCTTGCCCGACACCTTCATCATCACGGGTGATATTGACGCGATGTGGTTGCGGGACTCCTCTTCGCAGGTCTGGCCTTACCTTCGGTTCGCAAAACAGGATCCTCGCCTGCAGGCGATGCTGCAAGGGGTTGTGCGGCGCCACGCTAAATCAATTCTGATTGACGCCTACGCGAATGCATTCATGCGAACGCCGGAGGATGCACCGCTTAGCTGGGCGCGCAACGACGACACAACGATGATTCCCGGTGTCGCAGAACGCAAGTGGGAGGTCGATTCGCTGTGCCATGTCGTTCGGCTCGCGCACGGCTATTGGCAGAATACGGGTGACAGCGCACCGTTTGATGCGACGTGGAAGGCCAGCGCATGGAAGATCGTGGAGACCTTTCGTGAGCAACAGCGCAAGAATGGTCATGGCCCATACAAATTCCAGCGCTCTTCCAAAACACCCACAGATACGTTGCCGCTCGGTGGCTATGGGAATCCCGCCAGACCCAACGGCTTGATCTTCTCCATGTTTCGCCCGTCAGACGATGCGTGTATTTATCCCCTGTTTATCCCAGCGAATTTGTTTGCCGTACAGGCGCTCTCCAATTTGACGGAGCTTGCGCATAAGGTGGCTCAGGACGATCGCCTCGCGCAAAGCTGCGATGACCTTCGGCGCGAGGTGCAGACTGCCCTGACGCAATATGGGACCGTGCATCACAGCACCCTCGGAACGATATGGGCCTACGAGGTCGATGGCTACGGAAATGCGTTGATGATGGACGACGCCGGCATTCCGAGTCTCCTCAGCCTTCCCTATCTCGGATGTTGTCCTTCAACTGGCCCCCTGTATCAGCGCACGCGTCGCTTCGTGCTCAGTTCGGACAATCCGTATTTCGTGTCGGGAAGAGCGGCGAAGGGAGTCGGCAGCCCGCATGCCGGCCTCTCCAACGTATGGCCCATGGGGACCATCGTCCAGGCGATGACATCCGAAGACGATCAGGAGATCGTACAGTGCCTGCGTTGGCTGCGCGACACAACAGCCGGAACCGGATTCATCCACGAATCATTCGACAAAGACGATCCGTCGCACTACACGCGCAAGTGGTTTGCCTGGGCGAATACTCTTTTTGGAGAGCTGATCCTGATGCTCATGGAGAGAAAACCCTCGCTCCTGCGAGTCGCCCTATGATCACACTCGCCAAACGCCGTTCGTACCGTCAGATTCGATCACCTGGTCTGCGCGACTGGATTGGCGCCAGTACGTGTATCGATGAGCCCGGCGCACCGGTGTACATCGTGGTTCGCAAAACGGTTTATATTGAACCATCTACGTCACTATTGCCACAATGGACGCTGGGTAACCTCCGGCAACGAAAGGCAAGCTTTGGACATTCGTGAGATCGCTCGCAGGGCCAAGGTTTCACACTCAACTGTCTCCCGCGTTATCAACAACGTTCCGACTGTTGACCCCAAGCTCACAAAACGGGTCCAGGCTGTTATCGAGGAGGTAGGCTACCGGCCAAACTATCAGGCTCGCGCGCTGGCTCGCGGACGCAGCCATACCGTCGGCTTGATCGTTTCGGAGATTAGCGGCGGCAATCCGTTTTTTGCCGAGATCATTCTTTACTTCGAACGTGCCGCGGTGGAACACGGCTTCGAAGTACTTATCACCTTCGCAGACACAGAGACCGATCCGAATCACATTGCAGCTTGCGCGGACCGAATGAAAGAGCGTCAGGTTGAAGGCATTGCCATCCTCACGTTCGGCATGGAACAGAGCCTTGTGCGAGGACAATCTGCGACGATACCAATGGTCTATGCGGGGGCGGATCAGCACCTCGACGGCATTCGGAACATCCGCGTTAACTACCTCACTGGCATGCGCGACGCGGTGAAACATCTCGCCGAGTTTGGGCACAAACGCATCGGTTATCTGAGTGGCAACCTGGACTGGAGCAGCATGCGCATGCGCTACGACGCGCTCCGCAAGGCTATGCGTTCCGCAGGTGTGCCGATGCAAAAGGAGCTTGTTGCCGAGTGCAATCACACGCTCGAAGGCGGTGCGGAAGGGATGGCCAAGTTACTCGCTCTGCCCAAGCCTCCCACGGCCGTGATGTGCTGCAACGACATGGCCGCTATCGGAGCGCTTAAGACAATGAGTGCCCGATCCCTGGTCGCCGGGCGCGACATCTCCCTGATCGGCTTCGACGATCTTCCGCTGTGCAACTTCACTCAGCCGTCGCTGACGACAATTCGCTTCTCACCGAGCGAACTCGCCAATCTTGCCTTCCGGGCGTTGCTGGAAGACATACAGCAGGACAAGACCAGGCAGGAGTTCGAGTACAAGACACGATTCGTGCTGCGCGACTCCACTGGTGCTCCGCGTACTCATTCGTCAAGGTGAAGCAGCAGATTCACTCGCGGCTTCTGAAACCCGCGACTACGCTGCACGAAACCCAACTGCTAAATCGAAAATGAACTGAGGATCAATGATCAAGAGTAAGAAGCTCAACGGTCCATTGTTGGGGCGGCGAGACTTTCTCAAAGGTTCGAGCGTGGCGCTCATAGGATCCGCTTTGGGCGGTAAAGAGTTGGGCGAGACCAGGGATCCTCAGGCGCCCACACACGATGCAGCGTCCGCGGCGCGAAATGTTTCCGGCATTCGTGACGCCAATCCCCTGCAAGGCACGAACTCGAGCTTCCGATTCTCCCGCGGTAACACACTGCCGATAGCCGCGCGGCCATTCGGCATGGCGCACTGGACGCTGCAGTCGGCCGAGGGCACGTCGTGGATGTTTGATCCTGCGAGCCGGCGCTTTCAAGGGTTCCGCTGCACACATCAGCTAAGTCCGTGGCTTGCGGACTATGGTCATGCTGTCTTTTTCCCGTTTACAGGAACTCCCAAACCAGACGCCGAATCACGATCGTCTTCCTGGCGCCCGGAGGACGCTCGGCTGCCGCCGTTCTCGTTCGAACTGGAGTTGATGCGCTACGAGATCAAGGCGGAGTTGATCCCCACCGAACGCTGCGCCGTTGTGAGTTCCAGTTACACCACTACTGAGGCTCCAGGCTTCTTGCTTGAGGTTCCGGGGAAAGACGTTGCCTTCGAGCAGGATGCTGACCACAAGACGGTTCGCTTCCAGTCGCGGACTAATCACGGCGGTGTCCCCGCAAACTTCGCGACCTATTACATTGTGGAATTCAATGAACGATGGACAGAGGTGCAAACGCAAGAAACCCACGGCGGAACAGCCGCGATGATAAGATTCGGCGACGCAGGCCCGCGTTCCATCATTGCTCGCATTGCAACCTCATTTATCTCCTATGAGCAGGCTGCGCGCAATCTGGCTAACGAAGTCGGCACTCAAAGCATCGACAAGCTGCGCGAGAGCGCAGCGATGCAGTGGGAATCCTATGCAGGGCGTATTGAGATCAGCGGCGGTACAGAGCGCCAACGGCAAACCTTCTACTCGTGCCTCTATCGCGTGCTTCTCTTCCCGCGCATCTGGCATGAGTTGGATGCATCCGGCAAACCTCAACACTTCAGTCCCTACGACGGAAAGATCCATCCTGGCGTGATGTATGCGGATCATGGCTACTGGGATGTATATCGCGCCTGGTACCCGCTGATGTCGATCCTTTGGCCGGAGAAGCTCGGTGAAATCCTGGAAAGCTGGGTGAACGCTTATCGCGAAGGCGGATGGCTTCCACAGTTCCCTGCCCCCGGATATCGCGCGTGCATGACTGGCAGTCTCATCGATGCGGTCTTCGGCGATGCCGCCGCAAAGGGTATCAAGGGCTTCGATCTAAAGACCGCGTATGAAGGGCTGAAGAAACACGCGACGATCCCGGGAGATCCAAAGAAAGGCTATGGCCGGCGTGGCATCGAAAGCTATCTGAAGCTCGGCTACGTGCCCGTCGAAGCTGTCGGCCAGTCGGTCGCTGAGACGGTAGATGCGGCATACGGAGACTTCTGCATCTCGCAGGTTGCAGCCGCCGTCGGAGAGCAGGACGATGCTCGGATGTTCCTCGAGCGCTCGCGCAACTGGCGCCACCTGTTTGACCAGAAGACGGGATTTCTGCGCGGGAAACATGAGAGCGGTGCGTGGCTTGAACCATTCGATGAGTTCCAGTGGGGCTCGCCCTATGTGGAAGGCTCAGCGTGGCAACATCGGTGGGATGTGCCCCAGGACATATCGGGGTTGATTGCTGAGATGGGCGGCGAGGCGAAAGCCGTGGCTGCGCTGGACCGAATGCTCGCGCTGCCACCGGTCTTTCACGTGGGTGTCTATGGTCAGGAAATCCACGAGATGTCAGAGATGGCCGCGGTTAATTTTGGCCAATACGCTCATAGCAATCAGCCGGTGCATCACCTGCTTTATATCTATGCTGCTGCGGGTCGACCGGACCGGACTCAATACTGGGTACGGCAGGTTCTCGAAAAACTGTACAGTCCGGAGGACTTTGCCGGCGACGAAGATACTGGCTCCATGGCCGCCTGGTACATCCTGAGTGCAATGGGTTTCTACCCACTATGTCCAGGGAAGCCAGAGTACGTACTCGGCAGTCCACTCTTCGACAAGATTACCCTGCACCTGCCGATGAACAAGACGCTCGAAATAGAAGCTCAAGGTCAGAGTGAGAGCGCTGTTTACGTCTCCGGCGTGACTGTCAATGGAGCGACGCACCAGTCAACCTATCTCCCCCACGAGACAGTGATGCACGGAGGGAAGATTGAGTTTGCGATGCAGAATCGACCATCCAAAAGTTAAAGGCGTGCGGCCAGAAACCGCACGCCCAGCAACGATACAGCCAGCTATGCTTCCATGAAGACGACGGCCGAACGCGCGGCTACCGTAAGTGTGCCCGTGTTAGCCTGAGCGTCCTGACTCTCAGGGGTAGCCACCACAAAGTTGGTCGCCCCCGGAACCGTAATCTTTACCGAGATCGGTCGAGTCTCTTCAAGATTCATCACCACGACAGCGCGCTTTCGATCGGCAGCAATGAAGACGCTGTAACGGAAGACGCCATCGGCCGATGCTGTAGCGTCGAGCGTATCGCGGAATTCGGCGTCCCATAGGAACTTGCGGTACTTACGGCGAAGCGCGTCCACCTTCTTCCCATATTCGAGCGTCAGCGGAAAGTCCGTGACGTGGCCTTTGAAGTTATAAGGCTCGTAGCTGATGATGTAACGATACAGGAGGCAGAGGTTGATCTCATCGCGCGCGTTGAAGCCGCGAACCGCAGCCATCAGCGGCGCCTGGGAATCAATGTAACGAAGCGCGTGACGCGTCCCTGCCCCGATGCGGTAATAGCCGAGTGTGTAATAAGGCATTAGCCAGTCACCGGGGCCTTCTCCTGAAAAGAGAAAATCTCGATTCACCTTATCCGCAGCACTGCGGAATTGCTTTACCAGTGGAATGTCGGCGTTGAAGAGATATCCGGGCGGCGTGTAGCCATGGTCGGGGCTGAAGTTATAGAGCACACCGTTGTGCTGCATAACCTCGTCAAAGAGCCACCCGTGCGCACCAAGGGCCAGCGTCTTCTCAAACTCGTGCGTGGCGATGTCGCGGTAGGCCGGCGAGCAGACATCCATGATGGCGCGGCGGCGCTGATTGATGCCCGCGAGCTGAGTCGGTGTCGTGTACGCATATCCCCCCGACTCATATTTATTACCGTACGGATCGACGGCCTCGTACTTATAGAGCTCTTTCTTGTAGTAGTCCGTAGACATGTCGGCAAAGATGGGTTTGCCGAACATAATCATGTGGACACCCTTGGCCTGAATGGCCGCAATCGCATCGTAGAGTTCTTGCCACGTGCCTAGTCCCGGGTCGGTATCAAGAGAGGGATCACCGCCGTCCTGTCCGCCTTTGTTCCATCCGACCAACTGGATCGCAGTAACGCCATTCTCGGCACACTCCGTCCCATATTTCACAAGATCGCGATAGGGGATGCTGTAGTCCTGCTCCGCGCCGTCCACCTGCAACTGCAGCCACGAGTGAACGTCACGAGCCCAGGGAGCGATGTGGGGCTTCCCGAACCACGTAGCCCGCCATTCCTTATAGACATCCAGGCCAGCATGCCAGTCTCCGTCATAGGGCTGGATGACAACTGGCGCGAACTTGACCTTTGAGTGCGGATGCGCAAAGACGAAATGACAGGTACGAAACTCGAGATGCACTGGCAGGCCAGAGATATCGTCCTGCTTCGGAACGTCATCATAGACCCAGTCCACGACACCAGGGTGCTGCTCGAAGGTGGACTCCAGAAGATAGCGGATCTCGGGATCGTGGATGGCTACGTAGATTCCCTGATTCTGAGTCTGCAATAGGCAAAACTGACTTTGGCTCGATTCGATCGTGCGCGTCGGGTAACGAACACCCCAATAACCCTTGGCGTTGTCGAAGCGCGGATAGATCGGATCGGAGGAGAGAGCGCCAACCCATAGGTGGTGCGCCTCGACAACGCTATCGCGGGACGGAGGATTGAAATCTCCGAAATAAGGATAGTCGACCGCTTCGACGAAGGAATCGGACCTGTTATCCAGATCCGCATCGAATGTCAGCTTGCCTTGGTCAAGAGTGACGGTCCCCGTGAACGCGATCGGCATAACTCCGCCGTGCTCGCTGAGCAGGTTCTCCCAATGCATGCGAACCTGGTTCGGTCCAATCTTCTGGACACTCACCGCCCGCTGCTTCGTACCGAGAATGAAGTTATCGCGTTGCTTGCTTAGCGGAACAAAGAGCCGGAAGGATACGCCCAGCTCCGGGCGACGTTCGATCACCCATGTTCCCGACTTCCGTTCCATGCGCACCAAGGCACCCGACAGGCTGTCAAACGCCACGCGAAGCTGCGCATCCTCCAGCACGATCTCGTCGCCAAGCCGTGTGGGAGCGCCGGGACTTACCTTCTCCTGCGCCCGCATTTCGCTTACGTTGTTCAGTGCCCCGAAGGTCGCCAAGCCTACAAGCTTGCCAAATGTCCTGCGATTCATTCCTTCTTTCAACCCTCAGCTCCTCAAGATACCGGTCTCTGCAACACTATACATCAAGTTATCGCGTATGCGTCGTCAGGACGTGATTCAGTTGGCTAAGCTAAAAGATGGGGCTCTGAGCAATATCGGACGTGCTCAGAGCCCTCGTGTAGCTAAAGATGGAAGGAACGATCCTAGAACACGAACTTCCCTGAAAACTGGAGGAAGCGCGCATCGATGGTGTTGCTCTGATTGGACATCGTCGAAGTAAGCGCGACTACATTGGAGCCGATATTCGTGTTGGTGTTGCCGGGATTGCCGAAGCTCGGGTGGTTCAGCACGTTGAAGGCGTCGGCGCGCAACTCCAGGTATTTGCCTTCCCGCCAGACCTTGAAGTCCTTGAAGAGCGATGCATTCAGTCTCCAGTTGCCCGGCCCTGACACATCGTTCTTGGTGCTTCCGAAGAAGGGCAACACGTTGGCCAAGCCCGTTACGTACGGAACACCGTTGGGGAAGTTGCTGTTTGTTGTCCCATTGGAATTGTATTTTCCGTTGCCAAGCGCTGAATCCGGGCCGATGGCCGGCGAATAGTAGCTGAACGAGCCGGTTGAGTAAGGCGCCAGCTGGGCTGCAGCAGTCGCATCATTCGAATTCAGGACACCCTGAGGGTCGGCGAACGCGCACGGGTTGAACCAACGCGTCCTTGTGTGGGTCTGCGCCGCGCAAACGTTTGCGGCTGTATTTGATGGCGTCCCCGCGGTGATGCCGCTCTGAACATCCGGATTGCCGTTTACATTCGGCGCCGGCAGACCGGCTGACATCGGATCGGCAATCTTCACGGCGCTGTTGGCCAGGCCTCCGTTGGCGTTCCCCCAGCCCGCGATTCTGCTGATGCTAACGGTAAACGGCTGACCGGTCTGGCCCCACCACTCCATGTCGGTCTTCCATCCGCCAACGATTGCGTTGAGGATGCCGCCATGGTTTACCCATTGCCGCCCTTCGCCGAACGGCAAGTCATAATCGACGTTGATCACCGCACGATTCCGGATATCGTATCCTGACTGGCCCCACTCGTAGCGTATAGGGATGAGCGCGGACTGCTTGTAAGAGCCGTAATCGCCGCCGAGCATATCGACGGTGTTATCGAAGGCGTGGGCCCATGTATAGCTGCCAAAGAAGGACAGTCCATGGCTGTAGTGCTTCTGCATCATCACCTGCAGTGAGTTGTACGAGCTTGCGCCTGACCACGACATCCAGAACTGCCCACTGAGATGTGGCGCCGGCGTCAACCCGTTGGACTGCTGCCCTCCGATGGTAATCGCCTGTGGCATGTCGGGGTTGTTGAGACCCGTCACCAGGTGGCGTCCGACGCTGCCCACGTAGCTTATCGTCATTGTGGTTGAGGGCGTAAGCAACTGCTGCACGCTCGCGTTGTAGTTGACGGTGTAGGGCATGTGCATCACGGGGTCCTGCATCCCGACGGCCGGGAAGGCGGCGTTGTTCGCGATTCCGCCCGATCCCATGAACTGCCCAAGACCGCCCTCGAGCGTATTGTTGAACCCGTTTTGCGATCCACAATACTTTCCCTGCGAGCAACTCTGCAGGGCCGCAGAATTTGCGTTCACGACGAAAGGCGGATTCAGCAGGTTGGCAGCGCCGCCGCCCGGTTCAATGCCGCCCATGAAGACGCCGCCGCCGATGCGTCCTACCGTTTTGGGGTTGAACTGGTAGGCGGCACCAAACCGTGGCGACCAGTTGGCCTTCGGGAAGGACGACAGATATGGGTTATTGGTATACGTCACCTGCACGTTATCCGCGTTGAACAACGCCACGAGATTGGGCGGAAGCGGGTTGCTCTTCTGGGCTTCCGGCAACACGAACTGGAGCTGTGCGGTCCCGCCGTTCGCGGTCATGGAGCTGTTCTGCATCACAAAGTTCGCTAACTGATTCGCCTGCTCTCTCTTGGGCGTGAAGTATTCGTACCGGAGCCCAAGATTCAGGGTAAGCCTGGGCGTCACTTTCCAGTCGTCCTGCACGTAGCCGGCCATGTACTGCTGCACGAAGTGTGTGTAGGAGAACGAGCTGATGGCGCCGCTGGCCATGTTATTCGTGTTGGTGTATCCGCCAGTCGACGAGGTGCCCAGGGCGATGAAATCCGCCGTGCCATTTCCGGTGGGGCCGCCTGCTCCGGTGACACCGGTATAGGTGCCGTTATAGGTGTAGCTTCCGCGGGGGTTCGCCGTGTTCGTGCTATACCAGCGCCCAGGCATCGCGTTGATACCCACCTTCAGCGAGTGGTTGCCCAAGGTCTTGGTTACGTTGTCGATGATCTGGTAGACGTTCATGCCCTCGTGAGCTGGATCGTTGCCATGCGCTCCAAATGTAGTTAAGCCGCTGATGGCTGTTGACGGAAGGCCCCCGTTCTGCGGACCCGCGTTGAACGGAACGCCGCCCAATCCGAGGGAGGATGAGATGTCGTTGTTGTAGTTGTATTGCAGGTTCGCGTCATTACCCCAGTTGAAGCCAAAGCGGAACTCGTTGATCAGCGAAGGCGAGAAGGTGTGGGTCTCGCTGAACATGAAGTTCTCGCTCAGGTAGCTCTGGGTGTGACCCTGGTTGCTTGTAGTTCCGTCCAAGACCGGCCCCAGGGGCGCAGGGTAGGTGTTGATGGCGTGCTGATAGTCGATACGGAAGCTGGCGAGGTCGCGGGCGCTGATGTTCCAGTCGAGGCGCTGATCCCAATTGATCGGATTCGATGTCGATTTCAAGCTCGTCTGGTAGTTGCTCGAGGTCGGTCCCTGGTCCACGTCACTCGTAGAGTTGCAGTCACCCGTACTCCATCCGCCATTCGGTTTCCCAAAATTGGGTTGGCCGGCAGCAGCGTAGTTCGGGCAGGGGTAGAGCTTGAGGAGATTCTGGGCAACCGGATCGAGTTGAGTAGGCGAGAAAACATTCTGGCCGGGGGCAAACGTGTACCCGGAGTACGTAGATTGAGAAGTGCCGTACTGCTGAAGCGTGCCGGTCGGCCCTTGGGATACTACGTTGCTTGCGCACTTATAGGTGCCAGTGTTGGCGTTGGCCACATACAGCACAACCGGACAGGTACCATTGCCCCACGTCGGATTCAGGAGCTCGGTAAAGTCGCCCCGTCGCATGCGCGCCGTAGGTACGCTAAAGGTGCTCGGAGTCGCTCCATTCACGTAGCGCCCGTTCTGAACGTCGCCGAAGTAGAACAGGTGATTCTTCAGGATCGGGAAGCCGATCGCCCCGCCAAATTGGTTCAAGTGGAATTCCCCAACCGGCGTGCCCGGCTGCTGGGTCCAAACCTTCGAATCGAAGACCGTGTTTCGCACATACTCCCAGACAGCACCGTGAATCTGGTTGGTGCCGGACTTTGTGGTGGCATTGAACACAGCGGCGTGGCCGCGCCCAAGTTCCGCGCTGTAGTTGCTGGTCTCGAGCTTGAACTCGGCGATGGCCTCCGGCGGGGGCGCCAAGTTGTAGCCCGAGCCATTGATGTAGTCGCTGTTCATCGTGTTGTTGTCCACACCATCGAGCTGGTAGTTGTTCTGCTCCGAGTGCTGACCGTTCGATGAAAAGTCGCCGTTGCCGGCGCCGCGGCCCACCATCGGTGTCACGCCCGGCGCTTCCTGCGCGATGAAGATCCAGTTGCGGTTGGCTAGCGGCGCGTCGTTCAGGAATTTCGAATCGATGTCCATGGCCACTTCAGCAGTTTGCGTCTGCATCAGCGGTGCCGATGATGTGACGACAACAGTTTCACTGACATTGCCCGGCTGGAGATGGATAGGAATATTCAGCCGGTCAGTGACGTGAACGACGACATTTTTCTCCTCGGTCGTCTGAAAGCCCGGCGCCGAAGCGCTCACCGTGTAGTTTCCGATCTTGATAGGAGAGAAGAAGTAATTACCGCTGGAGTTGGTTTTGGCCTTCAGTACCAGCCCGGTGTCCGTCTCCTTGACCGACACCTGGGCGCCGGGTATTACCGCGCCGCTTGAGTCCATAACCACGCCGATGATGGCGCCCTGGTCCACCTGCGCCATCGCTGCACGGCTGCTCAGCAGCCCGATAACAGCTAGCGCGAACAACAGACTGTACCTGACTGCTCTACCCCGCTTTGAACGTTCCGTACCAGCACTGCCAACCTTCTCAGCGTTACCGTCGATTGCAATCGATTGCCTGGCCACCAAAGGACTCCTATCGTCGGCATTTGCTTTCCGCCAACGTTTATTTTTTGCTGCGCCCGCAATCTTAGGCAAACCATTCCATGGGTGTCAACAGTTTTTGAGAGAACGGTCCCTTGATATATAAAGCGTTTGTTTTCATGCTGTTATCTTCAGAATTTCCAAACTACTTGGGAAGCGGGTGCTTATCAACAGCCTTGCTTCCAGCGAGAAGTTGCTGAAACGACATACTTACCCTCGTCATTGACTAGCCTTTGATATCAACGACGTTCCGCGATCCGCTCCCGCACAAACCCGGTGATGTCGCACCGGCACACTGATGCGACTGACTCCACGCCACAAACGCGATTCCTCCAAATTGTGGTGATTCAAACTTATTCACCTCCAGCCTCGAGCGCCAACGTCTCCTCGACGCACTCCCTACCGAGAACCGGACCGTTGTCACTCTCGCTCACGAGAGACGTAAGCCCGCCAGAAGCTCCACTTCTCTAATCGAAGCCTTGCTCATTTCAATAGAATAGATGACAATCGATTGTTCGATATTAACTGCAGTACGCACCCCGGCGTGCACTTATCTCATTTTTTAAGGGCCGAAGCTCGAGCATGAAATCTCCCAATTCGAAGAACTGTCTTTCGCGTCGCGGCTTCCTCCAATCGTCTCTGAGTGCTGGTGCGGCGCTTGCCGTTCGCCCGCTATGGGGACTGACAGATACTCGGCGTTCGGGCCCCGCTCATCGCAGCATGGCCTTTGACCACGATTGGCAGTTTCTCGCCAAGGCCGCTCAGCCATCGCAACCTGTCACAGTCTCGCTGCCGCACTCCGTCGCGAAACTCTCCTGGCAGGACTGGAACGCCGAATCATGGGAAGACATCTGGCTCTATCGCAAGACCTTCGCTCCTCTACCCGACAGCAAGGGCCTGCGCACTTTCCTCAAGTTCGAAGGTGCAATGGTGACTGCAGATGTGAGTGTCAACGGCGCTGCGCTCCCGCAACACAAGGGCGGATACCTTCCCTTTTCGTATGAAATCACTTCAAACATGAAGGATCAGAACGTCGTTGAAGTGCGTTTGGACTCACGCTTCCAGAACGTTCCCCCGGAGGGCAACCCAAAGGGACGACACGCAGTCGACTACTACCTCCCGGGGGGAATGATCCGCGGCGCGTCTCTCTTCGCCGTTCCACAAACCTATCTGAGCGATGTCTTCGCAAAACCCGTTGACGTGCTTCAGTCTTCACGTCGCATCGACCTCACCTGCACTCTGGACTCAGCATCCGGCCTATCGCAGAAAGCGACTCTGGAAGCGGTCGTGCTCGATGGCGAGCGTGTCGTTGCGAAGGCACGCAAAGATGTTGCGGCTGTCAAATCCGGAGCCACCGAGGTTAGCTTCAGTGTGACCGGGCTGCAGGATGTGAAGCTCTGGGACAACGACAACCCGCATCTGTACAACGTCGTGGTCACGCTGCGCGTCGCGGGCAAGGCAGCGCATGACTATCGCACGCGCATCGGCTTCCGCGAAGCGAAGTTCACCGTAGACGGCTTCTTCCTGAACGGCAAAAGGATGCAGTTTTTCGGGCTTAATCGCCACGAAATCTATCCCTACACCGGCTATGCGATGCCTGAGCGCGTGATGCGCAAGGACGCAGAGATCATCCGCCATGAGTTCAACTGCAATGCCGTCCGCTGCTCGCACTATCCGCAGCATGAGGCGTTTCTGGATGCATGTGACGAACTCGGCTTAATGGTGTGGGAGGAAACCCCAGGCTGGGGGTACGTCGGCGCCGACAAGGAATTTGAGGATCAGGTCCTGCAGAATGTCTGCGACATGGTGCGCCGCGATCGTAATCATGCGTCGATCATCATCTGGGGCGTACGTGTCAATGAGTCACACAACAATCCTCTCTACATACGGACGACAGCCGCTGCGAAGGCGCTCGATGATTCTCGGCCCGACTCCGGCTCGATGACCTACTTCGGCGACTGGAAGACTACGTGGCACGAGGACGTCTTCTCGTTCGACGACTACCATCAGTCTCCCGACGGAACCGTCCAGATTCATCCGCCGCTCGAGGGCATCCCCTACATGCTTTCCGAGACCGTCGGACAGTACACCTACACGGCCCCCGGCTTCAACAACAAGTACCGCCGCGCGGCAGAACCGTCGATGCAGCATCACCAGGCCATCTACCACGCTCAGGCTCACGACCGTGGACGCGCCTACGACCGCATGTGCGGCATCATCGCATGGTGCGCCTTCGAGTATGCCAGCCCCAACAACGGGTACAAGGGAATCAAGAATCCCGGTGTCGCGGATGTCTTCCGCATTCCCAAGCTGGGCGCGACGTTCTACCAGTCGCAGGTTAGCCCTTCGGTTCGTCCTGTCATCGCGCCCAACTTCTACTGGGACTTCGGCACGATGACGCCGCAAGGACCGGGCAAGAATCTGGCCATCTTCCATAACTGCGATCGGCTTGACGTCTTCGTCGGC
Organism: uncultured Acidobacteriaceae bacterium; assembly: GCA_963713395.1. Lineage (GTDB taxonomy): Bacteria > Acidobacteriota > Terriglobia > Terriglobales > Acidobacteriaceae > Granulicella. The sequence continues at coordinate 118,290 of CAVQLS010000002.1, read as the reverse complement.
GGAAAGCTCCACGCCTCGCTCGAGCCGGACCGCAAAGGATATCCGCACCTGCTGTACCCACCTTCGTGGCTCGACCTGGAGATGGACGGCAGCAACCATCCGGAGTTGCGCATCGACGGCTACGTCAGCGGCCACAAGGTGCTGACGCGCCAGTTCTCATCGGATTCTGCGCACGATCAGTTTGTTGTCAGCATCGATGACTCCGAGATCCGCGGAGACGGTATCGATGCCACGCGCGTTGCCTTCCAGATCAAAGACAAGTACGGTGCACCGAGACTGCTTGGAGGCGGTGACGTCACGATGGAGATCGCGGGTCCGGGAGAGTTGATTGGCGATTCGAATTTCTCGCTGACCGAAAGCGGAGGTGCGGGCGCTGTGTGGATCAGATCCGCTCGAAACGCGAGCGGAGAGATTACTGTGAAGCTTTCGCACTCCACTTTGGGATCGAAGACGGTGAAGGTGACTGCAAGAGCGTAGGCAGTGAGGGGAGGTACACCCTCCCCCCGGGTTTTCAGGGTCGATCTTTGAAGTGTTGGTTGCGGGTAGAGTGTGGCCGATGCTATCCCGCTTTAAATGTAAGTGGCTGCGAGCGGCATTTGTGCCAACGTCGCAGCTCTCCGGATCTCATTAACCTTCTATTTCTATTGTAGGGAATTGAGTGGGTAAATCATGTCGTGATTTTTGCACGCTGATTCGTTTGTGTTTTGTTTGGGTTCGAGAGATTTCCAGATTTGCAGGGGCTTGACAGGATTTCGAGAGCGATTCGAAGGAGGACGCTTCGTCCCCCTTCGAATTCGCTTAGGGGTGCGGTGCCCTATCGAGGTTGGGCGGTCATGTCAGAACGATGGCCTGTGGTCGTCGTCCAGTAGTCGATCCAGCGCTCGCGAATGCCTTCGACATTCTTGATGAGTTCCGGGGGCGGTTTGTGCCCGTGCTCGAGCACGATCACCATTCCGGTGTTGAAGTGCTTCTGCGCATGATCGACGTCGGGTTCACGCGGACCCTCGGCGGCAATGACGTCGTTGATGGTGACCTTGGTACGGTCAGCCTTGAAGATCGGGTGACCGTTGGCGTCCACTCCCTGGCGCTGGAGGTTGCGAAGAATGAAAAAGTCGGGGACTTCGCTGGGCGCGAGAAGGCCCATCAGATAGAGGTCGAGGTAAGAGTAGCCCGTCGCAGGAACGTAGTAGTCGTCGTCAAGCTGAGTGAATGTGCCATCGAAGTTGTCCTGCCAGACGCCGCCGCCCATGGCGGAGGCTTCCGTGGGCCGTTGATAAGGGAATGGTGCGGGAGCCTGCAGGCCGGTGGCCCAGTGAGTGGGGCCGAGAACGATCGTTTCATCGCCAACCTTTGCGGAGACGAAGGCGGACCAGCGATGCCCCATCTCGTGGCCGATCTGAGACATGGCGTAGTCGTAGGGCGGAATCTTTCCGTTGAACGTGCGGCGTTCGAGCTGTTGCGCGTAGCCGAGGACGTCGTGGCGATTGTTGTCGGTGACGCCGTCGGGAGGATACTCGTCCATCTGGTTGGCGCCCATGTAGACGGGCTGCACATACTGCCACTGGAAGCGGCCCTGCGTGCAGTAGCCGGCGAGATTACGCTGCTGCGCGCCGATGCCTGTAACGGCGCCACCGTTGGGTCCGCCACCTAACGGGCCAGTGCTGGGTGTGCCGGCTTCAGGGTTATCGATTCGGAAGTCGGAGTAGTAAGCGAGCAGGTCGAACTTGTCGCCGAGCGCCTTGATGACGGAGCAGGTGAGGTCGTTGGGGCGCGGGGATTCGGGATAGTAGAAGCTCTCGTAGATGGTGGGAAATCGGCCGTCCTGCTTCTTGATGGACGCGAGATTCATCTCGGGGCTGCCGAGGCCTTCGAGGCGAACGGCCTGCGCGGGCACGTGAGTGGCTTGTGAGGTGGTGGAGGATTCTCCTGCGGAGGTTTCAGCACTGGCGGACACGTAGAGTTGCGAACCGGAGTGGACACCGACTGGAAGTGTGCCCTTGAGGGTGATGGTGCTGCCTTCAACGGTTACGTCAGGAGAGAGACCGTTGCCGAAACCGATGTAGCGTGCGCCACGGCCGGTCGCGTCGGGCCGTTGGCGAAAGGCACGGAAGCGCTGCGCGGTCCACACGGTGGCTCCGGGGGAGTTGTTGGCGCAGGGTGCTGTGGGTTTGGTCGCGCTGAGGCAGAGTCGATAGACGGGTGTTGCAGCAGAGGCGTCCTCCGGTGTGGGGACCGGTGCGCCGGCTTCGATCTGCGCCCGGAGATAGATTCCGTCGAGTGCGGTGAGCTTGATGGATTTGATTTGCTGCGCCGTGGAGGCTTGCGCGTCGGCGGTCAGAGTCGCGAGCGGCTTCTCTTCCCCGCCCTGCAGCTTGGGGAAGATGCCGACGATGCCGTCGCGAGCGGAGACCGTGTCGTAGGTGAGGTCGATGACGCCGTCGGTGTGCAGCACAGCCTGGAAGCGATTGACGGTGGGCTTCCAGGTCCAGTCCTGAATGCCGGCGTAGGGCTCGGTGAGCGTCCAGGTGACGACGGCGCGATCGTCAAGCTCCTTGAGGTAACGCGTGCCTGACATGCGCGGTTTGAAGAAGACGCTGATGGCGGGCGTGGCATTGATGAAGGTGCTGCCGACGCGCTGCAAGAGGGCGTAGCGCTCGACGGCGAGGCCGCCTTCGCGATTAGCAAACGGAACGCCGGCGCGGCCTCGTCCGCTGGGAGCGGGCGGCGGCGCGCCAAAGGTGATCGAGCCGGTGACGCCGACGGAGAGTTCATTCCACTTCTGACCGGAGAACGGGAAGGTGATCTTGCTGAGCGTGGCGTGCGGGTCTTTGAGTTCGGTTCCGAAGTCGTTATCCCAGGCTTCGGGGAGGGTTTCGACGCGATAGCCGGAGCCGTCCGGCGTGAAGCGGAGGGTGCGATGGGAGAGATCGAAGAGATGCGGCTTGTTGAGCGCGTCCTCGTTGAGCGTGAGGATGATGAGGTTGCCCTGGGTGGTCACTGTGCCGATGGATTTGCCGGGCACGTTTCTGTCCTGTTGTGCGGCGGAGGGGATTATTGCGGCCGTTGCAGCGAGCAGTGTGAGGCTGGCAAGTAGTCGAGTAGTCGGGTTCAATCGGGACGCCTTCAAATAGTTTGCAAGCATATGGCTTTGTGTCCTCGGGTTCGTGGGGCGCTAAGATTTGCGGACGTTGACGTAGTAGAGATCTGTGGCTACATCGAAGTGATCGCTGTCGAGTGGAGTTTTCAGCGTCTGCCAGCGGGTGGTGACGGGCGTGATGATTTGCCAGTGGTCCTTGTCGCCGACCTTGATGGGCATCGCAAAGGCGGGTTCATCGGCCTGCCAGCGGTAGGTGACGGTGTGGGCTTGCGGGTCGAACTTGAGCTCGAGGACGGGGATGGCGGCGTGGCGGAGGTACTCGTTGAAGATAGGTGTGAGGTTGCGTTTGGTGTGTTGGTTGAAGAACGCGACCATGTCGGTGGTCATGATGGTTTGATATTTGAAGTGCTGGTAGTAGTCGTGGAGCAGAGCGAACCATTTGCCGTCGTCGTCGATGACGCTGCGTAGTGTGTTGAGGAAGAGGCCGCCTTTGTAGTACTGGTCGACGGGAGGCGTACAGACGGCGCCTTCCTGGCAAATGATCGGCTCGGCGTTCTTAATGTTTCGCTTCGTGGTGTTGACGTAGGTGATGGCGTCACCCTTGCCCCACATGTACTCGACAAAGAGTGATTCACAGTAGTTGGCCCAGCCTTCGTGGATCCACATGTCGGAGCGGTCGCGCGCGGTGATGCTGTTGCCGAACCACTCGTGTGCACTCTCGTGCACGATGATGAAGTCGAACCATGTGCCGATGCCGGTTTTGGGGCGGCCGAGATAGCCGTTTTCGAAGTGATTGCCGTAGGTGATGGCGGTTTGATTTTCGACACCGGAGTACATGGCTTCGACGAGCTTGTAGCCATCGCGGTAGAAGGGGTATTCGCCGAAGTAGTGCTCATAGGCCTTGAGCATGTTCTTGACCTGGATGAACTGGTGCTTCGCCTTGTCGAGGTCTTCAGGGAAGACGAAGTAGTCCAGGGTGAGCGTGCCGTATTGGTCGGTGTAGGTGTCGTCAAAATGGACATAGGTGCCGACGTTGAGCGAGACATCGTAGTTGTTGATGGGGTAGCTGACGTGCCAGTCCCAGCGCGTGTAGCCGTCGCCGAGATCGGTCTTCTTCTGCAGGCGGCCGTTGGAGACTTCGACGAGATTGCTGGGTGCTTCGACGCTGATGTCCATGGTGTCGGGCTCGTCGCGCCACTGATCTTTGTTGGGCCACCAGACGCTGGCGCCTTCTTCTTCACAAGCAGTGTTCGCGAGAGGACGGCCCATGGGGTCTTTGGTGAACACGAAGCCGCCGAAGCGGCCCATCTCGACGGGGTGGCCGGAGTAGTAGAACTCGATGGTGACGACGTCGCCCTTCTTCTGCTCGGGAAAATCGACGTAGACGGTGCGGCCGGCGGCGCGCTCGAACTTGAGGGGACGCGTGCTGCCGGAGGGTTCGTCGAGGAGGACCTTGTCGATGTTGAAGACGGGCACGAGGTCGAGCTGAATGCGCGTGCCGGGCTCGAGCATTTTGAAGCGGATGGTGTTCTTGCCGCTGAGCATCTGGTGGTCGGGGTCGACGCGCACGTCGAGGTGGTAATAGAGGAGGTCGTTGTTGGCGCGATAGGGGCCGTACTCGCCGCGAAGACGGTCGGCCTCGGTGACTGTATTTGCAGGCTTCGTTGCGGAGGTTTGTGCGAGCAGGGGCAGAGAGGCGGCGAGACACAGCAGCAAGGTGGTGAGAGGTCGCGGGCCGTGATAGCGAGTTGTTCTTGTTTTGGAAGCTATCATCCTTGCGGCTCTCCTGCGGTGTGGTGTGTGGAGTAAGACGGGCCGAAGATCGAGTCGTGCGTATAACGCTCGCCGCTGACGGCGCTGGGTGCAAAGGTGCGGTCGAGCTCTTCGATCTCTTCTGCAGTGAGGCTTAGGTTCTGCGCGGCGAGGTTCTCTTCGAGGTGGGCGCTGGTGCGAGTGCCCACGATTGCGAATACGTTGGGGCAGGCTCTGAGCACCCAGGCGAGTGCAATCTGGCTTGGAGTGGCGTTGCGGCGAGCGGCGAGCGTGTGAACTGTCCCGGCGAGCTGCATGTTTTTGGTGAGGTTTTCTGGTTGAAAGCGTGGGAGCCCGCGGCGGAAATCGTTCTCTTCGAGCGCGAGCGAATGGGGGGCGGCGAGCAGGCCTCGTCCGAGGGGAGAGAATGCAACGAAGGCTGCGCCAAGCTGCTCGCAAAGTGGAATCACCTCGCGCTCAGGATCTCGGGTCCAGAGCGCGAACTCGGACTGAACCGCGGCGATGGGGTGCACCTTATGCGCTCGCAGCAACTCCGCGGGTTCTGTCTCGGAGAGGCCCAGCAGGCGAACCTTGCCTTCTGCGACTGCCTTTGCGATCGCGCCGACACTCTCCTCGACCGGCACAGATGGGTCGATGCGATGCAGGGTGCAGAGGTCGAGAACATCGGTGCGAAGGCGATGGAGGCTGGTGTCGATGGCGCGACGAAGAGTCTCCGGCCGGCCGTCGCGGCCGATTACCTTGCCGTCCTTATCGCAGACGAAGCCGACCTTGGTGCTGAGGACTACGGCCTCGCGACGACCTTCCAGCGCGCGGCCAAGCCATCGCTCGTTCTCTCCTGCGCCGTAGCTGTCCGCGGTGTCGAGGAACGTGCAGCCGAGTTCCAGCGCGCGGTCGAGCGTGCGCAGCGATTCCGCAGAATCGGCCGGCCCGTACGCGTGCGAGAAGCTGAAGGTGCCGAGCCCAATGACTCCGATCTCCGGGCCGCAACGGCCTAGTTTGCGCAGAAGCGGCATTCTCTTCGTCTCCTCGCAACACACGCCGCCGCTACTGGCCGGCGTCCTCGTGATCTGACGGCGACTCCTTCAACGAGACCTTGTTCCAGTCGGGCGGCTCCACACCGAGCAGGTAGCGGACGAGGTAATCGTCGCGATAGTGCTCTCTGGCCAGGCTTGCGACACCGTGGTTCTGACCTGGGATGTAGAGCATGTCGAAGTGCTTGTGCGCCTTCACCAGCGCATTGACTACCTGCAGCGAGGAAGCGGGATCCACGTTGTCGTCGAGCTCTCCCGCGATGATCAGAGCGTGTCCCTGCAGCAGGTGGGCGTTGACGACGTTCGATGAGGCAGCATACTGCGGGCCGATCGGATACCCCATCCACTGCTCGTTCCACCACATCTTGTCCATGCGATTGTCATGGCAGCCGCTGTTGGTGACGGTGACTTTGTAGAACTCAGGATGGAAGAGGACGGCGCCCAGGGCGTTCTGTCCGCCGGCCGAGGTACCGAAGATTCCAACACGCGTGATGTCGTACCAGGGATACTTCGCGGCTGCCGCCTTGTGCCAAAGGATGCGATCCGGGAATCCGGCGTCGCCAAGGTTCTTCCACGCGACATCATGGAAGGCCTTGGAGCGGTTGCTGGTGCCCATGCCGTCGATATGCACGACGATGAATCCGAGTTCGGCCAGAGCCTGGTCGGGCGCGAGCGCGCTGAAGGTCTTGGGTACGAAGGAACCCTGCGGCCCGGCGTAGATGTTCTCGACGACCGGATACTTCTTGTGCGGATCGAAGTTCAGCGGCTTGGTGATTGTGCCCCAGATGTCCGTCTTGCCGTCGCGCCCCTTGGCAACGAAGACATCAGGAGGCCGGAAGCCGGCGGCCAGCAGCGCGGTCGTATCTCCCTTGTCGATATCCAGGACAACCTTCTGGTCGTCGCTGCGGCGAAGCTGCGCCACTGGCGCGAGGTCTACCCGCTGCCAGGTGTCGACGTAGTATTTGTGGTCTTTGGAAAAGACGATATTGTGCATACCGTCTGCGTCCGTCAGTTTCGTGAGACCGCTGCCGTCGAAATTGATGCGATAGTACTGCGTGAAGTATGGGTCCTGACCCGGGACCGAACCTCCGGCTGCAAACCATATCTGCCGGTTTGCCTCGTCGACCCAAACAACGTCGCGAACCAGCCAGTCGCCCTTCGTGATCTGGTTCTTTACCGTGCCGGTAGTGCCGTCGTAGAGATAGAGGTGTTCCCATCCATCACGCTCGGACGCCCAGATGATCTCTTTGCCGTCGTTCACGTCATAGCGGAACTTGCGCCCTGCCGACATCCCAGGTCCGAGATTGCTGTAATAGAAGAAGGTCTTGGTCTCTTCGTCGATGAGCGCGCGGGGGGTGCCGGTGTTGGCATCGACTTCGATGACCTTGTAGGCCTGATGGCCGCGCTGGTTGTACTCAAAGGTGAAGGCGCGATTGTCCTTCCACCACACCGGAGGAGTGATGTCATACGGGTTGGGAAAGAGAGTGCGGTCGATCTGAATACCCTGACGTGAGGCCACGTCAAAGAGCACGGGATAAGCGATATCCACGGGATCGCCGGGCTTCGCGTAGTGCACCGTCATGTGCTTCGGCTGCAGCTGGTCGGCAGGCGAAGACTCGATGTACATGATCTCGCGGTCGAATCCAGGGCGTGTGTGATACGCAACCAGCTTCTTCGAATCCGGTGACCACGCGATGGTACGCAGCGAGTAATAGTTTTTCTCGGAACCGTCGAAGCTTAGCTGTACAGGTTCACCCTTCCCCACGGGCTTCAGGAAGACGTTGAAGTCCTGAATGAATGCTTCCCATTTGCCGTCGAAGGAGTTGCAGGTTTCGGGAGGCGCGGGCGGAAGCTGACTCGGAAACGGAGTGCCTACACCCATGCGAGCAGGCTCTGGCGTTGCTCTCTCCCGCTGCCCCTGACGATCGTGCGAGACGGCACACGCGCGCTGCTCCCGGGTGAAGCGGCCATTGTCACCTTCCTGCGGCGCGGGAGGCTGCCATGCGAGTCCATCCACCGGATCGCCGCCGGGACCTTCGGGGTCGATGGCTTCAGGATTGAGATCGTCTGCTTCAGGATTTTCTCCGCGACGATTCGCTCCGGGCGTTGCGATGGGGCCGGTCTTGTTGCAGGTGTAGGCCTGAAGGTCGCACTTGTACATCGATCCTTTTACGCCGAACTCGATCGCCTTTTCGTCGTCGACGAAGTTGAGCGGAGCGGTCTGCGCGGGTCCGGCAGCAGCGCGCCTCGCTGCTGCGCCGGGTCGTTGCCCGACTCCCGGCTGAAAGGGCAAGGTCTGAGGGGTGTAATGTTCGCCGGTCGCCTTGTTTACGGCATCCGCGAGCTTCGCATGATCGAACGCCACCCTCTTCGACGCAGCTTCCGCATCGACGAGCAGGTACTCCGCGCCGCCCTTGACGGTGTGCGCATACCAGAAGTGGTGAGTATCGCCGATCCAGTGCGCGGGGCCGGGCTCATTGATGACCAGATCCTTAACCTTGTCCTGCAGGTCATGCGCACGCTGATAGTCGGCGAGTGTCCCCTGCGCATGGACAACTGGAGCCGCAAAGGCGAGCAGAAGGATCAGCGAGAAGCGGCGACGATTCGTCATCTTTGGAGAAGCTCCTTTGCAGTGGGTCCTGCCGACATTCGCGGGAAAAAGATGCGTGCGTTTTTACCGCGCGATCGCTTAGGAATTTTCGGACACGAAGAAGTATACGTAAAAGTATTTTCAAAGACGCGCTAAATTTCAAGATTTGTGCAAAACGACAGCATTACCGCGCGGGGCATGAAGCGGCGTCGCGCGGGGGCGCTCCTCGTTTGTTCGGCAGTTCGGCTTTGGGTGCCAGTGCTTCCCACTCCTCGACGGCGACGGCTGCGTAATGTCCTTCGGTCCCGGAGGCGTCGAAGACTGCGCGCAGGCATTGAGTCTTGATCTTCGGAAAGCTCACGTCCAGGAAGGCGCGCATGGGCTGCGTGGGATAGGCGGTCGCGTTAGGCACGGGCTGCCAGGCGTCATTCTTCAGGTACTCGAGATGCCAATTGGCGGGTGGGGCCACGCCCTCTGTTGCACCTGCGGGATGATCGCTCCAGAAGACGATGCGCACGCCGTTCAGGGTCTCCGGGCGCGACCATGCGTACTCGATCCATTGATGGGGTGGGTTGTGACGCGACCAGCTACCCCACATGTCTGGAGGCAGAGGATTCTCGCGGACAATGCCATCGTTTAGAGCCTTGATCCAGTATTGGACGGGCACCGGCTCGTTGGATGCTGCGGCATGCGCGGCCATCGCAATGTTCCGCGTCGGTTGCGGAGAAGGCTGAGGCTCGTGGGTCGGAACAACCTTGAGCATCCGCGCCGGTTTTGCGCTGTCGTCCCATTCGAGTTTGTCGATGGCGACGCTGCGGCGGAAATGGCCTCCGCCCTTTGCGTCAGCCGTGTGATAGATGAGATACCACTGGCCCTTGAATTCGATGACGCCGGGGTGCGAGGTCGTCGAGGAGACAGGGTCAAGGATGACTCCCTGGTACGTCCACGGTCCGAGCGGCGAGTCTGCGGTGCCGTAGGCGATGCACGCATGGTAGATCGCCGGGGTGCAGGGCGAGTTCGGCCCAGCCTGGTTATCGGCGTAAATCAGGTAGTAGGTATCGCCGCGCCGGAAGAGCCGCGAGCCCTCGAAGAAGCCTGTGAGCGAGTGCACCGCAATGACTGGACCCTTGGGCGTCACCATGTCTGGTTCGAGCTCGACGCCACGTAGCTGGCCGAAGGTTCCCCAGTAGAGGTAGACGCGCCCGCCTTTGTCCACCATCGCGGTCGGATCGATGTTCTGGATGTTGTTCGGCTCGGGAAGAGACTGCGAGACGATAGGGCCGGAGGGGTGCGCATCCTTCCAGGGGCCAAGCGGGCTGTCTGCGACCGCGACGCCGATCACGAACGGGTCGCGATGCTCGCGCTTGCCCTCCTGCACGGGCGCGTAGAGGTAGAAGCGATGGTCGGCGCCTTGGACTATCTGCCCGGCGTATGCGTGGCCGGGCCTGGACCACGCGAAGACCGTCTCGGGGTGGAGGACACCCGGATAGAGCTGCCACACGTGCGACGCGACGTCCTTCGTCGCGAAGATCTCCCACTCGTTCATCACAAAGTCGTTGCGATTGGGTAGGGCTTCGTCGCGGCCGGCGAGGATGTAGAGTGTGTCGCCTACGACGATCGGCGCAGGATCTGCGGAGTAGTAGGAGCCGTCGGAGAGAATTGGATTTCCGCGGCTGTGTATGGTGATAGGTTCTGGAAGGGCTGTAGTCTGCGCAGTGTCCGACGCCACAGAGAAAACAGCAAGAAGCAACGCGGTGGTCAGGCCGATGCGCGTCTGCTGACGTCGCTGAAGCGTCAAGAACTCTTCCTCTCGATGGTCTTAGTGCGCGCTGAACTTCACGAGCACGACGCCATGTGTCGGCACGGTCGCCGCAAAGCTGTCGCCGCTCATCGTGGCCGCCTCATGTTTCCAAAGGTCGCGCAGTTCAAGCTTCTTCCCGGCGAAGCTCGCCGGCAGGCTTGTTCGCGGGAAGGACATCTCTGCAGGCGCTTCCGTGCGGTTGAAGAGGCCGACGACAACGGAACCGTCCGCGAGCGGACGCATCAGAACTTCAAGTCCGTGATTGCTCGACACGGAAACCACGGGCTTGTAGTGCGGGTCCTGGTCGATTGCGATCACCTCGCGGTTCATGAGGATGCTCTTCGTCTCGTCGGTCATCGAACGCAGATCGTTACCCGCGATCAGGGGCGCAGCCAACAGCGACCACAGGCTCATGTGCGTGCGGTACTCGTCGGCCGTCATGCCGCCGTTGCCGATTTCGAGCATATCGGGATCATTCCAGTGCCCAGGTTTGGCATAGGAGGCGATCTTGAGCTGACTGAAGCCAATGCGATCCATCGACTGCCAACGGTCGCTGATGTCGCCGGTGGTGCGCCACAGGTTGCCGCCGGACTTTTCACCCCAGCCGGTCCAAGGCTCGGCGCGACCGTACTCGCAGAGACTGTAGACGATGGGCCGGTGCGTGGCCTGAAGCGCTTCTCCCATCTCCTGATAGATCGCCTGGAGTGTGGGCGCGTCATCTTTGTAAACGTCGAGGTCGCTGCAGAGATCGTACTTGAGATAGTCGATGCCCCAGGCGGCCCATGTCTTCGCGTCCTGCGCCACGTGACCGTAGCTGCCCTCGTATCCAGCGCAAGTCTTCGGTCCCGGCGACGAGTAGATGCCGATCTTCAGCCCCTTGGAGTGGACATAGTCGGCGAGAGCTTTCATGTCGGGAAACTTCTTGTTCGGGATGAGATTTCCGTTGGCGTCGCGGCCCAGCTCCCAGGTGTCATCGATGTTGATGTAGATATAGCCGGCGTCACGCATGCCGCTCGAGACCATGGCATCGGCCATACCGCGCACCGCCGCGTCATCGACGCGGCCAGCAAACTTGTTCCAACTGTTCCAGCCCATCGGCGGAGTTCGCACCAGCCCGTTGTCCGGCACGTCTTTCAATGCGGGCAGTGGCAGTGCTGCGGGTGGTTCCGTGGCTTCCTTGGTCACCTTCTCGCCCACCGAGTGGATCTCGCCCGTTCGACCTTGCGTTGTCAGCAGGAGTTTGCCGTTGTCGAACTTGCCGTCGTAGGTGAAGACGGGCATCTGACGGCGCGGCGGCGCCCCTGGCGGCGGTGGAGGAGGAGTCGGCGGCACTGTGACGAAGTGCAGCGCGCCATCCTTGAACGTGCCGTTGATAGGGATGCCGCTGGGGCGGCGGATGAGCTCTCCGCTGATGGCCTCGCCGTTCTGCTCGATGTGGAAGAACGTATGGCGGGAGGTTCCGTCTCCATTTGGATTCGGCGTGCTCACATCCCAGTAGCCGCGCAGATCCTGAGCGTGAAGAACAGAACCGAAACCGGAGAACGCAAGCGCGACAGCAGCGACCAGCACGAGGCGAGATGACGACGGAAGACGATTCACACGAGCTCCAGTGGCGGTTAGGCTGGGGGGCATACGCGCTATGGGAACCGCTGCCCTTGCGCTATCGCCGAAAGTCTAAGCACGAATCAGAATACATTTTTGTATATATCAGGAATGACACCGTTGGGAAGACCAGAATTGCGCCGATTTTCAGATCGAGAGATTGGCGTTCGAGTGATCTCGCCTTACCAGCTTCCGCGTTCCCCAAAGATGTCGATGACGTGTCCAAGACGCTCTGCGCCTTTCAGCCAGTTCTGTTTGAGGCCGGTATCGACGGAATCGGCGTCTCCCGCCTCCACGGCACGGATGATCTCCTTGTGCTCTTCCACAGAGATGTGGAGGTCCTTGATGATGGAACTCGCGTAAAGGCGCCAGTAACGTTCGGTCTGCGGTTCAATGCCGCCGTGCAGCGTCGTGAGGCGCGGGCCGGCACCGTACTTGACGATGAGGCGGTGAAAATCGCGATCGATCTCAAAGATCTCATTGGGGTGGTTGCTTTGTCCCCGGGCGATCTCATCCAGCCGGTCATTGAGAGCCCGGAGCTGGCCCCCGATCTGCTTGCGTTGGGCCGGCGGAAGGTGCGCCACGCCGCGGCCTGCAATTCCCTCCAGGCTGCCGATGATCATGTAGAGCTCGTTGGCATCCTCCTTGGTGAGAGGAGCAACGATCATTCGTGACTTGCTGACGTTGCGGTGCTCGAGCACGTAGCCTTCGCGCTGCAGCCACTGAATGGCGCCGCGGACAGGGGTCCGGCTCATATTCAGCCGTTCGGCGAGGTCCGCCTCCAGAATCCAGGTTCCGGGGGAGAGACGGCCGTGCACAATCAGCTCGCGAATTTCACGGAACGCGGTGATGAGGCTGGTTCCGTGTTCAGGTTTCGCTCGAGAACTCTTCGATGACGTCGTTTTTTTCTTGTTTACCATGGCGCAAGCGCAATTATCGCATGAGCGAAACGCAAAACTGTATACAAGAGATAGGAAGATTCATGTACTGACTCGTCACTGCCCTGTCAGTACACCCCGGGTAGTGGCGTTCACGACGATATGACCGCGGGCAAACTTCCCTGGGGCTTGCCGCTGCGGCGACGCAAGAACCAGTACACCGGCACACCGCTGAGCACGATGAACAGACCCGGCCAAGTAGTTGCAGCCCGGTAGCAGAAGAGCACAATCAGCACGACTGCCGCCCCAGCAACGTAGAGCGCCGGCAGCCATGGATACCCCCAGCAGCGATAGGGCCGCACGGCATGAGGGCGCGTGCGGCGCAGCCGGAAGATGGCCGAAACGGTCAGAATGTAGAAGATAAGCGCCGCTGAGATCACATAGGCCAGCAGATCGCTGTACAGGTTGCCATAGGTTCCCGTCGCCGCATCGTGGGTGCGCGGCAGCACCAGCAGCAGCGCCCACGCGCATTGCATCATCAGCGCGGAGGAAGGAACACCCTCTTTGTTGAGCCTTCCGGCGCGCCGGAAGAAGAGCCCGTCCTGAGCCATGGCGTAGCAGGCGCGCCCACCTGCGAGCGTGATGCCGTTCACCGTGCCAAAGGTGGAAACCATGATGAGCAGTGCCATCGCCAGTTCGCCGAGCCCTGGCAGCACCTGGTTAACTACCAACGTTGCCACACGGTCTGAGGGTGCGTTCTGAATGGCGTGCACCGGCAGCACGGCAAGGTAGCAGAGATTGCATAGCAGATAGAGCACGATCACCAGCGATGTTCCCAACGCCAGCGCCAACGGGAGGTTGCGCTCCGGTCGCCGCACCTCGCCCGCAACGAAGGTGACATCGTGCCAGCTATCGGCGGAGAAGAGCGACCCAGTCTGGGAGACGCAGAGCGCCACCAGCATGCCGAACCAGGTTGCTACCTCCGTATGACCGATCTGCACCGTAGCATGCGGAGTCCATGCGTGAGCAAAGTTCGCATGGAAGACAGCCGGCGCGCGGAGGAAGGCATACGCACCCAACCCGAGCAGAAGCACCATGCCCAGCAATTTCGCGACCGTGAAGATGTTTTGTATGAGCTTGCCCCATCGCACGCCGTAACAGTTCACGAGCGCAATGAGCAGAATGATGACAAGCGCGAGCGCCTGCGCGGTTGAGAGCGAGACCGCGTAGCCCGGCACGATGTTGATCGGCGCAATCAGATAGTTCGACTCGCTGATGCGAGGGACAATGACGCCGGTGAATCGCGCAAAGGCGATGGCTACAGCGGCGATGGTTCCCGTCTGAATCACGGTCAGCAGCGTCCATCCGTAGAGAAACCCCACCAGCGGCGAAAAGGCCTCCCGCAGATAGACGTACATGCCGCCCGCCTGGGGCATCATCGCCGCCAGTTCCCCATAGCAAAGCGCGCCGGCAACTGTGAGCACGCCGGTGATGATCCACGTCACCAGCAGCCAGCCCGCTGAGCCCACCTGTCGCGAAATCTCCGCGCTGACAATAAAGATGCCCGAGCCCACCATGATGCCGGAGACAATCATCACGGAGTCGAACAGCCCCAGCGCCTTGCGGAACTCGCCCGTGTGCGCGGACCCTGCCTGCGACTCTATCGAATGCACCTCTGCGCTCAAATCTTCTGCCTCCTGGCGTGGCCAATTTTCTGTGAGCTTTGCCTTTTTTCTTTACGCGAGCTTTGCTACAACCTCGAAGTGACGAGCGCCGCCGGGCACAATTACCGCTGCGTCGCCGTGGGTTCCCCCAAGCCTACCTGCTTTGCCGTTCACTGTGACACCGGCCACACTCTTCCCTCGCGGTGCCCGGAAGGTGACGTGCAGTTCCTTCGGCAGCTTGCCCGTTGGCGGCAACGTTACGGTTGCAACGAGCTCATCACCGCGAGTCTCCAGCTTGTAGCTAACGTGACCGTAGTGTGTGGGCGCCTGTTGAATCGCAATCGGCTTGCCGGTCGCCACCCAATCGCGCGGGATGGCTCGGCCGAAGTGGAGGCGGTCGTCATCGTTGTCCTCGAAGACAAGCATCCAGCGCACGAGAAGTGGAATCGTCTGTTGTGCGGGAATGCAGAAGATGGCGCCGCCGCCGCTGATGCCTGAGACTTCACCGGCGGTCCAGCTGCCGCGCGTGTGGTCGTGATAACGGTGTGCGTACATGAAGAGGATGTACTCCTCGATGCGGTCGAGTCGCAGCAGCATCTGCGCGTAACCGTAAGAGATGAAACCGAGGATCGCGCGACCGTTGGGGTTTGGACGACCAACGTTGGCCACGACACCGACGGTCGTTGCGCCGTACGCGCGCATTGTGTCAATCACGGCATTCGCGGTCGCGTCGGGAAGCACATTGGCCTGCAGGAGCTCGGTGTAGCAGCGATGCGGCCATTGCTGCTCGCTGGGCCGCTCCTTCTCCATGGCCTCCCGAAACATATAAGGGGACCCGGGCAGCAGCGGCACATACGGCGGCTTTGTGTCCTTGCGGGTGTTCGTGTCGATGCTCTTAAGCAACGTACTTTGCAGGCGATCGGCGCGATGTTCCCAGTCCGCGGTTTTGGTCGCTCCGCCGGGCAGGTTCAGCTTGCTCCACGTTGCGGCGATCTCCCGCCAGCCGCGGACGGCAAACGCGCTATTGGCGTAGTAAGGCTTCCACCACACGGATGGATCGGGTGAAAGGCATGAGTCAGACTCGCACCAGCCGTGAATGAGCCCGTGCCCGCGATCGTTTGCCGGCAGCGCGAGGGCCTCGTCCTCGAGCTCTGCGAGCATCGTCGCAATCGCCTCGATCTTTTCGCGATGCTTCACCAGCAGGGTGCGGTCGCCGGTGAGACCGTAGTAGTGGGCGACGAGGAAGAGCGTGAGGCCGTACTGCGCGGTCTCGGGCCCGCGCATGTTGATCATGCCCTTGTCGTCAGTGAAGTCGGTGAAGTATCCGTCGAACACCTCGCGCGCAAGGTCGAGGCGACCGCACTCCATATTTGCGTAGAGAGACATCGTAAAGATGTCCTGGAAGCCGTCGTACTCCGGCCCGTAGTAGTCGCGGTCTACCGCGCCGTACTTGGGATACGTGCCGCCGGGGCGGACCATCAGCTCCTTCACGAACGCGTAGCGCGCCATGTTCGTCCAGCCTGGATCGGGCAGCGTGAGCGCCGACATATCCTCGAGCTGGTGCTCCCAGTAGGCCGCGAAGATAAGCAGCGCGCGGAAGTAGTCCTCCGGCTTCGGCTCCTGGCGACGGCGAGTGTACGCCGGATAGCTGTGGCCGTACTCGACCTTCACGATCTTGCCGTTTTGGACGTGTGCCGTGCGATGCCACGTCTGTACGATGAAGCGGTCCTTGGCCAGCACATCGCCAAAGACGACGATCTCGTAGTGAGAGCCATCATCCCCTGGAAGCACCTTTCGCACTGCGGGCATCCAGCCGCCGATGAGGCCCTCATACCGGGTATTCGCCCGTTCCTGTGTGAGTTCCTTGAAGTACTGCACGGGGTGATAGGTGCGTGTGTTGCCGCTGGGGAATACAGGCATCGTGTCACTGCACTCGCGCGTGCCGACAAACGTCTCCCAGTTCGGACGATAGTTCCGGTTCGGTGTCGTCGGATGAAACGAGTGCATCGGCGGCGCTGCGTTGCGCACGTCGTCCTCGTTCGGATCACCCTGCGCCAGCAGTTTGTCCGCGAGCAGGTCGCGGTCGGCCATGCCGATGTCCTTGATGTCCAGGCCAAGATGCTGCGGGCCATCGGAGGCGAAGCTCGCCTCTGCGCTCTTAGTCAGAACACGCGCGTGACCTGACGACGACACAAAGGTGATGACGCCATCGCGCGTGCGCAGGTCTTCATAGGCTTTCCAAGTGGCGCCGTCGTATGGGAACGAACACACCAGCGTGTGCCCGCTGACATCTGCGTTGGCTGCCGGCACTGTTCCAAGGGTTGTATTGGTGGCCGTCCTGGTCGTCGCCTTCTGCTGCGCGGCGGCACTCAACGTTTTCGCAGCGGCTGCGCTGGCTGCAACGGTTTGCAGAAATCTGCGTCGATCCATGTACTTCACCTTTCCTTGCGCAACTTCAGAGAGTGCTCTTAGGGTTGAGGCGTTCCGGAAGACACCCTTCCCGCCCGGCATCCCAAAACTGATGCCGAAGCCGTGTTGCGTTTGAGGGAATACCCGCGCGTGGCACCCTTTATACACGTCCACCACTTTGTATACAAATCGGTATTCGTGTATCTTGGCTCGACACCGCAGTTGTCCACCTGGGCGCGAGGCCGGAGCACTCCGGCGGCCCCCAAAGGAGCCCTCGAAGATGCGTTCTAACGGTTATCCGATCTCCAGAAGAAAGCTGCTCAAGACGGCCGGTGCGGGAACCGCCGGCATGTTGCTCGGAGGCCACGCAGCCTTTAGCGAGAGCACAGAAGCGCAGGCCACGCAGCCTGAGTCTCATGCGATTTCAAAGTCGCCGATGCTCACCGGTGACGCCGGGACGGAGCTGACGCTTGTCGCCGTTACGCCGCGAATGCTTCGAATCACAGTGGCGGCCGTCGGAGAAGATATTGACAACTACTACGACGATGGCAGCCTCGTTTCACGGACGTATCCGACTGCGCTCCATCGGCAGCGAGCGGACCAACCGGCGGCCGCGAGTGAGATCGCGTGGGGCGAGCACATGCTTCGCATCGAAACTGCACCATTGCGGGTGAGCGTCCGGCACCCGCAACGGGGCGACATTCAAGCACTGACCTTTGAGATGAACCATGTGCTGTTCCAATACGGAGGCGCACCCGTCTACGGTCTGGGTCCAGGCACTCATCCGCTCGACCGGCGCGGCACGAAGGACATTATGCGTAACGGCGCGGGCGACAATCTGCGCATCTTCGGCGCACGCAACCCGATCCCCTGGCTGTTGGGCAAGGGTTGGGGACTCTACTTCCATCTGCCTACCGGGCAGTTCGACCTCACTGGCGATGCCGGCATTTGGCACCCGAGCGACGTGGCCCGCGCGCAGGACATCTTCCTTGTCGTCGGCGAAACACCTGCCGACTTGCTGCAGGAATACGCGGAGCTCACGGGTTACCCGCACCTCCCGGCGCGGTGGACGTTTGGATTTCAGCAGTCGCACCGTACGCTCGACAATCGTGAGCAGATCATCAACGAGGCTGCTACTTTCCGCGAAAAGAAGCTGCCCTGTGATGCGTTGATCTACCTGGGAACAGGTTTCTGTCCCTCCGGCTGGAATACGGGACATGGATCGTTCGTGTTCAACCGTGCGGTGTTTCCGGATCCTCAGCAGATTCTGCGCCAGTTCCACGAGCAACACTTCAAGGTTGTGCTGCATGTCGTCAATCCACCGGAGACGCTGCACGGATCCGTTCACGACACGGACGTCGCAGCTGCAGTGCGAGGCGACGCGGCGAATTACTGGGAGCAGCATGAACCTTTCGTCAACATGGGCGTCGACGGGTGGTGGCCGGACGAGGGTGACGTGCTTCCTACGTACTCGCGCCTCACGCGCAATCGCATGTACTGGGAGGGCGGACGCAAGACGCGGCCCGACCGTCGCGCCTTTGCACTGCACCGCAACTGCTACGCGGGCATCCAGCGCTGGGGATGGCTGTGGTCGGGCGATACGTTCTCGACCTGGAAGACGCTGGAGACACAGGTCATGGAGGGTATCAACGCCGGGCTGAACGGCGTTCCGTACTGGGGCACGGACATCGGCGGCTTCGTACCCACGCGCGAGTTCACGGCCGAGCTCTTTGTTCGGTGGTTCCAATTCGGTGCATTCTGTCCGTCGTTCCGCTGCCATGGACGCACCTGGCAGTTGCGGCGTCCGTGGGGATGGAACACCGGCAGCTATGGTCCATCGGAGATGGGACCGAACGCGGCCGAGTTTCTTCCGAAAGAGGAGGACCTGCACAACGCTGTAGTCGAACCCATCTGCCGCAAGTTCCTGGAGACGCGCTATCGTCTGCTTCCCTATCTCTACTCTGCGGCGTACGAGACGCACACCACGGGGCTGCCGTTGATTCGCAGTCTCGGCCTGGCGTTTCCCGATGACGAGAAAGCGTGGGGAATGGTCGATGCATACCTCTTCGGGCCGAGTCTTCTCGTTGCGCCTATCCTCGAGAGCGGAGCGAAATCGCGGTCGCTAACACTTCCGCAGGGCACGTGGTGGAATTTCTGGACCGCACAGCAGGTCCAGGGCGGCAGCGGCGTGACGGTCGATGCACCACTCGACTCCATGCCGTTGCTCGTGCGCGCTGGAGCGATCGTGCCAACAGGGCCCGTGAAGCAGTACGCCGACGAGCCTTCGAGCGAGCCGGTGACTCTAACGGTGTATCCAGGCGCCAATGGCGCCTTCAACTTCTACGACGATGACGGAATGAGCTTTGCTTATGAGCGTGGCGATTATGAAGAGATCGCGATGCGCTGGGACGATGCGTCAAAGACTCTCACGCTGCGGCGCGGCAAGGGCTCGCGCACGAAGCCGCGTGCCTTTCACGCAAAGCTTGCTGGAGGTGGGGAGAAGAGCTTCACACTCGCTGCGAGCAGCATGTCGATCAAGCTCTCCTGATATGAGACCTCCTCATCCTCAGGTGGATGAGGAAGTCGTCGTGGCCTGGCCATCCGCGGGTCCGTTCAATGGCTTCTGCGTGAACAGCGTCACACCGAACACCGGCCCTGCTGTTGAGCGGTTGTGCGGCACAAACTTCACACGAATGCTTGTCTTGCCTTTGGTCAGCGCCTCGGGTATCGGGTACTCGACCTCGAAGAATTTACCAGGCTTGTTAGCCTTCAGCTCCTGCGTGGCCAACAGTACGTCGTCGACCAGAATGTCGAAGGTGTTCCCGCGCTCGTCGCCCCAGTAGGTTGCCATCAAGACCAGCGGAACCGGCTTGGTCTTCATCGTGAATTCGAAGTAGCCGCCCGTGCGTGCATCGCGGCCCTGCCGTCCGCGGTAAACCACGGGGTAGGAGGTCTGCGAAACGAAATTGTGGTCGCGCTCCGGCTGCATTTCGCCGAGATGCATTACATCCACCGATCGTGCGGCAACGTCCTTCAGATGTTCCTGTTCAGCTAGGAAAGCCGCCTGCTCCGCCTTCCATTGATCATCGCTGAAGCGCTTGAAGTAGACCGCACTGCGCCGCTCGTACTGGCTATAGAACGGCACGAATGTAAGATCGGCCGGCCGGACCACACCATGCGTCTCGTACGACACGCGTTCGACGTTGGGCGTGGGTTTGAAGCCGCCGAGCAGGTTCCCGCCGACCATTGCCGGATCAGGGTTGTCCCACTTGTCTGAGGTCGGCCCCAGATCAGCCGCCATAACCATGGGTCCGCGCACGATGGCAATCGTGGTCTCATCGCCGGGTGCGGGTTCAATACGCAGATCGAGCGGCAGCGAGATCGCCACGGTGTCACCCTGCTTCCACTTCCTGTCAACGATGGCGTAATTCTTACTCATCGTCGGAGCAAAATGCTTGCCGTTCACCGTAACGGTGGCGTTGCCGTTTGCCCAACCGGGGACACGCAGCGCGATAGCGAATTTGCCGGGCTTCTGCAGACTGGTCAACGTTAGCGTTGACTCCGGCTGCATCGGATACTTGGTCTCGAGCTTCACCTTTGCATCGCGTGTCGCCCAGGTGGCCTCCGCGGGGATGTAGAGGTTGACCAGCAGCGTGCCGTCGCCTTCCCAGAAGATCGAGTCACCGTGCTTTGAGTGGCTCTCCATGCCGGTCCCCACACAGCACCAGAAGGCGTCATGGTTCGGACTGGAGTAGCCGCGGCGCGAGCCGCTCATCAGCGGCGTCATGTAGGTGAACCCACCCGTCGCCGGATCCTGCGCAGCCATCACGTGATTCAGGTGCGCCCGCTCGTAGTAGTCGAAGTACGAAGCGTCGGGCGTCCAGCTGTACACGTGGCGTGTGAGCTTGAGCATGTTGTATGTGTTGCAGTGTTCGCAGGTCTGCTCCGTAATGTGCGCGGCAAGAGTGTCCGGCGCCGTGAAATATTCGCGGTCTGCATTACCGCCAATGACATAGCTGTGGTGCTGCGTCACCGCCGTCCAGAAAAAGCTTGCACCATCTCCCGGCGCGGGCTTGCCGTTCAGCTCATGAATGCGCGCAAGTCCAACCAGTTTGGGAATCTGGGTATTCGCATGCAGATTCGCCAGGTTGTCCTTGCCCGCTTCCAGTGAGTCAAGGACTCTGTGATCGTAGATACGCTGGGAGATCTCGAGCCAGCGTTTGTCTCCTGACTGTGCGGACAGTTCCGCGAAGCTCTCGTTCAACCCGCCATATTCCGTATGGAGCATCTCCTCCATTTGTGCGTCGCTCAACGCGGCGAACACCTTGGAGAAGTATTCGGCAAGGCCCAGCTCAACCTTGAGGGCTGTAGGATTCCCCCACGCCGCATGCACATCCAACAACCCCGCCATCAGTTTGTGCACCGTGTAAAGCGGCGACCACGAACCGTTGAGATCGAAGCCGCCCGAGTGGATCTCACCCTTCATGACCTCAGGAAAGATCGCTTCGCCGTCGACAATCGTGCCGTCCTTGAGCTTGCGGCCGAGCCCACCGACATAGCCGGTGCCGCGCGCCGCCTGCGCCCGCGCCAGCTCGTCCACAATGTAGTCAGCCCGCTCCTTGCACGCCACGTCTCCGGTCTGCTCGTACATGTGCGCCAGCGAGGAGAGGTAGTGCCCCAGCGTGTGTCCGGCGAGCGTGTCGCTCTCCCATCCGCCATAGATCTCGCCCTTGGGTGGCAGTCCCGCATACTTCATGAAGTTATGCAGTAGGCGATCGGCGTTGAGACTCAGCAGAAAACTGCGATTCACCTCGACCGCCGTCGCAAAATCAGAGGGCAGCAACCGCACCGCTGACAGCGGCAGCGGCTTGACCGAGGACGGCACAGCCCCCTTGCCCGCGGCTGCGCGCGCGATGACCGGTGACGTGCCTGCAGCGGTCAGCACGGCCGCGCCTCTTACAAATTGACGGCGATTCATTTTCATCTGAGGTCCTTTGCTCTTTCTCGGAGCCTGCGTCCTACTAGATTTGACGCTTAACCAAGAAGAAAGGCTGATGCAGCGACATTCGTCGCTGCATCAGCCTCAAACCGTAGTTTCAGGCCCTCGCAATTCGGCGCGGTTAGAAGGTAATGTTGCCGCGCAGCTCGATTTGGCGGGCACTGCCCGTGATGCTCGACGTACCGAAGCTGGTGGATTGCAGGGCGCCGGAAGGCGTTCCCCACGTGGGATGGTTCCACACGTTGATGAACTCTGCCTGCAGATTGACGGCGATGTTTTCCTTGATGGGGATCAGCTTCGACAGCGCCATATTCTGCGTGAAGACGTTGGGCCCATGCAGGAATGCCACGCTGCCGATGGTTCCTGGCGTCGTGTTTGGAGCCACAACCCCGGTGTTCGCAGTGCCACCCGACGTGCTCGAGTAGGTTGACGGATCGAATGCCAGCGCAGTCGTGTGGCCCGGAACATAGTGGATGCCCAACTTGCTTTGAAGGGTCGCCGCCGATGCACCGTTGTTGAATCTCACACCACCGTCGTATTGGTTGTAGGTGTCATAGCCTCCGGTAAGCAGGAAGGGAGTGCCTGTCTGATAGCCGATGACTGTGCCTAGGGTGAAGCCGCCGAAGATGCTGTTTTCAAGCTGATTGGAGTTGAGGAACGCCTTGTTCTTACCAAAAGGCAGGTCATATGTGCCGAACCCGTGAAACACATGGCGCACATCGAACGACTGCGGGACGTAGGCAAGATGCTGATTGCGCAGCGTGTACCAGTTGTCTGCCGTCGCAAGGTAGTCGTTGTTGTTCGTTCCCAAGCCAAGCGTTTTGCCGTAAGTGTAGTTGAAGTCCCCCTGCAACCCATGCCACGCACCCTGGCGCAGGTCCACTTGAAGCGCGTTGTAGTTTGAGAAGCCTCCATCGGTCATATAGGTCGTGTTCGAACCGGGAGCGTACGGATTCGCCTGGAAGAAGTTGATTGGATAGCCGGCGCCCGCGCCCGTGAACTTTGCGTTCACGCCGCAGGGAGCAAAGCTGGAGCCAACCAGGGCGCAGAAGTACGCCGGTGTCGACTGGCCGTTGCCGGCGAGTTGCCGCGCAAACGAACCAACCTGACCGTTGGCGAGATAACCCAGGAAGGTTGCGTTCGTGAATGCGCTCGGTGTGTTGGCAAACGCTGCATCGAGGATCGGCGTGTGAACACCGTTGACATCGCTGAAGTTCTTGCCTCCACTGGCTTGGTAGTTGATCTGCGCGTTCTTGAACTCCGTAAGGAAGCCATTTTCGAAAATATTGACTTCGTTGTAGTTGTAGGTCACCCAGTTGTGAACCGTGCGGTTCCCGTTATAGCGGAGCTCTAGCACGGTGTTGCGTGCCATCGCGCGCTGAATGCCAAAATTCCATGATTCCGTATAGGGCATGCGAATGTTGGCGTTGATACCCTCCACCGGCACGCCGGAGTTGATGAACGAGAAGTTGGTGAGCGGCGCATTCTGTGGGAAGGTTATCGGGTTGAAAGCATACGGCGGCAGAGTCTGGCCGTAGGTCAGCGAGCCCGGCGCATAGGTGCCCGACGCTCCGCTGGTGTTCGCGGTCAAAGCGAAGGTCTGATAATAGAGCAGGGCTTGAGCCGATGCCGCATCCCAGTAAAACTGATAGGGCTGCGTGAAGTTGCGCAATCCAAATCCGGCGCGAATTGCTGTTGCGTTTTCGCCGAACATGTGACCCCAGAATGTCCCCTTGTCAGGGCGTGGACTCCAATTCAATGCGAGCTGAGGCTGCGGCGTCTTGTAGAAGCCATGGAATGGCCGCGGATTCAAGACGAACTGTGGACTTAGGTTGCCGCCCAGGGTTCCGGGCTTGAACAGATTGCCCTGCGCTGTCGGTCCGTAAATGCTGTCTAGCAGAGCATTGTGGTAGGCAGATTTCACATCATGCGGGTCCACAACGAAGTCCCACCGCAGCCCATAGTTGATCGTCAGATTGGGTAGAACCTTCCACGAATCCTGAGCCCAGATTCCGCTCGCCAGGGCGACCTCATCCAGGTTGAAGGAGTGCGGTTGGTACGAGTTGGTGGGTTGGTCGTAGCCGTTGCTTCCGCTCACGCCGGAAATGCGCCCAATCAGAATCGAATAGAGCTGCCACGCCTCCGACTGCGCCGAGCTGGTACCCGCAGGCAGCGTACCCGAGGCACCTATGGTGAAGGCGTTCTGTGCGGGGTCGCCGGTTACGAGGCCGAAATTGATGTTCGGGAAGCCGACAGGCGGGTTGTAGTAGTGGTCCTGCTCGCGATAGCCCTGGAAGCCAAAGTTGAAGGAGTGTGCACCTCTCTCATAGGTAACGCTATCCGAGAGGCTGAAGACTGGGTACTCGTAACCGCTGGGCAACGTGTAATTTACGCCCGACATACGGTTGGCCGAATCGCCCGTCATGTTGAAGAAGACAACGGGGTTGGTCTGCCAGTTCGGCGTGGACCCGGCGGCAAATAACTGCTTGCTGTACAGGAATCCAAACTTGAACTGGTTGATCAGTTTCGTCGTGATGATGTAGTCGAGGCCATAATTGCCGTTGAAGTTGCGAGTGTAGTTGTTACCGTTCTGGTTAGCATAAAGCGAGCCGGGGTATGGCGGCGGATAACTCCCCACCGGCTTACTCTCGTTCATGATCCACGAGAGATACATACGCACCTTGTCATTGATGTTGTAGTCCAGCCGAGCCACCGGAAAATACTGCGTCTGCGTGCCAGGAGAATTGAAGGCAATGCTCTGGATTGTCGGGTCCGTGTAGCTGCCCTTGGTGATGCCCTGTGTAGAGGTCAGCGCATTCTGTATCAACGTATTGACACTGGGATTGATTGAGGTCGGCAAACCGTTGCCATACTGCTGTGCCAACTGGAAGACGTTCACCGTGTGCGACGCTTTGTCGCTGCCCGTGTATGTGAAGTTGCCAGTCACAGCCGAGGGCGCGAAGACGTTGTTGGTTGCGATCACCGTACCCGGCTGCTTGGATTCCGCATAGGTCCCGAAGAAGAAAAGCTTGTTGTGCATGATCGGACCACCGACGCTGACGCCGAAGTCATGCAGAATGAGCTTGGCTTTCCGCGTGTTGGTGACGTCGTTCGTCCAGGAGTTCGCATTCAACCCGGAATTGCGGAAGTCGTAATACGCGCGCCCGTGAAACCGGTTGCTTCCGCGACGCGAGATGTAATTGAGCTGCATCGTGGCCGTGCCAAAGCCGTTGCCGAGGTTCAAGCCATCCGTTACGACACTCACCTGCTCGAAAGACTCAATGCGCGGCGAGATAGAGGTCGCGATGGTGCCCTGATATTTGGTGCGGCCGTTGTTCGCCACCGCACCGTCAACGTTGGTTCCTTCTGCCGGTTCCGGCAGGCCGTTCCACGCGCCGGTGTAGCCGGGCGCCAGCGTTGTCAAAGTGGCGATCGAACGGCCTGAGATCGGGAGGTTCTCGATGTCCGTCGAATTGATGACCGTGCCGATTTCTGTGGACGTCGTCTGCAGCAAAGCGTTCGCCTGCGACGTCACGTTCACCGTCTCTGTGACCGCACCGACAGGAAGAACGACGTTAAGCGTCGTTGTAGTCGAGCTCTCCACCAGCACGTCCTGGTAGACCTTCGTCTGATATCCCGCATGCGAGACAGTCAGGCGGTACGTGCCAATGTTCAGGTTCACAAAGCTGTGCTGCCCTTTGCTGTCGGTCTCTGCGGCTCGCGGGCTGTCCGATCTGTTCTCGACCAGCTCTATCTTGGCACTGGGGATCAGGGCGCCCGACGTGTCCTGTACCGTGACCGCGACAGTTCCCTCATTGCCGGATTGTCCGCAGAGGGCGCCAGGAAGGAACAGGAACGCCACTAGTGAAGATGACAAAAATGCCAGTCGTAATGCCGCAAATCTCATATACCGCCTCCTGAGTCAAGCAAGAACATCCACAACGAATGCGCGTGGGCCCTTGTCAACGCTGCTCTGCTGCGGGCTTATAAAACCATGAAGCGCAAGTTTTCGCTGCGGACCTTATTTTGTATTCAACTGTGTATCCAATGTCAACGGAACTTTTGCAGAAAATTACTCTTTTTTTAGTGACGATGAGGGGCGCACCCCTTTCCGACACCCCCTGAGGGCCGCCGCCCAGCACCCAGAAAACCCGCGCCGGAAGCAGCGAATATCGGTGTTCTTTTGCATTTTGACGGGTTCTCCATGCCCGGCAAGCGCTTATGGACAAACAAGATTTTCGTGTGTACATTGACGTATACGAAAACCGATGCAACCGCTCAATTCACAGTGGAAAATGCGGTTGCAACGGCGGTACGATACTTTGCGGAGCACGTCAAGAAAATATAAGGAATTGACAATGAAGCCTGTCCGCCCGTCGCCTCAAGAGCTTTCCTCTTCTGCTCCTTCTTCGGCACCCGCAGAGTCGGCGCTCACCGGCGGTGAAGTGAACCGGCGGCACTTTCTTGCCGGCGCGGTCGGCGCTGCTCTGCTCGCCGCTGTTGACCGTTCGCCTGCGTGGGCCTCGGTCGCGAATGACACCGTCTCCGTCAATCTCGCGAAGGTCGCTACTTCGTCCGCAGCCAACACAACGGATGAAACAAGGCTCGCTGCGCTGAATGATGGTTTCGATCCTGCGAACTCCCACGATCGTACACACCCGATCTTCATCATGTGGCCGCCTACCGATTCGCAGTGGGTGCAATATGAATGGAGTAAGCCGGTCACCACGAATCGCGTGGAAGTGTATTGGTCCATTGACAGCCGGTTCGGCGGCGCTCCGGCTTCCTATAAGGTGACCTACTGGAACGGTTCCGCGTTCGTTCCCGTTGCGAACGTCAAAGGTTTGGGAGTCAGCGCGGACACCTTCAACAGCACTACCTTTGACCCGGTGAAGACCGACAGACTGCGCCTCGAGATCGTCTCCGATGGCACGCATCCGGCCGGGATCATCGAGTGGAAGGTCTACAGCACCGGCGCCATTCCCCTCTTCCCTCCTCTCGTTAATGCCGGGGTGGACCGCTCCGTCGTACTCGGCGCCAACACCTATCTCTCCGGCTCCGCCGACTGGCTGCTGCCATCGTCTCCGCGCCGCGTGCGTTGGAGCAAAATCTCGGGTCCCGGTCATGTAACGTTCGCGGATCCTGCTTCATTCGACACGACGGCCACCTTCTCAGTGCCCGGCGAGTACGTGCTCGAACTCACCGCTCTCAACAAGCCCGAAAACGGCAGTTCGAAGTTGTTCGTACATGCAGAGAAGGCGCCGCCAAAGGATCGGCTGGACGTCGTCTACACCACTCCTGTCTACGCCATCGACAACCCGATGTGGAATGAGCGCGCGAAGACCCTGATCGTCGACTGGATTCCACACGTCATCGCGCAGTGCGAACGCACCGATCTCACGCAGGGCCAGGGCGGGCTCGACAACTTCATTGAAGCCGCCAAGGCTTTGCGAGGCGAGCCGCACGGCCGGCACAAGGGATATGTCTTCTCCAACGCCTGGGTGCACCAGACCGTAGAAGCCATGTCCATCGCGCTCATGGTCGATCCGCAGGGCGACGCCGACATCATCGCCGCGCAGCAGAACATGAAGGTCACGCTTGAAAAGTGGATTCCCATCATCCTCGCTGCACAGGAGCCGGATGGATATCTGCAGACCGCATACACGCTCGCCGATCGCAGCCGTTGGCCCCAGCACTGGATGCCAGAGCACCGCGGCAACCACGAGGGCTACACCGCTGGCTACTTCATCGAGTCCGCCATCAATCACTACACCCTCACCCAGGGACAGGACCTGCGCCTCTACAACGCAGCCAAGAAACTCGCCAACTGCTGGGCCGCCAGCATCGGACCGGGCCCCGGCCAGCAGAAGTGGTACGACGGCCACCAGGAGATGGAGCAGGCCCTCGTGCGTTTCGGCCGCTTCGTCAACGACACCGAGGGCAACGGGCATGGCGACAGCTACATCGCGCTCGCGAAGTTCCTCATCGACTGCCGCGGCCAGGATCCCGGCGGCACCGATTACGACCAGACCCAGGCCCCCGCGATCAAGCAGTACGAGGCCGTTGGACACGCGGTTCGCGCCACCTACTTCTACTCCGGCATGGCCGATGTCGCGGCCGAAACCCACAACCCGGACTACCAGAGCGCTGTCCTCTCGCTCTGGGACAACATGGTCAACAAGAAGTACTACGTCACCGGCGGCATCGGCAGCGGCGAGACCTCCGAAGGCTTCGGCCCCAACTACTCGCTTCGCAACGAGGCCTACTGCGAATCGTGCTCGAGCTGCGGTCTCATCTTCTTCCAGTACAAGATGAACCTC
Organism: uncultured Acidobacteriaceae bacterium; assembly: GCA_963713395.1. Lineage (GTDB taxonomy): Bacteria > Acidobacteriota > Terriglobia > Terriglobales > Acidobacteriaceae > Granulicella. The sequence goes on along the minus strand of CAVQLS010000002.1, from coordinate 90,126 downwards.
GCCTACCACGACGCCAAGTACGCGGACCTGTATGAGCAGACCATGTACAACGCACTCTTCGGCGCTGTCGATCTTCAGGGAAAGAACTTCTGCTACACAAATCCTCTGATCAACACGCAGCGCACGCCCTGGCATGTCTGTCCCTGCTGCGTCAGCAACATCTCACGCACTTTGCTGATGGTGCCCACCTGGAGCTACACCAAGGGGCCGAATGCACTTCACGTCAACCTCTTCATCGGCAGTCGCGTGAACGTCGGCAAGATCGCCGGCACCAACGTCCAGGTAATTCAGAAGACCGAATATCCGTGGAAGGGCGCAGTCGCCATCACCATCAAGCCGGAGCAGCCCCAGACCTTTAGCGTGCACGTGCGCGTGCCCAACCGCGCCACCTCGGCGCTCTACACTACGACGCCCGCAGTGAGCGGCCTGAAGCGGATTGCACTCAACGGCAAGCCGTTCACACCACACATCGTCAACGGCTATGCCGTGATCACGCGCCGTTGGGAGCCGGGCGACACCATCGAACTTGAACTCCCGATGGAGGTGCAGCGCCTCAAGGCTGATCCCCGCATCAAGGCCGACACAACCCTCGTTGCGCTGCAGTACGGTCCGCTCGTCTACAACGTGGAGACTGCCGATCAGCACAGCCTCGATCAGCCTCTGAGCAATGAACCGCTGAAAGCGGAATGGCGACCCGACCTGCTCGGCGGCGTGATGGTCATCACCGGCAAATGGCAGGACGGAACGCCGATGCTGGCCATCCCCAACTACGCCCGCATGAATCGCGTGGAACCTGATCATCCCGACGTCGCCGGCGACAGCTCAGTGAACTACGCTCCGGGTGCAACCAACGGCGCCAATAACAACGCTGCTAAGCCCGGCACCGCATTCCAGGGATCAACCACTCCCGCAAATTCGGCTGCTCAGCGGAGCCGCGGTCCTCGCAAGGTCGATTCCAAGGTCTGGATGCAGTCAGCCACCTGAGACAGGATCACAACAAAAGAGCCGCTTCCGTCACGGGAGCGGCTCTTCTGTTTCCGGAGTGGCAGCGGCTCCTGTTAACCCGGTACAGTTTCCAGAGAAATGTATCTCTATCTGCCTGTTTCCAAAGGACCTATCATCCAGCTCCCCTCAATTTCGCGCTGATTCACCAGTGAACTCTACCCCTTTATTTTGAGGACTTTGCAGATTTTTCCCAGGTTTAGAGCTATAGGTCCACCCTCAAGTCCTCTGCTTTGAAGACTTTGCGCAAAAAACAGGGGGAGGGGGCCCTCCCCTGTCTTTGCACTGCTCCCTGACTTAGGCCTCCTGCAGCGCCTCAAGCTTCGTTGACTTCACCGCCGGCCGCGCCTCGAGAGCTTTCTTCAGCACTGCCTTGGCCTCGTCCAGTTCGGCGCCCGCAATTTCAAGGCGAGGCGCCCGCACCGACGCTCGTCCCGTTCCTGTCTGCTCCTGCACCCACTTGATCAGTTGCACGAACTTCGGCACGGTATCCATCCGCAGCAGCGGCAGGAACCACTGATAGAGCGCATAAGCCTCCTTGCGCTTCCCCGCCATCGCCAGCTCGAACAGCTCCACCGACTCGCGCGGAAACGCATTGACAAGGCCCGCGACCCACCCGGTCGCACCTGCATCCACGGCCTCCACCAGCACATCGTCCACGCCGACAAAGATCTTAAGCCGGTCGCCTACTGCTTCACGAATGGCCATGACACGGCGCACGTCCGCACTCGATTCCTTCACCGCCTGCAGGTTCGCGTGCTCTGCCGCCAGCTCGGCGATCTGCGTGGCCAGGAAGTCCGTCTTGTACGCGATTGGGTTGTTGTAGAGCATGCACGGAAGCTTCGTCGCGCGGATGATCTCCGCTACATGCTGCTTCATCTCGCGCCAGTCCGAGGTGTAGACATACGGCGGCAGAACCATCAACCCGCTGCAGCCCGCCTGTTCGGCGTCCTTCGCCAACTGCACGGCACTGCGCGTCGAAAGCGACGAGATCGCTGCCACGACCGGGGTCCCCTTGGCTTTGGACGCTTTCACCGCGGTCTTCAGGATCGCGATCTTCTCGTCGTGCTCCAGCGTTGCGCCCTCGCCGAGCGAACCGAGCATCACCAGGCCAGTGCATCCATTCTCCAGCAGCCACGCAGCGTGGCGGCCAAGGAACTCGTGATCGACCTTGAGGTCTTTGTCAAAGGGAGTAGTTGCGGCGGGCATAACGCCAAACCAATTCATTGGGAGATCTCCTGTGGTTCGGGAATAGAAACTTCATTGACTTGCTGCGGCGCGGAACAAAGCGCAGCGATGGGAACGGGAAATATCGGAGGACGCACCGAAGAATTGCGCCATCCAAAGAGCGCCTCCAGAACCGGCCCGCAGACTCGCCCCTGGCAAGGACCCATGCCACAGCGTGTCTGCAACTTTGCGTCTGTCCAGCCTCTGCGTTGTATCGTCTGTCCCTCGAGTTCGGCAAGGCGCACATCCTCGCAGCGGCACACAATCGTATCCGGCCCGGCCAGTTTGCGGACCTCCGGGCGCAACGCGAATGCGCGGGTCATCGCACGCCCGAATGCAACTTCGGCGTCGCGCTGACCATACAGCCGTGCCGCAGCCGCAGCCTGCCCCGCGGCAGCCAATCCGGCGATCCTGCCTTGCACGCTCGCGGCATCCACCCCGGCGACGCCGGTCGGTTCGCCCGCGCAATAGATGCCCTTCACCGAGGTCTGCTGCTCGGCGTTTACCTCAACTCCAGTCTCTGTGACACTGCACCCCAACAATGACGCGAGCTCAGTATTCGGTACGAGATGGAAGCCGCAGGCCAGCAGGTCGCAGCGCTCGGCCCAGGTGCGCGAGTCGTCGGTCAAACGCACTCCCGTGACGGCTTCGCTTCCTTCCGCTGCGACCACCCAGCTGCCCGTGCGGTACGGCACGCTGCTCAGTTCCGCGCGTAGCTGCATGCCTTGCCACACTTTCCCTGGCCGCGAAAGCAGGTTTGTGGCGAACTCTGCCAGCTGACGTATCGGCGCCTGCTCGGCAATCGTGACAATCTCCGCTCCATCCTGTTTCAGGTGCGCGGCCACGGCCAGCAGCAGAGGCCCCGTTCCTGACACGACAACGCGCTTGCCGCGAACGTCATATCCTCCACGCACCAACGCCTGCAACCCGCCTGCACCAAACACGCCGGGCAACGTCCAGCCGGGAAATGGAAGAAAGCGCTCTCGCGCTCCGGTCGCAAGGATCAAAGAGTCAAACTGAAAGCTCTCGAGTCTCTGCTCCGCTCCCACCCAGGCCTGAAGCGTACCGGGCGACGCGTCTACTACCTGACGGCCTGCGAACAGCTCAGCGCCCGACGCTTCGAATGCCGTAACTGCCCTCTCCCTCGCGCGGTCTCCAGCCGATTTTCCCGCTCCAGCGCGCCATATCTGCCCGCCGACATGAGGATTGTCATCCAACACGGCTACCTTGCGACCCGCACTCGTCGCGGCCGTCGCAGCCGCAAGCCCCGACGGGCCTGCTCCCACCACGACGATGTCATACGCACCGGTCATCGTTGCGTCTCCACCGTCATGCCCTCCTGGCACACGATCTGGCACGTGCGTTGCTGCGGCACGCCGTCAACGCGCGCGCGGCACTCGAAGCAGATTCCCATTCCGCAAAGTGCAGTGCGGTTCTCGCCATTCTCCGAGATGCGGCATGGAGCACGGACCTTCAGCAACGCCGCCACCAGCATCGCGCCGCGCGGCATTGTCACCCGGTCGCCGTTCACGCGGACTGTGACTGTTCCACCGGCGCCATTTCCTTCAGGCATACGTCGCCTCCGGCGCACCCACACGGCTTGGAAGGAATGGCTGCGGATCGAGTGCGATCTCCGCCTTCGTGATGTGGTGCAACACCAACCTCGCCACACCCGGGGCGTTCGTAATGCCGAGACCCTCAAATCCCATCGCCAACACCACGGAGCTGTCCGCGGTCGGACCCACCAGCGGAAGCTTGTCAGGCGTTGCCGCGCGGTACCCGGTCCACACCCGAATCACAGTAAGGCTGGCCAGCTTCGGCATATACTCCACCGCGCGCTCCAGCATTCTCCGCAGCATCTCCGGATCGGCCTGGGAGGAAAGATCGCCATACTGCCGCGACGATCCAATCAGCAGTTGCCCCGTCTTGCGCGGCTGGACGTTGAATGCAACCGAATCTTCGGTGAGCGAGTGCGCACTCTTGAGATAGCCCAGTTCGACAAGCTGATGGCGCAGAACCCCGGGATATCGATCGGTGATCGCCAGGTGTCCCTTACGCCGATGCACAGTGATCCATGGGCAGAGGCTGACATCCGTGCCGGTGGCGATCACGATGCAGCCGGCACTCAGCCGCGTCGAATCATCCAGCACCACGTCGCCCTTTCCCGCCGAGATCGCGCGTCGGCCATAAATCAGCTTCGCTCCCATCCGCTGTGCGCTTTCAAGAAAGTATCCTGCCGCGGCCGGAGGATAGATCACGGCATCGTTGGGCACACGCAACGCACCCGCCAGTCCGGCACGCAGATTAGGCTCCGCCTCGCGCAGCGCCCGCTCGTCCAGAACCTCAGTCTCTATCCCGCGCTGCGCATAAGCCTTCCGCTTCGCGAAGACCTCCTGCATCTCCTCGTCGTCAGCCGCAACCCACAGCGTCCCGCACTCCTCAAACTCGACCGTCGCCGGAAGCGTGTTTTGCAGATCGCGCCACAGGTCGCGCGAGTAGTGCGTCAATGCAAGCTGCGCCGGCGAATCGTCCATCACTACCAGGTGTCCCATTCCGGCGGCGCTGGCTCCCCCGGCCGGCACTCCCGGCTCGACAACAACAACGCGCAGTCCCGAAGCCGCGCACTCGTAAGCGCACGCCGCGCCGACAATGCCCGCCCCGAGAATGATTGCGTCGAACATCTCCATCAGAACTCGATGCCGCCTGCGAAGGGGTCATCTGGCTCAAACTGCAGCTCGGACTCGCCCGTAATCCATGCACGCCCTCGAATCGTTGGGAGAACCGCTTCACCCTGAGCCCGAATGCTACCGACGAAGTGCGTTCCCAGAAAACCTTCCTGCCGCCACACCTGGCCCTCCGACAGCTTGCCGTCCGCGTAAAGACAGGCCATCTTCGCACTCGTTCCGGTGCCGCAGGGCGAACGGTCAAACGATGCGCCCGGGCACAACACAAAGTTCCGGCTCGAGTTCTCCGGATTCTCCGGTTTGCCGAAAAGCTCAACGTGATCGATCAGTGCGCCGTCTTTGCCCGTAATCCCGGCATCTGCGAGTGCCCCTCGGATCGCGTGCGTTGCAGCGAGCAACTCAGCACGACGGCTCATCTTCAGCTCAAACGGGTGATCGCCTATAAGAAAGAACCAGTTGCCAGCCCAGGCGATGTCGCCGGCCAATCGCCCGATCCCCGGAACGTCCACGGGAACGGATTTGCGATAGCGGTAGCTCAAAACGTTCGAAACCGAGACACTGCCGTCCGGCATCAGCTCCACCGGGACCTCGCCCACCGTCGTCTCGATGCAATGCTCTCCCGGCTGGATCCGCCCCAGGTGCGCCAGCGAGCGTACAACCCCGATGGTGCCATGCCCGCACATGCCCAGGTAGCCCACGTCATTGAAGAATATGACGCCCGTAACACATTTTGGATTCAGAGGTTTACAGAGCAGTGCCCCAACCACGACCTCGGAGCCGCGAGGCTCGCAGCTCACTCCAGAACGGAATCCGTCGTGCCGGGCCCGAAACACCTCCAGGCGATCAGCCAGCGATCCTTCCCCCAGGTCCGGCCCTCCCTCGAGAACCACTCTGGTGGGCTCTCCCTCTGTGTGCGAATCCAGCACCCTGACCCGCCTTGCCATCTCCGGTAAAACCATGAAAGGGATTGTAGACTATTTTGAATACAAAACAAGCCTGAAAAATGTCGCACTCAATGATATCTCTCCACTTCGGCCGTGGAATTCCTTCAATTGAGAAGGCAACGTTTCAGCGCCTGAGCCGGCTCCGTTCGGTGCTCCATGTGGCGCCGGGGCCGGCCGAGATGGGAGGAGGTCGCCAACCACCCGTGGGCGAAGCCAATGCGGCAGGCTCGCCGCTCTACCCAGCTAAGGAGGTCTCAAACATGAACAACTCAGGCAACATCCAGAATCGTACAGTGGCGACATTCATCACGGTGTGTGCTCGGCGACCGAAGTCGTGCGGACAATCACTACCCGGGTTGCATACGGCGCGAAGTGCAAAGTGACGGAGAGCGAACCCTTTGTAACTTGAGTGGGTAACGGTTTCACTGATCCGGTCTGCGCGTCCCAGAGCTCGGCCTTCCCCGGTGCGCTCGACAAGGTCGCCACTAGATCCAGCGTCTGTGCGCCCTCGTTGAACAGCAGATACACATCAGCGTCGCGCCACCGGCGCTTCATCACGCGGAGAGCAGTCTCCGGTGTCTGCGTGCGAACCGTCGGCGGAGCGGCAGCGTCGATGACGCGGAGAATCTCCGGCGCGACAGCCTGCGGATCCGGGGGCGCGCTGGGAGGAAACTGGCCTGGAGTTGGAGTCGTCGGCAGTTGAGCGTCGACAACCGTGGCCCACCGGAAATCCGCGGGCGTTACCGATCGAGCATCGCGAATCGTTCGCCCTGCAATCCATTCCGGAATGCCGCCTAGAAAGACGACCTTCCCTCCGCCCTGCGCGAAGGTCCGCAGACGATCCAGGGCCGCCTCCGACAACAGCTCAGGCATCGGTAGAATCACCGTGCGATATCGATTCCCGCTGAGCGTCTCGAAAGCTCCATGCCTCGCGGTGAGGTCGTGCGCCAGCGCGTCGTCGCTGACGATATCGAAGTCGATCTGATGTTCGCTCAGCAGCCGCTCCGTGGAAACGAACTGCGCATCGGCTGCATCATCTCCCAGCCACAGCGAACTCGACGGCAGATAGAGCGCCACCTGCGCCTCGGGTCGCCCCATCGCCATCAGGTAACTCATGCGCCGCACATAGCCCGTCAAATCCGAAAAGCCCGCCTCTCCCATATACGACGGCGGAGGCTTCGGCCCCGACGACGTCGCCGGGAAATACATCATCTCTACTAGATTCACGCCGCGCACAAACTGTTCGTTCAGGATGTAACGAGCCATCGCAACATCCGGAACAGGCCGGTACGCAGCGAAACTCTCCGTGAATGCGCGCGGCTTGCCGTACACGTGCGACACCGAGCTCGCCAGTCGCGGGAAATCCGAGATCGTGTCCGTCCATATCTGGTGCCAGATGGTATCGATGCCCGGCACCTGAACATTCCGCATATCGCGAAAGAACGAGCCTTCGCTGTGCGTCAGCTCCATCTCCATCTCTTCGTGGTTCAGGTGTACCTGATATTCCAGGTGGTTCGCCTCGCACCAGTCGCCTTGCGGCTTGAAGAATCCCGCTGCGAACATCTGCGAAAAGACATCGTAGTAGTCGCCTTTGATGCGCAACTGCTCAGGCGTCAGGTGAATAGGAACGCCAGGAGTCCGCCGCGCCGGTGTCTGCGCAAACAGCGCCACATACGGCTGCACATCATAGCCCTTGATCGCGCGAAACCGCTCGAAGAATGCCGGCGTCCAGGGCAGGCCACTGATAGAGAAGTCTGGCTCGTCGCCGCGAAAGCCCATGATCGTCTTTCCAAACTCGTTGCCGACATAGCGCTTGTACTGCTCATGCGTCCACGCAAGATACTGCGCTGTCGCCTCTGGGTTCAGATAGTCTTCGAGCGATTGCGTTGTGTCCTTCACTCGCTTCGGATTCGTGTCGGAACGCGTTGGAGACGTCCGAAACTCGTGGTCGACGATCAGCACCGTCCACTGTCCCGAAGGCGCGGTCCAATCCAGCTCGCTGCCATGTAACGCAATAGGAACCGCATGTCCCTCCGCGTCAACCGCTGCAGCGCTCACCACATCCGGTCCCAGCGCCTGCTGCAACGCGGCGCCGCCTGGCACCGGAATCTGCTGCACCACCTCCAGCGCCTGCATTCGCAGGTTTGGCGCCATGGACGAGAAGCGGCCTCCTGCAAAGCCGCTGGGATACCCAGCGTCATCGACGATCCACACCCGCATGTTCCGCCTCTTCGCCTCCTCCACAAATTTGCGGAAGAAGGCAAAGTACTCCGGCGACAGATACGCAAAGGGCATGTTGTATCCGGCCTGCACCGTCACTGCCTGAAACCCGAGGCGCTTCATCGTATCCAGGTCGCGTTCAACTTGCTCGATCGTCACCGGCCCGTTCAGACCGTAGTATGGCTCTGGACCATACTCCGGCGAAGGCGACTGCCACGCCGCGGCAACTTGCGATGCCGCAGGGCTCTGCAGTCTCTGCCATGGTTCACTGGCGCGCAGCGTGCAAGCCTGCGCGAAGAGCACGAGGCCAATTCCTAACCCAAGATACCGACACATGCTCATCGAACTCTCTCCAACGGCACAAGGACGTGCCGCTCCAGGACGTGGTTGCTAAGGATTCGGCATCGTAAACAGCCGGTCATAATCGCGCCAGTGCGCATTCATGACGTCAATCTTGTGCTTGATCGCCGTCGTAGTGTCTGGCCCGAGCCGCATGATGGTTTCCTGACTGGAGGTCGGGGCGAGATCGAGGATGGGATCGCGGGTACTTTCGAGCAGTCGATTGAGGTTCACCATGGTGTCGATCTCGCGACGCGCCAGCTCCATCAAGTCGGTGCGAGCCCAGCTTGACTGATATCCGAGAACCGGGTTGGCCTCGGGCTTCACGCCTAATGACCTCACCCGATCCAGCTGAGCCTGATAGCAGACCATGTCATCAGCCGACTGCAGAAGGTAGATGAGAGCCTGCAGCCGCTTGGATAACAGCTCCCATTGCTTCTTGGCAGACTCGTCTTTGGTCGCAGCCTCAATGCCCTCGACGAGTGAGAGTGCCCGCTGCGCGCGCGGAACGGCGACTTCGATGGTGCGCTGAAACAGCAACCTGGCGCCCCAACCCTCGTAGGGACGCATCGCCTGGATGTCAGTTAGATCTGCAGCCTGCTTCTCTCCCTTGGCCTGAAAGAGAAACGGACGGTAATACTTTGTCTCTTCGGCCGTGAGCTCCTCCGGAAAAGTAACCATAGGGCGCGTGACCCAGCGGTTGAGCACGTGCCCAAAGCGAAGCATCTCACCAAAGTTCAGTACTTCAAGGTTGTGTTGTACGTCATTGAGCGCGGCCCAGACTTCGATGAGATTGTCTGCCTGATCCTCTGGCACCTGCGTTGCAGCAAAGGCGCGCAGCGCAGTCACCCGTTCGGACAACGTGTGCATCGGCATGCCATGCGTGAACTTCAGAAGACTATGGTTGAAGTCGATGGTTGTGGGATCGCCGAAATTAATCATCAGCCGGGCGGGATGCTGCTCGCTCGCAGCACCGTTGATGGATGGCACAACGATGCCGACGATTGGATAGAACGCACCCGCGCTGCCTTCTGTGGCGACGGCTGCGAAGCGCCGCCCGTCCGGGCCTTCGCGTCCTTCGACGGCAAGTCCGCGGGGAAGCTTTCGCACAGTGTTCTCGAGTACATCGGGAGAGAAAGTGGGCGTCATCCAAGGGCGGGGCTCGATGGGGACAACATTAATCTCCACCTCATGACCTGCATCTCGAGCCGCCTTCTGTGCATTGACCAGAAACCCGGCAACCCGATCCGATAGCGGACGCTCTTTATAGTTGGTGTTTCCATTGATGCCTGGATACAGCGAGGGCGCCCAGTCAAAGCCCGACCCAGCATCCGTTGTAACCCAATGGAACTCTTCAGCCTCAGGACATGTCCTGAGCAATTGCTGCATCGCATCGCGGTACATGCGCAACACCTCGGGCTCGTCCACGTTGGGTGCGAAGTAGACTTTGCGTGAACGGTTTGACTGATCGATTCGCGGGCCACGAAGTTCAGGATGGGCGGTGAAGAACGCCTCCGGCAGCATTGCGGGCTCATTCGCATTCCAGACTCCCTTGAGCCCATACTTTCCCAGCACCTCACAGCGCTGCCGCAAAATGTCCCTTGTTTGCGCGGCATATCGCCCGTCCACAAAGGGCTCGAGCTCTTTCGGTGGAAAGATAGTCAACAGGCTCGCATGATGTACGAACCACATCGGGTATGGATCGGCGGGATTCATCTCCCAGGTGGCGGGCGGGAGCCCATCCGTCACGAGCATGTGAGTCGCGCCCAATTCTTTGGAGAGCGCAGCCTTCTTCTCGAAAAATTTGAGATCCTCTGCCTGCCTGTCTGAAACCTCCTCAGGACCCTGCGATCTCTGCACCTGAGCATCAGCAGCTCTCGTTGCGAAAGCGGTCACAGCCGAAGCGAGTAACCCGGATGTGAGGATCGCAAGCGCCCATCCAAATGAAAGCGAACGTCTCATTCCCGGACGGACCTTTGACATACCGATCATGATCGAGAACGCGGACCGCGCACAGATCGAACGGGCGCTTCTGTTGGCAGATTGTCTTTGCACAATTCCAGAAGCTGAATCGTAGAAAGTCCGGTCTGAGACGCTTCATTCGTTGAAATCGTAGCGTCTTCCTCGACGCGATTCAGCGCCTCCGCGCCGCTGAGGATGTGTGGCGTCGCGATGCCGGCTCTTTGCTCGAGCAGCATATTGATCGCTTTCTCCCCGAACGCCTTGTCTCCTGTTTTGGCGTAGGCATACGCCGCCACGCGAGGGCCGGCCTGGCCGGTGAGAACATACGCTGCATCGGCTCCTTCGTTGCCCGTCCTCATATCCTTGGCATAGACATCTGCAGGAGCGCGGCCGATGCGGCAGTTCCGGAGCCACGCCGCTTCGAAGTCCTTTCTGCCCAGCAAGGGAACAAGTTCAAACATGATCTCTGCTCCGCCTTGAATCGTGGCAAGGTTGTAGTTCACGGGTGCAAAGTCTTTCGTGATCTGGTCAGGAATAGGCGTCAGCTTTCCGGTCGCCTTATCGAAGCCGACGATGGCCGCCTGAGCCTTGGGGTTGCGGACCCACTTGCCGGTTTGAAGTTCGTACGGCATGGCGACTATCGAATCGACTCCCGCAAGGATGAGATTATGCCAGCGGGGATCGTTGGTACGCTCCCACGCGGTCATCCAGTTACCTGCGAGCGCAAACCAGTCCGGCCCGATGCGAATCCGCACGGCGGGCTCGCCTGGTGTGGGCGGAGCCGCCTCGCGCATCGGATCATATTTTGAAATCGCATCGCCCGCAGATTCGGCGACCATGTTCATGATGTCGCCCGCGCGTTCGTCGGTCGTCAGGAAATAGAAGATGCGCCAGTGCGCGGCCTGGCTGATGCGCACCTCTTTCGCGCCGTCGCCCCACTTGATGACATTGTGCCGCGAGCCGAGGCCCTTCATCGGGCCGAGATGGTAGACATCCGTCTCACCCGTGTTGCGCAGGTGCGCCTCTGCGAGCCGGAACAGATCCAAGCGGCCGCTGCGCAGATAGCTGTACCAGAGCCACAAGGGCGCGCCCAACTCCGTGTTGTCCCACGCATGGCCGCCCCAGTCATAGTGCCAGACATGCCGCGGCGCCGAGTACGAGTGCATGAAGTCGCCGTACTGCCAGAAGCCGTACCATGACCGGTCCTCAACCTGGCGCTCGTAGAAGGCGAGCACCGAATCCAGGCCGTCTTCGAGAGATTTCTTGAACGCAGTGGAGCGGTCGGGCAGACTCCATACACCGAAGACTCCCGTGGAGTGAATGTGTTCCGGCGAACAGGCAAGCAGTGCAGGAGTGTTCGCGTCATGAGCGAACGCGGCAGTGCTTTCCCGAGTCGGCCACGAGTCAGTCGGGTACAGGGTCAGCTCGCTTGTGCGAGCAACGCCGTACGCTGTGCTGAACCCAGGCTGAATGTCTTCATACGCAGCGTCCAGTCCATGGCCATGTGTGTCGTAGAAGCGCATGTCCATCTCGGGCGCGTCCGGTGACCACAGCCAGGCGACCATCTCTGCCATGGGAGTCGCGGCCTGACGAATCTCGAGCTCCGATGGAAACGACTGCCAGAAGTTCTTAACGCAGATCGACAGTCCGCCCTGGAGATCACCAGCGAAAGCAAGACCCGCGGCACGCTTCCCCGCGTCTGAAAAGAGCCATGTGCTTTGCGGATTGGTTCGCTTGGTGATCGTGAAGCCATGCGGGTTCGGCTGGGTAAGCTTGAAGTCATTCCAGATAGCGTTCTTGTCGAAGATCGGATTGCCATTGAACGGCTGGCCGGTCTCCTGCGCGACGTTGCCGCCGCCGGGCTGAAGCGGCTCGGACCATACGCCTCCCTCAGCGCTCGCAAAGCGGACCGTGCGATTTCTAGGCTCGTCGCGAAGTGGCACACCGAACTGAAGGCCGAGACCGCGAATGAAATCTTTCTCCTGATCACCGTCAAAGACGATGGTGTGCAACAGGCGGACAGCGCTTTGACCGCTATAGAAATAGAGCCGAACGGTGAATGGAAGCCACTCGCGCTTGGAAGTTAGTCCGCGATGGACGCCTTCGATCCTCACGACGGCGCGCACAGGACCGGATTGCTCGACCGTGACCTGCTTCACATCGCTTAGAAATCTCTCGCGCTTGGGCGAGTCCTCTGGATCAGTCTCGGGGCCCCGCTGCAGAATGCACACAAGCTGCGCTGCGCCGACGAGAGCTTTGCCTCCCATCGTCATGGACTCGATAACATCCGTACCACTGAGCGGAATAGAGCACTTGAGGGCACCCGTATCGACCATGACCGCACGGGCATCCTTCGCCACGGTTACTGTGCCTGTGGCGGAGCGACCGGGAACCCTGTGTCAAGAGGAATGGACCCTTCGCTCCCGCTGGGAGAACCGTGGCGAAGCCCGTCCACTTGATGGACCCGTCCGGCCAATAGGCGAGAGGCCAGCTCTGCAGCGGCAGATCTGCGCCTTGATTGCTGAGGACGAACGCGGTCTCGCGTCGGACAGAGCCCTTGGGCCAGGGCACGCCCCAACTCACTCCTGTTGGCACGAGCGGCGGCTGATCTGCCAACCAGGTCAGAGGGACGGGCTGAGTGGATTGTTGTGGCGGAGCCGATTGTGCAACCGGCTCCGCTGCTTTCAGCAGGCCGTTATCAGGAAGTTTCCCAGTGGCCATCCCCGCAGTTGCAAGAGCACTTCCTTTTAGAAACTCCCGGCGCGACGTTTCGCTCACAGGTGATCTCCTTCAAGCTGTGAACTGTGGGCGAGCCCGGCGTTCCCATGTCTAAGACAAAGGTCTGAACGGGCGAAGACGAAGATGCATTTCTCAGGCGAACCTCCCACTAGAACGAGATGCGCCCTGAGAATTGGAAGTCACGCGAATCTGAACTCGCGAAGGTTAGCGTGCCGTAGTTTGAGGAGTTAATCCCGGTCGGAATCGATAGATTCCCGACATTCTCTCCAAGGGTGACGGAGTTAGTTACGTTCTGGACATCGACACCGAACGTAAATTTCACTCGCTCCGTGATGGGGAAGTCCCGCCGCAAACCGCTTGTCAGGCGGAAGTTGCCAGGCGACCGCAGACCGAAGACCCCCGTACGGGCTGCATTGCCGATCATGAACTGGCCGGGGTTGCAGAACGGTCCACTGCTGGTTGCGCAGGTGACCGCATTGCCATTCGCATCGACGCCATCGCCCAGGACAGTGTTCTTCACATAGCCATTGTTGATGTAGGACTTGGTGCCGAGGTTCAGAGCCGTGGCACCTACGCCCCACTTGGAGCTCATGATGGGGCCAGTGAAGTTCGGATTCACGTCCGGCATGCATGTGCCCACGCCGGGCTGATACACCGAGGTGCACGACGAAGAGGAAAGAGTCAGCGGATAGCCCGAGGAGTAAGTGAGAATGCTCGAGAACTGCCAGCCTCCCGCGATTGCGCGGACGAGGAAGTGATCCCCGCCGATGTGGCCCTTGCCGAAGGGAAGGTTATAGACGCCATACGCTGCCAGGTTATAAGGCGACTCGATGGTGCTGAGGGAGCGGTCCATGCGATCCGCCGCCCAGGCCTTACCCGTTGCATTGGCAAACGCCGGTATGGGGAATCCGCTGCGGATCGTTCCGGCATCGTCAAGTTCCTTGGACCAGGTGAAGTTGACGTTCAGGGTTAATCCAGCGGTGGGCTGAATGGCCAGCGACGTCTGCAGCGCGTTGTACGCGGCGTTGGCGCTGTAGAGACCCCAGGTGTCGGTTGTGCCGGAGTACTGTGGCATCCACTTGAGTCCCTGGCCGATCGTTGCAAGGCTTGCACCGGCCGACGTACCGGCCGCAGCCGTAAAGCCCGCGTAGGGAGCCGCGCAACAGTTGGGAAGTATCTTCTGCGCTGCGGCGACATTGGCCGCCGTTGCCGGCGCCGTCAGCAGCGTTCCCAGAACAAAGTACGCCGGGTTGATCTGGTTGGCCTGAAGTCCACGAATGCCGTTGGCGCCAGCCAGGAAGTGACTCGTCGTGCCGGAATAGTTCAGCGAGAACGTGACGGTATTGGTGAAGGCGTGCTGGATTCCGAAGTTATAGAAGTACACCGTCGGAGTGCGGCCGCCGTAGTACGTATCCGCGTAACTGATCCCGGCGTTGGACTTTACAAACGCGCCCGAGCCGTTCACGAAGTTACCCACTTGCGTTGTGCTGAGTTGCGTTGTAGCCGACGGGCTTGAAGGTGCTGTAAGAACGTAGGTCGGGCCACCAAAGCTTGTATTCGAGAGACCGATACTCTGGAAATATGCACTGTTGTTCAAATAAAACGCCGGAGCCGACGTCGCGCTGGCAGTGCTCGGTTCGGAGACAGCATTGGGAGCGTTGAAACCGGTCTGACCCGTCGCGGTCGGGGAAGCACCACCCGTGCCGCCGCCATGCGAGTAAAGGACGGCAAAGGCGCTGCGGACAACCGTCTTACTGTCCACGGAGTAGGCAAAGCCAACGCGCGGACCCCAGTTGTTCCAATACGTTTTCACAGGAGTGACGCAACCGCAGCTCACGGTCGCCCCGCCATAGTTGCCGGCAAACTGAAGCGACCCTGGATTGCCGGTGTACGGGTTCGGAATCGTCGCATTCAGGAACGACCAGCGGTTCAGCACCTCATGGTAGGGAGGAAGGTAGTCCCAGCGCAGACCGATGTTCAGAGTCAATTTCGGAGTGACCTTGAAATCATCCTGGAAATAAGGAGCGATCGTATGGAATCGCTCTCCGATATCCGAGAAGGGCTGCAGGGTCGTGCTCGCGCTGCTTACGCCGCCAAGCAGGAAGCTTGCGTAGGAGAAGCCGGTTGTCGTTGTAGCAAACGAGCTCCCGCTCAGATTGGCGGTGTCATTTTGACTGTACGCATAGGTGATGGGACTGGAATAGCTGTTATTGGTGCTGGCGTTCTCCATAAGATCCTGGAGTTCGATACCAATCGTCATCGAGTGCCTGCCGACCAGCCAGTTGACGTTGTCAACGATGTCATAGGTATGGCTCACGGTCTTGTTCGTAACGTCAGGTTGCGACCAGTTGGTACCTGCGTTCGTTCCGGAGAAGCTCACTCCTGGAAACTGGTCGGATGCCTGTCCCTCAGGAAGATTAGTGATGCCGGCAGTTACGGCCGTCCACTCCGTAATGCCTTCCGTATTGTTCCGAACAGGAGGGCCGCCGAAGTAGAAGTAGCCGAGCGACAGCTGATTAACCAGGCGGGAAGAGAAAGTAAACGTATGCTCCGCGAGGATTGAGGCTCCTACCACCGTCGACAAGGTCGCTGCAAGGTAAGGCTGAGGCAGGTTGGCGGTGCCCGAGGTAAATGGAAACGCATGGCGACGGCCATCGGTCGCTGCAAACGACAATCTCTGCCGCTGCGAGAGCTGATAGTCAATGCGTCCCGCCCACAGGTAATTGTCGTATCCACTGGGGATGCCGCCCAGATAGTTGCCCGTCAAGGCATTGTTGGACGTAGCCGGCATGAACTTCTGCAGGTATTGGCTGATCGGAGAGATCTCGCCTGCAGGGATGACGTTGATCGCCGCTCCAGTGGCAACGGGATTACCACTCGCCCCTTTCGTCGATCCGGGACCGTATCCAAATTGATAGCGGCAGGGACCGTTGGTGCTGTTGGCAGTGCACGCAGCTTGCGTGGTGGGATCGTAGATGGCCAGCCCGGGGCCGCCGTTCGCTGCGAGAAGCTGCGAGAAATCACCAGTCCGCATTTGCGCCGTGGGAATCGTGTCGTAGCCATAGCTCGGTGCAGACCGGGTATGCGTTCTGTCGTAAGTCGCTTCGAAGAAGAGCTTGTCCCTGCCGTTGAAGAGATGCGGAATGATGACGGGTCCACCGAAGCTTGCGCTGAGCTCATTCTGGTGGTCCACCGGCTTTGAACCGACATCCTTCTGAAATCCCTTCACGCCCTGAGAATTGGTGATCGTGGCCCATGGCGCCGCGAAACCCCATGTATCGAAGACGGTGTTGCGAATAAAGTCTGCGACTGTGCCGTGATATTGATTGCCGCCGGATTGGAGGGTGTAGTTCTCCAGACCGATGCCCTGAAACTCAGCTGAGAAACCGCTCGTAACCACCTGAACTTCGCTGATGGCTTCCATCGGAACCACATTAAAGATGGGCCGGTTGTCGCCCTGCTGGCTGATGGTCGTGAGGGGCACACCATCGAGGTACTCTTCCCCTAATCGCGCCTGGGTCCCGCCAATAATGGAGGAGCGGCCGGCCGGATTCAGTTGAGCGCCCGGAAGTAAGTTGGAAAACTGCGTGATGTCCCTTTGCTGATTCCCCGATACCAACAGAGGCAGCGACATATATTCTTTGCTCTCAATAGAGCCGCCGAGTGTGGCATTCGTTGTATCGAGCGCCGGGGGGGCCGTGGAAACAGTAACCTCCTCAGATTGGGACCCGACCACCAGTGAAATGTTCAGGCCGATCGTGCTGAGTGCCTCGACTGTTACGTTCTGCTGCTGGAACTTCTGAAAACCGTTTGCCGTGACGACAACGGTATAGGTACCAGGAATCAAGGACGTGATGTTGTACAACCCGGCGTCCGTCGTCACCCGCGTCGTCTTCACGGAGCTCGCCGTGTTGGTCGCCGTAACGGTCGCGTGGGGGACCGAAGCTCCGGTCTTGTCAGTGACGACGCCCTGAATAGCGCCGTCCCCACCGGTCTGCGCCACAGCAGGCCACTGGCAGAATCCGACTGCAAGAACGATGGCACTCCAGAAGATGCCCCGACCAAGCTTCCTCTTAAATATTTGCTTTTCGGCCTCAAATGAAACAGCTCCACTCATGATCGTCTCCAAACTGATGAATGTTCGATTCGGGTGTCGCGGGAAACGATATGTGCGTGGTCCGACAGATGTCAATAGGTAACTTGTTTAGCTCTGGAAAATTCCTGCCGAAGACGTAATAGATGGAGGACGCATGCAGGAGCCGATAACGCGGCCAAAATTATTCTGGACAGTGGCGACCGGTTCGGTAGGGGCTTCGTGCCAGCCAACGGGGAAGCCTCGGCAGCCTGGAGCTTGCCGTTCAGTTACAGGAGATTGCGTCCCTTGGCCAACGCGTTCGGCGCACCGAAAGGGATATCATCGGTGTTTTTACGCTCTGGGACTTCATTGATACCAATGTCTGGCTTTCATTTGGGCGCCCGAAAGAACATCAACTGATTAAGTTGAGCGGCAGTAGGCCGCTCCGCAGATAGGGCCGCCGGACGAACGATGTAACCATTTTCAACGAGGTTTTCGGCCATGGCCCAAATAAGCTCGTGGGCAACGATCACCACGGCTTGCGATCTTGAGGCATGTGGGATGGAATCCAGCAGAGCGCTTCCTTCTGACGTGTTCAACAATGCGGTGGCGGTGAGCGTTGCGATACGTTGGGCTGCGATGTGTATCGGGTCATCCAGCGTGTCCCGCAGGACAGGTAGATTACGCACACCAGCTATTGTGCTGGCCGAGGCGGTTTTCGGTTTGACAGACGCTAGCTGCTCGTTCAGCGCGATCGAAGTACGGTCGGTCCAGACAGTGACAAGGCATTGGGCCCAGCATGAAATACTCCCCGGCAATCTCCGGGAGGTCGCGCCGCGCCGCATCTTCGGCGGTTCCTCCGCCACCGAAAACGAGGTGAACATTAGAGACAGAGATGTTCTCCATTGTGGCCCCGCCGACACAGTTGAACGTGATGCAAGAGTGTCTCTCGCCAGGATTGGCGAAACTGGTGACCTGGGATTCGGCAATCTGGCCAGGATTCGTAGTGACCGTGCCATGAATGCTGGTGAATGAGAGATTCTTGAGGATAGCGGGTGACGCCTGGCCCGCGGCTTCGCCTCCGATTGAGGCAGCCATGTCGTCAGTTGCGGGCTTGAGCGGCTTATCGGGCTCTGCTCCCCTTACAGGCCGCGGGCCCATCCCGACGTGGATTGGCCCCGTGACATCCTGGAGAATCAAATTGGAGAACGCGAGGTTTTCATAGCGCGAGCCTGGGTTCCCCTGAAATTTTATTGGGCATCCGTAGACCTGATACAGAACGCAGTTAGAGACAGCGATGTTCTCAACGACACCGCCGCCGAAACGGAAGACGCTCCAGCGGGTGCTGAAGAT
The DNA here is from genome assembly GCA_963713395.1 of uncultured Acidobacteriaceae bacterium. Classification (GTDB taxonomy): domain Bacteria; phylum Acidobacteriota; class Terriglobia; order Terriglobales; family Acidobacteriaceae; genus Granulicella. The sequence continues at coordinate 71,581 of CAVQLS010000002.1, read as the reverse complement.
GCAATTGGTGACGGTAATGGATTGACAACTGCCGAATAGAGCGCAGGCGTCGTCCTGAGAGAGCACAATGCAGTTGCTGATGGTGACGTACTGCGCACTAATGAAGTGGAAGCCGTCGTTGTTGCTGTTAACGCGATTGTGGATGTAAATGCTGTCCATATGGACGCGTTTGCTCTGAATGACGCGAACGCTGTGATATGCGCAGTCGACTAGGTCGATGTTGCGGACGGTGAGGCCTTCGCAGCGGTAGGCGAGGACGTGATAGGGACGATCATGGCCTCCCAAACCACTTGGTGGCGGCGTTCCATGAGCGGTTGAGTGAAATTGATGCCCTTGACCATCGATTGTGCCCGGACCTTCTATCGTGATGTTCTTTGCATTGACTGCATAGAGAAGCGCCCAATTGCCATCGATCAGAGTAGTGTCACCGCTCAGCGGGATTGCATCCACCGCGCGATACTGTTTACCGTCTGCACTACCCAGCAGCTTGGCACCTGCTGCGATATGCAAGGTCACGTTGCTCTTGAGTTCCACTGTTCCGATCTGGAATGTGCCCGCTGGGACTACAACAACTCCGCCTCCATCGTGCGTGCACGCATCGATAGCCGCTTGAACTGCACGCGTGTCAATGGCAAGACCATCCCCTTTGGCCCCGAAGGAGCGGACGTTGTAAGTATGAGCGTCGGAGTCGTCACCGTGATGGAGGGGCTTGGGATCGGCTTTGGCAACCCCAGAAAAGGCAATCGACGCTGCGGCAGGAAGTGACACGCTTGTCAGCCATTGACGCCTGCTCAGGGTGGCAGGCGCTCTGCGGGAATCGTTGTCCATGTTGCCTCTCTGACCGTGGTTAGCTCGGTCCGGCGTTGATTAGGGATCACCCAAAGACTAGCAAGGTCAAAGCAAGTATTTCAATATGTGATTATTGAATACCTCTATTTGGCATGCGATTGTCTGTCGAGCTAACATCGTCGGCAATGCCACCAACGTCGCCGCACGTGAGAGAAGCTATGCGTTTGTTTTTCCGCTTTACGGTTGCCCTGCTGTTCGCTGCAACTGCAGCTTCCGCACAGATCTATGTATCACCTCAAGGTAGCGACAATGATCCCGGAACCGCAACCGGGCCAGTCCTCTCCATTCAGCACGCGCTAGCACTTAGCCGCCACATGAACAACCACCACATCATCCTCCGCGGCGGGATCTACAGACTCATAGCACCTATTCACATTTCGCCGGATGATTCAGGAGTCATCTTCATAGCCGCACCTGGTGAACATCCGGTCATTAGTGGAGCTGTTCGCCTTTCAAAGTGGCATCAGGTCGACACTCGCCGGCATGTTTGGGCAACGTCGGTGCCTATATCCGTCGTGAACTCGCGACAGCTCTATGTAAACGGCGTTCGAGCGACTCGTACGCGTGGCCGGGTCCCTGTCGAGTTATCCGAGACGCCCACAGGGTATATCGCTGCGGACGCCGCGATGTCGGTGTGGCGAAATCCGTCGGACATAGAGTTCGTCTATACCGGCGGCAACAGTATCTGGTCTGAGCGCTCCGAAGGGCTTGGCTCCTGGACTGAGCCACGGTGCCCGGTCCAGTCAATAACCGGCACGAACATCACGATGGCGCAGCCCTGCTGGGACAACTCAACTAAGCGCGTCATGCTTCCCAACGGTACCCGCACGGCCAACCTAGTGGGTCCTATGAGCGTCGGCAAGCGTCCAGAGTATGTGGAGAATGCCTATGAGTTACTTGGCACGCCGGGCCAGTTTTACTTTGATCGGCCTAGTCACACGATCTACTACGTACCGCGCACCGGAGAGGACCTCAATACCGCCGACGTAGAACTGCCGGTTCTCGAGACCCTCATTGAGGGTGCCGGTGCTGCGTCTGCCCCGATCGACGACATCACGTTCTCTGGCCTTCAGTTTTCATACGCGACGTGGCTCGCTCCGAGCGGCCCCGATGGCTTCTCAGAGATTCAGGCAAACTATCAGGTCGCCAGGCCTGACGGGTATTCGCGCCAGGCGTTGTGTCACCTTGTCCCCGGCGGAATGTGCCCTTACGGCGCATGGACACAGGCTCATGGAAACATCAGTCTATCCTTCGCGCACTACGTTCAGTTTCTGGACGACGACTTCATCCATCTCGGCGCAGCGGCGCTCATGTTGGGTGATGGCGCACAGCACGACGCAGTCCAAGGCTGCATATTTACTGATGTCTCGGGCAACGGTGTTCAACTCGGCGGAGTAGACACGCCGCTCGCGCCGATCGCTGAGTTCACCTCCGACAATCGCATCGAAGATAATTTGTTCCGCAACGTTGGAGCTGAATTGCGCGGGGGAATACCGATTGTCGTGGGATATGCGCGCAACACGGTCATTGCGCACAACCAGATCGATCACATTCCCTATGCTGCCATCTCGATGGGATGGGGCGGCTGGCCTGACAAGATCAAGCAAGCGGGCCAAGCCAACAACTCGACTGGGAACGTCATACGCGACAACCTGATCCACGATCTCATGATTGATCTCTCCGACGGTGGCGGGATCTACACGCAGGGTCTCACCGGAAAGAGCTTGGCGGATGGCGAGAAGATCGTCGGCAATGTCATCTACGACCAGTTCAGTTCAGGTCACGAGATTTACACCGACAACGGATCTTCGATGATCACCGTCAGCGGCAACGTGATGTTCAACACAAATCACGACAACTGGGGAAGCCGTCATCACGATTACTACGACGGCCAGAACGGAACGAACTTCGATCCGCTCGCGATCGAGAGCAATTACTGGCAGCAGGGCGATGCGGACTCCTCGAATGGCAATGTTACTGTCAGCGGAAATCGGCTCATCGCTTCACTCGACGAGGTGCCTCATGCTGTTCTTGCGAACGCAGGCCTGACTTCGCCATACAAGTCGGTCCTCGATCGGCGATTCGATGCTCTCGTTCCGGCGCGAGCGCCTGAGGCTCCTGCTCGAGTCGCCGCTGCTCCGGGCGATGGCTTTGCGGTCGTCACGTTCAGCCCGCCAACGGACGCCGGGAACTCGCCGGTGCTTTCCTACACGGTGGTTGCGTCCACGGGAGCAACCGCTACCATCTCTGCCGAGGAGTTTGCGAAGCTGTCTTATTTACGCGTCTCCGGCCTCACGAACAACCAGCCGGTCACGTTCACGGTCAGGGCTATGAATGCCGCGGGAACGAGCACAAGCTCGCTCCCCTCTTTTTCCATCACACCATCCGATCGGCAGGTGCAACTGCTCCCGCCGCCATCCGGCGTTTCTGTTCACGCAGGAGGCAATGGGGAGGTGAGCATTCACTTTCAGAGCCCCGGCGCTGAGCATCCTGGTATTGACGAGAGTCCGATCACTTCCTATGTCGTCACGATTGAGCCGAGTGACCAGAAGGTCGTCCTTACAGGCCGAAACATCATTACGCTGGCGGACGGAAAGCACACGACCTTTAAGGTGATCTCGGGCCTCAAGCCCGGCACATATACCTTCCGCATTGCGGCCGTGAACGAAGCCGGAGCGGGCGCGACTGCAACCACGGAACCTCTCACTGTCCAATAGTCAAGGGAACGTCGCATGACTTCCATTGAGAATGGTTCGCAAATCGGCGGCTATCGTTCAGAGGTCGATCAACAGAGGCTCGGTCCTGTGCTCACCATTACCGCTGGCATTATTCTTGGCATGCGCACGAATCGTTGGCCGGCGCTGCGCAGCGAGGGCCTAGCAAGTCCAGAATGGGAGAACGAGGTGGAACACATCTCGCACACCACGCGCTTCGACTCCCCGTACCATCGCCACCACGTCGGGGGGCCTGTATCTCCGCAATCTGGAGACTCCCTAAGCTGGGCAGGATGTTCGCGTCGATTTGTCGCTTGGTCGAATCCACGTGCCGCAAGCTCTTATCGTCCTTCCAGTGGGCCATCCATCGAGCGTTATCGCCTCAAAGGTCGTTTCGACCCGCCCGTGAGTTTCCGTCTTGGACTCTCGCCGCCGAGCCATTGGGTCCACGCCCGCGGCCGGATAGCTTCCAAGCGCCATGAGCTTCTCTTTGCCGTAGTAACGGTACTTCCATCGCCATAGCCTGCCCCCGGTAGGCATTACCGCCGGAAAAAGGCCTCCCGAGTCGCCCAGCTTATAGGGCCAGACGGTTTGGCTTTGCCCTGCGTGCCTCGGTGTCGGTCAGCGCCAGTTCCAGCCTCTCTTCGGGCAATCTGGGGTAGACTTTTGACACCATAACGGGAAGCACCCCGAATCTACCCCCTTCGATTGTCGGCTTTCACCTGTACCGAATGAAATCAGACAACAAAAACAACAAAACCCGCGTATTTAGCGGGTTTCTTGTCAGTACCGGACTTTGCTGGATTGTACTGGAATGATGTATGGCGGAGAGGGAGGGATTCGAACCCCCGATAGCCTTGCGACTATGGCTGATTTCGAGTCAGCTGCATTCAACCGGGCTCTGCCACCTCTCCAGCCCTGAAATTCATTTTACCTTACCAACGAGCAGCAGCGAAACGACACGCTCATCGCAGCGCTCTTCACTGAAGAGCACTCTGCAGGCAGGCATCTTCAACACACGATGCGCGTAAACCGCGGTTCCGCAAGCGATGCAAAACCAGACAGCGAGAGCTATCCCCGCCGCGACTTCACAACCTCCGCTGCCTTCGCCGTGCCATTCACCGGCACCTCAGGAATCTCTACATCCTCGCTCGGCTTGATACCCAGCTTCTTGCGCAGCTCGGTATCAATTCGCCCGAAGACATCCTTGTTCTCCTTCAGGAAGCCACGCACGTTTTCCCGTCCCTGGCCGATGCGCTCACCGCTGTAGCTGTACCAGGCTCCCGATTTCTCAACGATGTTGTGCAGCACCGCCAGGTCCAGCACATCGCCTTCGCGTGAGATGCCCTCACCGTACAGAATGTCGAACTCGGCATCGCGGAACGGCGCCGCCACCTTGTTCTTCACAATCTTCACCTTGGTGCGCGAGCCGACGACTACATCGCCTTCCTTCACCGCACCAATCCTGCGGATATCGATACGCACTGACGAGTAAAACTTCAGCGCGCGCCCGCCGGTCGTCGTCTCCGGATTGCCAAACATCACACCAATTTTCTCGCGCACCTGATTAATAAAGATCAGACTCGTGCGCGACTTCGACACCGTTCCGGTCAGCTTGCGCAGCGCTTGTGACATCAACCTCGCCTGCAGGCCCATATGCGAGTCGCCCATTTCGCCGTCAAGCTCCGCCTTTGGAACCAGAGCCGCCACCGAGTCGACCACCAGTACATCGATCGCCCCCGACCGCACCAGCGCCTCCACAATCTCCAGCGCCTGCTCGCCATAATCCGGCTGGCTCACCAGCAGGTTGTCCGTATCCACCCCCAGCTTTTTCGCATACGCCGGATCGAGCGCGTGCTCCGCGTCCACAAACGCCGCCAGGCCGCCATTCTTCTGCGCCTCGGCAATCACCTGCAACGTAATCGTCGTCTTGCCCGAGCTCTCCGGTCCGAAGATCTCGATCACCCGCCCCCGCGGCACACCGCCCACACCCAGCGCCGCATCAAACGAGATCGATCCGGTCGAGATGACCGAAATTGGCCCAATGGCCTCCTTCGCCCCCAGCCGCATCACCGATCCCTTGCCAAACTGCTTCTCTAGCTGCGAAAGGGCGGTCTCAATAGCCCGGCTGCGGTCATCTGCCACGTCATTCTCCTTTGTCGCCACGCAAACTGCTCTAGGTGGAGATGAGCCGAGTCTAGCAGCAAAATCGGACACAGGCAAAAGAAAAGCGAAGGTTCCGGCGGAAATCCCGTACGTAATTCGTGCTATTCTCGGCACTCTTTTCCTCTTCTCCAGTAGCCTTGTCCACGATGCCCCGCCAGTTCCGTTACCTCGACGTCCTCATCACGGCCTTTGTTGTCATCCTGCTCGTCTCCAACCTCGTCGCCCAGAAGATCGTTCGCATCGGCCCGCTCTCCGTCTCCGGCGGCCTCATCCTCTTCCCTCTCACCTACATCTTCGGGGACATCTTCACTGAGGTCTACGGCTACGCCGCCTCGCGCCGCGCCATCTGGCTCGGCTTCTGCGGCACCGCTCTCATGTATGGCGTCGGCGCGCTCATCATCGCGCTCCCCGCGGATCCCGACTTCCACGATCAGAAGGCTTTCATCACCGTCTTCGGCATTCTTCCGCGTCTGCTCGTCGCAAGCCTCATCGCCTTCTGGGCCGGCGAGTTCGCCAACTCCTACACCATGGCCCGCCTCAAGCTCCTCACGCGCGGCCGCTGGCTGTGGACACGCACCGTCAGCTCCACCGTCATCGGCCAGGCGGTCGACACTACCATCGTTGTGACCCTCACGTTCGCCGGCAGCTATCCCGCCGCCACGCTCGCCAGGCTCATCCTCACCAGCTACTGCCTCAAAGTCGCCTACGAGATCGTCGCCACGCCGCTCACCTACCTCGTCGTCAACTTCCTCAAGCGCGCAGAAAACTCCGACGCCTACGACGCCCACACCAACTTCAACCCCTTCACCTTCTTCAGCGCCAGCTCCCAAAGCTGACGCTTCCCTCACCTGTCTCTCACGCCGAGTCAGCAGACCTCTGTGCTGAAGCTTCCAGTGCGCCTCTGTCCCACCTTGCAAGATTCGCCGCCGCCTCATAGGTGCTCTGCAAAAACTCCAGCAGCGCATCATCCGAATCTTCCGCCTGCCGCATCGCTTCGTACGGCAGAATGAACTCGCCAAACGCCCCATCAAACCGCGCCTCTTGCGGTCGCACCTTGTACTCGCGATAGCCCTTCGGCTCGGGATACACATAGCTGTAAAAGAACGCACCAATATCCTTCGTTCCCGGCCAGAACCCCACGCTGCTCACCTCATGCGAGTACGCATCCCGCGTCACGCGGTCCGGCAGCCCCGGCATGCTCGGATGCTCCGGCGCCGCACGCCCCGAGAACCTTGTGCACGCCATGTCCATCGCTCCCCAAAACAGATGGATCGGGCTCACCTTCCCCGTAAACCGCGCTCGAAAAACCGCAAAAACACGCTCTGTCTGCAGCAGAATCCTCCAGAACCGCCGCACAGTATCCGCGTCATACGCCTTATGCGTCTGATCCTGTTCAAACGGAATCGCGCCTTCCATCTCCATCGGCTGCGTCCAAATCTTCACCGGAGTCCCCAGCGAATCCAGCGCCGCCATCACCTTCCCATAGAACGCCGCCACCGTCATCGGCTGCAGCGCAATCACCTCGCGCCCGCCGTCATTCGTCTCCAGAATCAACTCGTGGCTAACAAAGTCGAAGTCGATCTCCAGCACGCGCGTCCCGTGCCACATCGGCAGCGTCGTCAATCCGCGCGCTGTCGGATACAGCGTCACGTTCCAGCACTGATTCACCGCCGGCGTCAGCGCCATCCGGATCTTACCCACCACCTGCATCCACAGTTGTAGAGTCGTCCCGGTCTCTGCCCATATCTCCCGCGAAAACTCTGGCCAAACCGCTTCGTCCATACGCCACCTCGGAACTCACGAACCTGTGTCCCAACCCGTCCAGCCTTTCTTCACTATTCACTACTTTCTATTCACTTTTCCAGGCCCCTCGCTGCTCCACCGCTCTCCCCGCTACAATCAACCCTGCCGATGCCCTATCAGGTTCTCGCCCGCAAATATCGCCCCACGCTCTTCTCCGACGTCGTCGGCCAGGACCACGTCACCCGTACGCTGCTCAACGCGCTCTCGCAAAACCGCATCGCGCACGGCTACATCTTCTCTGGCCACCGCGGCATCGGTAAAACGACCATTGCTCGCATCCTCGCCTCCGCATTGAATTGCCGCAACGCCATCGGCTCCGAAGTACGACCCACTCCTGAGCCCTGCAATGTCTGCGAGTCCTGCACCGAGATCCGCTCCGGCTCCTCCGTCGACGTCATCGAGATCGACGCTGCCACGAACCGCGGCATCGACGAGATCCGCGAGTTGCGTGATGCGGCAAGGTACCGCCCTGCGCGCGACAAGTACAAGATCTACATCCTCGACGAGGCGCACCAGATCACCGACGCCGCCTTCAACGCCCTCCTCAAAACCCTCGAAGAACCACCCGACCACATCGTCTTCATGATGGCCACCACGCAGCCCGAGGACATCCCCCAGACGATCCGCTCGCGCTGCCAGCACTTCAGCTTTCACGCCGTCAAGCTTGACGACATCGTCGGCCAGCTCCGGGCTATAGCCACCGCGGAGAATATCTCCGCGGATGACCCAACACTCGCCCTGCTAGCCGAAGCCGGCGACGGCTCTATGCGCGACGCGCTCTCCATCATGGACCAGGCCATCGCCTCGGCCCCCGTCGAAGGTGGTGTACCCGCGCTCTCCGCCGACGAAGTCCGCTCCCTCATGGGCACTGTCTCCAACGTCGTCTTCGAGCAGATTCTCGCCGCGGTCCACGCCAACAACTCCGCCGACGTCCTCGCCATCCTCGGCCGCCTTCTCGACGCCGGCAACGGCCCGCAGCCGCTCGCCCGCCAGTTCGTCCGCTACCTGCGCAACTGCACCGTCGCCAAAATCACGAACCTGCAGCCCGACCAGCCCGCGCACGGCTTCGCCGCCGACCTCCTCCAGATCTCTCCCGAAGAACGCTCCCGCGCCGCACGCTCTGCCGCACTCTTCACCGAAGAAGAGCTCTCCCGTTTCCTCGCGATCCTCCTCCGCACCTTCGACGACCTCGGCTTCCGCCAGGAGCCTCGCTTCCACCTCGAGCTTGGCGTCCTCAAACTCGTCCACCTCCAGCGCCTCCTCCCCGTCGAAGACCTCCTCTCCCAACTCGGCGCCACCAAATCCCCACCCACCCCTTCAACTACTCCGTCGCCTGCCACCACCACACCGGGTGCCCCATCTTCGCCGACGCAGTCGGCTAAGGTGGGCTCCGCAGCCGCTCCCACTACCACCGTGTCATCTCGACCGGAGGCGCGTAGCGCCGGAGCGGAGAGACCCCTGTATTCCGCGACGCAAGCGCCGTCACCGACACCAAACGCATCCGCCAAAGTCGCACCCGCTACTGCTAGTGCGATGACCGCGCCCGCCACCACCGACGGCTCTCTCGCCCTCGCGCCCGAACCGGCCTCGAAGCCCGATGACCGCCCGCACCTCGTCGAGTCGGCCCCACAAACAAACCTCGACCTCGACGCCCTTCAGTCCGCCCTCGTCTCCGCCCTCGACGCTATCAAAGGCCATCAGTCCGCCTCGACCGCCGTCCACGACGCGACCCTCACCCTCACCGGCGACACCCTGCAGATCCAAACCGCGATCTCCAAAGCCATGCTCCCCACCCTCTTCAACGCCGAGGCCGACCGCATCCTCACGGCCACGCTCCGCCAGTCCCACCCTAACCTCAAGCTCACGCTCCTCCCCGGCACACCCGCCGCGGCCCCGAAGAAGAAACGTGCCGCCGCATCCGGCAGCGCCGCCGAGCTCGCCGAAAACCACCCCATGGTCAAAGAAGCCAAGCGCCTCTTCTCCGCCGAGATCTCCAACGTCATCGACCTTCGCGACAAGGACTAGCGAACCTCACCCGGACATGAGCAATCGAGCAAACACGATCGGGGCTGTAGCTTTCTTTGCGGGTCTCGTTGTGATGGACGTAGTTGTTCTGACGCTGCCCAAATATCAAATGCGTCACCGTGAGCAGATTGCAATAAACAAACGTGCTGAGCATCTGAGAGCTTTCAAGAGCGATTATCAGCAGGCGGTGCTCGCTGCGTCACATGACCAACAACAGGAGTTCAACCGAGCGTGGGGAGCTGCATATTCTGAAGAAATTACGATGGGTGACCTGACGATCGATGCGAACGATCGTCACGGCGAAGGATGGCGGATCTTTAATCTCACCTCGCGTTGTCTCAGCCGCTCCTCTTGGTTTCACAACCAGATTCAACTTGAGCGTCGAAAGAACGGCTCATTCCCACTCCCAGCGCCAATCCCGGCCAATGTCCAAGATTGCCTCTCTCTAGAATCGTTCTAAAGGATTCCCCATGGACATCTCCAAAATGCAGGACATGCTCTCCCAGGCCACCGCCATGCGCGAGCAGATGGAGCAGCGCCTCGCCTCCACCATCGTCGAAGCCGACTCCGGCGGCGGCGCCGTCACCGCCCGCATGAACGGCAAAAAGGAATTGCTGAAACTCACCATCGCACCCTCCGCCGCCTCAGCCGCCGCGGGAGACATCACCATGCTCGAAGACCTCATCGTCGCCGCCATCAACGCCGCTGGCCGCAAGGCCGACGACGCCATGCAATCCTCCGCGGCCGGCCTCCTCGGCGGCCTCGGCCTCTAAGCTTTTCTTCACTACTCACTACTCACTTTTCACTGCTTATGAACCGTTACGCCGCACCGATGACCCGCCTCATCGACGAACTCCGCAAGCTCCCCGGCGTCGGCACGCGCACCGCGCAGCGCTTCGCCTTCCACATCCTGCGCTCGTCCGACTCCGATGCCGCCGCGCTCGCCGACTCCATCCGCGCTCTCAAAGCCGCTCTCCGCCTCTGCTCCCTCTGCAACAACATCACCGACGTCGACCCCTGCCTCTACTGCGCCTCACCCACGCGCAACCAGCGCCTCATCTGCGTCGTCGAAGAGCCCACCAACATCGCCTCCATCGAGAAGACTCGCAGCTACAACGGCGTCTACCACGTCCTCCACGGCACCCTCTCGCCCGTCAACGGCATCGGCCCTGATCAGCTCCGCCTCACCAACCTCTGGCCGCGCCTGCCGGAAACCGAAGAGCTCATCCTCGCCACATCCCCCACCGTCGAAGGCGAAGCCACCGCCCGCTACCTCGCCGACGAAGCCCACCGCCAGTGGGCCACCTTGCAAATCACGCGCATCGCCACCGGCGTCCCCGCCGGCTCCGACATCGAGTACGCCGACGAGGTCACCATGACTCGCGCCCTCGAAAACCGCCGCGCCCTTTAGCGAAACATCGGCAATCCTCGTCTACGGCGCAGGCGCCATCCTCGCCGCGTCCATCACCTGCGCCCCATCCAGCATCAGCGCACCCGTCAGCGACATCGAAAACTGCCACCCAGCGTCATACAGCACCGCATCCGTAGACTTCACACGCCGCTTCCCTGCCAGCAGCGCAACCACCGTGAGCAGAACCGCGCCACCCACCACGCCCAGCGTCAACGCCACCGGGTTCGGCCCAGGCCGCACCGGTTGCGGCGGAGGCTGCAGCGGTGGCGGAAACGGCTCCCCGATCTGCCCCTCGATAAACGCCGCACCGCCATCCGGCCCGTGCTCACGTAAACCAGCAGGCATCTGCACCGCGGCATCCTCCGTCCCGCTCGCAACGCCCGTCACGCTCGCTTCGGCGTTTTGCGCATCCAGCGACACCGTGTATCCATTCGCATACACCAGCTTCGTAAAGTGAATCTGCAGCGCCGGACCATTCGCCGACTTCTTCCCCTTCGTCCCGGGATTCCCCGCGGACCGCACCTTCGTCGTCGGATTCGTAGTAGCTGAGAGGAACTGTCCCTCTACAAACGTCCCCGCCGGAATCGCCACATGGTTCCCCACCGTCACCGGAAACGCCACCACCGCGCGCACTGTATCGCCAGGTTTCGTCGACAGACTCATAATCGGGTTCACAAGATTCAGCTGAACCTTCGTGCCGGCAGGCACATCAATCGCAGCTGTTGCCGCAGTCGGAGCAACCGCCGCAGCCTGCTGCGAAACTGCGGCCTGCCGCGAACCCACCGTCCGCACGACCGCCGCCTGCCGTGCTGCCGCCATCGTCGCCGCCGACGCCTGCATTCCAAAAAAGGAAATCATCAGAACCAACGCAATCAAACGCATCCTCATATCGTCCTCCCTCGTTACTGCGCTGAAGCTGGCTGCCCTGCCCCCACTGTCGCCACCGCCACCGGCACGCTCGAGATCACCCTCGGCTGTGCCGGACAAACCGTCCCCGGAGTTCCCGCATCACCCGGAGTCCCCGGCGTACCGGGAATCACCGTCGCTGGCGTCCCCGGAATCGTTGTCGACGTTCCATCCGGTCCCGGAATCACCGTGTCCGGCGTCCCCGGAATCACCGTATCCGGTGTCCCAGGCACCCCCGGAGAACCCGGCGTCCCGGGCGTCGGGCGGCACATCGTCGCCGACGCCAGCGATCCCGGCCTCACCGCCTTCGACAACGGAATCGCCGCGCGCACCTTCTTCGCGCTCAGCGGCAGCGGACTCGTCAGCGTCAGTTCCATCTGCGCGCCATTGTCCAGCAGCAGATCGTTCGCGGTGCTCACCTGCACCGTCACATCCATCGTGTCCACATCGCTGCCGTCCCGCCCCAACGGCACCGCGTATCCATTCGCAAACACCAAGCCGGTAAACCGCACGCGCATCTTCGACTGGCTCACATTACGCGTCGGCTGCGTCAGCGACAGGATCTCGCCCTCCACATACGTCCCCGCCGGAATCGCCATCGTGCCCCCGATCGCCACCGGAAAGTTCGTCTGCGCAAACAGCGCATCCTGCACCCTTGCACCCTGCATCTTCGGCTGCGCACGCACCGGCCGCGTCACCACCAGCGGCACCTGCGTCCCTGAAGGAACAACCAGCGGCGGATGCATTCCTGTAGTCTGTCCCGTTTGTGATGATCCAACGGCCTCGGCCATCATCCCGCCGCCCGCTCCCACTACCAGGACCGCGAAGCTAAGTGTCGCTACGAATCGAAGCATGACGTCTCCGTTCCGAACACCACCACGGAGACGAAGCTATTGCATATTTGGTTGCAGTATTTTTTGAGACCATTACTCAGGTACTCAAGCAAGCGGAGAGAAGTCATCGCCAACGAAACTATCCGAAAGTCCGCGTGTTCACAGCGAATTTGAACGCTGCACGCGCGAACCGCACCACTGCGGAAAGCAGAAGCACTACAACGCCCTTAATTACAATCAACCTCGGTCGCTTGGCTTGAATTGACCGTGGCAGGCATTGGCGTGCAATGCAGACTTGTTGATCCCCTCTTCGCTGTCACTTGGTATTGTCCCGGTGTCACAACAAGAGTGACATTCGTTATCGCCTCCGCCGGCTTGCTGTTGTCGTTGACCATTCTGATCGTCACATTCGCTCCCGGTGGATTGGACATAATCTTGAGCAGACCCGGCTGCGGAGCCGACTGGAAGAAAGACACCGGCGGCAACAAGACTACCGAGAAGGCGATTGCCCTAATTCCGGGAAGCATTTGCCGCACCCTCCTGGCTGAATTCGTGAAATGCAAAATCCGCGAAGAAGAAGACGCCTAGAACAAAGAAGAAAAAGTGACATGCGCGTTCCTCCGGAATAACGCCGTGTGTGACGTCAAAAAAACCGATATCCTGCGCGCTTTGCAGCATGTTGATGATGCCCTTATAAGCGTTGTACCCAAAATAGATGGATAATCCGACGCACGCAAAACTTGCCGCCGCCGCCCAAAATCCGCGTGACCCCGAAGTCGTTTTGCGATTCGCCAGGAGGAACCCCAGCGCGCCCATTAAGGTCGTGCCCAGAGTTGTTATCAGCTGATTCATTTGCAGCAGCGCGCTTAATTGCGCCTTCTCCGCATCGCTGATCGAGCCCGGCTGCTGCGGTTGAACTTGGGCGAGGACTCCCGTTGTTGCGTTCTGCATGTGATATTCAACCCCAAATGCCAGAGCCGAAAGAACGATGCACCCCACATAGAATGAAAGCCTGAACATCTTCCGCCGAGTCATCCATTCTTTTATCCGCCCAGGTATAGGTTGCTCCATCATCGCCCCCAAAGGTTGACTGGTCAGCCGGACCCGATTCCTCCACCGATTCTGCCGACGGCGCAAGAGTAAACCACCACTGCTCAGGCTGCGAAGTTTTTGCACGGCAATTGGGTGAGGTCGCGGGCCGCGCAGCAACGATTTGAGTGAACCCTGCTTTATTTCGGTTTGTTTGTCCAGAAGTGAGATGAGGGCGGGTGCCCCATCCCTCGCCACGGCACCTTGGGTGCCCCCGCCCATTCCTCACGCCGAGCAGCTTCAAACATCACCCATCCGAAGGTCACCGTCATCGCAGGAGGCGCGCTCGCACAGACGTTCTGAACATTCTCCAAACCAGCGAATAGTCTTCCTCGCGTCGCCGAAAATTTCCGTCAAGCCTACCTAACCGTGGAAATCCCCCCAACCCACACAAAACAAACCAAAAACTCTTGCAAAACTCGTGACATGTTAATTCCATCTGGTTTGTTAAAATAGAACTAGAGCAAGAGTTCAAAGGCTGCCGATCCGGCAGCCTTTCGCATTTGCAGCGACACATTAGGTCCACCCCTAAGTCCAATCTCCTGAAGACTTTGTGAAAAAACAGGGGGGAGGGGGCCTACCTCCGCAACCTGAAATCCACCGTCACAATCGTCGCCACATCCATCGGCCGCGCATTCACCGTGTACGGCCGATACCGTCGTCCATAAACCTCCCGCACCGCCGCCCCGCGCAGCAGCCGGTGCCCGCCGATCGCCTGCGCCCGAATCACCCGCCCATCCTTCCCCACCACCGCCTCCACCGTCACCCTCCCCTGGGTCCGAGTCATCTCCGCCATCATCGGATACGCCGGTGGCGGCGCATACACCAGGCGGCTCGCCATCAGAGCCGGCGGCGCCCCAATCGTCGCCGGAGCCATATACTTCGGCCGCTGACTCACATCATTCTCCGGCACGCTGGCCGGACCCAGCTTTACCACCGGCGCCCGCGCCACCATGGAACTCGCAGCCAAATTCTCTGCCTCAGCCGGCTGCGCTTTACTCGCCACCGCAGGTGTCGTTGAAGCTGGGTTCGCGTCCTCAGCCGTCTCCGGAGGCAACTTCTCGTACGGCGTATTCGGATCCCGCAGCGGCACGATCAGTCGCTGATGCACAAACAACCCCGCACAAAAGGCCAGCAGCAGGGCGCAGAACCCCGCCACCCACAGCCACGCCTTGGATCCCCTCTCCGCCGTTTCTCGCTCTTCAAAATCTTCGAACGGAACGCGCAAGTGCAGATCCGTGTGCAGCACAGTTTCCGCCCTGATTGCATCATCCTCAGCGCGGTGCTTCTCTACGCTTTCAACCGTTCGTTCCTCCGCGAGCGTCCCCGCCTCTTCCTCCGCTACGATCCGCGCCCGGTAGAACATATCGATCGTCGGATGCTCTGCCTGTGTACTCTCCGAAGCCTCCGCCATCACTGCCTCTTGAACGCCAGGCACCACCGGAACCTCCGGCTCTTTGCGCTCCTGATGCTCAGGCTCCGGCACAGCAGTGTGCGCCACACCAGCGTCGCTCACCGCACCCGGATTCCGCCGCGTGCGGAACACGCTCTCCACGAACCCCATCAGCCTGCGCACGGCCTCGCGAACCTCAGGCGTCTCCGCATCCTCGGCCGCCGGCCCACCCACCGCCGTCTCCATCAACTCGATTAATTCAAGTCGCGACAGGCCATCGCGCTCGCGGTAGATGATCGTCCGCACCATCGACGCCATCTCATCGGCAAAGTTCGCATCCGCGTCCAGCCGTTCCACAAACGGCTTCAGATCCTCTACGGACCCGAACGCCACTCCGCGTGACGTAAAGAACGCGTGCAACTCTTCAACATGAGGACCAAATCCACTAACAGACGATCCAACTGACGACGATTCGAGATTGGAGCTGAGAACTGACATGGCGCATTCTTTTAGATGCGCGCCAGCCCGTTCGGTAAGCTTGCTGGAGCTTGCTATACGACCCGGAGATCGCCGCCCGTCATCTCCTTCGGCAGGTCTAATCCAATTAACCCCAACACAGTAGGCGAGATATCCCGCAGTGACCCACCCTCGCGCACGCCGATATTTTTGCCGTGCTCTGTCACCAGGATGAACGGCACCGGATTCGTCGTGTGCGCGGTATGCGGTCCGCCGCTTTGCGGATCAATCAGCATCTCCGCATTCCCGTGGTCCGCCGTGATGATCCAGCTCGCGTTCGCTCCCCGCACCGCGTTGTAGATTCTGCCGAGTTGCGCATCGATCGTCTCCACGGCGCGCACCGTCGGCTCGAGCTTGCCCGAGTGCCCCACCATGTCAGCGTTCGCAAAGTTCACAATTACAACATCGAACGCCGTATCCTTCACCGCGCGCTCAACAATATCGCCGATGCCCTCCGCCGACATCTCCGGTGCGAGATCGTAGGTTGCCACTTTTTTCGACGCAACCAGTTCGCGATCCTCGCCGGCAAACGGCTTCTCGATCCCGCCGTTGAAGAAGTACGTCACATGCGCATACTTCTCCGTCTCCGCCACGCGCAGATTGCGAAGCTCATACTTCGCCATCACATTCGCCAGCAGGTTGTCCATGCTCTCCGGCGGAATCACCATCGGCAGAGCGAACTTCGGATCGTACTGCGTCATGCAGATGTATGTAAGATCGCGCGGCGTGCTCTCTACGGGAATCTCCGCGTCCAGCTCCGCGGCCTTGGGCAACGACAGACCGCCATCCGCGGCCAGCCCCGACCTCCGCGTCAGCACGCGGGTAATCTGCCGCACGCGGTCCGCGCGGTAGTTGAAGCAGATCACTGCATCGCTGTCGCTGATCTTCGCAATTGGCTCGTCATTTGCGTCCACACACACAAACGGTTCAATGAACTCGTCCGTGACGCTGTTGCTGTAGCTCTCGTGTACGCGCGCAACCGGGTCCGCGTAGGCTCCGCCCTCGGCCGTGCCCGTGACCATTGCGCGAAACGCCTTTAGCTCACGCTCCCAGCGCAGATCGCGGTCCATCGCGTAGTAGCGTCCGCTGACGCTCGCGATCTTGCCAACGCCGTATTCTTCGAAGGCCTGCTGCAGTTCTTCAAGATAGCCCGCGCCGCTCGTCGGCAACGTGTCGCGCCCATCCATGAACGCGTGCACATAAACGCGCTCCAGCTTCTGCTGCGCGGCCATCTTGATCAGCGCGTGCAGGTGCCGCTGTTGCGAGTGCACACCGCCATCGCTCACGAGTCCAATCAGGTGCAACGCATGCCCCTCGCGCGCGCCAGCCTGCATCGCCTTCAGCAGCGTCGGGTCCTCGAAAAACTCACCCGACACAATTGCCGCGTCGATGCGTGTGATATCCATACGCACCACGCGCCCCGCGCCAAGGTTCAGATGGCCCACCTCGGAGTTGCCCATCTGCCCATCCGGCAGGCCGACGAAGTGCTCGCTCGCGCGGATAAGCGTGTTCGGATACTCGCGCAGCAGCCGATCATAGTTCGGCTTCCGCGCCAGCGCGATTGCATTACCCTTCGTCTCGGCCCGGTAGCCCCAGCCGTCAAGAATGGTCAGCACCACCGGTCCGCTACGTCTAGCCATCGTTCTCTTACTCTCCGCCGTTGAGGCTCTGCCGCCCCAGGAACTCCGCCGTCTGCCCGAGCTCTTCCTCGATGCGCAGCAGCTGGTTGTACTTGGCAATGCGGTCCGTGCGTGAGGCCGAACCGGTTTTGATCTGTCCAGCGTTCGTCGCCACTGCGAGATCTGCGATGAACGTGTCCTCCGTCTCACCTGAGCGGTGCGAGATCACAGCCGTGTAGCCGTTGCGGCGCGCCAGTTCGATCGTATCCAGCGTCTCGCTGATGCTTCCGATCTGGTTCACCTTCACCAGGATCGAGTTTCCGACCTGCTCATCGATTCCCTGCTGCAGGCGCTTCACGTTCGTCACGAAAAGGTCGTCGCCAACAAGCTGAATTTTGCGTCCGACCTTCTCGGTCAGATACTTCCAGCCCTGCCAGTCGTCCTCCGCGAGACCATCCTCGAGCGACACAATCGGATACTGCCGCACCCAGCTCGCCCAGTAGTCCGCCATCTGGTCCGAGGTCTTCTCGCTCTTGTCCGACTTCTTGAACACGTAGCGTCCCGCGGCCTTGTCGTAAAACTCGCTCGCCGCCGGATCCAGTGCAATGGCAATCTGCTCGCCCGCCTTATAGCCCGCGAGTTCAATGGCCTCGAGGATCACCTCAATCGCCTCAACATTCGACTTGAGGCTCGGAGCAAATCCGCCCTCGTCGCCGACTGCCGTGTTGTAGCCTCTCTTCTTCAACACGCCCTTCAGCGTGTGAAAGACCTCCGTGCCCCAGCGCAGCGCATCGCTGAAGGTCTCCGCGCCGACCGGCATCACCATGAACTCCTGGAAGTCCACGTTGTTGTCGGCGTGCGCTCCGCCGTTCAGGATGTTCATCATCGGCGTCGGCAGAACGCACGCGTTCACGCCGCCAAGGTAGCGGTACAGCGGCACGCCCAGCGACTCGGCCGCGGCGCGCGCGCAGGCCATCGAGACCGCGAGAATCGCATTCGCACCAAGCTTGCCCTTGTTCTCCGTGCCGTCCAGCGCAATCATCGTTGCGTCGATCAGCCGCTGGTTGGTCGCATCCATTCCCGCGAGTTCCGGCGCAATGATGCTCTCGACGTTCTCCACGGCACCCATGACGCCCTTGCCCAGGTAGTGCTTCTTGTCGCCGTCGCGCAGCTCTACGGCCTCATGCTCGCCGGTAGAAGCTCCGCTCGGCACCGCGGCGCGTCCGCGCGTCCCATCCTCCAGCACTACATCTGCTTCTACGGTCGGATTACCACGGCTATCTAAAATCTCGCGCGCATGAATCGATGCAATCTCAGTCATTGAATCTCTCTGTCTCTCTTTCTTTGCTAATCTTTTTGACCGGCGCATGATCCTGTGCTGCAGCCGGTCGACCAATGCGGGGCGGTTGTCCACCACAATCGGTGAGCCCGTCACCGCGCCAATCGTGTCAACCCATTCCGCCATTCAGAGCCGTTCCCCACCGCGCCAATTCTAACAAGCAACGGCTCACTCATGCAGAGCGCCCGGCCATCGCCGCCCGCGCTTTGCGGCTCTCTTCGCGCTCCTGCGCCGTAA
This sequence comes from uncultured Acidobacteriaceae bacterium, assembly GCA_963713395.1. Taxonomy (GTDB): domain Bacteria; phylum Acidobacteriota; class Terriglobia; order Terriglobales; family Acidobacteriaceae; genus Granulicella. The sequence goes on along the minus strand of CAVQLS010000002.1, from coordinate 52,681 downwards.
CTGGCATGCTCAGCCGCACGCGGGTTCCGCGCCCCGGACGGCTTACCATCTCGACGCCCGCATCGTCGCCATACAGTACCTGCATGCGCTCGCGCACGTTGCGAAGCCCAATGCCGGAGCCCTCACGCACCAGCCCGCTCACCGGTTCCGTCACCGAGCGCCCGGGCTCCACGCCCACTCCGTCGTCTTCTACCTCGATCACCAGGCGGTCGCCCTCCAGCCGGCTGCGCACCGTCACCGTACCCCCGCTGATCCGCGGCTCCAGTCCGTGCTTGATGCTGTTCTCAATCAGCGGCTGCAGCAACATGCTGGGCACGACGAACTCCAGCGTCTCCTCGGCAATCTCCTTCACGACGCGAAGCTTCTCACCGAATCGCACCACCTCGATGTCCACGTAGTCGTCGGTAAACGCGAGTTCCTCACCCAGTGGCACAAACGCCTCACGCTCCCGCAGCAGAGCGCGCAGAATATTGCCGAGCTTCACGATCAGCTCGCGCGCCAGGTCCGGCCGCGAGCGCACGAGCGACGCAATCGAGTTGAGCGTATTGAACAGAAAGTGCGGATTGATCTGCCGCTGCAGCGCGTCGAGCCTTGCCTCCAACAGCAACCGGCCCTGCTCTTCGAGCTTGTGCTCAATGCGCACCGCGTTCCAGATCTTCAGCGGGATCCCCACGACTACGGGAGCGCACGCGCAGATCGCCACCTCAATCAGCCACCGTTGCGAGTACAGCTCGAAATAGCGCGTGGAGTAAAACTTCGAGATCAGGCTCGCCGTCAGTTGCACCACCATGATGAGCACCAGCAGAAAGATCTGCCGGTCCAGGTGCGGGAACCGCACCGTCCGGCGAATCCACCGGTAGATGCTCAGGTCGATCAGTGGCGAGAAGGACCACACATCCTCCTCATCCACGAATTCTCTGAAGGTGCTGAAGATCGCCGCCACGCTCAGGTTGACGGCTAAAGCAAAATATTCGCGATGCAGTATCGCCGGCAGAGACAGTGCAATTCCGCCAACGAATGCCGCCGCCGGCCCGAACACCAGCGCCAACAACGTCGTTCCCTCAAAGGAAAGATCTGCTGCCAGAAAGTTCGGCACGCGAACACGCACTAGCACGCCCAGCGTCAACGGGACGCAGATCCAGGCAACAAGCAGCATCGTCTCGGAGCGCGTACGCTCGGCGCCGCGTAACAGCAGCCGTTTGAAGCGAGTAGATCTCGCGAGCGAACTTGCCACTGCGGCTGCTACGCCGAGCTTCACCAGAAGCGTGATCAGGATCAGGTTGTCGCTTGCGTGCACGCCTCTACTCTACGCGTGTGCGCCGCTTTCCCGACTAGTTCTCGGACGGCCGCTCGACGTGGTCGATCACGGGCATCGACAGGACGGCCTTCCCTGGCTTGAATCGCACCCCCAGCTGCTCTTGCGCAGCCTCGAGCAGGCCGGGCCCGGCTGGAGCACTCTGTTCCGCGTCAGCGCCAGGCTCCGCACTGGCCCTTTGCGGCTGCGCAAATTCAAGCGTGAAATCGTATCGTCCCGTCAGACCCGTCTGATCCACCACAGGCCTCGTTACCAGTCCAAAATTCCCACCGAGGCTGCCGAGAAACTCCGCAATCAGCTCCATCGTCGTACTCCGGGCGCCGCCCAGAAGCATCTTCTCCTGCCTCATGATCAACGTGTAGTTGCAGGTCCACGGAATCTCATCCGCGCTCATCGTCATCGGATTTCCCTTTGGCGGAGACGGTCGAGAAGCCAGGTCGCACGCAACCGTGCCGCTAGTCGGCCGCAGCCTCGGGCCCAGAACCCCAGGTTTAGCCAGTGTCATCACAACCACTGGAACCTCTTTGCTCTCGAAGTGCAGCTTCAGCCCGAACCGGTCACCCAGCAGCGTTTGCATCATGAGGCGCATCTGGTCCTTCGTCGCCGGGTGATCCACTTTGGCCCGAATCGCGTATCGATCCGTAGTCACCCACTTTGGCAGCGGATCGTACAGGGCATGGCGCTGGTCGGAAGTGAGCCACAGCTTGTACGCAAATTCGATATACGTGGACAGATTAAAGTCCGCATTGAGCGCGTCTGTATTGGCCAGATATGCATCGTCAGGGCTAAGCGCAAAGCTCGGCGGCACAAACGGGCCCTTGTCCTCACGCACCGACGCGACCTCGAACTCCATCTTCCCGCCAGCTTTCGTCTGCCAGTCCGGCGCGAGCGCCTGCTGCGCACCCAGCGCTCTCACCGCAACCATCGCCGCCAACGCCACGCACACACACCGAGCCAATCTCAAACGCATCCGCACCCCACAACTTAGTTAAATCTCTGACGCATCAATGCCTAATTCGCTCGAAAGAAATCGCAGAGCTCGCCACTCATCGCCATCATTGCATCTTCTTCGCCGCCCGCGAATCTATAATCATGTCATGCCGCTGGTGAGTGTCTCCAAGGTTGCCGATGCCGATTTCCCCACGCGCTGGGGGCAATTCCGAATCCTCGGCTTCGAAGGGCTTACGCAGCCGGGCGAGACCAACCGCCAGCCGGTCGAGAGCGCCGTCGCCCTTGTGATGGGCGACATCCACGCGCGGCCGCCCGTCATCCGCATCCACTCGCAGTGCACCACCGGCGATGTCTTCCACTCGCTCCGCTGCGACTGTCACGACCAGCTTCATCTCGCCCTTGCCCGCATCGCCGAAGAGGGCGCCGGTATCCTGCTCTACGAGCAGCAGGAGGGCCGCGGCATCGGTCTGATGGCCAAGCTCCGCGCCTATGAGTTGCAAGACCAGGGCCTCGACACCATCGAGGCCAACCTCGAACTCGGCTTCCAGGCCGATTGCCGTAACTTCGAGCTTCCGGCTGCCATTCTCAAGCAGCTCGGCGTGAACGAGGTTCGCCTTCTCACCAACAATCCTGAGAAGGTCGCCGCACTCGAGGCCTCCGGCATCAAGGTCGTCGAACGCCTCTCTGCCGAGATTCCCGTCGAGCCCACCTTCGAGCGCTACCTCGAAACCAAGCGCGACAAGATGGGTCATCTCGTCGGCTGATTTCGCCCTCGCCGGCTAATCCAAGCTCCATCGCAATTGAACATTTGCCGCGGGGCAGCGTATCTCCCTCATGCGCTTCCGTCAGCGGCCTTTACTGCTGCTTGCCCTATTTTTCGCTCCGCTTCTGCAAGCGTGGCCCCAGTCTGTCCAGTCGCCGAATGCGCTCCGCGCCCGCCTTGATGCCGCCGCACCGGCGCTCTTGCGCAAGTATGACGTTCCCAGCGTTGCCGTTGCCTACATTCACAACGGCGTGCTCGCATGGATTGCTGTGTATGGCGACCAGTCTTCGGGTGTGCCTGCGACCAGCAACACACTCTATGAAGTGGCCTCGCTGACCAAGCCCATCACCGCTGAAACCATCCTTCGCCTCGCCTCCCAGCGTAAGTTGTCACTCGACGAACCTATCTCTCCTTACTGGGTTGACCCTGATCTCAAAGACAATCCGTGGGCGAGCTTGCTTACGCCGCGCATCTGCCTCGCCCATGAGACAGGCTTTCCCAACTGGCGGGGTATGACCGGCGGTGTCCTCACCTTCAAGTTCCAGCCTGGGACCGCCATGGGCTATTCCGGCGAAGGCTACAACTACATTGCGCACTTCGCTGAAAAGAAGACTGGCGTTTCCTTCGATCAACTTGCGAAGACCTACGTCTTCGATCCCATCGGTATGCACGATACCTCCTACACGCCGCAACCCAATTCCGGCGCCCGTCTCGCTATCGCCCACACCGCCTCCGGAGACAAGCCCGAGCCCACCACATGGCACTGGAACGCTGCCGATCTCGTCCACACAACCATCGGTGATTACGCGCGCTTCGTTGTCAGCGTGATGCACGATCAGGGCGTCACCCCGGAGATCGCCGCCCAGCGTCGCACCATACACCGCGACCTGGTGACTGCGGAACAGCGCGCCGAAGTCTGTTCAGCCCTACCCTCCGGTCAGCCATGCGGCATCTCCGTCGGCATGGCGCTTGGCTGGCAGGTTATGCATCTCAACGACGCCATCATCCTCGAACACACCGGCTCCGACACCGGCTTTCATTCGCTCGCTTTCTTCAATCCTTCCAGCGGCGTGGGAGTCGTCGTTCTGACAAACGGTGACAACGGAGATAAAGTCGCGAGCGAAATAGGGCAAATGCTGTACCCCGATCCGCTCTTCGATGCCACACTGCACTAACGCACGGTCAGCCTCAGCTCGCGGCTCCGTACTTTCGCACGCCGCCGCGGTCATGCCCCGCGAAGTACCGGCAATCTCCACTCACAGGACACCGTTCACACTTCGGCTTCGTCCTTTTGCATATCTCCTGCCCATGCCGCTTCAGCAGCAGATACGCTCGCATCCGTGCTTCGAACCCCGCCATCACATCCGCTTCCAACAGCTCCTGCGCCTCGCGGTACGTAACTCCATAGTTCTCACGCTCCAGCCCAAGCTGTATCCGCACCAGCACATGCGGACAGTTCGACGGCACAGCCGCCACCGGCGACACGCGCGCGAACAGTAGCATCCGGTCCGCGCCCGGATCGGCGATATTCGGGAACCTCTTGAGCAGCTTCCGCGCCTTCTCCACCGGCCCTTCCATCGCGCCCAGCAGGTCTCCGCCCAGTTCATCGCGCACTCGCGCCGCAATCTCCTGCAATCTCTGCGCGCGTAGCTCTGGAACCATGCCGCCCGCCTTCAGCGCCGCCGCCAACTTCTCCTGCGACGCATGCAGAATCTGCCCCGGCTCCGTCCCGACCGTCGCGCGCAGCACTTCCCACCCGCGCTCACACGCCGCATCGCTTGCTGGATATCCGCAGTGCCACCACACCAGGAACGCATACGGCTCCGTCGGCCAGTGCGCTTTCTGCGCGCCGTAGAAACTCTCCAGCGCGTCGAGCACCGCCGTCGTCTTCATTCCTAGGTGTCCCCATACACCGTCACAGCGGCGCCGTGCACCACCTTCGCCGCGTCGCTCGCAAGAAACAAAATCACCTTGGCAATGTCCTCCGGCTTCGGCCACGTATCGAACTTCGCGTCCGGCATCGCCTCGCGGTTGGCCTTTGTGTCGATGATGCTCGGCAGCACTGAGTTCACGCGCACACCCTTCCCGCGCGTTTCCGCTGCCAGCGAGTCCATCAGCGCCAACGACGCAGCCTTCGATGCAGCGTACGCCGAAGCCCCCGCACCATAGTCCTGCGCAGCCTTCGCCGACACATTCACCACGGCGCCACTTCCGCGCTTCAGCATCCCCGGCACGACCGCACGAGCCAGCAGGTAGCCCGTCCGTAGATTGAGATTCAACATGCGATCGAAGTCCGCAGGCGCAATCTTCCACAGTTCCACGCCGCCGACATAACCACCCACGGTGTTCACCAGCACATCGATCCGGCCGATCTCATCCACGAGCTTCGCAATAGCAGCCTCGTCCAGAACATCGACCACGCGGCCGATCAACTGCGACTCTCGTCCCGCCGCCGCACGGCGCAGCTCCACAAACTCCTTCTCGCTGCGGTACGGAACGACAACCTTCGCTCCCTCATCCAGAAATGCGAGCGACACCGCACGCCCCAACCCGCCAGTTCCTCCCACGACCAGCGCCACCTTTCCCGCAAAATCGATCTTCATCGCTGCTCCTCTCTCGCTGTGACCAGCTTTGCCGTCGTCACCGCTTGGCCCACGTGCCGCGCTGTGTGCTCCGCGCAATGAATCAGCAATCCGCCCACGGTTGTCGGCAACTGCCTGCGCCCAATGCCGCGAAACTCCTCGTAGCTCTCCGAAGCAACCGCACGCACTCGCTCCTTCGCGCTCGCAATGCCGTCGCGGAACTCTCGCAACACTTCCTCTGCGGTCGTCGCATCCATCTCCGTCTTGAGCGCTCGCATCTGCGTCTCGCTGAGCATCCGATTCTCCGCGTACGTCAGCAACCTGTCCAGCGATCGCGCGATATGCCGCAAATGAAACGCAATCGGAGCCACATCGCTCGGCCGCGCCATCATCTCCGTATCACTCAACCCGCCGCACCATTTCGCGACATCCTCCTGCGCCAGCTCCAGCGCATGCACAACCGCGCGGCGCACGACATCCAGATCACCATGCGTGCCGCGCATCCACGGCTCTGGCGCGCTCGATAGCTGCTTCTCCATCACAGACCCCTCCTCGCGCGAAACTCCCGCACGACCTCTGCCACATCCCGGTGCTGCGCCTCAACCGCCAAGTTCATCGCGCGCATATCATCATCGCTCACCTTGCCTGCCAGCCGCTCCATCGCCACGCCGATCTGGGGCCACCGCTTCAGCGAATCCTCTCGCGCCAACGGCACCGCCTCGTACGGTGGAAAGTAGTGACGATCGTCCTCGAGTGCCACAAACCCCTGCGATTTGATCGCCCCATCGGTCGAGTTCCCCGCCACGATATCCACCTGCCGCGCCTGCAGCGCACGATACAGCAGCCCGAGTTCCATCGTCCGCGGCGAGCCATCAAACTTCAATCCGTACGCCGCACTCAATCCCCGCAAACCGTCCGGCCGCTCAGCAAACTCATACCCCACACCCAATCTCATCGGCGGCTTCACCTTTGCCACATCCGAGATCGTCTTCAATCCCAACCGCTGCGCATCATCACCGCGCACCACCATCGCAAACGTGTCTTCGAACCCAAGCCCAGGACCGACGCGCACACCGTAGCGTTGCTCATACAACCGCGCGACCTCCGCATGCACGCACGTCTCATCGCATGTTCCCTGCTTCGGCAGAGGTTGCTTCAGAATCGCCGTCAGCGCCGTCCCTGTGTACTCCACATACCCGTCGATGCGGTCCGAGATCAACGCCTGCTGACAGAGATAACTCCCAGCCAGCCAAAACCTCCGCTCGACTTTACCAGCACCACTTGCCTCGATCTCCTGCGCCAAGAGCTCTCCGAGGACCACCTGCTCCGTAAAGTTCTTTGCCCCAATCACAATGTGCGACGACCGCGGCGGCGCACACGCCGTCAATGTAAGCAGCCCCAACAACAGGACCGCAGCTTTCACCGCCGCACCACGAGCCGCTTCTCGAACCACCCCAGCACTCCATCCGCGCACAGCGCCAGCAGCGCCGCGGGCACCGCGCCGGCCAGCACCAACTCATTGTCCACGCTTGCCACACCGCGGAAGATCAACTCGCCCAGACCACCTGCGCCGATCGCCGCCGCAATTGTCGCTATACCGACGCAGGTGACCGTCGCGGTACGCACCCCTGCGAGAATCACGCTCGCGGCCATCGGCAGCTCCACCTTGCGCAGCCTCTGCCATCCCGTCATCCCCAGCGCGTTCGCCACATCGATCACCGCCGGGTCGACGCTCCCAATCCCCGCATACGTATTGCGCAGAATCGGCAGCAGCGCATACGCGGTCAGCGCCACAATCGCCAGCCGCGCCGCGCGATCACCCAGAAACGGCACCGGCAACAGCAGCCCGAACATCGCCAGGCTCGGAATCGTCTGCAGCACATTCGCCACGCCGATCACCGGCCTCGCCAGCGCCTGCCTGCGCGTTAGCAGCACGCCCAGCGGCAGCCCAATCGCGCACGCAAACAGCATCGCGCTCGCCGTCAGCCATATGTGCTCAAACGTGAGACGCGCGATCTCCGCACCATGCTGCGCGAGAAAGCCGTTCACGCCGTCACCTCACGATGCGTCGCTGCCACATACTTCCGCATCGCCTCATTCGACGACTCCCGCACGTCCTTGCTCGCGAGATCCGCCACAACCTCGCCCTTTTCCAGCAGCACCACTCTGTCCGCCAGGTACAGCGCTTCGTCGAGATCGTGAGTCACGATCAGCGTCGTCACTCCGGTCCGCCGCAGCAGCTCGCGAAGCATCGTCTGCATCTCCGCGCGCGTCAGCGGGTCGAGAGCGCCGAACGGTTCATCCATCAGCATCAGCTTCGGTTCATTCGCCAGCGCACGCGCCATACCCACGCGCTGCCGCTGCCCTCCGCTCAACTGCCACGGATAACGTCCCACCGCATCCTCCGGCAACCCGACCATCCGCAGCATCTCCACCGCCCGCGCCCGAATTTCCTCTCGCGGCTTTCCGGCCAGTTCCAGCGCCATCCCCACATTGCGCTCAACCGTCATCTGCGGAAACAGCCCGGTCTCCTGGATCACATATCCGATCCCTCGCCGTAGCGCGATCACATCTTCCGCCGCAACATCGCGTCCATCCACCAGCACGCGCCCACCTGTCGGACGCACCAAGGTGTTTACCGTGCGCAGCAGAGTCGTCTTGCCTGAGCCACTTCGGCCCAGCAGCGCCGTCGTCGTCCCGTGCTCCACCCGCAACGAAATCCCACTTAAGATCCGACGGCCACCCACCGTGAAGCTCACATCCGCGAACTCCACCCCGTGAGTGGCCATCGATCTCCTGCGCTACTTCCCAGCAGTTCTGCTGTTCTTTTTATCCAGTTTCTGCTATTTCTCTATCCCTCGACCGGCGTCTCCGCCTCGCCTTCAGCGCCCGTACCACCCGCCGCAGGCAGCGCTCCCTTTACGCGCACGACCGTGATCTTGTCGAAGCCTTCCTTGAAGGCCGGCGGCCGCAGCCTCTCCGCCATCTTGTGCATCACGTCGTCCGAGACCTGCCGCTCACGCTTCGCGTTCCGCTCCAGGCACACCGCCAGCGGCACGTCGAAGAACACCGCCTGCACCTCGTAGCCGAAGCTCTTCGCCATCTTGATCCACTGGCGTCGCTCATGCGGACTCAGGTTCGTCGCGTCCACATAGTTCCACGGCATCTTGGCAATCAGCCGCGCGCGCAGCAGGCTCCGCAGCGTCGAGAACACCAGCCCCTGGTACCGCTGATCCGTGATGTCGTCGAACAGGATCGACCGCAGCATATCGCTCGAGAGCGGCGCAACACCCCGGCGCTTGTACCAGGTCGTCTTGCCCGAGCCCGGCAGCCCGATCGTCAGCACGACATACCCGCGTGGCGATCGCGCCGGAACGGCCACAGGCTCCGCGGGCGGCGTCGCCAGCGACTCCGGCTGTGTCTCCACCTCAACCCGCTGGGGTTCCAGGGGGGCGCCCTGCTGGGTCGCCTCGCTGGCACTCCGCGCGGCTTCGCCGGGCTGCAGACCATGCATTTCGGCGGCAACATCCGGTTGCGGCTCCGCCTTCGCTGGCTCCGGATAGGCCGGCCTCAGCGGCGCCGGCTGGTTGGTTGGAAGCTCTTGCCCAATCTTGCCTGTGGACTCAGAATCGTTTGGCCCACGCTTAGAACGTCGTCTCATGAATTTCTCGCGCATCCATTCGCGCATACGCTGCTTTTATCACACGCGTGGCATGCCGCCCAAACGGTGCACCTGTGTGTATCCGTCTCCGCGGTCTCATTTGCCCCGCCTATCGCCCTTTGGTAGCCTCAATAGTTGGGAGCATGTGCGTCCTCAATCGTTTTTGAACCGCGCTAACTCTCAAACCATCCCAACGAGGTCTAGGCACGCAAATGGCAGTAAAGGTAGGCATCAACGGCTTCGGCCGCATCGGGCGCAATATTTTCCGTAGCGCACTCGGCAATAAGGACATCGAATTCGTCGCCGTCAACGACCTCACCACTCCAGCCACGCTCGCCCATCTCCTCAAGTACGACTCCATTCTCGGTAATCTCAAGAACGACGTCTCTCACACCGAGAACTCCCTCACAGTCGACGGCAAGACCATCAAGGTCTTCGCCGAGCGCGACCCCGCCAAGCTCGACTGGGCCTCCGTCGGCGCCGAGATTGTGATTGAGTCCACCGGCTTCTTCACCGACGCCGAGAAGGCCAAGGCCCACCTGGGTTCGACCGTCAAGAAGGTCATCATCTCCGCACCGGCCACCAATGAGGACCTCACCGTCGTCCTCGGCGTGAACGAAGGCAAGTACGACCCCGCCAAGCACAACGTCATCTCCAATGCCTCCTGCACGACGAACTGCCTCGCGCCCGTCGTCAAGGTCCTCCACGACACCTTTAAGATCACCTCCGGCATTATGACCACGATCCACAGCTACACCAACGATCAGGTCATCCTCGACACGCCGCACAAGGACCTCCGCCGCGCCCGCGCCGCTGCGCTGTCGATGATCCCCAGCTCCACCGGCGCCGCCAAGGCCCTCAAGCTCGTCATCCCGGAGATGGACGGCAAGCTCGACGGCTTCGCCATCCGCGTCCCGACGCCCAATGTCTCGGTCGTCGACCTCACCTTCGTCACGGAGAAGCCCATCGACGCCAAGAGCATCAACGCCGCCCTGAAGGCCGCCGCCGAAGGCCCGCTCAAGGGCATCCTCGGCTACACGGACGAGGAGCTCGTCAGCTCTGACTTCAAGGGCAACCCACTCTCCTCCATCGTCGACTCCAAGCTGACCAAGGTCGTCGGCCAGAACACCGGCAAGATCATCAGCTGGTACGACAACGAATGGGGTTACTCCAACCGCGTCCGCGACCTCGTCCTCTTCCTCGCGAAGAACGGCCTGTAGGATTTTTGGGGACGGTCTTTGGTCATTACGCAGCGCAGCGAGGAATCTGGATTTCGAGATTCCAGCTGCGCTGCAACCTTTAAATCCCGTTCACGTATTTGAACGGTCGAACCCCCGCGCTCTTCCAGAAGTAAGCCAGGACAATCACGCTGGCGACCGCCGCATAGGCACACCACACGGACGTGAACGCATAGCGCTTCACTGCCATCGTGATGAGCAGAATAACCAGGTTCGCCGCGCCGAAAAGCACCATGTCGTTGCTCTCTGAGAAGAACAGCGAGCCGCAAGTCGCGATCACATACAGAACTGCCACCCAGAAGTAGTTCGTTGCCTGGTTGATGTAGACGATGCTGTTGGAGTGCACATACACCTGCGTCGGGAACGCAGCCAGCGCCCACAGCATATAAAGCGTCAGCCCGACCCCCAGGACAACAAACGGCAGCATGCGTCGGCGCCGCTTCGCCGTGCGTTCAAACAGCAACACACTCAATGGAATCAATGCTGGCAGCAGTCCCTGCGCATACAGCATGAACGCCGCACCAGCATCATGCGCCACCTGCGGCGACATATGTCCGTCGAGTCCCAACCATACAAACCCTTCAATAAACTGGTGTACTGCAAACAGCGCAGGCAGCGACGCAAACAGTAGCTCTCGGCTGTGTTTCACCTTGGTCAGCGTGACAACGCCAACTGCACCCAGCACTCCGCTACCCACAAAGTTCGCTGTCGCCGAAAAGCACATCGCCTACACCTCGGTGCCCGGTAAAACAACGATAGCGCACTGGTTAGGCCATCTGCAGAGTCATCAGGCACCGACTTCAAGGGCAAGTGGGGCTATTCCAATCGCGGCCGCGACCTCGTCCTCTTCCTCGCGAAGGAGGCCCTCTAAATCCCGCAGCATCTCTACTCGCAAAAATCGCAAAAAAGGAGCGCACGGATATTGAATCCGTGCGCTCCGCTTTACCTTTCGAAGTAACTGACCGTCTTATGCGCGACGAAACTTGCGCCGTGCAGCCCCGGCCAAACCGATGAGACCCGATCCCAACATGAGCAGGCTCGACGGTTCAGGAGTAGCGCTCGGTGGCGGGTCTCCGATGAAGTTCTGTGGGGCTGAGCAGGATCTATCTCTGCCCTCTCCGCTGCAAACAGGGTCATTCACCGTGCCATTGTCATAGATGTAGTAGACGTAGTTGTCGTATCCGCCACTCGAAATGAAGTTGTTGAAAGAGGAAGTACTCAGCAGGCCATACAAGTTCGCCGCGCTTCCGGAAAGGCTATCCGAGTTATCAAACACCTTCCAGAGAGCATCCTGAACCGCAGTGTTGCCGTACGTGCTCAGCTCGCTCAGGATGAACGCCTCTTCCTCGTACTTGTAGGCGTCCGACGAAGTCAGAGAATTTGAACTGAGCTGGCTTCCCTGAATCACGTCCACCGTCCAGCTCTCGCCGGTTTGAATGTGCAGAAAGTCGTCCACACAGAACAAGGACAGGTTGGTGCTTGGCGACCCTGACAGGGTCATGTTGTAGGGACCGATGTTACCGGAAGAGCCATTAAAGGTTAGGGTCGGGTCAGCCTTTGCAGTCAAAGAGACCAAGCCCAGGCAGAGTGCCGGGATAACTGCCAAAATTTTCTTCATTCGGAGAATCCTCCTGACCCGTCTTGACGCGAGTCCGCTGTCCCCATGCACAGCGTTGTCTTCGCAACGCCTAAACACAGGTAGCCCGCACGACACGTCGCCTCGTGAAGGCACTGGTTAGGTTGTTAGCCAATGCGGATGCTTCACCCAAGAAGGGCAATCGCAGAAGCCGAATTAGTTCACAGCAAAGTGGCCCGGTTCTGGTGCTGTCATTGCAATCCTGCGATCGCCTGCGAACGCTCGATTTACAGCGATTCGCCTTCGCCTTCGGCCAAGACCGAAGCTGCTATGCAGAAATAGCAATGAACATTGCTGAATTCTCCCACAGCTGCGCGAAGTGGCAACCCTACTTGCCGTAACTTTGAAGCGAGAAATTGGTAATCAAAGAGAAGTAACTCGTGGGCCTGCAGGGAACCAGGTTCGACCACGAAATCCAGGGCCACAAAGCCCACCGTGGTTTGATCAGCACTCCGCGGTCACTTCCGCTCCAACGTCAGATACACCGCCAGCCCTGCCATCATCGCCAGCGCCACGGCGCTCGCAACCACCAACCCCACCCCAAGGCTTCCCACCCCAGACCGCACCACAGCTTCCGCGCCCGCACTCATCCAGGACCGCCAAGCCGCAGCGCCACCGCTCAGCCGGAACGCCAGCACCACCCCCACGCACACGACCGCCAACACCACCAGCATCTGTGCGCGCATTGGACGCTCCACGCGCTGAACTGCCTCATGCTTCCTTCGCAGCTGCGCGCGCCACCACACCAGCGCCGGCGGCTCCACGCGCGCCTCATTCATCGAGCTCGCCTTCGCCACCGCCAGAGCCTGCGTCACCAGCACCATCTCGCTGCATCTGCGGCATCCGCGCACATGCGCCTCAAGCTCACCAGCGGCCTGTGGCCAATGCCCCAACCGCAACAGTTCCTGCACCTCAGCCGTGCGCGAGCAGCCCATCATCGAGCGCCTCCAACTTTCAGCAGCTCCGCGAGCCTGTGCCGCGCGCGAAACAGCATCAACCGTATGCTTGGCGACCGCAACCCCATAATCTCCGCGATCTCCTTATGCGAGTAGCCCTCCGCGTGCGCCAGCCACAACAACTGCCTCTCGCGCGGCCGAAGCTGCAACAACCGCGGCTCCAGCATCATCTGCGCATCCGTGCCGTTGCTGCTCTCGTTCGCAAACGCACCCTCCGGCAGGTCCTCAATCGACGACGCCTTCGGCCTGCGCCAGTAATCCTTCAGCAGGTTCGTTGCAATGCGGAACAGATAGCGCTTGGCATGCACCTCGCCATCCATCGGAGTCGCCGCGCCCAGCATGCGCACGAAACTCTCTTGCACGAGATCGTCCGCCAGCGCCGGGTCGCCTGACACCCTCGCCAGGTATGCCCACAGCGGCCTCGCCATCCGCTCGTAGAATCCCGCAAACGCATCTCTATCCATGCGCGACGCGGCTGCAGCGCCCTCACCAGTCTGCACACTCTCGAGAACCTCATCCCAGGTCATCGCGCCATCCTCATCCGGAGCGCGGCATCACACCCGCTCATTCGTGCCCCCGAACATCCATATCCGTTGGTACGTGCGGCGTCTCCATCAGGTTCAGCCGTTTCCCCAGAAGCCACAATATGCCGGCGGACATGATAAGTGCGATCCCCGGCATCAGGGCAATCACGCCCAGCACCAACATCGTCGTCTCTGCATCCCCGACGGATCCCCTCAGAGTGACCAACCCTGCTCCCAGGAGCATTAGCACGAGCCCGATCTGCAGCGTCGCCACGATGCGCGATACAAGATTCGGCATCCGCCGCGAATCCGGCTGGGTCACAATCGGAGCCGCCTCCAGGAATCGCCGTCCCGCGTCCGTCTCCATGTAGCCCAGCAGTTCCTGATTGCTCGCGAACCGATCGATCAGCTTCCCGTGCACCTCGCTCTGCAGCGTAAAGACCCTCGTCCATCTCCGGCTCTCCACCAGTGTTCGGATGATCCACGCGAGCGCAATCAGTAGCACGACCATCACAATCATCGGTGCCACATTGCTCATCACCCGGTCGAACCCCTCGCTCCTCGAGTCTCTTGGCGGTACGAATCCTCGCTTCGGCTCCAGCACCTCGTAGGGCCTTTGCTGCGGGCTCCGCAGCTCCGAGAACAGCCAGAACGCCGGATTGCGCCCGATCTCTGGATGCTGCGCCAAAAACGCCGCCAACTCCGGATTGCTCTTCGCCACATACTGCTGATCGGCCAGCAGCGACGGATCACTCGACACCACCTCGGCCAGCGTCGGGCTCAAGCGCAACAGTTGCATCAGCCTCTGCTGCGTCGCTCCCAGATCCTGCGGCGTCGCAGGTGCCGCCGCCGTTTGATCCTGCGCTGTGGCCTGCGCCTGCACCACCATCGGCGCAGCCATCGCTACCGCCAGCACCACCACGCCGACCATTGCCCGAACTGAACCCCTTCGCGCCATTGCTCTCCCCCAATGAATCACCGTCTTCGCCCGCCATAACGAACCACCTCAGAGTTGGTTAACATCAAATCCATGACACGCACGAACATCCCCGGCACATCCCCCTTCGAGCCCATCATCGGTTTCTCGCGCGCCGTCCGCATCGGCAACGTGGTTCACGTCTCCGGCACCGGCCCCGTCGGCGCCGACGATCTCTCCGCCGCGGACCAGACCCGCGCCTGCCTCAAACTCATCGAGACCGCGCTTCACACTGCCGGCGCCTCCTTCGAGCACGTCGTCCGCACCCGCATGTACCTCACCCACACCGAAGACTGGCAGGAGGTCGGCCGCGCCCACGGCGAGGTCTTCGCCAGCATCCGCCCCGCCGCCACCATGGTCACCGTCAAAGAGCTCCTCAACCCCAAATGGCGCGTCGAGATCGAAGCCGAAGCGGTCCTTCCCTGAGAAGAAGCGGCACTTCCCTGCAAAAATCTCTGGCACCCCGGCGTGGCGCCTCTACAATCGCCGCCATGAACAACAGTCGCTTCTTCAAAGCGCTCCTTCTCTGCCTGCTCATCGCGGGCACGCTCGACATCGCCGACGCCCTCATCTTCTACGGCCTTCGCGGCGTCCCCGCCACAGGCCTCCTCCGATTCATCGCCGCCTGCCTGATCGGAGTCTCCGCCCTCCACGGCGGCCTGGTAATGGCCGCCCTCGGCCTCGCCATCCACTACACCATTACGCTCTTCTGGTCGGCGCTCTTCCTGCTGGCGGCGACGCGCGTCAGCTTCCTTACCCGCCGCGCCATCGTCAGCGGCCTTCTCTATGGGGTGCTTATCTACGTCCTGATGAACTTCGTAGTCCTTCCGCTAACGCGTCTCCCGCCTCGCACACATCACCTCCCAGCAGTGGTGTTGCTCAACGGTGTGCTCGCCCTGATGCTGTTCATGGGCCTGCCTATCGCGCTCATCGCCCGGCACTTTGCCCGCGAATAATTTCCTCAAAATCCTCCCCCACTGGCGGACCCTCCCCTTCCGTCGTATATCCTCTTCGCAATGCCCAAGCTCTCGATCCGTGACCTCGATCTCGCCGACAAGCGTGTATTCATTCGCGTCGACTTCAACGTTCCGCTCTCCAAAGAGGGAACGATCACCGACGACACGCGCATCCGCGAAACCATCCCCACCATCGAGTACGCGCTGCGCCGCAAAGCCAAGGTCATCCTCGCCGCGCATCTCGGCCGCCCCAAGGGCAAGCGCGTCGACACTATGAGCCTTCGCCCTGTCGTCGACCGTCTCCGCCAGCTCCTCGAGAACGTCCTCACCGACGGCGAGAACGTCGCCTTCGCGCCCGACTGCGTCGGACCCATCGCGCGCGAGATGGCCGGCAACCTCGAGTCCGGCCAGACGTTGCTGCTCGAAAACCTCCGCTTCCATGCCGCCGAAGAGGCCAACGACCCCGCCTTCGCCAAACAGCTCGCTGAGCTCTGCGACGTCTACGTCGACGACGCCTTCGGCGCCGCACACCGCGCCCACGCCTCGACCGAAGGCATCACGCACTTCGTCAAGCAGAAGGGTGGCCAATGCGCCGCCGGCTTGCTGATGGAAAAGGAGCTCAACTACCTCAGCAAGGCCGTCACTGACCCAAACCGTCCCTTTATCGCCATCATCGGCGGCGCCAAGGTCTCCGACAAGATCGAAGTGATCACTGCTCTCCTCGACAAGGTCGACGCTCTGCTCATCGGCGGCGCCATGGCCTACACCTTCCTCAACGCCAAGGGCCAGACCACAGGAAAGTCCCTCACTGAACTCGACAAGATCGACGTCGCTCGCGCTGCGATGGAGAAGGCCGAAAAACGCGAGGTGAAGTTCCTCCTTCCCGTCGATCACATCCTCGCCGACAAGTTCGCCGCCGACGCCAAAACCCAGATCTTCTCCGGCGACGGCCCCTTCCCGGAAAACTCCATGGCCCTCGACATCGGCCCCGAGACCGTCAAGCTCTTCTCCACCGAAATCGCCGACGCCGCCACCATCGTCTGGAACGGCCCCATGGGCGTCGCCGAACTCGCGCCCTTCGCCAAGGGCACCAACGCCATCGCGCGCGCCATCGCCAAGAACGAGGACTGCATTTCCATTGTCGGCGGCGGTGATTCAGTCGCCGCAGTCAACAACTCCGGCGTCGCCGACAAGATCACCCACATCTCGACAGGCGGCGGAGCCTCCCTCGAGTTCCTCGAAGGCAAGGTCCTCCCCGGCGTCGCCGCCCTCGACAACAAATAGCGGAGCATGCAAATCCTCTACGCAGCGCCGTTCTTGGTCCTAGCCGCGGTCAGCTTCTTCGTCTGCGCGTCGATCCCGAAGTTTCGAACTCACTCGCTCGTCATTCCGGTAGGGTTCCTTACATTCGGTGTAGGGGCATTGATTGCGTTCTTCATTTTTTCTCTAATCGCGAATAAGTTCGGCTATAAGGGCACTGCGACCTGGTTTTATCTAATTCCCTACGTTGTGGGCGGTCTCTTAACCGCTGTTGCTTGCACTGCGATTTACAAAGCGGTTGTTGCAGTTCTGCCTTTATGGATCATCAGGATTGGCCTGTTGATCGGAAGCATCTGTTCAGCGCTTGTATTGGGCGCCCTGATCAACATCGCTGCGGTTCACTATCTGCCATCAACGAAGCCCTTGTGGACGTGGGGCGTCATCGCTTTTGCAACCTTGTATGCAACAGCGATCATAGTTTCCAACACAGCGCTCTTTAGACCTCGACCTCTTGATCGGCTCCTACAACGTATCCTTAAACCCTCAACTACCAATTCGCACTAGTCATCTATTTAGGAGTCAATAGACAGCATGCGCAAGCCGATCATCGCCGGCAACTGGAAGATGTACAAAACCCCCAACGAATCCGTAGCGTTCATCGAAACCTTTCTTCCTCTCATCGCCGGCCATGACCGCGACGAGATCCTTATCTTCCCTCCCTTCACCTCACTCGCCGCCGCCGTCATCGCCACCGACGACCACAATCTCCGCGCGGGCGCCCAGAACATGCACTGGCTCAACGAAGGCCCGTACACCGGCGAGATCTCCCCTGTCATGCTCATGTCCATCGGCTGCCGCCACGTCCTTCTCGGCCACTCCGAGCAGCGCCTCTACTTTGGCGAGACCGACGATCGCGTCAACCTCAAGCTCAAGGCCGCCATCAACCACGGCCTCACGCCCATCGTCTGCGTCGGCGAAACCCTCACCGAGCGTGAGGACGGCCGCACCGAAGAGACCGTCCGCCGCCAGATTCGCACCGCACTCAAAAACGTCTCCTCCGCAGAAGCTCACCGCCTGGTCATCGCCTACGAGCCCGTCTGGGCCATCGGCACCGGCTCCACAGCCACACCTGACATCGCCGAAGAGGCCCACCGCATCGTCCGTCACGAGCTAGGCAACTGCTGCAGCGGCGAGACCGCGGAAAGGACACGCATTCTCTACGGCGGCTCCGTCAAACCCGACAACATCAGCGACCTCATGGCGCAGCCCAACATCGATGGCGCGCTCGTCGGCGGCGCCAGCCTCGTCCCCGAAACCTTTGCCAAAATCGTTCACTACACCTAAGCCCTCTTGAGAGCGGGCTCTGCTACGCTGCACACAATGCAGTCCGCCGGCGCCCCCAACGATCTCCCGCGCGTCCTCACCGCGCGCCACGCGCTCTCCATCGTCGTCGGCATCGTCATCGGCTCCGGCATCTTCCTCGTGCCGCGCGAGATGATGGCCGCCACCGGCCGCGTCTCCACCGTCTACCTCGTCTGGATCATCGGCGGCCTCCTCTCGCTCTTCGGCGCCATGAGCTACGCCGAGGTCGCCGCCCTTCGCCCGCGCGTCGGCGGCGAGTACGCCTTCATTCGCGAAGCCTACGGCGACCTCCCCGCCTTCCTCTACACCTGGACCTGGGTCACCATCGCCAAGCCCGCTTCCATCGCCACCATCGCCGCCGGTCTCATGCGTGTGCTCGGAGACTTCTCCGCGCTCAGCTTTCTTTCGCAGCCGGCCTTCGCACATCTCTACTGGTCGCAGATCGCGGCCATCGCTGCCACCTGGCTCATCACTTGGCTCAACATCGTCAGCACGCGTGAATCCGCCAACGTGCAGGCCGCGCTCACCTGGCTCAAGATCATCCTCATCGTTGGCATCGCCGTCGTCTGCTTCGCGAGCATCCACCACGGCTCCCTGCACAATCTCGCAACGGTCTACCTCGGCGCGCACGCCGGCCTCACCGGCTTCATGACAGCGCTCATCGCCGCACTCTGGGCCTACGACGGCTGGTCCGACGTCTCACAGCTCGCAGGCGAAGTCCGCGACCCACAACGCTCCATGCCGCTCGCGCTCGTCGGCGGAGTCTTCATCGTCGCCGCGCTCTACATGCTCGTGGAGGGCGCGATTCAATACATCCTCCCCGCCGCCCTCATCGCAACCTCCGACCGCCCCGCGGCTGACGCCCTGCGCGTCATCGCAGGCTCAGCGGGCTCCGCGCTCGTCACCATTGGCATGGCCGTCAGCATCTGCGCTACGTTTGTCGGCAGCTCTCTCTCCGGCGCCCGCGTCCCGTTCGCCGCCGCACGAGATCATCTCTTCCCACGCTCACTCGCCGCCATCCATCCGCGCTTCCACACGCCTTCCGCGAGCCTCATCCTGCAAGCTATCCTCAGTTCGCTTCTGCTGCTCGCCGTCGGCAAATTCCAGGCACTCTTCTCGCTCGCCATCGTGTCGGAGTGGCTCTTCTACGCGCTCACCGCCTCCACCGTCTTCGTCTTCCGCCACCGCGAGCCCAACCGTCCACGCCCCTACAGCGTCAATGGCTACCCCGTTACAACCGTCCTCTTCATCCTCGCCGCGCTCATGATCATCGTCTTCAGCTTCGTCACCGAACCCCGCAACTCCATCGCCGGAGCCGCCGTCATCCTCCTCGGCGTGCCACTCTATGGGTGGATGCGATCGCACAATCGTCGCTCTGCATAGTCATGCCCGCAAAGAAGCCCAAGCTCGGCCAGAACTTCCTCACCGACGACGCAGCCTGCCACCGCATCGCCGACGCACTCGGCGACATCCATGACCGCACCGTCGTCGAGATCGGTCCCGGCCACGGCGCCATCACCTCCATCCTCGCCACACGCGCCGCGCACCTTCACTGCATCGAGTTCGACCCATCTCTCGCCCGCGAACTCACCTTCAGGTTCCGCGACAACCCGCGCGTCACCGTCCACCACGCCGACATCCTTCAATTCGACCTCGCTTCGATCCCGACCGTCGACACCCTCGACATCATCGGCAATCTCCCCTACTACATCACCTCCGACATCCTGCTCCACCTCTACGCCGCCGCGCGCGCCAACCTTCTCCGCCGCGCCGTGCTCATGATGCAGCGCGAGGTCGCCGACCGCATCGCTGCCTCACCCGGCGTCAGCGACTACAGCGCGCTCTCCGCCTTCACGCAGCTGCACGCGCACGTCGAAAACCTCTTCACCCTCCCGCCATCGGTCTTCTCGCCGCCGCCCGACGTCTACTCCACCGTCATCCGTCTCGACTTCACTCCACGCTTCGCCGAGCTCCGCGTCGACCCCGAAGGCTTCAACCGCTTCCTCCGCGCCAGCTTCTCTCAGAAGCGGAAAACCCTCGCCAACAATCTCCGCAACGCCGGCTACGCCGCGAGCGAGGTTCTCCGCGCATGGCCGCACGATCTCTCCGCACAGATCCGCGCCGAAGCTGTCTCTCTTGAATCGATGGCCGAGCTCTACCGTTCGCTCGGATCGTATCCCGCCGGCACCGGCAGGCCCGAGTCCTGAAGCAGCCGCGCCGCCCTGCGCCGCACGCGATCGATCACATGGTCGTCCGACACCAGCGTCTGCAGAATGGACGCGATATTCCCAATCTCAATCGCGCTCCCATCCTTCTGCGCTGCCACCAGCGACTCCATCTCCGCATCCAGTCCCAGTCGGTCGTAGCGCAGATCATGCTGCAGCCGCTCACCGCGCTGCATCGTGTCTGCAATCGCCAGGAACGCTGCCGTCGCGCCCATCAACCCCGTATCGTCGGAGTAGTTGAATGTACACTCCGCCGTCTTGTCCGAGGCCTCATAGCGAATCGTCTTCTCACCAGTCTTCGCTACATTCTTGGCCTTCGTCTCGCACTTGCCGCTCTTCGCCGCGTGCTCGCCCTGCTTCAGTCGCTCGAGTGTCGCTGCAGTCACTGTCAGCGGCATCTGCTTTGTATCAGCCGGCGCACCCTCGCTGTACATCCCAGCACCATCCGCCTGCAGCCGTACCTTCCATGCCGGAGCAACATCATCGCTGCGCGGAGTCATCGACAGCTCCACCGCCGTCCACTTGAATGCCGGTGCCTCCGCCGCCCCTACGCCCACCGCAAACAGCGCCCCAGCAACAAACAGCCCTACACGCCTCATCGCCGCAACCCCTCCGCTGTCTGCGCATGATGAATGTGGCAGATCGCAATCGCCAGCGCGTCGGCCGCATCCGCCGGCTCCGGTGCACGCTCCAGATCCAGCAGTCTCGCCACCATAAACTGCACCTGCTCTTTCGCAGCCAGCCCGTATCCCACCACCGCGCTCTTGATCGAAAGCGGCGCATACTCTGCTACCGGAAGCCCGCAGTTTGCCGCCGCCAGCATCGCGACCCCGCGCACATGCCCCAGCTTCAGCGCGCTCTTCGCATTCGCCGCAAAGAACACATCTTCAATCGCCACCACCTGCGGCTCCCACATCTCCATCAACGCCGTAAGTTGTGCATACACCTGCGCCAGCCGCATCGGCGTGCAGTCCTTTTTGTTCAGCTTGATCGCACCGGCACACAGCGGCTTCAGCCGTGGCGTCCGCGCCGTCTCCTCTACCTCGACGACGCCGTAGCCCGTAAACTCCGTTCCGCAGTCGATCCCGAAGACACGCATTCGTGCCACCAGTCTACCTCTGCCCTGCCGCGCATCGCTGCCCGCGCATCTCACCCGGTACAATCGACCCGAGCGACCTCCGCTCACCCATTCCGAAGGCGGCTGCTTGATCTCTCCGCAAAAGACTCCGGCACGACACATCGCTCTCCTCGGCACGCTTCTGCTTCTCTCGCTCACTGCCCTGGCCCTCGGCCGCCGGATGCAGCAGCAGTCCCAGCCACAAGCCACGCCGCCGCCCTACAAGGATTCCTTTCCCGTAACCCACACCACTCCCACAACACCCTCAGCGACCACCGCGACACCAGCGCCGAAACCCAAGACCTCCGCCGAGCGCATCCACAACGCCCTCGTCTCGCTGCCGCCGCTGCCGTTCCATCCAACCACGATCGTCATCGACCCCGCCCACGGCGGCGCTGACAGCGGCTCGCGCATCTCCGACGACATCGTCGAGAAGGACGTCACCCTCGCGCTCGCCTTCCGCCTGCGCTCGCTCCTCACCGCGCGTGGTTTCAACGTCGTCCTCACCCGCGAAGACGACAAGGCCGCCAACACCGCCCCGCCCTTCGCTCCGCTCACCCTCGACGACCGCGCCGGCATCGCCAACCACGAGCGCGCCGCAGCCTGCATCTTCCTCCACGCCACCTCCTCCGGCACCGGCGTGCACCTCTACACCTCCGAGCTCACGCCCGCCCCCGGCGAGCTCCCCGCTGCGCCCTGGCTCACCCTCCAGGCCCCCTGGGTCGCGCAATCGCAGCACCTCGCCGGTCGCATCGCCGACGCCCTCAACCGCTCGCACATCCCGCTGGTCGACGGCTACGCCTCCATCCGCCCCGTCGACTCCACCGCCTGTCCCGCGCTCGTCCTCGAGCTCGCCCCTCGCACCGACGACCCCGACACCATCAACGACGACTCGTACCAGCAGTCCGTCGCGCAGGCCGCCGCCAACGCCCTCATTCTCTGGAAGGACGCCGCCAAGCCTCCGCCGCAGCTCGCTCCGCCCACACCTGAACCCACCGCAGCGGAGGCCACCACCCCATGAGCATCCGCACCTCCCGCATCATCTTCTGGGTCATGGTCGCCGCCGTCGTCGGCATGGGCATCCGCCTCTTCGCCCACCGTGAAGAGCGCCGCACCCGCATCGAGCGCCTTGCCGACGCCACGCCCCTCGACGCCCCCTACACCGACGAAGAGCCCGTCACCCTCCTCCTCGCCAACGACGACGACGGCACCATCACCGCCGAGACCCGCCAGATCGCCCTCCCCTCCGAGACCACCGCCCGCGCCCGCGCCCTTCTCGACCACCTCGCCACCGAATACGCGCTCCCCGGCTCCGCGCATCCCCTCCAGCCCGGCGCCGCCGTCAATGAGGTCTTCCTCCTCCCACTCCCCGTCGTCGGCCACTCCGTCGACAACTCCCTCGCCACCGACGCCGCCGGCCGCGTTCCCATCATCCCCGTCGCCTCCGACGATCCCAACGCCGTCAAGCCCTCCACCCCCGGCGGCCAACTCGCCGTCATCGACCTCCGCGGCAGCTTCGTCGGGCAGCACCCTTCCGGTGTCGAGGTCGAGACCCTCACCCTCCTCTCCATGATCGGGACCCTCCACGCCAACCTCCCGCAGATCGAGCAGGTCCGCTTCCTCGTCGACGGCCAGACCCGCGAAACCCTCGCTGGCCACGCCGACCTCCTCCGCACCTACCCCTCGCGAGACACCTCCACCGGCAGCCAATGAACGAAGCGACATCCGACCCACATCAGCGCCCCATCATTGGCGTCTTCGACTCCGGCTTCGGCGGCCTCACCGTCCTTCGTGCCCTCCTCCGCACCATCGCCGGCGCGCACTTCCTCTACGTCGGCGACACCGCCCGCCTGCCCTACGGCGCCAAGTCCGGCGCCACCGTCGCTCGCTATGCCGTCGAAAGCGCCCGTCTGCTCGAATCCCGAGGCGCCCAGCTCCTCGTCATCGCCTGCAACACCGCCACCGCCCTCGCCCTCGACGACATCCGCTCCGCCGTCCGCGTTCCCGTCGTCGGCGTCATCGAGCCCGGCGCCCGCGCCACCGCCGAAGCTATTCACACCGCAAACACCGCGGGTGCCCCATCTTCGCGCGCATCACGCGCTAAGGTGGGCGTCGCGCAAAGCGCGATCAGTGAAGCACAAGATAGTCCCCACGCCGAAGTCCTCGTCCTCGCCACTGCCGCCACCGTGCAATCGCACGCCTACCTCGCCGCCTGCGCCGCGCTCGGCATGGAGGCCACCGAAAAAGCCTGCCCGCTCCTCGTCCCTCTCGTCGAAGAGGGCTGGGTCGATCACTCCGTCACGCGCGAAGTGATCCGCATCTACCTCCGCGAAGCCTTTGCCACGTGCACACCACGCGGCGTTCTCCTCGGTTGCACGCACTACCCGCTGATCCACTCCGCTATCGAGGCCGAGGTCCGCGCCCTCAACTCGCACGCCGTCGTCGTCGACTCCGCCCAGGCCACCGCCGACGCCGTCGCCCGCACCCTCGTCACCCTCCCCCTCATCCATAACCTCACCTCCACCCCCTCCACCTTCGAGTGCTTCGCCACCGACTCCGTCGAAAAGTTCCAGCGCCTCGGCAGCCACTTCCTCGACCAACCCATCGACCAAGTCCACCTCCTCGACCTCGGCGGCTAATCAACACGGGCCGTCACCCTGAGCGCGCATTAGAACAAGAATGCCGTCATCCTGAGCGAAGCGAAGGATCTCTGTATTTTGTCTATGCGGCCATACTCTTCCGCTTCTAGACCTTGGCGGCTAAACTGTCTCTGCGTCTTTCACTAACGACTAACCACTAACTACTGCCTTTCTCCCCATGCCCTACCTCCTAAAATCCGAGCCCGACGCTTACTCCTTCGACGACCTCGTCCGCGACGGCGAGACCACATGGGACGGCATCAAGAACCCGCAGGCCCTCATCACCCTCCGCAACATGAAGCCTGGCGAGCAGGTCGTCATCTACCACTCCAACACCGGCAAAGCCGCCGTCGGTCTCGCCAAGGTTGTCTCCGTGAAGCTCGACGCCGACGGTAAGACACCGCTCGTCCGCCTCAAAGCCGGCAAGCGCCTCAAGCGCGAAAAAACTCTCGCCGAAATGCGCGAAGCCAAAGTCTTCAAAGATTCCCTCCTCTTCCGCCAGTTCCGCCTCTCCGTCGTCCCCCTCACCGACGCCCAGTTCGACTGGCTCGTCAACGACTGAAGCGCGTGCGCCGCACTCGGATTAGGCGAATTCATGCACGCAGCGCGATCGAATTAGCTGAATTCATGCCCACAAGGCAATTCGGATTAGCAGCGGCCTTTAGGCCGCTGAATTACATTCGCAAAAAAGGGGCTTTAGCCCCGGGTCACTTCGACTATCCCTTGGACAATAAATATTGAGCGGGGCTTAACCCTGCGGGAATATGCAGTTCCGGCGCTCACCCATTCTCAGTAGCCTGCGTCTCAGTCCTAGAATTCCGTCACAGCCGAGGCCAACGCTATGGCTCGCTCTCGCTTCGCCAACGTCTTCTTGCCCCTTCTCCTCATACTCGCGGCAGGCTGCCACCACGAGGTCGCCACCAGCTCCGCGCCCCCTCCCAACCTCGCGCAACTCGCGCTCTCCGACATCGCCCTCTTCTTCACTGCCAACGTCGGCCAGACCAGTCGCGCCCAGATCGTCACGCTCACCAACAACGGCACCGCCGTCCTCACGCTCTCCAGCATCAAGCTCACCGACCGCACCAGCTACGCCATGACGAGCACCTGCGGAGCAACCCTCGCTCCCTCAGCAAGCTGCGCGCTCACCATCACCTTCAAGCCCTCGTCCGACAGCAAGCCCGGCGCCGACTTCCCCGCCACCATCATCATCACCGACAACGACCCCCAAACACCCCACACCATCCGCATCAACGGCACAGGCACCAACGCCACATCCGCTGCCGTACCTGCCGCACAATCCCAAACACCGGTCACCTACACGCTCTACACCTTCCCGCAGACCGACAAGAGTGCCACGCCGCTCTACGCCCTTATCAACGGCGCGCAGAAGTCCATCGACATGACCATGTACGCGCTCGAGGACCTCACCTTCACCAGCGACCTCCTCGCTGCCTGCAAGCGCGGCGTCACCGTGCGCGTCATCCTCGACCAGAACAACGAAAAATCCGGCAACACGTCAGCCTTCAACGAACTCAACAGCCAGCCCAACGCGCAATCGAACTGCTCTGCCGTCTGGGCCAACAAGGCCTTCCAGGCCACGCATGAAAAGAGCTTCGTCATCGACGGCACGCAAGCCGCCATCATGTCCCTCAACCTGCAGCCGCAGTACTACACCACCACCCGCGACTTCGCCATGATCGAGAACGACCCGCCTGACGTCGCCGCCATCGAGTCCACCTTCAACGCCGACTTCGCCGCCGGCACCACCTCCACCGGAACCTCCGGCGCCAGCGACTTCAGCTACACTCCCGCCCTCGGCGACAACCTCATCTGGAGTCCCACTACCGCCCAGACCGCCATGGTCAGCCTCATCACCAACGCGAAAAAGACGCTGCTCATCGAAAACGAAGAGCTCGCCACCAGCGCCACCGCCATCCTCACCGCGCTCGAAACCGCGTGCAAAAGCGGCGTGCAGGTACAAGTCGCCATGGTCAACAACACCTCTTACGCGACCAGCTTCGCCGCCATCACCAAGGCCGGCTGCAGCGTCCACACCTATCCCAACACCACCACCGGCTTCTACATTCACGCCAAGGCCGTCGTCGCCGACTACGGCCTCTCCACTCAAAACGCCTACATGGGTTCCATCAACTATTCCAGTGCGTCCATGAACTCCAATCGCGAGCTCGGCATGTACGTCACCGACCCCGCCAGCATCACCTCTCTGCACGACACCATGCTCGCCGACTACAACGGCGGAACCGCCTACGCCGCCAAATAGTCTCCCGCCTCACGACAAAATTCTCCACGCCGCATCCTGCTATCCTGACCCACGGAACAGGAGCTCTCATGATCAATATGCAAGGCCAGGTCGCCGTCGTCTTCGGAGTCGCCAACAAGCGCTCGATCGCCTATGCCATCGCGGAAAAACTCGCGCAGGCAGGCGCCACGCTCGTCCTCGGCTACCAGTCCGAGCGCCTGAAGAAAACCTCCGAAGAGCTCCTCAAAGAGCTCGGCCAAACCGATAAAGGTCTCCTCGTCGAATGCGATGTCTCCAGCGACGACGCCATCACCGCAGCCTTCGCACAGATTCAGGCAAAGTTCCCCGCCATCAACACGCTCGTCCACTCCATCGGCTTCGCCCCCAACATCAAAAACTCCGTCCTCGACACCGCGCGCCACGACTTCGCCGTCGCCAACGACATCAGCGTCTACTCGCTCATCGCCCTCGCCCGCGTCGCCGCTCCGCTCATGCCCGAAGGCTCCTCCATTCTCACGCTCACCTACTACGGCGCCGAAAAGGTCTTCCCCAACTACAACATCATGGGCGTCTGCAAAGCCGGCCTCGAAGCCGCCGTCCGCTACCTCGCCGCCGAGCTCGGCCCGAAAAAAATCCGCGTCAACGCCATCTCCGCCGGCCCCATCAACACCCTGGCCGCCCGCGGCATCGGTGACTTCGCCACGATCCTCGACACCGTCACCCACCGCGCCCCGCTCCACCGCAACGTCGAGCAGGAAGAGGTCGGTGGCGCCGCTCTCTTCCTCTGCTCCAATCTCGCCTCTGCCGTCACCGGCGAGATCACCTTCGTCGACTGCGGCTTCAACGTCACCGGGATCTGACAGCGAAGGGAAATTCTCCCCTTTCGCGATGAAGTAGGAGTAGGATGCCCGCATCTCCCCGGGGCCCGCGCTTCTGACTGCATCTCGAAAGGACCCGCCCGTGCGCAAACTCTTTCGCACTGTTGTGCTCGCGTCTGCCTTCGTAGCCTCCCTCACCTCTGTCTCACGCGCCTACGCCTGGGGCAACACCGGCCACGAAGCGGTCGCCTATGTCGCCTGGAAGAACATGAAGCCCGCCACGCAAGACAAGGTCTGGGCGCTTTTGCAACTCGTTCCCACAAACCACCACACCATGTCCGACGGCACCGACGAAATCATCCCTGGCTTCGCCGAATGGAAGCAGGACGCACTCGCCGCAGGCGCCTCCGACGGCAGCGACAAGATGAAGATGTACATCTTCATGCGCGCCGCCACCTGGTCCGACAGCATCAAGCACAAGTTCCTCAAAGACAGCGACGACCCATCCACCGATCCCGATCCCGCCAGCAATATCGGCTTCAATGACAAGTACAGCCACGGCTACTGGCACTTCATGGACAAGGCCTTCGGCACCGACTCCGCCCATGCCTCCGCGCCGGAAGTTCCCAAGAGCTGCTGGGTCGGCACAACAGACAAAGTGCCGCCCACACCGCTCGCCAAAATCCCCGCTACCCCCGAGCCCAATGTCGCCACCCAGATCGTCGCGCTGCGCACCGCTCTCGCCTCACCCGAAAGCGACGACCTCAAAGCCTACGACCTTCTCTGGATCGAGCACCTCGTCGGCGACGTTCACCAACCGCTCCACGCCGCTGTCCGCTACATCGGCGGCATCGGCGACGTAGGCGGCAATTGCATCGACATCTCCCTCGCCAGCGGCCTCAGCACCAAGTTCAAGGCTGGTTGGACCGACGACAAAAACAAGAACTACGCCACCTCCAAAACCTTCCGCGCGCCCGAAGAGCTCCACGCCTTCTGGGACTCACTGCCCGGCACAGCTTCGCCGGTCAACACCGCATTCTCCGAAACATACGCCAGCAAGCTGACG
Source organism: uncultured Acidobacteriaceae bacterium (assembly GCA_963713395.1). Lineage (GTDB taxonomy): Bacteria > Acidobacteriota > Terriglobia > Terriglobales > Acidobacteriaceae > Granulicella. Next base: position 24,376 of record CAVQLS010000002.1, on the reverse strand, counting down.
ACCGCGACCGTCGATCTCTCCAACACAGACCCACTCTCCTGGGCGACCGAATCCTTCACCTCTGCGAAGAGCACTGCCTACAAAATGCCTCCCATCGCCAGCGGCCTCGGCTACCCCACGCACTACGTCATCTCGACCACCTACTACAACAACGCCTCCAAGCTCGCCGCCCAGCGCATCTCCATTGCCGGCCAGCGTCTCGCCCGCCTGCTCGACGACGCCTTTGCGAACTAGCGCGGTTGGCCCTATCGCTTACTGTACGGGGCCCAAACGTCTGCAACTTACAGCGCGCGGCCTTGCATATAATCTTGTCTCATCTGGTTTCGAGACGAGATCCAACCCTGATGCCCCTTACACTCCGTCATTACACCGCAGTCATTTCCCTTGCCCTCGCACTTGCAACCATCCCCGCGCATGCTCAACAGCCCGCCGCACCATCTCCACAGGTCATCCATACCGGCGCCCTCAGTGTCCCCACCGAGGTCCTCACAACAGACGACCAGTGGTCCAGCCTGATCTCCATCCTCTCCAACCCTGACCTCGACCTCTACATCGAAGACGTCTCTAACGACGGCTGGCTCTTCCGCAACGCCGAAAACTTCATCGACCGCGGCCAGTACACCATCGACCTCGTGTCCTTCTACAAAACGCGCCGTCCCTGCCGCGAGGACCAGATCCGCTCGGGATTCTCCGACGCCGCGCATATCAACGCCTGCGACACCTACCGCTACCGCATCCGCCGCATCGCCGTCGACACCCAGCAGAGCACTCTCACCCTGGTCTTCTCCGCCATGGTCTACTCTGGCGGCACGCTTGACGCCACCAGCATCGTCCGCGAGACCCGCACCCGCAGCTCCACCGACCTCGACCCGGCCGCCCTCAAAGCCCTCACCGAAACTATCAAGCTCGTCGCCAAGCAATCCCACATCTACGACGCCCGCCAGAAAAACATCCCTTGAGCCTCTAACCCACAACCCTCCGCACGAGGTCACTCCATGAAGATCGCCGAAATCCTCCTCCTCGACTTCGACAAAGAAATCGAAAACAACCGCCGCACCCTCGCGCGCGTCCCCGACGACATCGACGCCACATCCGCCTGGAAGCCGCACGAGAAGTCCATGCCCTTCGGCCGCCTCGCCATGCACTGCGCCACCATCCCGCTCTTCGGACACTACATCCTCGAAGACGAAGGCATGGATATGGCCGCTTCCACGCGCCCGCACATGGCTCTCGACTGGAAGGGCCGTACCCACGCCATCGAAGCGCTCGACGACGCCGCAGAAAAATGCCGCCGCTCTCTCGTCAACGCCAGCGACGAGGCTCTGATGAAATCTTGGCGCTTCAGCTTCGGCCCGCAACTCATCGCCGAAGAATCCCGCGCTTCCATGTTCCGCGGCCTCTTCTTCGACCACATGATCCACCACGTCGCCCAGCTCGGCGTCTACCTCCGCCTCAACAACATCCCCGTCCCCGGCCTCTACGGCCCCTCCGCCGACGAACCCTTCGGCCCCAAATAGCCTTAACTCGCATCTCGAAAACACGCATTCCGAAACTCAAAGCGCAACCCTTCGCAAGAGCAGGTTCACCTGGGAAGGCCCCGAAGAGGCATGCGGATTAGCAGCGGCCTTTAGGCCGCTGAATCCGGCCCTCAAATCAACGGGGCTTTAGCCCCGGCCACACAATGCCCCGGCTTCCAGGTAACCCGAGCCTTTAGGCTCGGGTCTCTCAGGGTCATCAAAGAGAGAAAGGGGCTTTAGCCCCTGAGGTATGCTTTCTCTGTCCTCTACTCGCTGACATGACCCCTTTGCGCTGCATCCTTGTCCTGCAGTTCGCGACAACACTCGCGCTCGGCCCGACCGCCCATCAGAGTAACGCCAACGATCAACCCGCAGCACTCGTCCGAAGTCTCTACTCACAAGTCATCGCTCATCGCCCCAACGGTCTCCTTACAGACGCAGAGATCAAGCTCGTCGCACCCTACCTGAGCAAGTCACTGCTGCACAAAATTGATGAAGCCAGAGCATGCTCCGCCGAATGGGATCGCCACAATCCCGAACCGCGCTTGAAGACAGAAATGGCCTCCCAATATGGCCTCTTCTCCGGCGAGTATGAATGGGGCCTTACGCTCCCCGATGAGCGCGGGCCGGCCAAATTCAAAATCGATAACGTTCAAGCTGCGAAGGATGGCTCCTTTCGCGTATACGTAAGCCTAACGGCCTTGTCATACGAGCAGTCGTGGCGAGTCGCACCGATCATTGTGACGGAGAACGGCCGCCTTGCCGTGGATGATGTCATCTACGTCGACGACAATACCTACGAGAATGAGACCGATCGAAAAAACAGGCTGCTTTCGGAATACTTAGCCGCCGGTTGCTACGGTCCTCGTTGGATCGGCACCAGCCTGCCCAACCAGCCCGAAGCATTCGTCCAGAACCTATATTCTCAGGTGATCGCTCGCGCACCAAGCGGCATTCCGGAGGGCGCAAACTGGAAGGTCTTTGCGCCCTACATGAGCAAGTCTTTGCTCCACAGAATCGACGCGGGCCTCGCTTGTGAAGCCGATTGGTTTCGCCAGCACAAGAACCAGATGATAAAAGCTCCATTCGGAACCTCAGAGATGGGGCTATTCTCCGGCGGCAACGAGGAGACCTCACCACGGACCCTCCACATAGAGAGAATGGAACGCCAGAAAGATGGCTCCGTTCGCGTCTACGTCACTCTTGGGCTGCCGCAGTACAAAATGACCTGGCCCGTCTCCCTCATTCTGCAGCCAGAAGACGGTCGCCAAGTCATCGACGATGTGATCTACCTGAAGGACAAAACCACAAACATGGATGCCGACTATCGACTATCGCAGGCGTTGTCTGAGGGATGCCGCGGCCCGCGTTGGATCGGTAGGTAGCAAAGACAAATCGGCTCCGCCTACTTCACCGCCCACGCCCCCAGCAGCGGATACTGAACCATCAGCGTCGTCTCATCCTCCGCTTCCCTCTTCATCTGGGCCACTAGTTCGTCCATCTCTTGCGCGCTCGCCACACCCGCCCGCACAATTGCCGCCCCGGCCTCCGCGAACGTCAGCTCCCACAGCCGCTTCTCCGCTCCGCGCATGTACACCGGCATATCGAAGCTGACCTCCGGACTTTTGAAGCCCGCCTCCAGCATCCGAGTCGGCAGCTTCAGGCCATGGTCGTAATCCACCCCGATGCTCCTGCCCAGCGCGTGCCCAATCTCCATCGACCGCGTCCACGCTCGCGTCGGCGGCACGCTCAACATGCCCGACAGATACAGATCGTGGCACACGAACACACCACCCGGTTTCAGCAACCGGTAAAACTCGCGGATCGCATCCTCCGGCCGATTCAGATGGCACAGCAGCAGCCGGGTGTGCACCATGTCGAAGCTCTCCGCGGGCAGCCCCGTGTCGTACGCGCTCGCTTCAAGAAACTCCACCGGCTGCAGCCCCTCGCACGACTCCCACGTCTCCCGCGCAACCGCCAGCTGATCCGGGCTGATGTCCACCGCCACCACTGCGCCGCGCTCGCCTACCTGCTCTGCCATCCAGCAGGTCACCGTGCCCACGCCGCACGCCACATCCAGCACGCGCATCCCGGGCCTCAGTCCGGCCTCCAGCAGCATGCGCCGCGTCGAGCGGCCATAGACCTTATCCAGCAGGCGCAATCTATCCGCCCCGCTGTCTCCCGTCGTCAGGACGTAGTCGTCCCCAACCCTTGTCTGAGGCGTAGTCGCCATCCGGTGCCGCTCCCTGTCAGAAGATGTAGTGCGAAACTCCACGCGAACAATGCACGGCCCAGAAGCTGCACAAACCCTACCACACCTTTCCACATGCCCCGCTTGACGCGAGCCGTAGAATTAACTTAATGGAACAAACATTCGGCCGAGGACCGGGTCTCGCTTTTGCGCTCTTTCTAAAGCGAATCGGCTCAAGACTTTGCAGGCAGTGGCCACGAAAAATCAGGACTTCGGGATCCATCGCACACCTTAGGTCCAAGCCTAAGTCTCCTCTCCTGAAGACTTTGTGCAAAAAGTGCCGGGGGAGGGGGTATGCAGTATCCTTACCCCGATGAGACACCGACTCCTCGCCGCCGCGCTCCTGCTTCCCCTCGCCGCCACCGCCCAGCAGGCAGCCTTGCAGCAAAAATCCGAAGCGAAATCCACAGTCCTCCACGCTGCTCACTTGCTCGACGTCGCCGCCGGAAAGCTCATCTCTCCCGGCGAAGTCCTCGTCACCGGCGACCGCATCACCGAGGTCGGCGAGCACGTCTCCCACCCCGCAGACGCGACCGTCATCGACCTCGGCTCCGACACCCTGATGCCTGGTCTCATCGACGCCCACGTCCACCTCTTCCTCCACCCCGGCAACGAGGCCTTCCAGACCGTCCTCGAGTCCGCACCCCAGCGCACCCTCCTCGCCGCCGCCGCCGCCAAAGCCGACCTGATGGCAGGCTTCACCGCCGAGCGCGACATGGGTACCGAGGGGGCCGGGTGTGCCGACGTCGCCGTCCGCAACGCAATTAATTCCGGCCTCATCCCCGGTCCGCGCATGCGCATGTCCTGCAACGCCATCGACATCAACGGAGGACACGAGGACAACTCCGGCCTCAACCCCGCTGAGCACCTCCTCTCCAACGCCGACCGCGCCAACTCCACCGACGAGATCATCGCCACCATGCGCGAGCAGCGCAAGCAGGGCGCAGACTTCACCAAGATCTACGAGACCGGCCGCGACCACCTCACCGGCTTCCCCGGCCCGGATCCCAAGTTCACCACGCCCTACCAGTACAACGAGGCCCAGCTCGCCGCCGCCGTTGCTGAGGCTCACCGCACCGGCTCTCGCGTCGGAGTCCACTGCACCGGAGAACCCGGCGCCCTCTACGCCGCCACAGCAGGCGTCGCCTCCATCGACCACGCATACTCCCTTTCGCCGGAGACCATGAAGCTGATGCGCGAGAAACAGATCTACGCCGTTCCGACATTTGCCATCAGTGAGTACTTCGGACAGCATGCGGAGACCGCCGATCGCAGCCAGACCATCGATAACGAGCTCGACTTTCACGCCGCCGAGTTCAAGAAGCAGATGGCCGCAGGCGTTCCCTTCGCAGTCGGCTCCGACGTCGGTCCGTTCCCGCACGGGACGCAGGCGCGTGAGTACGAACTCATGGTGAAGTACGGTATGAGCCCCGCCGACACCCTCAGGGCAGGCCTCATCAACGGCGCCCGACTTCTCGACTGGACGGATGAGATCGGTCAGCTCAAACCTGGATTCTTCGCCGACATCATCGCCGTCCCCGGCGACCCGCTTACGGATATCTCGACGTTGACGCGTGTGAAGTTTGTGATGAAAAACGGTGGGGTTGTGCGCCGCGATTAGTGCGTCAGTCCTGACAAATTAGCCGGCTTTCTCGCTCAGTTCCAGCCAGCGCTCGAGCAAGCGATCATGTTCTGCCTGTGCAGTTTCGAGTCCTGCCAGGGCTTCGGTGAGAGCCGCAGGATCGGTTGTGACTGCAGGATCTTCGATGCGGTGCTTTGCCGCAGCGAGACGCTCGTCAGCAGCTTCAATCAATGCATCGATGCTGTCGAACTCGCGCTGCTCCATATAGGAGAGCTTCTTCTTTGCAGCGGGCGAAGGAGAGGCTTTTGTTGGCACGCCTGCAGCGGGCTTCGGCTCCGCTGCGGAACTGCTCTCGCGCCACTGCTCCCACTGCAGGTAGTCCGCGAAGAGCGCAGCGTTGCCGCGACCGTCGAGTCCCAGCACGCTGTCGGTGACGCGATCGAGGAGATGACGATCATGGGTTACCAATACGACAGCGCCCGAGAACTCCTGCAACGCTTCCTCGAGAATTTCGAGCGTGGGGATGTCGAGATCGTTGGTGGGCTCATCGAGAATCAGTACGTCCGCGGGTTGCAGCATCAGGCGAGCGAGGAGTACGCGGGCGCGCTCGCCGCCGCTGAGGCGCTCGACGGGCTGGCGAAGCTGGTCCCCGGTGAACAGGAACTTTGCGGCGTAGCTGGCGACGTGGACAACGCGTCCCTGGTAGACGACAGCGTCGGAGTCGGGTGCGAGCGCGCGATGCAAGGTGAGCGAAAGGTCGAACTCGCGGAGTTGGCTGAGATAGACGATGCGCAGTGACGGTGCTCGCTTCACCTTGCCGGAGGTGACTGGAACCTCTCCGGTGATTGCGCGCAGAATGGTTGTCTTCCCTGCACCGTTCGGGCCGATGATTCCGAGGCGAGCACGATTCGCCAGCAGAAGGTTTACGTCGCGAACGATCTCGTGTCCTTCGAATGCGACGCTGACGTTTTCAAGCTCTATGAGCCGTTTCGTTTCACGATCTGTTGCGTCGAAGTTGATGGAGGCAGTTGAGGTTCGCAGGCGAGCGTCGACTTCGGCCAATTTCCCAATGAGGGAGTTTGCATTGTCGATGCGCGCCTTGGCCTTGGTGGCACGTGCTTTGGGCCCGCGGCGCAGCCATTCGATCTCGGTGCGCACACGGTTGCGAAGACCCTCCTGCATACGCGTCTGGGAGTCCAGGTAAGCCTCACGTGTCTCGAGAAAGTCCGAGTAGTTGCCGCGTACGCGGAGCAGGCCCTCGGCATAGGTAGGGCTGAGCTCGATGATGTCGTTCGCGACGTTCTCGAGAAAGTAGCGGTCGTGCGTGATGACGACGACGGCGAAACGAGCTGTGCGCAGCGTCTCTTCAAGCCACTCAATGCCGTCGATATCGAGGTGGTTTGTCGGCTCATCGAGCAACAGCACGTCCGGGCGTTGAATGATTCCTTCGACGAGCGCGAGGCGTTTGCGCCAGCCCCCGCTGAGATTTGCAGCGATGGCAGTGAACGATGCACCTGAGGAGCTGTCGTCGGCGAAGCCAGCGCGTCCGAGTGTCTCGCGAAGCCGCTGCTCCTGCTCGTCGGCGGGAACTGCAGCGCGATTCATCGCACGCTCGATGATCTCGCGGACTGTAACCTGCGGTGGGAACTGCGACATCTGTTGGACGAAGGTGACCGTGGCGCGGCGGCGTAAGGTGACCTCGCCGCTGTCAGGCTGCTGCTCGTTGGCAAGCAGCGCCAGGAGAGTCGACTTGCCGGCACCGTTGGGGCCGATGAGTCCGATGCGATTGCCATCGTTGACCGAGAAGGAAAGATTCTCAAAGAGAGGCGTCGCGCCGTAGCGCTTGGAGATCGCCTGAGTTGTCAGGATTGGAGCCATAGAACTGCTAATTCACCTGTTACCAGTCTACTTGCCGGTAGAAGGCGACCCGCCTTGGGAGTCGCTTCTTTGCACGTGAGGGCTGCAGTGGTGAAAAAGGTATTATGTTGTGGATTGAAAGACGTGTTGCATTGTTTGAAACGAGGAGAGCCACGGGGTGATGCCGGACGAAGCGAAGATAGGTGTGACGATCGACGCGCATCACCATCTATGGCAGTACTCGGCGACTGAGTATGGATGGATCGACGAATCGATAGCGCAGTTGCGACGCGACTTTGCGACGGAAGATCTGGAGCGGGAGCTGGCAGCGGCGAACGTCGATGGAACGATCGCTGTTCAGGCGCGGCAGAGCGATGAAGAGACGCGGTGGCTGCTCTCGCTCGCACGAGAGACGCCACGAATTCTTGGCGTCGTGGGGTGGGCAGAGATCGCAGCAGAGGATTTTGGGAGGCAGGTGGAGCATCTGGCACGAGAGCCGCAGTTGGTAGGGCTTCGTCATGTTGTGCAGGCAGAGCCCGAAGGATTTCTTGACGCCGCGGAGTTCAATCGCGGGATTCGTGCGATGCGGGGCACGGAGCTGGTGTACGACATTCTGATTTATGAGCGTCAGCTTGAGGAGGCGACGCGCTTTGTCGATCGTCATGCGGAACAGCCGTTTGTGGTGGACCACATGGCGAAGCCGAAGATCGCGGCGGGTGAGTTGGAGCCATGGCGCTCACGCATCATAGAACTGGCGCGGAGGCCGAACCTCTGCTGCAAGATCTCGGGAATGGTGACGGAGGCGAATCCAAAAAGTTGGACGCCGGCGGAGCTTCGGCCGTACCTCGAGACGGTGGTGGAGGCGTTTGGACCTAGGCGGTTGATGGCGGGCTCTGACTGGCCGGTGTGCCTGGTGGGAACGAGCTATAAGGGATGGTGGAATTTTCTGCGCGGTTACTTCGCGGAGTTCAGCGAGGAAGAGCGCGCGTCGATCTTCGGCGGCTGCGCGATGAAGACATATGGATTGAAGACGGATTAAGTGTCGGCGTTGTTGAGGCGTGAGTCAGAGAAGATTGTGATCGAGATCAGCTAAGATTTTTGGAGTCCCGTGCAGATAACACAAGCCAATCAGCAGCCGACAAGCCCACCCACGCACACAGATCACGCTCCTGTATTTCCGACGGGGCACTTGCTGCCGTTCGTGCTGGTGGTGGTGCTGTTTTTCATCTGGGGGATGTCGAACAATCTAACCGACATTCTCGTGCAGCAGTTTCGCAAAGGGTTCAATCTGTCGCAACTGCAGGCGCAGATGGTGCAGTCCGCGGTGTTTACGGGCTATTTCTGCATGGCGCTGCCGGCGGCACTGCTGATGCGGCGATGGGGATACAAAGCTGGCATTCTCGCGGGGTTGTGCATCTTCGGCACGGGGACGCTGCTGTTCTGGCCAGCGGCCGTGATTGGGCAGTATGCGCCGTTTTTGATTGCGCTGTTTGTTGTCGGGTGCGGCTCGGCGACCCTGGAGACCGCGGCGAATCCGTTCATCGCGCAGTTTGGCGCGGCGGAGACGTCGGAGCGGCGGTTGAACTTTGCGCAGGCGTTCAATCCGCCGGGAACGATCACGGGCGTCCTGGTGGGAACGTATTTCATCTTCTCCGGCGTGGAACTGCCGGCGGATAAGGTGGCGCACATGAAGGCTGCGGGAACGTACGCGGCGTACCTGCACACGGAGATCATGCGCGTTGTACCGACGTATGTTGTGCTCGGCTGCATCGTGTTGCTTTGGGCGCTGCTGATCGGTATCACGCGCTTTCCGGCGATGGCGACTGAAGCAGCCGACAAGGGTGAGCGCGGGAGCTTTCGCGATCTGAAGCAGTATCCGCATCTGTGGTTCGCGGTGATCGCGCAGTTCTTCTATGTGGGTGCGCAGGTGACGACGTGGTCGGCGTTCATTCCATATGTGAAGCAGTACACATCGTTCTCCGAGCGTGGCGCAGGATGGTTTCTTACGGGCAACCTGATCCTCATCGCAGTGGGACGATTTGTATCGACGGGACTGATGCGGTGGTTCAGGCCGTCACGCATGATGGCGGTTTATGCGATCGTGAATATCGGTTTGGTCGGGTTCGGCATGGTGCATCCGGGAGTTGCGGGCGCGATTGCGATTATGGTGACGAGCTTCTTCATGTCGATCATGTTCCCGACGATCTTTGCGTTGGGCGTGAAAGGGCTCGGCGCGAATACGAAGCTGGGTGGTGCTCTGATCGTGATGGCCATCGTCGGGGGCGCGGCATTTCCGCCGCTGCTGGGAGCGATTGCGCGGTCGACGGGAAGCCTGGCGCACGGTTACATCGTGGTTGCGGTCGCGTACCTGGCGGTTGTGATCTACGGCTTCGCGCAGGGGCGCGACGTGAGTTTTGCCAGTGTGGATCGGGTGCCGGAGGCGTTTTAGTTCGGCTGCTATTTCGGACCGATTCCCTACACGTTGCGCGTATAGTGCTCTACAACACTGCCTTGACGTGACAACCGCATAGTGAGTGTGCTCGTGGCCCTGTTCCTCAGTTTGACGGACGGAGTGTGATGAACAAGCGGCCTCGACTCTTTTACGGGTGGGTGGTTGTTGGCCTGAGCGCGGTGGGCCTGTTCCTTGGCGCGCCCATTGTCGTCTTTTCATTCAGCGTCTTCTTCAAACCGATGGTCGCGGATTTTCACGCGAGCCGAGCTGCTGTGTCATTTGCCTTTTCGTTGGCGAACACGGCGGGTGCCCTCTCGATTCCCGGCGTCGGCATCGCCATCGATCGTTTTGGTGCCAAACGCGTGATCGTTGTCTCGACCTTTTTTTATGGTCTGGTTTTGTGCGCGGCTTTGTGGGTGGGAAGCAGCCTGTGGCAGCTCTATCTTTTCTACGCACTGCTGAACATTGCGATGACCGCGGGTGCCGCGCCCGTTCCTTACGGCGTTGTGATTTCGCACTGGTTCAATCGCTATCGTGGGCTTGCACTGGCCCTGGCGATGATGGGGATTGGAATCGGCTCGGTGATTGCTCCGGTTCTCGCTCAACGCCTTATCTCGATGGTCGGCTGGCGAAGTGCATTCGCAGTCTTCGGTGGTGTGACGCTGCTAGTGCCGCTTCCGGTGCTGGCTGCATGGCTTCAGAACGATCCGGAACAGCGAGGTCTTCATCCGGATGGCGAGGAGAAGCCGACAGCTTTGCACCTGCAGCCACAGGCGAAGACCGGTATGAGTTGGCACGAGATCTGGCACAGTCCGACGTTCTGGCTGCTGCTCTGCATCTTCTCGCTGGCCGGCGCGAGCGTGCATGGCGTGGCACTTCACATGGCCGCAATCTTTACCGACCGAGGTGTCAGCGCAGCGCGGGCTGCTACGGCAACTTCGCTTGTGGGCGCCGCCGTCATTGTTGGCCGGCTAGGCTCCGGATATCTGCTCGACCGCATGTTTGCGCCTCGCGTGGCGATTCTGTTCTATAGCGCAACGGTGTTGGGGATCGCACTCCTATGCACAGGAGTTAACGGAAACCTGGCGCTCGCTGCCTCCTTCCTCTCTGGTCTCGGCATGGGAGCGGAGGTAGAGAGCATGGCGTACATGGTCAGCCGATACTTCGGCCTCGCCGCCTTTGGAACCTCCTACGGTGTGGCTTTCGGCGCGTTCATGATTTCGGGGTCGGCAGGTGTGTTGCTGATGGGCGCGGGATACGACCGTTTTCATTCGTATACGGTTCCGCTCGCAAGCTTCTTCGTGGCGATGGTGCTCGCAGTGATCCTGCTCACGCGGCTGGGGCAATACCGGTATGCAGTTGACGCTGAGTCGAGCGAGGCGCTTCAGCCGATCCAGGTGCCCAGCGGCGTCTAGGACCCAGGTTGAAAGCTATTCAGTGCGTTTGACGATGAAGACGGTCTTGTCGTCGATCAAGGCCTGGTCTCCTTGCTGTCGAAGCCGTTCGTCCTGCGCTATTGCGTAATCCATTAGTGCATTGCAGATGTCGCGGGCGGACTCTTGATGGTGTTCCCGCAGAATCGATTCAAGTTGCTCGCGTCCTTCATCGTCGCTGCCGTCGTAAACTCCGTCGGTGTAGAGAACGAGAATGTCTCCAGGATTGATCAAGGTGATCTCGGCAACGTCGCACGAATTGAATTCTCTCGTACGCAGATTGAGCGAGAAGTATTTCCGGCGATCAGGATGATCTGCGGCAAGCTGCAAACCGAGAGCAAGAAACTGCGCCATCTGATCTTCCTTCAACTCGAGTATCCGGGAAGATTTTGCCGAGAACACCAGAGGCGGAGGGTGCCCGAAGTTAGCAAAACGGAAAGTTCCGTCCGGATGCACCTCGCCATAGAGAAGTGTTGCGACTTCCCGCGAGCGCTCTTTCTGAGTAACCCCGAGAGTATTGCGGGCCGTAGCGGACAGCGCCAGCCGAAGGTTCAGATTTTCGAACAGCTCCGGTGTTGTCTTTCCGTACTCGTCGAGTTCGTCAAGCAGCAACGCGTGGAAGGTGTCGTGAACGGTGGATGCAATCTTCGCCGAGATGATTCCGTGTCCCTGTGCGTCCACAATCAGAATTCCCGCCGTGGAATAGAGTTCGGGCAGGTCCTCCGCGACTCGCACCTGTTCGGAGCTCTTGGCAAACCTGTACTCGGCTTCCATCTCTGGCCGGTAGCCAGGGGTTGCCTTCAGCCATGCCACGTGATCGTCGACGGAGTTGCGGGCGGGAGATCCTGCCGGAAGCGGTTTGAGGAACTCCTTCGCGAGGCGTTGGGCCCGCTGGATGCGCGCGTCAATGTCGTAGCGCTGTTGAAAGTTGATGTACTCGAAGAGGTCGCCCCCGACCGTTTCCGCGGGAATCGAGTTGCCGTACATTTCGATGCCCGGAATCCGCGGGATCGCACCTTCAACCGGCGTCAAGCGCTGACGCAGGTATTCATCGATGGTTGGAACTGTGCGCGTCTTGGTCATAGGAACGTCTGGTGGATCAACTCTTAACCCATCCCAGATTAGCTCACTGAAGCAAATACCTCGTTGTTCGAGAGGTCGTTTTTTGGAAATGATCGGCCACTCTTCTGGCGCTTCCGCGCCGGCGCGACTAGATTCGAGAGTGGGTCCCGTCCTCAAAGGTGCTTATGGCGGTTGGGCACATCGATCGCACGGATTTGAGCAGAATCAGCAGAATCATGTTGAGTATGCTGATAGCCCTGTCTGTTCCGGCGCCTGCACAGACGCCTCAGAGGTGGGCTCCGGCGCATACCGCCTCCACGAGTTCTTCGCCGCCAACGAGAAACGTCGCCAATGCGAGCGACGTGCCGGACAGTTGTCGCGTGCACCGGGTAACTGCCTTCCCCGGCAGCCATCAGTTTGCCACGGACTTCATCGAGACGATTGCCACGGACCCTGAACCCGACACTGGGGATACTGCGGCGATATGGGGTCTCACCGCAGACCTGAGTGAAGGCGTGCCGCCTCAGCAACAGGCGATGTACATCTCCAAGTCTGGGGACGGTGGCGCGACCTGGACACCCATCGCGCGCCTGGACTCAAGGTATTTCGATGCGCAGATCGCCGAAGGTCTTCGAAACGGCCTGGCTGTTTTGCCTGGCGGCAGCGAGTTTGTGATCACGACGCAACGAGGAGCCTTCCAGGTTCTGCCTCAACCCGACAGCTACAAACCCGTGGTGAAGGCAATTCCCGGCCCCCGCGTTCCTGACTCGCCACCCAAGATTCCGATACCGAAGAAGAGCGGTGACCCGGTGCGCGCCAACATCGTCGCAATCACGGCGGACGGACAACACATGATCATCGGGTATGGTTATTTCGACCTTGAGCCGCAGATGTTCCAGTACCACAGAAGCGACGACGGGGCGTGGATCGAGGATGGCCCACTCCCGCCGCTACCAACCGACATGGATCTGCTCTCGATCGACTTTGACGACCCACAGAACCCTGATCCTGGATTCGTCTATGTGGGAACCGGGGATCAGGCGTATGTCCTCAATCTGCGCACGAAGCAATGGGGGCGCGTTCACGGTGTCGGACCCGATTCCGCGATCCATGCGATGAGTATCGTCGGGGGTCTCCACATCGCTGCATGCTGGGGTATCTACAACCCGGCTGGCCCGGGCACCGTGAGAAGAGTGACGAACGCACACTTCCTCTTGCATCGCATGTCCGACGAAACAGGTTCCAACCTACGCACCTATGGCATCGACGTCGACCCGTCACGACCGAACCGTGAAGTCGTCACGTCGATCACAGGTGTGTATGTGAGCGCCGACAGCGGCGAGAGTTGGAAGAGACTCAGCGACCTTCCCGACGGTGAGTATCGCTCAGTTCACTTCAATTCCGATGGAACCGTCGTCGTGTCTGGGATACCCGGCACGTTTCTGGTTAAGCCGTTCGCAGAGGCGTGCGTACCTCGGCTTAGAGTTCGCGAGAAACCGCCTGTGCACAATTGATCATCGAGAGAGGCTCGGGAGTTGACGAGGGTTGGTGCCGGGAGGGGGTCGAACCCCCAGCACATCGAAAACATCTGATTTGGTTGGGTGACGCTCATCTCATGAGCGATTGATCACTTCCGAGAAGCCGACTAATGAGATGGTCCGCCGCTTGCGTCCTCTGCTTGGGCAGAGGATGTGAGTAGGAGTTCAGAGGAGGATCATCGACATGCAGATTCGTTCGGTAGGCATCGATTTGGGCAAGACCACCTTTCACCTTGTGGCGCTGGGAGCTTCGGGCAAGGTGCTGGTGAAGAAGAAGTTCACACAGAAGCAGCTTCTCGCATTCACGGCGAACATGCAGACCTCGCTGATTGGCCTCGAGGCGTGCTCGGGAGCGCACTTCCTCGGCAGGGCGCTGCGCGATCAAGGTCACGATGTGCGGCTGATCGCAGCGCAGTTCGTGAAGCCATTTGTGAAGTCCAACAAGAACGATTTTGTCGATGCGGAAGCGATTGCTGAGGCTGTCGAGCGCAAGAACATGCGCTTTGTCCCGATCAAGACCGACGACCAACTCGACCTCCAAGCGATGCACCGGATTCGTGATCGGCTTGTCTCGCGGCGCACAGCGGTCATCAACCAGATACGTGCGTTTCTGCTGGAGCGCGGCATGGTCTTTGCACAGAAGCCCGCCAAGCTGAAGGCAGCTATGGCGGATGTTCTGGAGAACGCAGACAACGCACTGACACCGATGATGCGCAACCTGATCAGTACGCTGTGGGACGAGTGGAAGACCGTCGAACAGCAGATCGAGGAGCTGACCGACAAGCTCGAACAGATCGCTGCCAGTGACGCCCGCTGTTGCCGCATTCGCAAGATCCCGGGCATCGGGCCGATCGTCGCCACTGCTATTGTCGCCGCCATCGGCAACGGCGCAGCGTTCCGTAAGGGACGTGACTTTGCAGCGTGGCTCGGCCTGGTTCCGCGTCAGTACTCCACCGGCGGCAAGGCCAAGCTGCTCGGCATCAGCAAGCGTGGCAACATCTACCTGCGCAAGGTTCTGATCCACGGCGCCCGCGCTGCTGCGATGCGCATAAAACGAGATCGCGTCCCGCTCGGAGCATGGATGAACGCACTCGAAGCCAGAGCTCCACGCAACGTGCTCGTAGTCGCCATGGCCAACAAGCTCGCACGCATCGCATGGGCTGTGCTCTCCACCGGAGAAGATTACAGGCCTGCGGCGAGCGCAACAGCGGCATGAGACAGAGCGGAAAAGACGCCTGCGGCTTGGAAGCGCTCCGCGCTCCCACTTTCCCGCTCTACGACGACGACTTTTCCCCACCAAGGTCTGCATAGGAACAGTAAGGACGAAAGAACAGTCAAAAACGGCGTGTCCGCAACCTGCTCCCGATAATGGTCCTCAACGACCGACCGACTTGTAAGGACAGACACGCAGCGGAACTCATCCTGGCCAGGAGCACGCGTCTCCATCCAAAGGCCGAATACATTGCCGCAGACTTGTCTCTCGACCAAACTAACCCTTGCAGTCACGCGGCGGACCATACATTATCGGGACTTATCGGCCTCGATGAATGACTCGGCGATTCTGCATAAACCGAGCATGGAAGCACCAACTTCCGGATTGCCGACTACCGCACTCCAGATTCATTGGCTCGACGAAACGGGGAAGCCGCATTCATATACACCTGATGTTTTTGTACACCGGAACAGATTTCAGTATCTCCAGCGTCTCCAAAATAACCGGCCCTGGCAGCGCCAGGGCCGGTCGTCTCTTCAGTTGAAGGAGGTAGGCCGAATGTTCGCCGATTAGGGCCAAACGCCCCAGTGGGAGCGGGGCAAGAAATCTGATTGGTTGATCCTCTCATCTGCGCGGAGATCGGTTCCAAGGTAGATGGCAATAAACCGCTTTAGAGAACGGGCACAATGCTGCAGTCTCTTCACTTCTTCTCGAACAGGGACTTGAGCATCGACTGCCTGGATCGCCTCGCTGGAGGTTCGCCACGTACGGGGAGCGCGTTTTCCAAGAACCGCTACGATAAGCCTCGGATTGCGGGCGGGTCCTGTTGCTGTCCAGGGCCGCTTTGGATTTCCGCTGTCGGCCTTCACTGCGGCTCCGTCTAACCGACGAAGCGTCTTATCGTCTTCATGCTTCCAATACTGCAACTCCCCGACAGGCCCTCTACTGTCTTCTGGAGTCGCCGCAAACCTCTTCACTGCCCTCGTTCGCGGCGTTGAGATCTCCATGGGCGAGTTATCACCTTGGCTCTCGACCGACGGTATCCCACCTCCGCGTTAGCGGCGAACTAAAGTCGCATTGGCCTTTTCTTTAGTAACCCCTACACATATCCCCACGACTTCTCTGTTCCTGTGAGGTAGATCAAGAAGCCGGAACGGCTGAATCGTCGGTCGTAATCGACCCTTGGGTGTGCAATGACGTTTCGGTCCAAAGCCGTTGTATGCGCGGTGGTGACTGCCGGCGCTGCCAGTCTCTACACGGCGCGCGGAGCCCCTGGTCAGCAATGGCTGCATTTCTTCGTCTACCTCCTCGCGATACTTCTCAGCTCGGGGATGAAGGTCGCGATGCCCAAGACCAACGGGACGATGTCAGTAAACTTCCCGTTTGTCCTTCTCGGTATCGTTCAGCTTTCGCCGCTCCAGGTCATCGCTTTGGCGGTCGCGAGCGTGATTGCGCAATGCCGGATCAAGGTCGTCAAGTCATTCACAGTGGTTCAGATAATCTTCAACGTGGCCAACGTCACCACGGCCACGGTGCTCGCTTGTTTCATCTATACAAGGTCGCTGCATTTGGTTCGCGGCGAAGTTGCGCCCGCACTCACGATAGCGGCAACAGTCTACTTTCTGGCGAATACCGTACCGTTGGCTCTGGTCCTCTCTTGCGAGTCGGAGTCCTCGCCTTTCAAGCTTTGGCGTCAGGAATTCCCATGGTACTTCCCGTTTTACGTCGTGGGCGCCATTCTCGCGTTTCTCGCCGATTTTGTTGGCACCCACTTCGGCTGGATGACCTCGTTACTGCTTATTCCAATGGTCTACACCGTCTACCGCGCGTATCG
The DNA here is from genome assembly GCA_963713395.1 of uncultured Acidobacteriaceae bacterium. Lineage (GTDB taxonomy): Bacteria > Acidobacteriota > Terriglobia > Terriglobales > Acidobacteriaceae > Granulicella. The sequence goes on along the minus strand of CAVQLS010000002.1, from coordinate 7,637 downwards.
CGCTCAGATGGCGATCATTCGCGATCGCGAACAGCACATTGTTGAGATCGAGGCTCTGCACTTGCGCACAATCGAAGGCCTTGCTATGGCCATCGAGGCAAAGGATCAAAACACCCACGAACACCTGATGCGGGTGCGCATCTATGTGTCCGAGTTGGGCAGGATCATAGGGCTCGACTCACTGCAAATGAAGGCGCTGGCCACGGCAGCCTCTCTCCATGACATCGGCAAGCTGGCGGTGCCTGAGCACATCATTAATAAGCCAGGCAGACTAACTCCCGAAGAATTCGAAAAGATGAAGATTCATCCTGTGGTGGGCGCCGATATTCTAGAGCGCGTTCGCTTCCCGTATCCGGTCGTTCCCATCGTGCGGTCGCATCATGAGGCCTGGGACGGCAGCGGCTACCCAGATGGCCTGGAGGGTGAAGAGATCCCGATCGGAGCGCGCATTCTTTCCGCGGTCGACTGTTTCGATGCGCTCGCTTCGGACCGGCCGTACCGCCGGGCATTGCCAGTTGAGGAAGCTCTGGCATACCTGAAGAGCAAAGCAGGCGTTCAGTTCGACCCTGAAGTCGTTCGCCTTTTGGAAGAACATTACCCAGAGCTTGAAGAGCGCGCGCACCAGGAAATCGAAGAGATGATGCCACTCAACACGGATCTGAAAATCGAGCGCGGAGCGGCGCCCAGCGCCGGGTTTGAGCAGGAGCAGGTCGCGCTAGAATCCGGCTCGCCGATACTGCAGTTCAAATCTCCGCGACTGGCGGCCACGAGCGATCAGCGAGTCAAAGCAATTGCCGAATTGAAGGAGGCGTTGGCAGCGTCGCGTAGTTTGCGCGGAGCAAGCAGGACGGTCGCTGAGATCCTCGAGTCCCTGATTTCGTTCGATTGCTTTGCGGTGTATTTGAGGTCAGAAGCAAGCATCGTTGCGATGCACATCGAGGGTCCTTGCGCCGAAGGATTCTCAACGCAGCCAATTCCGATGGGAGAGGGCCTATCGGGCTGGGTGACGAAGAATGCGCGTAGCATTCTCAACGGTAATCCCACGGTCGAGCCCAACATTCTGACTCGGAGCCGGCTTGTTTACAAGCCGCAGTTCTGCACTTTCAGCTCCCGTCTTCAGTTCAAGCGGCGACGTCCTGGGTGCGGTCACACTTTATTCCCGCGAACAGTCAGCGTATTCGAAAGACCATCTGCGGGTCCTCGAAGAGATCGCGAGAGAGTTCGCATGGGCTGTAGAGAATGTGCCCAATGACACGGATTCAGCACTGGAGGGAATCTACTCGGATGCAGTGGACGGCTCCATTCTTGAAGTCGAACACGCGTCATGAGGCGAATCTCCGCGATCGTCAGGTGGCTTGGCAGAACGCTGGTCATCGTTGTCCTGGTCATGGTCGGTTCTACCGTTCTCGTTCGCCACGCTCCCGGATACTTGAGCGACGCGGGTGAGATGGACTCGCGTTACGCGCACGTAGTCCGTGCAGAACTGTCGGAGGAGGCCGCACGAAGCCACTCCATCACGCAAATGCTCATCACTGAAATCACGGGAATGACCCGGGGGAGCGCCGGGATCTCGCGGCAATTTGACGTACCGGTCCTCGAACTCATCCGCCCGCGCCTGGCAATTACAGGAGAGCTGCTGCTGCGCTCGCTACTTGTTGGCTGGGCGCTGGCCTTGTGTGCTTCCCTTATCGCGAGCGCAGGAAGGGAACCGTCCCTGTTGTGGCAGGCCCCAGGGACGCTTTTACTCGCGGTGCCCACCGCAGCCATGGCGACTCTGTGTCTGCTCGCGGGGAAGGGCGGTCCGGTTCTCGTGATGGCTCTCCTGGTTGCGGCACGCGACTTCAAATTTCTTCATCGGCTATTGCGCAAGGCCTGGCTTGAGCCGCATGTGTTGCAAGCACGCGCCCAGGGGATTAGACCGCCGCGCTTGCTTGTTGCGCACCTCTTGCCGGGGTTCGTTGCCCAGCTTGCCGCGCTCGCCAGTCTCTCCATCGTGACGGCGCTGAGTGCGCTGGTGCCCGTCGAAGTCCTCTTCAACGTACCCGGTCTCGGCCAATTGGCATGGAACGCCGCGCTCAATCGCGACCTTCCCGTATTGCTGGCCGTTACGCTGACGATGGCGATCGCGGTTGCGTGCTCTGGCATGGCGCCGAGCCGCAAGGTGGAGCTGTGTGCATGAACTTCCATCGCTTGCCCGCCTGGCTGCTTTTCGGACTGGTTCTGATTGCAGCGGCGATCATCGCCGCACCAGGCGCAAGCTATTCTCATCAGGATCGCGACCAGCCCCTCGCCATTGCTTCGGTGCACCACCCGGCTGGCACCGACGCTCTCGGACGCGATCGCCTGGTCCGCGTCTCGGCTGCTCTTTTGCTCAGCCTCACCGGGGCGTTGGCTGCCGCAGCCTTCACCACCGCCGCCGCCGCAGGTGTGGGCACGTTAGCAGCCTTCGCCGCGAGCGGAGTTGGTTGGATCCTCATGCTGGCTTGCGACGTGTTTCTTGCGCTTCCGTGGCTCTTTCTGCTCATGATGGTTCGTTCTGCGCTGCCGCTGAACACTTCGCCTGCCCGTTCGGCAGCCATTACGTTTCTAGTCCTTGCGGCTTTGGGTTGGCCCGCATGTGCGCGTGCGGTCTACCAGGGAGCGATCGACCTGAAAAACTCCGAATGGATGTTGCAGGCTCGTGCGGCAGGCCTCCGTCGCCGTCAGGTGGTCCGGCATGTTGTACCCAACCTTCTGCCGCTGCTTCTGCCGCAATTTCTCGTCTGTGTCCCCGCATTCGTGATGGCCGAAGCAAATCTTGGCGCGATGGGGCTAGGAATCGGTGAGCCGCTGCCGTCCTGGGGAGGGATGCTGCTCGAACTCGACAACTCCTCCATGCTGCTCCAATCCAATTGGGTTTATTTTCCCGTTGCTCTGCTGGTTGTGGTTCTGCTTCTGCTTGAAGCAGTGACGGTGGAGCACTGACGATGCGGGTTCGCTTTCACGATGTCTCGTTTGCTGCCGTCTTGGCGATCTCGGCCATCACGCTGATCGACAAGTGTGCCGCGCAGGCCGCGGCCCGCCTGCCCGGCGAACTCGCATGGACCATTGGCTACGACCCGAAGACCTTCGATCCCGCCAAAGTCGACGACCTCGATTCGGAGACGATTCGCTATCTCACGGCCGGCGTCCTGCTGCGCGTCAATCGGCTTACGCAAGCTGTTGAGCCACAGCTCGCCCAAAGCTGGGACCTTTCGCCGGACGGCAAGACCATCGTCTTCAAAATGCGATCCGGACTCAGGTTCTCAGACGGCAGCAGCCTGACTTCACGCGACGCGGCCTGGTCGATACGTCGCGTCCTGCTGCCAGCCACCGCCGCTCCGGTCGCAGATGAGTTCATCAATGCAGGCGGCGTCACCGTCGAAACCCCCGACCCAGCCACGGTCATCGTTCATCTGCCCCAGCGAGTGATTGGCATCGGCAAGGTCTTCGACGAGATCGCCATTGAGCCTGCGGGCCGCCCCAGCGAAGGCCGGGTCACCTCCGGCCCGTTCGTCGTGGCCGATTACCTGCGGTCGCAATACGTGCGCCTGCGCCGCAATCCTTACTACTGGGAAAAGGACTCGAACGGTGTCTCCATTCCTAACGCAAGTGGTGTACGCCTCGACATCCTGAACAATCCCGAGCAGGAGACCCGGCTCTTCCTGCGCGGCGAATACGATTTCATCGATCACATTCCGCCGGATTACTTCGAGCTTCTGAAGAAGAGAGCTCCATCCACGGTGCGCGACCTCGGCCCGTCGCTGAACACCGAACAGATGTGGTTCAACCAGTCACCCGCGTCGCCGCTTCCTGCGTGGGAGAGATCGTGGTTTCAGCAACGGGCTTTTCGCGTGGCTGTTTCGGAGGCCATTCACCGCGACGACCTGGCGCGTATCGCCTATCAGGGCCACGCAACTCCCGCTTATGGTTTTGTTTCGCCGGCTAACGCGGTCTGGTACAACCGAAACCTGTCCGCGCCCCACACCGATATCTCAGCCGCCACGTTCCGCGCTCGCCCGCGCCGGCTTCCATTGGGCTGGCTCGCGGCTCGAAGATGCGGCAGGCCACCCCGTCCGCTTCTCGATCCTGACCAACGCCGGAAATGCCGCGCGGCAAAAAATGGCAACTCTGATTCAGCAGGATCTTGCTGCGCTGGGTATGGAGGTCAATGTCGTCGCACTCGACTTTCCCGCGCTTGTCGAGCGCTTGATGCACACCCAGGACTATGAAGCCTGCCTGCTCGGGCTCGAAAACGTCGACCCCGACCCCAACGCCATGATGAATGTATGGCTCAGCTCCTCGCCCAATCATCAGTGGAACCCGTCGGAAAAGATGCCGGCAACGCCGTGGGAGGCAGAGATCGACCGTGAGATGAACCTGCAGGCCACGAGCCTGAAAGATCCGGTCCGTAAGCAGGCTGTCGATCGTGTGCAGCAGATCGTCGCCGATCAGCAGCCTTTCATCTACCTCGTCTACCCCAATGTTCTAGTTGCGGTCTCACCGCACATTGAAGGCGTGCAGCCTGCAGTGCTCGAACCGGAACTGTTTTGGAATGCTCGAGTATCTTCGGCTGCGGAGTTCGCGATGAGCACCCAGCCTCTCCTGCGTGTGCGTCTTCGCGCCAGTTATGGCGGCAAGTCCGTCCTGCACGACATCGACTTCGATCTCCATCGCGGTGAAGTGTTGGGACTCGTTGGCACCAGCGGCGCGGGCAAAAGCACGCTGGTCCTGTCGCTGCTCGGCCTGCTGCCCTGGCGTGGTGGGCGGGTCACCGGCGAGATCGTCCTTGACGAACAAGACCTGCTTCAACTCTCCGAAAGCAGGCTGCGCGAACTGCGTGGTCGCCAACTTGCCCTGATTCCGCAAAGCCCCATGACGGCGCTCAACTCTGCCATTAGCCTTGAGAATCACTTTCGCGAGGCATGGAGAGCGCATGAGAAGAATGGAAGTGCAGAATTCCCGGCGCGCGTGCAGAGGCTTCTCGATGAAGTTCAACTGCCGTCAGACCCGGAATTTCTGCGCCGGCGCCCATCGCAGATCAGTGTCGGCCAGGCGCAGCGAGTGCTTATTGCGCTCGCGCTGCTACACTCACCGGCGCTGATTATTGCCGACGAACCCACCAGCGCCCTCGACCCCGTAACGCAGGCCCAAATCGTTGACCTGCTCAAAGGATTGAGCCGCAATCACGGCGCCACGCTTCTATATGTCTCGCATGACTTGGTCTCTGTGCTCAGGATTTGCGACAGGATCGCTGTGCTCGAATCCGGGACAATTGTGGAGACGCTGCATGTTAATCAGCTCACTGCGGCTCGTCATCCAGCGACCCTCAACCTCTTATCCACGCTCCCTGTTCCTCCTTCCGTTTTGCTGAGCTACCGTAGCCGACCTGTACGCAAAGGTCCCTATGCAGAAGAGCATTCCCGTACCAAAGTGCTCTCGCGATTAGTTACCTAAGTCGCTAATTTGACCCACTCTGGTTACAACGAAGGGGTCATTGAGGTTGTAGAGACCCCCCACTAAAGTTGCGTGATTACAGGGGTATTTCAAGTTGGACGGCCTTCCTGCCGCGACAACTTCGTGCCCACGTGAGCCAGCAAAGGCGAGACTACCTGGCGGGAGGTAACCATCTTGAATTCGAGGCTTCGTTCGGTCCTTGTTCTTGGGTTAACGGTTGCGGTTGTGGGCTCGACCTCTGTCGACGCGCAGATCAAAAACAGCAAGATATCGCCCGATCTGGCGGCGAATCCGACCTCCGGAAATGTCCAGGTGATCGTGCAGTACTACAACGCACCGTCTGCAAGTGAAAGCGGGTTGCTGGGCGGTGTGCTCGGCCTTGTCGGAGGCCTGGTCAAAACGGTACTGGGGACCATCGATGCCCTCGTAGAGATCGTGCCCTTCAACGCTTTGAACGGCATTGCCGCCGATCCAAATGTGAAATATATCTCGCCCGACCGGACGCTCGGCGCTCGCCAGACGGCGTCGATCCCCAGCGCCGAATACACGACCGAACCGATCAACGCACCGGCGGTCTGGCACGCGGGCTATCAGGGAACGAACATCGGTGTGGCTGTGATCGACAGCGGAATCACGCCGGTGCCGGATCTCAACCTGAACTCCGTCTCACTCACGCTGGACACTTCCATCCTGTCCGAACTGCTGTCCTCGTCAACGGAGGCGCCTCCTTACGCCACTGGCCGGATCGTGTACAGCCAGAATTTCGTGCCGGGTCAAAACGATGCGCTGGATCACTACGGACACGGCACGTTAGTCGCGGGCCTCATCGCCGGAAACGGCGCTGCGTCTACCGGCTCGCAATATTTCCGCACCTTCCGCGGCTCCGCTCCCAACGCCAACATCATCAACCTGCGGGTCCTCGATCAGAACGGCGCGGGAACCGATTCGGCAGTCATTAGCGCGATCGGTCAGGCGATCTCTCTTAAGAGCAAGTACAACATCCGCGTCATCAATCTTTCGATTGGGCGGCCGATCTATGAGAGCTACACGCTGGACCCTCTTTGCCAGGCCGTGGAGAAGGCCTGGCAGGCCGGCATCGTGGTGGTGGTCGCGGCGGGCAATGATGGTCGCGACCTGAATCTGAATCCTGAGGGCTACGGCACCATCGACGCGCCCGGCAACGATCCGTATGTCCTGACGGTCGGCGCGATGAACACCAATCTCACGCCGCAAATCAATGACGACGTCATTGCAAGTTACAGCTCGAAGGGTCCTGCGTTCATTGATCACACGGTGAAGCCGGACATCGTTGCGCCGGGCAACATGGTCACCAGTCTCAAATTCACAAACGATCCGCTCGCTACCAATAATCCGAGTTTCTACACGTGGTACTCCTTCTACCAGACCAACGGCGCGAACAGGCCCTCGCCTTCTTACTTTCGCGATGAGCGGCACCAGCATGTCGGCGGGCGTAGCCTCAGGAGCGGTTGCGGACCTGTTGCAGGCTGTCCCGAAGCTGAGCCCGGATCAGGCCAAGGCTCTGCTGATGGCCAACGCCGACCACAGCTATTTCCCGGCTACCAGCAGTGTCGCGGCTGATGGCGTGAACTACGTCGCGAATTACGATGTGTTCACCGTCGGCGCCGGCTATCTCGACATTGCCCAAACAATCCAGGCTGCGCTTGTGAAAGACGGCTCGGTGCCGGCGGGCACCGCCATGTCGCCGATCGCAACCTACAACGCATCGACCGGCGCCATCGCTGCGGTTGTCGATCCGAGCGCGCTTTGGACTCAATCGGGGCCCTGGTCGGCGTCTGCAGTTTACGGCGGCAAAGCGTTTCTCTCGGGATCGAATTCCGCCGCGGTATGGGGCGTGACTCCGCTGTGGACCAACGACGACCCTGATGGCGCCACGGCTCTGTGGGGCAAGACGGCCCTCTGGGGCAAGAGCTCGCCCGAAGCTGAAACGGCTCTGTGGGGCAAAACGGGAACCGATGCCTCGTCAGTACCGCTCCAATTCTGATCGGCCAGTCACTCGATCTGAATTCGGGTGACGCAGATGGCTCTGAAAGGTTGCGGTAGCCGAGAAGGGAGAAAGCCGTCGCCTGGAATCTCGCCTGTTGACTTCAGGCCTTGGCACTCAATTGAGTGACTCGGCGATT
>CAVQLS010000001.1:0-1117428 GCA_963713395.1 uncultured Acidobacteriaceae bacterium | reverse complement strand
CCTGCAACGGCGGAGGTCGGCTGCGTGATGATTCTGATTGTGCTGGTGAATCAGCCCTGGTTGGGTCCGAGAATCGGAAAACGAGGCCGCAGCGAGGGCCGAGCACCGGGAGAGCGGCGTTTTCGTGCCGAAAAGGGACCAGATTCCAACATGAGCGCGGCGCTGTATTCTTGTGCGAGTTATGTCCTTGCCTACCGCTGCCCCTGACCTGCCTGAGACCTCAACAACCGAACCAAAGCCCGGTGCCGAAAGCACGACCGAAGTCTATGCCATTCACGGCGCGGAGCCGGAGGTGCTGGCGTATGCGATGGCGAAGTACTCGCGGTCGGCGCTGACGATGCGTGAGTCGCTGACGGAGATCAGCTCGCAGAAGGCGGAGCAGTTTCTCAATACTTTTTATTTCCAGTACGGGCACCGGTCGATTGCGGACCTGGCGCATATTCCGTTTGCGGTGGAGCGGTTGAGTCTGCTGGCGGCGATCACGCTGGTGGATGAGACTCGGTGGGATGGGCAGGAGCGTTCGACGCGGTACCAGGATTTTCGGCGCAGCGGATGGTATACGCCGGAGCTGAGCAAGGGTGGACGCAAGCAGTTTACGGCGGCGATTGAGGAGCTGTTTCATGCGTACGACGAGATCGGTGCCGGAATGTTTGAAGCGCTGAAGAAGGCGATTCCCCAGCCTGCCGAGATGAAGCCGGAGAGCTATGCGCGCACGCTGAAGGCGAGGGCGTTCGACGCGGCGCGGTATATGCTGCCGCTGGCGACGAATACGTCGTTGGGGCAAATTGTGAATGCGCGCACGCTGGAGACGCAGGTGTCGCGGCTGCTGTCGACGGAGTTTGCGGAGATTCGCGATCTAGGGACGAAGCTGCGCGAGGCGGCGAGCAATCCTGCGTGGAATGTGCTGCGCGACCGGCTGGAGGAGATGGCCGGCGAGGGAAGCGTAGATCCTGCGGCGACGGAGGAGATTCTGAACGAGCTGATGCCTCCGGTGAAGGCTGCGCCGACTCTGGTGAAGTATGCCGAGCCGAGTGCGTATGCGGTTGCGAGCCGCAGGGAGCTGGCGCAGGCGGCGGGTGAGCTGATGGGGGAGGCTCCGGTGTATCCGGCGCCGGTGGTGGATTTGCTGGATGATGACGAGGATATCGAGGTCGAGATTGCGACGTCGTTGCTGTATCCGCACTGTCATTACTCGTACAGGCAGTTGAGGGGAGCGGTGGCGGCGCTGGGGGAGGCTCGGCGCAACGAGATTTTGAAGCTGGGGACGGCGCATCGCGGGCGGCATGACGAGTTGCTGCGTGCGTTCAATGCGGGGCATGGATTCCGGTTCGACATTTTGATGGATGTGGGCGGGTTTCGCGATATGCATCGGCATCGGCGGTGCGTGCAGCTGCTGCAGGCGTTCAGCGATGTGCATGGCTATGATGAGCCGGTGTGCCCGGGGCAGCCGACGCTGGAAGAGGCTGGGCTTTCCGAGAAGTACAAGAGTGCGATGGATGCGGCGCTGGCGGCGTATCGCGTGCTGTGCGATTCGGAGGAACCCGAGGCGAGGCAGAGCGCGCAGTATCTGCTGCCGCTGGGCACGCGCTGCAGGGCGCTGTTCAAGATGGACTTCGCGGAGGCGCTGTATATCTGCGGAGCTGCGCAGTCGGCGTGGCGGGGCACTTCAGCTACCGGCGCGTGGCGTGGGAGATGTATCGGGCGATTGCGGTGAAGCATCCGGCGCTGGCAGAGATGTTCCGCGTGCGGGATGTGAATGAGCCGGTGGATCTGCTGAAGCGGTAGCGCACTCGGCGGTCGCTGTGCGATGCATCAGAGTTGTCGGCTGTCAGTTTCTCCAGTGCTAATGGGAGCGTTTGAGCTGCATGCTCTTGCTAAGAACTGGAGGTATGCTCATGCGGTCCCTGAAGGCCTGGAGAGGCTTGTTTTTTTTGTTGTTTGCAACATGTGCGATTGGGGCGTGGGCGTGCACACGCGTGGTCTTTCTTGGATCAGATGATGAGGTGATCACGGCGCGGTCGATGGATTGGAACGTCGACGTGCTGACGAATCTGTGGATTCTTCCGCGAGGGATGAAGCGCAGCGGTGAGACAGGCCCGAATTCTGCGCAATGGACGTCGAAGTACGGAAGCGTCATTGCGACGGGGTATGAGGTCAGCACAACGGATGGGATGAATGAGAAGGGGCTGGTGGCGAACCTGCTTTGGCTGGTGGAGTCGAAGTATCCGCAGCCGAGTGCGGGCAAGCCCTCGATGGCGATCTCAGTGTGGGCGCAGTATGTGCTGGACAACTACGCGACGGTGAACGAGGCGGTGGATGCATTGCAGAGCGAGCCGTTCGAGGTGGTGACGGCGAATGTTCCGGGCGAGGACAGGCTTGCGACAGTGCACCTTGCGATCTCGGATGCGACGGGCGACAGCGCGATCTTCGAATGGATCAATGGCAAAGAGGTGATTCATCATGGACGGCAGTACCAGGTGATGACGAACTCGCCGACGTTCGATCAGCAGCTGGCGCTGAATACGTACTGGCAGGGAATTGGCGGGACGGTGATGCTGCCGGGAACGAACCGGTCGGCGGACAGGTTTGCGCGGGCGTCGTTTTATATCAATGCGATTCCGAAGGATGAGGCGCCGGATGTGTTGGTGGCGAGCGTGTTCAGCGTGATTCGGAATGTGTCGGTGCCGTATGGGATCACGACGCCGGACCAGCCGAATATTTCGTCGACGCGGTGGAGAACGGTGTCGGACCAGAAGCGGAAGATTTATTACTTCGAGTCGGCGCGGACTCCGAATGTGTTCTGGGTGGATTTGAAGAAGGTTGATTTTTCAGCAGAGAGCGGCAAGGTGATGAAGCTGGATCTCGGGCCGAATCAAACGAAGGTGTATTCGGGAGATGCGGTGGGAGATTTCCAGCTGGCGAAGCCGTTTCAGTTTTTGGGGCTGCACTGAGAGCGGTGAGCTACGACGAGGTGATGTTCTGTGAGCAGAGATTGCGGAGTTCAGAAATTTGCGTAGCGTCGAGGGCGGACTTTGGGATCGGGTACATGAGTTCGCCCCTCAGCAGGACGATCACCTGAGCAGATTCCAGCCAAGATGTGAAGGCAGGCCAGTAGAGGACTGCATTCGTCTTTCCGGGGATGTCCAATCGGTAGCCGCCATTATCAATCTGAACACGCATATCGCTGATTTGTGGTGCGGCAACTTTGAACTTCTTTTGCAGGTTGGTGTTGGTGAACATTCCGCGGATTACTCCAACGAAAAGCAATGCTGAGGGAAATGTTGCTAAGAGGAAATAGAAATCTGCTGTAGTTTGCTTTGCCAGTTGATAACTTGCGAAGATGCCGGCGAGCGATAGGCAAATAATCCAGATCCGATTGCGGAGGATTTTCCATCGCAAGCTGCGCCAATGCGACTTCTGCATGTCGATGTACTCTTTTTCGCTGACAGAAAATGTCGCCTCGATCACTGTGATTTCTTCATCCTCTCTTTGCGTTTGGCGATGCGGGCGCGGCGTTTGAGTTCTTCGTCGGAGAACATGGTGCCGCGGCAGTGGGGGGCGCCGCAGTAGCAGTCGGCGGATTCGTCGTCGGAGTCGTGGAGGTTGTACTCGTAGACGAGCTCTTCGCCGGCGGCGATGTTGCGGATGGCTTTGATGTAGACGCGGCCTTCGTCCTCCTCGGTCTCGCAGTTGGGCGCGCAGGAGTGGTTGACGAACATGGCGGCGGCGAAGCCGTCGATGACGTCGGTGGAGCCATCGATGGAGAAGAGGTAGGTGACGGGCTTTTCGGCGTAGCGCTCGTCGGCGACGTCCTTGGGGATGCGGGGGCCGTCGTACTCGAGGACGCGGCGGCCGCGGGGGATGGGGTCGAGGGTGGTGACGCCGGCGGCGTGGATGGCGGAGGAGCGGATGAGCAGACGGGGTGTGACGGGGGCAACAGCGCGAGGCATGGGGTGGAGTATAGCAAGGGGTTGAGGGCAAATCGTCTTACGAAAGGGTGTCGCGGAGTGACGGCGTCTGTCGTCTAATAGAGGTATGAGGCGACTGTGGCTGGCGGCGTGCGTAGTGGGACTGGGCGTGGGCCTGGCGTGCGCGCAGACGCCGGCAAGCCAGGCGAACGATCCGCAGTGGAAGCAGACGCCGGAGGGCCGGCCAGCGGCGCCGCCTGCGGATATGAACTGCACGGGGTCAACGAGTTGGGGCAAGGATGGGAAGACAACGACGTCGAACTGTCCGACGGCGCAGGATAAGCCGGTGCCGTCGAATGCGGCGCAGCAGTTCCCGTATCCGGGGGAAACGGCGGCCCCGACACAGCCGACGGCGAGTACGCTGGATGCTCCACAGGCTCAGAAGAACCCAGCGCAACAGTTTCCGTATCCAGGAGAGCAGCCGGCGGGGTCCTCGTCCTCATCTTCTTCGGGTGATGTGAAGCCGGCGCCGCCGGGAGGATTGCAGGATGCCGGGAGTTCGGGGGCGAGCAGTTCGAGTTCGGATTCGGGCTACTCGAGTTCAAACGCAGATAATGCGCCAGCCTCGCCGGATGCGGACGATACGAGCGTGCCGACGAAGACGCGGTCGAGCCGACGCAATCTGAAGGCAGAACCTGTGAAGACGAGCTCGCAGCAGTTCGATGAAGATCTGCAGGTTGCGGGGTTCTACCAGAACGACGGCAACTACAAGGGCGCCTACATGCGGGCCAAGGATGCGGTGTCGATCTCAGCGGACAACCCGGATGCGCGGCTGGCGCTGGCGGATGCGGCGAGAAAGCTGGGCAAACTCGATGAGGCCGAGCAGAACTACAGGAAGTGCCTCCAGCTGGACCCGGTGTCAAAGACGAAGAAGGCAGCCGAGGCAGCACTGAAGGAGATGACCGGCGGCGGTTAGGGGTATGGTCGCCGCAGGAATGCTGGTGGATCTTCAGGGAGTGCGCGCGGAGGTTTGCGCGAGGTTGGGGTGACCGCGGTGGGCGGGGCCGACCTGGTTTTGCGCGCGTGTGAGGGCGGAGTGCCGTGCTCGGCTGCGGCCGGCACGTCGGTGAGATCCTCTTCAACGTTGAGATAGCGGCGAATGTAGCGCAGGGGCTCTTCGGCGAGTGCCATCTCGCGGAGGTGATAGCGCCAGGCGTCTTTGCGGGCGCTGCGGCGGATGAAGGGCTTGCGTTGGACGGTTTGGACGGTCCCGTCGGGCATGCGGCGCTGAAAGGTCTGGGCGGGGACCTGGAAGGTGATCTCGGCGCCGGGCTTCCAGAAGGCCATGGCGAAGTCGTGCGAGAAGAGCAGGGCGTAATAGCGGCGATGTTGCTCGAGCGCGGCGATGGCGTCGGCAGTGCCGGTCCAGGGCAGCGCGAGGCGGGCGGTATACCAGCGGCGGAGTTCGAAGCCGTTCGCGCGGGCCCGGCCGATGACGATCTTCAGTAGTTCGACTCGCGTCATACGATGCCAGCCAGAGTAACAGGCAAGTGTGACTAATGGTAGGGGGCCTGGTGACTTAGTAGGTAGTCTCCTGACGGATGCGATCGCGAAGAGTGTCGTCGATCGATGAGGGTGGCCCACTCGGAGGACCGTTGCGCGGCGGACGCTTGCGCCAGAGACGAAGTACGAGGATGACGATACCTATGCCAAAAACGAGGGCGGCGAAGGGAACGATCCAGGCGACGAGGTCGAAGCCGCCACGAAGCGGCGCGGCGAGCACAGTTGGCCCATACTTTGCGACAAACCAGTTCAGCACGCCGGTGTCGGGCAGGCCAGTGGCGATCTCGGTGCGGAGCTCGGTGATTTCGCGGTCGGAGTCGGGGCAGCCGACGTGGTTGCACTCGAGCAGGACCTGACCGCAGCCGCAGACGCACATGAGCTTGTGGCCGATGGCGTCGAAGCGCGAAGAGGGTGCGCCGGCGCCGAGCATGGGGATTGCGAGGACGCAGATCAGCGCGATGTGTATGAGGCGCTTACGCATGCGCAACTTCTTGGGCTTCTTCGGCCGTCCGGCCCACCTTAGACGACGATAAAGCTGTCGTCGAAGATGGGGCACCCGGTTTTAGCGGAGGGAAGAGTGCGATGCCGGTGCCGAAGATGACGATTGCGACGCCGATCCAGATCCAGTTCACGAGCGGGTTGAGGAAAACCTTGATGATGGGCTTGTCGGTCTCGGGGTTGCGGCCCTCGAAGACGACGTAAAGGTCGCGCGCGAGCGTGGAGTGGATGGCGACGCGTGTTTCATACTCCTGGCTCGCGTTGTAAAAGCGGCGCTCGGGGCTGAGCTGCGTGATCTTCCTGCCGTTGTGGAAGACGTCGAGCAGAGCGTAGTCGGTGTCGTAGTTGGGGTTGGAGTCCTGCGAGTAGGACTGGCAGACGAGCTTGTACGAGCCGATCTGGAGCGAGTCGCCGAAGGACATTTCCAGTTCTCTACTTTGGTTGAACGCAGAGCCGGCGACGCCGATGAAGAGGACGACGATACCGAAGTGAATGATGTATCCGCCGTAGCGGCGCGTGTTGCGTCGCGTGAGCAGGATGGCACTGGAGAAAAGATTGCGCTGCGTCTGCGTGCGGATGACGTTTGCGCCGCGGAGGAATTCGCTGGCGATGGCTGTGATAACACCGGCGGCGAGCGAGAAGCAGACGAGCGAGTAGATGGCGCCGGTGGAACCGTCTGATTCATTCCAGGGGCGCAGGCCCGTGATCATGAGCACAATGGCGCTGACGATGATGGCGAGGCAGGGAAGCAGGAGGTTGCGGCGGATGGAGCGAATCGATGTGGCGCGCCAGGCGAGGAGTGGGCCGACGCCGGTGAGGAAGATGAGGAAGAGGCCGATGGGGACGGCGACGCGGTTGTAGAACGGCGGCCCCATTGTGACTTTGGAGCCTTGCACGTATTCGCTGAGAACCGGGAAGAGCGTGCCCCAGAGGATAGTGAAGCAGGCGGTGAGCAGGACGAGATTGTTGAAGAGGAAGGAGGACTCGCGCGAGACGAGGGACTCGAGTTTGTTTTCGGCGCGGAGGTGATCGCGCTGGCGGAGGAAGGTGAAGAGGCAGACGACGAAGATGAGCAGCAGGAAGGCGTAGAACCAGATGCCGATGTCGCTTTCTGCGAAGGCGTGCACGCTGGAGACTAGCCCGGAGCGCGTGAGCAGCGTGCCGAGGATAGAGAGCATGAATGTGGCGAAGATGAGCCAGACGTTCCAGACCTTCATCATGCCGCGCTTCTCCTGCATCATGACGGAGTGCAGGAAGGCGGTGCCGGCGAGCCAGGGCATCAGTGAGGCGTTCTCGACGGGATCCCATCCCCAGTAGCCACCCCAGCCGAGCACGGCGTAGGCCCAGTGCATGCCGAGGCAGATGCCACAGGTGAGGAAGAGCCAGGTGACCATCGTCCAGCGGCGGGTGATGTGAATCCACTTCTCGCCGGGGTAGCGCATCATGAGGGCGCCGAGGGCGAAGGCGAAGGGCACCGAGAAGCCCACGTATCCGAGGTAGAGCATCGGAGGATGGATGACCATCTCGGGGTACTGGAGGAGCGGGTTGAGGCCGAAGCCGTCGGCGTGCAGGGGGCCGGGCGCGATGGAGAAGGGCGGCGCGGCGAAGACGAGCAGGAGCAGGAAGAAGATCTGGATCGCGGAGAGGATCGTCGACGCGTAGGCGTGAAGGGTGACGTCAGCCTTGTCGCGCACGCGCATCACGAAGCCATAGGCGGAGAGCAACCATGCCCAGAGCAGGAGCGAGCCTTCCTGACCGGACCAGAGCGCGGAGAACTTGTAGAGCGACGGAAGATCGCGGTTGGTGTGGTGGAGGATGTAGTCGACGGAGAAGTCGTTAGTGAAGGCGGCCCAGATGAGGGCGAAGGCGGCACAGGAGACTGCGATGAAGCTGGCGATGCCGGCGCGGCGGGCGGTTTCGCGGAGAGCTTCGGCCGAGACGGCCAGCTGGCGACCGACAGCGAGGGCGCGAAGGGAGATTGCGCCGCTGAAGAGCGTATAGACGCAGAGTGCCAGGGCGATGTAAAGCGAGAGTTCGCCGAAGGACGGCATGGGATGCAGCATGGGCGAGCGAATATCCTCGCTTCTATTTTCGCAGAGTTACGCGGGAGATGCTGGTTTGCTGCGCGATAGGCGGATTGAGTCCGAACTAGGCGGAGGCGCCCTGCGGGGTGCGTGCGGAGATGAGGTGGTGCACGCTGGCGAGCAGATTGTCCGGCAGCAGGGGCTTGAGGCGGAATTGGACGCCGAGACCTTCGTATTCTTCTTCGGCCTCTGCCATGCCGCTGATGACGAGAACGGGGATGTTGGGTTGGAACGCGCGCAGGCTGGCGACGAACTCGGAGCCGGTCATGCCGGGCATGATGTGGTCGGTGAGGATGAGATCGATGGGCTCGGGGAAGTCGTTGTTTCTCAACTGATCGAGTGCGCGCTCCGGGCTGAGGACAGCAATGACGAAGTAGCCCGCGCGCTTGAGAATTGTCTGGCGCGTTGCGGCTTGCACAGCGTTGTCGTCGATGAGCAGGATGGTCGCGGACATTCGTACCTTGCCGTAATCAATAACTTGCTGACCCCGATACGCGACGCCAGCCTGCTATGGTGTGCTGGATTTGATGCGGCATACGAGGCTAAGAGGTGCCCGAGAAATCTTTTCGCAGCAGAACTATAGGATTCAGTGTGTCGAGCGAGTATCGCACGAGAGTGGGATTTGGCAAGGCCAGCGCAGCTCTTCCACACGGGATTCAAGGGCTTAGCTGAGATAATGCCCCCATGAAGCGCCGCGTAATCCGCCAGTATGAGTTCATCCGGAAGATCGGTTCGGGCGGCAGTGGCGTTGTCTTTCTTGCTAATGACACGCTGCTACAGAGGCCGGTGGTTCTGAAGCTGCTGAAGCGCGGGGTGCAGACTGCCGAGCAGGTGCGGGTGACCCAGCTGCGAGAGGCGCGGCTGGCGTCGGCGATCGACCACCCGAATGTCTGCGCTATCTACGAGGTAGGTGAGGAAGACGAAGAGGCCTACATTGTCATGCAGTACATCCCGGGCAAGAGCCTGGACAAGGTGATTGCCGAGGGTCCGGCAAATGTGCAGCTGGTGCTTTCGAGCGGCATGCAGATTGCCGATGGTCTGCAGGCGGCGCATAGCCTGGGGATCTTTCACCGCGATCTGAAGCCGGCGAATGTGATGCTGACCGACGGCGGCCTGATCAAGATTCTGGACTTCGGCCTGGCGCGGCAGTTGAAGCGCGAGAAGCTGCAGGAGCCGAACGGGAACTTCGATCCGTCGCTGCCGGGGCAGCCGCCGCAGATTATGCCGGGCGGAACGTATACGGCGCGTGGTGGAACGATTGCCTATATGGCGCCGGAGCAGTTTGTGACGGGGCAGTCGCAGCGTGCAGAGCGACATCTTTGCGCTGGGGCTGATCCTGTACGAGATGGTCAGCGGGCGGCATCCGTTCCATCGGCCGGATGCGCAGGAGCTGCAGAGCATTCGCGCGATCCAGTTTGCAGCGCCGCCATCGCTGCGGGAGATTGTTCCGGATATTCCGCGCGAGCTGGAGAGCGTGATTCTGCGCTGCCTGGAGAAGCAGCCGTCGGAGCGGTATGGCTCGGCGGCGGAGGTGCGCGAGGGGCTGAAGACGATTGTGAAGTCGCTGCAGCTGGACACGATGGTGATGACCGGTGAGGGCGCAATCAACATGCCGGCGCAGCAGCGGCTTGATATGGAGACGCCGGAGGAAGAGAAGCGGACGACAGGCATCCTGTCGATGCTGGCGGAGCGGTTTCGCGAGAGTACGACGAGCCCGGAGAAGAAAGGCACGGACATTGTGGTTCTGCCGTTCGTGAACCTGGGCACGACGGAGGCGACGCACTTCTACGGGCAGGCGCTGGCGGATGCAGTGGCCACGCGGCTGGCGAAGGTGCCGTCGCTGGTGGTGCGGCCGTCGAGTGCGCTGATGAATATTCCGACGCGCCAGCTTGATCCGCTGAGTGTGGGGCGGAGACTGCTGGTGGACTTTGTGCTGACGGGAAGCTTTCTGCGGTCGGAGCAGGGGTTTGACCTGAACTGGCAGCTTCTGGATGTGCCGCGTCAGAGCGTGCGCACGGGCGGAGCGATCAGCGTGAAGAGCTTCGATCTGATCGCGGTGCAGACGGAGATCTGCGACGAGGTGTTTGCGGAGCTGCAGGGGAGAGGCGGCTTTACGAGCGGCGTGGGGCAGGCTGCGGCTGCGGATGGGAACTCGCTGGGTGGAGCGGTCTCGGAGGAGTATCTGCAGGCGCGCGCGCTGCTGTCGTCGTTCATGACGCGCACAGGCAACCGCGATGAGCTCGATCGTGCGCGTGAGCTGTTTGATCGGGTTGTAGCGCGGGATCCGGGCTATGCTCCGGGGTGGTCGGGGTTGGGTATTACGCACCTGCAGTATGCACGGCACGGCATGGGTGGACAGATGCATGTGCTGGAGGCGCGCAGAGCGTTCGATCGGGCGCTGGAGCGCGATCCGGATTCAGTCGAAGCGAATCTATATCGCGTGTACATGCTGCTGTCGCGCGGCGAGAAAGAAAGTGCGCGGCACGGTATTGAACATCTGCTGCAGGAGGCGGGTAACGACTGGAACGTGCACCTGGTCGCCGGCATCACGTTGCGCAACGATGGGCTGTACGAGGAGGCGCTGGATCAGTTCAACACGTCGTTGCGGTTAAATCCGTCGAATGCGTCGATGATCTATAACCATCGCGCGCGTGTGTATCAGTACCAGAACCAGCTGGAGCTGGCGAACGATGAGATCGAGAAGGGGCTGACGCTCGATCCGAAGCAGCCGCTGCTGCGGATCTCAAAGGGGTACCAGCACATGCGCGAGGGACAGTTGTCGCGAGCGGTCGACACGCTGGAAGAGGTGATCCGCGATGATGCCTCGTTGCGGATTGTGTTCCCGACGATTGCGATGTGCTACGTGCAGCTTGGAGACCGCTCGCGAGCGGCGACGTTCATCACGGAGGATGTGCTTTCGGCTGCCGGGGCGGACAGCGAGATGGCGTACAGGCTGGCGACGTACTTCGCGGTGGAAGAGGATGCGTCGGAGGCGTTGCACTGGCTGCGGCGCGCGATCTATCTGGGTAATGAGAACTATCCGTGGTTCAGCAAGAACCCGGCGTGGCGCAGCCTGAGCGAGAACGCAGACTTTCAGCGAATTCTCGAGGACATGAAGAAGACGTACCGGCGTAACCAGAAGAACTGGAAGCGGCTGCTGGGATAGTTTTGAGTGGATGCAAGAAGGCCCTCCGTTGTGGAGGGCCTTTCTGCTGCGCGGGTAAAACTGGGGCCTAGTGTGCCAGCTCTGCGGTTTGGGAGGAAGAGGTCGCGGTGAAGGGCTCGTCGAGTGAGAAGACGAGACCGGTGCCGACGGGAAGCTCCTGCTGGACATCGCGCCTGAGCCACACGACTGTTCCAGCGCCGACTCCGATTACGGCGCCAATGCCAGCGCCTACTCCACCGCCGATGACTGCGCCTGCAGCGGTTGCGCCCGCGGTGGCGAGCCCAATTGCGGCCAGCGTCGCCTTGGGATGCTCCGTGCCAACGACAGTGCCTTCAGAGTTCACGTGCGCGTCGGCGAAGTTGTCGAGATCGATGAGCTCGGCGTGGATGCGATGCGAGGTGCCGTCGGGGAAGGTAATGAAGTCGGGCTGCAAGCGGATGGAGGCGCGGCCAGTGAAGCGATGTCCGCCGTGGACCGCAGAGATGCGGCCGCGAATCTGAGCGCCGACCGGGATGAGCACCACGCCGTGTTGGGTGACGGGCTGCATCAGTTCTGCGAGGAAGGTGTCGCCGACCTTGGTTTCCTGCGTGGATAGCGGATTCTGCAGGCGCGCGCGCAGCGGGGTGCCTTCGTTCACCTGGCCGGGAACGTCAGGAACTGAAGTGACGATGCCCGCGTCGGGGTCCGTGGAGGGCTTCAGCGGACGGCGGCCTTCGGCAGTCTCTGCTGGGACGGGAGCGGGCATGGCTTCGACGGCCGGTGCGGCGTCTGGGGGTTGGTAGCTGTTCGTCGTCTGAACGGGCGTGGGTGCGGGGATGGCCGGGGAAGGCTTCACGTAATGCGGCGCCGAGGACGGGGCGGGCGAGGTCGTGATCTGATCGTCGAGCTGCTCGGGGTGCGAGGTGCCGGTCATCTGTCCGTGTGCGACAGGAAGAAGAACGGTCGCAGCGGCGAGGCTGACGATGGTCAATCTGAGTTTCATACAAAACCTCTTAGCCAGAGCGCGCAGCACTGGTGCTTAGAGGATAGGACCACCGTCCGGGCGATTTGTTGCTTTTCGGACGCGCAGGCATCCGGCGGATTAACCTGCGGAGGTTAACCCACAGAGCTCGGCGGAGAGGACCGGATCACGCTGTCGTAGAAGCGCTCGTAATGCGGGATGATGCGCGAGGCACAGAACTTAGCCTGCGCCGTGCGGCGCGCCTCAGCGGCCATCTCGTCGAGCCGACCGGCGTCGGAGAGTAGCTCGATCGCGGCTTCGGACATGCCCGCGACATCGCCGACCTCGAAGAGCAGGCCGTTTTCGTCGTCCTGAATGAGCTCGGGAATCGCCGCCGACTCGGGTTGCGATGGAAGGGACGTAACAGGCCATAGCTTCGAGTGCGGCGAGACCGAAGCTTTCCATCTCGGACGGCATCAGCATCAGGTCGGCGAGCGGAAGAAGCTCGTGGACGTTCTCCTGCTTGCCGACGAATTCGACGCGATCCCCGATGCCCATGCGCTTGGCAAGGTACTCGGCGGCCGAGCGATCCGGGCCGTCGCCGATCATCATCAGCCGTGCAGGGAGTTCCTTTGCGATACGGGCGAAGACGGAGACGACATCGAGCACGCGCTTGACCGGGCGGAAGTTGGAGAGATGGACGAGAAGGCGCTCGTTCGGCTCGGCGAAGCGCGGACGCTCGCGGGCCACGAGCGCAAGGTCGCGGTGATAGAGATCGCAGTTGACGAAGTTGCGGATCACTTCGATGTGTCGTTTGACCGAGAATGCGTCGTGCGTGCGATCGCGAAGGTATTCGGAGATGGCGGTGACGCCGTCGGACTGCGTCAATGCCGAAGCGGGTGATGGGCAGGTAGGAGCGGTCGAGGCCGACGAGCGTGATGTCAGTACCGTGCAGCGTTGTGATGAAGGGAAGATGAATTCCCTGGGATGCCAGCATCTGGCGCGCGAGTAACGCCGAGACTGAGTGCGGAATCGCGTAGTGCACGTGCAGGAGATCGAGCGAGTAGATCTCGGCGACCTCGGCCATGCGCGTGGCGAGCGCGAGGTCGTAAGGCGGGTACTCGAAGAGCGGATAGTTCGAGACCGGGACCTCGTGATAGTGGATGTTTTCCTCGCGACCGTTGAGGCGGAAGGGCTGCGAATAGGTGATGAAGTGCACCTCGTGGCCACGCGCGGCGAGTTCGATACCGAGCTCCGTGGCGACCACGCCGGAGCCGCCGTAGGTGGGATAGCAGGTGATGCCGATCTTCATGAGGGGTCCGAGATAGCTAGCATGTCAGCTCTCCGTAATGGATGAGTTGGAGGCCAGAAGGGTTCACGGAGGGGGGTAAAGATTTTGCGAAGGCGGTGAGCAGGGCGCGTAGCTCGGTCTCGCGCTCGGTGCGCAGGCGTGTGGTGATGGCGTCAAGGTCGGAGTCGTTGTAGCCGGGATGGCAGACGAGCTCCCATGTGCCGTCGGGGATGGATTTGAGCAGAGCGGTGAGGGTGGAGCCGTTGAGATCGCCGGTTGCGGAGATGCCGACGGTGCCGCGAGTTGTGAGAATGCGGTGGGAGGCGATGGGCGGCGATGCCTCAAAGCGGCGGCGGCCGGGACCGAAGGCGCGGACGAAGAGGCTGCGGCGTGTGCTGCCGCTGAGCGATGCAGCCCAGCGGGGCTCGAAGGGATTGCGGATGGCTTGGATGCCGGAATGTTCGAGCGCGCGAATGATGGGACGTGTCACGCGCGAGAGCAGGTGCGTGTGTTTGTGCGTGTCGACGTGGGTGAGCTTGAGGCCGGCGTTTTGCAGCTTCTGGATCTGCGCGAGCGCCTCGCGCTGGATCTCGTCCTGGCGGATGGCGCCGCGAAGAACGCCGAGCGCGAAGTCGCCGAGCGAGTTGCGGAAGGTGCGGTGGTCCGGGCCGAGCAGTGTGGGGATGGTGGCGGGATCGGAAACAGGTGTTCCGTCGACGAGCAGGATGTGGCAACCGACGCCGAGAGTGGGACGCGCGAGGGCGAGCGCGACAGCATTGTCGAAGGCGGGGCCGGTGGCCATCAGGGTTGCGGATGTGACAGCGCCAGCGTCGTGCAGTTCGGCGATGGCACGGTTGACGCCGGGTGTGAGGCCGAAGTCGTCCGCATTGATAATGAGGCGAACTTGCATAGAGACTGAGACGCGGACGGGAAGACTGCGGACGATGACCGGCGCTCAAGCGCGAGTGTATCGCATGAGTTGACGGGGCATCTGCGCGCAGCCGATTATGCTCCGGGCGACTCGCGAACGTGTGCGAGAGGTGCCGAAACCTCGTGCGAAGAAGGGAAAACGAATGCCGGAGCTCAAGTACCAGTCTGGATTTGGAAATGAGTTTGCTACGGAAGCGCGTGCGGGCGCGCTGCCGGTGGGGCAGAATTCGCCGCAGCGGAATGCCTTCGGGCTCTACACGGAGCAGGTGAGCGGATCGTCATTCACGGAGCGGCGTGGGAAGAACCGGCGCACTTGGATGTACCGGATTCGTCCGTCGGTGGTGCATGAGCCGTATCGGTTATTCGAGAAGGAGACGCTGTGGCGCAGCGGGCCGTTCGATGAGGTGCCCACGCCGCCAAACCAGATGCGTTGGAATCCGCCGGAGTTTCCGTCAGCGCCGACGGACTTTGTTGAGGGCGTGACGACGATCGGGGGCAGCGGCGATCCGGCGATGCAGGACGGCGCCGGCGTGCATATTTACACGGCGACGGCGTCGATGAAGGATCGCTACTTCTACAACGCAGATGCCGAGATGCTGATTCTGCCGCAGCAGGGTGCGCTGCGATTTGCCACGGAGTGCGGACTCATCGAAGCGCAGCCCGGCGAACTGGTGGTGATTCCGCGCGGCATCAAGTTTCGCGTGGAGTTGCTGGAAGGCAAAGCGCGCGGCTACATCTGCGAGAACTATGGGCAGCCGTTTCGGCTGCCGGATCTTGGGCCGATTGGAGCGAATGGGCTGGCGAATCCGCGCGACTTTCTTACGCCGGTTGCGGCATTCGAAGATCACGAGGGCGATGTCGAAGTGGTGTCGAAGTTTCTCGGCAGGCTTTGGCACGCAACCTACAATCACTCGCCGATTAATGTTGTGGCGTGGCACGGAAACTATGCGCCGTACAAGTACGATATGGCGCGGTTCAACTGCATCAACACGGTGAGTTTCGATCACCCGGATCCTTCGATCTTCTGCGTGCTGACGGCGCCGTCACATCTGGAAGGCGTTGCGAATGTGGACTTCGTGATCTTTCCGCCGCGCTGGCTCGTGGCAGAGCACACGTTCCGTCCGCCGTGGTTTCACCGCAACATGATGAATGAGTTCATGGGGCTCATTCTCGGAGAGTATGACGCCAAAGCTGAGGGTTTCCTTCCTGGCGGAGCGAGCTTGCACAACTGCATGTCAGGGCACGGACCCGACGCGGAGACGTTCGAGAAGGCGAGTGCGGCGGAGCTGAAACCGCAGCACGTGAAGGACACGCTGGCATTCATGTTCGAGACGCGGTTGCCAGTGCGTCCGACAAAGTGGGCACTGGAATCGAAGATTCTGCAGCACGAATACTACGAGTGCTGGCAGGGGCTGAAACGGCTTTATCCGGGAGACGCGAAGTAGATGACTGCGGTGCAGGCGCTGCTACACGGAGCGATCGACTACGCAGGGTTGTTTCCGCCGGCGGGGCTCGACCTGGAAGCGACCGTGCGGAACTACGCGGCGTATCGTGCTGGGCGCGATGAGTGGGCGCTCGGCAAGTTGGTGTTGCCGGGAACGAAGCTCGCGGAGTTTGCTGACCGTTGGCCGCACTATATTGCAGAGTGGCCGATCAGTCTGCTACTAGGCAGTGACTATGACACGGAGATGCGGCTCGCGGTAGACGTGGGATTGGGACTCGATATGGTTGAGTGCAGACCGGCCAAACTCGAGGACATCGCCGAGATACGGCGTCGCATGCCGAGCGACGGATTGCTGTTTGTTGAGTCGTCGGAGGGCTGCGCGCTGCAAGAGCTGATAGCGGCTGTTGTGGATGCAGAAGCTTGCGCAAAAGTGCGGACAGGCGGAGTTGTCGCCGAAGCGATCCCGGCATCGAGCACCGTCGCTGCGTTTCTCGTCGCGTGTGCGCAGCGTCGCGTGAGGTTGAAGGCAACGGCGGGACTGCATCATGCGATTCGTGGCGAGCAGCGGCTGACCTATGAACCGCAATCGGCGACGGCATGCATGCATGGGTTTGTGAACTTCTTTGTTGCGGCGGCCGCAGCGTATGAAGGTGCGAACCAGGCTGAGATCGCCGAGATACTCAACGACGGTGAGCGCAGGAACTTCAGCGCAAATTCTGACGGCTTGGCTTGGCGCGGGCGTATCTTCTCTTCTGAGGCGATTCGAAAGATGCGCGACAGGTTTGCGATCAGCTTTGGTTCGTGCTCGTTTGAGGAGCCGATTGCCGAGGTGCGTGCGATGAGGCGGATCGAATGAGTGGGAATCGAAAGAGCTGGGTTGAATCGGCGAATGGAGAGGGTGGATTCCCGCTGCAGAATCTGCCGTTTTGCGCGTTTCAGGTGCGCGGTGGAGGGCAGCGTCTCGGAGTGGGCATTGGCGATTCGATTCTTGATCTCGCGAGGCTTGCGCAATCCGAGGCGATGAGCGGTGTTTCGGTGGAGGTGCGAGAGGCGTGCACGGAGCCGACGCTGAACCGGCTGATGGCGTGCGGAGTTGCAAAGACGCAGAAACTGCGCGGCGCACTGATGCGGATGCTCGCGGAAGACGCGCCGCAGAGTACCGTGGAGAGGTTGAAGCCGCTGTTGCAGCCGATGAATGCCGCACAATTTTGTGTTCCGGTCGCGATTGGGGACTACACCGATTTCTATGCGTCGATTCATCATGCGACGAATGTGGGCAAGCTCTTTCGGCCGGACCAGCCGTTAATGCCGAACTATAAGTTTGTGCCGATTGGTTATCACGGGCGTGCATCGTCCATTGTGATCAGCGGGACAGCGGTGAAGCGGCCGAATGGGCAGACCAAGCCGGCGTCAGTGGATACTCCGACCTTCGGTCCTTCGAGGCAAATGGACTATGAAGTGGAACTGGGCGCGTATATAGGGACTGGTAATTCGCTGGGCAGTTCGATCGATGTTGATAAGGCGGAGCAGCACGTGTTTGGGGTGAGCCTGGTGAATGACTGGTCGGCGCGCGATATTCAAGCGTGGGAGTATCAGCCGCTCGGGCCGTTCCTTGGTAAGAGCTTTGCTACCTCTGTATCGCCATGGGTGGTGACGTTGGATGCCCTCGCGCCATATCGAGCACCACTCGCTGCTCGCGCAGAAGGTGACCCACAACCGCTGCCGTATCTTGCGCCGCAGAGCAACGCAGAGCAGGGGTTTGATATTCAACTTGAGGTTTTTCTGACAACGCAGAAGATGCGCGATGCGTCGCTCAATCCGGCGCGACTCAGCTCTGTGAGCGCGAAGGAACTGTACTGGACCTTCGCTCAAATGGTTGCGCACCATACGAGCAACGGATGCAATCTGCGAACAGGAGACCTGCTGGCGAGTGGCACGATCTCCGGCCCAGAGCCCGGTTCGCAGGGATCTTTGTTAGAGATGACGCGACGCGGCGCGGAGCCGCTCAAGCTGCCGTCCGGCGAGGAGCGTAGCTTTCTTGAAGATGGCGACGAGGTTACATTTCGCGGCTTCTGTGAACGCAAGGGTCTGCCGCGAATCAGCCTGGGAGAGTGCAAAGGGATGATCGTTCCTGCTACTCTTTCCACCCGGGCGGCTGTTTGAAGGTGTTCAGTCTGCCTGCTGCGCCGTAAAGCGCAGCGCAAGAAAAGGGAGGCCCCATGGCCGCAATCGCTCCGAGTCCGCAACCTGTTATGCAGGACTTTCTTCCGCTGAAGGGCACCGATCACATCGAGTTCTATGTTGGAAATGCGCGGCAGTCGGCGTACTTCTATCGCGCTGCGTTTGGTATGTCGCTGGTGGCCTATGCGGGGCCGGAGACGGGACGCCGTGACCGTGCCTCGTATGTTCTGCAGCAGGGCAAGATTCGATTTGTACTGACGACGGCGCTGAGGTCGGATTCAGAGATTGCATCGCATGTGCACAAGCACGGCGACGGTGTGCGCGCGATTGCTCTGTGGGTGGACGATGCGCGCAGTGCGTGGGAAGAGACAACGAAGCGCGGTGCACGGTCTGTGCACGAGCCGACGGTCACCGAGGACGCCGACGGGCGTGTGGTGACCGCGAGCATTGCGGCCTATGGCGACACGCTGCACACTTTCGTCGAGCGCAAGGACTACCGCGGCATTTTCTTTCCCGGCTATCAGGCGACACCATCGGACAATGTTGCAAGACCTGTAGGGTTGCTGCATGTTGACCACATCGTTGGCAATGTCGGGTGGGGCGCGATGAATGAGTGGGTCGACTTTTATGCGAAGGTGATGGGCTTCTCGCTGTACCAGCACTTTGACGACAAGGATATTTCGACCGAATACTCCGCGCTGATGTCGAAGGTGATGGCGAATGGAAACGGGTATGTGAAGTTTCCGATTAACGAGCCAGCGGAGGGCAGGAGGAAGTCGCAGATTGAGGAGTACCTGGACTTCTATGGTGGTCCGGGCGTGCAGCACATGGCGCTCGCGACGAACGACATCCTCGCGACTGTGACGCATATGCAGAAACAGGGTGTGAGCTTTTTGACGGTGCCGCACACATACTATGCGGAGTTGCAGAGCCGCGTCGGCAAGATTGATGAACGAATAGAGGAACTCGAGCGGCTCGGCATTCTGGTTGATCGCGACGACGAGGGGTACATGCTGCAGATCTTCACGCGGCCCGTGGAAGACAGGCCGACAGTTTTCTACGAGATCATTCAGCGCAAGGGAAGCCGCAGCTTTGGGAAGGGGAATTTCAAGGCGCTGTTTGAGGCGATTGAGCGCGAGCAGGCGCTGCGCGGGAATCTCTAGCGTGCAAGATGGAGCGCATGACTTGGAGCTTGAGGCCCGCATCGCCTACACTGGAGGTCGAGCCGCAGAGGGCGGTTAGCTCAGTTGGTTAGAGCGCCTGCCTTACAAGCAGGAAGTCGGGGGTTCGAGTCCCTCACTGCCCACCAATCTCCCCTACATCTAAGTGCGCGGAGAAGTCTTCTGGCCATTTCGATACCAGCGCTCGCGCACTTTGGCGGCGTTCGAGAGCCCGTGGTCATTCTTGCTCAGCAAGAGCTGGTGGATGGCGATGTCTCCGCGGCGGAAGGCCTCTGCGCAGCCTGACATGTAGAGCCTCCAGGTGCGGACGGTGGACGCATCGGTCAGCTTGGTGGCCTCGGCTTCATTCTCATTGAGCGCGGCAACCCATCGGTGCAATGTCTCTTCGTAGTGCTCGCGCAGGTCCTCGACATCGCGGAGCTCGAAGCCGGCGTTCTCGGCTGCACTCACCATTTCGGACACGGTCAACAGTTCGCCATCAGGAAAGATGTAGCGGTCGATGAACGATGGTCCAGTCCGCGTCGCGCCGGGGCGGCGCGTGATTCCGTGATTCAGGAAGAGTCCGCGTGGAAAGAGCATGCTGTAGGCATGCTGGAAGTACTCGCCGATGTGCTGATGTCCTACGTGCTCACACATCCCGACACTGGCGATCTTATGGAAGCGAGCCTTCTGCCAGGCAAGATCGCGGAAGTCCATCAGTTCGACTTCGCATTGGGATGATATTTGCTCGTCAGTGATACGGCGAACTGCATGGTTGACCTGCTTTTCACTGAGCGAGATACCGCGAGAGAGGGCAGCCGTACTGCATGGCCGCGTGCCGAACAAGGCTGCCCCAACCGCAGCCAATGTCGAGAAACCGGTCATCGCGTCGCAGGTCAAGCTTGCGGCAGATGAGATCCATCTTGTCCGTCTGTGCCTCGTCCAGCGTCTTTGACCACGATTGGAAGTAGGCACACGAGTACACCATCGTGCTGCCCAGAAACAGGCTGAAGAACGCAGGCGGCTTGTCATAGTGATGTGAGATGGATGCGGCGTCTCGCTGCTGCGAATGAACTTTGCCCCAACTGGCCAGACGTTGCAGGTGATTTGCGAAGAGGACAGTATGACGGTGGAGTCTCTGCACTGGCGCGCGGATAGCTCTGCTGATGGCGGACTCGACGTGGGGAAGTGCCCGCAGCGCGAGATACAGATCGCCCTCTACCTCTATCTCGCCATCGATGTACTTTGCGCCCAATGCAACGTCGTCAGGGGACTTACAGAGCGCGCGCCACGCATCCTCGGTTCGCAGGCAAATCCCAAAAGTGGCGTTCGCATCATTCGATGCCCATGCGCTTCCGTCCCAGAAACGGATGGAAAATGCCGGTCCTGTGTAGCTTTCGAAGATGCGATCCAGTTGAGCCGAGGCCGTCGCGGCCTGTCCGAATGAAAGAGAGACAGTTGCGGACATATCGTCTCCTGGGAGATTGAATGCAGCTTGGACCCAATCAGGTGCCGGGAGCCACTCTACGCCCCCTCGATGCGGTCCCAAGGCTCTCGTGCGACGAGGCATCGTGTCAAGACGTGCTTGTAATTAGACGCTGATGTGTGTTCTGCTGGTTGCGGCGATGGAATCCGCCTTGAACCGCCTCCGAAATGGAGTGCTGATGACTCCTGACAGGGATCTCTGTCGGAGTCACTCGCCGGGAGTTCCCAGAACAATTTGAGATGGACACTGACCGCTGACAATCAGTCACGTCGTGCAGTGCGCGAAGAAACAGAAGGGAAGAGACTGTGCAGAAATATCTACTGGTCGCACTTGGAGGAGCTCTGGGCTCGGTTGCTCGCTTCTGGGTGGGGGGCACCGTGGCCAGCCGGTTGGGGACGCGCTTCCCGTACGGGACCTTTGTGATCAATATCACCGCGTGTCTTATCATCGGGTTCTCGCTCGAGTACCTTGGAGAACGCCTGGAACTGACACCGGCGTGGCGGTACCTCATCCCGATTGGGTTCGTCGGCGCGTACAGCACCTTTTCAACCTTCGAGTGGGAGATCTTCTCGAACCTGCAACTCGGAGCAGTTCTCGTCTCCGGTTTGTATCTCTGCCTGAGTGTGGTCCTTGGGCTCGTCGCGGTGTGGCTTGGCGTGCTTCTCGCCAGGGCGATTCCGTAGCTAGTACCCCCTAAATCTCATAGACTGGGAGGCGCATCATCTGATGGAGATGCATATGTTGTCCGCTGGAAAGGCTCTGAAGGTTTCGATCTACCTGAGCGAGGGAACCAAACACCACGGGGTCTCCGCGTATTCGGCGATTCTGGACTATCTGTTTTTCAACGGCGTCTCCGGAGCAACGGTTCTCAAAGGGGTTGCTGGTTTCGGAGCCGATCACCATATTCATTCAAGCGGCGTCGTCGAGATCTCGAATCATCTTCCGCTGAAGATCGAGTTCATCGAGTCTCCTGAGAAGATCGAGGCGTTGATCGAAAAGCTGAAGGAACTCGCGGGATCCGGCTTGATTGAGATGCAGGAGACCATGATCGTCAAGCCCGCAGAGAAATCGCGCTAAATTGCTATATCCGAGCGTTGGAAGAAGAGAAATATCCGCGGATCGTCCTCCACGATGCCTCGGAATTCTGATAAACTCAAGCTGTTGCCGCGATTACCGGTTTCGAGCTTTGCGCCGAGCGAACGCTGGAACCGACCACGCCGCATCCGAGTTGTTCACGCAACTTGGGGACGTAGCTCAGTTGGTTAGAGCGCTGCCCTGTCACGGCAGAGGTCGCGGGTTCGAGCCCCGTCGTCCCCGCCATAAACCAGCCGATATCCGCTGATTTATGGAAATGACCAAATCTTTCACGCCCACCTCAAGGATGCCGAGTCCGCGCACGGTATAGCATGCAAAGCACCTGGGCGCCCTCCGACATGAGGGCCGCCCTCCACAATGCTTTTCATGCTTCGGCGCGACTAACAGAAATACATGAGGCTTCCGGATGTTCGGAAGTCCTTGTCAGTGTGTTTTGAAGGAGGCGTTCGAGGTGTCGTCTAGCTCTCGCCACACAAAACCCTTCGAGCTTGGCATCCGTACCCGTAAGTGGGTCAGCGTGTTTTTGTCGCGGGTCTTCAGATGAAAAACGGCGCCCGCGCCAGATTTTGTAAACGAGATATCCGCACGCACGATGCCGTGGTCTGTGAGGATGGGCCAATTGTGCGCCTCCATTCTGTTCCAACTGGTCGGTAGGCGTGGAAGGAGAACGGTTGTGCCGGGATCCGAATCGTCGACCCCGAGAATTAATCGGGCCACCTTGAGCGGCTCCGCGACGTTGACTAAATTCAATGCGCCGCAACCTACCGCCAGAGTTATTTTGCCTACTGCCAGTGGCGAGTAATAACGTTCGTAAAAGAAATACGGTGAAGTGCGCGAGAGTTGGTACTCAGGGATTGGCTGGTACGTTGCTTCCGCGAGCCAGTGCAGAGCTTTGTCAGCCATCTGTAGATGATCAGTCAGCAACATCGTCTGCAGCGCATACCCTTGCCCATAGGAAGGACTGGTAAGGACACCACCGCCTATCGCATCGAACTGGGTCCATATGCCGTATCGGTCAAACTGCTGCTTCCTTTCAGGTTCCTCATAGATCTTCTCGAAGGTCTTCTCGCTGTGCTGGAGTACGTCAGGTTCGGTGACGACCGGCTGCATGCCAAGAACATCCGAGCTCATCGGCACCACTCCATTCATTCCGCCGAATCCGAGATTGACCTTGGCCATAAGTACACGAGGCTCGGCCTTCAAAGTCTTCGGATCCACGGCCCAAAGCCAGGAGCCGTCAGGTGCAACGAGGTATTTCTCCATGCTGTCGCGCAATTTCGTCGCCAGCAGTGCGTCCTGCGACGATCGCTCTGTCAATCCCAGTGCCTTCTCCATGCGGGACACAGCATTAAGAGCAAGCCGCACGAGGTTGTTCTGCACCAGGTTGTCGCAATCGCCGGAGACCTGCATTCCACAGCCGAACTCACCGGTTCCTGATAGCAGCGGTTGCTTGCTCAACAGGTATCTGAAGTAAGCAACGGGCGACGTGTCACTCGAGAGGAACGATTGGATCTCGCGCCGCGCTGGATTGTCGGCGGGCAGACGCTCCCAAAGCAGTACCATCCCGATCACGATCGCCGAACTTCCATCTAATTCCGTGCCGGACGACTTCTTATCGCCACGAAAGAATCGAGGATAGGAGTAGAAGCCGTCTTTATTCCGATCCACTAGCTGGATGAGGCAATGGGCCAGGAGAGCTGCGTGCTCATAATCGCCCCACATTGTGAGTTCGCGAAGATACGTGCCCGCGTCGCGCGTCCACATAGTGCCATTCCAGGGCTGTCCGGCCGGCGAGGCATTTACAAAGCCTGCGGGCTCGCCGTTGGCGGGAATTGGAACGAAGTCCTTCTCCAAAACGCCTTGAAACGACGCCTCAATCTCTTTTGTGAAGAGATCTGCGCTCGAGGACCCGGAGAACGACAGCGAAGCAACACGGCTGCCCAGCGCCGCTGAACCAGCAGCGGCCTGAGCAGATAGTGCGTGAGAGGCGCCGAACAAAACGGGCGACACAATGATCCACCGAGAGGTATTGCGAACAAATCGTTTAATCCGCATTTTTTGTTAGATCGATGAGCCCGCGCATTTCGGTGAGTAAGAATTTGGACAAAGCAGGCATAATGTTCGCCTGCTTCGCGGTCAGCTTCTATCGGAAGGCTCCCATGCCCAATCAGGCATGGGAGCCTTGTAAGGGCGGGGCGTAGCTCCAGCCGGCGTGCTCGCATCTGCCTTGTGATCCCTGAGGGCTGAATAGGCCTCGACAACATTGGGCGGGAAGGTCGTCATCATGGAGTCGAGATCCTTCTGAAGCTCGGCGACGAGATCGGGATAGAGATGAGCGACGTCGTAGCTCTCCTCAGGGTCTTCGGAGAGATCGTAGAGTTCGGGGTGCTGGAGCCACGCGCTGCTGCGAGCGGCGGTGCTGCGGTCATTGACGTAGATCTCCCCTTTCTCGCATTGAGCTACTCGCAGTTTGAAGGAGCCTTTCCGAATGCAATGGATGTCATTGCCTCCCTGGCCCATCGGGCTGAAGTAGAGGATGTTCTTGCGGGAAGATCCTTGTCGTCTCCGAAGAGAATGGGTGATATGTCGATGCCGTCGAGCGGCTTCTCAGGAAGGCTGAGGCCACACTGCGCGGCGAGTGTGGGCAGGACG
The DNA here is from genome assembly GCA_963713395.1 of uncultured Acidobacteriaceae bacterium. Taxonomy (GTDB): domain Bacteria; phylum Acidobacteriota; class Terriglobia; order Terriglobales; family Acidobacteriaceae; genus Granulicella. The sequence goes on along the minus strand of CAVQLS010000001.1, from coordinate 1,093,030 downwards.
TCGAGATTCGAGCACCAGGCATTTGCAACGGAGCCGGCTGGGATATGTCCTGGCCACTTGGCAATGAAGGGGACACGGAAGCCGCCTTCAAAGGTGGATGCTTTCCGTCCGCGCAATGCGCCGGGGTTGCCCTGATACCAGGGGCCGTGATCGCTGGTGAAGCAGATGAGAGTGTCGTCGGTGATGCCTTTACGTTCAAGCGCGTGCACGACCTCGCCGACGCTCCAGTCGATCTCTGCGATGCAGTCACCGACGTTGCCGAGTTTTGTCTTGCCGCGGAAGCGCTCCGAAGGACGGGCCGGTTCGTGCGGGTAGGAGAAGGCGAAGTAGAGAAAGAAGGGATCGCCCTGACTCTCGCTGATGTACTTGACCGCTTCCTCGGTGTAACGAGGTGTGAGCAGTGTGCGATCGGTATCTTCTTCAAGGTTCGTGAGATCGCGCATGAGCGGAAGTGGCTTCATGTCGATGCTGTAGGGAACACCGTAGAACGAGTCGAAGCCGCGATTAGTCGGGAGGTACTCGGGCTGACTGCCGAGATGCCACTTGCCAATGGCCTTGGTCTTGTAGCCGTGAGCGTGAAACAGATTCGACGCAAACGTCTCATCGACCGAGGTACCGAAAGCTCCCTTTGGGCCAAAGGCTCCCGTGGTTGCGCAACGGGTTCCATAGCGGCCGGTGAGCACGGCGGCGCGCGATGCAGAGCAGATGGGATGCCCGGCGTTGAGGTGCGTGAACCGCATGCCATCAGCGGCGAGCGCGTCGAGGTTAGGTGTTGGCACCTTCGAGCCGTAGCAGCCAAGATCACCGAAGCCAAGGTCGTCGCAGATCATGAAGACGACGTTAGGACGGCGCTTGGATTTCGCCGCGGAGGGAGGACGCTTGGATTTAGGCGCAGGCGGCACTGGAGCGGCCAACGCGGAGATGGCAGAGTGAGACGCGATTCCGGAGGAGAGCAGAGTGAGAAAGTTACGGCGATTGACCATTCGTTCCTCAACAAAGAACTGAGTTGTGAAGGTTGCAGGTGAAAGAAGTGGTTGCGGTCATGGCTTCGGATTCTCGTGAAGCGTGAAGAAGTGGCGACATCCTGGAAGATTCACGCGCAGACTTAGCGACAAAAATTATGCCGGGAGAAGTGTAATCGATTGCGAATGATTGACAAATTCTTGTGCCGACTAATAGCATCGCGGCACCGAATTTTCCTGTGATCGAAAGGAACCGCAGCTTGCGCGATAACCTGGACGTTTCCATAGATCCTTCCTATTTTCACTGGTTTGTGGATGTGTGTAAGCGGAAATGCGGCTTCTCATCTAAGCAAGTGCCTGGAAGACGGTTGCTTTGCGGGATCGGTCTCGCAGCGTCTGTTCTGGGCCTGGGTCTTCCTCTGCGAGCGCAGACGGCGGGGACCTCCAGCAAGGTATTTCAGATTGGAGCGTTTGATCGGTCGCCGCTGGGGTTTCGAGGCGGACAACCGAAGGAACCGGTCACGTTCGTAGTGGGGAAGAGCGATCCCGCGAAGGATTGGTATGGGTCTCAACCGGCGGAAGGGAAAAGTGGGGAGATTGCAGCGGCGCCGCGCACGATTCAGTTTGCGGTAGAGAGTGAGCCTGCGACGGAGTATCGCCTGCATCTAGCCTTCACGCTCGGCGATCGCGCGGTGCCGGCCATCGCAGTGACGATCAATGGGCGGCGCGGTGTCTTCTATCTTTCGTCGAAGTTGAACTCTGTTATCGGCAGCATGGACGATCAGTTCGAGTCGGCATATGTGCCCGCCGATGTTTCCATTCATTTTCCGGGGAAATATCTGCACAAGGGAACTAACTCGATTGCGCTCGAGGTGCTTCGTGTGGACGAGCCTTCGAATCTCCCTGCAGGGGTGAACTACGATGCGATTGAGTTGGACAGCTCACAAGCGGCACCTGCGAGTGCGCCCGCGTCCATCCAGCCGACGGTCTTTTACAAACGGAACGGAGACAAGTTGACGGAGCTCGTCGATGTCTTCGTGGAAGATAGTGGCCCAGTAGAGCACGGCGAACTGGACCTGGAATTGAACGGCGCACATTACAAACAGCCGCTTCACGCAGGCAGTGGCTTTGGCGAGCAGCACTTTGAATTCGACGTGCCGGAGTTTGCGGCGTCAACGCAGGTGCATCTTTCGTGGACGGGAGGTGGGAAGACGAACCATCTGGATGAGGCCATCGATCCGCAGAAGAAGTGGAATGTGCTGCTCGTTCCCCAAATTCATCTGGACATTGGATATTCGGACTATCAGGCAAAGGTGGCCGCGATCCAGGACCGCGCCGTGGATGAAGCGATGGATTTTACGAAGCAAGTCCCGGACTTCCGTTACAGCACGGATGGCTCGTGGGTACTGGACCAGTTTATGCAGACGCGCTCAGCGGCCGATCGCGATCGCCTCATCGCGGCGATGCGGAAGCAGCAGATTTTCGTTCCCGCGGAGTATGCGAATCTGCTGACGGGCTTTCCGACGACGGAGACGTTGATCCGCTCGCTGTACTACAGCGCGAACTTCAGCCGTGAGCACGGGACTCCGTTCAATTATGCGAACATCACCGATGTCCCTTCGTATGGATGGTCGTATGCCTCAGTGCTCGCTTCGGCGGGGATCAAGTACTTTGTCGCCGGACCGAATGGGCGAGAGACGCATGCCCCGGTGTTGATTCAAGGTCATCTGAATGAGAACTCGCCGTTCTGGTGGGAGGGGCCGGATGGCAAGAAGGTTCTGTTCTGGTACGCGCGCCACTACTGGGAGATGGGAATCTACTTCAACACGCCGGCGGATCCCTCAGTGGCTTACCAGACGCTGCCGCTGCTCCTGGCGCCGTATCAACGGCCGGGATATCGCTCCGATTCGATGATTGTCTTCGGATCGCAGCAGGAGAATACCGACCTGTTCGCGCAGCAGGCGACCTTTGCAAAGTCATGGAATGAGATGTATGCGTACCCGAAGATGGAGTACTCGGGCTTCTATGACGCGATGAAGAGGATTGCGGAACCGTTCGGCAACGACTTTCCAACAGTGCGTGGCGATGGCGGGCCTTACTGGGAGGACGGCATTGCCTCCACTGCTGAACTTGCAGCGATGGAGCGAAGAACAGAGAGCCGCGGGCCTTCCGCGGAGCAACTCGCAACGGTAAGCTCGCTTGTAGATCCGCGTCTCGCCCCCGACAAGGACCGGCTGGACCGCATGTGGCGCGATATGGTCCTGATGGATGAGCACACCTGGACATCGCACGACAGCGTGAATGACGCGACGAGCGACGAGACTGCGGTTCAATCTGCCGTGAAGAAGCAGTATGCAGTCGACGCCTCTTCGATTGCGGACTTTGTCTCAAAGAACAGCATGGCGAGTCTGGCGGATTCGATCTCAGCAGCTCGCGGAAGCCTTATCGTCTTCAACACCCTGAACTGGAAGCGCAGCGGCCCTGCGACCTTCGACCTGCGGCATGGTGACGAGATCATTGATTCGTCGACGAACGAAGTTGTGCCCGTGGAGGCGTTGCATAACGGAAATGCGCTAAGCAGCGTGCAGTTTGTGGCACGCGATGTTCCAGGAAACGGTTACAAGGTCTTCGAACTGCGTAAGGGTCCGGCAGCGCAGCAGCCGAAGGCCACAACATCAACGGTCCTCGAGAACTCCTTCTATCGCGTAACACTTGATCCTTCGACCGGGGCCGTGCAGAGCATCTTCGATAAAGAGTTGAAGAAGGAGCTTGTGAACCAGGGCAGTCCGTACAAATTTGGGCAGTATCTATATGTCACGGGCGGTGACAAGCAGCCGAACTCGATGCAGACATACAGGATGGCGCCCTTGCCTCCCGCGCTACAGGTGACGGGAGCGCACGACGGCCGTCTGATTTCGTCGGTGCACACGCCGGAGGGCTGGGTGGCGCGCATGGAGAGCACCGACGTCAACACACCTTCACTGCAAGTGGAGATTCGGCTGCCCGAGCACGAGAAGAAGATCGAGTTTGTTGAGAACATCACAAAGCAGAAGGTGCTGACGAAGGAGGCGGTTTATTTCGCGTTTCCCTTTGCGATGGACCATCCGGAGTTCAATTACGAGATCCAGAACGGCGTTGTGAATCCGGCGAAGGACATGTATCCCGGAGCGGGACATGAGTGGTTCTCGGTGCAGCATTGGGTGTCGGTGCAACAGGATGGAGTTTCGGGTACTATGATGCCGTTGGACGCCGGGTTGGTGACGCTGGGCGACATCTATCGCGGGCTATGGCCGTCACACTTCGCCGATCGAACTGGAACGGTCTTCTCCTATGCGATGAACAACACCTGGAACACAAACTACGATGCGGGGCAGGGAGGAGAGACAGAGCTTCGCTATGTTGTCACCAGTGCGCCCTCCACGGACCCGGTTGCGCTGAGCCGCATGGGCTGGGAGGAGGCAACACCGCTTGAGTCCGATGAGATCACCCGGCAGGACAAAGCTGTCGATTCCCAACGCACACTGAACGGCAAGCAAGGAAGATTTCTCGAGATCGATGATCCGAACGTTGTGGTCGAGGCATGGAAGCCTGCGGAAGATAGAAAGGGCACGATTCTGAGGCTGCTCGATCTCGGAAGCAGCGAACGGGCGGTGACCGTGCGGACACCACTACTTAATTTGTCGAGCGCCGTTCAGACCGATGCGGTGGAACGCGATCAGCATGCATTGCCGTTGGATGGCACGCACGGCTTCAATGTCACCGTTCATCCGCACGAGATTGTCACCGTGAGGATGCTTGCGACGGAGGCAACCGCCGAACCGTGAAACGCCGCAGTGTGCGATCTATCGCGCGGAGTTCGCAGTGCCCAACGCGTAATTGATCGCACCCACCTTCTCTGTCGCCTCGTCGCGTACAAGAAAACGCACACGCACTGCCGGACTCTTGGTCGGAATGTTGACCAGCAGGCTGACCGTGCTCGTGTCAGGCTTGCCGGCGGACGTTTCATTTATCTGCAGCGTAGAGATCTTAAGCGTACTGTCCGTCGCCGCCTTTTTGCTGAAGGCCTTGGCCGCAACCGTAACGCGCGCGATGAGCTTGCCCGGCCCGCTCTCCTGCCACGCAAGGTCTGCCGAATTAAGGATCATCCGAAACTCGTTCGGGTTTCCGGCCACCGGCTCCACGCTCATGTGGACTGCGTCGTAGGCCATCATGCTCTCCGCCGCCACAGCAAAGTTCAGCCGCTGCAGGTCAGGCTGCTTGTCTGTTGCCGCGGCTGGCGCTGCATCGGCGGCCGCAGAATAGTAACCCTCGCGTGTCTCCGCTCTGAGGCCCGGTTGCTTCACCACGACGCGGATGTTGTGAAAGGTCACGATGTCCGTCCGCGGCACCGAGGGCCTGTAGGCAAGTGTGTAGAAGCTCGCTCCATCGCGGGCGCTCCTCGCAATCACCTTGTCCACGTCATTGCGGCCAAAGAACGCATGCCCACCGCTCGCCCTCGCCATTGCGTCGAAGTCCACCTCCTGGGCGAATGGGTCGTCTGCAAATCCATCTGAATCCAGAACAGGCGGCTCAGTCGATACGCCGGCCGGGTCCAATGTGTACAGAGAGACCCGCGCATCACGGAGCGCGTTCGTGCACGCCTCAATCACTTGCTTCAGCGCATGACTCTGAGGTGCCGTGAGCGCCGTCGGATCGAACGGAGGAAAGCCGCGCCCAATCCAAAGTAGACTCTTGTGTCCCGGGTGGCCCGCGGTCGCTTCAGCCACTTCCAGCAACGCCATGAAGGAGGCGTTGAACTGTTCGACCTGCCAGCTCGTGCCCTCCGTATGCCACGGGTAGGCAGTGAAATGCCGGTCGAGCGCTGAGAGCAGATCTTGCTTTGAAGTTGTGTAGTCACTCAGCAGCGTGAGCCGGTTCAGATCCACGGCAGCCAGCAACGTGGGATGCTCCAGCGTAACGCCCTGGCTGTCGAGGAACCGCTTCACGGAGTACCGGGCGAATGCCTCATCCTGAAAGCGGGTGTTGATCTCATCCAGCACGATCAACGTCACAGGAGCGTCCGGCTCCACGCGGTCCAACTCGGCAGTGGAATGGATGGCTGGGTTTGGCGTAGTGCGCGAGGGAGGCGGGGTCAGCGAGTCAATCGTCTGCGGCACCTTGTCCTCATAGACCTGAAAGTCGTCTCGTTTAAGGTTGGTCACTGGTTCGCCCTTAGCGTCGGTCACCACCAGATCCAGGACAATCTCCTGGGCCTTTACCTGCAACGTATACGGATTGGGTTGCTGCCCGTTGGGAGCCTTGGGTTCCGAGGCCGGCTGCTGTGCGGCAGCAAGCGCTGCGGTCAATATGACCGTTAGTGGGATTGCGCAGCGCTGACTCCGCCGGAAGAATCCCTTCACCTGCGCACCTCTGTATCTGTATCTGTTGTTGTCAAAAGCCGTCGCCGATCTCAACTGGTCCCTCATCCGCTCACTCCAAACAGCGCTGGCTCGGCTGGCCGTGTTTCGCCTCCGGTCACGGGATCTCCCATCGAACCGCCTTTCCCCCGCGGCCCTTCAAAATGACATTATTTCCACGTCAATAGGTACATAATCGATTGACATCAATTATCACCGTTTGTTACAAAACTCTCCGCGACCACATTACGACATATTTGAGAATTCTGACTCCGCTCTCCCGGAACTCAGTGCAGGAACAAACCGTCGTCAGCTGCGGCCCGGCGGGAAGAAACAGATCGCACTATTGCGATTGAGACCACAGGAGCGTCACGAAGGCATGAGCGTCAAACAGAGCCGGCTTCCTGCCGAGGCACAAACGAAGCGCAGGTTGATACAGTCTGCCAACTCACATCCAGAGTCGCGTCCCGGCGTCATTTCGACGCAACACGTCAAGGAGATTGCAGGCATGCTTTTGAGGCACGGAAACACCGCGCTCCCCGGAACTCTGCTTCGGAGAGCGCCAATGGCGCTCCTTCTCATCGCGGTGCTCATCTTCTCTTGCTTGCAGGGCTACTGTCAGCTGAACGAAACCGGAACCATCACGGGCTCGGTCACGGACCAGAGCGGAGCGGTCATTCCGGGCGCGTCGGTCGTCATCGTGAACGTAGGTACAGGCGTGTCCACACCGCTCAAGAGCAATGCCTCCGGTGAATTTACGCAGGTGGGTCTCAATGTGGGCAACTACTCGGTCAAGGTGACCATGGAAGGATTCGGCACCTACGAGCAGAACAACTTTTATCTCGCGGCGACTTCGACCTACACCGTCAAGGTTGTCCTGAAGCCCGGCGAGACGGTCAGCACGGTTGACGTTGCGGCGGATGCTGTCGTTCCCGAGCTGACCACCAGCGAAATCTCTACCGAAATTCCGGGCAAGGAAGCGAATATGCTCGCGCTGAACGGCCGGAACTATCAGGAGCTCTCTACCCTGATGCCGGGTGTCGTGAACCTCGCAGCCGGCACCAGTATGGCTACCGGAGGTTACGTTGCCAACAACTCGGTCTCCGTCAACGGCATGGGACGCAGCAGCGTCTTCTATACCCTTGATGGCATCTGGAACGAGGAAACGGGCGACCTTCTCACCAACACCGTCACGCCTCCGCCGGAAGCCATTGACCAGACTAAGGTGCTGCAGAACAACTACTCCGTCCAGTACAACATGATGGGCGGCGCCATGTTCATGGTGCACACCAAGAGTGGTACATCCCAGTTTCACGGTCAGGCCTGGTACTTCCTTCGCAATGGTGTATTCAACGCGCTGAACTACTTCTACAACTCGCAACAGGCTGCTCTAAACGCCTCCACAGGCGCTCAGGCGAAGAGCCTCAATCCGCCGTTCCGCTGGAATATTGGAGGCCTGGGTCTCGGCGGTCCGCTGTTTATTCCTCACATTTACAACACAAATCGCGACAAAACCTTCTTTTACATCAACGGGCAGTACGTAAAGCAGGTCACCTACACTGTCGCATCGGCGACCTTTCCCACCGCGGACGAAATCAATGGCATCTTCCCCGCGGAGATTCATGATCCCGTCACGCAGAATGACTACCCCGTTTCACCCGGCGGCCCGGCTGGGAATCAATGGACGATCCCCCAAAACAAGATCGTGCCTCAGGCGCAGGCTCTCCTCAGAGCCTTCATTCCGCCGGGCATCCAGTCTGTTCCCTGCACGCCGTCTCCGGGCAACCAGTGCGACGTCATGCAGCGGTCCGCCAATGACTATCAGCTGACGAATCCGAGCCTCTTCAAGCAGTTGAATGTCATGGGAAAGATCGACCATGTCATCAACAGCAAGTTCCGCCTCACAGCCGAGTACTTCCGCGAGGGAGTGCGAAACCAGCTCCCCTCCGCCAGTCGCATGGGATCGCTCTCTCCCTATAACTGGGACATCTTCTACAACAATGATTCCGTCGCGCAGGTGCACCTGAACGAGCAAATCGGCTCCACGATGCTGAATCAGATCAGTGTCGCTATGGACCGCTATGTCGTAACGCACACCTACGGCGGCATTCATCTCAACTCAGATGTTCCCGGCTATTCGTCGCAACTACCCTATCCCGGAACGATTATTGGACTGGATGGCCAGTGGCTTCCGCAGATTACCTTCTCGAACGGTTGGACCACCTTCGGGACCAACTCCACCGACACGCAGTGGCGCACGGCATACCTGGCCGAAACCCTCACCGACAACTGGAGCTGGTCGCGTGGAAAGCACAACATTGCCGCAGGAGGAACCTTCCTGCTCGGCCGCTCCCGCATTAACACGCAGGCTGTAAACAACACCGGGACGTTCAACTTCAATGGAAACTACACGGGAACTCCCATCGCGGACTTCCTTGTGGGCGCTGCAAACACCTTCGTTCAGGGCAGCGCAATGGTCCGCAAGAAGCTGACCTATCCGATCTACTCTCCTTACGCCGAAGATGTGTGGAAGATTCTTCCTCGTCTCACCCTCACGGCAGGCGTCCGTTACTCATACATGCCGTTCGCGAAAGCGGACCAGGGTTATGCCACAGCCTTTAATCCTGCGACGTTCGATCCCAGTGCCGCACCCGGTGTCACGCAGACGGGATCGCTGGTCCTGACGCCCAACTACAACCCCGTCAACGGACTCATCTACAACGGGCTCAACGGAGTTCCTCTCAATCTCTCCAACGCTCACAAGAACTACATCTCGCCGTCGGTTGGTTTTGCCTGGGATATCTTTGGCAACGGCCGCGCCTCCATTCGCGGCGGTTATGCCATCAACTACCTCAAGTCTGGTTCAAGCAGCGACTGCCAGGACAGCTGCATCGGCCAGCCTGCCGTCACGCAGATCAACCTCACAGGCTCGAACTTCCCCAATCCGCTCAACGGTCAGACGACGGTTCCTTCAGCCCCGAATATCTTTGGCGAGGACATCCACAACATTCAAGCGGCGAAGATTCACAGCTACAGCCTCAGCATGCAGCAGGAGTTCGGAACGAACTGGTGGATTGAGATTGCCGGTGCGGGTGTGGCCGGACGCAATCTGCCCCTTGAACTGAACGTGAATCAAATGCAACCTTATCAGGGTTACAACTACAACCCCCAAATCAACGTGGGTGGAATCAGCGCGGCGTACTACGCGCCCTATCAAGGGTACGCAACGATCAACTACGCGACCTCCACCGGCATCGCGAACTGGAATGCATTGGAGACGAGCCTCCGTCATCCGGTCGGGCACGAACTCACCTTCCGCGCGCAATTTACCTGGTCGCACGGCCTCTCGGATGTACCCAGTCAGCAGGGTTACGCCGATGAAAACTCTGGCGTGCAGGATTCCTACAATCCGATGAACGACTACGGAAATACTCAGCTGAATCAACACCTGAGCTTTTCGTCTGCGCTCATCTACCAGTTGCCTTGGTTCACACAGACGGGTTGGACCAAGAGGGCCTTCGGCGGCTGGGAGTTTTCATCAGTTGTCGCCTTCCTTTCTGGCGTCAATTACTCTGCCGGCCTTTCCACCTCGAATCACGGCATCACCACTCGCCCCGACATGAATCCTGCCGTTCCGTTGCAGCGATACAAAGGCGCTCGTCCCATCAACCCGTCCGGCGGAGCGCCGCCTCTTGGCACATTCTTCAACACCTGTGCCTTCATCGTGCCCAATACCCAGGATCCCACCCAGTACAACTGCTCTCCGGGAGCGACAGGCGACAACTTCAACGGCATGTTCGGCAACGCGCCTGTCGGAAATATTCTCGGTCCCGGCACGATCATCAACAATGTCACGCTATTCAAGATCTTCCAGGTGACCGAGAAGCTGGATCTTCGCTTCCGCGCCGAAGCGTTCAACATGGTCAACCATCCGAACTTCAGCGGCCCGGACGTGACCTTGGGTGACGCCAACTTTGGCGCGTACAAATCGGCGCTCGACCCTCGACAGGTCGAGTTCGCCTTCGAACTCAGGTGGTAAGTGCCGGCGAGGATCTTGGAGATGCAAACAGTGGAGACTGAGATGGGCAACACCAGCGTTTCATTCATGGGCCGCCTTACCGCCGTTGCGGTCGCGATGCTTTCGCTCGGCCTGATATTGACCTGCGGATGCAGCAGCCCCAAGCTTGCTGACGCCTTTGTACAGATTGTCCCCGGCAACACCACAGTGGGCACCGGAGCAACCTTCACGATGTACACGTCAGCCAGCCCCAAGGGTGTCACCTGGGCTATCTCCAAGACCACGGGCTGCACAGGCAATGCATGCGGCACGCTCTCCGGAGCCACGGATACGAGCGTTGTTTACAACGCCCCTGTGTCCATGTCCGGCACTACGATGAGCGTCACCATTACGGCGACCTCCAAGAGCGACTCCTCCATCTCGGCTTCCCAGACACTCACTGTCTATCCGGTGAGCGTCCAGCTTACCGGGCCGTCCAGCACGACAGTCGTTCCATTGACGACGGCTCTGTTCACCGCGTCAGTGCCCGGCGATCTCTCGAACTCCGGCGTCACCTGGACGGTTACCGGTGCAACCTGTGCAGGTTCCACTGAAGGCTGCGGTTCGTTTCGCGGAGCTACTCCAACACAGGCGACCTACCTGGCCCCACCGGCTCCTCAGTTCGAAAACGTCACTGTCACGGCGACCTCAGTCTACGCACCGGGAGAAACCGCTTCGATCACACTGGGCATTCCGAAACTCGCGATCTACGTCTACACGCCTACCGTGTTACCGGCAGCCGTCGCCGGACAAGCATATTCGGCGACGATTCAGGTCGTTGGCAACACGCCGCCTTACACGTTTACCTTTGCGAACCTTCCATCCTGGGTGACGCCAACCACCGGCCCTCAATCGGTGACATTCGCCGGCACGCCACCCGCCGGAACGCAGGGCACTGTCTACCCGACCATCACCGTGACTGATTCGGAGACCCCGAACCCAACGGTAAGTGGACAACCCTTCGCTCTCACCACTTATCCCGCAGCTGCAACCGGGAATAGTCTTCTCGCCGGTTCCTATGCCTTCTTCGCTACCGGATGGACCGATGGAACCTCGGTGCAGACGACCTACAACGGAATCGAATACATCGGCTCCTTCACAGCGGACGGCAACGGCAACATTACGGGTGGCGAACTCGACATCAACGATCCCAACACGGGCATCATCAGCTACAGCAGCTTGGGCGGCACTTACAACATTCAGTACGCTCTCGATAGCAGCGGCAACCCCCTGCCCGGATATCAGACCGGCTTTATCACGCTCGTTCCACCGGGCAAGCCGCCATTCCCCATCACGCTTGCGGTCAGCCTGTCATCGATCCAGAATTTAGGTACTTCCTCTGCCCCGAATAATGTTGCCACCCAGGGCCATTTTGTCGAATTCGACGACACCACCGGCATTGGGGCGAACGTAACAGCAAACTCCAGCGGCATTCGTTCGCAGGGCTCCATGGCCTTGCAATCGGCCAGCGTCCTTAATACAGCAGCAAGCGCAACCCCAACCAGCCCATTTACAGGCAGCTACGCTTACGGAATGGCCGGCTACTCCGCGGTCGCCGATACTACGGTCACCTGCTACGGCGTACACACCTGCGGTCCCATCTCTCTCGCGGGCTCAATGATCTTCGACACCGCAGGCACAGGCAAAATCACCTCCGGTATTGAGGACGTGACAGTTGCCGAAAACAACGGCAGCGCCATCGCGCTCTCAGGCACGGTGGCCAATTCTGGTAATACGGATGCATCGGGCCGCACCACGGCCAGCATCATGGCCGCGGCTACCCCGAACATGCCGGATTGGCCGAGCGACTTCGCCATTTACGCTGTGGATCCGCAACACTTCTATTTCATGTCGATCGATCCCTACACAACCAACAGCCTCATTGGTGGCCGAGCTCAGCAGCAAAATCTCGCCGATATTGCGAGCAATCCATTCAGTTCCACTGAGCCGCTGCTCCTTTATGGCAATGTCACCTCGACCACCTCTTTCAGCACCAAGGGGCCCAATGGACAGATCCGTGTAGAGGTTATGCTTCTGCAGCCGGCTCCGAGCAGTCCGACTGCAGGCAAGATGAGCGGCTCCCAGTGGGTCAACGCGTCCGGAACCTACACCGCAAACGGCGGACAGCCCGGGGCCATCGGGGCCTTCAGCTACACGGTCTCGCCCACAACTGGCCGGGTTACTACCTCGACGACAGCCCAACCCTATCTCTATCTGGTAGACACAAATCTGGGTTTCGGCACGCAATACTCAACAGCGAACAATACAGCGGCCGGTCTCTTCGAGTTCCAGCCGCAGACCGCCACCACTCTCAACCCAGGCTTCTACAGCTACTACGTCTACAACGGAACATCGCAGGTCGCCCCGATGGAAACGGGAATCCTGCAGATACCCACGGGTGGCGTGCCCGCCGATGGATCTACAGTGACCATCCCATCCGGCACCGACTACACCGCCTTCGGTACTCTCGCGAATGTCTATAAGGCTGGTGAGCCGATTCTCTTCACCGGCCCTATTACCGGAACGATCGCCCAAACGGGAGGTATGTTCAGCCAGAGCAAGATCATTCTTCCGGGTCAGATGCAGGGCTGCGGACAACAGACGCCGCAAGGCGCTGGCTGGGTCATCTCCTCAACGTCCTTCGTCTGCACTCCAGGCGGCGGGTCTTTTGCCGGAGTTCATCTCTTCCAGCAGTAGCGGGACGCGCGAAAGCGCTACACGCAACCTGCTGACATTCAAAAGCTGAAGCCTCTCCTGGCCGCGTCGGTGTCCTGTGCGAGGATTGAAAATAAATGAAAAGTGCCGGACCAATCCGGCGCTTTTCATTTTTCTGGTCTGCCTGCGACTAACATGTGTCCGCGTTCGCAAGCGCCGCCCGCAACTTCTTTCGTTTAGCGAAATTGCGAGCAGCCAAACTGCAAGCGTCTGTTAAGACTGACAGTTCACGTCCCCTTTCAACCCTCTTAGCATCAGCCCAGTTCCACACGTGGAGCTAACGCCATTGCGTCGTGTCGCACCTTGTTGACGCCTAGGAGGAGACATATGAAGAGAGTTGTGTCCATACTTTTTGCGTTACTACTTATGATTGCGGGTGTAGCGCGTGCCCAGGATGTTCGTTACAACTTTTCCAAGGACACCGACTTTTCCAAGTTCAAGACCTACAAATGGGTGCAAATTAAAGACGCGCAGAAGGTTGACGACATCACGGATAAACAGATCATGGAGGCAATAGACACCGTTCTTGCCACAAAAGGTCTTGAAAAGACGACCTCTGATGATGCCGATCTCTACATTGGCTATCAGGCCGCGGTTGGCCAGGAGAAGCAGTACACTTCCTTCAATAGTGGCTGGGGCTACGGTCCGGGATGGGGTGGCGGTTGGTACGGCGGCGGCATGAATAGCAGTATGACCACCGGCAGTACCTCAACGATCTATACGGGGCAGTTGTCCCTGGACATGTACAACCGCGATGGCCATGACCTGGTGTGGCGTGGGGTCGCGAGCAAGACGATCGACACAAAGGCAAAGCCGGACAAGCGGCAGAAGAATCTCAATAAGGCAGCCGCCAAGATGTTGAAGAACTATCCGCCACCAAAGAAATAGGTGGTTGTCTCAAGGAGTAGGGTCTATCTTTCTTAGGCCCAGCGATGAAACTGATGATGAACGAATAGCCGACTGCTCGGTCGTGTAACAGGGGACCCGTCATGAGGCGATGGACGAGAACTTTGGAGTGGCTCCTGCTGGTCGGCGGCCTGTTGATGATTGGGGTCTATGTAGGAGCCCGCATTCATCGATCGGTCCTTTCCCACGCGGAGGTCGAAAGATTCAAGAGCCGGCTTCTAGTTAGCCAGGAACTCGATAGTGGGTCTGAGGCTGTAGGGAAGAAGCCTGATTTCAGCCTCTGGTCAGCAAAGCGCATCAAGGCCTATCAAGAAAGTCTGGCTTCCCACTTTTCTCCGGCTCTTGCATTGCTTCGCATTCCAAAGATCGATTTGGAAGTGCCAATTTTGGAGGGCACGGACGACCTCAGCCTGAATCGCGCAGTCGGACACATCTCAGGAACACCGAGACCTGGTGAGAACGGCAATGTCGGCATCGCGGGCCACAGAGATGGATTTTTCAGAGGACTTAAGGACGTTAGTACCGGCGACACGATCGAAATAGTAACGCCAGATAACGTGAATCGATACGTTATCGATGACATTACCGTGGTCGATCCGACGAACGTATCGGTCCTTGCTCCGAGAGCACAGCCGAGCATAACGCTCGTAACGTGCTACCCGTTTTACTTCATCGGAAGCGCTCCCCAACGATATATTGTGCGGGCTTCGCTGGTGGGCTCGGGTGCCAAGAAGTTGGAAGTCAGTACTAACTCAAAATTTTAGTAGTTCACTCGGGCGCAGATGGATCCAAAGGAAGTTATTTAGTAAGCAACCGAACTACAGGGTGACCCTCTAGTTCCGGAACACCAAAGAAGGAGAATACACAATGAATCGAGCAAACTTGTGGAAGACTCGGTGGCTGGCGCTTGGGGCGGGAGCGATTTCCCTGGCGTTCGCAATCGGAACCGTGGCCCAGGTGCAGACTGACACGTCAGTTGAACATGGCGCCGCCAGCAGAACAGTCCAGGTAGAAAAGGGGACGGTTGTCTCTGTCAATGGAAATGACCTCGTAGTCAAGATGAGTGATGGCACGCTCCGTCACTTTGCCAATGTGCCGGAGAGCACTCGCGTTACCGTTGACGGGCAGCAGTTAGGGATCCATGACCTGAAACCTGGCATGACCCTGCAGCGGACGATAACCACCACAACAATACCCAAGGTCATTACAACCACGCAGAGTGTCACAGGCAAGGTTTGGTATGTTCAGCCACCCTCGTCTGTGATCCTTACGCTGGATGATGGAAGCAATCAGAAGTTCACTATCCCCAAAGGGCAGAAATTCAATGTAAATGGACAAATGACGGATGCGTGGGGATTGAAGAAGGGCATGATGATCTCAGCGACCAAGGTTGTTGAGGAGCCAATGACCGTGGTCGCGCAGCAGCGGAAGCTCACTGGTGTAATGCCACCCCCACCCCCTGCGCCGCCGGCAGACGTGCCAATCCTGGTTGTAGTGGCTGTACCAGTACAGGCAGCTCCAGCTCCAGCTGAGACGCAAACAGCTCAGGCTGCTCCGGCAGCTCTGCCCAAGACTGCGAGCCAATTGCCGTTGTTGGGCGCATTGGGGGCGCTGTGTCTTCTCGCAGGAATAGGCCTTCGGATTAGGAGACAGATGTCCTAGATTGCGCACAACTGCAACTCAACAAAACACGCCAGCCCGCGCGACCCGAGCCAGGTCTTCAGATGATGAGGCCCTGGACTCTTCGCGAGGCTGGCGTGTCGAGTTTCGGGATTCCGAAATCAAAGACCGATGGTGAAGTTGTCGCAGCATATCGAGCAAGCACAAATGACGGCGTCTATTGATCGTATTGAACTGAAGGATGCTGCGCCTAAGTCAGTGTCATCTGACCTGCACCATAATCTTCCGGAAGGCGATCGGTGATTCCGACCATTGTTCAAGAATCGACGGTACCTCGTCCATACTGATTTGAGTCGAGACAGCGTCATCTACCGGAAAGCGGCCTGCCTCCAGCATCGCGATCACCTCTCGAAAGTCCTCCGGAAGCGCATTCCGCGAGCCCATAATGTCGAGTTCCTTCTGCACGAACAGCTTTGTGTCGTAAGCGACCGGTTGCTTTGCATAACCGATATAAACCACTCGTCCGGCAAACGCGACCTCTTCCACGGCTCTAACGAAAGTCTCGGGAAGACCGATGGCCTCAATTACGACAGACGGACCATGACCTTCTGTCATCTCCTGTAGACGCGCGTGAACGTCCTTGTTACCGGAGTGGATGAGATCAGTTGCGCCTGCCGCCCGTGCCGTGTTGAGCTTCGCATCATCGAGGTCGATGGCGATGGTGCGCGCTCCTCTAAATGCAGCTCCCGCGATCGCACCTAACCCGACGCCGCCGCAGCCGAACACCGCCACGGTATCTTCTGATCTCACCCGCCCACGGGACACCGCGTGCACGCCGACTGTCAGCGGTTCAACAATGCAGAGCTCTTTGAGCGAAAGCGGAGACGCGTACACCTTCTCCTCCGGAACCGAAATCCATTCGGTCATCGCGCCGTCCCGCTGAACTCCGAACGTCTGATTGTTCCTGCAGGCATTAAACCTGCCGCTCAAACACGAGGCACACACACCACAGCTCGTGTACGGAGAGACTGCCACGCGAGTGCCCGCTGGCACGGTTGCAGAGCCCTCAACCACTGTCGCCGCGATCTCATGGCCAATGACTCTCGGAAAGGTGACGAGCGGATTTCGTCCCCGAAAGCTATTCAGATCGGTTCCGCACAGCCCAACCATCTCCACCCGTAACAAAAGCTCGCCGGCCCGTCGCACGGGTTCGCGTAGGTCAACTACTTCTGCATGTCCAGGGCGCCGAAGCGATACGGCTCTCATCTGATCCCTCGTCTTGTGGTTGCCGAAAAGAGAGATTCGAAAAACTATTTCAGATTAGAATTTCTCTCATATACGAACATACGTTTTCGCGTCCTGAATATCCAGCGAGCCGGCAGCGCCAGCCATGTTACCCAAGAGAAACGCCGGCGTCTGAAAGAAGTAGAGGTAGCCGATTGTTAGATAGTTTGTTCTCAACCTGCAAGTCGTTCGACATTGAGAGAATGATCCGACACGGAGAAACAGCTTGAATCGTCGCGAGTTCCTGGGTGCGTTGGCTGCGTCTGCGGCGGCTTCGTCTCTGCCAAGCTCCGCGCAATCGACGACACAGCCATCGCCGTCCTTGACGATCGGCGCAATGCGGCCGCATTCGACAATTCCCCCCGAGTTCGTAGGCCTCTCCTACGAGAGCGCACAACTTGCGAATCCTGAATTCTTCTCGGCGAAGAACCACGCCCTCATCCAAATCTTTCGCGAGCTTGCGCCACGAGGCAATCTAAGGCTCGGAGGTGGATCCAGCGAGTACGCAACCTACTCCAACGAGACGCCCGCTGGCCCTCCACCATTTGAGGTCTTCGGCCCGGACACATCGAAGACCGTAAAGCAGGGCACAATCACTTCATCGCACGCGCTCCGCAATCTGCGCGAGTTCCTTGATGCGACAGATTGGTCCTGCCTCTACGGGCTCAACCTCGGACAAGGCACGGTCGAGAACGCAGTGCATGAGGCAACTGCCGCGCACAAGATTCTTGGCTCGCGACTGCTTGCCTTTCAGATCGGCAATGAGCCTGACAGCTTCCGCAAACGATTCCGCCCCGAGACCTATGGTCCAGAAGATTTTCTCGCAGAGTGGAATCGCTTCCACACCGCGATTCTCGCCGCCGTGCCGCGGGCCAAGTTCGCGGGACCTGACATTTCCAACAAACTTCCTTACCTCACAGCGTTTGCGCAGGAAGCCCCAAAGCATCCAGACGTCATCCTGCTGACGAGCCACTACTACGCGATGGGACCTGCCGGTTCGCCGGAAGCCACCCTCCAGAATCTGCTCTCGCCCGATCCAAAGCTGACGACTCTGAAGCGGCGCGATCTGCACGTCATCGCGGAGGCACAACAATCAGCACACCTGCCGTACCGCATGTCGGAGGGGAACTCATGCTGGGACGGAGGCAAGCCCGGAGTCTCCGACACCTTTGCGTCGGCGTTGTGGTGCGCCGGTTACATGCTGCAATGCGCCGCGCGAGGATGGACCGGCGTCAACCTGCACGGCGGCGGCAACGGGTACTACACGCCCATCGCGGGCGCACCTTCGACTGGATTTACACGAAGGCCTGAGTACTTCGGAATACAATTCGCCCAACACTTTGTCGGCGCTCAACTTGTTACAACTTCACTCAACAATGCGAACCCGCTCATCGAGGCATTTGTCTTTGAACGGTCTGGAGATCTCGAACTTGCCTTGATCAACAAGACGGACACTGCGTGCACCTGCACCCTTCCTTCAGATGTATTCGCCGCTCCCAGCCTGTTGCTGAGCGCCCCTGCAATCGACGCAAAGGAAGGTGTGCGTCTCTCACCCGCGCGCAACGAGCGCTTTGGCGAGGTAGCAATCGCGGCTCCGTATGCTGCAACTGCATTCAAACTCAAGCACCGGATCACCCTGGTGCAGAAGACGAATAAGTAGGCATCAATGAAACATCAAAGGCCCAGAATCACGAGACGGAACTTTCTTTCCGGGACGGCTGCCGCAACAGCGCTGATCAGCGATGGCGGCATCGTTAGGAGTCTGCGCGCGTCGCAGGGTCACGTTGCGAACGAACCCAGCCCATACACGATGCACTTCGCGCAGCCTGCGTCGAAGTGGGCCGATGCGCTTCCCGTTGGCAATGGGCGGCTCGGTGCAATGGTCTTCGGCGTGCCCGGTCTGGATCGCCTCCAACTGAACGAGGAGTCGATCTGGGACGGTGAACCCAATCGTGACCGCAACAATCCGAAGGCCGCAGCGGCAATCCCGCGCATTCGCGAACTGCTCTTCGCCGGCAACATCGCAGAGGCACAAGCGCTCGCCGTCAGCGATGTGCTCTCGATCCCGCGACGCATGCCCTGCTACCAGACACTGGGAGATCTGCACCTCGACTTCTCACCAATGGGGCTCGCGCCCGATACCACCGTCGAGAGCTATCGCCTGCAACTCGATCTCGACACCGCAATCGCAAAGGTGACCTTCCAGCACGATAGCGTCACGTATACCCGAGAGATATTTTCGTCCGCACCGGACCAGGTGATCATCGTCAGACTCACCGCAGACAAACCCGGTTTACTGCATCTCCGACTCTCACTTGACCGCCCGGGCAGCTTCCAAACGAAGCGCGCCAGCAAAGACAAGATCATCATGCAGGGGCAGGCGCTCCCTGTGAACGACAACCCCGGATTGCCAGCGAAGGAAAATCAGACAGGTGTGCGCTTTCATGCCGCGCTGCTGGCCGTGCCGGAGGGTGGAACGATCCTGCCCGCCAACGGCGATGCAGACGCAACGCTCGAGATTGCAGGCGCAAACATGATCACGCTGTTCATCGACTGCGCGACGAGCTACCGCTATCCTGCCCACGCAGGCAAGAACAGTGGAGTCGACGCCGACGTTCTCACCGGAGACGCCGAAGCAATGCGCGCGGCCGTCGATCGCAATCTCACGCAGGCCTCGCGCCGATCATATGCAGACCTCCGGCGTCGGCACATCGAAGATCATCAGCGCTACTTTCGCCGGGCGGCCATCAGCTTCGGCCCGGACCCAAAGGCGTCAACTGCCACGGACCAACGCGTCGCCGCGATCAAGGCCGGCGGCGAGGACCTCCATCTGCTGCCGATCTACTTCCAGTTCGGCCGCTACATGCTCATCTCCAGTTCGCGTCCCGGCACGCTAGCCGCGAATCTGCAGGGCATTTGGAACGAGTCGGTCGACCCACCCTGGGGCTCGAAGTACACGGTCAACATCAATGCCGAGATGAACTACTGGTTCGCCGAAAGCGCGAACCTCGCCGAGCTTCACCTGCCGCTCTTCGATCTGCTCCACGCCACTCTCAAGCCCGGCGCCCTCAGTGCGAAGGAGATCTACCGCGCGAATGGATCTGTCGTCCATCACAACACCGACATCTGGGACGACTCCGGGCCCATCGATGGCCTCGGCGGCGGTGTCTGGCCCATGGGAGCATCGTGGCTGTCGCTACATCTGTGGCGCTATTACGCGTACACCGGCGATCTGCGTTTCCTCGCCGAACAGGCCTACCCGGCGTTGCGTGCGAACGCTGTCTTCCTGCTCGACTATCTCGTGCGCGACCCGAAGACAGGCCACCTGATCACCGGCCCTTCATGCTCACCCGAGAACGCGTACCAGCTTCCCGACGGCAAATCCTACAATCTCTGCATGGGCCCAACGATGGACATCTCCATCGTTCGCGCCGTCTTCTGGAGGTTGCTCGAAAGCGCCGAACATCTGAAGAATCTCGCTGCGGGTACGTCTGCAGTTTCCGCCGACGAAGAACTCCTCACACGCATTCGCGCCGCGATGTCGCAGCTCCCGCCCTTCCAGATCGGTCACGATGGCCGCCTGCAGGAGTGGCAGGTGGACTACAAGGACCACGAGCCCGGCCACCGCCACATCTCGCATCTCTTCGGCCTCTTTCCTGAGGACCAGATCACAGTGCAGGGAACACCGGAACTCGCGCGAGCTGCGCGTCTTGTTCTCGACAAGCGCCTTGCTGCCGGCGGCGGTTCCACCGGCTGGTCGCGCGCATGGATCATCAACTGCATGGCGCGATTGGGAGATGGCGACGCCTGCTACCAGAACATCCTCGCGCTCCTTCGCGTCAGCACGCGCGGAAATCTCTTCGACGTCTGCGGCGTGAAGGAGAACTCGCCCTTCCAGATCGACGGCAATTTCGGCGCCCCCAACGGCCTCATCGAAATGCTGCTGCAATCACACTCCGAAACGCCGCTGACACCTCCAGCGCCAGGCTCCGCTCAATCACCATCCAGTTCGACTCACATCATCCGGCTTCTACCCGCGTTGCCGAAGGCTTGGCCGGACGGAAGCTTCCGCGGTCTGCGAGCACGCGGTGCAATTCAGATCGACTTGGATTGGAGCAACGGCAAGGCGGTCAGTGCCATTCTGCGACCCGATATTACGAACGCGCATGTAATCGCGCCGCCGCCGAAACAGAAGATCGCATCGGTTCACGCAGGCTCCCAGTCCATAAGACCTCAACTCAATCCGGATGGTTCGATCCGTATTGAATTGAACGCTGGAACAAGCTACAAGCTCACCTTTGCTTAACTCGAAAGACCTGAGCGAAACGAAAAAAGGAGAGGCGAAAGCCTCTCCTTTTTGTTTGCACTCCCGTTTAGAACAGGATGTGAACACCACCCTGAATCTGCCGATTCGTGTTCAGTTGAGAAGTGATGGTCCCGAACGAGCTTGAAGTCGGACTAACATTCGCCGCGTTGAATTGAACATGATTCAACGCATTGAATGCGTCCACTCGAGGCTGAACAACAAACCGCTCTCCGATGGCGAAGTTCTTCAGCACCGAGAAGTCGAAGTTGTTATTAGCATCCGAACGCCCGAAGTACTGCGGGAACGTCCTGTAGTTATAGGAGTTCGGCTGGTCCGCTGACGTACGATCAAACACCGACGTGTTGAACGAAGATCCGATGGCCTGATGCGGAGTGTTGTTCAGATCGTGCCAGTTACCTGTATAGATAACGTTGCCCCACTGAATCGGTGTTCCCGATAGCGCCTGGTAGATCATGGTGGCCTGCCATCCACCGATGAAGGCATCGGCCAGCCGCGACTGATTCGCGAACGCCCGTCCACGACCGAACGGCAGCTGATAGATAAGAGTGGTTGTCAGGTGCTGTGGAAAGTCTGAGGTGGTCTCGCCATAAGCCGGTTGTTGGCCTTGATTGAGCGTCGCTTGCGCTCCGAGCTGACGCGAGTACTCGTAGTTAATGTCAAACTGCAGCCCATAGGACATCCGCTTCGTCAGCCGCGCAATAACGGCGTTGAAGTTCGCGTTCTGGTTCGGAAGCAGCTGCTCTGTAACCCCCGAATACTGGGGATAAGCCTGAAGGATTTGTGCCGTGCTCAGCGTTGACGAGGTGTTGTACGAAGTCCCATTCGGAATCACGATGCCGTTCGCAGTTGTTGAGGCAGGAAAGAGTCCCTTGAACGGATTCGTAACCGGCGCATTCAACGCGGTCGTAAGTGCTGTGTTGATCGTCTGTTGACGGCTCAGCAGAGGAAGCATCGGGACCGCGCTGACATTGAAAGACGAGGACAGGTGCACCGAGTGGGACGAGAACCCGCTCACTTCCGCCATCCACGACTTCCCAAACTGCTTCTGCACATCCAGGCTCACCTTCTCCGTGTACGGTACGTGCAATTGTGAAAAGAAGATCGCGGTGCTGCCCAGGTTCGTGTTCACTCCCTGTGATGACCCAACGGGCTGCTGAAGCGGATTTACACCGGAATTGAAAGGATCGGAAAGACTGCTGACTGGGACTTGATTCGTCTGATTGGTTGAATTGCTCAGGTAGTTCGTCGTAGCCGAGAACCCATAGGCCTGCGGATTGTTGTAATCGTTGTAGGGGTTGAAGTAGATTCCGAAGCCGCCACGGAAGGCCAGCGTCCCGTGGAAAGTATCGGGCGCATACGCAAAACCAACGCGCGGGCTGAAGTAGAGTGCGGGCGTCTCGTACGCGTACCGCTGAGACGGAGTCGCATAGTAGAGTCCGCCAGCCGCCGAGAAACTCGCGGCAGGAAGCAGCGGACTGGGGGACGCGGCATAGTTCTTCTGCGCCTGCACCGTCGCCGCGTTCACAGCGGTCGGACTGAATCCGACAACCGCGCGATTCTGGCTCTCGACGATCGAGGTTTCAGACTCCAGCCGGAAGCCCATGCTGATCGTGAAGTTGTGTGCCACCCTCCAGTCATCCTGCGCGAATCCGGCCGTGTACCAGTTGTTGTACTGGTACCGTGGATTGATTGACTGGCTGCCGCTCGTGGGGATGCCCAGTTCAAACAGCGCGAGCGTTCCGCCGAACCCCTGGCCATTCGCCGACGAGTTCGCCGTCAGCGGTCCGCCTGTAGCCGTCTTGAACGTGTAAGCCCCGTTCGCCCCGGATCCCGATTGAGTCGAATTCTTGTTCTCTCGAATGTCGGGGCCAATCTTAATGTTGTGGTGCCCAATCGTCTTATTGAAGCTCGCGTACAGCTGCACCGTATCGAAGTACGCTGCATTGCCCGGCTGAGCACTCAAGCTCGGAATCGCGGCGCTGTCGGAGAAGGTGAGATAGGGAATTGCCAGCTGTGTCGAATTCGCGTCAATGTACGAAGGGAAGCCGAAGGAGCTCGGCTTCACGCCGGCGCTGTTCGGCGACGAAGTGTTCTCCGACCGGCTGAATCCGAGACGAAAATCCAGGTTGGTCGAAGGGTTGAAGTTGTGAACATCTTCCAGGAATCCCCCCGACAGGACAACTTTGGAGGCTGTGCCGGTCAGGATATTGTTGAAGATATTTGAAGCCGTCTTGTCATAGGTGCTCCGATGACCCTCGATTGAGAACCGGTCATGGTGCGTAACATTGAGGTCGACACGGGCCATGTTGGACTTATAGTTGTCGGTAGTGGGATCGCTCGCGAAAAAGTTGTTTTCGCCGTCTGGCTTCGTCGAGGCGCCGCTGTAGTTCGGAAGCGGAATCAGCTTCAGATAGTTCTGCGAGACCGGGCTGATGCTTAGACCGGCATTCGACAGGATGTTCCCTGGAATGGCACTGCGAGTTACAAGCTTTGTCGTCGAGTTATAGACACCAGTGAGGGGGTTGTAGAGTTGCCCCGATGAAGTATTCGTGAGCAGCGAAGAGAAGTCGCCAGTACGCTCCGCGGCCGTAGGAACACTGGTGATGGTTGTCGCCGGCGAGTTACCGATATATCCCTCGAAGGCATAGAAGAAGAAAAGCTTATTGCGCCCATCCCAGACGTGGGGAATCCAAACCGGCCCGCCGATGTTTCCCGCAAACTGGTTGAAGTGCGTCGACGGAGCCTGGGTTCCCGAAGGCGTGAAATACGGCTTCGCAGTTAGCGGCCGCGAACCTTGGTAGTACTCCGATCCCGTCCCGTGGAACTGGTTCGTTCCAGACTTCGTCGTGATATTGACCGTGCCGCCCGAGGTATCTCCCAACGCAGCGTTCGCTGAGAACTCGTCCACGTGCACCGCATCCACGGAATCCAGCAGAGGGCTGAACCCAGCCGTGCGGCTCGAGTCCTGCATATTCGGAACGCCATTCAGCAGAAGCTCATTCGAGGCCGACGCGCCCCCACCCAGTGAAAAGTCGTCCGCCGTGCTGTTATCAAAAGGTCGCGTCTGCGAGGCCGCATGCTTGCCCTTGGCCACAGCGCCAAACTCGTACCGCGCAAATCCCAGCGGCGAGCGGCCATTGCTCGGCAGATCTTCCACCTCGTCCGCCGTCAGCGTCTGGCCCGTCGACGCCGTCGCGGTGTCGATCAGCGGAGTCTCGCCCTGCACCGTCACCGTCTCGCTTACCGCGCCGATCGGCAGAGTGATATTCTCCGTCACCGTCTGCTCGGTCTGAAGAATCAAGCCCGTATGGGTATAGTTCTTGAACCCTGCGTGCGACGCATCGACACGGTACGTTCCCGGCTGCAGGAACGGTACGTTATAGTCGCCGGTTGAGTTGGACTTCGCGTTCGTCACCACACCGGTTGCCGTGTTCGTGATCCGGATCGCCGTATCAGGAATCCTGGCTCCTGAGGGATCCGAGACAACACCCGTCAGCGTGGAACGTGTTTCCTGGCCAAACGCGAATGCAGTGAAGCAGAGAAGGGCAATGAGGCTTAGTCGTTTCATTCGTGAAACTCCTGTGGCACTTCGCGGAGATTCTGCGAGCGTCCACAAAGCTAGCGAAGCCTACGAACGAATGTCAACAAGTTTTGAAAATTATCTTGCGGTAATTGCCATTCCCATTTCGAAACGATTCCCAGCTAGAGCTTCCGGCCGATCTCCGCCGCCGCCTCCAGCACCGCCGCGCGCGTCTCCTTCTCCCGCACCGCGTCCATCCTCGTTGTCGGTGTGGACACGCTGATCGCCGCCTTAACCGGCCTCCCGGGCGCCTGGATCGCCGCGCCGTAGCAGATGCCGCCACGGATCGACTCCTCGCGGTCGCACGCCACGCCGCTGTCGCGAATCTCGTTGAACTCCGCGAACAGCCGCTGCCGATCCGTTATCGTGTGCTCTGTGCGCGAGGTGAGGCCATAAACCTCCAGCATCCTATCCGCTAAACGCCTCTCCTGAAAGGCCGTTATCGCCTTCCCCAGCGCCGAGCAATGCGGCGGGAGCACGCGTCCAATCTTGTTCGTCATGCGGATCTCATGAAACGTCTCCATGCAGTCCAGCACATGAATTCGATCGTCGAACAGAAACGCCAGGCTGGCCGTCTCGTTGAACGTATTCACCAGTCGCTCCATCTCCGGCCGCGCCACCTCGCGCACATGATCCGCCGCGCGCACCAGCCATCCAAAGATCAGCCGCGGGGAGAGCTGATACGTTCCATCCCTGTCCTGATGCAGGTATTCGTGCCGTTCCAGCGTCCGCAGAATGCGAAACAGCGTCGACTCCGGCAGCCGCATCTTCGCGCTGATCTCCTTCAGCGACAGCGGCGTCTGACCGTCAAAGCAGTCCAGAACATCCAGCGCCCGCCCAATCGAGCGCAGGTAATACACCTCATCGCCCGGTGCTCCATCGCCATTCTGCAGGGCCCACTTTGGTATCCGTCGCCTTACGCTCTTCTTCGCTGCTGAGTTCGTCGCCATCGTGATCCTGTCGTGCCAAAATTCCATTGCTCGGAATCGTTCCCGGTTCGAGCGTTATTGTAAGATATCGCGCATGTTTCACTTTTGCGACATAATTTTCAAATAAACCGAATGATGTCATCTTCACCCAGGTTCGCCGGCGAAAGGATCCCATGCATCGCAGAGATGTGCTGAAGCTCGGCGCGGCCACCACCCTGGCCGCAGCCCTGAACCCGGAAGTCCTCACCGCAGCGTCAGTTATCTCCCCAACGGAATCCGGTGACGTCGAGCAATGGGGCCTCTACGAGCTCCCCCTCAGGGGCCCCTCCACCGGCAATCCCTTCCGCGACGTCACCCTCTCTGCGCAGTTCACACAGGAGCACCGCACCGTCGAAGTCAAAGGCTTCTACGACGGCGACGGCACCTATCGCATCCGCTTCATGCCCGACTCGCCCGGCCCATGGAGCTACAAAACCACCAGCTCTGCCGCCGAGTTCAACGGCCGCACCGGCCGCTTCACCTGCACTCCGCCGAAGCCCGGCAACCACGGCCCCGTCACCACCGCGCATCAGTTCCACTTCGAGCACGCCGACGGCACGCCCTACTTTCCCTTCGGCACCACTACCTATGCCTTCTTCTTCACCAGCGACGAGAACGCCGCGAACTCGCTCACCGGCATGACCGGAAAATTCAACAAGACCCGCGCCTGCGTGCTACCCAAACCACTCGGCCAGGGCGAACAGATGCTGCCATTCCCAACCAACGGCACGCCCGACTCCACCGGCAAAGCGAACGACTACACCCGCTTTAACCCCGAGTACTTTCAGCGCCTCGAGAAGCGTCTCCTCCAACTCCAGGCCGCGGGCATCGAAGCAGACTGCATCCTCTTTCATCCCTACGACGCCTGGGGTTACAAGGCTATGCCCGACGAGGTCGATGACTTTTACCTCCGCTACACGATCGCGCGCCTCTCCGCATTCCGCAACGTCTGGTGGTCTATCGCCAACGAGTACGACCTCGTCCGCGCCAAGACGATGTCGGATTGGGATCATTTCTTCCGCGTCGTGCAGGCCGAGGACCCGTACAGCCACCTGCGTTCCATTCACCACTCGCGCGTTATCTACGACCACTCCAAGCCATGGTGCACGCACGCCAGCCTGCAGAGCTACGACTTCGAGAAGTCCGCCGATCGCCGCCTCGCATGGAACAAGCCCATCATCTATGACGAGATCCAGTACGAGGGCGACGTCGAACGCCGCTGGGGCAATCTCTCCGCGGAAGAGATGACGCGCCGCTTCTGGCTCGCCACCATCTATGGCAGCTATGCCTCACACGGCGAGGTCTTCATCTCGGCAGACTCCGGTCCGCACGCGCATGAATCCAGTTGGTCCGATGCAGGCCGTCTGCGCGGCGACTCTGCTCCACGCATCAAGTTCCTGCACGACCTCGTAGCGCGGAGCACCAACGTCGGTCTCAACGAGTTTGAAGGCTCGTACTATCTTTCGGCCGGCACACCGAATCAGCTCTACCTCTGGTACTTCGACTACCACCGCCCCGCGCGTTACGAATTCCCGCTGGCGAACACCGCAAACTTCGAAGCGACACTCATCGATCCCTTCGAGATGACCGAGAAGAAACTGCCCGGCACATTCTCCGGCAAATCACGCATCGATCTACCAAACAAGCCCTATCAGGCAATTGTCTTCCGCAAGGTCTCCGACGTCGTCGGCAAGCCCACCGGCAAAGCACCAACAACTGAAATCCCTGACTAACAAGACACACTATCGATGCCCACCGAACTGTCATCTCGACCGGACCCTGAGCGAGCAACGCGAGTCGAAGGGGAAGTGGAGAGATCCCCGAATTCTCGACGGACCGGCATTACCGGGTGCGCCATTCACGATGACGCAGTCATCGTGGGTGGGGTGGCACAATCCATCACCATCACTCCGAAACTGAGATTGACCTCACACATGCGCACGCTCCTCCTCTCGCTGATCGTCCTCGCCGCGCCGCTCACCGCATTCGCGACGCCGCGAGTTGAAGTGTCATCGCACGCTACTCCACGCGAACACTACGCCGCAGAACATCTGCGCGAAGCGGTAGCAAAGCTCGGCGGCAACGAGCGCATCCTCCTCGCGGTCCAGCACGATCCGCTCTTCGCATCCTTCGGTAAAGACGTCCCCGAGCTCTGGCCCGGCGCGAAAGAAGCCTTCGTGCTCAAGCGCCTCGGAAACACGATTGTCGTCGAAGGCTCCGATCCCTCAGGAGTGCTCTACGGCGCGGAAGAACTCATCGATCGCATCCACGCCGCAGGCACGCTGCCACAACAGCTTGACTTTGAAGACCATCCGCAGCTTCGGATTCGCGGCGCTGTAATCGGTCTGCAGAAACCCGAGATCACCTACGAGGGCGCCGAGTACGACTACCCCTACACGCCCAAAGACTTCCCGTGGTTCTACGACAAGGCCGAGTGGACGAAGTACCTCGACCAACTCGCCGAGCAACGCACCAACGCACTCTTCCTATGGAACGGACATCCGTTCACCTCACTGCTGCAGCTGCCGAAGTACCCGGAAGCGCAGGAGCTTCCAACAGAGCAGCTTGAACAGAACATCGCAATGTTTCGCTGGATTACAGCCGAGGCGGATAGGCGCGGCATCTGGATTCTGCAGGGCTTCTACAACATTCATCTCTCGCACAACTTCGCTCGCGCACACCACATTCCATTCCATCTCTCTGCGCCCACCGAGCTCTCGAGCGACTACACACGTTACTGCATCTCTGAGTTCATCCGCGAGTATCCGAACGTCGGTATCTTCATGACACTCGGTGAGGCGATGGGCCCGCGCTATGGCGCCGATTGGCTCACGAAGACAATCATCCCCGGCGTCCTCGATGGCCTGGCCGAAGAAGAGAAGGCAGTCGGTCATCCGGTGCCGCAGCCGCCGATCGTTGTTCGCGCACATGCAACGGATATCGACGCAGCAATGGCAGCCGCGCGTCCGCTCTATACGAACATCGACACCATGTGGAAGTGGAACGGCGAATCGCTGACGTGGACGAACATCCGCGGCAGTGTTCGTCAGAAGTTCCAGTCGATGGTCTCGGAGTCGAACGACACGATCGTCAACATCCATCTGCTCTCCAACCTCGAACCCTTCCGCTGGGGCGATCCAACCTTCGTTCGCCAGACCGAGAGCAACTTCGTACGGCTTGGAATCGGCGGTGTGCATGTCTATCCGCTGCGCTATTGGGACTGGCCCTACAGCGCCGACAAGACCGAACCGCTGCTCATTCAAACCGACCGCGACTGGATCTGGTTTGCAACCTGGGCGCGCTATGCCTGGAATCCGGAGCGCGATCCCGCGCTCGAGCAGACCTACTGGAGCGAGCAGTTCGCACGCCGCTTCGCGGTTCCCGGCGGCGTGAATGCTGAAGGCCACAGCTCGCGTGTCGTCGGTCTCGAGAGCATCCAGACCATCGCCGCAGAGACCCGCAAGCCCACAACCGAACAGATGCAGACTGGAGCGCATCTGCTTGCAGCCTACGAACTCTCAGGGCAGTGCGCTCCTGCCGTCATCCGCCGCCTCGGAATCACCGAAGGCAATCGCGAGGTTCTCTCGCTCGGCATGACCATGCCTCAGCTCATCGACGCCGCGCGCTTCAACCCCGCCCAGACGCTCTGGACTGCAGACGCGCCTGATGGCGAGCGGCTAGACGAGTGGGTTGCGAATGAAGTGCACGGCGAGAAGCATCACGGAGAGAATCCGTTGAGCGTCGCCGCTGACGCGGCGCAGAAATCCACGGATGCTGTGAAAGCGGCCGAATCTGCAGCGCCGGGAATTGCAGCCGACGCGAAGCCCGAGTACGAGCGCATCGTGAATGATATGCGCGCGATTCAGTACCTGATGGCGTACTACAACGCGAAGGTGCAAGCTGCAGCGTTGGTGATGCGTTACGGCTACGACCACGACATGTCACACCTCGTCGCCGCGCACACGCTGCTCGCGCAGAGCGTTGACGAGTTCGCCAAGCTCACGAAGCTGACCGATGAGACCTATCGCAACGCTGCGGGCATGCAGACCTCGCAGCGGCAGATTCCCGTTCGCGGCGGACCGCAGACAAATCACTGGCGCGACCTGCTTCCGGTCTACCAGAAGGAGCTCGCAACCTTCGACCGTAGTCTCACCGCTCTGCGCTCAGGTTCACAAATCTCTGAGGCGAAGCCGCAGCAGCTTCCGCAGGTGGGATTCACACTCCAGTCCGGCGGAGGTGCGGTGTTCACCGTTGCCAAAGGTGCAAGCCTCTACTCGGATCAGGATGCGCCGATCACTGCAGTTGTGCCGGAGCTCGATGGCCTGAAAGGCATTCGCGTCTCAACGCATCAGGAGACGCCGATTCATTTCACACTCGACAAGTCCGCGCAGATTCTCGTCGGGTTTTTCAAGTCCAGCTCACGCAGGCAGGTGAACGTCTCGCCTGACACGGAACAGTGGAACATCCTACTGCCGAATGCAGTGTCAGAAGCGAAAGGATTGCCGATCAGTGTTTGGGCAAAGCCGCTGCCCGCCGGCAGAAATGACCTCGATCTCGGCAAAGGGGCCTATGTCGTCCTCGGCTTCATCCCGGAGGACACGCATGTGACGCCGCACGTCAGCTTCAATCCCGAAAGTAAGCAACCGCCAAACCTCGACTGGCTCTTCGAAGATTGAGAAGTCCGGAAGTCGTGTTCGCGCGAATAACGAAGCGTCCAAACTCGCAATCCACAGAAAACTGCATTTCCCACATTTCTTCGTGACATACAAATAGACGTTCCACGTGGAACGGGCTGTTCCACACCCTTACGGCGTCATTGCCGCGGCCGGATCATGGCGGGCGAGGAGGCGTTGGGCTTCGGCTTCGGTGACGCGGAAGAAGCTGCCGTGCTTGGCGGCTTCGGGGAAGTGCATCTTGTCGTTGACGCTGGTCCAGTGGACCCAGTCGGTGGTTTCGACTCCTTCGTAGCGCGGGTTGGGCGGGCGGTAGTGGTCGTAGTAGACGATTGACTTGTCGCCGACCTGGATGACGCTCGGGCCCTCGGACCAGGGCTCGTTGATGGGAGCGGAGAGTGGACCCCAGGGGCCGTTGACGGTGGGGCCGGCGGTCCAGCGCTCGTTGTAGCGGAGCGGGTCGGTGGTCTGGTCTTTGAGGACGAGGACGACGTCGTGTTTGCCGTGGAGGTCGCGATGGAACATCGTGGCATCGATGGCGGGGAAGCCGCGGTCGAAGAACTTTTCGGGCTTGGTGAAGGTCTGCCAGTCGGAGGTGTGGGCGGACCAGATGCGGAGGCCTTCGGCAGGTGTGGTTGCGGTCGCGTTGAAGTTACTGGACCAGATGATGAGCCAGTCTTTGGTTTGTTCGTCCCAGTAGGTTTCGGGCGCCCAGGTGTTCTGCACGTTGGCCCAAGCCGACATAATCTCGATGCGGCGCTGCGGCGACCAGTGGAGGAGGTCGTCGGAGTCGGAGATGCCGATGGCGTTGCCGTGCCAGGCCCAAGTGAAGACCATGCGGAAGTGGGAACCGTCGGGAGTGCGCGTGATGTAGACGTCGCGCATGATCTCGCCGGGCTGGCGGGGCTTGAGCCAGGGCTGGCCGTCGTTGAGCGGAGTGAAGGTGTAGCCGTCGCGGGAGAGAGCGAGGTAGATGCCTTGATTGCCGGGTTCTTTGAAGTAGGCGAAGACGATGGGCGAGGTGGGGGTGGGAGTTTGGGCGGAGAGAGGAGCGAGCGAGAGCGCGGCGAGGGCGAGAGATGCGATTCGATGTCGAAGACTCACTGTGCTCCTTGCGTCGATTGCGGGTAGTGGGCATCGCTTATCGTTTGCTACCGCAAACGACCCCCCACCCTTCACGATGAAACCGTGAAAGGGTAGGCCACCCGGCTGCATCGGTTGAAAAGGGTTCGAGCTGTTGTGGTGATACGAGAATCCTCGGGGTCCTTCGACTTCGCGTCACTTTGTGACGCTTCGCTCAGGATGACGATTGATTGGGCGGTTCACAAACTAGAGGCCGTCGGGTTCGGGGAGGTTGTCGGAGTTGGGCCGTTTGTCGGGGGTGGTGTCTGGGATGTCGGAGTTGAGGAGAGTTTTGTTGCGCCAATGAGAGGTTGCGGTGAGTTTGCCTGTGGCGTCGTAGTTCTGCCACGTCCAGGTGCCGTCGGAGTTGTAGGTCTTCAGCCAGATCAGGGTGCCGTCTTCGCGCTGGTAGCGCTCTTCGCCGAGTTTGAGGCCGTCGTGGTAATTCACTGTCCACATGGGGCGGCCCGATGGGTAGAAGAAGCGTTCTTGCCCTTCGAGGACGACGCGGCCGTCGGGGAGTGTGGCGGTGGACCAGCTGGATTTGAATTTTCCGGTGGGGTAGCGCTCGGCGTGATGTTGGAAGTTTGTTGGTGACCTTGACATTCCGAACCCGGCCTGCCCGGCTTCGCCGGTCGAGGGTGGGGCACCCGGGTTCGTGCCCGGAGTTAAGTCACCGACGTTTTTGTCGAGGATCCAGGCTTCGTTGAGTTCGATCTCGTAGTTGACGGTGTTCTTGGTGGTGGCGATGTGGATGATGCCGTCGGGGCCTTGCGTGGCGGTGGTGTAGCCAACGGTGAGGATGTTCGAAGGCAAGCGCTTGATGGTCCAGGTCTTGCCGTCGTCTGGAGACAACGCGACGTAGGCGCCGTCTTTGTGGATGTGTTTCTGGTTCTTTGGATTTGCATCGGCGACGAAGAAGAGTTTGCCATCAGAGAGACGAATGACGGAGGGACGTTCGCCGCTGGCGAGGGGGTCGAAGGGGAGTTTGGATTTGGTCCACGTTTTGCCGTCGTCGTGCGAGATGGCGAGCGGCATGCGGCCGTCTAGTTGCGAGTTCTTGCCACCGAAGCCGAGGAGGTCGCTGTTGTGGGCGAAGACGATGGTGGTGTGGCGGCCGGCGGTGCGGCCTCCGGTGTCGGACCAGGTGCGGCCATCGTCGGTGGACTTCCAGACGACGGAGATGGAGCCGTTGCCGTCAGAGTCGCGGCCGGTGGAGTCGGTGGGCATGTAGATGGACCCGTCGGGTCCGCGGACGATGGAGTTGATGGGCTGCGAGACGTAGCGGCCGATGGGTGCGGGGAAGACGGGGAAGTGCGCGGCAGACCATGTGGCGCCGTTATCGTTCGAGGTGGCGAAGGCGAAGGGTGGAGCGCCGATGAGGCGGGCGAATCCCCAGAAGAACCATGTGCGGCCGCCGGGCTCGGACTGGAATTTGGGATCGTTCCAGATGACGGGTGCGGCGAGGCCGGCGTCGGCGAAGAGGGGGAACGGTTCGGGCATGTCCCAGTCTTCGGTGCCGGCGCGGCGGCGGAGGACCATCACGGTCTGATCGGGGTCGTCTTCGCGGTCAGGCGTGTTGTAGAAGGCGGCGAGGAGGTCGCCGTTGGGGAGAACTTGTATCGCGGAGTTGTGATAGTTGATGCCGAGGCCGGGTGCGAGGCCGAGACGCCAGCCTACGGAGGGCATGCTCTTGCCAGCGAGGTTGGGGAAGAGTTCGTGCGTGCGGTAGAAGGGCTTTTGCGCGTCGAGGCGGTCGATTGGTTTGGAGAGCGCGGGTGTGCCGGTGATGGTGAGCTGGTGGACGGCGGTCTCGAAGAAGTAAGACTGCGGTGGTGTGAAGTTTTTCGGGGGCATCGGGGCTTGCACGACGCGGAAGCCGACGTTGCCGTTTTCGGAGGCGTAGGAGGGCGGGAGGCTGGCGCGGTTGGCAGGGCGCGAGAAGTAGGCCGCGGTGGCGGGGACGTTGAGGTCAGGCGAGGTCTTGGTGGCGGTGTGGCGCCAGTCGAGGCCGCCGCCGCGGATGGCTTTGGTCATCGACGATGAGGCGCCGGTGGGGTCGGTGATGTTGCCGGGTTGGTAGGGGCCGTAGTTGTCGAGCGTCCATTCGGGACGGCCGACCTCCTGGTTTTCGACTCCGAAGGCGTTGGGCTGGTCGAGCGGCAGGGGTGTGTCGGAGGCGCCGAAGATTTTGGTGCCGCCGGCGCGGGCGACGTACTCCCACTCGGCTTCGGTGGGCAGGCGCCAGGGCTTGCCGGTCTTTTGCGTGAGCCAGCGGCAGTAGGCCATGGCCTGCTCCCAGCTCACGCCTGCCGCATACGCGGGAGTAGAGGCGTGCGGTTTGTAGGTGGGGTCGAACTCTGCGTATTCGGCGGGCGAGACCTGCGTGATGCTGATGGAGAAGGCGTGCGTGATGCGGACGGTGTGGGCCGGGAGTTCGTCGAAGTCGCCGTGCGCGGGGCGCGTGGACATGACGCCGAAGCCCTTGGTGACGGCGGCGGGGAGTGTGGCGGCGTCTGCGCCCATGCGGAAGGTGCCGGGGGAGATGCGGATGGTGGCGGGGATGGCGTTGGGCGCGAGGGGTGGTGGCTCGCCGGGCATGCGGGCGATGATGCCGTCTTTTTGCGCTGAGAGAGTGGCGGCGAGGAGGATCGTGATTGTGAGGACGAGCGTCCTGCGAACCCCACCCATGACGACGATGAAACCGTCGTCATGAATGGGGCACCCGGTGTCGCAGTGTTGTGGACAGAGTTTCGGCATGGCTTATTTCGGGAGGTCGGCTTCGAGGGGGCCGAGGGTGGCGCGATGCGCGATAGTGTGACCGTCGACGGCGAGCCAGAGGCCGCGGCCGTGGTGGTAGTGAGTGCCGGTGCGGTCAAAGGCGATGGTGAGGAGGTGGCCGTGGTAGGGGAGGGCGTCGATGGCGAAGTATGTCCAGGATGCAGGTGCGAGCGGGTGGAGGACGATGCGGTTGTCGGGGCGCGGGCGGAGGCCGATGAGGCCGGTGATGAGCGGGTCGGCGAATCCGGAGTGGTTGTAGTAGTTGCCGCGGCCGACTTGTTTGTTCTTGGCGAGGAGCATGCCCTTGGCGATCCACTCGCCGGTGTCGGCGTCGTAGTCTTCGTCGATCCAGTCGATGGGGTGGGGGAGGGGTTTGCCGGCGACGTCGACGTTGATGTGCTGGGCGAGCACGTAGCGGGAGAAGAGGGTGTCGTAGGCGGTGGCGTCGATGGTGTGCGGGCCGGGAGTGTTGAGGTAGGTGGCGAGTGCGGTGAGGGTTTGCGTCATCGCGAAGGGCCAGGCGGGGCCGTTCCAGGTGCACTGGTCGGAAGAGGCGAAGCGGAAACGCGGGCTGCGGCGCTCGGCGGTAGTGGCGCCGAATTTGGCGTTGAAGCCGGCGGGATCGAAGAGCTGGTGCCAGGCGACGCCGTGGGCGGGTGCGGGCGAGGCGTAGGCCCACGGGTCGTAGCCGATGAGCTCGCGGACGCCGGAGAACTGGAGGACGGTGCCGGGGTCGATGAATCGCTTCTGGGCGCGGATGCCGGAGTCTTTGGCGGGTGAGACGACCTCGTAGAACTGGTCTTTCGGGTTCCAGAGTTTGGTTTCGATGAGGTCGTTGAGGCGGTCGGCTTTGGTGGTGAACTCGTCGGCGAGGGTTTGGTTGCCGGCGAGGAGCGCGGTGGCGGCGATGGCGCGGGCGTCGGACACCATGTAGGAGTTGAGCGTGGGGCGGTAGCCGTCGCCGGAGACGGACTTCTCCATGGCGTCGCGGGTGTCGATGGACCAGAAGAGGCCGTTGGGGTCCTGCTGGGTGCGCTCCCAGTCGTGGTAGACGCGGACGAGGTCGGGGAGGAGCGAGGTGGTGAGGGAGGTGTCGCCGGTTGCGAGGGTGACGTCGCGGACGGCGGTGGCCATGGGCGCGGAGTACTTGCGGATGAAGTCGGAGTCAGGGCCAGGTAAGTCGGGGCGGTACCAGAAGTGGGCGTCGTCTTCGGCTATGGCGCGGGTGTGCAGCCAGCGGGCTTCGGCGAGGTGGAAGGGCGCGGCGTCAGGGAGCGCGCCGAAGTCGGGGAGGTTGGGCTTGGGGAGCCACTCGGTGATGATGTAGCCGGTGGGGATGTGGACGAGGTGCTTCTTCCAGGCGTACCAGCGGAAGTAGTACATCTCCTCGAAGGATTTGTCGGAGGAGTCGAACCAGGGGATCTCACGTGTCATCCAGGGCCAGGCGGACTCGGGTGGCTGGCCGGGGGTGGAGGGTTCGCCGTTGTAGATTTTGCCGGTGGCGAGCTGCTCGTCGGCTTCGAAGGTCTGGATGTAGTGGTGGTAGTCGGCGGGGTGGAGGAGGGTCTGCGCCTGCGCCGCCGCTGCTGGGAGGATCAGGGCGAGGGCCGCGGCTGTCAGTCGGAGCATCATCGTTCAGCAGATGAAGCCAATATAACGACTTAGCCTGTCATGAATCAACAGAAATGAAAGTTGTGGTTCGAATTTGAAAGTACAGGGCGAATTTGATCAGGCGGGGTGCTCCACGGCAGCGAGCATTTCGCGGCGCAGGATTGCGTTCAGCCGGGACTGGTAACCCTTACCGCCGGAGCGGAGCCAGGCGAGGACGTCGGAGTCGATGCGGACGGTGGTTGAGGTTTTGGTGGGGCGATAGAAGCGGCCGCGGATGGCATTCTTCCAGAACTCTTCCGAAAGTGGCGGGATATCGCTGTAGTCGATTTCACTCTCGGGTCGGGCCGCGAGTCTCTTCAACTGAACTTTGTCCGCCGCGGTAAGTGGGGGCAGTTCATCCCGGTTATAGCTAACGAGTTTCTTGCTCATAACGCTTACGTTCTTTTTTGTCGGCTTCGCGCGCCGAGATGATGCGGATGATTTCGATCGGTATGCCATGCTCATTCTCCTCTCGAAGGGTATGCACAACGAGGACTACCAAAGAGCCTTCGACAGATCCGATTGCCTGCCATCGTTCCTCACTCTCCTCGACTCGTTCGATGGATGCGAGTACGAACGGATCATCGAAGACGCGAGTCGCAATTTCGAAGCTGATGCCATGCTTGCGGAAGTTGGCGGCTGCCTTGTGGGGGTCCCATTCAAACCGAAGCATCCAGAGAGAATGTTAGCACATTATTGTTACTACAGAAATGTAACGCCCGCTATGGTTCGTCTGGGGCTGCTGCGGCGCGTTGGACCCAGGTGGCGTAGATGAAGTCGGATTTGTGTTGATCCCATTCGGAGCGGGGGAGGACGTCGAGTTGTTCGACGGTGAGGTGGGGGACGTCGGCGGCGAGGGCGATGATTCCGGCGTCGCGATCGTTGCGGTCGTAGTTCTTCGAGAAGGAGGCACCGACCTGAGCGGCCCAGTCGCCGATGCGGATGGTGGGTAGCGTCTTGGGGTCTTTGCCCTGCCAGGCGGGGAAGTGAAGCTGGTTGTTGAGCCAGGTGGCGGCGCGCGGTGTGACCCAGGAGGGACGGTGACTGGCGCCAGGGTCGAAGAAATTTGTGAAGACGCCTTTGTCGCTGCCGTTGAGGGTGATGGCGCGCTGACGGAGATCGGCGAAGAAGTCGGGGCCGTGGTGCGGGATGTCGACGACGGTGTCGGCGGTGCCGTTGATGAT
This sequence comes from uncultured Acidobacteriaceae bacterium, assembly GCA_963713395.1. Lineage (GTDB taxonomy): Bacteria > Acidobacteriota > Terriglobia > Terriglobales > Acidobacteriaceae > Granulicella. The sequence goes on along the minus strand of CAVQLS010000001.1, from coordinate 1,055,805 downwards.
GAAGGTGTCGCCGCGGCGAGCTTGCAGGGTGAAGAGGACGGCGGGGCGGTCGCCGAGGAAGGCGAGCGAGCGATAGGGTCCGCCCTGGCACATCATGACGTGGCTGAGGTCCCAGTAACCGTTGGGGCCGTCGAGGTCGCCGCCGCCGACGAGAAGGACGGAGTGGATGCGCGGGTCGACGGCGCCGGTGAGCGAGGTGATGAAGGAGCCCATGGAGAAGCCCATCATCGCGATGCGGTGCGGATCGACGTCATGGCGTGAGGAGAGATAGCTGACGGCCTGCATGGCGTCGGTGATCATGAGGCCGCCCATGCGGCGCGGCATGGTTTCTGGGTTGACGATGAGCTGGTCGTGCTCGCCGGTGAAGTCTTTGTGGTCGTCGTTGCGCTCGCCTTCGCCGATGGGGTCGTAGGTGAGGACGACGGCGCCGGCGCGGGCGTAGAGCACGCCGGTGTAGTAGGAGTACCAGCTTGATTTGTCTGCGCCGTGGCCGTTGACGACGACGATGGCGGGGAGCTTTGCGGCGGGCGCGTGTGTGGGACGGTAGACGTCGGCTGGAATGCGCAGACCGTACGCGGTCGTGTAGATGACCTTGTCGAGGGTGACGCCGGGAGTGACTTCGGTGGATGAGACGGTTTGCGTTTCGAGTTTGGGGAGTGGGTCGGGGATGAAGAGGGTTTGCGTCGGATCTCGCGACGCCAGTTGTTGATTTGAGCGGTGGTCGCGGGGTGCGGAGGGAGCGGAGGCTCGGCGGTGCCGATCATGGTTGTGGGCGGAGTGAGATCGGGTTTGCCCCAGCGGTTGTCGAGGAAGTCGAGGTAATGCTGCCAGTCGAAGGCGGTGACGTCGTGTTTGCCGGTGCGCTCGTGATAGGCGACAAAACCATCGAGACCGATGGGGTGATCGAGCTCGGGCTGTGGAGTGTCGGGTGCGAGTGCGGGTTTGCCGAGGAGTTTGTAGACGCGCGAGGCGCTGAGGGCGGAGAGAAATTCGCCTTTGGGATCGGACCATTCGTCACCGACGGCAGAGCCGACGTAGAGTGGGCGCGGCGCGATGAGTGAGAGAAGGAGGTTGCCGTCGGCGGGGATTTCAGAGTCGTGGTCGACCCACTTGGCGTAGTTGGGGCAGAACCAGTAGGGGAAGGAGTGCTCGAGGTGCGCGACGGTTTCGCCGAGGGCGCGGCGTTGGATGGATTGGCCGCCGTGGCCGCTTTCGTTGGAGAGAACGGCGGCGAAACGTGTATCCTGCGCGGCGGCCCAGTCGGCGGCTTTGCCGAGGCGGCTGTGACCGATGACGGCGACGTGCCCAGGGTCGACGTAGGCATCGAGGACGAGGTAGTCGAGCGCGCGACTGAGGCCCCAGGCCCAGAGGCCGATGGCCCCCCAGGCGTCGGGTGTTTTGTCGATGGGGCCGAAGAGATTGCGTGCGCTGTACTGGGCGGCGTTTTTGAAGTCGGGCTCGAGGTCGCCGTAGTAAGCGGTGGCGAAGCCGTAGCCGCGCGAGAGCAGCATGTGGACCTGCCACTGATCGGTGGCGCTGCCGCGGGAGTCGTCGGAGGGTGCGATGTGCTGGAGTTCGCCGCCTTTGGGTTGGATCCAGAGGTGCGTGGGTTGGATGGCGGGGTCGTCGAGGACAGTTTGATTGCCGAGGAAGTTGAGGCCGAGGACGACGGGCACGGGATGATGCGCGGCGGCTGCGGCGGCGGGGATGTAGATCAGCAGGCGCATGGTGCGCTCGGCTTGTGGGGACGGTGTGACGCCGGGTGCGGGCTCGAAGGTGAGCTCGACCTGCTCGCGAACGGCGAGGCCGTTGAGCGCGTGCTCGTTGTGCTCGATGATGCGCGCGTGGGTGATGGCGTTTTTCGCAGCGTCGGGTGTATGGCCGAAGATGTTTTCTTCGAAGAGGCGGAGGATCTCGGGGCGACGCTGCGTGAACCACTGCTGCGAGGTGGTGACGATGCGGCCGTCGGCGAGGCGCAGCGGGTCAAGGAGACTGTATGGCTGGATTTTGGATTCGTCGTAGTTATAGCCGGGGACGCGCTGGGCGTGAGTGGCAGTGACGACGATGAGAAGCGAGAGGGCGAGGAGGGTGTTGCGGCGGGCTATGGCCATCGATGGTCTCTGATTTTCATTTTTATGCCTTTTGGAGATGAAATGGAAAACTCGGATGATGAAATGATGGTTGACAACCGTGGACGCAAGATCGAGATACTAGCGGGGCTGAGGTGAGATTGAGCGGACGATCGATGTGGCGCGCGTGGTGGGTTGCAGGTGTGTTGGCGCTGGGTGCTGCGGGGATTCGCGCTCAGCAGGCGGTCGTGCTGCCGGAGGCGAAGGCGGCGACGCAGGGTGTGGCGCAGCGATTCGATTTCGCGAGCGATGGTCCGATCGGGCCGGGCTGGTCACGGCCGGATGCGATTGCGCGGGTGTATTTCGAGGGAGAGTTGACGGCGCTGTTTCAAAGGACGATTCTGCTCGATGGCGATGTGCCGGAGCGCACGAAGCTGTCGTGGATCTTTACGGGGCCGCACGCAGGCTTGACGGTGGAGCTGACAGCCTCGAAGGTGAGGTTGACGGAGAGGTTTTATGACTCGAGCGCGCTGGATGGTGGAGGGAACTATCCGGAGAAGACGGTGCGCGAGGTGGAGCAGCAGTATGTGGGGCATGCGCGCACGCTGACCGTGGTGGTGGATGCGCATCTTGCGGTGAGTGTCCTGCTGAATGGAGAACGTGTGCTAGCGGCTCCGCTGATGTTTGATTTGACGCGGCAGCAGTTGATGTTTTCCGGTCCGCGGAATGAACACCTGACGCTGGCGGGGGCGCTGCTGGCAGAGACGGCGCAGGATGCGACGGTGACCGTGGATGCAGCGAAGGTGCATCAGTCGATGCTTGGATTTGGCGGGAGTCCGAGCGTGCCGGCGTATGCGGAGCTGAGCGATGAGGGCAAGCGGATGTACTGGCAGATGCTGAAGCGGTACAACCTGCTGGTGGATCGCGAGTACCCGATGGGCACACAGTTGAAGCAGGATTTGTCGAATGTGGAGGATTTGAAGGACGCGACGCCGCACTATTACGGCGATAACTTTCCGAATAGTGAGGTCTCGGATTTTGACTACAGCCGTCGCACGCGCGAGTTGGGCGGCATGGTGCTGTATGAGATGTGGGCGCTGCCGGAGTGGGCTATGCAGGCGTATACGCCGGAAGGGAAACCGGCAATTGATGCGTGGGGCAAGCCGGTGAAGCGCGCGGCGAAGCCGGATGTGTATGCGCGGATCGTCGTTGATTTTTGCAAGAAGGCGAAGGAGCGCTCGGGCGCGGCGCCGGAGATCATCGGGATTCAGAATGAGGTGGAGCAGCAGCCGGAGATCTTTGCGGCTATGACGATGGCGGTGCGCAAGGCTCTGGATGCGGCGGGTTTCAAGTCGACGAAGATCCAGATGGCCGATGCGCCGTATTCGTGGATTGCGGTTCGGCGTATGCAGGATGCGAAGCGGTTTCCGGGCGCGTGGGGTGCGACGGACTTCACGGCGGCGCACCAGTACGACTACCAGGAGTTTCTGGCGAATCCGGACATGTATGACGCGCGGCTGCGGGTGCTGCATGGGGCGAGTGCGGGCAAGCCGTTTCTGGCGACGGAGATTTGTTTGAACGATGGCGCGTACCAGGAGCCGTCGTACAGGATTGCGCTGCAGGTGGGGCAGTTGTATCAGAAGGATTTGACCGAGGCCGACGCGGAGATGCTGCTGTACTGCTGGCTGCTGCTGGATGTGGAGCAGCCGAGCTTCGGTGCGTCGCGATCGTTGATGGTGCCGGATCGTGCGAAGGGCGATGTGCCCGTAGCGTCGAGTTTTCAGTTGCGAGTGCTGGGGGCGTTCAGCCGGCATGTGCCGAAGGGCATGCGGCGCGTGGAGACGCAGACGGGGAACGGCGATCTGCTGACGGCCGGCTTCTCGGATGGAAAGCGGAACAGCTTGATCGTGCTGAACCGGTCGACGGAAGCGCAAAGGCTGCGCGTGGATTGGAGCGGCGCGCGGTGGACGCGGATGGAACGCACGAGTTTCTACGACGAGAACACGGAGGCAGCCGCGCCGAACGAGATTATCGTGGCGCCGGGTGAGATTGTGACGCTGGCAGACTTCAGCGCGGATGAGGTTGCGAAGTGAGGAAGATCGTTGCGCTGATGTGTGGTGTGTTGATGGCCGCGAGTGGATTGAGTGCTCAGGTGGCGCACAACACGGATGCGGGTGTGCATCCGCAGAGTGAGTTCATCTTTGCGCCGGGATCGGCGCCGTTTCCAGAGTGCCATGCGTCGACGATTGTGGAACTGCGCGGAGGCGAGCTGCTGGCGGCGTGGTTTGGAGGAACGCACGAGCGCGCACCGGATGTGGCGATCTGGACAGCGCGTTATGCGAATGGCGCGTGGTCGAAGCCCGTGGAGGTTGCGCGGGAGAAGAATATTCCCACGTGGAATCCGGTGCTCTTTCACACGAAGGATCGACGTTTGTGGCTGTACTACAAGGCTGGGCCGGACACGGGCAGCTGGTCGGGCGCGCGGATGTGGAGCACGGATGAGGGGCGCACATGGTCGAAGTCGGAGCGTTTACCCGCGGGGCTGCTCGGGCCGATTCGTGCGAAGCCATTGGTGCTGGCGGATGGAACGATTGTGAGCGGATCTTCGGTGGAGGCGTACAAGACATGGGCAGCGTGGATCGAACGCAGCACGGATAATGGAGCGACGTGGACGAAGATTGGGCCGATAACTGTGACGGAGGAGCAGGATGAGGCGGAGACGCCGGCGCCGGATCCGCCGATGGACAGCCCGGAGATTCGGGCGAAGGATCATGGGCCGCGACAGTTTGAGGGAATCATTCAGCCGTCGGTGGTGCGGCTGAGTGGAAAGCATCTGCGGTTGTACGCGCGGTCGCGGACGCTGGCGGCGAAGGTGGTTGTGGCGGACTCGTTTGACGATGGCGTGACGTGGGGGAAGACGCATTTTCTGGATGTGCCGAATAACAACTCGGGGCTGGATGCTGTGGCGCTGAAGGATGGGCGAGTGGTGATGATCTTCAACGACACGCCGCGCGGAAGGTCGCCGCTGAACCTTGCGGTGAGCCGTGATGGAGAGCACTTCCGCGTGTTTGCGACGCTGGAGCAGGGAGCAGGCGAGTACTCATACCCGGCGGTGATTCAGGATGCGAATGGCGACCTGGAGATGACGTATACGTGGCAGCGGCGATCGATCAAGCATGTGCATCTGCCACTGGCGGAGGTGCCGGAGCGCTGATGGCGTTGCGGTACGTGAGTTTGTTTTCGTATAAGGGCTGAGCTTGAGAGGGTGCGTGTGGATCATTTGGTTAGAGGCTTTGGTCTGTGTGGGATGGTGTTGGCAGCGTGCGTGATCGCAGGCGGGCAGGATCTGCCGTTGACGCAGACGCTGACGATGAGTCAGGTTTCGCCGCTCGATCCTTCGCGCGGTGTGACTGCGCCTGTGATGGAGAGCACGATTCATACGCCGCTGCCGGAGCAGTATGTGTGGACCGCGACGGCAAAGAAGAGCGGGAAGCTCGTCTATGTCTTTCCCGCGATCACGGCGGAGACTGAGCCGCATTATTTTCGCGCGCACTTCCGCGTCGACAATGTGCCGCGTGAAGCGACTCTGTACATCGCGGGGCCGCGGTCGGTTTCGGTTTGGGTGAACGGAGAGCAGGTGGAGCAGGTGAGGAGCGATACAAGTTCACCGCTGGGTATGCATGTGTTTGCGGCGCCGGTGGCGCGGGCTCTGCACGCGGGCGATAACGTCATTGCGCTCGAGGCGGTGCGCGGACGCGGCGTGACAGGATTTGCGAACAGTGCGCTAGTGCAGCAGCAGACTTCGGGGCGTGTGCTGGTGGCGAAGATTGTGCCGCGCGGGGAAGGAGTGGAAGCCGCGGACCTGATGCACAGCGGGCCGGATTGGCGGAGTTCGACGACGTTTGAGAAGGGATGGGCGCAGCCGGAATTTCATGATGCAGCGTGGAAGCCGGTGGAGTCGTTCGGCGGGATTGAGAGCAACATAGAGATGTATCAGTGGAACGCGGATGCCGGACTGTATAGCTGGCCGGGATATGACGGGATCTCGCCGTTCCTAGCACACATGCCGTTGCGCGTGATGAGTGTGATGGCTTCGTATGCGGGGCGCGGCAGCTTTGACGGGCTGAGGAATTTGAGCAGCGGCGATGGCGAGGTCGTGGTGCATCTGCCGGCCGCGAAGCTGGCGGATGCCGAGGCGCCGAGCGTGACGCTGGACTTTGGGCGCGAGCTGACGGGAAGGCTGGAGATCGATTCGGACTCGGATGAACCGATGACGGTGACAGTGCAGGTGGGTGAGTCGGAGTCGGAGGCGCTGAAGGTGCCGTACCTAGGCGTGAATCAGATGACGATTCCGCCGCATGGAACGGGGCACTCGCCGAAGACGGCGTTCCGGTTTGCGCGGGTGAGATTTCTTGGTGGAGCGACCGACCTGCGCGTGAAGTCGATTCATGCGGATCACATCTACTACCCGGTGAAATATGAGGGATCGTTCGAGAGCTCGGATGCGCTGCTGAATCGGATATGGGAGACAGGAGCCTACACGGCGCACCTGTGCATGCAGGACGGCGTGTGGGATGCGAGCAAGCGCGATCGCGGACGGTGGATGGGTGACACAGATGTGAGCGGGCCGGTGATCGAGGATGTGTTTGCAGACAAGATGCTGCTGGAAGACACACTGGACCGGTTGCTTGGTGCGGACCCTAAGTTGCCGGTGGATCAGCATGTGAACGGGATCCCGGGGTATTCGTCGTTCTGGTTTACGGGTGTGGCGGACTTTTATCGGCACACAGGCGATAAGGCGTTCCTGGAGCGCGAGCATCAGCGGATGCTGCAGTTGCTGCACGTGGTGGATGGTGAGTTCGACGAGCGGAACATCTACGCGAATAACAGCAAGGTGTGGCTGTATGTGGACTGGTCGCCGGAACTGAACGGAGACACACCGGAGACGCGACGGGCGACGACGCTGGAGTTTGTGCGTGCGTATCGCGAGGCGGCGTTCCTGTTGCAGGCGATCGGTGATGAGGCGAATGCGGCGAAGTATCGCGAGCGTGCGGAGACGGTGAAGGCGGCGGCGGATAAGTACCTCACCGACGCGTCGGGAACATTTGGGCCGCGGTGGCAGACGAATGCGGCGGCGGTGATTAGCGGAGCGGCGGGGCCGGAGCGGTATGACGCGATCTGGCGCGATGTGCTGTCGAAGGTGGGACAGATGTATGGGCCGGGGATGGGGCATGGGCCGATCATCTCGCCGTACTACGGCGACTACGTGTTGCGCGCGATGGCGGAGATGAATCATCGCGAGGCGGCGCTCGCGTGGGTGCGGCAGTTCTGGGGTGGCATGCTGAACGAAGGAGCGACGAGTTTCTGGGAGGCGTATGACGTTGACTGGTACCACGAGGACTTTCACTCGTCGCTGCAGGCGGACAATCGCTCGGGATACTTTGTGTCGCTCGCCCATGGCTGGTCGTCGGGGCCGACGGCGTGGCTGATGGAAGAGGTGCTGGGGATTCAGCCAACAGGCGCGGGTTTTGCGACGGTGAATCTGCGGCCTGATCTAGTGGATCTCGAATGGGCGCGCGGAGCGATGCCGACGCCGCATGGGCTGATCAAAGTGGATGCGAGGAAGAAGGGAAGCGCGACGGAGATTGCGGTGGATTTGCCGGAGGGTGTGGTGGCACGACTGTCGGCGCCGGTGTCAGGTGCGGGTGTGACTGCGGTGCACGTGAACGGGAAGAATGTGCCGGGCGAGAGCGCGGAGAATGGTGCGCGGCGTGTGATTGTGCTTGATCACGCGGGACACTATGTGGTGAGCGAGTGAGAGTCTCTTAGCTGCCGAAGCACTGCGCGTAGATGGATTCTGCGTCGGCCTGCGTGATGTCGCGCGGGTTGTTGCGGAGAAGACGCTGCACAGTGAGAGCGGCTGCCGCGAGATGCGGGATCGAGCTGCGGTCGATGCCGTGATGCGCGAGGTTGGTTTCGACGCCGCATTCGCGTGTGAGTTGCTCGAGTCGCGCGGCGCCGGCGAGTGCCGTGGCAAGCGGAGCGGGTTGCACTGTGACGCCGAGCGCGCGGGCTACGTCGGCGTGGCGCTCGGGTGATGCCTCAGCGTTGAAGCGAAAGACGGCGGGGAGCAGAACTGCGTTCGAGAGACCGTGCGGAAGGTGGAACTCACCACCGAGAGGATAAGCGAGTGCGTGCACGGCCGCAGTATTGACCGGGCCGAGGCAGAGGCCGCCGTAAAGACTCGCGCGCGACATTCCCTCGCGGGCTTCGGCGTCGTTGGGATTGCGAACGGCACGCGGGAGAAAACGCGCGCAGAGTGCGATGCCTTCGAGCGCGTAGAGATCAACGAGTGGGTGTGCGAAGCGATTGGTGTAGGCCTCGATGAGGTGTGTCAGTGCGTCGAGGCCGGTGTAGGCGGTGACCGCGGGTGGAACGGAGTGCGTGAGCGTGGGATCGATGAAGGCGGCGTCGGGCACTAGGTGCAGGCTGATGACGCCCTTCTTTAGCTTTGCGGATTCGTCGAGCAGGATGGCGTTGGGTGAGACTTCACTGCCGGTGCCGGATGTGGACGGGATGCAGACGAGATCGCAGTTGCGCGAGGCGAGCAGACCGATGCCGAAGGTGTCTTCGATTCGCTGATCGTTATGAACGAACGCTGCGAGGAGCTTGGCGAGATCGAGCGCGCTGCCGCCGCCGATGCCGACGATGCACGTGGGGTCGGCAGCGCGGGCGCGTGTGAGAGCGGAGTTGAAGACGACGATGGTGGGCTCACCTGCAGGTGCACGGTCAGCAGTGACGGTGCAGCCTGCGGCAAGCAACTCCTGCTGCATGCGATCGGTGACAGACGTGAGCGAGGGCGAGTGGACGATGTGAATTCGTCGCGAGCGTAGTACTGCGAGATAGGTGATTGCTTCCGCGAGGCAGCCGGCGCCGAAGGTGAGGCGGTTGGGTTGCAGGAAGGTAATGGACCGCATGCTCATCGGTTACTTGGCGAAAGCGGCGCGTGGCTTGGATTCGTCCTGCACTGTGGCGATGGCTTTTTGCGCGGCGTCGAGTGCGAGCTGAGCGCCGGCCTTGAGGCAGACGATGTTGTTGGTGCAGAAGAGCAGGTCGACGCCGAGGCGCAGCCAGTGGTGGAACTCCGAAGCACTGCAGGCGGTGATGATCTTCTTGCCGTGCTTACGGGAGACGCGGACGATGTGCTCGGCGGCTTCGAGGAGCTCAGGGTGCGATGTCTGGCCGGGCATGCCGAGACTGGAGGCGAGATCGGCGGGGCCGATGAAGATGTCGACGTCGGGAACGGAGGCGATCTCTTCGATGCGCTCGAGCGCTTCTTTGGTTTCGATCTGCGCGAGAAGCGTGAGTTCAGTGTTGAGCTTCTGCTGTTCGTCCGGAACACTGTCGACGATGCCGTAGCGGAGCGCGCGCGAGACGCTGAACATGCCGCGCTCGCCGATGGGAGCGAATTTGGCGTAGCGTACGAGTTCGGCGACCTCTTCGGGCGTGTCGACCATGGGGATGTCGATGATGTCGGGGCCGCACTCGGCGGCCTTGAGCACGCTCTCGCGGCGCGCGTCAGGGATGCGGATCATTGTGAGCATGCCGGTGCCGGCGGCCATGCGGCAGAGATCGGCGGCCTCCGAGAAGCTGATGGGGGCGTGCTCCATCTCGATCCAGATGACCTGAAAGCCCATGTGGGCTGCGATCTCGAGAAAGATTGGATCGTAAGAGTAGAGTGCGGCGCCGAGCAATGGCCGTCCTGCTGCTTCCTTGATGGCTTGATGAAGGCGGTTCATCGGTGCTCCTCGGTAATTGAGTGAATGAATCATTATTTCCTAGACTGCGGCAGGGACCTGTTGTTGCGATTGACGACGCCACCCCTGCCACGTGAGATCGCTGGCGATAGGTGAGCCTGGAAGCAGCAGGCTGGCTGCGATGCCGACGACCAGCAGGATCACGTGGCCGATGGCACCGATCATGTAATCGTGCCACGTGAAGTTCCAGTGGCCGAGGTTGAGGATCTTGCCGCCTTCAGTGAAGGTGGCCCATGCTGTGAAGATCAAGCTGACAATAAGGCCGGCGATAGCGCCCTCGCGTGTTGCGCGCGGCATGAGGAAGGCAAGCAGGAAGAGCCCCGCGAGGCCGCCAGCGACGACCGCGGTGATGGTGTAGTAGAGCGAAAGTGCGCTGCCTTGCGTATGCGCGAGCCGGAGGGCGACAGTTGCTGCAGCGATTCCGCTGGCCGCGACGACGATGCGGCCAGCGCGCAGGAGTTCGCGATCTGTGCTGCGTGGGCGCGCCAAACGGTAGATATCCTCGACGGCAACGACCGAGAGGCAGTTCATGTCGGAGGCGAGCATGGACATCGCCGAGCCGAGCAGCGCGGCGACGAAGAGTCCCGCGAGGCCGGTGGGAATGTGCGTGACGAGGAAGTGCGGGAAGATGCCGTCCGTTTTAGTGATGGACTTGGGGATGGTCTCGCCGGTGAGGCGGTAGAAGCTCCAGAGCAGGCTGCCGATGAGCATGAATGCGGCCCACACGGGAAGACAGAGGCCGGCGCCGAGTGCGATGCCGCGGATGGCGGCGCGATCAGAGCGTGCGATGAGATAGCGCTGGACTACAGTCTGATCGGCTGTGTACTTCTGCAGATAGAAGAAGAAACCGTAGATGACGAGCACGACGATGGTGGGTTGATCGAAACGGAATGCGGTGCTGCCGAGGCTCATCTTGTGGTGGTGCCATGCATCGGCGAGGACGGCGTGCGGGCCCTGCGGTGGGAGGAAGAGCAGGTAGCCGAGTGAGACGAGGATGCCGGCCCAAAGAACGAAGCCCTGTACGACGTCACTCCAGACGACGGCTTCCACGCCGCCGATCAGCGTGTAGAAGATGGTGACGACTGCGGTGAGCGTGATGATGCCGGAGATGGGCCAGCCGGTCATGCTGGCGAGTGTGAGCGCCAGCAGATAGAAGACGAAACCCATCTTGGAGAAGTGTCCGATGGCGAAGGCGAAGGAGGAGTAGAGCCGGACGCCGCGGCCGAAGCGGCGGCCGAAGTACTCGTAAGCGCTCATGCAGACGACGCGGCGGAAGAAGGGAACGATGACGGAGCCGATGAGGCCGAGCACGCCGATGAAGAGGATGCCGGGGACAAGCAGCGACCAGTCGCCCGCGTAGGCAGATCCCGGATAGGCGATGAAGGTGACGCTCGTGATGATGGTCGCGAGCAGGGAGAGGCCCATCGCCCAGCCGGGCACGGAGCGGCCGGCCACGAAGTATTGCTCCGTGGTGCGCTGCCGCCGCGCAAAACGCAGGCCGATGGCGACGAGGCCTGCGAGGTAGGCGGCGATGACGATGAGGTCGAGCGAGCGCATGCGAATCCCCGGTTAGGCCGTGACGGCGTGTTGAAGACGGTGGCGGGCCATGGTGACGGCCATGCGGATGGCGGCCTTCATGTTGGCAGCGCCGGCGAGGTTCTTGCCGGCGATGTCGAAGGCGGTTCCGTGATCGACCGAGGTGCGCAGGATGGGGATGCCGAGCGACATGTTTACCGTGGCCTCGAAGTCGAGCAGCTTCATGGGGATGTGGCCCTGGTCGTGATACATCGCGACGATGAGGTTATGCGAGCCGTTGGCGGCGCGGAAGAAAATGGTGTCGGGTGCGACGGGACCCTCACAGTCGATGCCGCGCGCGCGGCAGGCTTCGACTGCAGGAAGGATGAAACGCTCGTCCTCTGTGCCGAAGAGGCCGTGCTCGCCGGCGTGAGGGTTAAGGCCGCAGACGGCGATGCGCGGGCGCGGCTTGCCGAGGAGCTTCATTGCTTCGTCGCCGAGTTCGATGGTTCGAATGATTCGTTCGGTCGAGAGGTTGCAGGCCTCGCGCAGACTGATGTGCGTGGAGACGTGCACGACGCTGAGTCGCTGACCGGCGAGAAGCATGCGCGAATCGGTTGCGTCGCAGAGCTCGGCAATGTACTCGGTGTGGCCGGAGAACTTCATGCCGCTGAGCGTGACGGCCTCTTTGTTGAGGGGCGCCGTGACCATGGCATCAGCTTCGCCGTGCAGGCACATCATCGTGGCGTCGTGCACATAGCGGACGGCGGCGGCACCGTACTCAGCGCGCAGCGTGCCCATGGCGATCACGGCATCGGCCGGGAGCGTGCGGCAATCGCGAAATTCAACGGGGAGGCTGTCGAGGCGGATGCCGGTGGAGCGTTCGGCCGGAGCGACTGCGGCGTGGTCGCCGAGCACGATGAAGCGCGCGGAGCGCTGGATGTCGGAGTCGGCGAGCGCTTTGAGCGTGACCTCGGGGCCCACGCCAGCGGGATCGCCGAGCGTGATGGCGATGACGGGCCGAAGCTCTTCGCGTGTGGGCGATGCGGCGGTCAAGCGATTACCTCCGGACGGCATGCCTCCAGTAGACGACAGAGGAGGTCGGGCTCGCCAAAGCCTCCGCTTTTGAGCACAACGGAGATGCCGTCGAATGGGCCGCCCTCGGCGATGGCGAGCGGAACGCCGGGCGCGAATTCGCGTTCGAGGCGCAGTGCGCGGATGCCGAGTGCGCGGCAGACGAAGTGTGCGGTGTCGCCGCCGGTCATGAAGAGACAGCCGATCTGAGCGAGGTCATGTGCGGCCATGGCGCGGCGGACATCGTCGGCGCTGGTTTCGCCGAGCATGACGGGAACGAGCAGATCGGTTGCAGATGCGTGTTGTGCCCCGGAGCCGTGCTCAGCGATGCGGATGGTGTTCTGCAGGTGTTCGACCTGGGCACGCGTAACCGGGTGCGGGCTGCCGATGAAGAAGACTGTGTGGCCGGGGCGCGGGTGTGCCGCCTCGGGTGGCGTTGACTGTGCAGGTAGTTCCGCTGCGAGTGCGTGAGCGAGGCCGCCGGAGCCGATCCAGAGGATATGCTTGCCGAGTGAACGCGAGGCGCGGACGATTCGGGCGAGATCGTCCTGGCTTGTGGCATCGCAGAGGACCGCAGGTCTCAAGCTATTGAGGCAGCGGCGCAAAGTAGCCGCGCATTCGTCAGCAGACAGATCGGCCGGGAGCGCTGTGAGCAAGCAGCCGGCGTCTGCGAGGAGTTCGGCGATCGGCAGGGTTCTGTCTCCGGCGGTGGCCTCGCGAATATGGAGCACCCCTTCGCTCACTGTGCGGCCGAGCGCGGGGTAGGACGGCGCGAGCACGGCCAGGTCGAACCGGGCGTGACGCAACACAGCGGCGATTTCGACGATGGTGTTGCCGCGAAAGACGGAGTCGATCTTCTTGAAGAGTTCGACGTCAGAGGGAAGTCGTTCTGCGATGCTTCGGATTCTAACTTCAGCCTCGGTTACAGAGAGGTCGCGGCTCTCTGTGGTGGCGGCCATAACGATGGCGGCTTCCGATGGCCCACTGTTTATATGGACCCGGATCGAAACGCATGTGGTGAAAGCCACGGCTGCATCGCAGGCGCCTGTGAGGTCGTCCGCAAGGATCATCAGCGGGTGGTGGGCAGACGTAACCGGCTGAGGACTTTGATACTTTCTGTCCTGGCCGGCTGTCATCCGAGTGGTCTCCCGTCCCGTGCATTCTTTCAAATGAATGGAAATCATGGCAAGACAATTTTCGAAATATGGTCAAAAATGGAAGTAATACGACGCGATCAGGATCGCGCTTGGGAGAACGATCTACGGATGAGGCCGATTCTGCGCCATGTTGCCAACCTATGGACCCTGATGCAGCAGCCGTCGCGGGAGCATGAGTGGAGCCTGGATGAGAAGCTTGATGCGATTCAGGCGGCCGGCTTCGACAGCGTCTGCTGGGCGCCGAGCGCGGAGCTGACCGGAGGGCTCAAGCAGCGCGGCCTGACCTTTGTCGGTGGCATGGTTTCTGGGGATACCGCGGCATTTCCGGCGCTCCTTAACGATCTTCGAGGTGCCGGTGCCCTGCACGTGAATGTGCAGTTGGGTGGTGACGAGGTGCCGACCCCAGAGGCACTCCGCCTGACGCTCACACTGATGGAGGAGGCGAAGGCGCGCGGGTTGCGTCCGGCGATCGAATCACACCGCGGCACGTGCACGGAGACGCCAGAGAAGATGTACGCGTTGGCGGATGCTTATCGGCAGGCGACCGGGGAATTGCTGCCGATCTCATGGGACTTCTCGCATTTTGCCGTCGTCAAGCATCTTGTGCCTGCGAACTTCGTGGACCGGCTGCTGGTGCGGCCGGAGCTTGTACAACACGCGCAGCAGTTTCATTTCCGGCCGTTCAATGGTCATCATGCCCAGGTGCCGATCACTGACGCTCGCGGTGAGCTGACGCAGGAGGTGCGCGAGTGGCTTCCGTTTGCAGAGGCGGTGCTGCGTTGCTGGCTCGAAGGCAATCGTGTAAGCGGTCGCGAGATCTTCATCTGCCCCGAACTCGGGCCTGTGGACGGCGGATACGCACTCTCGACCTTCCCGAACAGCTGGGAGGATGCGAAGGTTCTGCGACTGGAAATCGAGAAGCTCTGGCAGCGAGTTCTTGCGGATTAGTCGCCGTGCCGCCGCTGGTACTCCGCAGGCGAGCAGCCGGCGACCTGGCGAAACACGCGATGGAACTGCGGGTAGCTGCCGAAGCCAGCGTCGAGTGCCGCCTGGAGCAACGTGCTTCCCCGGCCGGAGTCGTGCTCAAGTTCGTAGCGTTCGAGGAATCGCTGCATGCGCTGGCGGTTGCGGAACGCGACGATGGAGAGGCCGGTCTGCTGTTTGAAGAGGCGGCTGAGACGTGAGGCGCTGAGACCCGCTTTACGCGAGAGCCCGGGGAGGCCAAAGCTGTTTTCGTCGCTGAGCAGCAGTCTTACCGTACGTTCGACCGCAGGATGCAAGCTGCGCTCAGGAACTTCGCCGGCGCGGTCAAAGCACTTCCAGGCGTGCAGCAGTGCGTAGGCAAGGCCGGCGTTCAGCAGGCCGGGCTCGCCCGCCGTGTCGGCGAGTTGTGCGAAGAGCTCTTCGAAGCGCGAGAGATCCTGTTGGCGCAGGCGGCGACAGGTGTCTCCGGAGAAGCTGCGCTGTTGCAGGGCAATCGATGCGGGGTCAGTGGCGCTGCGTCTGATTAGCCGACGGCGAAAGACGACGATCCACATCTCGAAGTCGGGTGTTTGCTCGATGAGGACATGCTCCTGTGTGGGGAAGAGCCAGAGGAGGTCGCCGCGTCGTATCTGGTAATGTCGGTTGCCAAGCAGATAAGTTCCCGTGCCACGTGTGACGAGGTTCAGCTCCAGCTCTGCGTGATGATGACGGCGGTTGGCTCCGGCCGGGTTGGCGTAACGCCACGCCATACCGTCGAGATTTGCGGGGAGTTTGAGCCGTTGCAGCATGACGACAAAAAATGATAACAAGTCCAACAGAAATGAGAAGCCGGACATTGCACCGGTCTGACTAAAGTTTCGGCATGAAAATTACCGATCAGCAGCGCGAGCTCTACCGCAACGAAGGCTACATGATTCTCCCGGGCGTCATCCCGCCGGCGATGCTGGAGATGCTGCGCGAAGAGTGCTCCTACTATCTCGGCTACTATGACTCGATCATGGACGCGAAGGGCGTGCAGACGGAGAATATCAGCCACCGGGGCAAGCGTTATTTCATCAACAACCGCTATCGCCTGAGCAACAGGCTGTGGCAATTCATTTTCAGCGATCTGATGGCCGAGGTTGCGCGGGCAACGGTTGGTGACGAGGCGTATCTCTTTCACGAGCAGTGGGTGGTGAAGGGCGCGGAGCAGGGGATGAAGTTTGCGTGGCACCAGGATAGCGGCTACGTGAAGTGGTACAACCCCACGACCGAGCACAAGCCGTACGTAACCTGCTGGTGCACGCTCGACGATGTAAGCGAGGAGAACGGCACGGTTTATCTGCTGCCGCACTCGCGCGGCGGCACGAAGGGCACGATCATCAATCACACCAAAGAGGACGGAACGAATGACCTCATTGGTTATTCGGGCTCGGACCCGGGCGATGCGCTGATTGTGCCGGCGGGAAGCATCGTTGCCTTCGACAGCTTCGTCTTTCATCGCAGCGGGCCGAACAAGACCGAGCGCATGCGCCGCATCTATCTGCCGCAGTACAGCGCAAAGCCGATTGATCGCCCGGATGGCAAACCGTGGGCGATGGCGACACCGTTCCTGAAGAATGGAAAGAATATCTACAGCCACGCAGAGGACACTCCTGAGCGCTACGGCCCCTTCCCGGAGACAAAAAAAGAGAACGCGGCCTGACCGGGCCGTCCTCGAGCGAGTTGGCGCGCAGCGGCCTCGGCCTCGAGCGCTGCGGCGTTAGCGTGCGAAACCGTACGTGAGGAGCGGAGTAAGCTGACGAAGAGCGCAGATGCATGAAGAATCGAGCCCTTACGACCCGTTTGAGTTACACGTCCAGCGAGGTCGCGGGGCAGCTTATCTTCTGCGTCATCTCGTTTTATCTACTCAAGTTCTATACGGATGTCTATGGGCTCTCGGCTGCTGCGGCGGGGGCCATTCTTCTCTTCGCGCGCTGCATTGACGCGCTCGATGCGCCGGTGTGGGGAATCATCTTTGAGAAGACTCACAGCCGGTGGGGCAAAAGCCGGCCGTGGTTTCTCTGGCTATGCGTCCCCTTCGCGGTGGCGGGCGTGGCAACCTTCGTTACACCGAGCGTTGGGCCCACGGCGAAGATCATCTACGCAGCATGCACCTACGTTCTGTGCAGCATTCTCTATACGGGCATCAATACGCCGGTGACTGCGATTCTAGCGTCATTGACGCCTGACTCGCACGAGCGGGTTGTGTTGACGAGCTTCCGTATGTTCGGTTCGAAGCTTGGTGTGCTGTTCGTTAACCTGACGGTGCTTGGTTTAGTGTCGCGACTCGGCCACGGGAACGATCGTCGTGGCTTCATGATGGTCATGCCGATATACGCAGTCGGCACAATCGTACTGTATCTGCTGGCGTTTCGGAATCTGCGCGAGATCATACCTGAGCAGCGCCAACACAACTCGGCGAAGCAGAGTCTCCGCGCACTGAAAGGCAACGTGCCATGGCTGATTATCTTTCTCAGCAGCCTCTTCTTTTGGATCGCATTCATTGCGCGCATTTCGTCCGCGCCATACTTCTTCGAGTATGTGTTGCATCGCAAAGACCTGACTTCAATTGCGAACAGCCTGGACGTCGTCTCGCTGGCGAGCATCCTGCTTCTGCCGGCGTTTTGCAATTGGATCTCGAAGCGCAGCGTGTGGGCGGTTGGCCTCGTGGGCTCCGTGGCCGCACAGTTTGTCGTCTTCGCCGGGGTGAGAAGCCACTCTGTTGCCGTCGTGATGACGGGGTGGGTCATCGGCTTTCTGGCCAGCGGTGTCGCGATGGCCATGCCGTTCTCGTTGCTCTCCGACAGTGTGGACTACGGCGAGTGGAAGGGCGGCGTTCGCGCGGCGGGCTTGTTGACGGCGATCGGTGCGGCGTTCTGTCTGAAGGCCGGAAGTGGACTCGGTGGCGCGTTGCCCGCGTGGATCCTCGCGCGCTCCCGCTATGTACCCAACGTAGAACAGACGGCGCGCTCGATTGCGGGTATCGAGCTAAGTTGCGTGTGGCTGCCCGCGATCGCATACGCACTCGCTGTGTTGCCGGTGCTCTTCTACCACCGGTACGAGCGGCTGGAACCGCGGATCCAAGAGGATCTCGAGCAACGCAGGCGCCTGGCAGCTGCGATGAGCAATATCTAGGAGCATCGACGACGAATGTTCACGATGATGTCACGGTCTGATGGTGTGGTTTTCCGCGAGGACGACAGGCTGCTACGCGTCCGCTTCATGACGGATTCGATCGTGCGCATTACCTACACGCAAGGCAGGGAGTTCCTCGATCGGCCAAGCCGCATCGTCGTCGCTCCGTCCGTCAATGTCGCATACGGGCTTCGCGATGAACATCAGAGCTATGTACTTTCTACCGCGATGCTGAACGTCACCGTGAATAAGTCCACCGGAGCGCTAGCCTACTCCGACGCAGCGGGCACGGTGTTAATGTGCGAACCCGAGAGGGGAGGGCGTTCGCTTACGCCAAAAGCTCTTACGCGCAACGTCTTTCACCAGGGCGCCGCCATCGCCACCGAGCAGAGCATCGATGGAGCGCGCGCAACGGTTGCGGAGCATGAGACGATTTTCGATCGCGATGCGTTTGAGGCAAAGCTCGACTTCGTATTTGCGGAGGATGAAGCTCTCTTCGGGCTGGGGTCGCATGAGGAGGGCTATGACAATCTGCGTGGTCGTTCGCGGGATCTATATCAGCAGAACATGAAGGCCGTCGTGCCCCATCTTGTCTCGACGCGAGCCTACAGTGTGCTATTTGATTGCGGCTCGCTAATGACCTTTCACGATGATGAACAGGGCTCATTCTGGTGGGCTGATGCCGTCGATGAATTCGACTACTACGTCATTCATGGCGACAACTTTGATGGCGTGATGCGCGGCTACCGGCACCTGACCGGCGCAACGCCATTGCCGCCGAAGTGGGCGTTCGGCTATGTGCAGTCGAAGGAGCGATACGTCACCGCGGACGAGATGATCGAAGTGGTCGTAGAGTATCGCCGCCGCGGCGTTCCGCTGGACTGCATCGTTCTTGATTGGAAGTCGTGGCCGAACGGTGCGGGTTGGGGGCAGAAGTCATTTGATCCGCTGCGTTTTCCGGATCCAACGGAATTCACAGAAAAGCTGCACGCACTCGGTGCAAAGCTGATGGTTTCAATCTGGCCGATCACGACCGGAGGATGCGAAAACCAGTGTGAACTCAGCGAACGCGGGTTGATGCTCGGCAATCAGTCGACCTACAACGCGTTCCTTCCGGAAGCGCGTGCGTGCTATTGGGAGCAGGCGCGTCGTGGACTCTTCACGCATGGCGTCGATGCGTGGTGGTGCGATTGCACGGAGCCGTTCGAAGCCGATTGGAGCGGTGCGATGAAGCCTTCGCCCGTGGAGCGGCTCGAAATCAACACGGAGGCGTCTACGCTCTACCTGGATGCCGCAGAGATCAACACCTACTCGCTCGCACACTCGCGGGGAATCTATGAAGGTCAGCGCGGTGTGCGTGAGGATAAGCGTGTGTTAAATCTCACGCGCTCGTCATATGCTGGCCAGCATCGGTACGGCACATTCACGTGGAATGGCGACGTATGTGCGACTTGGGAGACGCTGCAGAAATGCATTCCGGAAGGCGTAAATTTCTGTGCGACCGGCGAAGCGTACTGGACTGTGGACGCCGGCGGCTTCTTCGTCGATAACAGGTCGGATCTCTGGTTCTGGCGCGGGGATTATCCCGGGGGTTGCCGGGGGCTGACGCCGATGGACGCGCTCACGCCGGACCCCAACGACACCGGATCGACTGACCGTGGCTTCTGGGAGCTCTACACGCGCTGGTTGCAGTATGCGGCTTTTTTGCCGATGTTTCGCTCGCATGGGACCGATGTACCTCGTGAGATATGGCGCTTCGGCGCAGAGGGTTCGCTCTTTTATGATGCGATCGCTGCATGTATCCGGCTGCGTTATCGTCTGTTGCCCTATATCTATTCGCTCGCTGCGGCAGTAACCCTCAAAGGCACGGCGATGGTGCGATCAGTGGCGCTCGAGTTTCCCGAAGACCTTCGCACACACAATCTCGCTGACGCGTTCCTCCTTGGTCCGTCGTTGCTAGTCTGCCCGGTGACCCAGCCTATGTACTACGACCAGGGCTCGCGAGCGATCAGCGATGTTGCGAAAACGCGCGAGGTCTATCTGCCGGCGGAAGCTCGGTGGTTCGATTTCTGGAGCGGCGGGTTATACGACGGTGGTCAAGTAGTTGTGATCGGCGCGTCGCTTGAGCATATTCCAGTGTTCGTGCGAGCGGGAGCAATTCTGCCGATGACCGAGCCGATGCAATTTGTCGACGAAGATCGTTGTGCGACGTACGAGGTTCGTGTCTACACTGGCGCGCATGCAACCTTCGTCCTCTATGAAGATGCGGGCGATGGCTATGCCTACGAGCGTGGCGAGTATGCTCTCGTATTGATCGAATGGAACGAAGACACACGCGAACTGTTGATCCACGCGCGCGAGGGCAGTTTTCCTGAGATGGTGAAGGATCGCGAGTACTGCATCGTATTTATCTCGGCCAATGGTATTCGACAATGCAGCTTACGGTATAAGGGCGAGGAGGTTCGCTTGCGCATGGACGAGGTAGACCGTTGAGAGTGAACGCATTCGCCATCTTCACCTTGTCGATCTGTGCCTGCGCACTGAGTGTATCGACTGCACTTGCGCAATCTCGCCGTGCCTCGGCGATTACGATCGGAGTCTCTCCGTCGGGAGACGATGCCGGCGACGGCACTGTCGATCATCCCTTCCGAACGCTCGAGCGCGCACAACGTGCGGTGCGTGAGCTGAACAGCGATCACGATGTTGTCGTGCAGCTTTCTCGCGGCATATACCGTATTGACCATCCGCTGATCTTTCGCGCCGTCGACGGCGGACGTAATGAGCACACGGTGACATGGTCGGAGGCTGCGCCGGGCGCACAGCCTGTCATCAGCGGCGGCCTTACGGTGAGTGGATGGCATTTGTGGAATGCGGAGCGGAAGATCTATGTTGCAGATGTGCCGCGCGGCTTGGACGCGCGACAGCTCTGGGTCAACGACCGGCTTACAACAAGAGCGTCGATGGAGCTCGCAAGGAAGGACTGGGACTTCACCCGTCAGGGCATGGTGCTGCGCGCCGGAGCAGAGAATCCTCTGGGCGCCTTGCAGCACGCGAGTCGACTCGAACTGCGCGCGACCGGCTTCTTCACTGAGAGAATCTCGCCCGTTGAGCGAGTTGCCGGGGAGACACTCATCATGCGCCAGCCCGCGTGGGACAACAACATCTGGGGTTACGACACTGTTGAGAAGCCTTTTGGTCCGCAGTTTTCGCATCTGTATCTGACTAATGCACTCGAACTGATCTCGCAGCCTGGAGAGTGGTTTCTCGATCCTGCAGAGGGCAAGCTGTACCTGCGGCCGCCTGATGGAGTCGATATCAAGAAAGCGGATGTGGAACTGCCGCGTTTGCCTGTGCTCGTCTCAATCAGTGGTACGCTCGACGATCCGGTGCAGGACCTCTCGATGATCGGCATCCGCTTCTCGTACTCAAGTTGGCTTGGTCCTTCGAGCGATGAGGGATATGCGAGTCAGCAGAGCGGGACGTTCCTCGCTGGGAAGGCGGCGGCCTATCCGGCGGATCCTATCGCGACGTGCGCACAGGGATGTAGTGGTTTTGAGAGCATGCGCAATCGGTGGCAGCAGATGCCTGCGGCTGTTCAGGTGTCGGCAGCAAAGCGCATTACATTCGAGGGCGACATCTTCGCCCATCTCGGGCAATATGCGCTCGGCATTGGCAACGACGCAGATGCGACGCTCTCCGGCGTAGGCCTCGCTACCGGAGATACGAAGGTTCTGGCGAATCTGTTCATCGACGTCGCGGGCGGCGCGATTCTCGCGGGCGGCGTGCAGCCCGATGCGCATCACCCGGCGAACCCTCGACAGACGAACCGTCAACTCATCGTGCGCAGCAACAAGATTCAGTCCGTCAGCGAAGACTATCGCGACAATAGTGCGATCCTCAGCACTTACGTCCTTGGCGCTGTGATTCTGCACAATGACATTTCCGATGTGCCGTACGATGCGATTGACATCGGTTTCGGCTGGGGCCTTCAGGACCCGGGCGGCAATCCAAGCTATCTCTTCCGCCTGCACACCTATGACTGGAAGCAGAATCCTATCTATCAGACGCCGACAACCCATCGCGATGTCGTGGTTGCGAGCAATCGTATCCACGGAGCGAAGAGCTACTTCCACGACGGCGGAGCGATTTATAACCTTTCAGCGAGCCCCGGCACTCTGATTACCGAAAACTACATCTACGACAATCACGCGATGATCGGTATCTACCTGGACGAAGGGTCACGTTACATTACCGTTCGCCGCAACGTCGTGCAGGATCCCGGAAGCGAGTGGCTGAATATCAACACCATGCACGCGGCTTATCCGATGCGCATCTCGCCGGACAACACGGCCATCGATAACTGGCACGATGGCACGAAGGTGGGTGGCATGTGGACCAACTACCAGAACGATCTCATCCTTGATGACCATCTGGTAAAGGGCGATGCCTGGCCTGCAGAGGCGCTGGAGATCATGAAGAACGCGGGCATCGAAACGACGGTTGCCCTTCCGACTTATCCGGCGCAGCCCTCGCATTAGACTCCCGGTAGAGAGCGCTCGCACTACTTACAGCAAAGTGACAATGGGATGACAAGCTGCAAAGTGCACTCCGGATAAGGTTTTCCAGAGACTGAAAGGAGCGCTTGATCAGTGTCTGAGATGCCGGCTATGTATCGCGCAGGTACGGACCTTCCAGCGTTTGTGACAGGGCAGACTCTTCCAAGAAATTCTCACGCATGCCCCAGCCGCGAGGCTGCGCTTCTAAGCCTCTGCCACTTGAAACCGGAGTACGCCGAGCGTTTGTCGACGCTCTCGCCGGGTGAGTGGCGCAAACTGCTCTACTGGCTGGATGTCAGTGGGCTTAGCCTGTACTTCGTGAATCAGGTGAATGAGCTGAATCTTCAGGGCTCGTTGCCTGTCGCTGTGAATGAACGCCTGCAGCAAAATCTTTCGGACAACCGTGCTCGGATGAGGGGCCTGCTACAGGAGTCCGCTGAACTCCAAGAAGAGTTTCACCGAGCTAATATCCCCTACGCCGTTTTGAAGGGGTTCTCGCTCTGTCCATCGTCTGTCCCGATGTCGGAGCTGCGCCATCAGCTTGACCTGGATTTTCTGGTCGAGGAAGGTGGCGCGGCCAAAGCACGAAAGATTCTTGAGCAGACAGGGTATCGCCTTCATGAGATCAGCGGAAGAACCTGGGAGTTCAAGAAGAATGAAACGCCGAGGTTCTCCACAAAGAACATGTACAAGGATGGATTTGGGCGCACAGCGGAGTTGCACATTGAGAGCGTGCTGCCAGGCCGCGAGTCCCTCCTGAGCCGGAGGGAGTATCGAGAGATTGAAGGCGTCATGATGCCGGTGCTTGCCCCTGCCGATCTCTTCCTGAGACAGGGCATGCACGCGTTCAAAGATGTTTGCAGCTCGTTTCTGCGCGCTTCCCATCTACTGGAGTTTTATCGCAACGTATGCGCGCACGGCGATGATCCCGCATTCTGGTCTGAGGTGCGTGACCTGGCGGAACAGGATCCAAGGGCCATCTTTGGTCTTGGCGTCGTCTTGCAGCTTATTGAGTCGGTGATGCAAGGAGAGGTTCCGTCGAAGTTGGCGATGTGGACGATGCTCCGCCTTCCCCCTGCGGCGCAGCGTTGGGTAGCTCTCTATGGTCTGAACTGCGTGTATGGAGCGCCCCCCGGCACAAAGTTGTATTTGCTTCTACAGCGAGAGCTGGAGAAGGAAGGGATAATGTTCACGCGGCCCGCCAGAATCGCGCTCCTGCCCATGCGACTGCCGCAGGTGATCATCCCCGCAAGCGCGAACGACACGATGACATTCAGAATCCAGCGACACGCCCTGCAGTTCCAATTTATTCTCCAGCGGCTGAGATTCCACGTCGTTGAGGGACTCCGGTATGCATGGGCGTCCTATCGTTGGCGACGATATCAGAACGAGCTTTCAGCATGATGGCGGCGTTCGGGTGAGCCAATGCGTTTGACCGGGGAGTTTTCTACAAAGCAGTGACAAAGCGATAACAACTCCGGCACGTTACCTGACCATACTCGGCTTCAACACCTATGTGTGTTTCAACAGGCCGCAGGAGAGCGGACGTATGTTAATTCATCGACTGGGACGACTGCTGGCTATCAGCTCAGCGATCCTCCTCTGCTGCATTAACCCAATCACGGCGCAGACTCCTGGTACAGGAGCCATCTCGGGTGTTGTGCTGGACCCGACGAATCGCGTAGTGACCAATGCAGAGGTGACAGTCGTCAACCAGCAGACGCACGCCTCGCGCCACGTGCAGACGAGCTCTGAGGGTCTGTTCAGGGTGCCGTTACTTTCTCCCGGGCGCTATTTGGTATCCGTCAGTTCGCCGGGATTCGCAGGGAGTAGCGCGACCGAAGTGCCGGTCGTGTCCGGCGAGGTGAGCTCCATCGATGTGACCCTGAGAGTGGCGTCGACACGCGTGGACGTTCAGGTGAATGGCGGGGCGGACCGTACTGAGCTCGAGAGTTCGACCATCGGCGGATTGGTGGACACAACCGCGATGGAGACTTTGCCGCTCTCGAGCCGCAATTACACGCAGATCATCGGACTATCGCCGGGCGTGGTGGCAGATCTTCCGACCGCTACCACGCTTGGAAATGGAACGCAGAATGTTGCCTCGAATGGGGCGACGCCAACGGCAAACAACATTCAGTTCAATGGTATCGACGCCAACAATCTCCAGGAGAACTCGGCGGCTCTCGCGCAGAACTATGAAGTGGGCACGGCAATTCCGGCGCCTGACACGATTCAGGAGTTTCGCGTACAGACTGCGAACTACGATGCAGCATACGGGCGAGGCTCGGGAGCCAGTGTCGACCTCGTGAGCAAGAGCGGAACGAATCAGATTCATGGCAGCGCCTGGGAGTTTGTGCGCAACAACGTGTTCAATGCGAACGACTTTTTTTCGAAGCTCGCAGGGCAACCGCGTGCAGACCTCAAGCAAAATGAGTTCGGCGCATCCATCGGCGGCCCTATCCGCAAAGACCACACCTTCCTTTACGGCGCCTATCAGGGCGTGAGCCAGGCGAACGGCCTCGGCACAGCGCAGACGACGACTATGCCAGTGTTTACCTCTGATCGCTCAGCCGCAGCTCTCGGTGCACAGTTCTGTCCCGCAGGGCACCTGGATGATGGTGGCCAGCCATCGACGGGATACCTGACTGCTGCAGGTGGTACGCAGGTCGCATGCGACGGTTCGAACCTCAATCCTGTCGCAGTCGCCATCCTGAATGCGAAGCTGCCGAACGGACAGCTTGCCGTGCCCAACCCGCAGGCAGTCTTGCCGCCGAGCCCGGGAAGCGATCCGACCGACCAGTTGCCATTGGGAGTGTCGGTATTTCATCCAGCGGCGCATTATCGCGAGGATCAGTTCGACATAAACCTCGACCAGAAGGTGAATCAAAAGAACTCACTGTCCGGACGCTTCTTCTACTCGCGCGCGACGATCAACCTACCGTTCTCTCCGAACGGGGCGAACGTGCCGGGATGGGGTACGGACGCTCTGAACCGCAACACGATGTTTGTCCTGTCCGATACACATGCCTTCGACTCGTCGCTGGTGAACGTCGCACGCTTTGGCTATATCCGTTTCGATGGTCTCGCGTCCGTAGAGAATCCGATCTCTGCGCAGCAGGTTGGAGTCGGTACGCCGACAGGAGCGACTGGCAGCGAGCTCAACATGCCGCAGATGACTCTCGGCACATTTCTCATCGGCGATGGCGGCACTCCGAACGAGTGGTCTGTGACAAACTCGTTCATCTGGCAGGACACGGTTGCGCTCACAAAGGGCCGGCACAACGCGCGCTTTGGTCTCGAATTCAAGCGGCATGAGGTCGATGAAAATCAACCGCAGCAGGTGGACGGAAACCTGATGTTCTTTACCTTTGCCGACTTCCTTGTGGGCCAGAGTGCCACGCAGAACGGCAGCCCGCTAGGTTTCAGCAATGTAAGCGGCAGCATTGCCGGTGGCGGCATCTTTCGCCGAGACGAACGCTATACCGACTTCGCAGGTTTCGCTCAGGACGACGTGAAGCTGACACCAACTTTCATGTTGAACGCCGGCCTGCGGTACGAGATCTTCGGTGCGCCGACGGAGATCAACGGCAGGCTGACAAACTTCGATCCGTCGCTCGCCATGAAGGGTCCACTGCCAGTAGCTGGTACATTGAACGGCTACGCTGTCGCGTCTAATTTCAAGGGCACAGTCCCGCCCGGCGTTGCGCAGACTCCATACGCGGGCTACTACCAGACTCCTCATGGAGACATCTCGCCGAGGCTCGGCTTCTCCTGGCAGATGACACACAGCCCGATGCTGGTCATGCGCGGAGGATTTGGCGCCTACTTTGATCGTCACTCTGGCAATCTCCCGGAAGCGATGCTGGGTCAGCCTCCGTATGCGCTTTCGCAGTTCAGTTTCGGCTCGCCGAATGGAGCAGCAAGCCTGCAGAGTTCCTTCTCGCCCCTCGTGCCCTCTGCTTCGAGCTTTCCGATATTTGTGCCCCTCGTTCCCGATGGAACGCCGTTCATCGAGGGGATCAACCCACAGGTTAAGGATGGCAAAACCTACGAGTACAACCTGAATCTGCAATATGGCCTTGGTCGCGGGTATCTTTTCCAGGTCGGCTACGTGGGCACGAACTCGGTGCATAGGCCCGGGCAGCTCGAATTCGATCAGGCGCTTCTTGCCAGCCCGCAGAACCCGGTGAATGGTGAGACAACAAACTCCACTAGCAACATTCTCGCTCGCATGCCGGTGCAGGGAATCAGCCCGGGATCACTGCTTACCGATTCGGTGTTCATCGGGAATTTCAATGCTCTCGAGGCAAACATCACGCGCCGCTTGGAGCACGGTCTCGAACTGCAGGCGAGTTACACGTGGTCGAAGAATCTGGATATGGTGAATGGCGAAACCGGCTCGGATGTCTACGAACTGCAGTTACCCACGAACAATCAGCTCGACCTGCGGAACTCATCGTATGGATTGGCAAATGACGACCGCGATCAGCGAATCGTGGTTAACTTCGTCTACTCAACGCCGAAATTTTCAGTGTCCTCGCCATTCGTTCGGTACACGCTCAATGACTGGCGATTCTCAGGCATCGCACTGTTTCAATCAGGTGCCGCACTCAGCATATTCGATAGCAACGCCGGCTCGGTATATGCGCTCCTTGGCAGCCAGCTAAGAGCTGAGGTCGCACCCGGCGGCCATCCCTCAACGCACGGCTCCTTATTTTCCCGCGTTACCAGCGGCCGTTATTTGGATTCGAATGCATTTATGCGAGCGCCTGAAGTTGCGAACGGAACCAGTATTGCCGACGAGGACTTTGGCAACAGCGGCGTAGGTCTTGTTCGCGGCCCCGGACAACATAGCCTTGATCTCGCGGTTGAGCGCAGCTTCCCGATCAAGGAGGCTATGAGCCTCCTGTTTCGTGCGGAGTTATTCAACCTGACGAATACGCCCCAGTTTGGAAACCCCAATACGAGCCTGGGATACGGCAATCCTCTCCTGCCTGCGGTCGCGTCGCCGGGATTCGGTCAGATTCTGTCGGAGCAGGGCGGGCCCCATCCGCGAATCATTCAGCTTGCAGCAAAGTTCCTTTTTTAGCCACTATGACTGTTCGGACTGTTCGCGAAATGGAATTGGCCTGTGATTCACCGGGGCTGACGGAGTATCCCGACCACCCTCTGCATCTGACGAAACTCACGCTCAGCAAGACCTACTATCCTCTCGGCTTTCCACTCGAGGTGCTGACGAACTCGCAAGTCATCCTTGAGATGAATGACAAGCTCTGGGGCCACTTCACACACCAGCACAACACTGCGCCGATGCGTTCGTATGTTCACGTAACCCCGGGCGGCCCTCCTGAATGTCCTCCGGCGCTCACATTTCAGTATGTTGCGCCACACTTCGTCGATATCGCAGATCCGCAACACTACGCCGTGATCGACCTCGCGCATGGTGAGACGGTGATTTCCATCACAGAAGCTTCGCTCCGACATCGCCTCTACATCGAGTATTTCTTCCTCGGGGCGCCATTGACGACCATTCCTGCGAAGGCAATCCATGCAGCCTGCGTCGCGTGGAATGGCCGCGGCATCCTGCTATGTGGCGATTCGGGTGCAGGTAAATCGACACTCGCCTACGGATGTGCACGTTCCGGTTGGGAATACATCTCGGATGACGGCAGCTTTGTGCTCGATGAGGAAGATCCAATCGTCACGGGAAACTCCCACCTTGTGCGCCTCCGTCCATCCGCTGCTGAGCTGTTTCCGGAGATTCAAGGGATGGATCAGGCACCGCGTGCAGCAGGGAAGCCGTCGATCGAGATCTCGACGCACCGTCTCCCGAGAATCATGCGCAGGGAGCGGGTCCGCGTTGACTTCGTCGTCTTTCTGAAACGGGGATCCACCTCGCCCGCACGGCTCGAACCTTACCGCAAAGAGGTGGCAAGGATGTACATGCGCGAGGGGGTATATGGCACGCGTGAGTTCCGCGAGAGACAATTTGCGGCGGTCGAGCGACTGTTGGCGGCTGATGTCTTCGAGCTTCAATACAGCGATCTCGGATCAGCTGTTGAGCGACTGCGACGTCTCGTGGAGGACGGCCGCTAATGGAGCCTCTCTTACCGGCCGATCCACACGAACGCACGAACCAATCGTTCTGGAAGAATCCCTTCGCGTGGGTAACTGAGCATAGCTTCAGCCGCAGCTTCTGGGCCTACTTTCTAGCAGTCTTCTGCTTCGACGCCGGCTACGGCGTCTTCTTCTTTCCTTTAATCTTTACCTGCTCGATCTCGGCTTCAGCGAAAAACTGATGGGATGGGTTGGCGGGGCGGTGACGATCGGATCTGTTCTGGTGATGATGCCCATCGGCCTCCTCTCCAAGAGGATCGGAGTTAAGCCTCTGATCATCACGTGCTTTATCGCCTCTCCACTCTTCAACGCATTGCGCGTCATCTACATCTGGTGGCCGGCGCAGATTGGTCTGGCAGTGCTTGCCGGAGCGACGATGTCCGCGGGAACGGTCTGTTACCTGCCTGCCGTAGCGAGGCTGACAACCGACAAGAATCGAACTGCGGCGTTCAGCCTTATCATCTCGGCCAGCCTGGGAACGAGCGCACTCGGTGGTGTGGTCTGCGGTTATCTGCCCGCATGGGTAAAGGCAGTGGGAATTTCGATGCACGCCGCAGATCTGAAGCGCATCATCCTGTTGGTCGCGTGTGCCGTCGTAACGCTCGGATTGCTGCCGCTGTTCCGGCTGCAATTTCCCGAACCAAACGAGCCCGCTATGGAGATTGCCTCTCAGAGTGTCTCTCGAACATCCTTACGCCGATGGAGACCTTCTCCATTCCTTCTACGGTTCTTACCCCTGATGGCTCTGTGGGCCGCGGTCATCGCATCGTTCACGCCCTTTGGAAGTATCTATCTCACCAGTGTTCTGCATATGCCGATGTCGCAGATCGGCCTCGTCTTCTCAGGCATTCAGATCGTTCAGTTCTGCATGGGAGCCCTAGCACCAATCGTCTTCCGTGCGCTCGGGCTGGTGAATGGCATCGTAGTGATGCAGGCAGGAGCGGGGATCATGTTGTGCGCTCTCGCCCTCGCGCATGACGTGAAGCTTGCGATTACCGCGTACCTCATTGTCTCTGCGCTGCAGTGGATGAGCTCGCCAGGCCTCTACGACCTCGTGATGAGTAAGACACCGGACGGGCAGCGCAACACGGCCTCGGCCGCTACACTACTTTGGAATTCTTTAGCGGCTTCGATTGCGACAGCCTGCTGTGGTGTTCTCTTCGCGCGCTTCGGCTATCCCAGGGTGCTCTTCGGCATTGCGGCGCTTGCGTTCATAGTAGCGGTGCTCGTCTGGCTGCTCCTGACGCCAAAAGACAACAGTGAGCAGGTGGTTCAGGCAGGCATCGCCCAGCAGGAAATCTGACTCGCCCTAAGGATTGAAGAACCGCAACAGTTCCTGCTCGTCATGCTCGCTCAAAGAAGCGCGCACTCGCATGTGACGGACGATCGTTCCCGATATGCGCTCTGAGAAGCCTTCGGGTGCGTCATGGCACCTTGAGCAATTCTGCACAAAGATCCTCTGACCTTCGCTCTGTTTGTTGTTGCTTGCCTGTGTGGCCGTTGATTGCTGCTTGGCGTCCTGCTGATTCTTCTGCGCAGGCTTCGCCTGGGTCTGCGCCACGCCGGCAAAGGTCAGCCCCAACAGGGCAACGGCAGTGGCGTATCGGGGAAACTGGTCGCGGTTCATCTTAGCGTCCTTTCCAGGCAGGGAAGAGGAACCGGTACGTCACGCCCGTCTCCCAGATATTCACGTCTTTGACAGACGAAAACTGACGCGAGTAGCTCGTCAGGATCCTCGTGTTGTGCGGCAGGTTGTAGTCGAGCCCGAAGTCAGCGCGCTGCGTATTCATCGCCGGCAGCGGGTCGCCCCCGCCGTTCTCTGTGAATGTCTGCTGCATCCGGAACACCGGCTCGAAGCGCCCCACCCAGCTGTTCAGGCCACCGAACTGTGTCGGGCGATAGTCTGCCTCCACCCAGTAGCCCTGTCCATGCGCGCCCTTCGCCCACTCCGATCGCAGCCGGAACGCGCCATCCTTTGGCTCCCACCAGACATGAATGCCAAAGAAGTTTTCATGAGTTCCCTGCAGTAGCCGTCCGTACGAGGTCCCAACCTCCAGCCGATAGTCCGGCAGATAAAGGTCTACTCTCCCTCCGGAAGACCGCGCTGCGTTGAAATACTCATTCCCGCACTCGGCTGAAAAGTACGCTGCGTAATCAATGGAGTATTTTCGCCGCGAGATTGCGGATCCCCGCAACTGGCCGCCGAGGCCCGTCCCGGTATTCATCAAACCCAGGCCGCCAATCAGCGGTCCGTCCTGAAGATTGTTGATCCAGAAGGGAGACAGCCGCTCGTTAAAGGTCCCGAACGGGGTCAGAAAGCTGCCGCCAATCACGGTAATGTGAGGGGCAAGGATGTAGTCTCCCTGCAGGTAGGTCAACCCCACTAGGTGGGAGTGGTCATAGCCATCCTGGCCGCCACCCTTCGGCGTGAAGTTCTCCAGGAGAACGGCTCGAGACTCAATAAGGAACCGGTTGCCGATAGGAGCCGCAACCAGTGGCTCCATGATCGGCAGGTAACTCGTGGCCCCATTGTTCGTGCTCGTGAAGAAGCCGAGCCCTCCGGACAAGAGGGGAGTATTTTGTGCAACGCCGCACTGCGACGCGCCGAATATGGCGAACAGGAACAGCAGGAACCGTGATTGAATCGCCTTTTCAGCGTGGGAGAAAGACCGTCTCGGCAACGACATAAACAGCACGTTATCCAATGAAGGGAGGAGGACGTGTCTTCACTTCGTCTGACGAATGTCAGTTGATTGTCACGCGAAGGAATCGGCGGTTCGCAATAGCCTCTCCCGTCAACAAAGTAGTGACAATATGCTGACGCACAGGTGACACGCCCCCGGGGGGTGCTGTTTACGGTGAGGAAGTGAAACGTGCAGATCAGGACGGCGCTGCGGCGGTCGCCGGTCGTGTCATTGACAGGGCTGGCTACGACGTCGAAGGGGCCCGCGTTCACTGGGCGGTCCGTGCTCTGTTTCTTTGGGGCCACCGTCGGCTGCTCTTCCGTGTAACTGTGATTTCGCTGCTCCTGAGTGTCACACTCTGCTTTTTCGTCATTCCGAAGCGCTATACCTCCGTCACGAGCATCATGCCGCCAGATTCCGGGAGTGCCAGCTCGATGCTGATGTCTGCACTCGCCGGTAAAGGAGGCCTGGGCGCACTGGGCGGTCTCGCGGCCAGTCTCCTCCATGATCACAACTCGGCGGCGCTCTACATAAACCTGCTGGAAAGCGGCACCGTCGCCGACCACCTGATCAACCGTTTTGATCTCAGGAAGGTCTACCACAAGCGCTACTACGTCGATGCGGCAAAGCATCTTGCCCATGAAACAAATATCACCGACGACAAAAAGAGCGGTGTCATCACCATCAAGGTAGAGGACACCGATCGTGCACGGGCTCGCGATCTCGCGCAGGCGTATCTCGACGAACTGAACAAGCTTGTCAATCAGACCAGTACCTCCTCTGCCCGGCAGGAACGGATCTTCATCGAGCACCGCCTGCAATCTGTTCAGAACGATCTCGAGAATGCACAGATAGCGCTCAGCGATTTTTCCAGCAGAAACACAACGGTCGATATCACTGCGCAAACACACGCGATGGTTGATGCAGGTGCGCGCCTTGAGGGCGAAATTGTGGCGGAGCGCTCCGGGCTTGAGTCGATGCGTCAGGCCTACAGCGATGACAATATTCGCGTGCGTGAGGCCGAAGCCCGCATCGGTGTTCTGCAGCGCGAGCTCAACAAACTCGCTGGATCATCGACTCTTGCCGCACCTGCATCCGCGTCGTCGGTGGAGACCGCCGGTGAGCTCTATCCTCCACTGCGTCAGTTACCGCGACTTGCCGTCCGGTATGCCGATCTCTACCGGCGTGTGAAGGTACAGGAGGCGGTGTTCGAGCTTCTGACGCAGCAATACGAGATGTCTCGCATCGAGGAAGCGAAAGACATTCCGGTAGTGCGAGTTATCGATTCTCCCGGCATCCCAGAAAAGAAGTCATTCCCTCACCGCGTGATACTCAGTGGGGTGCTGACGCTTCTGGCCTTCGCCGCCACATCCGCATTCCTCCTGCTCAGGGAGCGCTGGTCCAAGGTCGACAATGCCGATCCACGCAAGAGGTTGGCCGAGGCAATCACCGGTAGTATTCGACGGCGTAAGCCGCTCGCTCTGGTCGCGAAGGGTGTCGTATGAGGAAGCATCTGACGAATGCAACCTACGGCGTTCTCGACTACGCTTCATATCCCGTCGCGATGCTGCTTGTCGCGCCCGTCGTCCTTCGCAAACTGGGTGCGTCGGAGTATGGCCTCTGGATTATGTGCGCCTCGGTCATCAGCGCCGGCGGAATTCTTGCGTCCGGATTCTGTGACGCCGCGATGCAACGCATTGCCCGGCTTCGCGGAGAAGAAAAGGTCGGCACGGCGGCAGGCACAGTCCGCACGCTCTTTACCATCAATCTCACTCTGGGATCGCTACTCGCCATTCTCGTGTGGTTCACGGCGCCGATTGCAGCGAAACATGTGGCGTCCTACCACCTCACTTCTGCGAAGGAGTGTGTGTATTCGCTTCGAATGAGTGGCGCGTGGATTCTACTTCGTGGTCTCGAGAGTGCTGGCGTCATAACGCATCGCGCCTTTGAGGAATATCGCGGCAGCGTTCAGATCAGCGTTGCTGCAAGGCTCCTTACACTCGCATCTGCCGCCGTGCTCGCAACGGTGGGCTACCGCGTGCCGGCGATTCTCGTCGCGACCGGATTAGCTCTTACACTTGGAGTCTTTCTGCAGTTCCGCGGACTCCGGGATCACTTCGGTCCGATATCCTTGCGGCCTGCGTTCGACCGCAAAGAACTTCGTCTGCTGGTGCGGCCCGGAATGTTTGTGTGGCTTCAGTCCGCCTGTGGCGTCAGCTTTGGCCAGTTAGATCGAATCCTGCTCGCCGTATCCTTCGGCGTCGCCGCGCTCGCGCCCTATGCGCTCTGTGTGCAATTTGCAGCGCCGATCTTCGGTCTCTCAGCTTCAGGTCTTCACTTTCTCTTTCCACTGATCTCCCGCAAAGCTCCCAATGCCTCGGGAGCGGCACTTCGGCACCTGCTTGCGAAGTCATTCGCCTGCAATCTACTCGTGGTTGGGATTCCCTCGGCCGCATTGCTCGCGTTCGGAGGAACGGCGATCCGTATCTGGTCTGGCGGCACAATCACGGCGCAGTCACTGTCGATCCTGCCAGGCATCGTCCTTGGCACGGTTTTCATGGGACTTGGTGTCACTGGCACTTACGCCATGCAGGCCCTCGGTCAATTTCGAACAGTAGCCGTCCTGAATATCGGCGGAAGAATCTGCGCACTCTTTCTCCTGGTCTACCTCCTTCGGCACCACGGAATTGAGGGCGTCGTCCTTGCACGAGTCTGTTACGGCGCTACCGCACTGCTGGTCTACGTGCCGTTGCTTCGTTGGCTATGGCTGTCCAGGCCTGTGCGCACGGCTGCGGCATATGGCTCGGGCGAGCTGCAGAAGGGACAGTCATGAAGGTTCTCGTGTCCGCCATCTCCTTCTCGTCGAAGATCTCTGGCATTCAACGCCACGCCTTCAATCTCGTGCGTTGTCTCTTGGCGCATCCGGACGTCTCCGCAGTTCATCTCGTCATCGCGCCATGGCAGCAGAAAATGGCGAGGGATGCAGGTCTCAGCCACGACCGCCGACTCGAGATCCAGGTGGCGCAGCTCAAGCCTGGCTCGGTCAGTCGAAATCTCTGGCACTACCGCGCCTTCCCGGAACTGGCGAACCACATTCAACCGGATCTGATCCATCTCGCTTATCCCGTACCAATTGATACGCCCGCGCTCCGGTGCGCTGTAGTTCTCACGCTCCATGATCTTTATCCCTACGAGATTCCCGCCAACTTTCGCTTCCCCCACGTCATCTTCAATCGGCTGACACTGCGCCAGTCTCTCCGCAATGCAGACGCAATCGCGTGTGTTTCAGACGCAACGCTGTTGCGTTTGAAACGATTCGCACCCGAGCATGTGTGGCGAAACGCAGTCCGAATTTATAACTGCGTCGAGCCAGCGGCCACCGGAGCGGCGAAGTCTCCACCGTCCGAACTGTGTGGTAAACCGTTCCTGCTCTGCGTCGCGCAGCATCGACGCAACAAGAATATCCCTTTGCTGATTCGCGTATTTAGCTCTCTCCTGAGCCGAGGCGCAATTCACGCTGCAACCAATCTTGTGATCGTCGGCATCACCGGACCCGAGACCGCGAGCATTCATGAGATGGTCGCGCAACGGTCTCTGAGCAGGCACGTCTTCTTTCGCGACGGCCTGTCGGACTCAGAACTGCAGTGGTGCTACGAGGGCTGTGAGGCACTGGCAGTGCCCTCCGCAACCGAGGGATTTGGCCTGCCTGTCGCGGAAGGACTGCTCGCGGGCTGCAGAGTGATCTGTTCCGACATACCGGCTCTCCGAGAGGTCGGTGGAGACCGCTGTCAGTACTTTGCACTCGGGCGGGACGAAGAGGAGGCCCTCGCGACCTCAATCACGGCAAGCCTCAAGCAGCCGAAACCGCCGGCCATCGCGTTACCACACCTGTCGGTTGATGTCCTCACACTCGAGTACGTAAATCTCTATCGCCAGGTATTGGAAAAGCGGCTCGCTAGGGCCGCATCCCAATCAGGTCGCAGCGAATTGCGGGACAGCTCCGCATTACGGGAGGTATGAACGTGGCCGCGTCCGACTCCTGCGTTCCAAACCTCTACGCAGATGCAGTGGAAGCTCGCGCGAACCGCCGCGCGACGGTCCACATCGGGCTTATTCGCAGCTTCGCGAGTATGGCGCGGCCCGCGGCAGATCTTCTTGCGGCTGCGGTTTGCACGTTCCTTGTGTGTAGTCTCTCGTCTGGAGCCGCGCTTTCCCTTAGGCAGCGGACGATCGTGAGTATCGTCGTTGGGATCGTTGCTGCCTTCTCGCGTGCGCAGCGGCAGGAATCCTCCATATGCAACCTGATTCAGATCCGCGAGACCGAGGCCATCCTCCGTTCTGCAGTCCTGTCGCAGTTCGCTTTTCTCTGTGTGAATCTGCTGCTCGGAAGACACCTTCCCGCGTGGGCATACGTCCTGTCCCTGGCCGCAATGGCATCTTCGATGTCGGTGATGAGAGGAGTGATTACGCGATTGCTTCGCCGCATTCACAAGGCCGGTTACGGAGCGGATCCCGTCGTTATCTACGGTCACTCAGAGACTACAAACCATCTCGCCTCCGCGATGCTTCGCTCCCCGTCGTGCGGACTTCATCCGGTCGCCATGATTCATAACAACTCTCTAAAGGCTGCCGATCGCGTGTTTCGCTCCAGCGATGGGTTCTGTAAATCGATTCCCGTGAGCAATGGGCCACTTACTTCCGCAAAGCTGAATTCTTTCCAATGCAGTCTGCTGATTCTCGCAGCACCGCATCTATCGCAAGACGAAATCGCAACAACAGCGGATATCGCTCGCGAGTGCGGTGCGCCCGTTGCCGTTCTTTCGACGGCATTGGAGAGCGAAGATCCGCTGGAGCAGATTGAGATCGATGGCCTGCATCTGGTCACGGGGATGCGCACGGTCTCCGCGTGGCACTCTGATCTTCTGAAGCGAGCCATGGACGTGACGATTGCGCTGTTCCTCATCGTTCTTGGCTTCCCGGTATTTCTATTGATTGCTCTGTGCATCAAGCTCGATTCGCGAGGCCCCGTGCTCTTCGTGCAGAAGCGCGTAGGCCGCAATGGCGAGCTCTTCAGCATCTTTAAGTTCCGTTCCATGCACGTAAACTCGCCAATGTATGAAGCCTCGCCCATCGAGCCAACCGATCCTCGCATCACCAGGGTTGGCCGCCTACTTCGGCGCACGGGGCTGGATGAGACCGCACAGCTGCTCAACGTACTTCTGGGCCACATGTCTCTCGTTGGCCCGCGGCCGGAGATGCCCTTCCTCGTAGAGCGCCACATTCGGCGGCATCGTCCGAGACTGCAGGCCACTCCTGGAATTACCGGCCTCTGGCAGCTGAGCACGGATCGCGCATACCCAATCCATCAGAACACGCACTACGATCTCTTCTACATTCGTAAACGCACCTGTTGCATGGATGCGGCGATACTTCTGCACACTCTGCTCTATGCAATGCGAGGTGGCGTGTGAGCCTTGACAGTTCTACTCCAGAGAACGTCTTTCAGCATCCACACGCCGATGTTTTTGGAATTGATATCTCCGCCATCAACATGAACCGGGCGCTTGATCTCTCCGAAAGATGGATCGCAACCGGAAAGAGTGCATACATCTGCATGACCGGCGTTCATGGAGTGATGGAAGCGCAGTCGAACGCAAACCTTCGCCGCATTCTGAACGAGGCGTTCATCAATGCTCCGGACGGGATGCCGATGTCGTGGGTTGGCTGGCTGCAGGGACACATGCAGATGGATCGCGTCTACGGGCCGGACTTCATGGCCAACCTGTGCCGTCTCTCAGTCAGTAAGGGATATCGACATTACCTGTACGGTGGCCAACCAGGCGTCGCGCAGGAGTTAAAGGACGCGTTGCAGAAGCGCTTCCCGGGCCTACAAGTGGTCGGAACCTGCACTCCGCCCTTCCGGAACCTCACGCAGGACGAGGAAGACGCTTTGCTGAAGGACGTGCAGGACGCAAAGCCCGACATCCTCTGGGTGGGCCTAAGCACCCCGAGGCAGGAGTGCTTCATGGCGGATTATATGCAACGGCTCCATGTCCCACTGGTTGTTGGTGTCGGCGCGGCCTTTGACTTCCACACTGGACGACTTCATGAAGCACCTGCGTGGATCAAGCGCGCAGGATTCCAGTGGCTGCACCGCCTGCTGCAGGACCCCAGACGCCTCTGGAAGCGCTACCTTCTCAATAACCCTGTCTTCCTTTGGCGGATGGTGCTTCAACTTCTCAGGCAGCGGAGCCACGAACATCAAGCTGTGTGCGCTCCGGAAGCGTCATCCTCTACGACAAACTCGTGACAATTCCAAAACTCACAAGTGACAAATGTGGGTGATGAGATAGTTACCTTGAACTTGGTCCGAGCGTGTAGGCCACGTGGGTCGCTTGACCTAGAATCCGTCACAGTGGAGTTGTGTGCTCCGGGAGAGAACTCATGAAGATGAAGTACATGTTGGTGCCGTTGCTCATGATCGGTGCGGCCCTCCTGCCCTTGAAGTCGACCGTCCGCGCGCAGGAATCGCCACGCCGGATCGAGATTACAGCCAAGCAGTTTAGTTTCGAACCCTCTGAGATCACCGTGAAGAAGGGACAACCGGTCGTCCTGGTGATTAAGAGCGCCGACGTTGCGCACGGTCTGCGCTTCCGCGACTTGAATCTGAATGTGAAGGTTGACAAAGGCGGAACTGCAGAGATGCCGTTTACTCCGGACAAGACGGGCGATTTCGTCGGTCACTGCTCCGTCTTCTGCGGTTCCGGTCATGGCGAGATGACTCTAACGATGCATGTGGTGAACTGACGTGTCCCGTCTTCTCTACGGTGTCTGCGTCTTTGCACTTGCAGGCTTAGTCGGCTGCAAGGCAACACCGCCCGGCAAATTCGAAGGTGGCATGGTGACCTTTGCGAAACACCACATCTTTGTGGGTAACAAGAAGCAAAAGAATCCGCTACCGGATAACCATGACACGTGGAACGATGGTAAAGAAGCGTTCTCGCATTACTGTGTCGCCTGCCACGGAATGGACGGCCAGAATACGGGTGTTCCTTTCGCCGATCGCCTTTCTCCGCCCATACCATCGCTGGCTTCTCAAAACATACAAAGCTACACCGACGGCCAGCTCAAATGGATTCTCGACTACGGCATCAAGCCCTCTGGAATGCCCGGCTCAAAGGGAATGCTGAGCGACGATGAACTCTGGTCCATCGTTGTCTATATCCGGCATCTTCCGTCGGCTGGAAGTCAGGGCGTTCCCGACATATACACCCACTAAGCAACTCGAGCGTGCACAAGTACGGCTAATACGATTCCTGCTAATTCTCTTCATCCAAATTGTCACCTGATTGTCATTTATTAAACTTTGCGCTGGCTCTTCTCGCCTGAGTCGAACAGAATAGGAGCGGGGGAGGTCCGGACCATTATGACGGGCACCGATCTGACCGGCGTCGATCGCCAAATGCAACCAGTCCCTGAGGTAAGTCTCGGCACAATTCTTGTGATTGAAGATGATCCGCGGATGCAGAAAGTGCTTCGCAGAATCTTTGCAGATGAACACTACGCCGTCGTCATCGCGGGCGATGGTCAGACTGGCCTCGATCTGTTCCGCTCCGAACATCCGACCGCAGTCGTTCTCGACCTTATCCTCCCTCGCATCTCCGGCCGCGAACTCTGCCAGACCTTCAAGAACCTCTCGAACGAGACACCCATCATCGTCCTCAGCGCCATCAGTGAGGTCGTCGACAAGGTGCTTCTTCTCGAGCTCGGCGCAGACGACTACGTCACCAAGCCCTTCAGTCCGCGAGAGCTCACGGCGCGTGTGCAGGCGGCCATTCGCCGCCAGCGCAAGCCTTCCGTCTCCAACACCTTTCGTTTCGGCGACTGCGAGATCGACTTCCGCAGCATGACCGCTCGTCGAGCCGGCGTTCCCGTTGTTCTTACCGCGCATGAATTCAAGCTGCTGAAGTTCTTTACACAAAACGTCGATCGCGTCCTGACGCGCGAGGTTCTGCTCAATGAGGTCTGGGGCTACAATGCTTATCCAACGACGCGCACTGTCGACAATCAGATTCTGAAGTTGCGCCAGAAGCTGGAGACGGATTCGGCCAATCCGCACCATCTGCTCACAATCTACGGCGCGGGGTACAAATTTGTCCCATGACTCCCAGACCGAACCTTCAGAAACCCAGACTTTCTCGCGCTTAGCATCGGCTTACCGAAAAGAGGGCGTGCGAACGCACGTCCTCCTGGTCGTGGCGATGGCTGTCGTGACAGTCATCGTCACTGCGCTCTTTCTCGTGCTGCTCCGGCACCGCCTCAGCGCGCAGGTCACGACCGATCTCACCCAGGACCTTAGCCGTTCGGTCATCACCTTCCAGAGTCTTCAGACGGAGCGCCTGCGTGCGCTCGATCGTGAGAACGCGCTTCTCTCCGACCTGCCCACGCTCAAGGCTTTGATGACCAGCGGCGACGACCTCACCATCCAGGACGGCGCCATCGAGTTCTGGCAACTCAGCGGCAGTGACCTCTTCGCGCTTGCTGACGGATCCGGTAGAGTGGTCGCCGCCTATACAAAGAACAACTCGTCCGGCCCTTCGCTCAATCGTGCACTAAAGTCGCTGCTCTCTTCGCCGTCCAAGCACTATCTCATCAATGGCGGGTCGTTATACCAGTGTTCGTTATTGCCGCTTTACTTCGGCAGCGCAGAAAACGGAACACTGCTGGGTTACGTCATCAGCGGCATCTCCATAGAGCGCACTGTTCGCCAAATCAGCGCTCCCACAGGTGTGGAGGCTGCCTTCCTCAGCGCGGGCGACGTCGTCACCAGCACGCTCGCTCCGTCGAACCAGGCCGCTCTATCCAATCCGCGCCTGTTGTCTGCAACAACGCAGCACCCACTTCAAGTGGAACTCGGGTCGCAGCGATATCTGGCCGCGACCGAAGATCTCACCTCCGTCTCTACCTCTCCACTGCAGCTTGTCGTCCTCAAGTCCTTTGACCCCGCCGAGCGCTGGATGAAGCGCATGGATCGCATGGTGCTCAGTACCGGCCTTCTCGCGCTCATCTCCGGCACTCTGCTTATGATCGCTCTCGCACGCCTTCTCACTCGCCCGCTCGAAGAGCTTTCAGAAAGCGTCCGCGCCTTCGGTATGGGCGACAGTCATTATCGCGTTCCCGGTCACGGCCCTCGCGAAGTGCGCCAGCTCAGCGAAGCGTTCGCCGGCATGCGCGGCGAAATTCAGCAGGCACACCAGGCTCTTCTTGAATCCGAGCGGCTCGCCACCATCGGCAGAATGGCAAGCTCCGTCTCTCATGACCTGCGCCACTACCTCGCCGCCGTCTACGCTAACGCGGAGTTCCTCGCCACCGGTCGGCTGTCCGAAGCCGAACGCAATGAAATCTTCGGAGACATCCGTTCCGCTGTCCTCGGTACCACGGACATGATCGAGTCGCTCCTGATTCTCAGCCGAACTGGTGCAAATACAAGGAGATCCTCGGAGTCAATGGCTCTCCTTCTAGAACGAACTGTAGCACTTTTCCGCGCACATCCCGACGCTGAAGGCGTGCGCATCGTCTCGTCCTTCGGCGACCCCGCCAAAAGCGCAGCGCTTGTTGATGGAAAGCAGATCGAACGCGCGGTCTTCAATCTGCTGCTCAACGCCTGCCAGGCCGCCCGCACCGGCGGTGCCGAGCCGCTGGTCACTATTACGCTGGAGACACAGGAGCAGTACAGTGTTGTTACCTTTACGGACAACGGTCCCGGCGTGCCCGAAGGTATTCGCAATAGCCTGTTCGAACCGTTCGTCAGTGAGGGTAAGCAGAAGGGAACCGGTTTGGGTCTTACTCTTGCGCAATGTATCGCGAATGAGCATGGTGGAAATGTAATTCTGGTCAGCAGCCGTCCGGGAGAGACAATCTTCCAGATGAAGGTGGCGCGCGACCTCTCACAGCCCATCGCTACCGCCGGCTCCGAACTCAATCACCGCGATCAGGTCATTGCCCATGAAAACGTTTGGTCATAACCGCAATGTGCGTCTCCTTGGAAAGTCTCATCTTCTATGCCGGCCAGTCGCGATCCTCGCGGTGATGCTTGGAACGTCGGCGCTCACTCTCTATGCGCAGACAGCGCAGCCGAGCATTCCCGCGCAGATTCAGCAACTGACGGATGCAATGGAACGCACGCAGGCTCAGCTCAAACAGTCACAACAGCAACTGGACGAGATGCGAGCGCAACTTGCTGCGCTCCAGCAACAGATGGGGCAGCAACAGGGCACAACCGTTTCCGCCGCCGCAGCAGATCCGGCCGCTGCCGCCGCCGATCAGCCGCCAACTCAGTCCGCTGAGCTTCAAGACATTCGCGAGCGCCAGGCGATGCAGGAGACCCAGATCGCAACGCACGATCAGATCAAGGTCGAGTCCGAATCGAAGTACCCCGTCAAAATTACCGGCCTCTTGCTCTTCAACGGATTCGTTAACACCAGCGCGGTGGACATGCCCGTAACCCCTACTGTCGCGGTACCGGGCTCCGGCAGTACTGGAGCCTCAGTCCGTCAAACAGTGCTCGGTGTCGATGCGCGCGGCCCGCATCTCTTCGGTGCTCGCAGCTACGCCGATCTCCGTGTCGACTTCTACGGCAACGCAACCACCTCCGTCGCCGCCGCCACATTTGGTTCTTACGCCACAAACGACAGTTTTCTCCGCCTGAAGACCGCGCACGCCGGCCTGCAGTGGGAGAACACGGAAGCCGCCTTCTCCTACGACCGTCCTATCATCAGCCCCGACTCACCCTCCTCACTCACTGCCGTGGCAAATCCTGCGCTCGCGTGGTCTGGAAACCTATGGGCCTGGAACCCGCAGCTCTCGCTTACGGAAAACGTGCCGTTCGCAGAGTCGCATTCTCTCCAACTGCAGGCCGCCATGATCGATGTCGGGGATCCACCGGTCTCCCTCGCTAACTTCGAGAACGCTGCTGCAGTGGCACCCTCAGGAGCAGAGCAAAGCCGCTGGCCTGGCTTCGAAGCTCGCATGGCGCTCCTCGGATCAAATCGCGATGATCGCGATCACTTTGGCGTCGGCGGATATTTCTCTCCGCACGTGCTGCCTTCAGGCCGGCGCTATGACGCGTGGGCCGCGACACTCGACGCCGGCTTCCACATGCCTGGGCGTCTCCAATTCTCTGGTAGCTTCTACCGCGGGCTCGCTCTCGGGGGCCTCGGCGGTGGCGCCTTCAAAGACTACGGTTACATCTACGTACCCAGTCTGGATGTGTACTTCTTCCGTCCCCTGAACGACGTCGGTGGCTGGGCACAACTGAAGGAGAAGTGGAGCGAGCGCCTCGAATTCAACGCTGCCTTCGGCATCGACAACGCCTTTGCGGACGACCTCCACCGCTACGTCATTCCCGCGGGCACGATGTACCAGAACCTCGCTCGCAACCGCACCTGGACAGGCAATGTCATCTACAGCCCGAGCGCTTATCTGCTCTTCTCGCTCGAATATCGTTATCTTGCAAGCGCGCCCATCACCGGCGCTTCCTCAGCTTCCAACATCATTGGTTTGTCCGCGGGATACAAGTTCTGATGAGAACTCTATGGCTCGGCCGCTGGCTCGCCACAGCACTCATTCTGCTTCCCGCGGCCCTCTGTGCGCAGAATCGCCCCGCTCGCACTTCGTCGGCTGACTTACGCCTTCGCATCCAGCCGACTCCCTCCACACATCGCAAGGTAGTCGCTGTCGTCTGGCTTGAGCCACTCGGCGATACGCCGGTTCTCCCGTTCACGCCGCAAGGCCACTACACACTGCTGCAAAAGAACCGCACCTTCATCCCGCATCTGCAAGTTGTTCCCGTCGGCAGTGTCGTGCAGTTCCCCAACGCCGACCCGTTCTTTCACAACGTCTTCTCGCGCTTCGACGGCAAGAGCTTCGACCTCGGCCTCTACGAAGCCGGGTCCACCAAATCCGTGACCTTCTCGCGCTCCGGCATCTCTTACATCTTCTGCAACATCCATCCGGAGATGAGCGCCGTCGTCATCAGCCTCTCAACACCCCTCTACGCCATCGCCGACGCAGTCGAGGCCCTCACCGTCCGCAACGTCCCTCCCGGCAACTACATCATGCGGCTCTGGGTCGAAGGCGCACTCCCACCCGCATTGCAAGGTCTTTCACGCGAGGTCAAAATCTCACCCGGAATGAACGATCTCGGCACCATGAGCGTGCCTATCGCCACCAACACAACCCACACCAACGAGTTCGGCCACGCATACGACCGCCAACCGACGTCCCCGTATTAATCAGCCCAAAAGATAAAGGGCGCTTCACGCGCCCCTCATCTCACTCACCTTCTTTCTGCTGACTCGCTCACTTGCCCTTCGCGTGTCCGAGTCCGCGGTCGATCTCTGCTCCTGCCTGCAGAAATCCTCCAATGCCATAAGCCCAGGTCGAGCCCGGTTGCAGATCGCCCGGAGCTGCGCCGACCGGCTGAATCGCGCCCAGCCGCCCATCCGCATACACATGCTGCAGCATCCCCGCCCAGGCCTTCTCAATCACCGGCCGAAACTTCTCCTCCGGCAGCAGATGATTGTTCACTCCCCACGCCATCGCATACGTGAAGAACGCCGTGCCTGAAACCTCGCCCAGCGGATACGCATCCGCATCCAGCAGTCCCATGCGCCACAATCCATCCGCTGGCTGCAGATCAGCAACGCGATTCGCCATGTACTTGAACGTGGTCTCGTAGCCCGCGCGCGCCGGATCATTCTTCGGCATCACCGTCAGCACATGCGCCAACCCCGCGAGCACCCACCCGTTGCCGCGGCTCCAGAACAGCGGCTTCCCATTTTTCTCTGTCTTGTGAAAGAAGGTCGCATCGCGGAAGAACAGGTGCTGATCGTAGTCGTATAGATGTCCCTGCGTCAGCCCCCACTCGTGGTTCATGAAGTCGAGATAGCGTCGGTCGCTCGTCAGTTGCGCCACCTTCGCCAGCGATGGCGGCGCCATGTACAGCGCATCGCACCACCACCACAGGTCCTTGTTCTTGTCATCCTTGCGTGCCAGCAGCAGAACAAAGTTGTCGCGAACGGCCGCTATACGCGTCGGATCATGGTTCTCCTCATACAACGCCTCGTACGCTTGACCGATCGCCTCATCGTCCGCATGGTCATAGCGTCCCGGCAGCAACTGCCAGTTGAACTTCTCCGCCGCGGCCAGCACTGCATCGTGATACCGCTTGTCGCCCAATGTCTTCGACGCATCCAGCAGCCCCGTATACAGCGGCGCATATGTCCAGTCCTGCGTAAAGTGCGGCTGTTCGTTCACCAGCGACCAGTCCGCAACCTTCTTCATCGCCTTGCGCACATCCGCGCGCGTCAGCTTCGGCGAAAGGGAAGTGTCAATCGGCCCCGGATCAGCCGCGATATCGCCCGCCGCATCATGTAACTCCTTCGCACTTGGCCGCTGCGCCGGTGTCTGCACCTGCGCGC
Organism: uncultured Acidobacteriaceae bacterium; assembly: GCA_963713395.1. Lineage (GTDB taxonomy): Bacteria > Acidobacteriota > Terriglobia > Terriglobales > Acidobacteriaceae > Granulicella. The sequence continues at coordinate 1,011,192 of CAVQLS010000001.1, read as the reverse complement.
TCGCGCCAAGCGCCACACTCAACACACACACACCTGCTACAGGGAACACTCCCCGACACAAAACAAATCTCATCCGCTCTCTCCCTGCTTACCGCAAGTCGGCAACCGCAACGCCGTCCATATCGCCGTAGTCCTGGTTCTCTCCGCCCATGCCCCAGCAGAATCCATAGCGCGTCGTACCAACACCCGCATGAACGCTCCATCCCGGCGAAACCACGATGTCGCGGTCTGCCATCACCATGTGCCGCGTCTCCTGCGGAGGTCCCATCAAGTGCACCACACGGTGCGCCGGATCCACGTCGAAGTACATATAGACCTCGCTGCGGCGCATGTGTGTATGCGCCGGCATCGTGTTCCAGTTCGATCCCTCTTCCAGCAGTGTGAAGCCCATCACCAGCTGGCAGCTCTTGATCCCATCGCGATGAATCGCCTTGTAAATCGAGCGTTTGTTGCACGTCGCCACCGCGCCCAGGTTCACTGGCTCAATGTCTTTGAACTTCACCATCGCCGTCGGATACTCCGCGTGTGCGAGATAGCTCAAGAGATAGAACGCCGCCGGCTTATCCGCGCTGCCGCTGGCGAACGTAACATCGCGGCTTCCGCGCCCGACATACAGACAGTCCATCTTGTCCAGCTTGAAATCCTTGCCATCGACCGTAACCGTCCCACTCCCACCCACGTTGAACACGCCAAGCTCGCGCCTCTCGCAGAAGAACTCCGCGCGCAGCTCCGCCGACGTCTCCAGCTTCAGCGGCTTGCTCGTCGGCACCGCTCCGCCTACAACCGTGCGATCGAGGTCGACATACGCCAGCGTGATCGCGCCCGGTTGAAACATTCCATCCAGCAAAAACGTGGAGCGCAGCTCCTCTGTCGTCATGCGCGGGTAGCGCACCGCATCAGCCATCTGCAGCAGTTTCATCTCTCCTCCAAAGTTCTTCAGCGTCCCGCCGACGTGCTCGTCATCGGAGTCTCCGGCGCCTCAACCTTGATCACATAAATAATGATCGACTGTCCCGGTGCCTCAATAGCCTGGTGCGGCGTGCCCGCAGGAATGTGAATCACATCACCCTTGTGCAGTACATGCGGCGTCGCGCCCTCCAGCGTTTTTCCACGCGTCTCACCGTTCGGGCCTTCCTTCGGATCAACCATTGTTCCGCCCGTCATCTCCGTGCCTTCGCCGTCCAGCACAATCAGAAAGTCGGAGTAGTGCGCATGTAACTCTCCGCCGCCGCTCCCCGTGCGCGCCGTCAGCATCGTGTAGTGGCCTTTGTAATTCGCCAGCGTGATCCCCGCGCTGCCACTTCCCGCACGAGCCTTCTCCACCAGCGCCTTCCCGCGCTCCGCCAGCTCCGCGAAGTTCAGCACTTCGGGCGTTGTCGTAATCGCTGGCTTAGCTGCCTCCTGCGCCACCGCTCCACACCCGAACAGCATCATCCCACCGCACAACACAACACCCGCACTGCACAGAATCCACTGTCTTCGCATGCTTCTTCTCCTTCCGGAAAACTCTCAGGACAAACAGCATACGCAACTCTATTCACCTGTGTCAGCGCCTCGGAGCAAATTAGTTCGTTCTTGCACTTAAAACTCGCCCCTCGCAACTGACAACTCAAAACTGTAAGCGCAAAACAAGGCCAGCCACGAATGTTCTCGGGCAGACATAACGGAGGGCCGAACTTGACTTCCACCCTCTCCACCCATAGCCTCAATCACATGAGGCTCTCTCACACCGCCGCGCTCTGTTGCATGCCTTGTCGCATGCTCTGTTGCGCCGGTGTCTGTATGGCCTGATCGCGAAGCTCCTCCAAGAGCACTCGATCCCCAAGCACCCACGCAACCGGCTCCCGGGCGTGGGCTTTTCATTTGCATTCGCAACCCGCGCGCTCCCACCACATCCACAGCAGGAGCACCTCATGGACTCTCGCCCCCCCATCCCGCAGCCTGCCAAGCTCGCCTTCAACGTCGACGCTGCCGCCATTGTCATCGCGCTCGCACTCGCCGCGCTCATTCGCCTCAACGTCATCCCGCACATCGGCTGGTAGCCGCACACAATCTCTTTGTCCACCAGCACCATCCCGCTGCCGCTGACTACGCGCGAGCGCCCGCTCTGGCGTCAACTCCTCGCGCTCATTCCCGGCACCGCACTGCTCTTCGGCGTTGGCTTCGCCGGCAAGGGCATCGAGTCCCTCGGCCACTACCTCCGTTCGCGTCACATCGCCTTCCCGCAGGTCGAGTACGTCCTCTGGGCCATCCTCCTCGGCCTCGCCATCGGCAACGCCGTCCGCCTGCCGGCACTCTTGCGCCCCGGCCTCGCCACCTATGAGCTCTGGCTCAAGCTCGGCATCGTCCTCGTCGGCGCAAAGTTCGTCCTCGGCGATCTCCTCCACCTCGGCGGCCTCTCACTCATCCTCGTCGCCATCGAGCTCATCCTCTCGCTCTCAGTCATGATGCTGCTCGGACGCATCTTCGGCCTGCGACCCAAGCTCACCAGCCTGCTCGCCATCGGCAGCTCCATCTGCGGCGTCACCGCCATCATGGCCGCACAAGGTGCCATCGATAGCGAAGAGCGAGACACCTCCACCGCCATCGCCGCCATCCTCACCCTCGGCGCCATCGCGCTCTTCGCATTTCCCGCCATCGGCCACGCGCTGCACATGGGGCAGCAATCCTACGGCCTCTGGACCGGCCTCGCCGTCGACAACACCGCCGAGGCCACCGTCACCGGCGCCCTCTACGGCGACGAAGCCGGCCGCATCGCCATCCTCGCCAAGACCGCGCGTTCTTCTTTCATTGGCTTCGTCGTCCTCGGCTACGCCGTCTACTGGGCCTCCCGCGGACAGGCACAGCACGTCGAGCACAAAGCGCTCTTCCTCTGGCAGAAGTTCCCCAAGTTCATCCTCGGCTTCGTCGCGATCTCTATCTTCGCCACCGCCGGCTTTTTCTCCGCCTCGCAGCTCATCTCGCTCGGCAATCTCTCCAAGTGGGCATTCCTTCCCGCCTTCGCCGGCGTCGGTCTCCGCACCAACGTGCGCGACCTCATCCATCAAGGCTGGCGTCCCATTCTCGTCGGCGTTCTCGGCGAAATCTTCCTCGCCGTCGTCACGCTCGCGCTCGTCTTCTTCTCCACTCACGGAGCCATCCGATGAGCCGCGTCCGAATCTATCGCCGTTGTTGTTGTCACTAACGATTCCGCGGATTCACTACAGAGGTGTCATCTCGACCGTAGCGCGCAGCGCGTAGTGGAGAGACCCCTGTATTCCGTCGCTGCTAGCGACAGTGTCTCAGCTATAAGACAACAAACCGGCAGCTCCTTCGAGGAAAGCCATGACCATTGCACGCTTTCGTGTCTTCGCACTCCTGTACTTCGCCGCAACTCTCGCCGCCTCCGCACAAGTCGTCGGCGGCACCATCGACGGCGTCGTCACCGACCCCACCGGCGCCATCGTCCAGCACGCCGAAGTCATCGTTCGCAATGAAGAGACCGGCACGCACCGCACCCTCCTCACCGGCGACGACGGCCGCTTCGCCGCCATCTCCATCCCCGCCGGCCGCTACACCCTCACTGCTGAAGCCCCTGGCTTCGCGCACTACAAGCTCATCAACCTCCCGCTCACCGTCGGCCAGTCCATCAACCTCCACGTCGCCCTCCAGATCTCCGGTAACGACACCATCGACGTCAGCTCGCAGCCGCTCGGCGTCAATCTCTCCACCGAAGAGACCTCAGGCGTCGTCGACGCCCGCCAGGTCAAAGACCTCCCACTCAACGGCCGCAGCTACGACCAACTCCTCACACTCAACCCCGCCAGCGTCAACTACACCGGCCAGCGGTCCGGCTCTGTCGGCACTTCGAACTCCTCCGTCGGCAACATGTTCGCTATCTCCGGCCGCCGCCCGCAGGACAATCTCTATCTCCTCAACGGCATCGAGTACACCGGCGCCTCGCTCATCAACGTCACGCCCGGCGGCACCTCCGGCCAGCTCCTCGGCGTCGACGGCATCCGCGAGTTCAACGTCATGTCCGACTCCTACTCCGCCGCCTACGGCAAACGCGACGGCGCGCAGATTTCCATCATCACCGCCTCCGGAACCAACCACATCCACGGCGCCGCATACGAGTACCTCCGCAACAGCTTCTTCGACGCCCGCAACTACTTCGATCAATCCCGCATCCCCGAGTTCCAGCGCAACAACTTCGGCGCCTCGCTCGGCGGCCCCATCCGGACCAACAAGCTCTTCCTCTTCGGAAACTACGAAGGCTACCGCCAGAACCTCGGCCTCTCGAACGCCGCGCTAGTCCCTGACGCCACCTCGCGCTCCGCCGCCGCTCCCTCCGTCAAGCCGCTGTTGAACCTCTGGCCCGTCGCCAACGGCCCCGAACTCCTCGACGCCACCGGCAAAACTACCGGCATCGCCTACGCCTACTCCTCGCCCACGCAACGCATCCGCGAAGACTTCGGCACCACGCGCTTTGACGACAACATCACCGCCAGCGATCTCCTCTTCGCTGTCTACACCGTCGACGACTCCACCGCACACACACCCACACAAAATCCCTATTCGCTCATCGACGAAAACCTCCGCGAGCAAGTAGCGAGCGTGCAGGAACAACACATCTTCTCCTCGAAGCTCCTCAACACCGCACGCTTCGGCTACTCGCGCGCCAGCTTCTACTTCCTCGGCTCGCTGCCCGCAGACATCCAGGCCATCACCTCAACCTTCGTCCCCGGCAAGCCCACCGGCGCCGTCATTATCGCCGGTTCCACTGCATCCAACGGCAGCTCGCAGATCACCGCCGCCGGCGCCAACGTTGGCTCCAACAACGCCATCACGCGCAACCTCTTCACCGCAGACGACCACGTCTTCTGGACCGTCGGCCACCATCAACTCGAGCTCGGCGTCTGGCTGCAGCGACTTCAATCCAACGACAACCTCGCGCAGAACCAGTACGGCCAGGCCTCCTTCGCCTCGCTGCAAACCTTCCTCGCCGGCAACATCAAAACCTTCACCGTAGTCCCATCACCTACCGAGCTTGGTTGGCGCGCACTCTTCGCCTCCTTCTACGTCGAAGACACCTTCCACCTCACGCCACGCCTCGAAGTCCGCGCCGGCCTTCGCACAGAATCATCAAACGGTTGGAACGAGTCACAGGGCCGCGCCGGCATCTATCTCTTCAACAACGGTGTCATCAACACCAATCCCACCGTGCAATCCAGCGCACTCACTGACAATCGCGCACTCTTCCTTCTCGAGCCGCGCCTCGGTGTCGCGTGGGATGTCTTCGGCAACGGACGCACCAGCATTCGCGCCTCCGCCGGCCTTCATCACTCTCTGCTTGACGCGCTCGACTACCGTCTCGATCAGGCCGCACCCTTCAACACCACGCTCGCCTACTCCGGCACCACCGTCACCGCGCCCACCACAGGCACAGCGAGCATCTCGCCCTCAACCGTGCAAACCGACATCGCCACACCTGCGCTCGTCAGCTACACCCTGCGCATCGAGCAGCAACTCGCTCCCGCAACCACTCTCTCCGTCGGCTATCTCGGCTCGCACAGCTACCACCAGATTCTCTCTGGCGATCTCAACGAGCCCGCCTTCATCACGCGTCCCGACGGCACCATCTACTACCCAACGACAACCAAGCCCAACCCCGCACTCGCCAACACCACCTCCTGGCTCTCCTCCGGCATCGGCAACTATAACGCGCTCGTTGTCGACCTCCGTCACGACCTCACGCACGGCATCCGCTTTCGCGTGAACGACACCTGGTCGAAGAACCTCGACAACGGCTCCGCCTGGAACACCTCTGTCTCCGCGAACACTCCCGCATTCGTCTCTGTGCCGTCGCTGCCCAATCTCGACTACGGCCCCGCTGCGACGGACGTGCGCAACGCCGCAGCCATCAACGCGTCCTGGGATCTCCCCTTCGGCCCCGGCCACACACTCTTCGCCGCGGCAAACCCATCCGCACGCCGCGCCGTCTCCGGTTGGACACTTGCCGCGATCGCGAATCTGCAAACCGGCTTCCCGTTTAGCCCGCAACTCGGCTACAACCCCACCGGCTCCGGCGACACGCGCAATCCCGTCCGCCCCGACGTCAACCCCAACCTCGCCGGCGACCTCTACACAAGCGGCAGCACCTCCGCCCGCGCCGCACGCTTCTTCAATCCCAACGCGTTCCTCGCTCCCGCGTTCGGTACCGTCGGCAACCTCGGCCGCGACACCCTCACCGGCCCCGGCTACCGCAACTTCGATCTCTCTCTCTCCAAGGTCACCGAGCTCGCCGAATCCACCCGCCTGCAATTCCGCGCCGAGTTCTTCAACATCCTTAACCACACCAACCTGCAGACGCCCAACGCCGTCGTCTACTCCAGCGGCCCCACGCAGGGAAGTGCAGCATCGCAAACCGCCGTCGCCGTCCTCAGCCCCACTGCCGGCGTCGTCACTTCCACCGCCGGCACCAGCCGCCAAATCCAACTCAGCCTCAAACTCCTCTTCTAGATCATCGACATGGAGCAAGCCCACGAACGATCCATCATCCTGAGCCGCACCTCTTCTGACGCTGTCGGCAAACGGCCCGGCTTCAAGATGCGCCACCCCGCCGCTTAAGTCGCCGACGCTCCGTTGGGATTCCCCGACACCTTCGCAAAGTCAATAAACGCGCGCTCCGGGTCCGTGTGCAGCAGCTTCACGCTCACACGGTCACCCACATCCAGCCCGTCAAAATTCTGAATCACGCGCCCTTCAAACGGCGGATCGATCACGCGAACATACACGCCCTTGTCGCTCGCTCCTGTAACAACTCCGCGGAAGATTTCGCCAATCCGATGCGCCATCGCTACCGCAGCCACGCGCTTCTGCATCGTGCGTTCGATCTTCCGCAGCGCCTTGTCCGCCTCATTGCAGTGCGTCGCAATCGCAGCGAGATCCCCATCGCTATACGGCGGCTCCGAGCCATCCATCATTGCGTGCAAAATGCGTTGCGTCACGATATCCGGGAATCGCCGGTTCGGCGCCGTCGAGTGCGTATAGTCCCGCACTGCCAGCCCGAAGTGCCCCGTCGGATCATCGTCCGGCGTCATTACCATGTACTCGCCTGGGCCCATCAACTTGATCACCGCGACTGCTACATCCGGATAGTGATCCGGGTCTGTGTCACGGATATGCGCCAGAAGGTTATTCAATGCAACAGAATCCGGATTCACCGGCAACTCCCACTTGTGCTCCGCCGCCAGCGCCACGATGCGGTCCCACCGCTGCGGCACCCTCACCACGCGCTGCAGCCCCGACCTCTTGCCCTTCCTCAGCGCACGCGCCATCACGCCATTCGCCGCGACCATCAAATCTTCAATCAAATACATCGCCTGGTTCTGGATCACATCGTGCACGCTCACCACGCGCCCGTCGGCAACCACCGGCTCAGCCTCACCGCGATGAAACTCCAGCGCTCCATTCTGTATCCGAGCCCTGTGCAGCGCCTGCGTCGCCTGGGCCTGCATCAGTATCTGATCAGCAATCGCCATCGCCAGTTCGCGACTCTCAGTCGTCTCCGTGAACGCGGGCCCATTCGCATCCTCGCTATCGCGCGCGCTGTCCGACCGCAGTGCTTCCACATCTTCAAGCGTCACGCCTACAGCACTCGTCGACGCCGCGGCATGCGCATCAATAAACGGCCCCACGCGCGAGTACGCCAACTGTGCGCGATTCCTCACCCACGCCTTCGAAATCTGCTCATCGCTCATCTCGCCATTCGAACCGACGGTAAAGCTCATCATCACCGCGATGCGGTCGCCGTTCTCGTTCAACGACGTCATACCCGTCGACAGTTCCAGCGGCAGCATCGGGAAGTTCTTCACCGCCGTATAGATCGTCTGCGTCTGCGCCTTCGCATGCTGGTCAATCGGCGAATCCTTCTCCACCACCCTCGCTACATCCCCAATCGCCACATGAATGCGAAATCCGTCCGCGACCCGCTCCGCCACTTCAATCTGATCCAGGTCACGGGACGTGTCGTTATCAATCGACGACCACGCCAGGTTCCGCAGGTCCGGCATACCAGACCCCGGCTCTTCCTTCGCGAACTCCTTGCGCAGATCCTCGCGAATTTCGCCCACCTGCTCGGCGATACCCGGCCCAAACTCCGGCTTGAACCCCGCCTCGTGCATCTCGTCCAGCGCCGCCTCCGCCAGGTCGAAGTGGTCCGCATCCACGTGATGCCCGTGCCGTAAATTCTGATGACTCGGCTGCGCCTCCGTGCCCCCCTGCTGCTGTTCCTCATGCGCCCGGTTGTGATCGTGATGCCGATGGTGGTGTTCAGACATTCCATGAAGCTAACACGCGCCCACGCATCCATTTAGCCGCACCCGGGCCGGCACATATACCGAACATGTCATGCGAATATCGCCCACCCCCTCGAAGCCACCTGCCGGAAGGGCTAGCATAGTAACAGCTATGCCTACCAAGTCCCCGGCGACGACAGAGCCCCTCCCGACCCCAAAGCAAAAGCCACCCCAGCAGCCCACCCCCGAGCCCACCCCCTCCCGCGAAGCCGTCTTCGACATCTTCCGCCGCTGGGGCTACCTCCAGGCGTCCCTTGACCCGCTCGGCCAGTACCTCCCGCCCGAACCCTTCCCCACGCCCGCTCCCGACGGCCCCGCCGCCCAGGAAGCCCGCCGCTACTACTGCGGCTCCATCGGCGCCGAGTTCATGCATATCCCCTCGCCCGAGCGCCGCGCCTGGATCCAGGAGCGCCTCGAGCATGACATCGCTCCCAACGAAGCCGCCGCCAACGGCCTTATTGACCAGAAGCGCATCCTCTCCGATCTCATCCGCGCCGACCTCTTCGAGCAGGTCATTCAGCAGCGCTACCTCGGCACCAAGCGCTTCTCCCTCGAAGGCCTGACCGTCCTCATCCCGTTCCTCGATCAGCTCTTCACCACCGCCGCCGATAACGGCGTCACGCGCTCCGTCTTTGCCATGAGCCACCGCGGCCGCCTCAACGTTATGGTCAACACCGTCGGCCGCCAGTCCAAAGAGATCTTCTCCAAGTTCGAAGACGTCAACCCCGAGACCACCATGGGCGGCGGCGACGTCAAGTACCACATGGGCGCCACCGGCGACTTCACCACCGCCAACGGCAAGACCGTCGCGCTCCACCTCGCCTCCAATCCGTCGCATCTCGAAGCCGCCGACCCCGTCATCATGGGCCGCACCCGCGCCCGTCAGGACCGCGCCCTCGCAGCCGGCGATACGCACGCCACTGCGCAGACGCTGCCCATGATCATCCACGGCGACGCCGCCTTCGCCGGGCAGGGCATCTGGGCCGAAACCCTCAACCTTGCCACTATTGACGGCTTCTCCGTCGGCGGCACCATCCAGGTCATCGTCAACAACCTGCTCGGCTTCACCGCCAACCCCGAGGAGTCCAACTCCTCGCGCTTCGCCTCCGACCTCGCCAAGCGCCTGCCCATCCCCATCTTCCACGTCAACTCCGAGGACCCCGAAGCCGTCGTCCGCATCGCCGCCCTGGCCGCCGACTACCGCAACACCTTCGCCTCCGACGTCGTCATCGACCTCATCGGCTACCGCCGCCACGGCCACTCCGAGGTTGACGATCCCACCGTCACCCAGCCGCGCCGCTACGCCCTCATCAAGGAGCACGCGCCGCTCTACAAGATCTACGCGCAGAGGCTCAACGCCGACATCGCCGCCGAGGTCACCGCCGTCCAGCAGGATCTCCTCGACGCCCAGAAGCGCGCCGCGCAGGCCGACGCCAAAGACGAAAAAGCCGCCAAGAAAGCCGGCGGCTTCAGCGCCTTCGTCATGAAGCGCCTGCACGAGCTCCCAGCCTACTGGGACAAGTACGCCGGCGGCGCGCTCTCACCCTCCGACAACCCCATCACCGGCCTCGACGCCACCGAGATCTCCGCACTCACCGCCAGGCTCACCACCGCACCCGAAGGCTTCCACGTTCACCCCAAGGTCGAAAAATTGTTAGCCCAGCGCGTCGAGATGGGCACGGACAAGCGCCCCATCGACTACGGCTTCGCCGAGCTCCTCGCCTACGCCGCTCTCCTCAAGTCCGGCACGCCCGTCCGCCTCAGCGGTCAGGACACGCAACGTGGCACCTTCAACCAGCGCCACTCCGTCCTCATCGACACCGAAACCGAAGTCCGCTGGTCGCCGCTCTCGCACATCGCGCCGAATCAAGGCCGCTGGCAGGTCTATAACTCCATGCTCTCCGAGGCCGCTTGCCTCGGCTACGAATACGGCTACGCCCGCGACTACCCCGAAGCTCTCGTCCTCTGGGAAGCCCAGTTCGGCGACTTCGCCAACGGCGCCCAGATCATCATCGACCAGTTCCTCGCCGCCGGCGAAGCCAAGTGGGGCCTGCTCTCCGGCGTCGTCCTCCTCCTTCCGCACGGCTACGAAGGCCAGGGCCCCGAGCACTCCTCCGCGCGCATCGAGCGCTACCTCCAGCTCGCCGCGCAGCAGAACATGCAGATCACCCAACCTTCCACCGCCGCGCAGTACTTCCACCTCCTGCGCCGCCAGGCCATGCGCAAGTGGCGCAAGCCCCTCATCGTCTTCACGCCGAAGTCGATGCTCCGCCACCCCGATGCGTCGAGCACCGTCGCCGATCTCGCAGTCGATCGTTTCCTGCCCGTCGTCCCCGACAGATCGGTGACGAACGCCGTTCGCGTCCTCCTCTGCTCCGGCAAGATCGGCCACAACCTTCGCGTCGAGCGCGCCAAGCGCAAGATCGACGACGTCGCGATCATCTTCGTCGACGAGCTCTACCCCTGGCCCGAAGCCGAGCTCTCCGCCGCCATCGCGCAGCATCCCAACGCCAAAGAGGTCGTCTGGGTTCAGGAGGAGCCTGCCAACATGGGCCCGCTCAACTACGTGATGCCGCGCCTCCGCAAGCTCGCTGGCAACCGCGCAGTTCTCAGCGTGAAGCGCACCGCCTCCGCCTCGCCCGCCACCGGCAGCCCCAAGGCCCACGAGCTCGAAGAAAAAACCCTCATCGATCTCGCCTTCGGCCTCTAACGCGTCTCGGATTAGCAGCGGCCTTTAGGCCGCTGAACCGGGGCACAGGCAGAACGGGGCTTTAGCCCCGGCGCATTTGAGAACGCGTTTCTAGGTAGCCTGAGCCTTCAGGCTCAGGTCTCTCAACTCAAGAAATGAAAAAGGGGCTTTAGCCCCTGGGTATGCCTCTGCTTTGTTGTCGAGAAGCCCATTGATCGTAGAGGTGGACGCGACCTCACCTCATCCTCGACACAGACCTAGCGATGAAACACGGCGGCAAGGTCGAGGCCGTCTCAAGCTTCTTGACTGGGGAGCAGAACGCGCTCGACCCAGGGACCGCATCTCCAAAAAACCACGGTCAAAATCAGCAAGCCCACGATTCTTGCGATTAGCGAAACAACTCCGATCCGATCGCTGCTTGCGTAGTAATTCACGTCCAAATTGGTCAATAACACACTGCGAACGTTGGCGAAGTGATGCAGGGAGAACAAACGTTCAGGCAGGTAAGTCGCTTCGATAAGCGCAGTGACCAACTGAATTCCAGCGAATGCTCGACTGACAAGGAGCACGACTTCTTTGCGGGACATGAGAACTGCGTTCCTTTCGATGGATGCAAGAGAGTCAAGCATAGCCCACGCCCAAGCTCTCTGGCCGCCTGTCGACACTTACCAGTTATTGCGCCTCCTTATCCAACCCATCGCCCCTCTTCGCCACCCCCGGCAACGTCACCGGCAGCTTCCCATGAATCGGAATCTCGCCAAACAGCGCCTTCACCGCAGCGCGCTCTGACGTCGGCACCCAGCTATACATGCACAGATAACTCCGCTCCGAAGGAAAATTCAGAATCGAATAAGGACTCCCCAGCGCGAGCACAACCGTCCTGTCTCCCGCGGTGCTCAAAATATTCCGCAGAATCCCCGCAGACCCCTCCGCCGAAAGTCCACTCGCACTCGTCGCCGCTGCCTCTGTCGGCCCCGGCTGCGACACGCTATACACCGCCGCAATCACGCGCTGAGCCTTCGCCGCCAGCGCCGCAATACCCGCAGCCTCAACATCCGCGGAACGCCGATCCACATAGATCACCGTCGCTCCGTGAACTCGCGAACGAATCTCGCGTTCCAGCACGCGTCCCTCATCGCCATGAGCATCGCTCACAAAAATCAGTACCAGGGTCTGCCCCGCATCACCGCGGCTCATGGGAACGATGTGATTGTCATCCCTCACCAGCGTGACCGCATGATCCGCAACCTCCTGCGCCAGCGCATAGCTCGACGGCTTTGCCCACGCTGTACTGAATCTGATTCAGGTCCACAAGGTGTTTGCCCGGTGTATCGAGACCCGCCTTGGCCTTCACCAGCAGAATGCGGCGCACGCTCGCATCAATCTGCGCGCGCGGAATCTCTCCCGACTTCACCGCTTGCAGCAGACCATTGAACGTTCCATCGAGATCCGACGGCAGCTCCAGCAAATCCTGCCCCGCCTTCACCGTGTCGACGGCCGCACGCCCCGCAGCCTTGCTGCTGTCCCCCGGATAAAGCTTCGTCAATCCCTTCATCTCCATCGCATCCGAGACGATCACGCCCTTGAATCCCATCTGCTCCCGCAGCAAACCCGTCACAACCTTCTTGTGAAGTCGTTGCAATCTTCGTCGGGTCAGGCTCGAGCGCAGGGAACGCGACGTGCGCAATCATCACCGCATCCGACCCTGCCTTGATGCCCGCCTCGAACGGAGGAAGCTCCACCGTATTCAGCCGTTCCAGCGGAGCGTTCACGCGCGCCAGGTTCAGATGCGAGTCAACATCCGTATCGCCGTGCCCCGGAAAATGCTTCAGCGTCGTCAGCATCCCGCCTTCATGCGAGCCCTTGATGTACGCCGTCACCATCTCGCCGACCTCTGCAGGATCCTCACCATAAGACCGCGTATTGATGATCGGGTTCTCCGGATTAATCTGCACGTCCGCGATCGGATAGAAGTTCCAGTCGATGCCCAGCGCGCGCGACTCCTCCGCCACAATCTTCCCGAACTGCTCGACGTACGCCGGATTGTGCGTCGCTCCAAACGCCATCGGCTGCGGAAAATCCTCAATCGACGTCAGCCGCATCGAAGGCCCGCGCTCAAAGTCGACAGAAAAGATCAGCGGCACCTTCCCATGCGACGACTCCTGCAGCAGGTTCGTCGTCATCGCCGCCTCGTACGGTTCCACCCGGAGCAGCAAAGGACCATCCGTGTTCACGGAAAGGTGCACTGCACCAAGGTGATACTTGCGAATGTCGGCAATGAGCTTCTGAAACGTGGGATCTTCGGAGTTGTAATAACCCATGATCCCGCGCACCTCGATCATCTGCCCGATCTTCTCTTCGAGCGTCAGGCGCTTGAGGGTCCTGTCCGCCCAGCGCTCCTGCGCTCGAGTCGTGGCGCCAATGCTGTGCGGCTGCAAAGACGCTGTCTTTCCCGATTGACCCATGGCCGAAGAGAATCCCACAAAGAACAAAACGAACGCGGCCACGCCGCACTTAACAGAAGACATAAAACCGACTCTACCTCACGAAACCACGTCCCTCCCATGAGGCCGTCATCCTGAGCCGTAGGCGAAGGACCTCTGTATTTCGTTTGAGTCGCCGGGAGCGCAAATCGCAAACTCTCTTGACGCGCCTGATAAACTTTAAAATAGGGGAAACACTTGCCCGGCACACCGCCGGGCATCGTCAGCTTAATACCAAAGTTCTTTATCATCTAGACTTTGCGCGGACTCGCCTTGGCAACTCCTCTGTTTTCAAGACTTTGCCAAACTGCGCCAACAAAAGTCCACCCCTAAGTCTTTTCCTCTGAAGACTTTGCACCAAAAAGGCCGGGGGAGGGGGCAGGCTCCGGAATCTCCTCCGCCCACACCCCATGAGTGATCTTCGGAGGCCCATCCCCCCGGTGCAGCGCCCATACTTTTTCACGAATCGCCTGGTCCGCAGCCGTCACTCTCTCCCGCGACCGCAGGTAATCCAGCCAGCTCTCCATGATGAAGGTCTCGTTCACGTGAGCCGGATCCGCTGCGTCCCGGTAGATTCCCCAGCGCACCGCGCCATCCCGCAGTCTCACCCCCTTCAGCTCGTGGATCGCGTGCGTGAACTCCGTGTAGTTCTCTGCCGGAACCGTGTAGTCGACCGAGATCCTCACAGGTCCATCCTCAGGCTCGGGCACTGCATGGAGCTTCGGCAGCGGCCTGTTCGGCTTGTACGGTGTCAGGTCCGGTAGTGAGCCCTTCAGGATATGGACTCGCAGCGTGAACGGCAGCGACGCCGCCAGCCCGCACGCCGCACAGATCAGCGCCATCCGCACCGAGCTCCGCTGGGCAATCTCGCCCCACGCCACCGAGCCCAGAGCCAGCCCACCCTGGAACGTCATCAGGTACAGCCCCAGTGCCCGTGCGTGCACCCACCGCGGCACCGAGAGCTGCACACTCACGTTCAGCGTGGACATCGTGCTGGTCCAGCAGAACCCCGCCCCCAGCAGCGCCGGAATCACCGCCCACGGCGACCGCACCAAGGCGATCACCAGCAGCGCCGCGATGTAGTACACCGAGGTCGTCGTCAGCAGGGCATCGGCGTTGATGTACCTCCGTATCCACCCCAGCGACGTCGCCGCCGCAACGGCTCCGACGCCGAGACAGCCGTTCAAAATGCCATATCCCATCGCTCCCTGGCGCAGATCGTTCTTCGCGACAAGAGCTAAGAGCGCCCAGATCGAGCTCACGAAGAAGGTGAAGACGAAGGCGCGAATCAGTGGTCCCTGGAGGTCAGGCGCGTGGCGCAGATAACGCAAGCCGGAACGCACAGAACCGAAGATGCGCTCTGCAGGCAGGGCGCTGCGGAAGATCGGTTGCCGCTTCCAGCGCCACAGAATCCAGATCACTGCAACGAACGACGCGGAGTTGAGCGCGAAGACCCAACCTGCGCCGGTGTCGGCGCGCAGGAACGCCGCCACCATAAGGCCGCCCAGTGCGGGACCGACGGCGCGGGCGATATTGTTGCTGCCGGCGTTCAGTGTCACCGCCGGCGGGATGTGATCCAGCGGCACCAGCTCCGGCACAATCGCCTGCCACGCAGGGTTGTTCATGGCTGAGCCGATGTTCAGCAGGAAGGTGAAGAAGAGCAGTGTGAAGGGAGAGACGACACCACTGAATGTGAGCACCGCGAGGATGGCGACTGACACAAGCATCCACGACTGCCAGAAGATCAGCAGGCGCCTACGGTCGTAGATGTCCGCCGTGGCGCCGGCGAAGAGTCCGAGGCCGAGCACTGGAAGGCTGGCTGCGGTCTGCATCAGAGCGATGAGCAGCGGCGACGCAGTCAGCACCGTCATCAGCCACGTGGCCGCTGTGTCCTGCATCCACGTGCCGACGCCCGAGATGGTCGCGGCTATCCAGCGGTCGCGGAAGAGCGGGATGCGCAGCGGAGCAAACGAGCCGATGTGCCGCTCTTCGGTTTGCGGAGGCGCGGCACTTCCCGGTGCGAGATCGCTCGAATCTGTCTGGGCGGTGTGTCCCACGCTCCTATGATGCCTTGATCGGATGTGGGTGAGGAATGGGAGATTTTGGAGTGGCTGCAACTTTTGGCGATTCTCTCAGTCGAAGCAGCGGTGAGGTTCCACCTCATGACTCTAAAAGGAGCGACGGGGAAACAGATCGATGAACAAGAAGAGCGTGTTGATCTCGGGTGCAAGTGTGGCTGGGCCAGCGTTGGCATTTTGGCTGAGCAAGTATGGGTTCGATGTGACTGTAGTAGAGAAGGCGCCCGGAATACGACCGGGAGGATACGCGGTCGACTTTCGCGGGACAGCGATGCGTGTGCTGGAACGCATGGGGTTGGTTCAAGAGATCCGGAAGCATGAGACCCGTGCCGGATCGATCACGATGGTGAACGAGAACGGAAAGGTAGTGGCAAGGCTGCCGGATGGGTTTACGAGCGGTGAACTCGAGATTCTGCGCGGGGACCTGGCGCAGGTGCTGTATGAGGCGACACACGACGGCGCAGTGTATGTGTTCGGGGATTCGATCGAGTCGACTACGCAGATGCCGGATGGCGTTGATGTGAGGTTTGTCAGCGGAAGGACGCGACGGTTCGATCTCGTGGTGGGAGCGGATGGGCTGCACTCCAACGTGAGGGCCGTTGCCTTTGGCGAAGAGGCGAAGTTCGTGCGGCATATGGGCTACTACATTGCGATCTACAGCGTGCCGGATTTTCTGAATCTCAAGGACGCGGGGAAGTATTACGTGCAACTTGGGAGACGGGTGGGATGCTTTGGCTCGAAGAACACGGGCAATGCCAAGGCGTCGTTTTACTTCGCGTCAGACAAGCTGGACTATGACCGGCGGGATGCAGCAGCGCAGAAGGTACTCTTGCGCGAGACCTTCAAAGACATGAGGTGGGAGACGCAGCGGATGCTGGAGATGATGGACGCGGCTCCGGACTTCTACTTCGATTCGTTGAGCCAGGTGAAGATGGAAAGCTGGTCGACCGGGCGCGTGGTGCTGCTGGGAGATGCAGCATCCTGCGCGTCACCGATGGCGGGGATGGGAACGAGCATCGCGATGGTGGGCGCCTATGTGCTTGCCGGAGAGTTGAAGGAAGCGAACGGCGAGTATGCGGCGGCTTTCGCGAGATATGAGGCGACGATGCGTGGGTTCGTGAGCGAGGCCCAGAAGATGGCCGAGGGTGTGAGCTGGTTTATTCCGCATACTCGAATGAAGCTGTGGTTCAGCAAGAAGATGTGGTCGCTTATGCCGCAGTCGACGATGCGGAAGCTGATGATTGAACAGCCGGCAAAGATTGCGAACATGGTGGAGATCAAGGACTACAGCCAGGTCTGAGCGCGGCCGCGTCGGGCAGAGACGCAGTCGACCTGGCTTCAACGATAGAATCCGGGCATGGGAACTGCTGTACGGATTGACGATGCGTCAGGCTTTGAGGGCTGGGCGGATCGAATAATTGTCCCCGAGACTGAAGAGCAGGTTGGCGAGGTTTTGGCCGAAGCAGTGCGTACTGAGACGCCGGTGACGATCCTCGGATCGCGCACGGGGCTTACGGGTTCGTGTGTGCCGCAGGGCGGTTGGGCTGTTTCGCTCGAGCGCTTTCGCAAACTCGAAATTGAGAATGGGTTCGCGCGGGTGGGTCCCGGTGTCACGCTGATGGAGTTGCGCGATGCGGCCGCGAAGACCGGGCAGTTCTATGCACCGGATCCGACGGAGATCTCGGCGTCGATGGGCGGTAGCATTGCAACGAATGCCAGCGGTTCACGCAGTTTTCGGTTCGGCAGCACGCGCCGGCACCTGCGTGCATTGCGTGTTGCCCTGCTGGACGGGACGGTGCGCTGGTATCGGCGCGGCGAGACGATTGACTTCGATGTTCCGGTGCTTCCTAATCCGCAGACGACGAAGAATACTGCGGGGTATCGGCTCGTGCCGGGCATGGAGTGGGTGGACCTGTTCTGCGGCTCGGAGGGAACGCTCGGCGTGACGCTGGAGGCAGAGGTTGCGCTGCTGCCGATTCCTAAGCATCTGCTCTCGGGTGTTGTCTTCTTCGGTGGTGATGACGACGCGTTGGATGCAGTTGCGAAGTGGCGCAGCGTTCCTGAGCTGCGCATGTTGGAGTACGCTGATCGGCCTTCGCTTGATCTGATTCGATCGCGTTATCCGGAGATTCCGCGCGCGGCGCAGGCGGCGCTGCTCATCGAGGCAGAGGGCGATGACCTGGATGCGTGGGAGCAGAGGCTGGAGGAGAGCCATGCGCTGATCGAGGCTTCATGGTTTGGCCTGGAGGCCAAGGAACGTGAGCGGTTTCGCGCGTTCCGGCATGCGTTCCCCGAGGCTGTGGTGGAGACAAACCGGAAGCGCGGCTTCATGAACATGGGCACGGACTATGCTGTGCCGCTCGATCGCGACCGCGAGATGCTGCGCTACTATCGCGAACGGCTTGAGGCGGAGTTGCCGGGCCGCTATGTGATTTACGGCCATCTTGGTGATGCGCATCTGCACCTGAACATTCTTCCGACGACGGCGGAAGAGGCAGAGAAGGCAACGCGCATGCTGAGAGAGTTCGCGGTGCAGGCTGTGAAGTTGGGTGGAACGGTCTCGGCGGAACATGGGTTAGGGAAGCGCAAGGCGGGGCTGCTGACGCTGCAGTACACGCCCGAGCAGATTGAGGCGATGCGTGCGGTGAAACGCCGGTTTGATCCTCACGAACTGCTTGGGCGAGGGACGCTGTTCGGATCGGGATTTACGGGAGCGTTGTAATCGCTGAACGAATTTGTAGCTTGGGTGATTGCTGACGAGGCAGTGTTGCTGTTGAGCCGGTCGAAGTGAGCGTGCGAAGAATTGAGCGCTGTTTGCCACTTTCCTCTGAATTGCTTAGCCTGATTTGGACTGCTTCTGTCTTACGGAGGCGTTATGAAGTCTCGCGGATTCGCTCGCACTCTCCATTTTGCTGCATGCGCCGGCTTTGCTTTGGGAATCGTTTGCTGGTTGTGCCCGGGCGGGGGTGGGAGCGACATTCGGGCTGCCGCGCGCGATGCGCAGGCGAATGTTAGTACCGCGCAGGCCAGCAAGGTTCCGGTGCTTGTGGAGTTGTTCACGGCCGAGGGGTGCTCGAGCTGCCCGCCGGCGGATGCGCTGCTTGGGCGGCTTGATCGCGAACAGCCTCTTCAGGGCGCCAGGATTATCGTGCTTAGCGAGCACGTTGATTATTGGAACAAGGAGGGGTGGCTGGACCGGTTCTCGTCGGCTGAGCTGACCGAGCGGCAGAGGGAGTATCAATACCTTTTTAAGTTGGAGGACGTCTACACTCCACAGATGGTGGTCAACGGCGCGGTGCAGATGAATGGCACAGATGGCAAAGCCATTGCGGCTGCGCTGGAACAGGCGGCTGCAAGCCATCCGATTCCGCTGCAGATTACGAGTGTGCAGATTGGGGGCAAAGCTGTGACGTTCACGCTGCGGAACGGCATGCCAGCGGCGCCGGGGGAAGTGAATGTTTATGCGGCGCTGGTCGATCCGGAGGATACGACTGAGGTGCGCGCAGGCGAAAACCATGGGCGCACGCTGAAGCATGTGGGAGTGGTGAGGACGCTGGAGCGCATCGGCAGCTCATGGCATACGGAAGATCTCGGCAAGAGACCGTTCGTGTTCAACGGCAATGTTTCAGGAAGGTCTGGATTGGATGGGATGCGGCTCGTCGTGTTCGTGCAGACGAAGCACCTCGGGCCGGTGCTGGGCGCGGATGTGTGCCTGATCACGGGCGCGGCAGCGAAGTCGGATAGCGGATCGGTGAGTCCGTGCCCGAGTTCAGCCGGCTGAAGGCTAAGTGCCGGAGGTGTCGCGCTGGTAGGGTTTCTGCATCAGGGAGCGGGCCTCGTTGATGGCGCCCTGGGTGTTGTCGTTGGTCTGGATGGCGAGGCGGTACTCGTTGACGGCGCGCTCACGCTGACCGGTGATGTCGAAGATCTTGCCGAGGTTGATGTGGCTCCAGACTTCGATCCACCTAGGGTCGCCGTCGCCGCGCAAAGCGTCGCGGAAGCCGTTGGCGGCGGATTGGTAGTTCTTCTGCATGAGGAAGACTTCGGCGAGGCGGTAATTTGCGAGCGAGCTGCCGCGGTCCTCGTCCAAGGCTTTCTGGTATTCGGCGATGGCGCCGAGGAGGTCGCCCTGCGCGACGTCCTGCTGGCCGCGCAGAACGGCGACGCGGACGGCGAGATCAGGCGTGCTCTTGAGCAGCCAGTTGTCGGGGTCGATGGTGACTTTGCGAGGACGGCCGAAGGTCTCGACGTTGTAGGCGGACTCGGTGCCGGAGAGATCGACTCGACGCTCGTCGGTTTTGCCTTCGGTCTCGATGCGAAGCTCGACGGGCATCTTGAAGAGGTCGAGGTCCTGGGTGACGGTGCCGACGGTGCGGAAGCCCTTACCGTTGCCGAGGCGGTAGACCTGATAGTTGTTGCCGAACTGCGGAGCGCCGGTGCCATCGACCCACTGCGAGAAGAAGGGCGTGAGCTGGAGGTGCGATTGGGCTTCGGCGATGGTCTGGACCTGCGAGGTGCGGATGCTCTTGTCGATGTTCTGCGAGAGCACGGCGCGGAGGAAGTTGGTGAAGACCTCGTCGCCCATCTCCCAGCGGAGCATGTGGAAGACCATCGCGCCCTTGTCATAGGTCATGTTCTGGAACTGCGGCGAGAAGGGATCGACGCGTGAGAGCGAGGTAAGGGGCTCGGTGTCGTAGGCGAGCGCGGCGGCCTCGGTGTCGGTGATGGCGTTTTGAAGCGCGATCTTGCCGCTCTGGTCCTCGATGTACATGAGCTCGGCGTAGCGGGTCATGCCGTTGGTGATCCACTGATCGTTGAGCGTGGCGGGCGAGACCTCAGAACCCCACCACTGATGTGCGACTGTGTTGGCGAGGAGACGTGTGCTGCCGCGGTCGGGACGGATGGCGACGATCTCGGGCGCCCAGGAGGCGGAGACGGAGTCGGCGGGGAGTTCGACGACGTAGATGAGGGGAGACTCCGCGCCACCGAATTGGCTGGTCATGTACTCGAATTGCCTGGCAACGGTTTCGGCGAAGTCGTGAGCCTTCGCCTTGTTGTCCTCGGTGAGGAAGACGTGGACGTTGGGAGCGTCCGGCGCGGAGACGGGCGGGAGGAACTTGCCCGCAATGATGGTGCCGGGGAAGCCGGGCTTGGTCCAGTTGAAGACGAACTCGGTCTTGCCGCCAGGTGAGGTGTGCTGGCCGGCGATGCCGCTGCCGATGGCCCGCTCCCCAGTGGGGACGGTGACATGAATCTCAGCGGTAAAGCGGTCGGTGTAAAGGCCCGGGAGCGGGATGGGGAACCAGCGGCCTGGGTAGAGGAGGATGGTTACCGGGTCGGCGACGTGGACGAAGTTAATGCCGTCGACCGGGCTGGTGTCGACGCTGGGTGTTCCACTGTAGGTGAAGGTCCAGGTGGAAGTTGTGGCCTTAGCCAGAGGAGTGGCTAGGCCGACGCGGACGGTGGAGTCGGCGGCGTTGCGCTCGGGTGTCAGTGTGGCCTTGTCAGCGGAGGTGAGCGAGGTAATCTGCAGGCCGTTGTTGAGGCCGAAGACGACGCTGGTAAGGTCCTCGAGTGTGGCGAAGGTGACGGTGGTGGTCGCGTTGAGGCGCCCGGTAGCGGGGTCGAGGTCGGCCTTGATGACGTAGCCGGTGACGTTGATCTGCTGGCGCGCGGGAATCGCGGCGATCGCGGCGAGTGGAGTGAGGGTGAGGAGAAGGAGGATCGACAGGAAGCAGCACGATTTGAATTCCGAGTGGGATTCCGACTTGGATTCCGAGCGAAGCATCGAGTGCAGGCGAAGCATGGGGTCCTTGGCGCATTCACGAAGGCGCGGCCTAAGGCTAAAGCTACCGCAGAAGCAGGGTTCTCCGCGAGTGTGTCTATCAGATTAGACGACGGCGAGGTAGTTCGGACTACGAGTCGACGGCGGTTGCGGGGTGGTTGAGGAGACCGACGATGATATCGGCGGCGCGGTCGAGGGGGGCGAAGTTGGGACCACCGGGGGCGAGGAGGCTGTTGCGGAGCTCGGCGAGGGCCACGATCTGGACATGACGCTCGGGGCTGTCGGCGAGGAGTGGGGCGAGTTCGGAGGCGACGTTCTGGGCGGTGAAGTGGTCCTGAAGGAGCTCGGGAACGATGCGGCGCCCGGCGATGAGGTTGGGCATGGCGACGGGCAGATTGCCGGAGGCATCGGCCATGTCGGGGAACTCGTCGGGATAGCGGACGAGGCGTCTGGCGAGGGCGAAGGTAAAGGGTGAGACCCGGTAGACGACGACGAACGGGTTTCCCACAATCGCGGCGAGGACGGTGGCTGTACCACTGGCGACGACGGAGGCGCGGGCGTGATGGAGGGCCTCGCGGGCGTCGGGTACAAGAGTTAAACGAATGGTTGAAGCTTCCGGCCCAAAATACTTGAGATGTTCCTGGTTGAGGTCGTTGATATAAGCCTGGAGTTCGGCCGGTTTGATGGTGGAAGCGACGGGTAGAAGGAACTCGTAGCGGGTATGAGCGGCGGGGTCTCGGGGTGTGGAAATCTTGTGGCCGTCGAAGGTGGTCTCGGCGGCGGCGGTGGCGATGAGGTCGCTCATGGCGAGCTCGTGGAGGGCGGGAAGGTTGGCGCGGATCTCCTTCCAGCGGCTCCCGGGAAGCAGTGCGATCCAGGTCTTGGCGGGGTCGAGGTCGTGCTGGGCGGCGTAGGTCTCTCGTGGGAGGGAGGGCAAGGTGGACTCGGGCGTGAGGAGCGGATGGCCGATGAACTCGGCGTCGACGCCGCGCTCGCGGTAGAAGGTCTCCTCGAAGGGGAAGATGACGAGCATCTTGGAGACGCGCTGCTGGACCCAGCGAAGACGGTTGCGCTTCCAGGCCCAGAGTTGTGGCGAGACGAGCCATACCACGGGGACACCCGCCCGGCGAAGATGACGGGCGAGGCGGAAATTGACGTCCGGGAAGTCGATGAGGATGGCAATGGAAGGCCGATTGCGGCGGATGGAGCGAACGAGACGGCGGTAGCTGGAATAGATGTGGGGAATGTGGCGGAGGATCTCAGTGACGCCCATGACGGCGACGTCCTCGGCGCGGACGATCTGTTGCTGGTGCTGGCGGGCCATCTGGGCGCCGCCGAGGCCGGTGAAGGTTGCGCCTGGGAGGCGAACGCGGAGTGCGGCGATCACCTGGGCGCCGTAGGCGTCGCCGGAGGCTTCGCCGGCCGAAAGGAAGATGCGCGGATTGGAGGGAGCAGCGATGCGTCGAGTTTATCGTCGTTTGTGGCGGGGGACGAGATTGTGGTGCCGCTAACATGGTCGGCGAGATGGGTACGCGTGTGAAGAAGACGGAGATGCGGTTTCGGGTGGTGCTGGAGAAGGAGCGCGGGCTGGGGTGGACGATCGCGCGGGTGCCGTTCGACCCGGCGAAGGCGTGGCCGAAGATGATCCGATTGCGAGTACGCGGCGAAGTAAATGGTGCGGCATTTCGGACGTCGTTATTCGTGGATGGCGGTGGCCATTTTCTTTTGGTGAATCGCGAGACGCAGAAGAGGGCGCGAGTGGCGCTCGGTGCTTCAGTGGAGATTGTGCTGGAGCCGGATCTTGAGCCGCGACCGGCGGAGCTGCCGGATGTGCTGGAGGCGCTGTTGGAGGATGAGGCTGGGCTGAGGGAGTGGTATGACGGGCTGTCGGAGTCGATGCGACGCGAGATTGGGAAGTGGGTGCTCGGGGTAAAGAGTGAGGAGGCTCGGGTGCGTCGCGCGCAGCAGATGGCGGAGCGATTGCTGGCGACGATGGAGGCGGAGGTGGAACTGCCGCCGGCGGTTGCGCGCGCGTTGCGGAGCAGGCCCAGGGCCAAGGTGGGATGGAAACGGATGACACCGGTGCAGCGGAGGTCGGAGCTGATGGGCGTTTTCTATTACAAGACGCCGGAGGCGCGTGAACGTCGTGTGCAGAAGCTGGTGGAAGCGGCGGAGCGGCATGCTGCAGATGATTGAAAACGTCTGAGTTGCGACGCGCGTATCGATAGCGCTGAATCGTTTTGTTTATTGGGTGGGGTGCCTTTAATGGCACTGCAGAATTTTTCACTCAGGTCGTGGTCTTTTCAACGCGCTACCTCGTCTCTGAGTGTGAAATTGCGTTCGCAGCATTGGCGTGAAGTTGATGCGGCGGACCTAAGTTGCATCACGGCTGCACAACGAAGTCGATGATTTGGAGTTTGAGTAGATAGATTTTCGGGTCCTAGAACAAGTTCAACAAAAAGGCCGGGAAGAGGATTTCACCGGTCCATTCGGAGAGTGACGATGAAGCATCTCCTTTCTTTTGCGCTCGGCTGCGTGGTGTGTGTGTGTGTGTTGATTGCCACGGAGCAGCGAGCGATGGCCATGTACGTGGATCCGGGTTCGGGGCTGTTGGCGCTGCAATCTGCGGCGTCTGTAATGGCCGCGGCGGTGTTCTTTCTTCGGAGGAAGATCCGGGCTGTGTTTGGGGTGCGACGCAAGCCCGAAGACTATGTTCCTCTCGGCGAGGAGAAGGGTGAACCGCGCAAGGTGGCATGAGTCTAGTTGCTGCTGAACCAACCTTTCGCGATCCCGCCGGTTCTCTTGTAGTCGAACGCGACCGGGCCGTGCGAACGATACGGCCCGAGTTCCGCGAGACGGTGTTCGAGTTTCTGAACTCGAACTTCTACCGTCGTGCGGTTGAACGCGGCGAAATGATAGCGAGCGATGTTGAGGATGATGCAGACGGGCTGCGTCTGATTCATCCGCGCGTGCGCATTGTTGCGTATCCGTGGGAGTGGACGGCGCCGCAGTGGATGGCTGCAGCAGAGCTGACTCTGCGACTGTGCGATGAGGCGCTGGACGATGGGTGGATTCTGAAGGACGCGACGCCGCTGAACGTTCTGTTCGATGGCGCGCGGCCGGTGCTGGTGGATGTGCTGTCGTTTGAACGGCGCGACCCTGGCAGTGCGTTGTGGCTGGCGTATGGGCAGTATGTGCGGACGTTTCTGCTGCCGCTGCTGATGAAGAAGATGCTGCAGTGGCCACTGGAGTTGACGTCGTTCAAGCGCGATGGATATGAACCGGCCGAGTTGTATGCGGCGCTGAGCTGGACGAAGCGGTTCTCTCCTGCGGCGTTGTGGCCGGTAACGATTCCGGCATTGCTTGACCGGCGCAAAGATGCACAGACAGGAGTGCGGAAGGCGCAGGCTCCGCGTGATTCGGAGTTGACGCTTCATACGCTGAAGAGAACGGTTGCGGGACTACGCAAGCGGACGCGAGCGGCGATGCCGAAGAAGGTGAACTCAGAGTGGGCGGAGTATACGAGTTCGCAGTCGCACTATAGCGCAGCGGAGAGCGAGCAGAAGCGCGCGTGGATTCACGGAGTGCTCGACGAGTTGCGGCCTGCGATGGTACTGGATGTCGGAGCGAACACAGGTGAGTTCAGCGCGATGGCCGCCGAGTGTGGTGCAGAAGTGGTCGCGCTCGAGCGTGATGCGGATGCGGCAGACCGGATTGCGCAGATGGCTGCCGCGAAGGGTCTGAAGATTCAGACGATTCATGCGGACCTGGCGAGGCCAACGCCGGCTGTGGGTTGGGAGAACCGCGAGTCGAGTGCTCTTCTGCCGCGGCTGGAGGAACGGTTCGAGATGGTAATGCTGTTGGCGGTGATTCATCACCTGCTGCTGTTGGAGCAGATTCCGCTGCGCGCGATTGTGAAGTTGTGTCACAGGCTGACGAAGAGGTTTGTCGTGATGGAGTGGGTGCCTGCGACGGACCCGATGTTTGTGAGCCTGATGCGTGGACGCGATGCGCTGTACGGATCACTGAGCGAGCGCGATCTGGTTGTAGCGTGCCAAGGGCTGTTTTCGACGGTACGCACAGAGACGCTGGGGAACGGGCGTATTCTGTACCTTCTGGAACGCATCTCCGGCGAGGCGCTTGGGTGAACGAGCGGGCAGACGATAAAGGGCGCCAAGTGTTTAAAAGGCTTTGCCAGTGTATCGGACTGGCATCGCTGATCCTTGTTGTGAACTACGGCGACCTGCTGGGCGGGGGAGCAGACGTGCGGATGCATGTTCCCTATCCGCTGACGGGAATATGTCTGGCGCAGATTGCGGACATTCTCCTGCTTGGCCTGGGCTTGTTTGCTGTGCTGGCGTTCGCCGCACGTACGACGTACTACTCGTGGGTGCGGCTGATGGTGATGATCCTGGCGCCGCCGTATCTGTTGGAGCGCACGCGCACAGTGAGTCCGCTGACGCTAACGGACGGAGTCATTCTGGTCTTTGGCGTCATCTGGGTTGCGCTTCTGTTGTTGTTGTTACTGCGGTTTCCGCTTTGGTACAGGCGCGTCATCCGTATCGGCGATGCGGTGGGCGTGTTCTTCGCAATCTTTGGTATCTGCAGCATCGTTCAACTGGCGTGGGTGATGTCGTGGCGCCCGGGACCGCAGCAGATCACGGCAGCATGGAGCCACGCTCCGCAGCAAATGCGTGAGCATCCGCGAGTGGTGTGGGTGCTCTTCGATGAGCTCTCGTATGACCAACTGTTCGAGCACCGGGCGCACGATCTGGCGCTGCCGAACTTTGACGCACTGCGGTCTCAGAGCACGCTGTATACGAACATGCAGCCCATCGGCCTGAAGACGGTGAAGATTGTGCCGTCGCTTTTGAGCGGAGCGATGATCGACGACTTTCGCTATGGGTTCGATAACACGCTCAAGGTGCACTATGACGGCGCACATGGGTGGCACGCGCTGGATGGGAGCGGCACGGTCTTTCATGATGCCGAGCGCGCAGGCTGGAGAACTGCAGTCGTGGGCTGGTACAACCCTTACTGCACGATCTATCGAAGCGCATTGGACAGCTGCTATTGGACGAACCTTGACCGCACTGATGGCGACATGGCGCAGCGCTACAGCCTCTGGCGGAATACTGCTCGGCCCTTTCAGGGGCTGGGAATCCAGCTTGTGTCGCCTGGGCTTGCGGACCGAAGAAGCTGCGACTTTGATGTGCGACAGAGGCTGCAAACGCATTTGAATCTACAGCAGCATGCGACGGAGGTGTTGAAGCAGGACCAGGCAGACTTCATCTTTCTGCACCTTCCGATTCCTCACAGTCCAAATATCTGGAGCCGGGTGAACGACGATTATGCGCGGGGATGCGGGAGCTCGTACATGGACAACCTGGCGCTGGCGGATAGAACGCTGGGGAGTGTGATGGCGCTGCTGCAGCAGTCGCCGCGGTGGAAGGATACGACGGTGATTGTGCAGGGCGACCACTCATGGCGCATCATGCTATGGGATTGGCTGCCGGCTTGGACCGAGGAGGATGATCAGGCGTCTCGCAACGAATTCGATCCGCGGCCAGCGCTGCTGATTCATAACGCGGGACAGACGCAGCCGGAGACGGATGGGCGCGCGCTGTCACTGCTTTTCGTGCACGATGCATTGGAAGATGTGCTGCAGGGTAAGACTGCCCGGCCCGTCACGCGGCAGCCGGCGCAGTCTGCACCGGCAGCGGCTGTGGTGCAGCGAGTCTCATGGGCTGGCGCATCCAGTAGGTGAGCGAACGCCAACACCACTCGAGCGGACCGAGGCGGAAGGCTTCGCCTTCCGACATCAGGTGGCGGCAGTGACTCTCTCGTCCAGGGACGCGTTGAGATCTTCGTCCTTGGTCTCACGGATGAGCAGGAGACCAATGAGAGTGAGCAGCGCTGAGGCCGTCAGGTAGTAGCCAACGGCACGGAGCCCGTACTTCATGGCAAGCTTCGTCGCGATGTAAGGGGCGGCGGATGCGCCGAGGATGCCCGCGGTGGAGAAGGCAAGCGAACTGCCGGTGTAGCGGACGGACGTTGGGAAGAGCTCGGAGACGAGGGTGCCGAGTGGGCCGTAAGTGATGCCCATGAGCGAGAGTCCAACGCTCATCATCAGGAATGCGCCAGTGAGACCAGAGGTAAAGAGCGGCGCGAGGACGAACCCGAAGGCTGCGATGGCGATGGTGACGATGATCATGAGGCGGCGGCGGCCATACTCGGCGAGCCACGCGGAGATGGGGATAGTGACGGCGAAAAAGAGCGTAGCGAAGAGCTGCAGTGTGAGGAAGTGGGAGTTGGAGTAGTGCAGCGCTTTGGTTCCCCACGACAACGCGAAGACGATCATGAGGTAGAAGAGGACAAAGGTGGCGAGGCAGACGAGAATGCCGGCGAAGAGTTCCCGCGGGTTATGACGAAAGACGTCGAACAGCGGCAGCCTGACGGGTTCGGCGCGGCGCAGGGATTCGGCGAAGACGGGCGTCTCCGTGAGCGTGAGACGAACATAGAGGCCGAGCAGCACGAGGAATGCGGAGGCGAGGAAGGGAAGTCGCCAACCGAAGGCGAAGAGCTGTTTCTGCGTGAGGAAGTTCGAGAGGACGAGGAAGACGGAGCCGGAGAGCAAGAAGCCAATGGGGGCTCCGAGTTGCGGGAACATTCCGTAGAGTGCGCGCTTGCGAGGCGGTGCGTTTTCGACGGCAAGCAGGACGGCGCCGCCCCATTCGCCGCCGAGGCCGATGCCCTGGCCGAAGCGGCAGAGCGCAAGCAGCAGTGGCGCGAGGACACCGATGGCTGAATAACCGGGAAGAACGCCAATGAGGAACGTCGAGAGGCCCATGGTGGAGAGCGCGAGTACGAGCGTGCGCTTGCGGCCGATGCGATCACCGAAGTGGCCGAACAACGCCGAGCCGACGGGTCGCGCGATGAAGGCGACGCCGAAGGTGGCGAGCGAGAGCAGCACGGCGGATGCAGGGTTCGATGCTGGGAAGAAGAGCGAAGGGAAGATCAGGACTGCCGCGGTCGCGTAGATGTAAAAGTCAAAGAACTCGACTGTCGTGCCAACGAGCGAGGCGAAGAGTACCTGCCGCGGAGTGTTGATCTTGCCTGGTGCCATGAGGTGAGGGTAGCAGTTGAGCGGTTTGCGTCAGATGGCGAGAGTGGCTCTGCGAATGCCGCGAACCGCGTTGGTAAGCCAGATCTCGTCGGCGTTGCGAAGATCCTCTGGAGTCAGGTTGGCTTCAATGATCTCGGGATGTGTCGCCAACAGATGGCGACGATAGACGCCCGGAAGCAGGCCGTCGCTGGAGGGAGGTGTACGCCATTGGGCACCGTGTCGAACGAAGATGTTGTGGATGGCGCCTTCGGTGATGTGTCCGTGTTCGTTTGTAAAGATGATGTCGTCGAAGCCTTGTCGGCGCCCCTCGGCGTACGCGCGATCATGGAAAGCCCGACGTGTGGTTTTGTGCTGGAGCGAAGGGTCGGTCGAGTCGATGGGCGTGGGCCAGAGATGAATGCGCAATGTCGTTGACGGGTCTTCGGCGGCGATCGGTTCGGGCGGACTGAACGTGCAGACGCCGCTGTGACCGACAACAAGACGGAGCTTGCATGGAATCGTTGCGTCAATGCCGGCAGCGTGGAGTTCGATGGCCTGTTCGATGGCGTCGCGATCGAAACGAAAATGGAAGTGACCGGCTGAGGATTGAAGACGATCGAGGTGGAGTTGGAGGAGATCGCAGTGGCTCTGCTGCCAGCGCATGGTTTCGATGAGACTGAAGGTTTGGTTGCGAAGAAAGTCAGCCTTGAGAAGGCACTCGTTGTACTCGGACGTAGCAATTGAGTCGGCGACGAGACCGGATCCCACTCCCATGGTGAGTTGGCCGGAGTCGAGGACCGCGGTGCGAATGGCGACGCTGAATAGAGCCTCGCCGTCCGGGGACCAGAAGCCGATAGCTCCGGTGTAGACACCACGGTCGCGCTGCTCGAGGCCTCGGAGCAGCTGCATGGAATGAACTTTGGGTGCACCGATGATGGAGCCGGAGGGGAAGAGCGCGGCAAAAAGGCGATAGGGCGTGATCTCCGGGCGAAGAGTAGCGCGGATCTCCGAGGTCATTTGGAGGAGCGACGGCAGACGCTCGACAGTGAAGAGTTTGTCGGGATGGACCGACCCGAACTCGGCGATGCGACCGAGGTCATTGCGGAGAAGGTCTACGATCATGACATTTTCGGCACGGTTCTTCTCGTCGGCGGCGAGTGAAACAGCAAGTTGATCGTCTTCAGACGGAGTTGACCCACGATGCAAGGTACCCTTCATGGGTCGAACGGTGATCTGGCGATCCCGCTGGTGAAAGAAGAGCTCGGGTGAGGCAGAGAGAATGTGGCGTGGACCGATGTGGAGCATCGCGCCTAAGTCCACGGGCTGCGCGGTCATCATGTGGGCGAATAGATCGGCCGGATCGCCAGCGTATGGTGCGTGCATTTCCGCGGTTAGGTTTAACTGGTAGGTGTCGCCGGCGGAGATGTACCGCTGCGCTTGATCGAACTGCAGGGTGTATTGCTCCCGTGTGAGCGAGACGGAGAGATTGGCGAGGCCGACTTCGTGCGGCGGTCGTTGTGAGGAGGGGCTGCAGAGAGCGGGTTCGGCGTAGATGCCGAAGGCCGCCAGCGGAAGAGTGTTTGAAGTGAGACCGTAGTTTGGATATGCGGTGGGCTCCCAGTGGTAGCCACACTCGTATGCGAGATAGCCCGCGACCCAGTGGCCTCGCTCGAGGGCTTCGTCGATGGTGGCGAAGGCGGCGGGAAGCTGACCAAGATCGCGGACTTCGAGCCAGTGGGTGGGGTCTTGGAAGAGAAGTGATCGATTGTGCTGTGCGCTACTGACGGTGCTGCTCTCGAAGAGAATGGCGCCCGGTGTGTTGGCGACTAAGCGGCGCGCCGCGACGATCGATTGTGAAGTGGGGGGCATGGTGGCTTGTGGACTGGCATGTTGCCCAGGGTCGAAAGCGTATTCCTCGCTAGCTCGGAATGACAAGAGAGAACGACTACAACAACAGACACAAGCCAACCTTCACCAAATGGCCCGAAGGAGAGTGTAGAGCTAATCGGCCGCGACGAGTTCCTGATCTTTGTACTGCAGGCGGTAAAGCTTGTAGTAGAGCCCTCGTTGCGCGAGCAACTGCTGATGGCTTCCTTGCTCACGGAGTTGTCCCTTGTGCATGACGAGGATCATGTCAGCGCGCTGCACGGTGGAGAGGCGGTGTGCGATGAGGACGCTGGTGCGCCCGGTGATCATGTGTTCAAGCGCGGAACGTACGCGAATCTCGGTCTCGGTGTCGACGGAACTTGTGGCTTCATCAAGGATGAGGATGCCGGGCTTGTGCGCGAGCGCACGGGCGAAGCTGATGAGTTGCTTCTGACCAGTGGAGAGGGTAGAGCCACGCTCGAGTACGGGTTCGCGGAAGGCGTCCGGCAACGTGCGGATGAAATCGCCGACATTGACCTGGTCTGCGGCGTTCGCAACCTCGTCTTCAGTGATCCACGAGGAGCCGAGACGGATGTTGTAGCGAATGTCGCCGGAGAAGAGAAAGGGGTCCTGTAGCACTACACCGAAGCGGCGGCGCAATGTGAGGAGATCCTGTTCGCGAACGTCGACGCCATCGACCAAGACCCGACCACGTTGCACGTCGTAGAAGCGCATCATCAGCGCGGTGAGAGTGGTTTTGCCGGCGCCTGTGTGACCGACGATGGCCGCGGTTTCATCAGGATGGACTACAAAGCTCACGTTGCGCAGGATCCACTCGATGTGCGGAAGATCGCGCTCGGGATCGGTAGAGGCTGCAAGAACAGTAGCATCATCTTTGCTCAACTTCTGGTAGGTGAACCAGATATTTTGGAACTCGATTCGGCCGGAGCCATCACCAGTGCGCGGATGCGAGGGCGCTGCGATATCCGGCGGCGTATCGAGCAGCCTAAAGATGCGCTCGGCCGCGGCCATCGCGGCCTGCAGAATGTTGTATTTGTCACTCAGGTCTTGAATGGGACGGAAGAATCGCTGCGCGTACTGGATGAAAGCGATGAGAACGCCGATTGTGACGATGTTGCCGAAGACGCTGAATTGGGCGACGTTTCCGTGCGGGGGGATGAGATAGCGGTGGTGCGTGATCCAGGTAAACGCCGAGGCGTTGAGCACGGCGCGCCCGCCGAACCAGATGACGAGCGCGATCGCGATGGAGCTGAGGAACTCGACCACCGGGTAGTAGAGCGCGTAGGCGAAGATCGCATCGGTCCAGGCCTGTTTGTTTTCCGCGTTGACAGCGGAAAAGTCCGTGAAGGCGCGACGTTCGCGGTTGAAGAGCTGCACAACGCTCATGCCGGAAACATACTCCTGCGTGAAGGAGTTGATGCGGGCCGTGGCAGCACGCTGACGGCGGTAGCTGTCTCGGACGTGCTCGCGGAAGCGCTTCGTAGCGTAAAGAATTCCAGGGATGACGGATAGCGTGAGCAGCGCGAGTGGCCAGCTCATCTGCAGCATGATGACGACGATGAACGTGAGCGCGAAGACGTCCTCAAAGATTGCGAGCACACCCGAGGTGAACATCTCGTTGAGCGCGTCGACGTCCGAGGTAACACGCGTG
Source organism: uncultured Acidobacteriaceae bacterium (assembly GCA_963713395.1). GTDB lineage: Bacteria > Acidobacteriota > Terriglobia > Terriglobales > Acidobacteriaceae > Granulicella. Next base: position 979,175 of record CAVQLS010000001.1, on the reverse strand, counting down.
ACGAGGCGGCCGACGGGGTTGCGATCGAAGAAGCCGACATGCATGCGCTGGATGTGGCGGAAGATCTGCGAGCGCAGGTCGAACATGATCTTCTGGCCGGTCCACTGCATGAGGTAGGTCTGGACAAACTCAAGGCCAAAGCTGAACAGGAGCGCCCCGAAGTAGAGGAGCGCCAACTCATTGATGCCGGCAACGGCGTTGGGACTGAGGTGCCGGGCGAGCCATCCCGGGCTCCGAGTCGGTGCGAGGTAGGTGTCAACCGCGACTTTGACGAGGTATGGGCCGGCGACGTCGGATGCGGACTTGAGCAGAATGGCGCAGGCGGAGACCGCGGCCGCAAGTTTGTAAGGCACGAGGTAGCGCCCAAGCCGCCGCATCAGGCGCGAGTCGTAGGCCTTGCCGACGATGTCTTCGTCGGGTCCGGAACGGGGCGGAGGCGCGGAATCGGCAGTCTTCGGCTTGCTCTGCTTTTCGTCGGTACCAGCGGCCATGATGAATAGATTGTAGTGGGGAGGTTTGGTCGCATGAAAGAATGGAATTGTGAGCAGATTGTCACAAATGGAGCGGCTCGGCGTGTATGTGAGCGTGCCGTTCTGCCGTGCGAAGTGCAGCTTCTGTAACTTCGCTTCGGGGGTCTCGACAGCTGACCGGGTCTCGGAGTATGTACGCAGGCTCGGTGGGGAGATTGACAGTGCCGGGGCCAGGGCAGGCAGTCTGGAGGCTCAACTGCCTCGTGTGGTGGATACGGTGTACTTCGGCGGGGGCACGCCGAGCCTGCTGGAGCCTGAGCTACTGCGGCTGATATTCGCGGCGCTGGGGCGGCAGTTTGCGGTGGATCAAGACGCGGAAATTACTTTGGAGGCGGCGCCGGGCCAAATCGCCGACGACGTGCTCGAGGAGGTATTGCGGCTCGGTGTGAACCGCGTGAGCCTGGGAGTGCAGAGCTTTGTAGATCGCGAAAGTATGGCAGTTGGACGTTCCCATACGGGGGAGTCGTGTCTGCAGGAGATCGCGAGGCTGCGCGCGAAGGGCGTTAGGGAGATTGGTGCGGATCTGATCGCGGGGCTGCCCTATCAGACGCGCGAGAGCTGGAGGGCGTCGATCGAAAGTGCGTGTAACTCGGAGTTGACGCACTTGAGCGTGTATCTGCTCGAGATTGACGAGGGGTCGCGGCTGGGGCGAGAGGTGCTCGGCGGAGGAGCACGGCTGCACGCGCCGGCGGTTGCAAGTGAGGAGCTTGGGGCGGAGTTGTATGAAGACGCGTGCGAATTCCTGGAAGAGAACGGGTTCGCACAGTATGAGATATCGAACTTCGCCAGAGGCGCAGAGCATCAGTCGCGACACAATCGCAAGTATTGGGAACGAGCGCCGTATCTGGGGCTTGGTCTGGACGCGCACTCCATGCTGCCGCGAGCGGACGGCAGCGCTGTGCGGTTTGCGAATGCGGATGAGCTTGATGCGTATGATGCCGACGTCGGCGGTGAGCGGACAGAGGTGAGTGAGCGCGAAGCGTTTGAGGAGTCGGTGTTTCTCGGATTGCGGTTGAACGAGGGGCTCTCGGTGGCTCATTTGCACGACAGGTTCCCCGACATATGGGTTCGAGCTTGTGAAGAGCGCGTCGAACACCTTGCACGCGAGGGGTTGATGCTCGTTGAGGACGGTCGTTGGAAGCTCACGAGACGCGGGCGACTGGTGTCCAGCGAGGTGTTCGGTGAGTTGTTGGCCGTTATGGCATAGGAGAGGTGAGAGCTTTGGCGAATGAGAATGTGATTGATCTGCGCAGCGATACGGTGACAAAGCCGACTGCTGCGATGCGCGCGGCCATGGCTGCGGCCGAAGTTGGCGACGACGTCTACGGCGAAGATCCGACGGTGAACCGTCTGGAGCAGCGTGCGGCCGAGGTGTTCGGGCGCGAGGCAGCCATCTTTGTGCCGACCGGCACGATGGGGAATCAGATTGCGATTCGCCTTCACACGCAGCATGGACAGGAGGTCATCTGCGAGGCGAAGTCGCACATCCTCGATTGGGAGATGGCGATGGTCTCGGCTTTTTCGGGCTGCGTGCCGCGTACGGTGGAGGGCGATCGCGGAGTGCTGTCGTGGGAGTCCATTCGCAGGGCGATCGCACCGAAGATCTATTACCGCGCACCGACTGGATTGATTGCGCTCGAGAACACGCACAACATGGCCGGCGGTACCGTGACGCCGGTAGAGGTGTTCGAAGAGATTTGGGAAGGGGCACGGGAGGCGAAGCTGCCGGTACATCTGGACGGAGCGCGCGTCTTCAATGCGGCAGCGGCGCTGAGACTGGATGTTGCGACGCTGACACGCGGCTTTGATACGGTGATGTTCTGCCTAAGCAAAGGGCTCGGTGCGCCTGTGGGATCGATGCTCGTGGGTTCACGTGAAGTGATTGAGCGCGCGCGTGTGTTTCGCAAATCGCTGGGTGGAGGGATGAGGCAGGCTGGTGTCTTGGCGGCTGCGGGCCTTATCGCTCTGGATGAGATGCCGAAACGTCTCGGCGATGATCATGCGAATGCGCGGCTTCTGGCGGAAGCGATTGCGCGCTGCGATGCGGCAGAGATCGATCCGACTGATGTGCAGACAAATATTGTGATCTTCACTTTGCGCGATGAGGGAGATGCTGCGGCTCTGGTGCGCGGGCTACGCGAGAATGGCGTGCTGGCGAGTGCGATTGGATCTCATGCAGTCCGGCTTGTGACGCACTATGACGTGAGCCGCAGGGATTGCGAGCGTGCTGTGTCGGTGCTGGAGCGACTGCTCTGCGGTGCGGCGGTTCAGGCCTGAGCAGCCGCGGGCGGTTTCGCGACGGTATCAATCGAAGTCTCCGGGAGAAAGACGGAGACCGTTGTGCCGTGATCGGATTCGCCTGTGCGTGACTCGAGGCGAATATCGCCGCCGTGTCTTTGCACGATGCCTTGACTGACCCATAGGCCAAGGCCTGTACCCTTCTCGCCCTTGGTTGTAAAGAAAGGCTGGAACAGGTTCTTGATCGTATCCGCAGGTATGCCGGGGCCGTGGTCCACAACGGAAACGGTGACGCCAGGACGGTTGTTATGTGATCGCTGGCCATCCGGCGATGGAGTTGAGCGTAGCGAAACCTCGATGAGAGAGCCAGGCGTCGACGCGTCCATCGCGTTGGTGAGTAGATTCGTAAAGACCTGTCGCAGCTCTGCCGGATAACCGCTAATCTTTGCGTGGTTGTCGAGGTTCTTCTGCAGAGAAACGCCGGCTTGGGTGATCTGGCGCTGCAGCAGAAGAAGGATGCTGTCGACCAGTTCCTTGAGGTCCAATTCGATAGGCGTCTTTGACTCCCGGTACATGCCTAGCATGGCGCGGCTGATCTGCGTAACGCGGTCGAGCTCCGAGCGAGCAAGGTCAAGGAACTCGGCCGTCTCTTCCGGGGAGGCCCCGTGCTTCATCAGGTAAAGCAGATTGACGACGGAGTCGAGTGGGTTATGGATCTCGTGTGCGAGTGTTGCTGCGAGACGGCCGGTGACGGCGAGCTTCTCGCTCGCAAGCAGAGCAGCCTGCGTACGTCGCTGTTCAGTGACATCGCGGAAGACCATGACAACGCCGGCGAGTTCGCCGGAACGGTCGAAGATAGGCGCGCCGCTGTCGTCGATCTGGACTTCTCCACCTCCGCGTCGAAGCAAAACGGCATGGTTGGCAAGCGAGACGGCATGTTGCGTGCGCAGCACGGCGTCGACAGGATTTTCCATGAGGTCGCGCGAGGCTTCGTCGACGATGAGGAAGACCTCGCTGATAGGCCTTTGGGCCGCTTCCGCCTGCGTCCAGCCGGTTAGTTGTTCGGCTACGGTGTTGATCAGTTCGACGCGGCCATGCTGATCGCAGACGACTACGCCGTCACCGATGGAGGTAAGGGTCGTACGCAGACGCTGCTCAGAATCATAGGTGGCCTGCGCGTTCTTTCGCAGCGCTGTGATCGCTCCCTGAAACGCGTGCGTGACCATGTGCAGGCGACTGCGGGCGAATAACCCGATGAGAAGCCCTATGAGCGCAGCGCAACCAACGATGGCTTCCAGTGTGTGGCGAACCTGCGTCTGCCAGTGCTCGACTTCATTCTGTCGCTGCAGCTTCTGCTCGTTGATAAGTTCATTGAGAATATCGCGGATGCTCTCCATTTCCTCGTTGCCACGCAGGTTGAGAGTGACATCTCGCGTATTTCCGCCAGATCGAATCAGCGCGATCATGGGAGCAGCGGCAGTGTCAAGCCAGCGCTGGTGAGTGACGAGAAACTGATCGAGAAGATGAGTATCCTTGCCGCGCACTGCAAGGTCCTTGCGAAGGGTGGAGACGCTGGCGGAGAGCTGGCCCTGGGCCTTCTGAAAGGGCTGAAGGAATGCTTCGTTCGATGTGTTCTGAAATCCGCGCAGGCCGCTCTCTTCGTCGACCGTCATTGCGAGGATGTAAGTGGCGGTTGCAATGTTGCGATCGGCGTCCTGGAGATCGTTGACCGTCTTCTGCGCGTTGCCGATTTGCCATATGAGGGCCCCCGAAACCAGCAGCAGCGCCACCACTGGAAGCAGCAGGGTCTGCAGCAGTATTCGATTTAGCTGACTCAGGTTCACTCGACGACTCGCAACGGCAGCGCTTCAGGATTCACCAATGCACAATTCGATGGGCAGGGGACGTTTAAGTGGTCGCAAAACGCGATACTTAAATATTCGCAAGAGCTAAGAGTTAATATGCGAAAAAAGAGCGTCGAGTTTCTCCAAAAGCGCAGGTGCACCCTCACCTTTGGTCATGTAGACATTAACTAACCCGGTAACATCCGAGGGAAGGCCGACATATGCCGACAGCAGGAGGATCGGCACGTCCGGCTTGGCTGCACGCATACGTGCAGCGACCTCACCGCCGTGCATTCCCGGCATTGCGTAGTCGAGCACGACTACGTCGACCGGGTTTTCTTCGAACATCGTGAGCCCGGTGCTGCCATCGTGCGCGGTAATCACTTTGTAGCCCGACCGCTCGAGGAGAAGCTTGCGTACGTGAAGTCCCACCCGCTCATCATCGACGCAGAGAACCAAGCGTCCTGAGTCTGACATATAGCCCTGTGGGTCCTCCGGGGACGTGCGATAGAAGGATAGCACTGGCACATGACATTAGACGTGCTACGACCTAAGAGGTCTCTGATGAAATCCAGTGCAACAAACGAGGAATGAGAGGGTAATAGAGACCAAGCACAATCTTGTGCCGTTCGGGGGAGAGCTCGCGCAGCACGGAGGCATAGCGCTCGAGTTGCGTGCGGTACTTAAGTAGTTCTTCCTCTGCGAAGCGCTCAGGAGCGCGGGATCCCTGTTCCGTGGTTTTGAAGTCGACGATCCAGACGGTGTCGTCGCCGTCAGAAAGCGGTGTATCGCCTGCCGCAAAAGTCCGATCGGCGCGTAGCACCGAGGCGTCAAGTGACGCAATCGAGCGCTCGCTCGCAGCCGAAGGGCGGGCGGAAAGAATCCAGCGGCCGGTGGGATCCGTGAGTGCATTGCGCAACGCGGTGAGCGTGCGAGGTGCCTCGCGCTGCGAGGTCGCAGGCGTTACGCCCTCGTTGCGCAGCGCCGCAAGGATGCGGGGCTCCCATGAAGGGAGATTTGCGAGCAGAGTTTCAGGAGTGTCTCCCGCGGCGAGACTCGCGCTGACGAACTGAAGGAACCGGTGCACGACATTCCCGAAGGCCCGCACCGCGAATGAACCTTCCGGCCGCTCAAACGAAGGCGCATGTGGAAGATCAGATGCCGGCGTGTAAGGCAGGCGAAGGTTTTTCGCGGACCTGAAGCGAGTCAGCGGATCGAACGACAATGGCAAACGATGCACAACCGGAACGCGGTCCATCGTTTCGATCTCGGTTGCAGAAGCAGCAATTGCAAGTCCGTCACCGGGCTCCTTGATTGATGCAAAGGGCAGGAGACTTCCCCGCGTTATTGGCAATGAGGTGGTTGAGGCGGTGCTCTCTTCAGAGCCGACCGGTGAGCCGAAGCGAGCGGCGACGACCGGCCATGCTGCCCGAAGCAGGGTGCCTTCAACGGGTGTACGGACTGTCCCGTCCCTTTGCGCTTCGCAGGCTGCGAAGAGGTGAAGAGCCTCGCGGGCGCGCGTGCAGGCAACGTACAGAAGACGACGGAGCTCTGCATGTTCGCGCGAACGTCTGACGCGTGAGAGCCACTGATTGAGTCCGTCAGTTTGATCGCCGCGCGACCCGATGGGAGCCAGCAGAATGTGCGCAGCCTCTCCGTCAGGCGGATCAAGCTCAAGCCAGTTCAGCAATTCAGAGCGGCTGCGGTTGGTGGAGCGCCCGAGCCCCGGGATGAGAACGAGATCAAACTCGAGACCCTTGCTGTTGTGGATTGTGAGCAACTGGACGGCAGTTTCATCGGCAGTGGCTTCGGCATAGAGCTTCGAGAGGCGCGCATTGAGTGCCAAGATATCGATTGCGCCTGCACTGTCCTGTTCGAGCTCGCGAAGGACCTCGAAAAATCGGCGCACATTGGCAAGGCGGTCAGGAGAGAGTGCTGCATCGCCTCCCAGTGACAGCCACGTGCGCTCGACGTGTGCGGCGAAGGAGCTCCGGCCAAGCGTGGACATAGCCCGATCGAGTGTCGGCCAGGTTCGGTCAAGGAGCTGCTGCCCGGTGAGGCTGAGCAGATGAGCGCGTTCCGCGACGAGCTCCATAATGGTCGCTTCGCGGTCTGCATCCGGACCGTCTCCCGTGAGGTGGAGCAGATCGGCGAGCGAGAGTCCGCACCACGGAGCACGGAGCACAGCAAGCCATGCGACCCGGTCGGCGGGATGGAGCAGCGCGCGCGTGAGCGCAAGTGCGTCGAGCACTTCAGGCCGTTCGTCGAGCGTATCGATCTGTACCGCACGGAACGGGATGGGACCGGCGCCATGATCACGTGACAGCTCGGAGGTGATGTGAGCGAGGTGCTTGCGCGCGCGAGCGAGGACTGCGATGCTCCACGGCTTGGTCCGGCCTGACGGAAGCGGCCGCGCGCGCCATTCCTCGATGATGCGACGGATCTGGCGGGTCTCACGCTGAATGCGCGCCGCGCGGAGTTCAGCTGCCGTCGGAGTGGGATTGCCCGGAATTGGGTGGCTGCCGAGTATCTCGGTGTTCCAGACGATCGAGTGCGGGTGCGCAGATGCGGGGCGAATCGCCTGCGCACGCACGAACGGAACGTCGAGCTCTTCACCGAGCGCCTGACTGACGACCGCAGTTTGTGGGAAGAGCTGTGCGAATGTTTCGTTGAAAGCCTCGACGAGCGCGCCCTGCGAGCGGAAGTTCGCTGTGAGCCGCAACGGCTCCAGTGGAACGTCCCCGAGCCGTCGGTCGGCGGCGGTGCGAAGAAAGCGCTCCACACGCGCCTGGCGAAAGAGATAGATCGATTGCTTAGGGTCACCAACAAGAAACACTGTCTGAGAGTGGCCGTCCCAGGATCGCGTCAGACGTTCGAGAAGCAGGTACTGAGAAGACGAGGTGTCCTGCATCTCGTCGACGAGCAGATGCGTGAGCCGCGCGCCGGGAGACGGCGAAAGATCTGCCACGCCGTCTTCAGCCGACAGTGCTTCGCAGGCCGCCAACGCGAGTTCGGAGAAATCACAGCGGCCTGTTTCCGCGAAAAGGACCTTTAGGTGCGCGAGCGCCTGACGAAGCAATCGGAACAGCGCCTTCGCAACACGCCACTGATCGTCGGGGATGCGGGGTGGTGGTAGTCGCCCGATTGACTTCAGAGATTCTGCAAGCTCATCGGTCTGAATCCGGCTGACGATGTCTTTGAGCACAGCTCCGTCTTCATACGAGATGTTGAATCGTAGAACGTGGGGTCTGAATGCTTTGCGCCATTCTCCCTCCTTTGTAAACAGGAGACGCAGTAGTGCCAGCCAGCGCTCGAGATCCTCGGCGCGTGCATCCGGAGGCTCGCAGTGGCCCGCGCATACCGCGACAGGAGATTGCTCCCCTGGAACGTATGACGGCTCCAGTCCGAGACGCGCGGCCAATTCTGTAAGCTCCACGAGCTCGGGCTGCGGCATGGCATCCAGCGCGCGATTCAGCCCCGCACAAACGATCGTCTCGAGCGAGCGCTCGAGTCTCGGACGGACTTGATTGTCGAGGTGCTCGTCTGTCAGTGACTCAGTATCGAGCGGAACGAGCTCGCCCCACTGCTGACGCTGCTCCAGCATGCGCGCGAGAAGCGTCTCGCAGTCGTTAAGGTTGCCATCGCGATGGAGCAGAACCGTCTGCAGGGCGTCGTCCAGGATCCTATCTGTGCCGCCTAGCTCGAGCAGAGTGCGCCGCGCGGCCTCACGGTGCAGCGACTCTGCCGCTTCAACAGGCTGATTGGTGCCGGAGCCGGAGAGCAGCGGGAGTGTCCGAGCGATCTCGGCGCAGAGCGCGTCAATGGTACGAATCCGCAGCCGCTGCGGCTGTTCAAGGAGCCGCCATCCGAACCGGGCATCAGCCGCGAGAACGGCCTCGGCGAGCAGACGGGTCTCCCGCTCAAAGCTGTTCGCATCTGTGGCGACGGGGCGGCCGGATGCCGCCGTGTGGAGCTGCTCGAGGACGCGCTCGCGGAGTTCGGCCGTCGCCTTGCGCGTGAAGGTAATGGCGAGAATCTCTTCCGGTTGCGAGACGCCGCCCTCCGCAAGCAGCTTGAGATACCGCTGCAGAAGCAGGCCAGTCTTGCCAGAGCCCGCGGGCGCTTCGACGATCGCTGAAAGTCGCACGTCGAGCGAGCGGCGCCGGGCCTCGCTATCCGGCGGTTGGCCGTCCGCGTCCGTTGGAGTCACGGGCTCCAGTGGTGGGAAGTGCAGGAGCTCAGACATCGATCTCCTCCTCGCCTTCTGGATCGTCGGCCTGAGAACCTGCGAAGGTCGTCGGATCGATGCGGCATAGCAGTCGCTGGCGACAGCCGTTGCAGTTCACCGCGACACTCTTCGGGTCCACATCGGCGCGGCCCGCGGCGAAGTCCTCCGCAAGCGTCGTCAGAACGTTCTTCCAATCATCTTTACGAAGTTCGAGGTCAACGATGATTTGCCGCTTTTGGGAGGGAAGGACGCTCTGGTTCGCGGCAAGGCCCTGCCATTTCATCTCCGACCCCGGTCGAACGCGACCGAACAGCAGCGCCTGGAGTTCGTCCTGTTTGGTCAGGAGCGCATACAGCGGAAGTTGCGGGTCATCAGGCCGATTGCCAAGCCAGTTCGAAGAATGCGCGCGAAGACCTGTCTTGTAATCAACCAGCACTACACCGCCTTCCACTTCGTCGATGCGGTCAGGCTGAACCTTCAGCCGCAGCGGACCGATGGGAATTGCCGTGCGTTCCTCGCGCTGTCGCACAGTAAACGGGCCACGTTCCAACTCCATGTCGAGCCACCTCAGGAGCAGTCGCCGCAAGCGTTCGCGCTGAAGCCCGATATAGCCCGCACCCCACCCCGGTGACGGCGCAGCTATCCTTGCGAACGCGGCATCGATCGCACTGGAGATGCGACGATGACGCTCGTCGGTAGTGAGCGAGCGAAGTTCTGCCTGAGACTGAGTAACGCTCCAGAAATTTTCAAGTGCACGATGAACGAGGTTGCCACGCTCGATCGCATCCAGGCCAAGCTCGCAGGGATCCACTGTCGCAGAGTGCAGCCGCATCTCCGCAAACGCAAGAAAGCCGCATGCTGCCTGCAGCTTAAGCACGCTCGCTCCACCACGAAGTTCAGGCGAGGGAAGGGACGGAAGCAACACATCATCTGGCACGATTTCCTCTTCGACAAGGAGCGTAGAGGTGACGGACTGCACGAGATCTTCAGACGGAACAGTGGGAATGTTGAGCTGCTCTAGAAGTGGCGAAGGCCGTATCGATCCGCGCTCGTCTGTAGCGGCGCTGAGGACGAGCAGCTTTGAGGTACGGCGCAGGAGCGACTCAGCGCGCATCATCGCACCGTCGGCTTCCCGGGATGCATCAGAGCCAGGAAGTCCCAACTCCTGTTGGAGCTGCCAACCGAGCAATGGATTAAGGTGCGCTGTTTCAGGCCATGCCTCGTCTGTCGCGTGCAATAGCACGACCGCATCGAAGACGGATCCCTGTGCGTCGTCGGGACGCATGATCTCGATCGGCGCACACGCGGCAGGTGGGCTCACGTGCGCGGTCTGCAGCAACTGTTCGAGCGTCTTCACCGCGTTTGCAAAGCTCACGCGCGAGCCGCGGAAATCCAGTGTTGCAAGGAGATCCAGTGTCGCGTCCCATGCCCCGGCCGTGGAGAACTCATAAGGTGTTGGCGCTCGGTCGCCAGGCCAATTGGCGGCACGCAATAGATCGCGGATGACCTCCGACCATTCGGCGTAGCTGCGCGAAGCAGATGTCCGGCGTTTTGCCGCGCAGATGTCGTCGAAGGCCTTGAGCCAACTCGGGACAAAAGCCGAGGCTTTGCTCGACCGGGATTGCTGGCGAATGAGACGGGTAAGCCCATCCAGGTCAACTTCAGGAAGGAGGTACGGGGCGCGCCGAAGAATATTGGCATCAAAGCGAGCCGCCGCCACGTGCTCCGAACTGACGCCAATAAATGGTGAACGGAGAAGTGCCCCGAGGCGTTCGATCGACAGCGGACCCTGCGCCAGGCGCAGGATTGCTAACGCGTCCGAAATCATTGGTTGTGCCGGCAGCGCAGAGCCTGCACTAAATTCCCAGGGTGTGGCGGAGTTGTCAGCTTCAATCGGTTGCAACTCGGGTGCAAGAATCGTGCGGAAGACAGACTCCAACTCGGCGCGGTCCTCCTCCGGCCGGGGCACTAGCACGGCAATGCGCGGTACTGCCAATTCCAGGGAACGATCTGCGAATAACTGCCGAATCCACCGCGCACCAAAGACGATCTCGTCGCGCGACGTTGGCACGACAGTGCTTACACGCTCCGAAGCCGAGCGCGCCGCAGCCTCGAGGGTAACCTCTGTGATCTGCGCTCCGCTCGCACGCAACTCTTCAATAAGCGCAGATTGCGCGGGCGTGAACTCTTCAAATCCGGCCAGTAGAACAGAACCCTCTAGCCGCAGAACACCCGAACCTGCGTGCGTGCGAAGAGCTTCTTCAACTTCCGCGGAAGAGATGTAACCCTCGCCCGCGCAAGTCTTCCTGAACCGCTCCGCCCAACCCGCGAACGTGCGGGTGTCAAAGGTCGCGGAGGTAGCCCGGATGCGGCTCGTCGCGCGATGAGCCGCGGCGAGCGTCCATGCCGGCCGGGCCATCTCCGCAAGAGCATCCGGCGAACTCAGAGTCGGTCCGATCAGTGAGGCTTCGATAATCTCGCGCCACAGACGGTGCTCTTGGGCCGGACTCAGCAGCAGCCGAAGCTCATGGCCCTGAACCGCAAGACCCGACCAGAGCCCCCGCGTCCACTCCGCCCATGCGAGCACGGGGGCCGCATCCCACGCTCTGAGTCCGGCGGTGCGCTGCTGCTCGTTGTAGGCCTGGCGGAGCGTTCGTGCAGCCCGGCGGTTCGGCAGGACGACGACCGCGCCGTGGGCAAGCGCGTTCAGCAGATAGGGCTCGGTTACAGGGTTGTGCATCGCGTTCTAGCGGCTCTTGGACCTTGTACCCTTTATACGCCGAGTTTCACCGAACCTTCGCCCTTGCGAGAGGTGGAAAACGAGGCCGTTGAGCGGAATACGAGGCTAAGAAGAAGCAGCAGAACAGCGAGCGTCCAAGGTACAACCATCGCGATTCGGAGCGATCCGGTCTGCGTCGAAATGACGCCCATCATCCACGGGAAGAGCGCAGCGCCCAGGCCCGAAACAGCGAGGATGAACCCCGCGGTCCTCGCTGGAGGTTGCTGACGCATAAGGATGGCGAATGTCGCCGGGAAAAACGGAGCTATGCCAAGCCCCAACAGGATGCAGCAGGAAGATAACGTCCAGCCGTGGTGAGCCCACGAGAGAACAGCGATCACGGCACTCGCCAGCAGGAGCCCTGCTCGTTGCACTGCTAGCTCGCTGACACGGCGCAGGGCGAGGGACGCAAGCGCTCGGCCGCCCGTCAGCGAAGTCCAAAGCAGCACGACACCCGACTGTCCGCCCAGCAGACGCAGATCGGAAAAGCGGAGGGTGAACGTCGTGATCCACGCCGTCAGGCAAGTTTCCAACCCTCCATACAAGAAGAGTAGAAGCGCAAAAAAAGCGATGCTGCTCGCTGCAAGCGATTGCGTCGGTTCAGTTTCACTCTTGCCTTCGCTGGCCGAATTCGTACGTCGAAGCAAGCCGCCCATACCGCTGAAGAGATAGAGCGCCGCAAAGTACAGGAGTGGGTTGCGTAACCCGTAACGCGGGATAAAAGCCGCAACCAGAACCCCAGTGATGACCGCGCCGAGGCTCCAGAAGAAGTTGAGCGATGCGAGGGCGGAGCCTGTATGGGTGCGATAGCGTCGGCCAGTAAGAATGTTGGTCGACGCAATAATCTGTCCCAGGCCAATGCCGCTCACAAAGAGTGCGATACAGCCCGGCAAAAGAGAGTTCGACAGCGCGAATGCACCGAATCCAGCAAACGCGAGCAACGATCCCACAAAGATGCCGAGACCCAACCGCCGCGGGACGCTGATCCCGCCAAGAAACGCGCCGACGAACTTTGTCAGCAACAAGAGCCCGCTCTGGGCATCCGTAAGCTGCCACGCATGGGCCACCGAAGGAAGCAACGGGCCCAGCAGCACCGTACCCAGCCCCGCCAGCAGAAAGTCCGTGGCGAGCCACGGTGCTGACGGCCCTGAGCCGATCCCGTTTGAATGAGCTTCGTGTGGCAAGTGCACGGCTCCAGGCGGCGCGCGAGTCCGGCGGCTGAAGGTGCGCGAAAGGCGGGGCTATAGCGACAGCGTGGGCCGCGCCTCCCCGCAGTGGCCGCCGCACCCGGTCGACCCTGTTGAAGCGCAGCAAAACCTAGATGCTAGCACGCGACTATCATCAATGCTGTGAAGCGATATTTAGAAAGAACGCCGTCGGCCCTGATCCTGATATTAACCGCCCTGCTGGGCGGAGCATCTTTGGTTAGCCTCACCGGATGCCACCACAGCCCCTCGTCGACCGCAAGCTCGACGAAGCAGTATCCGATTCGCGGGACCATCGAACGGGTCGACGCACAGTATGGAGAGATTACGCTGCAGCACGACGCAATTCCGGGGCTCATGGAAGCCATGACGATGCCGTATCCGGTCACTGATCGCTCCGCGCTCTCCGAACTTCATCCCGGCGACAAAATTATCGCCACCGTCCTTGCCGACCCGAGTCCTCAGGGCCCTATAAATCTTCGGCTAAGTGACATCGTCATCATCGCGCAGGCGAAGCCCGACTACGCACAGGCGGTGCAGTATCACGTTCCCACGTCCGGAGATGAAGTCCCTGACTTCACACTCCTCAATCAGTCCGACAAGAAGATCGACCTGAAGCAGTACCGCGGCAAGGTGCTGCTGATGACCTTCATTTACACTCGCTGTCCGCTGGCGGACTACTGCCCGCGCATGAGCCGCAACTTCGCGCAGATCGATCAGCAGCTCGCGACGGAGCCGAAGCTGTATAAGGATACGCATCTGCTCAGCGTCAGCTTCGACCCCGCGTACGACACGCCGAAGGTGCTCAAAAGCTACGGCGGAGCGTACACCGGCAAGTACTCGAAGGAGACCTTTGATCATTGGGAGTTTGCCGCGCCAAGCGAAAAGGAGCTCCCGAAGATGGAACAATTCTTTGACGTCGGCGTCACACCCGGCGAAAAGGGAACTCTGCAGCACTCGCTCGCCACCGTCGTCATCGGCAAAGACGGCAAGGTGATCGCGTTTTACCCAACCAACGATTGGAGCGTCGCGACAGTGCTCGAACAGGTAAAGCAGGCTGCGGGCGCATAGGAGGAGACTTTGGCAAAGCTGACGATTGGATTTGGTGTACTGCTGGGATTGGTCGGCGCTGGTTACTTTGTCGCGACAGGCAGCGCGCACCCAACCGCGCTTATTCCGCTCTGGTTTGGTTTGGCACTCATCATCTGCGGCGCCCTCTCAGTCACGGAGAACGCGCGCCGCCGCATGCTCTGGATGCACATCGCGGTAACGATTGCACTCCTCGGGTTTCTCTTCCCCGGATTCATGGCGATTAAGGAGTGTGTCGCGGCCGGGAGCGGTCCGCTCGCCCATCCCGCGGCCGTACAGGAGCAGGCCGTGATGTCGGTCGTGTGCCTCATCTTCACAGCACTCTGCGTGCGCAGCTTCATCACGGCACGGCGATCGCGCCCGGCGTAGAGCGATTCTTGCAGATGAATTAGCCCTCCTGACGCTACACTGTCACAACGCATGGGTGGCTTTGGAAACGCAGGTCTCGGCAGAGGTGGGATGAAGGCGGCCGACCGGCCGTCGCGCAATACCGGCAAGGCGATCGGCGCTGACCTCACGGCCAAGCGGCCGAAGGTAAAGCTCCGCGATATCTGGCCCGAAATTTGGACACTTGTGAAGCCGCGGCGATGGCTGATGGCAGGCTGTTTTCTGCTGATGATCATCAACCGCACCTGCGCGTTGGTGCTGCCCGCATCGTTCAAGCCACTCATTGACGTCGTCTTCATCAAGCATCAGATGCACCTGCTGCCGTGGATCGTCTGCGCAGTGCTCGGCGCGACGATCATCCAGGGCCTCACCTCGTATTCGCTCACGCAGCTGCTGTCAAAGTCGGGCCAGCGCATGATCGCCGAACTCCGCAAGCAGGTGCAGGAGCACGTCGGACGTCTGCCCGTCGCCTTCTACGACGAAAACCGCACCGGCACCCTCGTCGCCCGTATCATGACTGACGTCGAAGGCATCCGCAACATCATCGGCACGGGCGTCGTGGACTTCGTCGGCGGGATACTCACGGCGATCCTCGCATTCATCTATCTGGTGCATGTCAGCGTCAGTATGACGCTGCTGACATTTGTCATCATGGCCGCCTTTGCGCTCGTATTGCAGCGCGCATTCAAGACCATTCGGCCCATCTTTCGCGAGCGCGCCAAGATCAACGCTGAGGTCACCGGACGACTAACCGAATCCCTCGGCGGAGTCCGCGTAGTCAAGGGCTACCACGCGGAGGCCAGCGAAGCGAACGTCTTCGCCGGCGGCGTCGCACGGCTGCTCGACAACGTCATCAGCTCGCTCACCGCTCAGTCGCTCATGACGCTCTCTTCGACTGTCATCCTCGGAGTCGTTGGCGCGGTCGTGATGTGGATGGGCGCCCACCTGAACGCCGCTGGCAAGCTGACGCCCGGCTCCTACTTCTCCTATGTAATGTTCCTCGCGTTTATGACCGCACCGCTGGTGCAGCTCGTCGCCATCGGAACGCAGCTCACGGAAGCGATGGCCGGACTCGACCGCACGCGCGAGGTCATGAGCGAGAACGCCGAGGATTCAGACCCACTCCGTACGCAAGATGCAGGATTGCTGCAGGGTGATGTGCGCTTCGAGAACGTGAGCTTTGCCTACGTCGCTGACAAACCGGTGCTTCATGGCGTCAACTTCCACTCGCAGCCTGGAACTGTTACGGCCCTCGTCGGTTCCAGCGGCTCCGGCAAGTCAACAATCATCAGTCTCATCTGCGGATTTCACACCGCGCAGAGCGGTGAGGTCTTGATCGATGACAAGGATCTCGCGACGATTCGGCTGAGCAGCTATCGACGCCAGCTCGGCGTGGTGCTCCAAGAAACCTTCCTCTTCGACGGCACCATCCGCGAGAACATCCTGTTTTCGCGCCCGAGCGCAACGGAGGAGCAGTTCCTTGAAGCCTGCAGAATTGCACGCGTCGACGAATTCGCCGAACGTTTTGCCGAAGGTTACGAGACTGTCGTCGGCGAACGCGGTGTTAAGCTGTCTGGCGGCCAGCGTCAGCGCCTCTCCATCGCGCGCGCCATCCTCGCCGATCCACGAATCCTCATCCTCGACGAGGCAACAAGCTCACTCGATTCCGAGAGCGAAGCGATGATCCAGCACGGCCTAAGTTACTTGATGCAGGGCCGTACCACCTTCGTCATCGCGCATCGCCTCTCAACAATTCGCCGCGCGGACCAGATTCTCGTCGTCGAGGAAGGTCGCATTCTCGAGCGAGGCACGCACGAGCAGTTGTACGCCGCAGCCGGACGCTACTTCGACCTGTACACCCGCCAGCATGGTCTCGAGACGAACCTCTTCCTCGCGCCTGGCGAAGGTGACGGCGGCCTCCCCGATGAGGTCGAACGCTAGCTGCTTACCTTATTGATTGCGCCCAGCTCTCGCAGCAGGAAGGCGTCGTCGAACGCGATCTCCTTCAGATAGTCATACCGCCCAGACGCCCCACCGTGCCCCGCATCCATATTGATGTGTAGCAGCAAAGGTGCGTCGTTTGCCTTCAGCGTGCGCAGCTTCGCCACATACTTCGCGGGCTCCCAATACATCACCTGCGAGTCATTGAGGCTGGTCTTCACCAGCATTGCTGGGTACACCCCCTCGCGCAGATTGTCGTACGGTGAGTAGTTGCGCATGTATTCGAACGCAACCGGCTCATTCGGGTTGCCCCACTCCTCGTACTCTCCAACGGTCAGCGGCAGCGACGCATCCAGCATCGTGTTCATCACGTCCACAAATGGAACATGTGAGAGAACCGCGCGAAAAAGCTTCGGCTTCCCATCCGCAAGCGCAAGGTTCACGGCAGCGCCCATCAACAGCCCGCCGGCACTCCCGCCCTCAATTGCAACCCGCGCCGGATCGCCATATCCCTCGCGCAGCAGGAACTCGACGGACTCGATGAAATCTGTAAACGTGTTCCGCTTCGTCATCATCTTGCCAGCGTCGTGCCATGGATCACCCAGTTCACCACCGCCCCGCACATGGGCATACGCCACAACAACACCACGGTCGAGCAGCGCCAATCGCGATGCAGAAAATCCCAGCGGCAGCGGGTATCCGTAGCTCCCGTAGCCATACACGTACAGCGGGCTCTTGCCGCTCTTGTCGAATGCACCGCGCCGGTAAACCAGCGACACCGGAACCTCTGTCCCATCGTGCGCTCGAAACCACAGCCGTTCCGACTGATAACGTGACGCATCGAATCCGCCCGGTACCTCTTGTTGCTTCAGCAGCGTCGACTCGCCCGTCGCCACGTCATAAAGAAACACTGACGACGGCCGCACCAGCGATTGGTACCCATAGCGAAATTGGGTCGTGTTGAAATCTCGATTGATCTCGCTGAACGCGGTGTACGCCGGGTCGGGGAAGCGAATGTCGCGCGGCTCCGTAGGACGGCCCTCAGCACCGAGCGAAAACACCCGCAGTACCGGCAGTCCGCGCTCGCGATATCCCGCAACGAGAAAGTTCTGAAAGAGATCGAAGTCCTCGAAAGGAACGTCCTTTTGCTCCGGCAGCAACTCCTCCCACCGCTCACGATTCGGAGTGGAAACGGGCGCACGCATCAGCTTGAATTGCTCAGCATCCCGATTCGACCGAATGTAGAAGAACCCGTCGCGATGATCGATGTAATACTCTTCGTCATCTACGCGCGTAGCGATGAGCTGAAAGCTCTCCTCCGGCGTTGCGCTTGCCAGGAACCAGCTCTCGCTCGTCGTGTGGCTGCCTATCTGCAACAGGAGATACTTGCGATCCCGCGTTCGCCCCACACCCAGGTTGAAGCGCTCGTCTGGCTCGTGAAAGACCTCAACATCCGCATCAACAGCATCGCCAACCCGATGCCGGAACAGCCGATCCTGTCTCTTCGTCTGCTCGTCCTCAGTCGAATAGAACAGCGTCTTCGAGTCCGCCGCCCACACAAGCGAGCCCACACGCTCCGCCGTATCGGCGAGCACCTCGCCCGTCGCCAGGTCTTTGATGTGCAACGTGTACTGGCGAAAGCCCGTGTTGTCCGTCGTGTAAGCGAGCAGTCGGCCATCCGGACTCACCGAGCTGTCGCCGACTGCCATGAATGGTTGCCCCTCAGCCAGCTTATTCACGTCTAGAATTGCCGTCTCACCCGGCGTCGGCTCCGTCGAGTTCAGGCTTGGCGCAGAGTCCGAAGGCCTCCGGCAGTAGCGCGGATACTGCAATCCCTTCTCCGTCCGCAGCAGGTACTCCCACGCGCCATCGCGATAGGGCACCGAGACATCATCCTCTTTGATGTGCGACAGGATCTCGTCATAGAGCTGCTTCTGCAACTCCTCTGTCCCGCCCATCATTGTCGCCGTGTACGCGTTCTCCGCGTTGAGGTAGTCCAGCACGCGCGGGCTCTCCTTGTCCCGCATCCAGGCGTAGTCGTCATGGAGTTCGGTCGAGTGAATCCGCGTTGTGTGTGGCTCGCGCTCGGCAACGGGTGGCTGTGTTACGGCTGTGTTCTGCATAGGTCTCCGAATATGTAAAGCATATCGATAGCCGTTGCGAAATGCGATGCAACGCGCCGCCTGCCAGCGGACTCTCAGAACCGTACGCCATTTATTGACGCGCGGCAGGGCCGCGTAGGAGACCAAAATGAAAAGGGCTACTTATCTGATGTGCTGTCTGGCAATCGGCTCAGCGGCAATGATGTTCACCCACCCAGCAAAGGCGCAGGCCACCGACGACGACAAGAAGTTCCTCACCGACGCCTCCCAGGGCAGCTACGACGAGATCCAGCTCGGCAAGCTCGCTGAACAGAAGGCGGCGAACTCCGACGTCAAAGCCTTCGGTCAGCGCATGGTCACCGACCACACGAAGCTCAACGCGAAAATGAAGCCTTACGCCGACGAGTGGGGAATCGCTGCGCCAGCCGGCCTGAGCCCCGATGCCCAGAAGGAGTACGACAAGCTGAGCAAGCTGTCAGGCAATGATTTTGATAAGGAGTACATGTCCGACATGGTCAGCGACCACTCCAAGGATCTCGATGCCTTCACTAAGGAAGTGAAGGACACGAAGGACGCAAAGTTCCGGACCTCGGTCGAGCAGGGCAAGAGTGTCGTGGCCGCGCACAAGAATATGGCCTACGACCTGAAGAAGAAGCTGTAACTCTAAACACGATCACAGATTGCAAAGCCCCTGCGCCAAATCCGCGGGGGCTTTCTCTTGCGCACAGCGTAGGATAGCCGTGTGAGAGCTCTTCGGCGCTTCGCTATCATCATTATGGTCGTCGCTGCGATCGGATGCGCCTGCGCGTGCGCCGAATCCGTCAGTCAGCTCCCGATGCCGACCAGCTACGTCCAGGACTTCGCCGGTGTCATCGACGCCGGCTCGAAGCAGCAAATGGAGCAGCTCAGCCGCGATGTCTACCAGCAGGCTCACGCCACCATTGTTGTCGTCACAATTCACTCACTCGATGGCGAAAGCATCGAGCAGTTCGCAACCGATCTCGAGGACAAATGGAAGGTTGGCCCCAAGGGGACGGACCGCGGCGTCCTCATGATTCTAGCGATCAACGATCGCAAGCGCCGCATTGAGGTCGGTTACGGCCTCGAAGGCATTCTCAACGACGCCAAGGTTGGCGACATCGGCCGCACCATGGTCCCGTGGCTGCAGCGTGGCGAATACGGACAGGGCCTCCTCGAGGGTCAGCAGCAGATCGCCAACGTCATTGCTGCGGATGCAAACGTCACGCTTGCGCCGATGAAGCAGCCCGTACGCCAGCCCGAACCGCAACGTGGCCGCAAAGATTGGCTGGGCATCATCGTCTTCTTCGTCATTATCTTCTTCATCTTCCGCGGAGGTCGTCGTGGAGGCGGTGGTTGGCTGCCGTGGTTCATCCTGGGCAACATGATGGGCGGGGGCCGTCGCGGCGGCGGATGGGACGGTGGTGGTGGCGGATTCGGAGGCGGCGGTGGAGGAGGCGGCGATTTCGGCGGAGGATTTGGTGGTGGTTCGGGCGGCGGCGGGGCCAGCGGGGACTGGTAGTTCAAGTAAGCTGAAGGCGAGCTCGACTCGCATGAAAGGAAAGAATAATGAAAGGTGCCTGGGTAGCACTCGGAGTGGTGGGTCTGATTGTGATCGTG
The DNA here is from genome assembly GCA_963713395.1 of uncultured Acidobacteriaceae bacterium. GTDB lineage: Bacteria > Acidobacteriota > Terriglobia > Terriglobales > Acidobacteriaceae > Granulicella. Next base: position 959,194 of record CAVQLS010000001.1, on the reverse strand, counting down.
GTGCTGCTGGGAGCCGGCAGCTACATCACCTCGCGCAACCACATGGTCCGATTGAATGAGCAGGTCAACAGCGCGTACTCGGAGGTCGATGTACAGCAACAGCGGCGCCTCGATCTCATCCCGAATCTCGTCGCCAGCGTGAAGGGCTACGTGAAAGAGGAAGAGACCATCCTTACAAACATCGCGAACGCCCGTGCCGGTGTCCTCGCCGCGTCTTCGGATCGCGCCAGCAGCATCAATGCCAATCAGCGGCTGGATGTAGCGCTGGGTCCGTTGTATCGGCTGCAAGAGGAGTATCCCAACCTCAAGGGCAACGACCAGTTCATGCGCCTTGAGGATGAGTTGGCCGGCACTGAAAATCGCATCGCCGTCGCCCGCCGCCGTTACAACCTGTCCCTCCAGGACTACAACACCTATGTCCAGCAATTCCCCAACAGCGTCTGGGCGGGCTCCAGGTTTCCGGTGCGTAATGAGTACTTCAAGGGCAATCCAGCCAACAACCAGGCGCCCACGGTCGACTTCACCAAGTAGCTGTCACAGGCCGCAACCCCACACAGCCACCGCCCCGGCGGTGGCTGTCTGCTGCACCGTAGCATCCGATAGACTGCGTGCACCTTGGTGCGGTGCGCTCGCCTGCAGGATGGGTTAGGGTTAGGAAAGGACCATGGACACCACGACCAATCCGACCACTGTGGCCATGCTTGTCGGCATGCAGGTTGTGGACGCCTCCGGTCGCAACTGTGGCCGCATCCAGGAGCTCGCGGTCGACGTTGGCAAGGACAGCAATCGCGTCTCCGGCCTCCTGCTCTCGAAGCGGGGGAAGGGTAGCGCACATCGGTCCATGGTCGCCGTCGAGGATCTCGAAAAACCCCGTGCATCGGACAAGCGTCTTCGTACCAACTCGGTGCCTCAACCGGTGCCCAGTCTCAGCGACACGCTACTGCTCGAACGCGACCTGCTCGATCAGCAGATCATCGACGTCGACGGTCGCAAGGTGGTGCGCGTCAACGACGTGAACCTCGCATGGGCGGACGACGGCCCAACCGGTCACACAACCACTCTACTCATTCAGGACGTCGAGATCGGACTCCGCGGCGCTGCTCGCAGGCTGTTGAAAGGTCTACCCGCGGGCACCGTCGACGGCATCGTGAACAACATTCCGTCTCGCCTGATTCCCTGGAGCTGCGTCGACGTCATCGACCGCGATCCCGCGCGCCGCGTCCGCCTCAAGATCGGGCAGGAGCGCCTCGCCAAGCTGCACCCGTCCGACATCGCCGACATCCTCGAAGACCTTGCACCCGCTGAGCGCGAGGCCGTCTTCACCAGCCTTCCCGAGGAGACTGCCGCCGAGGCACTCGAAGAGATCGTGCCGAAGCTTCAGAAGGAGCTTTTGCAACGCATCGACTCGGAGCGCGCCGCCGACATTATCGAGGAGATGGATCCCGGCGCCGCTGCCGACGTGTTAGCCGAGCTCAGCGAAGAGGAGTCCGAAAAGATCCTCGAGGAAATGGAGCCCGAGGAGCGCCAGGACGTCGAAGAACTGCTCGAATTTTCGGCTGAATCAGCCGCCGGCCGCATGACGACCGACTTCATCAGCGTCTCGCGCGATGCCACTGTTACCGAAGCCATCGAAGCTCTTCGTCAGTTCGAAGGCGACCCCGACACAATCTCAGAGATCTACCTCCTCGATGAAGAAAAACGCCTGGACGATGTCGTCATGCTGCCCCGCCTTCTCCTCGCGCAGCCGGACACCAAGCTCTCTTCGCTGTCTGAAGGCCACATCGTCTCCTGCGGCCTGCACGCGCGCGACGCCCAGGTCGCCGAACTCTTCGATAAGTACAACTTGCGCTCGCTGCCTGTGGTCAACACCACGCGCCACGTCGCCGGCGTCATCCACGCCGAGCAGGTCATCGCGCAACTGCGTGAGGGCTGACGCGCATGAGCGTGGAACGCCCGCTGAAGATCCTGTATGCCTCGGGCCTCTCGCCCAACGACTCCTCGCTCTACCGTCTCTGGGCGCTGGAACGCCAAGGCCATCACGTCATTCCGCTGAACGCATACGAGTATCAGCCCGCAAATTCGGCCCTGAGAAAAATCGTTCATCGCGCACAGATCGGCCCATGGGTCGCAGGCCTCAACCGGGACATCCTCGCCGTCGCCGAGCGCGAACGCCCCGACATCTTCTGGGCCGACAAGCTGCTCGCGCTCCAGCCGCAGACCTTGGTGAAGCTGCGCCGCATGGGCATCGTCAGCGTCAGCTATATGATCGACAACGTCTTCGGCGTTCGCGGAGATCCCGGCTGGCGCCTCTACAAAAAAGACTTGACCCACTTCGACCTCCACGTCGTGCAGCGCGATAAGAACGTCCTCGAGTATCGCGAGCACGGCGCGCGCGACGTCCTCAAGATTCAAACTGCCTACGAGCCGACCATCCACTTTCCTCCGCCCGCTGGCTGGAGCGACAAAGACCGCGATCGCGGCGTCTCCTTTATCGGCACGCCCTACGACGACCGCGCGCAGTTCCTCACGCGCCTATGGAAGGAGTTCGGCCTCCCCGTTGTCGTCAATGGCGGCCTCGTCTGGAAGAAGGCCCTCGGACCCGAAGCCACGGCAGCGATCTACCGCGGTCACGGCGAGCTCTTTCGCGAGGCCTACCGCGAAGGCATCTGGCGTTCGAAGATCAATCTCAGCTTCCTTACGCACTCCAACCACGACGAGTTCGTGCACAAGAGCTTCGAGATCGCCGCCTGTGAAGGCTTTCTCCTCGCTGAGCGCTCACCCGGGCACCTCGCGCGCTTCGTTGAGGACGAAGAAGCCGTCTTCTTCGAAGGCATCGACGAGTGTGTCGCAAAGATCCGCCGCTACCTGCCTGACGAAGCCGCACGCGCACGCATCGCTGCCTCCGGGCGCCGCCGCGCTGAGACCAGTGGCTATCACAATGATGCACAAGTCGCCGCCATCGTCGCTCGCCTCCGAACAATCCTCGCCGCAAACGAGGTTGTGCGATGATCCGCGACCTTCTTCACGACAAGCCCTCACCGGACTATCGCCCGCAAATCTGCATCGTCGGTGCCGGTGCCGCCGGAATCTGCCTCGCCGTCGAGCTCTCGAAGCAAGGCAAGAGCGTGATGGTTCTCGAAGGCGGCGGCCGCGACATTGAAGACGCAGCCCAGGAGCCCTATCGAAGCGAGGTCATCGGCCATGTTCATCGCGGCATCCACACCGGCCGCTTCCGTGCACACGGCGGAACAACAACCCGCTGGGGCGGCCAGATCCTCGAACTCAACGCCGAAGACTTCGAGCGCCGCGAATGGATTCCAGGAAGCGGCTGGCCCTTCTCACGCGCTGAACTCGAGTCTTTCTACCGTCGCGCCCACGACTTCGAGGGCCTCGGAGACGTACTTCGCAACGACGCCGAAGTCTGGAAGTCCCTCGGCCTGCCCGAACCATCCTTCCCCGAGTTGCAGTCCTACCTCACACGCTGGTGCCCTGAACCCAACTTCGCACGCCTGCACGCCAAAACCCTCGAGAGCAGCGACAACCTCCAGATCTGGCTGCACGCCAACGCCGTCGAGCTCCTCCTCGAAGACGAAACCGTTCGCTCCCTCCGCGTCCGCACCCAGCAGGGAAGCGAAGCGCTCGTCCATGCGGATCACTTCGTCTTCTGCATGGGCACCATCGAGTGCGTCCGCTTCTTTCTGCAGCCCCGCGCAAGCGAGCTACCGTGGAATCGCTCCAACCTCCTCGGCCGCCACTTCCAGGATCACGTCGACGCCGACACCGCTCGTGTCGTCCCACGCAACCGCAGCCAGTTCGCCGAGATCTTCGACAACATCTTTTTTCGCGGCTTCAAATACCACCCCAAGCTCCGCCTGCGCCCCGACGAGCAGCGCCGCGCCCACGTTCTCAACTGCGCCGCCACCATGAGCTTCTCCAGCGACGTCGACGAAGCCCTCGCGGCGACGAAGACCACCGCCAAACATCTGCTGCGCGGCCGCTTCAGTGGACTCAACGCCGCGGACATCCTGCGCTCCACGCGTCATATTCCATTGCTCGCGCGCCAAACCGCACGCTACGCACTCCGCCATCGCATCTATAACCCCGCGTCCTCCGAAATCCGTTTGCGCGTCCACTGCGAACAGCGCCCCGACAGCGACAGCTCCATCACACTCTCCAGCGAACGCGACTCCCTTGGTCTCCTCCGCGCCCGTCTCGACTGGCGCATCTCCGACCTCGAGCTCGAAACCATCCGCCTCTTCGCCAAGACTGCCGCAATCTCTCTCGCGCCGATCGCCGACGTCCAACCCGACCCCGCACTCATCCACAGCGATCCAGCCTTCCTCGACCGCTGTGACGACAGCAATCACCACATGGGCGGCATGCGCATGGCTGCTTCGCCCGGCGCCGGCGTTGTCACGCCCGATCTTCTTCTCCACGGCACGCGCAACGTCTACGTCTGCAGCGGCGCGGTCTTCCCGACCTCCGGCTTCTCCAACCCCACCCACACCATACTCGCCCTTGCAATACGCCTCGCGGATCTTCTCGCCCGCCAGTGACGCGCATCGAACCAGACGGTACCCTAGTCCGTGAACCGGAGGCATCGTGGAACACATCAGGCTCGCATCCAGCGGCCGCGAGACAACTCGGCTCGGTTACGGTTGCTCGTCCATCATGGGCGCGCTCAACCGGCGTCAAAGCCTGCGCATCCTCGAAGCCGCGTATGACGCGGGTATCCGGCACTTCGACGTCGCGCCCATGTACGGCTACGGCGAAGCCGAAAGCTGCCTCGGAGAGTTCCGCTCACGTCACAATGACATAACCATCACCACCAAGTACGGCATCGCCCCGCCAAAGCGCGGCAGCATCTTGCGTGCTGCACGCCGTGTCGTTGGCCCGGTGCTGCAACGTGTTCCTGCGCTCAAGCGCCGGCTCGCCGGAGCCGCAGGCGCGGTTGCCGCGCCCGCAGAAAAGTCCCGACTTCTCCGCCGACGAAGCCCGCGCCTCGCTCGAAAACAGTCTCCGTGCCCTCCGCACCAGCTTGATCGATATCTGGCTCCTTCACGAAGCCGAGGCCGCTGACCTCACCGACGATTCGCTCCTCAATTTTCTCCGCGAAGCCGTCGATCAGAAAAAGATCGGCAGCTTCGGCGTCGGCAGCGACAGCGCGAAGCTCCCCGCGCTCCTCCGCGAGCACCCGCAATACTGCCAGGTTGTGCAGCATGATTGGTCCGTGCTCGACTCTCTCGAGCTGCAAGGCGCGGCCTTCCACATCCATCACCGCGCGTTGACTGATCGCTTGCACTTGCTCCACAACAATCTGACCGCCGACCGCCTGCGCTGCAACCGCTGGTCCGAGATCACGGGCCACGATTTAGCGCGGCGTGAACAGCTTGCAGCGCTTATGCTGAAAGCAGCGCTGGTTCTGTATCCGGGCACGATTCTTCTGGTGTCCTCGAAGAACCCCGCGCACATCAGTGAGAATGTCCATGTAGCAGAAGACGCTAGTCTCGAAGCACCGGCTCGGCGTCTCTATGAACTTGTGCAGCGTGAAGGCCTGGCCTCCGCAGCCAACCAACCGCCGGAGGGCCGCCGATGAATCGCTGGAGACGCTGGCGCCTGAGCATTCTGCTGATTCTCGCGGTGCTTGGTCCCGGCTTCATCACGGCCAACGTCGACAACGACTCCGGCGGCATCTACACCTACGCCACCGCCGGCGCGCAGTTCGGCTACGCCCTTCTCTGGACCATGATCCCCATGGCGATCATGCTCGCCTTTGCGCAGGAGATCTCCGCGCGCATGGGCGTCGTCACCGGCAAGGGCCTCAGCGAGCTCATCCGCGAAGAGTTCGGCCTCCGCATCACTGCCATGCTGATGTTCGGGCTCGTCCTCTGCAACCTCGGCGACGTCGTCAGCGAGTTTGCCGGCGTCAGCTCCAGCGCTGCGCTCTTTCACATCAGCAAGTGGATCTCGGTTCCGGTCGTCGCCGTGCTCGTATGGGTGCTCGTCGTCTACGGCGACTATAAGAAGCTCGAGAAGCTCTTCGTCTTCCTTAGCTTCCTCTACATTGCCTACATCATCACCGCTGTGCTCGCTCATCCCAACTGGAGCTCAGCCGTCAGGGACACACTGCGCCTTCCGCACCTGCGTGACCTGCGCAACTCCGACTATCTCTACCTCTCCGTCGGCCTCATCGGTGCAACCGTCGCGCCGTGGCAGCAGTTCTATTTGCAGGCCTCAGTCGTTGACAAAGGCACACCGCAGTCGAAGCTCCGCTTCGCCCAGATCGACGCCGTCTTCGGCTCGGTCTTTTCCATCATCGTCGCGGCGTTCATCGTCATCGCCTGCGCTGCAACCCTTTTCGTCGGCAACATTCACCAGATCCGCGATGCCGCCGACGCTGCGCAGTCTCTGCGGCCGCTCGGCGGCCAATACGCTGCCGTCCTCTTCGCCTTCGGTCTGTTGAACGCCTCCATCTTTGCGGCCTCCATTCTGCCGCTCTCCACCGCATACACGGTCTGCGAGTCGCTCGGCTTCGAAAGCGGCCTCAGCAAGAAGTTCCGCGAGGCGCCTGTCTTCTACTGGCTCTACACTGGTTTGCTGATTGTCGGTGCTGCGGTAATCCTCATCTCGAAAGAGCCGCCCGCCAAGCTCGCCGTTCTCTCGCAGGTGCTCAACGGAGTACTGCTCCCAGCCGTGCTCGTCTTCATGCTTATCCTGGTGAACAAGAAGTCGCTGATGGGCGCGAAGCGAAATAAGACGGCTTACAACATCGTGGCCTGGACGTTGACTGCGCTTGCGACCATCCTTACCGTGGTCATGCTCGTCGGAGCGCTCAGGGCAAGTTAGAGCAGCTTTCCCTCGGCAAGCTCACGAATCAGCGTCTGGTCTGCATCGAGAAAGTCAAACTCAGGCAGACGGTCGAAGGTGCTCCACTGCATATCGTGGAAGACGACGTTGCGAAGCTCACCTGCGTAGCTCTCAATAGCAAAGAACTGAATATGGATCGCGCCGCCGTTGCGATAGTTATGGCGAATCGCGGTAATCTCCTGGCCGACCGTCGCGCGAATGCCAAGCTCCTCATCCAGCTCGCGCGCCAGTGCCTGCTCCGGACTCTCTCCGGGCTCTACCTTTCCGCCCGGAAACTCCCACTTCAACCCCATTGGCTTGTCAGGGCTGCGCTGGCAGATCAGCACCTCGCGCTGCGAATGATCGCCGCGAAGGATCAAACCAGCAACCACGTAACGAAGCGGCCTGGTGGAGGACGGGGAGTTCGACGGCAGTTTGCGAATTGACCGTTTCACGTCTCGTTGTCAGTGTAGACGGTGAGCGCCGCGCGCTGGGTACATGTTTCGGTTCCACAAAGCGCTTTCAGGGCTCAAGTTGTCATTCAATTGTCATTAGCATCATTGGCCGACAGCTTAGGGATAGTACACCGGCCACCCGTGCTCCGCGCTGAAGCTCGCGAGCTCCGTCGACGGATTCACCGGGAACGGATGACGTGCGATCGAGAGCATCGCTGCGTCGTGCACGGAGTTACCAAAGACCGCATCCGGAGAGGTGACGCCCACACGAGCCAGCGATGCGACCTTGCCTTCATCCGTCGGCACATCGCGCAGGCGGTCCGTTGCCACACCGTTCGAACACTCTACGCACGCCGCAAGCACGTGGCTCGCCGGAATGCCGAACCGCTTCACTCCCTCTTCCACCACCCAGTCGCACGTAGAGCTCACAGCCCAGATCTCTGCGCCCGCTGCTTGCAAATCTCGGACCAGCTGCAGCATCTCTGGAAAGATTTGCGGTTCGATAAGTTCGTTGAAGAATTTCGCGGCCGCTTCGCGCAGCGTCTCTTCCGGAATGCCGCGATAGACCTGAACCATCTCACCACAGATTGCGAGCTCCGAAACTTCGCCCTTCTTGTACCCCTCGTAGCGTTCGTTCAACCACGCAACGGCCTCAGCCGAAAGCAAACTCTTTTCAATCGTCCAGCGCATGAACGACGATCCCGAGTCAGGCCCCCACAGCGTTCCATCGCAATCGAAGACAGCAACGCGGGGAGCGGCCTCGTAGACGCGGGCGAGAAATTCAGTAGTGGTGAGCCTGGCAGGAGTGTACAGAGTGGTCAAACAGATCTCCGGGTGCAAACAAAGCATTAAGCTCGCAGCTCCAGTAGACCACGGTCTCCACACAGTTACGGTCGCGTAAGCGAATTACCTGTCAGACAGGAGCGCGCAACTTTTGGTACGCTTCGAACGTAGCGCTATTGAGATCCAGACCAGCGCCTGAAGGGTGTGAACAATGTTGGATGAGAACAGGCTATTTCCTGCCGAGCCTGCGGCGCGCGCTGCTGCGGCAAAGTTATATGCGTCTATAGCGAATCTTCCGATCATCAGTCCGCATGGGCATACGGATCCTCAGTGGTTTGCAGACGACCAGCCGTTTCCTGACCCTGCGGCACTGTTCATCCAACCGGACCACTACATCTTCCGCATGCTGTACTCGCAGGGAATCAGCATGGAGTCGTTGGGGATTCCGCAGTCGGATGGTAGGCAGAAGGCCGATCCGCGCGAAGTCTGGCGGATCTTCGCAAAGAATTACTTCCTCTTCCGCGGAACGCCAACACGTCTTTGGATCGACTACGCGTTCGAGAAGCAGTTCGGCCTCAAGGAACGCCTCAGTGCTGACAACGCCGACGAGTACTACGACACGATCGACAAGGCCTTGCGCACACCGCAGTTCCGCCCCCGCGCTCTCTTCGAGAGCTTCAACATCGAAGTGCTCGCCACAACGGACGTAGCCGTCGACTCCCTCGCGCAGCACAAGAAGATTCGCGAGAGTGGGTGGAGGGGGAGAGTGATTCCGACGTTCCGTCCTGACGCCGTGGTGGACGCGGAGTACAGCGGGTTCCGGGAGAACCTGGCGAAGCTCGGCGACGTGGCGAATGAGGACGTCTCCAACTACAAGGGCTACCTCACTGCCCTGCGCAAGCGGAGGGCGTTCTTCAAGGAGAACGGCGCGACGGCTACGGACCATGGGCACTTGACGGCGCAGACGGCGGACCTGCCGTTCAGCGAAGCTACAGCACTGTACGAGCGCATCTACAGCGGCAAGACGCAGTGCGGCGATGTCGCGCTGTTCCAGGCGCAGATGCTGACGGAGATGGCGGGAATGAGCGCGGAGGATGGACTGACGATGCAGCTCCATCCGGGCTCGATCCGCAACCACAACGCGCTGGTGTATGCGAAGTTCGGGCGCGACAAGGGAGCGGATATTCCCTCACCGACGGATTACGTTCGCGGGCTGCAGCCGTTGCTCTCGAAGTACGGGAACGAGCCGAACTTCACTTTTATTTTGTTCACGCTGGATGAGTCGACGTACTCGCGGGAGCTGGCCCCCCTGGCGGGGCACTATCCTTGCCTTCGGCTGGGACCGCCGTGGTGGTTCCATGACTCGCCGGAGGGGATGAGGCGGTTCCGGGAGGAGGCGACGGAGACGGCCGGGTTCTACAACACGGTCGGGTTCAACGACGACACCAGGGCGTTCCTGTCGATTCCGGCTCGGCACGATGTGGCGAGGAGGGTCGATTGTGCGTTCCTCGGAAAGCTTGTCGCTGAGGGCAGACTCGATGAGGATGAGGCGTTCGAGCTGGCCAAGGACCTGACGGTGAACCTGGTGAGGAAGGCTTACAAGCTTTAGGCCCCTCCCCGTCACTTTTTGCGCAAAGTCTAGAGAACGTGTGACTTAGGCTTGGACCTAAGGCCAAAAGTCCCATTGTTCGTTGGCAATCTTCGCAAAGTCCTCAAAGAACAGGGCTTATGGAAGACAAACGCCCGGCGATGAGCCGGGCAGGATTTCTTGCTCCCTTAAGTTAAGCATATCGTGCGCGTCAAGGGGGAAGGCATACCCCAGGGGCTAAAGCCCCTGTCTCTCTTTAGCCTCGGAGAGGCCCGAGCCTAAAGGCTCGGGTTACCTAGAAGCGGAAGAGCAAAGGCTCCCTGGGCTGTCTAAAAGCGAAACAGGCAAGCCTCCCATGGTTACCTAGAAGCGGAACAGCAAAGGCTCCTTGGGTTACTTAGAAGCTGATTGCTGCTGATAGAAGCGGACGTAATCGATCCACATGCGGCCGGCGGGCGGGGTGGTGGCGTCGGTTGAGCCGGGGAAGCCGGCCTCGCCGACGGCGAAGTTGAGGATGACGTAGAAGGGGTGGTCGAAGACCCACTTGGTGCCTGCGGGAGATCGCCGGGAGTGACCACGGAGAAGGGCTTGGAGGGGTCGTCGCGGTAGAACTCCATGCGGTTGGGCGACCAGGTCATGCCATAGGTATGGAACTGGCCGTCGTCGATGCGGCCGGCTACACCGTTAGACGCGGGAAAGGTGAAGGTGCGGCTGATGCCTTTTCCGCCGGAGTATCCCGGGCCGTGGACCGTCGAGGAGGTCGTGCTGGGGCCGTACTTCTGGACCCACTCGATGATGTCCTGCTCGCCACAGTCGGGCCAGTGGGCGGTCTCGTGGTCGTCGCCGAGGAGCCAGAAGGCGGGCCAGAAGCCGGCGCCGGGCTCCATGCGGAGGCGGGCTTCGACACGGCCGTAGAGGATGGTGTGTTTGCCCGCGGTGTTGAGGCGGGCGGAGGACCAGAGCTGGCCGGAGTGGATGGCGGTGAGGACGAGGTTTCCGTTGCCGTCTTCGGCGAGATTGGGATGGGTCTTGCTCTCGCAGGGGCCGTCGTTGTCGGTTGGCCGGCAGTAGAACTGGATTTCGTGATTGCCCCTGGGTCCCCAGCCGCGGACGAAGTTCCAGTCGGATTCGCTGGGAAGCGAGTTGGCGGGACCGTTGAACTCGTCGGACCAGACGAGATGCCAGGGCTTCTGAGCGAGTGCGGACGCGAGCGCGAGAGGTGCGAGGGCCAGGACGATGAGACGCGAGAACAGTCGCTTCATGGAAGCGATTTTATTCACTGGCTTATTCCAGCCTGTACCGCGCCATGGCCGAAACGGAAAAAGGGATAGGGTTTCAGCCTGTCGATTGGAAGCGGCAAAGGGCGGCATTAGGCGGTAGATGGGCAATCCCCCGTATCGCTGTTTGATCCGCCGAGTTGCATGCTCGACGATATCAACGCGTCAGAGGCGTCCAGTCGCGCACCTACCCTCAGCGCCAAGACAGGGTTTTCAGAGGAGTGATTAAAAATGCGAAGAGCTTTATGGATGATCCTGGCAGTGCTATTTGTGGCCATCGGAGCTCCCAGCAGCCATGCGGATTCTTATACCCCTGTATTCACGTGCAGTCTGTGTACGAGTGCCCTACCGACAGCGCCCGATGTCTCGTTCGGGCCGTCCTCCACCATCGACATTACCTGGGAGAACACGTTGTTTGTCTTTTCTCTGGAGGCCTTCGACCCTGGGATTGTCGTTACCTGGGATGGTCGCACCCCCTTTCTCGCCCAATCCGGAACTGCGGGTTTTGGGCTTTTTCTCTTTGTCGACAGCGCTCCATTTGTTTACCAACTGGATAGTGATGGTAATTGCCTCAACTGTGATGTTTTCGACCGTGGAACCATGAGTTTCGCCCCCGACGACGCCCCGTCCACGCCGGAGCCGAGTTCAATCGTCCTGATGCTGGCCGGGATCGGGTTTCTGCCGGTGGCGATGCGGAAACGTCAAAAAGTGGCAGCGAGGCGCAGCATATAGCTGCGCGGCTGTCCCATGGTGTTGTTGGAACTCTGGTGGAGATCACTCGCTCCGGTGTCGAGAGCCGTTGTGATTTGATGCCTACGCCGCCGTTCGTCGTCACGAACTGAACGGTTGCGCCGCCACTGCCAAGATTGGCGTCGATGTAGATGCCGCTAAGTTGTAGCCTGTAAATCGGTACAGTTCGTTCGTGTGGGAGGGATACCGGTCATGTCCCTGCGCAAACGGTTTCTGTTCGCAATGTTGTTCACGACCATTGCCTTGGCGACGGGCGGAAGGGGCAGTGTTTACGCGGCGGAATATGATGTGCCGACGTCATTTCTTTCGATTCAATTCAAGAATCCCAAGGACCTGGGTGTTGGAAAAGTACTGGTGGCGAGCCGCAACCTTGGCGACCCGAGTTTCGCAGGAACAGTGATCCTGCTGGTTCACTACGATGGAAAAGGCGCAGTCGGATTGATTCTCAACCGGCGCACCGATGTCCCGCTTTCTCGAGTTCTTGATCTCAAGGCCGCGAAGGACCGCTCTGACCTGATCTATCTTGGGGGACCTGTGGAACCTGCGGCGGTGTTGGCATTGTTTGAGTCCTCGACCAAGGTTGAAAAGGCCGACAACGTCTTCGGTGGGGTTTATCTGATTTCCGACAAAGGGCTCTTCGAAAAGACAATTTCCGCCCGACCTGACCCTGGCGTTTTTCACGTCTACCTGGGATACGCCGGATGGACGCAAGATCAGTTGCGGGCCGAAGTGCAATTGGGCGCATGGTTCGTTTTTCCGGCAGACGCCGCCACAGTCTTCAATTCCGATCCGGATTCTTTGTGGTTGGAGATGATTAAGAAGACACAATTGAAATTCGCGAAGACGGAGCCCTTCGCGGAAACGTCTCAGCCATCAGCATCGTTTTGAGAATCCCGAGTTATGGGGTGTCAGCGGTGGCCCGAGTGGTCGGAATGAACGGGGGAAGAGTTGCGCCATTGATTGGGGGGAGTGGATGAGGGTGGGCGCTTGAGGGCAAAGCGGAGCTGGTAGAGGATGATTTCAAGGAAGAAAAGGCAGGCCCCTCCCAATCCAAGGGAGCTCTGTTTCAGAGCGAACTCAAAAATGACGAAGGCGACAAACAGGCCGACGCAGAGCGCTGTGTAGTAACGGGATTGCAAGAGTGCGCGCAGGGGTTCGATCTGTGCTTCTGTCCAACGCTCGTCCTCAACTCCGTGCCGGAGGTCGGTGACGAACTTGAACGGGAGGATCGCGCAGACAGGGGTTACAACAATGCAGAAAAGCAAACAGGGGCCGAACAGCCATGAGTGATTCAGCGGCCCGGGGAGGAGAGGGAGGGCGCAGGCGATAGGGCCGCCGAGGGCGGCCAGGACGGCCAACTTTGTGGGCGAGTCGGACAGGCGCGGCTTCATCGGGGATGAGTGTAGCGCGGAGGAGCTGCGGGGCTAAGATAAATCTCTATGAGTCTGTTCTTTGCTGCTGGATCGCCGACGACGGAGATGTCTCCGGAAGAGTTTCGCGCGGGGCTGTTTGAGGCCTTGGACAAGCTGGAGAAGATTGCGCCGCGGAAGAAGGTGCTGGCGGTGCCGCCGGACTTTACGAGGTTTCACTCGAAGGCCGGCGACCTGACCGATATGGCGTATGAGTACTATGGCGAGCGGCTGACGGATGTGCTGCCGGCGCTGGGCACGCATAAGGCGATGAGCGAGAGCGAGCTGGCGACGATGTATCCGAAGACGCCGAAGAGTCTGTTTCGCGTGCACGACTGGCGCAACGACATTGTGACGCTGGGTGAGGTGCCGTGCGAGTTCATCCGCGAGGTGAGCGAGGGCAAGGTGGATTACTCGTGGCCGGCGCAGGTGAACAAGCTGTTGCGGGATGGAGGGCACGATCTGATTCTGTCGATCGGGCAGGTGGTGCCGCATGAAGTTGTCGGCATGGCGAATGGGAGCAAGAACATCTTCGTCGGCACGGGCGGCGTGATGGGGATTCATCGCTCGCACTTTCTGGGCGCGGTGTATGGGATGGAGCGCATGATGGGCCGCGTGGATACTCCGGTGCGGAGAGTGCTGAATTATGCGAGCGATCACTTTGCGAAGAATCTGCCGATTGTTTATGTGCAGACCGTCGTGAACAAGAACGACAAGGGCGACCTGGTGATGCGCGGGCTGTTCATCGGCGACGACAGCGAGTGTTTTGACAAGGCGGCGGAGCTGAGCCTGAAGTGCAACTTCCTGATGATGGATCGCGAGATCAAGAAAGCTGTCGTATATCTCGATCCGCATGAGTTCAAGACGACGTGGCTGGGGAACAAGAGTGTGTATCGGACGCGCATGGCGCTGGCGGACAACGCGGAGCTGATTGTGCTGGCGCCGGGCGTACATGAGTTCGGCGAGGACCCGACGATCGATAAGCTGATTCGGAAGTTTGGGTACTGCGGCACGCCGAAGACGCTGGAGTATGTGAAGGAAGATCCGGGGCTGGCGGCGAATCTGAGCGCGGCGGCGCATTTGATTCACGGCTCGAGCGAGGGACGGTTCACGATTCGCTATTGCCCGGGCGGGTTGACGCGCGAGGAGGTCGAGGGCGTGCACTACGAGTACGGCGACCTGAAGGAGTACGAGAAAAAGTACGACCCGGAGAAGCTGAAGGATGGGTGGAATGTGGTCGATGGCGAGGAGATCTTCTATATCTCGAATCCGGGGCTTGGGCTGTGGGCGTACAAGGGGCGGTTTGTGAATTAGGCCGACATGGCCTGCGAGCGATTTTCGGAGTGCTGTCTGACTCAATTGTTGCGCTGTCTGACCGGATACAGGTATGCTGTCTCCCGTTAGCTCGGCGATGATAGAGTTGCGAGCTGTAGGATTCAATCCAGAAATAGTTGCAATGGAGGTTTTCAATGGCAAGTGAGCTGCGTTTGCCGAAGTATTCCGTGGGAGTGGGCGACCGGTTCGCGCACCAGGCGAAGGCCCAGCTGGCGGCCTGCATCAAGGCGAAGGAAGCGGGTATTGAGGTAGCTCCGGTGTGGAATAAGTCCAACCGCGAACACACGATCATCGGCAGCGAGCCGAAGGGGACGCGCGAGGCGGCGGACGCGGCGGTGAAGGCGCTCGGGTGGAAGACGCCGTATTTTCTGGATGCGGATCACATCAATTTAAAAAACGTGGAGCGGTTCATCGCGCCGTGCGATTTTTTCACGATTGATGTCGCGGAGGAGATCGGCAAGCCCGCGAAGCCGGAGGATGTGGACGCGTTTGTGGCGCGTCATCCGGAGCTTGTGGGCGAGGTGAGGATTCCGCGGATTGCGGCGCCGTTCAAGACGGATACGGCGTTTGTGAAGGGCGTGGCGAACAAGTTCCTGGCGGCCGTGCAGGACGCGGGAAGGATCTATCGGTTCCTGGTGGAGAAGAAGGGTGAGGGCAGGTTTGTGCCTGAGGTGTCGATGGACGAGACGGACTCGCCCCAGACGCCGGTGGAGCTGCTGATTATTCTTGCGGCGATTGCTGATGAGAAGATTCCGATCCAGACGATTGCGCCGAAGTTTACTGGCCGGTTCAACAAGGGCGTGGATTATGTGGGCGATGTGAAGCAGTTTGCGAAAGAGTTCGAGGAGGACATCGCGGCGATTGCGTTTGCGGTGCAGCGGTACGGGCTGCCGGAAAATTTGAAGCTGAGCGTGCACTCGGGGTCGGATAAGTTTTCGATCTATGCGTCGATTCATGGGGCGATGGTGAAGTTTGACGCGGGCGTGCATTTGAAGACGGCGGGCACGACGTGGCTGGAGGAGCTGATCGGGCTGGCAGAGGCGGGCGGATCGGGACTCCAGCTGGCGAAGGAGGTCTATCGCGAGGCGTATGCGCATGCGGATGAGCTGACCGCGCCGTATGCGACGGTGATCGACATTGACCGCGCAAAGCTGCCGAAGCCGGAGGAGGTCGACAAGTGGACGAGCGAGCAGTACACGAGCGCCCTGCGGCACGATCAGAAGAACTCGGCGTATAACCCGAGCTTCCGCCAGCTGCTGCATGTGGGCTTCAAGGTCGCGGCGAAGATGGGCGACCGATATACGAAGGAGCTGGATGAGCACGAGGACGTGATTGCAAAGAACGTGACCACGAACCTGTGGGACCGGCACATCCGGCCGGTGTTTCTGGGCGCGTAGTTCGGCGCGCCCGGCCAGAGCTGTGCCTGGGATGATAGAGTTCTGCAGAGATTTTGTTCGGAGATGCGCGGAAATGATTGTGGTGCTGATGGGGGTGAGCGGGTCGGGGAAGACGACGATCGGCACCCTGCTGGCGCAACGCACGGGAACGATTTTTGCGGATGCGGATGACTACCATCCGCAAGCCAATAAAGACAAGATGCGCGCGGGGATTCCGCTGAACGATGAGGACCGCCAGCCGTGGCTGGAGATCCTGAACGGGCTGCTGCGCGGCTGGTATCAGAGCGGCGAGGGCGGCGTGCTGGCGTGCTCGGCGCTGAAGGAGAAGTACCGGCAGACGCTGGAGAGTGGGATACCGGCGAACGACATCACCTTTGTGTGGCTGGACCCAAGCAAGGATCTGCTGACGGAGCGGTTGGCGGCGCGGCATCACGAGTATATGAATCCGAATCTGTTGGATAGTCAGTTTGCGACGCTGGAGGCTCCGAAGGATGCATTGCGAGTGGAGAATGACAGCACGCCCGAGCAGGCAGTGGACCAGATTCTGGAGCATGTTTCGCTGAGAGCGGGTTCGCAGGAGAAGCAGGCTGAGCAGCAAGGGAAGAGCTAAGGAGCTGACGATGGCTGGATTATTTGATCTGACGGGGAAGACGGCGGTGGTGGTGGGCGGGACGTCGGGCATCGGCCTGGCGATGGCGCTGGGATTGGCTGATGCGGGCGCCGATGTTGTGGCGAGCTCGCGGCGACAGGAGCAGGTGGACGAGGCGGCGAAGCAGATTGAGTCGCGTGGACGGCGGAGTCTGCGTGTGGCTTCTGACGTCGCGGACCGGAAGAGCCTGCAGGCGCTGTGCGATGCAACGATTGGTGCGTTCGGCAAAGTGGACATCCTGATCAATAGCGCCGGCAAGATCAAGCGCGCGCCGACGGTGGACTTTCCCGAGGATGAATGGAACTCGATCATGGACACGAACGTGACGGGAACGCTGCGGTCATGCCAGATCTTCGGGAAGAAGATGCTGGAGCGCGGGTATGGACGCATCGTGAATATCGCTTCGCTGAACACGTTCGTGTCGCTGAAGGAAGTGACGGCGTATGCGGCGTCGAAGGCTGCGGTGGGAGCGCTGACGCGGTCGCTGGCGGTGGAGTGGTCGGCGCAGGGCGTGACGGTGAATGCGATTGCGCCGGGGGTGTTCCGCACGGCGCTGAACGCGGAACTGCTGGACAAGAGCGAGCGCGGCAAGGAGCTGCGGCTGCGCACGCCGATGAACCGCTTTGGCAAGACGGAGGAGCTGGTGGGCGCGGCGATCTATCTTGCGTCTGACGCGGCGACGTTTGTGACGGGCGAGATCCTGGTGGTCGATGGCGGGTTCCTGGCGAGCGGCGTGAATCAGTAGACGCCGGACAGACAGCCGAGCTAAATCGTAAGACAATCGATTTTCTTTGCAATTAAGGGGAAGTCAGTCGGGTATTAAAGATGCTAGACTGGCTGCCTCATCTGCAAAGGAGCGAAACGCGTGAAGAACATAGCCCATCGGGCGGCCATGCTGGGGTTGCTTGGCCTGACGGCTTTGACGGTATCGGGACAGACGAAGGGCATGGTCAAGGACCAGCCGTGGATGGACACGAAGCTGTCGCCGGAGCGGCGCGCGGACCTGGTGCTGGAGCAGATGACGCTCGACGAGAAGATTGGGTTGCTGCATGGCAACGGCATGGCGCGGCAGAAGAATCTGCCGCCGGAGATCCAGGCGGTGCAGGAGCAGTCGAACGGTGGCGCGGGGTTTGTGTTTGGCGTGCCGCGGCTGGGAATTCCGTCGATCCAGATGACGGATGCGGCGTATGGCGTGCGGCAGAGCGCGGACAACGGGCGCTACTCGACGGCGCTGCCTTCGAACCTTGGGTCGGCGGCGAGCTGGGACCAGGATGCGGCGTGCGCGTACGGCAAGCTAATCGGCGACGAGCTGCGCATGCAGGGTTACAACACGACGCTGGGTGGCGGAACGAATATCACGCGCGACCCGCGCAATGGGCGCACGTTCGAGTACATGGGCGAAGACCCGGTGCTGGCGGGGACGATGGTGGGCTCGCGGATTCGCTGTGAGGGCGGAGAACATGTGATCTCCGACATCAAGCACTACGCGTTCAACGACCAGGAGAGCGGGCGGCAGGAGGTTGATGCGCAGATTGGTGAGCGTGCGGGGCGCGAGAGCGATCTGCTGGCATTCGAGATTGGGGTGAAGACCGGGCATCCCGATGCAGTGATGTGCAGCTACAACGGCGTGAACGGCGACTATGCGTGCGAGAACACGTGGCTGCTGCACGATGTGCTGAAGGGTGAGTGGAAGTTCCCGGGGTTTGTGATGTCGGACTGGGACGCGACGCACAGCACGGTGAAGGCGTCGCATGCAGGACTTGATCAGGAGCAGCCGCTGAATCTGTTCTACGGCACGGCGCTGAAGAAGGCTGTGGAGAGCGGCGAGGTCTCGCAGGCGGAGCTGAACGATCATGTGCGGCGCGTGCTGTGGGCGGAGTTCGCGAGCGGGTTAATCGACCATCCGGTGGTAAAGGGCGTGGTCGATCCGATGCATGGATTTGCCGTGTCGCAGAAGGTGGAAGAGGGAAGCGCCGTGCTGCTGCGGAATGAGAATGCGGTGCTGCCGATCGACGCGCAGAAGGTGCGGTCGATTGCGGTGATCGGCTTCAACGCCGATACGGGGATGATCTCGGGCGGGGGATCGGCGCAGGTGGACGCGCCGGGGCAGATTGGCGGAACGAAATGGCGGACGCACATCTGGTTTCCGACGTCACCACTGGAGGCGATTCGCGCAAAGGCGCAGGGCGCGAATGTGAGCTTCAGCTCCGGTGAACGGATCGAAGACGCAGTCGAGAAGGCGAAGGCCGCGGATGTGGCGATTGTGTTCGCATGGCAGTGGGAGTCAGAGGGCGCCGATCTTCCGAACCTGTCGCTGCCGGAGAACCAGGACAAGCTGATTGCTGCAGTGGCGAAGGCGAATCCGCGCACGGTGGTGGTGCTGGAGACGGGCACGGCGGCAACGATGCCGTGGCTGGACAGCACGAGCGCAGTACTGGAGGCGTGGTATAGCGGATCGAAGGGCGCCGATGCGGTGGCGCGGCTGTTGTTCGGCGAGGTGAATCCGAGCGGCAAGCTGCCGATGACGTTCCCGCGCAGCGAGGATGAGCTGCCTCGCACAACGATTGCGCAGCCTCCGTCGCCGGTGAAGAATGGCGTGCTGAGCTTCAAGGTGGATTACAACGTCGAGGGCGCAGCGGTTGGATACAAGTGGTATGAGTCGCAGAAGAAGCCGGTGCTGTTTCCGTTCGGCTTCGGGCTTTCGTATACGACGTTCAGTTATTCGAACCTAAAGGTGGGTAAGGGTGGCGAGTCGGTGACGCTGACGGTTAGGAACACCGGCGCGCGTGCAGGAGCGGAGGTCGCGGAGGTGTATGCGACGCTGCCGCTGAGTGCGGGCGAGCCGTGGAAGCGGCTGATCGCGTACAAGAAGGTCGAGCTTGCGGCGGGAGAGAGCAAGACGGTGACGATGGATGTCGACCTGACGTATGAGTCGATCTGGGATGTTGCGGCTAAGCGCTGGACGAGGCCGAGTGGCGAGTACAAGGTGATGGCGGGCGGGTCGTCGGCGGAGCTGCCGCTGGAGGCGACGTTCTCGGTGCGGTAAGCAAGCTGACCTCAGATACAAAAGCAGATCCCCTTCGGGGATGACAACAAGAGATGACGACAAGAGATGACGACAAGAGAGGCAAGGGCCTGCCGGGTGGTGGGCCTTTTGCTTTGTTCGCGTGGCTTAGTGAGCGCCGGCGGGGCCGCGGCCGGCCTTCACCTTCTTGAAGAACCAGACGACGATGATGCAGCCGAAGCTGAGCAGCGACAGCCAGCGGAAGACGTCGACGAAGGCCCAGGTTGAAGCCTGGTGGAGAAGTTGCCCATAGAGACTGGCCTGTGCGCCTCCAGCGGCGTTGCCTGGGCCCAGGTAGTTGTTGAGGAAGTGCTGTGAGCCTTGCAGGCTGTTCTGGAACGCGATGCCGGTTTGCGGAACGTGGTTGACAATTTCGTTCTGGTGGACGTCCGCGCGGCGCACGAGCAGCGTGGTCGCGAGAGAGATGCCAACGGATCCACCGACATTGCGCATGAGGTTGAAGAGGCCGCTGGCGTTGCCGATCTGGTCGTTGCGTAGCGTGCCGTAGGCCGCGGTGTTGATGGGCACGAAGACGAAGCTCAGGCCGAAGCCGGTGATGAGGATCGGAAGGAAGAGCGTCGTTGGTGAGATGTCGGTGGTGATGGAGCCGAAATAAAGCGTGGTGAGGCCGAAGGTGAGGAAGCCGAAGGTTAACAGATACCGCGGGTCGGCCTTGTTGGAGAGGTATCCGATCACCGGCATGCCGCAGATGGCGCCGAGCCCGCGCGGCGCGACGACGAGCCCCGCGGTGAAGGCGGTGTAGCCTAGCAGTTCCTGATAGAAGAGCGGAAGAACGGTGACCGTTGAGTAAATAGCGATGCCGAAGAGAAAGATGAGCGCGCATCCGATGAGGAAGTTTCGATCTTTGAGTACCTTGAGATCGACAAGCGGATCTTTGCCCCACCACGACTGGTAGATGAACCACACGAACGCGAGAACGAAGAAGAGCAAGGTCCAGCGGATCCAGATGGCGCCGAACCAGTCGACCTCCTGACCCTTGTCGAGGATGACCTGCAGGCAGCCGCTCCAGACGGCAAGCGTGCCGAAGCCAATCTTGTCGAAACGTGCGACCTTGGCCTTGGAGATGTACGGCGGGTCGTGGACGAAGCGGCTGATCATGAAGACCGCGAGCGCGCCGATGGGGATATTGATGTAGAAGGCGTAGCGCCAGGAGTAGGTGTCGGTGAGCCAGCCGCCGAGCGTGGGGCCGAGCACGGGAGCGACGACGACACCGAAGGCGAAGACCGCCATTGCTGCGCCGCGTTTGCGCGGAGGGAAGCTCTCCAGCAGGATGGCCTGTGAGAGCGGCTGAAGTGCGCCGCCGCCAGCTCCCTGTATGACGCGCGCAAACAATATAAAGCCGAGGGTGGGTGCTGCTCCGCAGGCGAAGCTGGCGCAAGTGAAGATGATGACGCAGGTGACGAGGAAGCGTTTGCGGCCGAAGCGCAGTGAAAACCAGTTGGAGGCGGGAAGGATGATGGCGTTGGCGACGAGGTAGCTGGTGAGCACCCAGGTGGCCTGATCGGTCGACGCAGAGAGCGAGCCCGCGATGTAGGGAAGCGCTACCGAGGCGATCGCGGTGTCGAGCACCTCCATGAAGGTGGCGAGCATGACGGAGGCGGCGATGATCCAGGGATTTACACCCTGCGTCACCTCCTGGGGTGCTTCGGCGGTCGTCGATGGCTGCGACGACTGATCGAGTGTGGCGCTAGCACTTGCCATGCGTCAGCAGCTTGTTTCCTTCGTGCAGGAGTCAGGCGAGCCAGGTCGCCATTTGGGGTTGGATGCCTCAGGGGCCGATCGGATGCGAGGTGGTGCGATCTTCGACCGGAATTACGGACCGAGATGCGGACCCGACTATGAATCTTACGGAGTGATCGTACGCTCAGGCGGCGGGAGCGGCGAGTGCATGGGGAAGCGCTTCTTGTAGGCGAGGATGGGCTGCTCGAAGAAGAAGTAGGAGAGCGAGGCGAGCGCGACGGTGAGCGGGAAAGCAATTACGAAGCGGGTGAGCTGATACTTCGCGCCAAAAGTTACGTGCGTGAAATGTTCGCCGAGGACGTCGATCACCGGTTCGATAAAGATGTGCAGGACGTAGAAGCCGTAGCTGATGCGGCCGAGGAAGCGTAGAGCAGGCGAAGAGAGGATGCGGCGCAGACGGCCGGCTCGCATCGCGATGGGAATGATGGCTGCGGAGGCGATCCCGACTCCGAGGAGGCCGACGGTGAACTGCGGATAGGGCGAGAGATAGAAGGTGCCAGAGCGCCAGCTCGCGAGCAGATAGAGCACAAGGCCGGACCAGAACGCTGTGACCGCCCAGCGCCCGATGAGTTGCCAGTGCGGTCCGCGCAGCGCTAACGCAAGAGCGGCGCCGAGCGCGAGTGTGCCTGCGTGCGTGAACAGCGAGGGATCGAGCGTTGCGGCAAACCCCGGCGGAACGATGGGCAGGTGCGTGAGGATGCGAAAGACCTCTGAGAGTGCGACGATCCAGAGGCTGAGGTTGAGCGCGCGCGCGCGAGTGCCCGAGAAGAGAACGAGCGCAGGCCACAGGATGTAGAACTGCTCTTCAACGGCGAGGCTCCAGAGATGAAAGAGCGGGAGCGGAGAGACGGGTTGTAGCGCCGTGGTGACGAGGCCGGGAAGATTCTGCAGGAAGCCGGCATAGAGCAGAACAGGCGAGAGCTCTGCGAGGCGCGTGCCGCGTGCAACGGAGGCGAACAGCGCGATGAGTACGACCGCATAGTAGAGCGGGAAGATTCGCAGGACGCGGCGCGTGTAGAAGTTGCGGAGCACGTCGCGCTCGTCGCGGGAGTCCCAGAGGCTGCCCGTGATGAGAAACCCGGACAGCGCGAAGAAGAGGATGACGCCGGTCCAGCCGGTCTCCGTGAAGTAGCCGAGCGCGCGAAGGAGCGGGTTCTCCGAACGAAGGCCGCCGCCGTAATGAAAGATGTAGACGAGTAGAATCGCGACTCCGCGCAGACCGTCGAGTGCAGGATCGCGGCGGCTCGGTGCCGCCCTGGCGGTCGCAAGAGGCATTGGGGTCAGGCTACGTTTGCGCGCGGAGGGAGTCAACGCAAGGAGTTCACGAAGCCACGAGATCTTTGACAAGGCAGGTCAAAAACTGCGCAGAAGAAACTCCCGCGCTGTCGCAAGTACGCTGGCTCGCGCGTGCGGATCGGGCAGAATGCGGGCGATTCCGATGGCTCCCAGCATGGTCGAAAAGATGGCGATGAAGGCGCGTTCCTTGTCAGCGGTGCGCCGGCCGGGCATGAAGGGAACCAGTTGGTTCTTGTAGGTGGTGAGTTCGTTGACCACTCGGGGCTTCATCGATCTCTCCACGCGTGCGAGTTCGGGCGCGAGAGCGGCGAGCGGGCAACCAGCCTCTGCATGATCGCAGTGTTCCGGGCTGAGGTAGAACTTCACGACGGTCTTCCACGCGGTTCCGGGCCTGGACTGCTGTGCAGCCTTGGCAAGTGAATCGGCTATCTCCCGGAAGCCTTCGCCGAGCGACTCCAGAAGCAGCTCATCCTTGCTCCTGAAGTGCTTGTAGAAGCCTCCGTGGGTGAGGCCGGCGTCGTGCATTACCGTGGCGACCGCGGCGCCTGATAAGCCCTGCGCGCGGACTCGCCTGGAGGCGTCTTTGACGATCTTCTGGCGAACTTCGGCTTTGTGCTCGGGCTTGTAGCGCATGGCTGATTATAGGATGCCCGCCGTCATCTCAAGACGCGAAGGCCAACCGGTGTTTTGGAGAAAGCCATAAAAAAGTTGAGCCCATTGGATGATACATGTAATCCTATGCGTCAGGGAGGCAATATGACGCCTGAAACTATCTTCCGGATCCAACTCGTCTTCGGTTATGTCGCGTGGTTACTCTTGTTTGGTGCGTACGTGATGCCGAAGCTGAGATCGATGGGCTGGGTCGATGCGCAACGTGCCATTGCTACGGTGCACAGCTTCCGTTTCTTCGGGCTCGTCTTCATCCTTCCGGGCGTTGTAGGCACGCTGCCTGCAAGCTTTGCACGGTTTTCCGCCTTTGGAGACTTCGTAACGGCGGTGCTGGCGATCATCGCGCTGCTGACGGTGCGGACGCCTTCCGTCTTTCGGGTGTTCGTGGTCGCCTTCAACGTTGCAGGAGCCGCCGACATTCTCATCGACTACTACCATGCGATCGTTGCGGGTCTGCCGTTTGTGGCCGGACAGT
This sequence comes from uncultured Acidobacteriaceae bacterium, assembly GCA_963713395.1. Lineage (GTDB taxonomy): Bacteria > Acidobacteriota > Terriglobia > Terriglobales > Acidobacteriaceae > Granulicella. The sequence goes on along the minus strand of CAVQLS010000001.1, from coordinate 935,440 downwards.
TGGGTGCCGCCTATGTGATACCGGTCATTTATGTGCCGTTACTGATGATTACGCACGGTGTTGCGTTTTATCTGCTGCTGCGCCCTCAGAGGGCGATGGCACCTGTCCTTGTGGGACAGACAGCCGCGTCATAAGAGGGATCAGCTACCGCGTTGGCGTGCCGCGGGCAGTCAAGACGAACCGCCACCGGCACGCCGAAGCGGTTAGAGCTCTTTGAAGATGTCGGCGCGTGGGTCTTCCGGATTGAGACGTTGCAGCTCGCGCAAAATTTCTTTGGAGCGCTCGTCCTGCACCCTGGGGACGACGATCTTGATCTCGACAATCTGATCGCCGCGCTGGCCTTCGCGCGTGGCGCTAGGGACACCCTTCTCGCGCATGCGCAGCTTCTGTCCGGTCTGCGTTCCTGGCGGAATCTTCAGCTGCGCGCGGCCGGCATGATGTCCTTCGCCGTCGATAGTGGGCACCTCGATGCGGGCGCCGAGCGCGGCCTCCATTGCAGTGATCGGAATCGTGACGTGGATGTCGTCTGCAACGCGGCGGAAGAGTTTGTTGTGGCCGACGCGGATGATGAGGTAAAGATCACCAGCGGGCGCGCCTTCGGTGCCGGCATTGCCCTTGCCGGCGAGGCGGATGCGCTGACCGTCGCGAGTGCCGGGCTTGATGCGGAACTCGAGTGGCTCGTGGCGTGTGATGACGCCGGCGCCATCGCAGGTGGGGCAGCTGTTCTGCACCTTGCCGGAGCCGCCGCAGCGCGGGCACTGAATGTTGAACTTCATGCGGCCGCCGGTTTGCTGCACCTGGCCTGTGCCGTGGCACTCGGGACATTCCATCGGCTTGCCGACAGCGCCTGTGCCTTTGCAGGTGGGGCAGGGCGACTGCCGTTGAATCTCGAGGCGTGTGACGCCGCCGCGGATGGCGGTCCAGAAGTCGATCTCGACCTGATACTCGATGTCGGTGCCGGGCTGCGGGCCGCGCGGCTGCCGACCTCCGCCAGCGCCGCCGAACATGCTGCCGAAGATGTCCTTGAAGCTGGAGCCGAAGCCGGCGGACTCGGATTGTGTGGCACGGCGGCCTTCCGGCGTGAAACCGGAGAAGTCGAAGCCTGAGAAGTCAAAGGGGACGCCCTGACCGCCGCCAGCGGCTGAGCGTCCGCCACCTCCACCGGCGCCTGCACGAGCGTAAGCCTCGGCTGCGGCGGGGTCGATGTTGTCGGAGTAGAAGCCGAGCTGGTCGTAGATCTTGCGCTTCTTCTCCTCGGAGAGAACGTCATTGGCCTCGGAGATCTCTTTGAATTTTTCTTCGGCCTTCTTGTCGCCCGGGTTCACGTCCGGGTGATATTTGCGCGCGAGTTTGCGGAAGGCCTTGCGAATCTCATCCTGCGTGGCCGTCTTCTTGACGCCGAGTGTGCCGTAGTAGTCCTTGGTCTGTGGTCCTGCCATAGTGTTGTTCTCAAACTTACTCTACTGATGCGCCGTGAGGTAAGACGGCTTCAGCGTGGTGTCGCGGCCTGGCACACCGGGCACCAATACAGGCTGCGCCCGGCAATTTCCTGCCGCTGAATCTTTGTGCCGCAGACGAAGCATGGCTTGCCGTGGCGGCGGTAGACATAGTGGACCTCTTCCTTCGGCGGCTGGCCGGTCTTCTTCGTCGGACGGTCCCTGGGGCGCGTGGTGACAATGCGGCGATCTACCATGCCGGCACGCAGCAATGGAATTGAGTCCTTCCAGATGGCTTTGAGGGTCTGCAGAGGAACCTCGCGGCCTTCCACGAACGGATCGAGTTTGGCGCGATAGAGCAGCTCCGCGCGGTAGATGTTGCCAATGCCCGAAAGCACGGACTGGTCCATCAGCAGGACGCTGATGGGTGTCTTCGCGCTCAGGATGCGATCGAAGGCCGGCTTCGGGTCGTCGCCGTCGAGAGCATCCGGGCCGAGGCGGTTGAGGAGTGCCTGCCACTCGGCGCTGGTCCAGAGCTCGCAGGCCGCGGCGCCGCGGAGTTCGAGCCAGTCGATGTCGTTGGGTGCGAGCGAACTCGTGCCGTCGTCGGCGGAGTACCAGCCGTGGCGCTTGTTGGGCGTGACGGCATCCTTGCGCGGCTTGGCGCCGGCGGGCCACATGCGCAGGCGCAAGGCGCCCTTCGGTTCGGCTAGCGGCATCTGGCCCTCGGTCCAGTCGCCGTAGCGGCCGAGGTGCACGTGCAGGATGCGGTCTTTGCCGAAGACGTAGCCGAGGTGCTTGCCCTTCGCGAGCACGCGCTCGAGCTTCTGGTTGTCGAGTGCGGCGGCGTCAGGGAAGCGGCCGTTCGGCGACTCGACGCGCAGCTTCTTTCCGGCGAAGGCGGTATTGTGTCGTTCCGCCCAGCGATGGATCTCGTTTCCTTCAGGCATCGTCTCTGTTGTACAGGGAAGTTGAAACAGTTGAGCCGCTGAACCGGCGCTAGTCTTCGCCAAGTTCAACGGCTCAGCGGCTCGCTTGTCGACCGCAAAAGAACTTTTAGTTCCAGACCGCGCTGGCCTTGATCGCCTCCACGTTGAAGACCTGGTCCGGTTCTACCTGCTGCATGCGCGTTACGAACTCCTCTGCCTCTTCGCGCGTTGCAAAAAGACTGCGCTGATAAAGGCGGCCGGCGCGAAGCGCGTCACACCGCCAAAGGATCTCCCCCATGTGCCCGTGACCGAAGCCGAGGTCCCAATTCACTCCCTGCGGCCATCCTCCGTCGTTTTTTGTCTGGTTTGTCATTCCTCCGCCACCCTTCCCGCCCTGATTCCGGCTACTAATTAGAACCCTCTCCGCTCGAATTTGATTCGTTTTCGGGGTCAATTCCGTGTCGTTTGTTTGTCACAGCTTTGTCGCTCCGCACGCACCAAGATGCAACAAGGAGGAGGCTTCAGTTTCTAAGCACTCCTCCTTGTAATACGCGCTACGAGGCAAAACGGTTCGGCTAGTGTTTACGATTTCCTGCTTCGTCTTCTTTACTTGTCGCTATCGACATACTCCGCGTCGATCACGCCTTCGTCCTTCGGCTGGTCGGCCGTTCCTGCTGCGGCTGCATCGCCGTCAGTAGGAGGTGTGCCGGCCGCTGCCTGCGCCTTGTACAGCGCCTCGGCCAGCTTGTGGCTTGCCGTGGTCAGGCGCTCGCGTGCAGCGTCCATCTCGGTCTTCGAGGGATCGCCACCGCCCAGCGTGGTCTTGGCATCGGCCAGAGCAGACTCGACGTCGCTCTTGTCCGCCGCCGCAACCTTGTCGCCACCTTCGCGCAGCATCTTCTCGACGTTGTAGACCATGGAGTCGAGCTGATTGCGAGCCTCGATCTTGTCCTTGGCCTCCTTGTCCTCAGTCGCGTGCGCCTCGGCGTCCTTCGCCATGCGCTCGACCTCTTCCTTGCTTAGACCCGAAGAGCTGGTAATCGTAATCTTCTGGTCCTTGCCGGTGGCGTTGTCCTTGGCCGTCACGTTCAGGATGCCGTTCGCGTCGATGTCGAAGGTGACCTCGATCTGCGGCATGCCGCGCGGGGCGGGCGGGATTCCGCCGAGCTTGAACTTGCCGAGCGTGCGGTTCTGGTTCGCCATCGGCCGCTCGCCCTGCAGGACGTGGATCTCAACCTCGGTCTGGTTATCAGCCGCCGTCGAGAAGGTCTCCGTCTTCTTCGTCGGGATGGTCGTGTTGCGGGGGATCATCGGCGTCGCCACGCTGCCCATCGTCTCGATGGCGAGCGTCAGCGGCGTGACATCCAGCAGCAGCAGGTCCTTCACATCGCCGGCAAGTACTCCGGCCTGGACCGCCGCACCGATCGCGACGACTTCGTCAGGATTCACGCCCTTGTGGGGCTCCTTGCCGAAGAGATTCTTCACCAGCGCTTGGATCGCCGGCATGCGGGTCTGTCCGCCGACGAGCACGACCTCATCGATCTTGCTCGCGTCAACGCCCGCGTCCTTCATCGCCTGCTTGCACGGTCCAACCGACTTCTGCAGCAGGTCATCGACCAGCGACTCAAGCTTGGCGCGCGTCAGTTTGCGAACCAGGTGCTTCGGTCCGGAGGCGTCTGCGGTGATAAACGGCAGATTGATCTCCGTCTCCTGCGCGGTCGAGAGCTCAATCTTGGCGCGCTCCGCGGCGTCCTTCAGACGCTGCAGCGCCATCTCGTTGCCCTTGGAGGTCAGGTCGAGCCCGGTTTCCTCCTTGAATTCGGAGATGAGCCAGTCGACGATGCGCTGGTCAAGGTTGTCGCCGCCAAGGTGCGTGTCGCCGTTGGTCGACTTCACCTCAATGACGCCCTCGCCGACCTCGAGGATCGAGATGTCGAAGGTACCGCCGCCGAAGTCATATACGGCGATGGTCTCGTCCTTCTTCTTGTCGAGCCCGTAGGCCAGCGCAGCCGCGGTCGGCTCGTTGACGATGCGCTTGACGTCGAGACCGGCGATCTTACCGGCGTCCTTGGTCGCCTGGCGCTGCGCGTCGTTGAAGTACGCGGGCACCGTGATGACGGCTTCGGTGACGGTCTGTCCGAGGTAATCCTCGGCGGCCTTCTTCAGCTTCTGAAGGATCAACGCGGAGATCTCGGGCGGGGTGTAGAGCTTGCCCTGCGCCTCCACGGCGACGTGATCGCCCTGCTGGACGACCTTGTAGGGCACCATCTTCATCTCGTCGTTGACTTCGTTGAAGCGCCGTCCCATGAAGCGCTTGATCGAGTAAATCGTGTTCTGCGGATTGGTGATCGCCTGGCGCTTGGCCACCTGGCCAACAAGCCGCTCGCCGTTCTTTGTGAACGCGACGATCGAGGGGGTCGTCCGTCCGCCCTCCTCATTGGGGATAACCTTGGGCTCTCCACCTTCCATCACGGCCACGCAACTATTGGTCGTGCCCAGATCAATACCGATAATCTTTGCCATAGTCCTGCTCCTGGACTCCGGGCAGTCTGTCCCGGAGGGTCTTTTCGACCTCTCTCACTGTCGCATGTGAGTGAAGTACTGTCAATGTATCTGATGCTCTACGCTGCAATTGGATGCCGTTTGGGCCCGATTTTTTGTCAAAGTGCTGGGCTAAAATTCCGCCCGGAGGCCCTTTCCGGGCTCCCGGCGGGCCAGAGGGGTAACCGTTCCGGGGAATGGTGTTCGGCGGGAGGGGCTTGCAATACTCGGGCCACTGCATTAGTAGCCGCTAATGCCGGAGTTCCCGATGCCGTTTCGCAGCCCCCGTAACCGGACCCTGATGACCGCTTCCACCTTGGTTTTGATGCTGTCGCTGGCGGGTTGCGCCGACGACGGCGTGGTCTACGACAACACCGTCAATAATCCCGTCTCGGGGAACTGGCAGGTGAGCTCGTCGACCGGTGGCGTGCCGCTGCCGCAGATCTCCGGGGCGCTGGACAGCCTGCCGGCGGGGCTGACGGGAGTGCTTCACGCGGATGCGACGACGGGTTGCTCCACCGTGACGGATCCGATTTCGGTGACGGGCAATACCGACAGCAAAGGCATTACGACTGTGACGGGACCGGTGGCGGGCGGAACGCTCACGATCACAGGAACGCTGGCTTCCGATGGGCGTTCACTGACGAACGCGACGGTAAATGTTGCGGGCGGGCAGTGCGCGTTTGCGACGGCGGCGCAGGCGTCGGTGCAGAACTTCAGCTCGGTGACCGGATCGTACGTCGGGACCTTTTCGGATGCGAAGGGGCCGGTGATGAACGTGACGGCGAGCCTGTCGCAGGCGCCGGGCGGGGACTCCAACGGCAACTTCACGCTGAGTGGAACGGCGAGCCTGGGGACAAACTCGTGCTTCGTTAGTCCCGTTCCGGTGGTGAACTCGCAGGTATCGGGCGGCACGTTCGTCCTGACCTACACCGACAACACCAAGGGCAACAGCGTGACGGCGACGGGCACGTTTTCGTCTGACGGAACGACGCTGACGGTGACGAACTGGTCGCTGACGGGACCGTGCGGAGCGGACACGGGCACAGGAACGCTGACGAAGCAGTAGGTTCGTGGGTGCTAGGTTCCAGGTTCTAGGTGCTAGGTTCTAGGTTCTAGTCACTTAGCACTCGACTAGCACCTAGCACCTAGCACCTAGTACCTAGTACCTAGTACCTTGCTTTCGCCGCAACAGGAAGTAAGAGAGCAGCAGCGCGGCTCCCAAACCACCCACCACACCTTCAGTGCCGGACAGTCCGCGGGCACCCCAGCGGTCGGCACCCCAGCCGTCCACGACGATCATGTAGAGCACGGGGATGTTTCCGAGCGAGTTGATGATGGAGTAGCGTCCACAGCCGCTCTTGCCGGAGGCGCCGAGGAACTCAAGCACAACGGCGGTGAAGAGGCCGTAGGCAATTCCGACGGTAAACAGATACAGCATGACGCCGAGATAATACGTGGCAGGTGTCATGGGGCCGAGCCAGAGCACGGCCAGCGTTACGGAGTTCACGATGCCGACGCTGAGGTAGATGACGGGCGCGGAGATGCGCGCGGGGATGGCGGCTCCCGCCAGAGAGCCGGCGGCGGTGAGAAGACCGCCGACCAGTCCGTTCACCCAGGCGACATTGTCGCCGTTAACGCCGTAGCTCCTGGCGACTCCTGGGATCAGGCCGACGATGGCGCCGGTCGCGATGGGAAAGAGCATGCAGAGTGTGTAGGGAATCGCCTCCCAGCGAAGGAAGGTAGCTTTGAACTCCAGCCAGACGTTATGCATGGTGCGGCCGAAGGAGCCGGTGTGGACCTCGTCCTGGTGCGGAGCGGCGAGCGCGAACAGCGCCGGAAGTCCAATCAACGCGCCAGCTGCGAGACCGAGGACGTCGTGCGAGACGCGGGGGCTGAGCCAGATGAGGACGCTTACGGAGAGCGCGCCCAGCCCCATCGATCCAGCCTGGTAGAAGCTGCCGGCGACGCGTTTGGAGCGCTCGGAGTGCAGGGCGCCCATCATGCCGCCGCAGCTTGAAACAACAAGCTGAGACAGGCAGGCGCTGAGCAGGATGAGAACCAGCGCGTTCCTCGAGGTGAGGTCCTTCTGGTGGAAGCCGAGTGCCATCAGGGCCGCTGAGAGCATACCGCCGGCAAGGAGCCAGGTGCGGCGCCGCACAAAGAAGTCGGTGATGGGGCTCCAGAGGAAGTAAAGACTCGTAGGTAGAGCAAGAAAACTGACGAGGTGCGACTGCACCTTGCTGCCGATGCCTTGCTGGCTGAGGAGGAAGGCGAGAACGCCACCCTGGATGACTCCGTTGGCGACAACGGCTGATGGAACGATGAGGAAACCGAAGATCCAGGGGCGCTCCGGACGGTCCAGAGCGGAACTCTCCCGGGGCGGGATTGCCGTGAGGACGGCTTCCGCGCCGACGGCTTCAATTTCGTTCATGCGGAGAAGCTATCACGCGATTTCGCGTGCGAGATACGGATTTCGTCTCACGGCGCGGACGGGAGGATGTGCTCGTTGACCAGGGCGGTGAGGCACTGGGTGGTGTTGGGGCAGAGGCCGGCGACGCGGGCCAGCAGACACGCCTGCGGGGTGATGGTGATCTCCGCGCAGCCATGGCTGACGGCGGAGTGGATGCGGCAGGCGGCGTACTCGACGGAGGCGGAGAGAAGCGGCGTGGTTGCGCCGAGGTTGAACCAGCGCTTCTCCGCTTCGACGTCGCCGATGAAGTGGGCGTGCGTTTCACCGCCGGAGCGCATGAGGCCGGGGCAGACGGTGGTGACGTGGATGTTGTCCTTGCGGAGCTCGGCGTGCAGGCCCTCCGAGAGGCCGACGAGGGCGAACTTGGAGGCGGTGTAGGGCAGCATGTGCGGCACGGCGACCTTGCCGCCGATGGAGGCGATGTTGACGATGGCGGCGCGGCGCGACCAGCCGGGCATTGCCTCCTGCCGGCGGAGGTGCGGGAGCGCGGCCCAGAGGATGTGCAGGGGGGCGTAGAAGTGGATCTGCATGGCGCAGTAGAAGGCGTCGAGGTTCTGGCACTCGGCGGGGCCGACCTCGATGATGCCGGCGTTGTTGACGAGGACGTCGATGCGGCCGAAGTGGTGGAGGGCTTCGTCGACCAGGCGGTGGCACTCGTTGGGATTGGAGAGGTCGGAGTCGACGAGGTAGAAGTCGCTGGGGTTGAGGTGCGGGTGCTCATCGAGGAGCGCCTGCTGGGCGATGGCGAGTTCGAGGCGGTCGCGGGCGGCGAGCACGAGACGCACGGGGCGGCGGGCGAAGCGCGAGGCGATGGCGTAGCCCAGGCCGCGGGAGCCACCGGTGACGAGGACGACGGCGCCGTCGGGCGGCGGAGCTGACCGCAGGGCGCGGGTGGCGGCGATGGCGGCGGCAGCAGCGCCGGCTCCGAGGCCGGCGAGGAAGAACGGGTTCAGCGAGCGGGCCATGCGGGCTCCTTGCAGAGTGTGGTTCTTCGGTTGGATGCGGGCTGCTGCTGCTCGGGGTATTCTTAGGCCGATGGCTACGAGGCGCAAGTCGAAGGGTGCATACATGATCTCCGCGGTGGCGGAGATGTATGACATTCACCCGCAGACGCTGAGGCTGTATGAGCGTGAAGGGCTGCTGCGGCCGTCGCGCTCGGAGGGAAACACGCGGCTGTACACGGACGAGGACATCGAGCGGCTGGAGTTTATTTTGAACCTGGCGCGGGACCTGGGCGTGAACATCGCGGGGATTGCGATCGTGCTGCAGATGCGCGAGCGCATGGAGGAGATGAACCGGCAGATGCAAGGGTTCGTCGAGTACGTGCGAACCGAGATGCTGCACCAGATGCACCATGCGCAGGGGCAGCAGGCGGGGCTGGTGCCGATCCGGCGGCAGGTGGCAGTGCCGGTTCGTGAGGCGCACACGACGGGACGGAAGCGGCGGTAGTACCCCTCCCCGTCACTTTTTGCGCAAAGTATTCTATCGAAAGAAGTTAGCGGTGGACCTTCCGCGTAAAGTCCTGATTCTTATTGACTTTGTAAGCAAAGTATCTGGAATCAATGACTTGATTGATCTGTGCCGGGCGTGCGCGATCTTTCAGGGGCCTCTATTTCTATTATAGAAAGTTGAGCCGGAAATCATGTCGCGATTTTGCGACGCGGATTTGCAGGAACGACGCGGGGTTTTGTAGTTTTCCAGATTTCCAAGGGGTTGACAGGAATTTTGGGAGGCCGGCGAGTTAGCAGAGGAGCAAGTTTGCGAGTTAGACGGGGCATACCCCAGGGGCTAAAGCCCCTTTCATATTGGTAGCTATGAGAGACCCGAGCCTAAAGGCTCGGGTTACCTAGAAGCTCGGGTTACCTACGAAGCTCGAGTTACCTAGAGGCAAAGGCAAAAGCAGATTCCCTTGTACCCAGCCAGCAAGCTGGCCGGGGACCGCTTCGGGAATGACAGAAGGAAAAACAATAGCGAAAGACATCGCGCGTTTTCCACTCCATCGAACAAAGAACGTTCGCTGGGGACCCGGTAACGCGCGACAACCCACCCTGCTTCTTCGGAAGCCGAGGTTGGGGCACCCGGATTATGGGCTGGGTTTGGGGAGGCGGGCGGGGAGGGTTGTGGGGTTGAGGGTGGGTTGGAGGAAGGGTTTGAGGTCCTCCCAGGAGATGAAGACGCGGGGCATGCCGGCAGGGTTGGCGGCGACCGCGCCCTGAAGGAAGGTGATCGTCAGGCCGTTCTGGGTGAGGGTCCAGTTTGAGGGCTGGGGCGCGAACTGTGCGACGGCGTCCTCGAGGATGGGGTCGTCGCGGAGCACGGGTTTGAGGCGGGGACTGGTACGGAGGCGTCCGGTTGCCACCGACGCGAGGAACTCCGGCCAGGCGCTCACGGGGAGAAATATGTCCTCGGGGACGAGTTCGCGGTTGCGGTCGAGCCACCAGAGAGAACTGCTGCGAATGGTAAGCGGAGAGGCGCCGGAGACCCAGAGGTAACTGCTGACGATGAGGCTGACTTCGATGAGACGACCGTTTGCGGCGTCGACGGTGTAGTCGGCGTCGAGGTCTTCGAGCGCGTTGACGGCGGTGTCGAAGGTGAGGTTCTGGCCCGCGTCGAAGACTCCAGCGCCGAATTTGGCGGCCTGCCTTTCGATGGCCGTATTCCACGCGGTTTCGGCGAGTGTGAGACCACCGGAATTGCGATCGGGCTTGACATCGATCTGGGGCCAGCGGAGGCTGCCGTAGCCGAAGCCGGGATACTGAGGGGAGGGAAGCCTGCTGAACTGGCTGCCGGATTTATAGAGGAAGTGGGCGCGGGAAAAGATGATCGCAGTGCCGAGGTGCACGGTTTTTTTGAAGTCGCGGGCGCGAGCGGCGTACTGGTCCTGCAAGCAGTGGGAGAGGTTGGTGGCAGCATCCGCTGCGGGAAGCGAACTCGCACCCTGGCCGGGGGCGCCGAGGTTGCCGAAATGGGGAGCCGGTTCGGTGGGGACAGGGCTTGCTGTGGACCCCGGAGTTTTGGGGTGGTCGCGACAGACGAGGTCGATCCACTGCGACCATTCGTGTTGGTCGGATTCGACGAGGGCGGCGTTTGGAGGAGAGAGCTGCTCGCGCAGGGATTTGTAGGCGGTGTCGATCTCGGCGTCGAGTGCGACGAGGCGTGGGCTGGCACAGACGGCTTGCTCGCGCGGGGATTGGGCGAGCTTGCAGTCGGGGCTTTGGGCGGCGGCGAGCGGAGAGAACGCGAGCGTGAGGAGAAGAGCGTAGATCGAGCGCATGAGAGCAAGACCCAGGGACTAGAGGTTTTCGATTGAGAGACCGAGAGTAAAGGCTCGGCTGTTGGGAAGCAATGAGAAAGATGAAGCGCAGCTCGCAGTGAGGGGAGGCAGTCAGGGAGCAGCGGCAAGAACTTGATTCGCCGGCGGTGTTCCGGGTTGCGAGATACAGAGGTTTCGCCTCACCCCATCGAGCAAAGAACCTCGACGCGTACGGTTCAGGATGACGGCGTCGGAAACGATTGCGGCTTAGGGGTTGGGCTTCGGCACGGGTGCGGGGAGGGTTGAGGGGTTGAACGAGGGCGTGAGCATGGGTTTGAGCTGATCCCATGTGAGATGGGCCTGGGGCATGCCGATGAAGTAGGGGCCGACGGCGTACTGGCCGAAGGTGATGGTGAGGCCGTCGCGCGTGGGGGTCCAGTTGGCGGGCTCGAGAACGGCGCTCTGCACGGCCTGGTTGAGCTGAGCGCCCTTCCAGAGATTGTCTTTGATGTCGGGGTTGGCCTGGAGGCTGGCGACGGCGAGCGGAACGATGCTCTGCTGCCAGGCTGAGTCGGGCCGGAAGAGGTCGGTGGCGGTGAGCTGGCGGTTTTGGTCGAGCCACCAGAGGAAGCTGGTGCGGCTGGCGGTCGGGTGAGCGGCTCCCCAGGGGTAGGCGCCGTCGGTGAAGGTGGTGTCGATGAGATGGTCGTTGGCGGCGTCGATGGTGAAGTAGGCGTCGATGGCGCCCGAGGCGTCGACGGCGGTGTCGAAGGTGGCGTTCTGGCTGTTTGAGAAGCCTATGGCGAGACTGGCGGCCCTCGTTTTGGCTGCGTTGTTCCAGGTGGTTTGTGCGGCGTTGGGCTTACCGGGTTTGATATCGATTTGGGGCCAGCGGAGGGAGCCGTAGCCGAAGCCGGGGTTGATGGGGTCGGGAGAGTTGGCGTTGCCGGACTTGAAGAGGAAGTGTGCGCGGGGAAAGATGATGGTGTTGCCGAGGTGGGTGATCTTGTCGAGATCGTGCGCGCGGGTGAAGTACTGCTGCTGTAGACACTGGGTCTGGTTTGCGTCCGCGCCTTTGCCGTGGGCGGGGCAGACGAGATCGATCCAGCGCAGCCATTCGTCTTGATCGGCCATGACGAGAGCGGCGGATTCAGGGGAGAGCTGGGCGCGGAGGCTTTTGTAGTTGGTTGCGATTTCAGCGTCGAGCGCGGAGAGGCGGGTGTCGGCGCAGACGGTTTTTTCGCGGGGGGATTGGGCGAGTTTGCAGTCGAAGCTCTGGGCGGCAGCTGTCGTGGCAAGCGCGAGACTGAAGAGAAGAGCAGTCGTGCGGCTCATGGGCTCATCGTACTCCTGAGAACTCGTCCGTCCGCGAGGCGCAACGAGGGATAGTGGGCATCCGACCCCCCATGGTAACCAGCGTATGTGACTGATTTCCCATTGCTTTCGATTAGCTCGAAGTGCGACATTAGGCATGCTCTTCCTCCAATGTTCCAAAGGATTCCAGTGGCCTATCTGAAGTTCGTCGCGGCGGGGCTGTTTGCAGCCGCCGTAATTGCAAGGTTCGTCTATGTTGTCGTGAAGGCAGTCCGAATTGCCGCGTTGAAGATTGATCCGCCGATGGCAGGTTTCGACAGCGAACCCGTGGTGGAAGCTCCAGTTCGAGAGGTTCCTGAGGTCCGCGAAATCGTGGAAGAGGGAGAGCGCGTCATCGAGTTTCCGGTTGTCAGCCCAGTAAAGCCCTGAGTTTTTGGGACGACCGGATAAACTGGAGGGACGGGATTTTGGGCTTGGAATCGCCTGAGAGAAGCCCGTCTTTCAACGATGCATATTGCTCTTCGCGTTCTGTTCTGGGTGGCGGCCACCGGGTCGGTGACCTCTTCGATTTATTGCGGCATGGTGGTCGCGGCGGCGGCGCGGTTTGCGCTAAGGCGGCGGCGCGAGGAGCGCGTGCCCGCGGACTTTCTGCCTAGGCTGAGCGTGCTGAAGCCGGTGCATGGGACTGAGCCGGGGATGGAGCGGAACTTCGAGAGCTTCTTCGAACAGGACTATCCGGAGTTCGAGCTGCTGTTCTGCGCGCGGCATGACACGGATGAGGGGCTGCGGCTGGCGAAGCGGGTGGGCGAGCGCTATCCAAAGGTGAATGCGAAGTTTGTGACGTGCGGCGAGCCGATGCCGAAGTTTCATAACGCGAAGGTGTTCTCGCTGGAGAAGCTGGACTCGGTGGCGGAGAACGATTTGTACGTTACGAGCGACGCGGATGTGCGGGTGCGGCCGAACTATTTGCGCGCGATGGTGCAGACGCTGAAAGACCCGAAGATGGGGCTCGCTAGCTGTGTGTACATGGGCACGGCGCATGAGGGCGCGGGGTTCTCGTCGCGGCTGGATGCGGTGGGCAAGAGCGTGGAGATGACGAGCGGCGTGCTGGTGGCGGACATGATCGAAGGCACGAGGTTTGCGCTGGGCGCGACGATGGCGGTGCGGCGGAAGAGCTTTCAGGATGTGGGTGGGTTCGCCGAGCTGGGACAGTTTTATGCGGACGATTTTGTGCTGGGGAACCGGCTGGCGGCGCAGGGCACGGGCGTGATGATGGCGACGCATGTGATCCGGCTGATGGTGCAGGATTCGCCGTTTGCGCTGAGCTTCCGGAACCAGTTGCGGTGGATGCAGAGCACGAGGCGGTCAAGGCCGTGGGGGCATTTCGGCAGCGGGCTGACGTTCGCGATGCCGTTTGGTCTGCTGGGATTTTTGTGGGGGCTGCTGAGCGGGCATGTTGCGCTGGGCCTGCTGTGGCTGGTGGCGATGGTGGTGAACCGGTTTGTGCAGGCGGGGGCGATTCTGACGGCGCTGGGCGATTCGGAGTGGGTTTCGAATACGGCGATTTATCCGCTGCGGGATTTGCTGGGCTGGGTGCTGTGGGTCGCGAGTTATGGTGGGGAGAATTTTTATTACCGGGGGAAGATTTACAAGCTGAAGGAGGGTGGACGGGTGGAGGCGCCGGAGTAGGGTGAGGCGAGTGGTTAGTGGTTAGTAGCTAGTGTTGGTGGGGGAAGCGGCTCGCTGGGTGCGTTGGCGCGCTCGAAGGTGAGGTTGACGGAGCGCTGGCCGATGGGGCGTGTGCGATGGCGAACGCCGCGGGGGATCGTGATCATGTGGCCGGGCAGGAGCTCGATGGTGCGGTCGTCGAGATCGATGAAGAGGCCGCCTTCGAGTGCGAGAAAGCTCTCGTCGGAATCAGGATGATGGTGCCAGTGGTAGGGCTCGGTCATGGTGCTGATGCGGACTTCGTGATCGTTGACGGTGGCGATGGAATGGTTGTCGTAGGCGGCGGCGGCTGCTGATTCGTGCGAGAGGCTGACGACTTTGAAGGAGAAGTTCTGCGGTGGCTCCATGATTGGAATCCCCAGGGGCTGAAGCCCCTTCTCTTCTTAGAAGCTGCGAGTTAAGTCCAAGGGTCAGCGGCGGTTGGTGAGGAGGGTCTTGCCGCCGGAGTCGGCGAGCGCGAGGACGGGGCCGGAGGAAGCGAGGTCGCGTTCGCGCTCGGTAGGGTGGTACGTCAGCAGGAAGATGCGGTGGGGGCCGGACCAGAGGCGAGTGAGGTCGGCGTCGGTGAGGAAGATGTGTGGGGCGTCGGGCCAAAAGCTTCCAAACCAAGGGCCGTTGATGCGGCCGTTGACGAGGAGTGCGGGCTCGCGTGTGTAGAAGAGCAGCGAGGAGCCGGAGGTGAGTTCGCCGTCGATGAGGATGAGATCGCCGGGACGCTTTTGTGCGTTGATGGCGAGCGCGAGATCTTTGGAGCCGAGGATGGGGTTGAAGCGGACGTAGGCCTCGTGCATGGCGAGGAGGACGCCGATCATGGCGGCGGCGATGAGGAGGTTCGCGGCGAAGGCACGGGCTGGTTTGCGGATTCGACGTATGAGGTGCTGGACGGGGCCGAGCACAAGCATTGAGATGGCGACGACGGTAAGGGGCCAGCGGAAGAAGCCCATGGCAGAACCGGTGAGATCGAAGATGTGGCCGAGCGAAAGGTTATAGAGCGCTGGGTTGGAGCTGAGGAGGTCGTTGAGCGTGACGCCGGGGCGCGGGCTGGGCGCGGTGAGGGCGAAGTAGCCGCAGATGAGGAAGAGCAGAGAGCCGATGGGGACGAGGCCGTAAAGGGAGGCGCGAAGCGTGCGGCGCTGAGAGTCGGCGAGGAAGGGGAAGTTGCTCGATAGGTAGTCGGCTGCGGCGAGGAGGCCGCCGACGAGGAGAGCGAGCGCGGGAAGCGCGGGCAGGTGGTAGTACTCCTGCCGCGAGGAGAGGGTGAAGAAGCCGAGGATGATGCCGGCCCAGAGGAGCAGAGCGAGGCAGGCTTCATTGATGCGGAAGGGCACGAGGACGCCGTGGCGGGGAATGGTTCCAGGGTAGGAGCGCGCTGCGCGCTCGCTCACCCCAGCGAGCAAGCTCGCTGGGGACCCCGAGAGGTTTTTGACGGCGCCGATGACGGCTGTTGGCAGGAACGCAGCCCAGGGAAAGAGCCAGAGGATGAGCAGGAGCCAGAAGAGCGGGATGGGGACCTGGCCGTAGTCGTGAGGGATGCGGCGGCCGAGAAAGCGGGCGACGTGCTCGTTGTAGAGGTAGAACCACGCCCAGCCGGCCTTGCCTGGGAGGCCGAGGCCGGACGGCATCGCGATGGCTGGGTTGCGGAGCGCGGCGAGGATGTGCCAGGGGAGCGCGGCCACGAGAAAGGCGAGGGTTGAAGGGATGATGCTGAGCTTGCGAAGGAGCGGCAGCTCGCGCGTGAAGGCGAGGTAGAGGATCGCGAAGGCGATGGGGAAGATGATGCCGATGAGGCCCTTGGTGAGCACGCTGAGCGCGAGGACCAAGGCGAAGCCGAGCATGGGGAGAAGTGGGCCAGCTGTGTGTTCGTGCTTTTCGAAATACAGGGGTCTCTCCACTCCGGCTTCGCAGGGCGAAGCCTCCGGTCGAGATGACACTGTTTCAGTGTCGGATGCGCGGGCGCGGTCGAGGGCGATGAGGAAGAGGTGGACGGCGAGGGTCATCCAGAGGGCGATGAGGATGTCCGGGATGTAGAAGCGCGTATAGAGGTAGGGGCCGAGGGAGAGCGCCATCGCGAGTGCGGCGTAGAGGCCGCCGCGGTCGGGCGCGTGCGCGGGCGAGATTGCGGCGAAGAGGCGGATGCCGAGCGCGTAGACGGCGAAGAGAAGAGCGAGAACTCCGAGGGCGAGCGGAAGGCGTGCGGCCCAGTCGTGGACGCCGAAGATGTGCATCCCGCCGGCGGCCATCCAGTACATGAGGGGCGGCTTGTCGAAGAAGCGGATGCCGTCGATGTAGGGCGTGATGTAGTCATGGCGGAGCATCATCTCGCGGGCGATCTCGATGTAGATGGAGTCGACGTCGTCGAGCAGGCCGGGGTTGAAGATGCCGCCGAAGTAGAGGATGAGCCAGGGGGTGGTGATGAGGGCGAGCGATGTCCATCGCCAGGAGCGGGGCGCAGGAGTACTTCCTCGACTGGAGAGAGGGGGATCTTCCACCCCAGCCAGCAAGCTGGCCGTGGACCCCGGGGTCGAAACTGCTGAAGTGGGCGTCACGCGCGGAGTCTCTTTTATGGTCTCACGGAGATGGCTGTCAACGCTGCGAACTCAATAGTTGGGAGGTCATTCGACGTTCCCTCAGGGGGCTAAAGCCGCGCCCTTTCAAAACCTCGTGTCGGGTTGATCGAGCGGACGGTCGGTGAGGAGCGCCTTGCCGGAGGTTTCGTGGAGAAGGATCTGGTGCGGGCCGAGGAGTCTGTCGACGACGTCGCGCTTTTCGAGCGGAACGAAAAGGATCTTGCGTGGACCGTGGCCCCATTGTGCGAGCAGGTCTTGTGAGGTGAGGAAGATGTGCGGCGCGTCGGGAAAGAGGCTGCCGAAGAGCATGGAGGTGCTGCGGCCTTCGACGAGTGAGACGTGATGACCGAGGTAGAAGGGGATGGACGAGCCGTAGGCCTGGTCGCCGAAGAGAAGGACTTGTGAGTCGGGCGCGATGGAGTGGTCGGCTTCGAGGTGCTGGATGGTCGAGGCGAAGTCACGCGAGGAGAGCATGGGCGCGAAGCGGATCAGCGCGATATGCGCGGCGATGAGAAAGGTTGCGGCGGTGAGGGCGATGGTTGCGGTGGATGCGACATGGTGGCGCTGCGCGCGAAGAATCCATGACATGAGCGGGCCGATGGCGAAGGCGAGCACGGCGAGCACGGCGGGGAGCCGAAGCGCGGCGAAGGATGGGCCGGTCAGGTCGAAGAAGTGCGACATCGAGAGCGTGTAGTCGCCGACGCCGCGATGCGCGAGGAGCGAACCGATGTCAGGAACGAAGGCGAGATGACGCGAGGTCCAGAGGCCATAGGCGAGTGCAGAGGCGATGGCGAGGCCGAGGACGGTGAGTGAGGCGTGCGCGAAGGTGATGGCTGGTCGACGTGATGAGGGATGCTTTTCGAGGTGCGCGAGTGCAGCGGCTGTCAGGAGAAGCAGTGGGAGGTAGATGGGAAAGGTGTAGTACTCCTGATTGGTGGAGAGCGAGAAGAAGCCGAGGATGATGGCGGAGAAGATGAGCAGCAGAAGAACGGAGCGGGCGGGAAATCTCTTGCGGCGGAAGGAGAGCCAGTTGGAGTCGCGGAGGCGGTGACGCTCGCGCCATGCGACGGCGATGGCGGCGGGAGCGAAGAGGCTCCACGGGAAGAGCCAGACGATGTGAAGCACCCAGTAGAGGACGGCGGGGAGTTTGTTGTAGTCGCGCGGAACGCGAGTGCCGAGGAAGCGGGCGATGTGCTCGTTGTAGAGGTAGAACCATGTCCATCCGGCGTGCGAAGGGAAGCCGGAGTTGGCGGGCATGGGAACTGCGGGATTGCGCAGCGCGGCGAGGATGTGCCACGGCACAGCGATGGCAAGGAAGAGCGCGAGGCCGGTGAAGGGATGAAGCAGACGCCAGCGACGCCACTCGCCTGTGAGCAGGAGGAAGATGGTGAGAGTGGTGAAGAGGAAGACGATGGCGACGAGGCCCTTGGTGAGCACGGCGCAGGCGAGGGAGCTCCAGAGGATGTAGGCCCAGCGGACTCCACCCTGCCCGGCTGCGCCGGTCGAGGGTGGGGCACCCGGGCGTAAGGTGTCTGCGTCGAGGGCGCGGAGTGCGGCGTAGATGGAGAGCGCGAGGAGAAGAGAGAGTAGAGCGTCTGGGATGAAGACGCGTGTGAAGAGGAAGACGCCGGCGGAGGTAAGGGTGAAGAGCGCGGCGTAGAAGCCTGCGCGCTCAGAGAATGCGCGGCGTCCCCAGGCGTAGCCGAGGAGCGCGAGGCCAAGGATGGTGAGCGCGAGCGGAAGGTGAATCGCAAAGGTGTTCTCGCCGAAGATGCGGAGACTGGAGGCGGCGATCCAGTAGGGGAGCGGAGGCTTTTCGAGATAACGGATGCCGTTGACGTGGAGCGTGACCCAGTCGCCGGTGTGAAGCATGGCCTGCGCGGCTTGTGCGTGTGTGGCGTCGGCGTCATCGAGCAATGAGGGTGTGGCGGAGGCGGCGAGGAAGAGCGCGGCCCAGAGCGAGAGAAGAATGATGACGCTGCGCAGAGACCATGGCTCGAGCTGCGGCGCGGTGGAGCGCGGGCTCTCGACGTAGAGCATGGGGCGCGAGGGAGTCTCGGCGACGACGGCGCGCAGGTGTGGAGTTGCTGCGAGTTGTTCAGCGGAGAATCCAGGAATCAATGTGCGTCTCATGCGGAGCGATGGGCAGCCATGTAATCTTGCTTAGTGAAGGACGAACCCAGGGGAAAAAGGATTCAAAGTTAGATGCCAACTTTCGCAGCCATCGATATAGGCTCGAACTCCTGCAGGCTTGCGATTGCATCGGTGGAGCAGCACAGACTTAAGACGCTGTATGAAGACCGAGAGGTAACGAGGCTCGGCGAAAGTGTTTTTGAGACTGGAGTTATCTCGCCGGAGGCGATGGCAAACACCATCAAGGCTCTGAAGAGATTTCATAAGGCGGCACAGGTTCATGTAGCAGATCGAGTCAGAGTGGTGGCGACGAGCGCGATGCGCGATGCGCGGAACTCGGAGGCGTTTCGCGCGTGGGTGAAGTCGGCGACGGGATGGAATGTTGAAGTGATCTCGGGCCTGGAAGAGGGGCGGCTGATCCACCTGGGAGTGGTGACGCACGAGCCGGGAGCGCGTGGGCGTTGCATTCTCGTCGATCTTGGCGGCGGAAGCTGCGAGGTGACGTTCTCCGATCATGGACACATACAGAGTATGGTAAGCCTGCCGCTGGGTGCGGTGCGGCTGCAGCAGGAGTTTCTGAGGACGGATCCGCCGAGCAAGAGTGATGTTGCGAGGCTGAGGAAATATATCGACCGCGAACTGCGGCGGACAGAGCGCAAGCTGGGACGACCGCGCGTGGGGCTGGTGATTGCGACGTCAGGAACGGCCGCGGCGCTGGCGGAGGCGTCGCACTCTTTGCCGGCAGAAGACGTGATTGAACGCGCGGTGACGAAGGGAGCGCGAGGGAAGCGCGGTCGCGCGATGGGCGCTGCAGCGTTGATGACGAACACGGCTGCGGTGCGGCGGATCGCGGATCGTCTGCTGAAGATGAACAACGCACAGAGGGCGGCGGTGCCGGGCATCGGGCCGCGGCGGTCGGAGATTATCTGCGGCGGAGCGCAGGTGTATGCGGCGCTGCTGGAGAGGATGGGGCTGAGGGGATTTCGCTACTCGCGGCTGGGACTGCGCGACGGCATGCTGGCGCAGATGCTGGCGGAGACGGACACGCGGGCGAGCGTGCATCGCACGATGGAGGCCGAGCGGTGGAAGGGTGTGCTGGAGCTGTGCAAGCACTATGGAGTGGATCTGAAGAAGGCGACGCTGCACAGCGAACAGGCGGCAGCGATCTTCGATCAGCTGGAGCGCGTGCACGAGCTGCCGGATGAGTACAGGTTGTGGCTGCGGGCGGCGGCGGTAATGCAGGGTGTGGGCAAGTATATGAACCACCAGGGAAGGCACCGGCACTCGCAGTACATCATTGCGAATTCGGAGATCTTTGGGTTTTCGCCGCAGCAGCGGGCGATTGTGGCGGCGATTACGCGCTACCAGGGCAAGACGCGTCCGGACCCGATGGATCGCGTGATGCGCACGGTGCCGCTGGAGGAACATACACGCGTGATCCGCGGCGTTGTGCTGCTGCGGCTGGCGCAGACGCTGAACCAGGACCGCGGCAACACGGCTGCGGTGCGCGTGCGGACGAGGGTGTATCCGAAGCGCGTGATTATGGACCTGGTTCCATCGCGCGGAGGAGCGGAGCTGGAGCTGTGGTCGCTGAAGAAGGAAGCGACTTACTTCCGTGAGGTCTTCCGGCGAGAGCTCTTTGTGGACGTGGCGTAGAGCGCTTTGACGATGCGGGGGTCGAGCAGCCATTGAAGGGCTGCTGGGCCGCGCTGCATGCTGAGGCGCGCGATGGAGCCTTTGCGCAGACGGATGCGCGGCTGGCTGCGCGGGGTGTCGTGGCCGTTGTGACCGCAGACGAGATGAATGAGGAAGGCCGTGATGTTGGGGTTGTGGCCGACGACCATCACGTTCTCGTAGGCCGCGCACTCGTGGAGGAGACGCTGGAACTGCGCGAAGGTGGCGTCGGGCGCGAGGGCGTTGGAGATGAGGATGGGGGTCTCGTAGCCGGTCTCGGTGCCGACGAGCTGCGCGGTCTGGAGGCTGCGCTTGAGCGGGCTGGAGACGATGAGATCGAAGTTGATGGAGAGGGCACTGAGGACATGCGCGAGATGTATGCAGTGACGCTTGCCGTCCTTGTCGAGAGGGCGTTTGACGTCAACGGTGGGATTGGTGCGGCGTGTGCCCGCACTGGCGTGGCGAAGGACAAACAGATTCATGCGCAGTCTTTAGTCTTGTTGGGGGTGGGTACTGGTTCGTGATGGAAGACGCCGGGGTCGGGCTCGGGCAAGGCCGGTGCTGGCGGCTCGGGGTCCGACACGGGATCGCATTCGGCGGCGTTGAAGGGGATCCGCGATGGCGTGGGAGAGCTCATACGGTGGTGGATGTTCGCGCAGCCGTGCGGGTTGCGCGTGCCTACGAGTCTACTCGCGCCGCCAGAGCTCGGTGTAGAGAAGGCCGCCGAGGAGGGCTCTGCGCTCG
This sequence comes from uncultured Acidobacteriaceae bacterium, assembly GCA_963713395.1. GTDB lineage: Bacteria > Acidobacteriota > Terriglobia > Terriglobales > Acidobacteriaceae > Granulicella. The sequence continues at coordinate 914,648 of CAVQLS010000001.1, read as the reverse complement.
ATGCGTCGCATGCCGTTGTGTTGCAGTGCGGATTGTGGATCGGGAAGTTGATGGACACGGAGGCCGGTGAGCAGGCGAAAAGCGGCGTAGAGCGATGCAATGTAGAGACGGGCGAAGGGACGAAGGATTCGGCTGGTGGGGAGGGCGAAGTCGCTGACGAGCCAGAGTGCGCCGGGGGCGAGCTGCGAGGCGATGCGAGTGGTGAGGGCGTCGACGTCCTGCTGCGAGAAACAGTCGAGAAGGAAGTGCGTGACGATGAGGTTGGTTGAGGGTGGAGGGTCAATTTCGAGGGCGGAGCGTTGCAGCGCGGTGAGGCGAGTGGCGGCGTTGGGGACGGAGTGCAGGCAGCGGCGCTGCAGTTTGTCGAGCATGGCGGCGCTGATGTCAGCAGCGACGGCGGTGCATTGCGGATAGAGGAGGAGGAGTTGCTCGAGGAAGCGACCGTCGCCGTCGCCGAGGACGAGTGCGTGGCGAGGGTTGCCGAGCTGATTGAGGAGGAGCGTGCGTGTGCGCTGCAGCAGCGGACCGAGGGAGAGGTACTCGCCCCAGCGGTAGATCGGGGCGATGCGATCGAAGTTTGGTTGTGCGGAGGTCGTCAAGCGCGAAGTGAGAGGGCGAGCGGGATGAGCGGCGTGAGGAGGACGAGGTCGGCGAGTGCGCGGAGGTGGAGCGGCGGCAGGCGATTGCGCAAGTGATGCAGCAGGAGAAGCAGGAGAGTGCTGGTGAGGATGCAGGAGGTAAGAACGGTTGTGCCGCGATGGAGTTGTGCGGATGCGGTGAGGAGTGGGGAGATGAGGATGAGAAGGAGTGAGAGTGCGGCGACGGTGCTCGTGAGTGCGACGAGGTGGTTGGTGGCCCAGCGGGTAGACCAGTGGGCTCGCGTGCGCGGGCCGGGGTGTTCCCAGGCGTAGAGGAAGAGGCAGTTGAGGGAGCAGGTGGCGGCGAGGAGAAGCGCGATGGGCAGGAGGTCGAGGCGGAGTTGAGGGAGGCGAGCGACGGTGGGGATGAAAACGGCGGCGGGAAAGAAGATGCCGACGGCGAGCTCTTTGGGGAGACGATGTGCGCCGTCGCCGGGCAGAGGGCGCGCGTGGATGATGAGGAACCAGGCGCCGAGGAGCGTGGCGAGCAGGGTGTAGATGCGCATGGCGTGCGGGTCGAGAGAGCGCAAGAGTGCGATGAGCACAAACGCGGAGATTGCGATGAGGATGAGGAAGGCGCGGCGATGACGATGATGGAAGCGGTGGCGCTCTTCGAGCTCGGGCGGGGCCTGGCCGCCGGGAAGAGGGCGGGCGTCGAGGAGACGGTCGGCGGCGTAGAGCATCCAGACGGCGACGAACATCGCGGCGGGCGAGGTCCAGGGAAGATGAAGGCCGACGGCGGAGGCGACGGCGATGGTCCAGACGGCGGCAACGGAGGGCGCGTCGAGTGAGAGCAGATGCCAGAGCGCGAGCGGTGTGTGGCGCGGGGTTTGTTGAGGGGCGGAGGGTTCGACGAGCGAGAGCGATGGCCGCGGCTTGATGGCGGGCGGAGCTTCGTTCGGCTGCGGGTGAGGGGAGTTGGACCGAAGGTTAGGCGGGGTCATCCGCGTCCTCGGCGACGTGTTCAATCGGAAGAACGTACTTGTGGACCTCGCTGACGGAGGCATCGGTGATGGGAGCCTCGACCGCGGGATTGGCGTGATTTTCCGGTGAGATTTTGGGGGAGCCATTGGAGCCGGTGCGCGAGGGCGTGGCGTGAGAGCCGGTGGACCAGAGGCTGGGATCGATGTCGGCGAAGATGTTGTCGCGCTCCTCGATGGCGATGAGGCGGTTGAGCTGCTCGTCGTTGAGTGTGCTGTCGCGGCGGAGAGCGAACCAGAGCGAGCGCAGGTCGGTGAACTGCTCATGGTGAGTGTTGAAGCGGAGCTCAGCGTAGTCGCGGGCGGCGCCGGTGGTGATGAGGAACTGCCAGTCGGAGGATTCGAGGAGGAGGAGCTCGCGGCAGAGTTGTTTGACGATGCGCTCGCCGAGGCCGCCGTCGCGCCACTCGGATGAGGTGCAGATTTCGCGGCAGGAAATCTCTGCGGCGTAGAGGATGGCGTAGGTCCAGGCGGTCTCCTCGTTCATCCAGACCTGGTTGTTGCCTTCGGCGCCCCAGGAGCCTTCGTGGAGAGCGAGGAAGCCGCCGCGCGGGAAGCGGTCGAGATAGCCGGAGCCGGTGATGAGGGCAATGCCGGTGTCGTAGTCGTGGAGGATGCGTGCGACGGTCTCGAGCCACTCGACGCCTTCGAACCACCAGTGGCCGAAGAGCTCGGCGTCGAAGGGCGAGCAGAGGACGGGCGGGACGGAGTCGTTGAAGCCGGGCGAGAGCGCCTGGTAGACGAGGTCGACGAAGTGGGAGGCGTGCTCGCGGACGCGTGCGGCGGCAGCGGAGGGGATGTAGGGCTGCTTGTCGCCGATCTCGACGCGCGAACCGGTAACGCGCCAGTAGCGATGACCGCCGGGCCAGCGCTTCTTGTGGAAGTCGAGATAGTTTTCGTCGCCGGGATAGCCGTTTTCTCCGGACCAGACCTGGAGGCCGGTGCGGGGATCGCGAGGGAAGATGGTGACGGCCTCGCGATTGTTGTAGGCGCCTTCGACATAGAAGGGATGGTAGAGGCGGCGGTCGTCGGAGGGATGGAAGCCGGAGTCGGCGTGGCCTTCGGAGCGGCGCAGGAACTCGTAGGGAGAGTGGATGCGCGCGGATTCCTGGACGAGGTGGGTGTCGACGAAGAAGAACTCGAGCGAGGATTCGCTGAGCGCCTGCTCGATGCCGATGCGGGAGAAGCTGGGAGGCTCGGTGACGCCTTCGGGAGCGATGGGGTAGGACCAGAGGCCGGCGGGGCGGTAGCCGCACTCGGGCGCCCAGATGCCGCGCGGGACGCTGGCCGAGATGCTTCTCATGCGTCGAGACGGCGACACGGATCTGTGCGCGGAGACTTTCGTCGGTACCGAGCAACGGCATGTAGCCGTGGGTGGCGGCGCAGGTGATGATCTCGATCATGCCGCGGTCGGCGAAGCGGCGGAAGCCAGCGATGATGTCGCGGTTGTGGGCTTCGAACTGCTGGAGAGCGTCGGAGAAGAAGCTTTGCCAGAAGCGGGCGGTCTCGGCGAAGCCGTGCTCGCCCATGGAGAGGAAGACGGATTCGTCCTCGCGAGCGGCGACGATTTTGCGCTCGAGATAGCGGGGGAATTCGGCACGGAAGACGGGGTGCGCGAGCTGCTCGAGGAGGATGGGCGAGAGATTGAGATTGAGGTGGAGCGGAATGTTGTCGTGGTCGAGGCGGTCGAACACACGCAGCAGCGGGAGGTAGGTTTCGGCGGCAGCTTCGAGGAGCCACTCGATGCCATGCGGCCAGCTGCCGTGGTTGACGACGTAGGGCAGATGGGCGTGCAGGGTGAGGGTAAGAAACCCACGCGGCTTGAGCGGTTGAGTCACAGATCTCAATCTCAGGGGGCGCCGGGCCGGCCAGCGCACGGGTAGGGGGAGCGGGATCGCTCCTAAGGGCAGTGTACTACCGCGGGGAGAGCGAGTTGTGTCGTTCGCGCGACACGAACGACGGCGCGCTGCGTTACGGAAGCTGAAGATTCTTCGAGAGTAGGATGCAGGATGCGAGTGCGCGGTGAGCGGGATTGTGCTACTCTCCACTGCACTGGTGAAGCATGCGGAGAACACAACCGCAGGCGACCCGGTTGGCATCTACCCGCATGGATGGGTGCCTTTGCACCCCAGCCAGAAGCTGACCGGGGACCCCGGTTCGCGAGGCTCAGGGCCTGGCACAGCGCCAAGGTATAACCCGGTAGGACGCTCTTCGAAAGTTGCCTCGAAGGGAGTTGCGAATCGAAGCATGATGATGTTGAGGAGATGACTATGGCGGAAAACAATAACAGCGGTGGGATCGGTTGGTTTCTTGCGGGCCTCGGGATTGGCGCGCTCGTCGGTGTCCTGTATGCGCCGAAGTCGGGCAAGGAGACTCGCGATGATCTAGTTGCGAGCGCACTGGAAGCACGCGACAAGGCGAACAAGATGTACGCCCAGGGAAGGGAGCAGGCGAGCCAGTATGTGCAGCAGGGCCGCGATGCTATGGGGGAGTATGTCGACAAAGGCAAGGAGTACTACGACAAGGGCCGCACGCAATGGTCGCAGTATGTGGACAAAGGGAAGGACCTGATTCAGACACACAGTGATGCGGTCTCCGCCGCTGTGGACGCGGGCAAGCAGGCCTATGTTCAGAAGACCGCGGATACGCCGCCGGCGTAGAGGATCTTCGAAGCAGGACAAAGAGGGCCGGTTCGTGCAACCGGCCCTTCTGTTTGGCTGGTAGTAATGTTGCGAGGGTTGGACACAGGCATCACAATGAATCGACGAGGTGAATGATGCAATCACTTGGCTGCCTGGCGCTGGCGCTTTTGCAGGACGATGTAGTGCTGGACCATAACGTCCACCTGATGACGATCTTTCTGGGAATCGTTGCGTTGGCGGTGGTCATTGGATTTCTGGGGATGTGCGTTGCAGGCATCAAACTGCTGCAGCTTGTGCGCAAGGTCGAAGAGATGGCAGAGCGCGTAGAGGGCAAGCTCTCGCCGATGATCGACAAGACGCATTCGCTGGTGGAGGATCTGGGACCGAAGATTCGCACGATCACGACGAACGCGGAGCAGATCAGCTATACGGTGCGCAGCAAGGTCGATGAGTTTGGCGCGACGGCGGATGAGATCAATCGCACGGTGAAGGATGCGAACAAGCGCACGCAGGCGCAGGTGTCCCGTGTCGATGGGATGGTGAGCGAGGCGCTGCACACGGCGCAGCACGTCTCGCGCACAGTGCAGGAGGGCGTGCGCAGGCCGGTGCAGCAGATTGCAGGGATCGTCGCGGGATTAAAGAAGGGCGTGGAGACATGGGTGGATCGCTCGCCGTTCAAGCGGCACGTGCCCACGGAAGAAGAGTACGGGTATGAGACATCGCCCCCGCCGCGTTATGCGGGACCGAACCCGGCGACGACCGCGACCTCGGGGCCAGCTACGACTTCGACGAGTGAGACGAAGCGAGTGACGCCGTACGGCTAGAAGATCCGAACGTGCGATGGCAAAGAGGTTCAAGATCGGCGACCACGTAGGCTGGAACTCCGAGGCGGGTCGGGCCTCGGGGACGATCATCGCGATCCACACCCGAGATTTTGACTACAAGGGGTATGTGCATCATGCCTCTGGAAGCGATCCGCAATATGAGATCAAGAGCGACAAGAGCGATCACATTGCCGCTCACAAGGGCGGTGCTCTAAAGCTCGTGCGCGGTAAGGGCAACGCGTGAAGCTGCCGTTCTTCACTGTGGGGCACTCCAATCGAAGCTTTGAAGAGTTGGTCGAGCTGTTAAGCAGCGCTGAGATTGGCCTGGTCGCGGATATCCGGAAGTTTCCGAGATCGAGAGCGAATCCGCAGTTCAATCAGGATGCGCTTGCGGGAAGTCTGGTACCGCTCGGGATTTCGTATGAGCTGATGACGGTGTTGGGTGGGCGGCGCGGGATCGTGAAGTCTGTATCGCCGGATGTTAATGGCTTGTGGAGGAATCTAAGTTTCCACAACTACGCCGACTACGCGCTTTCCGGAGAATTCAGCGCGGGTCTGCAGCATCTGCTGGAGCGGGGACGGGAACAGCGTTGTTCCATCATGTGTTCGGAGGCGGTGTGGTGGCGGTGCCATCGCCGGATTGTTGCGGACTATCTGATCGCCAGCGGAGAGACAGTCTTTCACATCATGGGGCCGGGACGGTTTGAGCCTGCTCAGCTGACGCCGGGTGCGGAGATTCGGCCGGACGGAAAGATTGTTTATCCGTGGAGCCTGACGATGCAGATTGAGGAGGGGAGCTAGAAGATCCAGCCGCCGCCGGCGACTTCGTCGTCCTGATAGAAGACGGCGGACTGGCCGGGCGTGATGGCGCGCTGCGGCTCGTCGAAGGTGGCCTCGATGGTGTCGTCATCGATGACGCGCAGCGTGGCGGGCGCGGGCTCGTGGCGGTGACGGATCTTGATGGAGACGCGGACGGGCTCGGTGGGCGAGGCGATGGAGACCCAGTTGAGGCGATTGGCGCGCAGCGTGCGTGAGTAGAGATCGGTGTCCGGGCCGACCTCGACGCGGTGCGAGTCGGGGTGAATTTTTAGGACGTAGAGCGGGTCGGGCGAGCTGAGGCCGAGGCCCTTGCGCTGGCCGACGGTGAAGCTGTGGATACCCTCGTGATGGCCGAGCGTCTCGCCGCTCGTTGAGACGAGTTCGCCGGAGCTGTCAGGGAGTTCGCGGCCCTGCTCGTCGAGATAGGCCTTGAGGAACTGCGAGTAACTGCCGCCGGGGATAAAGCAGATCTCCTGCGAGTCGGGCTTGGCGGCGAGCGCGAGACCGGCGTCGGCGGCCATCTCGCGTACGGCGGGCTTGTGGAGGTCGCCGAGAGGGAAGAGCGTGCGCGAGAGCTGCTCCTGGGTGAGACCGAAGAGGAAGTAGGTCTGGTCCTTGGAGCGGTCGGCGGGGCGCGAGAGTATCCAGCGCTGTCGCGCGGAGTCGAAGCGGTTGCGGGCGTAGTGTCCGGTGGCGATCTTCTCTGCGCCGATCTGGCGCGCGGTGGCGAGAAGCTGGTCGAACTTGAGGTGATTGTTGCAGAGGGTGCAGGGGATGGGCGTGCGGCCGGCGAGGTACTCGGCGACAAAGGGACGGACGACCTCGTCTTCGAAGCGCTCCTGTGCGTTGACGAGGTAGTAGGGGATGCCGAGGTGTTCGGCGACGTGGCGGGCGTCGTAGACATCGTCGATGGAACAGCAGCGTCCCTGCACGGACTCAGGCATGCCCTCGCGGCCGGCGAGGCGGCGCTGGTTCCAGAGCTGGAGAGTGAGGCCGATGACGGTGTGCCCCTGGGCGTGCAGCATCGCGGCGACGGTTGAGGAGTCGACGCCGCCAGACATGGCAATCGCGATGGTCTGGTTCTGCATAAGGGACTTCATGTTGATCTGCACAGGCCTAACTTTCCATGATAAATGGTCGGCAGGGGGTACCAAATGGTGGAAGAGTGAGGGCTGCTGACTGTGTAGACTCAAAGAGTTGACTGCGATGGTGGAACAATCCAAGGGAGCGCTGAGCGGACGATGGGCATTGCCCTTTCTTGGGGTGGCGTGCGCGGTCGGCGTTGCGTCCCTGTATTACAACCAGCCGTTGTTGTCTGTCATCGGCAGCAGCCTGGGCGCGGACGCGCGTCAGGTGGGCTTTGTCGCGGTGGCGACGCAGGTGGGATATGCGGCAGGGCTGCTGTTTTTTGTCCCGCTGGGAGATGTTGCTGAACGTCGCGCATTGATGCTGCGGATGTACGTGGGCGTGACTGTTGCGCTGGTGCTGGCTGCATTTGCGCAGAACCTTCCATGGATGATCGTGGCGAGCGTGCTGATTGGTCTGATGGCCTCGGTGACCCATGTGGCGCTGCCGATGGCGCCGGACCTGGTGCCGCCGGAGCGTCGAGGGCGAGCGATCGGCACGGTGATGACGGGGCTGCTGCTGGGCATCCTGCTGGCACGCAGCTTCGCAGGATGGCTGAGCCGGCTGAACGGGTGGCGAACGGTGTTCCTGGTGGCGGCGGTGATGAACGCGTGTTTCATTCCGTTTATCTATCGCGGAATGCCACGCATGCGTCCGCGGGAGTCGCTGACCTACAGGGAGACGATGAAGTCTCTGTGGACGCTGTTCCGGACGGAGCCGCTGCTGCGCGAGGCTGGTGTGCTGGGCGGGCTGGTGTTCGCTTCGTTCAGCTGCTTCTGGACGACGCTGGTCTTCATGCTGCAGGCACACTACGGCATGGGTCCGGGAGTGGCTGGTACGTTTGGGTTTGTCGGAGCGGCGGGAGCGCTGACAGCACCGCTGGCGGGACGGCTCGCGGACAAGCGCGGGACGCGCTTTGTGGCGTCGACGGCCGGTGGGGTGCTGACGGCTTCGTATGTGTTGCTGTGGCTGTCTGAGCGGGCACATGCGACGCTCGCGATGCACATGCTGGGGCTGGTGATTGGTGTTGTGGTGCTCGATGTTGGTGCGCAGATGATGCAGGTGGCGAACCAGACGCGCATCTTCGGACTGGGTGCGCAGGCTCGCAGCCGGCTGAACACCATTTACATGACGATGTACTTCGTGGGGGGAGCGCTGGGCTCGGCATTGGCCACGCTGGCGTGGTCGCGGTGGCAGTGGGACGGCGTGTGCGCGCTGGAACTGACGTTCCTCGCGGCAGCCGGTGTGCGGCACATGACCGGGTTCAGCAAGCGGCATCCGCAGCCGGTGGTGCACATGCCCGCGAGCGAGAGCGAACCGGCGTTGTAAAGCGGCTGATTACAAACCTACCGATTTTAAAACTGAGACAAGCTACCTCCATGCTGCGACGTGATGCATCCCCTGCGCATTCTGACAGCGGCTGCGCGCGCCCTTCGGGCATAGGCTTTGCATCAGGAAATCGTCGATGGCTGGGAGACATGCATTCGGGACTGAACTCCGAGGCTGAGACGAGCTCCTTCTTGTGAAGGTGAAAAATGGTCAGGACCTTTGCGAAGCAGCTATTGGCGTGTGCGCTAACGCTCCTTCTGGTCGGCAACTGCGGAACAGTCGAAGCGTTTGGGCAAGAACCGCCGCCCGCGGCAAGCGCCGAACAGCCTGCGCCTTTGTCGGCGAACGACCTGCAACAACTGGTGGCGCCGATCGCGCTGTATCCGGATGCGCTGGTGGCGCAGATTCTCGGAGCCGCGACTTTTCCGGACCAGGTGGCAGCTGCAAGTGTCTGGCTTGATCAGAACAAGAGCCTCTCCGGCGAGAATCTCATGAAGGCGGTGGATGGCCAGCCGTGGGACCCGAGCGTCAAGGCGCTTACACAGTTTCCGTCGGTTCTCGACAATCTTACAAAGAACCTCAGCTGGACCTCGTCCCTGGGTGAGGCGTATCACCTGCAGGCCGCCGAGGTGATGAAGGCGGTGCAGACTTTGCGTGCGCAGGCGAAGGCCGCGGGCAATCTGAAATCGGGCTCGCAGATTACGGTCGTGCAAGAGTCGCCGCAGACGATCGTGATTCAGCCCACGAATCCGCAGGTCGTGTACGTGCCGCAGTACAATCCGTCGGTCGTCTACGGCACTACGTATGTGACGCCGGGGTACAGCACGGCAGCTGTGGTTACAACTGGCCTGCTAGCCTTCGGAGCCGGAATCGCGATAGGCGCGATGATGAACAATAGTTGTTGCGGATGGGGCTACAGCTACTGGAACTGCAACTGGCACGGGGGCGCGGTCTACTACGGCGGTGGCGCCTACTACGGAAACACCGCGTGGCGCGGCGGCGCCTATGGCTCGACTGCCTATAACCCGGCGACCGGGGCGTACGCGCGCGGCGGGACGGTCGCGACTCCATACGGCACGCGAAGTGCGGCGCAAGGCTATAACCCGTCAACCGGTACATATGCCCGTGGTGTATCCGGGACCGGACCGAACGGCGCGGCCGCGGCGGGTCAGGCATATAACCCGCGAACAGGAACTTACGCCGCCACGGCGCAGGGCGCGAATGCGTATGGGAGTGCGGGAAGCTCGGTTGTCTCCAAGAACGGCAATACTGCGTATACCCAACATCAGACGACGGCGAACGGAACGACGGGGTCGATACAGACTTCGGCAGGAGGCTCAGCCGCAGCTGCGCAGGGCAAGTACGGCAATACCGCCGCCGCCGGGCAAACGGCAAATGGCAACAAGTATGCGGCCTCGAACGGGAATGTCTACAAGAACACAGGGAGTGGCTGGCAGCAAACCCAAGGGACCCCTCACCAGAGCTCCGCGTCAGGCTACTCGGGCGCCAACTCTGCTGCTGCCCGCGGCTATGGAGGGCAGGAGAGGAGTAGCGGGTCAGCCTTTGGCGGCGGAGGAAGCGGATGGGAGTCGAGAGCGGACAGTGCCCGCGGCTCGTATAGCCGTGGCGGAGGCGGAGGCGGATTTCGCCGCTGATAGAGGGTGGTTGTTGTCAGGGAGCGCTGAGATTCGAATGTTTGGAGCGTCCGATGTCACGTTTGTCCAATAGAGTTGAGCTCACGGTGAAGTTGTTACTCCTCGCGATGATGGTTATTCCGTTCGTCGCGTGCAGATCCAATAAGCCCTCGAGCGGCACGTTCGCTACAACGGAGGATGCCGGCAACGCCCTGCTGGCAGCGGCGAAGTCGGGCGACCGAGACACACTTCTGGCGATCTTCGGCCCGGGTTCGGAGAGTGTCATCTTCTCCGGCGATGCCGTGCAGGACAAGAACAACGCCAATAAATTTTCGACAGAGTATGGAGAGATGCACCGCTGGCGCAAAATGGCGGACGGCGGCGAAGTCCTTATCGTAGGCGCTGACAACTTTCCGTTCCCCATCCCCTTGAAGAAGAATGACCAGGGACAGTGGTTCTTCGATACGGCTGCGGGAAGGGAAGAGATCCTCAATCGCCGGGTTGGCCGGAATGAACTTGCAACTATTGACGCCTGCAGATCAGCTGCCGATGCTCAGCAACAGTATTTTTCGCAGCTTCATGACGGCGCGACGAAGAAGCAATACGCTCAGAAGTTCATCAGCGATCCGGGGAAGCAAAATGGTCTGTATTGGGCCTCAGCGGATGGCCAGCCCCAGAGCCCGCTCGGGCCGCTAGCGGCGTTTGCGACGTCTGAAGGATATAGCGTGAAGCCCGATGCACACGTACCGTTCAACGGCTACTACTTCCACATGCTGACAGGACAAAGCGGCAACGCGCCGGGCGGGCCGAAGCAGTATGTGAAGGATGGGAAGATGGTCGGTGGATTTGCCTTTGTCGCCTATCCGGCGCAGTACGGCAACTCGGGCGTGATGACCTTCATGATTAACCAGGATGGCGTGCTGCTGCAGAAGGATCTGGGAAAGACCACGGCAACAACCGCAGCTGCGATGAGCGAGTTCGATCCGGATGCCGGATGGACGCCTGTGGCGTGACGACAGATGTACGAGAACTGATTGTGTCGTAGAGAGAGTCCCATTGCGATTGCGCAGAATGACAGTTTCGGCGATCGTCACCGCGTCGTTATCGTCGATGCACTAAGGGGGACTTTTATGTCTATACGAACCGCAGGTCGGGTCCTTCCATCGATATTCCTGACAGTTCTGGTTTCGTTCGGATCGGCGCTAGTCGCGCAGGACGTGCATTCGAACTCCATGCCTGGAACTGATTTTTCGAAGTATCACACCTATAAGTGGGTGGCTATTGAGGGCGCGTCCCATCCTAACCAGATCATGGACGCAGAGATTAAACAGTCGGTTGATTCACAATTGTCAGCAAAGGGCATGACCAAGACCGATGGTGACAAGGCTGACATGTATATCGGCTACCAGGTCGCTGTCGATCAGCAAAAGCAGTGGAACGCATACGGCATGGGTGGGGGACCTCGTTGGGGCGGCGGAATGGCATCGGCCACGAGTTCAACCATTGACATCGGAAGCCTGGTTGTCGATATGTATGATCCGACGACCAAGCAACTCATCTGGACTGGAACTGTGACCAAGTCGATGGACCCCAGTTCCAATCAGCAAAAGAACCAGAAGAACCTCGACAAGGCTGTAGCGAAGCTGTTCAAGAGTTATCCGCCGAAGTAGTAGCGACAATTCGCGCAGCGCCTGATCGCCGCGCTCTAGAACCGTGGCAACAACAGGGTTGTGAATGCAAACTCCAGGCCCCGTATTGCAGTTTTTGTGCCGCGAAATCACTGCGTCCATTCGGAGATCAGGTACTGCCGGTTGGACGCTGCCCGGCAAGACCAGAAGCTGTGCGATCGGAGTCCTATCGGCGGTACTTGCTGCGACTTCCTTCGCACAAGTACAAAGTCAAACGTCAGCCCAGTCCGGATCTCCCTCCGTAAATACCCAACTCCCAGTTAATTGGCTGTACGGCGCATACATCCCGAAAGATGTCCCCCTGGTTGCGTTGAATGGCCGAGAGCGCTTCAAGCTTTATGTTCGTCAGACTTATACGACCCCTGGCATTTATATCAAGACCGGCTTTTTCGCATTGCATGATCAGGTAAGAGATACGCCGCCGGCATGGGGGGATGGGTTCTCTGGTTTCGCGAAACGCGCCGGCTCCAACCAGGCGATTAATATCATCCAAAACTCATTCACCTCGCTGGGGCAAGGCTTGGTTGGATGGGAGCCACGCTACGACCGTTGCCGGTGTGAAGGGGCCTGGCCACGCTTTCGGCACGCGTTCATCAGAAACTTCATCACTTATGACCACAGTGAAGAATCTATCCGACCAAACATCATGCCTTTTGCGGCGGCATTCGGAGCGGGAGCCATCGGCGCAACCTGGAATCCAAATCACCCGACGGTCACAGTCAAGGGATATCAGAGCGCAATCACCCAAGCCTGGGTCGGAGTTCTTATCAACAGCATTGGTGAATTTGCGCCTGACTTAAAAAAGAAATTCGGCAGACACAAGGATTGATCTGCGAACCTACAGCGAACTTTGAGGTGGTAGGCGAGGCAGGAATCGAACCTGCAACCCCCGACTTAGAAGGTCGGTGCTCTATCCGATTGAGCTACTCGCCCGCAAAGACGCAGATGCAGTGCGCTATGAATCGATTGTAACGGAGGTGCGATTGATCTCGAACTCGCGGCTGCGCAGCAGATCGACGACGTCTTCGAGGGCGCTTGCCCAGCGGCGATTCGCTATCTCGGCGTCGGAGCCGAGCGAGGTGACGTAGAGCGTCGTCGCGAAGCCTTCGAGCGGAGCGCCGAGGTCGACCATAGCGGGGCGCAGGACGCACTGCAGCATGGATTCGACGTGGGGCAGCTTGGTGGCGCGGCGCGCGATACGGTCGAGGCGGTCCTGCTGCTGATGCGCGGAGGCGAAGACGGCGCGCTCGCGCCAGAGGAGATCGATATAGCTGGTGAAGGCGAAGGTGGCTTCGTCCTCAAAGAGCATGAGCTCTTTGCGCATGGCTTCGAGCTCGTTGGCGCCATCACGCGGGCTGATCGGCCAGGCGTCACACTTGGCGGTGAGGAACGGCGAGCGGTTCGCGTTGAGGGCACGGAGCGCGCGCGCGAGGTCTGGATAACGGTCGGCCTCGGGGATCTCGGCGATGGAGTAGGGCTCGGCGCGGAGATTGACGAAGTGCATGCCGGGCTGGCCGGAACCACGCTGGACATCATGCGGGGCATCAGTCCAAGGGACGACCAGCATTGGGTCGTCAGCCGAGCACTCGGCGGTCCATTCTGTGTGCATTGGCGTTCAGGATACAGGGTTTGTAGCAGACGCATGCAAAGGAGCATCGTCAAGGGTTCCCCGGGCGTGCGAGAGGACGAAGCGGAGCGCTATGTGCTCGGCCCAGTAACCATCGTTGCCGTTGGTGTGCTCGGGAGTGGCGAGGAAGGCGCAGTGGCCGCCGTGACCGGTTTCGAGCAACGTGATGTGCGGGTTGGCTTCGATGATGGCGCGCGTCTCGGGGGTGAGGCGGATGAAGGGGTCGTCGCAGGCGTGGATGAGGAGCGCGGGAATGGCGATGCGATCGAGGACGCGCGCGGCGGCGGCGCGGTAGTAGTAGTCGTCTGCGGACTGGAAGCCGGAGTAGAGCGCGGTGATGCGGTTGTCAAACTCGCGCAGCGAGCCGATGCCGGTGGCAGCCTGGGGATCGAAGGCGCGAGGGAAGAGCGCTGCTTTGCGGCGGAAGCGCTTGAGAAGCGCGCGGAGGAACTTGCGCTCGTAGAGGCGGTTCTGGGGCTCGTGCAGCGCGTCGGCCGAGGGGCCGATGTCGACGACGGGTGAGACGCCGACGACGCTGGTGAGCTGGGGCGGGGCGGCGTCGCCAAGCTCACCCGCGAGCTTGAGGACGAGGTTGCCCCCCATGGAGTAGCCGATGAGGGAGATGCTCTCGAGGCGCTCGCGTTCGAGGAAGAACTGCATGACGCGCTTAACGTCGTTGGAGAGGCCGGAGTGGTACAGCGTCGGCGTGAGCTTTGCGGTCTCGTATCTGGTGCCGCCGCAGTTACGCATGTTCATGCGGATGATGTTGCAGCCGGCGCTCCAGAACTTGTTCGCGTTGCCAACGACGTACTGCGACTGCGAGGAGCCTTCGAGGCCGTGGAGGAGCAGGACGGTTGGGCGAGTTGACCTCACATCGGCAGGCTGCCAGTGACACTCGCAGAGAACCTGGCTGGAGATCTGCGTGCCGCGGGCGGGGCAGACCTCAACGAGCTCGGCGACAAGTGGGGGGAGATGATTTTGCCGCGGGAGGAAGTTGCCGGCGATGGTCTGCAGGTGACCGTTGGTGAGCCAGCGACGCGGATGGAATGGGGGAAACTCCGGGGGGCAAGTATTGCAGGAACCGCTCATCCGTTAGGGCCTCGCGCTGCTTGAGAGGATAGCGCGGCCGCGCGCTGCTGGAGGTGCATGGCGTTGATGGCGCCGGTGGGCTCGTCTTCGTGCTTGAGGAAGACGAAGACCTCGCCTTCGCGTGCGAGGGTGACGAAACGCTCGGCGAGGGTGTCGAGCTCGGTCTCGGTGTAGCCGCCGGATCGGCGCAGGCGATAGCAGCGGTGTGATGCGGTCTGGACGTCGGGCGTGGAGAGGTCGTCGCTCTCGGCGACGCAGAGCGCGGCATTGTGCTCGCGCATGAGGGAGAAGATCTCGTCGGTGAACCAGCTCTTGTGGCGGAACTCGAAGGCGAGGGGAACGTGCGAGTGGCGGAAGGCTGAGAGCGAGAGGAAGTGTGCGAGGAGGTCGCGGTCGGCCTGGAAGTTGGGCGGAAGCTGGAAGAGCAGCGGGCCGAGGCTGCCGGCGCGCATGGGAGCGAGTGCGCCGAGGAAGCTCTGGACGAGCGGTTCGCAGTCACGCAGACGGGCGAAGTGCGTGATGCGCTGCGGAGCCTTGAAGCTGAACCGGAAGCCGGCGGGAACGGCCGCCTGCCAGTTTTCAAGCTGTGTGTTCGTGGGAAACGCGCGGAAGGTGTAGTTGACCTCGACGGCGGTGAGTTGCGAGCCGTAGTAGTTGAGGAACGAACGCGCGGGAACTTTGGGGGGATAGAAGGCCGGTTTCCACGTGGGATAAGCCCAGCCGGAGGTGCCGACGTAGAGGTTCGGGGCAGAGGGCGGTGGTGTGGAGACTGGCTCGGGAGCTTTCGCGGCGCGCGGCAAGGTTAATCTCACAACAGACGCAAAAGAACCGAGCGCGAAAAATAGAGCGCAGCGTCTAAAAGGATGAAGCCCTGTGCAGGGGAAGAATTGGGGCGGCTAGTGGGGTTCGAACCCACGACATCCGCTGCCACAGAGCGGCGTTCTGCCACTGAACTATAGCCGCCGTACAGTCATTGATTGTAGCATCCAATTCGTTGGGGACGAAGGAGCGCGCGGAGCCATGACGACGAAGACCGGATACGGTGAGGTGTTGCCTCCAGGCGTAGTGGATTCGGGGCGACTGAAGCCACGGTTTCGCGGAGCAGGCGGAACGTTTCGCGACGAGAATCTAGATACGTTATCGCGGGTGCTGGATACGTGGTTTCGCGTGCCGGGCACATCGATCCGTTTCGGGCTCGATGGGATCATCGGCTTCGTTCCGGGCATCGGCGATTTTCTTGCAGGACTGGCGAGTTGCATCATCGTGCTGGCGGCGTTCTTCCGTGGCGTGCCGCTGGTGACGATCGCGCGGATGGTCGCGAACCTGGGCATCGAGGTTGGGATCGGCGCGATTCCGTTTGCGGGGAATCTGTTCGACATCGCCTGGCGCGCGAACCGTCGCAACTATTTTCTGCTGGAGCGCAGCATTGAACAGGGGCGGCGGGATACGTGGAAGGATTGGGTGTTCATGCTGTTGATCGGCCTGGGACTAATGACGATGGCGATGGCGCCGTTCATTCTGTTGGTGTGGCTCAGTGGAGCGCTGCTGCATAATGCTGGAGTTCCTGGCTGGCGTTGATGTTTTGAGCCCGACATGCGGCGGAGTTGGGTGGTTGGCCGAGGTATGGGAAAATGAGTATGTCGGGGCGTAGCGCAGTCTGGTAGCGCATCTGCTTTGGGAGCAGAGGGTCGGGGGTTCGAATCCCTCCGCCCCGACCAGTAGAATCAGGGGTCTTAGCAATCCTAGTTTGGGCCCAAGTGGGCACAATACGGAATCGTTTTTGAGCATGACAGCCACCCGGAGGTGGCTGTCGTCGTTTTGTGGCTCAACTTTTCCTGTACGGTGTGCAGTTCAGCCGACGAGAAGGGGGCATGGGGAACATCTGTGGACCAGGTCAATGGCAGGAGTGAATCGGTGGGATTCGTTCATGGACGGTGGCAATTCCCGATTGCCGTGGGTCCAGTATCACGAAGGTTGTGAAGTCAGCCGTCCTTATCGTATTTCTTGGGTTCTTTCTGCTACAACAGAGCCAGAACACTCCGGCACAATCCTTGTCTCACACCCCGCCATTTCGCCTTCCTGGTCGTATGGGTGCAGCATCTTTATATGTTCTGTTGGTTGTTTCGGTGTGGATACCCCTTGTGGCGCGAGGGGATGTTCCGCGCAGCCATCAAGCCTGGTCGACGGAGGAAGGACTGCCCGAAGCCAGCGTTCATCAGGTCTTTCAATCGCTAGATGGCTATCTATGGTTGGCCACTGAAGGAGGTGTAGCTCGCTTCGATGGTTCCGGCTTTCAGGTCTTGCGTCACGAAACCGAACCGGTCTTCATCAGCAACGACATCAGCGCGATCGCACAGGACGCCGCGGGTGCAATGTGGTTTGGCACAGCCGATGGGTTAGTGCAAAGCCGTGGCACTACCTTGCGTCGCTTTTCCGGACGGGATGGACTGCCATCTTCCGCCATTCTTTCTCTCGCAGCGGTTCCGGATGGATCTTTATTGGTGCTCACGTCACGGGGGCTGGTCCGCTTCGATGGCGAGAATTTCAAGCCGCTCCCATCAGTCGGCGGGACTGTATTTTCACTGCAACCAACGCAGGGCGGAGCAGTGTGGTTGTTGACCAGTGAAGGCGTGCAGCGCTATCAGCACGGTGCAGTCACGCGCCAGGCGGTCCCCTCCGCAGCGTCTGCGAATTCTACCGGCGACGAAACCACCCTTGGCATCCAGTTTGGCCCTGGGGGCGCGGTATGGACTCGTTCTGCTCGCTCCGTCTCCGTCAGGCTTCCGGGTGTTGAACGCGTGTTGCAGACGGGACGCGACCTGCCGAGCGGTCGTATCACCGCTCTATATGTGGATCGGCAAGGTACAGGATGGATCGGCACCGATCGCGGCCTCTTCTCCGTCGAGCCTGTGCCGCAGGCGACAGTACGAGTTGTGGATCCGCTGCGCATGGAGTCAATCCTCTCCATCATGGACGACCGAGAGGGCAATCTCTGGATCGGCACCGAGACCTCTGGTCTGCACGCATTGCGTCCGCGCAAATTTCGCAGCGAGCCCGCGGCGGTGGGAGAGTCTGTTACGGCGGGTGCGAGAGCGTCCGATGGGAAAGTATGGTTTGGGACCCGGGAGGATGGCGTTCGCAGGATCCGGAATGGCGTAGCGGAGCAGCCAGTGCCTGTCGCGTCGCTCACCAGCCCCGTCATTCTTTCCATGGCATCTGGCAATCACGCGGACGTCTGGGTGGGCACGCCTGATGGCCTCAATCAAATTGCTGGAGAAAGAGTGCAGCAGTACACCTCTTCGAACGGTCTGCCGGACGACTTTGTGCGCTCTGTTTTAGTCGACTCGCGCGGAACGGTGTGGGCCGGCACCCGTCGAGGGCTCGCGAGGATTGAGGGTGACAGGATCACGACGCTTACCCATGCTGATGGCCTCGGCAGCGACTCCATCGGGCCGCTGCTGGAATCGACGACGAGGACCTCGAGCGGACCCAGGACCACGTTGTCTTCGGTCAATCTCTGGGTTGGGACCTCCGACGGGCTTACGCATATTCAGGGAAGCCGCATCCAGAACTTTTCTCCCTACCCGGATGCGACAAGAGATGTCGTTAGCGCGATCGCGCAGGAGGATGATGGCAGCTTGTGGGTTGGCCTGCATGGTGAGGGCCTAAGCCACTTTGCCGACGGACGATTCACTCCGATCCGGTCGTCTTTGATCCCCTCTGAAATTACCTCCCTCTTTGTGGACCATGAGGGCTATCTCTGGGTGCGCGGTGTGCGCGGGGTCTACCACGTTGCACTTGCCGATCTGCACGCATGCGCGGACCGGCTAACCAAGTGCTCCTTGACTGTCGCGGACTATGGCGTCGCGGATGGAATGCCCAGCGATGCTGCTCCCGCGCAGGGGATGACCTCCATCTGGCAAGCGGGCAATGGGGAACTGTGGTTCGCTACTCCGAAAGGCATCGCTGTTGCGGATCCTGCACATCTTCCGATAAATTCGATTCCGCCTCCTGTCGTGATCGAGCGCTTCGTCGTTGATGAATCTGATGTGCCGTTGGGCACGGGAGACACGCAGATCGGTACAGGCCACAACCGCTATACCTTCGACTACGCTGCTCTCAGCTATACGCTTCCTTCGAAGAACCGCTATCGCTATATGCTCGAAGGCTTCGACCAAAACTGGATTGATGCGGGAACAACGCGCACGGCGTCCTACACCAGTCTGCCGCCACGCGGGTATCGCTTTCGTGTACAGGCGCAGAACAACGACGGTGTCTGGAATGAAGCCCGCGCCGAACTGACGTTCCACATTCTTCCTCCCCTCTACAGGCGGTGGTGGTTCTATGCGCTTGTCCTGCTCACAATCGCGGGTCTTGCGGTTGCAATCTTTCAGCTCCGTTTGCGAGCAGTGCAGCGAAGATTCGCCCTGGTGTTGAACGAGCGCAACCGAATGGCGCGTGAGATCCATGACACACTGGCCCAGGACTTTGTCAGTGTCTCCCTGCAACTGGACATTGCGAATCAGATGCTTCGAGCCGGCAACGTCGAGCAGGCCACATCGCAACTCGAAGGGACGAGGAAGCTTGTGAAGGAAGGTCTGGAAGCGGCGCGTCAGAGCATCTGGAATCTGCGCGCCAATGCAGCCGAGGGCAATCTCCCAACGCGGTTGACCACTCTGATGAACCGGTATGCAGACACCGAGCATCCGCCGCACCTCAAGATCGGCGGAGCTTATCGTAAGCTTGCAGTGGGCCTTGAAGACGATGTCCTGCGCATCGCGCAGGAAAGCCTGGCAAATACTTATCGTCACTCTGCCGCCACTGAGGTCCTCGTTCAGTTGCACTACGACCCGAATACGTTGCGCCTCAGCATCCGGGACAACGGCCGCGGGTTCTCACCGGAGGCGGCGGAACGCATGGAGGGCCATTACGGTCTACGCGGGATGCAGGAGCGCGCCACATCTATCGGAGCAACGCTTACGATAATCAGTAACCCGGACGAAGGCACGACGGTGACTCTCCTCGTGCCGCTCGCCGGCAAGGAAGATAAACCCTCATGACTGCCATCCGCGTTCTTGTCATTGAAGATCACCCTGTAGTTCGCCAGGGGCTCGTGGCGTTGCTCTCCAACGCGCCTGATATCGAAGTCGTCGGTTCCGCGGCGGATGGCCTTGAAGGAATAGAGGTCTTCAATTCGCTGCGTCCGGATGTCACTCTTATAGATCTGCAGATGCCGCGGCTGGGCGGAGTGGAAGCAATCCGGCGTCTGCGCAGCGAGTGGCCCGACGCACGTGTCATTGTGCTCACGACCTTTGATGGCGATGAAGATATCTACCGAGCGATACAGGCTGGAGCCAAAGCCTATCTGCTGAAAGGCATGGAGGTGGAGGAACTGCTCACGACTATTCGAACCGTGCACACAGGACATGCAAGGGTTCCATCCTCCATTGCGGAGAAACTGGCACAACGCGTTAGTTCGCAGGATCTGACGACACGGGAAGTGGACGTCCTGCAACGCATCGTGGCCGGCCGCGCCAATAAAGAGATTGCGAACGACCTGAACATCTCTGAGGCCACGGTGAAGTCGCACGTAAATAGCCTGCTGGGTAAGTTGGGTGTCGACGATCGCACTCACGCCGCGGTGATCGCACTGCAACGAGGCATCGTTCATCTGCCATGAGATCCCTTTACGCTTCTTTTCGGCTCTCGCGAAGCTTCGCGATGACTCTCGCGCTCTTTCTCACGTTCGCCACAACCTCGTTCACACAGGCACGAACACCATGGCGAGCGGCTACCGCCCCCGAACTAGAATCGGTTCTGCCCGCGCGTGCTCTCGTGGGAACGGAGCGGATTGAAACAGAGATGCGCACGGCGACCGGGATCGTGGACGATCACGGACATGTGATTGCCGCAGTCGTGCTGATTACTGCCGGGTACGCCGCTGACGGCAAGTACTCGCACTATCTCCTCGTGCAAGCGCCAATTACGCTGGCGGATCAGAACCTCCCCGTAGGAACCTACGTTGTCGGGTGGTCACGCCTAGAGGATGGGCTTGATGTCCATATCTTCGACGCGGCTTCGGGAGCCGAACGGATAACTGTCGTTGCCAAGCCGATTGTGGGCTCCCATCGGGTGGAGAGCTTTCACATCTGGCCGCCGTCGGATCGTTCGATCATTCAGATTGGCCGCTACATGGTGCCCTACACTCTTCGGCGCTAGTGAGCATCGGCCATAGCAGTTCAGAACGCCAAAGCGTCGCCGGTCGTTTTGTGGAGCTCCATTAGAAAGAGCTGGCGGAGGGAGAGGGATTCGAACCCCCGTTGCCCGTTAAGGCAAAGCGGTTTTCAAGACCGCCTGTTTCAACCACTCACACATCCCTCCGCGTGGCCGAGTTAAGAATATCAGGGTGGGTCTGTCGTCTTCGGAGAGATTGTCCCACGGGTGTTCGTCTGCCTCAATCTCTAGAGGGGTAAAGGTTCGCTTTTCAAGTTATGAAACATCTCCGTCTTGGGGGGTATGACCGTCAGATGGGAGAGGTTATTCTCAGAACGCTGAACGTGAGTGAGTTGACCCGCAACGGGCGAGGAAAAATGCGATGGCAGAAAAGGATGGATTGGATTTCGGCAAGGGGGTCTATGCAGGCACGTACAAGGTGGGTGACCGCGTCCTCGCAGTCGCAACTATCGGCCGTGATCTTCAACATCTGAAGGTCGAGGCGGAGATGGAAGCCGGGCGTTGATAGATCCAATGTCACAATGGATACGGATTTCAATCCGCCCTTGTGAGGTTCTGTGAGACGAATTGCGGCTGTTCTGGTGTGCGCGTGTCTGTGTGGGTTTGCTGCAAGGGGCGCGGGGCAGAAGACGCTCTTCTACATGCAGCAAAGCGCTGCCTCGGTGCACTCGTTTGAACAGCACAAGGACAAGATCGATATTCTCGTGCCGACATGGTATGCGGTGAACGGACACGGACTTGTGACCGGCGAGCCGGATCGAAGGGTGCTGAGCGAGGCGAAGGCCGCGCACGTGCAGGTGATTCCGATCGTCGTGCTCTTCGACAAGCAGCAACTTCACGAACTATTCGCCGACGTGAAGGCGCAGGATGCGATGAACCGCGCGCTGGTGCGCGAGTGCAAGGAGCATGGTTACGCAGGCATTCAGTTTGATTTGGAGCATGTGTTGTGGGTGGAGCGCGATGGGCTTTCGGCGCTGGTGAAGCGCAGCGAAGAGGTGCTGCACGCTGAGGGGCTGCAGGTACAGATTGCGACGGTGCCGAATGCGCCGGGACATGCGGGTTCTCTGCCGTATGCGAAGTGGATGTTTGAGGAGTGGCGCGGCGGATATGACCTGAAGGCGCTGGCAGAGTCGGTGGACCTGATCTGCCTGATGACTTACGACCAGCATTCGCGTTACACCGCACCGGGCCCGGTGGATGGGTGGGAGTGGACGGTTGAGAACCTGGACTACGCGCTGAAGGATGTGCCGAAGGAGAAGCTGTCGCTCGGCATCGCGTTGTATGGGTATCACTGGTTCGCTGGCGATCCGGGCCTGAACAAGCCGGAGCAGCATCCGAATCCGACGGCGGAGTCGATCTCATTTACGAATGCAGAGTTTTTGCGATCGAGCTACAACGGCAAGCTGCAGTGGGACGACGACGACCACACGCCGTGGTTTTATTTCACACGCGATCAGACGCGCGAGTGGGTCTTCTACACGGACAAGCACGCGTTCATGGATCGGTATGAGCTTGCGAAGCAGCGTGGGCTGCAGGGCGTGTGCTCTTGGGTGCTGGGCGATGAGGACCCGGCGATCTGGGATGCGATTCCTGCGAAGCGATAGTTACTTGTAAAGCAGATACTGCTCGCGCGCGGCCTTGAAGTCATTTAACGCGGGCTGCCATGTACCGGCGATGGAGCGGGGGTCGTCGCCGCGGGTGATCGCATCGAGTGTCGCTTTGTTGGCGATGTAGTTCGCGGCGCGGTCGAGCCGGAACTGTTCAGGGTAGAGCTTATGCAGCGCGCTGAGGATTTCGACGTCGAGCTCGGGACTGTCGAGCGCGTTGCGGTCGGTGACGCTGATGCGGACTGCTTCGATGGTCTGGCCGTGGTATGGGTGAATGGGATCGTTGTCGACGGTGGTTGTGATTGCGGTGAAGGTGACGCCGGGGATGTGGCGTGCGTTGAGCGCGGCGGCGACGTCTGACGCCTTGAACCATGCAGGAGGCTGCGCCCCGGTGGTCTTGTCTTTCGGTGGAAGCCCTGCGCCGATGAGTTCGAACGGCGTGGGCGTGCCGCGGCCGACGGTGGCGTTTGTGGGTTCGAGCAGCGTGAGCGCGGGCAGCAGAATTGTGGCGGTCAGATTGTGCAGGTTGGGGCTGGGGTTCACCCACGGAAGGCCGGTCTGGTCGTAGAACTCGGAGCGGGTCCAATGCTGCATGGCGATGACGGTGAGCGGCGCGTCGATTTGTTTGGTGCCATTGTAGAAGCGCGCGAGCTCGCCGAGGGTCATGCCGTGGCGCACGGGAACCTGTGTGTAGTCGGTATAGCTGCCGGGGCCCGGATCGGAGACCGGGCCTTCGACGGCAAGGCCGCCGACAGGATCAGGACGATCGAGCACGATGATGTCGACGGTGTGGTGGAACTCGCGTTGCTCACGTGCCGCGGCTCCGAGAAAGTAGCCGGTGAGAGCCTCGTAGGTGTAGGTGCGGACGCCGGCGTCCTGCAGGTCGATGACAACGGCGTCGAGGTTGGCGAGCTGCTCGTGCGAGGGACGCTTGTCGGAGTCGTGCGGGCCGTAGAGCGACGTAACATGGAGGCCAGTGGTGGGGTCGGTCTCGGGAGCGAAGGACGTTGTGTCGTGCGCGCCGAAGATGCCGTGCTCGGGCGAGAAGATCGTGGTGAGCTTTGAGTTGGGGATGACCTTGGGGAGATCGGTGGCGAGGATGTCGATGGTGCGTCGGCCGTGCGCGTCGAGGCCGGACTGGTTGGTGAGGACGCCGAGACGGAGCGTGTTGTTGTGTTGTGCGGCGAGAGTGGTGAGTTCGGCGAAGTGGTCGGATTCGAGGACGTCGATGCCGGTGAGAGTTGGCGACTCCGTTTGTGTTGAGCTGGATTGATCGCCGGTAGTCTGTGCAGTGGGGTATAGCTGCAATGCTTGTGCGACTGCCGTGGCAACCTCACCCCGCATGTTGGAGATTGGCGGGTTACCGCGCGGATGAACCGCGTTGGCGAGCAGGACAACGTACGTGTCCGAGCCGGGGTCCATCCAGAGCGACGTGCCGGTGAAACCGGTGTGGCCGAAGCTGCCGATGGGGAAGAGCATGCCACGGGGCTTCGAGAACGCGGTGTCGATGTCCCATCCGAAGCCGCGCAGATCCTGTCCGTGAATCGCGGGATAGCGCGGTGCGAGCAACGGAGCTGCACCCTTTTCTCCGTGCACGATGGCCGATTGCTCCGCGGTGTTCGCGAGCACGAGCTGTCCGGCGTAGTGGCCGGGCTGCTCGGGTGTGGTCATCAATTGCAGCGTTGACTGCTGGAGCGGGAAGCTTGATGGCCGGCCGGCAAGGCGATCGAGGAGCGCCTGCGCGAAGAGCGAGACATCGTGTGCGGTGGAGAAGACGCCTGCATGTCCCGCGACTCCGCCCATGCGGCGCGTAGTGGGATCGTGCACGGTGCCACGCGTGAGCATATCGAAGTGCGGGTTCGCGGCAGGGTTCGATTTGCTCTCATCGTCATGCGTAGTGGGCGCGATGCGCGGGAGCAGGGATGTGCTCCAGTCGCCGGCAGGGCAGGCGTAGTGCGCGTGTCCGCGTGGGGTGGGAGCCCAGGCGATCGCGGCGCCGATGATTTTGTGTGGGCCGCAGGCTTTGTCGATGGGGAGATAGCGCGTCTCAGTCATGCCGAGCGGCTTGAAGACGTGCCCCTGCGCATAGACGTCGAGCGTTTCGCCCGAGAGGGTTTCGACGATGTCGCCGAGGAGAATGAAGTTAATGTCTGAGTAGCGGAAGACCGCTTCGGGTGCGGACTGCAGCGGCGTCGTGAGTGCGCGACGAATGCCTTCGGCCTTGTCGGGCTTGGCGAGACCCCATGGGTCTTTCAGGTTCACGTCGGCAGGCTCGCCGGAGGTGTGCGTGAGTAGCGTGCGGACCGTCACCTTCGCACGCTCGGTGTCGTGGTCTGGGTTGAACGCGGGAAGGATCTGCTCAACGGGCTCGTCGAAGGTGAGCTTGCCTTGCTCGTAGAGCTGCATGATGGAGGTCGCGGTGGAGAGGCACTTGGAGAGCGAGGCCATGTCGAAGATGGTGTTCTCGGTCATGCGCTCAGCGGGCGAGGGCCTGCCGTTGAGGCCGGGCTCGCCGGCGAGCTTACGGTCGCCGTAGGCGTGCTCGAAGACGATTCGGCCACTGTGGCCGACGAGAAGGACGGCGCCAGGAAGTCTGTGCTCGGCGATGCCCTGGTTGATGAGCGCGGAGACGGAGGTGAAGTCAGGCGCGGTGACCGTGGCTGGGCCTTGCGTCGATGCTTGGTGCGCGGGCTTCTGGGCTGCGCTTGCGAAGGGGAGACAGAGGCAGAGCAGCAGGAGGGTAGTCACGACGGCGGCGCGCTCATTGCGCGTGCGCTTCCCGAGGAAGAGGCTCGCGAGCGCGCCGATGAAGAAGGTGGCAGCCGCGCCGATGAGGACATACCAGGTCCAGGCGATGTGCGGAATGGTAACGGGGCCGAGATGCACGGGGAATACTCCTTGCCAAATCCAGACGTTGAGAATGAAGCCGCAGATCATGCCGATGATTGCGCCGAGCTCGGTAGCGAAGCGGGTGAGCGTGCCGAGCAGGAAGACGCCGAGCAGGCAGCCATATGCGACGGAGGCGATGGAGAGGCCGATCTCGACGACGTGACCCTTACCGCCCGCCTTCACGGAGTAGATCGCGATGGCAAAGAGAACCAGCGCCCACAGGACAGTCGAAGACTTCGCGATGATGGCGCGCTCGCGGTTGTCAGCGTCAGGACGCAGACGCATGTAGAAATCAACGACCGTGGTCGAGGACAGCGAGTTGAGCGCGGCGGAGAGGTTCGACATCGCGGCAGCCAGGATGGCGGCGACGAGCAGGCCGGCGATGCCGATGGGCATCTCGCGCACGATGAAGGTGGGGAAGATGTAGTCGTTGGTGCGGAAGATTGTGCCCGGGTGCTGCTGGTAGAAGACGTAGAGGCCGGCGCCGATAAACAGGAAAAGCCAGAATTGCACGAAGATGACGACGCCGGAGCTGAGCAGGGCTGCTGTGGATTGACGCAGATTGCGCGCGGCGAGGAGCCTTTGGACAAACAACTGGTCGGTTCCGTGCGTTGCCATCGTAAGGAACATTCCGCCGATTGCGCCTGCCCAGAAGGTGTAGGTCGTCGTCAGGTTCAGGGCGAAGCTGAATGTGTGGAACTTGCCTGCGTGGGCCGCGACACTATGAAGCACCGGCCATCCGCCCTGCACGTGCGATCCGAGGGTGAAGAGCGCGACGAGGGTGCCGCTGACGTAGATCACCATCTGGACGACATCGGTCCAGACGACGGCCGCCATGCCGCCTTCGAAGGTGTAAAGCAGCGTGAGCGCAGAGATGATGGCAATGGAGAGAACGTCGCGCGTGCCGATGGCGATGCCGATGACGATGGAGACTGCGAAGACGCGCACGCCCTCCGCCGCGGCTCGCATGACGAGAAAGAGCGCAGCAGTGACCTTGTGCAGCGTCGGGCCGAAACGGCGGTCGATGAGTTGATAGGCGGTGAGCATCTCGCCGCTGAAGTAGCGCGGTAGAAAGATCGCGGCAACGACAATACGGCCGAGCATGTAGCCGATAACGACCTGCAGAAATCCGAAGTCGCCGCCGAAGGCCAGGCCAGGGATGGAGATGATGGTGAGCGTGGAGGTTTCAGCTGAGACGATCGAGAGCGAGATTGCCCACCAGGGGATGGTGTTGTCGGCGAGGAAGTAGCTCTTCAGCGATCGGTCGGCGGCCGCGGATCCGCGCGATTTGCGGAATCGCAGCCCAAAGAGCGTGATGCCGATGAGGTAAAACGCTACGATTGCAAGATCGAGAACGCTGAGCCGCTGCGTTACGAGAAGAACTGCAAGGGCGTTGATGAAACAAGGCAAGCGGCTTACTCCTCCTGCGGTGCGCTGACGTGAAGCAACGTTGCAGGTTATGATAACGGGCTTGGCGCATCGCTGGCTCGGTGCGCGTTGGGAGTGGTGACAGAATGGCGTATTTTGTAGCGCTGGATGGCGGTGGAACGAAGACCGAGTGCTGGGTCGCGAATGGGTCGCGGGTGTTGGGCCAGGCTTCGGGGCCGACTGTCAAGATCATGAACGTAGGAGAGCAGGCCGCGACGGAGAACCTGCGGACGATTGTGCGGGAGGCGCTGGGAGCAGCGGGCGTGGCCGGCGACTCGATCGCCTGCACGTGCTTCGGGCTCGCCGGCTCGTCGAGCGCCGAGGTGCGTCGCTGGGCGGAGACGACGCTGCGTGAACTTGTGAGCGGCGGCGTGATCATCGCGGGCGATGAGCAGATTGCGCTCGACGCGGCGTTTCAAGGCGGCGCGGGCGTACTGGTTATCGCAGGCACGGGATCGCACGTTACGGGCCGCTGTGCCGATGGCTCGACGGTCGGGGCAGGCGGTTGGGGGCCTGTGCTGGGCGACGAGGGATCGGGAATGTGGATCGGTCTGGAGGCCATTCGCGCCTGTCTGCGCGCTCGCGACCGCGGCGTGGAGTCGTGTCTGTTGCGCGAGATTCAAGAGGCGTGGCGGCTTGAGGACTTAGGCTCGCTCGTCGCCAGGGCGAACATGCGTGAGCGACCGGATTTTTCTTCGCTGACGATGGTTGTGGCGAACTGTGCGGAGGACGGCGATGCGCTGGCGCAGGGCGTGTTGGAACACGCGGGCGAGGAGCTGGCGACGCAAGTGAGCCTGGTCATTTCGAAGATGCGCGCGGCTGGCTGTGGAGCGGGGGATGCCTCGCGCGTCGCGTTCACGGGCAGTGTGCTCGGCAGGATTCCCCGCGTACTTCGCGCGATGGACGAGCAACTGCGCGCAGCATGGCCGGAGATCAGGGTGGATGCGAGCGCCGTACAGCCGCTCGAAGGTGCGCTTTGGCGTGCGAGACAGGGTCGGTAATTCGGTATCAAAATTACGTGACCAGTTCGCCCTGGACGTAGGTCGCGACCAGGCGGCCACCTGCGTCGAAGCGATTGAGGTTTGCAAGGCTGCCTGGTGCAAGGCGTGTCAGCTCCGGGCGGCCCAGCATTGCAGCTGGGTTGTGCGAGGCCAGCCGGGTGGCGTCCGCAAGCGATGCGCCTGTGAACTGTCGCAGGGTTGAGACGGCGCGATCCATTGTG
The DNA here is from genome assembly GCA_963713395.1 of uncultured Acidobacteriaceae bacterium. GTDB lineage: Bacteria > Acidobacteriota > Terriglobia > Terriglobales > Acidobacteriaceae > Granulicella. The sequence continues at coordinate 886,873 of CAVQLS010000001.1, read as the reverse complement.
AGCACCGATCCAGCCAGCGTGTGCGCGCCGCGTTCGAGATCACCGGCAAGCATTGCGCGACCGTCCGCGACATCGACATCAAGCTCACCAAGCTTGTATCTGCCGTCGGGCATTCCAGCGGCGGACATCGCATCTGTCACGAGAATGGCGCGTTCAACACCCTTGGACCTGAACCAAAGCCGCACGAGCTCTGGCGCAACATGGACGCCGTCGCAGATCAACTCAGCATAGAGGCGCTCGTTGTCCAGCGTGACGCCGAGAACGCCCGGCTCGCGATGATCGAGCGCGCGCATCGCGTTGAAGGTGTGCGTGGCGCTGCTGGCTCCGGCATCAATCCCCGCGAGCGCCTCCGACGCGAGCGCGTTGGTATGGCCCAGCGAGCAGCGCACGCCCATGCTTGTCGCGTAGGCGATGACTTCCTTCGCTCCGCTCAACTCAGGCGCGATCGTCAGCAGGCGGATGTGTCCCCGCGCCGCTTGCTGAAAATGCTCGAAGAGCTCAATGCTCGGCTTCTGTAGATACTTCTCAGGGTGAACTCCGCGCTTGGCGTGCGAGAGAAACGGGCCTTCGAGGTGGATGCCGCGTGGCTGTGCCTGCAGCGGCTGCGGCTCAGCCTCAATTGCATTCGCGAGCGATTCAAGCGCGTGCAGAGTTGAATCGACCGAGGCCGTCACGGTCGTGGGCAAATACTGTGCGACGCCTCGCAGCGCAAGGAAGCGTTGGATCTCTCGGAGGTCTGCCGGCGAGGCTGACATCACGTCGTGCCCCATCGCGCCGTGCGTGTGGATGTCGAAGAACGCGCTGGTGAGCGTGTCCTCTTCGCGCGCAAGTGCGGTTGGGTCAGAGCTGATATCAGTCAACGTGCCATCGTCGCCGACGATGAGCACAGGGAACTCGACCGAACCGATGTCGGTGAGCAATCGCCGGGCTGTGATGATCGTTGGCATAGTCTCCTACTTCGATGGTTCAGGAGCAGGTGGTGTGGTGGGCGCGGCCGGAGTCGCAGGTGCCACTGCAGGTGGGGCCCCGGGAATCTCCAGATCGGATGCGTTGGGAAGCGTGTGAGTATCGGCCCATTGCCGCTGCGCGCTGCGAACCTTGTCCATTCGTGCAAGCCACGTGTCGATGGTGTAATCGTAATGCGCAAGCACCGGGCGCAGCGCGTAGGGGCGGTTGGTGCGAAGCCAGAGCTGCGCATATAGATCACGAATCAACGAGTAGCCATCTTTGATGTCCTGGATGCGGCCATTCACGCCATTGATGTCGCTGAGCTCGCGGCCCACTTCCATGCGCTGCTTGCGATCGCTGGAGGCTGCGTCAGCCTGCGCACGTGCATAGCCCGCTGCCATCTCGTCGGCGAGCTGGAACTTCTCGCCGATGAAGTCGAATCGCCGCGCGCCGAGTTCGAGCGCGTCGATCGCATTCGTCTCACGCAGCGTGGTCGGGTTTGAAGGAAGCTGGTTCGTCATCGAGTAAACGACGGGCGTCGCTGGCGCGGGATAGGCCGCACGTGCTTCCGCAATCAACTGCAGCGCGTGCTCGGCGTGCATGCGCAGCTCGTGCGCGTAGGGGCGGATTTTTTCCGCATACTGCTGGCCGTCCTTCGACCACGGATCGAGCCAGAAGAGGCCATCGGAACCATCACCCACCTTAGCCGTAAACCTCAGTAGATCGTGTGCGGCCATCAGTTCCTGCTGTGCCATCTCTAGCTTGCCCGTCATATCGCCGTGAAATGCCGGACCAAAGTTGGCCTCGAACTGCGGGATGGAACTCTCGCCTTGCTGCCAGGCGGCGGCGCAGCCGAAGAGAATGCCGTACCAGTTGTTCGCTGCGAGCGCCTCGCCATCGTCGTACCACAGCGTATTCAGCTGACCCGTCGCGCCCATCGCCTGGCCATCACGCGTGAACTGCTTGATGTTCTCCAGCCCCATGTTGTAGTTCGGATAGACTCGCGACCAGTTGTTGATGCCCGGCGCCACCCACGTCTCAAAGCCTGCGGACTTGAAGTAATTCAGATACTTTGTAAAACCCGTGTCCGAGGGCGAATAGTGCCAGCTGATCGCAATCGTGTTGCGCTTGAACTCTTCTGGCATTCCCTTCAGAAGATCGGGGGAACGCTCAGCGATGTCGCCCCAAAAGAGCAGGCGGCGATTCAGCGGCCGGAGCGTGTTGTCGATCTGCTGCATGAAGGCGAGGTACAGCGGGCCGAGCCCCTGCTGATCCACCGCGGGCTTCGTCTGGCCGACGCCAAGATCAAAGGTCTCATCCGCGCCGATGTGCAGAAACGGCGACGGGTATAGCGCCGCAAGCTCAGTGAACATCTGGTTGATCACCTGGAGCGATCCCGCCTGTCCGGGTGCGAGCACGGCACCATGCGGTGTTTCTGCGAGTAGCTGGTACTGCTCATAGACGAGCATGTGGCGAAGATGCCCGAAGGCTTCCTGATCGGGCACGATCATCACGTGGTACTTCGCTGCGTAGGCGACGAGTTCGCGGGCATCGTCTGCGGAGATGCTGCCTCCCGGCGGCGCCGGCAGAGGGTTTGACGCATACTGCTGCGTGTTCTCGAAGTATGGAGAGTAGAGGTTCGCCTTGTAGGCTGCAAGCGTGCGAACGAGTTTCTTCTGGAACTCCAGCGTGTCAACCGGCCCGCGCGAGAGGTCGTCACTCAGGCCACGGTACTGCATCGCCGGCCAGTCGCGAATGTCGGCCGCGTGCAGGACAAAGCTGCCGTTCACCGAACGCTCGATCATCTGTTTCACCGTTTGCGCGGCGTAGAAGACTCCGGAGCCCGTGGCACCGGTAAGCGTAAGAACGCCGGGCGCCGAGGCAATCGTGTAACCCTCAGGGCGCATCGCGTCAGTGAAGGAGGGATCGGGATGCTGCCCGAGCCGTTGCAGAACAATCTTCAAACCATCGCCCGTCGGAATTCCGCGTGCTGTCAGCTCCTCACGCAGGTCGCCTGCGGCGAATTGGTCGTCTGCGCCGCAGTTGGGGCATTCCACTGTGATACCTGTCACCGGCTGATCTCCTTTGAACGAGATCTCGCGCGGCATAGGAATCAGGTGAAGCGGATTGGCGGGTGTCTGTGCGAAGACTGTGGCCGTGAGCCCGGTAACTACAAGGAGTGCAAGAAAACGCATGGGTTAACGGTACACGGGCCGGGCCGCCAGAAGGAAGAATGCGGCTGAATACCCTCTCCGAGAGGATTCAGCCGCAGGTTAGGCTTAGTGCGAAGGAACGACGATCAGCGTGATCGACTGCCCTGGGAACGTCAAGGGCTGCGACGCTGAAGCGCCGATGGTGCTTGGATTACTTCCGGAGCCAATGGTGATAGTGGCGGCAGGCTGCGCCACAATCGCGTTCAGGTTGGCATTGCTGTACTGGTAGACCTGCGCCGATGTTGCCGTGCTCGTGAGGTTGTTGATCGAGAGCGTGTTGGTCAGTGATCCGTAAGTCTTGTTGATGACCACGATCGTCACAGCACCGTCCGAAGTGCGGGATGCAGCGTAAACGGCAAGTTGACTCTGATCGCCGGTGGTAGCGCTAAGTTCCTGATCTCCAAACACGGACTTATTGCCGTCATAGTTGCGGTAGATTTCGAACGCCATGTTGCCGGGTATCTGCGTGGAATAGTTTGTTGTCGGCCAGAAGACCCCCATGGTCAGCCCGTACTTGCCGAAGATGCCGAGAGCATCGGCCTGCGTGACCGCACCGTTGATCGACTCGGTTCCGCCGAAGTTGTACTCGTCGATGGAGGTTCCGGGTGCAGCGTAGCTGGTGCCCGTCCAGCCGGAGGTAATCCAGGAGTGCATCATTGGGATAATCTGAGGCGCCTGCAAAGGCACCGTGCAGTTCGATGTGTAGTTTGCATCGGTTGTGTAATTGGGCTGCGGGAAGTTCGGGTCGGTGTACGCCGGATCCCATAGTGCGCGCGTCGAGCTCATGCGGGCTTGCTGCTCGCCGGTGTCACCCGCCGTTGTGAACGCGACCGAGGAACCGTTGTAGTAAGCCCCAACGTATGCGTGGATCGTGAGGTAATCGAGCAAACGCACGCCGTAGGTATTGGAGTTGGATGCCATCTGCTGGAGGTAGTAGACAATCATCGGAACGCCGCCGTGCGCCGCACGGTCGGTCGGATTACTCCAGGCCTGATAGCAGGGGCCTTTGTTCCAACCATTCTCGATGTCCTGTTTGGAATAGAAATAGTTCCACCAGTAGTCGATGACGGGGCCGCTGGTCACCGCGTTGGTGTCGAGCGTCTTGATTGCCAGCGCGGTTCCGATGCCACCGTTCGTCACCTCGTCGTAGGTCGAGGGATTGGGATGCACATCGCGGTGCACCGCATCCCACCACGCCGGCTCGTTGTCGAGATCCCAGATGGAGGCGTCGTGACCGGCCGCGTTGGTGCAATTTGTGCCCGTGGTGATTAGGCAGTTCACCCAACCCCCGGTCCACGTGCCTTGCGCCCAGGAAACGGTCGCGCTTGAGGGTGCGGTCGGCGGCGGCTGCTGCAGGCTGGTGGTTTGCCAAGTGGTCGAGCTGCCGGGGAAGCTGCAGCCGCCAGAGGTCGTGCAACCGTTAGTGCCTTGCGGATACACGCCATTGCCGCAGTTGGAGCTGTTGTAGCTTTGCTGGTTCGGATAGGTTGATTTCGGGAAGCTGCAGGCGCTTGTGCTGGTGTTGGTGACGTAGCCTTGGACCGGCGCGGTGCCAATCGACTTGATGCCGAGCGTGGTGGTTTCAGCGATGAAGTCGTTGAAGTTGGCGGCGCTGTTGGCGCTGTTGCTATTGGTGGACAGCATGCCGTAGGCGCCACTGGAGTTCTGGAAGTAGTAATCGCTTGCGGAGTTCGTGTTGCCGTTTTGATAGTTGTACCGCGACGTATCGTCACCGCCCCAGCGCGCGACCGTGATGTTCGCATTCTGCGCTGTCGTGGAATCCAGCAGATAGGCGTTCATTCCATAGATCAACGGGCTGATCGGTCCCGTGCCATCGGTCGGGTTGGCGTCGATCGACAGCGCCGGACCAGTCGTCGTTGCAGGCGCGACCAGCGTGACGGTGGTCGTGCCCTTGATCGAAGTGTTTGCCGTGCTCGTCGCAGTAACGGTAACGCTCGTGGGTGCCGGGTATGGAGTTTGGTACAGGCCGCTCGACGAGATGGTTCCCGCGCTGCCCGTTCCGGACGCGACCGCAACGCTCCACGTCACGGTAGTTGGGCTCAAGCCCGTAACCGTCGCGTTGAACTGCTGCGATTGTCCAATCGTGACATTTCCGCTCGGCGAGACGGAGACGCTCGCGTAGTTCGCGGTCACAGTCACAGGAGCCGTGACATTTAGCGTGCAGGTGACCGCCGGCGTTCCGGAGGTTGAACTGCATCCCGTCCACGAGGTGAAGGTGCCGCCGCTCGCCGAGGTTGCCGGTGCGGTCAGCGTAACGGTTGTGTTGGGGGGGGCATACGCGAGTGAGAGCGGGGTCAACCCGCTTCCATTCCCATTCACGTCCTTGGGACTGACGGTGATACTCACTCCGCTTCCCGGGTTTGAACTCGCAACGGTGATCGCATACGACACCGTCACCGGGGCGGTCTTCGTCCCGCTTCCATAGGTGGAGGAGCTGGCTGAGTCGGGCGTGTAGGTGGCCGTAAGTGTGTCGCTGCCTGCGGCCAGCGAGCCTGCGGGAACAGTAATGACGGCAACACCGGCGTTCAACGTTGTAGTGGCAGACGTGTAACTTCCGCTGCTCAGCACGACGCTTCCCGTTGGTGTCGGAGTGCCGCTGGTGCTGATGGTCACCGTCAGCGATTGCGTCGTTGTGATGCTCGATGAGGATAGACCGAGGCTTATCGTCGGTGGGGGGAAACTGACCGTCACCGAGCCGGTGCCGGAGGACGTCAGGTACAGGGTCGAACTCCCCGAATCCGGGGTGTAGGTTGCCTTCAGCGAATCTGTTCCGACCGGTAGCGATCCGGCCGGAACGCTAATCGTCGCCGAACCGCTGCTCAGCGTCGTCGCCGCCGAGGTGTAGCTTCCGCTCGTCAGAACGACCGACCCTGTGGGCGTCGCGCCGCCCGGCGACGCAGCCACCGCAACCGCGACCGAAAGCGCCTGCGCGGTTGTAATCGACGTGGGAGACGGGGTTACCGTTACGGCCGGTGCGGACAGCGCGTTAACGGTCACCGAACCAGTGCCCGACGATGTAGCGTACGCAGTCGAACTCGCCGAATCCGGCGTGTAGGTCGCCTTCAGCGAATCGGTGCCTGCAGGCAGCGTTCCTGCGGGGATGCTGATCGTCGCCGAGCCATTGCTCAGCGTCGTTGCCGCGGACGTGTAGCTTCCGCTCGTCAGAACGATCGATCCTGTCGGCGTCGCACCGCCTTGCGACGCAGCCACAGTAACCGCTACCGACAGAGCCTGCGCGGTCGTAATTGTCGCCGGAGACGGCGTCACCGTCACGGTCGGAGCGACCGGCGTCGCATAGTTCGCCGTGATCGTCACATTGCCCGAAACCGTCACCGTGCAATTCGCTCCGGCGACGGACGTGCATCCGGACCACGAAGTGAAGTTGTTACTCCCCGCCGTCGCAGGCGCGCCGAAGATCATCGTCGTGCCAGAGCTCTCACTTACCGTAAACGTGGTAGTTCCCGTGGTGAGGAGACTTGTCGCCGAATTGCCATAGCTGATCGCAATCCCGCTCGCCGGATTCGTGCTCATGACCGTGATCGTGTAATTTGTCGACCCGCCGCCGCCGCCACCGCCTCCGCCACCGGTATTCGCACTGCCACCGCCGCATCCTGTAAGGATCAGCAAAAGGGAGCCGGCAAGAAGGCACAAACCGGACAGGGGGCGGCAGCGAGCGTGGCGAACTGTCGATGGCATGGCGGCAACCACTTTATCGCAGCGGAAGCCGATTGGCGATGAAATTCAGTGCTGTCGCTCAAACCATCGGTAACCTTACGATCTCCGCGTCTGAATCGCTTTAGACGGGAGCTGCACCGTCGATAACTACTACCCCGGCGGGTGGAACGAAGCGAAAATCGTCGTCGTTCACCGACACATTCTCACGCATCTCGGAGAAGGTAAATGTGGTTATTGCGCCGTCCGTCTCCTCGATGCGCAGCCCGTGAATCACACCCTGCGCGTCCACCGTCACAGCCATTGACTGCAGCCGCTGTTCCATCCCCACCGGCTTACCCCACAGCGTGTAGGCGGTCTGCCCGTTCAGGTTCACCAGCGTCACGCTCAGGCCCTGCAACTCTTTCTCGAGCTCGGTATGGCCCAGCAGAAACCGCAGCGGCGAGCGCAGATCGTCCAGCCGTTTTTCCGGGAAGCGTGTCGCTTCGGCATCGCCAGGTGTGTACGAGATCGCATTCGTCCCGTCGAGAATGAAGACCTTGCCCGGCGGCGAATCATAGGCCCAGCGCATGCGGCCGGGCTTCTCCAGCGTCAGCGTGCCAGTTTCGGACCGGTCCATGCCCATGCCCTGGTAGCGCTCCGTGTAGCGCGTCTCCAGCGAGTGCAGATGGTTGTAATGTGTATCGACCTTCTTGGCCAGAGCTGCGGCGGTGGGCTGTTGCGCGCACGCACTGGCACCAACCCCCAGCATCAACAGCGCAGCCCACCGTCTCATGCCTACTGCAGCAGGTCGGTGCAGTTCGTTCCACCCTTTGCGTCGTAGCGGATCGCGTTACCGTCGGTGCAGAAGCCGCGGTCACCCGTCTTGCCTACGGCGTTGGGAACCGCGGTGATCACGTAGCTGTTGTACTGATCGACGTTGTTCACGGTGGTCTTCGAGCCGCAGGTGATGTTGAAGGTGTAGCCCGCCTTCACGCCGCTCGCCAGGTCCTCCTGGATGAGCTGTGCGGCCTCAGGCGACGGCGGACCGGAGCCGGCCTTACCGCCCATTTCGGCGAGCGTGCATGCGAAACCATGCGTCGGATAGGTGGAGTTGTATGTGCCCTCCTGCGAGTTCAGGTCGCGCAGAGACTGAATCGCTGAGGTCTCGTTGCTGCGCTTGATGACCTTCTGCATCTCCGGAATGGCCAGCGTCATGAGGATCAGGATGACTGACATCACGATAAGCAGCTCGACCAGCGTAAAGCCGGCTTCAACTGCGGAAGAACGGCGCTCAGAACGTGCGGTTTGCAAGGCAGGAGTCCTCTGTCAGGAATGACAACTCAGAAGTATAGACGTACCGGGTGACTGCTAGTCATGCGCCGCGATGCGCTTCTAGATACCCGAAAAGCGTTACTCGGCACACTTTATCTAGCAAACCAGGTCGGTGCGCGTGACCTCGAGCGGCCCAAGGTTCCCGAGCAGCGTCAGCGTCAGCCGTTCGGGCTCGAAGAGCTCCCTAGCCAGCCGTTGCACGTCAGCCGCGCTCACGCGGTCGACCTCAGTCGTGATCTCCTCAGCCGAGAAGAAACGGCCGTGATACATCTGCTGCCGCGCCAGCGAGCTCATGCGCGAGGACGAGCTCTCGAGTCCCAGCACCATGTTGCCCTTGATCTGGTCCTTCGCACGGCGAAGATCGTCTTCCGGGACAGGCTCGGTCTTCATGCGGCCCAACTCCGCCAGCGTCAGGTCGAGCACTTCGCGCGTGCGCTCCACGCCGCAGCCCGCATAGACTGCAAGCGACCCGGTGTCGCGGAACGGGCTCAGCTCCGAGTAAATCGAGTACGCCAGCCCTCGCTCCTCGCGAATCGACTGGAAGAGCCGCGAGCTCATCCCTCCGCCGAGTATCGAGTTCAACAGGAACGCCGCGTAACGGTCCTCATGCGCCACCGGCAGCGCAGGAACTGCCAGGCAAAGCTGAACCTGCTCGAGAGATTTCTTGTTCTTCAGCGTGATGTGCGGCTTGATCGCCGGCGACTCGCCGCGCACCAGCTTGTCGTTGGAGCTTGCGGTCAGGGAATCGAAGGCTGCCTCAACCTGCGCGAGGAACTCATCGTGCTGCAGATTCCCGGCTGCGGCGAAGATCATGTTGGCTGGCGTAAAGCGCCGCGCGTACTCGTCCAGCACAAGCTGTTGATCGAAGCTCGAGACCGTCTTCGCGGTTCCGAGGATGGATCGGCCCAGCGCATCGTGCGGCCAGAAGTTGCGCGTAAAGAGCTCGTGAACGAGGTAGTCCGGATTGTCCTCGTCCATCTTGATCTCTTCAAGAATCACGCCCTGCTCGCGCACGATGTCCTCGGGCGCGAAGGTGGGGTGCAGCACCAGATCGGTCAGCAGGTCCAGCGCGGCAGGCACGTTCTCGTCGAGCACCTTGATCGAAAAACAGACGGTTTCCTTACCTGTGAAAGCATCCACATTGCCGCCGAGCGCGTCGGCCTCGCGCGCGAACTGCTGCGCGCTGCGAGTCGTGGTCCCCTTGAAGACCATGTGCTCCAGAAAGTGCGAGATGCCGTTCAGCGCCGGTGTCTCATCGCGCGATCCCGCATCCAGCCACACGCCCATCGAGACGGACCGGAGGTGGGGCATGCGCTCCGTAAGCACGAGGAGGCCGTTGGGGAGGCGGGTTGAGCGGATGTCGCGGGTGTGGGGTGTGCTGGGCGCCGCGTTCTCGGCGACGGGGACGGAGATGGCCATCAGGGCTATTGTTTCACGGCCGCACCCTACGATATTTGGGAGCGTCGCCACTTCCCAATACGAGGACCGGTGCATCCATGCTCTTCAAACAGCGCGATCTCGTAGAAGACGCTCAGGATAGGCGATATCGGCTCGCTCCCAGCCCATCGCTGGCCGATGGGTTCCACCGAGGCTGGCTGCCGACAGCTTTTGGAAATAGTTTCGGACGGGGTTTTCAACAGCCCTATGCGGGCGTAGATTGTTGCGCATGAGCGGTGACGACTGCGTGATTGAAGCAAAGTCAGCGCGGCGCCAGGGTCGGCTCTCCGACGCTACGGCGCTGTATGAGGAAGCAGCAGAATCCTTCCGGGCGGAACAACAACCAGCACGCTGGGCCCACGCTCTTCGACACGCAGCCGAATTCGCCGTAAGAGTGGGCGACAGCGCGACCGGGCTGCGCGAGGCTCACGTTGTCCTGGAGTATTACCGGAGCTCTCCGCCGACGACGCTCGAGATGGCGAACGCGCTCCGTGTAATGGCTCTGGCTGAGGCGGCTGCTGGCGAGAAGGATAGCGCCCGGGAACACTGGAGCGAGGCTCGCGTGTTGTATAGAGACGCGGGGATCGCTGATGGTGTGCTCGAAGCCGAGCGGCACGTAGCTCTGCTCTGCGCCTGATCTGCAGTCAGCGTGGAGCTCGCTCACTCAGCTGTGGCCACGCAGTCGGTCGAGGTGTGGGTCCTTGCGGCTTACATGCGAGGAACTATTTGGTATGCGGGCGATTGAACCGCCCTGGATACCTGTTGCCAGAAGGCCACCTGTCGCGCGTCGCCCTCGGAGTTCGCTTTCAGGATGCGCCGCTGAACTTCCATGAATGTGTCGAGGCCATGCTCGGCGAAGACCTCTTGAGCCGCGCTGCGGACGAGGACAGGGTCGATCGGATAGTTCATTGGAAGACAAGTATCCTAGAAGGAATGGTGACACGCGCGCTTTTTGGTAAGAACCTCGCTGAGCTGACGGAGCTGATGAAAGGCTTCGGGCAGAAGCCTTACCGCGCGCGGCAGGTGTGGGAAGCTCTTTACCGGCAGCGTGTGCCCAGCGTCGAGGACATGACTACACTCTCGCAGTCTCTGCGTGAGCACGTGATGACCGAAGGCTGGAGCGTTGGACTGCCGGAGATCGTGCAGACGGCGCGGTCGGCGGATGGGACTGAGCGCTACTTGATGCGCATGGCGGACGGCGAGACCGTTGAAACAGTGTGGATGCCCGACGGCGATGGCGGCGAGCGCGGCGATGGCAGCGAGGCTGCCGAGGAAGAGGCTGCCGAGTCAGTGGATGCCGAAGAGGCTGTCTCGGGATCCAAGGTTGGATATTGGGATCGACGCGGGAATGGGCGGGCGCAAAATCGGAGCAAGTCGAGGTTCGGCACGCTGGCGGAAAAGGGTTACAGGCGGGCGACGATCTGTATCTCCAGCCAGGTTGGATGTGCGGTGAACTGCCAGTTCTGCCTGACGGCGAAGCTGGGAATCAAGCGCAACCTGACCGCCGGCGAGATTGCTGGACAGGTTACGGCGGTGCTGAACCGGCACGCGATCCAGATCGGCAAGGATAGGATCAACCTGGTGTTCATGGGAATGGGAGAGCCATTCCTGAACTACGACGAGTTCATGAGTAGTGTGCGGTTGCTGGTGGAGGGAATCGGGATTCCGGAGTCGCGGATGACGGTTTCGACGAGCGGGATTCTGCCGGGTATCGAGCGGTTCGTGACCGAGGATGTGCGGCCAAAGCTGGCGCTGAGCCTGAATGCGAGCAACGATGTTGTGCGCGAGCAGATAATGCCGATTACGCGCAAGTGGAAGATCGCGGAGTTGCTGGAGGCGTGCAATCGGATTCCGCTGCGCACGCGCGAGTGGGTGACGTTTGAGTATGTGCTGCTCGGTGGAGTGAACGATCAGCCGGAGCACGCGCGTGAGGTGCTTGCGCTGCTGAAGGGCATGCGTGCGAAGGTGAATTTGATTGTTTGGAACCCGGGGCCGGGGATCGATTACGTGCAGCCGAAGCCGGAGGATGTGACGCGGTTCCAGAAGATGCTGATTGAGGGTGGGATGCCGACGTATATTCGCAGGCCGAGAGGGCGGGACATCTATGCGGCGTGCGGGCAGTTGAAGCGGACGGTGTTGGAAGAGCCGCAGCTTGTGAATCTGACGGTCTGAGCGTGCTACTTTTAATGGAAGAGCGAGCGGGTAGCTCAGTTGGTAGAGCATCGCCCTTTTAAGGCGCTGGTCCTGGGTTCGAGCCCCAGCCCGCTCACCACCCCCTCCCCTCCCCCTGTTCTTGCGCAAAATATTCATGGAATTGGACTTAGGGTTGAACTAAGGGCCAAAACGTGGTGTTTTTGCGCAAAGTCCTGATTGCAAGGGGTAAGGTGCGCGGGTGTCGGCGGGCGCGGCGCGTAAGTTATTGGGAATGTGTAGGTTGTAGGGGTCGAGGCATTTCACTAAGGATTGTGGATTAGTTTCGCCTAATGTTCGCCTATACTCGGATTATGAGAGTGACGGGGCATGAGCCGCGGACGGATTGGCCGAAGATGGGGCCGTCGGTTTTGATCGCCACGGCGCTCATTGTGGCAATCCGGACGGCGAAGTGGGCGGCGCGCGGCTCGGAAGATCCCAGGGTTTCTGATGTCGATGTTGAATTGGACAAAGAGGTCCGGTTCGCGGCGCGGATCAGCATCCGGGTGATGCACGAGTTGCTCAAGCGGCACGAAGGCTTGTTTCCGCAGAAACTCGTGCCGATGTGGGAGCCGACCGATGAAGATGTTCCGAAGTGAGGTGAGGTGCGGGCCTCCGTGGCTGGGGAGAGGGCTCGTTTCTGAACTAATGTTGGAAAGAGCAATCTTCGTTCGGGGAGATGGCCTATGACAGAAGATGGCCTATGACAGATTGGTTCGCGCGCCCGGTCCTGCACGTCAAGGACGTCGAGGCGTCGCTTCGCTTTTACGTTGACCGGCTCGGCTTCACGAGTCCGTGGCGCTACGACGAGGGCGGCAGAGTGTTTGTCGCCCAGGTCGACCGGCAGGGCTGCGCGCTTATTCTGGCCGATCAGTGGCCGGAGAAGATTGGCAAGGGGCTGATGTTCATCTCGCTGAACGTCGAGGCGGAGATGCAGGTCGCCGCGTTGGACGCGCTGCGCGCAGAGCTCGAGGCCAGGGGCGTTCTGGTCAAGGAGGGTAGGTGGGGCTACCGGCTCCTGGTGGTCGATGATCCGGACGGCAATCAGCTCTTCTTCAACTACCCGAACGAGAATCCATGACTGAGTCTCCTCTCGCTCACAAAGTCCGGCGGCTATCGCGGTCCAGCTTGCCGGTTGGTACCGCTGAGCTGGCCAGATATCTCATCGGGAAGACCATTGTGCGCGAGGTGGGGCGGGGCAGGCTTAGCGGGCGGATTGTTGAGACGGAGGCTTACCCGCCGGGCGATTCGACTAGCTATGCTTACCGCGGGCGAACGACGAGCAATCAGTCGATGTTCCTGGGCAAAGGTTTTGCTCATGTGTACTTCATCTATGGGACGTCGTACATGCTCAATGTGACGTCTGAAGAGCCGGGCGTTGGCGCGGGAGTGCTGTTGCGCGCGCTGGAGCCTCTGGATGGAATCGACCTGATGAAACGGCTCCGCAAGACCGACAAACTCACGGATCTGGCGAGAGGACCGGGACGGCTTGCGGCCGCCTTGGAGATTGGCCCGCGCCTGGACGGTGTTGACCTGTGTGCCGATGGTCCGCTTTGGCTGGGGACTGCGGTTCGAGAGACTGGGCGCATCAGCACGAGTGTGCGGATTGGGCTCACGCGTGAGGTGGAGCGGCGGCTGCGTTTTTTCGAGGCGGGGAGTCCGTTCGTCAGTGGCCCCCGCAGGCGCGCAGGTTGAATCTGCGGGTACCCCCTCCCCTCCCCCTGTTTTTGCGCAAAGTCTAGATGAAATTGGACTTAGGGGTGGACTTTATGTGCAGAATAGCGGGCTTTTGTGCAAAGTCCTGATTCGAGAGGGGTAAGGTTCCCATGGGGGATGCGGACGAGGCGGGTAAGTTGCCGGGAATGTGTTGGTTGCGGGAGCTAACCTACCTTGCGGATGGTGACGAAGCGTCCATCCAGCCAGTAGCGGCCGGTGGTCAACAGGAGGATGTTGCAGATCGTTCCACCGTCGTCTCCTTCGCAGCTGATTTCCAGCCAGTAGTCGATGTAGTCTTCGATCTCGGGCGAAAGCCCCTCCTGCCAATCGGATAACTTGCGGCGGACCTGTGGCGGTTTTTTCCTCGCCGGGTTGGTCGTCGAAGACCAGGGTGATGCGGTCGCCGGCGGAAAAATCTTCAGCGCCGTCCTTTCTGGTGGTGCTCATGGGAGATCTCCTCGAATTTTTCCGCGGACGGATTCGCTGTTGGTGGAGGTGTCGTGTGCAATTTGCGAGGAGCGCCCCGCTTTTCACGCGGCACCGATTCGATAATGTGTTCGCGATTTGAGATGCGGGCGGAGTGGGGCAGGTTTCGAAACTCGCGGTGTGCGAGCCGCCCAACGGGCCCGGTGCGGGGCTTGCGGGAGGCCGCTGAGGACGCCGAGGGCCGGAGTTGCGGATCGTGCATGGGGCGGTCGGGGAATGTGGTGGCTGATTGCGCTCGTGGTTGTTTGGAGGAAGGCAATTCGGTCGCTTCGTCCTTCGGCCTACGCTCGGAGGTCGTGCCGAAATCGTTACAACTTCGCATACTCCGCTTTTGCTTGTTGCAGGACTGGAACATCGGGATCGGCGTCCTTCCAGGTCGTCAGGAAATCCTGATATGCGGTCCGGGCTTTCGTAGTGTCGCCTTGCATTGCGTAAGCGCGTGCGAGACCAAGCCGGGCCAGCATTGCAATGGGCGCGTTCCGCACCAGTCCGCGATGATCGATGAACTTCTGAAACTCGGCCGCAGCCCGGTTGCCATCGCTTAGCATGAGATACGCTTCGCCCCGCACATAGACCGGCAACAGGCTCGGATTCATGATGTTTGTGCTGTTCGCGAGTTCCAGCGTGCGCGCTGGCTCCAGCAGTTCGATCGCCCGGTTTGGATCCTTCTGTTGCAAGGCAATTGCTGCTCGGATCACGGGCAGCCAATATCTCTGCACTAGCGTGTCGACCGGAAAATCCTTATCAAGTTCAGTTGCCAGCTTCTCCGCCGAGGCTGTGTCGTCCGCCTGGGCCAATGCCAGTGCCGCCGTCATTCGCACGTCGCGATTCGGCGCCAGCTTCATCGCGGCGTTAGCATCCACGCGGCCTCGCTCCCACTCTCCGGACTCCGCCTCGAAGAGCGCGGCTGCCGCCTGATGACCGGCGGCTGTCTCCTTTGCGTCGTTATTCAGAGCGGCCTCCATCGATCGCTGCGTGAAAACCCGCGCTGCCTTCATCCGCCCGTACCACGCTTCGGTATCCGCCTGCGCGCCAAGCATCGCATCTTCCGCGCTCGGCTTTCCCACGACGGATGCGGCCAATTGCGCCATCCGCGCCGGGTCGCCTTTCAGAAAGGCCATCAGATAAAGCGACTTCGGTCGTCCCTGGTAGGGCAGATGCCGCTCGTCCGACAGTTTGTACACCGCCTCCGCCTCGTCCAGCCTATTGAGACCCACAAGCACGCCGCCCAGATTCTGGTAGTAGGCGGGCGCGTTCGGGTTCAGGCGCAGCGCCTCGCGGAATTCTTGCTCTGACTCTTCCAGGTTTCCAAGCCGCACGTAAAGGTTTCCCAGCGTGTTGTGAGCGGAGGGGTCTCTTGGGTAAGTCTGCTGATACAGATCGACGGAAGATATCGCCTTCTCCAACTCTCCCGTGCTCCGCCAGTAGTAGTGCGATTCGATCCCCACGCGTTCCGGCTCACTCACTCTGTCTCGCAGCTGGTACGCCTTGCGGATATTCTCAGCCGCCAACTCAGGCTCGCGCTGGATGAAATATACGTTGGACATAAATGCGTAGGCTGCGGCAAAGTTTGGATCAAGTTCCACCGCCCGCGAGAAGAAGGGAAGAGACTCGGTGTTTGCTCCTGCAGAGACTTTATTGGCCCCAAGGCTGAATGCCTTCAGTGCTTCGAGCGAGGAAGTCGTGGCCTCGGCCAGCGGGGTGTTGTACTTCTCGACTGTCGTGAGCGATTCGCCGACCTGGGTTCTGAATTTGCCTGCCATTTGATCCAAAGCCTGCAGCACATCTTCTTTTCTGGCCGCCTGCACTTGCTCCTCAGCCAGGACCTTGCCGCTCTGGCAGTCCTTTGCGCGCAGGCCCAGAACGTATTGAGTGCCGAGGGGCGCGATGGACCCGTCCAGTACCGCCGCGCTCGAAGTCCGCACGCAGATCTCGCGGGCGATGGCCGGAGTCAGCCGCGCGTCGGCCGGCTGGCTCATCTCTTTCAATATTTGCTGGATTCGATCATCCGGGATCAAGCTCAGGAATGGCGACTGCTCCAACTGCACCGCCATGCCCCGCCGCAACGTGGCGTCGAATACCGGGTCGCCGGTGGAGTTGTCGAAATCGGCGAGCACGATCGTGTCCTTCTCGGTCAGGATCTTTTTGCCGCGGTGGCGATACACGAATATGCCTGCGATGACAATCGCTAACAGGACGACCGGCACGGCAATCCACAAGTTTCGCGTTCTGGCTCCGGTCCGGTGTTCCGCCGCGAGCGCGATCGGCGGTGTTTGAGTTGCCGCTCGCGTGGCAGGATTCTCCTCGACCACCGCCACGTTCGCAATGAAGCGATAGCCCGCGGTGGGCACGGTCTCGATGTATCGGGGGATGCGGCTGTCCTCGTTCAGCGCCTTGCGCAGGAGGGCGATCACACGGGTGAGGGCGTTTTCCGTCACCATGGCGTCGTGCCAGACAGCGTCCAGTAACTCCTGCTTACGGACTAACCGGTTCCGGTTTTCGATCAGGTAGACGAGGAGCCTGAGGGCCTTCGGCTCGACCTGTACTGGCGTTCCGGCTTCGGAGAGACGGAGTTCCCGATCATCAAGTTCGAATCGTTCGAACCGATAAATCATTCTGTTTCTCCAGGTTAGGACCCGTCACAAAGACATCATCTTCATCAAGGGAACATCCGGCGTCCCTCAAGATCATCAGCCCGCCGAACCGACATAGTTCACCCCATCGAGGTGAACTCCATGTCGCTGACCTGCCGTTTCAACCGACTTCTTGTTCTTCTAGCCTTTACAGTCTCTGCTCTAGCGATAGGCGCCGCGCAGGATCCTGTCGAACCGGGTCGCACGCCTGTTACATCCCGGATCAAGCTGGACGAGCGATCGATGATTATCGTACCTGTCAGCATAAACGGCTCCCGCTCCTATGACTTTCTGCTCGACACCGGCTGCACGAAGACAACCATCGACCAGAAGCTTGCGGATCAGCTTGGCCTCCCCCGCGCAGGAGAGAAGACTCTCGTCGGCGTCCTCGCTTCTACCCGGATGTCCATTGTCCGCATCGACTCGATCTCCGTTGCAGGCGCCGTGGTCTCCGGCGGAGAGATCTTCACCACCGCGCACGCCCCTACCGTCACCCGAAACGTGCGCGGCGTGCTGGGCGAAGACTTTCTGAGGAACTTCGACCTGCTCATCGACTACCGTGAGCGCAGCATCCAGCTCGACTCTCCGCTTGGATTGTTGGCGCAGACCGCGACTGGCGAACATCTCCCCTTGCAACTCGACGGGATGTATCAGGGCAACCGCACTCACAACCGACTGGTCATCTTCGGCCATATTCAGGAGTTTGGGGACGCAACAACGTCGCTGCTCCTGGACTCCGGCGCCAATCAACTTACCCTGTTCAGAGACAACCTTGGCTCCGGGGTAAACCAGGCCGAGCCGATCAGGGTAGGCAACTTCAATCAATGGGTCGCTACCTCGGCGGCTACGCGCAGAATCCGCTCTCTAAGCCTGGGAAGTAATTCGATCGGGGACCTGACTGTGATCATCTTCTCCCGCCGGGGCGACGTCGATTCGGACGGACTGCTCCCCACCTCGCTCTTCCATTCCGTTCTGATCAGCCACGGCGGCAGATTCATCATCTTGAACCCCTTGTTTCCTAAGACGAGTCGCGGGGGACCGGTGGCTCCGACGGCGAGATGAATAGTAAATGTGCGTTCACCAGGAGCGGTCGCAGCCGCCAGGATTTTTGGACGGATGACAGCATTTGGGATGAGGAGAAAGTTGCGGTTATTGGCCTGTCGCGAATAACAAGGCGCCGCTATTGGGCGGCGGTCTGGGGTGGGGTGGTGGGTTTGACGTAGGTGTCGAGCCAGCGGCTTTGTTCCCAGAGCATGTGCTCGAGACTTTCTTTGGCTTCGTAGCCGTGGGCTTCTAAGGGGAGCCAGACGAGGCGGACGGTGGCGCCCTGGCCTGCGAGGGCTTCGTAGAAGCGTTCGCTCTGGACGGGGAAGGTGCCCTGGTTGTCGTCGGCCTCGCCGTGCATGAGGAGGATGGGGGTCTTGATCTTGTCGGCGTAGCTGAAGGGCGACATTTTGAAGTAGACCTCGGGGGCCTGCCAGTAGGTGCGCTCTTCGGCCTGGAAGCCGTAGGGGGTGAGGGTGCGGTTGTAGGCTCCGGAGCGGGCGATGCCGGCGCGGAAGAGGTCGGAGTGGGCGAGGAGGTTGGCGGTCATGAAGGCGCCGTAGCTGTGGCCCATGACGGCGACGCGTTTGGGGTCGACGACACCGAGGGAGGCGCCGTAGTCGATGGCGGCCTTGGCGGCGGCGACGAGCTGCTCGATGTAGGTGTCGTTCGGGAGCTGGTCGCCTTCGCCGACGATGGGGATGGAGGCGTTCTCGAGGACGGCGTAGCCGGTGAGGGTGAAGGGCACGGGCGAGAAGGCGGAGATGTGCGGGAAGCGGTTGGGCGAGCCGGTGACCTGGCCGGCGGTGGCGCGGGATTTGTACTCGGTGGGGTAGGCCTCCATGAGGGTGGGCAGCGGGCCTTGCGATTTGTCATAGCCGGCGGGGAGCCACAGGGAGGCGGAGAGCTCGACGCCGTCGGCGCGCTTGTAGTGGATGAGCTGGCGGGTGGGGAGCTTGATGCCGGCGTAGGGGTCGGGGAATTTTGTGAGCTGGTGGAAGTCGGTGGCGGCGGGAGTGGCTGGGCTGCCGAATGGGACGGCGAAGTAGTTGGGTGGGTCGGTGACGGACTCGCGGCGGACGAGGAGCTTGTTGTTGGCGAGGAGGGCGATGGGGTCGGCGAAGTAGGGGTCTGCGGAGCGGAAGAGGATGGTTTCGGGACCGCCGGTTATGGGGAGGGTGGCGATGAAGGGCTGGTCGCCTTTGGGAGAGGCGCCGGGAGAGACGAAGTAGATGGCGGAACCGTCAGGGGCGAGGGTGAGGACCTCGTGGCCGGAGGCGTTGGTGGTGAGGAGCGGACGGCCGGGGGAGTGGTAGAGGTCCTGCGAAGCGCCTTCGTAGAGTGTGGTCGGCTTGGCTCCGGGTAAGGACGGGTTGAGTGCGAGCAGGGCGATGCGGCGGTCGGACCAGCGGGATTCGGTGAGGAGGGCGAGGTGATCGTTGGACCAGTCGACACCGCGGAAGCGCATGGGGATCTCCGCGACGACAGTGGGCGTGCCGTTGAAGGGAGCGGGCAGCATGAAGAGGCGGTCGTGGATGTCGACCCTGGCGTTGGGATCGCCGTGATCGGCGGCTTCGACCCAGGCGACGGTGGCGGGAGCGTCGGAGCGCCAGTCGTAGTCGCGTGGGCCGGAGGGAACGGCGTCGCGGGCGATGGGCAGGTTGTCGACGATGGGTCGGTCGCAGAGCACGGTGGTGACGGTGCCGGACTTGAGATCGACGACGAAGGTGCGGAGGGGATACATCTCTTCAGGGAGCGTGTAGCTGAAGGGGCGATGGATCTCGGAGACGAGGGCGAAGCGGCCGTCGGGGGATGGCTCGGCCTGGACGATCATTCCTTTGATGGTGAAGGGATGGACGACGCCGGTGAGCGAGATGCGGGCGAGTTGGGCGGTGGCGTAGTACTGGAAGATGGCCTCGTCGGAGGGCGTCTTGAGCATGTCCTCGTAGGTGCGCGCGGGCGAGACGCGGCCGAGGTTCTCTTCGACGTTGGGGCCGGCGGGGACCTCGGAGGGTTTGGGCGCGGGGCCGCGGGCGGCGGGGATGGTGAGGCAGAGGAGCTCGGAGCTGTCGGGCATCCACTGGCAGGGCTGCTCGAGGACCGCGTTGAGGTGAGTGGTGCCGACGCGATGGGCGCGTGCGGCGGGGAGGTCGATGACCCAGAGCTCGAGACCGTAATTGCCGGCGGTGGATGTGGTGGAGTCGGCGCGCTGGACGAAGGCGATATGTTTGCTGTCAGGCGACCAGAGGAGGTGCGTGGCCTTGAGCTTTGCGGGAAGGCCGGTGATGGGCCGGGTTGTTCCGTCGACGGTCTCGAGCGAGAGAGCGACGGTGTCGATCTCGCGGCTGGGGCCGTTGGTCTGCGGATTGAAGCGGATGCCGGCGAGGCGGAAGCGCGGCTGAGCGACGTCGGCGATGGAGGGAGAGGTGGCTGGTTGCGCGATGAGGAGTGTGGTGCGGTCGGGCGAGAGGTGCGCGACGGGCGTGGTGGGCGCGTCGAGGAGGGCCTGGATGGGAGCGGGCGGTTTCTGGTAGGGGAGTGCGTCCTGGGCAGAGGCGGCCGGGACGGTGCAGGTGAAGAGCAGAGCAGCTACGAGTGAGAACGCACGCATCGCAAGGCACCTCAGAGATGGTTTGTCAGGTTGTGGGTTTGACGATAGCGCAGGCGGGGAGGCCGCAGCATTTCTTATCGCGCGTCTTAACGCGCGACACCCCACCCTGTCTTCCTTCGGAAGCCGAGGGTGGGGCACCCGGTCTCAGGAGGTGGGTTTTTCGGGGGCGTCGAGGCGGGCGTAGAAGTCGGTGAGGAAGCGGGTGGTGTAGGTGGAGAGAAGGGACTCGATGCGGGTGGGGTCGGGCGAACGGAGGATGAGGCCGGCGTGGTGGAGCTTGTGGAGGCGGTAGACGATCTCGGGGTCGGCGTAAGCGGAGGTATCGGGCCACTCCTGGCGGGCGAGCGAGATGAGACTGCCGGCGTAGTCGGGGCGGATGGGAGGGAGTGAGTAGTCTTCGCCGCGGGCGAGAGCGACCTCGATGCGTGCCCACTCGACCCATGGGTTGAGGCCGGAGGCGTGCTCGATGACGTCGGCGATGTAGGCACCGCCGACGCGGGCGGCGGTCTCGAGGAAGTAGAAGCGGCCGTCGGCATGCGCGCGGATGAACTCGGAGTGTGTGACGCCTGCGGTCATGCCGAGAGCGTGGAGGGTCTTCGCGTGAATGTCGAGGAGGGCTACCGCATCGGCGCTGGAGCGGTCGAGGGCACGGGTGGAGAAGATGCCGCCGGAGTGCATGGTCTCGAAGGGCGGCTGGCCGTACTTGTACGGAGCGGCGAAGAGGACGTTGCCGTTCCAGGTGATGCCTTCGACGTGGAAGATGTCGCCGGGGAGGAAGCGCTCGACGAGATGATTGCTGGCGGTGTCGCCGAGCGCGTCGAGAAGCGGCCACACCTCGTCGGGGTTTTGGAATTTGTGGATGCCGAGGGCGGAGGCGGACCAGCGGGGCTTGAGGAGCCATGGGCCTTCGGTCGATTGCAGGAAATGGTAGAGGGCGTCGTGATTGGCGACGGAGGAGAAGGCGGGAACGGGCACGCCTTCGCGGTCCGCGCCTTCGCGCATCGCGAGCTTGTCGCGGAAGAAGCGTGTTGCGGTCTGACCGAGGCCGGGGAGGCGAAGATGTTCGCGGGCGAGGGCGGCGGTTTCAAGATCGAATTCATCGAGCGGAACGATGCGCGCGATGGGGATGTGGCGCATGAGGTTGGCGATGTAGGGGAGGGTCTGCTCGGGCGTCAGGTCTTCAGGGATGGTGTGGAGTCCGGCGAGGATGTCGCGCGGCCAGTCGGCGTCGCGGAGCTTGTGGACGGTGAGGAGGTGGATTGCGCAGCCGAGGCGCGCGACCTCGCGGAGAAAGGCCTGCCCTTTCTCGTAGGTGCTGATGCAGAGGATGGTCGGCCGCGACATCGTGGGGGAAAGGTAACACGAGGCCTTTCCGACATTTGAAGAAAAGGCATACCCCAGGGCTAAAGCCCCTTTCTCGTTCTGCTGCGTTGAGAGACCCGAGGAGACCCAAGGCTAAAGCCTCGGGTTACCAGCCTCGGGGTACCTAGAAGCGGTCGCGCGTCTTAACGCGCGATACCCCATCCTTTCGCGATGAAACTGCGAAAGGATGGGCCACCCGGTTCATCGGCTGCCCATTCGTAGGCCACCCGGTGTGTCGGTGGTGCGATCAGTCCCAGGTGACGGGGAGGGTGCGGCGTTGCTGGTGGGATTCGCGCGCGAGGTCGAGGAGGCGGAGGGTACGGTAGCCGTCTTCAGCAGAAACGGCGAGCGGGGACTTGCCGAGGATGGCGTCGCGGACGTTGGCGTAGAAGAGGCGGTAGTCGCCGGGGATGGTGGGGACGCGAGTGTGGGTGAACTCGGTGGGTTGTGCGAGATCGAGCGGGAGGGTGACGGTGCCCCAGGCGGATTCGTCCTCGGGGAGCCAGGGTTCTCCACCCCAGCCAGCAAGCTGGCCGGGGGCCCCGGGTTCGGCGCTGCCGAGCATGGGCGGGCGGCGATCGGTGTTGACGAGCGTTGGTTCCTGCGGGTCGACGCCGAACTTGCGGAAGCTGCCACGGGTGCCGTGGACGAGGAAGCGTGGGCCGGGTTCGGCGGCGAGCATGGTGGCGTGGCACGAGTAGCGCAGGGCGCGGCCTTCGGGCATGTCGTAGTCGAGGACGAGGTCGAAGGCGTCGTCGATGTCGGTGCGGTCGCGGTCGTGGCGGATGGAGGCGGTGATGCGGGCGGGCGGACCGTAGAGGGTGAGGGCCTGGTCGACGAGGTGCGGGCCGAGGTCGTAGAGGAAGCCGGTGGCGGGACTGGCGACCTCCTTCCAGGTGTTGGGGCGCTGGAGGGGACGGTAGCGGTCGAAGCGGGAGACGATCTCGACGACGCGGCCGAGGGTGCCTGCGGAGAGGAGCTTGCGGAGGGTGAGGAAGTCGCCGTCCCAGCGGCGGTTATGAAAGGGCGCGAGGAGACGCTTGTGAACTTTGGCGAGGGAGACGAGAGCGCTCGCGGACTTTGAGGACGAGGTGATGGGCTTGTCGACGACGACATGCTTGCCGGCCTGGAGGGCCTGGGCGGCGAGGTCGAAGTGGGTCTCGCTGGGTGTGGCGACGACGATGAGATCGATGGATGGGTCGGCGAAGGCTTCGCCGGCGGAGCGGAGGATGCGCGCGGAAGGGTAGGCTTGCGCGGCCTCGTCGCCTTTGCGCTGGACGATGGCGGTGAGTTCGAGGCCGGGCACGGCGGAGATGAAGGGGCAGTGGAAGACCTTGCCGGCGAGACCGTAGCCGAGTACAGCGCAGCGAATGGGGGATTCGGGCATGGGGTTATCGTACGACGCGTTGCTCAATGAGCGGTGAAGGGAATCTGCAGTGTGCCGGTGCGTCCGGTGTTGAGATCCCAGATGGCGATGAAGAGATAAAGATCACCGCGGGGAAGGCCGACGTTCTGCGCGACGTCGACAGACATGTGCGGGTCATCGTGGGGAAATTTGACGGAGACTTTGTCGCCCTTCTCTACGACCTGTTCCCCGGCCCTGTTGAAGCCGAGGACGGCGACCTCGAAGGAAGCGCTCTCGCGGCCGTCGACTGCGCGAGTTGCGAGGACATCGGGCGGAAGGGAGTAGAAGATCGAGTAGGTGTTTGTGCCCTTTTTCGCAGCGGCGTTGTCGTTGAGTGCGTAGAACTGCGCGCCGCGTGTGGGTGGAGGATTGCCCACGGGAACGATAGATGCGGTGAAGATGATTGGTGAGCTGTGGAGGTCAGCGGGAAGATCTTTCGTCTGGCCGCCGGTGAGCAGGAGAGTGCGTGCCTGGTCGTTGGACTTCGGCCCGAGGTTGTTGCCGTCAGCGAAGTAGCCACGGCGGTAGCTGAGAGTGTAGGGGCCGCCGTCGACCTTGACCTTGACCTGATGCCACTTGTTGTCGGGGTGGAAGTCCCGGGGTGAGAAGACGAGCGTGTAGAAGCTGTTGTCGTCCTCGAGGATTTTGGTGGCGGCCTTTGCGAGTCCATTGCGGTTGTAGAACGGTTCGCCACCCGTGTTGTCGGCGATTTCACGCATCTCGAGGTGCTGCGCGATGGCGCTGTTCCCGGTGAGGCCACGTGCGTCGATGGGGTAGACGGAGATGCGGGCGAGTTCGATCTGGTCGTAGACGGTTTGGAGTACGGTGGGATCGCTATAGGTGCGGGGATCGAAGCTGAAGCCGGCTTCGCCACCGGAGAACCAGATGACGTTCTTGTGGCCTGGGAGCTGCGCGAGCTCGATGGCAACCTGCGCGAGGAGATTGTTGTCGGTGATGTGGACCGGGTCGCGGCCGGGCGGCGGAAGGTGCGGCATGACCTTGGCGGAGGCCGCGAGGAGCAGAGCGTGGTCGGAGGTGAAGTCCTGGACCAAGACGGCGGTCTCGCCGACGCGGGCGTAAAGCGCTATGGGGAGATCGGGCGGGAGGGTTTTGAGGAAGTTGTTGAACTCGTAGGCGAGATACATCTGCTGGGTGAGGCCGAGCGAGGTGGTATCGAGCACAACGATGTTGAGAACAGGCGGGAGATGGCGCAGGAACTCGTTGGAGTAAGTGTTGGGCGTAGAGACAGGGAGAGCGGCGATCGCGGTGGGCGCGTTGTTGTGCTCTTCGAAGGTGGAGATGGTCTGTGGCTGGTTGTTGTCGGAGATGTGGAAGGCTGAGGCGGGGAGGCCGTGGACGATGCGGCCGTGGCGGTCTTTGACGGTGACGTCGGTGAGGACGATGCCGACGGAACCTTGGAGCGTGTAGACAGGTTGCTGCGATGAGGGGGTCGGGGTTTGTTGTGCGCGGGACGGAAGCGAGTGGAGCGCAAAGAGCGCGGCGACGACGCTGCAACAGAGGCTTACGATTAGGCTGCGCGAGCGGGTTGTCGCGATGCTGCGGTGCAGGGGACCCTGGTTCATGGCAGCCATACTACGACTGGACGGCCTCTGTGGTGGATTGGTTTCGGGACAATCGAGTGATTTTCCGTTGACGGGGTAGTGACAACGGAAGGACGACCTACAAGTATGCTGGGTCGTGTCCACTTCACGTCTGCAACGGGTAGCCTTTTGGGCGGAGCGGGCGGTGTTGTGCGTGGCGGTGCTGTATCTGTGCGTGCACACGCTGCCAAAGGCTTGGCGGACGCTGAACACAGACTTTCCGAACTATTACATGGCGGCGCGGCTGGTGCATGAGGGCTATGACACGTCGCGCATGTACGAGTGGACGTGGATTGAGCGCGAGAAGGATCATCGCGGAGTGGACGAGCGCGTGATTGGGCTATTGCCGATTACGCCGTTTTCGACGCTGGCGGTGTGGCCGATTGCTGGAATGAAGCCGCTGGCGGCAAAGCATGTGTGGATCGTGTTCAATCTCTCGCTGTTGATTCCGCTGGCGTGGATGCTGGGGCGGATGACGCGGCTGAGCTACTCGCGGATCGTGATGGTGATGGCACTGAGCTTTCCGTTGCATCGCAATCTGCTTTTTGGGCAGTTGTATGTGGTGGTGTTGTTGCTGGTGGTGGCTGCGTGCTGGTGCTGGCTGCGTGGATGGCAGGTGGCGGCGGGTGCGTTGATTGCGGTTGCGACGGGGTGCAAGGTGTTTCCGGCGTTGCTGCTGTTGTGGTTTTTGCGGCGAAGGCAGTGGCGTGCGCTTGCGTCGGGCTTGATTGCGGGCGCTGCGTGTGTGGGGATTTCAGTGGCGGTGTTTGGTGTGGCAGCGAATCGCACGTGGCTGGTGGAGATTCTGCCGTGGGTGAGGCGCGGCGAAGGACTGGGTACGTATGCGGTGGGCGAGGGGTCGATTTCGAGTGTGCTGCATGCGTTGTTTCTTGGAGAGCCGCAGTGGAATCCGCGTCCGTGGCATGAGTCTGGTATGGCGTATGCGGTGCTGATGCCGCAGCTGCAGATGTTGGTGCTGGCGCCGGCGGTGTTGCTGATTCGGCACGGAGACAAGCGGAGAGAGCGCGTGCTGATGGAGTGGTCTGCGATGGTGACGGCGGCGTTGGCGGTGTCGACGCAGACGGCTTCGTACAACTTCGTGCTGATGGTGTTTCCGGTGTGCGTGATGGCGGAGATGCTGCTGAGACGAAGGCAGTATGGATGGCTGGCGGCGCTGGCGATTGCGTACCTGGGGATTGGATTTCCGCTGGCGGTGCCGGCGAGCGTGGAGGGGCTCGCGGCGCTGCTCTATGTGCCGAGATTGTGGTTGATGCTGGCGGTGCTTGCGGGGATCTATGTGTGGCTTTGGCGCGATGAGGTGAAGAGTGAAGTGTGGGATTGGGAGCGGTATGCGTGGGCGGCCGCGATGGCAGTGACCGTGGCCGTGAGCGCGATAACGACGCTGCGAGTGGAGAGCGCGGAGCGCACGGAGTATGCGTATCGGCTGCCGCTGGAGCAACAGGGATTTTTGAATGCGGCGCCGCAGGAGACGAAGACGGGGATGAGGTATGCGGCGTTTCTGATGAGTGGATACAGATTGATGACGCAGGATGCGGATGGCGTCGCGGTCGGTCCGCCGGCAGATGCGAAGGTGGATGATCTTTCGTTCGCGAATGGCGATGGGCATCTGTGGGTAGAAGAGGCGGGCAGCGGAGGGTCGCGAATTGTGGATGTGAGCCATGCGTCGCGAGTGGTGGCGGGCGATGTGCGCGAGCCGATGGTCTCGGCGGATGGAAAAGAGCTGGCGTTCGTTCGTGATGTGCGCGGGCGTGGGCGGCTGATGGTGACGGGAGTGGGAGCGAATGCGACGGCGGAGGTAATGCTGACTCCGCCGGAGCTGAATGTGTACGAGGCGGCGTTTCGGTCACAGAGTGACTATGCGTTTGCGGCGGCGGAGGGTGCGGGATGGCCGAAGATCTTTCTCGTCGATCGGGCGCGCGGGAGGTCGATGGTGACGATTGCGGATGCGAGGTATCCGGCGCTCTCGCCGGATGGGCGATGGATGGCTTACAGCCACATGGAGAAGGGCGTGTGGAACCTGTGGCTGATGGATGAGGAGACGGGAGCCACGCGCAGGATTGCTGATGTGCCGTGCAACCAGATGCAGCCGTCGTGGGAGAGCGACTCGAGGACACTGCTGTATGGGACAGACTGCGGACGCAGCGTTTGGTTTACGGCGGTGGCGCGGCGCAGTGTGTGGCCCTGAGAAACGTTGAGCCCGACATTGACGTACGGCTGTAGAACGTGTCGCGCATGTTAACGGAACAGGGGCTCGGTCAGTACTTCGGATAGCGGATTGTTTCCCTGTGCCTGCGGCTGCAGCGGGTAGGATGGGGACGTACGTTCTGGGGAGGGTTGCGTGAAGAAGCTGCTGGTGTGTGTCGGCGTGTTGGCTGCGCTGTTGGGTGTGAGTGCGCGGGCGCAGGATGCGGTGGATACGTGGCAGGGAACGCTGCATCCGGGGCAGGACATTCGACTGGAGCTGCAGATCACGAAGTCGGCTGGGGCGCTGAAGGGGAAGATCTATGCGGTCGACCAACAGGGTCCGGGGGGAATCGGCACGACGACGATGTCGCTGGATGGTGGAGTGCTGAAGTTCACGGTCACAGGCATGGATGTGAGCTATGAAGGCAAGGTGAGCCCTGACGGAAAGTCGGCGGTGGGGACGTGGAAGCAGGGCGGGCGTGAGCTTCCGCTGACGCTGGAGCATGTGAACGCCGACGCGGCGTGGCCGATTCCGAAGCCGACTCCCGCGCTAAGCCTGATGGATCCGAAGCTTGAGCCGGGGTACGAGGTCGCGACGATCAAGCCCAGCCCGCCGGACGAACAGGGCAGAGGGTTCACGCTGCAGGGACGGCATCTGGTGGCGCGCAACTTCACTGTCGAAGGTCTGATTACGCTCGCGTATAACCTGCATCCGAAACAGGTGACCGGAGGACCGGCCTGGTTGACGACGGACCACTTCGACATGGATGTGCTGCCGGATCACGAGGGTTTGCCGAGCCTCGAGCAGGCAAGGGGAATCGTACGGAAGCTGCTGACGGACCGGTTTGCGCTGAAGTTTCATTACGACACGAAGGATCTGTCGGTGTATGTGCTGACCGTGGCGAAGACGGGGCCGAAGTTTTCGAAGAGCTCAAGCGATCCAAGCAGCCCTCCGGGGCTGGGTGGGCCTCCGGGCAGGCTGTTCGTGCGCAACGCGAACATGGAAGAGGTTGCGATGATCATGCAAGGGAGCCTGGACCGGCCGGTAGTGGACCAGACGGGCCTGAAGGACCGTTATGACTTTCAACTGAAATGGACACCGGATGAGTCGCAGTATGGAGGGCGGGTTCCGCCGCCAAACAGCGGCGACAACGGCGCGGCAGCTGCGGATGCACCGCCGCCGTTGTTTACGGCGATTCAGGAACAGCTTGGACTGAAGCTGGATGCGATGAAGGCGCCGGCGAAGGTGATGGTGATTGAGAGCGTGGAGAAACCGTCGGCGAATTAGGCGCTCGACGCTTCTTTGCGCGTGGCGGTGATCTGTTTGTACTCGTGCTTGATGAGCGTGTGGTTGGCGGGGTCGGGCGAGGCGTTTGCTGAGGCCCAGAGGTGTTCGAGATCGGCGAAGAGGGCCTTCTGGCCGGCGTCGTCGAGCTTGGAGAAGGCGACCTTGGTGGGGCCGAAGTAGGTGCGGAAGAAGTCGACCGCACCGGCGGCATTGGTGGGCATGTCGAACTCGATGGGGATGGGTTTGATTGCGATGTTGGTGAAGTAAGGGGCGAGGCGCTCGCGGACGGTGGCGTCGTCGCCCCAAAGGATGGGTGGCTGAACGCCGGGCGGCGGCGGGACGTGGGTGCTGCCGATTTTGAACATGCGGGCGACGAAGGCGCCGGGACCCCAGTTGCCCATGGCGAGAAGGCCGCCGGGCTTGAGAACGCGTGCACATTCGGAGGCTACGAGTTCGGGGCGTGGAGCGAACATGGCGCCGAACATGGTGGTGACGGCGTCGAAGGTGGCATCGCCGTAGGGAAGAGCTTCGGCGTCGCCCTCGTCGAAGGTGATGGCAAGATGCTCGGCGGTGGCGCGGGCGCGGGCCTGCTCGAGCAGGTTGGGCGCAATGTCGACGCCGGTCACGATGCAGCCGCGGCGGCCGAGCGGGATGGCGGTGTTGCCGGTGCCGCAGGCGATGTCGAGGACGCGGGCGCCGGCGGGGATGTCGAGAGCGGCGATGAAGTCGTCTGCGCCGGCAGTGATGGTTTTGGCGACGACGCCAAAGTCGCCCGCCATCCAGGTGGAGCGCATGTTGGACTTGATCTGTTCGATGGTGGGGGCGGGTGTGCTCATGGGCTGACCT
Organism: uncultured Acidobacteriaceae bacterium; assembly: GCA_963713395.1. Classification (GTDB taxonomy): domain Bacteria; phylum Acidobacteriota; class Terriglobia; order Terriglobales; family Acidobacteriaceae; genus Granulicella. The sequence continues at coordinate 857,881 of CAVQLS010000001.1, read as the reverse complement.
TACTTGAGTGGGATTTTGAGAGGGCCGGAGGGGACAAGGAAACTTTAGCAGCGGAAGAGTCTGGGCTGCATCCAATCGGCAAATTTCGGTGGGCTGACGTCGCAGTCGATGTCGGCGCAACAGTCAGTCCAAGAGTAGGCGCGTGTCAGGTCGATTGGAGCGTGAGATGAAGATCGCTGTGCTGGGATTTGGGAATGTGGGTTCGCAGTTAGGGAAGGTGTGGGCGAAGACGGGGCATGAGGTAACGGCGGGTTTGCGCGAGGGAAGCAAGGACCGGCAGAAGGCGAGCGATGCGGGTGTGAGAGTGGCGACGCTGCCGGATGCGGTGAAGAGCGCCGATGTGGTGGTGATTGCGCTGCCGTGGCCTGTCGTGGAGTCGACGCTGAAGACGCTGTCGCTGGATGGGAAGGTTGTCATCGATGCGGTGAATCCTATGGGGCCGGATTTTGGTGTGATCGTTCCGCCGGCTGGGAGTGCTGGGCTCTCGGTGGCGCAGTGGGCGAAGGGTGCGCGGGTGGTGAAGGCTTTCAACACGATTGGCGCGGCGCTGATGGGGGATTCGACCTTCGACATGATGTACTGCGGCGACGATGCGGAGGCGAAGAAGGTGGTTGATTCGCTGATCGCAGATACAGGGATGAACCCGGTGGATGTGGGACCGCTGAGTAATTCGCGATACCTGGAGCAGGTGGCGGGACTGTGGGTCGATCTTGTGGTGAAGCAGCGGATACCGGGAGCGATCGGGTTCAACCTGGTGAGGAAGTAAGTTGCGCATCTGGTGAATCCGCGACTCCAAATAGAGAAAGGAATACTCCAGGGGTTAAAGCCCCCTTTCTGCAGGTCACTGAGAGACCCGAGGCTAAAAGCCTCGGGTACCTAGCGGCGCAGCGTCGTGGAGTTATTTGGGTTTTGGGCTGACGGTCACGGGGATCTGGAGTGTGCCGAGGTGTCCGCTGACCGGGTCCCAGACGGCGAGGGCGATGAAGTCGCCACCTTTGGGGAGGTCTATCTGTTGCTCGACCTGAAGCTTGCGTGCGGGGCTGCCGGGTACGAGCGGGAAGCGGACGCGGTCGAGCGTCTGGCCGATGCGCTCGCCGTTCGAGTCGAGTGCAATGGCGGCGAAGACAACGGTGGCGCGTGAGTCGCCGTCGACTTGTGCGGCAGAGAGGCCGGCGGTGGAGAGCGAGTAGTCGACGTGGAAGGCGGTGGTGCCTTTGGGGGCGGGCGCGGCGGGGCGGAGAGGGACGAACTCGGCGTTTGCGGCGGTGGGGTCTGAGGCGGGGTGGACGCTGGCTTCGAAGAGAAGCGGGTTGCTGTGCAGATCAGGCGCGGTGACCTGCTGCTTGGGGTCATCGGCGAGCAGGGTTGTGAGCTTGTGCTGGCCCGGCGGGAGCGGGTGCGGCTTGTCGGCGAAGTAGCCGCGGCGGTAGCTGAGGCGGAGGTCGCTGCGGCGGAGAGCAATGTGGAGGTTGTGCCACTTGCCGTCGTAGTGGAAGTTATCGGGCGAGTAAGTGAGCGTGTAGGAGCTGGAGTTGGTGGAGAGGATGTGTGCGGCGGCCAGGGCGAGGCTGTTGCGGTTGAGGATGGCTTCGCCGCCGGTGGCCTGGGCGGTCTGGTCCATCTGTGCCTGCTGCGGGCCGAGTGCGACGTCGCCTTCGGTGGTGAGGCCGCGGGCGTCGATGGGGTAGATGACGATGCGGGCGGCTTCGAGTTCGTCGTAGACGTCGCGGAGGGTGTCCATGCCTTCACCGACCGAGGGCGTGGCGAAGGGTGTGGAGGGTGACATGGCAGCCTGCGTCGCGGCAGCTTGTGCAGAGTTTGGGGGCGGGCCTGAGGCGGTGGGCGCGGTGAGGGCGGAGAGGCCGTCGAGAAGATAGGCGGTGGAGCCGCCGGTGAACCAGAGGATGTTTTTGCGGCCGGGGACCTGGCGGAGATAGACGCCGATCTGGCGGAGGGTGTCGGCGTCGGAGCGGTACTCGCGGCCGAGGGCGACGATGCGCGGGATGGCGCGGTCGACGGCGGCTTGAAGGAGAGCGTGGTTGGAGGTGAAGGGCTGCAGGATGGTGGTGTAGTCGCCGTGGCGAGCGAAGATGGCGATGGGCTGGCCGGCGGGCAGCGCCTTGATGAGGCGGGTGAGCTGGATGTGGAGGTACATCTGGTCGGGCAGCTCGAGGTTGGTGGTGTCGAGCAGGACAACGTTCAAAACGGGCGGGAGGTGCTGGTAGCTGTTGGTTCCGGCGTTGGAGGATGAGGTGGGTGCAGTGTAGGTGGTGGTGATGCGCTCGGCGTTGTGCTCCTCGAAGGAGGCGATGCGCTGGGGCTGGTTGTTGTCGAAGACCTGGAAGTCGGCGGCGGTGAGGCCGTGCACGGCGTTGCCGTGGCGGTCGGTGACGGTGACGTCGGCGAGGACGATGCGGGATTCGGCGTGGAGGGTGGCCACCGGGTTGGTGGGGGAGTTCGCGTTCGACTGCTGGCCGGTGCATGGCAACACGAAGGAGCACAGGATCGAGAGGCCGAGAAACGCAGCGAGAGGACGAGTCATGTGGTCGGTAACAGTTTAGCGAGACTGCTGAAAATTGACGGCGGATGGCGGACTAAGTTGCAGAGTTCGCGTCAGCACGGTCAAGAACCAGGCGATTACTGAGGTGCGGCAGGCTTGGTGGTGTCCCAGCCTAAACAGCAAGCACAGACGAAGCCACCCCAGGTGCGGATCACGATCGCCTGAGCCGCGGTGATGAATTCATCGGGTCAAAGCATCTTTACGTTTCATTTAGAAGTCGGCGCCCTTGAGGAAGTCGGGCGTGGCGACCGATTGGAAACGGCTCGGATCGGATTTGATGAGGGCGTTCGCGAGATCGTTGGGGACGGCGCCGCGTGCGTTCTGGTTATTGTCCTGAAGCTCGGTGTTATCGAGTTGATAGTTCTGGAAGCTCTTGCTCATACGGTCGATATTGTCCATGTGGGCGTTGAAGGCAGAGGTCTGGGCGTCTTCGGCGGCATGTGCGTTGTTGGCCTGAGCGCGAGCGTTGGCGCCGGCCTGGCGGCTGCGGTTCTCATCGTTGGCATATTCGCGGCCAATGACGTTGGCGTCGAGGGTATAGCTATCGAAGATCGCCTTGAGGGTGGGCTGCTCCTGGGCGGCGGAGGCCTGGGGCGCGCAGGTGCCATTGATGTGTAGCGCGCGAGCCATGGCGTTGCCGGTGAGAGTGAGACCGAGCTCGCAGGCCATCATGCCACGGCCATCATGCTGATCGATGTCGGCGTCGATGAGAACGCCGCCCTGAGGCGCGAGGTTGGACGGCGGGATGGGCTGAGATCTTTTGAGCTCGAAGCTCGGAACGCCACGGGTCGCGGCCTGCTGGACGATGCACTCGTAGGCGTGCAGAGCGTCGCCCTCGGGGCAAAGGTAGTAATTGCGGCGAACGTTGGGGTTGGCGTAGCGCATCTGGGCCTGGACGCGGGGATTCGAGGGATCGTAGATGGGGCCGAACGAGTTGCCGAGCAGGACGGTTTCGCCGCGAGGGCCAACGATCTTAGCGGCTCCGTGAGAGGAGAATGGGATGGTCCAGCCGGGGGGAAGGCTGACCGCGCCGGAGCCGTCCGGGAAACGTGTGGGGGTGAGCGCAGGGACAGAGCCTCCGCGCGATGAGCCATTGCCTCCCGAGACAGGCTGGGTGGCGGCGGTTTTCCATGCCTGGGCGAGCATGCGCATGAGGATGGGCTCGGTTTTGGCGAAGCGGTTGGAGTCGTCAAAGAGAATCGCGGCTGCGGGGGCTGCGTCCCGGGCCATCGAGATGATGACGAGACCGGCGGTTGGTTTATTGCCCTGCGTCCTGGCGATGAGGGTAAAGAAGACGCCGAAGATGTCACCGTCGCGGGACTGAAAGACCTTGCCAACCTGGGGGCGGTCTCCTAACTGGATGTGAATGGTGTGCAGAACGGTGGCCATGGCACCCTGGGGGGTCGTCTGATTGAGGACGGGGCCGTAAACGAGCTCGCCACCACTGGGGTTGTTCATGACCTTGAGACCGCTGTTTTGAGCGATAGCCGCCGATAGTACGGAGCATAAAAGAAGAGCAGAGAGGGAAAGAAGGTGGGAGCGGCGCAATGGGGTCATACAAACTCCGAAAGAGATTGTGAGCCCGGTGAGTGGAACGGTAGACCCGAGCGCGACCGTGGTCAAAGGATTTCTGGGAGTATTTACTTGTTGCGATCGAGTGGCAGGTTCAAGGCGTCCGAGGCTTTGACGCGCGCGCGGAGCTCGGCGTTCTCAGTTTCAAGGGCGGCGAGGCGTTTGCGGAGCGGAGCGAGGTTTGGCTCGAGCTCGGCGAGCGTGTAGCGCGGTGTGATGTGTTGGGGACAGTTCCAGTCGAAACCGGAGACGCGGATGAGGATGGCGCGTTCGATGATTGCGTTGGGTTCGGCGGTGCGGAGCTGCTCGAAGAGCATGGGCGCGGCTTCGTCGTTCTCGTGGACCTCGGCGTGGCCGAGGATTTTGAGGCGCGTCTGGTTGGGGTAGTCCATGAAGAAGAGCGCGACGCGGTCATCGTGGGAGAGATTGCCGAGCGAGATGTACTGCTTGTTGCCGCGGAGGTCGGCAAAGCCGATGAGGTCGGGGCGAAGGACGTGCACGAAGCCGGGAGGGCCACCGCGATGCTGAATGTAGGGCCAGCCGGTCTCGGAGACGGAGGCCATGTAGAAGCTGTCGCGGAGGGCGATGAATTGCTGCTCGTCGGCGCCGAGCTTGTTGTGGCCGGCGAGCGCGGTCTCCATGCGCTCGTACTGGCGGCGGCTGCCGTGCTCGGATTGTTGCCCTTTGACGCCAGGAGTGAAGGCGATCTCGTAGAAGCTTTCGGACATTCGGTCCTCGTGGGTGCTTCTTATGGATTCGCGAGGGACGGGTTGGATGCAGACGACGTGCGCGTGGCCGGTCAGCGCCCCCGCAAGTCGGGCCGGATTCTCGTGTGATGTCAATGGCTTATGCCTGACAGAAATTGACAGGTCAAGACGTGACAACGGAGCTGTAGTTTCGGTTTCATGACGTGCTCTCTATCGATTCTTCAGTCCGTACACGCTGGTTGAGGGCACTCCGCGAAAGAGAGGACGATTCTATGCAAGCCACAATGCAGGATGCTCCGGCCACTGCAGGCAATTCGGGATCGAGCGCGGCGGTGTCGTCCACTCGAGGCGGAGAGGCTACAGCCGACATCCGCCAGGTTGACGCCAGGTCGCAGGAGGCGTGGGCGTACTCAGTCGGCATTCAGAATTATGTCTTCACGCTGCCGCTGACGATGCTGGAGCGTGAGCGAAAAGTCCGGCTCGATCCGGTGGCGCTTGAAAAGGCGAGAAAGTTCGCTCCGGCCGCTCCGATTAATCAGATCGGCCACAACAAGACGCTGGCCACGGCCCATGACATCATGCCGTACACGCCAAACAATGACACGGTGTACAGCGGCGCGGTTCTCGAACTGATTGACGAACCAATGATTCTTTCTGCGCCGGATATCGCCGATCGCTACTGGTCAGTCGAGGTTGCAGACTGCTACACGAACAATCTGTTTTACATCGGCACTCGTGCGACTCATGGCAAGGGAGGCAATCATGCGTTCGTTGGTCCGAAGTGGAAGGGCACGCTGCCCGACGGCGTCGTTGAGCATCGTGTTCCTACAAACACGGTAATGTTTGCAATTCGAATCGGGGTCGTAGCCGGTGATTCTGCCGATTTGAAGGTGGTGAATGCGCTGCAGGAGAAGTTCGCGCTGACCTCGCTTAGCAACTGGAAGGATCCGAATAAATTCGGGCAGGCCGCCATCCCCAAACTCGCGGCGCGCCCCAGCTACACGGGCGACCTTGCGTATTTTCAGACGGTGGCCGATCTGCTGATAGAGAATCCTCCGCCAAAGGAGCAGGATGCGGCCGTGGTGTTGCTGCATCGCGGAGGGATTGACGTTGGCCAGCCGATGGATACAAAGGCATTGGAGGAACCTGCGCGTAAGGGGCTCGCGCGCGCCCTGGTGGATGGACCGCAGATCATGAAGTGGAAGGTGAAGTTCCGGGGGACGCCTTATCCGACGCGATGGAACAATCTGCGCCCGGGTACTTATGGCGTCGACTACTTTGACCGCGCAGCTGGTGCGCTGGAGGGTCTCTTCGTTCACGATCGCGAAGAGGCTGAGTATTTCAGCACCTATGAAGACGGCGACGCCCAACTGCTCAATGGCCAGAACAACTACGTCCTCCATTTCAAGAAAGAGGAGCTGGCACCCACGCTGCCGAATGGGTTCTGGTCGATCACGATGTACGGCACGGACTTCCAGCTGGTGAAGAACCCGATTGATCGCTTCTCCGTCGGCGATCGCACCAAGGGCATCGTTTACAACGGAGACGGCTCACTCGATATCTACATCCAGCACGCCGCGCCGAAGGGTGCGGAGAGCAACTGGCTGCCCAGCCCGTCGAGCGGAGTGTTCAGGCTCAATTACCGAATCTATCTGCCGCAGGAGATTGCCCGTGACCCTGCGACGCTGGGCAAGTTCCTTCCACCGATCAAGAAGGTGAGCTAACCGATCTGTTTGAGCGCGGGGTAGAGTTTGCGGAAGCGGGCGTAAGCGTGAGCCATGGCTTCGGCGTTCTTCGGCACGATGGTGGCGGCGGGGCGGATGGTGGCCTCGCAGGCTGCGGCGACTGTGGGCCAGACTCCGACTCCGGTTCCGGCTAGCAGGGCTGCACCGAAGGCTCCGCCCTCTTCGGCTTCGAGGATTTCTACGGGGTGGTTGTAGACGTCGGCCTGGATCTGACGCCAGAGTGGGCCGCGCGCGCCGCCTCCGCCGAGGCGGATCTTTTCGACCGGGATGCCGAGCTCGTGGAAGAGGCTGAAGGTGTCTTCGAGTGACATGGCGACGCCTTCGAGGACGGCGCGGATGTAGTAGGCGCGGGTGGTGGAGGCGGTGATGCCGACGAAGGCGGCGCGGGCGTTGGGGTCGAGGTGCGGCGTGCGCTCGCCGAAGAGGTAGGGTGCCCACAGGAGGCCGTCGGAGCCGGGCGGGACGTCGGCGGCGAGGGCCGTGAGCTCGTTGTAGGAGGCTGTGGGCATGAAGGTGTCGCGGAAGTAGCGGAAGCTGAGGCCCGCGCCGTTGGTCACTCCCATGACGTGCCAGATGCCGGGCGCGGCGTGGCAGAAGGTGTGGAGGCGGCCTTTGGGGTCGAATGTGGGCTCGGCGGTGGCGGCAAAGACGACGCCGGAGGTGCCGATGGTCGCGGAGACGGAGCCGGGCGCGAGGATGCCCATACCGACGGCGCCAGCGCCCTGGTCGCCGGCGCCGGCGGCGACGGGTGTGTTGGGCTGGAGGCCGGTGGCTGCGGCTCCTTCGGGCGAGATGCGGGCGCAGATCTCTGGGCCCTCGAAGAGTTGCGGCAGCCAGGACATGGGAATGCCCGCGGCGTCAGCGACTTCTTTGGACCAGCGGCGGTGCGCGACGTCGAGGAGCAGGGTGCCGGAGGCCTCCTGCATGTCCATGGCGTAGACGCCGGTCATGCGGAAGCGCACGTAATCCTTGGGGCAGAGGACGTGGGCGATTCTGGCGAAGATCTCGGGCTGGTGTTTGCGGACCCAGAGGAGCTTGGTGAGGGTGAAGTTGGGCAGGGCGGGGTTGGCGACGAGCTGGATGATCTTTTCGTAGCCGATCGTGTGGTTGAGCCAGTCGGCCTCGAGCTGGGTGCGCTGGTCGCACCAGATAAGCGCGGGACGGAGCACCTGACCATTGGCATCGAGCATGACGCAGCCGTGCATCTGGCCGGTAAGGCCGACGGCTTCGACCTTGCTGCCGTGGCCGGCTGTGGCTGCGGCTTTGAGGGCGCCGAGGATGGCCTCCTGTGCGGCGCGCCACCAGTCCTGGGGATCCTGTTCGGCCCAGCCGATGTGCTCGGAGTGGACGGGCGCGTGGTCGGCGGAGTGAGAGGCGAGGACGTGGCCTGCGCGGTCAATAAGGACGGCGCGGGTGCCGCCGGTGCCGACGTCGATGCCGAGGAACATAGGGAGGGGCTCCTGAAGTGAGTGCCGCAAAGAAAACAGTGTAGAGGCTGCGCATTTTTATTTGGGGAACATCTAAATCGAAATACTTGCGGCGGCCGCTCCGGGCCTGGATATCGGTGGCAGGGTGGCCGGAATTTCAATGACAAACTTTTGAATATCCACCAGCGGGTGCTGCATCTGTATGAAGAAGAAAGCTTCTGGGCATTTGAGCCGCGCGGGTTGAGCACTACCACGGGTTAGCATGAGAGATATGTTTGAAAAAAGGAGACGCGCGTCGCTGAGCGCGACCGCGTTGCTGGCGGGCCTTGCATTTTCGGCGGGCGTGATGGCGAATGCGCAGAATCAGCCGAGCCCGACCGGGATTCCGCTGAACCAGACGTATCCGGCGCAGACGAACCTTCAGCAGGTGCAGCAGGTGCAACAACAGCTGCAGCAGCCGGGGCCTCCGGTGACGCCGCAGAGCGGTGCCGACCAGAGCTTTCACGGCAGCCTGGTGAGTGGGAAGGCGACGGCGGATGTGTTGCCGCTGACGCTCGACGATGCAATTCAGCGCGGACTGAAGAATAACCTCGGGCTGATCCTGCAAACTTCGAATGAGAAGAATGCGAACGGCGAGCGGCTGGAGCAGTTGCAACGGCTGCTGCCGACGGTTACGGGTGCGGCCTCGATTGAGGTGGAGCAGGTGAACCTGGCGGCGTATGGAATCAAGTTCCCGGGAGTCAGCCCGATCGTCGGTCCGTTCCAGGTTGTGGACTTTCGCGCGTACCTGACGCAGAACCTGGTGAATCTGCAGGCGCTCGAGAGCTACATGGCGTCAAAGCATAACTTTGCTGCGGCGAAGCTCACTGCGCAGGACGCACGCGACCTGGTGGTCATGACGGTGGGCAACGCATATCTGCTATGCCTGGCGGATGAGTCGCGCATCCAGGCGGTGACGGCGGAGATGGCGACCTCAAAGGTCTCGTTCGATCAGGCGACGCAGGCGCATGAGGCGGGCACGAGCCCAAGGCTGGATGTGCTGCGGTCGCAGGTGGACTATCAGAACGAGCAGCAGCAACTGATCGCGACGCAGAATCAGTTCGAGAAGGACAAGCTGTCGCTGGCGCGGGCGATTGGATTGCCGCTGGATCAGAAGTTTGATCTGAGCGACAAGGAGCCGTTTGCGGCGTTGGACACTCCCGATCCGGAGCAGGCATTTCAACAGGCGTTGAAGCAGCGCAAGGATCTGGCGGCTGCCAGCGAGCAACTGGAGGCGGCCAAGGCGGGCAAGAAGTCGGCGTTCGATGAGCAGCTGCCAGTGGCGAGTTTTTCGGGCGACTTTGGCGATCTGGGAACGACGCCGGGGCATTCGCATGGGACATATTCGGCGACAGGGCAGGTGAGCGCGCCGATTCTGCAGATTGCAAAGACGCGCGGCGATGAGCAGGTCGCAGACGCGCAGTATGACCAGGCGAAGGCGAAGCTATCAGACCAGGTGCAGCAGGTGAACCAGGATGTGCGCGACGCGATTCTGGACATCCAGAGCGCGGCGAAGCTGGTGGATGCAACGAAGAGCAACGTGAATCTGGCCAGCGAGGCGTTGAATGAGGCGCAGCAGCGGTTCAAGGCAGGCGTGAGCGATAACCTGCCGGTTTCGCAGTCGCTGTCGCAGTTGGAACAGGCAAACGATCAGTACATCAGCGCGCTGTATCAGCACAACGTAGCGAAGCTCTCGCTGGCGCGTGCGCTGGGCGTGGCATCGACGAATTACAAGGATTATCTCGGAGGGAAGTAGACGTGGCCGATCAGAACGAGCACGGACAGCAGGGCCAAACTGCGGAGATTCAGGGCACGGTCCAGATAAAGCCGCAAGGTGGCGGCCAGCCGGCCGAGCCGAAGAAGGAAGAGGAGTTTCCGGAGAAGAAGGGCAAGCGCCGCGTGATTGTGATTGCAGTGGTAGCGCTGCTGGCGATCATCGCGATCTTCTTCTACTGGCGCTCCACCTACACGGAGGACACGGACGACGCGCAGGTTGACGGCAATCTGTACCAGGTGAGCGCGCGCGTGGCGGGCCAAGTGACCCACGTGGATGTCACGGAGCAGCAGACGGTGCATGCGGGCGATCCGATTGCCGAGGTTGACCCGCGCGACTTTGAGGTTGCCGTGGAGCAGGCGCAGGCGAACCTGGCGAACGCGGAGGCTGACTACGAGCAGGCGCGCGTAAATGTCCCGATCACAAGCTTGAACACGCATACGGAGGTTTTGACCTCAGGCTCGGACGTGCAGAGCAATGAGGCTGCTGTGTCGCAGGCAGAGGCGCAGGCGCAGGCAGCCGACGATCGGATTCAGCAGGCGAAGGCAAATGCAGTGAAGGCGCAGATCGATGTCGATCGCTACACGCCGCTGGTGAAGAACGACGTTATCTCGAAGCAGCAATTCGACCAGGCGGTGGCGACGGCAACAGCGGACCAGGCGGCGCTGAACGAGGCGCAGCGGAACGAGAGCGCGGCGAAGCAGCAGGTGCAGCAGGCCCGCGCGCGGCTGGCGACATCGCTGAGCCAACAGACGCAGAGCCAGCAGAACGGACCGAAGCAAGTGGCTGTTCAACAGGCCCGTGAGGCAGCGGCGCTGGCTGCCGTGCAGCAGGCGCAGGCGCGGTTGGACCAGGCGAAGTTGAACCTGGGCTATACCAAGATCACGGCGCCGATCGACGGCATTGTGAGCCGCAAGACGGTAGCCGTGGGCGCGAACCTGAGCGTAGGGCAGTCGTTGCTGACGATTGTGCCGCTCGTGGATCTGTGGGTGACGGCGAACTTCAAGGAGACGCAACTGAAAGAGATGCACGCCGGCCAGGCGGTCGAGATTGAAGTGGACGCGCTGGGCGGAAGGAAGTTCGACGGCTATGTAAAGCAGATCGGTGGGGCGACAGGATCTTCGCTGAGCCTGTTCCCGCCGGAGAACGCGACCGGCAACTACGTAAAGGTCGTGCAGAGAATCCCGGTGCGGATCAACTTCAAGGACCTGGATGAGCAGGATAAGAACCATGAGCTGCGCATTGGCATGTCTGTCGTGCCCAAGGTCCGAGTGAAGAACTGACGGGCGGTAATCGGTAAGCAAGACCGGGCCATTGTGCCCGGTCTTTTTATTCAGAGGCGTATGGGACTGTGATTGCATCTGACCGAGGAGAGGAGAATGCAATGGCTGTAGCGATCAAGAAAGGCGAAAACCGCAACGACTTTGTTTCAGAACGCTGGCACCAGCGAGCGAAAGAGATCCAGAAGTTTGGCGCGGTCGTGAAGGACCTGCCGCACCCGCTGGACGAGAAGGTTCGTGCGCAGATGTGCGAAAAGCTGAACCAGTTGCTGGCAGACTCGATTGCGCTGCGCGATATGTACAAGAAGCACCACTGGCAGGTTTCAGGGCCTACCTTCTATCAGCTGCATTTGTTGTTCGATAAGCACTTCGACGAGCAGGTAGAGATCGTGGATGCGATCGGGGAACGGATCCAGCTGCTGGGCGGCGTCTCGATTGCCATGGGTGGCGATGTGGCCGAGATGACGAAGATTGGCCGGCCGCCGCGCGGGCGTGAGGAGGTTCCGGTGCAGATTGCGCGGCTGCTGGAGGCGCACAAGTCGATCATGCAGGACTGCCATACGATCGCCGAGGCTGCGGACAAGGCCGGCGACGACGGGACGAATGACCTCGTCGTGAGCGATGTTCTGCGGCCGAACGAGCTGCAGGCGTGGTTCATCGGGCAGCACCTGGTCAAGATGCCGCTAACGGACGCTGAGTAGGTCCACCGCAAGCGGTCCACGGCCCGGCACATGCTCTGCCGGGCCGTGTATTTTTTTGTAGCTATCTTTTCTGCAACGGTGGAGTCTAGGAAGACATCTAGACTGACATCGAGAGGATTTTTGGTGGCCGGTATGGGTCTGGTCAAGACGCTGTTTCTGCGGCACGCGTACTCAGTGTTGTTTGGCTGGGTGCTGGTGGAGCAGGCCGGACTCCCGATACCGAGCGTTCCGCTGATGCTGGCTGCGGGAACAATGAGCGCGGCGCACAAGGTCCAGGTAGCGCTGATTCTTCCCGTGATTCTGCTGGCGTGCCTGATGGCGGACACGATGTGGTGGTGGTTGGGGCGGCGGTTTGGCAGCCGCGTTCTTGACGTGCTCTGCAGGATGTCGCTGGATGCTTCGACGTGCGTGAACCGCGCGCAGGGCTCAATTGCCCGTCGCGGTGGACTGACCCTGCTGTTTGCGAAGTTTGTGCCGGGGGTGAGCACGATCGCGGCGCCGATCGCCGGACAGTCAGGGATGGCGTACTACGAATTTGTGGTGTTCGACATGGCCGGCACGCTGATCTGGGCGGGAGCGTGGCTGTTCGCAGGACGGTTCTTCGGAGACATGGCGCGGAGGTCGAACGAGCTTTTCGGGACGTTGACACACTTTGCAGTCGCGCTGGTGCTGCTGATGATCCTCGGCATGATCATCTATCGCTACGTTCAGCGGCGCCGGTTCCTGGCAGAGCTCCGCGGACTGCGGCTGGAGCCGGAACAATTGCTGGCGATGATCGACGAGGCTCGCAGTGACGGCGCGCAGGCACCGTTCATTATCGACCTGCGGCATCCGCTGGATGTTTTGACAGACCCGGAGGTGCTTCCGGGGGCGTTACGCATCGGACCGGACGAGCTGAAGCTGCATCGCGACGAGATTCCGCAAGACCGCGAGATTGTGCTGTATTGCACGTGTCCGAGCGAAGAGACGAGCGCGAAGGTGGCGATGGAGCTGCGGCGCCTGGGCGTACTTCGCGTACGCCCGCTGCGCGGTGGGTTGCAGGGCTGGAAGGACGCAGGCTATCCGCTTGAGGCGGTGCTGGCGACTGCTACGGCCGCGTTTTAGCCTCCCATGTGGAAATTGATGGTGATGGTGGTCTGGACTTCGGTGGGCTGACCGTTGAGCAGAAAGGGACGATAGCGCGCCTGGCGCACGGCTGCCAGCGCGGCTGGCTGGAGCATTGGCGGGCCGCTGAGAACGTGTGCGCTTTCAATGCTGCCGCTGCGCGAGATGATGGCGTCGATGACGACCGTGCCCTGAGTGTGCGTAATGCGCGCGATCTGCGGATACTCAGGGTGGATGGGTGCGACGAGGTTGCCGGCAGAGACGCCTGAGGAGACGGGAATAGGTGCCGAGGAGGCCCTGGATGCGGGGGAGCCGACGGTTACGTGCGGGCCTGCGGGCGGCAGGGACGCGTCCGTGTTGCCGAGGTTTAAGACAGGGAGGTCCGGTGCGTCGACCGTCGGGCTGTCGGAACGGATGGGATCGCGGAAGAGAGATGTGGTCTGGATGGCAATCGGAGCCGAGGGCGCCGAAGTTGCGGCCGATACAGCGCGCGGTTCGAGGTGGATAGGCGGCGGCGGTGGGACCGGTGCGCGCGGCGGTGCGAGCGTGGCCGGGAGGATGTGCGGCATCGGCAGGATCTCAGGGTGCAGCAACGGAATGGTGAGGATGAGTGCTGCAGCGCAGAGTTGTGCGGTGATGGAGACGACAGCCGGCCAGCGGTTGTGGGTGCGAAGCGGGGCGGCGGATTCTACGAGTGAGTCCTCAAACATGGTGGCACCTCGAGTTCGGTGAAGCTCGATGTGCGTCCGGCGAGGAACGCCTCTGCCGCAATAGACACCATTGATGGCAAAGATGTTCCGCGGAGGAGTGGCGCGGTTTGCGGTCAATCGTGGATGATGGCTCATGGCAACAAGTGTTGTTCCGGAGCATGCGACGGCGGAGCAGGTGGTGGTGAAGCCGCAGCGTGTGCTGTCAGTGGATGTGCTGCGCGGGTTGACGATCGCGCTGATGATTCTGGTGAACGATCCGGGCGACTGGTCGCACGTCTTTCGCCAGTTGGACCACGCGGAGTGGAACGGGTGGACCCTGACGGACCTCGTCTTCCCGACGTTCCTGTTCATTGTCGGGGTCTCGATTGTGTTTTCGATGAGTGCCCGGGCTGCGCAGGGCAACTGCAAGGCGACGCTGGCCGGACGGATCTTTGCGCGTGCGGGAAAGATTTATCTGCTGGGGTTGATCCTTGCGTACTTTCCACGGATGCACTGGGGCGGGCTGCGGCTGTATGGGGTGCTGCCGCGCATTGCAGTGTGCTACCTGATCGCGGCACTGATAGTGTTGGCGACGCGGCGCGTGCGCTGGCTGGTGCTGATCGTCGCAACACTGCTGGTGGGCTACTGGGTGCTGTTGCGGTGGGTTCCAGTTCCGGGGATCGGGATGCCGGGGCACGATGTGCCGTTCATGGATAAGAATCTGAACCTCGCCGCGTGGCTGGACCGCGGTGCGATGGCATGGACGCAGCGCTGGCTGCATACGGGGACGCTATACAACCACACTCACGATCCTGAGGGTCTGTTGAGCACGCTACCTGCGGTCGCGACGACACTGCTGGGGTCGCTTGCGGGGCTCGCGATGCAGGCTGCGAGTGCGGGGCGCGCAAGTTGGAAGAGTGTCCGCGCGCGGTTGGCAGCTTGGGGAGTGGCGGGAATCGCTGCGGGTGAGGTGTGGTCGCTGTGGTTTCCGATCAACAAGAATCTATGGACTTCAAGCTATGTGCTGCTGGCGGGGGGACTCGCGGCGTTGGTCCTGGCGGCGAGCTCGTGGCTGGTGGATGACAGGCCGCAACCCTGGCCGAAGTGGCTGCGCGGCTTGACCTGGCCGTGGCTGGTGTTTGGGTCGAATGCGATTGCGGCGTTCACGATCTCGATAGTGATTGTGAAGACGATGCTGTATCTGCATGCAACAGGCGCGGACGGCGTGCGCCGCACGTGGTGGTACTTCGCGTATTGGGATGTGTTCGCGCGTATGGGATCGAATGCGTGGACGTCGCTGGCGTTTGCCGTGTGCTTTGTTGCGGTGTGTTTCGTGCCGGTGTGGTTCCTGTGGCGGAAGAAAATCTTCTTACGGCTTTGAAAGGTTGCGGCGCGTGGGTGGTGGCGAGGTGGGCAGGATGGAATGGCTGCAGCAAAGGCTGCCTGCGTTCTACCTGGTGTTCGCGCTGCTGTTGACGACGCTGATGTGCTGGGTGACGGCTCCGTTCTTTGGGCCGGATGAGCCGAGCCAATTATTGCGCGCGCTGGCGTTGCTGCAGGGCAATTTGCTGCCCACGATGGGCGCGAACGAGGCCGGGGCGGAGGTGGACACCGGTGCTCTGCAAGCGATGGACGGAATGGATGCGATCCGCATGCGCTGGGAGAAGCAGAACGCGGATTTTCATGACAGAACATATGGGCCGGTGGCAGCGGAGTCGCAGGCGAGATTGGCCGGTGTGCGGTGGTCGGGGCAGAAGAGATTTGTGGGCTTTGGGAATACGGCGACCTATCCCCCCGGGCTGTATTTGCCGGCGATCGTGGGATGGAGGATTGCGCAGGAGACGAAGCTGACGATCTTCGCAAGCCTGCGGCTGGTGCGGTGGTTGACCGCGATCATGGCTGCGTTGGTGGGGTGGTTGGCACTGCGGTGGTCGGGGGCTGGGGCATGGAGTCTGTTGGCGGCACTGTTGCTGCCGAGTGCACTGTTTCTGCAGGCGACTGGCTCGCAAGATGCACTGATGCTGCCAGTGGCGGCGTTGGCTGTAGCGGTGGTGTGGAGGGCGCTCAGCGAGCGTCGTGAGCTGGCACGTGCTGAGTTGATTGTGGCGACGGTGCCGTTCGCGCTCTGCGCGATGGCGAAGCCGCCCTATGTGGCGTTGGCGCTCCTGATGTTTGCGCCGGCCGCGGAGTTCGGAGTACGAGGGTGGGAGCGATGGAGGAGGCCCGCGATCAGCTTTGCCGTCGCCGCCGGGGCCAGTGCGTCCTGGTGGGGCCTGGTCGCACGCTTCGGCGTCGACACAGCGGACGAGGCGAACCCGGTTCGGCAGATGGCGTTCGTACGGGCACAGCCGGTGGACGCAATGCTCGCTGTGGGAAGAGGCGCGGCTGAAGCAGCCTGGGACTCTGTGCATCGCGGACTCTATGTCGTCGGGTGGAACGATCTGTTGCCGCATCATGGGGCGGCGCTGCTGCTGAGCGTGTGCCTGTTGATCGCAGCGTTGTGTGCTCCGGGAGTTGGCGTGCGGAGCTGGCGGGCAAGAACGCTGATAGTGATTGCGGTGATTGTGCCGCTGGTGGCGATCTCGGCGGCGGAGTATGTGATCTGGACGCCGCCGGGATTGGGGACGGTGTATGGTGTGCAGCCCCGATATTGGTTGCCGGTATTGCCGGGGATGATGCTGCTGGTGACGGGCTGGCGCGCTCCAGGCAGTGACAGCACGCGATGGCGACGCCGGCTGCTGACGACTGCAGCCATCGTGCTGGCGTGTGTGGCGTGTACGCTGCCATGGATGGCAGCCAGGGCCTTTTACCGTGCGGGATTGTTTGACGCAGTGCGAATCAATCTGCGCTGAGGCCATCGGTGGGCGAGAATGTGTTGAGGAGACTTGCGTGGCGTACGAGAGTTTGCGGGATTGGGTGGAGGCGCTGGAGCGTGCGGGCGAACTGAAGCGCGTTAAGGCGGAGCTGTCGCCGCACCTGGAGATGGCCGAAGTCGCCGACCGCGCGGTGAAGAGCAACGGACCGGCGCTGCTATTTGAGAACGTCGCGGGCTACAAGGGCGCGCGTGTGCTGATGAACCAGTTTGGCAGCGAGCGCAGGATGCGCATGGCGCTCGATGTTGACTCGCTGGATGACGTGGCGAAGCGCATCGAAACATTGCTGCATCCGGTGCCGCCTTCCGGATTGTTGGACAAGCTTAAGATGCTGCCGATGCTGGCGGAGGTCGGGTCGTATTTTCCGAAGGTCGTCGACGCGAAGCGCGCGCCGTGCAAGGAGGTCGTGCTACGCGGCGAGGAGATGGACGTGCTGAAGTTCCCGGTGCTGACAACGTGGCCGGGCGATGGTGGACCGTTCATCACGCTGCCGTGCGTGGTAACGAAGGATCCACGCAACGGCAAACGGAACGTCGGGATGTATCGCATGCAGGTGTACGACGGCAAGACGACCGGCATGCACTGGCAGCGGCAGAAGGTGGCAGCCGAGCACTTCCGCGACCACATGCGCGCGGCTGCGGAAGACGCGACGGGTGCGGTGGATGTAATGGCGCGCACCGCGGGCGGAACAACTGCGGCGGTAGATGTGAGCGGAGTCCCGCAGCACGTCGTGACGAAGATTCGCGGCGAGCGGATGGAGGTTGCAGTCGCGATTGGGACCGATCCGGCGGTGACCTTCAGCGCAATTGTTCCCGCGCCGCCGGAGGTCGAAGAGTATCTGATCGCGGGTTTCCTGCGCGGCAAGGCAGTCGAGTTAGTGAAGTGCGAGACGGTCGACCTCGAGGTGCCCGCGATGGCGGAGATTGTGCTCGAGGGTTATGTGGAACTCGGCGAGCTGCGCACGGAAGGGCCGTTCGGGGACCACACAGGCTTCTACACAATGCAGGATGAGTATCCGGTGTTTCACATGACGTGCATCACGCATCGCAAGAATCCGATCTACGCGGCGACGATCGTAGGCAAGCCTCCGATGGAGGACGCGTGGATGGGCAAGGCGGTCGAGCGAATCTTTCTGCCGCTGATGAAGCTGACGCTGCCGGAGATCGTGGACGTGAACCTGCCGCCGGAGGCTGTGTTTCATAATCTGATGATCGTGAGCGTCCGCAAGAGCTATGCCGGTCATGCGCGCAAGGTGATGAACGGCATCTGGGCGATGGGACAGGCAATGTTCACCAAGTGCATCATTGTCGTCGACGAGGACTGCGACGTGCATGATCTGCGCGAGGTGACGTTGCGTGTGGCGAACAACATCGACCCCGAGCGCGACATCCAATTTACTCTTGGGCCGGTGGACTCGCTGGACCACGCGAGCCGGTTGCCGAACTTCGGAAGCAAGATGGGAATCGACGCGACGCGGAAGTGGGCGGCGGAGGGATTCACGCGGCCGTGGCCCGCAATGCTGGAGATGCCGGATGAGGTGAAGCAGAGGGTGGACAAAATCTGCAACGATCTCGGCTTGAAGTAGAGCAGCGTGTTCCCGCTAACGCGGGGCGCTTTACTTCATCGCTGCAGCGGCGACGAGTGCATCGAGCGCGGAGGTCTGGCGCGTGGCGTCGGTAGAGTCGACTGGACCCTGCCAGAGCGCTCCGAAGCGGGTGGCACTGTTGTCGTTTGCCCAGATGCAGTCCGCGTTGGCGTCGGCGAAGGACTTGAACTGAGCACTGGGAGCAGCGGCGTAGAGCGCCATCAGGTTGCGGAGGAAGATGCCCTTGAACTGCGGAGCATCGCCTCCCGAGACGCCGTGATCGACGAGAATGCCGCCAGAAGTGAGCATGCCGGAGCCGGGTGAGAGCACGGCGTTCGCGATGCTCTGCGCGCGCATGAGCAGCGTTGGATCGGAGGTGGCTTGCGACAGTTCGACAAGGCCGCCGAGAACGACGCCCTGGTTGTAGCTCCACACGATGCCGTTGTTGTTCCTGCAGGCGGCCGGGTTGCTCGAGTTGAGGCCATCGTTGATGAGGCCGCTCGCGTTGATCATTCCGGAGCCGAGGAACCAGGTCCATTCCTTCTGCGCCCAGGCGAGATAATTCGCAGATGCGGTGCCGCTCGTGCGGTTGGCGAGCTTCGCAGCCATGGTGAGGAAGAGTTCGTTGGTGATGGCGTTCTTGTAGGTGCGGGTTGTGTTCCACCACATACCGCCGCCGCAGGTCGCAGTGTCCCAGCCGCCGGTCATGTAAGTGAATATGCTCTCGGCCATCGAGAGATAGGCTTGATTGCCGGTGAGATCGTAGGCGTCGATCCACGCGAGGCCCCACCAGCCGGTGTCGTCGTAGAAGTTGTTAGTAAAGTTGGCATGGCCCGATGCGCCGGTTTGGGCCTTGGCAAAGGTGTTCGCGATGACGTTGACGTAGGTCGCGTCGTGGGCGATGTGTTCGAAGTCGACGAGTGCGGTGATTGCGTTGGCGGCGTTCCACCAGCCGCTCGGCGAGGCATAGAGCCCGCTGCCGGAGTTGTACCAGGTCTGCAGGGTTTGTGCCGCGAGTGCCGCCTGCTGCAGATAGGTCGAATCGTTCACGGGGATATCCGCTGCAATGAGCGTTCCGCTGCCGCAAGCCGCTGGTGCAAGGCAGAGCGCGCTGGCAAATGCAATGGAGGCGAGTCTTCGAAGGGTCACGTGAGGGAACGGTCTCTCAAAACAAAATGATACAGCCAGCTATACTGATGCTTGCGGCTTAAAAGCGCGAATTTGCTCTCTGGAGAGGCGTTTGGCGAAGGCGGAGATTGGCATTATTGGAGGCAGCGGCCTCTACAACATGGATGGGCTGACGGAGGTGCGCGAGGAGCGCGTGGACACTCCGTTCGGCGAACCGAGCGAGACGTTCTTGTTGGGCAAACTCGAAGGGCGCGAGGTCGCGTTCCTCGCACGGCACGGCAAGGGCCACCGCATTCTGCCAAGCGAGCTGAACTTTCGCGCGAACATCTACGCGATGAAAAAGCTTGGTGTGACGAGCATCCTGAGTGTGAGCGCGGTCGGCAGTCTGAAGAAAGAGCACAAGCCCACTGACTTCATCGTGCCCGATCAGTTCATCGACCGCACCTTCGCGCGGCATGCTACTTTCTTTGGCGACGGCGTGGTGGGACACGTCGCGTTCGGTGATCCGGTGTGCCCGATCGTGGTGGACACGTTTGTGAAGGCGTGTGAAGAGGTGGGCGTCGTCGGCAAACGCGGCGGGACATATGTGTGCATGGAAGGTCCGCAGTTCTCGACACGCGCGGAGTCAAACCTCTATCGCTCGTGGGGAGCGGACGTTATCGGTATGACGAACCTGCAGGAGGCGAAGCTCGCGCGCGAGGCGGAGATAAGCTACGCGACGCTCGCGATGGTGACGGACTATGACTGCTGGTACGAAGGACACGACGATGTCACCGTCGAGCAGGTGATTGCCGTGATGCACCAGAACAGCGGTAACGCGCAGAAAGTTGTGAAAACTGCGGTGCGGCTGATGCCGAAGGACCTGAGCGCGAGCCCGGCACAGACCGCAGCGAAGTTCGCGATCATGACCGATCGCAAGGTGATTCCGGCCGAGACGAAGAAGAAGCTGGATGTGCTGTTCGGGAAGTACTGGTAGGCCAGACCATTAAAGCTAAAGACGGAGAGCGAATGTCGATTCTTGTAGTAGGTTCGGTGGCGTTTGATTCACTGGAGACGCCGAGTGGAAAACGTGAACGCGTGCTCGGCGGAGCGGCGACCCACTTCGCCTTGTCCGCAAGCCACTTCACAAAGGTGCGCGTCGTGGGCGTGGTGGGCGAGGACTTTCTGCCGGAGCACGAGGGCGTGCTGACGAAGAGAGGCGTGGACACCAAGGGCATCGAGCGCGCGGCGGGCAAGTCCTTCCACTGGAAGGGAGAGTACCTGCGCGACCTGAACGAGGCGGACACGCTCGCGACCGACCTCAACGTCTTCGCGGAGTTCGCACCGAAGATTCCGGCCGAGTATGAGGACTCCGAGTTCCTCTTCCTCGCGAACATCGATCCGGTACTGCAGCTGCGTGTACGGCAGCACATGCCGAAGGTTGCGATGGTCGCCGGCGACACGATGAACTACTGGATTAACGCGCACCGAGAAAACCTTCTGAAGACGCTGCGCGAGCTCGACGTGCTGCTGATCAACGACAAAGAGGCACAGATGCTGAGCGGCGAGTCGAACGGTCTGCGCGCGGCGGAGGCGGTGATGGCGCTCGGGCCGAAGTCGCTCATCGTGAAGCACGGCGAGTACGGAGCGACCGCGTACTTCAGCGAGCGCAGCTTCGGCGACGGTGTGAAGCGCCGGCCGTTCCGCGCGCCGGGTCTGCCGCTACATGAGGTCGTCGATCCGACCGGCGCAGGCGACTCCTTCGCCGGCGGCTTCTACGGTTACGTTGCTTCGCAGGGCAAGCTCACGCCGGAGGTCTTCCGCCGCGCGATGTTCTACGGCAGCGCCATGGGCTCCTTCGCCGTGGAGCGCTTCGGTACCGAGCGCCTGCAAGGCACGACGCGCGCGGACGTCGATGAGCGCATCGAACACCTGCGCGAGCTGTCGCATCTCTAGCGCCGCTGCACAGGAGCGCCACGGGTGCAGAGTCCAAAGAAGAAATCGAGCGGATCGAAGACGGTGACGCGGCCTCGGGGACGCGCGCCGTCCTCGCCGCCGTGGGATCCGAACGCGATCTCTGCGGCCACGCGCGACGAGGTGTTTCCATTCACCGCCGCGGGCGTGGTGTTGGGCTTCTTCGCGCTGCTGGTCTGTTACTCGAAGAGCTACCTGCTGCTCTACGGCGATGCCGTCGCGCACCTCGGCATCGCGCGCCGCATCGTCGATGCGCATTACCCTGGCATCGCGCAGCTCGGGGGCGTATGGCTTCCGCTGCCGCATCTGCTGATGCTCCCGTTCATCGGCAACATGCAGATGTGGCAGACGGGTTTCGCCGCTGTGCCGATGTCGATGCTGAGCTTCGCGCTAAGTGTCGCCGGCGTGTGGCGGCTCGGGCGCAGAATCATGCGGCCGCGCTGGGCGCTCGTTGCCACGACGTTCTATGCGCTGAACCCAAACCTCCTCTATCTCGCAACCACGGCGATGACCGAGGCGCTGTTCCTATGCCTGCTGGTTTGGACAGTCGTTGCAGCAGTCGAGACTGTCGCTGCTCTGCGTGCAGGTAGAGCACGCAGAGCGGGCGGGGGCATGATTGCAGCCGGCGTACTCATCATCGGCCAGGTGATGACCCGCTACGACGGCTGGATCATCGGCGCGGTCGTCTGGTGCTGGATTGCTTGGGAACTGTGGCGCAGCGGCTTGTTGTTCCGTCTACGCGCCGCGTTCATCATCTTCACGCTACTGTGTCTCGCAGGGCCAGTCTTCTGGTTCTGGTACAACGCGCACTTCAAGGGCGACTGGCTGGACTTCATGCGCGGGCCCTACTCCGCGGCCGCCATCGAGCGCAGAACCGCACCGCCCGGACAGCACTATCGGGGATGGAACAATCCCGCCTGGGCGCTGCTGTTCTACACGCGCACCGCGCAGATCGACGCAGCTGCGTGGGAGACGGGCTTCGCACTGATGGTCGCAGCACTCTACGGCGCATGGCTGCAGTGGAGACGTCGCGCTGAGGCCGCAGCCCGCGCACGCGCCGAGTCCGGCCTCTGGCTGCTATGGCTGCCGCTGCCGTTCTACGTTTACTCCGTGGCCTACGGCTCCGTGCCCATCTTCATCCCGCAACTTTGGCCGCACTCCTACTACAACGCGCGTTACGGCATGGAGATGCTGCCCGCGCTCGCGCTCTACGGTGCATTCGCGGCGGAGCGGCTCGACCTCTGGCTGCGCGCGCAGACTGCAGGATGGGCGCGCGTGTGCGCTCGGTTCTGGCAACCGGTGGCGATGTTGCTCTGCGTCGCCAACTGCATCGCGATGATGTACCGCATCCCGCTGGTGCTCAAAGAGGGCATGGTCAACTCAACAACCCGCATTCCGTTCGAGCACGCCGTCGCCGCAACCCTCGAGACGTTCCCGCCGCAGGCGCCCGTGCTCATGTCCACGACCGCTCACGTCGGCATTGTTCAGACCGCAGGTCGCCCGCTTACGACGATGGTCAGCGAAGACGACGAGGTCGCCTGGGAGCAGGCGCTTGCCGACCCTGCGCACCACGCGGCGTTTGTGATTGCTATGGTCGGAGACCCCGTGGCGAAGGCGGTTGTTGCGCATCCTGAAGGCCTGAAGGAGCTTGAGGTCATCTGCACGACCGGTCAGCCCTGCGCGAAGGTTTATCAGTCCGAAGAGTGGACCAGCCAAACCACGCCGTAGTGTGAATGCGCATCCTATGGTGTGTGGCGCGATTCAGAGGCGCCAGCAACCGGCACGGTAAGTTTGCCGGTAAGAGAAAAACAACCGAAAGCAGAGCAACAGCGCTCTCTGAGTCAGGGCGGAAGCCCACCTATGCGCTGAGAGGAGTACAAATTATGGGACTGTTTACACCAGACCTCAACAACCTTCGCGAGTTATACAAGACGATGCTGCAGCGGTCGTTGGACAGCGAGCGACAGATCGTCAACGACGGGCTCCCGGCGATGATCGAGGACTCAACCCACAGCGAACTGAAAAATGCCTTCCGCACTCATCTTGAAGAGTCCAAAGAGCACGTAGCTCGTCTCGAGAGGATACTGCGGGAGAACGACGGCGAGGCGAACACGATGAAGTGCAAGGTTACGTCGGCGCTGATCAGCGAGGGCGGCGCCGCGGCCAAGGATGCCAAGGACCACACGCTACGCGACGTAGTTTTGATCGCGGCCGGCAATCAGGTGGAGCATCATGAGATCGCAATCTATGGCACGCTGCGCAATCTGGCGATCATTCTCGGTGAGGCGGAGCACGCCGCGCTGCTGGATAAGACGCTGGATGAGGAGAAGCACGCCGATAAGGTATTGACCGAGCTCTCGGAACAGATCAACGTAGCGGCTCCGGTCGCATAGGTTTTTCGCGGTGAGAGCGTACCCGTGCCGTTCATACGGCACGGGCTCTTTTTTGCAGCGGACGTGGGGTGTCGCCGCGGGTGCAGGCCAGATGGCACGCGGGTCGCGCGGTAGTATTCTGGCTCGGTGCTAGCCCCCTTTGGTCATATTGATTTTCCGCAGCAGATGGAACTTGGCGGCCCGTTGGCGCGGCGTCTATTGGTGGCCTGCGCTTTGGGCGGGGCCATTGGCCTGGAGCGCGAGTGGCGCCACAAAGACTCAGGCTTGCGCACCAACATGCTCATCTGCATGGGCTCGGCGCTGTTCACTATCATGAGCGAGGTGCTCGCCGGCTCGTCCACGCCAAATAAAGGGCAGGTCGCCGCGAACATCGTGCAGGGCATCGGCTTTCTCGGCGCGGGACTGATTCTGCACACAAAGAGCCGGGTGCTGGGCCTGACGAGCGCCGCAACGGTGTTTGTCGTGGCCGCCATCGGCATGACCTGCGGAGCGGGAATGTATATGGAGGCTCTGATCGCAACGGTCCTGCTGCTGGTCGCGCTGCAGATCATAGGCGCAATGGAAGGTGGCCTGGGATGGAAGCGCTACCCGGTACTCTATGAGGTGCGCGCGGAGGTGGGCGCACCTATCAGCAAGGACGTCGTGGGTGCAGAACGCGCGCAACAGGTCGCGAATGCGATTGAAGAGGCGCGCTTCCGGATGACGTCCGCGATATTGAAGGTGCTGGACGGCGCCGGACAGCGGCTGCATGTGATCGAGCGTGACAATATAGCCGGCTGGGAACGCGTCTGCTTTTCCGTCATGGCGACCCGTCGCAAGCATGCAGAGGTGCTCGCCCAGTTGAAAGCGAGTGATGCAACCGATCATGTGGTCGTCTTTGAAGATGCGGAGGTTGAGTGAGTTCGCTCCAGTTTGTAAAGGCACACGCGTGCGGCAACGACTTCCTCGTGATCGAGGAGAGTGCGGCCATGGGCCGGCACGCTGCGCTGGCGAAGAGATTGTGTGAACGGAACACCGGCGTGGGTGCGGATGGCATCGAGTTTCTGGAGCGCAAGCCGGACGGCACATTCTTCCTAAGGCTCTTCAACGCCGACGGCAGTGAGGCCGAGTTAAGCGGCAACGGTACCCGCTGCGTGGCCGCATGGCTCGCACAGAGCGAAGGTCACACGGAGATGATCTTCGGAACGCATGGCGGAGTGCGCACATGCCGCGTGCTCAGCCGCGACGGCGCGACATGGTGGGTCGAGAGCCATATGGGCGTTCCGCGCGTCATGCGCCGCGCGATCGGGATTGCAGGTGTCAGCGGAGCCATCGACGGTGCCATGGTGAACGTCGGCAATCCGCACTTCGTCACCTTTGTGGAGAGCAACGACTTCAGTAGCCACGGAATGAGCTGGCAGGAACTCGGCGCGAAGATTGCTGTCGATCCACTCTTTCGCTTTGGCACGAACGTAGAGTTTGTGCGCGTCCTCGCCGCAAATGAAATCGAGTTCCGAATCTACGAGCGCGGCGTCGGCCCCACGCACTCCTCCGGCACAGGCACGTGCGCTTCCTCGGCTGCAGCCATCGCACTGCAGGGAGTCGAGCGCGAACTCGGCGCAACCTCGATCGGAGGACGTCAGCGCGTGGTCTGGTCCGCGGACGACAAGGAGATGCTGCTGACCGGGCCGGCCGAAGTGATCTGCCGTGGTGAGGTGGAACTTGCGTGAGGTACTGCGTCCACGGCTGCGCGACGGAAGCTATGTAGCTGTACTCTCGCCCGCATCCGCTGCGAAGCCGGAATTGGTCGAGAAGGGCATCGATCGCCTGCTGCACTACGGCTACAAGCCTCTGCTGATGCCGCACGCGCTCGCTCGCGGTCCGCTCTACTACGCAGGCACGGCAGCGGAGCGCCTGCAGGATCTCCACGCAGCGTTTGCAGACAAAGATATTGAAGGCCTGCTCTGCACGCGTGGTGGTTGGGGATCCGCCGAACTGCTGTCACGCCTGGATGCGAAGCTCGTGCGCGCAAACCCAAAGGTCTTCGTCGGCTACAGTGATCACACCTCGCTGCAGGTATGGCTGTGGAACGAGCTGCGCATGATGACCTTCTACGCGCCGATGGTTGCTGCCGACTGGTCGCACATGGACGGCGTGCATCGTGCGACCTGGCACGCAGCAGTCGAGGCGAAATCGAAGTGGAGTGTCAGCTCGCAGGACGGCCTGCGCTGCCTGCGCGCTGGTGAAGTCGAAGGCCGCCTGCTTGGCGGATGCCTCTCGATTCTCGCTGAAGGTCTCGGAACGCCATGGGCGCTGTGCATCGACGAGCCGACCGTGCTCTTCCTCGAAGACATAGGCACCAAGCCCTACCAATGGGACCGCATGCTGCAACATCTGCGTGCCGCCGGCATGTTGAGGAACGTAACCGGCATCATACTCGGCGACATGACTGCAAACGTGAAGCCTGACGAGATGCAGCTACTTCGAGGCCGCGTGCCTGCATGCGCTGGAGGAGTTCGTCGGCCCCGTCGCAATTGGTCTGCGCAGCGGCCATGTAGTAGGGCAGAACCGCTCGCTGCCACTGGGCGCGTGGGTGAGGATGAACGGCGACACCGTGGAGGAGATTTCGTGAGCAGTGCAAAGCATGTGCATCTGATTGGAATCTGCGGCACTGCGATGGCGTCGCTGGCGGGCATGTTGCGCGCGCAGGGGCATCGCGTCACTGGCTCCGACACTGCAGCCTATCCGCCGATGAGCGATCAGCTACGCGCGATGGGCATCCCCATCCTGGAGCCGTACGCCGCGAAGAACCTCAAGCCACGCCCCGACCTCGTCGTCGTCGGCAACGCTATCTCCCGCGGCAACGCAGAGCTCGAAGTCGTGCTCGACGAGCGCATTCCGATGACCTCGATGGCCGCACTCATCCACGACGAATTCCTGCAGGGCCGCGAGCGCTTCGTTGTCTGCGGAACGCACGGCAAGACGACAACTACAAGCATGCTCGCCTGGATCTTCGAGACGGCCTCACGCATGAAGAGCGACGATGCCGCGGGCTGGAAGCCGTCGTTTCTCATCGGTGGCGTCGCAGAAAACTTCGGCAGCAGCTTCCACGTGCAGGACGGCACGCGGCCCTTCATCCTTGAGGGTGACGAGTACGACACCGCCTTCTTCGACAAAGGACCAAAGTTCCTACACTACTTTCCTGACGCCGCAATCCTCACACACGTCGAGTTCGACCACGCCGACATCTACGCCGATCTCGAAGCCGTCAAGATAGCATTCAAGCGCATGGTGAATCTCATCCCGCGCCGCGGCCGCCTCGTCGCGTTCGACGCGAGCGAGAATGTCACAGAGTGCAGCGCACGCGCCTTCTGCAAGGTCGAGCGCTACGGCTTCCTCGAAGACTCCTACTGGCACGCCGTGGATCTTCGCCAGGACGGCGCATCGACAAGTTGGAAGCTGTTGCGTGGCGGTCAGGAGTTCGCGCGTCTGCGCCTGCCGATGGCCGGGGAACACAACGCACTCAACGCCACCGCAGCCGCCGCGCTCGCAGCGGGCCAGGGTGTTCCGGTTGAAGCGATTGAAGCCGCCATCGGAAGCTTCAAGAGCGTGAAGCGGCGACTCGAAGTGCGCGCGGAGGTCGCGGGCGTCACCGTCATCGACGACTTCGCGCACCATCCGACGGCGATCCGCGAGACACTGCGCGCTCTCCGCGCCGCGTACTCGGGACGCAGGCTGTGGGCCGTGCTTGAGCCGCGCTCCAACACGCTTCGCAGAAACGTCTTCGAGCGCGAGCTCGTCGAGAGTCTCTCGCTCGCGGACGATGTTGTGCTCGCCGGCGTGTTCAAGAGTGACGCCATACCGGTCCTCGAGCGCCTCGAGCCGAGCCACGTTGTCGAGGCGCTCGTCGCTCGCGGAGTTCCGGCGATCTTGTGTGCCGACGCCGATGCCATCGTCAGTGAGATTGTGCCGCGTGTACGCTACGGCGATGTGATTGCGCTCCTTTCCAACGGAGGTTTCGGCGGAATCTACGAGAAGCTGCCCAGGGCCATCGAGATGGGTTCGCACCTCGAGCGCCGCCGCGACGGCTAAGCAGGTATTCTTCGTGCACTGCGCACGATATCCTTGCTCTGTATGTTTGGTACGCTTCGGCTGCTACTCGTGTATCTCGTTCTCGGTGTTCCTGCCGCACTCATCGGGATCCCATGGTCCGCGTTGCGCAAGGACTTCCGCACAATGTACGGCTGGGGAATGAAGATCACCGCGCTCGGCCCAAAGGCTGCGGGCGCGCGCGCGCGGATCGAAGGCACGGAGAATGTCCTGCCGGGCGTGAACTATATCTTCCTCAGCAATCACGTCTCGAATCTCGATGCACCGCTTCTGCTGCCGTCTATCCCCGGTATGACGAGTGTCTTTATCAAGCGAGAGCTGATGAAGGTTCCATTCCTGGCAACCGCAATGCGGATGGGTAAGTACGTGCCGGTGTCACGCGGCAACTCTCGTGAGGACGCGCAGCGCAGTGTTGATGCCGCGGCGGACGCGCTCAACAGTGGACTGCACATGACAATCTTTCCTGAAGGAACGCGCTCACCCGATGGAAGGCTGCTGCCGTTCAAGAAGGGCGCGTTCTTCCTCGCCGAGCAGACGGGCGTGCCAATCATTCCCGTCGTCATCACTGGGACAGAACGCATGATGCCCAAGGGAAGTCAGCGCATCACGCCGGGAGAAGCGTACATCCGATTTCTTCCCCCGATTCATCCGCAGCATGCATCATCGCGCGAAGATCTGATGGAGCGCGTGCGCGCTGCGATGGAAGAGGAACTCGAGCGCAGGCGCTCTATTGAAAAATAGGCGATGCAGAGTTACTTGACGATGGCGTTGTAGCCGTCCACGATCAGCCGCTCGCGCATCGCCTCGGCGTCGGCCTTCGTGGCAAACGGGCCAACCTGAATATGAATCAGCTTGTCCTGCGCTTCGGTCCGCTCGGACACCTGGTAGCCCTTGCTGTGCAGCGCGTTCATCAGCAGGTCGGCGTCGTCCTTATGCGATCCCGAGATAGCAGCGATCTGAACAACGAAGGCGCCGCCGGGAGTTATCGCCGGCGCAGGCGGTTGCGAAGCGCGCGTCGGGGTTGATGGATTCGCCGGGGGCGGAGCAGCCGGTCGCGTAGCGGCTGGCACCGGTGCTGGTGTTGCGCGAACCGATTCAGGTGTGCGCTCTGTTTCAGTGGAACTCGTCGTGACAACCGGCGTTGGCGCTGGCGGGGTTGTCCTCGACACTGCTGTGGGCGACGTTGCTGAAGGCGAACTCGGCGATGGCTTGAAGCTGTCGAAGCTCGAGCTTCCCGTGCCCGCAGGCTCCGCGTCATTCGTCGTGGCAGGAAGCGGCGCATTGGGGACGGTCGTTGACTTGCGGCCAAGGTTGTAACCGAAGCCAAAGAAGACGGCGCACAGGAGCACGAGCCCAAGGAAAATGGCGAGGATGGTGCCCGTGCTGAGAGTCACCTCCCGTTCACGTTCCGGGAGGTCGTCTTGGTCGTCGTCGAGAAGGCGGCTCATAGATTCCTGCTGCGATGACAACTAGAAGCGGAGATAGAAGCCCACGGTCGGCTGTAAGGTCGTCGTGTGCTTCAGGATGGTGAGATAGTTCTGACCAAAATCTGGCGCGAGATAGAAGGTCTCCCGGAACGAGGCGCGAATCCCGAAGTTGCTGTCGAAGATCTCCTTCTGCACTCCAACGTTGTAATAGTAGGTCGCACGGTACTGATGCGGCGCTCCATTGCCGCCGCCTCCCGTAGGCTTGAAGTTATTGGTGCCGGCGCCCGCGGAGGCGAACGGCTGCATCCCGAAGATCGGATGCGGGGGCGTCACGACCCAGCCAAAGCTGGTTTCATTGGACGTGGTCTGAACTTGAAACAGGGACGCGCCGTTGGGCGCCGGACTGTAGTTCTCCGTGTAGCGACCCCAAACATAGTTGAACTCCACACCGATATAGGGCTTCGCAACATACCGGATGTTTGCCATTGCGCCAACAGTGTCGGAGGCATACTGCGAGGTGACTACGCCCGCGTTTGCTGCGCCGGTAGGAACGATCGGCCCACTGACGGTACCTGTAAGCTGGCCCACACCACTGATGCCGAAGTCGATACGCGACATCTGGCGGCTGAGTGGGGTGGTTTGTGCGGCGGCGATGCCGGTGACAGACAGAAAGAGTGTCGCGGTGGCGAGCAGGGCTCGCGAAAGGCTGTGCGTCAAAACGAGAAGGCTCCGGGCGCGTTGTGCGCTCTGTTCTAGTCTAAACCCTTGTTCTGGCGGGCGCGCCGCGCGATCCGGGTAAGTACGGTGGTTCCGGTTCCGAGAAGCAAGCCGCAGAGGAGCGCCACCCAGACGCTGATCTCGGGCTGCACGGTGGGCGGTAACAGAGTGTCCATCGAGAGGATCAGGAGGATCGTTGCGATTGCAGGAATGATCCACAGGAGCGGGCGCCTCGCCTGCAACAGCAGGGCAGCCATCGAGGCGATGAACAGAAGCACGAGCCACGGGCGTGGATGATGCTGCGCGAGGCTGGCGGCTGCAAGCAGCGAAAGAAGTAGGCCGAGCGTACCGGGCAGGATAGAACCGGGACGATTGAGTTCGAACGCGATGAGCGCAACTCCGGCTGTCAGAATCAGGACGGCGGCGTCAGGCGAGAGCGTCGAGAGAAGCGGAAGCATCGCGCTCAGCGTACGCTCTGTCCGCGCTGCTGCAGGTTTTGGCGCATGGCGAGTGCGGCGGAGTTGGAAGGTTCCACGCGCAGTGCGCGGGAGACATCGTCAGCCGCGGCGGCGAGCTGATTCTGCGCGATGTCCAGACGAGCGAGCACGAGCAACGCGGGTACGTTGGGCTGAATGTTGATCGAATGCTGCGCCTCAACGCGTGCGTCCTTGGCGTCACCGCTGCGCTCACGTACTTCGGCCAGACCCGCATGCGCAGCTGCGCTGTTGGAATCGGCTGCGAGCGCAAACTGGAACTGCTGCTCAGCCTGTGGCAACAGCCCCTGGGTAAGGTAATCGCGGCCAAGGGTGGTGTACTCGGTCGCGCGTTGGGTGGGGGGTAGGGTGGCCATGCGCGCGGCACGGAGTTGGTCAAGCTGGAAGGCAGCCTGGCGGAAGGCGGCCTCGGAGTAGTTGCGGCGGATGCGCTCGACGGGGGCGAAGCCGCTGTCGGGGTCGAGTTTGGAGCCGGCGGGGGCTATGGAGAGGTGGGCGCGCAGGGAGCCGGCCTCGGGGTCGTTGGGCTTGAGCTTCAGGGCTGCGTCAGCCTCCTGGAGCGCGGTCCCAAGGTCGCCGCGTCGCCACAGGGCGATGGCGAGGTTGTAGCGGTAGTCCTCGTCGGAGGGGTCGGCGGCGGAGGCACGCTCGTAGAGGGCGACGGCGTCCTTGCCCTGGCGGCCGAGCGCGACTCCCTGGTTGTTGACGACCTCAGGCAGCGGGAGGCGGGAGGCGAGGAACTCGAAGGCCGTGTAGGCACCGGCGTAGTTGGCGGCGTTGAAGCGGGCGAGGCCAAGGTAGAAGTTGGCCTCAAGGGCCTGAGGATCGGAGAGTGGGACCTTGGCCAGCGTGGTTGCGGCAGACGTGTAGTCGCGGGTGAGGTACTCCTGCTTGCCGAGGGCGAGGAGAGCTGCGGCGTAGTTGGGCGCCTCGGCGACGGCGGTCTTGAGGCGCACGAGGGCTTCGGCGGAGGTGGGGGCGTTGATGCCGCGGATGTAGTCCTCGAAGGCGGGCAGCGGGACGGCGCCTTCGCCGGCGCCGAGGAAGGTCTGCTCGGCGACGTTGAAGGTGGGGTCGATGGTGCGGGCGACCTTCCAGGCGACGGAGTTCTCGGCGTCGTAGAGGCGGTCGAGTGCGGCTGAGCCGGTGACCGGCGGCGAGAGGGTGAGCTTGTCGATGGAGAGGACCTGGGACTGGATGTCGATCTGGCCGCTGGCGAGGGTGAAGCTGCCGATGACGACGTAGTTGGCGTCGAGCTGCTGGGCGATGCGGATGGTGGTGGCGCGCGAGGGGCGGAAGTCGCCGGGAAGGCCGAGGTGCGTGAGGGCATAGACGCGGTCGTCGTGGGAGATGGTGAGGAAGCCGGCGGAGTTGAGGCGGCGATCGAGTGTGTCGGGGAAGGAGTTGCCGATCCAGTTGAGGGTCGCGTCGCCGGAGCGGTTCTCGAAGGGAAGGACGAGAATGACGCGTCCTCCGGGGAGCGCCTGCGCGATGAGAGGAGCGGGCGAGAGCGCTGCGAGGAGGAGGAAAATTATTTTTGTGAGGCGGCGGTAGAGTCGGTTGCCGGAGGGTGCGAAGGCCATCGGGAGTAGTGTAGCGGAGTGGGTTTGGAGGGATACCCCTCCCCCCGCCACTTTTGGTGCAAAGTCTTCCAAACATTTGGGTTAGGGGTGGACCTAACCTGAATGTCAAAGTGCAAAGTCCTGAAGGCAAAGGAGTTGCTATTTTGCATCTTTGCAAAGTCTTGCTGAAAAAGAACTTAGCGGCTGTCCTCGGCTTTAATCGAAGACGCCCGGCGATAGGCCGGGCGAGAAGATCTCCTACTTTTATTGTAACGGGTAGTGTCAAGGGTTTTCGGGTTCGGCTATGAGTTTCGAGATGCGAGATTCGAGATGCGAGTGGATGCGGAGTTGGTGATTGCGGGAGTCCTGGCACTGGCGCCGATGTTGTGGGCGGCGTTCTGGGCGGAGGGGTTTGCGCGGTGGACGGCGCGGTTGCCGATGGGGGTGCGGGTGTCGGCGCCGGGACTGTTGTGCGGGGTGTATGTGCTAGTGGCGGCGGCGCGGGGGATCTTTGAGTGGCGATGGTTTGCTGTTTATTTGTTGCTGCCGGTGGCGGTGGCCGCGATGCTTGCGTGGGTCGATGGAAGGCAGAGCGGAGATTGGCGAGAGTTTGTGGTGCTGCTGGTGCTGGGGATGGCAGTGGACCTGCGATGGTTTGAGCCGGCGTGGCCGCGCGGGATGGCGGTGTTCAACAAGATGGTGCTGCTGGATGCGGGGATCTGGGGATTCGGGGCAGTGCGACAGTTGGGTGGTGTGGGGTTCGATCTGCGATTGCGTGTGCGCGATTTGCGAGTTGGGTTGAGGGAGTTTTGTTTTTATGCGCCGGTGGCGATTGTGCTGGGGTTGGCGCTGGGGTTTCTGCATGCGCATGCGCGCTGGCCGGAGGGGTGGAGGCTGGCAAGCGCGCTGGTGTTCACGTTCTTCTTTATTGCGGTGCCGGAGGAGCTGTTTTTTCGCGGATGGATGCAGAACCTGCTGGAGCGAAGAGTCGGTCGCGGGTGGGCGCTGGCGGTGACAGCAGTGATCTTTGGGTTGTCGCACTTCAACAAGAGGGCGGTGCATTTCAACTGGAGGTATGTGGTGCTGGCGGCGATTGCGGGTGTGTTCTATGGAAGGGCGTGGCGGCAAGAGAGACGAGTGGGTGCATCGGCGGTGACGCATACGTTGGTGGATACGGTGTGGTCGATGTGGCTGCGGTGATGGCGGGCCGGGGCTAAAACCCCGTGGTTGAGGCGGGGGATTCAGCGGCCTAAAGGCCGCTGCTAATCCGGGTTTGCGACTCGCGCGTCATAACGCGCGATACCCCACCCTGCCACTTCGTGTCGAGGGTTGGGCCACCCGGTGAGAGTGGTAGTGGAGAAAGCCGAGGCCGACGCGCATGTTGTGGATGAGTGGTGGCGGGATGGTGATGGCCAGCGTGATCCCGAAGGCGGCGTGTGCGATGGCGAGCGGGATGATGTTGCGGTAGCGGAGGAAGAGCAGGCAGGAGAGGAATCCCCAGAGGAGCGTGATGGGCGTGAGGATCGGGTTGGGCAGATGCGCGAGGGCGAAGAGCGTGGCGGCGGCGAGCGCGGCGAGGTGCGGCTGCGAAGGGATCAGGATCTGAAGGCGGCGGAGAAAGATGTCGAGCAGGAGAATCTGCTGGACGAAGGCCCAGAGCGCATAGCCCCAGTAACGCGCGATGAACTGCGATGTGTTGTGAGGGGCGCGCAGCGTGTGCAGATGTGCGGCAATAAGGATGATGATGGCGGCGAGGGCGAGCGCAGCGATGGCGATCCAGAGGGAGCGTCCGAGATTTTTGAATTGAAGGCCGAGTGCGCGGCGGCTTTGAAACGACAGCGCGAGGATGGCCGCGAGGGCGATGACGGCCGCGATGTAGAAGATGCGCTGCCAGGAATTTCCAACCCACCGAGCAAGCTCGGCGGGGACCCCGGTGTTGGGCGTCCAGATGACGAGGAGGATGAGCGCGTAGGAAACGGTGAGTTCGAGTAGAGCGCGCCGGCGAGCGAGTGGCTCTGAAGCCATGTGAGGTGGACGGTGGAGTGGATGCGTGGGTCGCAAATTGTTCGACCCCACCCATGTGCGATGAAGCCGCGCATGAATGGAGCACCCGGCCTGCGCGCTCTCTTTGACGCTCGGAGGTTCACTGCACGAGCGCGACGTCGGGGAGGATCCACTGTTTCTGAAAGAAGGCGGGGGTGGGACCGTAGGCGCGGAACATGAGCTCGAAGTTGCGGGCGGGGTCGGTGGGGACCCAGTTGGCGTCTTTGCCGGCGGGAGCCTTGGGGGCGAAGTAGATGTCGACGGAGCCGTCGGGGTTTTTCTGGAGCTCGGGGATCTGGGAGGAGCGGCTGGCGCGCGGCATGCCCTTGAGGAGCGTGTGGATATCGCGGTCGTACGCGGTGACGGACCAGTACTGCGAGACGGGGGCGTTGGGCGGGACGGTGAGCTTGTAGCTCTTTGCGCCGTCGAAGGCGCTGCCGTTCTTGTCCTTGATGGAGATGAGATACATCTGGCCGGCGCCGAGGCGCTTGAGGCCGATGAATGCGTAGCTGTAGGCGACGCCGCGATCGTCGACGGGGTAGGTGTTGAGGTCGGCGTAGCCGGTCTGCGCGGCCTGAACGAGCGCGGGATAGGTGGGGTACATCCAGCGGCTGGTGGCGGAGAAGAAGGGCGGGAAGCCAGCGTCGTATTTTGCGTAGAGGAAGGTGCGGGCGTCCTGCGCGGCGGAGGTGAGGAGGGCGCGTGTGTCGTCGCCGGGCTGGAAGGGCTTGCCTTTTTCGATGCCGAGTCCGGCGAGCTGGTCGATCATGACGCGGTCGCGGTCGATCCAGAACTCGGACTGGATGATGTTGTTGAGGTGATCGAAGAAGGTGGAGTCGTACTGGATGGTGGAGTCGAAGTCGATGTCCTTAACGTCGGTGAAGACGGTGGCGGGAGGGTGCTCGGCGGCGGAGAGCGGGTAGACGCGCATCTGTTTGCCGTAGGCGATGGAGGCGGCGACGTCGGCGTCGGAGTGGCTCTTGAGGTTGGCGCGGAAGAGCATGTAGCCGCCGAGGGTGTCGGATTGCAGCGGGAGGTAGCCTGCGGAGACTTTGTCTTTGTAGCCGGGAGGAAGGACGACGAACTTGCCGCCCTTGCCTTTGTCGATGCCCATGAGGCCGGCGTCTTCAAGCGGCATCTGCCATAGGGTGACGATGTTGGCGTTGAAGGAGCCGTTGGCGGTGGCGGGCGGAAGGTCGAGGACGATGGGGCCGGCCTTGGTGTTGAAGAAGACCATGAAGTAGAGGGCGTCGGGGTTGGGGGTGAGGGTCTGGTTTTTGGAGTCGAGCGGGCGACCCCAGTAGATGACCTGACCGACTTTGCCGGGGGTTTTGGTGAGCATCTGCTGGAGCATGAGGTCGTAGTTGACGGCGGGCATGCCCCAGATGACGGCTTCGACGGCACGGGCGTGCTGGAGGCTGCCGTTGGGATTTGGTGCGGGAGATGTTGGAGACATGGCGGGATCTCCGCGTTCAGCCGAGTGCGAGCGTGACGACCACTGTGGCGAGAAGGACAAATAAGAACTTGCGCGCGATGTTCATTGGAGATCTCCCGCAGAGCGAGGTTTTGCCGCAGGCCGGGGAGAACCGCGACGCGTGAGATAAGGATAGAAACCGGGAGGCAAAGGTTTAACTGTCAGTTCTTGCAGCGATGAAACTGCCTGGGGCAAGCTGTTGCGCGCGGGTGGTTTCCGGGAAGACCCAGAGGTGCGCGATGAGGAAGTTGGCGAGGCCGCAGCAGGCGATAGCGAGGGCGTTGGCGAGGAGGATGGGCGAGTGAAAGGAACGGACGAAGGCTCGCATGAGGGCGAGGTTGCCGAGTAGCGAGGTGAGGCCGTTGGAGAGATGGAAGCGGAGGAGCGCGATGGTTGCGGAGTGACGCGTGATTTTTGTTTGAGGCCAGGTGTAACGGATGTGCCAGGCGAAGTTGTGGAGGAGCGTGAGCTCGACAGCGAGGGTGGAGGTGAGGAGGTAACGCGTGGGGATGGCGCGGTTGAGGAGCGCGAGGGTGGTGAGCTGCGTGACGATGCCGAGGAGGCCGACGAGGTTGAAGCGGAGGAAGCGGGTGAGTGGGCTCATGCGCGCGGGAGGGGTTCTTCGCGGAAGAGTTGGGCGGTGTGGCGGCAGGCGAGGATGAGGACGAGGATGAACATGCAGAGGGCGCCGATGGAGCCGCCGAGGTCGAAGAGGAGGATGTGGTGGGCTGGACCGGGCAAATACGGGATGTGCGCGTAGGGGTCGCGGAAGAGGAAGAGGTTACCAAGGATGAGGAAGATGCGGAGCTCGGTGGGGCCGACGAGGAATTGTGAGAGCTCGAAGCGCGCGAGGGTGTGGGTGGCGAGGAAGCTTTCGGCGGAGAGAAGGAGGAAGCCGATGAGCATGGCGAGCGCGACGGGCCAGTGCGCGAAGCCGGAGAGGGCGAGGCCGGTGAGGAGCGCGGCGGCGCCGAAGAGATCGGTGATGTGGTCGACGTAGAAGCCGAAGCGCGGGCGCTGCTGATGGCGGACGCGGGCGAGTGTGCCGTCGAGCGAGTCGCCGAGCCAGTTGAGGATGATGCAGGCGTTGACGGCGAGGAGGAAGAGCACGTGCGTTCTCGAGAGGGCGTAGAAGAGACCTGCGGCGATTTGTGCGGTGAGGCCAAGGAGGGTGAGGTGGTCGGAGGTGAGGCGGCGGGGAGCATGGCGGGCGAGGAATTCGAGGAGGCGCTTTTCCGCGGAGGCGGTGAGCGAGCGGTTGATGCGGAGCGCGGGCGTGAACGCGGGTGCGGCGGGCGTGAGTGCGTTGGTGCTCATGGGAGATCCTCGGTGGCGAAGAAATTCGTTGCATACCCCAGGGAGACCCGAGGCTAAAGCGTTGGGGTACCTGTTCGCTGCGGAGGAGAAACAGTTGGCGCTTTCTCCAGGGCGTCGCGGGCGGAGGTGAGGGTGAAGACGAGAGATTGGCGGGGGATGCTTTCGAGGTAGGGCTGGATGGCCCAGGCGAGGCCGCGGGGGATGTCGCGCGTGAGCGAGATGGATTCGATCTGGAGGTAGAGACCGCCGTCGCGTTGCTCGTAGCTCCAGTAGGTGTTGAGGCGATAGAGGAAGCCGTGGTCGTCGGAGGCGCTGAGAACGTGTTCGGAGGGTGTGCCGGGTGAGGCGATCTCGTCGATGCGGGTGCTGCGGGAGATGCTGTAGCCGTGGGCGGCGTCGAGCGAGGCGAAGGTGACGTCGACGGTGGTGTCGAGGATGACGGTGATGACGTGGTGCTGGCGGGTGCGGAGGCGTGCGATGGTGCCGGTGGAGGTGCGCGAGAGAATGGTGGTGGAGACGATCTGCGGGGCGAAGTTGTGCGGGTAGGCGGAGAAGTCCTGGAGGAGGTGCTCGAAGCCGGGGACCCCGGCGTTGGGGACGAAGGCGGTGGCGCGCCAGTGGTGGAGGAGAGCGTCGGGAGTGGCGGGGGTGGTGAGCTGTTCGATGAGGATCTGGCCGGAGCGGAGTTGGGCGCGGGTGGCGGGGTCGCCGGGGAGCGCGAGGAAGATGTCGGAGGTCCTGTGCTGCCGGGCGAGGCGGGACTCGACGGTGTGGGTGTAGGTGTTGAAGGCGGCGACGGCGGCGAGAGATGGCTCGGCGAAGAGGCGGGGCGCGCGGAAGAGAAGAAGAGCGCCGAGGAGGAGTGTGAGCTTGGGGACCAGGCGGTTCATGGATGTGAGCGTGGCTGGAATGGGGCGCTGGCGCAATGCAAGAGAGGTAACGCGGGGCAGAATTGAATCTCACGGTGCAAGTGGTGTGCGATGTGCGGGTTGCGATGACTTCTACAACGCATGAGAAGCGGGGACCGGCGAGTGTTTGAGTAGACTGGACGGCGGATGGTGGAAGAAGCGGCAAGGCGGTATCGGTTTGGTGGGTTTGAGGCGGATGCTGCGACGGGAGAGCTGCGCCGGCAGGGTGTTCGGGTGCGGATTCATGCGCAGCCCTTCCAGGTGCTGATGATGCTGGTGGAGCGGCCGGGCGAGGTGGTGACGCGGGAGGAGATCAGCAGAGAGCTATGGCCGGACGGGACGTTTGTGGATTATGAGCACGGGGTGAACTCGGCGGTGAACCGCGTGCGCGAGGCGCTGGGGGATAAGGCGAACAGTCCGAGGTTTGTGGAGACGCTGGCGCGGAAGGGCTACAGGTTTGTGGCGCCGGTGGAGCGAATTGGGGAGGCGGTTGTGGCGGAGGGGAACGGGACCGGCGAGGTGGTGGAACGCAGGTTCTGGGAGGGAGCGCTGGCGACGCCGGAGGATCTGCCGCGGAGCTCGCATGCGGTGGCGCGGACGCTGTTTGTGCTGCTGCAGGTGATGTATGTGGGGTTCTATGTGGGCGCGCTGGCGAACCTGGGAGAGATCCATGATCTGCTGAGTCCGCTGAGCTATGCACGAGTGGCGTTGATCGTGATTGTGGCAAGCGCGGCGGTGCTGATTCCGGTGCGCGTGTTTCTGGTTTGCATGGTTTTGTTTCGTGCGCCGAGAGCGAGAGAGAAGTTTCTGAAACTATGGCCGGGGCTGGTGGCGATGGATTTGATCTGGGCACTGTCGCCGGCGCTGCTGCTGCACCACATCAATCTGGGATTAGCGATTGCGGCCATGACGCTGCTGGTGTACTCGCCATTTGCGCAGAGAGCGCTGATGCTGATGGGAGCGGCGGAGTCGTAGGTCCGGGCGGGAGTTCGACCCCACCCATGCGCGATGAGACTGCGCATGAATGGGGCACCCGAGAGTCGTGGCCGTTCGAAGGCGATGAGCTCATAGTGAGTTCAGGAAGGCGATGAGGTCCTTCTGCTGTTCGTCGGTGAGATTCATCTGGAAGCGCTGGTTGTAGAAGTTGACGAGCTCCTGCAGGTTGGCGGCGGAGCCGTTGTGGAAGTATGGAGCGCGTGCGGCGAGGCCGCGAAGGATGGGGCCCTTGCCGCGATTGACGTCAGAGCACATGCCGGTGATGAGACCTTTGCCGGGGTCCGAGGTGTAGAAGGTGACGGTGCTGCCGGGGTTGAGCGGGTCGGGGCAGCCGCTAATCTTGTAGACGGGAAGGTCCGGGGCGCTGAGTTGCTGAAGCGCGGCGATGATGGCGGGGTTGGTTTCATCGCCAGGCTGGCGACTGGTGCCGATGTCGAGCGGGAGAGCGACGGAGTGGTCGCCGACATTGGGCGCGTTGTGACAGGTGGTGCAGGTTCCGGTGATGGACGCGGGGCTGCCGATGGTGGCGTTGTCGTTGAGGCCGCGGACGCCGGTGATGATGACGGGTTGTGTGTTGAAGATCTTTTCGCCGGCGGCGATCTCGCGCTTCATCTCATCACTGGATTGTTTGGGAGTGAGCGGAACCCAGGGAAAGTGCGTGGGGGCGGGGATGTCCTCCCAGGCGGTGTAGAGCGTGAAGGCGCTGGAGTTGAAGTTGACGCCGATGGGGTTGCCGCCGAGCGGGTCGTTGACGCCGGGGGTGTATTGCTCATCGTAGAGATAGCGCGGGCCACCGGAGGCGCCGTCGTAGGAGAGAGAGCCAGCCTGGTTGTCGCGGATTTGTGCGGTGGTGAGGCCGGTTTCAAACTGGACGATCTGGGCGAGTTGCTCGGCGGTGGGTGGAGCAGCGCCCTGAGAGTGCGTGAGCACAGCGCTGGTGGCCTGATCGGTGAGGTCGAAGGCGAGGTTGGCGTCAACAGTGTTTGCGTTGTTCAGCGGCATGAGGGTTTCGCGGCCGTCAAACATGATGGCGCTGAGGTAGCGCAGATTCGTGGCGGGAAGCGGGCGGCGGTAGACGGAGTAGACGGGCGCTCCGGTCCTGGGGT
Source organism: uncultured Acidobacteriaceae bacterium (assembly GCA_963713395.1). Classification (GTDB taxonomy): domain Bacteria; phylum Acidobacteriota; class Terriglobia; order Terriglobales; family Acidobacteriaceae; genus Granulicella. Next base: position 818,218 of record CAVQLS010000001.1, on the reverse strand, counting down.
CGAAGGTAAGAGCGCAGTGGTAAGGATCGTGCACGACGGCGATGGTGAACTGCATGGTCGCCGGAGGCGTGATGCCGATGCGGATGAGTCCGTTGTTGAGCAGGAGGCTGTGGGCGTTGGGACTGGTGGAGGTATCGGCGGGGCAGTTGGCTCCGTCAAAGGCGGCGAAGAGCGGATCATGGCCGCGAGTTTGCTCGTAGACGAGGCGGGCTCCGGTGGCGCTGAGGCTGAAGGCCTGGTCGGCCTGATGACAGGTGGCGCAGGTGCGGCCGTTGGTGCCGAGGCTCTGGAAGAAGGGATTCTGCTGGTTGATGGCGCCGGCAGCGTTGTAGGTGGCGACGGCTCCGGTGGGGTCACGGAACGGAGTGAGGTTGGGAATTAATCCGAAGACGGCTGCGGCTGAGGTGAGGGATGCGAAGCTGAGAAGGGTCAGCAGGATGCGGCGATGGCGTATCGGTGTCATGGCAAACCTCATCTTTCAATGCGCGGTTTGCAGTCAGAAAGGGCCACACATTTACGGAAATGGGCGCCACGCTCGGAACACTTTCGTGGACACAGATCGAAGTTGCTGTAGCTGCCGACAGTGAAGAAGCGGTGTGCGTAGTTGTTCGACCGGATTGAGGGGCTGCGGCCGTACAGGTGGCGGATGACGGTTGCGTGAGGACCGCGTACTAGTCAGTCTTGATGACGGCCGGATTGGTTTTGAGAGTTTCCCCGGTTTTATGGAGAGAAGGGTGCCTTTCGTCACGGGACCATTGAAGCGGATGATGTGCTCGGTCGTGTCGATGGAGAAGGTTTGAGTGATGACGTTGCTCGGACCGGCATCCAGATCGCCGTAGACGCTGTTGGAGGTTTCGGCGGTTCCGAATTGGAAGGGCGCACAGGCAGGGATGTTGCCGAGCACGGTAAGCGGTGTAGCGGCGGCGTAGGTGAAGGTGCCTGCTCCGGAGGAGAAGATGGCTTTGTCCGAGTTGTAAGGGCCGACGAGGTTGAGCTCGAAGGCGCAGATGGGCGCGAACTGGTCCGGGCGCAGGTCGAGGGGAGATTTGAGGACGTTGACGAGCTGGAGGAAGTTGAGATCGTTGTTGACCCACTGCTCGCCGGTGCGGAAGAAGAGCTCGTGCAGGTGGGCGTCAGTGATTCCGATGAAGTTGACGTGCTGATCGCCGTTGGGCTGCGCGTAGGAGTGAAGTGCGCTGTTGGGCGCGGGCGCCATGCCGCCGGCGAGAGCTGTGAGGTCGTTGGGGATCCAGTGACCGTTGGCGGGAATGTAGAGCTCGTGCGCGTGGCCGTCCGTGCCGATGAAGTTGACGTGTTGCGAGTTGTTGGAGTCCCAGTAACCGCAGAGTGGAGAGTTGGGCGCGGGTGGGACACTGTTGCCGGAGAGCACGTTGAGGTCATTGTCGATCCACTGCGCGTTGGGGTGGGTGTAGAGCTCGTGCACGTGGCCGTCTGCGCCGATGAAGTCGACGTGCTGACCGTTGTCCTGAGCGAGGTAGCCGCAGAGGGAGCTGGTGCGTGAGGGCGCGATGCCGTCGCCGGAGAGAGGGGTGAGGTCGTTGTTGACCCAGTGGCCGTGAGGCGTGATGTAGAGCTCGTGAACGTGACCATCGATGCCGATGAAGTTGACGTGCTGTCCGTTATTGGCGTCGATGTAACCGTCGAGCGGGCTGTTGGGCGCGGAGCGGTGTCGTTGCCGGAGAGAACGATGAGGTCGTTGTTGACCCAGTGGCCGCCGGAGGCGATGAAGAGTTCGTGGACGTGACCATCGGTGCCGATGAAGTTGACGTGCTGTCCCTTGTCGGTATCGACGTAGCCGTCGAGGGGAGAGTTGGGCGCGAGGCAGAACGTGCTTTCGAGAGCACGGTGAGGTCGTTGTCGACCCACTGTGAAGCTGCGGTAAGTGATGTAGAGCTCGTGGACGTGGCCGTCGGTTCCGATGTAGTTGACGTGCTGTCCGCCGACGGCGTCGGCGAGGCGTCGAGCGCGCTGTTGACGGCTGGGGGTCATGTGGTTGCCGGAGAGGAGGGTGAGGTCGTTGTCAACTCCAGTCGCCGGAAGCGAAGTGGAGACGCTCGTGGACGTGGCCGTCGACGCCGATGTAGTTGATGTGCTGCTCGGTTGAGTACTGAGCGTTGAGGTTGGCCCTTGGGTCGACGAGCCAGTAGCCCGTGAGGCGTGTGGTGGGAGACGGAAGAACGCCGAGGTCGTTGACGATCCAGCGGACGCCGACGATTTTGTTGCTGGCGTCGTCATTGAGCTGGAGCTGCAGCTGATAGCCGGTGGGCAGCGTGGTGCTGGGCAGGTTGATGAGCAGGAAGATCTGCGTCGAGAAGGGACTCTTGCTTGACGCTGTAGTTGTTGATGGCGCCGTTGAGGCGGGTAGCAACGATGTCCGGGCCGAACATGGCGAAGATGTACTGCTGCCAGGCATCGGTGAAGCCCGGGAGGCGAGTAGCAGTTGAGCTGAAGGCTATAGCCGTCGAGGAAGAAGCTGTTGGAAGACTTGAGGACGAGGTCCTGCGTGATGTCGATGGTCACGGTGAGGCCAGTGATGGGAGTGCACTGGGCGGATGTGGCAGTGGAGAGAACGTAGTTGGAGTTGCTGCCGAGGCCGCCGGAGGGTGGGGGCACGGAAGGGGGCGCGAGCGGGTGCGTGGACATAGCCGCTACCTCAAGTTGAACTCTGCGAAGGTACGAGAGGCCCGGTGCGACCGGGCGAGTATAGCGCCGATGGAAGACGGGAGACATGAAAGCGCGCACCACGATAGGGCGCACGACACAAAGCGAAAGACAAAGACGCGCACGACGAAAGGGGTGTGTATCGTCGTGCGCGTGGGGAGGGAGCGAATTAGTTGGACTTGACGCGGGTGTAGTGGTTGATCCAGTTGGTCTCCCACGTCTTACCGCCGTCCGCAGAGAAGGCCTGCTCGGATTGCGCGTTGTTGGCGTCAATGGGCCAGATGCGGAAGCGAACGAGGATCGTGCGGCCGTTGTAGGGCTCCTGATCGACGAACTCGCCGCGGCCGTCTTTGAAGCTGCCGATGATGGGGCGGCCGGTGGATGTGTTGAGGATGCCGACGCCGCTGGTGGCGAAGCTGGTGGTCCACTCGTGTGTGGAGGGGTTGTAGAGGCGGAGCGCGAGGAGTTCGAGGTGGCCGTTGGGGCCGTCGGCTTCAACTTGCGCGATATTGCCGCGGCCGCTCCAGAAGGGCGAGTTGATGGTGGTGCCGTCCATGTGCGTCCAGGTGGTCGAGCCGGTGAGCGGATCGGCGAGACGATCCATGTGAATCTTCCAGGAGCCGATGTCCCAGTCGAAGGCGTGCGCGGGGTTGGTGTCGCCGGGTGGATCAGGGAAGGGCGGAGCGACGGTTGCAGTTGCGGGGTCCTGGCGAGTGAGCTCGGCGTTGAAGGATAGGTGCCATGTGCGGCCAGCGTCGTTGGAGTAGTACTCGGCGTAGTGGTGGCCGTCTGGTTTGATGTCCGACCAGACAGCTCGGACGAGGATGGATTTGCCCTGGAAGGTGTCCTGCCCGTAGAGCTCAACGCGGCCGTTGCTGAAGTGGCCGATGTTGCCGGAATCGGGCGCGCCCATTTTGTCGTTGGCAAAGGTCTGCGACCACTCGTGCGATTCGGGGTTGTAGAGGAAGAGAGTCATGCCCTCCCAGCGACCGTTGGGACCGTCTGCCTGGATCTCTTCGAGCTCCGCTTTGCCGCCCCAGATGGGGCGAACGGTGACGGTGCCATTGAGATCGATGGATTTGGAAGTAGGTGAGAAGGGGTCCATGAAGCGGTGGATGTGCGTGTGCCAGGTGCCGATGTTGAAGTCGAAGTCATGGGCGCCGTCGTGCAACGGTGCGGGGGTTGTTTGTGCGAGGAGCGGTCGCTCGCAACCGCAGAGCATGATGGCTGTGCTGAGGGAGAGCGCGATTGCAAAGATCATGCGGACGGAGCGAGTCGGTGAGTCTTGCGTGACCATGATGAGAGGGAGTGTAGGCTGATTTCGAACGAGAACGGGGCACGGATGGCGCAGGGATTTTCAAAGGAAAATCAAAGCACGGTGGAGACGGCGTACCGGTTCGGAGAGTTTGAACTGCATCCGGCGAATCGGCTGCTGAAACAGAAGGGTAAGAGTGTGGCGCTGCAACCGAAGGCGTTCGATGCGCTGTTATGTTTGGTGCGTCGGGCTGAGCATCTTGTGAGCAAGGAAGAGCTCAAGGAGATGTTGTGGCCCAATGTGCATGTGAGTGAGGCGAACCTGACGAACACGATTGTGAGTCTGAGGAAGATTGTGGGACGTGATGCGATTCGCACGGTGTCGAAGCATGGGTATCGGTTTGAGATGAAGGTGAAGTGTGAGCCGGGAGTGGCGCGCGCGACGTATGAGCGGTTTGCGCGGGCGAAGGAGCTGACGGCGCAACGGTCGATGGAGTCGATGACACTGGCGCGCGATTTTCTTTGGACTTGCCTGGCGGAGGATCCGAACTTTGCGGCAGCGTGGGCGTGGATGGGAAGGTGCAGCTGGTTCGAGGGGAAGTTTGGCGGGAACGCGGTGAGGATGAAGGAGCTGACGGAGGCGGCGTTCGAGCGGGCGCTCGCGATTGATCCGGAACTGGCGAGCGCGCATCAGTTTTACACGCTGGTGCAGGTGGACACAGGCCGGGCAGATGCAGCGATGGAGCGGTTGATGAAAAGGCTGGAGCGGCATCCGAGCGAGCCCGAGTGTTTTGCAGGGCTGGTGCAGGTGCTGCGATTTCGCGGATTGCTGAAGGAGTCTGAGGAGGCGCACCGGCGCGCGGTGGAGTTGGATCCGGCGATGGTGACGAGCGTGGCGCACACGCGATTTCTTGCGGGTGAGTATGCGGCGGCGATTGAGAGCTATGGCGGGCGCGCGGCGTACTACCTGGATGCGGCGGCGTGGGCGGCGCTCGGGGAAACGGACCGTGCGGTGGCTTTGCTGCGCGAGCGGCTGGAGCGGATGGCGCTGTCAGAGTTGATGTCCGCGCTGCTGGGCTCGCTGCTGGCGGTGCTGGAGGGGAAACATCGCAAGGCGGTGCGATTGATGGAAGAGGCGGATGCGACGTATGAGCCGGAGATCGTGATGTACTTTGCGCGGCACTATGCGCGGATGGGGATGGCAGAGCGCGCGGTGGAGTGTCTGCGGTCGGCGATGAAGGCCGGGTTTGTGTGCGCGCCGGAGACGCTGAAGGGCGATGCGTGGTTGGCAGCCGTGCGTGAGTCTGCGGAGTTTGGTGCGCTGAAGAAAGAGGCGGAGAAGCAGGTGAAGCAGGCGCGGGCGGGGATGCGTAAGGCTTAACGAAGCGGTGACAGATTGCCGGGCGTGGTAGATTGGCAGCCATGATTCTCCAGGTGGAAATAGAGAAGCCGAACCCCGGCGTGGCCGTCGTGCGCTTTACGGGTGCGCTGACGCTGGGCACGAGCCTTCACGCGGCGGATGCGCAACTGCAGAAGGCGATCAAAGACGGAGCCGCCAAGGTGGTGCTGGATATGGCCGCCGTTCCTTATATGGACAGCGCCGGCCTGGGGACACTGGTGCAGGCTTCGGGGATGGCGAAGCAGCAGGGTGGGGACCTGCGACTCTGTGCGGTTTCGGAGCGAGTGGCTGAGCTGATCAAGATGACGCGGACGGACAGCCTTCTGCCGATGGACGCGGATGTTGAGGCGAGCCTGGCGGCGCTGGGCTAGCGCGATTCGGCGGAGATGGCGGCGAACTCTTCGGCATCCTGGTAGCGAGGAGTGGCTGCCATGAAAGATTCGATTTGAGCGACCGGGCGGATGCCGCCGCGTGCGCCCTCCGTCATGCAATTGATGGCGGCCGCGGCGCAGGAGAAGTCGAGGCAGCGAGGAAGCGGCCAGCCCTGCAGCAGAGCGTAGATGAAGCCGGCACGGAAGATGTCTCCGGCGCCCGTGGTGTCGACGACGGGGACGCGGAAGGCGGGGGCGTAGTGGAACTGCTCACCGTCCCAGGCAATGACGCCGTCGGGGCCAAGTGTGGCGGCGGCGAGCCGGCTCCCGAAACGACGCTGCATCTCGCGGAGCGCGGTCTTCAGGTCGGGTTCGCCGGTCAGAAGGAAGGGGAAGTCGTGGTTGACGATGAGGAAGTCGATGTTCTTGAGGAGTTCATCAATTCCGTCGTAGGTGTCGTCTAGGTCGGCAGTGACGAGCACGCCTGCCTCGCGGGCCCAGCGGGCGGCGAGCGTGGCGGCGGCGGTGTCGTGGCCGTCGACGTGAAGGGCGCGAGCGTTGACGATCCATTCGCGCTTGAGCTCCGCCGGCTGGAGGGTGAGGCGCTCTTCGCGGCGGCAGAGGACGGTGCGCTCGCCGGTGCGATCGAGGAGGATGAGCGAGCGGGCGCTGGGAGTGCCGGGAACGTAGCTGAGGTGGGCTTCTGTGCCGGCTCGGCGAAACTCCTGCGTGTGGAGGCGGGATGCCTCGTCGTCGCCGAGCTTGCCGACATAGCGCGTGCGAAGACCCCACGTCTGGCAGGCGATGACGGTGCTGGCGACCTGGCCGCCAAGCATGATGTGCTCAGCTTCGTACTCGACCTTGGAGCCGCACTGCGGGAAGGATGACACGTGAATGACGGTGTCGGTTGCGTTCAACCCTACACCGACGAGATCGAACTTCGGTTGTTCTGCCACACATCTATTTTATGGGCGAATCCCGCCACTGGGCGACCAATGACGGTGCTGCGAAGCTACTTCTTGCCGAAGACGTCGCCCATGCGGCGGATTTGGGCGCCGACGCTGCGGAGCTTTTCTTCGATGTGCTCGTAGCCGCGGTCCATGTGGTAGACCCGGTCCAGGATGGTTTCGCCTTCCGCGACAAGAGCGCCCAGGACGAGCGCGGCGGAGGCGCGGAGATCCGAGCACATGACGGCGGCGGATTGCAGCGGAGTCTTGCCGCGGATCGTGGCAGAGCGCCCGCTGATGGTGATGTTGGCCCCCATGCGGTTGAGCTCGCCGACGTGCATGAAGCGGTTTTCGAAGATGTTTTCGGTGACGACGGAGGTGCCTTCGGCCTGCGTCATGAGGGCCATGTACTGGGCCTGCATGTCGGTGGGGAAGCCGGGGTATTCCTCGGTGGACATGTCGTTGGCGGTGAGCGAGCCGCCGGAGTGGACTCGGACATTGTCCTTGCCGACCTCGAGCTTGACGCCGCAGTCTTCGAGGCGGGTGATGACGGCGCCGAGGTGCGCGGGGTTGCAGCAGTCGATGTTGAGGTCACCGCCCGTGATGGCGCCGGCGATGAGGAAGGTGCCGGCCTCGATGCGGTCAGGATTGATGCGGTGCTTTGCGCCGTGGAGCTTGGCGACGCCCTTGACCTTGATGGTGCCGGTGCCGGCGCCTTCGATCTTTGCACCCATGGCGTTGAGCAGAGCGGCGAGGTCCGTGACCTCGGGTTCTCGGGCGCAGTTTTCGAAGAGCGATTCGCCGTCGGCGAGGGCGGCGGCCATGAGGAGGTCTTCGGTGCCTGTGACGGTGATCTTGTCGAAGACGATGTGCGCGCCTTTGAGACGGTCGGTGCGGGCTTCGAGGTAGCCGTGTTCCTGGGTGATGGTGGCGCCCATGGCTTCGAGGCCCTTGATGTGGAGGTCGATGGGGCGGCCGCCGATGGCGCAGCCGCCGGGCATGGCGACGCGGGCCATGCCGGTGCGCGCGATGAGCGGACCGAGAACGAGGGAGCTGGCGCGCATGGTCTTGACGATCTCGTACTTGGCGACGGGGTCGGAGAGCACGCCGCACTTGATGCGGGTGCGGTGCTGGGCGCGGCCGTAGCCGAGCTCGACTTCGGCGCCCATGGAGGCGAGGAGCTTGCGCTCGGTCTCGATGTCGCGGACCTGCGGGATGTTTTCGAGGATGACCTCGTCTTCCGTGAGGATGGCGGCCGCCATGCACGGGAGTGCGGAGTTCTTTGCGCCGGAGATCTTGACGGTGCCCAGAAGAGGGTTGCCGCCGCGGATGACAAACTTGTCCATCTCGCTAGTGTACGAACAGCGCATGTGGATGAGAGTGGCTGGAAAGGTGCAGGGAGGTATGGGAGGGGTTGGAAAAAGCGAAAAGCCCTTGCCGGGTGCAAGGGCTCTGCTATGCGAGGGTCGCTTCAGGCTAGAGGCCGGTAGGATTCTGCGGCTGAGCCTGGTTTGGGCTGCCGTTGGGACCGTGCTGACCCCAGCCGCGGCGACCATGGTGCATCGACTTGAGCTGCTGCATCTGGTCCGGGCTGAGAACCGTGGCGAGCTGCTGCTCGGTGTTCTCGTGGATGGCCTTCATCTGGGCATGACGCTGATCCGGCGTGAGGGACTGGTCCTGAAAGAGAGCCTGGGTCTTCTGGGCGCGGTCCGTGAGGATCGGAGTGAGTTTCGCAGTCTGATCCGCGGAGAGGTTCAGCTTTTTGGAGATCATCTCGGCCTGACGCTGCGGGTTGGGCGCGTGACGATGCTGGTGGTGGTAAGGCGCGTTGGCGTTCGGAGTGCTGTTCTCCGGAAGCGTAGGTTGCGCCTGCTGTGCGAACGCCGCAGTGCCGGTGAGGGCCAGGGTGAGCGCGGTGGAAAGTAGAAGACGTTTCATCAGACTGCTCCTTGCCGCGGCTGGGGAGGAAGCCCGCGTGCTAGTGAGATAAACCACGGTACCAGAGGAATGTTGCGGTGCGGCCTGCTGTTGGTACAGACGGGGTTTCAGGAGCGCAGGAGTACACGGGTGTGGCGGGCGATCTGGAGCTCCTCCTGGGAGGGTAGGGCGAGGACTTTGTTGGGGTTTGTGGGGGCCGGGCTTTCGGGGTAGAGGCCGAGGAAGTCGAGGTTTTCGCAGATGCGGGAGCGGATGGCGGCGCTGTGCTGGCCGATGCCGCCGGTGAAGACGAGGAGATCGAGCCCGCCCAGGAGCGCGGCGTAGGCGCCGACGGATTTGCGGATGGCGGTGCAGAAGGCGTCGACGGCAAGGGCGGCGGCAGGGTCGTTGGCGGATTCACGCTGGAGGAGGGCCTGCATGTCGGATTCGCCGTTGGAGAAGGCGAAGAGGCCGCACTGGTGGTTGAGGAGGTCTTCGAGCGCGTCGGCGGAGAGATGCTCGTTGCGGAGGAGGTAGACGAGGACACCGGGGTCGAGGTCGCCGCTGCGGGTGCTCATGGGAATGCCGCCGGTGGGGGTGAGACCCATGGAGGTGTCGACGGACTTGCCATTGAGGACGGCGGTGATGCTGGAGCCGTTGCCGAGGTGCGCGATGATCACGCGTTGCGGGATGGGATTGAGGCGAGCGACGACGGACTCGCAGGAGAGACCGTGGAAGCCATAGCGGATGACGCCGGCGTCGTGGAAACGCGTGGGAATAGGAAGATGTGACGCGACCTCGGGAAGTGTGCGGTGGAAGGCGGTATCGAAGCAGGCGAAGTTTGGTGTGTTGGGAAGCGCTTTCTGGGTTTGGCGGATGAGTGCGAGCGATTGCGGGATGTGCAGCGGAGCGAAGTGGATGGCGGCTTCGAGTGTGGAGAGGACGGCAGGTGTGATGCGCTGATGCTCGCGCAGATGCGGGCCGCCGTGCACGACGCGATGGCCGACGGCGATGGGTGAGGTGTGGGCGAGGTCGCGCAGGGCTTCGATGATGGTGGTGAGGGCTTCGGATTGCGACTCGAGGAGGTGATCGCGGCGGAGGAGATCATCGCTCAGCGGCGGAGCGGATGCGGAGCGAGCCGGAGTCGCGGCCGATGTTGTCGGCGCTGCCTTCGAGGATGAGTTGTTCGTCGTTGTCAGGTCCGCGCGCGAAGAGACCGAATTTGAGCGAGGACGAGCCGCTGTTGAGGACGAGGATGGCGTTCGTGGTGTCGGGCATCTTGCCTCGGAAATACAGGGGACCTTCGACTTCGCGGCTTACGCCGCTTCGCTCAGGATGACGGCTTTCATTGTTCGGTCGAGATGACAACGGTTAAGAGATATCGCAGCGGGTAACAGATGGCTCAGAGGGTGTTTTGTTACTGGGCCAGGTCCAGTTGGTGATCTCGGGTTTGTCGATGCCTTCGGTGTGGGCGTAGTTGATGGATTCGATGATCTGGTCCTTGAGCCATCCTTTGATGTGTGCGGCGGAGGCTTGGAGACCGGGAACGCGATCAATGACGTCGATGGCGAGATTGAAGCGGTCGACCTGATTGAGGATGGCGAGCTCGAGTGGCGTATTGATGTTGCCTTTCTCCTTGTAGCCGCGCACGTGGATGTTGTCATGATTTTTGCGGCGGTAGGAGAGCTTGTGAATGAGTGAGGCGTAGCCGTGGAAGTTGAAGATGACGGGTTTGTCGAGCGTGAAGAGTGAGTCGAAGTCGCGGTCACTGAGGCCGTGCGGGTGTTCGGTGTCGGGCATGAGGCGGAAGATGTCGACGACGTTAACGAAGCGAATTTTGAGTTCGGGGAGCTTCTCTTTGAGGATGGCGGCGGCGGCGAGCGCCTCCATGGTGGCGATGTCGCCGGCGCAGGCGAGCACGGCGTCGGGCTCGGTGTTCTCGTCGGTGGAGGCCCAGTCCCAGATGCCGATGCCCTTGGTGCAATGGAGCACAGCTTCTTCCATGGAGAGGAAGACGAGGTGCGGCTGTTTATCGGCGACGATGACGTTGTAGTAGTTGATGGAGCGGAGGCAGTGGTCGGCGACAGAGAGCAGGCAGTTGGCGTCGGGCGGCAGATAGATGCGGACGACGTCCGGGCTCTTGTTGGTGACGATGTCGAGGAAGCCGGGGTCCTGGTGGGTGAAGCCGTTATGGTCCTGCCGCCAGACGAGCGAGGTGATGAGCAGGTTGATGGAGGAGATGGGCGCGCGCCAGCGGAGCTCGTTCTTGGATTTTTCAAGCCACTTGGCGTGCTGGTTGAACATCGAGTCGATGACGTGGACGAAGGACTCGTAGGTGGAGAAGAAGCCGTGGCGGCCGGTGAGGACGTAGCCTTCGAACCATCCTTCGAGGGTGTGCTCGGAGAGCATCTCCATGACGCGGCCATTCGGGCTGATCTCGGTGCCGTCGGAATCGATGGGGAGGATTTCGGCGAGCCAGGTTTTGTCGGAGGCGGCGTAGATGCCGTCGAGTTTGTTGGACGCGGTCTCGTCGGGGCCGAAGACGCGGAAGTTGGTCATGTTGCGCTTCATAACGTCGCGCAGGAAGCTGGCGAGGGTGGCGGTGGGCGAGATGTAGCGCTGGGCGTGACCTTTTGCGTCGACGGCGTAATCGCGGAAATCGGGCATCTCCAGCGGCTTGCGCAGAACACCGCCGTTGGCATGCGGATTGGCGGAGATGCGTTGGTCGCCTTCGGGTGCGAGGTCCTGTAACTCAGGGATGAGCTTGCCGATTTCGTCGAAGAGCTCTTCGGGCTTGTAACTGCGCAGCCAGGATTCGAGGAGCGCGAGATCTTCGGCGTTGGTCTTCGCGTCGGGGATGGGCACCTGGTGCGCGCGCCAGAAGTCTTCGACGTGGTGGCCGTGCACCATCTTCGGTCCGGTCCAGCCTTTGGGCGAGCGCAGGACGATCATGGGCCAGCGCGGGCGCGTGGAGTCGTTGTTGGTGCGGGCGTTCTGCTGGATGGAGCGAATCTCATTGATGCAATGCTCGAGCGTGGAGGCCATGAGTTGATGCATCTCGACGGGATCGTGGCCTTCGACGAAGTACGGTGTATAACCGCAACCGCGCAGGAGGGAGTCGAGCTCGTCGTGCGTGATGCGCGCGGGGATGGTGGGGTTCGCGATCTTGTAGCCGTTGAGGTGAAGGATGGGAAGGACGGCGCCGTCGCGGATGGGGTTGAGAAATTTGTTGGAGTGCCAGGAGGTGGCGAGCGGCCCGGTCTCGGATTCGCCGTCGCCGACGCAGCAGGCAACAATGAGGTCGGGGTTGTCGAAGGCTGCGCCGAAGGCGTGCGAGAGCGAGTAGCCAAGCTCGCCGCCCTCGTGAATGGAGCCGGGAGTTTCGGGCGTGCAGTGGCTGCCAATTCCTCCGGGGAAGGAGAAGCGGCGGAATAGAGCGAGCATGCCTTGGGCATCCTGACTGCACTCCGGGTAGACCTCGGAGTAGTGGCCTTCGAGATAGCCGTTGGCGAGCGTGGCGGGTGCTCCGTGTCCGGGGCCGGAGATGTAGATGACGTCGAGCGAATACTTTTTGATGAGGCGATTGAGGTGGACCCAGAGGAAGGACTGGCCGGGGTCGGATCCCCAGTGACCGAGCAGGCGATTCTTGATGTGCTCGGGCTTGAGGGGCTCGCGAAGGAGCGGGTTGTCGCGGAGGAAGATCATGCCGCCCGAAAGGTAATTGCATGCGAGCCAGTAGGCGTTCATGCGGCGCAGTTCATCGGGAGTGAGGACCTGAGCGGGGGCGGAAGTCGTGAGCGTGGCCATGCTGGTGTCTCCGCGGCAATGTAGATGAGAAGATGCTACAGCGGTGAATGTGTGATGCGTGTTAAAGGCGCAAGGCGATAGGTTCGTCATCGATTGAAATGAGGGCAGGCGAGGGAATGGGGCGCGAACATCTGGCGAGCCTGATCGACGACATGCGGCGGCGTGGGCGGGAGACGGCGGTGGTGGAATATCGCGGCGTGCGGCATCTGCGCACGAGCTATGGGGAGCTCGCGGAACTCGCAGGTCGATTTGCGGCGGAGTTGCGCAGGCGCGAGATTGGCGCCGGTGAGCGTCTGGTGTTGTGGGGCGCGAACTCGGCTGAGTGGATGGGAGCGTTCTTCGGGTGTGTGCTGCGCGGCGTGATTGTGGTGCCGCTGGATGCGGCCGGAGCACGAGAGTTTGTGGAGCGGGTAATCGCGGACACGAACGCGAAGCTGGTCGTCGGCGATGCGGAGTTGTTGCGGGGGCTGGGTTCCGGGGGGGCAAGTCTTGCGCTCGAGGAGTTGCGGACGATCTTGCCGCGAGAGCCGGAGTACGCGGTGGATGCAGCGGTGACGCTGGATTCGCCGTTTCAGATTGTGTTCACCTCGGGCACGACATCGGAGCCGAAGGGGATTGTGCACACGCATCGCAATGTCCTAGTGAGCCTGGAGCCCATCGAGAGCGAGATCGCGAAATATCGGCGGTACGAGCGAATCTTTCATCCGCTGCGATTCATGCACACGCTTCCGCTGAGTCATGTGTTCGGGCAGTTCATGGGTTTGTGGATTCCGGCGGTGCTGGGAACTGAGCTGCATTTCGAGGCACAGCTTGAGCCGTCGCGAATGGTTGAGTCGCTGAAGCGCGAGCGGATCAACGTGCTGATCGCAGTGCCGAGGGTGATGGCGCTTCTGCGGACGCATCTGTTGAACGAGGATGCGTCGCTGGCGACGGATGTGGAGCGTGTGGCGGCGCTGCCGGTGTGGAAGCGGTGGTGGAGGCTGCGGCGCGTGCATCGCAGGCTGGGTTGGAGATTCTGGGCGCTGATCTGCGGAGGAGCGACACTGCCGAGTGAGTTGGAGTCGTTCTGGCGCGCGGTGGGAGTGGCGGTGATCCAGGGCTATGGGATGACCGAGACCGCGGCGCTGGTGACGCTGAATCATCCGTTCAAGATTGGGCGAGGAACGCTGGGCAAACCGCTGCCAGGGCGCGAGGTGAAGATCGGCGAGGGCGGCGAGGTGCTGGTGCGGGGAGCGATGGTCTCGACGGCGACCTGGCAGGGCGGAGCCTTGAAGCCAAGGACAGAGGAGTGGCTTGCGACGGGCGATCTTGCGTCGCAGGATGATAGCGGCGAGCTGCGCTTTCTGGGGCGGAAGGGCGATGTGATTGTGACGGCCGCGGGGATGAATGTGCATCCGGCGGACCTGGAGGCGGAACTGCTGAAGCAGCAGGGCATGAAGGCTGCGGCGGTTGTCGCGTGCGAAGCGGCAAATGGGCAGGAGCCGGTGGCGGCGGTGATCTTCAACGGCAGTGATGCGGAGTTGAGCGAAGCGGTGCGGCGCGCGAATGCGTCGCTGGCGGAGTTTCAGCAAATTCGCAGATATGTTCGCTGGCCGGATGCGGCGCTGCCGTATACCTCGACGGGCAAGCTGATTCGGCGACAGGTGGCGGCGTGGGCGTGTGCGGCTGTGCGTGGCGATGGTGCGATCGCAAAGCCAAAGGAGATGCTGCTGGGGATGATCGCCGAGGTGACAGGCGAGACGCCGCGCGACGTGAGCGATGAAGCGCGATTGAGCGAGGATCTGCATCTCGACAGCCTGGCGCGCGTGCAGTTGCAGTCGCTGCTGGAGAGCCAGTTGGGTATTGAGGTGGGTGACGATGCGATCGCACAGGTGCAGACGCTGGGCGAACTCCGCGGGATGATCGGCGTGGGAACGGCTGAGGTTGCCGGGGGGTCGCGTGAGCAGGTTGAGGGGACTTCGCAGGTTGTGGTTGAACGAGCAGTGGCAGTGGAGGGTGCTGTTCGGCCAGTCGAGAGGGTAGAGTCGCTGCCGTATCTGCGGTGGCCGTGGTCGTGGCCTGTGCAGATGGTGCGCGCTGCCTTCCTGGAGTTGATCGCACAGCCGCTGATATGGCTGCTGGCTGCGCCGCGCGTTGTGCGCGAGACCGAGAAGATTCCTGAAGGACCGCTGCTGCTGATTGCGAATCATGTGACGGCTTACGACGGACCGCTGGTGATGTATGCGTTGCCGGGACGAGTGCGGCGGCGCGTGGCGGTTGCGATGTCGGGTGAGTTGTTGCTCGATCTGCGACGCGGCCGTGGACAGGGCAGTGAGATATTGAATGCACTGGCGCCGATTGGGTACTGGCTCATCACGGCGCTGTACAACGTCTTCCCGTTGCCACGCAGACGCGGGTTTCGCAGGAGCTTTGCGCATGCTGGCGAGGCGATGGATCGGGGCTACTCGGTGATGATCTTTCCGGAGGGGCACAGAAGCGAGACAGGAAAGCTACAGCGGTTTCGCGAGGGCACAGGGTTGCTGGCGAAGGAGTCGCAGGTGCCAGTGCTGCCGGTCGGGTTGAGGGGATTGGGTGAGTTGAAGGCGAGTGGGCGCTGGATACGCTCAGGCAAGCTGGAGGTGCGTGTGGGCGCGCCGGTGGAGCTTGGACCGGAGGCGGCCGCCGCTGAGTGGACGGCGGCGCTCGAGGCGGCGGTGCAAGGGCTGGCAGAGTAAGCTGTTAGCGCTCGGAGGGATGAATTTACGCTGCGTTCGCAAAGTGAATACGGGGTGAATCGTAGACTCAACGGTGTGTGGGTAAGAGATCTGCACGGTGGAGGCGATGTGAGCCAGACGATTTATGTTCTGGAGGATGATCCGGATATCAACCGGCTCGTTGGGCATCAGTTGGAGCGCGCGGGATATGCGGTGCGGCCGTACTTTGCGATCGGGTCGATTGTGGAGGATGCCGAGCGTGCAAGGCCGTCGCTGTTTCTGCTGGATGTGATGGTTCCGGGCGGTGACGGCATGGAACTGTGCCGGCGGCTGCGCCGGCATGCGACGCTGGCCAGTGTGCCGATTATTTTCCTGACAGCGCGTGCCTCGGAGAACGATCGCGTACGCGGGCTGGAGCTGGGTGCGGACGACTACATCACGAAGCCGTTCGGTATGCGCGAACTGCTGGCGCGCGTGAAGGCTGTGCTGCGCCGGTTTGAGCAGCCGGTGGGCGAGGCTGCGACGCCGGTGATCAAGTTCGATGAGGTGGAGATCGACCGTGGCGCAATGCAGTTGCGCGTGAAGGGTGAGCCTGTACCGACGACAGCGACGGAGTTCCGGCTGCTGGAGTATCTGGTGCGTCATCCGTCGCGGGTATTTACGCGCGATCAGCTGCTGGATGCGGTGTGGGGTGATGCGCGTTTTGTGACACCGCGCAGCGTGGATGTTTATGTCGGACGCATCCGCGAGAAGATCGAGGAGACGCCAGAGACGCCGCGGTATTTGAAGACGCTACGCGGAGCGGGATATCGGTTCGAGTTCCCGAAGACGCGCGAGCCGGAGCCGGAGATGAGCGCTCACGGGTAGAGAAGTTCTGAAGTGGCCGGGCGCAACTTCGTACAAGGAGTTGCGCCTTTTCATTTGACCTCGATCGCCGCGGGCGTGATGTTCCATCCGCGCAGTGCAACGACGGGATGCGCGTGCGTCGGCGACGACGGATAGCTGATCTCAATCGTCCGCTGCTCGTTCGGCAACAGCGAGATGTAGTTGTCGCTGTAATAGGCGGGCAGGATGCGCGGGCCGTTGGCGCTTTCGAGCAGTGTGAGCTTTGTCGTGAGCGCGGTGGTCTGCGACGGGTTCGTCAGCGAGACTGTGATGTGCTTCTCGGAGCCTGCGGTTTGCGAGGTTGCGGTGGCCTGAAGGGTTACGGCGGCCATGTCGTTCAGCTTGCGATAGTCCCAATCATGCGCGGCGAGCCAGTAGAAGTTCTGCGAGAGCTGTTTGCCGGTTGCGTCGGTGAGTGTGAGCTTTACGAAGACAACAGGATTGCTGGCGAGTGCGTCTTCGAGCGCGAGGCGAACGACGTTGGTAGTGGCATTGGCGGCAGCGTCGGTGGCGGCGGAGCGTTCGAAGAGGAGCTTGCTGGAGAGATCGAAGATCTGCGCGTGCACTGTTGAGCTGAGGCAGCGCGGCTGTGGTGTTGTTGATGACGGCGATCTCGTAGTTGGGAAGATCGAGCTGGATGTGGATGGGTTCGCTGGCGAGCTTCGCGCCGTAGAAGGCGGCGTGGGTGTCGTAGTCGTGCGAGAAGATCTGCCATTCGGTGGAGGGCCACGCGGGCTGCGTCATCCAGAGCATGCGGCCGCTGTTGGGATTCCAGAGATGCGCGTTGAAGCCTTCGAAGACGGCGCGATGGCTGACGTAGTTGAGCATCTGCGCTTTGCGATCGAAGTCGGCGAGCGATGACGGCGGGCCGAGTTGCTCGTTCATCGCTTTCATGAAGACGCCGATGTCACCGTTTCCGCCCTGATGCCAGTCGTGGTAGGCCCAGTCGTCTGAAATTGGCCACTGGTCTTCTTTGGGAAGGAAGCTCTCGAACGATTCAAGCGTGGGTGGCGAGGGAAGTCCGATTTCTACGGCAAAGCCGAGTGCAAGATGCGTGAAGTATTCCGAGGGCTCCTGGTATTTGTACGGGCCACTGTCGTGGAGGTTCACGCGGTTGGAACTGGCGGAGTAGAGGCGCGTGCCGTCGAGCTGCGCGATGAGATCGATGAGGCCCTGATTGACGGCTGGTGCAGGGACACCTTCGTTGCGCCCGCACCAGACGGCGATGGACGGATGGTTGCGAAAGCGGAGGATGGTGTCGCGCGCGTTGCGCAGGAAGAGCGCAGAGTCGTCGGGCTCGAGGTTATAGTCCTGCGTGGAGTCCCAGAAGTCGTTCCAGACAAGAAGACCGTATTCGTCGGCGAGATCGTAGAAAGACTCTTCAGTGTTCTGACCCATCCAGTTGCGGACGATGTTCATGTGCGCGTCGCGCTGCAGACGGAAAAACGGCTCGAGACGTGAGCGAGAGACGCGCTTGAGCATGTCTTCCATGCCGGAGGCGCCGCCGCGCACGGCGATGCGGACGCCGTTGACGCGAATAACGAGCGCGGGTTGTGTGGCGAAGTCGTTGGTGTCGCGGACTGCGGGCGAGTGCTCGCCGGCGGGTGTGAGGCTCGCAACCCAGCCGAGCGGCGTTTCGCGAATGCCTTCGTGTGTTTCGTCGACGAGTGGCGTGCCGGTGAGTGCGGCGCGAGCGGGATCGACTTCGACTCGGCGAAGTTTGCCGGTGGGATCGAGCAGTGAGAGTTCGTAGGTGATCTCTCGGATGCCGAAGCGGAGATGAATCTGATCGGAGAGGGCGTTCTCGCTGCCGCGGGCGCCACCTATGCGAAGCGATGCGGTGAGGTGGTAGAGATCCGGCGAGCCGTAGCCGTTGGGCCACCAGAGGCGCGGGTGCGCGATGTTGAGCTGTGGTGTGTCGCTGGGAGTGAGCGTAACGGTGCTGGCGCCGGGCGCGATGGTGATTGGTTTTGAGATGGTTACGCCTTCGAAGGCGAGTTCGAGGATGGCGTGGAGCGTTTCGGGGCTGGTGTTGTTAAGTGGGACGCGGAGGGTGAGGGCGGCGCGCGAGGTGTCGGGCAGCGGCAGCGTGGTGATGATCTGTGGCGTGTCGAGCGAGACCGGGCCCTGGGCTGAGAGCGTGACGTCCTGCCAGATGCCCATGTCGCGGTCGCGGATGGCGGGAATCCAGTCCCAGCCCTCGGTGTCGGCGAAGGTGGGGCCGTCGATGGCCATGAGGCCGCCGTTTTCGCCGGGGCCGTCGGCGAGCGATTGCTCGTGCGGGATGCCGGGGTGGTCGGGTGGTGAGATGAGGACGGCGAGGACGTTATCTCCGGGTATAAGGAGGCCCGCGACGTCGAATCGGCCGCGGTTGAAGGCGCCGTCAATGTGGCCGAGCGCGTGGCCGTTGAGCCACACCTGCGCGCGGTAGTTGATGCCGAGAAAGGTGAGCGATGGGTGACCGTGCAGCGTGGCGGGCGGCGCATTGAAGTGCGTGCGGAACCAGAAGCGCTGGTGCGCGAGCGACTCGGGAATGGCCATGTTGTTGAGGCCGAAGTCGGGGTCGGGGTAGACGCCGCGCGCGATGAGCGTGGTGAGCACGGTGCCGGGGACGACGGCGGCGTACCAGCGGGAGTCGTCGAAGCCCGGAGAGGAGAGGCGCGCGCCGTCTAAATCGTTTGAGGCTTGGGACATGCGCCAGTTGGCGCGAAGGGTGAGCGTGCGGTTGCCGTCGGAGAGCGGGTTTTCGAGATGGGGTTCGGGCTGGGCGACTGGCTTTTGTGGAGGGGCGGCGCTTCGGGGGAGAGTGGCAGGATCCTGCGGCGAACGGTAGCCGATCCACTGACGGGTTTGCACGGGCCAGGGCTTGGAGGCATCGTCGAAGGCGAGGTCATCAAGGTTGGTGGGTGCGCGCGCGAGCGATTGTTGCTCGGATGCAGTGAGGCCGCGCGCGAGGCTGACGAACGCGAGCAGCCCGCTGAAGTGATGGAAGTCAGTGGTAGGTGTAACTACCGGCGCAATCTGGAGTTCGGGCGTAGCGGGGCCGATGGGGAGCGAAGCGTGTGCGACGTCCGCGCCGTCGACGAGCAGATGGGTCTCCGCGCCGTCGGCGAAGACGGCGAGGGAGTGCCAGGTGTTAGGAGCAAGCGCGGTTGAGGTTTCGAGTGTGTGCTCGTCACCGGCCCAGAAGATGGGTTTGCCATCGCGCAGGCCAAGGAAGCGCGGAAAGGCTTCGAGCGGCTGGCCAACGCCTGCAAGCAGAGCAGTTTGGTTGGCGGTGTCGGGTTTGACCCAGAGGCTGAGCGACCAGCCGGAACCAGAGAGGGCGAGCGGATCGTGGGCTGCCAATGTTTTCGTTACGCCGATTCCGCCGGAGATGGAGTGCACATTGAACGGACCATAGGCCGGTGGTGCGGCGGCGGATTGCGCAGTAGCGCGTGGAGCGAGGGCGGCAGCGAGGAGAAGGCAGGCGAGCAAGGCAGCGGAGTAAGGAGTGAAGGGTTCCAGCTTCATCGAGTCTCTCGGGCTTCTCTCGTGAATTCGGTTTTGAACGGGTTGCGGTCGGTCATAACCGTACCACGCGCCCGCGGGAATGCCGTGGATCTTGTAATCGG
The DNA here is from genome assembly GCA_963713395.1 of uncultured Acidobacteriaceae bacterium. Classification (GTDB taxonomy): domain Bacteria; phylum Acidobacteriota; class Terriglobia; order Terriglobales; family Acidobacteriaceae; genus Granulicella. The sequence continues at coordinate 798,649 of CAVQLS010000001.1, read as the reverse complement.
CTGGCGAGGAGAGCACGTCTTTTGTGGGCAGGAAAAATATCCAGCGTGGGAAACAATGACTCGTTGCGCGGGCAGCGCGGGGAGGAGTGCTGTTGCTGCTGGCCGGCTGCCGGGAGTTGGGCCTGAATCGATTTTTTAGCCCACATAGCACAATTTTTCTTGACAGGCTTAGGGCGGTTCTATATCAAGGCTGGTGCCTTCATGATATCGATATCGCCCGAACTTTGGACCAGCGACAGGTGGCGTTGTGGTTCGTCGCCGCCCTGGTGCGGAATCAGCCGCTTCCATGGGGAGGAAGCGGCGGTTTGTCGTGCGGGATTTGGCGCGGATAAGGCGCAGCAAAAGAACAGATTGGGATACCGGCAAGAGAGGCTGCGAGGGGCGCTCATGTAGAGCGGAGTGCAGCCGGGGCCACGGAAGGAAACCAACGGGAGGTTGTTACGATGACGTCATTTCCCAGGATCAGGCCGGCAGCCGCGCTGATGATGTTCTTGATGGCGGGTCTGCTGCTGTGGCAATCACCCGTGATGGCGCAGGAGACGACCGGGAGTGTGTCGGGCATTGTGCAGGACTCGACGGGCGCGGCGATTCCGCACGCTACCGTCATCTTGACGAACCTGCAGAACAAGTCCGCGCACAGGACCGTGAGCAACGGCTCCGGCGAGTTCACGATTCCCTCGGTGTCTTCGGATCTGCACTATCAGATCAAGGTCACGATGCAGGGCTTCAAGGCGTGGGAGTCCAAGCCGTTTCCAATCCGGCCGGGCGACCGGGTGGCCTTCAGCGATATCAAGATGCAGATCGGCGAGGCGTCGGCGGAGGTGACCGTTGAGGCAACAGAGAGCCAGGCGGTGAAGCCGCTGGACACGCCGGAGCGCAGCGACGTTCTTACATCGAAGGATCTGGAAACACTCGCAATCGTCGGTCGCGACGCGACAGAGCTCATCGAGACGCTGCCAGGATTTTCGGTCATCAGCCCGGGCGTAAACAACCAGGCGTCGGCGAACACCGCTGCGGTGGGTTTGAACAACAGCATTACCGGCTCCTTCTCCTCCAACGGCGCAGGCCCGACCGGACTGGCGACGGTGCTGGATGGAGTTTCCCTGACAGATATCCAGACGAACGCCGGCACCGTGCAGACGGTCGACGCGGACATGATCGAGAGCGCGAAGGTCTCAACCTCGACCTTCAGCGCTGTAAATGCCAAGGGGCCGGCGGTGTTCAACGCGACGACCAAGCATGGAACGACGTCGTATCACGGCGAGTTGTACTTCCGCGCGCGCAACACGGTGATGAACTCCAACGACTGGGACAATAACTATCTCCAGCAGACGCGTCCGGATGGAAGCTACTACTATCCGGGCGGAACGATCGGCGGCCCGCTGTGGATTCCCGGCACGAGGTTCGGACGCAACAATAACAAGCTCTTCTTCTTCTTTGGCTTCGAGTACCTGAACCAGAGGTTCTCGCCAACGACGCTCGATTCCTGGGTGCCGACGCTGGCCGAGCGCTCGGGCGACTTCAGCGTGTCGAACCTGAATGCGCAGCTCTGCGGCGCACGTCCGGACGGTCAGCTGAATCCGAACGCGATTCAGCCGATGTGCTACGCGGAGAACTATCTCGCCAACGGCAACATGGTCGCCGACGGCAATGTAAAGCCCTACGCCAATTCGGGCGGCGTCGCGCTGGTGAACTGGCTGCCGTTGCCGAACGCGGATCCTTTTCATAATGTCTCGGGCTACAACTATATTCAGCCCGTCGTGGTGAACCAGAACGGCAACATTCTTCATTCCCGCCTCGACTACAACATCAACGAGAAGAACAGCGTCTTTGCCGCCTATGGACGTCAGTCGCAGGTCACCGATCAACCGGTGAGTCTCGGCTACATCCCAAGCAACTCCGTGCTGTACCCGGGCGGTGTAACCACCGGCGACATCTCGAACATCGGGTCGATCACATACACGCACACCTTCAACGCGTCGATGACGAACGAGCTAGGGGCTGCGCTTTCCTTCATCAGCGATCCGGGCAACATGGGTGATCCGGCCGCGGTCTCCCGCTTCACCATGAACGCCTACAACGGAGGCAACGGCAACTTCAACTACCTGGGTGAGTACAAGAACGCGGGCGACTACTCAGTGCCGGCGCTGCAGGACTACAGCAACCTCGGATATCCGAATGTGCTGATGCCCGGCGGCTTTTACAACAACCAGATTCACGTAAAGAAGGTTGTGCCCGACGTGCAGGAGGTCCTGAGCTGGACCAAGGGGCCGCATTTCTTCCAGTTCGGCTTCTACTTCGAATCGGGAACCATCAACGGAACGGGCCAAGGCGGCTACCCGCAGGGCCAGTACTCGTTCAATCCTGGCAACTCGTTCTACGAGTACGACAGCAATCCGCAGGGACCGTTCACGAACGCGCAGTTCATCGCCTGCCAGAATCCGCAGGCTACGGGGACGAGCCGCACGTCAGGCGCAGCATACCTTGGCTCGTGCATCAACCCCGTCGCGATGATGTACCTGGGAACGCCGGACAGCTTCCAGCAGACAAACTTCACGCCGATCGTGGACATGCACTACAAAACGATCGCAGGCTTTGTGAACGATCAATGGAAGATTCACACGAAAAGTCTGCATGAGGTGACCCTGATGCTGGGCGCCCGCATTGAGCATCTCGGCCCGTGGACCGATAAACACAACAACGGTCTCGCAACCTTCTCGCCCACTCTTTACAAGCAGGCGTGCACGGAGACGATCGGATCGCCGGTCACCTGTGCGGCGACGACCGACTATCCCGGCATCGTGTGGCACGGCTCGCAGAGCTCGATTTCGAACTCGGTGAGCAGCCCGCAGACGATCTATTTCTCGCCGCGCGTCGGCATGGCGTGGGACATCTTAGGTCACGGCAATACGGTGCTTCATGGTGGCTGGGGTGTCTACCGTCATCAGGAAGAGTTTGCCCCGTACGCCGCCGCAGCAGCCACCGCGCAGGGATATAAGACGACCTACCTGCAGCAGCAGTGGAACTTCGATGGCGTTGACGAGCAGTCGCCGATCAATCCTTCGGACTTCAATGTCAATGTGGTCTCGGCCACCGATACGGACCGGCCGGTCATTTATCAGTACAACGGCACGATCTCGCAGCGCATTAACACGACGAAATTCAAGAACATCTTTCAGGGCTCGCTGGTTGAGGTTGCGTACGTCGGCACAACGATGCAGCACCTCAGCTCATACAACCAGGGCAGCGCCTATAACGAGGCCTCTGACCAGAACCTGATTCCTGCGGGCTACATGTTCGGCGATCAGACGACGAACGGCTTCTGCCTCTGCAATCTTCCGGGCTCGTTGAGCGCGGTCAGCATCGGCTCGCTGACGACGGCGGGACAGGACTACTTCCGGCCGTACCCGTTCTACCAGCACATCTTCGTGTTGAACCACCACTTCTACGGAAACTACAACGGCCTGCAGACGAGCTTTAACAAGTCGGCCGGATGGCTCCAGTTCGGCGCGAACTACACCTTCTCGAAGACGCTGGGGACGGCGGCATCCTACAACAACCAGATCGTCGATCCAGTGAACCTGCGGAACGACTACAACCCCGTGCCGTACGACCGCACGAACGTGTTCAACATGCACTACGCAGTTGATTTCGGCAAGCGCTACACGGGCGACAACAAATGGCTTAAGCAGGCAGCGAACGGATGGCAGGTATCCGGCATCGAGCTCTTTCAGAGCGGCATCGATATTCCCTCCGGGCAGGGTGAGAACTTCGGCTTCGGGTACGGATCGCTGCAGGTACAACAGGTGTTTACAGTGCAGCAGGCCACCTCGACCTCGATTCTTCCGGTCTGCCAGCAGCAATATAACATTCCTCCGGACAAGAACGGCCACCAGTACTGCGTGACGAACATGAGCCCGCCGGTGTGGCTGGGAACGCCGGATTATCTGTTGATGCCGACGCTCAACTGCAATCCCGCTGGCGGAAGCAAGGAGCACCAGTACATCAACCCGACCTGCTTCGGCGTGCCACTGCCGGGCAGCCCCGCGACCGGACCGAATGCGCTCTCGACGAATCCCAGCGGGCAGGGCGTGTACCGGCTTCCGTACATTCATGGTCCCGGATACCAGCAAAGCAATCTGTCGGTGATCAAAACGTTCGGCGTGGGTGAAGGAAGGCTGGTGCAGTTGCGCGCCGATGCGTTCAACTTCCTCAACCACCCGCTGGTCTCGTTCAACAACAACGACAACACGAACCTGAACATGGGCAATCTCAACTTCGCAGTCGCCGGGCAACCGCTCACGCCATCACAGCTTCGAGCTCCGAGCTTCGGCCTCGCGAACATCAAGTACGGGTCACGGCTCATCGAGTTGGGAGCAAAGTTTACGTTCTAGGCGGCGATTCGCCGGCCGCTTCTCTTTGCGGCCGAAAACTGCGTGAGGCTCACGGGCCGGACGTTGGGATCGACAGGGATTGATTCAGATTTTGGAGGGGTCTTATGGCCATCGAGACTGCAGCGAAACTCCGGGGACTCCTGCGCGCTGGGTTAGTGGTTGCGCTCGGGATGTTCTCTCTCAGCGGCGCCGCGAAGGCGCAGAAGGAACTGGTCTCGACCGGATCCGTTATTCCGCTGCCGCTTGGCATCTCAAGTGCCTGCCAGGTCTACAAGATCATCAACGCGCCCAATGGCGACACGGTGATGCTGGATGTCTGCGGCGATGGCGGGTATGGCGCGCTCTACCAGTTGAAGCAGGGATCGACAACCTTCCAGACAATAGCGGCTCCGATCGACTCCTCCGGTACCTACTGGAATGAGGGTCTGGCGATGGACGCCACGGGGACCCTCTATATTACGGACCGCTATAGCGGAAGCCAGCACATCTATCGCGTCCCCTTCGACTCCTCAAAGGGCACATGGAATTTCTCTGCGAGCGGAAGCAACTGGTATCCGCAACTTGCAGGCGGATTCGGTGGTGCGGGCACAGTGGGTATCACGTTCCTCGACAGCCCAGCCAAGGACGGAAGCGGTCTGCTGTTCGTCTCCGAGGAGACTGCGAACTCGATCGTCATCATCCCGGTGAACGCCGACGGAACCATCACAAACTTTCCTGCGGGACCAAAGTCTGGACAGTCCGAATACCAGTATCTGTTCACTGGACTCACAGCGAAGGTCATGCCGATGGACGTCGACGTCAACGGCAACCTCTACTTTATCGAGAACCCGTACGTCACCTCCTCGAACCGCACGACCGGCATCTTCTTCGTTCCGGCGAGTGCCTACTCGAGTTGTGTCACCGCGATGAAAGCCGGCACTTCGACTCCGGATACGGCGTGCATCTCTGGCGGCGAGTCGTCGCTGGCACGCATCGATCCCGGCAACACGGAGAAGTTCAACGGCATTACGCATGACGCCGCCGGAAACATCTACGTCGGGGATTCGAACGACAGTTACAGCGGAACCCGAAACGGTCTGCTGATGATCCCGAACGAGAGTGGAAGCCCGATCGGTGTCACCGCTACGAGTTTCAACTTCTTGCACGCCGAATACCTGGCGCCGTCGGCAGTGAATGCGAACCCGGCGATCGACTATCGCGGATTCATCTGGCTTCCAACCGGAACCGTGAACAACTGGTCGCCCAACGGGTCGGGCCAGGTTCCGGGCACAGGAAACTTCGTCGTGTGGCAGCCGGGAGCGGCGAACCTGGGATCGACGGCGGTGGGAACGACGAGCACACCGGGCGTTGTCTTCTTCACCTTCAGCGGAACGGTGACCCCGAGCAGCGTCGGGCTCTCGCAACCTAACGGAGGCGGCGACTTCATTGCCTCCACGACGAACCCGTATCCTCCGCCGAACGGGACGACACCCGCTGTCCCATGTCTTGGTACTGGGAACACGACCTTCAACGCCTACTCAAGCTGCCAGTATTGGGTCGCGCTCGATCCTTCGGGCACGAACGCGGTCGGCAGTGTGCAGGGCCAGATCTCTCTGCTCGACAACAACAGCAACCCGATCGGCGGAAGCACCGCATATCTTCAGGGCATCGGCCTGGGACCGGCGGCAGCGCTGCTCTCTCCCGTGATGCAGACGCCGCTCGCGACCAGCCTGACGACGCCAGCACAGGTTGCCGGTGACTCGCTGGGCAACGCCTACGTTGCCGACGCCGGACTGCATCAGGTGCTGCTGTTCCAGGCAGGCGGGACAACGCCTTCGGCCGGCATTCCGGTTTTGCCGGGACTGACCGCGCCAACCGGCGTTACAGTCGACGGCTCCGGCGACATCTATATCGCGGACTCCGGCAAGATCATCGAGATTCCGGCAGTCAACGGATCGCCGAACCCCGCCGGCCAGACGACGCTGAAGACCGGGCTGGGAAGCAACGTGCAGCTCGCGGTGGATGGCACGAACAATGTCTACGCCGCAGATCCATCGAACGCGCGCGTGGTGCGGATCTTCAACCCGCAGACTGCGGTGATGGAGGGCGCGGGCACTATCGGCAGCGGCTTCACCAAACCTTCTGCAGTTGCGGTCGACAACACCGGCGACGTCTTCGTCGCTGACGGTGCCAATCTCATCGAGATCACCGCCTGGGGCGCCCAGACCTCCATCACCAACAGTCTCGCGCCGCCGGTCACAGGACTCGCGGTCGACCCCTCGGGTTCTGTCTATGTTGCGCAAGCGGGCGGCATCATCCGCATCCCGATGACGAGCTCCGGTCTGAACGCCAACAATGCCGCGGCCGTCGATAACACCAGCGTGACCGCGCCCACCGGTCTCGGCCTCGACTCGCTCGGCAACCTGTACGTCACGGCAAATTCCTACAGCGTGACCACCATCAACACGAGCGGCACGCCACTCGGGCCGGTGACCACCCCTGTTACGACGCCGAATGTCCTGATGCTCGCCAATGCCGCGCTCAACTTCGGCGTTGTTGATACCGGCACTACTACAGACCCAGTCGATATCAGTGTCTTCAACATCGGCAACGCCCCGCTGAACTTCTCGACTACCACGTCGCCAATTTTCAGCGGCACCAACGCCACCGACTACGCGATCCAGCAGGACGGCCAGAATCCCTGCGACGTCTCGGGCGCGACTGCGATCGCCACCGGAACGTCCTGCACGCTCGGCGTGACGGTCACCGCCGCCAACAACGCCCTGAGCCAGGGCAACCTGGCGTTCGCAACGAATGCCGTCAACGCGCCGACCTCAACTGCGACGCTCGAGGCGTACGCCGAGAACAACCTCTGCCGCACCGCAACGACAATCACGGTGAATCCTGCGACCGGCGTGAGCTACCCGGGAAGCACCAGCGTGTCCGCGACGGTCGCGGCACTCGACCCGACCTGCGCGCCGGGCAACACGCCGACGGGCGGCAAGATCTCGCTGACGTTCTCACCGCAAACCAAGGGCGTCGCGCAGGTCGTGCTCAACTCGACGGTCTCAGCCGGCAAGGCGAGCTTCAGCGCGAGCGGCCTGAACGGCGGAGCCTATAACCTCTACGCAAGCTACAAGGGCGACCCGATCTACGGCGGAAGCTCGAGCTCGAAGACCTATACCTTCACCGTCGCGCAGGCGGCCTCCACCGCCACGCTGTCAACGCCCAGCGGAGTCTCGCCCATCAACGGCGTGTACTACGTCCTGCAGGGGTCGAGCACCACCATGACGGCCACGGTCGCCTCGAAGCAGGGGAGTCCGACCGGCAGCGTGACCTTCATGAGCGGATCCACTGTCCTCGGCACTTCGCCGCTCAATGCGAGTGGAACGGCGACCTTCAACACGTCGAAGCTTGCAGCCGGGCCAACCACGCTGCAGCTTGGCCAAGTCTACAACGTCACTGCGGTTTACAGCGGAGATCTCAACTTCGCCACCGTCACATCAGCGGCTTCGCCCATCGAGGTCGTTCCAGCCAGCTTGCTGCTTACAGCCAATCCCGCGAGCGTGACGACGAAGGCCGGCACGCCAGTGCAGGCCACGATCACCGCCACTCCGCTCGAAGGCTACGCTCCTAAGCCCGGCGCCACGCTTAACTGCGACAACTCCACGCTGCCGCAGTACGCGGAGTGCACGTTCGATGTGCCGAGGCTCGATCTCGGCAATGACACTACCGGCGCGCCGCTGATGAGCCACGTCACCATCAGCAGCAATCTGCCGGTCAACGTCGGCGCGCTTCACAAAGAACCATCAGGCCCCTCACCCGTCGAGTACGCCGGCCTCTTCGGTCTCGGCATTCTCGGTCTGGCGTTCCGCAGGAAGACCAGGCTGAACGTGAAGATGTTCACTGCCGTCTGCCTGGTGTTGTTGGCTGGCTCAATGATCGGACTCGGCGGATGCACGAACTCCGGCTATACGAAAACGCCACCGGCGCCGCAGGTCACCACGCCTTCAGGGACGTACCAGGTGAGTATCTACACGATCGATCTGACGAACAATCAGCGCTCATCGCTTCCATTCACGCTGACGCTGACGGTGCAGTAGAAAGGTTCACGCAGGAAGGGCAGGCAGGGAAGGTATGAGTCTTCTAGGGAGAAATGGAATGTTCACCAAGTCCTTCAAGTCGCTTCGCCGGTTCTCCGGGCATGTATTTATTCTCCTGCTCTTCTGTACGCTTGCCGGCAGAAGAGTTGAAGCGCAGACGACGCCTCCCGTGACCGCAAGCGTTACGACGACCCTGGCGGCTCCCAACGGTGTCACCATCGGTGGCGTGCTCGAGACGAACCTCGACAGAAACGGCAACTGGATCGTCTCCGATTGGGTCAATGGTGGTCTTTACGAGTACCCCTCAGGCGGAGGAGCGCCGATCACGCTCGCTCCGTTGGGAACGACAGGCGGAAACCAGTCCTACCAGAACAATAACGTCGTCTTCGACAACAACAACAACATGTTCATGAACGGCAACTACAACAACTGTCTGTTGCTGTTCCCGTACGACCCGGCAACGAAGACATGGGACGGCCTTACAACACTGACAACAGGAAATCCTGCATCCGGTCTGTGCGGTTCTGCGCCCTACAGCTTTGCACAATACGGCCTGATTACTCCCGTCGCCCCGATGGCCAACAACTACTTTCAGCCGTGGGGAACAGCGCTGCTGCCCGGCAACGTTCTTGTCATCGGAGACCAGGGCGGCAAGTTCATCTTTACCCTGCCGATCATTCCAGGCGGCGTTCCGAGTTGCAGCGCCGGTAACTGCTCGCCGACTGCGACCCCGGGATCGAACAATGCGAATGCGGCGACGCCGATCCTGCTTTCAATGACAAAGCGGCCGAACACGGTGGCGGCTGACAAGTTTGGAAATATTTACTTCACCGAAGACTCGGGTGGCTTGCCGGGAGCCTACATGATTCCGGCCGGCGACACCCTGATTCCAACCGACACGGATTCGCGTATCGTCCGCGTCGATCCGAACCTCGCCAATCTCACCGGCGTCGCGACGGACGCGAATGGAAATGTTTACGTCGGCGATTCCAAGGCCGGTGTGTACATGATTCCCAACCCATCGGGGACTCCGAACACGGCGGGCGCGATTCTTCTGACGGCTTTACCTGCGGCTGGCGGCGTTAGCGTGGACTCGACGCGTGGGCTCATTTATATCCCATCGTCCAACAACACCTTTGCGATGGTGAGCTTCAATTCGGCGCTACTTGGGGCAACGGCCGTCGGCACGCCTACATCACCGGCGACGACGGTCAACTTTACCTTCGACGCGGCCGAGACGCCAGGAGCGATCGTCATTCAGGAATCCGGGGCAACGACTCCGGACTTCACCATCGCATCAGGCGGAACCTGCAAGACTGGAACCGCGTACGCGGCAGGCAGCAGTTGCAACGTGAACGTAACCCTGAGTCCGAATGCGGCGGGCGCCGTATCGGCTAAGTTGCTGATGCTCGATGGTTCGGGCAATGTCCTCGCATCGATGCCGCTGTCAGGCGTAGGCAACGGACCGGCGGCTCAACTCTCGCCGGGCTACGTGGGAACGATCGGCAGCGGGTTGATTACCCCCAGCCAGATTGCTGTCGATGCAGGCAAGAACGTCTATATCGCAGACTCCGGATTCAGCGCAGTGCAGCTCTATGCGAATGGATCGAGCACAGCGGCCAAGGTTGGGACAGGACTGACTTCGCCGACAGGCGTTGCCGTTGATGGCGCCGGAGATGTCTTCATCGCGGACAGCGGCACCGGCACCGTGGTCGCTGTGCCGAATGGGCCGAACGGACTGATAGCCGGGGCGCAGGTCACGCTGAAGAGCGGACTTGGAACCAACCTCAAGCTCGCCGCCGATAGTGACAACGATCTCTATATCTCCGACCCCTCGAACGGGCGCGTTGTGGAACTGAGCAACGTCGGAGTCACAGCCTCGGTATTCCCGCAGACTGAAACGGACATCACCGGATTCACCGCGCCCTCAGCAGTTGCAGTGGATTCCAATGAGAACCTGTACGTGGCCGATGGAAGCAACCTCATCGAGGTTGCGCCCGGAGGGACGAAGACGACCGTCGTCACCTCCCTCGGCTCTGCGGTCGGGCTCGCCGTCGATCCCTCGGGCGCCGTGTACGTCGCGCAATCGGGCGGAACTATCCGGATTCCGAATGAGAGCGGCACACTGAATCCCGCCGATCAGACGATCGTTGCGCCCAGCGTGACGGCTCCGACTTCGGTCGCCCTGGACCAGAAAGAAAATGTCTACATCGCCGACGCAACAGCAAAGGTCGTTCAGTTCCTCGCTGCGAGTTCGTTCGTGAACTTCGGCACGCTGAGCAGCCCGTCAGCGACTGCCTCTGCAACCTTCACAATCCTCAACGATGGCAATGCAGCGCTCAATATCACCGGCTTCACCGGAACCGCCGACTACACCGGCACATCGTCGAACTGCAGCTCAGCGATCTCTATCGGCGGCACGTGCTCTCTGACCGTGACGTTCAGTCCGGGACCCGGCAATCAGGGAACACTCACAGGTCAGGTGCTGCTGCAGAGCAACGCGGCAAACGCGCCTGTCGGTGTAAGTGCGACCGGTGTCGGAGCTCCTCTGGCAGCCTCGACAACCAAGTTCACGGTGACTAGTCCGACGGTCAACGGAGCGGCTACGGTGATTACCGTGACACCGGCCACCGGCACAACTCCGGTGCCGACCGGAAAGGTGACCCTCACGGTCACTGGCAACGGGATCACGCCGATAGTGCTGAACGGAACACTCTCCAACGGCACTGTGACGCTCACTCCAACGAATTTGGCGGTCGCTACGTACCAGTTCGCCGTCGCCTATCAGGGCGACAGAGTGTATGCGAATTCGAGCTCAACCTCATCGGTGAAGATCGGTGCGGGAGCTGTGACGATGACGCAGCCGACGATTGCGCAAATACAGAAGAACAACCCCGCCTACCCGCTGGTGCTCGGCAACTCGTCGGGAGCATCGGAGCCGTACGACGGATCGGCCCAGCAGTTCATCACGATCTCCTACTACACGGTGAAGGTGATCGCGGGGGATGGGCAGGCGCTCATCGGCCAGCCGGTGTACGACAGCACGGGCACGAAGGTGATCGGCACGAACTACGGCTCGGTAACCTTCCAGGGCGCCTCCACCGCGACCTGCGCGCCGATTCCGGTTCAGTCGGATGGAACGGCGCAGTTCGATCCAAGTTGCCTGACGATCGATACGAGCAACAACTCGATTCCGAATGTCATGACGGCGTACACGGTGACACCGGTGTACAGCCCGACTGGAACGGGCGGCTCGAGTTCGTACACGAACCCGAACTACACGGCGTTCACGGGAACGGCGCTGAATTACACGGCGCTCCGCAATCCGCTGGTGGCGATCACATCGAACCCGCCAACGCTGACCGTCGCGAAGGGATCGAGCGTTACGGCGACGGTATCGCTGGCATCGGTGCTGGGTTATGGCATCGCGGGTCAGAACGCGCTGCTGAATAACTACTCGCTGCCGGTGCAACTGGCGTGCGATGGCCTGCCGGCGTACGCGACCTGCACCTTCATTTATTCGAACCCGGATCCGTCGGATGCGAACTCGGTGCACGTGGGGCCGGCACCGGGTACGGTGTTGTCGGTGGGTGGGGTGACGGGGCCGTGTACGGTGGCACAGGGTTGCAGCGGACCGGTGGGGGTGACGATGACCATCTCGACCAACGTGCCCACTGGAGTGGCGATGCTGCGGGAGAGACCGACGGGGACGGTATTCCTGGCGATGCTGGGGCTGGGGATGCTGGGGTTCGCGTTCGGGCGGAGGCGTTCGGTGCGAGGAAGGATCGGGACTCCGGCGGTGCTGGCGCTGTGCTGCGGGATCCTCGCGGGCGCCAGCGGATGCAGTACGACGCAGCTGGGAGGGAATTCTCCGCAGGTGACGCCGTCGGGAACCTATACGGTGCAGATCACGGCGAAGCAGGTCGGAAGCCAGACGATTACGTCGAATCCATTCATCACCTATGGGAACGGGAACCAGATGTCGTTGCCGTTCACGATGCAGGTGACGATCCAGTAGTCGTCGTCTCTGAATTAGGGGCGGGAGCGATTCGTCGCTCTCGCCTTTTTCTGGCCTCCCCCACCCCGTCACTTTTTGCGCAAAGTCTTCAGCGGATTTGGGTTAGGGGTGGACCTAAGGTGTACCGAGGGCCGAAAGTCCAGTGTTTTCGGGGGTTGATTCTGCAAAGTCTTGAGGTCAAAGATCTTGGTCGCTTAAGCAGCGATGCCCGGCGGTGGGCCGGGCGAGAATGTTCCCTATCTTTATTATATCCGGCGCGTCAAGAGGTCGCGGGGGCCGGGGCTAAAGCCCCAGCGAAAAGAGGGTGTTGATTCAGCGGACTAAGGTCCGCTGCTAATCCGGTGGGAGCGCATCGTAGGTCACGCTGCCATTCTGGTGCGGCGGGTTGGCGGCCACCCTTAGTTTCGGTTCAGTTTTCAGTTGGCCGCTTGCAGTAGTCAATTAAGGAGTGGTGAGGGCGAGGGCTTTGGCGATGGCTGGGTTGACGGTGTTGTTCCCGTTGGTGCGGTTGACGAGGCCGAAGTTGCCGCTCCAGTCCCACATGGCCCAGCCGATGTGGTTGGCTTCGAGAGCGGAGCGGACGGCTTCGACGTAGCGGGCGCGGGAGTCGGGCGGGGCGGTGTCGCGGTAGGCGCCGAATTCGTTGCAGAGAATGGGGACGTTGTGCTCGCGGCCCCAGTCGGCGGCGAAGGCGATCCGCTGGCGGACGGTGTCCGCGTTCCAATTGCCCGAGGCGTAGAGGAAGAGCTGATAGCGGGCGATGTCGCTGGGGATGGATTTCAGGTTGGCGTTGAGTTGATCGACGGTGGCGGGGAACGGAATGTCTTTGTAGTAGAGCCACTCGGGCGAGCCCCAGGTGGCGCCCTGATGAGTGAATTGGTAGGGCTCGTAGAAGTGAAAGGTGTAGATGACGTTCTCGTCGGCGAGGGGCTGGGTGACGAGGAGATCGTCGAGGGAGTCGTAGTGGGCGCCGGAGGCAAGGATGGTATGGGTGGTGTCGATGTGGCGGATGGCGGTGACGACGGAGCTTTCGATGCCGATCCAGCGGTAGGGGTCCTGGACCTCGGACTCGTTCATGAGCTCGAAGAGGATGTGGTCGGGGTCGCGATTGGCGAAGTGATGAGCGAGGGCTTCCCAGAGGAAGAGAAACTGGGTGGCGCCGCGGTCGGTTGCCAGTTGTTGTTTGTAGTCGTCGCGGGGGAAGACGCAGAGGTCGACGATGAGGCCGTTTTTGATGGCGAGGTCGATGGCGTCGTCGAGTCGTTTCCAGAGGGCGTCTTTGCCGGGGGCGTCGGCGCGGCCGTAGCCGAAGTAGACGGGGTCGACGCCGATGCGGACGTAGGTGAAGCCGAGCGAACGCATGAGCTTGAGGTCGTCGGCGGTGATCCATTTGGAGGTGTGTTCGGGGGTGTAGTCGCCCCAGCCGCCGAACCAGCTGGAGGCGTTGATGCCGCGGGTGAGCGTTGCGGCGCGGCGGAAGGCTGTGGCGCGGGCGTCGGTTGCTGAGGTGGATTGTGCGGACGCGGCGAGAGCGAACAGTCCGAGGGCGAAGATAGAGAGCGCGCGGAGAGTGTGTCGCATGTGTGTTGAGAAGTTTAGCCTGAGGCGTAGGTGGAGTGACCCGAGGTAGTTCCGGGAAGCGCGTTTTTCGTTACCAATTCAAGCAAGTTGCCGAAAACGAGACTTTGCGGGAACTACGAATTACTTCCGGTTTGCCCGTAATACAGGAGCTATATACGCTTCCCGCTTGGGTATATTAGGCGGAATGAGGCACATCCCAATCTTTGCCATCCTGATGTTCATCCGAGGGACCAGTCTGGGCGCTGTATGATCGACATCCATCCACCGCACCACAGCGCCACCACACGCCGCGAATTCTTCGTCCATCTCTTCATCGTCGTCCTTGGCATCCTCATTGCCATTGGTCTCGAACAGACGGTGGAAGTCATTCACCACGCTTATGAGCGCCGCGCACTCATCAAAAACTTCCATCAGGAGTGCGCGGACAATCTGAAGGTATTCGAGCTCGATCTCAGACTGGTTCATCAAAACATCGCCTGGGGGCAGTCTTCGCTCGCCATTCTGCGTAACGCCAGGCCAGAGGGCGGCTACATCACCGTCACGATGCCGCCAGGTACGCGTTGGGGCATGCACGCTCCATCCCGGTCAGTCTGGTCTGTCGCAAAATCCAGTGGCAAGGTCGAGCTTCTGCCGGAGAACATCGCCGAGGTCTTCGATCGGGTCGACGGCGAAGGAGAGCACTTCAACGATCTGGTTCAGGCCAGCGTCACCGCCCAGCAACGCATTGGGACCTTCAAGGAGCGGGTTGGCTCGCCTTTGGACACGGGCGAGACCATTCACCTCACACTCGCCCAGCGCGACGACGCGGCGAGCCTTATTGATAGCGTCCTCGTCCAGGACGAAGGGTACCAGCTATGGCTCGCCTCCTGGCAGGGTGCCTCGCAAAGCGTCCTTGATGGCGTCCAAACCCGCGAAGCGATGGACAGTTACATTCACCGCGCCCAGGTAGCCGCCGCTCAACAATAGCGTTCCAAGCTTTCGCCGCAATCGCGATGTTGGACGCGCTGCGCTTGGCGAAGTTCACGAAAAACGGGGGTTTGGGTCGTCGAGCAGCAGTCGCTTCGATGTCGGTCGCGGATGAGCGAGCGCTACAACGCGCGATGCCCCATCCTTTCACGAAAATGAAAGGATGGGGCACCCGGACTTGTGACTCGCCCCGGCTCAGGCGGCGTGCTTTGGCAGGATGCTAGAGGCGAATGCGACGGCGCATGGCACCGGCAACGCCGAGCAGACCGGAGCCAAGCAGAACCAGCGAGCTGGGTTCAGGAGTGTTGGTGACGCTGTTGCTGCTCAACACCCACGATTCGCCGCCGAGGCCGCAGTCGCCGAAGTTTGTGCCGCTCTGCCGGAAGTTGCAGGTCGCCGGACCGCCACTCCCACCATTTGTAATGTCCCACGCTTCGGTACCCGAATTCGTGGCGTCATTGGCATCGCTCAGCGAGAGCCAATAGGAGTCGCCCGAGATCATCGCCAGCGAGGTGAGGGGAATGGTGACGGAATAAACGTCGTAGCCGTCGCCGTTGACGAAAAGCAAGGTGGTGTTCGAACTATTCAGGGCAACCGTTCCGGAGCCGAGGTCGGTGGCGAAGGGAGAGGTGCCGATCTCATAGCTGACGGTCGTGGGAGTATCTCCGCTGCCGGCCCACAACCCGAACTGCAGCGTGGTCGGAGTGGCGGATGCGCCGGCAGTAAAGCCGTTCGACACATCCTGAATACTGCCCAGGAAGTTGGCGTTGGCTGGTCCTGTGATAAAGAACGCGTTGTCGTTTCCATCGATGGCGCCGTCGTTAAAGATCGTTGTGTCGGCGGATGCGTTAAGGGCGACGAAGAGGAGCGGCAGACAGAATGTCGCGAAGCGTAGTTTCACAGGGAAACCCTCCAATAAATTTCACACAGTAGCCGGGGACGATATCCAGAGATGCAACTGGGCTTCCATAAGTGCCACTATATTTTTCAATAACTTAGGGGCGCATGAAGAGGGGATTGTGCAGCCTATTGCAGGGGAAAAGAGCATTTACTGCTATCAGGTTTGCGGTAACGGCATCGCTCTAGATAGTGGCGTCAGGAGAGTTGAACGATGAGAGACGGCCCGGGCACAGGATTTCTTGGGAGAGTTACAGACTGAAGCCCGCACCCTTCAAGAGGTGGGGATCAGGAGGGATGACAGCCGCAGGAGCGGCGGATGATGAGCTCGACCGGGAGGCTGAGCTTTTGAGTGGGGCGGTTGGCGCTGCCGTTGAGACGGGAGAAGAGAAGTTGCGCGGCCTCTTCGCCGGCGCGCTGGACGGGCTGGCGGACGACGGTGAGCGCGGGGCGGAGGATGTCGGCGAGGGCGAAGTCGTCGAAGCCGATGAAGGCGAGCTCTTCGGGGATGTGGATGTCGAGGGCGGCGACGGCGTGGAGGACGTCGCGCGAGGCAAGGCCGTTGGCGGCGAAGATGGCGGTGGGCGGCTTGGGACGCGCGAGCACGGAGCGGAGGAAGTTGAGGGTGGCGGCTTCGTCGGCGGCGTTGAAGAAGCACTCGGGCTTGAGGCCGGCGGAGCGCATGGCCTTGGTGTAACCGGTGAGGCGCGCGTGGATGGTGTAGATCTTCTGGCTGAGGCCGATGAAGCAGATGCGCTTGTGGCCGTGCTGGATGAGGTGCTCGGTGGCGAGAGTGGCGCCACGCTGGTTTTCGACGAGGACGGTGTCGATGTGCGAGCGCGGAATAGGACGGGCTATCGGACGGGCTACAGAACGGGCAATCGGACGGTCGATGGCGACCATGGGCGTGGAGTGGAACTCGGTGTCGCGGAGGTGGGAGCGGCCGTTGCAGGCGGGGATGACGATGATGCCTTCGACCTGGCGGCGAAGGAGGTCGCGGGCGGCTTCGGTCTCGGTGTCGGCGCGCTCGTCGGAGGTGGCGAGGAGGACGGAGTAGGCGTGCTGCTTGGCGACGGCGCTGATGGCGTGCGCGCAGGTGGCGAAGAAGGGGTCGTAGAGGTAAGGAAGGATGACGCCGATGGAGCGGGAGCCGTGGCCGCGAAGGGCGCGGGCCATGAGGTTGGGCTGGTACTGGAGGTCTTTGAGCGCGCGGGAGACGCGGGCGCTGGTTTTTTCGGTGACGTGGGCGGTGCCGTTGAGCACGCGGGAGACGGTCATCATGCCGACGCCGGCACGGTTGGCGACGTCACGCATGCGGACGGCGCGTTGCGTTGCATCGGGCGTCTTGGAGTGGGAGGGTCGCTTGGCTTTCATCGTACGGACCCGTTAGGTAAAGGTTTGACTCGTGTGATGGTCCGACGGATTTGAATGGTTGGCGCGCGGTTACGATTATGAGTTTTGTCGGATTACGGCAAGGCGAAGGCGGAGGCGGGGAGACCGGCGGCGTTGAAGAGATTGGCGTCGGTGAAGCTGGCCCAGGCGTAGCGGACGTGAGTGGGGTGAGGTACGGCGGAGGAGCGGACGAGGACGGTGGTGCCGTCGATGGTGGCGTCGGCGGCGTGGAAGATGCCGTTGGGGCCGGCGAGCTCGAAGCCGTGGACGGTGCTATCAGCGTGGAGGCCGTCGGCGTGGGAGAACCAGACGCGGAGGGCGTTGTTCTCAGGCGTGGGTGTGACAGAGATGGGGAGCGGGCCGGAGTCTTCGAGGTGCTCGCCGTAGACGAGGTTGCGGGCGCCGAGGGCGAGGCGGGCGGCGACGGTTTGTTTGTCAGGAGGATGGACGTTGTCGCGGGTGCCGACGTCGATGGAGACGGCCATGGCGGTGTTGGTGACGGAGAGCGTACGGCGCTGCGCGTCGCGGATGGTGCCCCAGTCTTCGTCCGGTGAATAGAAGTTGGAGATCTGGACGTAGAGGAAGGGGAGGTCGCCTTCGTTCCAACGGGCGCGCCAGTCGCGGATCATGGTCGGGAAGAGGCGGCTGTAGAGTTGCGGATTGTGAAGGGCGGGGTTGGAGTCGGTCTCGCCCTGGTACCAGAGGAAGCCGCGGATGGTGTAGGGGACGGCCGGGGCGATCATGCCATTGAAGAGGAAGGATGGTTCCCAGGAGGACTGGTTGGGGTGCCAGTCGAATTTGGGTGCGGGCTGGTTGGCGGCTTTGGCGGCGGCGATGGCGCGCTGCTCGTAGGCTTGTTGCGCGGCGAGGTTGGTTTGCAGGGCGGCGAAGCGGGCGCGCGCGGCGAAGACCGGCATGAGGGAGGCGTCGGAGGCGAGTGCGGAGAGCGAGGTCCAGGAGGCGACGGGCGTGCCGCCCCAGGTGGAGTCGATGAGGCCGATGGGGATGTGCTCGCGTGCGTGGATCTCGCGGCCGAAGAAGAAGGCGACGGCGGAGAAGTTGGCGGCGGTGGTGGGGTTGCAGTCAGTCCAGGAGGAGGGCTGGTCGTCGAGGGGATAGTCGTTGGATTTTTTATCGAAGACGAGGAGGTGGATTTGGGGACTGGTTGCTGAGGCGATTTCCTTGTCGGCGTCCTTGATGACGGCGGAGCCGGGGAAGCCGCGGAGGGGCATCTCCATGTTCGATTGGCCGGAAGCGAACCAGACGTCGCCGACGAGGATGTCGGTGAGTGTGATCGATGTAGTCCCGTGGATGGTGAGGGTGTCTGGGCCACCGGCGGACTCGGGTGCGAGGTAGACCGAGAAGGCGCCGAGGTTGTCGGCTTTGGTGGAGGCGTGCTGATGGCGGAAGTCGACGGTGACGGCGGCTCCGGGTGCGTCCCAGCCCCAGATGTGGATGGGGCGATCACGCTGGAGGACGGCGTGATCGGAGAGCATGTGCGGGAGTCGAGTCTGCGCAGGTGTTTCGGGTGTTTGCGCGCGGGCGCAGAGGGTGCAGAGGAGGAGCGCGAGTGTGAGGCTCGCGAGCGACGAGAGCTTAGTGATTGGGTGAGGGCTCATGGTGGATTGGAGTTTGGGAGAGTGTGGGGAGCATGGCAGCGCCGAGAAGGCCGGCGTCGGCACCGAGGGTGGCAGCGGTGATGAAGGGGCGGCCGGGTTCGCGGCGGGCGAGTTGAGAGGGTTGTTGGAGGCGATAGACGTAGCTGAGCTCGCGGAGGGTGAGGTACATCTCGGGCGCGAAGAGATCCCAGGCGGCGGCGACGCCACCGCCGATGACGTAGAGCGGGAGGTCGAGCGTGTTGACGAGGGTGGCGAGGCCACGGCCGAGATAGCGGCCGACCTGGGTGTAGATGGCGCGGGCTTCGCGATCGCCGGACTTGCGCGAGCTCGGCGATCTGGCGGGCTGTTACTGTGCCGCGGGCGCCGACGGATTTGTTGTTGGCGAAGAGATCAGCGAGTCGGCCATGGGAGTGGGAGGCGAGGGAGCGGGCGGAGCGTTCGATGCCGGTGGCGGAGGCGTAGTACTCGAGGCAGCCGCGGCCGCCGCAGGAGCAGGCGGGGCCGTCGTAGTTGACGGAGACGTGGCCGACCTCGCCGCCCATGCCGACGATGCCGTGCCAGATGTGGCCTTCGAGTGATGATGCCGGAGCCGACGCCGGTGCCGAGGGTGAGCATGGCCATGGAGTCGACGCCTTCGTTGCGGCCGGCGCCGAGCTTCCACTCGGCGAGCGCGGCGGCGTTGGCGTCGCCGTCGAGGACGACGGGGAGGCCGGTGAGGTCTTCGAGGGCGGAGCGGAGAGGGAAGAAGTCCCAGCCGGGGAAGTTGGGGAGCTGGCCGAGGGTGCCGTCGTCGAGGTTGAGCGGGCCGGGGCTGCCGAGGCCGATGGCTTCGGCGCGGGCGGTGGTCTCGTCGAGGAGAGAGGCGATGGCGTCGGCCATGTCGGTGACGACGGCCTGCGGGCCGGAGCGCACGCGGGTGGGCATGACGCGGCTGGCGAGGAGTTGCATGCCGGCGTCGAATGCGCCGACGCGAAGGCTGGTGCCGCCGAGGTCGATGCCGAGATGGACGAGCGGGCGCTGGTCGTGCGGCGGAACGGCGGGACTGGGGCTGGAAGTCAACGAACCTCCGGCGATGCGGCGAGGATGAGGATGAAGGGCGGTCGGCTGCTGCAAAAGAGAGTCAGCGGTCCGCCCGTGATAACGGTATCATGGGCGAAAAATTGAAGAAATGAGAGATGTGTGGAAGGTTTAGGGTCGTGGGGCGAGGAGCGGGTTCGAGGCTGCAGGAAGCGGTTCGCGCCAGGGGGTCGTTCGGGCATTGTTGAGGAGAAAGGGATCGGCGGCTGTGGTGCGTGCGGCGCCTCGGGGTCCTTCGACTGCGCGTCACGTTGTGACGCTTCGCTCAGGATGACGGTTTTGTGTCGGTTGACCGGTGCGGAGCATGCAGCAGCTGTGAAAGACTCGCGCGCTCAACGCGCGATATCACCACCCTGCCCGGCTTCGCCGGTCGAGGGTGGGGCACCCGGTTGTTACGGCTGCTTGAGGGCGGAGGGGCGGAGGGTGGCGATGCGTCCGTGGGGGCCGACGGCGTAGGGGAGGGAGAGGGCGTTCCAGTGCTGGTCGGCGTCGGGGGTGTCGTTGAAGGCGGGGTCGGGGTGGAGGGCGCGCCAGTTGCGGCCGTCGTCGGTGGAGATGTCGGTGCCGTTGGGGCCGACGGTGATCCAGGTTTTGGTGGTGGCGTCGTAGGCGACGGCGCTGCGGAAGCCGTGGGGTGGGGTGGTGGCGGCGATCCATGCTTGCCGCCATTCACCGATGTTGCTGGCCGTGTCTGATTCGCTTGTCCGGCTTGCGATAGTCCCCGCCGACCGCGACGATGATCGCTCGTGTCGATTGCCTGTCCCGGTCGTATCGCAGCGAGAAAACTCCTGAAGTCCACCCTGCTGCTACTGGTCATCTTATGCCGAGTGGCATCAACACAGAGTTCGACATGGATTTGCAAGTCGTCGCGATTCTGAACCATCGGTCGGACAGTCTTCGCCTCTGAGTCCTCGGTAATACGCAAATCGCCCCCTAGTGGCGCCGTCCGGAGCCGAATGACCGCCGCGCCATCGAGTGACCAAGCTGAGAATTGCTTGCCGCGAAGACGCCACCACCAAGCGGTGCGACTAGAGCCGATGTCGCTCGCTCGTCCCAGTGAAGCCCTCCGTCATGTGTCTCGAAGATTGACGAAGTGTCCATCTACCGGGTCGCCGAGCAGCCAGCCCACGCGGTGATCCGACTCGCGCGCTACCGCGCGCGATATCCCATCCTTCGGCTGCGTCGAAGGATGGGCCACCCGGTTCGGAGAAGGCGCGAATTGGAAGGCGTCCCAGAAGCCGTCTGGGTCGGGGTTGGTGAAGAGGAGGTGTCCAGGTCTGGCAGCCGTCGGTGGTTTTGTAGAGGCGGGAGAGGTCTCCTTTGCCGCTGCTCATGATGATGGCGGTGTTGTTGTCGAAGGCCTGGATGGCGCGGAAGTCGAGGTGCTCGCCGGCCGGTGGTTTGGCGCAGAGCTGCCAGACGATGCCGGCGTCCTCGGTGCGGAGGATGGTGCCGTCGGTGCCGGAGGCCCAGGCGACGCCGTGGCCGACGTTGTCGATGCCGCGGAGGTCGGCGGTGGTGTGGGCGTCGTGGAGGGTCCACTGGGCGGTCGAAGTTGCGGCGGCCGTGGCGAGGAGAGTGAAGAGAAAGAAGGTCCGTGGCATGTCGAAAGAGAGCATACGCCAGGGGCTAAAGCCCCTTTTCTTTGCGGGAGAGAGAGACCCGAGCCTAAAGGCTCGGGGTACCTAGAAGCGCTTCGAGCTGGGCGATGGCGGCGGTGTCGGAGGCGGGGACGGTGAGGTGGCCGACTTTGCGGCCGGGGCGGGGGGATTTGCCGTAGTCGTGGCGGGCGATCGAGGAGAACCGCGCAGTTTCTGTGTGCGGGAGCATAGCCCCGATGCAGTTGAACATCACGGTGGGGCGCGAGTCGGTGCGTGCCGAGTGGGAGGCCGAGGATGGCGCGGAGGTGGTTTTCGAACTGCGAGGTGTCGGAGCCTTCGATGGTCCAGTGGCCGGAGTTGTGGACGCGGGGCGCCATCTCGTTGGCGAGGAGGTGCGAGCCGCGGACGAAGAACTCGACGGCGAGGATGCCGATGTATTCGAGGCGTTCGAGGAGGTCGGTGAGGTAGTGCTCGGCGAGTGATTGGAGTTCGGGGTGGGATGGTGCGCGCGAGATGCGGAGGATGCCGTCGCGGTGGAAGTTTTCGGTGAGTGGGTAGAAGGCGAGTTGGCCGGCAGCGGTTGCGCGCGGCGATGAGCGAGACCTCGGTGTCGAAGTCGACCATGCCTTCGAGGATGCAAGGGACTTCGTCGACGGCGGCCCAGGCTTCGGCGGCCTGGTCGGCGGAGGTGAGGCGGAACTGGCCTTTGCCGTCGTAGCCGAGGCGGCGGGTTTTGAGGATGGCGGGGAGGCCGATTTCGCGGATGGCTGCGTGGAGAGAGACGAGGTCGTTGACGGGGGCGAAGGGTGCGACCTCGAGGCCGCAGTCGAGGAAGAAGTGTTTCTCGAGGAGGCGGTCCTGCGCGGTGGCGATGGCGCGCGCGTTGGGGAAGAGCGGGAGGCCGTGAAGGACATGCGCGTCGATGTTCTCGCTCTCGATGGTGAGGAGGTCGACGGATTTTGCGAACTCGGCGACGGCGTGCGGGTTGTTGAGGTCGACGGGGAGGACGGGTGCGACCTGCTCGGCGCAGTCGCCGGGGCGGCCGGCGCAGAGGATGTCGGCGTGGACGGCGGGCGCGGCCTCGGCGAGCATGAGGGCGAGTTGGCCGGCACCGAGGATGCCGACGCGCGGACGGCGGGCGGTGGTCATGCGCGTGGAGCTGGGTTGCGTGGGTCTGGGTTGGAGAGGACGGTGTCGGTTTGCGAGCGGCGGAAGGTGTCGAGGGCGCGCGCGATCTCGGAGTTACTGAGAGCGAGGATGGATGCGGCGAAGAGGCCGGCGTTCTTTGCCCCGGAGTTGCCGATAGCGAAGGTGGCGACGGGGACGCCGCCGGGCATCTGCACGATGGAGAGCAGCGAGTCGACGCCGTGGAGTGCGTGCGATTGCACGGGGACGCCGAGTACGGGGAGGCGTGTCTTTGCGGCGACCATGCCGGGGAGGTGTGCGGCGCCGCCGGCTCCGGCGATGATGACGCGGATGCCACGCGATTCGGCGGCGGTGGCGTAGTCGAACATGCGGTCGGGCGTGCGGTGCGCGGAGACGACCTCGGCCTCGTAGGGGATGTGAAGCTCGTCGAGGATGTTGGCGGCGTGCTCGAGGGTGGGCCAGTCGGAGCGCGAGCCCATGATGATGCCGACGAGAGCAGCGCTGGAGGTCTGCGGCTGCGGCCGCACGTCGGTCTGCGGATCGAGTTGCGAATCGCCGGAGTTCGATTTCGGGTGCGGATCGGGCTTCAGTTCGAGCATGTCGGTATCAGGCTCTCCAGTTGCGGAGGACGTCGATGAAGGCACTTTGTTCGAGTGCCTGCACGCGATCTTTCACCCTGTCCACGGTATCACCGGGGAGGACGGGGCAGCGTTTTTGCAGGACGATGGGGCCGCCGTCGACCTCTTCAGTGACCTGGTGGATGGTGCATCCGGTTTCGGGCACGCCGGCGGAGAGAACGGCCTCGTGGACTTTGCGGTTCATGAGCCCGGCGAAGGCGGGGAGCAGGGATGGGTGCACGTTGAGGAGACGGCCGCTCCAGTCGCTGACGAAGTGCGGCGAGAGGATGCGCATGTAGCCGACGAGGAGGATGAGCTGGACGCGGGCTTCACGGAGGGCGTCGCTGACCCGGTTGTCGTACTGCTCGCGCGTGAGGCCGGTGGGGTCGATGAAGAGCGAGGGGACCTTGTAGAGCTTCGCGCGGTCCAGGATGGGCGCGGTGGGTTTGTCGGAGATGACGATGCGGAGATCGACATCGAGTGTGCCTGCGGCGATGGCGTCGAGCACACCTTTGAGCGCGGTGCCGCGTGTTGAGCCGAGTACGCCGACGCGAAGACTCACGCAGACCTCGCGGTGCGGAGGGCGTTCATGTGGTCGACGCGACGGGAGATGAGTGCGGCGGTGCCGATGTCGGAGCGATAGAAGAAGGGGCCGTGGATATTGTGGAGGACGAGCTCGCAGAGGGACTCGGCTTCAGAGAGCGAGGAACCGCGGGAGACGACAGCGAGCGTGCGCGAGCCGGCGGAGACGAGGGCGTTGTTTTTCATGGCGTCGATATCTACGGAGCCAAGATAGACGGTGGTGTTGGGCGGAAGGGTTGCAGGTACGGGAACGGGGTCGCCTTTGCGCGGGTGATCGGGGTAGCCCTCGGGGACGAGGTATTTGCAGACGGTGGCGGCGGGTGTGAAGTTGACGTCGAGTGTGTAGAGCGTGCCGGAGACGATGGCGCGGCAGATGGCGACGAGGTCGGTCTCGAGGAGCGAGAGAAGGTTGAGGCACTCGGGGTCGCCGAAGCGGGCGTTGTACTCGATGAGGCGGACGCCGTTGCGCGTGGCGATGAAGCCACCATAGAGGATGCCGCGATAGGGTTCGTTGAGGTCGTGATGGAGCGCTGCGATGACCTGTTCATTGGTGCGGCGGGCGTGGGTGATGTCGGCGGGCGTGAGGAAGGGAAGTCCACCGTTGGCGTCGGTGTAGGAGCCCATGCCGCCGGTGTTGGGGCCGCGGTCGCCGTTGAAGGCGCGTTTGTGATCCTGCACGGCGGGCATGTGGCGGAGGGTCGTGCCGTCGGTGAAGGAGAGGAGCGAGAACTCTTCGCCTTCGAGTTTTTCTTCGATGACGAAGGGATGGGCCTGCGGCGAGGAGCTCGTTGCAGAAGGCGAGAGATTCGGCGCGCGAGGTGAGGTGGTCGCCGAAGACCTTGACGCCTTTGCCGCCGGCGAGGCCGTCGTCCTTGATGACGTGATTGTCGCCGAGACGATCAAGGAGAGCTTCGACGCCTTCGAGCGAGGTGAAGCGCTGGAAGATGGGGTTGCCGGGGATGTGGTGGCGATCGAGCAGCGAGCGCGTGAAGGACTTGGAGGACTCGATGCGCGCGAGGGATTGCGTGGGGCCGACGGTAGGGATGCCGGCGGACCAGAGAGCGTCGGCGACACCGGCGGCGAGCGGAGCTTCGGGGCCGATGATGGCGAGTGTGGGAGAGTGCTCGCGCGCGAAGGCGATGATGGCCGCGGGATCGGTGATGTTGCCGGCGGCGTAGGCGCGGGTGAGCCCGGCGATGCCGGGGTTGCGCGATGTGCCGAAGCAGAGAAGTTCGGGTTGCTGCGGGCTGCGGGCAAGGGCGGCGGCGATGGAGTGCTCACGTGCGCCGGATCCGATGATGAGGATGCGTTCGGTCATGAGAGGTTCTAGGTTCCAGGTCCTAGGTTCTAGAAATGTTCAGGGCCGCGAGAACGGTTAGTTCGAGGGGACGGAGGTCGGGCTCGAAGATGTTGCCGGTGATGGCCTCGTAGAGCTGGATGTAGCGCGAGGCGAGCTCGGCGATGAGGTCGGGTGGTGGTGTGGGGAGCACGGCGTCTTTGTAGGGATCGCAGCGCTCGCGGAACCAGAGACGGAAGAACTCCTTGTCGATCATGTCGGGCTCGCGGCCTTCGGCGAGGCGTTGTTCGTAGGTGGGCGCGAGCCAGTAACGCGAGGAGTCGGGTGTGTGGATCTCGTCGATGAGGACGATGGAGCCTTCGGGAGTGACGCCGAACTCGTACTTGGTGTCGACGAGGATGAGGCCGTGCTGGGCGGCGCGCTGCTGGCCGAAGGCGAAGAGCGCGAGCGCCTTTTTTGAGGCGAAGTTCCACTCGTCTGGGGTGAGCCAGCTTTCTGAGATGATTTCGCCGGGTGTGATGGGGCGGTCGTGCGTGGACTCTTTGGTGGTGGGCGTGATGAGCGCGTGTGGGAGTTTCTCGTTCTTGCGCATGCCATCGGCGAGTGTGACGTCTGCGAAGGTGCGCTCGCCCGCGGAGTACTTGGTCCAGATGGCGGTGTCGGTGGATCCGGTGAGGTAGCCGCGGACGACGAACTCGATGGGAAGGACACGGCATTTGCGCGCGAGCAGAGCGTTGGCGTGTGGCGACGAGATGACATGGTTCGCGACGATGTGGCGGGTGGCTTGAAACCAGTGCAGCGAGGTGCGGTTGAGGACCTGGCCCTTGTAGGGGATCGCGCCGAGCATGCGGTCGAAGCCGGACTGGCGGTCGGTGGTGATGAGGAGCAGGCGGTCGCCGAGGTCGTAGGTGTCGCGCACCTTGCCGGGGTATTTGTTGGGCAAGGGGAGATTGGTTGCGGTGAGGCAGTGTGGGATGGCGTCGAGGAGTGCCTGACGTTCCATCAGCGGCCTCCTGTGAGTGTGACGCCGGTGCGGTTCGCTTCGACGCGGCCAATCTCTGCGACGGAGAACGGAGCGAAAGCCTGGGCGAGTGTGGCGTGATGGCCGGGCGGTGCGATGACGACGAGGCCGATGCCCATGTTGAAGACGCGATGCATCTCTTCGTCGGGGATGTGGCCGAGCTTTTGCATCCACGTGAAAATTTCTTGTGGTTTCCAAGCCGTGCGGTCGATGACGGCGCCGAGGCCCGCAGGGAGGATGCGTGGCGTGTTTTCGATGAGGCCGCCGCCGGTGATGTGCGCCATGCCCTTGATGGGGATGTGCGCGTCGAGCGCGCGGCGGATGGAAGTGACGTAGTTGGCGTGAGGCTCGAGGAGAATGTCGGCGAGAGTTGCGCCCTGGAGTTCGCGTTGAGGTTCGTGGATGTCGAATTTGTTGATCTCGAAGAGGAGCTTGCGGGCGAGGGACCAGCCGTTGGTGTGGAGGCCTGAAGAGTTGACGCCGTAGAGGATGTCGCCAGCGACGATGTTGGCGCCGGTGAGAAGTTGAGAGCGATCGACGACGCCGGTGACGAAGCCGACGACGTCGAGGTCGCCGGGCGCGTAGACGGAGGGCATCTCGGCGGTCTCGCCGCCGACGAGTGCGATGTTGGATTCGGCGCAGGCGGCGGACATGCCGCGGACGAGCTCTTCGACTATCTCGGGCTCTATTTTGTGGAGGCCGAGGTAGTCGAGGAAGGTGAGCGGATGCGCGCCCATGACGGCGATGTCGCCGGCAACGGCAGCGACGAGATCGCGGCCAAGGTTTTCGTAGCGACCGGCCATGACGGCGACGAGTGTTTTGGTGCCGACGCCGTCGGTGCTCTGCACCATGACGGGATCGGTCATGCCTTTGATGGCGTCGGTGAGTGAGAAGAGTGTGCCGAAGGAGCCGAGGCCGGTGAGCACTGCGGAAGAGTGCGTGCGTGCGACGTGCGCCTTCATGCGGCGAACGGCTTCGTTGCCGGCTTCGATGTCCACACCGGCGGACTTGTAGTCGATGGGTTGCTGAGCGTCGGGCATCTTCTCTCTTTTTATTGTCGGCTAAGTCTTTGTGCCTAATTTTTCTTTACCCACGCGCGCGCGTTGTCGAAGAGGCGCTGCCAGGGGCTGTGCTGAAGGGTGCGGGTCCAGGTGTGCTGGAGGCCGAGGGAGGTACGCTCGGGGTGCGGCATGATGATGAGCGCGCGGCCGTCGGCGGAAGTGAGCGCTGCGGTGCCACCGGGCGATCCGGAGGGGTTGAGCGGGTAGTGCTGCGTGGGGTGGCCGTAGGTGTCGATGTAACGTGCGGCGATGGTGTCTGCGGGTGCGAGGTGGGTGGCGTGGCCCTCGCCGTGCGCGACGACGACGGGAATGCGCGCGCCAGCCATGTTGGCGAGGAACATAGATGATGTTGGTTGAACCTCGACCATGCAGAGGCGAGCTTCGTAACGCGAGGAGATGTTGCGCACGAAGCGGGGCCAGTGCTGAGCGCCGGGGACGAGGTCGCGGAGCTGGGCCATCATCTGACAGCCGTTGCAGACGCCGAGTGAGAAGGTTTCTGGACGCGCGAAGAAGGCGGCGAAGGCGTCGCGGAGTTGGTTGTTGAAGAGAATTGTTTTGGCCCAGCCGCTGCCGGCGCCGAGGACGTCGCCGTAGGAGAAGCCACCGCAGGCGGCGAGGCCGATGAAGGTGGCGAGGTCGGCGCGGCCGGCGAGGAGGTCGCTCATCGTGACGTCGATGCATTCGAAGCCGGAGCGGTCGAAGGCGGAGGCCATCTCGTACTGGCTGTTGACGCCCTGCTCGCGCAGGATGGCGACGCGCGGTTTGGTGATGACGAGATAGGGCATGCCGGGAGTGTGCGATGCGGGAGCCAGGAATGGGGCGCAGACGCGTTCGGCGAGATCGAAGGGAACGTCGACGAAGAGGCCGGGGCGGTCGGCGTCGTCGAGGAGGTCGAATTCCTGTTGAGCGCTCTCGGGGTTGTCACGGAGTGAGGCGATGTGAAACGAGGTTTCGGACCAGATCTTGTGGAGCGCGGTGCGAGTGTTGGAGTAGATGAGATCGTTCGCGTGGCGGAAGCTGAGCTCGTTGGCGGTGGTGGTGTAGCCGATGAGTTGTGCGGCGAGGCCGGCGGAGTTGAGCTGATTGAGGACGGCGGCGGTGTCTTCGGTACGGACCTGAACGACGGCGCCGAGTTCTTCGTTGAAGAGGGCTGCGAGCGGTGAGGTGGCCGGGAGATCGATCTCGAGGCCGACGCGGCCGGCGAAGGCCATCTCGGCGAGTGTGACGAAGAGGCCGCCGTCGGAGCGGTCGTGATAGGCGAGCAGCTTATATTCGCGATTGAGTTGTTGGATCGCGTTGAAGAAGGCGAGGAGCTTTGCGGGCTCCGGCGTGTCGGGAGTGTCGCCGCCGGTGAGATTGTAGACCTGCGCGAGTGCGGAGTTGCCGAGACGGTTGCGGCCTTCGCCGAGGTCGATGAGAAGGAGTGTGCCTTCGGGTTGAAGCTGCGGCGTGAGTGTGTGGCGGACGTTGGTGACCGGAGCGAAGCCGGAGATGATGACGGAGAGTGGAGAGATGACGGAGTGGGTCTCACCGTTTTCGCACCAATTCATCTTCATCGACATGGAGTCTTTGCCGACGGGAATGGTGAGGCCGAGGGCGGGGCAGAGTTCCATGCCGAGGGCGTGCACGGCGTCGAAGAGCTTCTCGTCTTCACCGGAGGCACCGGCGGCGGCCATCCAGTTGGCGGAGAGCTTGATGTCCGAGAGCTTGTGGATGGCGGCGCCGGCGATGTTGGTGATGAGCTCGCCGACGGCCATGCGCGCGGCGGCGGCGGCGTCAGTGACGGCGAGAGGCGTGCGCTCGCCGATGGCCATCGCTTCGCCGGCGACGGAGTCGAAGGTGCGGAGCGTGACGGCGCAGTCGGCGACGGGAACCTGCCAGGGGCCGACCATCTGGTCCTGCACGGTGAGGCCGCCGACGCTGCGGTCGCCGATGGTGATGAGGAAGTTTTTGGAGGCGATGGTGGGAAGACGGAGCAGGCGCTCGACCGCGTCGGCGAGGTTGATGTGCGAGAGGTCGAGCGGTTGTGTCGCGCGTTGTGTGCGGGTGAACGACCGTTGCATCTTCGGCGGTTTGCCGAAGAGGAGAGATTGCGGGAGGTCGATGGGATGGGTGGCGCCGTCGGGGTCGTTGGAGTTGATGAGGACGATCTCGAGCTCGGCGGTGGCGCGACCGACGACGGCGAAGGGACAGCGTTCGCGCGTGCAGATGGATTCGAAGAGGGCGAGGTGCTCGGGTGGGAGGGCGAGGACGTAGCGCTCCTGCGCTTCGTTGCACCAAACCTCGAGCGGAGAGAGACCGGCTTCGGCTTGCGGGATTGCGGCGAGATCGAAGACACCGCCGACGCCACCGTCTTTGACGAGCTCGGGGAAGGCGTTGGAGAGGCCGCCCGCGCCGACGTCGTGGATGGAGAGGATGGGGTTTTGCTCGCCGAGCTGCCAGCAGCGGTCGATGACCTCCTGGGCGCGGCGCTCCATCTCGGCGTTGTCGCGCTGTACGGAGGCGAAGTCGAGGTCAGTGTTGGATTGATTGCCGGATTGACTTGAGGCTGCACCGCCGCCGAGGCCGATGAGCATCGCGGGGCCGCCGAGGACGATGAGGAGATCGCCGGGGCGGATGGCGCGCTTTTCAATGTGCGGCGCGCGGATGTTGCCGAGACCGCCGGCGAGCATGATGGGCTTGTGATAGCCGAAGATTGTGTCGCCGACTTGTTGTTCGTAAGTCCGGAAGTAGCCGTTGAGATTGGGGCGGCCGAACTCGTTGTTGTAGGCAGCGGCGCCGAGCGGGCCTTCGATCATGATGTCGAGCGGCGAGGCGATGTGCGCGGGACGTGAGGGTATGCGCTCCCACGGTTGTGGCGATTGCGGGAGGTTGAGATTGGAGACGGTGAAGCCGCAGAGGCCGGCCTTGGGTTTGGCGCCGCGACCGGTGGCGCCCTCGTCGCGAATCTCGCCGCCTGCGCCGGTGGCCGCGCCGGGCCACGGAGAGATCGCTGTGGGGTGGTTGTGCGTCTCTACCTTCATGAGGATGTCGATCTCTTCGTCGTGGGCGGTGAAGACGTTGGTCTCTGGGTCAGGGAAGTAGCGCGGAGCCGAGCCGCCACGGATAACTGCGGAGTTGTCGCAGTAGGCGGAGAGGACGTTCTCGTGCGAGGCAGCGTAGGTGTTGCGGATCATCGCGAAGAGCGAGAGTGGTTGCGGCTGACTGTCGATGGTCCACGAGGCGTTGAAGATTTTGTGGCGGCAGTGTTCGCTGTTGGCCTGCGCGAACATGTAGAGCTCGACGTCAGTGGGATTGCGACGGATCGCGGTGAATTCGCGGACGAGGTAGTCGATCTCGTCGGGAGCGAGTGAGAGGCCGAGGCGGCGATCGGCTTCCTCGATCGCAGCGGCGCCGCGGGTGAGGACGTCGATGGCGCCGAGGGGTTTCGGTGTGTGCTCGACGAAGAGTTTTTGGAGTTCGTCGAGGCCGCCGAAGAGGACGGTCTCGGTCATGCGGTCGTGCAGCGCGGGGAAGAGCTCTTGCACGTTGCGGGCGCCGTGAATCTGGACGACGCGGATGCGCTCGATACGCTGCGCGTCGGTGAAGCCGGTGTTGAGGAGGATGTCGGTGGCTTTGCTGGACCAGGGCGACTGCGTGCCGATGCGTGGAGCGACGAAGATTGCGGGAGCGGGAAGCGGTGTGTCGGTGAGCTCGAGGAGTTCGGTAAGACGCTCGTGATCGAGTGGGCCGGTCGCGGTGATGAGGTAGAGAAAGTCGGCGTCGACGCCGGTGACGGCGGGGTCGATGGCGCGAAGACGAGCGGTGAGGCGCTCGGCTTCAAAGGATGTCAGCACCGGCGGACCCGCCAGCGCGAGGAGACGAAGCCCAGTCTCAGAGATGGGCGGATAGGTTTCGGGTGATGTGGCTGGCGACATCTTCCGTCCGTTTCGCTGCGTCGTTGCGTTGCTTTTCGAGGGTTTCGAGATAGGCGGCGGTGACGTCACCGGTGACGTAGGTTCCGTCGAAGACCGAGGTGTCGAAGTGCGTGAGGCTGGGGCAGACCTCGGTGATGGAGCTCTTGAGATCGCAGAGGTCCTGGAAGATGATGCCGTCGGCACCGATGTCTTTGGCAAGCTGATCGATGGTCTTGCCGCTGGCGATGAGCTCGGAGCGCGCGGGCATATCGATGCCGTAGACGTTGGGGTAGATAACCGGCGGCGCGGCGGAGCAGACGTAGACGCGTCGTGCCCCGAGTTCGCGGCACATGGCGACGATCTCTTTAATAGTAGTGCCACGAACGATGGAGTCGTCGACGAGCAGGACGTTCTTCCCGGCGAACTCCTGCGGAATGGGGTTGAGCTTGCGGCGGATGGAAGACTGGCGCTGCGCCTGGCCGGGCATGATGAAGGTGCGGCCGACGTAACGGTTTCGCACGAAGCCTTCGCGGTAGGGAAGGCTGAGCCGGGTGGCGATTTCGAGTGCGGCGGTGCGGCTTGTGGATGGGATGGGGACGACGACGTCAAGAGGAATGTCGGCCCACTCGCGGCGGATCTTCTCGGCGAGCTTGATGCCCATGTTGATGCGGCACTGATAGACAGAGGCGCCATCGAGCACGGAGTCGGGGCGCGCGAGATAGACGTACTCGAAGAGACATGGGCTCTTCTCATGCGCGAGCGGACTCTGATGCGTGTGAAGCTGTCCGTGCATGTCGATGAAAACAGATTCGCCGGGCTGCACGTCGCGCTCAAGTTTGAAGCCCGCGACCTGCAGCGCGACGCTCTCGGAGGCGATCATGTATTCCTTCGACTGACCGGTGAAGAGTCCATCGCCGCCACGTGAACCGAAGACGAGCGGCCGAATGCCATAGAGGTCGCGGAAGCCGAGCAGTCCGACGCCGGAGATCATAGCGACGACGCTATAACCGCCTTTGCAGCGGCGATGCACCTCTTCAACAGCAGCGAAAATGTCCTCGGGCGTTGGCTTCGCGGCGCGGTGTTGGGTGAGGGCGTGCGCGAAGACGTTCAGCATTACCTCGGAGTCCGAGGTGGTGTTGAGGTGTCGCAGATCGCGCTCGAAGATGCTTTCGACGATCTCGGCGACGTTGGTGAGGTTGCCGTTGTGCGCGAAGACGATGCCGTAGGGCGAGTTGACGTAGAACGGCTGCGCTTCAGCGACGGAGCTGCAACCGGCCGTGGGATAGCGCACATGGCCGATGCCGGCATTGCCGAGCAGCTTCGCCATGTTTCCGGCGTCGAAGACATCTGTTATCAGACCGTTGCCCTTGTGGAGGTAGAAACGGTCTTCAAACGATGTGGCGATGCCGGCAGCATCCTGACCGCGATGCTGAAGCATGGAAAGAGAGTCGTAGATGACTTGCCCGACCGGCTGGCGCCCGAAGACACCGACAATTCCACACATCGTCCCTCGCTACCCAGAGCTTTCGCAATTGCGCGCGTATCTCCATTTTACGTCGGATGGCAAAAAAATGTGCACGCAGCCCTACTTCGCTATGTCGCTGAGATCAAAAGTCAAGCGAGTTTCTCAGCGAACGGTCGGGCAGGATAAACCGCAACATTGTGACCGCGGGATCGAAAGGGGACGGGCTTAGTACAGGTGCGACCCAACCTTGTGGCTCAGCACGAAGAGGGAAATCTGTTCCTCGAAAGCGAGCTCAAACTTGGTTCGTGTGGAGTCGAAAGGAAGAGATGGAAGGGATGATTTCTCCTGCTGAATTTTTGCGGTTTGGACGTCATTGACATCCAGCGCGACGAACGGAATCTTGCGGAGCTTCATCACATGGAACGCGTATCGCAACTTTGCGTCGTTTGGCGAAAAAATATTTACAGGTAGCGCTACTGTGCTATGTCGCTGAGATCAAACGACGAGTGGGTTTCGAGCAGGAAATACGGGGGGATTTTTAGATGCGTATGGAAAATCCACAGCGCTAACGAAAACATTTACCCACGGTCTATGCAGAAAACGTAACACACGGCCTGAGCCACGAGAACCAGTGGGTTCCCTGGCTCGAGCTACAACAACAGCGATCCGACGTTGAATCCCGAGTGGATCCGACGCAAGACATGTGTGCCCCAACTTTGTGCGCTCAGCACGAAGAGGGAAAGCAGTTGTCCGAAAGCAAGGCTTGCGTGTGGTGCGTGTGTGAGTTGAAAGGAACCCCTGTTGACGATGGTTTTTCTTGCTGAATTTTTGAGGCGTGCAAAGCGTTATGTAGTAAAGCGACACACCGCACTAAAGTCGACAGGGGGTAATCGCAAACAAGTCGTATCTGTCGTGACCCCGTGCGAAGTCCCTCTGCAACCCACGCGTGATGATTCTTCTGATTCCCGTAGGTGTACTGACCCTATGGGTCCACGACGCATTTATTTACCGACTCGGCGTTGCGGAGTCTTTGTCTCCGGGGTTAGTTTGGGGACGAAGCTTAAGCAAGTTTGGGTGGCAATATTGGTGTTCGCGATCGGCCTGTTGTGCGCGGGTTGCGGGACTGGCATGACCGTAGTGGCTATGATGAGCCCCTCGATCAGCCAGGTATCGCCACAGGTGGTTACCGCCGGGACCCCAAGCGTCACAGTGACAGTGCAGGGCACGAATTTTCAGTCGCAGGCTGCGCTGACCGTGAACGGCGATGCAGTGCCGACGACGGTGGTGAACTCCACAACGATTGCAGCGAATATCAGTGGCTCAACGCTGGCGCAGCCGGCGGTCCAGCAGTTGCAGGTGCGAAATTCAGATGGAGCCCAATCGAACCAGGTCGCGCTCACGGTGACGAACGCGCCAGATTCGCAGAGTTCGCTGTCGATTACGACGACGCAGTTGCCGAGCGCGCAAGCGGGAAGTCCTTACAAGGTGACACTCACTGCAGCTGGGGGGACAACTCCCTATAAGTGGAGTCTCTCGTCGGGAAGTCTGCCGTCGGGGTTGACGCTGTCGGGCGGCGGAGTCATTTCGGGGACACCGACTGTGAGCGGCACGTCGACGTTTGGCGTTACAGTCACGGACACCGAGTCAAAGGCTCAGACCAAAACGGTCACGTATTCGATTGTGGTTACGCCAGTGACGACTGCGCCCGCGGCGCTGAGCATAAGCGCGGCCGCACTGAGCTCAGGGCAAGTTGGTTCTTCGTATGCCGCATCGCTGAATGTGAGCGGCGGTACACCGGGTTATACGTGGTCGCTGGCTTCGGGAAAGCTGCCGGCCGGCCTGGGGCTTTCGAGCGCAGGCGTCATCTCGGGCACGCCGACAGCAAGTGGAACCGCGACATTCGCGGTCAAGGTGAAGGACAGCGGATCGCCCGCACAGATGGCGTCGGCGTCGGAGTCGATCACGGTAAGCGCGGCGACGACGAGCGCATTGACAATCACGTCGACGAGCCTGAGCTCGGCGAATGTCGGAAGCTCCTATGGCGCGGCGCTAAGCGCGACCGGTGGAACGCCTGGCTATACGTGGTCGGTGGCTGCCGGAAGCCTGCCTGCGGGATTGTCGCTGTCGAGTGGCGGCGTCATCTCGGGCAAGCCGACGGCGAACGGCACGGCGACGTTCACTGTTTCGGTGAAGGACAGCGGATCGCCTGCGCAGACGGCATCGGCGCAGGAATCGATTGTGGTGAGTACGACGCCGGCGACGTTGACAATTACGTCGACGAGCCTGGGTACGGCAAAGAGTGGAAGCTCGTACAGCACGACGCTGAGTGCGAGCGGTGGAACACCGGGATATACGTGGTCGATTGCGTCGGGAAGTCTGCCTGCCGGACTGACGATGTCGAGCGGGGGTGTCATCTCAGGGACACCGGCCGCAGGTGCAAGTGGCACGGCGACGTTCACGGTTTCGGTGAAGGACAGTGGGTCGCCTGCGCAGACGGCATCGGCGCAGGAATCAATCACGGTGAGTACGGCGCCGGGAACACTGACGATTACTTCGACAAGTCTTAACGCGGCGCAGAGCGGAAGCTCGTACAGTGCGACGCTGAGTGCGAGCGGTGGAACACCGGGATATACGTGGTCGATTGCGTCGGGAAGTCTGCCTGCCGGACTGACGATGTCGAGCGGGGGTGTCATCTCAGGGACACCGGCCGCAGGTGCAAGTGGCACGGCGACGTTCACGGTTTCGGTGAAGGACAGTGGGTCGCCTGCGCAGACGGCATCGGCGCAGGAATCAATCACGGTGAGTACGGCGCCGGGAACACTGACGATTACTTCGACAAGTCTTAACGCGGCGCAGAGCGGAAGCTCGTACAGTGCGACGCTCAGTGCGAGCGGTGGAACACCGGGATATACGTGGTCGATTGCGTCGGGAAGTCTGCCTGCCGGACTGACGATGTCGAGCGGGGGTGTCATCTCAGGCACACCGACCGCAGGTGCAAGTGGCACGGCGACGTTCACGGTTTCGGTGAAGGATAGTGCATCGCCTGCGCAGACGGCATCGGCGCAGGAATCGATCGCGGTGAGTTCGGCGCCGGGCACACTGACGATTACGTCGACGAGCCTGGGCGCGGCGCAGCGCGGAAGCTCGTACAGCACGACGCTGCAAGCGAGCGGAGGCACGCCAGGGTATACGTGGGCGATTGCGTTGGGAAGTCTGCCTGCCGGATTGACGATGTCGAACGCGGGTGTGATTTCGGGCACGCCTACGGTCGCGGGCAACGCGAGCTTCAAGGTAACGGTGACGGACAGTGCGTCGCCTGCGCAGACGGCATCGGCGCAGGAGTCGATCTCGGTGACAACGCCGCAGGTGACGATTACGACGGTTGCCCTGGGTTATGGCACCACCGGCGCGGGCTACTCGGCCACGCTGAACGCGGGCGGAGGAACACCGAATTACACATGGTCGGTTGCTTCGGGAAGCCTGCCGGCCGGATTGTCGTTGTCGAGCGCAGGCGTGATCTCAGGAACGCCGACCACAACTGGCACATCGACCTTCACGGTATCTGTGGCGGACAGCGAGTCGCCTGCAGAGACGGCCTCGCAGCAGGAGTCGATCACGGTCAACGCGTACACCACTTCCAGCTCGGGAAGCGCGCAGATTTATGTGTATCCACAAACTCCGGTTGCACCGCGCGGATCGTACCAGACGGTGACAGCGGTGGTGACCGGCGTGAACGACAAGACTGTGACGTGGAGTTCGGATGGAGGCACGATCGTCGGAACCAATCCCTGCGTCGTGAACGAACCGTGCACGGTGGCGCTGTACACGACGAGTCCGGGCACGTACCACCTGACGGCAAAGAGCAACGCCAACAACTCGGTGACGGCGATGTCGACGATTACGATTACTGCGTCGCCGACGCCAGCAACCTCGCATCCGCGCCTGGGCGGCATTACAGCTTCCATGCTGCCGGCGCTGCGCGCCAAAGCGGTATCAAGTAATCCGCTGTACATGGCGCTCTATAACAACGCCGTTACTGCATACAACTACGACAACGCCATCTGGGCATGGTCCTGTAACGGAGGATCGGGTCAGCCGAATTCCGATCAGAGCGAGAGCTTCAGAGAAGTCGACGCGTATCTATTCGCCTTCATGTCGATGATCGACCCGAACGATTCGACTTATAACTGGGGATGCTACGGGCGCGATATGTGGGTCTACTTCGCGAACTTCTGGCTGAACCCTCTCAGCTCCTCGTACTCTCCAGACACACTCGTCTATCGGCAAGTGGATGCGAACTATGGGTTGACGGGCAACCACGGCGCCGACTCGACGGAACAGCTGACGCTTACTCCGGACTGGCTGATGGCAGGCGGTTATCTGAGCGCCTCAGATGAGCAGGTCACGCGCGCTTACATGGCGATGGCGGCGCAGCAGATGATCAATATTGCGCTTACCGGAAACCGAGCGCCGGTAGGGAACTATAACGGCCCCGGCCAGTTCAATACGGGCAGCATATGGGACTACGACGGACAGCGCTCGATGGGGAACAACTACAGCCATAGCAAGATAATGTACCTGACGGCTGCTGCGCTGACGTTCAATGACACGACGGAAGACGATCCGGCCGAGGCCAATACCTGTGGAGCGAGCCGGTATGTCGTCTGTCCCGACGGGACAGCGGGGTCTCTGCACGCCTACTGGAGCTACCTGGCGGGTGGAATGCTGTACAAGGACTACGGGCACATGGAGGATCCGACGGTAAGCCTGCCCGCATATCAGGCGGCGTTCTCCAATCTTCCGAGCATGCCGACGTGTGAAGACTCAAGGACCGGCCAGCAGATTGCGTGTCTCGGCGATGGCCGTGGAGGCGAGTCGGCGGAGGGCAGCTGGTACCAGTATTCGATGTACCGGCTCGCACTGGCACTGGCGTCGATCCAGTCTGCCGGATACGACGATCCGATCCTGTACGGTCCTCAGATGAGCCTTGGAACCTCAAGCTGGTGGGACCTGAAAGCCGTCTCCGATATTGAGTTCCTGACGTACGCCCATGTTAAGGCTCAGCCGAGGATTGCGTACTTGTCCACGGGCGATACGCTTCAACTGGACCGCGCGCCCTCCGACTTCAATACGCAAGCCTGGATGATGGTGGGCGACGCATTGAACGGTCGAACGGACCGCACGGCGTTGCTCGAGTGGCCTGTGCTGACCACCACTGTCGGCGGACTCTCGTCCCTCAATTACAACTTTTCGAACACCTATGGAGCGGTTAACGCGATCCCGTTGTTCCTATCTCTGCCAGCAGGAGATCCGACAGCCAATGTGCCCGCTGACCCGCGTGTGCAGTTGCCGACGGACCTGTATAACGGCGGGAATCAACACATTCTTGTCCGGAGCGGATGGGATCCGACTCTTCCGTTCTCCGCGAGTGAAGCGGATGGAGGAACGAACACGACGTTCTCGTACTACTGCTCGAATTCCGCCAACGACCACGAGCACGAGACTTGCGGTGGGTTCGATGTGCTGAGCCAGGGCGAGTACATCACTAAGACGCGAACGGTGTTCAACGACTACAACATGATGCTGGCAACAGCTGAGCACAGTAACGAGGCAGGGTACGGAGTTCATCCAACCGCGGCTTGCGCCGTGGCTGGGACGTGCTTCGAATGGCAGGCGGCGCTTGGCAGCGACGGGAAAGGCGGAGGTCAGTTCTGGCACGGATACCAGGCTGGACCGGTTACGGTCGCGCATGCAGAGTTGCCGGGTTATGTGGCGGCCATCGTCGATACGACCAACCTGTACAACGCGTCGTCGGCCGTCGGCTGGGGCGACATGTCGGGAATCACGGCGGCGTCGCGCTCTCTGCTTTATCTGCGTGGCTCGAACCAGGTGATTACCTACGATCGAAGTGCTGGTAGCGCCAGTTCGAGACGTGTGTGGATGACAACCACGGGCCCCCTCACCGTCAATGGAACCGTGGCGAGTTGGCCGACGCGCTCGAACAAACAGGCAGCGTTTGTCACCAGCCTGCTGCCGGCGAATGCGACGCTGTCCGACGCGGGAGCCTATATGACCGTCGAGAATGGCAATCCGAACTCGAGTGACTGGGAGCCCTATTCGCACCTACTAATCGATGCCGGCAGTCCCGCTTCAACCCAGTTCCTGACGGTACTGGAGTGGGGAGGGTCGGCGCTCACGAAGAGCAATACAGTGCTGGTGCAGTCGACTGCAGGACAGAACTTCGATGGAGCGCTGGTCGGCGGGACGCTCGCGATGTTCATGCGGAACTGGCCTGCTACATTCACGAGCGTGGCGTACCCGGCCTCCGGGGCAACGACGCAGTATGTCTCCGACCTGACGCCGAACACGACGTACTCGATCTCCGGAGATGGTGCACCGACGACGGCGACGACGGATACTGCGGGTGTGCTCGTCTTTAGCGCCGCCGGAACCGGGAGCATCACAGTGACGGCGGCCCACTAAATCTGGCAGATCAGGAGAACTGACGGATAAAGATGGCACGAGCGGTGTAGTGCATGAAGCACCAGGCCGACTTGAGCAGAGAGAGGCCCTCAACGCGGCGGTAGATGTTCCAGGTCCAACCGGCCGCCCGCCGCTTGTCCGAGGAGACAGAGCAGGAAGTGACTCGATATCGGGCGAGGTCCTGCGGGATACCGTAGGCGATGTGGCCTCGCCTGAGAATCTTCAGCCACGTGACGTAGTCCTCGTGCTTGATCTTCGGCATCGAAACCTCGGTAACCTGATGGCGGTCGATGGCTACGGTGAGACAACCGATCGAGTTGCCGCGGAGAAGCCCTTCGTAGTCGACAGAGCGTGGAACCTTTACAGGATTACTGAGCACGCCGTCGCGGCCGATGCGGCGGTATTGAGCGAATGAGAAGGCGGCTCCGTTCGAACGCATGAAGTCGACCTGAATCCGGAGCTTGTCAGGCAGCCAGAGATCGTCGCTGTCGAGGAATGCGAGGTATTGGCCGCGAGCGGCGCTGATGCCGTGATTTCGGGCCTCCGCAACGCCAACGTTCTGATCGAGGGGAAGAACACGAATCCTCTGATCGCCGGAGGCGAGTTGGCGTGCTAATTCGGGTGTCTCGTCTCGGGAGGCGTCGTCGACGATGATCAGCTCCCAGTGGCTGTAGGTCTGGGCCAGCACGGATTGAACAGACTCGCTGAGTGTGCCTTGGCTGTTGTGCGCGGGCATGACCACGGAGACCAGCCCGGGCTCCCACGCGGACACCTCATTTGTTGAGCTTGTGTTTTGCATGATCCAAGATCGACGGTAACAGCGCGCAGCGATGTGACGACAAGAGATCACAGACGACGGAAGTCAGCGCTGCCGGCATCTTAGACAGAAGATGTATTCCGAGTAGAACACTCAACCGGATACAAGTAGAACACTCTCGTTGGTAGGGTATTCTAATGCTTACGGAGGATGTGACCGGACAGCTCACCCGATGGGATTTGTTCTAAGTATCCTCTATATCCTGACGTACTACCTGACGCCCACGGTCATGTTCGGATCGTTGGCAGAGTACCGCATCGAGCTGATTCTTGCAGCGGTCCTCTTCGTCGTTTCGATACCATCCTTCGGCGGCTCGATTGTCGGCAAGACTTCGCAGACGTTCGCATTGATCGGCCTGGGGATAGCGACCTTCATGTCCGTGCTGGTCGGCCAACACTGGACGGCGGGCGGTCTCACGGCACTGCTGATCTTTATCCCGAACGCGTTCGCTTACCTGTTGGTCTGTCTGCATTGCACAACGAAGCGGAAGGTGCAGGGCGTCATTCTGATGATGCTGTTCGTGTGTCTGTTCGTCATTGCGCAGGGCTTTCTTGAGATGCGCAACGGGCTGCCGCAGGGGCTCGCCGCCCGCGATGCGAACATGGACGGCAGCTACTTCCTAGGGATGAGCAACGAGCACAAGGAGTGGTTCTACAGGCTGCGTGGGCAAGGGCAGATCAATGATCCGAACGACTTTGCCCAGCTGATTGTGTGTGTGGTGCCGCTAATGTTCTTCTTCTGGCAGAAGAAGAAAAAGGTGCGGAACTTCGTTGTTGTGCTCGTTCCGGTTGGAGTCCTGCTCTGGGGAGGGTTCCTGACGCATTCGCGCGGGTCCATCCTCGCGCTGGTCGCGGTGCTGATCGTGGCCCTACGAAAGAAGATCGGGACGGTGCCTTCTCTCATCCTCGGGGCTCTGTTCTTCGTGGGAGTTTCCGCGACGGGCTACACAGGCGGCCGAAGTATTTCTACGACTTCGGGCGAGGATCGGACGGAACTTTGGGGTACAGGTCTTGAGTTGCTCAAGGCCAACCCATTGTTCGGAATCGGCTTCGGGTACATGCCGGACGCCGTTGGCCACACAGCACACAACACCATCGTGGTTTGCGCGGCGGAACTCGGTCTGTTCGGACTCTTCTTCTGGTCGATGTTCCTGTTTCCCAGCGTTAGAGATGCGCTGGTCGTCGCCTGGCCCAGGAATATTGTCGAGAAGAAGGCGCCGTTACTCTCGGACAAGTCATTCCCGTTGCCTCCTCCCGACGCTGCAACAACGGGTGAAGCCGACATTCGAAAGCTGGCGCGGCTGCTGATGCTCTCCTTCGTAGGGTTTCTGGTGACGGGATGGTTTCTGTCGCGAGCTTTCGTGCTGACATTGTTTCTGCTGGGCGGTCTCACAGAGGTCATCTTCCAGATGGCTCTCCAGAGGGGTATGGTTTCGCCGCGGCTGCCGATGGGCAGCATCCTCCGGTACTCCGGAATGTGCACCGTGGGATTCATCCTGCTGATGTGGATTACACTCCGCATCGTGAACCTTACACACTGAGAGGATCGAGCGTGTGACTGAGGTTCGCCGCATGAAGATCGTTCACGTCGTCGACAGTATGGAGGTGGGCGGCGCCGAGACGCTGGTCCGGCAGATGTGCCATCTGCAGCGGGAGCAGGGCCACGAGCCGGAGGTCTATGCGATCGCTGCGCTCGGTGCGCTGGGCGAACGGATGCGTTCGGAGGGCTTTCGGGTCGAGGCGAACGTCGGCCGTCATCTGGTCGATTCTTCGCGTCACTTTCTACAACTCTTCAGGTCGTCGCGGCCGGATGTGGTGCATCTGCACAACCCAACGCCGACGATGTACGCCGCTCCAGCGGCGCGGCTGGCCGGCGTGCCCAGCATCGTGTCGACACGACACAGTCTAGTGGCGCCCCCGCGCAATCTCACGATGGAGCGCAAGTATAAGGTCGCCGCGATGTTCTGCGATTGGATTGTTGGAATCTGTGAAGCGACCACAAGCAACATCCGCGACGCTGGAAGCGCACCGAATAAAAAGATTGTCACCGTCTACAACGGAGCCGTGCCTATGGCTCCGCCTCCCGCGGATCAGCGTCCTGCAAAGCCTGGATTCACGCTGCTTTATGTGGGCCGGCTCGAACCGGTGAAGAATCTCGAGTTTCTTCTCCGTTGCTTTCGGGAAGCGGTTGCAGAGGCGCCTGAGATGCATCTGTGGGTTGTCGGCGACGGAACGGAGCGGCGTAAGCTCGAGGAAGTGACCGACGAACTCGCGATTCGATCGAACGTTACCTTCTGGGGGCAGCAGATGGACGTTGCGCCATTCTTTGCATCGGCGGATGCTTTTGTGATGTCGTCGGTCTCCGAAGGGCTTCCGATGTCGCTGCTGCAGGCTCTTTCAAGCAGGTTGCCTGCTGTTGTGACGGATGTTGGCGGAATGGCTGAGGTTGTGAGGTTGGCTCAGGCTGGCGTCACTGTTCCGGTGGGCGACACCAAGGGTATGTCCGAGGCCTTTGTGCGATTGGCCACCCAGACGAACGAACGCGAGGCATTTGCAGATAGTGCGGAGGCCGCATTCTGTGCACACTTCACGCTGCCTGTGATGGTGGATCGATACTCGCAGCTCTATCGCGATACTCCGCGTGCCCGCCGCCTGCGGGGAAGGTGAGCTCTACTTGGCTGTCACCATGTTGTTGGGCTTCGGATCGTAGACGGTCCGGGAGAGTATTCGTCCCGGATTTCCGACACAGATAGCGCCAGGCGGCACATCTTTAGTGACGACTGCGCATGCGCCTACGACGGCGTCCTCGCCGATGGTGACCCCGGGAAGGATCGTGGCGCGGCGGCCCAGCCAGGCGCGATTACCGATGCGCACCGGGCGGACTTCCTCCGGTTCGACCTGGATCACGGCAACGCGCTTCTCCGGGTCGAGGGGATGCTGGGAGTAGTCAGAGATTGAGCATCCACCCGCGATCAGCACATCGTCACCGATCTCAATCGACTTTGCGACGGCGAACTCGCATCCGTCTGCGATGAAGCTGCCGTTGCCTATGCGTAGCTCAGGGTTCGGGAAGACGCGGCCTGCCATGATCGCGATGGTTCCGGAGATGTACACATCGTCGCCGAGGTAGATCTTCGGAGTGCCCGAGATGCTAGGGATCTGTTCGATGCGCAGGCGCTTTCCTACGGACGCGCACAGCATCCGCACTACGGGATAACGAAAGAACGCGACGCTCAGCTTCTCGCTGATTTCATATCGCAGAAGGCGGAAGAAAAGAATCGTTTTGTAAACCGGATCAAGGAACCGTGGGATGGGCAACTGGAAAGTCAGAACAGCTCGGGAGATCTGTTTGAGGCTGGCGTAGAAGGGAGTCTCAGCTCGCCTAATCTTCAGGATGAAGTTATTGATCAACATTCTGCGGGTGGAATCCGTTCTCTTCGGGTGGCCGTTTTCAGTACGGTGAGTTGTTGAGCCTGTTTTGTAATCAGCGGTTGAGAACGCAGTCATGCGTGAGCGGAATCAACGGACCCTCTTTGAGTACCTCGAAATCGGTCACCTTGAGCGCCCGCAGATCGTTGGACTCGAAGCCGACATCGGAGTACTTCGTCTTCGTGTCGGCGTCGTTCTGTGCCGTCAGTGCGATGCTGCCTCCGTCTGCAAGGAACATTCCATATTTTTGCATGGCGCGCGCGACAACCTGCGCTGCCGGCTTCAGGTGCGAGACATCATAGGTTGCCTTGAGGCGAAGGTGGGCGCCGTAGGGCGGAGCGAGCGCTGGGCCCGCGGGGCCCCCGGCGTGGGTCGCAGGGTGGATGAAGACTCCGGCACGAATGCGCTCGTTGGGCAGAACGAACCGGATGGCGTGATCGATGTGTCCCGTGGCGAGTTCATCGGCATTGAACAGCAGAGGAGCGATCGGATAGCCGGCGGCGTCGGCGCTGGTGCACTGATCGCCGCGACCGGATGGCGGGTAGACCTTATCGAGATCCCAGATGGCGAGCATCACCGCACTGAGGGCCTTGCCGTCGTAGGTGGCAGACCACGCCTCGTAGAGCTTCTGGTTGTCGCGGTCGACGACGATGTAGTGGCAGTCCTCCTGGCTGACGGGGCACTGGTAGCCCGACTGTCCTTCCATGCCGCCGCCGGCCGGAAGCGGAATCGAACGGATTTCATCAGAGGCATCACTATAGAAAACCTTCGCCTCGCGGAAGGGAACCTTCGGTGTCGAGGCATTGGCCTGCACCACACGAAGCGCGAAGTCGACCCGCATCTTGCCGGTGCCCCATCCACCAGCGTTGGCGAGCCATTGAATGATTGCATCGGAGCCCGGATCGACAGGAGCGCTGCTCGAGTCCCGAGTCCAGACAGAGCCGGCAGGGAAGAACGGAGCCGGGGGCACGGCGCTGCTGACTCGCGCTGCTCGAGCCTTTGCGATGTGATTGCGGAGAGAGAAGGCTGCCACCAGCCCTGCCGCCACACACACCGTGACTACGACACGCCGCAGGTAGCTCATGATGTTCAGGATCCGGACAGTCGCGCTGTTGGTTGACTTCATCTACCG
This sequence comes from uncultured Acidobacteriaceae bacterium, assembly GCA_963713395.1. Classification (GTDB taxonomy): domain Bacteria; phylum Acidobacteriota; class Terriglobia; order Terriglobales; family Acidobacteriaceae; genus Granulicella. Next base: position 754,077 of record CAVQLS010000001.1, on the reverse strand, counting down.
CACGACGACGTTATGATAGCCGCCCCCTCTAACTTGTCAATATCGTGTCAGGTACTTCGGTTTGCACTCGCGTTCATTGGACTGCAGTTGAACGATGCTAGGATGAAGCTCAGCCGTACTGACGAGTTCTTCGCCGGGGCATTGATTCTGAGGGCCCTAGCGCAAGAGCGGGGCGGTTTCGGATGCCGCTGAGGAAGTCTGCAAGCGCCAGTCACCGACAAAAGCGCGGCGACTCTCGGGGAGTGGTCTTTTGACTGCATCCAACCTTGAAACGCCCATCGAGTGGAAGACTGGAACGGCCAGCTGAACGCAAATGTCTAATACCAAGATAATCGCGCGCAACACTGGCTGGTACGGTTTCGAAAATCTTGTCAGTTCGCTGATTACGTTGTTCACGTCCATCGCGATCGCCCGGACCCTCGGGCCAACGCAGATGGGCTATGTGATCTATGTGGCCGTTATCTCGTCGTTTGTGGCCAGCCTAGGCAGCCTCGGAATTCCGTCGACGACGCAGAAGTATATGTCGGAGTTCCTGGGCATGGGGGACCAGGGGACGGCGCGTTATATCTACTTCAAGACGCTTTGGCTCCAGGTGGGACTCTCGGTGCTCGCGACGATCGGCATCACTATCTGGGTGCTGGGAGATGCGGGCAACGGATACAAACTGGCTTCGGTGCTGATCGTACTCAGCATTCTGCCAGCGATGATCAACTCGATCCCGGCACAGGCAAACGTCGCGACCGAAGAGCTGCAGTACAACATGCCGGCGTCAGTGATCTCAATCCTGGTGTTCTTTGTGGCGATTCTCGCCACGGCGATCTTTAAGTGGGGTGTCGTCGGCTATGGCGCGTCGGTACTTCTCACACGGCTTGTCGACTGCCTCGTTCGGTTCATCCCGACAACGGCACGAATCGCCCGATGGCCAAAGTCGCATGCTGGGCCGGATGGTCTTCGCCAGCGAATGATTACGTTCGCATGGCAGAGCGTTGCGACGATGCTTGTGGCGATGGTCGTCTGGGACCGTTCAGAGTTCATTCTGCTGAGGCACCTCGACAAGGACATACGCCAGATTTCGTACTACTCAGTCGCCTTCGGCATGGCGGAGAAATTGCTGATTACATCAGCCGTCTTCGGCTCGGCTGCCGCGGCAACCATCTTCGCGCAGTACGGCCGTGACAAGTCGCGGCTACCCGCGATTACGGCGTCGACATTCCGCTACCTCGCACTGTCGTCCATTCCGGTGCATCTGATTTCAGCTTCGCTTGCATTTCCAGCGTTGCTGTTCATGTACGGCAGCCAGTACAAGGATGCGGCGATGGTGGTTACCCTTGCTCCGCTGCTTTGCCTGCCGAAGGCGTTCATCGGCCCAGTGCAGAGCCTTCTGCAGAGCAACGAGCGCCAGAGCTACGTGATCTGGTCGACTGTTCTTGCGGGCATCGTCGACATAGGTGTTGCGTGGATGCTGATCCGAAAGCATGGCGCCGTCGGCGCCTGCATCGGCAGCGGAGCCGCTCAGTTTACCGCTGTTGGACTGATGTGGGCAGTCGGAATCCACATGTACGGAATCAAACTGCCATGGATGCAGATCGCAAAGATCACCGCGGTCAGCATTGCGGCTGCTGTTGTTGCGCGATTGGTTGAGGCGCCATTGCCGCCGCTGTGGGGTTGCATCGCGGGAGGCTGTGCCTCGGTTGTAACGCTGCTAGTGCTCTTCTACCTGCTGCGAGTGCTCGAGCCCGAGGATCGCGTACGGTTCAATGTCCTCAGCGGCATGCTACCCAAGCCAATGAGACCTCCGGTGGACAGGATTATTGCCATCCTGGTGAGACCCGAGATTGCGAGCGCTACTCCGAGTAATGTGTAGCCTCGATCTCAACTCGACGCTGTACTCGCCGTTCGGATCCATGCAAGTCACGCTGACGCGGATAGAAGGAGGAGAAGCTGCATGAAGATCAGCGTGGTCATTCCGGCGTACAACGCTGCGCGCTTTCTTCCGCGCTGCCTGAGCTCCGTCTTCGCTCAGACGCTGCAGCCGGCTGAGGTCATCGTTGTCGACGACGGTTCGACCGATGACAGCGCAGAGATCGCGAGAAGGCTCGGTGCGCGTGTCGTAAGCCGGCCGAATGGAGGCCTCTCGGCGGCGCGAAATACCGGAGTTCTGAGCGCCAGCAACGAGTGGGTTGCGCTTCTGGACGCCGACGACCTGTGGTCGCCGGAGAAGCTGCGAGCGCAGGCGGATCTGGTGCGGGAGGATACGGTCCTCGTTTACACCGGTATTCGCATCTTCGGAGACGAAGGAGTGAGAAGCACACGGCTCGGGGCAAGTCCTGCAGAGGCTCGCAAGATGCTGCGTTATCGCAATCCGATCACGCCTTCTACCGTCGTGGCGAAGCGAGATGCGCTCGCACAGAATGGCGGCTTCCGTGAGGACATAAGGGCGTGTGAGGACTGGGAGATGTGGGTGCGGTTGCAGCGTCTCGGCAACTTCGCAGCTGTGACGGAGCCGCTGACGGACTACTACGTCGGTCCGAGCACCATGAGCGCGGATCCGAAACGAATGCTGGATGCGGTGGAGCAGATTCTGCCGACGACTCTCGTCGAGGACCTCAATGGCCCCGAACGCTGGGCGTGGACGCAGCGAATTCGTGCGAAGCAACTCTACAGCGCTGCTCTGATCGCTCGCGATAATCGGTTGAAGGGCGAGATTGCCTATATGGTGCGTTCGCTCGCTGCGTGGCCGTCCCCGCTGTGGGAGCCGCGACGATATACGGGACTGGCGGTCAGCGTTCGCAACGAGCTGCTGGGGCGCGGAGGTGCGCAATGAGCCGCAAGCCGCGCATCCTTCTCATCCCCAATGTCGCATGGTGGATCATCGGCGAGATGGGAGAGCAGATCATCGCCCGCTTTGGAGACAGGTACGAGTTCTACTCCGTTCCGGAGGGGATCTTCGAGCGGAGGCCGGAGTTGCTGCGCGCGTTCATTCCTGCAGTCGACGCGATTCATTGTCTCAATGAGTCGTCGATCGAACTCTTTCGCGATCTGAAACCGGAGACACTGCCCCCCGTCGCGACGTGGATTCATCACGTCACCGAGTGGTCGCCGCAGCATCAGCTTGCTGCAGAGCGAAGCACTGCGCTCACGGTCTGCACGGAAGGATGGAAGCGCGACATCGCAGCGCGTGTTCCCTCGCACCTTCCGATTACCGTGGTTCCTCATGGCGTCGATCTCGACTTTTTTCGCAGGCGCGAGGTTCCCGAAGGAACGTTTGGAATTCCGCCAGACAAATTCGTGATCGGCTTCATCGGCACCAAGGGAAGCGATCGCGATCTTGGCCGCAAAGGAACGGACACGCTGCTGGAAGTAATCCGGCGCTCGGCTGCGCAGTTGCCGGACCTGCACGTTGTGTTGGGTGGGCCGGGCTGGGACGGGGAACTCGCAGGTCTGCGGTCGCTCGGAGTCTCCGTCAGCGCGACAGGGTACATCCCGAAGCCTGATCTGCCCTTGCTGTATTCGGCGCTCGACGCGTACCTGATGACATCCCGTGTGGAGGGTGGCCCATGCACTGTCTTTGAGGCCATGGCCTGCGGCACTCCCGTTGTGGCGACGCGCGTGGGCGCCGTGCCGGATCTCATTATTGACGGCGTGAATGGTTACAGCACTGAGGTCGATGACGTTGACGCTCTCGTCGCGGCTGTCGTGCAACTCGATCGCGAGCGCGAGAGACATCGAGAGATGGCAAAGCATCAGCGCGAGACGGTCGCGCAATGGCCATGGAGCACGGCTCTGACTCCGCTTGGGCCCGTCTATGAGTCGCTTGTCCGAACGAGCCGCCAGACGGAGCCCGGACCCGCATGGATGGGCCAGCCCACTAAAGTTCTCCGAACGAGTTCGGCCGCCGACGCGGTAGCCCATCTCATGGTGCAGGTGAGAAAAGGAAAGCTTCGTCCGTCCAGAGCGCTGCAGTCGTTCTTCGAGATGGCCAACACGCGGTCGTTGCTGGAACTGCTGCGAGGAATCGCGATGCTGCGTGGCTGGAGCTACCGGACGAATCGGCGATCGAGTTCGGCCAGTTCAGAGCACTTTGAGACGCGAGAAAGTGAAGCGCCTGCGGGGAATTCGCTAGTGAACGGTACTGAAAAGATGAAAAGGATGAACAGATAGATGACCGTACTGCATGTTGTGGGAGCACGTCCGAACTTTATGAAGGCCGCGCCCGTCTACCGGGCTCTCGCGACGGTTGGATTCGATCAGGTTCTGGTGCATACAGGGCAACACTATGACGCGCTGATGTCCGACGTGTTCTTTCAGACCCTCGAGATACCGGCGCCCGATGAAAGTCTGAATGTTGGTTCCGGTTCTCATGCGCAGCAGACGGCTGCGATCATGTCGAAGTTCGAGCCGGTAGTCCTCGCACGCAAACCTGATGTCGTGCTCGTGTATGGGGACGTCAACTCGACGGTTGCGGCCGCCCTGGTCTGCGCGAAGCTCGGAATCCGCGTCGCTCACGTGGAGGCGGGCTTGCGATCTTTCGATCGCGAGATGCCGGAAGAGATCAACCGGCTTGTCACCGATCAGCTCTCCGACCTTCTGTTCACGCCGTCTCCCGATGGAGACGAAAATTTGAAGCGCGAGGGCGTTGCTGCAGAGAAGATCTTCCTCGTGGGCAACGTCATGATCGACACGCTCGTGCAGTTTCTGCCGAAGGCCGAAGAACTCTTCGGAGGTCTCAAGGAGAGGCTGTCGCTCGAGCGCTTCGGCCTCGTGACTCTGCATCGTCCCTCGAACGTCGACGACGAAGCGGTCTTTCTCCCAATGCTTCAGGTGCTGGATGAGCTGAGCCGCGAGCTGCCGCTTGTTTTTCCGGTTCATCCACGGACCCGTGACCGCTGGTCACTACAACTCAAGCAATGCAATCCCAACTTGCGCACGGTCGAGCCGCTGGGGTACCTTGAGTTTCTCGCTCTGCAGAAACATGCTGCAGTTGTCATTACGGACTCCGGTGGAATCCAGGAGGAGACCACCTACCTGGGAACCCCGTGCCTGACGCTGCGCGAGAATACCGAGCGGCCGATCACGATCACTGGAGGAACCAATGTGCTGATCGGGCGCGACTGGAATAGACTCCGCGAAGAGTTCACGAGGTCGCTGAACGGCTACCGCAAGCGGAACGGCCCGATTCCGCTGTGGGATGGTCACGCGTCCGACCGAATCGCTGAAATTCTTTTGCGTTACGGCAATCCCGCGTCCAGATAGAATGTCCGGCAGCGAGTTGCCCGGCAAGGAGTGACATCTTCCGATGAAGTGGTTATTAAAGTGTACTTCTAATCGTTTGTCCGTTTCAGATCGTCGCTCAAAAGATCTATATCTATCCGTCTGAGGCCATCGCTCCGCGGGGGAGCTATCAGACCGTCACGGTGGTAGTAAACGGAGTCAACGATAAGACCGTGACATGGAGCACCTCAGGCGGCAAAATCGTCGGGGCCAATCCTTGTGTCGTCAATGAGCCCTGCACTATCGCGCTGTACAGCAAAGAGCCCGGGAGCTTTCATCTTAAGGCAACGAGCAACTCCGATCATTCGACTGCTGCGGATTCGACGATCACCTTTATAGCTTCGCCGACGCCCGTTACGACACACCCGCGGCTGTTGGTGACTGCAGCGATGCTGCCCGCCATCCGCGCCCGTGCGACGCCGCGCAACGTCGCCTATCAGAGTCTCAAAACTCTTGCGACGACTCGCCTCGAACGCGACAACGCAGTGTGGTCATGGAGCTGCAAAGGCGGCAATGGCCTCCCGAAGACCGATCAGAGCGGCAAAGAGGGTTCAGCCAATTACTATGCATTCCTTTCCATGGTTGCGCCTACTCAGAGTGAGCGGGATGCGTGGGGGTGCTACGGACGGGACCTCTGGGTCTACACCATGCAGACGGTCATCTCCGGGAAGGAGGAGATCCATGGTAATCACTGGTCGGACTCCTCGCCGCAGTATGCTCTCACAACAGACTGGCTCATGGCCGGGAACTATCTGAGCGCCGCCGACCAGGATCTGGCCCGGCGCTTCCTCGCGTACTTCGGAAAGACTGCCCTTGAAATCGCGTATGGCTCAACCTCAATAACGGACAAGTACAACTCCCCCGCCCAGTTTCGAGAGAACGAGCAGTACAGCCTGTCCAATATGCGCGGGATGGGCAATAACTACACGATGAGCAAGATTCTCGTGCTGGCTGGTGTTGGCCTTACCTTCAACGACGACCCGAAGGACGATCCTAACCTTCCCAACACCTGCAACGCGAAGCGGACTGATCTCTGCCCGGACTACTCCGCCGGTTCGTTACACGCATACTTTAATTACTTAACGGGTGCGATGCTGTACCGGATGTATGCGCACCTGGAAGACCCGGCGGTTACGCTGCCGGCGTATCAGGCCGCCTTCTCCAATCTTCCTGAGCCGCCGAAGTGTATGAATCTCGACGGCGTGAAGCACCCTTGCCTCGGCGACGGGCGCGGCGGGGAGTCAGCCGAGGGAAGCTGGTATCAATATTCCTTTTATCGTCTGCGCTACGCGCTGAATATGCTGCACACCGCCGGCTACGACGACCCGATTCTGTACGGGCCACAGATTTCGCTCGGCACTTCAAGTTGGTGGGACATGAAGTACGTCAGCGATCTCCTCTTCCTGACCGGGGTCCCGCCTGAAGGCATTCCGAACCAGCCCTCCTTCAACTATCTGACGACAGGCGACTCTCTTTACTACGTGCGTGTGCCGAACGACTTCGTGACGGAGGCATCAATGATGACGGCCGACAGTTACGTCGGCAGGAAAGATCGTACACAGGCGCTCCGCTGGCTGCTCGTAAACTCGGCATTCGGCGGCCCGCTTGGAAAGAACCACTGCAAGTTCTTTTGTGGCTTCAATTTGGAGCTCGGAGATGACTTTGGCAGCACTCTCGACTTCGATCTTGTGCTCGGGAGTACAGTTCTCGATCAGGTTGCCGCTCTGCCGCCTGATCCGCGGCCGGCCTTGCCGATGGATCTCTTCAACGGCAGCTTCAATCTACACACGATGGTGCGAACCAACGGACCCGGCGGCTCTGACCTGTTCTCGACCTATTGCCCGAATACACTGACCGATCACGAACATCAGTATTGCGGCCGGTTCGACATCTTCAGCAACGGGGAGTACATCACCAAGGGCCGCACCGAGTTCAACGATTACAACGACCTGATGACCTTAGCCTCACAGAGCAACACTATCTCCGTGCAGAACATTACGGGTACCACGTGCAAGGAGGGCTGTTTCATGTACTACCCGGCCCAGTTCGGCGGCCAGTTCTGGCACGGGTTGCAGCAGGGGTTCAACCTCATGACCCACTCGGAGCTCCCTTCCTATGCGGCGTTCCTCTACAACGACACGCCGTCGTACAACGGATGGTGGGTATACGCCGAGCCTCACAATGTCCCGGGCTACAACGACGTCACGAAGGTCTCGCGGTCGATGATCTACCTGAGAGTCACAAGGCAGCTGATCTACTATGACCGCGCTGTAACGGGACACGCGGCTGCCAAAGCGGTCTTTCAGATCACCACCGGCGAGCCTACCGTCAGTGGCAACGAGGCGACCTGGCTGACACGTTCCGGAAAACAGCGTGCCTTCTATACGGGCCTCCTACCCGCCAACGCGACCGTCGCACGGGTGGACCTTCTCAAGGGCAACGAGGGCCAAAAGGAGGACTGGGAGCCGGCGGCAAATCTCAGGCTCAGCGCCGGCAATCCTGCCGCCGCGCAGTTTCTGTCGGTTCTGGAGTGGGGAAGCTCCTCGATGCACAAGACTCCGGTCTCCGTGGTACAGTCGACTGCCGGCGAGAGCTTCGACGGGGCCAAGGTAGGCTCGTCCGTGGCGATGTTCATGCGTGACTGGCCTCAGACTTTCACGAGCGTAACCTATCCTGCCTCTGGTGCCACGACGCAATACATCTCTGACCTGCAACCGAACATGCCGTTTCAGATAACGGGCGACGGCGCCCCGGCGTCAGCTCATTCCGACAGCGCGGGGGTGTTGGCCTTCTCTTCGGCTGGAACAGGGATCATCCGCGTATCTGCTTCAAAATAACTAAGATCCGCTGTGAGTGCTCGAAAAGAGTTTTACAATGCCGAGGGGTGGGGCACCTGAATTCTGATGGCGGACAGCGCGACCGCGACCTCTCAAAACCACTTGGCCAGCGGGCGCTCTAGTGAGTGAGTTGTTCCGGTGAGAGAAGGAGGACGGGCTCACGAAGCAGGCCTGCGCTCGGGAAGGCGGGACCTGAGTAGAGCACACCACGATTGGCGAGGCCAAGGCGTGGATCGGATGGGGCTTTGGCGAGGTCTTCACGATCGATCAGGACGTAACAGTCTGGGCAGGATTCGGATTCCATCTCGTACCAGGGGAGCGGGTGCGAGTTTGGGTGGCCTGTAACAAACGGCACGGCGTAGAGGCTCGGGCTGGTGAGGAGCGTTGAGTCCGCAGGCACATTCTTTGCGATCTGCTGCTGGAGTGTGTCCAGGGCCAGAGCGCGATGGTATTTGAGCGACTCGCGCAGACGCAGTGCCTGCCACGCTGCCGAGGGAAGCCATGCGAGAAGCATGAGAGAGAGGATCGCTTTGACTGCGGGCCGGGACCAGTCGCGATCGACCATCATGGCGAGGTTGAGCATGGGCCAGAGAGAGAAGTAGATGAGGTAGTAGGGATGTGTGCCGCTGTGGATGAACGCAGGGAGCCCGCCAAGCACGAAGGCGGCGCAGAGAAGCCTTTGCTGTCCCTCGGAGTCAAGTGCGAGGCGGCGGCGTACTATCTGCGAGCCCGTCACGGCCAGGATGAGAACGGAGAAGAGAACAAGGGCGATGACCCAGAATTTGCTCCATTGAAGGACGCTGATGACCTGGAGGAGACTGCCGAACGCCGTCCCTTTCAGGTACGAGCGACTCCACTCAAACTGCACGAAGGCTTCGCGCAGGTGACCGTCGACGAGCGGGTACACAAGCGGGAGAGAGACGAGAAGGCCGGCGGCGAAAGCAACAGAGGTCTTGAAGCGTCGCAGGAATAGCGTGGCAAGGAAGGTGCCTCCGATGGCGACGATGCAGACGGGATTGGTCAGAAGGGTGAGGCCGCCGAAGACTCCGGCGAGGAATCCGTAGAAGCTGAAGCCGCGTGAGGGTTTGCGGAGGGCGTGTTCGGCGGTGAGAAACGTGAGGACGAGCAGGAGGAGGGCGAGGCCGTCCATGCGCCCGTAGAGCATTTCGAGAGGGGCGCGATCGCCGCACCAGAGGATGGCCAGGAGGCAGCCGCCGAGGGCATATCCGCGGCGAAAGAGCCAAAGAATTAGGAGCGCTGCTGCGAGCCAGCCGCCGAGGAAGTTTGGCAGACGCGTGATGAGGATGCTGAAGCCGAAGAGGTGGAAGAGGAGGTTCTCGAGGTGGATGAATAGAGGGCCGGCGTAAGCCCAGAGGAGGTTTCCGTAGGGAGCGGTGAGGGTCATGGGGTAGGCGAAGGGGCCACCCATATAGGCCCGGAGCCCCGCGTAGACGTAGTAGGAGTCGTCGCAGTAGAAGGCGGGGTAGCGGCCAAGTGAGTAGGCCCATAGCAGGCAGACGATGGCGAATAGGGAGAGGGAGAAGGCTCGGAGTCGCGGGAAGGCGGAGCCGGTCTTCTGTGTCAAGCTCTGATTTGTTCGTACGGCGGAACCCATGCAGCTCCTTGGTGGAATGTCGCTATACGTGGCTGTCAGAGTGGTCGTGGCGAGTATACCTGAGGTGGAACATGGGATGATGCCCGATCATTTGGCGCGTGACTGCATCAGATAAAAGGGTTTCTGCAATACATCGCAACAGGATATAAGCTGGCACCGAGAGCTTCTGCTTTGGAAACTGCTTTTGACAACGCTCAGCGGCTCTCGGATACTGAAAACTCAATGTGGGCCAGTCGCATGTCTAAAGCAATGAAATCAAATCATCTATGAAGCTTCCCCGACATGCTGAACTCTGGTTGCTGCCCTATGTAAAAGAGCGAATCCGGCGCAATTCGCGCAAGCCGAGTCCGAAGCGCGTCTGGGTGGCGATAACCGACCATTACGAGCCGTTATGCCTCGGCGTGTCTGTGGAGACCGCTCTCCGCCGAGTCGCCCGGTGGCGTGATCGTTGGCCTGCAATCGCGGCCGACGGGCCCAAGGATGCAAACGGACAGCCGCCGCAATATAGCTTCTTCTACCCACAGGAAGACTATCGGCGCGACCTGCTCGACGGGATCACTGAGATGGTTCGCGGTGGCGTGGGCGATGTCGAGGTTCATCTTCATCATGATTACGAGAACCGCGAGGGCTTCACCGAAAAGATTCGTGAATACTGCAAGCGTCTAACCCAGGACCACGGGCTGTTACGGCAGAAGGACGGGCGCACGGTCTTCGGCTTCATTCATGGAAACTGGGCGCTCGACAACTCGAGGCCGGACGGCAAGTGGTGCGGCTTGAACGGCGAGATCGCACTACTTCGCGAACTCGGCTGCTACGCCGACTTCACGATGCCGTCGATTCCATCTCCGACACAGGGACGGGTCGTCAATCAGATTTACTGGTGTACGAATAACCCTGACAATCGACCACGGTCGTTCGATTGCGGGTTGGAAGCAACGGCGGGTGGCGGTCGTCACGGCGATCTTCTGATGATCACCGGTCCGGTGGCGATGCGCTTCAGCGGCCGGCTTGTGCCACGCATCGAAACAGGCGAGATTGCCGGCTACGATATGCCGACACCGGATCGTGTGAAGCAGTGGTTCGATGTTGCGCCTGTCGTCGGCGATGATCTCTTTATCAAGCTGTACACGCATGGCGCGGTGGAAAGGAACCTGGGCCCGCTTCTCGACGAGGGTCTCGCCAACGTTTATCGCTGGATCGCAGAGGAGGCTCAGCGTCGCGGCATTCAATACCACTGGGCAACTGCGTGGCAGATGTACTCTGCCGTCAACGCGATCGTCAGTGGGCGAGAGCCCGTCGCGCATCCCGACCATCGCTTCTCTGAGGCTCATTGATGGAACCCCTGAATGTTCTGCTGGTCAGCTATGTTTTTCCTCCGGTGGGTGGCACTGGCGTGATGCGGGCGGCGAGCCTCGCACGCTATCTCCCAGCGGAAAACATCCGGCTTGATGTGCTGACCACACGCAATCCCGCGGCCGTCGGCAACGATCCGACACTGCTCAAGGACATCCCGCCCTCTGTTACGGTGCATAGAACCCTGACGCTCGACCTTCCGTTTGGAGTGAAGAAGGCGATCAAGCGATTTGTAACGGGTGCGAAGTCCTCTGCCAAACCCGCCGCCGGCCAACAGGCTGCACCCGAAAGGAAGAAGCCCGGGTTACTGAAACGCATTCTCGACAATGTGCTTCTGCCTGATCCGCAGGTGACCTGGCTTCCGGTGCTCTCGCGCGTGGCTCCGCGCATTATCCGCGAACGCAAGATTGACCTCGTTCTCATCACAGTGCCTGCCTTTTCCAACTTTCTTCTCATCAAGAAACTTCGCAGGCAGTTCCCGAATCTAGCCATCGTCGCCGACTTCCGCGATGAGTGGATTGCGACGTCCTTCGAACTCGTGAGCTTCTCGTTCAGCGACAGTCCACGTGCAGAGCAGACGGCCCGGCGCATCGAGGCTGAGACGGTTTCCAATGCGACTACGGTCGTAGCAGTGACCGAAGCCGCCCGGCAGAAGATTCACTCGCGCTATCCTGAGCAACCGGACGAGAAGTTTCAACTTGTGCCCAACGGTTTCGACGCGACGAAGATGACCCGGTCCGCGCCCGCCACTCCGCGCAACGACGGCAAGGTCCTGCTGACGCACGTGGGCACCGTCTATCCAACGACCGCGCCCACTTCGCTCGTGAATGCGATCAACCTGCTTCCCGCGGACGTGCGCTCACGCCTGAAGCTGCGATTCATCGGGCACATTGAAGAGCCTCGCTTTCGCGAGGCGCTGCTTGGGCTCGGTGACATGGTCGAACTCTACGGCTATCTGCCGCAACGCGAAGCTCTGGCCGCGATGAATGAGACGGACTACGTTCTTCTGCTCAACACGGATCCGCTGAACGTCGGCAACAAGTTCTACGAATATGTCGGCGGAGGCAAGCCGATTCTTGGCGCTGTCCATCCTCAAGGCGAAACTCGAGCGCTGCTCGATCAGATGCGGGCAGGTTGGTGGGCCGGCATTGATGATGTTGAAGGTATTCGTAAGCTTCTGCTCGACGCCGTCAATCGTGGCGACTCGCTGATGCAGGAGTTCCGCCCCGACACGGAACGCATCGCGCAGTATGAGCGTGCCGTGCTCGCGCGCCGCTACGCCCATCTGCTGCACACGATCACGGGCCGGCAGCATCCCGGCGACGAGTCAACCCCGGCGCTCGTGCAGGATCTGCAGGAATGTTGAGGATCGCGGTCGTCAGCCGCTACTTCCCAAGTTCAGGCGAGCCTTGGCAGGGGCGGTCTGCGTACCAGACTATTCGCGCGCTCAACTCGCAGGCGGACGTCCACGTCTTCTATCCCAACTCCGCCTACCTGGCCTTTCTGCGGCCGCGAACGAGGCTGTTCACAGCGCTCGACCCTGACTATTCTCCGGCGGGCGTCCGCGTCAGCTATCACGACTACCCGGCGCTTCCGCTACTCTCTCGTCCGTTCAACGGCGCGCTGGCTGCGCGAGCGCTGCTGCCGCACGTGCGTGCCTTCCGTCCGGACCTCATCTTCAGCATCTTCCTCTATCCGGATTCCTATGCGGCGCTGCAGATCGCGAAAAAGCTGCACGTGCCGCTCGTCGCGATGGGAATCGGTTCCGACATTCACAGCATCGGCGACCGCCTGTCCGCGATGTACACGCGCAGGGTTCTCGAGCAGGCCGACTTTCTCGTGACGGTCAGCGAGGATCTCCGCCAGAAGGCTCTCACGATGGGTGCCAAGCCCGAGCGCTCGCGCTCCGTGGTCAACGGCTGCGATCTCTCCATCTTCCATGTGCGCGATCGCGCCGAGGCGAGGCGACAGCTCAACCTCGATCCTGGCGCAGAGATCGTGCTCTACATCGGTCGCATGGATGTGCGGAAGGGACTGCGCGAACTCGTCGAAGCCTCCGCGAAGCTACGTGCGACGAACCCGAATCTGCAGGTCTACATGGTCGGCGAAGGTCCAGACCGGCCGCAGATTACGCACGCGATCGACAGCGCAGGTGCTGCCGCTTACATTCACACGCTTCCGCCGTGTCAGCCAGACGACGTCGCTGTCTGGATGGCGGCTGCAAACCTGGTGACGCTGCCAAGCTATATGGAGGGCTGCCCCAATGTTGTGCTCGAGGCTCTCGCCTGCGGCCGCCCCGTCGTTGCAACCCGCGTGGGCGGCATACCGGAGATTATGAGCGACGCCTGTGGCCGCCTGATTCCGCCGCGTGACGCCAATGCGCTGCAGCGGGCACTGAACGCGGCGCTCTCAACCGAGTGGAACTCCGCCTCTATCTCCGCACACTGGAGCCGAAGTTGGAACAGCGTGGCGCAAGAACTGTGGAATATCTTTAAATCCATCAAGTCGGCACGCGATACAGTAGCCGTGCGGCGGTAACCCTTTGACGCGTCCGCTCTCAAGTTGCTAAGCAATAATCGGCTTGGCGTCGATCAAAGTTGCATTGAAGACGCATCATCAACCCATAGAATGATCAGGAAGTTCGGATTCCCACGCTCATGAGTGAACGGGCAGACAGCGTCTCTATTCCAAATCTGTTCGCGGGCTCACTGACCGAGCTAATGCATCCTCCCGCAGGCCAAATTCCATTCCTCGACGGACTGCGCTCCATTGCGATACTGCTCGTTGTCAGCGGTCATCTCAGCTACGACTTCGCCAGTAAATACGGTTCAACGGTCTACTCCAGGTTGCCCTTTGTGGCCAACGGATGGATCGGCGTCGATCTGTTCTTTGTCTTGAGTGGCTTCTTCATCGGTGGCCAACTGTGGAAGGAGCAGATTCGCCGAGGCACAGTGGATGTCGGCCGCTTCATGCTTCGTCGCGGATTCCGAATCTGGCCGCTTTACTACTTCTTCTTTGTCGTCGTGCTGTCTATCTACCTCACCCTGGGTGTGGCGCCGAAAACCTACGGCTGGTCCGACCTGGTCTTCCTCACAAACTATGTCAATCACGGCATCGTCGAAGGAAGCTGGTCGCTGTGCACGGAGGAGCAGTTCTACATAGTCACCCCGTTGGCTATCTATTTCTTCGCGCGTAATCTGCGAGTTGTTGAGCGCTGCCGCCCGTTGCTCTGGGCGTTACTTTGTCTCGTGCCGTTGTTGCGCGCAGTCATCTGGATTCACGGCACCGGTCACTTCTTCACACATGACCCGAAGCTCTTCTCTGCGATCTACTATCGTTCGATCACGCACTGTGATGGCCTGATCATCGGCCTCATCATCGCGAACCTCTGGGAGACGCGCACCCAACCGAAATCAAAGCTCGCGAATCCGTGGCTGCTTGTCTTCTTCGGAACGTATGCGCTCGTAGCCCTGCACGTTCTGCAGAAGGAGATCTTCGACTTCAGCGCGTTAGCTCTCTTCTTCGGCTCGTTTGTCTGGCTTGGAGTGCAGCGTCGCGTCAAGATCTTCGACTCGCGACTGTTCTATTGGATCTCGCGGCTCTCGTTCGGCATGTATCTCAACCACGAGTACATCGCGCCCTGGGTCGTCGAGCGAATCCTGCCGCGCCTCGGCCTCTCGCGCTCACACCTTCTCGCGAACTTGCTCGGCGTTGTTGTGCTCGCGATAATTTCGGCCAGCGTCGCGCTGGTCACCTTCTGCCTGGTGGAGCATCCATTCCTGCAACTGCGCAAGATCATGCTGGCAAAGCCAGCCCGGGCACAGGCTGGAGACTTCACGGCAGTTACACGATAGAGCGCGAGCGACCGCGTCCTCTGCGGTAGCATCACGAACTCAAGTCTCTAGCAGCGGAAGATCTTCTCCGACTGAATGCCCTTGGTCGCATTGCGAGAATCCACAACAAGCTGCGACTGCTTCACGATGTCTTTGTAGTCGTAGTCGGAGTGGTCCGTCATGATCAGCACGCAGTCGTAGTCACCCAGATGCGTCAAGGGTGTGCACGTCATGTTCAGGTTGTAGTGGCGGCCTCGTCCCACAGTGGGGAGGTAGGGGTCGTTGTAGACCACCTCAGCACCCTGCTCTCGCAGCAACTCGATTACCGTCAGCGAAGGCGACTCGCGCAGATCGTCGATGTCCTTCTTGTACGCCATGCCGAGCATGATGATCTTCGATCCGTTGATTGGCTTGCGCTGATGGTTCAGCGCCTTCGCCACATTCTCTACAACGAACTCTGGCATGCGTTCATTCACCTCGCCGGCGAGCTCAATGAAGCGCGTGTTGAAGTCGTACTCCTTCGCCTTCCAGCTCAGGTAGAACGGATCGATGGGAATGCAGTGGCCGCCGAGCCCGGGCCCAGGGTAGAACGGATGAAATCCGAACGGCTTCGTCGAGGCCGCGTCGATGACCTCCCAGATGTCGACGCCCATCTTCATCGCGAGCACCTTCAGCTCATTCACCAAGGCGATGTTCACGCAGCGGTAGATGTTCTCGAGCAGCTTCGACATCTCCGCCACGCGCGTCGACGAGACGCGCACTGCGCGTTTGAATATGCCCTCATACAGCGTTGCGGCGAGCTCCGTCGCAGTCGGTTCGTGACCACCCACGACCTTGGGGATATCGCGCCGTGCAACCGATGTATTGCCCGGGTCCTCGCGTTCCGGTGAGAACGCAACATAGAACACGCGATCGCTGTCGCTGTTCTCCGCAGTCTTCACCTTCAGGCCTTCCGTATTCTCCTTTTCGAGAATCGGAATGAGCAGCTCTTCGGTGGTTCCCGGATACGTTGTGCTCTCCAGCACAACGATCTGTCCTTCGCGCAGCCACGGTGCCACCGCGCGCGCCGTGTTCTCGATGAAGCTCAGGTCCGGCTCGCGATGCCCAGTCAGCGGCGTAGGAACGCACATGATGATCGCGTCCATGCTGGCGAGCTTCGAGAAGTCACCCGTCGCGCGGAAGCCTTGTTTGAGCGCGCTTTGAATCTCTTCCTGGGCGATGCGAAAGATATAGGAGCGGCCCGCTTCCAGGTCCGTAACCTTCTTTTCGTCGATATCGAATCCCGTAACTGCGAATCCGGACTCTGCGAACAGAAGCGACAGCGGCAGGCCGACGTAACCCAGTCCGATAACACCCACCTTCGCGGTGCGGTTCTTCAAGCTCTCGAGGCGCTGCTCAACTGTCTCGGCAATAGATGCTTCCTTCGTGATCGGCATAATTCTCCAATTATTTCATCTCGCGCAAACGCCACGTTAAAACTGTCGTGGAATGCGCCCACCCCGACTTGAGCGTTAGATTCACCCGAAAGCATCATTGGCAGTCTGATATGAGCGACCGAACATCGAAAGACGGCATCTGATTTCTCAGGAAAACCAGAGAACCCTCATTACCATAGAGATCAGGAAGAGCTTGCGGAGCAGAGGTAGGAATGGCGCGTTATCTCATCACCGGCATCGCCGGCTTCATCGGGTCGGCCCTCGCCCACAGGCTGGTCGAGGAAGGCCACGATGTCTCAGGAATCGACAATCTCTCCACCGGCAACCTGGAGAACCTCGAGGACATCCGTTCCGCAATCAAGTTCGAGCAGATCGACCTGCGCGACGCTGAGGGGGTACGGGCTGCCTGCAAAGACGTCGAATTCGTGCTTCACCAAGGAGCCGTCGCCTCTGTTCCTCGCTCGGTTGCTGATCCGCAAGGTTCGCACCACTCCAACATTAACGGCACGCTGAATCTGCTCATTGCCGCTCGTGACGCGGGCGTTCGCCGCATTGTTTACGCCGCGTCGTCCTCCGCGTATGGCGATCAGCCCACGCAACCGAAGCACGAGCAGATGCTGCCCAGCCCGCTCTCGCCCTATGCCGTGCAGAAGCTCACCTGCGAGTACTACATCCAGTCCTTCTACCACTCGTACGGGCTCGAGGGCGTCTGCCTTCGTTACTTCAACATCTTCGGGCCGCATCAGGCCGCCGACTCGCCCTACTCCGGCGTCATCGCGCAGTTCATCTTCAAGATGATGGAGGGCACCACGCCCACCATCTTCGGCGACGGCCTCACCAGCCGCGACTTCACATTCATCGACAATGCGGTGAGCGCCAACCTGCTTGCCAGCCAGGCGCCCAGTGCTGTTGCCACGGGCCGTGTCTTCAACGTCGGAACAGGGAAGAGCCGCACGCTGAACGAGGTCTATGCGGGCATCGCCTCGGCGCTCGGATTCAAGGAGTCACCGGTCTATGGCCCGGAGCGCGTCGGCGACGTGAAGCACTCGCTCGCCAGCATCGAGCGCGCTCGCAAGGAACTTGGTTATGAGCCCAGGGCCGATTTCCAGCAGGGTCTCGAGAAGACCGTCGCCTGGTACGTCGCTCAAAAGAAAAAGTCCTTAGTGGATGCTAGTTAGTAACGAGTTCGTTACGAAGCTCATCTCAACATTGGGAACGGGGCGGTCAACCTGTCTGCGCTTGTGCGAACTCTGGCAGCGGACGCACTGACGGTGTCTCCGGAAAGCATCGAAGGGCGGCTGGAAGAGACTCCTGGATCATCAGGAAATGCGCGTCACCAGCGGATACGATCGATCGCTTCATCCGGTTTGTTTGGAAATCGGGGTATACTAGACTCCCGACTGGCCCTCCCGTGCAATTGAAGGAACGTACGATTCGAGGTGGTTATGCCTAAGCCGATCGTTTTATTGGAGTTCAACGAGCTTTGCCCGAGTCTGATGAGCCAGTTCATCGAAGAGGGACACCTCCCCAACTTCAAAAAGCTGCGTGACTCCTCCGCGGTCTTTACGACGGAAGCGAAGGAGCGGGCGCCGTACCTGGAGCCTTGGATTCAGTGGATTAACGTTCACGCGGGCGTGCCGTTCAGCGAGCATGGGGTCGAGCGGCTTGGTGAGAGCGCGAAGGTAACGCAGCCCGCAGTCTGGGATCTGTTGTCAGATGCAGGGCTGAAGGTGTGGATCTGCGGCAGCATGAACGTGCACTGCACCTCGACGGTGGAAGGCGACCTGTTACCGGATCCGTGGTCTCCCGAGTCGATGACGAGGCCGGCGGAGTTGATGAACTACAACCGGTTCATCCGCAAGCAGGTTCAGGAGCACAGCAACGCTTCAGCAAGGTTTGCCAAGTCAGACTATCTGCGGTTCATCAACTTCATGCTGACGCACGGTTTGTCACCCCGAACCGTGAAGACTGCGATCAAACAACTTTCGAACGAGCGCAAGGAGGGGAAGCGGTGGCGGCGCGCGTTCATCCTCGACATGTTGCAGTATGACGTGTTCCGGCACATCTATCGCAAGAACAAGCCGCACTTCTCGACCTTCTTTCTCAACAGCACGGCGCATATGCAGCACTGCTACTGGCGCAACATGCAGCCGGGAGCCTTCACCATTCAGCCGACGGAAGAGGAACAGAAGGAGTACTCAAGCGCCATTCTCGAGGGCTACGTCCACATGGACCAGCTGATTGGACGAATTTTGGATATGGTCGGCGACGATGCAACGATCTTCTTCGCGACCGCCATCAGCCAGCAACCGTACCTCAAGTTTGAAAATGAGGGAGGCAAGCACATCTATCGTCCGATGGACATCCTCCGTTTCGCGAAGTGGGCGGGCATCCAGGACGTGAGACAGTCCAACCCAGTGATGGCTGAGCAGTTCTGGCTGGAGTTCGCGACCCATCAGCAGGTTGAGGCTGCGGTAGCGGTGTTAGATGCGATCACGGTGGACGGCGAGAAGGCCTTTACGGTGGAGGTCGAGGATACAGCTCTCTTCACCGGTTTCTGTATCCGAAAGAAGATTGCGCAGGATGCCGTGATGGTGAGCCCGGCAAATGGCGCGTCGATCCGATTCTTTGATCTGCTTTATGCGATCGAAGGCATGAAGAGCGGCATGCATCACCAGGACGGACTTCTCTGGATCAGAGACGCGCGTATTCCGAGGTCTTCAAATCCGCGGGTCGCCCTTGAGTCCGTTACACCGACGATTCTCCAACTGCTGGGAGTCGGCATTCCAGATCACATGAAGGATCCATCGCTGCTGCGATCACAGCCTGTGACTCGCGCGAATGCAGCGGTTTCAGAGTTGCAGCCCGTCTCGTAATCTGCCGTGTAACGAATAACTAACGAAAGGCCTTCGCTCTTCAACGAGGGCCTTTCGTTTGCATGAGGGCACCGTACCTTCACCCCATGAAACCGCGAGTCATAGAAACCACCCACTCGCTTTACTACGCATGCTAATCGAAGGCTCTTCGTCTTCGACCCCAAGGCCACTTTCAGCAGGCCTGGAGAACTTGGTATCTGTCAGAGCGCCACAAAAGCCAGACCGTCAGCGCCTAGATGCGACCGAAAATCACTAACCACCAATTACTGCCTCTACGCGTGCTCGTCGAGCAGGGAGAGGCTCTTCGTCTTCGGCCGCAGCCCGAGCACCTCAAAGCCCATCAGCTTGCTCTTCGGCACATAGATCAGCCAGTTGTTGCCCAGCGTGTCCGCCGGCGCCATCAGGAAGCCCGAGTCCAGAACGAAGTCCTGCGTGTTGTTAATCAGGCCTTCGATCGTCTCACCATCATCGAAGCGCACTCGCACCCAAAGGCATTGCGTTGCGGGCAGATGATCGTGGAAGCGCAGATCGCGCCGCTGGACCTCACCGGCAAAGTCGTGAACAAAAAAGACGGCCTTTACGTTCTCCAGAGGCACATCTTCCGTGGTGCCGGAGTCCAGCCGTGTCAGCCGGATACTCTCCCTCTTCTGGTCCTCAGTTGAGAGTGCCCCGTTGGAGGTGGCCCACTGCGCCTTTTCGGTATAACCCTTGATCGCGCCGTCGCTGCGTTGAACGACGACCCGGTAATGGGAATCTGGATCGTACATGATGAGAAGGTCTTTCAGGCCCGCTTGGGTGTGAGCTCATACTGCTTGATCTTGTATAGCAGCGCCTTGTAACTGATCTGCAACTCGCTTGCTGCAGCCTTACGATTCCATCCCTTGTTCTCGAGCATCTGCGCGATCGCGGTTGCCTCGGCCTCGCCCTTCAGGCTGCGCACAATCTGCTTCAGGCCTGCTCCATCGGCCGCGTCGCCGAAACCGCCTCCTTCACCGCGGAACGGCGTGTATGGGTTCATCTCCGCAAGGATCGGCCGCTCATCCCCCAGGATGAAGTAGCGGTTGATCACGTTCTCCATCTCGCGCAGATTGCCCGGCCAGAGGTACCGTCCAAATGCATCCAGCAGTTGGTTCGACAATTGCAACGGATTGCGTCCGTACTTCTTCGCCACCTTGCGCATGAAGTAGGCGGCCAGCAGCGGAATCTCCTCGCGCCGCTCGCACAGCGGAGGAATCGACAGCGAGAATCCGTTCAAGCGATAGTAGAGGTCCTCGCGGAACGACTTGCGCGCGATCGCCTCCTTCATGTTGATGTTTGTCGCCGCGATGACGCGCACGTCCACGCGCATCGGCGACCGGCTGCCCAGCCGTGAGAAGGTTCCGTCCTGCAGCACCTGCAGAAGCTTCGCCTGCAGAATCGCCGGCATCTCACCGATCTCGTCGAGGAAGATCGTGCCTCCGGTGCAGACCTCAAATTTGCCGGGCTTCGTCTTCACTGCGCCGGTGAACGCGCCCTGCTCATAGCCGAAGAGCTCGCTCTCCAGCAGGTCTGCCGGCATCGCCGCACAGTTCACTTTCAGGAACATGCGGTGCGCGCGGTTCGACATCTTATGTGTATAGAGCGCCAGGATCTCCTTGCCTGTTCCGCTCTCGCCCAGGATCAGCACCGGGATATCGCTCTTGGCCACCAGCGCTGCCTGCGCCTGCAGCTCGCACATGCGCTTGCTGGAGCGCACAAAGGAGTGCGTCTCATCCAGCGGAATCTCCTGCGGCTCAGCCGGAATCGCCTTCTGGGCCTCGGCCAGGTGTTCTTCGATCGCGTTCTCCAGGTTGCCGTCCATGAACGGCTTCAACACGATCCCACGCGCGCCGATGCGCGTCACCACCTCAAAGTCCTTTACCTCGGCCGTGCACGAGAGCATGACGATCGGCACATCCGGCAGACCTGCCCGGATATGCGACAGCACCGTCAGCGACTTCTCCATGCTCTCCCACTCCAAAAGGATCAGGTTCGGAGCCTCGCTGCTGTTCAGGCAGTCGAGCAGTGCCTGCTCCTCCGAAAAGACCTTCAGGTTGTAGCTGGGTTCCAGCGTCCTGCGCAGGTAATCCAGCACTGCGAGGTTCGAATCCAGCGCATAGAGCCGAGAGCGGGCCATTAGGGCCGTCCGGGATAACTCCGGGCTGGCAACGGACGAAGACATTCAACAACTCCGGCGGTTTTCAGCCGCAATCCACAACAAATTACTCGTTACGACACAAGCAATAAAATCCGCACGAACCAGCGGACCGCAACAGTTTAGGAAGGGTCTCCAGAGCGGTCATCGGACGGACTCAAGTGTAGCCGGACTTCATCCGAAAGGGAAGAACTTTGCACTTTTGTAGGCAAAAAAAGTCACACACACCGAGTACGATAGTTCTCGCCGTATCCAAAGAATCAACAATGAAAGCCCATTGAAGTTCACTTTCCGGGCAACTCTTTGTTTCTCCACCAACATAGGCCGAGAATGGCCCCGAACTTGCTACAGAACGTTCAGCGACTAGACGACTGGATGAATCATGGACTTCGCTGAATTCTACGACTTGCCTCCGCTGGAGATCGCCTTTGGGCGCACGCCAGCCATGCGGGGTATTCGGCAGAAGCTGGAAAGCGTCGCAGATACCGGGGTTCCCATCCTCTTACAGGGCGAGAGCGGCACCGGCAAGGAGGTGTGCGCGCGCTTTCTGCACATCTTCTCCGGCCGCACCAGGGGATCACTCGTAAAGGTGAGCTGTCCGGCCATTCCGGAAAGCCTGATGGAGACCGAGCTCTTCGGTTATGAGAAGGGCGCATTCACCGGGGCTCACTCCACCAAGCGCGGCCGTGTTGAAGAGGCGCACCAGGGCACCCTCTTTCTCGACGAGGTCGGCAGCCTCGACCTCTCGGCCCAGTCCAAGCTCCTGCAGGTGCTTCAGGACGGCAGCTTCGTCCGGGTTGGCGGCCACGCCACACGCACCATCGAGACTCGCCTTGTCTCCTGCGCCAACCGCGACCTTCGCGTGCAGGTCGAGGAAGGCAGCTTCCGCCTCGACCTCCTCTATCGCATCAATGCGGTAACCATTAATCTGCCTCCACTTCGCCATCGTCGCGAGGACATTGAACCGCTGGTCCGGTACTTCACCGACCAGAACGCCAGGGTCTTCCACCTCTCGCCCAAGCCCATCTCGCGCTCCACCATCCAGCTCATGGAGCGTTATCACTGGCCGGGCAACATCCGCCAGCTTGCGAACCTCGTCCGCAGCTACGTACTCATCGGCGACGAGGAACTCCTTGCGGCAGAGTTGATGCCGCAGTCCGTTTCAAGCGACAGCATCGTGGCTGATATTGATCTCAGCCAGCCGCTGTCGCTCAAACGCATCACGAAAAAGGCCACGCTCGACCTCGAACGCCAGATCATTCTCAAAGTCTTGCGCACCAACAACTGGAACCGGCAGAAGACCGCCAAATGGCTCCAGATGAGCTATCGTTCGCTGCTTTACAAACTGAATGAGGTCGACGCGGGCCATCTTCCGAATCCGCCACATTCTCACATCAACAACGAACTGCCATCACGGCCCGATTCTGGCTCCAATCTAGGGCCCGGCCGGCGTTTGTAACACGGTTTTAGGGTATTCTGGATGTATCCCAGAAACCAAAAAACCAGAACTTGGGTCAGGTCTGCATCGCTTTGGATTGCACCAAAAGTGATGCAGTCGGGGAAAGGCATTTGTCTATGAAACCTATCGTCCGCGTACCGCTCGTTCTGCTCGTGACGGCGGTGGCTATCAGCCTCGGAGTGGTAGGCGTCCATGCGTCCACGCAGTGCGTCCGCTTCATCACCAAGAAGGTCCGCCACCACAAAGTCAGCGCCGCTACCGCGGCGCGCTGGGCTGCATGGGACAAGGCGCATCCGAATTGGCATCCAAAGAAGAGCCCGGCAGAGACCCTGGCGCAACTCGACTTCGCCTGCGCGGTTCCTGTGATTCAAAAACCCGTGGACGGCGAGCTCCCGCCGCTCGAGCTGAATACCTTCAGCTTTCCGTCGGCGGTTACGCTACCGGCGCCGGATTCGCCTCCGGTTGTTGCGATGCTCGAGCCGCCACCGCAGCTTTTTCCGGACCGGCCCTCCGCCGGCTTCGTGAGCCCACCGATCTACTCGCCGCAGTACCCCACACTCTTCGGTGTGCCGCCACCGCCGGGTCCGCCGGGCCACTCGGTGAACCCGACCGGACCCAGCGAACCGGGGGTCGGACTCGCGCCTGAGCCTTCATCGTGGATGCTGCTCATCACCTCCGTGCTGGCGATCGGCAGTCTCGCCTACCGCCGTCCGCGTCCCGCGAAGGTGATCGCCCGCCGCACGTACTAGCTCTTCAGCGTCAGGAACGCCGGCGGAACTCCGTCGGCGTTCACGCTTGCAACACATTCTCCTTTCGTCCGAAACGTCATCCACGCTCTGCCGTTGGCAAGCTGCACCACACGTGAGCCGCCGACCGTCCCCAGGTTGTCGAGCATCTGGCCCTCGCCCGCAGTGCTGAACCGCACTACCTTCCTTGAATCGAGGCACGGCACGCCGCTGGCATCCACCAGCAGCGCCTCCATCGTCACATTTCTTCCGTTGCGCGCCAGCTCTTTCACATCAAAGCGCTCCGGCGCTCCCCACTGCCTCGTCTCGTAGTCAAAGCTGATCTCATCCGTCACGGTCTTGCCGCCGCGCTTTCCCACAGCGCGCAGCGAAACCTTGCCCGCCGGAAACGCCGTCGTCCACCGCAGACCCGCAGCAGGGAAGTCCTGCGAGTTCCGCCGTTTCACTCCGAGCGACTTCTCGCCGAGAAACAGCTCCACCTCCTCGCAGTTCGAGTACACCTTCACCATCTTCGGCTCGCCGTCCTTGCCCCACCGCACCGGCCACGTGTGCCCGTAGATGTGAATCATCGGGTCCTCGGCCCAGTACGACTGAAAGACGAAGTACGATTCCTTCTTCGTCAGGTCGCGTCCGACCACGCCCTTCTGATTAATCCTCGGAACAGGATTCTCTGCGCGCAGCGGCGTCGTGAAGTCTTTGAAGATCCACTGCGCCGCGCCCGTCAGCCACTCCTGCGATTCCTGCACCTTCAGGTGCCAGTCAAAGAGATTGCACGCGTACGTCTCGCTCCAGTCGCCGTCCACCGACACACGCGGAATTCCGCCGGTCGGCAGGTAGTCGAGCCCGCGCTCATCCGAACCGTTTCCCGCCTTCACTTCTGCGTTCACCTTGTCCGGTGTCTCGCTGTGCCGCCGCGCCTGGCTGTCGGCGCCCCACTCCATGTGGATGAACCGCGGCACCAGCGCCGCCTGCTTCTTCAGCTCCGCCTCGTACTCCGTGTACAGCCCGCGGTACCATCCGGCCCAGATCGACGGCGAGTATACATCCGGAATGTCCTTCGCAAAGTCGCATCGCCGGAACGACGTCAGCCGCGTCGGATCCTGCCTGTGCGCCATCTCGCGCAGCTCCTTCATGAACGCGCGAATCGCATCTTTATCTACCGACGGATACTCGGTCGGCCAATCATCCTCATTGCCGAGGCTCCACAGAATGATGCTCGGATGATTGCGATGTTGATCGATCATCATCGTCAATTTGTCCATCGCCATCTCCTGCCACGCATCGTCGCCGATGCCGCCCCGGCACCACGGCAGCTCCTCCCAGACCAGCAGCCCCAGTTCATCGCACAGCTCCAGCACCAGCCGCGATTGCTGATAGTGCGCGAGCCGGATGAAGTTCGCGCCCATCTCCTTAATCATCTGCATCTCTTTGCGCGTCACGTCATCCGGAATCGCCGCCGCAACTCCAGCATGGTCCTCATGCCGGTGCGTTCCGCGCAGCAGCAGCCGCTCGCCATTGAGCTTGAACGGCCCATGCTCCACAAACTCGTAATGCCGTACACCAAACCTCTCGCTCACAGTGCTGCTCGCGCCGTCGGGGAGCTTGAGAGTTGCTTTGCATGTGTAGAGATGCGGATGCGATGGCGACCACAACCGAGGAGACTTCAACTTGAATGAGGTTTCGTTACCGATCTTCAATGTCAGTTGCGAAGAATGAACGAGGACACCATCCGCATCGCGAACCTCAAGGCCGATTGTTCCTTCCCACGCTTTGAGAGAGTTGTCAAAATCAGCGACGATTCCGAGCTTGACCTCGGGTTCAGCCGATTCGGGATGGTCGACCCAAATCACCAGACTGTCAATCGACAGCGCCGGCACATACACCAGCTCCACATGGCGATACAGTCCGCCGTACAACGAGAAGTCGCTGAAGTCCGACGGAATCGTGTCCATGCGGCGAGAGTTGTCGCACAGCACTGCAAGCGGCACGCCGCGCTTGTCTGCCGGCACCTTCGCCAGCGCATCGGTGAGATCGACGACGAACTCGTCATACCCACCCTTGTGCTCCGTCAACTTTTCATTGCCGAGAAACACCGTCGTCACCTGTCCCGCACCCCAGAAGTGCAGCAGCGTGCGCCCGTTCGCATACGGATTTCTTGGCTGAATCCACGTCCGGTACCATCCCTGGCCGCGGTAGTAGGAAACCTCCGGATCGCAGCCGTCCATCGCGTTGAAGCAGTGCGGCATCGCGATCTTCGAGAACACCGCCAGCTCGCCACTGTGCCACACCTCCCACGGTCCGCCCAGCGGCCCCTTGAAGAATTCCCAACCCTCGCTCAGCCGCAGAGGCGCCAACGGCTCATCGGCGCCCGCTGGCGTGCTCATCGCCCGCGCCAGCGAGGGCGAAAGATGCAGCGCAGCGGCTGCTCCTGCCAGTTTTGCTCCTCCCGCGAGCAACTGCCTGCGGGTCAATCTGGAACCCAACGGAGTTAGTTCGAACACCGGCCTATATCCTCCAAAGCTGACAGCATACAGAACCTTCGCCTCTCCGCGCAGGGAATCCCTCGCGTCCCGACCACCTGTCCCCTCCAAGCCAACCCCGCACCCCACGCAGGGCTGCCGCCGGGTATATACTCAAACTACGACAGCTCTGGTCGTATATCTGTCGGAAGAGGTGGTCCATGGCCCTCAGCGATCTCCGAGTCGGACAATCCGCAATCCTCGAATCGCTCGAGCTTCCCGACAAGGTGAGCGACCACCTGGCCCACCTGGGCTTCCTTCCTGGAGCCAACGTCGAGGTCCTCCGCCGCGCCCCGGCCGGCGACCCGACCGTCTACAGAATTGATGGCGTGGAGGTTGCCCTCCGCAAGGAGACCGCCAGCCACATCACCGTCGAACTCGCCGCCGGCGAGCCGGAAACAGCCTTGAGCGGGAAGAATTAGCCGATGGACTGCTGCACTCCCACATCTTCCGTGGCTGTTGCCGAGCCGCCGGTAACTACTCCGGGCGAGCCCTCGAACGGATCGCAGAACGGCTCGAAGTCCCGCACCGGACGTATCCGTACCATCGCGCTCATCGGCCCGCCCAACTGCGGCAAGTCGACGCTCTTTAATCGCCTCACCGGCATGCGGCAGAAGGTCGCGAACTATCCCGGCGTCACGGTGGAGCACCACTCCGGCACGATGAAGAGCTTCGGCCGGCCGGACCTCACGCTCATCGATCTCCCCGGCATCTATTCGCTCGCGACCTACTCCGAGGACGCGCGCGTTGCCGTCGACGTGCTGAAGGGCAACATGCCGGGCGTGCCCGCGCCGGACGCTGTGCTGCTGGTGCTCGACTGCATGCATCTGAACCGCCAGCTCATGCTCGCGGCTCCCATTCTCTCGCTCGGCCTGCCGACACTCGTGCTCCTTAATATGTCGGACCTGATGGAGGCGCGCGGCGGCAAGATCGACGCACTCGCACTCGCGCACGAACTCGGCCACCCTGTCGCGCTCATCAGCGCGGCGAAGGGAACCGGGATGGATCTGATCCGCAACTTCCTCCAGCAGTTCGGCGAGTTCCCGTTGACACGCCCCGGCTCCGCGCGCCTGCCCATCATTCAGAGCCCGGCCTCGTGCCGCAAGTGGGCCGGACAGGTGAGCACGCGCAGCAACTTTGAGCAGCCCGACTCTCCGTTGTGGACGCGCCGCCTCGATGCCATCCTGCTGAATCGCATCTGGGGCCCGATCATCTTCCTCGTCGTCGTCATCGCGGTCTTCCAGGTCGTCTTCAGCGTCGGCCAGCCGCTCAGTGACGCCATGGGAAATGGGCTCACACGCGCCGGCGCGTCCCTTGCGCAACTGCTTCCGGACAACTGGTTCCGCGCCCTCGTGCGCGATGGTCTGTGGAACGGCGTGCAGTCGGTGCTCGTCTTCCTTCCGCAGATTCTTCTGCTCTTCCTCTTCATCGGCGTGCTCGAGGACTCGGGCTACCTCGCCCGTGCGGCGCTCATTGCCGATCGCGTGATGCGGGCTATCGGCCTCAACGGCAAGGCGTTCATTCCGCTGCTCTCTGCGTATGCGTGCGCGGTGCCGGCGATCATGGCCACGCGCACCATCGAGAACAAGCGCGAGCGAATGGCGACCATTCTCATCGCGCCGTTCATGACCTGCTCGGCGCGGCTGCCGATCTACACGCTGATCATCGCGGCGTTCGTTCCGGATCGCCACGTCCTCGGCCATCTCGTTGGTCTTCGCGCGTCCGTGATGCTCGGCCTGTATGCGCTCGGCTTTCTCGCAGCGCTCATCACGGCACGCCTGCTGAACTCGCGCGTGATGAAAGCGTCGTCGGCTCCGTTCGTGCTGGAACTCCCGCAGTACCGCTGGCCCACTCCGCGCTCGCTCGCGCTTCGTCTGTACGATCGCGGCAAGCTCTTCGTGAAGAAGGCCGGAACGATCATCCTCGCCTGCACCTTTGTCGTTTGGCTGCTGAGTGTGCTGCCGGTTCACGGCGGCAACTTCTCGGACCTCTCGTCGAGCGTCATCGGCCACATCGGTCACTTCATCGAGCCGGTCATTCATCCGCTCGGCTTCGACTGGAAGATCGGCATCGGCCTGCTGAGCTCCATCGTTGCGCGCGAGGTCATCGTCGGCACGCTGGGAACGCTTTATGGTGTTGATCCTGCAACGCATGCGGCGAGTCTGCAGACAGCGTTGCATCATGATCTGGGCATCGGCGGCGCAATCGCTCTTGTTGTCTTCTTCGCCTTTGCGATGCAGTGCACCTCCACGATCGCGGTGGTACGTCGCGAGACGAACAGTTGGAAGTGGCCCGCGCTGCAGTTTGCGTACATGACCTGCGCAGCGTATCTCGGCGCGTTGCTAACGAATCAGCTTTTCCTGCATCTCTTCTAGGCAAGAGCAGTAGACAAACGTGTATCTTCGGCGACTTCGGGCCTCGTCCATAAACAACGCGTAAATTCCGCCGGGGAACTTTCCCGTCGCAAAAGGCGTATCCTTTCCGTAACGCATTGCAAGCGAGCCGGACGAGTAGACCGTCGCCGGCGAAACTCCTACAACTTGTGCCCAATGAGTGGCACACCCGCTGATGGAGGTCCCCTTGTTCCAGGTTGAAGAGCTTAGACAGTTTCCCCTGATGTCATGTCTTCCAGAGTTGCAACTGCTGCGCCTCGCGCGCGGAGCGGCCGATCTGCACCTGAATCCCGGCGAGTATTTGATTCGCGAGGGCGAAGAGACGTGGTTCTTCATGCTCATCGAAGGGGCGGTAGATGTGTTGAAGGAGTTCACCGGGAAGCAGCAGGTGATCGCCAAGTACAAGGCAGGCGACTTCTTTGGCGAGGTTCCGATCCTTCTCGGCGCATCGGCGCTTGCCTCCGTGCGCGCCAAAGAGAAGTCGCGCGTGATGAGGATCGACCGTGTGCTGTTCAAGGAGCTGCTCGACAGCTCCAAGGACTGCCGCGCGCTGGTGATGGAGGCGATGACGAGCCGGTTGAATCGCCTCCAGGACAAGATCCTCGATGTCCCGGTCGCGCGTGTACTCGTTGTCGGCTCGCAGTATGACACTGACTGTCGCGACATCCGTTCCTTTCTTTCCGTGAATCGAATTCCGTACGAGTGGGTGGACCGGGAGCGCGACTCGGATCGCATCCCCACGTGCATGCCCAAGGAACTCAATGGGCCGGCGGTGGTGGTCGATCATGCGTTCTGCGTGGGGCAGCCGCCGACGGTGCGCAAGGTGGCGGCGGCACTGGGGTATCGGACGGAGCCGCGCGGCGATGGTTATGACGTTGTGGTTGTCGGCGCGGGACCGGCGGGGCTTGCGGCTGCGGTGTATGGAGCGTCGGAGGGGTTGAAGGTGCTGCTGATCGAGCGCGGCGCAGTTGGCGGGCAGGCGGGGACGTCTTCGCGCATCGAGAACTACCTTGGCTTCCCGAGCGGGATCTCAGGTGATGAGTTGAGCGAGCGCGCGCTGCGCCAGGCGGAGTACTTCGGCACGGAGATTGTGATGACGCGCGAGGTGCAGAACCTGGAGGCGATCGAAGGCGGATGGTGTGTGGAACTCGACGAGGGAAAGCGCGTGAGCGCGCGCACGGTGATTCTGGCGACGGGCGTTGACTGGAGACGGCTGGAGGCCGAGAACGTCGACCGGCTGATTGGCCGCGGTGTGCTGTACGGTGCGTCACGCACGGAGGCGCAGACGGTGGTTGGCAAGGATGTGTTCATCGTCGGTGGCGGCAACTCGGCGGGGCAGGCGGCGATGTTCTTCTCCAGTTACGCGAATAGCGTGACGGTGCTGGTGCGCGGCTCGGGGCTGAAGCTGACGATGTCGACGTACCTGATCGAGCAGATCAAGGCGCGGCCGAACATCGCGGTGGAGTCGTACACGCGCGTGGTTTCCGTGGGCGGAGAGGGTTCGCTGGAGACGATCTGCACGGTAATTGGGAATGAGCCACCGCGCACGCGGCACGCTGATGCACTTTTTGTGATGATTGGAGCGAACGCGCAGACGGGGTGGCTACCGGCGGAGTTGCAGCGGGATGAGCTGGGGTACGTGTGTACGGGGCGTGATATTCCGGGATGGGCGGATGAGGAGCGCAGCCCGTATCCGCTGGAGACGAACCTCTCAGGATTGTTCTGTGTCGGCGACGTGCGTCACGCTTCGATTAAGCGCGTCTCGAGCGGGGTGGGGGAGGGAAGCATGGCGATTGCCTTCGTCCACCAGTACCTAGCACTGCAGTCGGCGGCGGCGCCGCTGCTGGTTGCGGCGGCGGATTAGGACACCCGCAGTTACGCCGGGGGGCCTTCGACCCAGGAGCTGCCATCCTTGTGGCGATTCAGGGTGGTCATGGCCTGTTTTTCGGCGGTCTTGATCTGTGCCTCGCACTTGTCGGTGGGAGTGTTATCGATCGCCTGGATGTGGCAGGACGAGATCTGGAAGATGATGTCCTTCATGCTGGTGGCGATGTTCTTTTCGCCTTCGTCCGCGGCCATGGTGGCGAGGTTGTCGTTGGACTGCTTGAGTTGCTGCAAGGAGGCGTTGAAGTGGTCGCGGTCGGCCTTGACGTCGACGGCGGCGGCGTTATCGAGAACAACCTGGGCGGCGGAGATGAAGGTCTGGCGCGGCGGCGGCACCGGGTTGGCCGAGGGTGGACCAAACTGCTGGGGCGCGGCCAGGATGAACAGGGCGGCTGTGATGAGTGCTGCGGAGTTCATGAGGGGACCTCTCTTTCCGGGCAACTTCCTGCTCGAGAGAATTCGTGGGCCTGTGTGACTTCAAATTAGACGGACGGACGGGCCGCACGGTTTGCGCCGGAGGTGCTGATTCTACGTACACCTTTGGTTCAGCCGAGGCCTTGAGGTCGATGGTAACGGCTGGCGGCTGAGGAAGTTCGGCCTCGCGATCGAGGGCATCAAGTTCCTCAAGGAGGAGTTGCGCGGAGCCTTTGGGCCGGTTGGAGCCGTACTCGGCGGGTGGGGCGAGGAGGCCGTGCTCGGGGTCGTGGGTGACCTCGGTGACGAACTCGGAGGGCTCGGCGGGATTGGGCTTGTGGGCCTTGAGGGGCAGGTTGAGGCTGGCGATCTGGAGGCCGTAGAGGAGCAGGCCGGCGCGGCGCGGGTCGATTTCATTGGAGGCGATACGGCGCAGGACTTCTCCGATGGACTGCTGGATAGCGCTGCGGTCTTCGGGGTTGGGGAGGGCGAAGCGGGATTGGCGGCGCTTGCGGGTGGGGGCGTGCTGGATTGGGCGGCGGGAATTGTGGTGGTAGTAGCAAAAGCTGTCAGGGCCCTCGGGGCCGCGGATGGCTGGGCTGCCGCAGCGGCGGCCGTCGGTGAAGATGTGGCGGCACTGGAACTGCTCGGTCTCGGGTGTCATGTGTGTGATACCCCCTCCCCGGGGTTTCTTGCGCAAAGTCTAGAGAAGATTTGGGTTAGCGGTGGACTTTAGCGCATACCCCAGGGACTAATGCCCCAGTTCCACCACGAGGCAAAGAGGCCCGACCCTGAAGGATCGGGATCCCTGATTCGCGCAGGATTCATGGGTAATTGGCTAAAAGGAGAAGGCTGCCGGCGATGTCCTGCCCCAGCGAACAAGTTCGCTGGGGACCCCATGCCTGTGGCAGCCTTTTGGTTCTTCGGCTTCCGATTCTCTAATCTTGCTTACTCTTTATAGTTTAACAATCTGCGTGCAATTAACATGTCGCGACTTTTCCGCGAAGTTGCGCTTTGGTTTGTGCGGGTTGCGGGGTTTTCCACGGATTCAGGGGCTTGACAGGATTTTGGGGCGAGGCAGAGATCTTTGCTACGGACTGAAGGCAATTCAGGCGCTTCTCCTGGGACTTCGTGGGCATTTTTTGTCGTTACCTAAGCTAGCTCAAGACAGCTAAGACAGCTAGCTGATTTTCAGCTATAGTCTGAATGGAGGGATTTGGATATGAAGGGTGCTCTGAGCGATCAGATTCGTCGGGTGGCAAAGGAGAAGTACGTTGATCCGGCCATCAGAACGGGGCAGAAGGAATTCTCAATCCCGGTGCGCGGGATGTTGGATTCTCTGTTGTTGTCGGGGTTTGCCAGAAACCGTGCTCCCCAAATCTGCAACTCGATTCAGACTTCGAAGTTCCTCACACAAAATGGCCTTCAGATTGTCCGCGTTGACGGACCGCCTTCTAAACAGAGCCCTACTGTAGTGGTCCATTACAGAATTGCTGGGGCTTCGGTGCGCGCAGCGGATCATGGGCCAACGAGTGTGACTGATGGGGCGGACGCAGCAGAGCGGGCGAGGCGGCTGACGAGCAGACTCAAGGGTCTCCTGAGCGGAGAGCTTGCCGAGCATGGCGGCGCCGAGGCGTTTGTGCGATGGATTCGGTCGGATGATAAGGAGGCTGCTTGAGCCGAATCTATTGGGATTCGATGCTGATCATTTACCTGCTGGAAGGAAATGCAGCGTACTCGAAGCGGGTCCAGCATCTTCTACAGAGATCGTTTGAGAGAGGTGATTCGCTTCACACAAGCTTTCTTGCGTATGGCGAGGTGATGGCGGGAGCGGTGGACTCCCCTGAAAAGACGGAGATGATCCGACGGACGATGGAGGAGATGGGATTCAGCTATCTTGCGTTTGATGCTGGCGCGGTAATGCCGTTCAGCTGGTTACGAGCCAAGAAGAAGCTAAAAGCTGCAGATGCGATTCATCTTGCTTCCGCGGCGTCTGCTGGCATCGATTTGTTTCTTACCGGGGATAAACAGCTAATTGGGCTCGATGTTCCAGGGATACAGTTCATTGCGGACTTCAATACGCCGTTGTTGTAAAGGCGCTAGACAAGTAACCAGCGGAACAGCAGCGTTGCAGCGATGGCTCCGACGAACTGAGCGGCGATAAAGGGCAGTGCGTCGGTGGGGCGGATGCCTGCAAAGGTATCGGTGAGACAGCGAGCGAGCGTGACGGCTGGATTGGCAAAGGAGGTTGAGCTGGTGAACCAGTAAGCAGCGGTGATGTATGCGCCGACTGCATAGGGCGTGGCAGCGGGCCGTCGTCGGACGCATCCCCAAATGACGGTGAGCAGGCCGAAGGTCGCGACGAACTCGCTGAACGCCAGGGCTGGGCCGCTGCGCACGTGGGTGGAGGCCGTAAGCAAGGGAAGGCCGAACATGATGTGGGTTGCGGCGACGCCGACGATTGCGCCTGCACACTGCACCACGATGTAGAGCGGAGCTTCCTTCCACGCAAGCCCACCCATGAGCGAGTCCGCGAGAGTTACTACGGGATTGAGATGCGGGCCGGAGATGGATTCGAGTGCGAGGATGATTGCGATGAGCGCGGCACCCGTTGCGAGGGAGTTTGCGAGCAGGGCAAGCGCGATGTTACCGGCTGCGAGTCGTTCAGCCATGATGCCGGAGCCCACAACTGCGACAAGAAGCATCGCGGAGCCGAGAAATTCGGAGACGCTTCGCCGGAATAATGAGGGCCTCATTCGTGACCGATCCTGTCGATCTCTCGCTTGGTGGCCATGCGGTCGAGGGTGGAAAACGGTAGAGAGACGAAGAGCTGGATGCGACGATCTAGGAGGCAGTGCGCGTCACGAAATGCGCGTGCGATCTGCGCTGGAGTTTCTGTGACCGCTGCGGGATCGGGAACTCCCCAATGAGCTGTCATGGGGTGGCCGGGCCAGATGGGGCAGACTTCGTTGGCTGCGTTGTCGCAGACGGTGAAGATGAAATCCATCTGCGGTGATTCGGGTTCCGCGAATTCGTCCCAGGATTTGCTGCGAAGACCTTCTGTTGGAATTCCTGCGCTGCGC
The DNA here is from genome assembly GCA_963713395.1 of uncultured Acidobacteriaceae bacterium. Taxonomy (GTDB): domain Bacteria; phylum Acidobacteriota; class Terriglobia; order Terriglobales; family Acidobacteriaceae; genus Granulicella. Next base: position 720,185 of record CAVQLS010000001.1, on the reverse strand, counting down.
AGTTGTTCGAGGGCCTCGGGGTGTACTTTGCCTGTGGGGTGGCTGCCTGCGCTGAATGCGGCGAAGGCGCCGCGTCCGCGCTGGTTGAGGGTGGCCTCCGCCATGATGGAGCGCGCGGAGTTTCCCGTGCAGAGGAAGAGGACGTTGTAGGGGCTACTCATGGCTTGCTCGATTCAGGCTTTGTGGCGCGGACAAATGCGCTGACGAATTTTCCTTCGACCTGAGGCGCAATCGCGTCGACATCAACGCCGGATTCGGTGAGGAATTGCCGTGCGTCTTCGATGTCGTAGGTACGTGTGGTCTCGAAGGAGATATTGGTGAAGCCGGCGGCTTCGAGTTTGCGCCGATAGTCCGACTGCTCGAGCGCGCCCGCGATGCAGCCGACCCAGAGGAGCATGCTCTTGCGGACTTCATCCGGGACTTCGCTGAGTACGACGACATCTGATACGGCGAAGCGGCCACCGGGACGAAGGACGCGATTTGCTTCCGTGAGCACACGATCCTTGTCGGGCGAAAGATTGATGACGCAGTTCGAGATGATGACGTCGACGGAGTTGTCGGGCAAGGGAACGCGCTCGATTTGGCCTTTCAGGAACTCGACATTGGTGACACCAGACTGGCGTTGGTTCTCGAGTGCAAGTTCGAGCATCTCGTCGGTCATATCAAGGCCGTAGGCTTTGCCGGCCGGACCGACGCGCTTTGCTGAGAGCAAGACGTCGATGCCACCGCCGGAGCCGAGGTCGAGGACGGTCTCGCCGGGGTGCAGATCGATCAGCGCCGTCGGGTTGCCGCAGCCGAGGGAGGCGAGGACGGCTTTCTCGGGAAGAGAACCTTGCTCTTCTGTGGTGTACAGGTTTTTGGTGATCGGATCGCAGCAACGGAGCTGGGGGCTGCAGCATGCGGGGGTTCCGGTGGTGGCTACATCGTTGGCGATCGAACCATACTTTTCGCGGACTGCGGTGTGCGTGTTCATGGGGAGTCTCCTTACATATGCGCTAACGCGAATGTATGGATATGCCTTGTATATGTCAAGGCGTATATGTAGATTATCTTCATGGCTCGAAAAGGGAGATTCGATCTTGTGCGTTTGTTTGCGGCGCTGGCCGACCCGACGCGGCTGCGTCTGTTGAATCTCATGCGGGGGCGCGAGGTTTGTGTCTGCTACTTCGTCGAGATCCTGCAGCAGAGCCAGCCAAAGGTTTCGCGTCATCTTGCGTATCTGCGGAATGCGGGAGTGGTGAGTGCGAGACGCGAAGGCAAGTGGATGCACTATCGCATCGAGATTCCTTCGGATGCGGGGGCGGCTGCAATTCTGACAGACGTGCTGAACACGCTCGAAGATGCGGCGGAGATGCGCAGCGATCTGGTGAGGCTGGATCGCGCGTGCTGCCAGCCTGCGAAGTTCGTCACGCTTGAGGGTGCGCCGCTGCCGTCGCGGGTGTCTCTGGCCGAATGAGGTAGTGTAGTGGGAGTACACTCGTGCTCGGCATGAAAGATGGGCGGGCGTACCCCGCTCATGGCGATGATGTCGCGATGAATGGGGCATCCGGCGGTGCTGGCAGGCGCAATGATCACGGTGACTGAGGCCGAGGCTCTCGCAAATTGGGCCGCCCTGCACAAGCCAGATCTCGGGAAACAGATTCGATCTCAGAGAGGGAGAACAAAATGACAACAAAAGGAAAAGTCCTGGTGTTGGTCTCGAGCGGCCGCGGTTTGCCCTTGAAGGATGGCAAGGTTTATGCCGGCGCTGGCTACTATCTCAACGAGCTGACGGTTCCGGTTCGCGCCCTGATGAAGGAAGGCTACGAAATCACTTTCGCCAACCCCAAAGGCAACACGCCGCAAGTGGATGTCCATTCAGAGGTCGCCGATTTTTTCGGCGGGGACGAGGCCAAACTTCAGGACTATATGCTATTCCGCGACGGCCTGACTGGGCTCAGAGATCCAACCCGCATCTCGGATGTCATCGCATCGGGCCTGGATCAGTATGACGCTGTGTTTGTCCCCGGCGGCCATGGTCCGATGATCGATCTTCTCGATGATCCCGACGCTGGCACCGTGATGAGACACTTCCATGAAACATCCAAGCCTACGGCGTGCCTCTGCCACGGCCCGATTTCACTACTCTCGGCTCTTCCGAATTCCACGGAGGTGGTTGCCGCGCTGAGTGCGGGCGATGCCGCGGGAGCGCACGCAAAGGCTCAAGGCTGGATCTATGCAGGTTATAAGATGACTATCTTTTCGACGGCGGAAGAACAGCAGCGGGAGCCGCTTGAGATTGGTGGCAAGGTTCTCTTCTACCCGGACTTTGCCTTGCAGACTGCGGGCGGTGATGTAAGTGTGCTCGCTCCATGGAAGAGCTACGTCCTTCAGGATCGCGAGTTGATCACAGGTCAGAACCCGTTCTCTGATGAAGCGCTTCTGAAACTTCTTCTACAGGCACTCGACGCGAAGAAGAAGTGACTCGGTAACATTCCATGAAAAATCCGACGCTCTATCGCACGACAAAGATCGATGGGCTCTCAATTTTCTACAGAGAGGCTGGACCGAAGGATGCTCCGACGTTGCTTCTGCTGCACGGGCTGCCGTCATCGTCGCGCATGTTCGAGCCGCTCTTCTCCAGACTGTCGGATCGCTATCATCTGGTCGCTCCCGATTATCCTGGCTTCGGACACAGCGACTGGCCGGATGCGAAGGCATTCGCGTACACGTTCGATCACTACGCAGAGATCATGAACCATTTCACCGAGGCGCTTGGGCTCTCACGCTACACGCTCTATATGCAGGATTATGGTGGGCCGGTGGGTTTTCGAATGATCCTGGAGCACCCGGAACGCGTGGAAGCTCTGATTGTTCAAGACGCGGTTGCGCATAATGAAGGCCTGGGCGTGAATTGGAAGACGCGTCGCGAGTTCTGGGCGGATCGCGTTGCGAACGAAAGCGCGATGCGCGCGAATCTGCTCTCGTTGGCGGCGGCACGCGCTCGTCATGTCGGCAACGATCCGAATGTGGAACGCCACGATCCCGATCTGTGGACTGATGAGTTCTATTTTCTCAATCGTCCCGGCCAGGCTGAGATTCAAAGCGATTTGTTCTACGACTATCGAACCAATGTGGACGCGTATTTGAAATGGCAAGCGTGGATGCGCGATAACCAACCGCGACTGCTGGTGATATGGGGCAAGTATGAGCTCTCGTTCGACCCGGGCGAGCCCGAGCGTTATCGCAACGATGTGCCGAATGCCGAAGTTCACATTGTGGACGGCGGTCATTTTGCATTGGACACGGCAGCAGATGAAATCGCCGCCTTCGTGCGAGGATTCCTCGGCGCTTAAGAGCTGCTCAGACACGAGCCATTCTCGCGGAAATGTTCTATCGTAGACGCGGGTTCCTAGAGCTGCCTTGCACGTTGTTCTGTGAGGTGTACATGCTTCGTGATCTTGGGCGTGAACTCTGCAAGCGACTGTTTGTTTTGGCGATTGTGGCCGCGCTGGCGACCGGTGGGTACGTGGTTTGCGCGCAGACGCCGGACGAGGGAGGCGTGAGCTTCGATGGCGGCGGGCAGGAGGTGCTCCAGAGCATCTTCGTCCCCTATATGGCCAATGCGCCCTTCAGCCTGACTCTGGCGGCTGAGTGGTCGCGGCCGATGAATAACGGCGGAAGCTTCACGACTGCGAACAGCAGGCCGATCAAGCGCGACAGTGAAGGGAGAATCTACCAGGAGCGCTGGCTGATGTCGCCCAAGGGCAGCAAGATTCCATCGCAGATGAGCTGGATTCAGATTGCGGATCCCGTGGCGCACACGCTGTATCAGTGCAACGTGCGGCAAAAGGTTTGCGAACTGCTGAAGCTGGGAGACTCGGTGACGGCGCGGTTCGATCCTGCGCGGTTCAAGTCGGGACCGCTGAAGGACAACAAGGGGAAGGACGTGGGGACGCGCACGCATGAAGATCTCGGCGCGCAGATGTTCGCGGGGATGCTGGTCCACGAGTACAAGGACACGACGACTCTGAATGCGGGCGTGCTTGGAAACGACATGCCGATGTCGACGGTGCGGCAGTATCGCTTCTGCGAGGAGTTGGGTTTCAATCTGAGTTCTGTAGTCGAGGCACCGCAGATCGGGCGGCAAAGCTTTACGGTGACCGAGATTACCGCGACGGAGCCTGATCCCTCGTTCTTTCAGCCTCCGCAGGGGTACAAGGTGGTGGACCATCGCAAGGGTGCTGCTGCGGAATAGATTCGAGTTCGCGCCCGAATGCCGCCCGCGGACGACTCGGTTCGCGGCGCAGGGCGAGTCTTGCAACGGGTGACGATAGAGAGTTGTTCGAGCATTGATGCGGCGCGCGCAGAAGGGAACGTAGGCTGAAGACTCCGGGCCTCCTTCCTATTCCTGAGCATCAAGGAGTCCGCTATGCGCTTGCTCTGCTGCATGACTGCCGCGATGATGGTGGCGACTGGCATCTCCGCGCGTGCGGAGCGAGTGCAAAGCTTTGACGGCTATGCGCGCGGCTCGAGCTCGAGGAATAGCAGTCATCGTTTGCAGATCGGCAAGGCGGATGCGAAGACTCCGGAGCCGTGGAGTGTGGCGCTGCTGGGGACGGGTCTGCTTGGATTCGCGGGCGTGATGCGCCGACGGTTCATTCCGTAGTGGTGGTCGACGACCGCAACTTGAGGACAATTATTGGTAAGTGGAACGGCAGATGGCCGGCGGCCGCTATGTTACTGATTTGCGAGGGTGCTCGGGGTGCGCAGGAGTGGTTCAGGTGGGGATAATTCGAGATGTGGAATGAAGTAAATATTTGGTGATTGGCTGAACAATTCATCGATAGCCCTCTTGACAATGAAGATTGGCCGGGAATAGTTTGCGACGCGAAGTAAGACAATCTGTTGCCTGGGTCACGAGATTTATGCCCAGTCGTAACCAGTACCGTTGCAAACGCGGCTGCGACGGCGCGTCAACCCCCGGCGAGGCGCATTCACCACGCTTCGTCCAACCGGGCCAGCGGGAGATCGCTCCCCCGCCACCCAAGAGTGAGGAACTTTATGAGCAGTCTTCGCTTGATGTGGATCGAGCCGGCACTCGTGCGGCTCATGACGTTGGGTAAGAATTCCTGCCTCGCCAAAGCATCTGTCGCGCTGGTGTTGCTGCTGCTTGTGGCGGCAGCGGCGCCGAGTGCCTTTGCGCAGGAAAAGACGTGGGGTGACTCGGGCACGCCGCTGGTTTACAGCGTGGAGAACTCGGGCGCGAATACGCCGGCTCCTAACTTTGCGGACTTCGCACATCTGCCGATCATGCGGCCGCTGCCGGATGCGTTCCGGTTTGCGAATGGATTTCGCGATGAGTCGTTCGGTAGCTGGGAGCGGCGGCGCAACGAGATGCTGGCCGCGATTGAGAAGTATGAGTTAGGACCGAAGCCTGACTGTCATGACTGCACCATTACGGCGAGCTATACGCCACCGGCTTCGGGATCGAGCACGGGTTCGCTGGTTGTGAACGTGACGAGGAACGGCAAGACGCTGACATTGACCTCGGGTGTTTACATTCCGCAGGGCATGGGCAGCGGACCGTTTCCGGCATTGATTCCGATGGAGCTTGGCGGCTTCACTTTCGGAGGCACAACGTTTACGTTTCCTCCTCCGCCACAGCCCGATTATGCCAGTCTTCCGCCGAGTGTCTTTCAGGGCACGCCGATTGCAACGGTCGGCTATGTGCTGACGCAGGTAGCGGGATACGCGTTTACTGCGCCGAGCGATCACACGAAGGATCCGTTCTATCTGCTCTATCCGGAGCTGTGCGCGGGGACGTGCACGAGCGGCGGCAACACGATTACGAGCAACTCGAGCGAGTATGCGGCGTGGGCGTGGGGCGTGAGCCGTTTGATCGACGGCATGGAGATCGCGTCGAAGCAGTCGGTGAATCCGCTGCCGGTTGATATGAGCCACATTGGAGTGACCGGATGCTCGTATGCAGGAAAGATGGCGCTGATCTCGGGTGCGCTCGATGAGCGCGTTGCGTTGACGATTGCGCAGGAGAACGGCGGCGGCGGCGCACCCTCGTGGCGCGTGTCGCATGAGATCGAAGCGCAGGGCACGGTGGAGGACATCGACGACACGAATTACGACTGGTGGTCGCAGCAGATGCAGCAGTTTTCCGGCGACAACGTTTACAAGCTGCCGACCGACCACGATGAGCTGATGGCATTGGTGGCGCCCAGGGCTCTGCTGCAGACGGGCAACACTGATTTTTACTGGCTATCGAATCGGTCCAACCTTGTTGCGTCGAGGGCAACGCAGCAGATCTATAACGCCTTTGGGATAGGAGACAGATTTGGCTTCTATATCGATGGCGGGCACCAGCATTGCGCGACGCTGCCAGCGGAGGCTCCGGCGATTTCGGCGTTCGTGAATAAATTCATGCTGGGGAATGCCTCGACCAACAGTGATATTGAGGTGCTCCCGACGGCGTATGCCAACCTCGATACGAGCCGGTGGACGGCGTGGTGGGGAGGTCCTGTTGCCACTGCGAAGTTCCCGAATGACTGGACGATGGGCGGCAATCTCGTGATGTCGTTGAACGGAGTTTCAGGACTGCTGGGCTTTATCGGCCTGCCGGGTTCGGTGCGGATCGACACTGGAAGCGCCGTGAACGTGGGGTACCAGTTTGCGGTGAAGGGCAAGCATGATGCGTCGACGGTGTCGCTCTCGGGCGGGTACGTTGAGGCGGATGTGAGCTGCCTGGATGGAACCTCGTACACTATGACGGTTCCGGTTCCGGATGGTTCGACTGCAATTCCGACGAACAGTTCGTGGTCTCCGAGCCCGCAGATGTGGCAGGGATCGGCGGCTGCGCCGGGATGCAAGGTGAGCACGGAGCCGGGCATCATGGCCGATGCTTACTTCAGCGCGCTGGGTGTGAACAACGGGGTTGGAAATCCGCCGCTGAATCCGGGCGTCACGAGCACGGATACGACGGATCCGCTGTCGGTGCGGTTCGCTTGCAGCGCGAACGGCGAACGCTCGCAAGAGAGTCAGCCGCTGACTGTGAACTTTAACCAGTAGTAGTAGTCGTAACAACCAGTCGTCGCAATTTGGAGACGTTGCGTGGAGCGGGATGATTCCCGCTCCACATTTTTTTGCGCGAGTGACTACATGTGACGGGCGAGGAAGATGCCGGTGACGCTGTCCTGAAGGAAGTGGGCGATGATGCCGGGGCGGAGGCTGCGGCGCCAGAGTGCGAACGCGCCAAACATGCAGCCGTAGACGGCGATGATGAGAATCATCTTCCATCCCTGATAGGCGTGCGCAAGGCCGAAGATGATGCCCTGGATGAGAGCTCCGGTGGCGGCGCTTTTTGTGAGCGCGGTGAACTGGCGCTGGAGATAGCCGCGGAAGATGGTCTCCTCACAGATGCCGGCAGTGAGAGCGACGAGGAGATAGACGGCGATCTCGGAGGGAGTGTGGGGGAGCAGTTGCTTGACGGCTTCGTTCTGTCTGCCGACGTGCAGAAGAGTGCCGAGGAGGCTGAGCACGATGTTGGCGGCGATGAGGAAGAGGAGTGCGAGGCCGATGTCGCGGAGGATTTGCAGGAGCTTCGTGGACATCTCGCCGAAGAGGGTGGCGAAGGGAACGCCGTGGAGGCGAAGACCAAACCAGATGAAGGCGAAGAGGAACCACTCGACGAGCAGGACGAGAAGATAGCCGGAGAGGCGCGGCGAGAGCGAGCCGAAGAGGTGGTGCTGCGGGTGGAGGCTGAGCGCAACCCAGGCGCCGAGCAGAAGAAAGACGCTGAGAAGATGCCAGAGAGGTGCAATGAGTTGCGTGTCAGAGGATGTGGCTGCAGGTGTCTCCAAGACGGTTGTTGCCTCCGTGCGTGAGTGGGAACAGATGAGGCGATGGAGAGGTTATAGCAGCGAGGAGTGGGTGGGTTCAATGATTGAGATAGATGGGAGGTGCGTACGGTATCCTTGCGTTAGCGATCGCAGTTGCGGCGACCCGAGGCAACATGCAAGTGCAAGAGCGAACCCGGTGGGCTGACCTGGTTGCCCTGGGCATCAGCGGAGTGGCCGCGACGATTGCTCCCCTGCAGGTTTTTCTGTTTGCGTTTGCAGTGCTGGGGCCGGTGCACTATCTCACGGAGATTGCGTGGCTGCGAAGGAAGCAGTTCTATCTCAAGAGCAGCTTCGTATCCACGCGTGTGTATGTGTTGTTCGCGTTGATGGCTGTGGTGGTGAGCCTCTCGGGCTCTGCATTGAAGCATGACATGTGGTTCTGGGCGGTGGGTACCATGCTGCTGATCTCCCTGTCGGTGCTGATCCGCAATTTGTATGCGATTGCGGCGATTGCGGGAGCGGCTGTGATCACGGCGTTTTATCTGCGCACGTGGGTGTTCTTTATTGCGGTGATGGTTCCGACGCTGGTGCACGTGTTCTTCTTCACGTGGACGTTTATGGTGAGCGGAGCGCTGCGGGAGAAGACTCGAACGGTGAGGAAGTGGGTCAATCCTGCGCTGATGCTGGTGATTCCGCTGGCGCTGATGTTTCTGCCGGTGCATTATGCGCAGCCGCGGGGCATCTGGCTGAAGGCAGAGTCGATGACGTTTTTGTCGATTCACTCGAAACTTGCGGGTGATCTTCACCATACGGTGGCGCTGAACAGAACGATGATGGACGATCCGATCATCGCGGGGCTGTTGCGGCTGTTTGCGTTTGCGTATCTCTTCCATTATCTGAACTGGTTTGCGAAGACGGAGCTTCTGGAGTGGCATCGGGTATCGCGGGCCACGTGGGTGACGATTGGAGTGCTGTACGCGGCGGCCCTGGCAAGCTTTGGCATCAGCTTCCGCGTGGGATTTCTGGTTTCTTCATTCCTAAGCCTGCTGCACGTTCTGCTGGAGTTTCCGCTGAACTGGCACACGCTTCGGTTCGTTGCAGGCGAGCACGTTGTGACGCCGGCGACGCGATGGGCGAAGCGAAGATGGCGCCCGAAAACGGTATGACACGATCGCGCTGCTAGCATGACTCTTGCATGAGACTGACTAACGGCGGCGCGAAGGACACGCAGATGGTTCGGCCGCGCTACATGTCTCTGCAGGCGGGGCGCGGACTGGCGGCGCTGCTGGTGGTGGTGCAGCATGCGTCCACGTTCGCTGGCGTCGTGCCGGGGTTGTGGGTGCATCCGTCGATCTCGCGTTGGTTGATGGGATTCAAGCTGGGGGTTGCGTTCTTCTTTGTGCTGAGCGGAATTGTTATTTTGATGTCGCACTGGGAGGACATCGGCAGACCGTCGAGTGTGCCGATGTATTTGTGGAAGCGCTTCCGGCGAATCTATCCGATTTATTGGGTCGTGCTGATTCCCGTGGTCTGTCTGCAACTGGCGTTCGACAAGCCGCAGTTTGCGTTCCGGCATGATCCGTGGATGATCCTTTCGAGCTTTCTGCTGATTCACGTTCATTCGGGCGTCGAGACGAACCTGGTTGTTGCGTGGACGCTGTTTATCGAGGTGCTGTTTTACGCGATGTTCGCGAGCCTGCTGCTGAACAGACGATTCGGGATTGCGGTGCTTGCCCTCTGGTTCGCGATGTCGGTTGTGAATATCTTTCACCGGCCGTTGCTGTTGCCGATACTTTTTTCGAGACTGCATTTGCTGTTTGCGATGGGGATGTTGGTCGCGTGGATGCTGCGGAATCGCAAGACACCGGCAGCGGGCTGGGTCGTTGGCTCGGGCGTTGTCGTTCTGGTGGGGACATTTTTGTATGGCGGATGGCGTGGGTCCGATTCCGATTGGGTGTACTTGTGCGCAGGCGCAGGGACGGCGTGCGTTCTACTGGGCGCTGCGGAGTTGGAGAGAAGCGGTCGCCTTAGGACGCCGCGCGTGCTCTCTGAGTTGGGAGATGCGTCGTACGCGATCTACCTGGTGCATTTTCCCGTGATTGCGGCTGTAGCTCGAGTTTGCTTTTTGGCGGATCGTCGAATTCACCTGCCTATCTGGCTCTGGATGGCCGTGCTGATTGCGGTGGGTACAGGTGTGGGGTGGTTGCTGCATGTTTATGTGGAACGGCGGCTGCTGCGATGGCTTGGTGGACGCAGCGTCGATGGCACGAGTTCGAGTGCACATGCTCTTCGGAGCGAGAGAGCGTCGCTCTAGGGGAGTTCTACCGTCTGACGACCTTTGATTGCGCGGTGCCGTAGGTGCGCGTAGATTTGGGTTGATTCTGTTGGGTCTTCCGAATCCCAAGATTCTGTCTGGGTTCAATCCTTCAAAAATTCTGTCGGGTCTAGTAACTCCAAAAATGAGGAGTCGATATGTCACGACATCGAATACTGTATGGAGCGGCAACGGCCGCTTTGGCTCTGGCACTTACATCAGCCGGAGGCGTTGTTCACGCGGGCGATGGAGGCGACGGCAATAACGATTGCTCGAGCCTTCCCAACTATGGGCAACTGAAGACGGCGCTGGCTGCGGCGACGGCTACGGAATCGAGCGGACTGAACAATCAGATGTGGGGAACGATTGTTGACCGTGACGGCGTGGTGTGCGCGGTGGCGTTCACGGGAGTGAACCGCGGAGCGCAGTGGCCGGGGAGCCGGGCGATCGCGGCGCAGAAGGCGAATACGGCGAATGCGTTCAGCCTGGATGCGTCGTCGAGCAGTGGAGGGTCGGGGCAGCCGAATGGATTGTCGCTGTCGACGGCGAATTTGTATTCAGCGGTGCAGCCGGGCGGCAGCCTTTATGGTCTGCAGGCGAGCAATCCGGTGGATACGGGTGTGGCGTACAAGGGGCCTTCGTCGACGTATGGCACGTTCAACGATCCGATGGTTGGAGAGAAGATCGGCGGAGTGAACGTGTTTGGCGGAGGGCTTGGACTTTATGGTCCGGGCAAGAAGCTGATTGGGGCGGTTGGCGTGAGCGGCGACACGTCGTGCGCGGACCATGATATTGCGTGGCGCACGCGGAACAATCTGAAGCTGGATCACCTGCAGGGAGTGGGTGGAGTTTCAGGCGATACGGCGCGGCCGGACAACATCATCTACGACATCACGCCGAACCCGAATGGAGGAACGGGAATCAGCGCGGGTGGATTTGGTCATCCGACGTGTATCAATACAGCGGATCCGAAGCTGCTTCCGGCTGTGCGTCCGTAAGTGCGGTGTTTCGAGTTAGGTCTGCGGCGCGATCGCCTAGCTACGGCTGCAGGAAGAGAGGACGTAGTTGTGTTCGGCGCGGATCTGGTGGAATAAGAGGTCTTCGTCTGCGTGTGCGAAGTTGTCGATGGCGTAGGCGCAGCGCAGGGCGAAGGAGTGGCGGCGACCCAACTCGTTCCATAGTTGCTCGAGGCGCACGGCAGCTTCACGTTTGCCTTCGGTCCAGAGGAGGGCGACCATCTCACCGAAGGCGATGGGGAAGGTGACGTCAGGGCCGAGACTCGCCTTCGCATTGAGGAACAGAGGTTCGATGGTGGCGAAGAAGCGGTCGCGATCGGGGAGACCGTCGACCATGAACTTTGCGAGCGTGGCCTCGGCGTCGAGCAGAAGGTATTGGCTGTTGCGGACGGCAAGAGAGAGATCGATGCCAGAGGCGCGGAGTCGCTGAGCGATGCCCTGACGGTGGGGCGCAGCGGCAATGACCAGACAGACGCCTCCGGCCTTGAGGGCGCGGCTGATGAGGTCACTCAGGTTATCGAGAAAGGCGGCGTCGTCCGCGTAGAAGTCGACAGAATGCGAGCCGGCATGGACGTTCCGCGGAAGCGCGGCGTTGTGTGCGAGCGAGGTCTGAGGGGAGTTTTCCCGGGGCTGTTCGGATTTAAACAATCGTTCTCCGGGGACGGATAGAACGCGTCCCTACGGTGAGATGACGTTTTGAGCCGATGTGCTGCCTGTCGCGCTTGAAGAGCCGGCGGCTACAGACTATTTGTGGGCAAAGGAGCGGACGAGGATGACCATGTTCCAGATCTCCTGCTCGTTCTGGCGACCGGCTTCGCCCTGCATCTGGCCGCGGCCGTTCTGAATGATGTAGAAGAGCTGGCCGTCGGTGAAGTCGCGGAGTGCGGCGGGGTCGGTGTAGTCCTTGAGGTTCATGGAGGCGCCGACGTCGCCTTTGCCGTTGCCGGTGGCACCGTGACACATGGCGCAGTCGTAGCCGTACATTTTGCGGGCCTTCGCGAGCGAGGCGGGAGTTGGCTTGACGGGGTTGACCTTTGCGGCGTCGGCGGCGGGGATGGGGGCGTCGGCGGGTTTGGGCGCGTCAGCGGCGGGCTGCTGGCGGGGTGCGATCGTCAGCAGAAACATTGAGAGCGCGAGTGCCAGTTTTAGCATGGTGTCTCCGTGCGTGCTGGAGCCCAGTAGTGACGGCGGGGAGAGTGGACTTCGGCCGGGAGAAGTATGTCACAGAGTGCGAGGAAAGTATCGGGTTACGTGCGCTCGTGATGAATAAAGGATGATGCGGGGTCTCGGGTGAGTGGGGTGAGGCTAAAAAGGGAAAGGCTGCCGGGCGGAGTTGCTTGCGGCAGCCCTGGTGCTTTTGGCGCTACATTATTAGTGGCCGGCGGATGCGGCGATGACGGAGGCGATGACTCCGGTGGCGACGGCCGCCATGACGTAGTTGCCGTCGACCTCACGCCACTCATAGCCGCGAGGCGGGGCGTTGAGGTGATAGGTGCGATAGTCGTCGACGCGCTGGCCGCGGTTCCAGTCTTCGGAGCGCATGTGATAGCCCTTCTTCCAGTCGTTGTGGTGGACGTACTGCTGGTGGTGGGCATCATGGTAGTCGTCGTGTTGGGCGAGGGCCATGAGTGGGGTGCAGCAGACGCCGAGAAGGATGAGTGAAGATACGGTCTTTTTGAACAAGGGGAATTACCTCCAAAGAATTTGATGGAGGTGTCGGGAGACGATGTTGCCTGAGGGCGGCGTGTTGGCGGCCTTCGTGGCCATATGCAGAAACCTCTGTGATGTTGCGTTGAGTGGAGGGTGGACTAGAATTCGAGCGCTACCGCTTCGGGTCAGTTTCCCGGCCTCGATCCGTTTCACGACCACTTCGCCCTTGTCTCTGCCGGCCCATTGCAGACAAATTTCATCGAAGCACGCGGACTTCATTTATCCACGTGTGGTCAGGAGATGGCATGCGCTTTCTTTGCTGTTTGAGTGCCGCATTGCTCGCAACAGGTTTGTCCGCGCGAGCGGATGTCTTCAATCTTTCCGGAACTTTCTCTGATAACACGAAGGTGTCCGGTACGGTCGTAATCGACACGACGACCGGCGTTCTGGAGTCCGGGGATCTATCCTACCTGGGACAGACTTATAACGTCGTGGATAACGCGGGGCCGGCTATGAACGTGGCGGGCTACGTATTCTTGATCTCGACGAGCTCCGCAGAGTATCCGCTAATAGACTTCCTCATCGATGCGGATCCCCTCGTAGGCTTCGATGGAGGTCTCCTTTGTTCGCTGAGCGATCTGTGCCCCGGCACTGGACCCGACAGTGGAATCAACTTTCTAAGTGCGTATGAGGCGTTCAATGGCGCCAACGATCTGTTTCTGCAGACTGGTGCGCTGACGCCAACGCCAGAGCTGTCAAGCGTGGCGCTGATGGGGACAGGTTTGCTTGGACTCGCGGGCCTGGTTCGGAGGCGGTTGTCGTAAGGAGATCCGGTTGCGCGAGAGCCCCGCGGAGGCGGGACTCTTCGACAAAGCGAAAGGCGGAGCAAGAGCGCTCCGCCTTTCGTGTGTGGTTGCCGTGTTAGGACCGGGTGGAGCGGTCGGAGACCAGCTCCTCATCAGCGACTGTTGTGCCGGTGGTGACGTCGCGAGTGTAGGTACGGTCGCTTGTGGTGTCGACGCGTTTGGCCTCCACGTAGTTCTTGTCAGTGCCGACGGTGTGAGTGCTGACGGCCTTCTCGCCGGAGGAGGCGATGTCTTCGCCGCCGGCCTGCTTGAGGACGTCCTTGGCGCGGGAGATCTCTTCGGAGGTGTCGCAGTGGACGGAGACGAGGATGCCGCCATCTTTGACGCGGCCTTCGTAGCGCTTGGCCTCATACTCGGGGATGCCCATGCCGACGAGCGCTCCAACGAGGCCGCCGACTGCGCCGCCAACACCGAGACCGGCGAGCGCGCCCATGATGGGGCCGGCTGCGATGAGAGGACCGACGCCGGGAATGGCGAGCGCGCCGATGCCGGCGAGGAGACCGAGCGTCCCGCCAACAACGCCGCCGACGCCGACGCCTGTCGCGGTTCCTTCGGGGGCCTTGGTGTTCTTCTCGGTCGCGAACTCGCGCGCGCTGTCGTTGTCGGACATGAGGACGGAGACGTCCTGATTGGAGAAGCCGGCTGCGACGAGACGGTCGACTGCGGATTCTGCTGCTGCGCGAGTGGGGAAGATTGCGAATGCTGCTGTGTTTTTGCCTGCCATGGGAGAACTCCTAGGGTTGAAACAATTTGGTTTGCGTGAATCGGACGTCGCGATTACTGCTTGACGGTGAGCTGATTGGTGACTTTGTCGGGACCACCGACAACCGCGGCGGCCTTGGAGGCCACGGTCTGCTTCTCCTCGTCGGAGTTCACAGGTCCTTTGAGCGTCACGGCGCCGTTCTGCGTGATGATCTTGACGTTGTGAGCGTAGGTGGAGAGGGACTTATCAGAGACGATCGAGCGGCGGATATCGCGAGTGATATCGGTGTCTGATTTGTTGGCAGACTGCTGATCGGCGGTCGTGCCGTGATCCTTGTTGTTTGCGGAGTTGTCGGGAGCGGTTTGGGACGGGGGCGCGCTTTGATCCTGCGCTCTGGCGACGAAGGGTGTTGCGCAAAGCAGAAAAAGCGCGCAGGTGGCTGCGGCCGCTCTGAGCGGCGTGTACATCCTGGACATTGGATTACCTCATGAAAATGGCTGGATGCGGGCACTCGCGTGGAAGAACTTACGTGCGAGTGCGATCCAGCCTCATACGGAGCCTTGAGCAGCTGAAGTGCTGCATAAAGGCAGTTTCTGTATCAAATAATGAGATGCCGGGAAGAGGGACGCTGTTGTGCGCAGGCGAAATGTTGCTGGTGAGTGGTCCCCCGCCGGGAGGAAAGGAGCGTAGTCTTAGGAGTAGCCCGCCTGTCCTCTCATTCAAAGTTTCAGATGAGTCCGAAGCACACGCTGCATCTGCCTGCACGACTGGAGATCCTGTGCGTTCCGATAAGATTCATCTTGCGCTGTCCTATGGCAACACTCGTTATGAGATCTGCAACATGATTGCGAAGGGGATGCGCGCGACGCATGTTGCTGGTATGCGCACGGAGGAGTCGATCGACCGTGTGCTGGGTTTGATCGGACCGAAGATGATCGGCCCGAGACTGATTACGGTGAAATTCCCGCGACCGCGCAGGTAAGTGCCGTGGGCGATCCGCTACCCCACTCCGCCGTCACCGTGTGCGGTGGGTGGAGTTTCAGAGCTACGATTCATGCTGATTCCGCGGAAGATGGCAAGGCAGTGCGGTCGCCCGGAAGGACGCAGCATACAAGTTGTATTGGGAGCGGGTGAGGTAAGAGCGTAGGGTGGGGTGGTCAGGGAATCAGTGGGCGAACGGCCTATGAACCGGGTATGATTCCGGGGAATGAGTGGACCGCCCGCCGATGGGATACAACCGTTGTTCTGTGCACGATTTTCTATTTCGCGGTCTGCGGACCTGGCCGGCAGGTGGCGCGATGATTCGTGAGCGGAGGAGTTTGGCTGATTTTTCGCGGTCAGGTCAGATCTCAGTTCTTGGATGGGCTGTGCTTCTGGCGATGACTGTGCCCTCGGCATTCGCTCAAACTCCTCCAAAGCCTTCACAGGATTCTGCCCGTTCCTCGACGGTTGTGCTCGGTTTCGTTGGCGGATTTGTCAAAAATGATGACAGCCGGCACCCAGAGGTGCAAATCATTCAGCGCCTGTCTCAGCAGAAACTGCCAGAGTTCCATGCGGCGGCGTTTGAAAACAGACATACGGCTGAGGCTCGAGAACAGATCATCCGATGGCTGGATACCGATGGAGATGGACATCTTTCCGCGCAGGAGAAGCAAAGGGCGCGAATTATTCTCTTTGGTCACAGCTGGGGCGGGTCCGCCGTTATTAGCCTCGCCGAGGATCTGGACAGACGAGGAATTCCCGTCCAGCTGACGATTCTCGTCGACAGCGTGAATAAAGGATGGGGCCACGACTGTGTCATTCCGGCCAATGTTGCCCAGGCAACGGATTTCTATCAGACGCGAGGGCTGCTGCACGGATGCCGGACGATCCGCCCCGAAGATTCACACCGAACGAAGATCACGGGAACTTATGAATTCGAATACACCGAGCAGCCGGCCGGGTGTCGTTCCTTTTCCTGGTTTAACCGCCACTTTTTCATAACGCATAACGCGATAGGCTGTGACCCCCACGTTTGGTCGCGGGTTGAAGACGAAATTCGCGCCCAATTGCGGAGTGGCAACGGCACGCAAGAAGCGACAATCGCGCGCTGAAGAAACATACGCTGGCTGCAGATGCGGTCGCCTATGTGGCTTTGCGCTGGAAGGCGGTCTTCCTGCCGGTGGTGGTGGACTTGCCATGGAAGCCTGCGGAGCCGTTGGCTTTGGCTGCTTCGGGCTTCGCACCGGCAGAGGCGTTGGCGAGCTTTTCACGCAGGGCCTGGAGCTTCTGTTCTTTGGGGCTGAGGCCGGTTTTGCGCGTGGGGAGGGGCTTCGGTGGGGCGTCGGTCATGAGGGAATTTTATTATGGATGGGTCTGAGAGGCGGCTTGTCCGGCTGGAGATGGAGTGCTGCGGGTGAGTACCCCCCCTCCCCCTGTTTTTGCGCAAAGTCTTCCATCGAAAAGACTTACGGGTGGACTTCTATTGGCAAAGTCTTGATTCTAAAGGGTGGGGTGCCACACAGAGGATGCCCGCGAGATTGGGGTTGCCGGAGGGCGGTGTTTATCGAAAGACACGAAGACCCACGCGTGAGCTGCGGCGTGGGTCTCGGTAAACCGTTGATGACGTCTGTCTAATGCGCTGCGGAAGCGATGACGACCGAAGCGATGACACCGGTGGCGACGGCGGCCATGACGTAGTTACCGTCGACCTGGCGCCACTCATAGCCTGAACGCGGCTCTTGAAGGTGATAGGTGTGGTAGTCGACGGGCTGGCCGCGATTCCAGTCGTCGTGATTCATGTGGTAACCGTGCTTCCATTCCTTGTGCTGGACGTACTTCTGCTGGGAATGATCCTCGTGATGGTCGCCCTGCTGTTGAGCGTGATCGTCCTGGTGCTCGTCCTGCTGGGCGATGGCCGCGAGCGGCGCGCAGCAGACGCCGAAAAGGATGCACGTGGAGAGAGTTTTCTTGAACAAGGTGTTACCTCAGCCTAGTCGGATGGGCGGCGGAGCTGTGCTGTTGTGCTGGCGACAGAAGTATTACCTGGGGGGTACCCCCTTCCCCCGCCTTTGCGCAAAGCGGCGAACCTTATACTGGCTTGCCATGCGTCGAGTGATTGCGTGTTGGGTGATGATTCTTTGTCTTGGTGCGTCTGGCGCCCTGGCGCAAGGCCAGAAGGGTGTGCTCGCGAAGAAGATCGTGGGCGCGTGGCGGCTTGTTTCGGTTGAGGGGCAGCCGCCGGGACTGCCTGGTTTTTACGATCACCCGACGGGGTTGATTGTTTATGACTCGTCAGGAACGATGTCGGTGCAGATTGCGAACCGGGCTGGACGCAGGAAGTTTGCGGGAGGGCTGGCCGCGGGAACCCAGGGGGAGAAAGCGGCCGCGTTCGAGAGCTACTTCAGTTACTACGGGACGTATACGGTTGATGAGGCCGCCGGAACGGTTACGCACCACGTTGAAGACAGTTCGTACCCGGACCTTCGGGGTCGGGATCACGTGCGGTGGGTGGAATTTCAGGGCAACGACCGAATGGTGCTGATCCCGCGAGAAGACGGCAAGGGCGGCGCGATTGCGCGTAAAGATGCCACATACAGGTTGTATTGGGAGCGGGTGAAATAGATCGCGCGGGACAGGATGGCAATTCAGTCGCTTCGTCCTGCGGACTACACGACGGCCTTCGGCAGAGCGGAAGGCGTCTGCGACGCGGGTTTTTATGGCACGGCTGAAGCCGTGCCCCTTCGGATCTGTGGTTGGAATTGGAGATGCGCGGGAGCATACTCCACTGATCGCGATGATGCCGCGATGAATGGGGTGAGTGAAAGGATCATGTCGTTTTCAGTGGCGGCCCGAGCACCTTCGTGCCATAGAAGGCGGAATCCCGGGGGGTTGGATTCGGGTGCGCCACATCGAGGAAGTACTGCTCCATTTTTCCAGCAGGAGAAAATGCGACGGTCATCCTGGCCGGTGTTTGTACAGCGGTGAAGGCGTGTGGCGTGTTGCGCGGAACCAATGCGGTGTCGCCGGGTTTCAATGTGATCTGCTTATCGCCTAGCTGGACCAGAACCTCGCCTTCTTCCACGTAGAACCACTCTTCCTGCGCGAAATGCAGATGGAGATGAGGACCGCCGGGCGTCATGTTGGTGTGCTGCATGACAAAGAGATTGCCGTTGGTCTCTGTCCCCGAGATCTTGAACGTGATGTGACTGAAACCAAGGGAGCGTGTGGCGCCGAAGATATCCTGCCCGGCTGGAAGCACGCGACCCTGTTGCGCGGGCGAGGTTGTTTGTGGGTCAGCTTGCGCGGTGGCTTGTTGCGACGCGAACGGGAAAGCGGCGGCGATCCCTGCGGACTGCACAAAACGGCGACGATTCATGAGGTCTCCTGGAGGTTCAGTGGCGAGATGGGGGGAGTGTACTCCTCGGGCCGGCTCGTTGGAGAAAGAACAAGTAAGACGCGGAGACCTGCGGGGGCATACCCCACTCATCGTGCTATACGCCACTCATCCCGATGATGCCGCGTATGGATGGGGCACCCAAGGTGGTGGTGATCCGGGAGGTTGGATTTGTGGGTGGGCCACCCGCCCGGAGGCGCCAGTCGTCGTGGAACGCGCGGGTTCCACGTGGAACATTCATTTGTATGTCACTAAGAAATGTGGAAAAGGACGATTCCTGAGGATTTCGTTCGGGCGCGTTTCGATAATCGTGCGATTCGGGTGTTTCAGCGCGGGTTCATCGAAACGAATGGCTTTGGCAACATTTGTGCGCGGGACAGGAAGGCAATTCAGTCCCCTTCGACTTCGCTCAGGGCTGCGGACTACGCGACGGCCTTCGGCAGAGCGGAAGGCGTCTGCGACGCGGCGTTTTTATGGGCACGGCTGAAGCCGTGCCCGTTCGGATCTGTGGTTGGAATTGGAGATGGGCAGGAGCATACCTCACTGATCGCGATGATGCTGCGATCAATGGGGTACGCAGGGTGTGGGGTTTCAGCCGATCAGTGGGCAATCCGCACCCATCCGCTACTTCATGTCATTGAAGAAAGCTTCGTACATCTTGTCGTAAGCGTCCCTGTAGCTGTCTGCTTCTTGGCCGGTGATCTTGGTTTGCCAATCGTCTGACCACTTCGGACTATTTCGCTTTTGTGACAGCGTCGTATTGATCTTGGCATCAATCCCGGAGCGTTGGTTAGTCGCAAAGGCCGCGTCCATGTACGCGAGATAAGCCTGCATCGTGTTCTTCGACCAGACGCCTTGTTCCTCGTACATTTCTCGATCGGCGACCCGTTTATAGCCGACGACAGTTTCGGGTGTTTCTTCCTTCCATGTACCCACATCCGCAATGAAGCAGTGTATTCGGTTCAGGTCCTCCTTGATGCGGTCGTAGCTCTTGATCCTCTCGTCTATTACCGTCTTGTGACGGTCATTGCTTCGCGTAATCCCGATGCCGAAAATTAGGACCAAAATTGGGGTGAGCCCGGAAACTATCAGCTTGGCGATCTCCAGGCTTGTCCACGCACTCTTCTTCTCGGTCGTAGGCCCGCTCGCGGAGACCGCTTTAGCTACGTTATTGAATGGCATCGCTGACGAGTCGGGATTCGGTCGGCACGGCTGCTTCAGAAATGGAACCGTCAAGAGGAGGCACGGAAACTCCTGTGGATCTCAGATATTGGAGGTGCCCAGCTTACACGAAGCCCTTAATAATGCGCTCTGCGCATGAATGGGCACCCAAGGTGTGGTGGTTAGGGGATGAGTGGGCAAGCCGCCCATTGTGCAGCAGATGGTGTCGTGAGACGATTCCGACATGCAAGGTAAAGACATAGAGAGCCTACTTGGCAACCCCATACTTTGGGGTGTCGTTGCACTCCTTGCTCTAGCAGTCGCCCTTAGCGGGAAATTGAGTGGCCTAGGAGCGACGATATTGGTGTGGATTGCTTGTGGCTTAGCGGGTTTTGGAATCTATCGCCTAGCCAGTAGTTTTGAACAGCCTCTTCCTTGGCTTGTTACTGTGGGCAGTCTTCTTCTTCTTGCTGCGGCTGCGGTGGGGCTTAATCGCTGGCTACAGCGCCGAGATCTCCCGGTTTTGGACGCGCCCACGCAAGGTTCGCAATCTCACGTCTCGTCCCGTTCTGCGACTTCAGACGTGGCTTCGCAATCGTCGCAACCTCAAACCACGCGACCCTCGGGCGGGGTAGGCCATGTTCCGAATCAGACATTGTCGAGCGACGCTGCGATAGCAAAGTTGACGGGTCAGGGTTGGGAGGTGAGGCAGAATCCGACGGGATTTGTCATTCGGTGGGCGGATAAACCGCTTCCAAACATGGAAGCGTCTGCTACCTATCTCGGCTCGCTCCCGATGCCTTTCCGGTTGCTTCTTCAGCAGGTCCCAAATCTTGATGGGCTCCATTTGCTCGGGAAGCTCGGTAACTGTTCCGCTCTGGAAATATCGGCCAGTGATCTCACTAACGCGGACGAGCTTGCTACGTTCGCTAAGTTGCGGGAGTTGGTTATCTCGCAAGTTCCGCTGAATGCCAAGAACATTTTCGATATTTCGAGTTTGACTCATTTGCGCGCGCTCAAGAAGGTTACGCTTGGGTCGGTCAGAGCGGAATCGCTCGATCCTCTGCGTGGGACCACCGGCCTTGAGTCTGTCAATCTGAACCAAAGTTTATTTCGGGATATCTCGGCTATTTCCGGGGACAAATCGTTACGAAGCCTTGACGTTCGCGGAACAAACATAGTCGACATGACGCCTCTCGACGGGTTTAGTGATCTGGAGGATCTCAACATCGATACGAAGCAAATGCCGAGCCTGTCGGGCGTGAAAGGCCTCGTATCACTGCGAAAGATCATGATCATTGACCAGAGCCCTGTCGATCTTTCGTATCTTGATTCCTTTAAGTCTCTGACGTCCTTGGCCGTTTTCGGAGCTACATCAATAGATATCCATTCACTGGACGAGCTTACTCAGTTAGAGCAGCTACAGCTGACGTCATTTGCCTTCGGCGGCTCCCCATTGGCGAATGTAACTGATCCGGCTGTCATTGGACGGCTTTCCCATCTGACCACTTTAGGTCTTAGCGGTCTGGCGCTAAATTCGATTTCTTTCGTAGTCGGTTGTCCTGCCCTGAAAGATTTATCGCTGCAACATATGCCTGTATCAAATCTTGACGCTCTTTCAGGGATGAAGAGCCTCCAACGTGTGTCGCTCGTTGATGTGCCGGTTGTGGAGGTCACGCCACTCTTGAACACTCCAAGCTTGCGTGAATTGACCGTCTTGAGAACTCCTGCAAGAGCCGATGTACTGGCGGAACTCGAGCGTCGCGGAGTAAAGGTATCAAACCCTTGAGCTTCTTAGCTGAATAAGAATTCTTTGGTGCGGAGTTCTTTGATTTGGTCGCGGAGGGTGGCGGCGCGTTCGAATTCGAATTTTTTGGCGGATTCGCGCATTTCGGTTTCTAACTTCGCGATGTAACTGTCCAGCTCGGCCTGGGTGTTGAAGGTGAGTTCTTCGGCGGTGGGGGAGAGCTCGTCGGTGAGGTCGGCGTAGTCGGCCTTGAGGATGGTGGCGAGGGAGTCGTTGATGGCGCGGATGATGGTGCGGGGTTCGATGCCGTTCTCTTCGTTGTAGGCTTCCTGCTTTTCGCGGCGACGATTGGTTTCGTCGATGGCGCGCTGCATGGAGTCGGTCATCTTGTCGGCGTAGAGGATGGCGCGGCCTTCGAGGTGGCGGGCGGCGCGGCCGATGGTCTGGATGAGTGAGCCCTGGGAGCGGAGGAAGCCTTCTTTGTCGGCGTCGAGGATGGCGACGAGCGAGACTTCGGGGAGGTCGAGGCCTTCGCGGAGGAGGTTGATGCCGATGAGGACGTCGTACTCGCCGCGGCGGAGGTCGCGGAGGAGACGGATGCGCTCGAGGGTTTCGATCTCGGAGTGCATGTAGCGGCAGCGGACGCCGACCTCGGAGTAGTAGTTGGCGAGGTCTTCGGCCATGCGCTTGGTGAGGGTGGTGACGAGGACGCGCTGGTTGATGGCGGCGCGGTCGCGGATCTCGGCGAGGAGGTCGTCGATCTGGCCTTTGATGGGGCGGATTTCGACTTGCGGGTCGACGAGGCCGGTGGGGCGGATGATTTGTTCGACGACGACTCCGGCGGACTTTGGTCAGCTCATAAGGGCCGGGCGTGGCGGAGACGTAGATGGTCTGGCCGATGCGGGACTCCCACTCTTCGAAGCGGAGCGGGCGGTTGTCCATGGCGGAGGGGAGACGGAATCCGTAGTCGACGAGGTTTTGTTTGCGCGAGCGGTCGCCGTGCCACATGCCGTGGAGCTGCGGGACGCTGACGTGCGACTCGTCGATGAAGGTCATGAAGTCGCGGGGGAAGTAGTCGAGGAGGGTTGGGGGTGGCTCGCCGGGGAGACGGCCGGAGAAGTGGCGCGAGTAGTTTTCGATGCCGTGGCAGTAGCCGACGGATTTGATCATCTCGAGGTCGAAGCGGGTGCGCTGGTGGATGCGCTGGGACTCGACGAGGCGGCCTTCTTTTTCGAGCTGCGCTTCCCAGTCGGTGAGCTCGGCGACGATGGAGTTGATGGCGGTGGATTTGCGCTCGGGCTGGACTACGTAATGCGATTTCGGGTAGATGGGGAGGCGCGAGTATTTCTGGCGGACGGTGCCGAAGAGCGGGTCGATTTGCGAGAGGGACTCGATCTCGTCGCCGAAGAGCTCGATGCGGTAGGCGTTTTCGTCGTAGGTGGGGTAGACCTCGATGATGTCGCCGCGGACGCGGAAGGTGCCGCGGCGGAAGTCGACGTCGTTGCGCTCGTAGAGGATTTCGACGAGGCGGCGGGTGATGTCTTCGCGCTTGAGCTTCTGACCTTTTTCGAGGAGGAGAAGCATGCCGTAGTAGGCTTCGGGCGAGCCGAGGCCGTAGATGCAGGAGACGGAGGAGACGATGATGACGTCGCGGCGTTCGAAGAGAGAGCGCGTGGCGGAGAGGCGGAGCTTGTCGAGCTCGTCGTTGATGGTGGATTCTTTTTCGATGTAGAGGTCGCCGGAGGGAATGTAGGCTTCGGGCTGGTAGTAGTCGTAGTAGGAGACGAAGTACTCGACGGCGTTGGTGGGGAAGAACTGCTTGAACTCGTGATAGAGCTGCGCGGCGAGGGTTTTGTTGTGGGCGAGGATGAGCGCGGGGCGGTTGAGTCTCGGCGATGACCTTGGCCATGGTGAAGGTCTTGCCGGAGCCGGTGACGCCGAGGAGGGTCTGATCCTTTTCGCCGGCGGCGATGCCGGAGACGAGCTCGCGGATCGCGGTCGGTTGGTCGCCCTGCGGCTTGTAGTCCGTGTGGAGCTGGAAATCCATATCTATATAGGATACGTGGGGCTACTGACAGAATGTGTCAGGAGGGTTGGCGCGCTGTCAGCGGCTGGTTCCGGGAGTCTGGCCGAAGGGGGAGGGTGCAGCGGCTGTGGGCGGGGGAGGCTGGGGAGTCCCGCACCACGAGCAAAATCGCTGGCCTGAAGGAATTGTTTGTCCGCAGTGACCACAGGGTGATGCGAGGGGTTGACGCAGCACGAAATAGAGCAGGAACCCCAACAGATGCGGAACCAGAAGGGCAGACCAGAACCCAGAGGACGGGATGCATGGCGCGGCGGCGGGCGTCGGCGTATACGAAGCCGAGGCCGAGGAGCCAGATGGCGAACAGAGTGCCAGTGAAGAGGCCAGCGATAGTGTAGAGGGGTATTGTCCAGAGCGAGCCGTGGTGAGCGGCGATCGTCAGTATTCCCATAGTCAGGGCTATCACAACGGTAGCGACGACAGTGATCCACGCCCAAAGCTGGACGGACTTCGGCACAACCTGAAAAAAGGGGCGGGTGTTCATAGGATCCTTTCTTTACGCCTGGACAGCAGCGGCAACATGGGAAACAGGAGCAGGAGACAGAGGGAAGGGATGATCCAGAACGTCAGCAACCCGTGCTGCAGTTGCGCGCTGTGAAGGTCGAGGATTGAGGCAAGCAGGCCGCCGAACTTGAGGTCGAAGAACGAGCCGGCGACGGTCAGGGCGATGGCGAGCATGCAGATCATGACTAGTCGATCGGCGGTGAATCGCGCGGGCTGCAGTTGCTGCGCTCGCAGCGCAATTGCGTCGGAGACTTTTGCCTGAAGGGTGGGATCGACTTCAAACGAGAAGCTGCCGAGACTGGCGATCGCGCGAGTCGTGGTCTCCAGATACTCGCGGCATTGGGCGCACGACTGGAGATGCTCGTTCAACGCTGGCTGCGAGGAGGCCGAAGTTCCGGCGACGAGAGCTTCGTCAATCATGTTTCGAAAATGTTCGTGAGGGTGAGAGATCATTTCTCCTCCAATTGCGTGCGCAGAGTTGCGAGCGCGCGATAGATTCTCGACGCGACTGTAGAGACGGGCGCATCCGCGACGATGGATATTTCCTGCAACGAGAGCTCCTCCTGAAAGCGAAGAACAAGAGCTTCACGACAGGCAGGTTCGAGGGTTTGCATGGAGTGAGCAAGGCGTTGGGTGTCCTCGGATCTTGCTGCAAGCAGAAAGGGCGAAGGGTCTGTAGAGGTGGGTGACAGGGCGACGGCGTCCCACTCTTCGGTTGGAGCCGAGTCGAGGCTGAAGTTTCGCCGCTTGCGGAGGTCGTCGAGCGCGAGATTGCGCGCGATTCGGAAGAGCCAGGGCTCAAAGCGCGAATGGCCGTCGTAGGAGGAGCCGCGCTCGAGGACGCGAAGCCACGTCTCCTGCACCAGATCGTCGACGCCATCGCGCCTGCCGAGCAGATAGATGAGATAGCGAACGAGGCGGTACTGATATTGCTCGACTAATGTCTGCAGGAAGGCGACATCCTTGCGGCGCAGATTGCGAGCGATTTGCTGCGCGTCGCGCTCCATGAAGGCCACCGTTGTCACGTCATCGTCGAACATACGTGAGGTATACGGGGGAGCGTGGCGAGATTACGCAAAAAATTTTCGGGAGCGTTGGAACAGCGAACGCGCTTAGTTCTCCGGGGTTGTTTTCGCATCCCTGTTCCAGCCGTGAAACGGGGATTTGTCACCCCTGTCCCAAGCCTCGCGGAGCCCGGGAGTGCTCAGGTCCCAGTCGGGGCGGATTTCGCTGGAGACGATGCGGAGGTCATGCCAGAGGTCGACGACGGAGGGGCGACCCCAGAACCAGTAGCCGTTGTAGATGCGGTGGATGATGAGGCCGGGCTTGAGGACGAGCGTGTGCGGGATCATCGGGTTATGCTCGGGGTCGGTGTACTCCTGGATGTCGAGGTCCTTCTGCACGGTTCGTTCCGGATCGGAGAGAAACGGCCACTGGGCGCCGACGGACGCGCGGAACTCCTGGAGCGTGTGATGGTCGTCGGTTGAGATGGTGGCGATTTGGGTGTAGGCCACGGCGATCTTCGGGTAGAACGCGGCGAGTTCGAGATGCTGCTGGTGTTCCTTGGGGCAGTAGTGACCGCGGGAGAGCATGAGAATCAGTGGGTCGTCTCCCTGAAGCTCGCTGAGCTTCCGCATTGTGCTGGTGTGGTCGGGCAGTTGATAGTCCGGGAAGGCATTTCCGGGAATCATGTCAGAACGCATGGTGTGGCTCCTTCGATGAGGATCTAGCTATAGGTCGAGCTCAACGGGTGATTCCGGCGTGGAGCAACATATCAAAGCGTTCCCTGATGCGGGTGGATCGAGTGGCTCTGGGGCGTAGCGGAGACGACCATCCAGAAGGCCGCACTCGCAGGTGTGACACACGCCCGACCTGCAAGCCCAACGGACAGGAACGTCGCAGGCTTCGGCGAACTCGAGGATGCTCTTGAACCGTGTGTCCCATGGTACAGCGAGGCCGCTTCGCGTAAATGAGACAAGCGGTCCGGGCCCGACAGGGACAAGAGCATGTGGCGGCTTTGTTGCTGTCTTCTCGACTCCGGGCTCGATGCTGCTGAGAGAGCCGAAGATCTCTTGATGGATTGCAGCTTGCGGCACGCCGAGCGAGAGGAGATCGCGGTTCATATCTGTCAGGAAAGAGGATGGGCCGCACAAGAAGTAATCAGCTCCGCCGGGAATTGCGAGCTTCTTGAGGCTGGCGAGGTCCCAGTGGCCTTGAATATCGAAATCGCTACCGAGTTTGTCGCCGGGATTTGGTTTGCTGTAGGCGATGGCCGCGTGGCTTCCGCGGAATCGCGGACAACAGTTGCCGGGCTTCCTGGGCGAAGACGACTTCGTTTCCATTCCGAGCAGCGTAGACCCACCACACTTCGCGCGGGTGCGTTGCGTTGCCGGATGCGAGAGCGTGCAGCATGGAAAGAACCGGCGTGATTCCAATGCCGGCGCTTAACAAAGCGACTGGACCTTCGCCCGATTGCAAGATAAATTCGCCGCGAGGGGCGCTGATGTCGAAGTGGTCGCCGACTCGCGTTGACTCTGCGAGATGCTGGCTGCCTGGACCGGCGCCACGCTTCACGCTGATGCGATATGTGCCCGCGTCCGAAGCGCCTGAGATGGAATAGCTGCGGACGCAAGGGGATTGGCTCTTGTCGCTGAGCCAGCGCAGCACGAGAAACTGCCCGGGCAAGGCGGCCGGAAGGGGTGAACCTTTCGGGTCTTTAAGAATGATTGAAGTGACTTCGCTGGTTTCCGGATGCACTTCGGCGACTGTCACCGAGCGGAAACCGTTCCATGCGGGCGGGGATGAGATCAGCGTTGTGAGTCCGGGGTTGCCATCGTGGATTCCGCTCTTCTCTGCCTGAAGGATGGCTTCCATGGAGCCCTTCCATCCCGGGCTCAGAGCGGGAACGCGGGCTGCGATCGCTATGCGATTGAGGTCATGGTTTGGCAGATAGAGCAGCGAATCCATTTCGGCGACGGTGATCTGATCGGGTCCGTCGGCGATCTTTTGGATGTCGTCTCCGGCGCCAACCTCGCCTTCTGTGATGACGCGAAAATAGAAGCCCGGCTTGTGATGTGAGACAAGCAGGGACGGCATCTCGGGATTGTTCATGCGAATTCCGACTCGATAACAAGTCACGCGAGGCTGAGTCACCTCGAAGACGGCGGTTCCGATTTTGTAGCGGTCGCCTATGCAGACCTGATCGTCGGGCAAGCCTTCGACGGTGAAGTTCTCTCCAAACTGTCCGTAGTCAAAATCTTTTCGGCCCAACTCGCGTTCCCAGTACTGATATGACTCAAGCTGATAGACCATGACAGCGCGCTGTTCACCGCCGTGGCCGGCGAGATCACCTTGACCATCGCCGTCTAAATTGAGCCGCCGAGCGAAGACGCGGCCGGAGACGGGACTCTTCCAGATCCCTGTTCGGACGACCTTGCCATTCCATTGAATCTCGCGCGGCAGACCGACATTGACGGACAGAAGTTTTGGCACTTGCTCCTCCAATGCGAGATGTGAGGATCAAAAGAGCAGCGGCAGAAAAGCTGTTATCTCGTGAGGTGGGTTTCGAGGACCTTCTGGAACTGGCGGAGCCATTCGGGGTGCGCGGGCCAAGCGGGGCCGGTGACGAGCTTGCCGTCGGTGACGGCGCCGGTGATGTCGAGTGAGACGAACTCGGCGCCGGCGAGTTCGACTTCGGGCGCGCAGGCGGGGTAGGCGTTGACGCGTTTGCCCTGAATCACGCGTGCGGCGGCGAGCAGTTGCGGGCCGTGGCAGAGGGCGGCGATGGGCTTGTTGGCTTTGTCGAAGTGACGGATGATCTCGAGGACGCGCGGGTTGAGGCGAAGATACTCGGGCGCGCGGCCGCCGGGGATGACGAGGCCGTCGTAGCGCGTCTCGTCGATCTCGTCGAAGGTGGCGTTGAGCGCGAAGTTGTGGCCGCGCTTCTCGGTGTAGGTCTGGTCGCCCTCGAAGTCGTGGATGGCGGTGCGGACGGAGTCGCCCTTTTTCTTGCCGGGGCAGACGGCGTCGGCGGTGTGGCCGAGAACTTGAAGCGCCTGGAAAGGGACCATGACCTCGTAGTCTTCTACGAAGTCGCCGACGAGCATCAGAAGACGAGCGTGCGCCATTGTTTCTCCCCTGTATGTATTGTGGCGTATTCCGGCGTGGTGAGTCCGCGCGATCTGGTTGAGGTAGACCTCGGGGGAGCATTTTCCCTACAATTCCTGCGCCGCGCAAAATCTTCGGGAGGGCGACTGTCATGAGTACGGCTACTGCTCCAGTATCCACAAAGACCGAGGTGTTTACGCTCGAGGAGTTGCAGGCACTGCGTCGGGCGTTGAATGAGGGGAGCAATGGGATGGGCTCCTACTCGGCGCCACCGGAGGAGGAGCAGCGCGATGAGAGCGACGACTGGAGGAATGATGTCGAACTACTCGTCAAGTTTCTGAGAGACCTGCGCGATATCCTCTCTGCGGTCATCGAAAGCCGGTTGCCTCCCCTGGACGAACGACGGTTCCGCGCATTGCTGCAGAATCTTTCGCCCAACATCGAAGAAGCGATGGAGCAGCTGCAAGCGATCGATGGACCTAAGACGAAGCTTTTCAAAGTGCTTGAAAGACTTGGCCTGGTTGGCGATGCACTGCTGGCCAAGCTCGACGAGTTCCGCGACCGCATTATTGAGGGGCCGCTGGTGGGCGTGCTGGAGATGGGCGATACGATTCTCGACAGCCTTATCGCGGCGATTGCGATTCTTGAGCCGCTCAAAGAGCTGAAAGAGACGATCAAGAACAAGGTTGAGTATGGAGCGGATGGCGAGATCATCCGGCTGGACATTTATCCGTACAGAGAGCGGTCGTAACAGCCGGGAATAGCACAGGTGAATTTTCACCAGAGTGCGACCGCACGGTAAGCTCTTGAACATGGTGAGAGCCGTTTCGGGTTCCGTGTTCAACCGCCGCTGGATATTGCTGTGCGCACTCGCTCTGATCACTGCGCTGAGCTCTACTGTGCATGCGGAGGACAAGATTCTCAAGGTCGATCCGAATCGGACGGACGCGGCGATCGAAGCCGTGCATGGACCCCATCTCGTGCTGTACGATCCGGCGGTTCCATCGAATCATCGGCTGCTGTTGTACTTCGTCGGGACTGGAGTTCGTGCGGAGGAGAGTCTGGCGATCGGCCGCAGCTTTGCCCGGCTTGGATACCATGTCATCTCACTCGATTATGAGAACAATGTGCTGGCGGCCTCCTGCGTGCACAGCTCCGATAACTCATGCTTCGATTCGTATCGTGCGGCCATTGTGAGCGGCGCACCGGGCAGCGACAGAGTTCACGTGGATCCCGCAAATTCGATCCTGAATCGCTTCGAGAAAGTGCTCGCTTACCTGACTAAAGAGGATGCTGGCGGAGGATGGGGCGAATTCTTCGTTCATGGGAAGCCGGCATGGAGCCGCGTGGTGCTCGCCGGGCACTCGCAGGGCTCCGGCCACGCGGCATACGTGGCCAAGTTGTACCAGGTGGGTAAGGTGCTGATGTTCTCCGGTCCGCAGGATTACCTGAGCGATTTCGACAAACCCGCTCCGTGGGAGTCGCGCCCGAGCGCTACGCCACCTTCGCGCTTCTATGCGTTTCTCAATCTCCACGACCCTTTCAACGAGCTGCACCAGGTAGCAAGCTGCGAGGCACTCATGCGCCTTGGCGGAGCGCAGCCGTTCATGGTCGAGCCCGGGCAGATAATCAGTGGCACACATCAGATTCTCGTGACGGACACTGATGCCAAACATGCGCATAACTCCACGGTGTCTGCTCAGTTTGAAAACGTCTGGGAGTACCTGGGCGGGGTTGGCGAGCCGAGCGCGACTCCCGCCACGCACGTCGTGGGGCGCTAGCGGCCTCGGCTGAGTTC
The DNA here is from genome assembly GCA_963713395.1 of uncultured Acidobacteriaceae bacterium. Taxonomy (GTDB): domain Bacteria; phylum Acidobacteriota; class Terriglobia; order Terriglobales; family Acidobacteriaceae; genus Granulicella. The sequence continues at coordinate 690,032 of CAVQLS010000001.1, read as the reverse complement.
ACCAGAGGCCTTCGGTGGTGTAGGGGTGGGACCAGAGTGTGATGTGGAGGAGGACGGCGCGCGTCCATGCAGTTTCGAGGCGGGCGAGTTCTTCGTCGTTGGAGATGGATGCGCTGAAGAAGTTTCGGATGGGAAGAACGACGGGGATGAAGCCAAGGAGATAACGGAGGGGGACGAGCGGTGGTGTTTGCTTCGAGTCGGTGAGGTTCTTTTTCGCCGGCGTGTGGCGGAGGCCGATCTCTTCCTGATAGTTGAGCCATGCGCGGTCGTGAGGGCGGAGGGCGACGTCGATGACCCACTGCACGAAGCGGCGTTTGACGCGGGCTTTGTAATCGTCGTCGGGCTTGCCGTCGGGACTGACGAACCAGTGGGCGAGATGAGGTTGTGCGGAGATGACAGAGCGCCAGAAGTCGACCATAATTTCGGCTTGCTGCTGAAAGAGCGCAGAGTGTTTGAGCAGGATGTCGCGGTCTTCGTCGGTCCAGCCGACGGTTTGCTCGAGGTGCTGGAGGTCTTCGTCGGTGAGTGGGGATTCGGCACTCTTGCGAGTGCCGAAGTCGTAGCCGTGGATCTGGATGCGATTTTGGGGAGTGGAGCTCATCGGCTGGCCTCTGCAGGTTCGATGCGCTGGATGATGGCGCGGTAGATGGAGCGGATGGCGCCGGATGCCTGGAGCTTGGCGGCATATTCGATGTGCTTGGGGTTGGCGGCGAGTTTGGTGCGGTAGATCTCGTACTCCGCCATGGTGCCGACATCGATGGTAGCGAAGGCTTCGGCGGTATCGCCGGCGAACTCTGTAGGAGCGTAGTAGCCGGTGATCTTGCCACCGGATTCGGTGATGGGAGCGAACTCGGCTTGGGCGTAGGCCTTCCAGTCGGCGAGCTTGTTGGGGTCGATGGTGTAGCGCAGGAACAGTGTGTACATGAACGTCCTCCTGGTTCGATTAGACTGCGAGGTGCTTTAGAAACATTTCGGGCTGCGCCGAAGTGTTTTGGAAAAAGAAGGGAGATACTGTTGGCATGAACGATGCCGTTGCTGTTGCCGCGAGTCTTCTGGCTGAGCCGGCCAGGGCAGCGATGCTGCTGGAGTTAATGAGTGGGCGCGCGTTGCCAGCAGGTGAGTTGGCGGAGGCCGCGAATGTAAGTCCACAGACGGCGAGCGGGCATTTGGCGAAGCTGGTTGAGGGAAGTTTTCTGATGGTGGAGCAGCAGGGAAGACATCGCTACTACAGGCTCGCGAGTACGACAGTGGCGGATGCGGTGGAGGCATTGCTGGTGTTGACGAATGGAGTACGCAAGGTGAACGCGAGTGTGCCGGAGGTTGGGTCGCTGCAGCATGCGCGGACTTGCTATGCGCATCTGGCGGGATGGCTGGGTGTGCAGGTCGCCGATGCGTTGCAGGCGAATGGATTGCTTCTGCCTGCAGGTGGAAGGGCGTTTGCCGTGACGCAACGCGGGCGCGAGTGGTTTGAGGAGTTGGGGGTTGAGGTTGCAGGTGCGGAGGATGGAGCGAATCCGAAGATTGCGCGGCAGTGTATCGACTGGACGGAACGGCGGCCGCATGTTGCTGGTGCGGTGGGTGTGGGGATGTACCGGAGATTTGTGGCACTGAAATGGATTGTGCCGGCGAAGAACACGCGCGCGGTGCGGGTGACGCTGGATGGCAAGCGTGAGTTGTGGAAGCGGCTGCGAATTGCGATTCGGTGAAGGGGAACACTTAAATCGCGCTTCGCGCGATGCCCACCTTAGCGCGCAATAAAGCCGCGCGCGAAGATGGGGCACCCGACCGCAGTTGTTGAGGTTCGTATTAGAAGACGTATTTGAGGGAGAACTGTGCGATGCGCGGACCGCCCTGGGTGGAGGTGATGGTGCCGAAGGCAGAGTTGCTCTGGGTGACGTTGGGGTTGCTGAGCTCCGTGTGGTTGAGGACGTCGAAGTACTCAACACGGAAGTCGAGGTTTGTCTCGCGATAGATGGGGAAGGTGCGGATGACGGCGGCGTCCCAGTTGGTGAGGGATGGCCCGCGCAGGCTGCCTTTGACGACGTTGCCGAAGCCAGTGCCGGGGCCGCTGTTGACGGGTGTCGAGAAGGCCGAAGGATTCAGCCAGTTGACGCAGGATTTGCCGGCGCCGCAGTGACCGCCGCCGGGGACGCGGAGATAGGCCGCCTGGGTGAAGTCGCGTTGGGCGCGGTCCTGGGTGAGATTCGTGAGCGAGACGTCGCTGCCCATATAGGCGGTGAGGACGTCGCCGGAGCGGAAGTTGATGAGGCCGGTGGTGCGCCATCCGTTGACGACTGCGCGAACGGCGGCGAAGCCGTAGTGCAGCTTAGGCAGATCGTAGACGTAAGACGCGGAGAGGACCTGGGTGTGGTCGATGTCGGAGAGGCCGCGGTCAAGCGCCTTGATGTCGGAGACATAGGCGGCCGCGGGAATGTTGGTGGCGTTCGAGGGATAGAGCGGATAGACGTAGGATTCGCCGGGGTTGACGTCTTCGGTGTTGGAGACGCGGGTGGCCTGCGGCATGTCGTCGTAGGACTTGGAGAAGGTGTAGTTGAACAGGATGGAGAGGCCGTGCTGCAACTGCTTTTCGAGCGTGGCCTGCAGGGAGTTGTAGTGTGAGTTGCCGATCATCGCAGTCTGGACGATCTGCGAGAAGGCAGTCTGGCAACCGGTGGTGGTGATGCAGGGACCGACGACGGGCGGCGAGTTATAGACGCGGCGCTGATTGGTGCTGCCGATGCCGTTGTTGACGGCTGGGTTGACCTCGAGATTCACCATCTGGTGGCGCGATACCGAGCCGACGTAGGCGATGCGCGTGGTCCAGCTGGGAGCGAGTTGCTGCTCGACGATGAGGTTGAAGTCGTCGGTGACGGGAATCTGGAAGTTGCCGGAGGGGTCGTACTCGGCGACCTGGAAGGCGTTGGGGAAGACCTGGTTCTTGGGGAACGGCAGGGTGAAGGGGAAGGGATTCGCAACGGAGTCTACGGAGCAGTTGGTGCAGTAGGGGTTGCTGAAGGGGCCGCCTGGGTTGGTTCCGGGGGTGGCGCCGTACATGCCGGGATTGGTGAGCGCGAGCGAGATGGTGTTGGGGACGTAGCTGCCTTGCGTGAGATTGAAGAAGCCGGGCAGGCGGTCCTGATAGAAGATGCCGAAGCCGCCGCGCACCGAGGTCTTGCCGGTGCCGAAGACGTCAAGAGCGAAGCCGACACGGGGCATGAACTGCGTGTACTTGTTGTTGACGCCGTTGTACGGGATGCCGGCGTCGCCGCTGACGAGCAGGCCCGCGGGCAGGCTGGTGTAGACCTGCGAGTGCTGGTTGGCGGCGTAGGCGGAGGGCACCATCTCGGTCATGACGTTGCGGCGATCGTGCCAGGGAGCGAAGGACTCCCAACGCAGGCCGTAGTTGAGCTGCAGGCGGCGGTTGGCCTTCCAGCTGTCCTGCGCGTAAACCCCGGGGAAGTGGTTGCGATCATTGACGAGCTCGTAGTTGCCCTGGCCGAAGCTGGACATAAAGCCCATGAGGAAGTTGCCGTAGGCGTTGGGGTAGTAGTAGGTGTTTGAGCCGATCTTGTTGGTGACGCTGTTGAAGCCGAAGGCGCCGTAGGAGGTGTAGACGTTGGTGACGTCGACCTTGGAGAGCTCGACGTGACCACCGAAGGCGAAGTTGTGATTGCCCTTGACCCAGTGGAGGTCGTCATTGAAGGAGTAGTTGTTGCGGCCCCAAGCGGCGTAGGCGGAAGAACTAGCGCCGAAGTATCCGCTGATGGATGCCGAGAGGAAGGGACCGGTGTCGGGCTGCCAGATGTTGGTGACGCCGTAGTCGGTGATCTTGGTGCTGCCCGGAGGACCGCCGCGGAGAGCGACTTCACGCTGGTAGTTGACGGTGAGCGCGTTGAGGATGTGGTCGGTGAAGACGTGCGTCTCAGAGAGCAGAGCGTTCTGGTAGCGCGTGTTGAAGTAAGAGGCGTAGCTGAGCAGGTTGTTGGGATTGAAGACGCCGGACTGCGTATACCAGTCGTAGAAGTAACGGCCGAAGAGATGATCCTTGCTGCCGAAGTCGTGATCGACGCGCGCGGTGTACTCGTCGAAGGACTGGAGCACGGGCTTCTGGTAGTAGACGAGGTTGCCGATGAGACCGGCGCCGGCGTCGGAGGTGGCGGTGGGGAAGTGCGACTGATAGTTGACCGAGGCTGGGTCGAAGGCAGACGACGGAATGCGGTTGAAGGGATAGAGAACGTTGGTGAAGGGATTGCGGATCTGCAGGCTCGCCGTGGTGCAGTTTCCGCTTGCGTCAAAGCCGGTCTTGCAGAGGTTGCCGAGATCGGCGTAAGGCGCGAGGCCGGTGGCAGTGCGGCCTTCTTCGGCGAGTGTGGGAACCGTGCTGCTGGCGGTGGAGATCTGGTTGGCGATGGTGTGTTGATAGCCGAAGAAGAACTGCGTCGACTTGCCGTGGTAGAGGCCGGGGATGATGACCGGACCGCCGACGGTGCCGCCGAATTGATTGCGATGCAGGTTGTCGGCTGTGGTGGCGAAGTAGGGTCGGGCGTTGAAGTAGCCGTTGCGGAGGAACTCGAAGAGATCGCCGTGGAAGGCGTTGGTGCCGGCGCGAGTGACGATGTTGACGACGGCGCCGGCGCTCTGGCCGAACTGCGCGTCGTAGTTGCTGGTCTGGACGCTGAACTCCTGGACGGCGTCAGGCATGGGGAAGGGAGCGTTGACGTTGGTGAGCTCGTCGACGTTGTTGCCGCCGTCGAGGAGGAAGTTGTCCTGGTTGGGGAGCGTGCCGTTGGAGGTGGCGACGACGACGGCGGGGAAGGTTTTGCCGTTGCCCTGATTGACGCCGTTGCCCTCGTTGGTGGCGTCGGAAACTCCGGCGACCTGGGTGAGGAGGCTGGAGGCGTTGCGGCCGTTGAGCGGGAGATCGACGACGCGAGTGTGGTCGATGACCTCAGACATGGTGCCGGTGGTGGTGTCGATCTGCGGGGGCGCGGTGGAGACTTCGACGGTCTGGGTGGTGGCGCCGATGGCGAGCCGGGGGTTGAGCGTCAGGGCCTGGTTGGCCTGCAGGAGAGCGGTCTGCTGATAGAGCTCGAAACCCGGAGCATTGACCTTGAAGCTGTACTGCGCGGGCGGCAGCGTGGTGAAAACAAAGGCTCCGGAGGATGTTGCTGTAACGACGGTCTGGTGCCCGGTGTCGACCTGGGTGGCCGTGATGGTGGCGTTGGGGATCGCGGCGCCGGAGGGGTCGGTGACTGTGCCGGAGACCGAGCCATAGCCTTGCGCGAGGAGGCTGGGGGCAGAGAGCACGAGGAGCACGAGGAGCGCAAGGGAGGAGAATCCCGACGACAAAGTTCTGTTGAGGAAGAATTTCGATAGGGATATCGGCATCTCGGAAATCTATCTGCCACGATTGTTCGTGTCAAGAGGAGGATGCAGAAAGAATTGGCGCGCTATTGGTGAGATCGTAGAGTCTTGAATTGCAACGAATTAACGGAGGCGCCTCGCGGCTGAGGAGGGCGAGATGATGTGTGCCTTGGATGAAGGTCGCCTGCGGGGCGCCGTGTTGCGGAGGTTGCGAGTTTGTTGCGTGCTGGGAGTGTCGGTTCTCCTGGCCAACGTCGGCTGGGCGCAGGTGCCGGAGGTTCGCAACGGAGCCGGATTGCGGATGACGGTTGATGCGGAGGATCGAGGGCCGGCACTGTGGGTGACTGTGCCCGATGGGCCGGTGAACGAGCGCAGCTTCAAGATTCTGCTTCCAGAGCATGTGACCGTGCGAGTGCACGGAGAGACTGAGGCGAAGCATCTGTATATCTTTCGTCCGGGATTGCAAGGTGTAGCGCCGGAGTGGAAAAAGGCTGGAGACACGCTGGAATATGCGAGCGACTTCGGCGCGATACACATGGCTGCGCATGCCAGGCTGATGGATGACGGAATCCTGTTTCGTTATGAGTTTGTGAATCACTCGGCCACCGACTACGACATGGTTGCGGCTGTTACGGATCCTCGATTTCATGCGGTCTTCTACGATCCGCGGCTGGAACGGACGTACGTTCACCACAGGGATGGCTTTGACCTGTTGGGGTCGGAGACCCCGGAACGCCTGACGATGCCGTTGAAGGATTGGTTTCCAGTGCGGTATCTTGCGTCGTACTCGGCGCCGGTTCCGGCGCAGCGGGTGCGTGTGGAGGATGGAATTACGTACCGCTATCAGTCGCGTCTAGTCGATGTGCCGATGATTGCGACGCTGTCGACGGATCGCACATGGGTGGCGGCGAGTTTTTCGCGCGACCCGGGGAACGTCTGGAGTAATCCGGAGCTTACATGTCAGCATGTCGATCCACAGGTAGCGTTGCCGCATGGCGCGCACGCTGAGTATGAGCTGAAGATACTGATCTTTAAGGGGTCACTCGAGGATGCGCTTGCGAAGGTGACGAGTCAGCGAAGGGACTTGAAGTAGGCGGCTGCATTCACGTGTGGCGAGGGCTATGCTGGAGGCGCGATGAAGGCGCCGCACGAAGACGATCGGCTTGAGAGGGTGAGTGCGATCTGTCTGCGGCTGCCGAAGGTGAGGCGCAGAATCTCGGGAGAGCACGCCGCCTTCGATGTGCGCAAGAAGACGTTTGCGTACTTTCTGAGGAATCATCACGGCGATGGGATCGTCGGGGTGACTTGCAAGGTGTTGCCGGGAGATAACGAGGCGCTGATCGCCGCGAACCCGGAGCGGTTTTATATGCCCGCGTATGTGGGACCGAGGGGATGGGTGGGACTGCGGCTGGATGTGGGCAAGGTCGACTGGAAAGAAGTTGAGGAGTTAGTGAGGCACAGCTATCGGCTGACTGCGCCGAAGAGGCTGGCGGAGAGCATCAACTGATTCCGGCGACGGCCTTGTTCTGGAGCACGCGGACGACTACCTTCCGGGCCTCGGCCTCATCGGCGGCTGACTTGTCGTCCCCGCTGATCTCGCCCATGGCTCCGGGAGCGAGCATTCTCACCAGCGGTATCTGTCCCTGCTGCAGCAGGAGATTGACCACATTCGACGCGCGAGCCTGGCTGAGCTTCTGGTTCAGGGCAGCGCTTCCGGTTGCGGAGGCATAGCCTTTAACTTCGATCATGTAGCCGTTCACTGACTCGGCCTTCTTGGCCAACGCCATCAAAGGAGCGTTGTACTTGGGGTCGATAGACGACTTGCCGTTGGCGAAGTAGATCGTGACCTCGTCATAGATGTAGTAGTCGTCCAGTTGACCGAAGCGGGCGGTGTTGGCTGCAATCTCGGCTTTGCTGGCAGCGATCTGCTGCTCATGTTCAGTCAACTGTGTCTGCTGTTGTTTCAGTTCCGCCTGATGTGCAGCGAGCTCGGCCTGTTGCTGCTCGTTGAGTTTTTCCTGCTCGTGCATGCCGGCCTGGATGGCCTGAGCCTGCTGGAAGTCATTGCCTTTGAACCGGATTTTTGTGGCAACGAGTTGTTCCTGGGCGTTGTCGGCGCCCTCGACCTCAATGGGAAGGCCGGGAATGAGGGCGGCCATGGACATCTTCTTGTTGCGCGCCTTGAGCGCACCCTGAAGCTGCCCTACGTCCGTGGTGTCGGTGAGCAGCACGGTGACGCTTGATGCGGTGTCTGTCTTCAGGGTGAGTGTGTCACCGCTACGCGCCTGGATGATGCCTTTGACCTTCACGTTCTGGGCGAGGGCGAGAACGCTGAACAAGCAGGACCCCAGGAGGGACAGGGTCACAGCCTTTGAAAGTTGGCGTGAATTGCGTTCGTGCATAAGGTCTCCATTCCTTACTCGTTCGGACCCGATGACTAGAACTTGAGAATCAACCCACCGCAATAACGAAAGTTGTTTTGACTGCTGTTGTTCGTCAGCGGATTGTGGTACTTGGTCAGGACGTAATCGAATTCACCGAGGCGGATGGCGAGTCTCTTTCCGGCGTCAACGTCGAGTCCACCGCCGAGTGCCAGGGTGAACGGGTGCTGGTTCGCTACACTCACGCTTCCACCGGCGTGATCGATGGCGTTCGAAAGGTTAACGTAAGCGTTGGTTTGGGAGCCGCCGAAGAGAGCTTCTCCAAACGGCCTGACCTTCGGAATAGGAATACGAATCTCCGGGCCGAAGAGGTAGGTAAACATATCCCCCTGCGCTGTATAAGTACCGGCGGGAATGGTTCCGCTGAGCGGCGTGACCACAGGACCCGAGTATGTCGCGGTCAAGGTCGTGTTCCCATAACCCATGAAGTCGGCCTTGATACCCAGAATCTTGAGGAAGTAGAGGGTTGCACCGGCACCACCGCCGTTGAAGCCACGGCCAGACGTACCGGCGATTGTGGGGCTGAATTGCAAGTAGGAATATCCTCCGAAGAGTTCGAATCTGTCCTGGGCGGAGGCGGACATGCTGACCAATGCAGCCACCGCCAGCAGGATTGCTCTCGTAATCTTCATTGCTCCTCCTCTTTGCTCTTGAGGACAGCGTTCATGGTTGAGGCCGAGTTGCTTCCTGATACGACCTAGCGAGGCAGGAGATTCATTTGATAGACACCGTAGAGTCGGAAGGCTGCGGTAACAACTGTCATATCGAACAGCTAAAGGAGGCAGGGCGATGAGTTATGACGTGACTCGTACGGCGGCGACGAGCCTTGCTTGCGTGATCCGATATACCTCTGCATACTGGACGGGCATTCTCCTTGATGTTCGAGCAGCTACGTATGGGAATCGTTGAGGGCTTCGTATGGCAGGCAATGGAAACTCAGAGACGGAGCCGGAATCACTGCAAGTGATTTTTGATCGTCAGCGAAGCGCCTTTGGCCGATGCGCTCCTCTTGGGCTTGAGAAGCGACTGGAAGCGTTGAGTCATCTGCAGCAGAGCATCGTGAATCATCAAGGCGAAATTATCGAGGCGGTGAGCGCAGATTTTGGTCATCGCGCTGCGGTCGAGACGCGAATCCTCGAGTTGTTTCCGTTGATGGATGAGATTCGGTTTGTGAAGCGCAACCTCCGACGGTGGATGCAGACTCGCAGCGTAAGGGCGAACTGGCAGTTCCGGCCGAGCCGCGCAAAGATTGTGTACCAACCGCTGGGCGTTGTGGGTGTCATCGGTGCGTGGAACTATCCGGTGTTGTTGACTCTGTCGCCGCTGGCCAATGCGCTGGGAGCGGGGAATCATGTGATGGTAAAGCCGTCTGAATTTGCGCCGAAGACCGCGGAGCTGGTTCGCAAGATCGTGAGTGAGGCTTTTCCCGAGGAATACGTCGCGGTGGTCACGGGAGATAAAGAGGTCGCGTCGGCTTTCAGCACGTTGCCGTTCGATCACCTGCTCTTTACGGGCTCTGCGAGCGTCGGCAAACTTGTGATGAAGGCGGCGGCGGAGAATCTGACGCCCAGTCACGCTGGAGCTAGGCGGGAAGTCGCCAGCGCTTGGTGCACGAATCGTACTCCATGGCGACGGCGGCAGATCGCATCTGCAGTGCGAAGTTCTGGAACGCTGGACAGACCTGCATTGCCCCGGATTATGCACTCGTACCGGTAGAAAAGAGAGATGAGTTTGTCATGGCGTGCGAAGCCTCGATAGCCAAGCGGCTCTCTTGTTCCGCTTCCAACGTGGATTACACGCACATGATCAGCGAGCCGGCGTGGGAGCGGATGCGGGAACTCGTGGACGATGCGAGGAGCAAGGGGGCGCGTGTTGTTCAGGGGTCGATGGAAGAGAGTGTCAGCGCGGGGAGCCGCGCGTTTCCACCAACGTTGATTGTGGGTGCGGACGATTCCATGCGTGTGATGCATGCGGAGATCTTTGGGCCGATCCTTCCGGTTGTGGCCTACTCGTCGTTCGATGAAGCGCTGAGATTCATTAACGCTCGTCCGCGTCCGCTGGCGCTTTATTACTTCGACGGAAACAGATCTCGCGTCCGCAAGGTTCTGGAACGGACGACTTCAGGCGGTGCGGCGGTCAATGATTGCATCTTCCACTTCGTGCAGCACCGGCTTCCGTTTGGTGGCGTGGGGCCAAGCGGAATGGGCGCCTATCATGGCCTGGATGGATTCAAGACCTTCTCGAAGAAGAAGGGCGTGTTTGTTCAAAGCGCACTGGCTGGCTCAGTTCTCGACAGGCTCTTGAAGCCGCCGTATACGCGAAGGACGGATCGCGTGATTGGATTTCTGATGGGGCGGAGCAAGGCACGTGCTATCGAGAGAATGCGGTTGCCGGACTAGGTTTCGGAGACCAGCGGGAGTTTGGCGGCCTCCCAGGCGGCGAGGCCGCCAGTCATCTCGATGAGGTTGTTGATGCCGTGCTGGTGGAGAATGCTGGCGGCCGCGGAGGAGCGGTAGCCGCCGGCGCAGTGCACGGCAATGCGGCGATCGCGAGGAATCTCGGCGAGGCGCTCCTGCAGATGATTGAGCGGAATGTTGACGCTTCCGGGGATGTGCTTGGCGGACCACTCGCGCGGATTGCGGATGTCGAGGACGAGCGGTGAGTCGGTGGCGATCTCTGCGTTGAAGTCGGTAGGGCTGACGCGCTCGGTGATGGAGATGAGATCGGGGCGCGTGGCGAGTGCGGCGAGGCCGTTGGCGAGGTAGCCGCGCACGTGATCGAAGCCGATGCGGCCGAGGCGGAGCGCGGCTTCATGCTCGCGGCCGGGCTCGGCGATGATGACGATGGGAGTTTCGCGGTCGAGCAGCGTGCCGGCCCATGTGGCGTACTGGCCGCCGAGGCCAATGTTGAGGCTGCCGGTGAGATGGCCTTTGGCGAACTCTGCGCCGTCGCGGACGTCGAGGAGCTGGGCGCCGGATTTCTGCAGCGTCAGGACCTCGTCGAGCGAGAGAGGTTGCAGGACCTTTTCGAGATTGCTTTCGAGTGTGCCGCGCTCGCGCGTGTTGAGGATAGCGTCGTAGGTGAAGTACTGCGGGGCGTCGGGCTGGTCGGCGGTGACGAGAGTGATGAACTCGTCCTTCGACATGGGTTGCAGCGCGTAGTTGAGGCGGCGCTGGATGCCGAGCGGAGAGACGGTATCTGATGAGAGCTGCTTGCCGCAGAGCGAACCGGCGCCGTGCGCGGGGTAGACGAGCGTTTCGTCGGGGAGCGGGAGAAGCTTGTTGTGCAGCGAGTCGTAGAGGTGGCCGCCGAGCTCGTTGGCGCTGTAGCCGAGCGAGGCGCGGAGGTCGGGGCGGCCGACGTCGCCGATGAACATAGTGTCGCCGGTGAGGACGGCGTAGGGCTTGGCGGTGTCCTTGGCGCGATCGAAGGCTAAATCGAAAACGAGGATGGAGATGGACTCGATGGTGTGGCCGGGGGTCTCGAGAACCTGGAGGCGCATGCCGGGGAAGTCGAGCGTGTCGCCATCGTGCATGGGGTCAAAGGCGTACTCGGCGACGGCGCGGGCGCCGAGATGGATGGTGGCGCTGCAACGGTCGCGGAGCTCGAGGTGGCCGGCGATGAAGTCGGCGTGGAAGTGCGAGAGGAAGACGTGACGGATCTGGAGGCCGAGTTTTTCGGCGTCGTCGAGGTATTGCTGAATGTCGCGCTGGGGGTCGACGATGACGGCGGTGTGGCTGGCTTCGTCGCCGAGGAGATAGGAGGCGTGGGCGAGGCAGCCCAGGTAGTACTGTTTCAGGATCATGTGTGCTCTCGGAGGCTCGTCTATAGTATGCCCCGCGAATGGAGGCGGACGGGGTTGACGGTGCCGGGATATCGCGGTAATCCGACGCTCCGGTTACTGTCGGGATTTTGAGAGAATGGAGATATGGCTAAGGAAGAGACGATGTATACCACTGGCTACACCGACGACCACGCGAAGGCTGGGTTGGACACAGAGTTTCCTGCGATTGAAACCTGGCGGAATCAGTTCGCGAAGTATGAGATTTTGATTGACGATCCGGAGTTCACGAGCGTGTGCCCGAAGACCGGGCTGCCGGACTTTGGGACGCTGCTGATCCGCTATATGCCGAAGGAAAAGTGCCTGGAACTTAAGTCGCTTAAGGAGTACCTGTTCACGTACAGGAACCTGGGGATTTTTCAGGAGAACATCGTGAACCAGGTGCTGGATGACGTGGTGAAGGCGACCGATCCGGTGTGGGCAGAGGTGAAGGGCGACTTCCGGCCGCGAGGAGGAATTTCGACAATTGTGACGGCTAGATATCCGCGAACGGAGGAGATGAGATAGATTTCCTGTTAGCGAGAGTGCAACGACTTTTCGTTGGCTCTGCGAACACGTAGCCCCGGGTGAGCGGCCCGGGGTCTCCACTTAAAGAGGTGACGCAGAGATGTACTACGTCCCCGTTACCCAGAATGAGCAGTGGAAGCCGGTCCGGCATTTGGCTCCAGCGTTCACGTTGATCTTTCTGGCGCCGTTTATCGCTGAGGTGCTGAGCGGAGCGACGCGAGTCAGCTTCCTGTTTGCGTTTGTGCCCGAGATGATGATGTGGGGTTGCGGGGCGCTGATTATCCGCGAACTCGTAAAGCGGTGGGACGGCGGATGGACAAGCGTCCTGATACTGGCATTAGCGCTTTCTGTGTTTGAGGAGTGCGTGGTGCAGCAGACATCGCTGGCGCCGCTGCCATGGCCGGCGATGTCCGCGGACTATGGGCGCGTGTACGGCGTGAACTGGGTCTACTTCCTCTACATGCTGGGCTACGAGAGCGTGTGGGTGGTGGTGGTACCCATCCAGGTGACAGAGCTGATCTTTCCCGAGTGGCGCGAGGAACGCTGGCTGCGCACGGGCGGCATGATCACAAGCGTCGTGGTGTTTCTGCTGGGCGCGAGCGTGGCATGGTACGCGTGGATCAAGCGCGCGCGGCCAATAGTGTTTCATGCGCCGTACTACGACGTGCCGCAATCGATGATTGACGTGTTCCTGGTGGTGATTTCGACGCTGATCCTGCTGGCGTATTTGACTCGTCACATTGAACGCAGCGATTCGACGACGCGCACGGCGCCACCGGCGTGGTCGATGGTGCCGGCGGCGATGCTGTTAGGGTTCCCGTGGTACAGGTTGATGGTGCTGATCTTCGGCGAAAGATCGACGCAACCATTCTGGGCGTCGATGGCGCTTGCGGCAGCCTGGGGTGGGTTTGCATACTTCTTAATCCGCTACTGGTCGGTGGGACGCGGGTGGAACGATAAGCACCGGTGGGGGCTGACGTTTGGCGCGGTGCTGGTGTGCATGGTCGCGGGATTTTCCGGAAGCGACACGTGGTCGCGTGAGGACCTCATCGGCAAGTGGGTGCTGGATTTGCTGGCGGTGATCGGCTTTGCTCTGCTGGCGCGGTGGATCTGGCAGCGCCGCGGAATCGATGCTGATCTGGCGGCGTGAGTCGCGCAGGATGCTGCCTCTTGCTATTGCGTTATTGAGCGTCCATGAGCTGCTGAAAGCGTTCGAGATACTGGCCGAGTTGAAGGCCGTCCACCAATGCATGGTTCACGTGGATCGATAAGGGCATCGTGCGCCGGCCATCGTGCTCTGTCATCTTGCCGAAGGTGATGCGCGGGCAACTGTCGGGTCTCGAGAGTGCGCGGGCGTGCGTGAGAGACGTGAAGTCGATCCAGGGGAGAGATGAGTAGCGGATGATGTTGTTGGCTGTCGTGCGGGGAAGGCCTGTCGTGTTGCGGATGCGCGCGGTCTCGTGCTGGGCGGCGTCGAGGAACTCGTCAAGGCTTTTGCTATAGGGCAGGAAGCCATAGCCGAAGGTTCCATCGCTGCGATCGATGACCGAGCCGCCATCGATGCGGTCGTAGAGGAAGACCTCATCCTGCTCGATGCGATAACGGAAGGCTTCGATCTGTTGCGATGCTGCGAGCGTTTGATAGAGGCAGTAGAGGAAGAAGGAGATTCCGCGGGCCTTGACGAAGTGATAGGCAGCGGTGCAGTCGATCGTGACGCAGACGCCGTAGTAGGGCTCTTCGAATGAATGGAAGAACTCAAAGTGTTCTTTGCGCGCCCAGTTGGTCAGATCGAGCTTTGTCTTCGCGCTGGGAGGCGGGAGATACATGGTGCGGATGTCCTCACGTCTAGGGTATCAACGTGCGGGCTCAGCGTGAGGTGCCGGTGGGGGCGAGGGGATTGATCTGCACGAGTTCGGGGCGCTGGATCTCGCGGGGGCCGAGAACGGCGACGTTCGGCAGCGGGCCGCGGACCATGGCGACTTCGTCGCAGGCGTAGAGGCGCGGGCAGGTCTGGCAGTCCTTGTAGATCTTGTCGGGCATGGCGTCGCGTTCGGCCACGCGGAAGCCGAGGTGTTCGAAGTAATCCGGGATGCGCGTGAAGAGACAGACGGAGAGGACCTGGTGCTCGTCGGCTTCAGCGATGAGGGCCTCGAGGATGGCATCGCCAGCGCCGAGGCCGCGGCGGTCTTCGCGCACGACGATGGAGCGGACCTCGGCGAGGTGCGGGCCGTAGAGGTGCAGCGCGCCGCAACCGAGGAACTCGTCCTCGGGCTCGCCGGTTTCGGGGTTGGGGATGGTGCGGTAGGCGACGGTGAAGTCGCGGACGTTTTCGCAGATCTCGGCGTAGGAACGGCGTGAGAAGCGTGCCGTCGTGGGAGAAGGAGTTGACGAGGTCGAAGATGTTGCGGGCGTCCTGCAGGCGCGCCTTGTGGACGCGGATGGGCGGCGCGGTGGGAGCGAGCGCTTCGTGGGGGCCGAGGTCGAGAGTGATGAGATCGCTAGACAAGTTCTTTTTCTTTGGCCTCCTCGGGAGACGAGGTGCGAGATGCGAGGTTCGAGATGCGGGTATGTGCGGCAGTGAGCGCTTCGCGGACGCGGTGCGTTGCGGTGCCGCCGGGGACGTCGTGGCAGTCGAGCGTGGAGCGGAGCGTGATGAATTCGAAGAAGTCTTCGGCGAACTCGGGCGAGAGCGTGCGCAGGTCTTGGAGCGGGATTGCATTGAGCTCAAGATTTTTGTCGAGACCGAGGCGGACGGCATTGCCGACGATCTCGTGGGCCTTGCGGAAGGGAACGCTCTTGTTGGAGAGATAAGTAGCCGCGGCCATCGCGTTAAGGTAGCCGGTCTCGGCGGCGCGTTGCATAACACTGAAGCGGAACTTCAGCGCGTGGGTGAAGTTGGGAAGAACGCTAAGGAGGCCGGCGAGCGTGTCGGCGATGTCGAAGATCTGCTCCTGGCCCTCCTGGAGGTCTTTGTTGTAGGCGAGCGGAAGGCCTTTTATCAGGGTCGAGAGTGCGGTAGCGGCGCCGAGTAGCCGGGCGGATTTGCCGCGGGCGAGCTCGGTGAGGTCGGGGTTTTTCTTCTGCGGCATCGCGGAGGAGCCGGTGGAGAAGGCCTCGGGGAGCTCGACGAAGTTGAACTCGGCGGTGGCGTAGAGGGTGATCTCTTCGGCGAAGCGCGAGATGTGCAGGCCGAGTGTGGAGGCGGCTTGCGCGAAGTCGAGCATGAAGTCGCGGTCGGAGGTCGCGTCGATGGAGTTGGGTGTTGGCGCGGTGAAGCCGAGCGCTTTGGCGGCGATGGTGCGGTCGAGCGCGAGCGTGGCGCCGGCGATGGCTCCGCTGCCTAAGGGGCAGAGGTTCATTCGCTCGCGGGCGTCGGCGAAGCGGGAGAGGTCGCGCTCCAGCATGGCGACGTAGGCGAGGAGCCAGTGGGCGAGGAGGACGGGCTCGGCGCGCTGGAGGTGCGTGTAGCCGGGCATGACGTCGTCGATGTGGGCTTCGGCCTGGGTGAGGAGCGCGTTGATCCATTCCACGAGACCCGACTGCGTCGTGTCTATGCTTTGCCTAACGAAGAGGCGCATGTCGGTGGCGATCTGTTCGTTGCGCGAGCGGCCGGTGTGGAGCTTGAGCGCGAGGGCGCCGATCTCTTTGGTGAGCTCGAGCTCGACGAAGTGGTGGATGTCTTCGGCCTGCGGTGCTGAGGCGACGATAGCGGCACCGACCTGCGCGTTGGAGGTCTCGTAGTCGATCTGGCCGGAGGTGGCGGAAATGCGATGCGACCAGTTGAGGAGGCGTTCGCCGACGCGCGTAAGGCCGGAGAGCATGGTGTCGAGCTCGTCGCTGGTGAGGATGCCGGCGGCGGCGAGGGCGCTGGCGTGCGCCTGCGAGGCGGCGACCTCGTGAGGGAGCAGGCGCCAGTCGAAGGGGAAACTGCGCTGCCACTGCTCGAAGGTGCGGTCGAGGGGCTCGCGGAAGCGACCGGACCACATCTTGGTTGGTTGTTGCGAATTGTTCTTACTGTCGTTCATCTAGAGTCGCTTAGGTTGTGGTCTGTAGTGTTCCAATAGAGCCGTTGCTGCTGCCGCTGCGATCACTGCAGAGACAAAACCCAAATAAGTAAGGGTGATCACCGAGCAAGTTCTGCAGCAGAGTATTTTGACGCCAAGGCAGGATCTCCCATTTGCCGTCCTTTGGAAAGCCAGATACACCGGCTAGATCGCTGAGATGAATTGTTGCAAGCCAAGCTGCCGTTGACGCGATGGCTGCTAACACGATCAGCCTCCATGTTGTCCGCTTGCGGAGAAGCGTGAATACGACTACCGAGCCGATTGCAGTTCCAATCACTGCGTGAACTAGGAAAATTACAAGCAATGCGGCAGGCGTTAGGCCCATCCGATTCACCTCCGTGGCTATTGGTTACCTGCGGCGGTTGCGGGTGTTGGGGAGGCGCTTGGCGCCGCCGAGGAGCATGAGGGTGATGGCCTTTTGGGCGTGCATGCGGTTTTCGGCCTGGTCGAAGACGATGGACTGCTTGCCGTCGAGGACCGAGTCGGTGACTTCAGCGTTGCGGTGCGCGGGCAGGCAGTGCATGAAGGCGGCGCCCGATTGTGCGCGGGACATCAGATCGTCGTTGACCTGGAAGGGAATGAAGATGGGAGCGCGGCGGGCGGCCTCGTGCTCCTGGCCCATGGAGACGCAGACGTCGGTGTAGATGGCGTCGGCGCCGGTGGCGGCCTTGACGGGGTCGTGGGTGAGGGTGAGCGAGCCGCCGGTGGTTTCGGCGATCTCGATGGCCTTGTGGATGATGTCGAGCTTGGGCTCGAAGCCTTTGGGTGTGGCGATGGTGACGTGCGAGCCGAGCAGAGCGCCGGCGAGCATGAGCGAGTGGCAGACGTTGTTGCCGTCGCCGATGTAGGTGAAGTGCAGGCCGTCGACGGCGCCGAAGCGCTCTTCGAGGGTCATGAAGTCGGCGATGGCCTGGCAGGGGTGCTCGAGGTCAGAGAGCGCGTTGATGACGGGCACGTCGGCGTTCGCGGCCATCTCGGTGATGGTGTCGTGCGCGAAGGTGCGGAGGACGATGATGTGCATCCAGCGCTCGAGGTTGCGGGCGACGTCGGGGATGGACTCGCGCTCGCCGAGGGGAGCGTGGGTCTGGTCGACGAAGATGGCGTTGCCGCCGACGGTGTTCATCGCGGCCTCGAAGGTGAGGCGCGTGCGCAGCGAGGCCTTCTCGAAGAACATGACCATCTGCTTGGCGTCGAGCGCGTGGCGGAAGTCCTCGGGCGAGGCTTTGACGGCGTGCGCGAGCTCGAGGATGGCGGCGAGTTCCTGCGGCGAAAGGTCGGCCATGGAGCAGAGGTCGCGGCCGGCGAGACCCTTCGCGAGCTCAGTGAAGGCGGTGTCCGACTGGATGCCGGACGGCTTCCGTGATTTGGGATTCATGACGATCGTTTTGGTGTCCATGGGTTCCTACTTTGCGGTGGCCTCAGCGGTTTGCGGCTCGGGAGTGAGGTGTTGGGCGAGCAGAGTATCGAGGGCGGTGATGGTTTGATCGACGTGCTCGCGCGTGATGAGATACGGCGGAAGGAAGCGCAGTACGGTGTCGTGCGTGCGGTTGAGGAGGATGTGGTGCGTGTTCATCATCGCCTCCTGAATGGACTTGGCGAGGTCGGCGGAGTGGAGTTCGAGGCCGATCATGAGGCCGAGGCCGCGTGCCTCTTTAATGGATGAGTGCTTTGCCGCAAGGTTGCGGAGCTGCGCGAGGAAGTAGTTGCCGAGCTCGGTGTTGTGCGCGAGGAGATTGTCGCGCTTGATGGTGTCGATGGCCGCGATGGCGACGGCACAGGCGAACGGATTACCACCGAATGTCGTGCCATGCATGCCGGGCGTGAAGGCGCGCGCGGCCTCTTCCGTGGCGAGCATCGCGCCCATGGGGATGCCGCCGGCGATGGGCTTGGCGAGGGTGGTGATGTCGGGCATTACGTCGTAGTGCTGGTAGGCGGTCCACTTGCCGGTGCGGCCCATGCCGGACTGGATCTCGTCGAAGAGGAGAAGCGCGCCGGTGGAGTCGCAGAGTGCGCGTGCGGCGCGGAGGAATTCAGCAGAGACGGGGTTGATGCCGCCTTCGCCCTGGAGGACTTCGATGCAGATGGCGCAGACATCGGTCGAGAACGCGGCCTTGAGCGCGGCGATGTCGTTGAAGGGAATGAATCCGACGTCGGGCATGACGGGCTGGAAGGGCTCGCGATAGGCGGCCTTGTGCGTGGTGGCGACGGAACCCATGGAGCGGCCGTGGAAGCTGTGCTCGAGCGCGAGGAACTTCGTGCCGATGCGCTTGCCCTCTGCGCGGAGCAGGCCAGCGTGTGCGCGGGCGAGCTTCAGCGCGGCCTCCCAGGCCTCAGTGCCGGAGTTGGTGAGGAAGACGCGGTCGAGACCGGTGATCTCGGTGAGCCGCAGGGCGAGCTCCGCGGTGTGCGGATGGTAGAAGAGGTTGCTGGTGTGGATGAGCGTCTTCGCCTGCTCGTTGATGGCGGCGGTGATCGCGGGATGGTTGTAGCCGAGCGCGCAGACGCCGATGCCGGAGAGCAGGTCGAGGTACTCGGTGTTGTCGGCGTCGTAGAGGTGCACGCCTTCGCCGCGCGTGAGCAGAAGCGGATAGCGTGCGTAGGTGTTGAGCATCAGCTTGGATTCGGCGGACTGCAACTCATTCAAAGTGGGTTTGCTCATGCGACCATGACCTCCGTTCCAGAGTTGATGCGGGTGCTGGTGAATTCGGGGAGAAGCGAAGCGGCCTCCGCGGGCAGAATGCGGACGCGCTTGACTCCGTGGGTAAGTGCTTGCTTGCAGGCGTTGAGCTTGGGCAGCATGCCGCCGGAGACCACTGCGGCCTTCTCGAGCGCGGGAACCTGCGCGAGCGAGAGCCAGCGCATGACGGAGCCGTCGGCGCCTTTGACGCCGGGGACGTCGGTGAGGAAGACGAGCGCGTCGGCCTTGGTGGCGATGGCGGCGGCGGCGGCCATCTCGTCGGCGTTGATGTTGTAGTACTCGCCGTCGAAGCCGAGCGCGATGGAGCTGATGACGGGGATGGCGCCCATGGTCCAGATGGCGTCGAGCCACTTGGGGTCCGTGGAGGCGATCTCGCCGACGAAGCCGAGGTCGTGCTCGGTCTTCTTCTTGCGCGCGCGGAAGACGTGGCCGTCGCCGCCGGTGAGGCCGACGGCGGAGACGCCGAGCTGCGTGAGCGCGGCCACGAGTGATTTGTTGACGCGGCCGCCGAGGACCATCAGCGCGGCGTCGCGGGTCTCGGCGTCGGTGATGCGAAGGCCAGCGACGAACTCAGACTTTTTGCCCATCTGGGCGAGCAGCCTTGTGAGCTGGACGCCGCCGCCGTGGACGAGCGCGACTTGGTGGCCGTCGCGCGCGAGATCGGCGATGGCTTGGGCACAGGATTGGAGGAGCTCGGGCTTTTCAAGGGCGGCTCCGCCGAGTTTGACGACGAATTTCATTGACGAACTCCAGATGGGAGATACGAGAGGCGAGATGCGAAAAGCAGATCCCCTGCGGGGATAAGGAAGGCAAGAGCGGTCATAGGAGGCCCTCCTGCTGATGAAACCCAGCCATGAGGTTCATGTTTTCGACGGCCTGCGAGGCGGCGCCTTTGAGCAGGTTGTCGAGGCAGGAGATGACGATGAGGCGGCGATGGTCGGGCGCGAGATGGAAGCCGAGGTCGCAGAAGCTGGTGCGGACGACGTGCTGGATCTGCGGCAGGACGGGCGAGCGGCGGACGCGGACGAGCGGGGCGTTCGCGTAGAAGTCGTCGAATGAGGATTGAAGCTCGTCGACGGTGCACGCCTTATTTAGACGAACGTAGAGCGTGGAGAGGATTCCGCGGGGGATGGGCAGCAGATGCGGCGTGAAGGTGATCTGCTCGCGGGTGAGTTGGAGCTGCTCGCGGAGCTCGCCGGTGTGGCGGTGGTTGAAGACCGCATAGGCGGAGAGATTATCGGCCGCGTGCATGAAGTGCGTCGTCGCCGTGGGCAGCTTGCCCGCGCCGGAGACGCCGGACTTGGAGTCGGCGACGATGCCGACTTCGAGGTCGACGAGGTTGGCGCGCACGAGCGGCGCGATCCCGAGGATGACGGAGGTCGCGTAGCAGCCGGGGTTGGCGACGAGGCGCGCGGACTTGATCTGCGCTGCGTGCAGCTCGGGTGAGCCGTAGACGGCTTCAGCTTGCAGCTTCGCAGCGCAGTCGGGGTTGGCGTCTTGCAGCTTATAGATGGCGCGATTCTCCGCGTGCTGCAGACGCCAGGCGGCAGAGAGGTCGACGACGCGGATGCCATGCGAGAGAGCGATGGGCGCGAGCTCGCGCGACTGCTCGTGCGGCAGCGCGAGGAAGAGGAGGTTGACGCCCTCTTTGGTGAGTGTGTCCCAGGAGAAGGGAACAACCTCGGCGGCGTCCGCGTTGGGCGCGCCGCTGAGCGCTGGATGAAGGTCGATGAGGCGCGGAGTCTCTTCGGCGCCTTCGCGGCCGAGGAAGAGCGGCGGCGTGGCGAGACGCGGATGGTGCAGCAGAATGCGCGCGAGCTCGGCGCCGGCATAGCCGGTAACGCCTGCGACGGCGACGCGAAGCGAGTTGGAGGCGTTAGGCAATGAAGGTCTCAATGCGCGCGCGGAGGGTCTCGGCGCGGCGGTTGTCGGGACAGATGATGAGGACGGTGTTGTCGCCGGCGATGGTGCCGACGACCTCGGTCCACTCCTCGTAGTCCAGCGAGGCGGCGACGGGTTGGGCGCCGCCCATGGTGGTGAGGACGACGAGGAGGTTCTGCGCCTGGCGGACCTCAAGGCCGAAGTTCTGGAGGACGTCACCGATCTCGGGCAGATCTTCCTGTTCGTCTGCGTTTGCGGGAAGCTCGTAACCGGTTGGACCCTTTAGGAGTTTGAGTTCGCGAATGTCGCGCGAGAGCGTCGCCTGCGTGACGTGGATGCCACGGGCGGCGAGCTTGCGGCGGAGATCGTCCTGGTTATTGATCGCACCCGCGCCGTTGGCGGCGGCGGCCTTGGCCAGGAGATCCTTGATCGCGTTTTGGCGTTGAAGCTTCATTGCAATTCTTTTCAGTCAGACCGCGGAAAGCACGGTTTGAGGTGGATTCTCAGCACAGGAAAAGGCGTGACGCAAAGGGCGTCACGCCGTATGCATAAAAATCCACATTTCATGTATAAATATACATGGCGCGAATGTCAAGGACACGGAACGGGCATAGGTACCAGATTTCCTATGAAAGTTCCATAGTCCCTAATGCGCTAGTCAAACAACGGAAGTATAGTGAACTATGCCCCTTGTTTTCTCTCAGCGGCCGGAGTGTCTGTCGGCGGGCGAAGTGAAGCCTGCGGAAGCTCTTGTGAATGAAGTTCCGAGCAATCTGCCCGAAGGGCCGGCCAATCTTATAGACCCGCGCTTTGATCAGGACTCCTGTGGCGTGGGCTTTGTGGCTTCCGCCTTGGCGAAGGCGAGCCACCGAATTCTGGAAGATGCGCTGACGGCGCTGGCACGGTTGGAGCACCGCGGGGCGGTGGCGGCCGATGGCGCGTCGAGCGACGGCGTGGGCCTGATGACCAATGTGCCGCGTGCTCTGCTGCTGAAGGCGACGGGCATTGAGCTGGCGGACGACGCGACGCTGGGCGTGGGCATGATCTTTACGCCGCAGGAAGAGACACGCGCCGAGGCGGTGATCGAGAGCGCGCTGAAGGCGCAGGAGCTGAAGGTGCTCGCGTGGCGCGATGTGCCGATCCGGCCGGAGATCCTGGGAGAGATTGCCCGCAGCACAATGCCAAAGGTCCGGCAGGTGCTGGTGGCCGATGATGCTCAACACGAGGGAATCGACCCGATGGAGCGCCGGCTGTACCTGGCGCGCAAGCAGTTTGAGCGCGCGGTGGAACTGGACGAGGTGACAGGTTACGTCTGTTCGCTCTCGGCGCAGACGATTGTGTACAAGGCGATGTGCCTGGGAAGACTGCTGCCGGAGTTCTATCCTGACCTGGCGTCGGCGGAGTATGTGACGGCGTTTGCGATCTTCCACCAGCGCTACGCGACAAACACGCTGCCGACGTGGCATCGTGCGCAGCCCTCACGCAAGCTGGCGCACAATGGCGAAATCAATACGGTGTGGGGTAACCGCGCGAGGATGCGCGCGCGGGGTTCGACACTGCCAGTTGAATGCCAGCCCGTGCTGACAGAAGGCGGAACGGATTCGGCCTCGCTGGATGAGGCGATTGAGCTGCTGAGTCACAACGGGCGGACGCTTGCCGAGAGCGTGCGCATGCTGCTGCCGCCGGCGGTTACGAAGCGCGTGCATCCATTCCTCGAGTATCACAAGGAGTGCGCCGAGCCTTGGGATGGACCGGCGGCGATCGCGTTCTCGGACGGCATTGTTGTGGGCGCGGCGCTGGACCGCAATGGTCTCCGGCCTTGCCGGTACGCGATTACGAGCGAGGGCATTGTTGTTGCGGGCTCGGAGGCCGGGCTGGTGGATCTCGATCCCGGCACATTGATCGAGAGCGGAAGGCTGGGGCCGGGCGAGATGCTCGGGGTGGATATGTCCGAGCGCAAGGTTTATCACAACGAAGACATGATGGACGTCTTCGACTCGCGCGAGGAGTATGCCGCGCTGACGAAGATGGAGGCATTGCATGCAGCGGGCCCGGGCGAGATTCCTGCCAATCTAGCCGATCTGCAGCGCGGCTTCGGATATTCGAAGGAAGACGTCAACATGATTCTGAAGCCCATGGCGAGCACCGGCAAGGATGCCGTGTGGTCGATGGGCGACGACACTCCGCTGGCGTTCCTGGCGAAGAGCCCGCGGCCGCTATATGCATTCTTCCGGCAAAGATTTGCGCAGGTAACGAATCCGCCGATCGACTCGCTGCGTGAGTCCGTGGTCGTGAGCCTGCACACGAGGCTGGGCCCGTGGCCGCACCTGCTGGAGAAGAACGCTCCGTTGCCGGGAATCGCGCTGACGTCGCCGTTCCTGTCGCTGGGGCAGATGGCGGCGCTGCGTACGGGTGAGTATCCGCACAAGAAAGAGCTTCACGTCGAGGAGCTGGAGTGTCTGTTCGCTCCGCAGCAGACGCTGCTGCAGACGATTGATGAGTTGAGCCTGCGCGCGGTGGAGAAGGTTCGCAACGGAGCGCGCGTGCTGGTGCTGAGCGACCGGGGAGCTTCGGCCGAGCGGCTGCCTGTGCCGATGGCTATGGCGACCGGCGCGGTGCACCAGGGGCTGGTCGAAGCCGGGCTGCGCACGCTGTGCGGGCTTGCGGTCGACGCCGGCGACTGTCGCGACGTGCATCATGCGGCGGTGCTGATTGGCTATGGCGCGGGCGCGGTGTGTCCGTGGCTGGCGCTGGAGACAGCGCGGACGTATGCGGGCGAGAAGGGATTCCCCGAAGACATCGACGCCGAGAAGTTTGTACTGAAGGCGCTGGACGCGGGGCTGGCCAAGGTGATGTCGAAGATGGGCATCAGCGTCGTGGACAGCTATCGCGGCGCGCACCTGTTCGACATCCTCGGGCTGCACAAGAGCGTGGTGGAGCGCTGCTTCCCCGACACGCCAGCACCGCTGTCTGGGATTGGATTTTCGGAGCTGGACCGCAGGCTGCGGTTGTCGTGGATCTCTGAGAGTGTTGAAGACAATGTGACTGCGAAGTCGGATCTTCCGGACTACGGCTGGGTTCGCTTCCGCAAGGCCGACGCGGCCGAGCCGCATCAGTGGCAGCCACCGAACGTCAAGGCGCTGCAAACTGTGGTCGGCAGTGCGCGTGGCGTGCCGGCGGCGACT
Source organism: uncultured Acidobacteriaceae bacterium (assembly GCA_963713395.1). Classification (GTDB taxonomy): domain Bacteria; phylum Acidobacteriota; class Terriglobia; order Terriglobales; family Acidobacteriaceae; genus Granulicella. Next base: position 666,051 of record CAVQLS010000001.1, on the reverse strand, counting down.
GATCCGGCGCACGCGTTCCAGGTTTTCACCCGCAATGTGGATACAGGGGAGCCTCGGTCGCTGCGTGACCTGCTGGAGGTTCGTCCGGCTGGGCCGGAGTTGGCGCTGGAGGATGTTGAGGCTGTCGACAGCCTGTGCCACCGCTTTGTAGCGAGCGCGATGTCGCTGGGCTCGCTGAGCCCGGAGGCGCATTCGACGATCACGCAGGGCATGAACATGCTCGGCGCGCGGTCGAACACGGGCGAGGGCGGTGAGGATCCGGCGGTGTATCGGCCGCAGGGTTCAGGGATCAGGGATCAGGGACCAGGTGGTGAGTTTGCTGCAGCATCGCGAGAGAGTGCGGGTGGGACGGCCGTCGCGGAGTTTGTGAGCGCGCCCGCAGTGCATGCAAGCCTGAGCAACAAGATTAAGCAGATTGCCTCGGGACGCTTTGGCGTGACGGCGGAGTATCTCGCGCATGCAGAGGAGATCGAGATCAAGGTGGCGCAGGGAGCGAAGCCCGGCGAGGGTGGACAGCTTCCAGCGCACAAGGTCTCAGGGCTGATTGCGCGGTTGCGTCATGCGCAGCCAGGCGTGGCGCTCATCTCGCCGCCGCCGCATCATGACATCTATTCGATTGAGGACCTGGCGCAGCTGATCTACGACCTGAAGCGCGTGAACAAGCGCGCGGCGGTGGGCGTGAAGCTGGTCTCGAGCTGTGGTGTGGGCACGGTCGCTGCGGGTGTCGCGAAGGCGTACGCGGATTACGTCGTCATCGCCGGCAACACCGGCGGCACGGGAGCGGCAGCGCTTTCGAGCATCAAGTACGCGGGCAATCCGTGGGAGCTTGGGCTTTCGGAGGCGCAGCAGGTTCTGCGCGCGAACGGCATGCGCGACCGCGTGCGTCTGCGCACAGACGGCGGTATTGCGACGGCGCGGGATGTGCTGGTTGCGGCGCTGCTGGGCGCGGACGAGTATGCGTTCGGCACAGCGGTACTGGTGTCGCTGGGTTGCGATATGGCCCGGCAGTGCCACCTCAACACCTGCCCGACGGGCATCGCGACACAGAAACCGGAGCTGCGGGCGAAGTTCCGTGGCAAGCCGGAGCATGTGGTGATGTTCTTCCAGCAACTCGCGGGCGAGCTTCAACGACTGCTTGCGAAGTTCGGTCTTCCGAGCCTCGAGGCTGCGATCGGCCGCGTCGATCTGCTGGAGCAGGTGCGCTTCGATGGCAACCTGAACCTGACGCCGCTGCTGGCCGATGAGAGCGACGGACCGCGGCGCTGGGGCGGCGGACGCAATGACCGCCCGGAGAGCACCGAGCCGCTGGACGAGGCGTGGACCGTGCAGGCCATCGCCGCTTCGCGGAAGGGCAAGAGCTTCGAGGTGGGCGCGGAGATCTGCAACGAGCATCGCGCGGTTGGTGCGCGGCTCTCGGGCGAACTCGCACTGCTGCGGGCGAAGGGCGAGATCGAGTGCGTTGATGTGACGTTCGATCTGCACGGCACGGCAGGGCAGAGCTTCGGCGCGTTCTCGGGTGAGGGCATCAAGCTGATCCTTACCGGGCAGGCGAACGACTTCGTCGGCAAGGGACTGTCGGGTGCGGAGCTTGTGCTGCGGCCGGTGGGCCGCGCGGCGGAGCGCAGCGGCGAGCACGTGCTTCTGGGCAATGTGGCCCTGTACGGTGCGACTGCCGGAAAGCTGTTCGCGGCTGGACGCGCGGGCGAGCGGTTTGCTGTGCGCAACTCCGGTGCTATTTCGGTCGTTGAAGGCATCGGCGACCACGGCTGCGAGTACATGACCGGCGGCGTTGTGGCGATCCTTGGCGAGATTGGGATCAACTTCGGCGCGGGCATGACCGGCGGACTGGCATGGGTACTGGATCGCGATGGCGAGATCGTCGCGAAGACGCGCTACCACGATGAGTTCCTGGAGGCGGTTGCGTTCGAGACGTGCACGGCTGAAGAGCAGGCGTCGTTGCGTGAGCTGCTGGAGGAGCATGTGCGGCTGACGGATTCCGTACTCGCCACCGGCTTGCTCAGCGATTGGGAGAGCGCGGCGAAGGAGTTCGTGCTGTTCAAGCCGAAGCCGCAGGCGTAGTGCAAGTGAATAGTGAGAAGTGAATCGTGAATTAAGGCAAGAGCGGCGGCCCAAGCGGCGCCGCTTTTGTTTTGGCTTCGGTAGGATGACCAGTGGAGTGTGATCGATGAATGAGAAAAATTTAGGGTTTGCGACGCGGGCGATTCACGATGGGCAGGAGCCGGATGAACTCACCGGTGCAGTGAACGTGCCGATCTACCTGACCTCCACGTACAAGCAGGATGGCATCGGCAAGATGCGCCGCGGCCATGAGTATGCGCGGCTGACGAATCCGACGCGGGATGCGCTCGAGGAGAGCCTGTGTTCGTTGGAGGGTGGAACGAGCGCGCATTGTTTTGGCTCGGGTATGGCGGCGATCACGGCGCTCTGCACGATGATGAAGTCCGGCGATCACGTGATTTGCACGGACAATACGTACGGCGGGACGTCGCGGCTGTTCAATCAGGTGCTCGTCAACTACGGGCTGACGTTCACTTATGTTGACTCGCGTGATGTAGACGCAGTTGCGAAGGCGATTCGTCCGCAGACGAAGCTTGTGCACCTGGAGACGCCGACGAACCCGATGATGTCGGTGACGGACATTCGCGCGGTGAGCGAGGTGGCGCACGCGAACGGCGTCGAGGTGAGCGTCGACAACACCTTCCTGTCGCCATATTTGCAGCGGCCGATCGAACTGGGCGCGGACATCGTGATGCATTCGACGACGAAGTTTCTGAACGGGCACTCGGATGGGTTGGGCGGAGTGCTGGTGGGAACGAAACCGGAGCACGCGGAGCGCTTCCGATTTGTGCAGAAGTGCACGGGCGGAATTCTGTCGCCGTTTGATTCGTACCTTCTGCTGCGCGGCGTGAAGACGCTGGCCGTGCGGATGAAGCAGCATGATGCGAACGGGCGCGTGGTCGCGGATTGGCTCGTGAAAAAGCTCGGGCCGGAGCGAGTGTTCTATCCGGGGCTGAAGACGCACCCGCAGCACGAGCTAGCAGCGCGGCAGCAGAAGGGCTTTGGCTCGATGTTGTCGTTTGAGCTTGGTTCGCTGGAGAAGGCGAATGCATTTGTGTCGAAGCTGAAGCTCTGCTACTTCGCGGAGTCGCTCGGCGGCGTGGAGACGCTGGTGTGTCATCCGGCGACAATGACGCATGCGGCGCTCGGTGCGGAGGGCAGAGCAAAGCTCGGGATCACCGACGGCCTGATTCGCGTCTCTGTCGGAATCGAAGACGTCGAGGACATCATCGCGGACCTGGAGCAGGCGCTGAGCTAGTGAGTTGTGAATAAGGCAACAGCGGCGACCGCCAGAGTGCTCGCCGCTTTTTTGTTGCATCGCGAGACATGCGCAGGATGTCCTGCAGAGCTTTGTTGCAGTTTGCAGACAGGTCACCACGTTGAGATGGTACCTGGGTTTGTGTTGATGGTTACTACTCCCTGTGCGGCGAATTACCACCGCAATCTTCACGACTGTGAGATCTGCCAGTACCTTCACAGAAGCAAGACAAGTAGCGAGTAGTCCTGTGCTCGAGGGTTCACAAAGACTGTCGCGTGTGCGGCAATAGTGAGCGTGTCTTCGGAGCAGGCGGTACGTAGAGTAAAGCGCGGGTGCTGTCCCGCCTCAACCGCCGGGCAGTCGCCGGCAACGGAGATCATTTATGCGTGCGATGTGGCGGGCCCTTGCAGGCGCGGTTTGTTTTGCAGCAATCTCACAGGTCGGCGGAGCGGCAACTCTCCAACTCACAGGCACGGGCGGCACAGCCGTCAATGTCGGCAGCGAGAGTGTCTATGTTTACCCCTATGACTTCAGTGTGAACGGTTCGTCGGCGACGACGCAGCTCATGTGCCTTAACTTCAACAACGAGATCACCGTCGGCGAGAGCTGGTCGGTGAATGTCGACACGATCGCACAGGCCGCCAACGGTAATTCAACGCTCCTGAACAACTATGAAGAGGACGCGTGGCTCTACTCGCAGATTACGCCGTCGACCTCGCAGGACCAGGAGACGCTGATTCAGTTTGCCGTGTGGGACATCCTCGATCCGTCGGGTGTCGGCACGTCGTCTGATCCGTACTGGAGTGCGAACTCGACCGGCATCGAGAACCTCATCAATCAGGCCTCGACCGCCGTGGGAAGCGAGAACCCGGACTTCTTCAATCAGTTCGTGGTCTACGTTCCTAACCAGGATTCGAGCTACTACACCGCGGCGAATGGATATCCGGACGGCGTTCCGCAGACCTTTATCGGCACGTCTCCTGCACCGGAGCCAGCAAGCCTGGCGCTGCTGGGAACCGGACTGCTGGGCCTCGGCGGAGCCGTCCGCCGCAAACTGCGCAGGGCCTAGAAGTTTCAGGCAATGTTGAGGAGCCCGCGTCAACACGGCGCGGGCAATTTTTCTCTGAGGTGCGCGAGATAAGGTGGCGACGATGGGGCGGAGTTGCGATAGACTTCCGCGCATGAAGGCCGTTGAGCTTTTGGCGCTTTCGTTTTTGTTGACCTTGACTGCGTGCAACGCGGGCACGCACGTCGTTGTGCACGAAGAAGAGGACACGACGCCTGCGGCACAGGCTGCGACGGTCTCGAACTGGGATTACAAGACCGAAGGCAACAGCTCGTGGGCGTGCACGCACTCCGTGGATAACGCCGCCGAACTCTGCTTCCGTCGTGTGCAGGGGCACCTCGACAGCTTCCTGCATCTGCCTTCGCGAGAAGGGAATCCGTTCTTCTGCTCGCACAAGCACTGCGAGACAAAGATTCAGGTCGACGCAGCCGCGGAGCAGACGCTCGAGGGAACCGACGACGATGGCGGAGGCACGCGCATCCTCTTCCTTCCTGCACCTGAGAAGCTTCTGCACGAGGTTGAGCACGCCAAACAGATTCGCGTAAGCCCGCCGATGTTCGGCGTGGATCAGCAGTTCGTCTTCAATGTTGACGGCCTGAAGTGGCCGTGATCGCATCAGCGTGGCGTGGACTTCACCTCGCCGCGCTTGTAGAAGACGAGGTAGGTGGCGTTGTCCCAGGCGTCGTGAATCCCGATGAACAGCAGCAGAAGGGCAACGGCCGCAACCTGAAACAGGCCGGCGCGCTCGTGGGCCTTGGCCGTGAACGCCGCCGCGCCCAGAACGGCATAGCCGATGACCGGCATGATCACGCGGAAGAAGTAGTCCTCGAAGACCGGCGTGTACGCGCGCTGCTTGTTGAAGCGCCAGCCGGTGATGGCGGTGTAAAGGATTCCGGCAAAGCCGGCCGCGCCCCACACGATCGAGATCGGTGTGATGCCGTGCCACGGCATCACCAGCACGGCTGACAGGAGCAACACGACGCCGAAGTTCACGATGCTCGGGGTTGAGAATACGGTGATTGCCTGCGACTCCTGCTCCATCGCCGGCATATCGGCGATCAGCGCCATGACGACAAACTGCAGCCCGGTCAGCGCGCCTGCCGACGAGCCCACAATCACGTAGAAGTTCTGCCACTCACTGAGAGAAGTCATGTGCGCTCCGGGAGAGATCTCGGGGTCATCCTAGAGCAGAGTCTAAACGGGCGATGACCGTGCTCTGATCGAGAGAGCTACGGAATTGATTTACTTTTGCACGAAACTTTAGAACGCTTCACCTACACCCATGCCCCAGGTGAAGTTATCCTTGCCCCACGCGAAGTCGGTGCGCAGATTGACGTGATAGCTCTTGCTGAGCATAAAGCGGATCCCGGTACCGCCGCCGGGTAGAAAGTGACTTGTTCGGAACTCGTCAACTCCCGGATCGACTGCGCCGATGCCGACGAAACCCACTACACCGAAACGCCACGGTAGATCTACGCGGTCTTCCACTTGAGTGGCGACCATGTAGCGATCCAGATAACGCCCCGCGGTGTAGCCGCGCAACTCGTTGTTCGTTCCGTAAATGCAATTGCCGTAGAACGGGGGCGTCCCTCCTACGGCACAGAAATACCCGTTGTAAGCCAGTACCTGCTTCTTAGGGAGGCTGAAGTATTTGTTGAATGTGAATTTGTAGGACTGGAACGAGTATTTGCTGCCGAGAGCTTGTGCAAAGAAATCCCCTGTGAAGTCCAGGACGGAGCCCTTCACGGGATAGAAGCGGTTAGGCCGAGTGTCGCGATATACCTCTATGCCAAGCGCGCGAAGTTGCGTATGCAGCCCGACCTCAGGGGGGATCGGGGGTAGCGTTGCGGAGGTCGGCTTAACGGTGATGAATGAGGTTCCGGTGCTGAAGCGGCCACCGACGTAGGTTTTCCAACGGATCAAGCGCAGGCCTTTGATGAAGAATCCCTGGCCTGATTGTTCCAAAGGCAGTTTGAAGTCTGTCACTTCCGTTTACGAATCCCGGGCCGTAGAGGCTGTAATCCAGGCTTCCATGAACGTATACAGACTCGACTTCATAGCGCTCCTGATTGAAATAAAGATCTGTGCCAAGGAAAAATGCACGGCTGCCGTTATTGGTGATCAGGCCGCCGGCACCAACTACAGACGGTGTTTCCTCTCGTTCCTTCTGGGGAACCGGGGTGATGTAGCCGACGATCGGGTATGATTCCCGCACCGATCGCTGGGCTCACAATTGGTATTGGAGCAATCACGAAGGATCCGTTGCTCTCCTTTTTCTTTTTCTTTTTTTTCTCTGCCTTCTTGTCCGGTGCCTGTTGCGGTGCATTCGCGCCGGAGGGAGTCGAGGCGCCCTGTTGAGCGGGCGCCTGTGCGGCCTGCGCCTGCACGAGAAGCGACTGATCGCGCTGGTGTTTGTCCTGTTCAGCAGTCGATTTCGCCGAACAGATACAAGTTGACGCGCAGGCGCATGCAAGGAAAAGACAGGATGTCCGGAATCGTCGCCAATTTCTCTGGGGATCCATTTGTGGCGCGATCCTCATGACGCCCCTGGACCCGAACGGTAGGAGCGTTCGGTTCAGGCTTCAGTGTCGCGAGGAGACCCGCTGCAAACTACTGGCAAAAGGTGTCAGTTCCCAGAGGAGTCCTATTGCTGAGCGCGATCCGGTTAGTTGTTGATGAATGGTGGCCCCGGCAGGAGTCCAACCTGCGACCTTCGCGTTAGGAGTGCGCCGCTCTATGCGTCTGAGCTACGGGGCCATTGCTTCCAGTGTATCGTGAGGCGCCCCGGAACCCGCGAAGGCACGATTCAGGCGGTTCGACGCACACCCAGGCGTATCATCAATGTCGTGCCGAAGTATTCCATCGTCGTCCCCTTCCACAACGAGGAGGAGAACGTCACGAAGCTCTATGACCGCGCGAAGGAGGTCATGGAGCACGTGGAAGCGACCTTCGAGCTGGTCTTCGTCGACGACGGCTCACGCGACCGCACCTACCGTCTGCTCGAGGAGATCGCTGCGGTCGACTCGCGCGTCCTCGTGGTCAAGCTGCGCCGCAACTTCGGTCAGACCTCGGCGCTCGCCGCCGGCTTCGACCACGCGTCCGGGGAATTTATTGTTGCCATGGACGGCGACCTGCAGCACGACCCCGGCGAGGTCCCGCGCTTTCTCGCCAAGCTGGAAGAAGGTTACGACGTCGTCAGCGGATGGCGCTCCCAGCGTGCCGACAACTTCGTGCTGCGCCGCGTGCCTTCGCGCATCGCCAACTGGATGATGGCGCAGCTCTCCGGCGTAAACATTCACGACTTCGGCACCACCTTCAAGGCCTACCGCCGCGAAGTCATCCAGAACATTCCGCTCTATGGCGAGATGCACCGCTTTATCCCGGCGCTCGCGAGCTGGTATGGCGCGACCATCTGCGAGGTGCCGATTTCGAACCCCGCGCGCGAAAACGGTCAGAGCCACTACGGCATTGGCCGCACCTTCCGCGTCTTCTTTGACCTGGTCACGATTCGTTTCCTGCTCAAGTACATGACGCGCCCGCTGCACTTCTTCGGCAGCCTCGGCTCCGTTGGTGTGCTGTCGGGCGGCGGCATCGCGATCTGGTTGCTCATCCACAAGCTGCTCTCCGGCCATGACGTCGCCGGCGAGCACGCACCGATGTTTATCATCGCCAGCGTGCTCATCGTCGCGGGCATGCAGCTCATCGGCGTCGGCCTGCTCGGCGAGCTCCAGGTCCGTCACTTCTTCACGCAGTCGCAGCGCTCACCCTATGCCGTCGAGCGCGTTGTGCGCATGAGGTCGTCCGAGGAGAGCCTCCTGCGATAGCCTTGTCTCTGCGAGGGCAAAAACGCCCGTGGCAAGGACAGAGACGATGCACGCAATTCAGGTAAGCAAAACCGGCGGCCCCGAAGTTCTGGAGCTCGTCGAAATTCCCCGGCCGGTGCCCAAGGCCGGCGAGGTGCTGGTCCGCATCGCGGCGTCCGGCGTCAACTTCATCGACACTTATTTCCGTGAGGGCCGTTACCCCGCGCCGCTCCCATTCACCCCCGGTCAGGAGGCTGCGGGCATCGTCGAAGCGGTCGATCCCGACGTAACGGGCTTCGCCGTCGGCGACCACGTTGCATGGAACGGTACACGCGGCACCTACGCCGAGTCCGCCTGCGCGTCCGCGAAGGATCTTCTCCACGTTCCCGCAGGAATGAACCTCGACGACGCAGCCGCCGTCCTGCTGCAGGGCCTTACTGCGCACTACCTCGTGCATGACACCTATCGCGTGCAGCGCGGCGACACCGTGCTTGCACACGCGGGCGCCGGCGGCGTTGGCCTGCTCATCACGCAGATGCTCAAGATGCTCGGCGCGCGCGTGATTACCACCGTCTCCACCGAAGAGAAGGCCGCGCTCTCCCGCGAGGCCGGCGCGGACCACGTCGTCCTCTACACGCAGGAGAGCTTCGTCGACGCCGTGAAGAAGATCGTGCCCGAAGGCCTTCCCGTCGTCTACGACTCTGTCGGCAAGACCACCTTCGAGGACTCGCTGAAGTGCCTGCGTCCGCGTGGCCTCATGGCGCTTTACGGCGGCTCCAGCGGCGCCGTCCCGCCCTTCGATCTCATCCGGCTCTCGACCATGGGCTCGCTCTACGTCACGCGCCCCACGCTCAAGGACTACGTGCAGACGCGCGCCGAGCTCGAACGCCGCGCGCACGACGTCTTCACCTGGGTCGCGACCGGCAAGCTCAAAGTCCGCATCGGCCACCGCTACTCACTCGCTGAAGTCCAGCAGGCGCACATCGATCTGCAGGCGAGGAAGACGACCGGCAAGGTGCTCATCATCCCCTGAGCGCGAATCCGTGGCCGCGCGGTCTCGCCGTGTAAACTGAGGTCTCTCCCTCCTGCATCGCTCTCTCGCGGGCCTTGCCTGACCCATAACTGCTACCGCTAGGGAATGTTCGGGAAGCGCGGTGAAACTCCGCCACTGCCCCGCAACTGTGAAGCGCGCACCCCACCGGGTGAGGCCGTTCCGGCAGCCTCCACTGATGCCATGCATCGGGAAGGAGCTGCCACAGAGATCGGCTTTGAAATCGCGCCAGTCAGGAGACCGGTTCTCTTGCGCTGCCTCTGCCACGCTTCCGAGGGGGAAGCGGAGGAGTCCCTTAATGAATCTTTTGAATCGGCGCCTGCAGGCGCACGGTATGTCCTCGCGCACGCGATCCGCCACACGCGTTCTTCTCTCCACAGCCGCAAGTATTCTGCTGGCCATCCCGGCGCACGCGGTCATCATTCGCGGCCACGTCACCGACGCTCTCGGCAAGGCCGTCCCCAATGCGCGCGTGCAGCTTATCGAAAAGGGCAACGTCGCTGCTATCGGCTTCGCAGATAGCAACGGCGCTTACGAGATCCGCTCGGCGGACTCCGGCCGCTTCACCCTCCTCGGCTCTGCCGGTGGCTTCCTTCCCTCCATCGGTCACGACTTTTACGCCGGCGCTACGGATGTTCTCCAGCAGGACGTCGTTCTCTCCGCCGTCACCGTGCAGCAGGCCGTCAGCGTCACGGCGACGGATATCCCTACACCCATCCCGCAACTCACGGCTCCTGTCAGCGTCATCCCTGGCAGCTCGCTGGCCCTGCAGGTCGGCATTGTCGACCCCATGCGCCAGACACCGGGCGTCTTTCTCGTGCAGACTGGTCAGGGTGGCGGCGTTACCTCGCTCTTTCTGCGCGGTGGCAATTCCACCGCGAACCTCGTCCTCGTCGACGGCATGCCTGCCGAGGATGTGGGCGGCACCTTCGACTACGGCACCGTCAGCTCCACTGCCATCGACCGCATCGAGATCTACCGCGGCCCTGACTCCGCCATCCACGGCACCGATGCCGGCGCCGGCGTCATCAGCATCGAAACCCCGCGCGGCTACACGTTGAAACCCGTGCTCACCTACTCCGGCGACGTCGGCACGCTGTACCAGATTCGCAACGAGGTGACGGGCGGCGGCACCTGGCGCAAGCTCGACTACTTCGGCGCCTTCTCGCGCTTCGACATCTCCAACGCACTCCCCAACGACAAATTCCACGACGCGACCTCTGCCGCCAACATCGGCTACTCCTTCAGCGGCAACGCGGACGTCCGCTTCACCATCCGCAATTCCGTTTCGGCTCAGGGACTGCCTGGAGCGTACGACTTCTACAACATCGCCAACACTGCAAAGCAGGGCGATCAGGACCTCTACTCCGGCCTCACCGCGGAGTACCGCACGGACGGTAACTGGCACAACCTCGTCCGTTACGGCATCGCCCGCAAGCGCGAGCAGCAGACCCAGTTCGGTAACGTCGGCAACCCCATCACCTACAACTTCGGCACGGAAGACGATCCCGACTACTTCACCGAGTACTTTGGCAACGTCGTCAACATCCGCGGAGCCAACGGCTATACGGCCACGGGACAAGTGGCCTTCCTCACCGGCACGGACGACCAGTCCTCCAATCGCGACCAGCTCTATTACCAGAGCGACTGGAGCAAGAGCCCGCTATTCAACGTGCTCTTCGGCTTCCGCTATGACAACGAGCGCGGCAGCTATAACAATGCCGAGTTCTTCGAGCACGAGGTCATCCAGCGCACCAACTACGAGTGGAACCTGCAGTTCCAGGGCGAGGTGAAGGGCCGCTTCTCCTACTCACTCGGCGGCGCCATCGAGAAGAACCACCTCTATGGCATCGCAGGTACGCCTCGCATCGGCTTCACTTACGTTCCAGTGCGTCCCTCGTCGAAGCTCTTCCATGGCACGCGCATTCGCGCCAACTACGCCACCGGCGTGCAGGAGCCCACGCTCGCACTCGAATTCAACAGCCTCTACACGCAGCTCCTTGAGGCCGGCGACCTCGAAGACATCGGGAAATATCACATCGGCCCGCAGGGCGCGCAGCGTTCGCGTACCTACGACGCCGGTGTCGACCAGAACATCCTCGGCGAGAAGCTCGTCCTTCGCGCCGGCTACTTCCACAACATGTTCGACCACCAGCTCGAAGGCGTCAGCAGCCAGGCGCTGGCGCAGTATTTCGGCATCGGCGTGCCATGCCCTCCGCCCGCCACGGGCATCTGCCCGCTGCCGTCCATCTTCACCGCGTACGTGAACTCGCAGGCATACCGCGCGCAGGGAGCCGAGCTCGAACTGCAGTGGCAGCCGACGTCACACATTCTCGTGCGCGGCGGCTACACCTATCTCTCCACCGTCGTCCTGCAGTCCTTCGCCTCCGATGCAGTCGACGCCAACCAGGGTTTCCCCACCGAGAACCCCAACATTCCTGGCGTCCCCATCGGCGCGGAGGGTCCGCTCGTCGGCGCCCGCGTCTTCCGCCGTCCGCCGAATATGGGCTTCACCACCGCGCAGTACACGCGGCCTAAGTTCTCCGTCGTGTTCCTGGGCGCCTACGCCAGCCGCAGCGACGACTCCACCTTCCTCGACGGCCTCACGCCCAGCTTCGATAACTCGATGCTGCTGCCCAACCGCGACCTCGACTTCGGTTACACCAAGCTCGACCTCGGCGGCACCTATGCCATCAGCAGCCGGTTTGTCGTCTTCGCACAGTCTCAAAATCTGCTGAACAACCAGCACATCGGTCCCATCGGCTACCCGTCGCTGCCGCTCACCTTCCGCGCCGGGCTCAAGGTGCGCATCGGCGGAGACTAGGACAAAGGCGGCCGGCAAGCCAAAATGCGGTGAGACTGGCCTAAAACTAGTCTCACCGCAACTCAATCGTTGCCCATCCGTCTTCATCTAATAGATGGAGAGGAAGAAACGACGATGAGACACACCCGATTACTTTGTTTATCTGCCGGCCTGGCACTCTTTGCCGGAATGGCCTTGGCGCAGGAACTCCCTCAGGAGGGCCCGGTTCCGACCACAGCGCTGATCAACGTGGAGTCGAAGAACCTCGTAGAGCTTGACCCTCGGAAGCTGAACCTGCAGGTGAATGGGCATGACACGCCCATCACCTCTCTTCAATCTGTCCGCTCGGGCGACCTGGAGATCGCAATCCTGATCGACGACGGTCTCCGCAGCAGCTTCGGTCAGCAGCTCCGAGAGATCAGCAACTTCATTAACTCCTTGCCGCGCAACGCCAAGGTCCTCGTTGGTTACATGCAGAACGGATCCGTCCGCTCGTCTGGTCACTTCAGCGCGGACCACCAGGAGATCTCCAACCAGCTTCGCATCACAACCTCGATCCCCGGTTCCAGCGCCAGCCCATACTTCTGCCTATCCGACTTTGCCAAGCACTGGCCTTCGCAGGAGCCCGCCGCGCGCTTCGTCCTCATGCTTACCAACGGTGTCGATCCTTACAACGGCAGCACGTCGATCATGAACCAGAACAGCCCGTACGTGGACACCGCGCTGATGGATGCCCAGCGGGCCGGCGTGGCGGTGTACTCCATCTACTTTCCAGACTCCGGCTACCGTGGCGGCAGGGGCAGCCTCAGCGGGCAGTCCTATCTGCAGCAGATTGGCGACGGCACCGGTGGCACGCTCTTCAACAGCGGCTCAATCCCACCGGTCTCTATCGCGCCGTTTCTTGATCAGTTCGGCCGCGCCATCAATACCAGCTACGAGCTGGGTTTTATGGCGAACGCTGGCGGAAAACGTGACACGCTGACACGCATCAGGGTGAAGACGAACCAGCCCGGCGTAAAAGTGCGCGCACCCTCAGCCGTACGTCCGGGCCTCAGCGAGTCGGCTGTCGCTTCACGCGGACGCTGAAGTTCGAACCATACAAGAGAGGCTCCGCGCATGCGGAGCCTCCGATCTTTGCGCGCTGCCCGCGGTCTACGATGGCACCAGGTCGAGGTCCGTTGTCGCAATCTCAATCGGCACCGTCGCCTGTGCCGTCACCCGGTCGCGCACCGCGAGCATCCCTGCTGTGATGAGAATCGCAAGCTCCGGTTCAATCGGCTGCCGGTAGTCCATCGACGCATGCGTCAGGTAATAGGGAATCGGAAACAGCACCACCAGCAATGCAAACGGAAGCAGCGTGCCGCGCCTGTTCCGCCACGACGTCACAAGCCCGCCGATAAGCAGCAGCGACAGCGTTGTGCAGAACGGCACATTCGGCAGATCAAACGGCTCGTGCTCCAGGTACGCCGGCGAGAAACTCCAGTAGCCCGTCCAGTAGCGCAGGAAGCGCCTTGCGCTGTCGTGCACAAACATTCGCTTGTGCTCGCTGATCGTCTCGATCGCCATCGCCTGTTTCTGCGCCATGTAGGCTGGCTCACCCATCTGCGCGTACAGCGCCATCTCTGCCGGGTTGCTTGCCGGATGTGCTGAGGGCGAGTTGCTGTTCGTCGGGTCGCCGATATTTCCCGCATACAACTCCAGCCAGAAGCCATCACGCAACGGCGCTGCAATGTGCAGTACGCGTTCATTGCGAATGGTCCACGGCGCCATCGTCAGCACAAACGCCGCGAACGCAATCATCGCCCGCTTGAACGCCGGCACGCCAATCTGCCGTCCGCGCCACACCGCAATCAGAAGCAGGAAGGGAAGCATCGACACGATCGACGGGTTCGACAGCGCTCCAACGCCAAACACCACCCCGAACAGGATCCACGTCCTCACCCGCACCGCGCGATGCAGCCGCATCGACCACCAGAAGCAGCATGCAAACACCAGCGACGTCAGCGCGTAGTCCCAGATGCGCGCCGCAGAGAAGTACACCGCGAACGGATAGATCGCCCACCCCACCGCCGCCCAGCGCGCCAGCCTCTCGCCCGAGGCCTCCCTCGCCGCACCATAAACCGGAATGCATGTCAGAGCCGAAAAGAGGCTGCCCATCAGCAGCGCAACAAATGCGGCCAGTGGCGTATACAGCCCGAAGAGCTTGAAGATCCCCGCCAGAAGGTACGGATACAGCGGCGGCACAATCGCCGTTGGCCCTGTAATCTGCTGAAACGGCCCGCTGAAGCCGTGCCCCAGCGCAATCGACCGCGCCGTCCATCCCATCTCGAACCCGAACTCCGCATGCGTGTTCACTGGGTTCGCGACGTTGCGAAACGCGCAGCATACAACGATGAATCGGATAACGAATGCCAGCAGTGTAGCGCCTGCTACCCACACCCATGCGGGTTGACTACGGCCGAAGTCGCCAATTCGTCGAGAGACCGATCGTTTTCTCTCGAGTCCTTCCAGGACGATCAAACGACCTCCAAAGCCCTTGCAAGTTCCCGCAAGCATAACCCTAGACGGCATGCTTGCGCAGTGCGTCTACCGGCGGACCCAACAATTATTGTGGGAAACACTAGCAGCAATACTCCACACAAGAAAGACTCCCCCGTGGTTCCGGCGCCGGGCAACGCCGGACAACCCCGTCGTCGGAGGGCGATTCTACCGCTGAAACTGGGCCAGGTCTTTCTCCAGGACGGCCGTTATGTCGGCTGGCGCTCCGTCATGCACAAAGGCCAACTCACCTGCGGGGCTGATCACCGCCGTCATCGGCAGCCCATCCGCGAAGACTGCGGGCATCTGCGAGATGACGGCAACATGAAGCTGCTCGAGTTGCTTCTTCCTGAGAAACTCCTGCACCTCGCTCGGTTTGTCGGTGATCGCCACCGCAAGCACCGACACATGCGGATGACTCTGTTGGAACGCAAGCAACGACGGCAACTCCACCACGCAGGCCCCGCACCACACCGACCAGAAGTCCACAACCGCAGCCTCGTTCTTTTGAATCGGATGACGAAGCGTCTCTCCGCCCAGCGTCTTCAGTTCAAGCGCAGGCATCTCGCGATGCAACTCCACCGGCACGTACTGAGCGGCGATGGCTTTTCGATTGATCTCGACGGCGGCAGTGAGAGCATTCTCGGCCTGCGCTTCGCTGCCCTTATGAAGTCGCAACGAAGAGCCGCAGGAAGTTCTCTTCCGGCTCAGCACTCGTCTGGTACGGCGCACTCGCAGCCTTCAAATACGCAGCCAGCGCACCCTCCTTGTCGCCGGTATGCTCCAGCGCAGTTCCCAGCGCCGCCTCTGCGCTGTTGTCGTCGGTCTTCTCGTCGCACGCTAGTTGAAGATCTTTGGAGGCCGCAGGCCAGTCACCACGAGCGGCTTCAATCTTTCCACGTAATAGCGGGATGGTGCTCCCATTGCCGGGAAACGGCGCAGCCGTTTCGAATGTCGAGCTGCGGATGTCTTTGCGAAGGTGATTCTGGACATAGGTCTCATCCGCAAAGGGAGCGTAGAGCACGACGGCTTGACCGATGAGCTGTTGCGCTTCCTCCAGTCGTGTGTTGTTTTTGAGATAGGCATCCGCAAGCGTTGCCGGCGGGTCAGGGTTTTTCGGATCCCAGGTCGCCCACTCATGCTCGACACGAGCCGCGTTGTCGAGGTCGTGCTTCTCGGCGTAAATGTCAAACGCGGAGATGTAGGCGTCCGCAACGTTGCTGCAGAACTCGCACTGGGCGTATTTCTTCGCGTACTCTTCGTACGCTGCAGCACGCGCGACCGGATCAGAGATCTTCGCGATCGGCGGGAAGTCGAGCCGGGCGAGCAGGTCCTCCATTTCCCGTGCGGTAGCCTCATCCCATTGCTTCGTGCGCGGGATGGGATGCAGTTTGCCATCGACTGGCGAATACTGCATCGGTGGATCATTTGGCATCGCTAGAATCGCTGCCCGGTACTTCGCAATAACCGTGGGATCGAGCTTGCTCCCAGCAAAGCTGACGAAGCCGCTGATCTGGCTGAGCATGGTCGAGTAAGTGCCCCACTTATCAAGCTGCTCGCTCATCTCGCGGCTTATCTGTCGATACGCCGCTGCACTCTCATTGCCGATCTCCCGCTCGTAGGTCCAGATCCAGAAGAGATCGCCGAAGTTCGCCTCCTTCGCATAGTCCTCGCGCACAATCGAGAGCGCCCGCGGTAGATCGGGCGCCCGCTGAAATCCCGGAGCAATCGCACGGCCCTCATACGAGTTCGCTCTCGCACTGTCTCTGAAGGGCATTCCAAAACGGCAGAGGACTAGATCCCAGTACTGTCCGCGATTGTTGTCGATGCGATGCCCCTCGTCTTCGAAGTCGACCATCGCATAGCCGTCTCCCGCATCGCGTCCGGTCAGCGTGAACGATGCCGCCCACATGCCGTCCGGCCCTGGCTTCATCGCGAAATCTTTCGTGTGCGCTGGCGCATTGGTCGAGTACCCTACGAACGCCAGATGCGCCGTTATCGCCGTCGGCTTGCGTAACACAGCCGTCTTCGCTCGCGGATCGTAGCTCACCGTGATGTTGTCGGTGAGCCACTGCCTGCGTCTTCGGCATCCGTCCCTATGTTCGGGCACGCGGGCTCAACCTTCGCCACGGAATCCGCCGACGACTGCGCGCGCGACAACGTCGGAAGCACCAACGATAAGCTCACCGCAAAACCGAGTGTTCGATTCACGAAAGCCTCGCCGCTGCAGAGACTCCCATCCTCGCGGCACCAACACTATAGACGAACGCTCCAAAGCAAAAGCCCCGGAACTCTCGCTCCGGGACTTCTGTCTTTGCCTTTGCTTCTGCGGCGAAGCCGCGTCCGCTCCATGCAATGGTTAGTACATGCCGTCCATGCCGCCGCCGTGGTTGTGGCCGCCGCCCGCTGCTTCCTTCTTCTCCGGAATCTCAGCGATCATCGCCTCGGTCGTCAGCATCAGGCCGGCGATCGACGCCGCGTTCTGCAGTGCAGTCCGCGTCACCTTCGTCGGGTCGATGACACCGGCCTTGACCAGGTCCTCGTAGACGCCCGTTCCGGCGTTGTAGCCGAAGTTCGGATCCTTCGACTCGTTGATCTTGCCGATGACGACAGAGCCTTCCTCGCCCGCGTTCTGGACGATCATGCGCAACGGCTCCTCGAGCGCGCGACGGATGATCTGGGCGCCGACCTTCTCGTCACCCTCCAGCTCCTTCACGAGCTTGTCCACAGCCTTGCCCGCACGAACCAGCGCAACGCCGCCGCCCGGAACAATGCCCTCTTCGACAGCCGCGCGAGTTGCGTGCATCGCATCCTCAACGCGCGCCTTCTTCTCCTTCATCTCGGTCTCGGTAGCAGCACCGACCTTGATGACGGCCACGCCGCCGACCAGCTTCGCCAACCGCTCCTGCAGCTTCTCGCGGTCATAGTCCGAGGTGGTCTTCTCGACCTGCGCGCGAATCTCCTTCACGCGACCCTCGACCTTACCATCAGCTCCGCCGCCGTCGACAATCGTGGTGTTGTCCTTATCGATGGTGATGCGCTTCGCCGTGCCCAGGTCTTCGATCTTCACGCCCTCGAGCTTGATGCCGAGATCCTCGGTGATCGCCTTGCCGCCCGTGAGAACCGCAATGTCCTCAAGCATGGCCTTGCGACGGTCGCCGAAGCCCGGAGCCTTCACCGCAGCCACGTTCAGCGTACCGCGCAGCTTGTTGACGACCAAGGTCGCCAGCGCCTCACCATCCACGTCCTCCGCGATGATCAGCAGGGGCTTGGCGGTGCGGGCAATCTGCTCGAGCAGCGGCAGCAGATCCTTCATCGTCGAAATCTTCTTCTCGTAGATGAGGATGTAGGGGTTCTCGAGAACCGCCTCCATGCGCTCCGCGTCGGTCACGAAGTAAGGCGACAGGTAGCCGCGGTCGAACTGCATGCCCTCGACCACATCCAGCTGCGTCTCCATCGTGCGCGACTCTTCAACCGTGATCACGCCGTCCTTGCCGACCTTCTTCATCGCCTCGGCAATGATCGTGCCGATCGTCGAATCCGAGTTCGCCGAGATCGTGCCAACCTGCGCAATCATCTCGCCGCTCACCGGCTTGGAGAACTCGTTGAGCGAGCCGCCGATCACAGTGCCGTTCTCGTCGCGCTTGCCGATGATGGCCTCAACGGCCTTGTCGATGCCGCGCTTCAGCGCCATCGGGTTCGCACCCGCAGCAACCGTCTTCACGCCCTCGCGATAGATCGCCTGCGCGAGAACGGTCGCGGTGGTGGTGCCGTCGCCGGCAACGTCAGAGGTCTTCGAAGCGACCTCCTTCACCATCTGCGCGCCCATGTTCTCCAGGCCCTCGGGCAGTTCCACTTCCTTCGCCACTGTCACGCCGTCCTTGGTGATGGTGGGCGAACCAAACTTCTTCTCGATGACCACATTGCGGCCCTTCGGACCGAGTGTCACCTTCACAGCGTTCGCGAGGTGGTTCACACCGCGCAGAATCGCCTGACGCGACTCTTCTCCGTGCAGAATCTGCTTTGCCATTTCTCTGTTCTCCTCGCAGCACTATGGCTGCGGCTGAAAGCCTCTGATCTCTGTTATCTGATCTCTGCGCGCTGACTTACTTAAGGATTCCGAGAACCTCTTCCTCACGCATGATGAGGAAGTCCTCGCCGTCCAGCTTGATCTCGGTGCCTGCGTACTTGCCGAAGAGCACGGTGTCGCCAGCCTTGACGTCGAGCGGGAAAACCTTGCCCTCGTCATTCGACTTGCCCTTACCCACCGAGATGACCTTGCCCTGCTGGGGCTTTTCCTTGGCCGAGTCGGGGATGATGATGCCGCCGCGAACTGTCTCGCCCTCTTCCAGACGCTGGACCAGAATGCGGTCGTGCAATGGCGTGAACTTATTGGATGCCATGTTCCTCTTATCTCCTTGATTGCGGTTTACAGAGCTGGCCAGGAAGACCGCTTTGGGGTCGGCCTAGGGGGTTCTGGCAGTCTCTGCTTCCGACTGCTAATGTAGCTGGAGCACCTGTTGAGAGTCAAGCGCCGACAGTAAAATCTGAGTGAAAGTCACGCATATTCTTTGCTCCAGAGTTTTTTGAGGCGAACGCACGTCTCCCTCTTGAGACCTCATTCGCAAGATGCCAAGCCACCCCCACCCTCCACGCGGTAGAATACTTCCCATGCGATTCACCCGTTACACGCTGTCTGCGGCCCTGCTGGCCGCGGCGATGGCTGCCCCAAACGCCCACGCCGCGCCCCAGGAGCACGGCCGGAAGTGGCAGCCGGCTCCGCCCACCGCGCCCATCACCATCACTGTCGTCAAAGGCTTCAATGACAAGCCGTTTGAGAATGCCGGCGTCGTCTTCCGCGCCGTCCGCGACGGCAAGAGCGACGGCACCCTCGAGGTCAAGACCGATCCAGACGGTAACGCCAGGATTGATGTGCTGGAGGTTGGCAGCCACGTGCTCGTGCAGGTCATTGCCCGCGGTTACGCCACCGCAGCCGCCGAGTTCGACCTCACTGCTGACGGCAAACAGCTCACCCTCAAGCTCCAGCGGCCCCAGGCCCAGGTCTCGCAGTACGTAGACAACGACGGCAAGCCCTCGCAGACCAAGCCGGGTGTTCAGGAGCGCGTGATCCCGCCGAACACCGCAGCGCCGAAGAGCAATCCGCAGTGACCCGTGACGACACCCGCCCGCTGCAGGGTAAGCGGGTGCTGGTCACCGGCGGAGCGCGGCGCATCGGTCGCGGTCTCGCCATGGCTCTCGGACGCGCCGGCGCCGACGTCGCCATCACCTATCGCGGCTCCGGCGATGAAGCAGAGCACGTCGTCATTGATCTCAGCGGCCTCGGCACCAGGGCCCTCGCCGTAGCCTGCGATGTCCATCACGAGTGGAGTGTCGAGCGTGCCATCGACGACGCGACGACCGCCCTCGGCGGCCTCGACATCCTGATCAACAATGCCGGACGCTTTGAGACAGAAGCCCTGGAGCGGATCACCCTCGACCAGTGGGACGAGATGTTCGCCACCAACACCCGCGGCCCGTTCCTTGTGGCCCGGCACGCCTTTCGCCATCTCAAGCGAAGCCGCGGCCGCATCATCAACATCGGCTCGCTCGGCGGCATTCATCCGTGGTCGACCCATGCGCACTACTGCACCTCCAAGGCAGCGCTGCACATGCTCTCGCAGACCATGGCCAAGGCCTGGGCGCCCGACATCAGCGTCAACTGCGTCGCCCCCGGCATGATCGTCACCGGCGGAGAGATCAGCGCCGGCTACGAGCACTTCGCCTCCAAGACCCCGATGAAGCGCAACGGCACCGTCGACGACGTTGCCGCCGCCGTCCTCTTCTTCGCCACAGGCCCGCACTTCATCACCGGCCAGATCCTCGCGGTCGATGGCGGCCTCGGCCTCTAAGGACGCCTCCCTCTTTCATCCGCATCCCATGTCCTTTTTTGTCCGGCCGATGTCCTCATTGCCCCTTTTGTGCGACATGTGCGCGGCGTAAAGTAGCGCTTGGAGGTGCCCTGATGAACTCCAGGCATCAACGGGCCAGCCGGAACGGCAACGGACCTTCCGCAATCGCGGAAATCTCATCGGCCAGACGCGAGATCCCGGTCGTGGTTGTCCTTCCGCCGCGCACCTCGCTTCTCGATCTCGGTGGTCCGCTCGAAGTGCTCCGCCGGGCCAACTTCGAGCAGACTGCGATCTACTTCGACGTCCGCTACGTCGGCGCCACGCGCTCAGTCAGTTCCTCCGTCGGCGTCGACGTTTGTCATGTTGAGCCGCTGCCTTCGTCTCTTCCCAGCGACGCCATGGTTCTCATGGTCGGTAGTGTCGACATCGCATCCGAGTGGGGCCGCCCGCCAGATTACGAAGCAGACGCCCAGGACGAGGCCGCCATCGTTCGTTGGCTTCAAACAACCATTCGCCCGACACATACACTCGTCTCAGTCTGCTCAGGTGCACTACTCTTCGGCCGCGCCGGGCTGCTCAACGGTCGCCGCTGCACCACGCACCATCTCGATTGCCCACGGCTCACGCGCCTCGCTCCCCAGGCGAAGGTCCTTGAAGATCGCCTCTTTGTGCAGGATGACAACATCTACACCTCGGCCGGCGCCACGGCGGGCATCGATCTCATGCTCTTCTTCGTCAGTCATCTTGTAGGTCCCGCACGCACTGCAGCGATTGCCCGCCATCTCGTCGTCTATCTGCGCCGCACCGGGTCAGACCCACAGGCCTCTCCGTGGCTGGAGGGACGCAATCACATTCATCCTGCCGTGCATCGTGTGCAGGACGCCATCGCCGAGAACCCCGCGAAGGCGTGGACCAGGACGCAGCTCGCCCGCGTCGCCGGCGCCAGCGGCCGCCACCTATCGCGCCTCTTTCATCAGCAGGTCGGCATGCCTCTCGTCGACTACCGCAATCGTCTGCGCGTCGCCGTAGCCCGCGAGCTCGTCCTGCAGAGCGAGCTCGATATGGAGAACATTGCCGAGCGCTCCGGCTTCTCCTCCACGCGGCAACTGCGCCGCGCCTGGGGTCGCGTCTATTGCAGCAGCCCCAGCGAGGCAAGAACGGCAGCCTCCCGGTCCACCTCCGCTTCGGCGGCTTGATCGCATCCCTTCACGAACAGGGATCTCCGATTAGAAGTCCAGCTTCAGCGAGAGTTGCCCGATTCTCGGGTCGCCATTCGTCGACGTGATCGAACCGAAGCTTGAGTTCGTCTGCGTCTGTTGCGGATCGCCAAAGTTCGTGTGGTTCAGCACATTGAAAAACTCCGCGCGGAACTGCAGCTGGAGGGACTCGTGAATCGGGAAGATCCGGATCACGCTCGTGTCCCACGACGCGAACTGCGGTCCTTTGAAGCTGCCCTTCACCACATTGCCGTATGTGAGTGCCAGGTTCGTCGTGTACGACGGATTGGTCGAGAAGTTCGCCTTGTTCAGCCAGTTCTTGCAGTGCGTTCCCGCCGCGCACTCCGTCCCGCCGTAAGGATTCAGCCCATTCCACACCGCGCGGTCGCGGTTCAGTCCTGTTCCGTCCACGTTCGCTCCGGTTACGGTCAGCGGGTCGCCGCTGCGGAACAGGAAGATGCCATTCGTCTGCCATCCATTCAGCAGATAGCGAACGAACGCATTGCCGCCGCCGAACTTCGGCAGCAGCCAGACGTAGGAGACCTCCAGCACGTTGCGGTGATCGTAGTCCGACGGCCCGTCATCCAGCCGCTTGTAATTCGGCAGATATACCGGCAGCACATAGGACGACCCCGGGACAACAGCCGTCACCGAAGACCCGAACGCGTTGTTGTCGATCGACTTCGACCACGTGTAGTTCACAAATGCAGAGAGAACGTTCGAGATGCGGTCCTGCAGCGAAACCTGCAGCGAGTGGTAGTTGGCGAGGCCGCCCGTATCCACCGTAGCCAGCGCATTCGTGTAGTTCTGCTGGTTCACCGTGGAGTAGTAAACGCGCTTGCCGATGTTCGGTCCGAAGTTCCATAACGGATTGATGTCCGTCGGATTGATCTGGTGGAATCCCAGCGATCCGACGTAGGCGAGCCGGCCAGAGATCGTCTTCGTCAACTGTTGTTCCACAGCCAGATTGAACGAGTAATACACCGGCACGCGGAAGGTCGCGGGATTGAACGTCGAGTAGCTCGCGTTCTGGTAGTTCGTCGTCGTGAAGTAGTTCGCCGGCGGAGGTTGCGGAGCAGGGAAGACGTTGCCCCCGGGAACACTTGCATACGGATTGTTGAAGAGCGCGGGCTTCGACGTTGCCGTCGCTGCGAAGCTCTGGTTCACCGACGCAACGAACGGCACCGTATTGGCGAAGATGTTGTCGAAGACGCCCGGAAGCCGCGTGTCGTAGAACTGTCCAGCGCCTCCGCGGAAGCTTGTCCTGCCATTGCCGAACACATCGTATGCAAACCCGATCCGTGGCATGACGTGCGAGTAAACCGGATAGATCATGTTCGGAACGAATCCCGAGTCTCCCGGAAACAGCAGACCAGCCAGCGCCGTCGGATGCGTAGTCGATATCTGTCCCGCGGCCCATGCGCTCTGGCTGAACATCCCTTGGCGTCCAGCCACTTCGTCCTCGGGTGAGAACGGCTCATAGCGAATGCCGTAGTCCAGCGTGAAGCGGCGGCTGATCTTCCACACATCCTGTGCGTAGTAGCCCTGCACATGGTAGCGGTTCATGAAGTACTGCCCGGACGCCTGCGCAAAGGCTGTCAATCCGCCGAGCAGGAAGTCCGCCATCGGCACGGTATCCGTCGGATTGCTGTTGAAGGTAAAGATTCCGGGCTGCTGGAAGTCGTTGGCGATGTCGACCTTCGCAATCTCCCAATGCCCACCGAACGAGATCGAGTGCCCGCCATGCTCCCAATGAAAGTCGTCGCTGAGTGTGTAGTTGTTGCGCCGGAAGGTCGCCGCCGGATTGTCGCCCATCGTGAAAAAGTTCACGAGCTGAATCTGATTAATCTGGCTGAACGCCGGCTGCCATACATTCACGCCGAGGTCGTTCACATTCGGCGCACCAGGCAGCGGGCCGCGCGCCGAGTCGTCGATCTGATAACTCAGGATGAGATTATTCAGCATGCTTCCGGAGAAGACATGCGTCTCACCGATCAGCGCGTTGTGGTAGCGGATCGTCGCCTGGTCGCTGTAGCTCAACAGGTCGGCCGTGTTCAGTACGCCTTTCTGGTCGTACCGGTCATAGAAGTAGCGAAGCGTCAGATGATCTTCCGAGCTCAGCTTCTGATCGCCGCGCACGGTGTACTCGATGTAATTCTGGCTGCTCGGTTTGAAGTACGTGTACACCGGGCTCGCTCCCGCGGGGATGGTTGGCAGATACTTCAGGAGTGCAAGCGAAGACGCATTGTAGTCGTTCGGATTCACCGTGCACGTGTAGCTCGTCCCCGCATTTGCGCATGGGTATGGCGCAAGTGTGATGGGATTCAGAATCTTGTCATTGGCGCTCAGGCCGGTAAAGGTGCCGCCGAGTTGTGCTGGCGTGGGAAGCGTCGCCGTTCCGCCCACGGAGTTATTGCGATAACGCGTGGACTGCACGCCGAACGAAAAAAAGCTCTTGTCACGTCCATCGTAAAGATGCGGAATCCGAATCGGTCCATTGATCGTGCCGCCGAACTGATTCCGTTTCAGGAAGTCGCGAGTCTTCACTCCATTCACATAAGAGAAGTAGTTCGCAGCATTGAAGACGCGGTTGCGAACATACTCGAACGCGTCGCCGTGATACTTGTTCGTACCGCTGCGCGTGATGATGTTGACCACCCCGCCGGCGTTCTGTCCGTACTCCGCGTTGTAGTTGCTGGTCTGTACGCTAAACTCCTGCAGCACATCCGGGAACGGGAATGGCGCGTTCACGTTGGTGTACTCGTCGACGTTGTTGCCGCCATCCAGCATGTAGTTCACCTGGTTGGCGCGCGTTCCGTTGATGGTCACGGCAGCAACCACAGGGAAGGTTTTTGTCGAGCCCTGGTCGATGTTGGCGCTGGGGGCAACGACAACGCCGGGCACGAGCTGTGTCATCGTCGCCACATTGCGGCCGTTCAAGGGAAGGTCGTTCACGCGCCTCTCATCGATAACCTGCGACAGCGTTCCCGTCGTCGTATCGATCTGCGGAGGTTCGGTCGTGACGGTCACAACTTCTGTTGTGGCCCCGACCTTCAGGGCAATGTCCAGCGTCAGAGCTTGGTCCGCCTGCAGCCGCGCATTGCTGGCGGCGTAGGTTGCAAATCCCTTGGCGACCGCCGTCACCGTGTACTGCGCTGGTGCGAGCGAAGGGAAGCTGTACACGCCGGAGCTGTCGCTCGTGGTTGTAACGGTCTGCTGGGTGCCGGCGTTCGTCGCCGTGATCTGGGCGCCGGAGACAGTGGCGCCCGTGGTGTCGGTTACGGTGCCGCTGATCCGTCCCAGACCCTGCGCCGATGCGCTTCCGCTCCAGAGCAGCCCGGCGAAGGCCATCGCGAATAACACGAATTGAATCGTTCCGGTTCGTCTTCCTCGCTCCAGCAACATTCGACACCTCCGAAAAGTTAGGTCATCGCTCACCGCGTCAAGACTCGGTTACACACACGCCGTCGCGATTTCTGAAACTGATTCGTATTGGAAACGGCTGAATCCTAGAAGTGTCAATCTTGCGTTGTCAACACATTTATTTTTGGTGTCAAACACAAGCCCTTGTCCTCTCGAAAGTCATATATTGCGAAGATTCGAGAGGTCGTGTCACGAATAAGGTGTAACTTTTTTCAGCCCCAGCGTGTTATTCCCCGGATGAATCAGCGACTGCATCAGAGGAAGTTGCCGTGACTCAAGATCCGGTCTCCCTCGGTGTTGCGTCAGCTTGGCGGCTCGGCGAATTTTGTCCCTGCTGATCATCACACTCGCTCTCGTCTACTTTGCATTACATAGTGAATCTTGCCGGTGAAGGCGAACGGCATCTCGTAGGTGAAGTCGATGGGCGAGCCGATGTCGCAGCCTGATGTCTAGACCTTCGCCGAGCGAGAGCTGCATGGGAATGGTTTTTTCGAGGCGGCCTTCAGCGATTGTTTTACCGTTGGCCGACAGGGTGATCTTGCCTCCCTTGCCCATGCCGCCGCCGTCGTAAGCGAAGTCGACGACAAGCTGCGTCTTGCCCGCGGGCAAAGGATCTTTCGCGGTGAATGTGGGGCGATCGATGGAGAGGAAGTTGTAAACGAAGGTCGGCTTGTTGTCGCGAAGGTAGAGGCCGTAACCGCCCTCGAGTCCGCCGTGGGTGACGACCATGCCGCTGGTCTTGTCGCCGATGAGTTCGATGTCAGCGGTGATGGTCCAAGACTTGTTGGTCATCGGTGGAGAGGCGGCGTCGGGCAGGCCAACAGTGCCGGGATAGTACGTCATCGTGGTGCGTCCGGCAGTGAGGCTCGGGCGGCCCATGAGTTCTGAGTTGAAGCGGATGGAGGCGCGCCAGTCGAGCGGGAGGACGTTGTATTTTGCTGCTTCGACCCACCAGAGGTCTTGCAGCTCCCTGAGTTTTTCGGGGTTCTGTTTCGCGAGATCGTTTGCCTGCGAGTAGTCCTCGTCGACTTTGTAGAGTTCCCATACGGCTTTGTCGGGATCCCAGTCGCCGCGGTTTGGATCCCACGGGACGAAGGAAGGGGATGATGCCATCCATCCATCGTGATAGAGGCCGCGGTTGCAGCCGAGCTCGAAGTATTGCGTCTTGCGACGGCTGGGCGCTTTGGCGTCGTCAAAGGTGAAGGCGAAGCTGGTACCTTCGATCGGCTTCTGCTGTACTCCGTTCAGTTCGCGGGGAGCAGTGATGCCGCAGAGTTCGTAGAGCGTAGGAACGATGTCGATGACGTGGAGGAATTGTGGGCGCAGGCCGCCTTTGTCCTTAATGCGGGCGGGCCAGGAGATGATCATCGGGTTGCGCGTGCCGCCGAAGTGGCTGGCGACCTGCTTGGTCCACTGGAAGGGTGCGTTCATGGCATGCGCCCAGGCGGCCGGGAAGTGGTTGAAGTGCCTGGGGCCGCCGAGCTCGTCGATAACCTTGATGTTGTCCTGCCATTTTTCCGAGATGCCGTTGAAGAAGAGGTTTTCGCAGAGCGAGCCTTCGAGGCCGCCTTCTGCACTGGATCCATTGTCTCCAGCAATGTAGACGATGAGGGTGTTGTCGCTGCCGGGGAGTTGCTTGACAGCATCGACGACGCGGCCGAGTTCATAGTCGCACTGGGCGCCGTAACCGGCGAAGACTTCCATCATGCGCGCATAGAGACGCTTCTGGTCGGCGTTGAGAGAGTCCCATGCAGGCAGGCCCTTGGAACGAACCGTAAGTTGTGTATCTTGCGGAACGACACCGAGTTTCTTTTGCCGCTCGAGGACTTGTTCGCGATAAACATCCCAGCCTTCATCGAACTTGCCTTTGAACTTATCGATCCATTCTTTCGGGGTGTGGTGTGGAGCGTGGGTTGCACCGGGAGCGACGTAAAGGAAGAAGGGACGAGATAGGCGAGATGCTGTTGGCCTGCCGGACCCATGCGATGGCTTTGTCGGCAATGTCAGTAGTGAGGTGGTAGTTGGGATCCGTGGAACGCGGGACAAGATTCCGGTTCTCGTAGAGGACGGGATTCCAGTGGTTCATATCCCCGGCATTGAAGCCGTAGAAGTAGTCGAAGCCGAGTCCGTTGGCCAACGGTCGAAGGGGCCTGCGGCGCTGGTGTCCCATGGTGGGGCTGTTGTGGTTCTTGCCGATCCAGGCGGTCATGTATCCGTTCTGGCGAAGAACTTCACCGACGGTGCCGCAACTCTTCGGCAGAATGCAGGTGTAACCGTCGTAGCCGGTAGCGATCTCGGTTATCCCGGCGAATGCAGCGGAGTGATGGTTCCGCCCGGTAATGAGTGCGGCGCGTGTGGGACTGCAAAGGGCTGATGGTGTGGAAGCAGTTGTAACGAATGCCTTCGGCGGCAAGGCGATCCATTGTGGGGGACGGGATACCCCCGCCGAAGGTGCCGAACTCGCCGAAACCGCAATCGCCGCTGGATGGAGGAAGTTCGAACCGATCTGGGACCTGCGTGATTTTGCGCCCGGCAATTGGTCCCACATCACGCCGATGCTGGAAGACGTTGTACTCTCACGTGTAAGCCGGTCGCCCACTTGAGTCCATTGTCTCGATGTGCAACTGATGTTCGCACCGTACACAAGCCTCTGGCTCTTCTCACCTTCTGCCTCCAATTCTTGCCTCTGAGACGACGTGGCACACGGATTAGTACTCGGAAGTCGACTTCTTGCCGGTGATCCCTGCAGGACGGACTAGGGGTTTTCATAATCACCCTCGTGCCATCCGTCATGCCTCAACGGCATCCTGTCACTGACGTCCTTTTTTGTCCGCACATCGTCCGCGCACATGCTTTCGCCATCGCGCAAGCAAACCTAACGTGGTCCTTAGCCGGACAACAGTGAGCCGCCGCAACCGAAGAAGTGGGAAGCGTTCATCAGCTTCCAGGGAAGTGCGCTCGCGTCCCCCTCCGGCCGACAGGAGCACCCATGCCGCAGGGTCCGCAAAACACAACACCAGGCCGGTCCATCACAGACACTCTCGCCTTCAGAGTCGCCATCTTTCTCGTCGCCCTCATGCTTCGGCTCGCCAGCGTCGCCGAGCGCACGGACAATACCATCCACTTCAAGTCGCCTCATCGCTCCATGATCGTCATCGAGGTACGCGTGAACGGCAAGGGTCCCTATCCCTTCCTGCTCGATACGGGCGCGACCTCGTCCGCTGTCGACCCGCAACTGTCCACTGCGCTCGCCCTCCCGGCGGCGCAAAGCGCCAGGCTCGCCAGTTGGAACGACACGACCGACGCCCGCCGGGTTCTCGTCGAGGACCTCTCGCTCGGCCCCATCGAGTCAGGGCCGCTCAACGTTCTCGTCCAGCCGCTGATCGAGTTCAAGTCCTTCGATTCGCATCTACGCGGGGTCCTCGGTCAGGATGTCCTCCTCCGTTCCAACTACCTCATCGACAACCGCCACCATCGCATTCAGTTCGATAACGACGGCACGCTCCTGCCGGAGCTCACCGGAGATCGCATCAGCATCGCGCCCGTCCGCACCCGCACGGGAGACCTGGAGGCTCGCCTGATCTCCGTTCCGGTGCAGACTGCCATGAAGGGGGAGCCGCTTCTCCTGCTGCTCGACAGCGGCGCCGACATGGTGGTCCTCCAGCCGCTCACCGCACCTCCGCCCTCGGTTCCCAGGGGAACGAAATGGATTGCAGACGGAAACGGCAGGCTCTCTTCCGCCACCACCTTCCACACCCGGCTGTCCGTAGGCTCCGAGACCTTCAGCGCCGAGGCGTGGATCGGGGACGCGGGCCTGAAGCAGCTGGTCATCGACGGGCTGCTCCCGACCGGCAGCTTCAACCAGCTCTACATCGCCAACCGCAACAGCTTCGTCATCTTCGATCCCGGGCACGGATCCCATAAACCGCCCCACAAGGCCTTGAATTGAGCTCGCCCTCTTGACGCGCCCGATACAATTAACTTAAGGACACAAAAGCCCGGCTCACCGCCGGGCTTCATTCTTACGGCACCTTGAAAACCACTTAGGTCCACCCCTAACCGCAATCCGCTGAAGACCTTGCGCAAAAAGTGGGGGAGGGGGAGGGGTCCCCGGCGAGCGTTCTTTGCTTGCTGGGGTGCCAGAGGGTCACCTCCGGAAGATCCGCCCCAGCAGCCCCCGCGGTTTTTTATCCTCGTCGACCAGCTCATCCTCTGCCGATTCGAAGATCTTCTGCGAAGGCTCTTGCGGCGGGAGGGTCCGGTTGTCGAACACCGCCTGTGGATTTTCGGTGCAAAGCTTCTGCGCATACTGCTCGCCGAGCCGAGCCGCGACGTGGTCCCGCGCATCCCGCATCTTCGGCGCCCGTGTACTGATGTTGTGCGCGTCGGTCGCGAGGAAGTGGACCCAGCGGTCTGCGAGCATCCGCTCCGCCATCTTCTGCGCCTTGCGTCCCATCAGCCCCATCACCGACGCAGCTGTCACCTGCGTCAGCATCCCGTCCCGTATCCAGTCCTTCAGCCGCGAGTCATCCTGCTGCAGCGAGGGGTTGCGTTCCGGATGCGTGAGAATCGGCGTTATCCCCGCCAGCCGCAGTGAGTAGAACGTCTCCTCCAGCGTCGGCGGCAGCGCGTAATCCGGCAGCTCCACTAACAGGTACTCCCCACCGTTCACCGTGTAACGGCGCGGGTTTTGGAGTGCATCACGCACATTGTCGTAGCTGAGGTGGAAGTCACAGCCGGACCCGAGGATGAGCCGGATTCCAGCGTCGGCGATCGCCGCGCGCACCTCGGCGAGCAGTGCCTGGTTCTTCTCAGGGTCGAAGGGATAGCGGCCGTTGGCGTGCGGTGTGCAGACGACGTGGGTAATCCCGTCATCGGCGGCCATGCGCGCCATCTTGAGGGTGGTGGCGAGGTCCGGCGCCCCGTCGTCCAGCCCCGGCAGAAGATGGTGGTGAAGGTCAACCACGGTTTGAGAGTAGCATCGTCTAACTGCCAGTGCGGAAGGATGTTAAACGTTAGAACCTAAGCAGCGTTGCTGTGGAAGTTCGCATCACAGTGGGCTAGGATAAGCTGCGTTGTCAGGGCTGGCCTCCCGTATCATGACGAGAGTGGGTTGCGCTGTGGCTACGAACAAGGCAGCCCACGGAAGGAACTTTTCAGGGACCCACATGGCAGAAGCAAACACAAATAACTCGAAGCCCCGCGTTCTCGTCGCCGATGACGAGCAGGTGATTGCGAACACCCTTGCAATCATTCTGAACCAGGCAGGCTTTGAGGCCCGCGCAGTCTATAGCGGCGAGAAGGCAATTGAGACGTTGGACACCTTCAAGCCCGACATGCTCATCAGCGACGTCATCATGACCGGCATGACCGGCATTGAAGCCGCCATTCAGACGCGCGCCAAACTTCCCAACTGCAAGGTACTATTGTTTTCCGGACAGGCGGCAACCGCCGACCTTCTGGAGAGAGCACGAGCCCAGGGCCATGAGTTCGAGATACTGGCCAAGCCCGTGCATCCGACCGATCTGCTCGCCAAATTGCGCGGGTAGAGAGACGAGAGCGAGATACGAGCGGGTGGCCCCGACGCTCCCTGAGCGCCTATCGGCAATGACACCTGGTATCTCGCCCTCGTCCTTCTCATTTAAGCGGGAGTTTCAGATCGGCAGTCCTCTGCGGCGGCGGAGAATCTCGCGGCGCTTCACCTCGATCAGGTACTCATAGAAGCTCTGCAGCGTGGCGTACATCACACCGGCTGCACCATCGAGCACAGCGCCACGCACAAATATCATGTAGATCCACTTAAGTGCCGGACGTGCGGGCATGCGGTAGAAGAGCGCCTTCTGCGCGGCGCGGCGATCGTGGAAGTCCGATGCGAAGAGTGCGTCTTTGAGGGATGCGTCACGTATGGCATCGCCCGAAGCGAGGAGTTCCGCTTCGCTGGTGGAGTACTGGTTGTGCTTCGCGACCCAGTGTGTGAGCCCCTTTGAGAAGGCCATGTGATCGAGCGGCGCGGAGAGCTGACCTGTGTCGCCTTCGACCTCGACGAACTCGTTGACGTCGCGCGTGTAGTGGACACTGCCAACGCGAAGCAGGCGCACGTAGTAGGGCGTGAGTTGCGCGTGTTTCAGCCACGTTCCCCAGAGGAAGTCGCGGCGGCGGATGCGGAAGGCGCTGACGTTTGCAGGCGCCTCTGCGGCGGCGCGCTGAATCTCGAGGGAGAGCTCGGGCGTGGCGCGTTCATCGGCGTCGAGGACGAGGACCCACGGATGGCGGAATGGAAGCTGCATTGCGGCGTTGCGCTGACGCGCATAGGTGTCGAAGGTGCGCGTAGTGACGGTGACGCCGCGCGCGCGGGCGATTTCGGAGGTGCGGTCGGTGGAGTTGGAGTCGAAGACGTGGATGTCGTCGGACCATGCGACGGAGTCGAGGCAGCCGGGCAGGTCTTGCTCCTCGTTGAGCGTGAGGATGAGCACGGAGACGTTGGGCGTGGCGCTCACTGCGCGGCAGTCTCCGCAGTTGGAGTGGCTGCTTCGCTGCGCTGGCGCTGGCGGATGGGCTGCGCGGGGTTGCCGGAGTAGACGGTCCAGGGCTCGAGGTCGCGCGTCGCCACGGAGCCGAGGCCGAGCACGGCGCCTTCACCGATCAGGATGCCGGGAGCGACTGAGGCGCGCGCGCAGATCCAGGCATAGGGCTCGATGGTCATGGCATAGGCCAGCAGAGGGAACGCGGGATCGTTGTAATCGTGCGTCGCGCCGCAGAGGTAACAATCCTGCGAGAGGATGACATGCGATCCGAGTGTCATGGGCGAGGGGTTGTAGATCTCGACGCCATCGCCGGCGGCGACGTGGTCGGCACAGCGCAGGTTCCACGGAGCCCAGACACGCGAGGCCGGATAGAAGTGGCAGTCCGGGCCGAGCGTCGCGCCGAAGAGGCGGAGCAGGAGAGCGCGCCATGCATGCAGGGGCCGCGGCGAGGGACGGTAGAGCAGCAGCCAGGTGATGTTCCAGAGCAGACGAGCGGCCCGATTGCCGAAGGAGAAGGCCGGCCGTGTGTAAGGGTCGTTGCCGGTGGTGATGTGCTGGTCAGCGCGGTAGTCGGCCGGGCGGGGCATCAGCGGGCCTCCGTAAGCGGGGCAGCGTGGGACGCCTGTGCGGTATTGGGCTTCTCGAAGACACGCAGGATGGCCTCGGCGTTGCGGCGCATGTCGTAGCGGCGAAGGAAGCTGTCGCGCGCGCGGGAAGCCATCTCGGCTTGCTGCGACGGGGTCAGCGCGAGCCAGCGCGTGAGGAGGCGGGTGATGCCTTCTTCGGTGTCTGGTTCGACGAGCGCGGAGCCGTCGGCCTCGAGATCCTGCGCGATGTTGACAGGGTGCGTGAGCAGGACGGCACGGCCTGAGGCGAGGGCCTCGACGACGGCGACTCCGAAGTTCTCCTGGTGCGAGGGGAGGACAAAGGCTTCACAGGCTGCGAAGGCGCCCCACTTCGCATCGCCGAGCAGAAGGCCGGGCCAGTGGATGCGGTCGGTGCAACCCGAGTTGCAGGCGAGGGTCTCGAGGCGTTCCCGCCAGCCGGCGGGGTCAGGGCCGGCCATCACGAGGTGAAGATCGGGGTGCTCGGCGCAGAGCCTGGCGAAGGCCTGGACGAGGAGATCGCAGCCCTTCTTCTCGTTGATGCGGCCGAGGAACAGGAGAAATCGGCGGCCGGCGACTTCCGGGCAGACGGCGTGGAAGGCCTCGAGGAGGGCGGAGGTGTCGGGTGGCGGGGCCTCGGAACCGAGGGGGACAACCATGGGTTTCCAGCGGTGCAGCCAGAAGCTCTGAGCGGCGAGGTCGCGTTCGGCGTTCGTGGTGAAGAGGACGCGACGGGCACCGCGGAGCACCCAGTATTCAGCGGGGAGCCAGTAGAGCCACTTCTTGGCATGCTTTGCAGGGTACGCCCGCTTAAAGTACGGGTCGAGCATCCCATGTGTAAATACAACATAGCCTGGATACTTAACTGTGCTCAACAATGCTGAAAGGCCGGTAAATTCCCACAGGCCATGCACAATAACTCCGTCGAATTGCGAACGGTTTTTCCGCAGCCATCGGAGGAGGGATGGGCGGAACCAGCGCTTGTGAGCGGAGCCGAGTGCGTGGACCGGGAACGGGAGATCGCGGAGGAAGGGTGCGGCTGGATCGTCGAGGGTGGCGAGCTCGCTGGTGTAGCCCGGAGGAGCGTAGCGGACGAGCATCCGGATGACCTCGGTCGGGCCGCCGGCGGCGGGGCTGACGGTGCCGACGATGTGGAGGATTCTCATTCGCGGAGGTTGGCTCTTGGGGGTAAGCATACCAAGCGGGGATGCGTGTGGAATGCCGCGGGGTGGTGAGGCTTTGGGTTCAGGGCCGGAGTTTGCCGGTGACCGCGGCGAGCGCCCGGCGGAGGCCGCGGACGTCGGCCTCGAAGTCCCAGGAGGCGATGCGAGCCTTGGCCGCGTTGCCCATGCGCTGGGTTTGTTCGGGGCTGGAGACGACGCGAGCGAGGGCGGCGGTGAGGGCGTCGATGTCGCCGACGGGGAAGACGAAGCCCTCGACGCCGTTGGTGACGAGATCGGCGTGGGCGCCTACCTCGTCGGAGACGATGACGGCGCAGCCGGCGGCCATGGCTTCATTGACGATGAGGCCCCAGGGCTCGTGACGGGAGGGCAGCACGAAGACGTCGGCGAGCGCGAAGAAGGCGGGGAGTTCGGACTGATTGCGGAAGCCGGGGAAGCGGATGCCTTCGAGGGCTAGTTCGCGGGCACGCGCTTCGAGGCCGGCGCGCTCTTCGCCGTCGCCGACGATGACGAGATAGGGGAACGGATGGGGCGCGGTAGTGCAGAGGCGGGCGTAGGCCTCGAGCAGGTGGTCGGCGTGCTTGCGCGTCTGCAACTTGGAGGCGAACAGGATGACGGGGCGGCCGGAAGTGAGTTGCAGCTCGGTACGAAGCTTGATCGGATCCGCGGCGGCTGTGCGTTGCGCGAACCAGGCGTTGTCGACGGCGTAGGGCATGAGGAACTGCGGCATGTGGGGGCCGAAGTAGCGGGCCCAGTAGTCGCGGTTGCGCGAGCCAATGGGAAGCGTGGCGGCGATGGCTGGCCGGAGCAGGCGAAGGAAGAGCTGCTTGGTGAGAAGCGTAGAGAGGCTGCGCGGGCGATCGGCGAGCCAGGACTCAGCACGGAGGAGGACGGGGATGCCGAGAGCGTTGGCGGCGAGGATGGCGTGCAGCGCGTTGACGCTGGCGTAGCCGTGGACCCAGAGCGCGTCGAATGCAGGCGAGCCATCAGGGTTGCGGAGGCGGCGGAGGATGCCGCGGCTGATGGGGCTCAGCGGAGAGACGGTGCCGGTGTCGCGCAGGCGCGGCAGGAACTGGCTGCGATAGCCGTCGAGCAGCGGGACGTCCCAGGTGACCTCGACGCCGAAGCCCTCGTCCTTGTAGCCGCGGACGGAAAAGTCCGAACCGAAGAAGACGGTGAGGTCGATACCGGGCTCGCGCGCAATGCGGCGGAGCAGCGGCGCCTGGTACTGGATGGGGTGCGAGACGACGTAGGCGAGGCGCACCATGTCGAGATCCAGTTAGTAACGAATGACGGAGATCAACAGGGAGACGATGCCGAGGAGAGTTCCGAGGCTGCCGTTGTTGATCGACGCTTTGAGTGTGCTGTCGGGGATGAAGACGATGTCATTGGCCTGCAGAATCGGATCTGGGTCCTTGCCGTGCAGGATGTGCTGGATGTCGAGCTTGACGACCGTCCGGTGGTCGCCAACGGTGCGAATGAGGCGAACGTCGTCGTATTTGCCCTGGAAGGCAAGTCCTCCACTCATTGCCGTGGCCTCCATGAGTGTGAGCGGCGCGTATTGTGTCAGCGGAATGACTGCGGGGCTCTTGAAGGCACCCATCATATAGACCACGCCAATGCGGCCGATGATGATGGTGTCCCCGGCAAAGATGGGAATGTTGGCAAGGCCGCTGTGAAGCGGATCGGTGCCGAGGTCGACGATGAGGGGCTCGGCGACTCCGGGGCGGCTGATGGTGATGACGTGGCTCGCGGTGGGCGGGAGACCGCCGGCGGTGGCGAGGACATCCAGCAGGCGGCGCGAGCCGACGATGGGAACAACCTGATGTACTTCGCCAACGACCGTCGCGACCTGATTAGGGCCTTCCACGAGTTGAATCGTGACCTGCGGGTTGCGGTAGATTTGTGCGTCGATGAGCCGCTGCTCAATGATCTTCTCGGCCTGAGAGAGGGTCTTGCCGGTCAAATCTACTGTGCCGATGAGCGGGAGCAGCACACTGCCGTCAGCACTGAGGCGGACCGCCGGGGTGTAGTCGGGCTGCTCGAAGACGCGAATTGAAATGAGATCCCCAGGCGAGAGCAAGGGGTCGCGGGCAGGTGGAAACAGCAGAGCGCGATCGGTTGTGACCGTGGCGGTTGAGGGCGTCTGAATCGTTGGGCCCGGGCCGCTGAACTGCGCCAGGCAGGCTGTGCAGGACGCCAGCACAAGGATGGCGACGATAGAGACGAAGAGCAGGCGCGAGCGATTGCGAAGCGATGGTGATATGTACGCGGTCACTTTTCACCTCCGTTGCGCCGGCCCGACTTTTCGCTTCCGCGCGAATCCCACGCCTTGCTGTCGACGCCGCCGGACGCATAGCCGGAGTATCCGGAGTAGCCATAGTAGGCATAGTACTCGGGGGAGTTGAGGTCGACGGCGTTGAGCACGGTGCCGGTGATGCGGGTGCCGGCACGCATCAGGAGATCGCGTGCGCGGCGGACGGCATGCTTGTTGGCCTTGCCCTGCCGGACGACGAGAACGACGGCGTCTGCAGTCGTGGGCAAGGACCACGCTGTCGGTGATGGAGAGCAGCGGAGGCGAATCGAGGACGATGTGGGTGTAAGCTCCGCGGCACTCGGCGAGCAACCGGTTCATGGCGTCCGAGGCCAGCATCTCGGTCGGGAAGGGAGGCACCGGTCCGCTAACCAGGATGTCGAGCCTCGGGACCTCGGAAACCTGCTGGACGGCCTGCTGCAGCGGGACGCTTCCGGTGAGCACAGAGCTGAGGCCGACCTTTCCGTTGATGTTGAACCGGTGGTGCACGGTCGGACGGCGCAGGTCGGCATCGATGAGCAGAACGCGAACGTCGCGCTGGGCGAGGACGCAGGCGAGGTTCATGGCGACGGTTGTCTTGCCTTCGCTGGGAGTCGCGCTGGTCAGCAGTATCACCTGGGGCTCGCGTCCGGCAACAGACAGCAGCAGCGAGGTGCGCAAGGCGCGGAAGGCTTCCGCGAACTGCGACATAGGCGCACCAATGACGCCAAGATTTCGCTGCACAGCAGTTTGCGCGGCTATCTCAGGGGCACTGCGGCGAATGCGCGGGATGAGCGCGAGCGACGGAAGGCCGGAGATGGCTTCGATCTGCGCGACAGTGCGGATGCCAGTGTCGAGGCTCTCGAGGACGAAGGCGAGGACGATGCCGAGCGTGAGCATCAGGATTCCATCAACCAGCATCATGCTGGAGCGGGACTGCAATGTGGGAGCGACCGGCGGAACGGCGTTGTCGATGATGTCGATCTCGGTCGACTCGAGCCCAGCCTCGATGCCGGCGGTGCGGAGGCGCTGCGAGAGGCCCTCGTAGAGCGTGCGGTTGGATTCAAAGTCGCGCTGGCGAAGCGTGTACTCAACGAGATCGTCGCGCAGCTTATAGGCCTCAGCCTTCTCGGCCTCGAGCGCGCCGCGGGTCTGCTGCTCGTTATCACTGGCGGCAACGTAGGCCTGATGTGCCTGGTCGAGCAGGCGTTTCTGCTCGTCGCCGATCTGCTTGTCGATCTCGTTGATCTGGGCGGTGAGGGCCTTGACCTGCGGGTGATTCGGCCGAGCGTTGCGCTGAGTTCTGCGTACCGCGCCAAGAGCTGTTCGCGAGTGGCTCGGAGACCGCTGAGGCTTGTCGAAAGTCCGCCTGCCGCCTGGGCGCCGATCGTTCCGTCCAGCGCGTCCGGGTTCATGGTGCTGAGCGTCTTGTAGCGGGCCTGCTGCTGAATCCTGGCGATCTGCGCTGCGCTGACGGCGCGTGTGAGGTCGTCGAGCGTCGACTGGATCTGATTGTGCTGCGGGTCGAAGCCGAGGACGCCGATGCGCTTCTGCAGATCGATCAGCTGCTCCTGCTGAGTCTCCACTTCCTGTTTGAGGTCGCGGAGTTGCAGCGAGAGGAAGTCGGAGACGCGCTGGGTTGCCTCATAGCTCGACTGCAGGTCGCGCTGAATGAACTCGCGGATGAGCCGGTTGACGATGTCGGACGAGAGCTTGGGATCCAGAGTCTGGCAGCTGATCTGAACGAGGTCCGTCTTGGGTACGACGCCGACGCTGATGTCGGCGTTCATGCCGTTCAGGGTGCCTTGGCGCACGTTCAGGTCGTCGAGGCTGAGGTGTCGGTTAGGACCGTAGTAGCCCGTAAAGGCAGCGTTGTTGGGCAGGTCGAGGTCACGGGCGACGGTCAACAGAACCGTATCGCTCTTAATGATCGCAACCTGCGTCTGAAGCGAAGAGCTTGCCGATCCGTAGCCGGCTGCTTGCATTGACGCGAAACTGGTTCGACGAGCCGGTGCGAATCTCGATGGTGCCGGTCGCCTGATAGAGGCGGGGTTGCGTGGTGCCCTTGTAAAACCCATAGGCGATGCCGAGCGACGCGATGGCGGCGATGAGGTATTTGCGTTTTCTGACAGTGAGGAGCGCCTCCGATAAGGTCGTATCGGCGGGATTATGCCCGGCCCCAGCAGTCGGGTTTGCATCTGCTGGCAGTGGGGAAACTTCGGGCCTTCCGGAGGTCATTGGTCCCTAGTCTACTTGAAAATCTGCCCCGACCGGAGGGCGTTTGAACATGGGGAGACAACCGGGCGGCACGGGCAGTGAGGTTCTACAATGCGAAGGCATAGGAATTCTTCGGCGACGCAATTCAAGGAGCAGCGGGATGGAAGATGCTTGCCAGATAGCAGTTGTCGGGTCTGGGTACGTGGGACTCGTGGCAGCCATCTGTTTCGCGGAGATCGGTCACCAGGTTATTTGCGTCGATAACGACGAGGGCAAGGTGGCTGCGCTGCGGAGTGGCGACAGCCTCATTCACGAGAAGCACCTTCCGGAGCTGCTGGAGCGGTACAGAAACACGCGGGTGAGGTTTACGACCGACCTGGCCGAGGCCACGCGGGAGTGCGACGCGATCTTCATCGCCGTAGGTACGCCGCAGGCGGAGAACGGCGACGCCGACCTTTCCTATGTGGAAGCGGTGGCCAGCGAGATAGCGCGGCACATCAGCGGATACAAGGTCATCGTGGAGAAGAGCACGGTGCCGGTCTATACCAACGAGTGGATCCGGCGCGTCATCGAACGCAATGGGGTCAGCCGCGAGATGTTCGATGTGGTTTCGAATCCGGAGTTTCTGCGCGAAGGCACGGCCGTCGAAGACTTCCTGCATCCGGACCGGATTGTGGTGGGCGCGGACAGCCAGCGCGGGGCGGCTCTTCTGAAGCAGATCTATGCGCCACTGATGACCGGAGCCTACTACGAGAAGGGCGAAGCGATCGAAGGCGATTGCTCGATGCACTCGCCGCCGCCGCTGCTGATGACCTCGACGAAGAGCGCGGAGATCATCAAGCACGCGTCGAATGCGTTTCTGGCGATGAAGATCTCGTTCATCAACGCGGTGTCAAACCTGTGCGAGGCGGCGGACGCCAACGTAGAGCAGGTGGCGCGCGGGATTGGGCTGGATTCGCGCATCGGCCCGGGTTTTCTACGTCCGGGAATCGGCTATGGCGGATCGTGCTTCCCGAAGGACGTCGCGGCCTTTCGCTCCGTCGCGCAGCAGATGGGCGTGGACTTCAACCTCTTGAGCGAGGTGGAGAAGATCAATGCGCAGCAGAAGCGGCGCTTCCTGAGCAAAGTGCAGTCGGCGCTCTGGACGCTGCGCGGAAAACGGCTGGCGGTGTTAGGGCTCTCGTTCAAGGGAGAGACCGACGACGTGCGCGAGTCGCCGGCGATTGACCTGGTGGAGATGTTGCTCGGTGAGGGATGCTGCGTCGTCGCATATGACCCGGCGGCGATGGAGCGTGCGCGGCTGGAACTGCCGCCCTCATCGTCGATGAGCTATGCCGCGGATGCTTATGAGGCGGCGAAAGACGCCGACGGGTTGTTGATTCTCACCGATTGGAAGGAGTTTGCAGGGCTCGATCTGCGGCGTCTGCATAGCGCGCTGCGTTATCCGATCGTTGTCGACGGACGCAATCTGTTCGATCCCGCAGTGATGCAGGAGCACGGCTTCACCTACCTGAGCG
Source organism: uncultured Acidobacteriaceae bacterium (assembly GCA_963713395.1). Taxonomy (GTDB): domain Bacteria; phylum Acidobacteriota; class Terriglobia; order Terriglobales; family Acidobacteriaceae; genus Granulicella. The sequence continues at coordinate 626,567 of CAVQLS010000001.1, read as the reverse complement.
TGGGGCGGCCGACTGCGGTGCCGGTGCGTGAGGCTGTTTCGGCTGCGATTGGCTGAGCTGCGATTGGCTGATCAAGCGAAGAGAAAGACTGCGCGCTGTTGCACGGACGCGAACTGGTTGGCACGCACGCCGCGGGCGTGAGGGAGTACGAATGGGTTCGAAGAGAGTTCTGGTGACGGGCGCGGCGGGCTTCCTGGGGTCACACCTGTGTGACGCGCTGCTGGCGGACGGCAACGACGTCGTGGGCGTCGATAATCTCGCAACTGGAAACCCTGCGAATCTGCGGCATCTCGGGAGCGAGCCGAAGTTTCGCTTCGAGCAGATCGATATCTGCGAGCCGTTCGACGTGGGGCAGGTGGATTATGTCTTCAACTTTGCCTCGCCGGCGAGCCCGGTGGACTATATGCGGCTGGGTATCGAGACGCTGCGGGTGGGCTCGGCCGGAACGCTGAATACGCTCGAGATCGCGAAGCAATATGGAGCGGGCTACCTGCATGCATCGACCTCGGAGTGCTACGGCGATCCCGAGGTGCATCCGCAGGTGGAGAGCTATTGGGGCAATGTGAACCCCATTGGTCCACGCTCGGTCTATGACGAGTCGAAGCGCTTCTCCGAGGCAGCGGTTTCGGCCTACCGTCGTTATCACGGCGTGAACACGCACATGGTGCGGATCTTCAACACGTACGGACCTCGGCTGCAGGCTAACGACGGCCGCGTGATCTCCAACCTGATGATGCAGGCGCTCCGCGGCGACCCGCTGACGGTCTACGGTGACGGATCGCAGACGCGAAGCTTCTGCTATGTCTCCGATTTGGTTGAGGGCATCATGCGATTGTCGAAGTCCGGCGAGCATGACCCTGTGAACATCGGCAATCCGACGGAGTGGACGATCCTGGAGTGCGCGCGCGAGGTGCAGGCTCTCATCGGCTCCCAATGCGAGATCGTCTTCAAGCCCTTGCCGCGTGACGATCCGAAGCAGCGGCAGCCCGACATCACGCGCGCGAAGACGCTGCTCGGATGGGAGCCGAAGATCCAGCTGCGCGAAGGTCTGTCGCGCTCGCTCGACTACTTCCGTGCCGCAGTGGAGGCTGAGAAGGCGCAGCCACGCGTGCGCGCTGCAGCGGCCCGGCAGGACGAGGAGTACTTCCGGCTGGCCTCGGGCCGCTGACAGGCGAGTTACTTCTTCTTCGCAGGTTGCGGGTCCGTGTGCAGCTTGGGGAAGAACTTGATCTGCGCTGCGAAAACCACGTCGCTCTGCTGGCCGACCTTGTAGATCGGAGCCTTCCAGCGTTCGTACTGCATCCATGCGTCGAGTTGAATATCACGCCGCAGGTTCTTGACGACGTCGACGGTGAACTGATGCTGCGTGGTGCCGTCGGGGATAAAGTCCTTGGGGGTCTTCTTGTACATGTATGCGGCCTGCACCCACTCATCGCCGGAGAGGTGCCAGGTAAGCCACGCGTTGCCCGCCTTGGCTTCGCGACCCACCCAGTCGCCCATGATGAAGCCCTTGTTGGTGTAAGCCTGCTTCTGGACGACCTCCCAGTAGTTGAATTGGCCGCCGATACTACGCAGGGTTGAGGTGTCGGTGTTCGAGGCTTCGATACGGAAGTCGAGCTTCGGCAGGTGAGGGAATTGTGTGATGTAGAAGCCGGGACGGTAGGCGGCCCGGCGCGGCGCGCTGGGGGGCGTCACGTCGTCATGGGCGATGGAATCCGTGTAGAGCGTGACGTATTTGCGCAGGAACGGCAGCTTATACGAGAAGGTGAAGGTGCTGTAGCGCGCTCCCGGATCGTCGACCGAGTACTTCTCCAAAGTCGTCGTGTCGGTGAAGGAGAAGAAGCCCTTGAAGAAGGTATGAAGGGTGATGGGTTGCTTGCACGGAGTGTAGACGCCGGTTACCGGATCGATGCAGCCGTGTCCAGCTCCTCCCCAGATGATGGTGCGCTGGAAGCTCAGATCGAAGTTCTTCGTCGGCTTGAGCGCGAAGCCAAAGGATTCGGCCCATGGTCCATTCGGCGCCGAATGACCCTGTAGTGGGCCGATCATGAAGTCATAACGCAGTGGCCCGATCAACTTGCTCAGGTAGGGGACGTACATCGGCTCGACGCGATTGACGCGGAACGTATAGGGATTCTCGGCATTGTCGCTCCACGCCATGCCGCCGCCCATGCCAGGTCCCCACCATGAATCGGACTTGCCGAACGAGATCTCCTGGCCCCACCAGTGAAACGAGGCGTAAGCCGCTTGCAGCCGGAAGGTATTCACTGCGTTGTTTGTGCTGCCATACGGGACGGTGTCCTGGGGATTGTTCGGTGGCACAAACGGGCAGATCTCGTCGAGGCAGGAGATCTGGTTCGCGAGAGCCAGGGAATAGCCCTGGTAGGCGGGCGCATGCTGGTATTCGCCGCGGACGTACAGCGAGAAGCGGCCGTACTCGTTGACGCTCTCGAAGCCGGTGACGTTGTTGAAGCCCGTGGCGTAGGGCCGCCCGTAGTCGTTGTAGATGGTCTGACCGAGGTGAAAGCTGTCGCGCAGCACGGGGCCGCCGACCCCCATCAGGCGCGTGTAAACCGACTCGGCGCCGTAGACAGCGCCGCGCGTCATATTGTTCCCGGGCGTCTCCGCGATCAGGTAATCCTGGAGATACGCAAGAATCGACACTGCTTCGGAGTTGCCGTCGGCGGTGATGTCATCGGCGCTCTTCTCGAGCGTGTGCAGCAGGCTGCGGCGCGTCCAGGGACGCATCGCTATGAATTCGTCATCGAGATAGCCCAGTGAATACAGCCGAAGCGTAAGCGGATAGACGATGCTGTCGACGGGGATGTATGTCGAGCCAAGCGCGTCGGTATGTGGTTCTTCGGGCATGGGACCATACGCCGGCATGCTGGGCACAGATGCAACGGGGACCGCGGGCGGTATCGTTACCGGCGTCGCATTCGGTGGATTCTGCACGCGGATAGGCTGCTCGAGTTGATCCGGAGGAGTCTGCGCCGGCGTACCGGGCTGCGTCTGCTGTTGTGGCGTGTTCGGCGGCTGGGGGACGGGCTGCGATTGTGTCGCGGGTTGGCTCTGCGGTTGAGCCGGCTGAGAGGGTTGTTGCTGGCTCGGCGTGCTTTGGCCGTTGGAGGACGAGGGTGCGGGAATGGAGGGCAGGCTGCTCGCCGGTACCGGGGTCGCGGGCGGCACGGATGCAGGAGCCTGTGCCGAGGCGGTCTCTCCGCATGTAAAGGCGGCAGCGATCAGCAACGCGAAGAGCGCTGCCGCAGGTGGCCAGTGGCGGGGGGACCGCGAAAGAAACATGGTGTCAGTGTAATGGTTCGTGAGGCCCGCAGAATGTCTTCAAAATGTCGGGTTGTTCACACTGGTTACTGCTAGAGACGAATGCCGCGAGTGGCCATGTAGGCGTCGAGTCGCTTCAGTGGCTGTTGGCGCGACGCAAGCTGTTCGGCGCTGAGCATCGCCCAGATAATCGACGGGCCACCACCGGAGCGCGCTCGCGCCGAGGTCTCCTGCATGACTCGGTAGACGGCGACGGCATCTTCGCCGTCGACCGGGAAGTGCGGCAGGTGAATTCCGTGCGCCAGTTTCGTGAGCTCCGGCCAAAGGAGCGGAGGCGCCTTGCGCGAGGATCCTTTGTTGCTCGTCCGTGCGCCGTTGTCGGCGACGACGAGCAGAAAGGGGAGCCGGTCGCGATACGCCCAGCGCAGGGCGTCTGCCCATCCCGTCTCCGGTGCGCCTGCCTCGGTGAAGGCGACCGCGATCCGGTCTGTTCCAGCCGTCTGCATTCCACGTGCCGCGCCCGCACAGAGCGGGATGCGCAGGCTCTTTGGAACATCGTGCGCATCGTTTCCGGCTTTCGATTCAGGCGCAAATGCGCGGAGCGTCGCATCATCCGCGCGGCCGGAGACCAGATCGCCCGCGGAGAGATGAATCAATGCGGCCGCGAGCAGAGCCTCGCGTGCGGTGTGGTGTTTGCGGCGGTCCCGCGCGCGCACGCGCCCCATGAGCGCGTGGAGTTCGCGAAGGCGATCCTGGGGTAGCAGGGGATTGTCAGCCAAGCGGCGAGTCCTCTTCCTGGAGAGTAAGTGATTCGATCGTGCAGTGAATCAGGCCGTGGCTGCGTCCGCGGCTTCGGGGTTCAGTCCGAGCTCCGCGAATGCCTGCGTGGCCACCTTCGGTTTGATCGTACCCTCGCGCGCAAGCTTCGAGAGCGCTGCTGCCACGATGGACTCCGCATCGATCTCGAAGTGCCGGCGCAGGTGTTCGCGATTGTCCGAGCGGCCGAAGCCATCCGTGCCCAGCGAAACCAGCCGCGAGCCCAGCCACGGCGAAAGCGCGTCCGGCAGAGACTTCATGTAATCGCTGGCTGCGACGATCGGTCCCTTCGCATTGGCAAGCGCGCTGACAACGTACGGCACATGCTCCTTCTCAGCCGGGTGCAGACGATTCCAGCGCTCCACGGCAAGGGCATCGCGGCGGAGTTCCGTGTAGCTCGTCACGGACCAGACATCGGCGGCGATGTTGTACTTCTCCGCGAGAATCTGTTGCGCACGAACCACTTCGTTGAGGATGGGGCCGGCGCCGAAGAGCTGTAGTTTCGCCTCACCTTTTTCCGCCGCCTTGAACTTATATAGGCCGCGCAGAATTCCCTCGCGCACAGCTTCGATGTTCTCCGCCGCCGGCTGCGGGTAGTCCTCGTTGTACATCGTGAGGTAGTAGAAGCGGTTCTCACCTTCTTCATACATGCGGCGCATGCCGTCCTGGATGATCACGGCCATCTCATACACGTAGGCGGGATCGTAGGTCTTGCAGATGGGAATCGTGGAGGCGAGGATGTGCGAATGGCCATCCTGATGCTGCAGTCCTTCGCCAAGCATCGTCGTGCGGCCTGCAGTCCCTCCCATCAGGAAACCTTTGCCACGCGAGTCCGCGAAGGCCCATGCCATATCGCCGATGCGCTGGAAGCCGAACATCGAGTAGTACATGTAGAAGGGCACAGCAGGCACACGATAGTTGGTATATGCGGTGCCGGCGGCGGTGAAGCTCGCCATCGATCCGGCTTCGGTGATGCCCTCTTCCAGAATCTGTCCGTTCTTCTTTTCGTTGTAAGCGAGCAGCATGTCGGCGTCATGCGGGGTGTACTTTTGCCCCTCGGGCGCGTAGATACCCACCTGCTTCATCACGGATTCGAAACCGAAGGTACGGCCCTCATCGGGGATGATCGGGACGATCAGCTTGCCGATATCCGGGCTCTTCAGCATGCCATTCAGCATGTTCACGAAGCCCATCGTGGTGGAGATGGCGCGGCCGTTGGAACCGGCGAGCCATGTCTTGAAGAAGTCGAGCGGAGGCGTCTTGAAGTCGAGCTTCGGTACAGTACGCGCGGGCAGGAAGCCGCCCAGCGCTTCGCGGCGCGCAAACATATAGGCCATCGCCGGATCAGAGTTATCGGGCTTATAGAAGTCCGCGTTCTGCGCCGCCTCGACGGGGAGGCCACAGTCGAAACGCTTGGCGAACGCGGCGAGCGCGTCGTCAGTCAGCTTCTTCTCGTTGTGTGTGGGGTTGCGGGCCTGCGCGCTGGCAATCCCGTAGCCCTTGACGGTCATGGCGAGGATCACGGTCGGGCCACCCTTGTGCTCCAGCGCACGCTTGTAGGCGTTGTAGATCTTCACCGGGTCGTGGCCGCCGCGGTGCAGGTTGGCCAGCTCTTCGTCGGTCTTGTCTTCAACGATCTTCAGCAACTCCGGATACTTGCCGAAGAACTCCTTGCGGATATACGCGCCGTCCTTGGCCTTGTAGCGCTGCAGGTCGCCGTCAACGCACTCCTCCATGCGCTTCAGCAGCAGGCCCTGGTGGTCGCGCGCGAAGAGCTCATCCCAGTCCGAACCCCAGATGACCTTCAGCACGTTCCATCCCGCGCCACGGAAGACGGACTCCAACTCGTCGATGATGCGCGCGTTGCCGCGCACCGGGCCATCCAGCCGCTGCAGATTGCAGTTAACGACGAAGATCAAATTGTCGAGCTTCTCGCGCGTGCCCAGCGAGATGGCGCCCAGCGTGTCGACCTCATCGGTCTCGCCGTCGCCAACAAAGGCCCAGACCTTGCGGTCAGTGTGCGGAATCAGGCCGCGGTTCTCCAGATACTTCATGAAGCGCGCCTGGTAGATGGCATTCAACGGGCCGATGCCCATGGAGACCGTCGGGAACTGCCAGAAGTCCTGCATCAGCCATGGGTGCGGATAGGAGCTCAGGCCCGGCGTCTCCCGCAGCTCATGACGGAAGTTCTTCAGGCGCCCAGCATCGAGGCGCCCCTCGAGAAATGCGCGACCATAAACGCCCGGCGAGGCATGTCCCTGGAAGTAGACGAAGTCGCCCGGCTGCTCACCCTTTTCGCTTGGGTAGGAGGCGCGGAAGAAGTGGTTGAAGCCCACCTCGAGCAGCGTGGCCTGTGAGGCATAGGTGGAGATGTGGCCACCGATGCCCGCGTCATGCTTGTTCTGCTTGTGCACCATCGCCATTGCGTTCCAGCGAATCAGCGCCTCGATGCGGCGTTCCAGCGCACGGTCGCCGGGGTAGGACACCTCGTCGTGCTTGGGGATGGTGTTCTGGAAGGGAGTAACCACATCGCCAGTTGCAGGCACGCCGGCCTCGCGCGCACGAGTACGCAGCGCGGACAGCAGCGCAGCGCCCTGCTCCCAGTCCTTCGCGACAACTTCGTCAAAGGCCTCGATCCACTCGGCGACCTCCGCGGTCATGTCCCGCCTGACGGCCCCGTCAAGATTCGTCGCCAGATTTGTCGCCATCCCACCCTCCATTACTGAACCTTATAGCTCTATAGCCACTTTCTACGATAATTCGCCGCGCGGATTTATGCACGGTTACCGGAGTGCGGGGGGCTCGGCTAGGTCGAATAGTCAGCGTTTATCGACACATACTCGTGTGTCAGGTCACAGGTAACAAACCGCGCGTGCCCATGCCCACGGCCCAGATCGATCGCGATGGTGTACTCGCGCGCCTGCATTGCCGCGTGGGTTGCGGCCTCGTCGTAGGCGGTGTCGCGGACGCCATGTGCGAAGACTGGAAGCCCGCCGATCGTGATCGTGACCCGCGCCGGATCGAACTTCACGCCTGCCTTGCCCGCCGCAGCCAGCAGCCGTCCCCAGTTCGGGTCGGCCGAGGACCACGCCGTCTTGCACAGCGGCGAGTTGGCGATGGAGCGCGCAATCTGCTGTGCGTCGGAGTCACCCTCCGCGCCCGTGATCTTCAACGTGATCACATGCGTCACGCCCTCGCCATCGTCTACGATCTGATGCGCCAGCGAGTCGCAGACCTGCAGCAGCACCCCCTCGAACGCCGGCACCGCGTCGCCCTCCGCCGCCACCTCGCTCTTGCCGCTCGCCATCAACAACACCGTGTCGTTCGTGGACATATCGCCGTCAATCGAGATGCAGTTGAAGCTCGCATCGACCGCCTTCGTCAGCATCGCCTGCAGGTGCTCCGGGCACGCGGCGAGGTCGGTGAAGAGATAGACCAGCATCGTCGCGTGCGGCACAACCTGTGGCCCGATCATCCCCGCGCCCTTGCAGCAGCCGAAGAGCGAGACCGTGCGCCCGCCAATCTCAAAGCTCGCACGCGCGACCTTCAGCTTCGTGTCCGTTGTCAGGATTGCCGTGGCAAATGCTTCCGCATGCTGCTCGGTGTTGCCGAGCGCCGCTCTTGCCGCCGGAACCGCGGCAATCAGCTTCTCCACCGGCAGCGGAACGCCGATGATCCCGGTCGAGGAAGGGAAGACCTCATCAAAGACACAGTGAAACTGCTCGGCCACCGCAACGCAGCTCTGTTTGCACGCGTCGATCCCGGGCTGTCCCGTCGCGCAGTTCGCGTTGCCCGCGTTCACCAGCAGCGCTGTCACCCGGTTGCTCGTCGCGATTAAATGCCGGCGTCCGACGATGATCTGGCGCGGCAACCAGCTGATTGCTCGTAAACATGGCAGCGACGTTGGCGCCGCCGTCGCACACGGCGAGCGCAACGTCAGGCTTGCCCGAAGCCTTGATGCCAGCAGTCACGCCCGACCAGCGAAAGCCGAGAGGAAGATTTGCAGGGGAAGTGTTGCTCACAGAAAGATTCTACTGATGTTTCTCGCGAGCAACTCTGGGGCAAATCGAGGCGCGGTGCCCGAGCGCAATAGGAAATCGGTCATTCCTTCGCGGCGTATACTCATTCGATAACAGCGGCGTGGTGGGCGCCACTTCAGGAGTTCAGGCCAATGAGCACAAATGGAACTGGTCATTCGCACGGCAACGGTTACACCGTGCCCAAGCCGCGCGCCGAGTGGATCGTAAAGCGCAAGGAAGAGGCCGCGCGCACCGGCGACTGGAACATGAGCCAGATGCACTTCGCGCGCAAGGGCCTCATCACCGAGGAGATGGCCTTCGTCGCGCACCGCGAGAAGGTCTGCGCCCGAGTTCATCCGCGACGAGATCGCGCGGGCACCATGATCATCCCCGCGAACATCAACCACCCCGAGCTCGAGCCCATGTGCATCGGCGTCAACTCGCTGTGCAAGATCAACGCGAACATCGGCAACTCCGCGATTGTCTCGAACGTCGACGAGGAACTGCGCAAGCTGCACACGGCCGTTCACTTCGGCGCCGACACCGTGATGGACCTCTCCACCGGCGGCGATATCCCGATGATCCGCGAGTCCATCCTGCGCCACTCGCCCGTACCCATCGGCACCGTGCCGCTGTACGAGGCGCTCAGCCGCGTGAAGCGCGTTGAGGACCTCAACATCGATCTCTACCTCGAGGTCATCGAAGAGCAGGCACAGCAGGGCGTCGACTACTTCACCATCCACGCCGGCGTACTCATCCAGTACGTTCCGCTTGTCGCCAAGCGCATCACCGGCATCGTCAGCCGCGGCGGCGCCATCATGGCGCAGTGGATGACCGCGCACCACAAGCAGAGCTTCCTCTACGAGAACTTCGACCGCATCACCAAAATCCTGGCGAAGTACGACGTCAGCTACTCCCTCGGTGACGGCCTTCGTCCCGGTTGCGTTGCCGACGCCAGCGACGAGGCACAGTTCGCCGAACTGAAGACGCTCGGCGAGCTCACCCGCCAGGCCTGGAAGGACGATGTGCAGGTGATGATCGAAGGCCCCGGCCACGTGCCGATGGACAAGATCAAGGAGCAGGTCGACAAGGAAGTGGAGATGTGCGACGGTGCACCGTTCTACGTGCTCGGCCCGCTCGTCACGGACATCGCTCCCGGCTACGACCACATCACCTCAGCCATCGGCGCGGCAATGATCGGCTGGCACGGCGCGGCGATGCTCTGCTACGTCACGCCCAAGGAGCACCTCGGCCTGCCCAACGAGAAGGATGTGAAGGACGGCATCATTGCCTACAAGATCGCGGCGCACGCGGCCGACATCGCGCGGCATCGCCCCGGAGCACGCGACCGCGACGACGCAATCTCGCACGCCCGCTACACCTTCGATTGGGAGAAGCAGTTCGCGCTCTCGCTCGATCCTGACACGGCGCGCGGTATGCATGACGAGACGCTGCCCGACGACTACTACAAAGAGGCTGCGTTCTGTTCCATGTGCGGACCCAAGTTCTGCTCAATGAACTGGTCCAGCAAGGTCGACAAGTTTAACGAAGAGGTCCACGGCCTCAAGAAGCCGGATCTCACGCAGATTGTTACCGAGCAGATGGCGTTGCGGAGCTGACAGCCCGCGTCGGAGTATCCGAGGCCCACGCGCTGCGTGGGTCCTTCTTTGTTGCAGACCGGCTGCCCGGGTTCAGGGCTTCGCGTCGCAGTGCGATGCGCTCAGCCACGTTCAGCCCCGCATGGATCATGAGGGGCGACAAGACGACGAAGAAGAAAAGCAACGCAAGAAGCATGTCGTACACCTGGTGCCCTCCGGCAGCTCATGTCTAACGACATGCTGGCAGCGACTCTCTCGCCCCGCCATTCAACAGCCCGGGTACGGGAGCCCTTATTTCCGCCAGGTCTGTTGCACAATGCAACAAACAGGGCATACCAGAAGGATTTCCGAAGAGTATGCGAGCAGGTACTTCTTGGCAAGAAAAATTTGTGGTAGTTACTTCGCTGCCGATTCCAAAATGGAACTCGACCGGTTCAGTGCTTCAGTAAGTGCTGAAAGCTGGGCAGATGTGCGCGCCGCATCCTTCGCGTCGATCCCCTCATTAACTCCCGGGATAACAACTGCGGCGTAACCCGTGTACTCTCCCGGCGCGTAAATCGTGTGCCGGTACCACGGCCGTTTGGGCAGGCCCGCATCGTTCAGCAGCGCCTCCTCGGCGTTGCGAAGAGCCTCATTCAGGTGCGTTTTTGCCGCTCCATCCAGCGATCCCGGCGCCGACTGTATCGTTCCGATACGCGCACCCGCGGCTGCAAACCTCGCCGCTGCGGCGTTGGCCTGTGCAAAATCCACCTCCATATGCGCCGCGGTCGCCCGCTGCTGCGCGTCCTTCAGGTAACCGACAACATCGTTGCCGTAGGTCTTGTAGTCGTAGGGCAGCACATCGGCGTCGGCCATGTGCAGGATCTCGAGCCCGAAGACCCGCGCCTGCTGCTGCTCGTACACAAAGGTCGGGTCGGCGTTCTTGATGAACCAGTTGTAGTTATCGAACACCGAGTGATACACCCCGTACGGCCCATCCGAGCCAATGTCGGTCGAAGGCACGCCGAGGTGCTGGATAAACGGCGTGTAGTCCGAGCCCGAGCCGAGATCGCCCACGCGCACACCCTCTGCATTGGCCGCCGAGCTCGAGGACGCCATTGCCGGATTCGCAGGCGCGGCGGAACCGGACCCGCGCCGCCGCGGATTCTCACTCTGCGATTTCAGCCACTCTTCATAGACCGTTCCGCCCTTGGGGCTCTGCACCTGCCGCGTCACATCGCGCACAAACTCCTTCAGCGACGGCACCGCCGACGCATTGAAGTTCGGTCCCGACACACCCACATCAGTATTGAAGTACGCAACCGCATGCGCGAGATGGTCGGCATGTCCCTCGGCCCACTCGGTCGAGCCCATCAGTCCCTCTTCCTCCGCATCCCACGAGCAGATCACGATGCGCCGCTTCGGCTTCCATCCCTGCTTCAGCAACGCGCCGAGCCCGTGCACTGTCTCCAGCATCGCCGCCGTTCCGCTGTTCGGGTCGACCGCTCCATACACCCACGCGTCGCGGTGATTGCCCGCGACGACCCAGTCTTCCTTCTGATCCGGATCAGTTCCCTCGATCGTGCCGACAACATCCCAGATCGTGCGCAGCTTATAGTCCTGCTCCAAGTGCATATGCACCTTTACCGCGCCCGTCCCGCCCAGGTGATAGGTGAACGGCAGGCCACCCTGCCACTCGCGCGGAGTTGCCGGGCCGTCCAGCGCCTCCAGGATCGGCGCGGCGTCCTTATAGCTCAGTGGATTTGACGGGATCGACGGCTGATTCATCTTCGTCGGGTCCATGATGCGCTTCGAGTCCGCAAGATCCGGTGTCGAAGCCACGCCCGGCGTCTCGGGGTCGCCCGAATAGATTGGCAGGAACTGAACCGAGCCACGCTGCACGGCAGAGTCCGGACGGAATGGACCGCGCGGATACTTGTCGCCGCGGACGTAGCCATCATCCGCAGGGTCAGAGTAGATGATCACGCCCGCGGCCCCGCGCTGCTGCGCGATGTACACCTTCACGCCGCGGAAGTTTTGCCCATAGCGCACGAGGACGATCTTGCCCTTCACATCCACGCCGAGCTGCTTCAGCCGGTCGAAGTCCGCAAGTGTGCCGTAGTTCGCGTACACGACATCCGCCGTCACGTCACCCGACGGCGAGGAGCCGTTGAACGCCGGCAGAATGCGCGGGTCATCCTGGAATGGGTCGCCGCCATAGGCCTTCGGGTCGACGTGCTCCGGCGTCGGCCCGGACATCAGTTGTTTCCCGCTCGCATCCGTCGCCGTGATCTCGATCTTCACCGGCTTGTTCATCCACACGCGAAACTCGTCGATGCGCGTATCGAGCCCCGCAGCCTTGAACTTCGCTGCAACGTAGTCCGCCGTCTTCTTGTCCTCGGGAGAACTGGCCCAGTGCGGCTCCGCCGTAAGGATCTTTAGCTCCTCGCCTGCCAGCTTCGCATCCGGCACGGCCATGAACGCTGAGTCCCACTTCGCCTGCTGGCTGAAGTCGGCATAGCCGAAGACCTTGGTTGAGGCAGCGTTCTGAGCAAGGACAGGCAAAGAGACATAGGCCAGGCAGAGGCCAGCGAAGCGAGTCAGACGAGCGTAAGTCACCAGGGAAATCTCCTCTTCGGTGCAGCGTTCTGTGTTGTCGGGATGCCGCGAACTACGCGATGGGCTGCGTGCAGAACTTGCAGCGTGTGGCTCCGATGGGGACGTCGCTCAGGCACTGCGGGCAGGGTTTCATGGCCGGTGGCTCGGCCTTCTCCGGGTTGAACTTCTTCAGCAGATACTGGGTCGGCAGGACGAGCAGGAAGTAGACCACCGCCGCAAGGATCAGGAAGTTGATGATGGCCGTGAAAAACGTTCCGTACTTCACCTCACCACCGTGGATATTGGCCATGAGGTAGTCGAAGTTCGGCTTGCCCACAAACGCGCCGAGCAGAGGATTGATGATGTTCTGTGTAAGCGAGGTGACGATTGCGGTGAAGGCTGCGCCGATAATCACGGCCACAGCCAGATCCATCACATTGCCGCGCAGGATAAAGTCACGAAAACCTTTGAGCACTTTGACCTCCGTCTCTTTCAGCTTTCTGGAATCCACCGAATTTGCCATGAGCCCGACCTCAGTCCCGCTTGATTGCTGGCGAGTATATCGCACGCGGACAAGGCTTCGGTCTGGGGATTGCAGCCTGACGTATGCTTTGTCCATGCGTGTACGGCTGCTATCGTTCGGCCCCTTGAAAACGGCTCTTTCGCCGGACGGCGCATGGTTCGAGCTAAGCGGGGAGCGAAGCGTTGCGGACCTCATCCGAACGTTGGTGGACAAAGGCACATTCAGCGAGGTCGCCATGCGGACAGCCGCCGTGGCGGTCAATTACGAGTACGCCAGGCCGGAGCATCTGCTCAGCGACGGCGACGAGGTTGCCATCCTGCCGCCAGTAAGCGGCGGCGCTTCTGTAAGCGGCGGCGCCTCTGTAAGCGGAAACGAAGAGGTCCTCGTCCAAATCGTCAGGGAGCCCATCGATACGGAGAGGATCGTGAGCGCGGTCAAGAGCGGCGGCGACGGCGCGGTATGTGTCTTCGATGGCATTGTGCGTGACAACACGCGCGGACGTGCTACGCTGCACCTCGACTATGAGGCCTACGAAGAGATGGCGCTGAAACAGATGCGCGCGCTGCGCGAGCAAACCAAGGCGGTCTTCGGTGTAAGCGAGGTGGCGATTGTGCATCGTCTCGGACGCCTGCTCATCGGTGAGACAAGTGTGCTGATTGCGGTCTCCTCGGCGCACCGCGCTGCGGCCTTCGACGCCTGCCGCTATGTCATCGACACTCTGAAGAAAACTGTCCCCATCTGGAAGCGCGAACAGTTTGCCGATGGCGCCGTGTGGGCCGATGGTGAGCCCTTTCCAGAGAATCTGGGCGGAGTTGCTCGATGAGTCAGCGGTTGCTTGCGAGAAGTTGGGCTGGGGCGTTGGGGCTACTGATTATGCTGACTCCAGCGGCGGTCGCGGCGCAGCAGCAACAGCCGCCTGCTCCCATTGAGCGAAAGGACGGACAGACGCCGACGATTCACGTCGAAAGCCGTCTCGTGAACGTGGCTCTGAACGTGGTGGACGAGACCGGAGCTCCGGTCGGTGGCCTCACGCGGGATGACTTCGAGATTGTCGAGGACGGCGAGCCGCAGAAGATCGCGATCTTCGACAGGGAGTCGACGACACCGCTCGAGATCGTGCTGGCGATTGATGCCAGCCAGAGCGTGCTCGGCGATGAACCCCTTGAGATCAAGGCAGCCAAGAAGTTTGTGGAGTCGATCCTGCGTCCGCAGGACGGGATCGATCTAATGGTGTTCGCCGATGACGTCACGGAGCTGGTGCCGTTCACCAACGATGCGCGGCGCATCGATAGTGGCCTCGGACGCATCGTGCATGGCGATGCGACCGCGCTCTACGACGCGATCTATCTTGCCAGCCAGCGGCTCAGCGAGACCACTGTGAAGGAAGGGCAGCGGCGCGTGGTGGTGCTGATTACAGACGGAGAGAACACGACGCGGCACGGCGGCTATGACTCGGCGCTCGAGCAGGCAGAGCGTGCCGGCGCGATGGTGTACTCGCTGATTATTGTGCCCATCGAGGCCGACGCCGGACGCAACACCGGCGGCGAGCACGCCCTGATCCAGATGGCGCGCGACACCGGCGGCAAGTACTACTACGTCGAAGACAAGCACGATCTCGCTCCTGCGTTCGCTCATGTGTCGGACGACCTGCGCACGCAGTACACACTTAGCTACTACGCTCCGCAGAAGGGCGGCGACCTGTCGGGCCTGCGGCACATCGAAATTCGCATGAAGGATCCAGCACTCCGCGCGAAATACAAGATGCGCTACCGGACGGCGTACTACGGCAATCGCTAGTGATTGGACTTCACGGCGGGTGTGAGATCTGTCGCAAGTTGAACGTCATCGAAGACTGATGGCGAATTGGCTGCGTGCGCTGCTGTTCCAGTCACATCAGTCAGTCCGACTGCGTTGCAGTTGTGAAGTTCAATTGCCGAGCCGTAATAGTCCGGTCGCTGCGCGCCCCAGCCGATGTGAATGTCGCTGAGCGTCAGGCCGTTCACATCAGCAGCGAAGAAGCCCGCGGTCGCACGCTTATCGAGGCCGCTCGCTCCCGGAGTGTCGTCGGGGCGAACGTCATAGAAGCCTCCGGGAATCTGCGAGGTCTTCTCGATGAGAAGATCGACGCCGCGGAAGCTGATGTCCCGCAAGGGAACGTCGCGCGTGCCGCGCAGGTAAATGCCGCTCTCGCTGCGGCAGGCGAGGTTCGCAAACTGAATGCCTCGGAACTGGCCGACGGCGGCTCCGGTCGTGCGCGGCGCGGCGGAGACGAAGACCGGCTCGCCGGAGCCCCACCACATCATCGTGCGCATGCGCGTCTCGATGGTCATGTCGGTGAAGAGCAGGTCTTCAACCAGCTCGCCATCGCGGTTGGTGAGCGAGATGCCGCGGTTGGTGCGCACGATGGTGCAGTTCGAGACCGTAGCCGAACGCAGCGGATAGGCGCCTTCGTTCCCGATCTTGATGCCTGCCGAGGACGACTCGAGCGTGCAGTTGGTGATGGTGATGCCTTCGCACGGACCGTAGTCGCCGAAGTTGCGCGAGGCCTTCAGCACGAGGCAGTCGTCGCCGGCGATGATGTTGCAGCCTTCGATGCGGACGTTGCGGCAGTGGTCGATGTCGATGCCGTCGCAGTTGGGATCTCGAGGCTGTTGAGGATCGAGATTCCATTGATGTGGAGGCCGTCGCAGCCGATGGGGTGGATGGTCCAGGTGGGGCTGTCGCGGATGGTGAAGTCTGCAAGCTGCGTGTTGCGGCAGCCGACGAGGAGGATCATGCGCGGGCGGCCGTCGGGCGGATTGAGCGCGGCCGCCGGATAGAGCGGATCGTACGGCCCGAGGAATGGCGATGGGATCGCGTAACCGTTCGGTCCCTTGGGCGGGAAGAAGGCGGCGAAGTTGCCGTCGATCGTACCGGTGCCGCTGATGCGGATGTCGCGTGCGTCCTTGGCAAAGAGCAGCGAGCCGAGCTTGCGGAAGTGGTCGCGGTTGGGACTGGCGAGAAGCGTCGAGCCTCCCGCGAGATGGAGCTCTACGTTGCTCGAGAGCGAGAGGGTTCCGCTCAGGAAGGTGTGGTGCGGCGGAAGGATGACGGTCCCGCCGCCGGCGCGGGCGCAGGCGTCGATGGTGCGCTGGATCGCGGCGGTGTCGTTGACGACGCCATTGCCGCGGGCTCCGAAGGCGAGCGGATTCCAGAGGCCGAACTCGCCGCGGCCCGTGAGCGCGGACGTGGCGGAGAGCTGTGCGAGCGCGTGCAGCGGAGGGCAGGCGAGCACTGAGGCCGAGGCTGCCAGACGCGTCAGCAAGTCACGGCGGTTGAGCGCAACGCGGTTGTTGTCCTGGAGCATGGCCGAGATTGTACGTGCCGCGGTGCTGAGCACCGTACAATCGTGTGCATGGCGACGAAGAGACGCAAGGGAGCACCCTCGAATGAAACGGGACAGGAGGCGCTTTACCTGAAGTCGTTGAGCGACCGGCAGGTGAATGTGTCGATCAAGCTGCGTGACGGCGAGGTCGTCAGCGGCTGGATCGAGTACTTCGACGACATGATGGTGCGGCTGACGCGTGAGGGAAGGCCGAATCTGTTCATCTACAAGTCGCAAATACGAACGATTACAGAGAGCACGGCGAGTGCGCGCCGCGGCGCGCGCGAGACCGCCGCGCAGGAACGATAAAGAGACAGCAGATCGCTGTAAAGGAATTCCAGTGACTGAGTTTGTAACAAAGGCTGAAGCGATTGCGCGCGAGGCAGGGGCGCTGCTGCGCGAGTACTTTCATCGCGGGGTACATGCGGAGTACAAGGGCGACGTTGATATCGTGACCGAGGCGGATCGCGCGAGCGAGAAGCTGATCTCCGAGCGGCTGCGTGCGGCGTTTCCGGAGCATGGGATCTACGGCGAAGAGGGAACGCGCAGCGGATTGGAGCGCGAGTACCGCTGGTACATCGATCCGCTGGATGGGACGACAAACTTCGCGCATGGCTTTCCGGTCTTCTGCGTGGTGCTGGGTTGCGAGCGTCGTGGTGCTGGACTGAAGCCGGATGAAGACGGCGAGATGGTTGCAGGCGTGATCTACGATCCGCTGCGCGATGAGATGTTTGCTGCGGAACGCGGAAGTGGAGCGCGACTGAACGGCAAGCCAATTCATGTTTCGAAGACGAAGGCGCTTGCGGAGTCGCTGGTGTCGACGGGGTTTCCGAGCCAGAAGCGGCACAGCAGTCCGAATGTGCACTTCTACCAGGAGTTCACGCTGCGGTCGCATGGGGTGCGGCGTGCGGGTTCGGCGGCTATCGACCTGGCATATGTGGCTGCGGGACGGCTGGAGGCGTTCTGGGAGTTCAGCCTGAATCCGTGGGACACGAGCGCGGGCTACCTGATTGTGGAAGAGGCGGGCGGCAAGGTGACTCACTTCGATGGCAGCAAGTTCACGCTGGATTCGCGCGAGGTGTTGGCCACGAATGGACTGATCCACGCGGAGATGGTGAGACTGTTCGAGGATATGTTCGCGGGGAGGAATCTGTCGCCGATTCCCACACCGGCGGAGTTCGCGGCGCGGAGATCGGCCGCGGAGAAGGGATGAATTTTGTTGTTAGAATTAACTCGACCACCTAACAAGGATTAGGCAGCCGCTCGAGAGATTAGGAGATTGACGTTATGGCTTATGTAATTGCGGAACCGTGCATTGGAACCAAGGACCGGGCGTGTGTGGACGCCTGCCCGGTGGACTGCATTCACCCGAAGGCGGATGAGGCGGGCTCGGACACCGTGGATCAGTTGTTCATCGATCCGGTGGAGTGTATCGACTGCGGTGCGTGTGTTCCGGTGTGTCCGGTGTCGGCCATCTTCGCGGGCGATGACCTGCCGGAGAAGTGGGAAGAGTTCAAGGACAAGAACGCTGGCCATTACGGCCGGTAAGAATCTTCGATTCGGGATTGGAACGCGCGGCCTTTGGGCCGCGCGTTTGCTTGGCACCCCCCCTCCCCCTATTTTGTGTCAAAGTCTTCAAAACAGGGAGGTTATCGGTGGACCTAATTCTGCAAAGTCTTGAAAACATTGGGGCTGGCTCTCGACAGGGGTTGGTCTCGCAGTAACAGCTTTTGTAGGGAGAGCAAGTGGCTGAGGGACGGCTGATTCCGCATCATGACGAGGCGATTGTGCTGCGGACGTGGGCGTTCCATGAGGCCGACCTGCTGGTGAGTTTGTTTACGCGCGAGCGCGGCAAGGTGAAGGGCGTGGCGCGGCATGCGATGCGGTCGCGGCGGCGGTTTGGCGGGGCGCTGGAGCCGGGGACGCAGGTGATGGCGCATTACACGGAGAGGCCGCGCGAGGATCTGGTGCGCATGGACAGCTTCGAGATCGTGTGGTCTCCGCTGACGGCCCCGGTGGATGCGTTGCGCTCGGCGGGGCTGGCGCTGGTGGTGGAGGTGGTGGAAGAGGCGATGCCGGAGCTGGCGGCGGAGGATAACGTCTTCCGGCTGGCGGTGGCGGTGTTGCGGGGGATGGGGAGCGAGGGAATAGGGAACAGGGAATAGGGAATAGCGAGCGAGGCAGAGGCCTACAGGGCGAGAGCGGGGACCAAGTGGAAGCTATTTGGGTGGGGGTGACCTATTTTTGCGTTTGGATGTGCCGGTTGATGGGGTGGTGGCCGGAACTGGCGGCGTGCGCAGTGTGTGGGTTGGATCTGAGGGGGCAGGATGTGTGGTGGTCTCCGGTAGCGGATGGGGTGACGTGCGCGGATGATCGCAGGCCGCAGAGCCGGAGGGTGAGTGCGGAGGCGGTGGCGGAGAGCTACAGGATGGCGAAGACGTCGCTGGAGCAGTTTATGAGTGAGATGGAATCACCCCAGCGGGCGAGCCCGCCGTGGACCCGGAAGCCGGGGCGGGAACTGTATCGGGATTTAGGTGTGTTTGCGGTGGCGGTGCTGGAGAGGAATCTGGAGCGGAGGATTCGGAGCGCGGCGGCGCTGGGGTAGAGAGGTCTTGCGGTGGGCGGTGGATCATCTGGACGTATGGATCCTCGTCCGTGACCGCTTTTGTCGCGCCTGTTCGAGGTCCCGGTCGGGGAAGAGCTGGCGGAGACGCTTTGTCTGCGGCTGGATCGTGGAAATCGAGCAGACCGTTGATTAAGAAGTCCGCAAGTGAGGGGTCCTCCCGGCAGATCGCGACGATCGTTGGAATGGAATCCTTGTCGCGTAAGATGGCGAGTCCGAGGGTGGCTTGGCCTTGAATCATTGGGTTCTTGGACTTCAGCGCGGTCGGAGAATCGGAAGACTTCGCGGATCGCCCGTCGCGGCGAGGGGAGCGAATCTGGCCGGTGGGCGCTCACGATCTCGGAGTACATCTGCAACGACGGACATGTTGTGCGCGTTGGCCCAAGCCTTCTGTTCCGCCGTGTAGGACCTGTCCAAGTCTCAAAGGTGCAAGGCTTGTGACGCGATCTCGGGCAAATCTGGCTGGAGAGGACAGCATCAGCTTCCGGACAAGCACGTTCCAGTAGACGGATTGGAGTCGCCGATCTGCACGAGGAGCGAGGCGAGACATCGCGAAGCGGTGTGACGCCGGGCACGACAGGGTCGTCCTTGTGCTTTGCATAGAAGCGCTCGAGCGCGGGGATGGCCTGTTCAGGTGGCGCTCGATGGACTCGGCCATGGCATAGCAGCTGTCGACGGGTTCGTATCCGACGTCGTCGCGGTCGAGACGTGCGGAGAGCTTCTCCGGATGATGCTTGAAGGCTCAGTGCTGCTGCACGCTGCATGGTACGGGGCTCTGGCTGCGCGCTGAGGGCAGCAGGCAGAGAAGGCTCGAAGCGAGGAGCACTACTGCAGACGCAGAGCGGTGCATGGTGAAGCAGTATATGCGAGAAGCGTGTGACGGTTACGATTAGACGCATGTTTCGTTGGGCGAGCATGCGGTGGTTGCTTTTTCGTGGGGCTGTGTCTGCTGCGTGTTTCCTTGTTTTCGCGATGTGTGGCATCAGCGCTGAGGCTCCGGCGCAACGGAACCGCGCGCCGCATGTACGGCTCGATAAGGGTGTGCTGGCTGGGACGCGCTTCGGCTCGGGTGGGGGTGCGTTTCTTGGGATCCCTTATGCCGCCCCGCCGGTTGGACGCTTGCGATGGACAGCGCCTCAGGAACCGGCGGCGTGGACGGGCGAGCGAGATTCGACTTACTACAGGCCCGCTTGTCCGCAGCTTCCGAGCCCGTGGCTACCGGAGATGCTGGGGCGGAAGCAGATGGAAACCAGCGAGGATTGCCTTTACCTGAATGTGTGGACGCCGCGGCTCAGGGCTGACGCGAATCTTCCGGTGATGGTGTGGATTCATGGCGGCGGGAATGTGGAGGGGTCGCAGGAGTGGCCGCCACTGGGTCCTGCGCTGGCCGCGCATGGCGTGGTGGTGGTGACGATCAACTATCGGCTTGGCGTGCTTGGGTATCTTGCGCATCCAGAGCTCAGCGCGGAGTCGCCGGATCAGGTGTCGGGGAACTATGGGCTGCTGGATCAGATGGCGGCGCTCAAGTGGGTGAAGCAGAATATCCGCGGCTTCGGCGGCGATCCGGAGCGCGTGACGGTGTTTGGTGCGTCGTCGGGATCGCTGGATGTGTGCGATCTGATGGCGTCTCCGATGGCGAATGGGTTGTATCAGCGGGCGATTATGCAGAGTGGCGAGTGCGTGGATGGTCTGTCGCCGACGCTGGCGGAGCAGGAGAAGAGTGGGGCGGCGTTCGCGGCGAAGATCATGCAGGACAAAAGTGGGGCCTCTGGATCTCAGATTGAGAGGCTGCGTTCGATTCCGGCGGATGAGCTGGTGCGCGTTGCGCATGAGACGGGCGGCGTGGATTGGAATCCGATTGTCGATGGGCGGGTGCTTGCAGAGCAGCCGCTGGTGGTGTTTCGGAGTGGGCAGCAGGCTAAGGTGCCGGTGATGGTGGGCAGCAATTTGGATGAGGTGTCGATCTTTGCGAGCCCGCTGGTGGGGGGACGGTCGTATCGTCCGCAGACGGTGAGCGAGTACCGGGAGTGGCTGAAGCGGAAGTTTGGGGATCAGGCCGATGCGGTGTTTCAGGCGTATCCGGCGGCGCAGGATGGTGAGGTTGCGGCAGCGTTCCGCGGGATGGACACGGATTGGTCGTTTGGGTTTGGATCGCAGCTGCTGGCGCGAGAGGTGGCGGCGTCGGGCGAGAAGGCCTATCTGTACAGCTTCACGATGACGGGACGTGGGCCGTTTGCTTCGCTGGGGGCGTTTCACAGCCTGGAGAGCATGTATCTGAGCAAACACTATTGGACCGACTGGGTGACGGACCCGCACGATGAGGCGTTGTCGGACGCGATCATCGGGTACTGGACGAGCTTTGCTGCGAAGGGGACGCCGTCGGCTGCAGGGCTTCCGGCGTGGGCTGCTTATCGGGAGGACAAGCCAGAGGCGCAGGAGCTGGGAAGGCACATTGGACCGGTGCGTGTGCCACGGATGGATGCGATGAAGGTGTTTGCGAAGGTGCTGGCGCAGACGGAGAGCCAGGCAGCGAAGTAGATCTGAGGGTCAGGCGGTGGTGTGTTGTGTCGCGGGCGTGGGGCGTGTTGTGGGCTCGTGCGGGAGGGTGAGGGTGTACCAGTCGCGGGGGCAGGCGGCGAGGGCGAAGATGGGGAGCGCGAGAAGGAAGATGAGGTCGTTGACGATGATCTCGATGAGCACGGGGCCGATGAGGAAGGCTCCGATGGCGCAGAACAGGATTGTGCGGCGGTGCCTTTGTAGCGAGGAGAGGCGTGAGGGTTGGGATGCTGGTGCGGTGCTGGGCGTGGCGTCTTCGGCGAAGAGGCGGTTGCAGAGAAGACTGATGGGAAGCAGGAGCAGCGTGAGGTCGCAGGGGTAGAGGTGGTAGCTGATGAGGAGCGCGACGAGCAGGGCGAGTGGGAACGAGGCGTGGCGGCTGGTGGCCCAGCCGAGGAGAAGAAGAGAGGTGTAGGCGGTGAGATTCAACGCGTAAGAGTTGCTGGGTGCGAGGGTGAAGAAGAGGCCGTAGAGGTTGGCCATGCGGCGCGGGCCGATGCCGACGGTGGACTGCAGCGCGGTTCCGGCGAGCGCGGAGGTGTGGGTGAGGGAGTGGAGGTATGTCGGGAGGTTGTGCGGGCCGATGATGGCGGCGGAGAGTGCGGTGAGGAGCGCGGCTCCGAGGAGGAAGCCGAGGGTGAAGCGCCAACGTCCCCAGAAGAGAAAGAGAACGGCGACGGGGAGGGCGATCTGGAGTTTGATGAGTGCGAGCGAGAAGACAAGGCCGGCGAGGAGGGGGCTGGCGGATTCGAGGAGAGTGAAGGCGAGGCAGCAGATGAGCAGGAGTGCGATGGAGAGCTGGCCCATGACGAGGGTGAGGCCGACGGGCAGGAACGAGAGGAAGAGCAGCGCGGGGGTGAAGCGCCATCGGGCGGTGAGCGCGCGCAGGTGAGGGCGCATGACGCGGACGGCGAGGGCGAGGAGCGCGAGATTGACAATGCCGAAGAGGAGGAGAGCCCAGAGGTACGGTGCGAAGGAGAGCAGAGCGAAGGGCAGAGCGGCGAAGGGCGGGGCGAAGAAGAGCAGGGTGAAGTGGGCGGGGGCGACGAGGGTGTTCTGGAGGCGTTGCTGAGTGGGGTAGTCGTAGAGGAGAGCGGCCTGGTGGGTGCGGAGCATGTGGCCGGCGGTGTAGTAGCCGCGGAAGTCGATGGCGCCCGCGCCGATGGAGGAGCGGAAGCCGAGGCAGATGATGATCTCGAGGACGAGGAGCGCCCAGAGGTAGAGCTTGAGACGTTTTGGTGTGAAATACACCGGGTCGGCTCCGCGGGGAGGGTGATGTTGGGGGGAGTATAGCGCGGACCCTAGAGCACAACATCTCGATCATTCCGCCACGAGGTCCCGCGCAACAGTCCGGGGCTTGATTCGGAGGAAGAGGGTGAGGATAGCTGCTTCTCCTCCGAGAATAAGAAGCCACAGTACTGCGGTTGGCCAGTGATGACGATACTGCGCATATATCTGCCAATACGACGTGTTGTCCGCATGCACGCGATTCTGCTGGCCTTCGAAGTCGGCGGAGTCACCCGTGGGGAAGGTTTGGATTGACCTGTCGCGGGTGTCGAAGACGAATCGACGTACACCTGATATCCCGTTGGGATTAGTAGTTGACCGTAGATCGAGGTACGTTCCCTCGAAGCGGCCGTTCTGGAAGGTGAGGTTGATCAGGCCGCGAACATAGCCGGGACCGACGAACGGAACGTCTGTATCTAACACCCGGAGCGTGCACATATCCGCTATAGGTGTTCAGGCTTCCGACGACGTATCCGTTCGGCAGAGTGACGTAGGGGTCGCCGCTCAGACCGCAGTCCTGGTGGGCGAGGTGGTTGGAGATCCAGACGTGAATCAGGCACGCCACGGCTATCCATAGAAGTGCCGCGAAGGGTGTGATGGAGCGCTCGATCAGGTAGCGATGATCCGTCGTTCCGAGTTTGTGCAGCTGGCCTTTGGAGTGGACGAAGAGCGCGAACGAGACTGCGAATCCAACGATTATCCCTACAAGCGCGCAGGTGGCTACTGTCATGAAAACGGCAAATCCGGCCATGGCGAGCAATTCTATCCATTTGCAGGCAATTGGCTACACTGGTGGGAATGAGTTCAGTTAATGACAAGAGGGCTCTGACGTTTCAGGAGCTGTTGTTTGTGCTGCAGGACTTCTGGGCGCGGCGCGGGTGCGTGTTGCAGCAGCCGTATGACCTGGAGGTGGGCGCGGGGACGATGAGCCCGGATACGTTTCTGCGCGTGCTGGGGCCAAGGCCGATCTGGATTGCGTACGCGCAGCCGTCGCGCAGGCCGGCGGATGGAAGGTATGGAGAGAATCCGAACAGGCTGTTTCGGCACACGCAGCTGCAGGTGATTCTGAAGCCGCCACCGGAGAATGTGCAGGAGGTTTATCTCGATTCGCTGCGGGCGATTGGGATTGATCTGCGCGAGCACGACATCAAGTTTGAAGAGGACAACTGGGAGTGGCCGGTGGGCGGCGCGTGGGGCGTCGGCTGGCAGGTGATGCTGGATGGGCAGGAGATTACGCAGTTCACGTACTTTCAGCAGTGCGGCGGAATGGACCTGGATCCGATCTCGGGCGAGATTACGTATGGGATGGAACGGATTGCGCAGTTCTTGCAGGATAAGGATTCGATCTACGACATCGTGTGGTCGCGCGACCCGGCGACAGGTGCGGAGCGTACGTATGGCGAGGTGAGGCTGCATGAGGAGCAGCAGTTCTCGGCGTACAGCTTTGACTATGCGGATGTGGATTCGCTCTGGAAGCATTTGGAGTTGTATGAGGCGGAGTGTTTGAAGCTGCTGGAGCGGGCGAAGGTCGTGCTGAAGATTGAGGGCTCCGATGAGTTGAGTGTGACTGCGGTTTCCGACGATGGGAGCGTATGAGCTGGCGCTGAAGTGCTCGCATACGTTCAACCTGCTGGATGCGAGAGGAGCGATCTGCTGTGACGGAGCGCGTGGGTGTGATGGCGCGGATCAGGAATTTGATTGTGGGCGTTGCGAAGGTTTATGCGGAGCAGGAGCGGCTGAAGGCGGCTCAGACGCAGAGTGAAGCGGTGGTGGGATAGTGGCGGATTTTCTTTTTGAGATCGGGTTGGAAGAGGTGCCGGCGCGGATGATCGCGGGCGCTGAGGCGGAGTTGTTGCGGCGCACTGTGGCGCTGCTTGGTCGCGAAGGTTTGCTCGAACAAGGAGTGAATCTGGATAGCGAGGGCGTGAAGAGCTACTCGACGCCGCGGCGACTGGCGGTGCTGGTGCGCGGAGTGAAGGCGCAGCAGGCCGATGTGACCGAGGAGCTGGTAGGGCCGGCGGTGAAGATCGCGTTCAAGGATGGTAAGCCGGGGCCGGCAGCGGAGGCGTTCGCGAAGAAGTGCGGCGTGAGTGTGGATGCGCTGAAGAGGATTGAGACTCCGAAGGGCGAGTATGTCGCGGCGAGTGTGACGAAGAAGGGATGCAGCGCGGCGGAGGTGATTCGGGCGGAGCTGCCGAAAGAGATCGCTTCGATTTATTGGGCGAAGAATATGTACTGGCGGGCGGGGAAGCCGGAGCGGTTTGTGAGGCCGGTACAGTGGATGCTCTGTTTGCTGGAACATCGACACGCCACAAATGGGCAAGAGCTCAGCGAGCCGACGACACTTGTACTTCCAATTGAGTTTGGCGGACGTTTTGCTAGTGGTGTCACATATGGGCATCGAATACTTCATGGGCCTGAGCCTGTAAAAATCGATCGGCCGAGCGAATACATTGACCGGCTCGCACAAGCGTTTGTTGTTGCGGAGGTGGAGGTGAGGCGGCAGCGGATTCGCAAAGCTCTGGATAGGGTGACGCGTGAAGTTGAAGGAGCGCGTTGGCGTGAAGACGAGCCGCTGGTGGATCAGGTGACGCACCTGACGGAGTGGCCGTCGGTGTTGCTGGGTGGGTTTGAGCGTGCGTACCTGGAGCTTCCCGAAGAGGTCCTCGTGACGGTGATGCGCGATCACCAGAAGTACTTCGCGGTGGAAGATGCTGACGGGAAATTAGCCCCGCATTTCCTCGCGGTGCTGAACATTGAGTTGACGCGAGAGAATGAGCCGATCATTCGGCAGGGGAATGAACGCGTGTTGAGGGCGCGATTCAACGATGCGCGGTTCTTCTGGGAGTTCGATCAGCGGGTGCCGCTGATGGAGCGGCTGCCGCTGCTGGAGAAGGTGACGTTCCAGAAGGAGCTGGGGAGCTATGCGCAGAAGACGGAACGCGTGCACCAGCTCGTGGTGAGGCTCACGCAATTGCTGGCGGTGCGTGGAACGATGCTGGATGCAGAGGCGGTGCAGGGCGCCGCGCTGCTGGCGAAGACGGACCTGACGACGGAGCTGGTGAAGGAGTTCACGGAGCTGCAGGGCGTCGTCGGCGGGTTGTATGCGCGGGCGCAGGGACTGAAGGCGACGGTGACGGAGGCGATCTACGACCAGTACAAACCAGCCTCCGCGACGGATAGCCTGCCGCGGTCGCTGGAGGGTGCGCTGCTCGGCTTGGCAGATCGTGTGGATACGCTGACGGGAATGTTTGGGCTGGGGATGGAGCCGACGGGATCGAAGGACCCTTTTGCGCTGCGGCGCGCGGCGAACGCGGTGGTGCGGCTGCTGGCAGAGAGTGGATTGCCGCTGGGGTTGGATGAGGTGTTGCAGGCTGCGGGCGGTGTGTCGGATGAGGTGATGGCGCGGCTGCGGCTGTTCTTCGCGGAGCGCGTGGAGTTTTATCTGCGCGAGGTGCGCGGGCAGGCGTATGACGTGGCCAAGGCTGTGATGGTTTCGGGGCAGGATGATCTGCGGGATCTTGTGGCGCGTGCGGAAGCTGTGAGCGGGGTGCGCAACGGTGAGAACGCGGCTACGTTCCTGGCGGTGGCGGCGGCGTTCAAACGCATGCGGAATATTTTGGAGCAGGCCTCGGGCCGCGACGAGGAGGTCGCGGCGGATGTGGATGCGGCTCTGCTGAGGGATGATGCGGAGCGGCAGTTGAATGAGACGGGGACGGTGGTCGCGATGGAGGTTGGGTCGCTGGCGACGCGGCGAGAGTATGGGGGTGCGCTGGAGTTGATTGCCGGGCTGCGGCCGGTGGTGGATGCGTTCTTCGACTGCGTGATGGTGATGGCTCCGGAGCCGGAGATCAGGGCGAACCGGCTGGCGCTGGTGGGCCGGACCGTGAAGGATTTTTCGAGGATCGCGGACTTTTCGGAGATCGTGGTGGGTTGAAGAAGGTTGTTTCTTCGGACATTCCTGCAAAGGTTTGCGCAATCAGCTTCGTGCTGCGAGTTTCGAGTTGTGAGTATATGAAACTCGCGCGGTGGAAAGGTGTGCGCGGATGGCGTTGAATAGTGTTGCGTGTTGAGGAGGTGTGATGGCGCCGAAGGAGCGGCCGGCTGGGCCGGAGATCGTGAAGGAGAGCAACGATGGGCGGGGTGTGCAGCCGCCGATTCTTTTTGAGCGAACGCAGAAGGTGCTGAAGCGGCTCGAGGCGGAGCTGGGCGAGCCGATGCTGACGTACTGGAATTCGAACAAGGGATCGATTTGCCAGAACGATGTGGCGGGGCTGTATGGGCTGCTGCAGCGGGTGGGCAAGGTGGACAGGCTGTCGATGTTCATCAAGTCGGATGGAGGGTCGGGGCAGGCGTCGCTGCGGATGGTGAACCTGCTGCGGCAGTACACGAAGCACCTGACGGTGTTGGTGCCGTTTGAGTGCCAGAGTGCGGCGACGATGCTGGCGCTGGGCGCGGACAGAATTTTGATGGGACCGATCGCGCATCTCTCTGCGGTGGATACGTCGCTGACGCATGATCTGTCGCCGATCGATCGCGATAATGACCGCGTGAGTGTGAGCCAGGATGAGCTGCAGCGCGTGGTGGGGTTGTGGCAGCGGCAGACGACGACGGAGACGGCGAATCCGTATGAGTCGCTGTTCCGCCATGTGCATCCGCTGGTGATTGGAGCGGTGGACCGGGCGAGTGCGCTGTCGACGAAGCTGTGCCTGGAGATTCTTTCGTATCACATGAGTGATCTGGAGAAGGCGACGGCGATCAGCGAGGTGCTGAACTCAGGGTATCCGTCGCACAGTTATCCGATCACGCTGCGCGAGGCGCAGAGGATTGGGCTGCATACGGAGCCGATGGCGGATGGGATCAGCCACTCGCTGTTTGAGCTGAACGAGATTTATGCGGAGATGGGGCAGAACGCGTATGTGGATTTTGACGAGAGGAACTCGCACGACAACAGCATCTCGAATGTGATGGAGGCGAATGGGTTCCAGGTGTTCTTCCAGTTGAATAAGGACTGGCACTACAGGACGGAAGAGCGGCGGTGGGTGGCGCTGAATGACCGGAGTGGATGGAAGCGGGCGCAGGTGGTGGATGGGAGTGTGTCGGTCACGGCGTTCCACGTGCGGTAGGGTTTGCGGCGCGGAACAGGAGTGTTCCCCGTGGAACATTCATTTGTATGTCGCTAAGAAATGTGGGAAGCGCATTTTTCTGTGGAAGCGGCTCTGCGGCGCTTCGATATTCGGTGGCTCCGGGGCTAAAGCCCCCGCGTGGTTGCAAGGTCAATTCAGCGGCCTAAAGGCCGCTGCTAATCCGGTGGCCCGAGGTTTCATTCTGCTCGGGCGCGAGTTGTCAATCTGCCGAGAAACTCCTGGGCGAGCGTGTTGGCTGCTCTGCCGGCTGAGAGGACTGCCCAGTTGGCAAGGAAGAGCTGAGGGCCGCGGTTTGCGGAGGGATAGTACGTGTTTGCCAGGGCTGCTGAAGCCATGTCTCCACCGAGACCTGAGTAGTTGAATTGGATCTTCCCGTTGTCTCCGTGCGTGAGGAAGATCGCGCTCAGGGCGTGGGTGACTCGCTGTCGCGTTGTGCCTTCGCCCGCTGTAGAAGTAGCGAGGGTCCTGATGCAGGAGAGAGGGCAGGATTGCGCCTCCGATCAGGATGTCGGAGACGCCGCCGGCGTATGCGGCACCGTAGCGCTGGGCGTATCCCTTAAAACCCTGTTGAAAGGCTGGTGTGTCTGAGGCCTGATGGATTCCGGCGAGAAGTGCCGCTCCCGTGAAGGTGACAACGTCAGTCTCAGCCCTGATGGCGAGATGGAATTTCAGGGATGCAGGCATGGGGACGACGTTGTTCCTGTCATAGACAACGTAGAAATTTGGAACGACCCCCAGGTAGCGTTGTGTCTCCTCCGCTTTCACCTGCTGGGCAGCCAGGTGCTCGGCGAAGACAGCGGTGACGCTCGTCTCGACGGCTGAGATCGTCATTTCGATGTCGTCGAGATCAAGGTTCTGGCCAGGCTGCAGAGCGATTTCTTTGGAATCCCACTCGCTGAAACCGGGAGCCGTGATCGTCAGGCGGTAGGTGTTTTTGGCATCGAGGCTGTCGAAGGCGAAATGGCCGCTTGCATCGGCGGTAGAGGAAGACTTGTAATCGCTTTTCTCGCC
This sequence comes from uncultured Acidobacteriaceae bacterium, assembly GCA_963713395.1. Taxonomy (GTDB): domain Bacteria; phylum Acidobacteriota; class Terriglobia; order Terriglobales; family Acidobacteriaceae; genus Granulicella. Next base: position 597,764 of record CAVQLS010000001.1, on the reverse strand, counting down.
GACGATAGAAACTGCTGCTCCCGGAATGCAACCGCCGTCGCGATCGATGACGATGCCGTTGATCATGGCAGTACTCGAAGTCGTCGATGCCAGTAGCGTTTGGCTGAGCGCGTACTGCGGCGCACAGTAAAGCGCTACGCACACGGGGATTGTTGCAAGGAGACGCATGGGGACAACTTCTTTCTGATTCCGCAGTAGACATCGTGGAGCCGGGGAGGGGCATTGCATCTTTGTGTTAGGAGGTCGTGGCGGGGTGTGCCGTGCTCGAGAGGATTGATGGGATTCGAGCGAAGGCGGTCGCGCGCTACCACGCGCGATACCCCCACCCTGCCCGGCTATGCCGGTCGAGGGTGGGGCACCCGGTGTGTGGTTCCGCTTAGTTACGAGCTGTAAGTTGGAGAGTAGCGAGTCTTATCTCAGTTCAGGCGCTGGAGGCGGGCGATGAGTTTTTCGGCCAGGGGTTCGCCGGACTCGGTCCAGAGGAGGCGGCTGGAGATGCCGCAATGTTTTTCGACGGAGAGAGTGAAGGCGAGGAGCTTTTCGACGTTCTGCTGGACGCGTTTGGCGGTGTCTTCGTCGAGAGATTCTTCTTCTGAGCCTTCGAAGGGCTGGCTTTCGAAGGTCCAGGGAGTGTCGAGGCCGAAGTCGACGCGGATGTGGCCGTTCTGTTCGTAGGAGCCGAGGTCGAAGTTTGGGCCGAAGCCGACGACACGGACGCGGGTGGGCTCGAGGGTCCAGCGGGTGTCGAGGCCGGCGGGGCTGGGCTCGGGGACCCAGAGGCGCCAGCGCATTTCGAACTCATAGGCGGTGTCGTCGTGGAGCTGCTCGGTGGCTTCGGCGACGGCGTTTTCGGGGAGTGAGACGTCGGCGTCGGAGGCCTCGCTGCGCTCGTCGTTGACGTAAATGCGCTGGTAGATGGGAGACTCGGCCCAGTCGATAGGATAGGCGCTGGCGGCGGAGACGCGGGCGAGCTCGGGGTGGGAGCCGCCTTCACGAGAGACAGCAATGAACTGACGGAGCACGCAGGCGAGTGCGTCGGGGAGGCCCTGGAGACGGAAGTTCGGGAACCAGAGGCTGAGGTAGAGCTGATCGGCCATGAGGTGAATTGTAAGGTGCCCGACATAGGAGGAGTGAGGAAGTCGTTGAGATGAGAAGATGATGTGAGGCACGAGATGCGTCTGTCAGTGGAAAGGTTGCGGTGGGGACTGCTGGCAGGGGCGCTGTTGCTGGTGGGCGCGGTGGTGGTGCTGCTGGGCTATGGGCGCTATCGCGCGGTGCAGGCGTGGAAGCAGATTCTGGCGCGGTCGGGCGCGACGATTACCCATGAGACGAATGGCGTGACGTACTCGCAGGCGCTGCGCGGGAAGACGATCTTTACGCTGCATGCGAAACGGGCGATTCCTCATGGTGAGGGGAAGTACACGCTGGAAGACGGCATGCTGCTGCTGTATGGGCGGGATGGGCAGCAGACGGACCGGATCTACGGAGCGAACTTCGACTACGACGAGAAGCTGGGCGTGGCGCACGCGGTGGGGGTGGTCGATATGGACATTGAGCCGCCGGAGGCGTTGACGGGCGGCAGCAAGACGAGCGGTGCCGGCGGGGTCCAGGGGAAGACCGCACAGGCGATTCATGTGCGGACGAGCGGGCTGACGTATGTGAAGAAGCTGGGCGTGGCGGCGACGGACCAGGAGGTGGAGATCGAGTACGCGGGCATGCATGGGTGGGCGAAGGGCGCGGAGTTCGACACGGGGCAGAGCGTGGTGCATCTGCTGGCGGATGTGAGGGCGGAAGGGACGCTGCGCGGGACGCGTGCGACGCTGACGGCGACGAAGGCTGATCTGGACCGGGATGCGAATGAGATTGATCTGACGGAGCCGGTGGTGAGCACGGGGGGACGGACGGGGAGTGCGGCGTCGGCGGTGCTGCACCTGCGCAGGGATGGGACGGTGGAGATGGTGGAGGCGTCGGGCGGCGTGACGCTGAAGCAGGACACGCGGACGATTACGGCGGCGACTCTGCATGCAACGATGAACGAGCGCTCTCAGATGCAACATGCGGAGCTGGGCGGCGGTGTGGCGTTGCTGGATACGAATGCGGAACGGCCGACGCACGCGATTGCGAACACGGCGAAGATTACGTGCGATGCGGCGGGGTATCCGACGAGCGCGGTGCTGGACGGCGCGGTGGCTCTGACGATGGAGGAGCGCAGGGCGGGCGGCCCGATATTGGGAAGGCAGATGGGCGCGGATCATGTGACGTTGACGATGGAGCGGGTGGCGCGGCAGGGGCACAAGGGCGGGAGCAGGGTGTCGGCGGTGCATGCGCAGGGTGGGGCGTGGGCGCGCGGGAATTCGGTGGTGCAGGCGACTGCAGGGAAGCCGGCTGGTGGTGGAAGGCCCGGGGGATTGAAGCTGACGACGGTTGCGGGCGACGATCTGCAGTTGGCGCTGGCGCAGGATGCGGCGGGCAAGGATCAGCCGCAGAGTTTGAAGGGGACTGGGCGTACGCGGATTGAGCAGCGGACGCCGGATGGGACCGTGCAGACGAGTACGGGAGATGCGCTGGAGGCGAGCTTTGCGTCGCAGGCGGGGCACGGGCTGGAGATTGCGTCGGCGGAGCAGACGGGGCATGTGGAGATTCGGAGCGTGCCGGGGAAACAGGGGGTTGAGCCGAGCGAGGGTGTGGCGGAGCGGGCGCAACTGGATGGAGCGAATGATGTGCTGACCCTGACGGGACGGCCGCGGCTGACTCGTGGGGATACGAGCGTGACGGCGGACACGGTTCGGGTGATGCAGCAGACGGGCGATTCGGTGGCGAGTGGGAACGTCGCGGCGACGTTTGTGAATGCGAAGGCGAAGGCGGGTAGTTCGGCTGCCGCGGCGCCGGTGACGCACGCGCTGGCGCAGGAGGCGGTGCTGCACAGGACGGCGCAGACGATGGAGCTGAAGGGCACGGATGCGGCTCCGGCGAGGATGTGGCAGGGGCCGTCGCAGGTGGAGGCGGCGAATCTGTTCCTGGATCGTGGGAAGGATTCGCTGCAGGCGTGGCCGGCGGCGCCGACGGGCGTGGTGCGGTCGGTGTTTGCGAGCGCGGGGAATCCGAAGGGCGGCGAGGGTTCGGCGGGTGCCGGGACGAAGGCTCAGAAGGGCAAGCTCCCAGTGACCAATGAGCGGGTGGTGCGGGTGACGAGTGCTCGGCTGGATTACTCGGGGGTGTCGCATGAGGCGGTGTTTACGGGTGGTGTGCTGGCCGAAGGCGAGGATGGCCAGGTGCGGGCGCAGCGCGGAGTGGCGTTTTTGACGCCAAAGCAGCCTGCTGCAGCTGAGGCGCCGGCAGCGAAGGCCGAGGGAGCAAAGGGGCAGCCGGACCCGGTGGGGTCGTCGCTGGAGAGGATTGTGATGTCGGGCGGGGTGAAGGTGGAACAGCCGGGCAGGACGGCGACGGGGGATCAATTGCTGTATACGGCGGCGACGGGCGAGTTTGTGCTGACGGGGACGCCGGGGCATCTGCCGCACGTGGTGGATGACAAACAGGGCAGCATCACGGGAGCTACGCTGCTGTTTCGATCGCCGGATAGTACGATTGTGGTGGCGGGGGAGCCGGCATCGCGCCGTGTTCACACTGAGACGACGATGAAGAAGTAAGAAGCTGCCGCGATGCGAGTGCGTTGATGAGAACTCTGACAACCGAGCACATTACAAAGGCTTACAGCGGCCGTGAGGTGGTGCGCGGTGTGGATCTCGAGATCCACCAGGGCGAGGTGGTGGGGCTGCTGGGGCCGAATGGCGCGGGCAAGACGACGAGCTTCTACATGATTGTGGGGCTGGTGCGGCCCGATGCAGGGAAGATCCTGACGGACGGCGTGGATATTACGCGCACGCCCATGTACCTGCGGGCGCGCGAGTACGGGATCAGCTATCTGCCGCAGGAGCCGTCGGTGTTCCGGAAGCTGACGGTGGAGGAGAACATCCTGGCGGTGCTGGAGACGCAGCACATCACCTGGGAGGCTCGCAGGAAGCGCACGGAGAACCTTCTGAACCAGCTGAACCTGGGGCACGTGCGGAAGACTCGGGGGTATGCGCTCTCGGGCGGAGAGCGGCGCAGGGTGGAGATTGCGCGGTGCCTGGCGATCGAGCCGGCGTTCATTCTGCTGGACGAGCCATTTTCGGGGATCGACCCGATTGCGGTGCTGGACCTGCAGCAGATCATCTTTGACCTGAAGGCGGCCGGGATCGGGGTGCTGATTACGGACCACAATGTCCGGGAGACGCTGAATGTGACGGACCGGGCGTACATCATCAATCAAGGGGTGATTTTTCGCGCGGGGACTCCGGGGGAACTGGGAAGGGATCCTGAGGTAAAACGCATTTATTTAGGCGAAAACTTCTCGTTGGGGTAGGGGTTTTCGACTATGGCGCGGGCAGGTCAACGTCGTGTCCGGACAGTTCTTACGGACTGCCACGTTCTGGTGAGAACGGATATTTGCAGCGACGCGATAAACTGGCCCTGAACTTGCTTGCGGGGCGATAATCCCCAAAGTTGAGTTCAGGTCCGGCGCCGAGGGTGGCGCAGTAGAGAGGTTTCCCGGTTGCTACAGCCCCGTCTCAATTTGAAGCTCTCCCAGCGCCAGGTGCTGACGCCCGGCCTGGTGCAGATGGTCAGTGTTCTTGCGCTGAACAAGCTGGAGCTCAAGAGCATGATCGACGGGGAGCTTGTTGAGAATCCGGTCTTAGAAGAGGTTGATGAGTCCACGGAGACCCTCGACGAGCGGGCGGCTCGAGAGGGCGAGCGGGAACGCAGTGCCGAGGATGTTGCGGCAGAGCGGACCGAGAAGGACCCGTTCGACGAGGTGGACTTCGGGAGCTACTTCCAGGATTACCTGGACCCCGGCTACCGGACGGGCGGGAGCCTGGATGAGGATCCGGATCGGCCTTCGTTTGAGAACTTCCTGTCCCAACCCAGCACACTGACCGACCACCTGCTGTGGCAGGTGGGGGCGCTGGCGCTGTCGCCGAAGGTGCGGGCGTGCGTGGAGCTGATGATCGGGAACCTGAACGAGGATGGGTACCTGACGGCCAGCGATGAGGAACTAATCGAGGGAATCGCCGGACATCCGACGAAGAACGAGGATGTGCTGGCGCTGGTGGAGCAGGGGCGCAACCTGATGCGGCAGCTGGACCCGCCGGGGATTGGAGCGCGGAACCTGCGCGAGTGCCTGCTGTGGCAGATTGAGGCGCAGCGGCGTGAGTTGGAGATCGCGACGAGCCGGGCGGGAAACGGGCTCGAGCCGAATGGTAACGGGAACGGCGAGGTGCTGAAGGTGCTGGAGGTTGCGGCGGCGATCGTCGAGAACCACCTGCCGTTGCTGCAGCGCAAGGACCTGCGAGAGATTGCGCGGCTGACGCACCGGCCTCCCGAGGAGGTGCAGGAGGCGGTGGAGTACATCCGCAGGCTGGATCCGCGGCCGGGACAGAGATACAACCAGACGGCCACGCGGCTGATTGAGCCAGATGTGGCGTTTGTGAAGCGCGACGATGAGTACGTGGTGGTGATGAACGACGAGAACATGCCGTCGCTGCGATTGAACAACGGCTACCGCCGGATGCTGCGCGAGAAGGGAACCGAGCGCGAGGTGCGCGAGTATGTGAAAGAGCGCTATCGGTCGGCGATTCAGCTGTTGAGGAATATCGAGCAGCGCAAGAACACAATCGTGCGGACGTGCGATGCGATTGTGCGGCGGCAGCAGGAGTTCCTGGAGAAGGGCGTTGAGGGGCTGCGGCCGATGATGATCAAGGAGGTTGCCGAGGAGATCGGCGTGCACCCTTCGACGGTGAGCCGCGCGGTGGCGAACAAGTATGTGCATACGCCTCAAGGTGTGTATGAGTTACGGTTCTTCTTCTCAGAGGGCGTGAATGGGCCGGAGGGTGGGGACCTGCCGCTGGTGCTGTTGAAGCGTCGTGTTAAGAAGCTGATAGAAGAGGAAGATTCGCGGAAGCCTTTTACGGATGAGCAGTTGGCTGCGGAGTTGCAGCGGCAGGGTATTCAGGTGACACGACGCACGGTGGCGAAATATCGCGAAGACATGCAAATTCCCAGTACGCACCAACGTCGAGTACGATAAGCGACATCCAACTCCGGAAGGAGAGGAGATGTCGAATGATCGTTGAGTACACGGGCCGCAAGACCGCAATCACGTCCAAGCTGAAGCAACTCGCAGAGGAAAGTCTCGCAAGAATAGAACGCGTGACGAACCGCTGCACAAGCGCCCACATCGTCCTCAAAGAAGACAAGCACCGACAACGAGCAGAGATCACAGTGCTGTGCCGCAACGAAAGCCTGGTGGCAAGTAGCGAGGCTACAGAGATGGAACAGGCACTGCGTGAGGCTCTGACGACGATCGAGCAACAGGCGATCAAGTCGAAGGAGAAATTCACCACGGTACGAAGTCATCCGAAGCCGGTAGTGGTGGAAGAGCTTTCGGCCTAGCTACGGCTGAGGGCTCACGGCCCACAAGGATGCAATAGACGAGCAAATCTCCTCGCGGGGTTACGCCTGCGAGGGGATTGTTGGCTCGTGTGCGACTGCCCGCCTGAGGCAGAGTGAGGATCGTGTGTCCGGTGCTACGATGGGCGCGTATGGTGGAGCGTCGGGTGGCGGAAAGACGGAAGACAACGAAGAAGACAAAGGCTGTTGCTGCGGGTGGAACGAAGGCTCGTGAGCTGGTGGTGCTGACGGGCATGTCGGGATCGGGGAAGCTGTCTGCGCTGAAGGCGTTTGAGGACCTCGGATATTACTCGGTGGACAATCTGCCGCTGGAGTTGCTTCCGCGATTTGCGGACCTGGTGCAGAAGTCGGCGGAGATTACGCACGCGGCGCTGGTGATCGATGTGCGCGAGGGCAGCCGGCTGGACCGGTTTCCGGCGATTCTGAAGCAGGTGCGCAAGGTGCTGCCGACCCGCGTGGTGTATCTCGAGGCCAGCGAGGATGCGATTGTGCGGCGGTTTTCGGAGACGCGCCGGCCGCATCCGCTGGGACGCGGCGAGACGGTGATCTCGCAGATACGCGCTGAGCGCAAGCGGCTGGACCCCGTAAAGAATGTTGCGGACATCCTGATCGATACAACGAAGTTTACGGTGCACGATCTGCGCGCGCACATCAATGCGCAGTTTGAACGCGGAGGAAGCGACGATAAGAATCTGACGATTTCAGTGATGAGCTTCGGGTTCAAGAACGGTGTACCGACGGATGCAGATGTGGTGTTCGATGTGAGGTTCCTGCCCAATCCACACTTTGTACCGGAGTTCAGGAAGCTGACGGGGAAACATGCGAAGGTGGCGAAGTATGTGCGGCAGTTTCCGCAGACGCAGGAGTTTCTGGATCGCGCGGCGGACATGCTGACGTTTCTGCTACCCCATTACATCAAGGAAGGGAAGAGCTACCTGACGGTCGCGATTGGATGCACGGGCGGGCAGCACCGGTCGGTGATGATTGCCGAGGAGTTGAAGAAGCGCCTGAGCGAGGCCGGGTACCGGGTGAAGGCGGCGCATCGCGATATGCCGCGGTGATGCGGCTTTCGGCGAGTAAACTAGGGGTTCGATGAGAGCAGAACGAAGCCGACAACATCGAGGAGTGCGATGAATCGCATCGGACGCCTGCTGCGTTATCTGCGGCCGTATGCTCTTCTCTCTGCGCTTTCCGTCGTCCTGGCGGCAGTTGTCGGTGCGATGCAGGCGTTTCGCGTCCTGCTGATCAAGCCGATTCTCGACAACGTGTTGAAGCCGGGGGTGCCTCCGGGCAAGGTGCTTGTGTTTCCGATTCCGGGAACGCATGTTCGCATCGACCTGCAGCAGTTCATTCCGCATTACTTCCACAATGCGTGGACTGTGGTGGCGCTGGCGCTGGTGGGGTCGGCGGTCATCAAGTCCGTGTGCGATTACGCTGGAACGCTGCTGACGAACAAAGCAGGGTTCGGGATGATTACCGATCTTCGCAATGAGCTTTATGATTCGGTGCTGCGGCGATCGACGGCGTTCTTCCAGCGGCATAGCACGGGCATGCTGATCTCGACGCTGATTAATGACATCGAGCGCGTGCAGACGGCGATGTCGACGGTGCTGGCGGATTTTCTGCAGCAGCTCTTCACGCTGCTGTTCATGATCGGTGCGGTCATCATGGTTGGCGGCCGGATGGCGTGGGTGCTGCTGCTGTTTGTGCCGGTGATTATCAGTTCCGCACGACGCATCGGGCGCGGGGTACGCAAGACGACGCGCAAGGGACAGGACAAGCTGGCGGAGATTCAGAGCATCGCCCACGAGACGATTACGGGCAACAGTATCGTGAAGGCGTTCGGCATGGAGCTGTGGGAGATGGCGCGGTTTCGCCACGCCGCGGACAGGTTGCTGACGGCGAATATGCGCACAGTTGCGGTGCAGTCAATCTCATCGCCGCTGATGGACTGGCTGGGCGCGGTGGCGATTGCAGGGTTGCTGTTCTTCGGACGCGATCGCATTCAGCACAGCAACTGGACGCAGGGAATGTTTGTCGCATTTCTGGCGGCCGTCATTCTGCTGTACGACCCGGTGCGTAAGCTGCCGGTGTACTACAACAGCTTTCAGCAGGCGGTGGGTGCAAGTCAGGAAGTCTTTCGGTTTATCGACGCGCAGGATGAGGTGCGTGAACGCAAGGGCGCGGTGAAGCTGAAGTCGTTTCAGGATGCGATCGAGTTTCAGGATGTGCACTTCAGCTATGAAAAGGAGAGCCAGACGCAGGAGATTTCAGGCAGCGAGTCTCAGGAGGCGCTGCGCGGGGTCTCGTTGACGATACGGCGCGGTGAGGTAGTGGCGCTGGTTGGGCCGAGCGGAGCGGGGAAGTCGACGCTGATGAATCTGCTGCCAAGGTTTTATGACGTCAGCTCGGGCGCAATCGTGGTGGATGGGCATGATGTGCGTGACCTGACGATTGCGTCGCTGCGGAAGCAGATTGGCAAGGTGACGCAGGAGACGGTGCTGTTCAACGACACGGTTCGGAACAACATCGCGTATGGGCAGCCGGATGTGCCGATGGAGAAGATTGAAGCCGCGGCGAAGGCGGCGCGCGCGCATGATTTCATCATGCGAATGCCGGAGGGTTACGACACGCAGATTGGCGAGCGCGGAGCGAGGCTTTCAGGCGGCGAGCGGCAGCGGCTGGCGATTGCGCGGGCACTGGCGAAGGATGCGCCGATCCTGGTGCTGGATGAAGCGACCTCGGCGCTGGACACGGAGAGCGAGGCGCAGGTACGGGCGGCGCTGGCTACGCTGATGCACGAGAGGACGGTGCTGGTAATCGCACATAGGCTGTCGACGGTGCGGAGCGCGGACCGGATTGCTGTGGTCGAGAGCGGACGCATTACGGAGCTGGGCAGTCATGAGGAGCTGCTCGCGCTCGGCGGCATGTATAGCAGGTTGTACCAGCTTCAGTTTGGAGAGGATGAGGTGCTGGTAGGCGCGGGCGAGGTCGAGTCCGCGAGCGTAGAGGGAACGGCGTAGCGAGTTTCTGCAAGGTTAAGCCGAGAAATTTTTTTCTGAGGGAAACGCGGCTGAAATCCGGGCTGCCCGTGGTGTGAGGGTGGACGCCGCGATAAACTACCGGGAATACTCAATAGCAGACGAATGGCCGGAATCCTCTTCATCATTTCTGCACCCAGCGGCTCAGGCAAGTCCACCCTCGTAGCGGAGGTGAGACGGCTGGTCGAAGGGCTGGAGTTTTCGATCTCGTATACGACGCGGAAGCTGCGGGGTTCGGAGGAGGATGGGCGCGAGTATCACTTCACGACGCCCGAGACGTTTCTGGGAATGGTGCATCGCGATGAGTTCCTGGAGTGGGCCGAAGTCTTTGGGAACTACTACGGGACGGCGCGCGGAGCGCTGGAGCACGCAACGAAGGCGAACAAGGACCTGCTGCTGGACATCGATGTACAGGGTGCAATCCAGGTTATACACAGGGTTCCGGAGGCGGTGTCGATCTTCGTGGTGCCGCCGAGCCCGGCGGTGCTGGAGCGGCGGTTGCGCAATCGAAGCCAGGCTGAGGGCATGACAGACGAGGTGGTGATTCAGCGGCGACTGGCGCAGGCCAGGCAGGAACTGCTGACCCTGAAGAAGTACAAGTATGTGCTCATCAATGATGTGCTTGATGTGGCTGTGACGGAGTTGCGCGCGATCGTCCAGTTTGAACGCGGAGAGGGCGGGGAGGCGGCTGCCGCTGTGGCGCAGCAGAGCAGAACTACGGTCCGCTCACCCCGGTTAGAGGTGGTGTTGAAAAGCTTTGGGATTTCCGACGCGGGGATGTGAGGGTTCGCCTGCGGAGGACCGACGTTGCGCAAAGTAGTGCGCAGGTAGCATGATGTATCAGCTTTGGGGAGGCTAGAGGTATGTCAGAGGATCTTACGCTGCAGAATAACAAGTACAGCCTGGTGAAGGGTGCGGCTCGCCGCGCTCGTCAGTTGCAGTCGGGGGCGCCGCCGCTGGGTGTGTCGAACTCGATGAAGGCGTGCAAGGTGGCCCAGGACGAGATCAAAGGTGGGAAGGTGACGTACGGCGTGGTGGAAAAGAAGCGCACACCACCGCCTCCTGTATCGTTTGATTGATGAGCGTTTCGCCGGAACAGCAGCTGCGCGCCTATGTGGAGTACTTCCGCGACCTGGGCGTGTATGAGCTGTATCAGCGCGAGTCGCCGCAGGTGGGTGTGCCGGAGCGGTGGCGCGAGTTGCTGGCGCGGCCGAAGCCGCTGCCAGTGACGACGGGCGCTGCAAATCCGAGTGCGGCGGTTGCGACGAATGCGCAGAGAGAGATGCCGCAGGCTCGGCCGGCTGCGAGTCCGGTTAGGGCGCCGGTGCGGCCAGTGGGAGAGCCGACGCACGCGCAGATTCCGCATGCGCGCGTTCAGCCTGAGCCGCCGCGAAGTTACTTCGAGACGCTCCCGGAGGAGCTGCAGGCACCGATGCCAAAACCAGTTTCGTTTGATGCGCTGGCTCCGCTGCCGGCGGAGATTGTGCCGGCAGATCAGCGTGCTGCAGCATTGGAGGCTGTGCGCGCAGAGATCGGCGACTGCACTCGGTGTCCGCTGGCGTATGCGGGGCGGCACACGATTGTATTTGCAGATGGCGATCCGAACGCGACCCTGATGTTTGTGGGCGAGGGGCCGGGAGCGGACGAGGATGCGCAGGGTCTGCCGTTTGTGGGCAAGGCGGGGCAGCTGCTGAACAACATGATCACGGCGATGGGGCTGAAGCGCGAAGAGGTTTACATCGCGAACATCGTGAAGTGCAGGCCGCCGGGGAACCGCACGCCAGAGTTTGCGGAGGCCAGCACGTGCTCGCAGTTTCTGCTGAAGCAGATTGATATTGTGCGGCCGAAGGTGATTGTCGCGCTGGGGGCGACGGCGGCGACATATCTGCTGGGAGTGCGGCAGTCGCTGAGCTCGCTGCGCGGGCGGTGGTACTCGACGCGCGGAGCGAAGCTGGCCGTGACGTACCATCCGGCGTTTCTGCTGAGGGACCCGCGACAGAAGGGCGAGGCGTGGAAGGATCTGCAGATGGTGATGGCTGAGCTGGGGTTGAAGGCTCCAGCGAAGAAGACGACTTAGACGTCTGTGTTGCGACTAGAAGGAGTTGTCGCCTCCACCACCACCACTATCAAAGCTGGAGCCAGAGTCGTCGGAGCCGGCATCATCGAAGCCGCTCGAGTCGGCGAAGTCGCTCGTGTCTCCGCCGAAGCCGCCGCCGTCGTTGCTGGAATTGTCGCTGGTGTCGGCGAAGTTCTGCGATAAGCTTTGGTCGCCGAGGTCCTGGTGGCTGGCGTCGTGCTCCGGGTTGTAGAAGCTGGAGTCGTCGGCGTGACGCTCGTGGCTGGCGTCATCGTAGTAGTTGTTGTCCACGCCTTCGCCGGGATGTCCGTAGCCGTAGGGACCGCCGCCGAAGCCGTGGAAGAGCGATTCCATGCTCTCAAAGGCCATTTCGCCCATCGCGACACCGGCTGCAGTCTGGAGGGCGCCACGAAGGAAGCCGCCGCCAGATGGGTAGGCGGGCTGCGTATATGCGGGTGCGTAGGCCGGTGCGTAGGGCGGCGGGTAGCCGGGGTTATTGACTTGCTGATATTGCGTCTGCGGCGTGCTGGCGCCGCCACCGAAGATCTTGCTGAGGAAGCTGCCACCGCTCTGCTGAATGTGCTGATGGACCTCGTCGAGCGCGGCCTGGAGCTGCTGAATCTGCTGCTGCGCCTGACTGAGGCCGTACTGCTGGACGAGCACGGTCTGGGCGAGGACGTAGAGTGCGTCAGGATTTCCGGCGAGGCCCTGCTGGAGGTAACGCTCGGCGTCGAGGTCTTTGTCAGTGACCTGCGTGCTGCGAATTCGTTCGATGAGGCCGTCGATCATCTGTTGCTCTTGCGGTGTCATAGGGCTCCGTTGATGTTGCTGCCGATGTATACGATACGACGGTTATTTAAGTTCGAGGAGGACAAGTTTGGAGCAGCACGCAAGTCCTGTTAGACTGAGAGGGTTGCACGTCGCGCGCCTGAAGCGCTGGATGTGCGGGTGTGGGGCTGTAGCTCAGCTGGGAGAGCGCCTCGTTCGCAACGAGGAGGTCAGCGGTTCGATCCCGCTCAGCTCCACCAATTAGATCAGGAATCTTCCTCGAATCTCAGAGAACGTGGTCCAGTTCGGGCGCGATAGTCTGGAGCGCATGAGACTTCTGCTCGCGTTCCTGCTCGCGTTTCATCTCTTTCATGCCTCGCATGCACCGGCCGTTTTCCGGACTCGGATCGACACAACTGTTGGAAGCTTCGTCATCGAGACACACCGCGATTGGTCGCCGAACGGTGCAGACCGATTTTATGAGCTGGTCCGCGAGCATTACTACGACGACTCCCGCTTCTTCCGAGTCGTTCCCGGACGTTGGGTTCAGTTTGGCATCGCCGGCGATCCCAAGGTCGCGCTAGCCTGGCGCCACAAGACCATTCCGGACGACACCCTCAAGGTCCACAACCTGCCGGGCTACATTGCGTTTTCCAACACCGGCCCGGGAACGCGCTCCACGCAGGTTTACATCAACCTCCGCGACAACTCCGCCCTCAACGATTCCCAGCCTGCATTTGCTCCCTTCGGCAAGGTCGTTGAAGGTTGGGATGTTGTGGAGAAGCTCTATGGGGGCTACGGCGAACACTCGGGAAGCGGCATGCGCGCGGGACATCAAGACAAGATGTTCGAGGGCGGCAACGCATATATGGATAAAGAGTTTCCCAAACTAGACCGTCTCATTCGCGCCACGATTGTCCCGGACGAGTAGGTCTGGCCGATGGTTCGTGATTCCAGGCAAATTATTCGGGTGTCCAGACGGGATGGGCGGTGAAGAGGCCGTGGTGGAAGCCCATCTGGTAGACGAGGAACAGCCCGAACGCGACGCTGAGGAACCCAGTGGCGAGCGAGAGATGCCGGTTGATCCATTGCGAGCGGGAGCCCGCATAGTTGAGTGCGGACGCCATCGCAACGGTGATGACCATCATGCCCGCGATGGTGCCGACGCCAAAGATGAAGAGGTACGCGACAGCCCAGCGCGCGTTGTGGATGGTGGCCAGGACGAGAAGGGCGACCGCGGCTGACCCGGCGAGGCCGTGGACCAGGCCGACGATCAACGGCCGCAGCCACTGATAGAGGGTCCAGCCACGAAACCAGCGGTCCATGCCTCGATGGCGTGTCGACGGAGCGGTCGGCGATGGCGTGGGTGTGGCGGTCTTCGCCGTGCGCATTCTTGCCGAGGCCGCGAAGGTTCACCCAGCCGAGCAGGACGAGCATGAGGCCGACGGAGAACTCCATGGAGAGGCCGACGCGCGGCGGGATGACCAGAGTGAAGACGATGATGCCTACGCCGACAGCGAAGATGGTGATGGTGTGGCCTGCTCCCCAGAGCGCGCCGATCCAGGCGGCACTGCGGATGCGACGTTCGCGGCTGACGATGGTGGAGACTGCGACGACGTGGTCGGCATCCGTTGCATGCCGCATGCCCAGAACGAAGCCCAGAACGAGAATAGAAAGCAGATTGATCGTTGCGGAGGGCGATGCAAGTCCGGACGCGACGACCATGTGTGTGAACTCCTCAGGCGATTGAGCCTTGTATTGACTGATGGTGCGGATGCGTCGCTTTTGTACAAGGCTCCAGCCTGCATTCCGGCGAACGCTTTGAATGGTTGTGAGTGCGGCGCTGCGACCGAAATCAACTGCATCCGCAAGGCACATTTTAGCCGCCCGCTCGAATCGTCTTCCAAGCTAACGACCATCCGCGTATATCCGTAGGTGAATCTACCAGTTCAGCAGACACCGAGACGGTTGTAGAATCTGCGTGCTCGCATGGTGATCAAGCTCCTTAGCGCAGTCACGTTGTGCAGTCTGTGCGTTGCATTGGCGCGTTTGTGCGAGGCGCAAAACTTGAGTCCGAGGGCATATGTCACGGTGCCGATTCATTCGAATGCGGTAACGCTGACTTACTCGCTGAATGCCGGAGATGTCGTGTTCAACGGTCTCCCTATAACGGACTCCAGCGGCAGGATTGGCAGCGAGATTGCAAGTTACTTTCACTCGTTCGATTGTTTTGGACGCTCGGCGAACGTAACGCTGCTGCTGCCGTATGCGGTCGGGCACTTCCAGGGGGATGTCAATGGGGTGCACGAGACGCTCTATCGCTCGGGACTCGGTGCCGTTGCGGGACGCGTGTCGGTGAATCTCCTCGGAGCGCCGGCGATGAACGTTGCGGAGTTCAGCCGGTGGAAGCAAAAGACTGTGCTCGGAGCGAGCTTGACGATCCAGACGCCGACCGGCCAATACGATGGTGCGCGGTTGATCAATGTCGGAGAGCATCGATGGTCGTTCAAGCCGGAGCTTGGATACTCCCGTCGCTGGGGACATTGGCTCATGGATGCCTATGGAGCAGCGTGGTTCTACACGCCCAACGACGATTTCTTTTCGAATGCACCGGGGTCGACGGGGCCAAACCGGCAGACGCAGAAGCCGATGGGGTCGGTCGAGTTACATCTGAGCCGCGACATCAAGCCACGGATGTGGGTGTCAGTGGACGGGAATTACTGGTACGGCGGCAAGACGAGTCTGAACGGCGTGGAGACCGCTACAACATTGCAGGCGAACTCACGCATCGGGGCAACTGCAGCGATTCCGATCACCAAACATCAGTCGCTAAAGTTCAGCTACAGCGCCGGAACGTACGTCACGTTTGGCGGCAATTTTCAGAACGTGTCCGCCGCATGGCAATACTCGTGGCTCGGCCGTCCGAACTGACGTACTGTCGAAGCCAGAATCAATGCGCAGGCTTCGGCACATTGGCGACGTCCTGCTCAGTGGCGCCGAGAACCGGCTGCTCCTTGTACTCGCTGAAGATGCTGTTATAGAGGACTCCGCCGATTGCGCCCCCGATGAGTGGCGCGACCCAGAACAACCAGAGTTGCCCCAGTGCCCATCCGCCGACAAAGAGGGCAGGACCAGTGCTGCGCGCGGGGTTGACCGACGTATTCGTGACGGGGATCGAGATGAGATGAATCAGCGTGAGGCCAAGGCCGATGGCTATGGGAGCGAAGCCGTTGGGAACACGCTTGTCGGTTGAACCCATGATGACCAGGAGGAAGAACATGGTCATGACGATTTCGCAGATGAGGCAAGCCGTGAGCGAGTACCCGCCGGGCGAATGCAAGCCATAGCCGTTGGAGGCGAAGCCCCCTGACGTGTCGAAGCCCTCCTTGCCACTCGCAATGAGGTAGAGGACGCCCGCAGCAACCGCGGCACCGACGACCTGCGAGATCCAGTAGGGAATAAGATCGCGGGCCGGGAATCGCTTGCCCGTCACGAGACCAAGCGTAACAGCGGGATTCAGGTGGGCACCGGAGACATGACCGATGGCGTAGGCCATCGTCAGCACGGTAAGTCCAAAGGCGAATGCGACGCCAACGAAACCGATGCCGAGGGCTGGGAAGGCCGCGGCCAATACAGCGCTGCCGCAGCCGCCGAGGACGAGCCAGAAGGTACCAAAAAACTCCGCAATGCAACGACGAGAGAGAGGAATCGTAGGCACTACTCACCTCCGGTATTCGCGAATCGAATGAAGATCGAGTTACGGTTGAGGCGGAGCCGTTGAAGCGGGTTCTGATTCAGACGCAGTACTGGATGTGGCCTGGTGAGGCGGAAGAGTCAGGGACGAGGAAAGCTGAAAGCTCAGAGGCGATTCAGACTTGAGGGTGATGTCGCGATTGCCAGTGGCTGCTCCGACGGTGCCCGCACCGGCACCGATCGCGCCACCGATCAACGCGCCCTTACCACCACCGGCGATTCCGCCAATGATCGCGCCGCCTGCCGCACCGCCGCCGACCATCGCTGTGGTTCGCTTTCCCTTGCCCTTGGACTCACTGCTGAACTGCGCGGTACGGATCGGGTAGGTCCGTCCGTTCAGATGAATGCTGTTCAGTTCGAGAGCGAGAGTAGCACCGCCTTTGAATCGGCCGGAGGCATGAGCTTCCGTGACGGTGCCGACAGCCTTCGTACCCGCGGGAATAACCTTCTGTCCTTTTACGACGACAGACGAAGAAAGAGTCGCGTCAAAGCGCGAGCCTTCCTCGCTAATCTTGGAGCCGACTGATTGCACGAGCCTGACGTGAAGCACAGTGCCGGCCGGAACAACGATAGGCGGCGGTGGCGGTGGAGGGGGAGCTGGGGCAGCAGGCGACGGCGGCGCATTCGCTGCGACGTTCGCCGGCGGAGCGGCGGGGGCCTGGCCTCCGGCAGGAGATGCGGTAGGAGCAGGCTGCGACGTGCTTGTTGGACCGGCAGAAGACGGGGAGGATGGAGCGGCCGTTCCAGAAGGTGTGGCGGAATTCGACGGTGCACCCGCGGCCTGGGCCGGAGGGGGTGTAGCCTGTTCCGGGGCTGAAGAATTGCTCTTGCATCCCGAACTCCAGAGCAGTGCGACAGGAAGCAGAAGGGATGCGGCTAGTGCGGCTCTCTTAGACATAGACACTCTCAGCACTGCTAACGTACCGACGATTGTCTCTCCCGAGGAACTGTTATGTCTAACAGGACAACGCGCAACCCGATTCTGCCGGCTCAGGCATAGACGACCCGATGCTGAAGGGCGTACTGCACGACCGCGGCGTTCGTGTTCAGGTTCAGGCTGCTCATCAGCCTGTATTTGTGGAACGCAACGGTACGTGTGGTCAGGTTGAGCACAGCAGCAACCTCTTTCATGGTCTTGCCTTCGGCGAGCAACTGCAAGACTTCGATCTGCCGCTCCGTGAGCGGGACCTCCCCGTCCGCGGGGGCTACTACGGAATCCGAAAAGAGCTTTGCTGACTGTGGAAGGCGCTGCGAGAGATAGATATCGCCATGCAATACACGGCGTAGTCCAAGCACGAGTTCGGCACCCGATGCTGTCTTTGGGATAAATCCAGAAGCGCCTTTCTGGAAGCACTCGCGAATTGTGTCGTCGTCGGAATTACTGCTGATACAGACGATCCTCATTGAGGGCATGGCGCGACGTATACGATGGATGGCTTCAAGGCCATTCATTAGCGGCATAGCGATCTCAGTGAGGATCAGGTCGGGGCGTAATTGTTGCGCAGCCTCGACCAGACCGCGTCCGTCGCTAACTGTGCCGATAATTCTGAATTTGCTGGCGAGTAACTTGCTGAGCCCGGCCACAAACAGCTTATGGGGGTCCGCGATGACGAGAGAGGGGGGTAGAGCATGCACCATAGTGACCTCCTGGGGTGGAGACGACCACACCATGGTGACCTCCGGCTCGGTACTTAATCCGTGAAGGAAGCCGCCAAGAACCTGCAAGACGATTGAATCTGTCGGTTACCTTAGGCGCATCTGGTCGTCCTGTCACTGTCATTTTTGTCAGCTGTTGCAAATCTTTACGCGAGTAGTCGCGAGGCGCCAGGTTACCGGGGTAAGGTCGTTTTCCGACCGGTATCTGGACTCTCTTCGCCGGAGTAGATTGTTTGTGATGGAAGAGCAAACCTGCATCCTGCAGCTTCAACGATTTGCGCGATTCGCATCAGCAATTCGTGGCGTATTGTGTGGAATTTTTGAATGTCTGCAGTGAGCACGTAAGCCCAGATTTGTAATTCGATTGCCCACTGGCCGAAGTCCGTAAGATTTACCCGTACCGAGCTTGCTTCCACCCGCACATCTTCCGTAACAAGCTTGTAAATCTCGTCGCGAATCGACGAGATTTGCGCCTGCGTTGACGAGTATTGCAAACGAACCGTTGCCGTCATCGGCATCTTGGTCCGGCTGCGGAAGTTCTCGATGTTTTCTTGTGACAGACTTCCGGCGGGGATCAACAGCAGTGTTTGTTCGATAGTGCGCATACGAACGGAGCGCAACGTGATGTCTTCAACCGTACCGATGCGACCTGAGATCGAGCACAGATCACCTACGGCGATCGCCCTGTCAGAGATCAGCAGGATGCCACCCAGGAGGTTCTCGATTGTCTTCTGAGCTCCGAAGGCGACTGCAATGCCACCTATCCCTAGTCCGGCCAACGCCGTCTTGGTGTCGACACCGGCTACAGTGAGTACGGCAAAAATAGCCGCGATGATAAGCATTACCTTCAGTAGGCGCTCGGCGAGGAGAACCATGGAAGCGGAATGCGTGCGATCGAGGCGAATCAGCTTTACACGGGTCCGATCAAAGAGGAGAGAGACAGATCGGCGGAGCGCTGAGGTTATAAGCACGACGAGAATAATCGCGCCAACGTGCCCGCTAACGATTCGAAACTGTAACGGAAAGCCGAGCCGGCGCAACGAAAATAGATGAACAATGATCGAGAGGATTAAGACAAGAGGCCACTTGATCCTTTCGGATAACTCGAGAAAAAAGGCCCGCTTCTCACTATTTCCGACGGACCTACGGATGGAAGAAGTGAATGCCCACATCAAAATCATGAAGCAAGGGATTGGAAGGAGAAGAGAAACAAGCCACACGATCCAATGGGCGAGGGAAAGCCCGAAGATGCTGTGCTCTTGAAGTAGTCGTGGCATCAGGCTTTCAACGCGGCTTTCGGTGATGAACTCGTGCAGGATGGGCACTTGTTCCAGCGTCACCGATGAGATCAACCAGATACTGCCGTCGGGGCGGCTTACGTGCACGAGGATGATGTCAGCGCGATGGTCTCCGATCTTGAGAGGTCCAATGCGCTCCTGATCAAGCGGAAGACTATCGTCCAAGGCCCCGGTGTCTGCATCGCTGATGGTAGCCAGCGGCTGATCGAAGCAGCAGTTCATGAGTTCGCGTGTGTACCGCGCGAGCAACTCGGCATGAGGCTGCTGCGCTCTATTCAGCTGCATATAGCGCGCTGCCGACACGAAGTCGTTCCTGTCAACTGCGCGGATGAACTCGCGAATCATGCTGCGGGGATTGCTTCGACCGAGTGGGTCTGTCGGCGGCGCGGAAGGCGGTGGGGCGGGAACAGCAGTTGTGGATGGTGATGCCAGGGGCGAGGAAGGGACGCCCGGCAATGTGATGGGAACCTGCGCGGCCGTGAGGCCGGCGGAGACCAGGTAGATACCAATCACGCTCAACCGAAGAAGTCGACGCAGCAAAGGCGGCCTCCAGCGGTCTCTGGATGATGAGACTCTAGCCGAAGAGAGAAAGAGACGTACCTGACAGGACTGACAGGTGCGGCCGGAAGCTAGAGCGGTTTGATGACGTGGGTTTTGAGGGCGAACTTGACGAGATCAGAGTTCGTGCCGAGAGCGAAATCTTCCATGATTCTGTACTTGTGAAAGGCGATAGTGCGCGGCGTAACATTGAGGGCGCGCGCAGTCTCCTTCATCGTCTTGCCTTCAGCCAGAAGCTGCAGCACTTCGCGCTGCCGTGCTGTCAGTTCGCGCTTGCGCCCCGGTCTCGGATCGCGGACAAACTCGTCTTCAATGCGCTGTGCGACCTTCGGTGTGATGTAGGAGCCGCCCTTCAGCACCTCGTGAAGGGCCGTTTTTAGCTCCTCTGGCGCGGAGGCCTTAAGGAGATACGCGGATGCCCATCCATGAACAGCGGCACGAGCGAACTCCGCGTCATCGCTGTCCGTCAGCACAACGAGTTTGACCCGGGGCAGCAGCTTCTTCAGTTCGGGGCCTGCTTCCATTGCACTGAGTTTAGGCATGTTGAGCTCAAGAATGATGACGTCGGGCTTGAGAGCCGCGGCCATGCGCAGCAAAGCTCGCCCATCGCTAACGGAACCCACCGCTTCAAAATCAGGGTCGAGCAGCTCTTTAAGGGCATCTGCAACGAGAGTGTGTTTGTCCGCTACCAAAACCTTCGGATGTGCCATCCCAGCCTCCGCCCGTAGAAAACCTCAGCCTGCGAATTGGTTGGAACGGGCTCGACGACTGCCGGAGTTCACTGCAAGGTAACTTCGGTGCAAGCCCGTGCACACTGTCAATAGCTGTAATCGCCTTCGATACCAAGCGGATGCTCGACGTAGCAGATTATTGCGCGAACCCCGGATGTTTGTCACCGCAGATCGTTGAACGGTAAGCAAATCCGAAAAGCACGCACCGCTGTATCCGGCCAGAGGGCCGACGAAGTGAACCTCCACGTCTTCATCGTGTCTGGCACGAGCAATTCACTGTACAAATTTACGGTTCCAAGTACCTGTTATCGGTGGTAGTCGTGTCGAATATGGTAGCCACAGAGCAGGCCGGCCGGTTGCTGCAGCCCCATTTCATGGGGATGGTGCTTCTGCTGGCAAGTGTGGCGCCATTTGTGTATGCGCAACGCCCTGATGTTGTAGTGATGAAGAATGGCGACCGATTTACCTGCACTGTGAACAAGCTCAAGGGGGGCCTGCTCTACATTGAGACCGACTATTTATCGGGCTCCATTGGGCTGGACTGGGCGCAGGTCGAGAAGGTACAGAGCCCTTCGGTCTTTCAAGTCACGATGGCTGATGGATCACGTTCCCTGGGAGAGATTGGAAGAGCCGTCTCTGGAGAGACGGGGCAAGAGTTCATCATCAAGAGTAACGGGGTGGAGAGGCGGGCAAACCCCGGGGCGGTAGTTGACATTGAATCGACCAAACGGAACTTTTGGCGTCAACTCACCGGAGGGATCGATGTTGGATACGACTTCACCAGCGGTAACGGGCAGGCATCGCTTACGACCAACGCAAACGTAAACTACGAGACACCGCGATGGTTGGCGGGCATCACAGATACCACTTCTTTCAGCGGTCAGACCGGATCGACACGTACAAACCTAATTGACCTCGGGGCGCAAGAGGGAGTGTTCTTCAAGAAGAATTGGACCGTTGTCGGCCTCCAGGACTTTCTCCATAGTTCACAGCAAAGTCTGGACCTTCGTACTACGTTGGGCGGTGGCTTCGGGCGGTATATCTTCCGCACCAATTCGACGTTCCTAACCGTGATTGGCGGGTCAGTCTACACACATGAAAACTTTACGCCCGGCGTCCAGCTCGACTCCGACCAGAATATAGAAGGTCTTGCGGGCATCCAGTATCAGCTGACGCGCTTCAATCGATATTCACTTGTGTCAGAGGCGTACCTTTTTCCGGGACTCTCGGATCTAGGCCGTATTCGTGCAACGCCAAAGCTGACGTTCAACATGAAGCTGGAGAACAACTTTTATACGAACCTCTCGTTCTGGGATAACTACGACAGCAAACCCCCGCCGAACTCGAAGGGAAATGAATTTGGTATCAGCAGCGGCGTGGGTTGGACATTCTGAGTTGTCGGGAGTGGTTGACTCGCGCAAAGTGAGAGGCGCGACACTCCGGAGCCGACGCCGGTCGACAAAGATCAGGCCAGCTACGTTGGCGGGCCACGACAAGATCTTACTGTAAGTAGTGCCAGTTCAAACTGAGCATGCTTCTTCTTACGCTCCAGATGGCAATCGCGAGAGGGCAGACACCCGTCTGCCTGCCGTTCGGCCGCGCCTACCGCATGCGACGGCATTGGAGCGCAGGCATTTCATCTGGCTGTGCAAGTCGTTGTCGCAGGAGGAGCCCATGGAAAAGTCTCTTGAGAATTGTGCAGAACAACTGCGCCTGGACGATTGCCGGAAGAGCGACGTTTCATGGAAAAAGTGGGGACCGTATTTAAGTGAAAGGCAATGGGGAACTGTTCGCGAGGATTACAGCGCGAACGGCGATGCGTGGAATTACTTCTCGCATGATCAGTCCCGCTCGCGGGCATATAGGTGGGGAGAAGACGGACTCGGCGGGATCTGCGATGACAAGCAGAGGCTTTGCTTCGCGCTGGCGCTGTGGAACGGACAGGATCCGATCCTCAAAGAGCGCTTGTTTGGCCTCACAAATAGCGAGGGCAACCACGGCGAAGATGTGAAGGAGTACTACTTCTATCTCGATAGCACTCCCACTCACTCCTATATGAAATACCTGTATAAGTATCCTCAGCGCGCGTACCCCTACAACGAGCTGCTGGAGACAAACCGGCGTCGATCAAGGAGTGAGCTCGAGTTTGAGCTTCTGGATACGGGGGTCTTTGACGACGATCGATACTTCGACGTGTTCGTCGAGTATGCAAAGGCTGGTCCAGAGGATACGTTGATTCGCATATCCGCGTTCAATCGTGGGCCTGATGCAGCCACCTTGCAGGTCTTGCCGACCCTATGGTTCCGCAACACCTGGTCCTGGGGAGACGGAGACTCGAAGCCATCCATGTCGGCGACGCCCGGAGGCATCAAAGCGTCGCATGCTGATCTTGGAGAGTACACCCTACTCTGCGAGGGAAATCCGGAATTGCTTTTCACTGAGAACGAGTCAAATGCTGCTCGGCTGTGGAGCCAGCAAAACCAGTCACCGTATGTAAAAGACGCCTTTCATGAATATGTGATCTCAGGGCAAAGGTCAGCCGTAAACCCTGCGAAGACCGGCTCGAAAGCCGCTGCACATTATGCCGTTCAAATCCCGCCAGCCGGAAGCGCGATTATCCAGCTACGTCTGCAGGCGAAGTCAAAGGGGCCGGCGTTTGGGCCTGGCTTTGACAGCGAGTTTAGTGCTCGGATCGCGGAAGCGGATGAGTTTTATAACTGCATCACGCCCGAAAAACTCACAGAGGACGAGCGCAGAGTGCACAGGCAGGCGTTAGCTGGCATGCTGTGGACGAAGCAGTACTACTTTTTCGATGTGGATGAATGGTTATGTGACCACGGAGTTCATCCGATGAGTGGTGCTGCTTCGAGCGCGGCGCGGAATGTTGACTGGTTTCACATGCTCAACAGCGACATTATCTCTATGCCCGATAAGTGGGAATACCCCTGGTATGCGGCATGGGACTTGGCCTTCCATACGATTGCGCTTTCGTTGGTCGACTTTGACTTTGCGAAAGATCAGATACTCCTGATGTTGCGCAGCATGTATTTTCATCCCAACGGGCAGATACCTGCATATGAATGGAACTTCAGTGATGTAAATCCTCCGGTGCATGCCTGGGCGACCTTGTTCTTGCATAACATCGCTGCCGGTATGGGGAGGGTGGACCTCGCCTTTCTGGAGAAGGCGTTTCAGTCTTTATTGTTGAACTTCAATTGGTGGGTGAATCGCAAAGATCCAGGCGGACGGAATGTCTTTGCCGGCGGCTTTCTTGGCCTGGACAATATTGGTGTCTTTGACCGCAGTGCGCCGTTGCCCGGCGGAGGCTCGCTTGAGCAAGCCGATGGCACAGCATGGATGGCGTTTTATTGCCAGACGATGCTCGAGATTGCCATGATCCTCTCCGACAAGGATCCCGCCTACGAAGAATGGGCTTACCGTTTTGCAGAGCACTTCATTTGGATTGCCTATGCCATGGACAGAATGGGCGAATGCCATGACGAGATGTGGGATGAGGCCGATGGCTTTTACTATGACCTTTTGCGCATGCCAAACGGCGACTGCATTCGAATGCAGGTTCGCTCCATGGTTGGTCTTCTCCCGTTGTGCGCCTCAACAGTGTTTGAAGCGGGTTATCTTCAGAGACATCCGCGACTGGTTGAACTAATTGAGATCTTCCGCAAGCGACACGGGGACATCCTTACGCAGATTGCACCGATGGAGGAGAGATTCAGCGGGTACAAGAATCGGCGCCTGCTCTCCGTCGTGAACAAGGAGAAACTACAGCGCATTCTCCAATTCATGCTGGACGAGAACGAGTTTCTGGGACCTCACGGGATACGATCCGTCTCCCGGTATCATCTGGAGCATCCGTACTCCGTGCGAATTGCAGGCCAGGATTTCGGTGTGCAGTACCTGCCGGCGGAATCAAACACGGGCATGTTCGGTGGCAATTCGAACTGGCGTGGACCTGTTTGGATGCCGGTGAATCAATTGCTCATTCGCGGATTGTTCAACCTCTATCAGTTCTACGGAAATGATTTCAAGGTGGAGTGCCCGACGGGCTCCGGAAAGTACATGACTCTTTTGGAGGTCGCTCAAGAGATCGCCCATCGTCTCACTGGAATCTTCCTGCGCGACGCTAACGGAAAGCGACCGGTGTACGGTGGGACCACGAAGTTTCAAACGGATCCCCATTGGAAGGACTACATCCTGTTCTACGAGTACTTCCACGGTGAGAATGGCGCGGGACTAGGGGCAAGCCACCAGACGGGGTGGACAGGGACGATCGCAAGAACGCTTGATCTCCTGGGCAGGGTGGATGCGGCGAATGCCCTCGACATGACGAAGGACAAGCTAGTCGGAATGAGGGGAACCGGCGTAACTCCGGTGGCAGCGGATTGAGATGCTCTGTTCGATGAGTTGATTGGTTGAGCAGAAAGCCCAAGCCTGAAGCTAGTTCACTTGCGGCGTATCCTCTTCGAGCCAAGTACTGGTTTGCGCGTGCGGGCGACGTGAGAGTGCAACTGCAACTGCTTCTGACGTAGCTGCTCGCGTGTAAGTAGAGCTGTCGCGTCCTGAAGGTGTTCGGTCATCAGCCTGGCAGCGCGCTGGCCATCGCGCTTTTCAATGGCGAGCATGATTGGCTTGTGAAAAGACAATGTGTGCTCCAATTCCACGAGTTGCGATGTTACAAGAATCATTTTCGCCATGGCGCGATGGATCGTCTGATACACGCTGCTGGCAGCACGGTTTTTCGAAGCAGCGAAAATGGCGCGATGAAACAGCAGGTCGGCCGCGACCAGCTTCGCAGTATCGCCCCTGCTGGCCTCGAGGTCGCGCACAGACTGGCGCAGTAGAGTAATGTCCTCGGCCGTGGCCCTCTCCGCAGCGAGACGGGCAAGCCCGGGTTCCATCAGGAGGCGGAGCTCGCTCAGTTCCTGAACGGAGGTGTCGTCGAGCAGAAAGAGAAACTCCATTGGTACTGCCAAAACGGTAGAGCTGTCCTTTGCGAGATAGGTGCCATCACCCACTCTTTGTGTCACGATACCCATAATTTCCAGCACCTTCAGAGCCTGGCGCAAGGAAGAGCGGGCGACCCCGAAGTGCGCCGCCAAGTCGCGTTCAGAGGGCAGCCGCGAACCCTGGGTGAGCACTCCATCCCGAATCATCTGCTGAAAACGCTGGATCAGCAGTTGCGTGACATTGTCGGCGCTGAGAGGTCGTGCTCGCAACGCGGCGTTACCCTTCAAGACGACTCGATGTGCCATGTCGGCATCCTCCGCCTGGACCAAGCGGCCTGTGTTGCTGCGTGCTACCTGAAGAATTGACACTACAAAATTAATGGTAGTACCTTTATGCTGTTTTTGAGTAGCTTTCGATATGCCTGCCTCGGCAAAGCATGTCGCTCCTGACATCACACTGGTAGGAACGAGCCGCAATGGAGCGCAGGTGGTACTACATCGGTCTCGTGGCGGTCGCCATCGCGATCAGCTACTTCGACCGGCAGACACTGCCGATCGCCATTACCGCGATCCAGAAGAACATACCGTTGTCGGATCAGCAGTTCTCTTACCTGGGGACCGCGTTCCTGCTTTCGTATGCGGTGCTCTATGTAGTGGGGGGGCGCCTGCTCGATGTGCTTGGAACGCGGCGCGGGTTTCTGTTGATCATGATCGGCTGGTCCCTGGCAACTGCGTTGCATGCCGCAGCGACTGGATTTGGCGTTCTCCTGCTGGCACGCCTCGCTCTTGGAGCGGGCGAAGGTGGAGCGTTTCCGGCAGCTACGCGGGTTGTTGCGGAGTGGATACCGACACACGCCCGATCTACGGCGATGGGCCTGATCAATGCGGGCACAGCTGTCGGCTCACTGCTGGCTCCGCCGCTTATCGGTATTGTTCTACTTCGCAGTGGCTGGCGTGCGATGTTCTTGCTGTCAGGCGCTCTTGGCCTGGCGTGGGTGTTGTGGTGGTCGCTTAGCTATCGCCCGAACAGCAACACTCTTTCCGTGAATACAATCGATGCCCGGCTGGCCGCAAGCGAGATGACGTGGGGCAACGTCGTGAAGATGCGCAACGTGCAGTCTTTTGTGTTCGCCAAGTTCATGAGTGATTCGGCCTGGTATTTTCTGCTGTTCTGGTTGCCGAAATATCTCTATGACGCCCGTGGCTTCGATATCAAACACGTCAGTTACTATGCGTGGATTCCATACGCGACTTCCGGAGTGGGAAGTTTCGTGGGCGGCTGGTTTTCCTCGGAGTTGTTGCGCCGCGGTTGCTCGCTGGACCTGTCGCGCAAGCTCGCGCTGGGCCTCTGCGCGGCGGGCATGCCAGTTGTCATGCTGGTGTCTGTCTCACCGGTCGGAACAGCGATCGTGCTCTTCAGCATCGCCTTCTTCTGCCAGCAGGCGTGGTCGGGCCTCATCATGACGCTGCCCACGGATGTCTTCCCACTCACGATCGTCGGGACGGTCGCTGGATTGATCGGGTTCGGTGGTGCCATGGGCGGAGCCATCTTCAGCCTGATCGCAGGGCGAATGCTGCAGATCGGGTTCACGTACTCAACGATTTTTATCTTTGTCGGATCGTTTCACCTTATCGGTTTTGTTGCCATTCTTCTGTTTGCCGGCAAGATCCGACCCCTTCGCTCTACAGATTTGAGAACCGGAGAGTTTGCATGAAGATCACCGAAATTCGCACACGAGTCGTTCAGTGGGAAGGTAAGACGGTTCCACTTCCGCCGCACTTCTGTACCAACCCGATGGACCTTGTGGCCTTCCGCGAAGCATCCATGGGAAACTTCGCGTTTCACAACTGGTTGCTGGTGGAGATATTCACCGATTCCGGATTGGTGGGGCTCGGTAATGCGGCGCTGTCGCCGATGGTGACGAAATCATTGATCGAGATCTATTTGAAGCCGCTGCTGCTGGGCGCCGACCCATGGGATGTGGAGTATCTGTGGCAGCAGATGTACCGCCGCACGCTGGCTTTTGGGCGTAAAGGCGTGGCCCTCGTGGCCATCTCGGCGGTGGATATAGCGCTTTGGGATCTGCTCGGAAAAGCTGTGAAACAGCCGGTGTTCCGTCTGCTGGGTGGTCGTACCAAAGAGCGCATCCCGGTTTACGCGAGCCGCTTGTATGCGATGCCGATTTCGGAGCTGCGCGCGGAGGCTCAGAAATACAAAGACGACGGCTACACGATGATGAAGCTGCGCTTCGGCTGGGGTCCGCTGGATGGCGCGGAGGGCATGCAGAAGAATCTGGAACTGGTGCGCAACGTGCGTGAGGTCGTGGGTGAAGGCGTGGACATCATGACGGATGCTTACATGGGCTGGTCGCTGGACTACGCCAAGCGCATGCTGCCGCTACTGGAGCCCTTTCACCTGCGCTGGCTGGAAGAGCCTGTGATCCCGGACGACACGCGCGGTTACAAGGAACTCAAGAGTTACGGGCGCATTCCGATTGCGGGCGGCGAGCATGAGTTCACGATCTTCGGGTTTCGTGAGTTGCTGGAGAACAATGCGGTCGATTACATCCAGTTCGATACAAACCGCGTAGGCGGAATCAGCCAGGCGCGCAAGATCTCCGCGCTGGCCGAGGCTTTCCAGGTCCCCGTGGTTCCTCACGCCGGACAGATGCACAACTACCATGTGGTGATGGCGAATCTGAACTCACCGATCGCCGAGTTTTTTCCCAAGGTGGATGTGGAGGTTGGGAACGAACTTTTCTGGTACATCTTCGATGGCGAGCCGGTGCCGAAAGACGGCTACATTGATCTGAACGATGAGTTGCCGGGGCTTGGTCTGACAGTGAACGAGGAGTCGCTCAAGCGCTTCCGGATTATCGAGTGAACGGAGAACAGCATGTCGAAGCAGCAGGTAGCACTTCTGGGTACAGGAACGATGGGAAGCGGAATGGCTCGCAACCTGCGGAAAGCCGGCTTTCCGCTCGCCGTCTATAACCGCACCAGAGAAAAAGCTGAGCGGCTGGTCGAAACCGGAGCTCAAGTAGCGGATACTCCTGCGCTCGCAGCTGCGGGCGCGGCAGTGGTGATCTCCATGCTGGCGGATGATGATGCGTCTCGCGAAGCGTGGCTGGGTTCACATGGCGCTCTGCCGGCGATGCAGGCAGGCGCCGTCGTTATCGAGTGTGGGACTGTGAGCCCGAAGTGGGTAAAAGAACTGCACGAGGAAGCACAAGCCCGCGGACTGCGGATGATGGACGCGCCGGTGACGGGCAGCCGTCCACAGGCAAGCGCTGGAGAGTTGACGTTTCTTGCAGGGGCCGACCAGGCCACACTCGAAGCGGTGCGGCCGATCCTTGAGTCGATGAGCAAATCCATCGTGCATGTGGGACCTGTGGGGAGCGGGGCTGAACTCAAGCTCATCAACAACTTTCTTTGCGGTGTGCAGGTCGCTTCCTTTGCCGAGGCCCTCGTTTGGATTGAGCGGAGCGAGTTGGACCGCGCGCGGGCTCTGGAGTTTTTGAAGACGGGAGCTGCGGGGAGCGGCATCTTCAAAGCGATGTCAGAACGGATGACTGCCCGAACCTATGAAGTGAATTTCGTGCTTCGGCTCATGGAGAAGGACATGCGATATGCGCAACAGGCTGCCTTAGCGACGCAGACCACGCTGACAACGGCGGCCTGCTCGAACAAGCTCTTCGAGCGCGCTGAAGCGGCGGGATATGGCGAACGCGACATGGCTGCCGTCATCGAGGTGCTGCGCTCGAAGGAGCCCCTATGACCATCTCCTCGCGCCGCCAGAGATACCGTGGAGTTTTCCCCGTAGTGCCGACGATCTTCGACGACCAAGGCGGTCTCGATCTCGAAGGGCAGCGGCGGTGCATCGACTTCATGATCGATGCCGGCTCTCAAGGAGTTTGCATCCTCGCTAATTTCTCGGAGCAGTTCGTGCTCTCGGATGAAGAGCGAGAAGTGCTGACTACCGAGATTCTGAAGCATGTGCGCGGACGCGTCCCGGTCATCGTCACCACCACGCACTTCAGTACCAGAATCTGTGCGGAGCGCAGTCGCCGCGCCCAGGACCAAGGGGCCGCGATGGTCATGGTCATGCCGCCGTATCACGGTGCCACGATTCGCGTAGCTCCAGCGGGCGTCAGGAGTTTTTTCGAACATCTCTCCGACGCTATCTCGATTCCCATCATGATTCAGGATGCCCCCGTCAGCGGGACACCACTCCCCGCATCGTTTCTTGCCCAACTGGCAAGGGAGATCGAGCACGTTGCTTATTTCAAAATCGAGGCTCCGCAGGCAGCTTCGAAGTTGCGCGAGATGATCGAACTTGGGGGAGATGCGATTGAGGGGCCTTGGGATGGCGAGGAGGGAATTACCTTATTCGCCGATCTGGATGCAGGTTGCACAGGAGCGATGACGGGGGGCGGCTATCCCGATCTTATCCGGCCGATTCTCGACAGCTATCTTGCGGGAGACAGAACGTCAGCCATGGAGCATTACGCACGTTGCCTTCCGCTCGTCAACTATGAGAATCGGCAGTCCGGTCTGCTGACCGCAAAGATACTTATGAAGGCAGGCGGTATCATCAACTCCGATATCGGCCGTCACCCGCTTGCGCCAGTGCATCCCGCCACTCGAGCAGGCCTGATCGAAATTGCTCGCGGGCTGAACGCAAAAGTTCTCTCCTGGGCCAAATGACCTTATGCGAGTCTTGACTTGTCGCTTTTTCTCTCGGGACAAGATTTTCAACGCTGTTGAGTTCCTGAGGCGAAACGGATGCCGCCGTTCTTCGAATTGATCCGTGAAGCACCGGGCAGTCGTCAACGAGGGGGAAGATGGATAGTATATTGGATAGGAGAGCAATCGTTGCCGCTAAGCGATTGAAAACAATGAGCGGGAGTAGTTCAGTGGCAGAACGTCAGCTTCCCAAGCTGAATGTCGCCGGTTCGATCCCGGTCTCCCGCTCCAGCTGAAACCTGCTGCAGAGTTCCCTCCAGCCAACCAACATTAGGCAAGTCGCTTCTTTGAGATCGCGGTTTGGCGTTCTTCGGGCCGTGACGGCGGAACTGCGCGAAGCCCCAACGATTCCATCAGTTAGCTGGTTCCGTCTGCATCTAATTGGCGCCTTTATCCCCCGTTCATCGTATTTTCGGTGCATTCCGGCACCACTACAGTCAACGTGGGACTGTGCCTATGAAATTGGTAAATGCGGTCACACTGTTGGCGGCTCTTGCGCTCGCGGGTTGCGCTTACGGCGACTCAATCGTTGCAGGAAGTGTCAGTAACAGGAATCTCGCCGGCGGGCTGTGCTCCTCCGCCGCAGCGAGCTCAAGCTCAGTCTCATTGAATTGTGGCTCGGGTGGTGTCACGGACGGACAAGCGCAGGTGAGCGCTACAGTGGGCCCACTGGATGCGAGCATGCAGGTGTTCCTCTCCTCCTATGGCAATCCCAGGGCTCCGGGTGCGACTACGCTCGCCTTCGCGAGCCTGACCTGGGGGATCGATGGCACCTACATTCTGACCGGCGGCTCGGGTTATGGATCTGTCGACTGGTCGGCAACGTCCTATCGCTATGGAGAAGGAGGGGGCGGAGTTTTTGGTCCATGCAGCATCACGTTGGACGGTGTGACGGAGACCTGCGACCTCAACTCAGGCTCAGCGAGCGGATCGTTCGTAGTGCCGTACAACACACCCGTGACTCTGATCTTCGGGGCATCGTATGTCGCCGGCGCCGTGGATTTCGATGATGTCTATAGCGGAATGAACCTTAACATCGACGGTCTGAGAACCGTCGATCCATCGATGACGCCGGAGCCGCCGACGTGGACGTTAGTGGCTCTAGCCGCCGCGACGATCGTCTGCATTCGCCTGAGGTTTCGCGCGGCCAGAGCGCTAACCGACGGCGTTTCCGATCGCGAGCGGTAACCTCAGGATCATCGTTGAGCCCTTGCCGGGCCCTTCACTCGTCGCGCGTACGTCTCCACCATGCTGGCGCACGATCGTTCGCACAAGAAATAGCCCTAGACCTGTCCCCTTGATCTTCACGCGATCGCTGGATGCGGCACGATAGAAGCGTTTGAAGATCCGCCTCAGATCATGGGGCTGGATGCCTAGCCCGGTGTCAGTGATGTTGAGCACGGCCCATGTGTAGTGCTCAATGCTGAGCCTGCATCTCACGTGCACACCCTGCGGTGAGTATTTCACTGCGTTATCGAGCAGGTTGAGCACTGCCGTTCGCAGATCCTCTGGATTTGCCGAGACGAAAAGTCGTACATCACCTGGAACGTCATCAAGCTGAATGGCTTCGGCAGGAAGATGATGCCGGCTGAGCGTGATCGCGATGCATTCGACGACGAGGGTGTTGAGCTCGATTCGACTGCGTCGATGAACGCGCTCGCGCTGTCCAAGTTCGCCCGCCTTGAGAACCTGCTCAACCGTGGCGAGAAGACGATCTGTGTCCGCCCGCATCGTGGCATAAAAGTGGTGACGTTGAAGCTCATCCACCGGATGACGCTGCAGTGTGTCCAGGTAGAGCCGAATGCTGGCAATGGGGGTCTTAAGCTCATGCGTGACCGCGTTCAGAAAGGAGTCCTGGCGCTCGTTACGGCGGATCTCGCGAACCAGAAAAACTGTATTGAGCACGACGCCCGCGATAAGAATCGCGAACAGAATGAAGCCCAGAACATCAACGGCAATGCGGCGGCCGTTGATGTGCACCCACGTCACGTTGAGTGTGACGGCGAGCGCCGTGAGGCAGACACCCAGGGTGATGAAGAATGCTGTGGCTCCACGGCGGCGGGTCAGGTTCATGCTTGCTCAGGAGTATACGGGCACCACCGCCAACTGTTGCCGACTGCAACAGTAAAGCCGCCCTGAGAGGGCGGCTTTGGAGGGTGTTGAAGCATTCAGACGCCGGCCGGCCGCGGGTTCTCTGGGTCGAACTTGGCGACCTGCACCCTTTTGGCGAGACCAAGTTTCTCCATCAGCCAGATGCCATAATAGTTCACATCGAACTCGTACCACGCGAGCCCGTGACGTGCGCTGACCGGGTGTGCATGATGGTTGTTATGCCATCCTTCGCCGCCCGTCAGAAGGGCGACCCACCAGCTGTTGCGAGAGTCGTCCCGAGTCTCGAACCGCCGTGATCCAAACATATGTGTGGCAGAGTTGACGAGCCACGTCGCGTGCAAGCCGAGCGTTGTGCGGAGGAATGTGCCCCACAACAGCATACCGACGGCACCCGCAACGCGGTGACCCGGTGACAGAGCAGCGCCCAGTCCCACCTGCAGAAATCCGGCGATGGTCAGCGGTAACCAGTGATACTTCGAGAGCCACACCTGTGCGCGGTCACGCGTCAGATCAGGAGCATAGCGTCCGAGCAGCGCCGTTTCAGAATGCAGCGCGCGCCCCGAAAGGATCCAGCCGGCATGTGCCCACCACGTACCCTCGTTCGGTGTGTGGGGGTCGCCTTCCTGATCAGAGTTCTGATGATGAACTCGATGCGTAGCCACCCAGAAGATTGGCCCGCCCTCAAGCGCCATCGTGCCGCAAGCTGTCAGGAAATACTCGAGCCAGCGCGGCACCTTGTAACCGCGATGCGTCAGCAGCCGGTGATAGGCCATGCCGATGCCCACGTTGATTGCAAAGAAGTACATGATCGCCGCAACGATGAGGTTCTTCCAGGAGAAGAAGAACAGCGCTGCGATCGCGCCCACATGGAAGGCTCCCATGAAGATGCTGGTGATCCAGTTGATGCGGCCCTGCTGATAGGTACGACCCATGCGCAGGTCCTGCTTCAGTCGCTGGTTCGTTTCGCGAACGGTGGCGAAGCGATCCGATTCCCCGGGGGTGGAGGGGAATTCGAGGAGGGAAGCTTCGGCTTGAGATAGTTCCTCATCGCGCTGTGTTGTTGCGGTGTCGATCAATGTAATTGCCCTTCTAAAGTTACTTCTTTAATCGACCATACATGCCGTTCTATCGGGCTTGTGTAAGACTTTTGTAATGCCAAGGAACAGACGTACGACTCCCGTTGCAGTCGTGTCGCATCTAGCAGTATTTTCTGCTCTCCTGTTGGTGATACAGGTGAGTTCGCCTTTGCGCGCGCAAGAGAATGCGCACGAGGCCGTGAACCTGCCCACGAGCAAGCAACTGTTAGTTCCGGCGCCTGGAGATCCACGTCGCGTCAATAGTCTTCCGATCTCGCTTGCGGCTTCTCCCGACGGCAAATGGGTGGTCGCGCTCAACGCGGGCTACGGTACGGCGGAATCCGATTACATGCAGTCGCTCTCTGTCCTCAACACCAGCACGGGCGAGGTGCAGGATGTTCCGGACGCCAGTGTGTCGCTGCATGCGCCGCAGACGTTCTTCTCCGGCCTTGCGTTCAGCAGTGATGGCGCGCGTGTCTACGCCAGCCTCGGTTCCACGAGCAAACCGGAGGGAGATGGCGGGCGCGCCAAAGGCAATGGGATTGTGGTCTTCAGCTTCGCAGAAGGTGTACTCAAGACGCAGGGTCTGCTGAAGCTGCCTTTGGTTCCCCTGGCCCCTGGAAAGACAACGGCGTTGCGGACCGCGGATGGTGGCAAAAAGGGCATCCCGTTTCCTGCCGCCATTGCAGTCATCCCGGGTGCGCGGGAGCGCTTGCTCGTCGCCGAGAACCTATCGGACAGTGTTGTGCTTCTTGATGCATCGACGGGGGTCATCGAGCACACATTCGACCTCAGTTCCGCCGCCGATGTTCCATCGACCTACCCCATTGCCCTTGCGGTCAGCAAAGATGGAGCAAGAGCGTTCGTGGCCCTCTGGAATGCGAGCGAAGTCGCCGAACTTGACCTTCAACACCGCACGATTGTGCGGCGAGTGGAGTTGATGAAGGCTCACACGCCCACTGCCCCCGGTTCCCACCCTTGCGCACTTGTGCTCGATGAGCACACCGGAATGCTGTATGTTGCGTTGGCCAATCGTGATGCCGTTGCCGCCGTTCGTGTAAGCGACCGGCATCATCAAGCGGAGTTGTCCGTCGCCGGCTACTTCGACACGCGGCTTCCTGGCCAGAGCTATTTCGGCGCCGAGCCCGACGCTCTCGCTGAGAATGCCGATGGAACGCGACTCTACGCTGCGAACCTGGGCTCCGATGCCGTTGCAGTCATTGATCCGCGACATCTGAAGTCGATGGACGATCAGCGTGGCATGACTGAACCGATAGGATTCGTCCCAACAGAACTAATGCCTACGGCCTTGGTGTTCTCAGGCGGCATGCTGTACGTGGCGACAGACAAGGGCAAGGGAACCGGGCCAAACAGCATGCCACAAGCGCCGGGTGCTCATACAGGCACCGCCTCTCCGTTGGAGCGCGCGTTCACCTATGCGCCGACGCTCATTCATGGGTCGCTGGCTTCGTTGAAGGAGCAAGACATTGACTCCAACCTCAAAGCATCGACCGAGACTGTGCTCGAAAGTAATCGCATGCGTGCAGCTGCCGAGACCATCACCTTCGCGGCTGGCCGCGATCCAATCAAGCACGTGATCTACATCATCAAGGAGAACCGCACCTACGATCAGATCTTCGGCGATCTTGAGAAGGACGGATACCCGGTGGGCAACGGCGACCCGAAGCTGACAATGTATGGCGCGGCGATCACACCCAACGAGCACAAGCTGGCGCTGCAATTCGGCGTACTCGATAACTTCTTCGACTCGGGCGAGGTGTCAGGCGAAGGACATGTATGGTCGACGGCAGCGATCGGAACGGACTACCTCGAAAAGACCTGGCAGATTAACTATCGCGGGCCCCAGCGCACCTATGACTACGAAGGCATGGTCGCGGACGGATACCCGCTGCTTCAACACATTCCTGATGTGAACGAGCCCGCGAGTAATTACATCTGGAGCAACTTCGCCTCTCACGGCAAGTCCATCTATCATTTCGCCGAATATGTCTCGTCGATTTACTGCGGGGATCGCGGGGCTGTCGAGCGCGCTAATCAGATGCGATCCATGGACCCTCGACAGGGAGCCATGTCTGGCGGAGAAACGCTGTGTCCTTCACCCGAGATCAAACCCGGGCAGCCTCTGCCTGCTGAATGGGGCGGCGGAAAGAATCTGTGGCCCTGGGCCATTCCGCGGCTCGCCGCGAACATTGCCACAAAGCCTGAGCTGGTGGGTCACTTCGCGCCGGAGTCGCCGGACTTCAACCTGCACGTGCCGGACCAGATTCGCGTCGAGGTCTTCCTTCGTCACCTCGAGCAGTGGAAGAAGGATCTAGCCGCCGGGCATGACACCATGCCTGACTACATCCTGCTTCGTTTGCCGAACGATCACACGGCGGGGACGAGGCCTGGCGGTCCAACTCCACGATCTTCAGTTGCCGATAACGATCTCGCTGTCGGCCGCGCAGTCGAGGCGATCTCGCACTCGGCGTACTGGGACAACACTGCATTCTTCATCCTCGAAGATGACGCGCAGAACGGTGCAGACCACGTCGATGCCCACCGTTCGCTTGCGCTCGTTGTCAGCAAGTACGCTCCGCACCCGAAGCCCGGCCAAGACGCCGTGGTGGACAGCCGTTTCTACTCGACCGTCAGTGTCCTGCGCACGATGGAGACGCTGCTAGGCGTTCCTCCGATGAACAACAACGACGCATTCGCTTCGCTGATCTCGAGCCTGTTCGCTGGTCCCGGCGATCAGCCGGCGTACGACGCGGACTACTCGAATCGTGACAACAGGCTGATCTACACGGCTAACAATCCGAATGCAGCCGGTGCGGCAGCATCAATGAAGATGGACTTCACGCACGCAGACCGCGCTCCAACTGACAAGCTGAATCTGATCCTCTGGCAGGACGCCCGCGGAGCGCAGCCGCCACCGGCGATGCTGCTCGAGAAGCACCCGAAGCACAAGGACGACGATGACGACTAACCCCAGCTAGTCAGAGCTAACGCAGGAAGACGCTGAGCTCGGCTGCCGCTGCGCGCAGGTGC
The DNA here is from genome assembly GCA_963713395.1 of uncultured Acidobacteriaceae bacterium. Classification (GTDB taxonomy): domain Bacteria; phylum Acidobacteriota; class Terriglobia; order Terriglobales; family Acidobacteriaceae; genus Granulicella. The sequence goes on along the minus strand of CAVQLS010000001.1, from coordinate 561,426 downwards.
GGAAGGAAGCGCGTCTGCATCTCCAGCATCGGCATCCGTGGAGCATGGCCGCTGAGGTTGACGCATGCGACGACGCGGCCATTCGGCGCCTGCACGGGGACGGCAAGCGACCGCAGGCCAATCTCGAACTCCTGGTCGCACAGTCCATAGCCGTTGCGGCGCACGTTGCGCAGCGCGAGCCGCAGCTTGTCCACTGACGTAATCGTCTTTGGCGTGTATTGCACCATGTGCACACGCGCCAGATACTGCTCCAACTGGTCCTGCGGGAGGTACGCCAGCAGGACACGTCCCATGCTGGTACAGAACGCAGGCAGCCGTGAGCCGATGTGCAGGTCGACCGACATCACGCGCGTTACGGTGGTGCGAGCAATGTAAACAATGTCATCGCCGTCGAGCGTGGCGACAGAAAAACTCTCACCCAACTGCGTCGACATCCGCTCGAGGATCGGCTGAGCGGCATTCGCCAGCGTGCTGGACGCCGTGTACGTATTGGCGAGCGTCAGCATCTTGGGCCGGAGCGAATAGCGCTGCGCCTCATCGGCGCCCGCGAATCCGAGCTTGCAGAGCGTGTAGAGACAGCGTCGGACCGCAGCGCGCGAGAGACCGGTCCGCAGGCTCAACTGTGAGATCGTCATCTGCGGCATCTGCGGCGTGAACGCCTGGATCACAACCAGCCCACGCGCGAGCGAGGCCATGAAGTTCGGATCGCCCGCATAAACCTCGAGCGCAGTGGCCGGAGTGACCTTGGGCTTTGTTGCGGTGGAGGCGCTGACGACGGGTGCAGGAGCAGAGAGCGTAGCAGTAGTCATAGGCTTCAAGGGCGGAACGATAGCCGCGCTACTATAACGATAAACGCACACAGCTTCTTGCCGCAAGAGAACGAGGCAGATTCGGCGGACCTGCCTCGACATCCGTGGCCCGATGCCGTCCTTATTTGCGGGAGCGATACCGCTCGATCAGATTGTTCGTAGAGCTGTCGTGGGTCAGCTTCGGATCCTCCGGCGACTCCAGTTCGCCGATGATCCGCTGCGCCAACACCTTGCCGAGCTCAACGCCCCACTGGTCGAACGAATCGATGTTCCAGATGACGCCCTGCGTAAACACCGAGTGTTCATAGAGTGCGACCAGCTTGCCGAGAATCTCCGGCGTGAGCACATCCCCAAGGATGGTGTTCGACGGCCGGTTACCCTCGAAAACCTTGTGCGGCACCAGCCAGTCCGGCGTGCCCTCGGCTTTTACCTGCTCGGCGGTCTTGCCAAAGGCGAGCGCCTCGCCTTGCGCAAACACGTTCGCCATCAACATGTCATGATGCCGTCCGAGCGGATTCAACGTCCTCGTAAACCCGATAAAATCGCACGGAATCAGGCGCGTCCCCTGGTGGATGAGCTGATAAAAGCTGTGCTGTCCATTAGTGCCGGGTTCGCCCCAGTAGATCGGTCCAGTCTCGTAATTCACCTGCTTGCCGTCGAGCGTGACGTGCTTCCCATTCGACTCCATGGTGAGCTGCTGCAGATAAGCAGGGAAGCGCTTCAGGTACTGCTCATAGGGCAGCACAGCCACGGTCTCCGCACCGAAGAAGTCCGTGTACCAGACCGTCAGCAGGCCCATCAATGCGGGAAGATTCTGCTCGAAGGGTGAGGTCCGGAAGTGCTGGTCCATCTGGTGGAAACCGCTCAGCATCGCGCGGAAGTTCTCCGGCCCGATCGCAATCATGGTGCTCAGGCCAATCGCCGAGTCCATCGAGTAGCGGCCGCCCACCCAGTCCCAGAACCCGAACATATTCTCTGGGTTGATGCCGAACTTCGTGACCTCTTTCTCATTCGTAGAAATCGCCACGAAGTGCTTCGCAATTGCAGCTTCATTGCCGCCCAGTCCCTTCAGCGCCCACTCACGCGCGCTGTGCGCATTGGTCATGGTTTCAAGCGTCGTAAAAGTCTTCGAGGCAACCAGGAAGAGCGTTTCGTCCGCGTGCAGGTCGTGCACGGCCTCAACAAAATCCGTCCCATCGACGTTTGAAACGAAGCGGAAGTTCAGGTGCCGATCGGAGTAGTGTTTCAGAGCCTCATACGCCATCACCGGGCCGAGGTCGGAGCCCCCTATGCCGATGTTGATGACGTTCTTCACTCGCTTGCCCGTGTGACCCCGCCACTGACCCGAGCGGACCTGGTGTGCAAACGCCGACATCTTGTAGAGGACCTTATGCACCTCCGGAACAACATCCTCACCATCGACATAAATGTGCTCCGACTTAGGCGCGCGCAGCGCGACATGCAGAACGGCGCGGTTCTCCGTGATGTTGATCTTCTCTCCCGTGAACATCGCGTCGATGCGCTTCCGTAAGCCGCACTCGTCAGCGAGCTGCAACAGCAGCTTGATCGTCTCGTCCGTAACACGGTTCTTGGAGTAATCGAGGAAGAGGGAGCAGGCCTCTGCGGTCAGGCGGGTGCCGCGACCGGGATCGTCCGCGAATAGCTGCTTGATAGTTCTGCTGCCCATCGCATCGGCATGGCCCTTCAAGGCCTTCCACGCGGGCCGATCAGTCAAAGAAATATCGCTCATCTCGGGTCTCCTCTGAGATTGATGGGAGTATTTGCGGACGCGAATACGTGCCGCGCAAAGTCGGTGTCGCCTTCTGAATTAGAACACTGCAAATGAATCATTGCATCAGCACGCCCTATGGAGGCGGAATCCGCACCGTGCGTGCCCTGCACGAACGAACCGGCCCACACGCGATTGGATGAAGCTGTTTGTCGAGACAGACCTCGACCGCCGTCAGATAGTTATTCCCGCAGCTCAAAGCCAGGCTGCTCGCGCCAATCGACGGATTACTCTGCGCCACGAGCGAAAGGATCTGGTCCGGCGGCAGCGAAATCTGCGCATTCAATTGCGCCAGTCTCGGCGGAATGGTGAACGCCTGAAAGGCCGCGCGCGCCGTAGCAAAAAAAGCGTCCGGCGAGAGCCCCGAGCATGTGCCATGCGTGCGCCACTCATGTTCGAGCAGGCCTGTGTCAGGGTAGATGTCATTGTATTGCGATGGATTTGCCGGCCCAGGAGCATTACCGCAGTTCTGCGGATAGCTCCCGTCGCTGTTCTGCGGCCACAGCCCATGGAGCACGAACGTCGCACCCCGGCCGCACTCCGGCGCGCTCTTGTGCGAAAAGCAGAACTCCGGAGACCACGAAAGATTCAGCAGGTAATAGTCGAACCTCTGCGGCCCAGTTGGCTGCGGCAGCCTGGGCACGTTTGAGGCGCCGTGGCGTGCGCTTGTTGGGGTCGTGTTCACGGGTGCGGGCGCGTTGCACGCCGTCAGGCAAAGAAGAAGGGCAGTCAGGAAAATCTTCTTCATAGCGCGAAAAGCATAGCAGGGGAATTGCATGTCAGGTCGAAAGTCGGGCAGCGCTCGCCGTGTAATCCTCATCCAAGAAGCGCATGCACGGTTCTCGGGTGAGAAGGTGACAACTGCGCGGGCCCAAACGGTACAGCCGCGAATAGATCCTCTGACTGAGCCGCCTGACCCAAAGGAGTCGGCGCAGGCGGCCGGGCTGCGGTACGTCACGGACGCGAGGCCTGGAATCCGCCGCGTTCGCTGTGGCAAAGGTTTCCGCTACACCGCTCCGGGTGGCGCCGCAATCCATGAAGAGGACGTGCTCGGACGCATCCGTTCGCTCGTCATTCCGCCAGCCTGGAGCGGCGTTTGGATCTGTACGATTCCGAACGGTCATCTGCAAGCCACCGGCCGTGACGCTCGAGGCCGCAAGCAGAGCCGCTACCATCCCCGCTGGCGCGAAGTTCGCGACGAGACAAAGTACGAACGCATGGTGCAGTTCGCACAGGCCCTCCCCGCGGTCCGCGAGCGCGTCAAAGTAGATCTCGCGCTCCCCGGGCTGCCCCGTCAGAAAGTTCTAGCAACTATCGTCAGCCTCATGGAGCAGACGCACATTCGCGTCGGCAATCAGGAGTACGCAAAGGAGAATGGAAGCTACGGCCTCACCACGCTGCGCAACAAACACGTCGAAGTGAAAGGCTCACAGGTCACCTTCAGCTTCCAGGGGAAGAGCAAGGTCCACCACACTGTCAGCCTCCAGGACCGTCGTCTCGCTCGCGTTATCAAGCAGTGCGAGGAGTTACCCGGTTACGAGCTTTTCCAGTACGTTAACGAGGACGGCGAGCGCCACGCCATCGACTCTTCTGACGTCAACGAATACCTGCGCGAGATCACCGGTCATCACTTTACCGCGAAGGATTTCAGAACCTGGGCAGGCTCCGTTCTCGCCTGCGATCTCCTGCGCGGGATGGGGGCCTTCGAGAGCGCGACGCAGGCGAAGAAGAACGTCGTCTCGGCTATCAAAGCGGTCGCGCTCAAGTTGGGGAACACGCCTTCGGTCTGCAGAAAGTGCTACGTCCATCCGGCAGTGCTGGAAGCCTATCTCGGCGGCATCACCATCCACGAAGCGAAGGCCGAGCTCGAACACGAAATCGGCGAGTACGCGGATATGCTACGCGACGAAGAGCGCACGCTTCTCCGATTGCTTGAGCAGCGGAACCTTCTCGATAAAGCCGCCTGAGCTAAAGCGCCGCGAGTACGTCTGCGGGATCAGGACGCACGCGATGGTCGGCATGTGCCTCGGCGAACGCGACTGTCGCCTGCCCATCCACACCCGGCTTCAGGACGAACGTCGCAGGCAGCGGCAGACGCCACGTCGCATCGCCCTGGGCGCCGTGAATGAACGGAATGTTGATCATGATGGAACGCAGGTGCCGTTGCATCGACTCCGGCACCGGGTATGCAATGCCGAACATCTCGGCAACGCGACAGCTTGCATCCGACAGCACGGGAAAGGTCAATGAATGTTGCTGCACGGTGAAGTCGTTCTGTCGTGGCAACTGCGGCGAGATCGCGATCAGAAGAGCACCGCGCTCGCGAACTCGTGCGAATTCGGCTTGCCACGCCTCCAGCTCCGTCATGCAGTACGGGCACCAACGGCCGCGGAAGAAATTGACGATCACCGGCCCCAGAGCAAGGAGATCCGAGGAGCGCACCAGCTTGCCCGTCAGCGCATCCGGCAGCGTGAACTCCGGCGCAGGTGCGCCCACACCAGGGACCTGCGATTCAATCCCGGAATCGAGTAGATCGTGAATTGCCTGGTCAGTTATGGCGAGGCGTTCCGGTTGCACGAGGGAGCGCGTCTGCGCGGTAATGGCATCGAGCTGTGATTGAAGCGAATCTGGCACATCAATAGCTTAAGAGATGGGCCGCGTTATTAGCTAAGATCGGGGATATTGTTTGGGGTTGGGACAAATGCAGTCTCACGATGGTACGATGGGCGCCGATGAAAACTTCACTGGAGCGGCGGGCATTTCTTGGATTGGGTGCAATGGCAGTCGCGGCGGCAGCAGTGCCCCGCGCTAACGGCGAGGGAGCGGAAGCCACCACAGCCGCACAGCTTCCTGTGCGGCTCGGCATGTGCAGCTACACCTTCCGCAACTTCGATCGTGCACAGCTGATCACCTTTCTCAAACAGCTTGAGATCTCTACCATCAACCTCAAAGACGCGAAGGATCACTTGCCATCAACCTCCGCTGCCGATGAGCAGAAGGCCTTGGACGACTACAAGGCTGCCGGCATTAAACCTACTGCAGTGGGTACCGTCTACTTCCCGAAGGATGAAGATGCAGACATCCGCTCAAAGTTTGAATACGCGAAGCTTGCCGGTGTGAAGGTAATCGTCGCAGGCGACCCCGCTCCGACGGTGCTTCCGCGCATCGAACGCTTCGTCAAGGAGTACGACATCTCGTTTGCGATCCACAATCACGGGCCCGAGGACAAGATTTGGAAATCGCCACTCGACGTCCTGAAGGCGGTGCAGGGCATGGATGTGCGCATGGGTTGCTGCATCGACGTCGGCCATACCATGCGCGCGGGCGTAAATCCCGTCGACGCGATTCGTGCTGCAGGTCCGAGGCTTCACGATGTGCATATGAAGGACCTCGCGGAGCCAAACGTGAAGGAATCGCAGGTTGCAGTGGGACGAGGAATCATGCCGGTGCGTGAAATCTTCGCTGAGTTGGCAAAGATGCGCTACCCCGGCTGTGTTGACCTCGAGTATGAGATTCATGGTGATGACCCGATGCCGGGCGTCATCGAGAGCATGGCTTACATGCGCGGCGTGATGGCAGGCATGGGGTGGAAGAGCTAGCCCGTTCGCCTGCGCAGGACGACACCCACGCTGCGCGGCGCGCGATGCTGCGCGCAATCTTCCACGAAACCCTCAGAGCCATCGACGTGCGCGAGGTCTTCGCGCGAGCTGTGAGCTGCGAGGAAGGCTGGCTCCGACTTGTTGATCTGAGCTATCGCATCGCGGACTTCCGCCGCGCGCTCGTGATCGCGATTGGCAAAGCGGCGGTGCCATCTGCCGAGGTGGTACTCACAAGACTTGCCACCTGCAATATCGCGCTTCAAGCAATCGTAGTAGGGCCTGGCGACATGCGCGGGCAGCCCTGCGCGGTCGAACGATGGCAGGGGAGCCACCCTCTTCCGGATACGACTGCGCGCGAGGCCGCGCACCGGATCGTTAGCGCCCTGAGGGAGACGGGCGCGCAAGACCTGGTGATCTTTCTGGTCAGTGGCGGTGCCTCCGCGATGGTAGAACTGCCTCTCAACCCAAGTGTGACCGTCGAAGAGACCGCAGCGTTCTATCGCGCGCTTGTGCATTCGGGTCTAAACATCGCGGAGATGAACACGCTGCGAAAGCATCTTTCTGCGGTAAAAGGAGGTCGACTCGCCGAGCTTGCGGCCGACGCGACCAAGTGCACATTGCTTATCTCGGATGTTCCCGAAGGCATGGCCGACGTCATCGGATCCGGTCCCTCGCTTCCGGACTTGTCAACATGTGAGCAGTGTTGGGAACTCCTGCGTCGACCGGAATTGCGCAACAGAGTTCCGGATCGAGTGCGCGCCCTGCTCGAGAGCGCAAGCCTGCGGGAGACTCCAAAACAGGGCGCAGCATGCTTTCGTACCGCCGAGTCTCGCATCGTTCTCTCAACCGCAACAATGCTCAGCTCCGCTGCACAATCGTGCGAACGCCGAGGATTTCACGTCGTGGTCGACAACTCCTGCGACGACTGGGAGTATCGCGCAGCCGCCGACTACCTCCTCGAAAGGTTGCACGATCTGAGCGCTAAGCACTCACGCGTCGGCCTGCTCTCCGGTGGCGAGGTTCTTGTGAACGTCGGCAAGGAGCCAGGCACCGGCGGACGTAACCAACAGTTTGCGCTTTACTGCGCAACGCGAATGGACTCCATTCCCGGGGACGTTGCGGTGCTGAGCGCGGGGACGGATGGGGTGGATGGGGGTAGTCCGGCGGCGGGGGCAGTGGTGGATGGAACAACCGTGGAGCGGGCGGCGAGTGCTGGGCTGAGTGTGGAGAAGGCGTTGGAGGGGTTTGATGCGTATCCGCTGCTGGCGCAGTTGGGGGATGCGATCGTTACCGGACCGACGGGGACCAATGTCAGGGACCTGAGGATCCTGGTGGCGGAGCGTTAGGGCTTTGCGACGGGAGCGCGGAAGATGGAGAGTGGTGGGGCTTCGCCGCGCTTGTAGGCAATGGCTGCCTTGAAGTTCTCGGCGATGCGGTGGGACTTGCCGATGATGATCTCGGCGTGCTCGGGGGGCATGACCTCGCGGGCGGTCTCGGCGAAGAGGGCGAGCCAGCGGGCGAAGTGGGTGGGATCGAGGGAGAGCTCAAGGTGTTTGGAGAGGGGATCGCCTTTGTAGCGGCGTTCCGTGAGGAGCACGGTGGACCAGAAGTCCTTGAGGAGGCTGAGGTGCGCGGACCAGTCGTCGATGGCAGCGTTGAAGATTGGGCCGATCTCCGGGTCGAGGCGAACCTTGGCGTAGAAGCGGTCGACTAGATCGCTGATTTCCTCACGAGTGATCTGATGTGATGTCTGCATCGAATTCCGGACCTCTGGCCTGAAACCAAGGATAGCGCGGGTGGGTACCCCCCTCCCCCCCTGTTTTGGTGCAAAGTCTTCAGCCGATGAGGCTTAGGGGTGGACCTAACTGGGTAATAATATACTTGACGGACTATGGTCAGTGTAGTACCTTAGATTCATGGACGCCCCGAAGACTTTACTTGAAGCGGTGCAATACTTTAGCGATTCCGAACGCTGCCGCCAGTTCATGATTGAAGTCCGTTGGGCGGATGGCGTGGTTCGCTGCCCGGTATGCCAGTCGGAGAAGGTTACCTATCTCGACAACGCCAAAGTCTATCGCTGCTATGGCAAGCACCCAAAGCAGAAGTTCTCTCTCAAGGTGGGCACCGTGTTTGAGGACTCGCCCATTGGTTTGGACAAATGGCTCCCAGCCGCGTGGATGCTATCGAACTGCCGGAATGGAGTTAGCTCTTACGAACTCTCCCGGTCGCTGGGCGTGACTCAGAAGAGTGCATGGTTCATGCTTCACAGGATTCGTCTGGCGATGAAGGATGAGGCTCCTGCAATGCTTGGTGGCCCGGAGGGTGGCGCGGTTGAGGTGGATGAGTCATTCGTCGGTGGCGAGCCGAAGAACTGGCATGCGGCCAAGCGAGTGAAGCACCACAAAGAAGTTCGCTCTCCGCGCGTCCGTGAATACCAGAACCGTTTTACTCACAAGACCGCCATCGTTGGCATGATTGACCGCGACAGCCGTAAGGTACGTGCAAAGGTGGTTCCCAACGTCAAGCGCGACACCCTACAGAAAGAGATTCTGGGAGCTATTGAGTTTGGCTCGAAGGTCTATACCGATCAGGCGGTGAGCTACAACAGCCTCAAAGACCAATACGTGCATGAGACCGTGAACCACGCTATGCAGTACGTCAACGGACAGGTGCACACCAACAGTCTCGAAAATTTCTGGTCGCTGCTGAAGCGGAATCTCGCGGGAACCTACGTGGCAGTCGAGCCCTTCCACCTAGACCGTTACTTGGATGAGCAGGTCTTTCGGTTCAACAATCGCAGCAATGAAAACGATAGTTCGCGGTTCCGCAAGGTGGTAGCACAACTCACAGGAAAGCGGTTGACGTATGAAGAGTTGACTGGCAAGGTGGGAGAAACGGCCTTCTAGGAAGAGGCAGGGGCGCGGGAAGCGCGTTTAGGCGTTCGCTTCGCGTTCTTCTCAGCTTCGATGCGGGCCTTGATTTCGGTGTGCGGAACGCTGACTAGCTTCCGCATGAAACCTCTGAACTGGTCGAACTCACCCTCGGTGTTCTTGGCGGAAGGCTTCGGGTGCGTCGGCGCAACGCTCATGGAAAAGAGCGTACGCTGATGCTTGCCCAAAATCAATCTGTTGATTTCGCCCTTACTGAGCGAGGGTTTAGAAATGCTGACGAGAGATTCCTTCACGCGATGATTCACGCATACCTGGATGACAGTGGTGATGAGCGGCGGGTTCAATATGCGGCGTGCGGCGGGGTGCTTGGTGAGGATGTAACCATGACCTTCACCGAGGCGTTTTGGCATGCCGAAGTCAAAGACCTACAGAAGCCATTCAGATCCACTGAATGTGAGTGCCAGCACGGACAATTCAAACATTGGCCGAAAGAAGATTGTGATGCTCTGATGGGTCGCTTAGTCGGCGTACTCAACAAGACCGGAATGAAAGTAGGTGTGGTTGGAACATCTGTTCCTATTCCACTATTCCGTGAGACTTTCCCCAACGCAGACCCCGCTGATGCTCAGCGGCTGGCAATACGTCATGTACTTGTCACGTTAGCGAAACTCGCCCGCGTCAATAATGAACGAGTGAAAGTCTGGTTTGAGAGCGGCCCGACCGATGCGGACGTGCTTCGAGCGTACAACGAAGTGCGAGACTTCGAATTTCCCAATTCCTTAGAGCGTAACCGCCTTGCTGGTTTGGCCTTCGGAGATAAGAGCATGTACGCGTTGCAGGCAGCGGACTTGGCAGCCCGGGAAACATTCAAGGCCGCTGCCAATAGAGGGAAGAGGCCAAACCGCAAACCCTTACGGCGTCTTTGGAATCAGTCTGGAATCGTCGAATTCAGCCCGAAATGCCTACTCCGTTTACGCGAGGTGGGCGGCCCATTGTCGATTGCTTCAATCGATGAAATGGGGCCGGGTTGCCACACCGCGCGGATTGAGGTTACGCCGTATTCTCTGCGAAGGATTTCGGTATAAGAGATCAGCCAAAGTACGGTTATTACCGTGCAAGTTTGATCATCAGCCCGTCCACGAACTCAGACAGAACCACCCCTTGACTCCCGTTAGCAAATAGAACCTGCGGGACCGCGGAGCCTACCACGACGAATCCTAGGCTGCCGTGCTGCTTCATCCCCCAAAGCAGTTGCCAGCCTATGCGCGGGACGCGGACGTCAAAGCTGAATTGCAGTGCTCTGATAGCCACGCCTGAAATTATTCGATTGACGTAAAAGGTGTGCGCGTCATACTCCTCGCATGTGAACTGGAGGCTAGATACCTTGCTCACCTTGCCACACTCAGCCGTGAAGGCGGCCTTCAACTCCGCCCAGCGGTCTGGGGCCAGAGCAAGCAAAATGTCCCTCTCTGCATTCACGCGTTTATTTTCCTCGTGCTGCATCTCCTCTAGAGAGAGAATGTGGCTCGCAATATCTAATCCTCCCATAGTGATTCCAATCTAAGCCCGGCGGGGCTAGTCAGTCAAGTATGTTATTACCCCTAATTGGGTCTCACGCTTAAGTTCCCACGCCCGGCGTGGGCCGGGCGCTGGAACTACTCCTAACTTTAAACTTTAAACGGTGTGTCAAGAGGTGCTGTGGATTTCGGCTTATTTGAGTTGAGTGAGCAGGGTATCCACCGCCTTCTTTAGCTGGGCATCTTCGCCCGTTTCGGTTTCGCCCAGGGGGCGGAGGACTTCGACGTCGACTGGCCGCGGGTGCATCTCCATGTCGTCGCCTTTGCTGGTTTGGATGCGGTCGCCGGGAACGCGCACGCTGGAGCCGTCGATCAGGCGTTGTGCTCCGGTGAAGATGATCCAGCCGGCGGTTGGCGTGCCAACGACCTTACCCAGGGCGAGTTCGCGATAGCCTTCTGTGAAGTCTTCGCCGTCGGAGAGGGTCGACTCATTGGTGACAAGGACGGTGGGGACACCAAGAGCGCGCTGTCCCAGCGCCTGTCGACTGGGCGCGGTTGTGCCGTCACGTGGAGTCATGAGCAGGTAGTTGCGGCGCGCGAAGACGTCGATCACGCGCCCGTTCACGTATCCGCCGTTGTTGTTGCGCACGTCGATGACGACGCCCTGTTTCGTCTCATTCTGGACGTCCAGATCGACATAGAGTTGCGAGAGGTCGTGGTCACCCATGGCGGCGATGTGCACATAGCCGAGCTTGCCGCCGGAGATGCGCTCCACGTAGGCGCGGCGCTGCTCGACCCAGGCGTTGTAGAGCAGGCCTGCCTCCACCTGCAACGTCACGGGGCGGACAATTGCGTCGCGCTTTTTGCCCGCGGTCTCAACACTGAGTACGACGCGCTTGCCGACCTTATCTTCGAGCAGCGAGTCGAGGTTGGTGTCCGCCGCGATGGGGGTTCCGTCGACCGCAAGCAGGCGGTCTCCGGGATGGATGGTTCCTTCGAGCGACGCCGGGCCCAGCGGCACGACCTCGCGGACAATCAATTCGCCCTTGTCTTCAAACGGTTCGCGCTCGAAGCGCAGGCCGAGCCTGCCGGTGCGTACCGTTGGCGGCGTGATCTTGTTGATGCCGGAGTGCGAGCTGTTCAGCTCGCCGATGAGAAGGTTGATGTCGCGACGCAGCTCGGGGCCTGTGCGGGCTCCGGCGATGTACGGCTCCCACTCGTCACGCAGCGCCTTCCAATCGTGATGGTTGAAGTCGCCGCGAAAGAAGCGATGATCGAGGGTGCTCCAGGCTTCGTCGAAGACGACCTGTTTTTCGTGGTCGAAGTCGACTTCGATCGCTGCAGTGACCGGGATGGTGCGGGGCACGCGAGTGTCGAGAGGAACGGCGCGGACGCCGGACGGGGCGTCGCCGCCAGCGTTGCCTCCGCCGCCCATGCCACCCGGGCCTTCGAGGTAGTAGATCGTCTTCGAATCCGGCGACCAGGCGATGTCGGATTTGAATCCGGGCGTGGAGGTTAGTTGACGCGGGAGCGCAGGCTCGCGCGAAAGTTCGTCGAGCGAGTAGGTGTAGATGTTGACCTGGTCGGCGACACTGGCGACGAAGGCCAGCGTCTTGCCGTCGGGGCTGATGACAGGGAAGCGCAGCTCGAGGTTGATGGGCAACAGCGTGAGCCGCTCCCGAATTCCCTCGAAGACGATCTTCGTGGGCTCGACCTTCTTCGGTGGACGATGTGCGCCCCGTTCACCGGTTTGTTCGGCGGCCGGCTTTTGAGGTTCGGTTTCGGGTGTGGTCTGCGCGGGTTGGTCCGGAGCGGGCCTGATGGAGGGCGCCAGCTCCGGGGTGGTGCCGGGTTCGCTGGGGATATCCGGTGCGCCCGGCGTCGATTGTTTGCGGAAAAGTTCGGTGAACTGATCTTCGCGGAAGGCTGGAACATGGGGGATGAGATCGACGCGTGCAATCTGTGGCGTCTCGCTGCGTTGCGCGGTGTCAAAGAGGATGTACTTGCCATCCGGCGACCAAGCGATGCGCGACGCAGCCTCGCCGTTCGCGAGGAAGGTTAGCGGGCGCGCCTCTGCACCACCTGCGGCCGGCACGGCGAAGAGGTTGCTGAAGCCGTCCGGACCTGTGGGCACGTAGACGACCCAGTGCGAATCCGGCGACCACGCGATGGTGTTGTTGTCGAGCTCGCCGTGTGCGAGGACGTGGTCGTTCGAGCCATCGAGCGAGAGGACGTGCAGCTCCTTGCGGTTGCGAATGAAGGCGATGCTCTTGCCGTCCGGTGACCACGTCTGCCCTGAGTCGATGTCGGTGCCATGCGTGAGCGCTCGCTCGGATTGCGTGGCGAAGTCATATAGATAGAGGCTGGAGCCACCGTCGCGCTCGGAGCGGTAGACCACTTTGGTTGAGTCGGGCGACCACTGCGGAGCGTTTTCGGCAGCGTCGGTGTGCGTGAGCCTCTGCGCTTCGCCGCCGGATTTTGTGCCCGTCGCGAAGACGTCGCCCTGATCGACAACGGCCAGCTTGTTGCCGTCGGGTGAGATGGCAAGATCGCGCCAGTGCGTCAGCGGTGTGTGCGTCACGCCCTCCGCGCTGGGAGCGCCGCGGAGGGAAATGGCAACCTCGCTCGCTTTGCCGCTGTGCGTGTCGAGTTTCCATATGGCGAAGTGACGTTCAAAGACGATGCTCTTGCCGTCGTAGGAGATCGTCGGCCATAGGCAACGTCCGCTGGTGAAGTGTGTGACTTGATGTTCGGCGCCGGTGGCGGTGTCGGCGCTCCAGATGTTCTCTGCGCCGCTCTTGTCGGACATATAGAAGAGCATCTTGCCGTCGGGTGACCACATGGGCCACGCATGCTTTGCGTCGGCGGAGAGTATGCGGCTATAGCCGGCATCAGTTGATGAAGGAGAGACGAGCGGCTTGAGCCAGAGCTCTGTCTCATCGATGTGTGCGTGCCCATTGCGCCACCACTGCGAGGACGAGATTCCTTTTGCGACCAGAGCGACCTGCTTGCCGTCCGGTGAGGGCGCGGATTCGAACTCGTTAAGATAGCGCTCGTGCGAGACCTCGAGCGGTGTGCCGCCAGATGCGCGAACGCGCAGGATGTCCCCCTGTCCGGCGACGTCGGTGGTGTTCGAGGTGAAGTAGATCCATTGGCCGTCGCGGGACCATGCGTCGAGATTGCTGAGTGAGTCGGAGAACGTGAGGCGCTGCAGTGAGCCGGTCGCCGAGCGTCAGGATATAGATGTCGCCGCCGCCGGTGCGCGTGGAGATGAACGCGAGCTTCGTGCCGTCGGGCGAATAGAGCGGCCGCGATTCGTCAGCTGGATTGGAGATCAGCAGGCGCGCTTCGCCGCCGTCGGCCGGGACCGTCCAGATGTCTCCGCCGGATGCGAATGCGATCTCCTTGCCGTCGGGAGAGATGGCCGGTGTCGCCAGGGAAGGTTTGGAAGACTGCGTGAAGCCCGCGGTGGAGAAGACCAGAGTCAACAAGAGAGACGGAAGCGAAATGCGACGCAATGTTCACCTCGTGCGGAGAGATCTTAAATTGTGTGTTGATGACAAGACGTTTTTACCACGTATTCGGACGCGGAGAGACAGAGATTCAGGCGGATGGGGCCGCAGGATGGGACCAGTAGGCGGGTGAGCCAACGCGTGGCTTCGCGGTCGAGGTAGATGCGTTCCTCGTCGGCGTTATAGTCGAAGAGCTGAGCGTAGCGGCACCAATCGACGAGGGTATCGGACTGCTGTTCGGCTTCAGAGGCGGAGAAGTCGTGCGCCGCCGATGACGTTGAAGAGCAGATACCACTGCACACCGAGGGCCATCAGCAGTATGCTGCCCCAGTTGAGAGTGGGAAAGAGGAAGTTTGCAGGGGACAGCGGGAAAGAATGCTGGGATTCGGGCGGGACCGTTCGGCCTTACGTGCCGACTTCTGAGCGTCGAAAAAAAATAGCGCGTGGTCCAGCGGCGGTCGTGATAGAGTTTCGTCGTCTTTTGCGTCCGCTGGGTTGACGCCGTTCGATGCGTAAAATTGCGTTTGGCTTCTCTGCTGCTCTCGTCCTGGCTTTACTTGCCTTTGCCTGCATCGCTCTTCGACGCCTTAACGTGACGCTGCGCTCGGCACGCTCACAGGTCTCCCGCGAAAGCTCCCTGGCCTTCACACTCGAACCTATCGCTCCGGCGAGCGGGCCGGTATTTGATCCCGTGGTTACGGCTGACACCCCGACGACCGCCACTGTCTTCGCTGGGAAGCTCTATCTGGCTGGACCTGCCGGTCTGGCCGTTTATGACTCACCCGCCGCGGCTCCGCATCGCTTGCGCACCGGCATAGAGTTGCCGCCCGCGCCGATCCTGGCCCTGAGCGTCGCCCATCTCCGCGGCCATCCGGCTCCTGAACTCCTCGGCATCACTCGCGGCGCTGGTCTTCTGCTGTTCGACGCCCATGGTCCGCCGCGTCAGCTTCTTCCCACAGCCCCCGAAGCCCGCGATCTCACCGCCATCCTTCCTCTTTCCTCCGGCGATCTTCTCCTCGGCACCCGCCACGCTGGCCTTCTGCTCTTCGACGGAACCCAGCTTCGTCCCTTCTTGCCGGCTTTGACCCACATTGATGTCACCGCCCTCACCGGGAATGAAACCGATGTGTGGATCGGTACCCGCGACCGCGGTCTGCTGCATTGGCACAGTGGTCAGCTCGGTTCGCTAGACGCGAACGCCGGCCTTCCCGATAACACGATCCTCTCGCTCGCCGACAGCTCGCGCGGCGTCTTCGCCGGGACGCCGCTTGGCGTCGCGCAGATAGTCAACGGCCGGGTCAGCCGCCAACTCGGGCGCGGCCTCTTCGCGCAATCGCTGGCTATTCAAGCGAACTCGCTGTTGGTTGCCACGCTCGACCAGGGTTTGGTTACCATTCCGCTCAACGTTCACTCGGAGCCGGTTGCTTTCCATGCGCCGTCAGGTCCGGATGTTACGACGTTGATCGCCTCTGGAGACACGGTGTTTGGGATTAGTCGCGGGGGTCTGTTGCGGCGGAGCGATGCCGGCGCATGGCAGACAGTGCTTGCCGCGCCGCCGCAGACGGTCGCCGACAGCAATGTCGCGGCGCTGGGCTTCTCGGCGGATGGCCGCCTCTGGATTGGCTACTTCGATCGCGGGTTGGATGTGCTCGACCTCGCATCCGGCCGCGCACAACATCTCGAGGACGACCACCTCTTCTGCGTTAACCGGATCGTTGCCGATCCCGCGCGCCACACCATGGACGTGGCGACTGCGAATGGTCTGGCTTTGTTCGATCCATCTGCGGCAACTCCGGTAACTCGCCAGGTACTCACTCGCCGCGATGGCCTGGCCGCTGATCAAGTGACGGACGTTGCCTTCTCCAACGATGGCACGATGCTTGCCACACCCGCCGGTGTCACCGTTCTCACGCCCTCTGGCGCGGAGAATCTCTCGAGCTTCCAGGGTCTTGCTAACGACCATGTTTATGCGCTGGCGGCGGATCCCGGCAGTTCGATGGCGCTCGTCGGCACACTTGCGGGCGTTTCTGTCGTCGATCATCTCGGCGTCACGTCGAGCCTCTCGCTGCGTAACTCGTCACTGCCGCGCAACTGGATTACCGCGATCGCTCGTGTCAGCGGTCCCGCAACGCAGCCGTCCTGGTTCGTCGGCACCTACGGTGGTGGCGTCGTTGCGCTGGACGCGGCTGGCCATGTCACGCGGCTCGACACGCCGACACCCACTGCGATCATCAATCCCAACGCTCTTCTCGTGACGCCGGGGCATGTGCTGGCGGGCACGCTCGACCGCGGTTTGCTCGTCTACAACCGTGCGACACAGCACTGGACCCTGATCACTACCGCGCTGCCTTCCCTCAACGTCACGGCGTTTGCCGCGCGCAGCGGAGAGGTCTATATCGGCACAGTCGACGGCATTGTTCGCGTGCCGGAGAAGGCGCTTCCATGAACTGCCACAGGCTGATTGCCGCTGGTGTTGTGCTGTCGATGGCTGCTTCGCTGGCGAGCGCGCAGTGCGGTGTGCTCATACCGCTGAACGCCACGCAGCCCGACGCTTCCGTACTTTCGCTTGAAGAGATGACGGTCAACATCACCATCGATGACAGCGACGCTCGCGTCTTTATCACTCAAATCTTTTCGAACCACACGGAGCGGCTTGAGGAAGGGAACTACATCTTTGCGCTGCCGACCGGCAGCACTGTCTCGGACTTTGCTGTCTGGGACGGGCCGGTGCGTATCCCGGCAGTCATTCTCGAGCGTCGCCGGGCAGAGGAGCTCTACACGCAGCTACGCAATCAGGCCATCGATCCCGGTCTGCTTCAGGCTGGCGAGCGCGATGGCTCCGACCCCAAAGCTGAGTCCACGTTCAGCGCGAGTATCGCGCCGATCCCGCCTTACTCCACGAAGCGTCTTGAACTGGAGTATCACCAGAGACTGCTGGTTGACCGCATGGCGCAGCACTTTACGTTGCCGCTCGCGCCCGCGCAGTACGCGCAGCAGGCTGTCGCGCACTTTCGCCTGCAGGTCACAGTCCACTCTTCCTTTGCGATGAAAGACTTTACAGTCGCGAGCAAACTCTTCCCACTCATGTTTACACGGCAGGATGCTCATACTGTTGTCGGCGGTTTCGCAGCGGACAATCTCTTGCTCAGCGAAGACTTCAGCGCGACGTGGCAGCTGGAAGCTGCCGGGGCCAACTCGCTTGCCATTACAACCTTCCGCAATCCGGAGGCTACACTTCCATCTCCGACGGAGACATCGCCTACACCTCATCCCGCACAGCCGGGCTTCTTCCTTGCGCAAACGTTGCTGGCGCCAGCGCCCGCGTCTGGCCGGGACTCGACGCCACGCACTGTCGTTCTTCTCTTCGACAACTCGCTCTCCATGCAGTGGGACAAGCTCGAACGCAGTTACGGTGCCCTCGAAGCTACGTTGCTGAGCCTCAAGCCGGACGACCGCTTTGCGCTCCTCCTGTTCAACCAGGATGTTGCGGTCTACAAGCCGCAGCCCGTGGCTGCTACACCAGAGGCCGTCGAACAGGCGCTTGCATTCGTGAAGGCGAGTCGTTTGCGCGGCGGCACTGACCTGGGCCAAGCGCTCAGCGCGGGGCTTGTGCAGGCTGCCGGCTCCAACGCCAGCCTATATCTCTTCACAGACGGCAACTCTGACCGCGGTTCAACCGTTCTGACACGCAAGATTGCCGCCGCTTATGCGGATTCATGGTCGCGCTCGTCGCATCCACGCACGAATATCTTTGCCGTTGGCGATGATGCCAATCTCCCACTGCTGCGTTTGCTCGCGAAGAACGACGGGCTACTCGAAAACGTGCTCTCGACGGAGCCACTCCAGCCAAAGCTCTCGACGTTTTTCGCGCACAGTATGTCGCGGCCTGTTGCAGGGCTCGCGCTCGATGTTGCTCCTTCGAACGTCATTCACACCGTCTACTCACTTGACGCGCAGGTTTACGACGGCTCGCTGGCCTCGTGGGTTGGCGACTACATGGCTCCGCACAAGAACATCACCTTCGCGGCCCGTGCTGACAACGGACTGCATGCCGTTGCGAAGGTCGATCTTCCTGCCAAGTCTCTCGATCACCCCGAACTTCCGCGCTTGTGGGCGCGGGCCCGCGTGAATGCATTGCTGGCCCAGATCGCCCGCGATGGCGAGACTCGCGCGGCCATCGACGAGATCATCGCTCTTTCGCGCCGCTATAAATTCGTTACGCCGTATACCTCGTTCCTTGCCGTGCCGCGATCGCTGCTACGCCCGCGTATCATCCGCCCTGGCGATCCCGTGCTGCGTGTGCACACAGACCCCGCGATCACTTCTGTGATTGCGCTCTTTCCGTTCGGCCTTACGCAGCCGCTCCGGCATCTCGCGAGCGAGGACAACCATGCCGGCGCCGACAGCGATCGCGTGTGGGAGACCCGATTCCTGGCGCCTACCGACATGCACGACGGAACATACGCCGTGCGCCTTATCCTGCGCGACGACCGCGGCAACACGTACTCCGAGCAGAAGACCTTCGTGATTGCCTCCACTCCGCCGGCGGTACGCCTTCATCTCGATCGAACCCGTGTTCACCCGGGCGAGCTTCTTCCGCTGCGGGTTGAAGCCACCGCTACGACACGTCTACTCAGTGCGCGGCTTGCGACCGCTGACTCCGCCGGTGCGCTGGCCGTTGCAGATCTCCGGTGGGATTCGCGGCTTCGCATCAACGCTGGCCAGCTACGGATTCCGTCCACGCTCACGCCCGGCGTCTACACGCTCTCCGTCACCGCCGAAGACATCGCCCACAACGTTGGCTCGCGGGAGGTGAAGCTTGAAGTCCTTCCTTAGAGCAGTCATCGCTTGTGTCGTCGCGCTCGGTGCGATTGCAGTCGTCGCTCGTGCCGAGTTTCCCGCATGGATGCGGTCGATCGTCTCAGGTTCGACCATCGAAGCCGCTCTCTTCCGTGCGATGCCAATCCCGTCCACGAGCACGCTGTACCCGCGGCCGCCTGCCGAAGCCCGCACGCAACTCGATCCTCTCGTCGCCGCCAAACCCAAAGATGCAGAGCTCTACGCAGTGCGGGCCCGCGTCGAGGAGCAGGCGCTCGACTTCAACGCTGCAGAACGCGACTGGCAGGCGTTCGTCGCATACTCCGCCGACGGGCCTGGCAAAACTTCGGCCCAATTCGCTCTCGCTGATTATTACCACCGCCGCAACGAGGGGCCGCAGGAGATCGCTGCACTCAAAGCCGCTGCATCGGCACCCACGCCTGCTGCTGAGGCATTCCTTCCGGACTATCAGCAGACTGCGTGGAAGGCATTTCCTCGCGCGCTCGCGATCGCAGAACAGCAGGCTCTTGGCGACGAGGCAACGCTGGAGATCCATCGTGCGTGGATCGCCCGATACCCGCACGAACCCGCCACGCGCGTTGCGCTCTTCAAGGCGTTGCTCTCCATGCGCCGCTTCGACGAAGCTCAGCGCGCAATCGACGACTATAAGGGGGCATTCCCCGGTGACAGCGTTTTCCCCACCAAGGCCGCGGCGCTGCTGGCGTTCGATGAAGGGAACTCGCAGGCCACTCAGCATGCACTCACACTCTTCGATCGGTCCTTCCAGCCGATCTGGGATCCGGCGCTCATCGAGACTTACATCGAGCTTCTCTCCACCACACACACCGAGCATGCCGCCATCGCCGAGGCTCGTGCACGGCTCGCTCAGAATCCTGACGATCTCCGTTCGGCAGCGTTCTTGTTTGATGTTTTCGCTCAGCAGGGACGTCTCGAGGTCGCCACGAATACGCTTGCGCAGTACGCTGTCTCCAAGCAGCAGCGCCACGCCGTGTGGACGCCGGATGAGCTGAACACCTTCGCTACGCTGCTCGAGCGTGCCCACCAGCCGGCAGACGCAGCCCGATTTGACTATGCACTTGCAGCAACACCCGGCACTCTGAGCGGTACTGCGCAGACGCCCGAGGAGGTCGCACTCTGCGGCCTCATTCATCTGCTGCTCGTGGATGCTGATGCTCCCATCGCGCTCGGTTCCGATAATCTTTCGATCTTCCGCGAGATTGCCACCACGGATCAGGGTCCCGGCTACCTCAACGGCATCCTTTCGCTTTGGCTTAACTCCACTGATCCAGCGATTGAGTTCAGGAACGAAGAGGCTCGCGCCACGCCGTACTTCCACCATGCAAAAGCGGCCGAACTTCTGGCTGTTCTTGATCAGCGCTTTCCCGCGTCTACTGAGCGTGCCGCGCTCCACGCTACGTTCGTGCGCCAGTTGCTTCGCTACGGCAACGATGACGCTGTGTTGCAGGCCGGAACGCAGCTCCTTGCCGATTTCCCCAAATCCCCCGACCGCCTTGAGATAGCTCTCGACCTCGCCGACATCGACGCGCGCAGGAATGAAACTCGCAGCGAGTTTGCGCTCTACGACACGCTTCTCACGGAGCTCTCCGCGAAGCTCAACGGCCTGCCGCTCACCGCTGCCGACGCCACATCGAGCGAGATCACGTCTGCAATCGCATCGCCTGACGTCGACGAGGATGCCGTAGGCGACTCCTCGGGTCCTGCGCCGCAACCCTCCGCCGCTACTCTGCTTGCACAGTCTCTAGCCGTCAACGTCAGCCCGCCACCGACCCTCGCTATCGCGCGGCAGTATCGCTTCGTCCTCGACCGTTACCTCTCGCGCCTCGTTGTCACCAATCAACTGCCCGCGGCACTGGCACTGCTTCGTCGTGAGTTGGATCGGAACCCCAACGATCCGTTGCTCTACGAACGACTGGCAGACTTTCTCCAGCAGAATAATCTCGCGGCGCAGCAAGAGGCCGTCTACCAGCAGGCGACCGCGCGCTTCCAGAGCGCGGGCTTCTATGACAAGCTCGCGCGCTTTTACCTTCGCCAACGACAGCAGCGCGACTTCGATGCCCTTACCCGCAAGGTTGTCGATACATTTCATGGCACAGAGCTCGAAAGCTACTTTGGGAATGTCAACCGCGCGTGGCCAGAAGAGTTTCTCCAGCTGAACCTCTATGCTCACAAGCGCTTTCCGCACGACCTTGTCTTTACGCGCAATCTGCTCAGCGCCTATCAAACCCGCGTCACCGCCGACCCTGCAGCCTATGAACTCCTGCTGCGTCAGCATTGGCAGGATGCACCTGATCTGCAGGCGGAGTTTTTTGAACTCCTGAGTCGTACTGGCCGTCTGCAGAAGGAACTTACCTTGTTGCAATCGCTGCTTCCCGCCGCGGCGGCCGCGCAGCAGAATCCGGCTGCCGCGCGGGAACTTGCCGAGCTCAACCTATGGCAGTCACACTTTGAAGCCGCTGCGCCGCTGCTCGGTGATCTTGCAGATCAGTATCCGGCGGATCCCACGGTGGGTGACGAGGCCGTCAGCGTCTTCCGCTCGCTCGCCTACTTCGATCCGGCGCAGGCGCAGCGCGCGGCCGCAACCGAGCAGCATCTCTCCAGCGCTGACCCTGCTAATCTCGATCGGCTGGCCGCGATCGGCGACATCTTTGCCGACTCTACTGATCCCAGCCTCAACCTCAGCGTCGCGCTGCAACTCGCGCAGGCCGCGCCCTTTTGGCGTCGCATGCCCGAGGTCCATCCAGGCTCCCCCAATGGATACCTTCAATCCGCAACCGTCTTCTGGGATTACTTCCAGTTCGGCGACGCGCTTGCTGAGATAAACGCGGCCCGCCAGCACTTCCACTCTCCTGCGCTCTTCGCCTATCAGGCCGGCGCCATCCACGAGAACCAGAACGATGAGGTCCATGCTATCGCCGAGTACGTGACAGCTGTTACGGCGGCTTCCAGCGAGATCAACGCGGGCGCGGCCGACGCACGTGCGCGCCTGCTGACACTGGCCAAGCGCCCCGCCACTGCACGCCTGGTCGACCTCGCCACTGCACAAGCTGCTGACGCCAATCCCTCTCTGCAATCCCTCTCGCTCCGTGCAGAGGTCCTCTCTGCCCAAGGCCAATCCTCCGGTATTGGTGTGTTGGTCGCGAAAGCGATCGCTCGTGCTGCCACCGTCAACGATCTCGCAGGTCTCGCGAACTTTGCCGCTGATCACAATCTTCCCGATGCACGGTCTGACGCACTCACACGTCAGATTGCTCTCACGGCCGATCCCGTCGAGCGGATTGAGCTGCAGTATCAGCTTGTGCGCGTGTACACGGACCAGCACAATACGGCCGCCGCGCAACAACTCATTGACGCTGTTTACGCCGCGAATCCCCGCATCATTGGCGTAGTTCGCTCCACTGTCGACTTCGACTGGTCCAACCACCAGGAGGCCCGTGCAATCTCCGTTTTGCTTGAGGCTGCGCATGCTGCGAATCCCGAATTCGCGCAGGACTTCACGCTCGAAGCCATCGACAAGTCCAACCGCTGTGGTGACTATGCAGGGGCTCGCGCGCTGTTGCATCCATTGCTCGCCTCCGATCCGTTCAATGCGTTGTACCTGAACCTGCAGGCTCAAAGCTACTCGCTCGCCCACGACGACGCCGGTGTGCGTGACCTTTACCTGCAGACCATCACTGCGCTCAAAGCGTCCTCGCTCTCCGCTGCCGACAAACGCGCAAAAATCGCGCTCGCGCGGCAAGGGTTGATCCCCGCACTGACCGGTCTCAAGGACTATGCCGGCGCGATGGACCAGCACATCGCTCTCCTGTCGGCATTTCCCGAGGACGAACCCACGCTCGAGAACGCAATCGCCTATGCGCGGATGCATTCCCGCGAATCGCAGCTAATCACGTTTCTCAACGAAACAGCCGCGGCATCACCTCGCGATTCCCGATTCCTTATCGATCTCGCCCGTGTTGACGCCGCACTTGAAGACAACGCCGGTGCGCTCGCCGCTTACAGTAAGGCGATCGCTATCCGCTCCGATCGCCCTGATCTCTACATCGCACGCGCCGAACTCGAAGAGCGATCACAAGACTTCGACGCCGCGTGTGCCGACTACGACCGCATCTTCACTCTCACTTATAAAGATCCGCAATGGATGCAGAGTGCGGCGCTGGCTCGTGCGCGCCAGGGCAAGCCGGACCTCGCGGTGAAGGCTCTGGAGACTGCGTACCTTGACGGCCGCACGCCTACACCTGACGCCTACTTCACCGTCGCTCGTCAGCTTGCGCAGTGGAACTTTCTCGCTCAGGCCGATCCGTTCGCGGCAAGGGGAGTCGCGCTCGCCGGCGATGATCTGGCGACAAAACCCTCGCTCAACGGCGATGCCACTTTTTATGCCAGCTTGCTGGCGCGTGAGCGCAGGGCTGCTGATGCCATCGCGTTCTTCGCTCATCTGCGCGACGAGGCGGCTGCGGCTTCATCGGCTTCGCCTGCGATCGTCAAGCAGCAGGTAGCGGAGCAGGGTCTCGCAGCCGTCGCCGACGCCGAATGGCGCCGTCATCTCCTTGATGCCCGTCGCGATCAGGCGGCTACTACCTTCGCAGACGCCGTGCGCACCGTGGCCTCCACAGCCGCTGAGCTCTACACGCCGGAAGAGCAGGATGCGTTCGCGAAGTTGCTCGATTCCCAGCGCGCCAACCGTCCGTTTGACGAGGTGGTCAGCGTTTGGATCCCGGCCGCGGTCGCAGCGAATCTTAAGGACCGAGAGGCCGCGTGGCGCCGCGATGTTCTGCTTCATGGCGGCCTGCTCGCGGCCGCGCAGCTTCAGCCTTACGACCGGCTCGAGCGAGCGCGAATGGACTTTACTCCGCTGGCGGAAACGCTCGACGCCTATGCGGCGCAGCTTCTGCCCGAGTCGCAACCGCACGTGCTCTCCATGGCTGCGACTGCCTGGCACGGCGCCGGCAATGTGGAGCGTGAGACTGCGGACCTGCGTGCGCTTGTTGTGCGGCGTCGCGACTCGGACTCGGAGCAACGACTCTTTGAACTCTATCTCCGAGGCGATCCTGAGGCGCTGATCGCACTCGCTGCCGACTCGAACGAACAGATCTCCGACGCCGCGGCGAACTTCGTCCTCGCGAAAGGGAACGAGCGCCTTACCCGCCAGGCACTGGCCGCCGTCCCGCGTCGGCCCGCGATATGGCACAGCGCGACGCGTGCGCTCGTGGGGCTCTACTTCAACGACGATCCGGCAGGCACGACGAGTGCTTTCGACGCGACACTCGGATCGCTCAACATCGCCAACCAACTCACCGGGCCGCTTGACTCACAGCAACACCTCGTCGGAGAGCCATGGTTCGCCTACAGCACACGCTACGGCCTGTTCCTCGCACTCGCTGCGCAACCCGCGCACGCGTCTGAGGACTTCATGCCGGCAGTGATCGAGCGCGCACCGACCGACCCTGCCAGCTACACGATGCTTGCTGACACCTATCGCGACGCGCATAACCTCCCCGCCGCGCTCAAGGAATATCGCCATGCTCTTGAGCTCGATCCTGCGGATCCAGGGCCCGAGGTGTCCATCGCAGAGGCCGAGTATGACGCGGGTCATCGCGACGAAGCGCTCGCGGCCTATCGCAATGCGTTTGGGAAACTCCGCGCATTGGTCGACACTCGCAAGGTTCCAGAGACTTTCTGGACAACATTCGGACGGATCGCAGGTGACGCGCATGCGCATCGACTCGGTGTAGAACTGCAACCTGCGATGGACAACGTGCTCAGCGCCTACATTCGGAAAAATGGAACGTATCGCACCGATGAACTGTTTCAGTCCGCATGGACGGCACTTGGTCTCGCCGACCCTGCACGTGCGACGAACTGGCTGTTGAATCTCGCAAACGCTGGGTCGGTTGAAAATCGCCCCTCGCTGGTGGGGTCTATCGAAGCGCTGCCCATTCCCATCGTTCAGCGCGAACCGATTTTCCGTGCCCGCGTTGCACTTGTTCGTGCAGCAATCAATAACGCCCCGCAGATGCAGCGTGACTATCAACAGCAACAACTCGACGAAGCGATCAGCAACTACGCGGCGTGGCTGCTCGATCAGCACCGAAGCGCCGATGCCGCGACGTTGCTCGGTTCGGTTGCGCCTTCCGAACGCCGCACCGATCAGTTCGTCCAGCTCGACCTTCTTCTTGCGGTTCAGCAATCGCGACTGACGGCTGTGCTCGATGGCTTCCGCGCAGACCCTGACAATGTTCCCTCGCTGAGCATCATCTCAAACATCGCGAATAAGCTGCGGCTTCAGCACGACCAAGCCAATAGCCGCGCGCTGCTGGAGTTCGTCTTCGCGCGCAAGGTTGCGCTGCAACAAGTCGGGGATGCAGATTTCCTGGCGCTCGCGCAGGCTCGTCTAGACACCGGTGACCTTCCGGGCGCGCTCGGCCTGTTGCACCGCTTCACACAACGCGGCGACTTCTACGCGAATCTCGACGCCGCGGCCTCGCTGCTCGAACGTAAACATCACGCGCCTGAAGCGCTCGTCTTCCTGCAGCCGCTGGCGCGCGGCAATCCGTGGAACGCAACGGATCAGTTGCGATTTGCCGCCGCTGAGCTTGCCGCGCATCAATCCGATGCTTCCGCAACACTCACCGCCATCGCTTCCGGCAAACAGTCGCCTTACGCGACGCGAGCTTTGGCGGCGCTCGCTTTGCACACCGCTGGGATGCCCGGACACTTCGACTCCGCTGAGCTAACGCAACTGGTCTCCGGCACACGCGGCGAGCAGCCGCGTTTCGTTTACGCCACCTTGATCGAGGTGCGAACGGGAGCGCCGGCGCAGGCTGTGCCGCTCCTGCGTTCTGCTCTACTAATCGCTCCGGATGCGCTCGCCGACACTATTCGCCTGCGTCTCTTCCAGGCCGAAGTTTCGTTGGCACATTTTGAAGCCGCCCACCTCGCCATCGAGCCAGTGCTTGACACCCACTCTTACCTTCGCTTCGCTCCGAACCCTGAGCCAACTCCCGGCAACGCGATCGATGTCAGCAACGATACGACATCCACTGACACACCCGGCGTCGAAAGCTCGGTCGTGCCAAACCTCGACCCCTTTACTCTCGATGCGGCGCTCCCCGATGAGGGATCGCGTCGCGCCTTCCTGCTGATGCTTGCCGATGTCGACCAGCATCGCGGCGAGGACTCGGCGGCGCTGGAGGAACTCGAAGCTGCCCTCAAGATGCATCCTTCTGCGGCACAGGCGAGCGAGCTCAATGCTCGCATTCATTCGTTGCAGGCAGCGCTCGATCTGGACGCCGAGAATGCGCAGCGCCGTCCCGTGATCCAGTCTTCGGTTGTCCAGACAGACATTGCCCGGCCGCGTCTCAGTGTGCTGCCAGAGGTTCATCCATGAGAACGTTTCACCTCGTCGCGACTCTGTTCATTGCCGCTGCACTTACCGCCGGAGGCGTCTACGCTGCTCGTGAGATCACAGCACCGGCGCCACCTTCGCTTGCTGTCTACGCACCGACGGGAGCTCTGCTGGCGATCGAATCCACCGACTTCACTGCGCTGCTTAAATCCTGGAATAATTCTGCCGAGCAGCGCCGTTGGCTCACCGGCGATGACTATGCCGCGTTCTCCCGTTCGCGTCTCTTCGGCCGCCTCGGGGCCGCGCAGAGTGAGTTCGCTACCGCTGCCGGTCTCGCGCCCGATTCGCAGTTCCTCGAACAGGTTGCGGGTACTCAGAGCATCTTCGCCTGGTATGACATCGGCAACCTTGAGTTCCTCTACATCACTCGCCTTCCGGCCGGGCAGGCAGCCCGAATGCCATTGCTTGCACTGCGTGACAAGTTTGAAGAGCGCCAGGCTGGCGGCGTGACCTTCTATATTCGCAACTCAGAAGATGCCGCAAGCGCGGCACCGGGAGCGCCAGCGGCAGCATCGGATGATGGCGACAATTCCCGTCCGCGCACGGTCGCCTTTGCGGTTCGCGGCGACCTGTTGCTGCTGGCAACTCGCGAAGATCTTGTCGCCGGCGCGCTAGAACAGATGGCGCATCCCGGTGGCCGCTCTTTAGCGACAGATTCGTGGTACGCCGCGAGCGCCGCCGCCGCGAACGAGAAGCCTGGCGACCTGCGCCTCACGCTGGATCTCGGCAAAATCACGCGCTCGCCTTACTTCCGTACTTACTGGATTCAGCAGAACATCACTGCCACGCACCGCTACACCGCTGCACTCAGCGATCTCTACCGCGAGCCCGGCGTCTTCCGCGAAGAGCGATTCCTCCTGCTCTCCAACACGGCTCAGCCGTCCGTCAACACGGACCTCACTCCCGTGCTGCACTTCCTTCCGCCCGGTATGGTGTATCGCGCCGTCGCGAATCCCTCTGCAGAAGACGCGCTGGCTGTACTCGTAGACAAGTTGCTGGCGCACACCGCAGCTAATATTCAGAGTCCGCATCAGGCTCCAGCCGCTGATCTGAGCATCCCAGTCGCGGGCGACCCATCCGACCTTGACGACCGCATCGACACCGTAAGAGTGCCCACGGATGCACGAGCTTCTGCACTCGCTGGACTTCAATCGCTGCTCAACACCAACGCTCCTGTCGCGATGCTCTCCGTCTCCAGTGCCGCCGCACCGGATGCGAGCAGGGAATCGCAAGATCGAAGCAATATCTTTAGCGCGATTCACACAGGTATTGTGCTCGCGACCAAAGATTCCTGCGATGCCGCCGCGTGGCAGCACGACCTTACTGCCGTACTTTCGCCGAGGATCTCTGTTGGCGATGCGGGACTCCATTGGAGGGAGCAGCCCAATGCGAAGGTCTCGTGGTTCCGACTCGATGGTTCGTTCCCTCTGGCCTTCGCGGCAGAGGGGAATAACTGTCTGCTTGCATCGGACCCTGGCATGTTACTCGCGATGCTCTCTGCCGGCGATGCATCCGCAGTGCATCAGAATCCCGCCACCAGCATCGCCGGCTTCAACCACGCGGTGCAGCGGAGTTCACTGCTCAAGCTCGTCGCGTTGCTCGATCGCCGGGGCGGCAGCAATGCCAACGCACCGGGCGAAGGCAAACCGCCGTTCTTCTCCGGCAACGTGGCCAGTCTCAGCAACACGTTTGAAGATCTTGACTCCGAGACTTTCACCGAGTTCCAGGCATCACCTACTCTTACGCGCCAAACCGTGCGTTATCTCTTCCGCCAACGCTAGTCCCATACGAGCGAACCCCCATTCTGATACTCGATGACGCGGGTCTCGAAGAAGTTCTTTTCCTTTTTGAGATCCATGACCTCGCTCATCCACGGAAATGGATTCTCCGTCGGCGAAAAAACTGGTTCAAGACCCAACTGTGAGCAGCGCCGGTTTGCGATGAAGTGCATGTACTGCTCGCACAGTGCGGCGCTGAGCCCAAGAAAGCCGTTTGGCATGGTGTCGCGACCATAGGCTGCTTCAAGCTCCGCCGCAGAACGCAGCATGTCTCGAATCTCTCTCTGAAAGGCATCGCTCCACAGGTGCGGATTCTCGGCTTTGATCTGATTGATGACATCAATGCCGAAGTTCAGGTGAATCGATTCGTCGCGCAGGATGTATTGGTATTGCTCTGCAATGCCGACCATTTTGTTGCGGCGGCCGAGCGAGAGAATCTGTGCGAAGCCCGTGTAAAACCACATGCCCTCGAAGACCACGTAAAAGGCGACGAGATCGCGCAGGAAAGCCTGGTCGTTATCCGCTGCGCCGGTGGTGAAGGTTGGATCGCTGAGATGTTGCGTGTATTTCAGAGCCCATGCGGCTTTCTCGGTAATCGACGGCACCTCGCGGTACATGTTGAAGAGCTCACCCTCATCCAGACCAAGCGATTCAACGATGTATTGGAACGTATGCGTGTGCACGGCCTCTTCGAAGGCTTGGCGCAGGAGATATTGTCGGCACTCTGGATTGGTGAGGTGCCGGTAGATCGCGAGCACAATATTATTTGCCACCAACGACTCTGAGGCTGCGAAGAATCCGAGGTTGCGTTTGATTGCGTGACGTTCGTCGTCGGTAAGGCCGTTCGGCGATTTCCAAAGTGCGAGATCCGCCTGCATGGAGATCTCGGTGGGCATCCAGTGGTTGTTGCAGCCGGACAGATACTTTTGCCACGCCCAACGATACTTGAGCGGGAGCAACTGGTTGACGTCAGCGCGGCAGTTGATCATCGCTTTGTCATCGACGCGCACGCGTGCCGCACCGCGTGTGATCGTGCCCAGGCCAGTGGGGTCGGGGCCTGCAATGTCGGCAGCCGAGGGCTGCGTAAGAACAAGCACGGAGGGCGCTTCAGCAGGATCGTTCCAGTCAAGCATGTCGATATCGTCCTTACGGTGTTGGGTCTATTGGCACGCTTCACAAGTGGGGTCGTCGATGGCGCATTGCTTCGGCGCGGCGGATGCGACAGCAACGGCGTTCAGCTTGCCATCCGTTCGTTGGAGCGTGGACTTCTCGACGTGCGTCGCGGAGCTCGAGCGCAGGTAGTAGGTCGTCTTGAGACCCGCGTGCCATGCCTCGCGATAGAGGGCATCGAGTTTTTTGCCGCTCGGTTGCGCGATGTATAGATTTAAAGACTGGGCCTGGTCGATCCACTTTTGCCTGCGTCCGGCGGCCTGGATGAGCCAGGTTGGCTCAATCTCGAAGCTGGTCGCATAGAGTTGCTTCAGATCGTCGGGGACGCGGCCGATGGCGCCAAGCGAGCCGTCGAAGTATTTCAAGTCGGAAACCATTACCTCGTCCCAGAGCCCGCGTGCCTTCAGGTCGCGAACAAGTGATGCGTTGACGACGGTGAAATCGCCACTCATATTCGATTTCACGAAGAGGTTCTGGTACGTCGGTTCGATGGACTGTGTGACGCCACAGATGTTGGAGATGGTCGCCGTCGGTGCGATGGCGAGTGTATTCGAGTTGCGCATTCCTGTTGTTGTCACGCGCTGGCGCAGGCCAGCCCAATCCAGTGTCGAGGAGCGATCAAGTTCAATCGTGTGCGAGCGGTTCTGCTGCAGGAGCTCCAGCGAGTCGATTGGCAGAATGCCTTGGCTCCATAGCGAACCCTCGAAGGTCGCGTACTTACCGCGCTCAGCAGCGAGATCAACGGAAGCCGAGATTGCATGGAAGCTGAGAAGTTCCATGCTGGTGTCGGCGAAGCGGACGGCCGCCTCGGAGGCAAACGGAATTCTGAGCGTGTAGAGCGCGTCCTGATAACCCATCAACCCAAGACCAACGGGGCGATGGCGCAGGTTGGAATAGCGTGCCTCCGGCACAGTGTAGAAGTTGATGTCGATGACGTTGTCGAGCATCCGCATCGCGGTCTTCACGGTGCGTTGCAGATGAAGCTCATCGATGCCGTCGGGTGTGACGTGATTCGGAAGATTCACCGAGCCGAGGTTGCACACCGCAATTTCGCGCGAGTTCGTATTGAGCGTGATCTCAGTGCAAAGATTCGACGAGTGGATGACACCGGCATGCTGTTGCGGTGAACGCAGGTTGCAGGGGTCCTTGAACGTGATCCACGGATGCCCCGTCTCGAAGAGCATTGTCAGCATCCTGCGCCAGAGATCGAGCGCGCGAAGTGTGCGCGCAACCTTCATCTCGCCGCGTTGGGCCTTCGCCTCATAGAAGCTGTAGCGGTCGGCGAAGGCCTTGCCATAGAGATCGTGCAGGTCGGGTGTCTCGTCGGGAGAGAACAGCGTCCATGAACCATCGGCCTCGACGCGCTCGAGAAAGAGATCGGGCACCCAGTTGGCGGTGTTCATGTCGTGCGTGCGGCGTCGATCGTCGCCGGTATTCTTGCGAAGATCGAGGAACTCCTCGATATCGATGTGCCAAGTCTCGAGATAGCCGCAGACAGCGCCCTTGCGCTTGCCACCCTGGTTCACAGCGATTGCCGTATCGTTCGCAACCTTGAGGAACGGAACCACTCCTTGCGATTGGCCATTCGTACCAGCGATGTAGGAGCCCAGTCCGCGAACGGCGGACCAGTCATTGCCCAGACCTCCGGAGTACTTCGCCAGCAACGCGTTGTCCTTGATGCCTTTGAAGATGCCATCGAGGTCGTCGGAGATTGTCGTAAGAAAGCATGACGAGAGTTGTGGCCGCAGAGTGCCGGCGTTGAACAGCGTGGGCGTAGAGCACATGAAGTCGAACGACGAGAGCAACTCGTAGAACTCGATGGCTCGCGCCTCGCGATCGATCTCACGCACAGCGAGCCCCATCGCTACGCGCATAAAGAAGGCCTGCGGCAGTTCGAAGCGAACGCCGTCCTTATGCAGGAAGTAGCGATCGTAGAGCGTCTGCAAGCCGAGGAATTGGAAGTTGTCGTCGCGCTCGGGGTGGAGCGCCGCCGCCAGGCGTGGCAGATCGAAGCTCGCTAGCTCTTTGTCGAGAAAGCCAAGTTCGACGGCCTTGCGCACATAGTCAGGGAAGTATTCCGCATCGGTAGCACGAACCCGCGCCTGCGAGTGCACGGTCTTGGGCGGCAGCACAAAGTCGATTGCCTCTGTGCGCAGGTTGTTCAGCAGCAGTCGTGCACTGACGTATGCATAGTTCGGCTCTTTCTCGACGAGCGCACGTGCGGCCATCGTCTGCGCAATTCCCAGTTCGTGAAGTCCGATGCCGTCGTACACGTTGCGGCGGACTTCGGCGAGGACAGCGTCCGGCGCGACGCCGTCGAGGCCTCGGCATGCTTCGGTGATCTGCCGCAGCACGCGCTGTTCGTCGAACGGTTCACTGCGTCCGTCCGGCAGCTTGACCTTGAAGCCTGGCGCCACGGACGGCGTCTCGTCCGTCTGCTCCTGAGAGCGCTGCTGGGCGCGCTGCTCCCGGTAAAGCACATAGGCACGCGCGACCTTGTGCTCACCCGAGCGCATGAGGGCGAGTTCTACCTGGTCCTGAATCTCTTCGATATGAACAGCACGCGATGAACCAGCGCGACGAAGAAACGTTCCGACAATCTGTTCCGTGAGAGCCTCGACGACGTCATGGATGCGGCGCGAAGCTGCTGCACCTGTGCCTTCGACCGCGACAAAGGCCTTACTGATCGCGACCGAGATCTTTGAGGGATCGAAGGGAGAAAGTGAGCCGTTGCGCCGGACGACTTGAATATCTGTTGTGTGCGGCAGCGGAGGCGGTGGAGAGGGAAGCGTTGGACTTACGGATGCACTTGCGGCCATGGAGAGTCTCCCTGGCCTCAGAAAGTGATGCGAGAAAACAATGAACGTCAGGCCGGAAGGCGGGACGAAGCACTGCCACCTCGCCTCCCCTCGGAGGCTTCAGCGAATGTTTCCGTGGCAGGTCTTCGGACTCACAGGTTCGGACCTACTTGCCTGACTTCCCAGACGCTCCTCGCGTCCAGTGTCG
The DNA here is from genome assembly GCA_963713395.1 of uncultured Acidobacteriaceae bacterium. Classification (GTDB taxonomy): domain Bacteria; phylum Acidobacteriota; class Terriglobia; order Terriglobales; family Acidobacteriaceae; genus Granulicella. The sequence continues at coordinate 529,090 of CAVQLS010000001.1, read as the reverse complement.
TGAATGGCGTTCGTACCTGTTTACCGCTGCGGGGCAGTTCCGGAGTCACACCGGATTCCCTTTTCATCCTCTGCTTGCACAGAGGAACCTCGGAATGTCTGCCCACTATATCTAGAAGCGGAAGGGGTCGCAATACCATTTGTTGTGGATAAGCGGGAAGCGCCCCATTCATCGCTAGAAAAGCTGCGACGAGTGGGGCGCCTGATGTCGCTGACACAGGATCAGGAGACGAACTGATCCACCTGACCGCTCAGATTACTTCCATTCCCACATCTTCGAGACCGTTTGGCCGGAGGGGTCTACTTCATATTCGAAGGCAGCGCAGGTGTTGTTCAGCGCGGCGAGCTTGGCGGAGGTGGTCTGGAAGAAGAGCATGCCTCGATAACTGACGGAGCCGCCGGGGCCGAATTTACCGAGGCCGGTACCGGTCCAGGTGAGACCTTCGCCGTTATCGGTCATGGTGAGGCCCTGTCCTTGGCCGTAGATGCTGCCGTCGGGACGAACAACGGAGGTGTAGGTTCCCATCCCGGTTGTGGGGATGCCGAGCATCTGGCCGGCGTCCTCGAAGGACACCTCTGCGGTTGGAGGGTCGATAGAGATGACCCTGCGGACAAGTCTTTTTCCTTTGACTTCGCCTATTTGATTTCCGAGCATGATGAATCTCTCACTTTCACGAGATTTGAAGGGCAGGAAACGGGCCCTGCATACGAAGCCCCTTGGGATGAAGCAATTGCAGCGCGGCCGGATGGCTCTGGAGGGAAGAGAGCCACTATAGGCTGCGGGCGCTGGCGGCGCAAGGGACTCGTTGGCAATGGGCCACTTGTCAGGTTGTCTTGTTCAGGTCGTCGTCTTTGGAGTACTTGGTGCCCTTAGCGGTGATCTCCAGCGCGAGGCCTTTGTCGGTCATTTGGTACATCCAGACGCCGTCAGCGACTGATGCGGCTCCCTGCATGGATCCACCTTTTTCAGGGGAGGTTTTGGCAGCGGCCGAGGTCTGGCCGCCGAAGTCCCAGCCGGAGTTCACGAAGCTGTCGAAGGCTTTCTGGTTGTCGAATACGAAGATGACGCTGAACTTCTTGACGCCAAAGCCAAGGCCAGCCTGGACCTCGAACATCTTCATGTAGGTCTGCTGCTTGGTTTGATTGTTGACGGCCAGACCTCTGCCGTTGCCTGAGCCGCCGAAGAGAATCTTGACGCCTGTATTGCTGAAGACGGCGTAGCCATAGCCTTTAGCTACGGCTGCTTTGGCAGAGGGATCGGCCTTGTAGAGGCGGGCGAGGGTGTCTTGCGACATCTTCTGGATATCGGTGCGCTTCTTTGCGTTGTCTTTTGCGTCGTCGGCGCCGAGGCTGAGGGTGACGACGCAGAGCAGTACGAGAGCGATGACCCGGCACGCGATGAGAAGGCGATTGACTTTCATTAGAACGCTCCAGGAGCTTTGTGCATTTCGAAGCACGCGGCATACGGCCAACCGCCCCCATCCGGACGATGTAAATCTCAGCAGCGATCGCGGGGCGGTGGCCGTATTCAACAGGGTCGGCTTGTGATGGCTGTGTGTGGAACTGTCAAAAGAGGCGAGGTCGGCCGGAGGGCCCGTGGCAGCATGCGTTCCCGGCCGCGGTACCTGAGGAGGCTCTGTGGTGACAGGGCGTTGGCGGTGAGGGAGTTACGCACATCGTGAGATGTGTGGCGCGGTCAAGATTCCTCGCCGGTGGTGATGTCGGCGACGAGCTTGATGACGTGGATGCTGTCGGCGGGGAGGTTTGTGCGTTTGGAGTATTCGCGGACGGTGGCCTCGTCGGGTGCGGTGAGGATGGAGTAGATCTTGTTCTCGGTAACGAAGGACTCGAGCCATTGCACGCGGCCGCCGAAGGATTGGAGTGCGGTGTGCGCGAGGTCGCGGAGAACCTTGAGCTTTTCAAGCGAGAGGTCGCCGACTCTCGGGACGGTGCGTTCGACGATGAACTTGGGCATGGGAACCTCAGGGGTTTGGATTTTGGTGCAAACCTGGTTCATGGCCCGTGGGAGACCGCCATTATAAGCAGGGAAGATTGAGAGATGGCTGCCGGAATCGCCCAGGTTCGTTCGGGACGGCGCTCGTGACGGCGTCTAATGATGACGGAGATCGTAAATGGGTTTGTGTCGTTGGAAGGGAATTGGGGCGGTTGTGTTGTGCGCGGGCCTTGTTGCGAGCATGTGTTCGGCACACGCGCAATCGAGTAATGGCGGGACACCGGCAAGAACGTGGAGCGTAGCGCCGGCGGCCGGCGTTGAACGGAAGGATATTTCGTTCAACAGCAGTGGAGCGCGGTTTAGCGGAACTCTGTTTTATCCGCGCGGCGCGCGCCGATGTGCGACGGTGATTGTGTTTCATGGAGCCCAGGTCCCTCTGCGGACGCTGCCGCTGTATCGCCACCTGGAGCAGATGCTGCCTCCGCTGGGGGTGGCGGTGTTTGTGTTCGACAGGCGGGGGAGTGGGGCGTCGGAGGCAGGGGATAAGGACCCGTACGACTTCAACGTGCTGGCTGGGGATGGAGTGGCTGCGCGCGCGGCGCTGGAAGAGGATCCGCATGTGGATGCGAAGCGGATTGGATATTGGGGGCTGAGCCAGGGAGGGTGGCTGGCGTTGCTGGCTGCGACGAGGGATCCGAAGGCAGCGTTTGTGATTTCGGTGTCGGCGCCGATGACGACTCCGGATGTGCAGATGAACTTTGCTGTGGCGAATATTCTGCGCATCAAGGGATATAGCGAGAAGGATGTGAACGAGGCGGTGGGGGCGCGGCGCGCGGTGGATGACTATCTGCGCGGCAAACTGGACCGTGCGAGCGCGCAACGGGCGCTGGATGGGGTTCGCGGGAAGCCGTGGTTTGGGTCGATTTATATGAGCGACACGCTGGGCGAGCCGGCGACCTCGTCATGGCTGAAACAGATGCGCGTTGATCCGCTGAATGTGCTGGATAAGGTGAAGGCTCCGACACTGATGGTTTATGGAGGAGCGGATCCGTGGGTGCCGGTGGAGATTTCACGAGAGCGGCTGGCGGCGGGGCATGCCAATGTGAAGACGGTGGTGATCGAAGGGGCGGACCATACGATGACGCTGGGGGTTGATCCGAAGGAGCAGATTGATCCGGCGTTGCTGAACAAAGAAGCTCCGAATGCGCCGGCGTATTTCGCGCTGCTGGGAGCATGGCTGACACAGCATGGATTCGCGCGCGCGAATTGAGGTCCGTGATGGGGGTACCCCCCTCCCCCCACTTTTTGCGCAAAGTCTAGATGAAATTGGACTTAGGGGTGGACCTTAGTGGCACTGGACGGTGTTAGCGGAGGGGCTGTGGGTGGGAGACCCTTTTTCTGGAGGGGTGATTTGTCAAGTCGTTTGGAGTGGTTCGGTCGACGCCGAAGACCTCTTCGCAGTGCATGACGATCTCAACGATTTCGAGGCCCATCGGAGAATTGTGCCTGAGGTTTGGGCGATTGTGGCGGCGGAGAGGAAGGCGATTCAGTCGCTGCGCCCTTCGGGCTTCGCGACGGTCTCCCACCCCAGCCAGCAAGCTGGCCGGGGACCCCGGGCCTTCGGCAGAGCGGAAGGGTTTTCAGGGCGCGGCTGAAAGCCGTGCCCTGACGATGCGTGGTTCGGGTGGAGGTGGTTCGGACATCCTCGATCCCACCCGTCCGCTTCGCGTACGGATGGGCAGGGCACCCGTGCATTCTCGTTGGGGAAGCAGAGAAGCCTTATGGGTGGGCCACCCGCCGGAAGGGTTTTCACGGCGCGGCGGAAGCGGCACCCCGGGCTAAAGTCCCGGGCTACCAAGCCGCGCTCTGACGATGCGTTGTGAGGGCGGAGGTGGTTGTGAGCTTGTGCGTCCTGCGAACCCCACCTATGCGCGATGAAGCCGCGCATGAATGGGGCATCCATGATGTCGCTGGTTTGAGCGATTTAAAGTTCTGGGTGGGCCACCCGCCGATGCGCGGTTTAGGTGGGAGTGGGTGGTCGTGGGGAGGGCCCAGATTTCTTTGTGGATTCACGGTTAGTCTCCAACGAGAATCCGAATATCCCGGCATTGAATTTCGCGGCAAACCAATTGCCACGAAAAATCGCTATGACACAGATCCCTGCGAATAGAACGAGAGCGAGAACGACGACGAGGAGGGCGGTATTCATCAGCGCTCACCTCCACTCGCCTTCAACTTCGATGTCAACTCCTCTATCTTCTTGACCTTGGCCGATAGTGCGGAAATCATCTTTTCCGCCTCTGAATGAAGCTTCTCAAGCAACTCGGGAATTTTATCTACGGCCTCAATCCTGAGCTGGCGGGGAGCGTCGCTAAACGGCCAAATTTCCTCGCGTTCGTCCCCACTCGGGTGGTTGTAGCAACTGCGAAGGGCGATCGCCCATCTAGATCGGAATCTCGTGTAGCCGATCTCATCTACATAGTGGTAACCCTCTTCGTCAGAGCTGTTGCTGATTTCGACCCACGCTGTAACGCCCAGCCCCAGCCGCTTCAACTGCGTATCTACGGTTTCGATCTGCTTAGATAGGTTGTCGCTGATGGCATTCAGTTCTGCAGCCCGTTCGCTGAGCTTCGAGAAGGGCAGAGTCTCGTTTTGCTCGACTGCCGGCTCGCGTTCAGTCTCTCGTGCGGCGTGAAACTTTAATTTTGAGAGCAGGGTTCACTGCTTGCAAAGCCGCCTTAATCGTCCCTTCTGCCTTGGGATCGAAGACCAAACGGAGCATGGGCTTCCCGAGCCGAGTATGGATGTCGAGTTGATCGACGCTCAGGGTGAGTTCTGACTGAAGGAGACAGTCGGCAGCAACCGCTTGCCCCTTCACGCGCTTTAGACTCACGGCGAGGAGTCTCTTAATCGCATCCACTGATGAGGGCGACTGGTCTTCTAATGATTTAGGAGAGTTTGCAGGAGAGGGCGCGACCCTCCCTGCAGAGAATTTAAGTGACATATATAACCTCGACCGACAATCGAAATGCACGGCCATAGACGTCAATCTACGGCCACTAATCCGATGAGAGCATAGAACTGCCGCTCGGTCAAATGACTTATTTCCTAGTTGTCTTCATACCGATTTTGCGGCCTTAGCTTCGTAGGTCGTGACCAAGAAGATCGCGACCGCACCCGCCAAATTCACCGCGAGTTCGGCATGGCGTGCTGCGGGACGAACCGTTCGACTGCCTCGGCCGTGGGCGTCGCTTAATTTATTACGAAGTGCTCCAAGCCCTTCCACGACCGCAGTGCAGCCGCCTAATATCTGACGAAAGATTTGCTCAGAATGCTGACTTGGGGCGATATTGAGTAACTCTGCTGTCTGACGGTATAGCGCAGGTAGGTCTGCGTCATTGCGGTAACTCAGCGAGTGTTCGTCCAGGATGTGTTTGCACACGCTCTCAAGGAGTGTTCGCGCCAGAGTAACTGCGCCTTCAGGGTCTGACTCTCGCCGTTCGAGTGCCTTGGACCATAGCTGGTGAACGCTATCTGCATTGAATCTCTGGAGCGTGAGGGAAACTGTTTGGTCCGATGGCGCTGCGGCGTCCCCATCTAGGCGTTCCAGCATCGGCCTGAACTTATCCCAGATGAACTGTCGGCGTTCGTCATAGTGCTGGAACTTGTACTTGATGAACACCCAAAATTCAGCACGAGACCTGCAGGTCCGCAGGAACCTAGGAACGATGTCCTTCAATAGATGATGACTCGTGACCTCATCGCGCAACTCGCGATACTCGGCGTCTGTTCGACCACTGCCGCCGGTAGCGTCTGCAATGAGCATGTTCTGGAGGCTTTCGACTTTCTCCGAGAGGTCGCTCACAGATGTCCTTACTCCCGACTTGTTCCAACTCTTCCTATACGATTATCTACCGAACCTTTGCTTGCCCTGTATTTGGGACATGAGGCGTTGCTGGGCTTTCATGCCGCCCGTCGTCCCGCTGCCATGCCTTTGAAGAGCTTTGCCGTCTGGGTGGCTGGCGGAGGAGAACTGTGTCTGAGGCTTGGCGGTTGTGGCGGAGAGGGAGGCAATTCAGCCCGTTCGACTTCGCTCAGGGCTGCGCTTTGCTACGTTGCGCGTGTGCGAGGGGGGCGTAGGATACGTGCGTCAGGAGGTGTTGGATGAACTCGAAGAGCTGGAGTGTTGTGGCTGTCGGGGTTGCGGGCCTTCTGGGTGTTTGTGGTGTGGGTGCGGCGTGTGGGCAGACGAATCCGTGCACGTTGTTGACGCCGGCACAGATTGACTCGGCGATTGGCGACCCGGTTGGGCCGGGACAGCCGGTGGGGACGACGATGTGCCAGTGGAGTGTGTCGGGGCAGCCGAACTCGATGCAAGGGAAGAAGGTCGCGGTGGTGATGCTGACGGCGCAGGGTTATGCGAATGCGAAGACGCCGGTGAGTGTTGCGGGGATTACGAAGACGGCGGTGCCCGGAGTGGGCGATGAGGCGGTGTATGGGACGACGGCGGGGAAGGCGGCGTCGCTGTCGGTGAAGAAGGGAAGCAATTACTTTTCGGTGCGCATTACGGGGTATCCGATGGAGCAGTTGCAGCACATGGAGACGGTGCTGGCGCAGGAGATTGCGGCGGCGCTGTGAGGGCGTCGAGGATGCGGTGAGCAAGCGCGGTTGTGGCGGGCGGAGAGGAGGGCAATTCAGTCTGTTCGACTTCGCTCAGGGCTGGGCCGCTGTCATGGTCGCCGTAGTAGTCTTCGGGTGCCGGTCAGCGCCTCTGGGGAGCGGGGTACGGCAACCGGGTCCGGCTTCCGAAAATTCCGCTTGAGGTGACGACGATGCGCTCGGTCTGGAGATGGAGTGTTGTGCTGATGGGCTCGACGGTGATGCTGGCGCAGGGGCTGCCGATCAAGATGGGTCTGTGGGAGTCGACCAGTGTGGTTGACGATGGCGATGGGTCGCCGACCACGGCGAAGGTGAAGACATGCATCACGCCGGCGGACTGGGAGAAGATGGTGCAGGGCGCGTCCCAGATGCCGAAGGATTGCACGCAGAGCCTGGCGAAGACGGCGCGAGGCTACACGATCGACGCTGCGTGCAACCATCCGAACAGCTCGATGAAGATGCACGGTACGTCGACCGTCGTGGATGCCGAGCATCTTCAGACGGAGATGGAGACGACGATGACCATCTCCGGAACGACGAGGCACCTCGTGATGCACTCGACGGGGCACTTTGTGAGTGCGAGTTGCGGGGCGGTCAAGCCGGGGGATCCGGAGATCGAGTAGCGGGGAAGCTGGTCGCTTGTTTGGGTGGGGCTGGGTGGTAAGTCTCGGGGATGGGGCGAGTAGGATTAGGGAAGAGGCGGGATCGATGGGCTATCAGAAGATCAACGTCGAACTGGTTGTCTTTTCCGAGGAAGCCGACGCGGTGGTCGCGGAGCTGAATTCGGCGATCGACCGGTTGGAAGAGACGCACACGATATTCGGCGGCGATATTGAGACCGCTGCGGTGGAGCATAGCGGGACGCGGAGGAAATCGGCGCTGCGGCACACGCTTGATGCCGGAAATGCGGCGACGTCTGCGGTCAAATTGGCGGCACACAAGGTCGCCGATGCCTACAAAAAAGTTATCTGAGATCCACCACTTTCCCGTTACCGTGTTTTGACGAGGAGGCTGTATGGAACTGAGACACAGGATGGCTTTGGCAGCGGGGGTTGTTTTCGCTTCGGTGATGTTGGGTGGACGGACAGCCTGGGCGGTGGACGTGTGTTCGCTGCTTTCGCCTGCGGAGGCTGCGACGGCGCTGGGCGTGCCGGAGGTCAACGCGGGGGCTGGCGCGAACCGGTGCATCTGGACTCCCAAGAAGTACCAGGCGGGAGCGGGAGAGCTTACGGTCCAGATTGAAGGCGCGAACGACTCGGCGAAGATGACGGGAAGGGGTACTGCCGTGGGTGGGGTTGGCGATGAGGCGATCTCGACGGTGGTGGGGACGGGCGCGGTGCTGCATGTGAGGAAGGGGAGTACGTGGTTTGTGGTGAGTGTGCACGGAGTGCCGGTGGACCAGGCCACGCAAGTGGAGAAGACCGTGGCGCAGGCAGTCGCCGGGAAGCTTTGAGGTTCGTGGTGAGGGTGGGAGGGAGATGCCCCCTCCCCTGTCAAATTTGCGCAAAGTCTAGATGAATTTTGACTTAGGGGTGGACCTTAGTGTCGCTGGCGGGTTTTGGCGGAGGGTGATGGGTGGGTCGAGACCCTCTCTGGAGGGGTGATTTGTCAAGCGGGGTGGGATGGTTGGCCACCCGGCTAGCCACCCCAAGCCACCCCCGGCTAAAGCCACCCCGCTAAAGCCACCCAACTGAAGCCCCCAACTTAGGTGAACTAGACCTGGATCATGCCTCCGTCGACCAAGAGCTCGACGCCTGCGACGAAGCTGCTGTCGTCGCTGGCGAGGAAGACGACGGCTTTGGCGATCTCGTCAGACTCGCCCATGCGGCCGAGCGGGACGCCGGCAATCATCTGTGCCTTGAACTGCTTCTCGACTTCCCGAGGGCGAGGTTGGTGATGCCCGGGGTGTCGATGGGACCGGGGCTTGCGACGTTAACGCGGATCTTTCTATCTTTGAGCTCGTTGGTCCATGTGCGGGCGAAGGAGCGCACCGCCGCCTTGGTGGCGTTGTACACACCCATGTTGGGGAAGCCTTTGCTGGAGACGATGGAGGCGTTCAGGACAATTGTGGCGCCTTCGGGCATGAGCGGGAGTGCCTTCTGGACGGTGAAGACAAGGCCTTTGACGTTGGCGTTGAACGTGGTGTCGAAGTGCTGCTCGGTGTAGCTGCCCAGAGTACCGAATTCTCCGGAGCCAGCGTTGGCGAAGAGGATGTCGATTCTGCCCTTTTCGCGCTTGATCTGGTTGAACAGGCGATCGAGGTCGTCCATGTTCGAAACATCGCCCTGCACTCCTATGACATTGCTACCGATCTCCTTCACGGCCGCGTCGAGAGCGGCCTGGCGACGGCCGGTGATGTAGACGAAGGCGCCTTCCGCTACGAAGCGCTTGGCGGTCGCGAGACCGATGCCGCTGTTGCCGCCCGTAACCACTGCGATCTTTCCGGTGAGCTTTCCCATGGTGACCTCGTTTTGTCTTCTTTAGATATTTCGATGTACATCGAACAGATGAGGTCGGGGAAGGGAGGGATTCAAAATAGGTAGGGTTTTCACGGCGCGGCGGAAGCGGCATCCTTCGACTCGGGTCAGGACAAGGCTCAGAAAGCCGTGCCCTGACGATCCGTGGTGACGGTGGAGCGTGGCCCCTTTTGCTCGTAAATCACGCATTTGATGGTAAGGAGCTCATCATGAAACCCGACGACCAAAGAACATTCGAGAAGGGCAATGGCAACGCGGTCGTGTTAGCGGTAGCGGTGTGGGCTGCTCGCGACGGTATCTATCTCCGCATCGATATGACAGGTGATGGTACGCATACGACTGTCACGAACAGACCGGGTTCTGTGAGAAACCATCAGATTCTGTTTCGGGATCTTCGGAAGATGCTGATGGTCAACGGATGTTGGGAATTTGTGCGACGAAGCTCAAGCAACGGAAGCGCCGAGGATTAACGGAAGCGGCAGCCTGGGGCTACCAAGCCGTGCCCTGACGATGCGTGGTGAGGGTGGAGGTGGTTCGTTTGCTACCGCAAACCATGCCCCACCTTAGCGACGATGAGACCGTCGCGAAGATGGAGCACCCGGGTTTGTGGCGACATTAGAGGGTGATGGGACGGTGCGTTGTTCGCGGTGGAGGTAGGTGAGATAGCTCGAGTGAGGCCAGTCTTCGGGTTGCTCGACTAGGCCGCGAGCTACTGGGTTGCGGTGGATGTATTTGATCTTCTCGAGCCGTTTGCGGTTGGTGAAGACGTTGAAGTCGTAATAGCGATCGTGCCAGAAGGGACGCTGAGGCGACTGTTTACTGACTGAGAGTTTGAGAGCTTGTAACGCTTTGATAGTGGTTCTGTCTCGGGTTCGGTGACGAGCAGATGCGCGTGCTCGGGCATGATGACGTAGGCCAGGATGTCGAAGCGATAGCGTTTGCGGGTTCGTTCGAGGGATTGTTCGAAGAGATCACGTGATGCGGCGGTGCTGAGGTAAGGACGGCGGTCGTAACAACTGAAGGTGATGAAGTGGTCGTGATCTTCGTTCTGGTGACGAGTGAGGCCCAACGGCATGGATCGATTTTAGGGAAGTGATGTTGATCGGATAGTAATGTTCCGGGTGCCCCAAAATCCGGGTGTCTCGAATCTGGGCGCCCCATCTTCGCCGCGGTCTTATCGCGGCTAAGGTGGGTTCGTTGCGGGTGTGAGTGTGGTTGGTTCGCGCTTCGCGCGAATGCCCACCTTAGCGACGATGAAACCGTCGCGAAGATGGGGCACCCGGATTGGTGGTGAGGGTGGAGGTGGGTGGTGGGTTTGTGCGTCCTGCGAATACCCCGCTCATCGCGATGGAGCCGCGATGAACGGGGCACCCCGATGTCGCTGGTTCGGTAAGGTGGTGATCGGGCCACCCGCCACCCCTGATGCCGCTCGAGAGACTGGGTTGGGGCGACCCATCTGCACGTCGAGTACGATTACCGGTACTGAGTGACAGCTACGAAGACATTGATCGGCTGCGATCGCGCTTGCAGCGAGCCGATGAGGGTCTTTTACGCGGCAATAGATCGGCTCTCGCAGACCCAATATTGAGAGTACGAAAAAACGTACCCAGTATTTTGAGAAATTGTCTATTGGCGGGGAGCTGCAATTGCGGCGGAGTGGTGTCGTTCCTTGGAACGCACAAGGAAAAGCTGCAGCCAACTTGGATTTTGCGATGCTCGCTGATCGCGCTCGTGATTGTAGTTCTTGCTGCACTCATCGAAATTTCCGGTATCCAAGCTATTTGCTCGCGGCAATGAACCGCCCTTGGATACAAGCATGCCGCAGCCAGCAGCAATGCAGACACGAGCTCTTTCAGGCCGACCCTAGCTTGTTCTCGGGTGGGTCCGCCGATATGGAAAAATGGGCCTTGGAGATTTGCCATGTCCGATGGAGGCTTAGCCGCCTTGGTTGAAGAGAGAACAAAGCGTCAGAACAGAATATTTAGGGAGTGTAAGGTGGCAGAATATTTCTGTTTAGTGGCGCTATGCCTTGCAATGATTTCCCTTGTTTGGCTTGGCCTTCGCAACTTCTGACCGAGATCGCTAAATTGACGCTATCGTCCGAATCTTTGCTTGCCTTGCATTTGGGACATGAGGCGTTGCTGGGCTTTCATGCCGCCGGTCATGCCGCTGCCCATGCTTTTGAACAGTTTGGACATCTGGGTGTGCTGGCGGAGGAGGTTGTTGACCTCCTGGACGGTGGTGCCGGAGCCGAGGGCGATGCGCTTGCGGCGGCTGCCGTTGATGATGGCGGAGTTGTGGCGCTCCTTGGAGGTCATGGAGTTGATGATGGCCTCGATGCGGGTGAACTGCGACTCGTCGACGTTGGCGGCGGCCTGCTGCATGCCGGCGAAGGGGCCGACGGAGGGCAGCATCTTGAGGATGGATTGCATGCTGCCGAGCTTCTTGATCTGACGGAGCTGGTCGCGGAAGTCTTCGAGGGAGAAGCCGTCGCCGGCGAGGGCCTTTTTGGCGAAGGCCTCGGCCTTGGAGCGGTCGAGTTTTTCTTCGGCGCGTTCGAGGAGGGTGGCGATGTCGCCCATGCCGAGGATGCGGCCGACGATGCGGTCGGGGTGGAAGGGCTCGAAGGCGTCGGGCTTTTCGCCGGTGCCGAGGAACTTGATGGGCGCGCCGGTGATCTGGCGGATGGAGAGGGCGGCGCCGCCGCGGGAGTCGCCGTCCATTTTGGTGAGGATGGCGCCGGTGATGGCAGAGGCGGTCGTTGAAGGCCTTGGCGGAGTTGACGGCGTCCTGGCCGGTCATGGCGTCGGCGACGAAGAGGATTTCGGAGGGCGAGAGGAGCTTTTTGAGCTCGGACATTTCGTCCATGAGCTGCTCGTCGATGCCGAGGCGGCCGGCGGTGTCGACGATGAGGATGTCGCAGGCGTAGTTGCGGGCCTCGCGGAGGGCTTCTTTGGCGAGGCGGAGGACGTCAGGGGTCGGCGGAGTATGCGCGGTGCAGCTGCGGCTCCGTTGCTGCGGGATGACATCGAGCTTGCCTTCGTAGAGCTGGGCGTTGATGGATTGGGCGACGACTTTGAGCTGCTCGCGGGCGGCGGGGCGGTAGACGTCGACGGAGACGAGCAGGGGGCGGTGGCCGCCCTTTTTGAGCCAGGCGGCGAGCTTGCCGGAGGTGGTGGTTTTGCCGGAGCCCTGGAGGCCGGCCATGAGGATGACGGAGGGGGGCTGGGGCGCGAATTTGAAGCGCGCGGTGTCGTGGCCGAGGCGTGTTCATGAGCTCGTCGCGGACGATTTTGACGATCTGCTCGGAGGGGTTGAGGGCGGTGGTGACCTCGGAGCCGAGGGCCTTGGCGCGGATGTCCTCGATGATTTTGCGGGTGACGTCGAGGTTGACGTCGGACTCGAGGAGGGCGACGCGGATCTCGCGGAGGGCGTCGTTGATGTTTTCGTCGGTGAGGGTGCCCTGGCCGCGCAGGTTTTTGAAGCTGCGCTGGAGCTTTTCGGAGAGGTTCTCAAACATGGCTACTTTGAGTTTATCGGATTGGGAGGGTGGGGGCTGGTTCGTGACGAGGGTGGTACGGGGGGCTGGCGGAGGGGCGCGGGAGGGGCAAGAATCGAGGGTATGCCTTCTGTGAAGTCAGGGACCGGGTCGGGCGCGGAGTGATGTCGGGCTGCTGCGGGAGTATGTGACGCATCTGCGGGTGGAGAAGGGGCTGCGGCCGCTGAGTGTGGAGGCGTATCAGCGGGACCTGGAGAGCTTTGCGGAGTTTGTGGAGAGCGCGAGCGCGGACGCTGGTGACGGCGAGGCAGGAGGATGTCTCGGGATTCATGCGGCATCTGCGGGAGCATGGGGTGGAGTCGCGGAGTGTGGCGAGGAAGCTGAGCTGTCTGCGGGGGTTCTACAGGTGGCTGCTGAAGGATAAGCGGATTCAGCATGATCCGACGGTGAATATTGAGAGCCCGTCGAGCTGGAAGGTGCTGCCGAAGAGTCTGGCTGAGGGCGATGTGCGCGAGATGCTGGAGCGTACGGGAGCGGCGGCGAGGGGTGATGCGGCGGATGGGGTCGCGTTGAGAGATCACGCGATGATGGAGCTGCTGTATGCGGGCGGGCTGCGCGTGGGAGAGATTGTCGCGCTGCGGGTGGAGGATCTGCGCTTAGAGGGCGCGAGTGTGCAGGTGCGGGGCAAGGGGGATAAGGAGAGGATTGTGCCGATTGGGCGGTCGGCGGTGGAGGCGCTGGAGATGTATGTGAAGCGAGGGCGTGGGGAGTTGGTGCGCGGCGCGCATGGTGTGCAGCGGGCGCTGTTTGTGTCCGTGCGCGGGAAGGCGCTGACGGCGCAGACTGTTTGGCGGCTCGTGAAGGGGTTGAATTCGCAGGCGAGCCCGCACAAGCTGAGGCATAGCTGTGCGACGCATATGGTGGAGCATGGCGCGGACCTGCGCACAGTGCAGACGCTGCTGGGGCATGCGGATATTGCGACGACGCAGGTGTATACGCATCTGGCGATTGATCGGCTGAAGACGGTGCACCGGATGCATCATCCCAGGGCGAAGATGCGGAGAGAGATGGTGAACGCATGAGCAGGAGAGAGTGGATTTGGTCGGCAAGTATCGGTGCGATCCTCACTCTGATCTCCTCAGAACCATTTCTCAAACCGTGCAGTGATGGCAGCCTATGCGGTCCGTTCGTTTACGCCATGCTTCCCGGGGTTCTCATCATTTCTAAAATCCCGGGCGATACGAGTCGATTGTGGGCTCTATTAGTGGTTGTCTTCAACTTCGTTATTTACTCAGCAATCGTATTTGTAGTGTTGCGGCTCATTCGGGTGATTCGTGCGAGAAGATTCGAGTTAAGCGTGCAACTTCCAACTTCGTGGAGCTGGCGGAGAAGTTTCTGGCGATGCTGCGCGAGGAGCGGGGGGCGAGTGAGCATACGCTGCGGGCGTATGGGCGTGAGGTGCGAGGGTTTGCGGAGTATTTCGGCGAGACGCTGGGTGAAGGTGGAGATATTCGCAAGGTGGAGCACACGCATATTCGTTCGTACCTGGGGGTGTTGTTTGATCGTGGGTTGACGAAGGCGAGTGTGGCGCGGGCGCTGGCGGCGGTGAGGAGCTGGTTCAAGTGGCTGGCGCGGAGTGGGTATGTGCAGTCGAATCCGGCGGTGCTGGTGAGTACGCCGAAGCTGCCGAAGCATTTGCCAAGGGTTCCGGGGATTGAGGAGTTGAATCGGGTGTTGAATTCGTTGTCGGGTTCGGGTGGTGTGGCTCGGGAGAGAAAGGCACCCCACCCTGCCGCGCACAAGGCGCGCGTCGAGGGTGGGGCACCCGGTCGCGTTGAGGGTGAGGCATGCGATGTGGTGGCTTGGCAGGCGCGGGATCGCGTGATCTTTGAGTTGTTGTATGGGTCGGGGATTCGTAACTCGGAGCTGGTGGGGCTGGATCTGACGAGCATTTTGTGGGGCGATGATGCGATTCGGGTGTTTGGTAAGGGCAGGAAGGAAAGGATAGTGCCGCTTGGCGATGAGGCGGCGGCGGCGATCAGGGCGTATCTGCCGGAGCGTAAGGAGAGATTAGAAGCGGCGGGTAAGGGGAAGCTTGTGCATGATGGGCCGCTGCTGATGAATCTGCGGGCGCGTGGCTCTTGCAGGCTGACGACACGAAGTGTCGGGCGGATCGTGAAGCAGATTGCACTGAGCCGCGGGCTGGCGGCGGATGTGCATCCGCACACGCTGCGGCATGCGTTTGGCACGCACATGCTGGAGGAGGGTGCGGACCTGCGGGCGATTCAGGAGATGCTGGGGCATGAGCGGTTGTCGACGACGCAGCGGTACACGCAGCTGACGGTGGGTCAGGTGCAGAGGGTGTATGACGAGACGCATCCGCGGGCGCGTTGAGTCTTTGAGAGAACAGGGAACAGGGAACTAGGTTCCAGGTTCTAAGTTCTAGGTTTGCTCTCGGTTTTCATTTGTCAGTTCTCTGTTTCTGTTCTCGGATCTCTAACCTCTGTGTTCAATAGCGGGGGATGGTGGGGTCGATGACGCTGGACCAGAGGTCGATGCCGCCGGTGACGGATTGCGCTTTTTCAAAGCCCTGCTGACGGAGCCAGTTGGCGACGGAGAGCGAGCGGGCGCCGTGATGGCACATGACGGCGATGGGCTGGTCTTCATCGAGCTCGTTGAAGGCGCGGGCGGGGATTTCCTGCATGGGGATGAGGGTGCTGTTGGGGAGGTGCGCGGTGGCGTACTCCCAGGGCTCGCGGACGTCGAGGAGAAGCGGTGGGTGCTCGGAGGAGAGCTGCTGTTTGAGCTGGTCGACGGTGATCTCAAGGTCCATGGGTTAAGGATAAAGGCTGGGATGCCTGTTGAATGTTGTCAGGAGCTTGCGGATCGCTAATGCGAACGGCTTGACGTTAGGTGAAAGGGGGCGGAGAATGGCGGCGTAAGCGCCTCCTCACAGTTTATTGAGCTATGCACGGCCCCTCAGAGGCGCAATTTTTGTTTGCCGAGGAGGAAGTATGAGCACACAGCCTACGACACAGGCTCCGGCGTTGGACATGGACAAACTGAATGCGTTTGTCGGTCAGTTTGTGAACGATCTTGGTGCGGCGGTGCACACCGGGATGGTGGTGATCGGCGAGAAGCTGGGGCTGTATAAGGCGCTGGCGGAGAAGCCGATGACTTCGGGCGAGCTGGCGGCGAAGACCAGGACCGATGAGCGGTATGTGCGGGAGTGGCTGGGGTCGCAGGCGGCGGGCGGCTACGTGATGTTCGACGAGAAGACGGGCAAGTTCAGCATGATCGCCAGAGCAGGCGTTCACGCTGGCGAACGATGACAGCCCGGCGTATCTGCCGGGTGCGTTTGAGCTCGCGCTGGCTTCGCTGGCGGCGGTGCCGCGGATTACGACCTCGTTCAAGACGGGCGAGGGGATGGGATGGGGCGAGCATGCGGAGGGCGTGTTCCATGGCTGCGAGAAGTTCTTCCGGCCGGGCTATGCGGCGAATTTGATGACCTCGTGGATTCCGTCGCTGGAGGGCGTGCAGGCGAAGCTGGAGAAGGGCGCGACGGTGGCGGATGTCGGTTGTGGGAAGGGCGCGTCTACGCTGCTGATGGCGAAGGCGTTTCCGAAGTCGAACTTCTTCGGGTTCGACTATCACGACAAGTCGATTGAAGGAGCGCGCGAGACGGCGGCGAAGCAGGGGATGAGCGATCGCGTGACGTTTGGCGTGGCGGCGGCGAAGGGCTTTCCGGGCAAGTATGACCTGGTGACGGTCTTCGACTGCCTGCATGATATGGGCGATCCGGTGGGCGCGGCGAAGCATGTGCGCGAAGCGCTGAAGCCGGATGGGACGTGGATGATCGTAGAGCCGTTTGCGAACGACGCGATGAAGGACAACCTGAATCCTGTGGGGCGGGTGTACTACTCGTTCTCGACGCTGCTGTGCACGCCGTGCTCGCGGTCGCAGGAGGTGGGGCTTTGCCTGGGAGCGCAGGCGGGCGAGAAGAGGATCCACGATGTGGTGACGGAGGCGGGGTTCACGCGCTTCCGCAGAGCGACGCAGACGCCGTTCAACATCGTGTATGAGGCGAGGCCGTAGTCACCCTGTCCCACGTCTCGAGATCGAGACGCGGGAGCCCTAGCGGACGACGGCGTTGAATGGAAGGAAGAGGGTGAAGATTGTGCCGTGGTGCGCGGGCGATTGGCTGCTGCGGACGTTCAGCGTGCCGCGGTGACGGTCGATGATGCCCTTGGAGACCCAGAGACCAAGGCCGGTGCCGGTGAGTCCTTTCGTTGTGAAGAACGGGCGGAAGAGACGTTGTTGCGTCTCGAGGGTCATGCCGGTGCCTGTGTCGGCGATGGTGACGGTGATGCCGGGTTCGCCGCTTCGCCAGTTGATGGCTTCGCGGCCGCGAAGATAGAGTGTGCCGCCGGCAGGCATGGCGTCGAGCGCGTTGTTGATGAGGTTGGCGATTACCTGACGGATCTCTCCTTCGAAGCAATGAACGCGTCTCTTTGCGCTGCAGAAGCGATCTATGTGGATGTTCGCGTTGGTGATCCGGCCCTGGTAGACGGAGAGCACGTTGCCGACGAGTTCGGTGAGGTTGATCTCCTGCGGGCTGGAAGACTGTTTGTGGAAGCGAAGGGTTTGCGAGGTAATGGCGGAGGCGCGGCGGAGTTCGACTTCCGCGGTGCGGATGTACAGGCGTGCTTGCTCGAGCGTGTCGGAGTGCCCCGCGAGGTAGAGGAGATTGGTGACGGACTCGAGCGGGTTGTTGATCTCGTGCGCGATGGAGCTGGCGAGGCGGCCGACGATGGCGAGCTTCTCGCTCTGCATGAGTGCGAGCTCGGCCTTTCGCTGCTGGGTGATCTCCAGTGAGGCGGCGGTGATGGCCTGGATGTCGCCGTCCTTGCCGTAGACGGGGAAGTAGCTGACGGTCCAGTAGCGATGCTCGTCGGGAGGGTCGGTAATGAGCTTGCCCTCGAGAGGGAAGTTAAAGACGGGCTCGCCTCGCGCGACCTGATCGAAAAGCTCCTTGAGTCCCGGGATCGGGGCCATTTCAGTGAGCGTGCGGCCGACGACCTGCTCAGGCTTGAGACCGAAGAAGTCGGCCTGACGATCGTTGAGGCGGAGGTAGTGGTAGTCGTCGAGATCGAAGAGAGCGAGGCCGATGGGCGCGGTGCGGTAGATGGTTTCAATCTCGGCGTGCTGGCGTTCGGTCTCTTCGTTCTTGCCCTGCAGAGTCTCGCGATTGAGCTTCTCCTGGGTGAAGTCGCGGAAGAAGATGATGATGCCGTCTTCGGCGGGGTAGCTCTGAACGCGGAGCCAGATATTGAGGGGTTCGGGATAGAAGGCCTCGAACTCGCCGGGGGTGCCCTCGGTCATGGTGCGGCGGTAGACATCGATGTAGGGCGAGCCCTCGTAGACCGCGTGCGGGAAAGCCTCGTAGAGGTTGCGGCCGCGCAGGTCCTGGCCCATGGAGATGACCTCGTTGGCGCGGCGGTTGAGATAGGTGAAGTTGTAGTTGCGGTCGAGGAAGACGATGGCGTCCGTGGTCGCGTCGAAGAACTGCTCCATCTGCCGCCGAAGAGACTCGGTCTGGAGATCGGAGCGCGTGGCGAGGTTGGGCACAAGGGTCCTTAGGCGATGCCGGGCGAGGTGGTACCAAGGTCGCGGAATCAGGTCTAAATATGTCTATATGTTTGCGACGCGGACTGGGGGTTGAAGGTTGTGTCGCCAGACGGTCGAGGGTAGCCGTCGCGGGTTACCGGTAGACGATCGAGTAGGTGAGGGAGAGAGTTCCGCTCTTGTAGGACTTCTGCGCTTCGAGTGCGAGATGGATGCGTTGTGAAGTCGCGGGCAGAAGCGGGATGCCGTCGGTGAGCAGAATGGGGATGACGGCGAGTTCGATTTCGTCGACGAGACGTGCGGCGAGGAGCGTGCGGAAGAGCTCACCGCCGCCGAAGAGCCAGATGTCTTTTCCGTTCGCGGGTGCGGAGCGGAGCTCTGTGACGGTTTGTTCGGGAGTGGTGGAGAGGATGGAAGATTCTGGGATGTCGGCGCGGGTGAGTGTGCGAGAAAAGATGTAGTTCTCTTTGCCGGGGAACGTGGGCTGGCCGTGCCCGCGCATGACGTCGAAAGTGCGGCGGCCGATGAGTAAGGTGTCGTAGCGAGAGAAGTCCTGGGCGGAGTCGACCTCAGGGTCAGAGGGAATCCAGTCGAACTCGCCGTTGGGACCGGCGATGAAACCGTCGAGGCTGCAGGCTACGGCGTAGCGGACGAGGCGCATGGCGAAGTTTAGCGCAACGGTCGAATCCCACTCATGCGCGATGAGACTGCGCATGAATGGGGCACCCAAGGTTCCTGCTGGTTGAGATGATTAGACGTTGGCGCCGTGGCACTTCTTGTACTTCTTGCCGGAGCCGCAGTAGCAGGGATCGTTGCGGCCGATGCTGGCGCCGGCGCGCCTGGGTGCGGAACCGTTGCCGTTTGCAGTGGAGCCGCCGGCCTGGCGGGCAATCTCGAGCTCGCGCTCCTTCTTGCGTGCGAACTCACGCTCGAGGGCGTCGATGGTGGTTTGCGGGGCGCGCGTGGGGACGACCGGTGCGGACTGCTGCTGAGCCGGTTGCTGGTTCGGCTGCCAGTGAGTCGGCGAGGCTGTGGGCATCTGCGCCGGCGGAGGCAGCTGCGGCGGCGCACCGGAGTGGCGCGACTGCAGGGTGGCGAGCTGCTCCATCGTCTCGATGGGCGTGCCGTCGGGAGCGAGGATCTGCATACGGAAGAGGTGGCGGCAGGTGTCCTCCTGGAAGCGCATCATCATGCTTTCAAACATGATGAAGGATTCCTTCTTGTACTCGACGAGAGGATCGACCTGGGCATAGCCGCGGAGGCCGATGCCCTCCTTGAGGTGATCCATGTTGAGGAGGTGATCCTTCCAGAGGCCGTCGAGCACGGAGAGCATGACGACGCGCTCGTGGTAGCGCATGTTGGGCGGGCCGAGGATCTGCTCCTTGACGTCGTAGCGCTCGCGGAGCTTGTTGAAGATGGCGTCACCGAGGTCGTGACGCGAGAGCTCCTCGGCCTTCACTTCGTTCTCGAGGCGAGCACCGAAGAGGTCGAAGACACCGTTGAAGAGGCCTTCGAGGTTCCACTGCTCGACGTGCGCCTTCTCGGGGACGAACTCGTCGAGAAGGTTGGAGAGGATGGTGGAGACGTAGTCCTCGGTGATGAGCTGCTTCTGGTCGGTGCCTTCCATGAGCTGGCGGCGGAGGCCGTAGACGGCTTCGCGCTGCTTGTTCATAACGTCGTCGTACTCGAGGACGTGCTTGCGGGACTCGAAGTTCTGGGCTTCGACGGCCTTCTGCGCGCCTTCGATGCGCTTGGAGATCATGCGCGACTCGATGGGCACGCCCTCTTCCATGCCGAGACGCTGCAGCAGCGTGCCGACCCACTCGCGCGCGAAGATGCGCATGAGGTCGTCTTCGAGCGAGAGGAAGAAGCGCGAGGCGCCGGGGTCGCCCTGACGGCCGGCGCGGCCGCGGAGCTGGTTGTCGACTCGGCGTGACTCGTGACGCTCGGTGCCGAGGATGAAGAGACCGCCGGTTTCGATGACCTTCTCGTGCTCGAGCCTGGTTGCGGACTCGTGCGCGGCGATGATCTGATCCCACTGCTCCTGCGAGGTCTCGAACTCCTGGCCCTGATAGTAGAAGCGCGTGAAGCCAGCAGCGGCGAGGGGATGGATGGCGCCTTCGGCGGGTGACAGCGCGCGGGCGAGGGTGCGTTTGACGAGGTCCTGGCGGGCGATGAACTCGGAGTTGCCGCCGAGGAGGATGTCCGTACCGCGGCCAGCCATGTTGGTGGCGATGGTGACCATGCCGAGGCGGCCGGCCTGCGCGACGATTTCGGCTTCCTTCTCGTGGAACTTCGCGTTGAGGACAACGTGACGTACGGCCTTGCGCTTGAGGATGTCGGAGAGCAGCTCGGACTTTTCGATCGACGTGGTGCCGACGAGAACAGGCTGCTTGGCGGCATGGAGACGCTCGATCTCGTCAGCAACAGCGAGGTATTTCTCCTTCGCGGTGCGGTAGACGACGTCAGAGTTCTCGATGCGGAGCATCGGACGGTTGGTGGGGATGACGACGATCTCGAGCTTGTAGATGTTCTCGAACTCGGCGGCCTCGGTCTCGGCGGTGCCGGTCATGCCGGAGAGCTTCTTGTAGAGGCGGAAGTAGTTCTGGAAGGTGATGGTCGCGAGCGTCTGATCTTCCTTGCGGATGTCGACACCTTCCTTGGCCTCGATAGCCTGGTGGAGGCCGTCGGACCAGCGGCGGCCGGGCATGAGGCGGCCGGTGAATTCGTCGACGATGATGATCTCGCCGTCCTTGACCACGTACTCGACGTCGCGCTTGTAGAGCGAGTGCGCTTTGGTGGCGACCTCGATGTGATGCTTCATGTCCCAGTTCTCGGGGTCGGCGATGTTGCCGATGCCGAGAAGCTTTTCGATCTTCTCCCAGCCATCATCGGTGATGGTGATGGCGCGGGCCTTTTCGTCGACGACGAAATCGCCGGTCCAGGTCTTTGACTGGTTCTCAAAGTTCTCGATCATCTCGCCTTCTTCGAGCTGCGGGATGATGGTGTTGGCGATGGCGTACTTGTCGGTGGTCTTATCCGTGGGACCGGAGATGATGAGCGGCGTGCGGGCTTCGTCAATGAGGATGGAGTCGACTTCGTCCACGATGCAGTAGTAGTGGCGCGCGCTGCACAGTGTCCTTGAGGTCGAACTTCATGTTGTCGCGCAGGTAGTCGAAGCCGAACTCGTTGTTGGTGCCGTAGGTGATGTCGGAGCCGTAGGCCTCGCGACGCTGCTCATCGGAGAGATCGTGGACGATGACGCCGACGGAGAGGCCGAGGAAGCCGTAGATCTTGCCCATCCACTCGGCGTCGCGCTTGGCGAGGTAGTCGTTGACAGTGACGACGTGGACGCCGTGGCCGGCGAGCGCGTTGAGGTAGCAGGGAAGAGTGGCGACGAGCGTCTTGCCTTCGCCGGTCTTCATCTCGGAGATTTTGCCGGAGTGGAGGACCATGCCGCCGATCATCTGGACGTCGAAGTGACGCATGCCGACGGTGCGGATGCCGGCCTCGCGGACGACGGCGAAGGCCTCGGGCAGGAGTTCGTCGAGCGCGCGCTTTTCAGCGGCGGCAATCTCTTCGGGGTCGGTGATGCCTTCAATGGCGGCGGCGATGCGGGCGCGGAATTCAACGGTCTTGGCGGCGAGCTGCTCGTCGGTGAACTCCTTGAGAGCGGGCTCATGGTCGTTGATCTGCGCAAGCGTGGGGAGCATGCGCTTGACGGCGCGGTCGTTGGAGGTGCCGAAGACTTTGGCGAGTAGGGAGTTGAACACGGATGTCTCTCTTTTGTGTGCGGGGCGCCGGACGGATGCCGGGCGCATGGCGGCGCAACCCTTAGTTTACGCGGTGTGGAACAGGCCGAAGTGAATGGCGGCCCGCAGACAGAGCGCTAGGAGAATGATGCGCGCGAAGCTGGTGGCCGCGAAGACAGCGGCGGAGTGCGCGGCAGGCGGCCGCATCGTCCACGTGGAGCGGAAGGCGGCGCGGCAAGGCGCTGGAATCAGAAGGGTTTCCGGATCAGCGGCGACGCCGGCGGCGGTGCTCTGTGCCGGATGCTCGCTGCGTGCGTCCACTGCGTGGCGATAGAGCATCGCGCTGATGTGGTCGCCGTAGAAGCCATGACGCGCCTGCGAGGCAGACGCCTGCGAGGCTCCGAGTGTGGAGACCAGCAGGAAGAGGCAGGCGAGATGGCGAGTGCGCAGACCCACGGATATCTATAGTTTAGATGATTTTGTTACTCGAGTTTTAGATGATTCTGCTGCGGAAGTTCGGTGATGTTTTGCGAGAGCGGCTTTAGGTAGCGGGAAAGCGGGTCGTCGGAGCTGCGGATGGTAGCCGCCACGGTCTCGAGCGACGAGGTTGGCGCCTTCGGGGCTGGTGTGGGTGTGATCCTTGGGGAAGAGTGGAGCCGTCTTTTCAGGGCCGAGGGCTTCGAGCTTATCGGCTTCGGTGTTGCCGAGTTCGAGGATGGGGATTTGCTCCTGTGCGGCGACCTGGCGAACCCACTCGTTGTAGCCCATGTCGTGTTCGATGTGTTGTTTGCCGTCGGGGCCTATGGTCCAGATGTTGCGGATGGTTGGGGTGAGGAGGATGGGGTGGACGCCCTTGGCCTTGGCGTCGTCGATCATCTTGCGGAGGTACCAGCCGAAGCTATGGATGGTCTCGATCTTGCCGGCGTAAGGGCCGGTGGTCTGGGCGACGTCCTGGGTGTCGTCGCCGATGCCTTTGAGGTCGCCGCGGGGCTTGGCGCCGCCGAGGTCGCCGCCGTCGTTGTGGCCCATCTGAAGGAGGAGGTAGTCGCCGGATTTCATCTCTGCGAGGGTCGTGGCCCAGTGGCCTTCGTCGATGTAGGAGCGGGCAGAGCGGCCGGCGATGGCTCGGTTGGCGACGTTGATGCGCGAGGTGTCGAAGAACTGCGCGAAGTGGTCGCCCCAGCCGAGGTCTGCGCTGTTGCGTGCGGTGGAGTCGCCGACGATGAAGACGGTGGGCAGCGCAGGATTGAGGGGAGCGTTATGGGGGACGCTCGTCTGCGGTGGAGTGGGTGGAGGGGCTTGCTGGGCAAGGGCGGGAAGGCCGAGAGCGACGGAGACGGCGAGTGCGAGAGTAGAGGGCCGCAACATAAAACTAACGGTAGCATCCGCGCGACGCGGCCGTGTTGAAACAAAGATGTAGCCGCGGCACAGGTCCCGGCGTAAGCTTGGCCCACACTTCAGAACAGGCTTTCGGGGAAGGCGGGTTGGCGATGGACGCTGGTGCGGGCCGGGCCCCGCTGGAAAGTGCTCTGCGCAAGGCGCGATGGCGGATTCTGCCGCTGCTGGCGCTGGGCTATCTGGCTGCGTACACGGATCGCGTGAACATCAGCTTTGCAGCGGAACCGATGAATCGCGATCTGCATTTCTCCCCGTATGTGTATGGCCTGGGCGCGGGACTGTTTTTTATCAGTTATGCGCTGTGTGAGGTGCCGTCGAACCTGCTGCTGCTGAGGTTTGGGGCGCGGCGGTGGCTGGCGCGGATCATGTTCACGTGGGGCTTGCTCGCGATGGCGATGTTATTTGTTCATTCGCGGACGAGCTTCTACGGCATGAGGCTGCTGCTGGGCGTCGCGGAGGCTGGGTATTTTCCCGGAGCGATCTACTATCTGTCGCTATGGTTCCCGGCCAAGGAGCGGGCGCAGGCCATCGGCTGGTTCTATGTCTCATTGCCACTGGCGAGCACGGTGATGGGAGCGGTAGCGGGAGCGCTTCTGGGATTGGACGGGCGACTAGGCCTGCGTGGATGGCAGTGGTTGTTCCTGGTTGAAGGACTGCCCGCTCTGCTGCTGAGCATGGGGATATGGTTCACGCTGTCAGAGAGACCCAGAGAGGCGAAATGGCTGCGCGCGGACGAACGCGAGGCGCTGGAGTACGAACTCGCGGACGCTTATCCATCAGGGGAACGCTCCCACGGGTGGAGCGCGGTGCGGATCGTGCTGAGCGATGGACGCGTCTGGCTGCTGGGATTTTGCGCACTGTGCCTGTTGGGCTCGAATTACGCGCAGAACTTCTTCCTGCCGGAGCTGCTTCGGATGCTGACGGGAGAATCCGTCGCGAGGGTTGGATATCTGATTGCGCTGGCGGCTGCAGCGGGAGCGGTCGCGATGGTGGTGAACGGATTTCATTCTGACCGCAGGGGCGAGCGGCGGTGGCACGTGATCGTTCCTGCGCTCATGATGGCGCTCCTGATGTTGATTGCGGGATTGCACCTGCACGGATGGGTCGCGGCGATCGTGCTTTTGATGGCGTTGCCGGTGTTCTTCGCCATGCAGGCTCCGTGGGTGGCAATTTTGACGGAGTTGTTTCGCGGCGAGAAGGCGGCGCTGGCGATCGCCGCAACCAACATGCTCGGGATCATCGGCGGATTCCTGGGGCCGTACGGGATGGGATGGATGCGCGAGATGAGCGGCGGTTTTGCAGTGGGGATAGGCTCGCTGTGCGTGCCATGGCTGATGATGGCGGCAGGCATCGCGTGGGTGACACGACAGAGGCGAGAGGTCGCAATGGAAGCGCCGGGAGAACTGATCGCAGCCACTGAGAAAAGCTTGTAAACGGGCGGACGAGCCTGCGATGGCGGGACTAAGATAAGCGGATTCTGGTCGCAAAGGAGAGGACACTATGGCGAATCCGTTTGTGCATCTGGAGCTCAACACGCCGGACCTGAAGAAGGCGCAGGCGTTTTACAGCGGAATGTTCGGCTGGAAGTTTGACGACATGGATATGGGGCCGATGGGGATCTATTCGACCTTCAAGCCGGATAGCGGACCGGGTGGGGGAGCATACTCGGCAAAGGATATGCCGCAAGGCTGGCTGGCGTACGTGGGTGTGGACGACATCAAGGCAGCGACAGCGAAGGCGAAGTCCCTGGGTGCGCAGGTCTTCATCGACTCGCAAGAGATCCCGAACATTGGGTGGATGACGATCATGAACGATCCGACCGGAACGAGGGTCGCGATGTTCCAGCCGAAGACGTAGCTAGCTGCCGTAGCCGCGGTGCTTCATCGCGGCGAGTTCTTCCGTGGTGGGCCAGGAAATCGTGAGCAGGAAGGCGGACTCGTCGAGCGCTTCGACGTCGTGGCGGATGGACGCCCCGAGCGTGAAGAGGTTGCCGGCGGCGAGGTCGTGCGGCTTACCGCCGACGTTCATGCGGACCTTCCCCTTGAGGACCTGCACGGAGATGGTGCCGTCAGCGTGGTGCTCCTTCATGTGCGCGCCGGGTTCCATGGTGATGAGGACAACGCGAAAGTCGTGTTTCTTGAAGAGCGTCCTGGCGTACTGACCGGAGGGCCAGGGTTTTTTGCTCGTCGCGTCAGCGATCTCGTGGGTGAGATCGAAGTGCGCCATTCTGTCGACCATGGTGCCATCGTCGAGCGAAGTGGTGGTTGAGGTCGTCATGGAGTGCGATCCCTCCTGTGGCGGGAAAAGTTTACGCCTCG
The DNA here is from genome assembly GCA_963713395.1 of uncultured Acidobacteriaceae bacterium. Classification (GTDB taxonomy): domain Bacteria; phylum Acidobacteriota; class Terriglobia; order Terriglobales; family Acidobacteriaceae; genus Granulicella. The sequence continues at coordinate 503,409 of CAVQLS010000001.1, read as the reverse complement.
CGATGCGGACCGAGCCAGCGCGGTGTGGTGCGGGTGAAGGCGTCGTGGGCGGCGCTCCACGGCAGATAGCCGGCGATGACGCCCGGCACCAGAGCGGTGAACAGGGCAAGACGCAAGAGCAGCACGGCTGGCAGTCTACATGCAAAGCCGGTTGCCGGGATGCGATACTGCGGGGCAGCTAGAGGAGTGAGTGAATGAGTGAAGCGGCGATTGCCTATGCGCAGAGGAATGGACAGCGGTTTGTCGAAGAGCTGAAGGAGTTGCTGCGGATTCCATCGGTTTCAACAGCCCCGGAGCATGCGGGTGATGTGCGCAAGGCCGCGGAGTGGGCGGCGGAGAAGCTGCGCGCAGCGGGCATGGAGAATGTTCGGCTGATCGAGACGACGAGCGAGAAGCATAAGAACGGACATCCGCTGGTGTATGCGGACTGGTTGCATGCGGAGCCCTCAGCGGATGGAAAGCCAAAGCCGACGGTGTTGTGCTACGCACACTACGACGTGCAGCCGCCGGATCCGCTGGATGAGTGGAAGTCGCCGCCGTTTGAGCCGGCCGAACGCAACGGCAATCTGTATGCGCGTGGCGCGGTGGATGACAAGGGGCAGTTGATGATTCACCTGAAGGCGCTGGAGTCGCTGATGAAGGCCGACGGAAAGCTGCCGGTGAATGTGCGGGTGATTCTGGAGGGCGAGGAGGAGGTTGGAGGCGAGGGCATCGCCGCGTATGTGCGCGAGCACGGCGACACTCTGAAGGCGGATGCGGCGCTCGTGAGCGACTCGGAGATGTTTGCGCCGGAGCTGCCGACGCTGTGTGTGGGGTTGCGCGGGATGATCTATACGGAGATTGAGGCGCGCGGTGCGGCACAGGATCTGCATTCTGGGATGTACGGCGGAGCGGCGCCGAATCCGTTTGTAGCGCTGGCGCAGATGATTGCGCAGATAAAGCGCGAGGATGGGCACATCGCAATTCCTGGTTTCTACGACGGCATCGAGGAACCGACGAAGGACGAGCTGGAGTCGTGGCGAGCGTTGCCGTTTGATGAGGCCGAGTACCTGAAGCATGAGGTCGGCTCCACAGCGCTGACGGGCGAGGAGATGTTCTCGGTTATGGAGCGCACGTGGTCGCGGCCGACGATGGACGTGCACGGCATGCCCGGTGGTTTCACCGGTGCGGGTGCGAAGACGGTGATTCCGGCGAAGGCCGTGGCGAAGGTCAGCTTCCGGCTGGTGCCGGGGATGAAGCCAATGGATATCTTCGCGAAGTACAAGGCGTTTGTGGAGGAGATTTGTCCGAAGGGGATCACGGTGGACGTGCGGATGATTCACTCCGGCGATCCGATCGTGATGAGCTCGGACAACGCGTTCATTCGCGCGGCGAAGCAGGCGATGGCGGAGGTCTTCAAGAAGGACACGGTGTTCATCCGCAGCGGCGGGTCGATTCCGATCGTGGGCGACTTTGTGCGCGAACTGGGGATTCCGACGGTACTGATGGGCTTCGGTCTGCCGGACGATAACCTGCACGCGCCGAACGAGAAGTTCAATCTCTCGAACTTTCATCGGGGGATCGAGTCGGTGGTGCGGTTCTTCGGGATTGTGGGCGGCGCGTGAGCGACGAAAGCCTGCCGGTGCACGGATTTGTGTTGGCCGGTGGAAAGAGTTCGCGGATGGGACGCGACAAGGCCCTGCTGGAACTCTGTGGGCACCCGATGACTCAGATCGCTGTCGAGAAGCTGAAGAGTTTCTGTGCGTCGGTATCGATTGCGGGCAACCGCGAGGACCTGAGCGGTTTTGCGCCCGTTGTTCGGGAGGTACGGGTGGAAGCCGGTCCGGCGGCCGGGATTGAGGCCGGGTTGAGGGCGTGCGAACAGGAGTGGGCGATGTTTATTCCGGTGGATGTCCCCCTCGTGCCCGCCGAACTACTGCGACGTTGGTGCGAAGAAGCTCTGTGCGTGAACATGACCGTCAGCTATCTTGGAATTTGGGACAAGCAGCCAGCTTTTTGCCTCATGCGACGCGAGCGCCTGGCGTCGTTTACAAAGTTGCTGGACCAGGGCGAGCGGAGACTCGAAGTCCTGTTAAACCGAACGGCTGAGACGGACGACAGCGCATCGTGGATGTATGACGAGTACGACCTGTACGGATTTCCGAACTATCGCGGCCCTGATGGTCAGACGCTGGAGAGATGGTTTCTCAACATAAATACGCCAGACGAGTTGCTCGTTGCGGAACAGTGGATGGCGGAGCACCGCGCCTCGGCGGACCCCGAATGAAATACTGGTCTAGGAGAGCTGCTGACGATGGCGCAAGTGCCTGATCCTGGAAAGCCGAAGCTGGAGATTGAGCCCGAAGAATCGTTGACCGCGGCGGTCTCACCTGAGGACGCTCCGGTGGTCGAGGAGTTCATGGCCGAGGCGGCCCAGGCGAACGAGGCCGAGGTGGAGGCTGTCGCGGAGGAGACGGACTTTGCCGCAACCGCCGGGTTGCAAGGGGCGGAGTTCGCCAACAGCGGGATCGGGCCGTACATCGCCTTTGAAGGCGTATGTAAGTCGTTTGGCGATTTTGTGGTGCTGAAGGACGTCAGCTTTTATGTAAATCCGGGCGAAACTCTGTGCATTCTGGGTCGAAGCGGCGTGGGGAAGTCGGTTTCACTGCAGATTCTGATGGGGTTTCTGAAGGCGGACCGGGGCACCGTGCTGGTGGCGGGGCAGGATATTACGTCGTTTACGGAGCGCCAGATGCAGGAGGTGCGCCGGAAGGTGACGATGGTCTTTCAGAGCGGTGCACTGTTCGACTCGATTACCGTGGGCGAGAACGTGGCCTTTCCGCTGCGCGAACGCGAGCACATGGAAGAGGACCAGATTCAGAAGCTGGTGACCGGGCTGCTGGACATGGTCGGGGTGATGGGGATGAAGGACCTGCTGCCCAGCGATCTTTCGACAGGAATGAAACGGTCTGTCGCTATTGCACGGGCCTTAGCTGCCCAGCCGACGGCGATTCTTTACGACGAACCGACGACCATGGTCGACCCGTTAATGGCGCATTTACTTGGGAATTTAATCCAACTCCTCAAAATGCAGCTGCATCTCACGAGCATTGTCGTAACCCATGACACGCGGTTCGCCGAAAAGCTTGCGGACCGGGTCGTTTTCCTCCACGAAGGCAGGGCTCGCTTTTTTGGCACCATGGATGAGATGAAAAAAAGCGCGGACCCGGTACTTCAAGAGTTCCTGTTACTGGATGAGCTCATCCCGCCTGGGAGCGGCGCTGAAGGGGATTCCCCGCATGGGTGAGCCTCCCCTCGCAGTGGCCCTGAAGGGTAACTCCGGAAACACCAATTGTTGCAAAACTTTACCGTATGGATCGTGTTAGCGTGGGAGTAACGTACCAGGTCGAAGATAGCCTCTACGCGGGAGAGTAGGCCTATTCAGGTCTGCGGCTCGCGACTCGTACAACGGGAAGCATAAAGGCAACGCTGAGAAGGTTTTGATTCCGATGGCAACACCGGATTACATCGAACAAGTCGTGATTTCCCGGCGCAGCCAGCGGCGCTCCAGGCCAATTGCGCGCGAGGGAACATCCAGCGTGTCGCGACCTTCTGTGGTCAGCCTCGTCTGGGTGGCGCTGGACTGCATGAGCGTGCTGATCGCGGGATTGATCGCCTTCCGAATCAGGCTGCCGGAGTCTCATACCGCCGAGGGAACGCTGATACAGCACATCGCCGGCCCGGCGCCCGAGGTGCTGTTCCTTTATCTCCTGCTCTTCTGTTTTTACCTGGTGGTGTTCGCCCGGATCTACGGACTGTATCGCTCTACGGACTCTCGCAGCGGCATGCATGAACAGCGCATGACGGTGCAGGCAACTTTGACCGCAGGTCTGCTGCTGTGCGGCACGCTGTACCTTCTGCGAGCGTATGCAGTGTCCCGGATCGTCATGATCGTCACAGTTCTGTTGACGATGGTGATGCTGATGGCGCGGCGAGCTTTGTGGCGCCGGCTGCGGCAGAAGCGGTTCATCGAAGGTCTCGAGGTCCGCAACGTGCTGATTGTGGGTGACGGCCGCGTAGGACACGCGCTGCGCAATCATCTTGAGTCGCTGCCGCACATGGGCTTCCGTTTCAAAGGCTTCATCACGATGGACGGCCGCAGCGAAAGCGTTGCGGGATCGCAGGTGGTGGGCAACATTCGCAACTGCGTGGCCCTGGCGCGGTCGCTCTTCGTGGACGAGATTTACTTCTCCACGCCTGCCGAAAAGCAGACCGTCATCGCTGTCGTTGAGGACGCACGCGCACTGGGTATTGAGGTGCGCGTCGTGCCGGATCTCTACGATGGGCTGGCATGGAATGCACCGGTTGAATACATCGGCCAGTTCCCGACGATTCCTCTGCACCGGCAGGACTTCCCGCGCGATGCGTTCCTGCTGAAGCGCTTGATCGACATTCTGCTGGCCTCAGCGGCCTTGGTGGTGACCGCGCCGTTCATGGCCCTGATTGCTCTGCTGATTCGCTGGGACTCGCCGGGCCCGGTGCTGTATACCGCCGATCGGCTGGGCCGCAAGGGGCGCGTCTTCAAATGCTGCAAGTTCCGCACGATGGTGAAGGATGCAGACCAGCGGCGCGGGGCTCTCGCAGCACATGAACGAACGCGACGGCGTGCTGTTCAAGATCAAGGAAGACCCGCGGCTGACGCGCATCGGCAGCTGGCTGCGGAAGTATTCGATGGATGAGTTGCCGCAGCTCTGGAATGTGCTGAAGGGCGAGATGAGCATGGTGGGCCCGCGGCCTCCGCTCGCGTCTGAGGTGGAGAAGTACGACCTTGCCCACCTGCGCCGGCTGGATGTGCTGCCGGGCATCACGGGGCTGTGGCAGGTGGAGGCGCGGCAGGATCCTTCGTTCGACAGCTATATCTCGCTGGATACGGCGTACGTCGAGAACTGGAGCCTGATGCTTGATCTGCGGATCATGGCGCGGACGATTGGCGTTGTCTTTGCCGGCACGGGAGCCTAAGGGCGACCCCCGAACTGAGTCACCGCTGTAGACTTAAGGTGTGCGAATCGCTCTGGCCCAGATCAACCCTACAATTGGGGATTTCTCCGGCAATTTTCAGATTATCTCCAGGTTTTACGAACAGGCGGCCCGCCAGGACGTCGAGCTGGTGATCTTTCCAGAGATGGCGACGGCAGGCTACCCTGCGGCGGATCTGCTCGAGAAAGAGACCTTCGTGCGCAGCGCCGAGGAGTCGCTGCACAGGCTGGCGAAGTTGACCTCCGGCGCGAACAGGCCCGCGATGCTGGTGGGCTCTCCAATGCGCTGCCAGCAGGACAGCGGCAAGCGCGTGCGCAACGTTGCCGCTGTATTGGAGGGCGGCGAGATTCGGTTCACCCAGACGAAGCGGTTGTTGCCGTTCTATGACGTATTCGACGAACAACGCTACTTTGAGCCGGCGTCGCGCCAGAGCCTCACGAAGATCAAGGACCACGCGGCCGCCATCACGGTCTGCGAAGACGCGTGGAACGACAAGATGTTCTGGCCGCAGCGCTTCTACCCGAATGACCCGGTGGAAGAGCTGATGAAACAGTGGGCGGTGCTTCCGCAGCCGCTCAGTGGTCATCGCCTGATCCTGAACATCTCGGCTTCGCCCTACTCTCACGGTAAGCCCGCGGTGCGGCGCCGGATGATCCGCGCGCTGGCGGAGCGCCACGGCGCCACGGTGGTGATTGTGAACCAGGTGGGCGCCAACGACAGCCTCGTCTTCGACGGCGATTCGTTTGCCATGAATCCGCGCGGCGAGGTGATTGCGCAGGCAAAGGAGTTTGAAGAGGATCTGGTGATCTTCGACTCGGTCAGCGCGCAACCGGTGACTATCTCGCACAGGAACGAAGCGATTGCCGAGAGCGCAAAGATGCCCGGAGGCGAGGCGGAGTGCGAACGCACGTGGAAGGCGCTGGTGCTGGGCACGCGCGACTACCTGCACAAGTGCGGCTTCAAGAAGGCCCTGCTCGGCCTGAGCGGAGGCATTGATTCGGCGCTGGTTGCGGCGATTGCGGTCGAGGCGCTTGGCGCGGAGAATGTGCGCGGCATCGGCATGCCGAGCGAGTTTTCCTCGGAGGGCTCGGTCACCGACGCGGAGAGGCTGGCGAAAAATCTCGGGATCAAGTTCGATGTTGTGCCGGTGCGCGCCATCTTCGAGCAGTTCTCGCACGCGCTCGAGCCGTTCTTCAATGGCACGTCGTTCGGGCTCGCGGAGGAGAATCTGCAGCCGAGGATTCGGGGCAACCTGCTGATGGCGCTTTCCAACAAGCAGGGCGGCCTGGTGCTGACGACGGGCAACAAGAGCGAGATGGCCACCGGCTACTGCACACTTTATGGAGACATGGTGGGCGCGCTGGCGGTCATCGGCGATTTGTACAAGACTGAGGTGTACGCGCTGAGCCGGTATGCGAATCGCGAGCGCGAGATCATTCCGCAGGAGACGATCGACAAGGAACCTTCGGCGGAGCTGCGGCCTGGGCAGAAGGACACGGACTCGCTGCCGCCGTACGAGGTGCTCGATCCGATTCTGCGCGCTTATGTGGAGGACTACCGTTCCGCCGACGAGATTGCGGCGATGCGGAATGTCTCTCCGGAACTGGTACAGAAGATCATCCGGCTGGTCGAACTTGCAGAGTACAAGCGGCAGCAGGCCGCGCCGGTGTTGAAGGTCTCAAAGAAGGCATTTGGTATGGGCAGGCGCTTTCCCATTGCGGCGAGGCGTGAGGTTTAATTTCGGGCAGCGCCCCGCGTGCTGTTGCAGCAAGATGAAGGAGATTTGGTTTTGGCAAAGATGAGACAGATGATGATTGGATTTGCGTGCGCGCTTGCGATGGGCACGACAATGGCGGCGCAGACGGTTCCTGCTTCGAACACACCGGTACCGGATAACGCAGCCGCAGCCCCGCAGGCTCCCGCGGCGCAGGCGGCCCAGAATCCGTTTCCGCCAGTGAATCCGAAGAATTTCACCGCCGACACGCCCAGCGTGGACGAGGTGAACAGCTTTCTGAAGGCGCTGTGGGGCTATGACGTGAACCGGCAGTGGCAGGTGGAGGGAATCGTGAAGACGATCGCGCCGGGTGTGGCGAAGGTGGTCGTCCTGGTTGCCGACAAGCGCGCGCCCGGAAAGACCTCGCCGCTGGTCTTCTTCACCACTCCGGACGGCAAGCATGCGATTGCCGAGAATGTGATGGACTTCGGCGCAAAGCCGTTCGCCGACGCTCGTAAGACGCTGCAGGAGCGTGCCAACGGTCCCGCGAAGGGAGCCAAGAGCAACGATCTGCTGTTTGTCGAGTTCGCCGATCTGAACTGTGACCGCTGCCGCGACGCGCAGGAGAAGATCGACAGCCTCGAGCAGGACTTTCCGCAGGCACGCATCATCTTTGAGAATGCCCCGCAGCCGACTCATCCTTACGCTGACCGCGCGGCTTTGGACGGCGTATGCGTTCGCAAGACGAAGGGCGATGCCGCGTTCTTCAGCTATGGGCGCGCCGTCTACGCGAAGCAGGCAGGGCTGACGCCGGCGAGTGCCGACGAGACCCTGAAGACTGCCGTGGCTGCTGCCGGTGCGGACCCTGCCGCGGTTGCGGCGTGCGCCGCGCTACCCGAGACCAGGGCTACCGTCGATGCTACTGTGAAGCTTGCGCAAGACCTCGGTGCGGTCCAGGTCCCCATGCTCGCCGTCAACGGCCACTTCCTCGCGATCGACTCGCTTCCCTACGAGACGCTGAAGCAAATGATCGCTTTCCAGGCCGGGCAGGACGGCATTACCGTGCATCTGCAGCCCTCACTCACGACGCTCAAGTAACGGCGAGATAAAGAAAACGAGGAGGCGTGATGCCTCCTCGTTTTTGTGGAGAATCTACCGTCTGCTTACTGTTGGGGCGGTCCAGTTGTTCCACCACCACCGCCGCCGGTTCCTCCACCACCGCCGCCGGTGCCACCACCGCCACCGCCGTCGCCAGGATCGTGTCCGCCGCACAGGTAGCCGCCCGGCAGGAATCCGATGGTAGTGACGTCGAAATAGGAGCCATCCGGGATGCCGGCCTTGGAGCCGGCATTGAAGGTGAAGTCAGCAGAGACCTCACCGAAGAGGTTGCGCGACAATCCCGACGAGGTCTTCACAACATTGCACGAACTGAGGTAAGGCTTCATGTTCTGCTGGATGAGGCACTGGACGTCAAAGGCGAAGAGCTGAAGCGTCGTAAATGTGAACTGCAGCGTGTTGACGGTATGACCTGTGTCGTTGACGATGACCACTTCGCTCGGCAGAATCGGGAAGACCGGAATCTGGATCGCACCGCTCTCGATTTCGCTGAGGCTGTACGCCTGCCGTCCGTTACAGAAGACAAAGCCGCGACCGCATTCATTGACCTTCTCGTGCGAGATGGAGACAACAGCGGCGCGGGATGATGGTGGACTTAGAAACGCAGCGGAAGCAAGAACAGCAAGCGATAATCGGTATAGGAATTTCATCCGATAGAACCTCCTCATTGCCCTCGGGGACTGAGCAATGGCTCCGATTTTAGAGCGCATTTCTGCGCGTTCCTCATCACGGGAGTAATGGGAATCCAGTACGGAAGGCTGTCTACTTCCTGAACACTCGCGCCCATTTTTGCAACGAAGGTGGGAGTCGTATGAGCGATCAGTTGCAGATTAGCGCTCAGCTAGTTGAAGCCACGATCGTTGGGGATGGCGCGGGTCTGCGTGCACACCATGCAAAGAACGATTCGCATGCGTAGCCGGCGAGGATCGCCAGCAGCGGATCGATCACGAACTGATATCTGACTTCTGCATGCGTGATGTAGTAGGGGAGTGGAAAGATGAGGAGAGGAAGAGCGAAGAGAATGAAGGTCTGCCTCCGTCGCCATAGAAGGGCAAGCCCGACGAAGGATAGAACAGACAGATAGAGTGTATTGTGGCTCGGAGCGGCAGGACCTTTTCCGGTCCCAGCCCAGAACCGGATGAAGCGCTTTCCGGCAAGCTGTGCGAACTCGATGGGATGCTCCGAGATATAGGAGCGCGCGAGGGAGAGCTTCAGTTCGACGTACTTTACCTCGCCATTTTCCAGAAATAGACGATGCTCGCTGGCGGTATCCCGGGGCCCAAGACCCCACGGCAGATTTCCGTCGGCTCCCGGATGGTTGCCCATCCAGAGTTCATACCCAAAGCTGGTACGAAGCGGAATGAAGGAATGCATCACCAACGCGTTGCGAATGGGCCACGGGGAGAAGACGACTAGAAATGCCATGATGCCTAACGAGGGAAAGGACCTTGCTCTCCAGGCAGACCAGAAAAAGATTGCGAAAAGTACGAGAGAAAGAGCCGGATTGATGAGAATTGCGATGGCGGTGCCGATGCCCGCAAGGACAAATCTGTGGTTGCTCCGATCGAGAGAAGGAGCTGCAGCAATTGCAGCCGTAAGGATCAAGGCAGAGATGCATGTATCCCAGAGGTAGAGCGGTGCGAAGAGCATCGGCTCGCAAATGGCGAAGAGGAGGCCTGCAAGGTTCGAGGCGCGTGTGCCGAAATGCCGGCGAGCAAGTCCCATGATCAGCCATAGGGTCACCAGTGACACCAAAATGTTAATGAGGATGAGCACCCACGCGGTGATAGGCCCCGTGCCAAACAGATGTATCAGCCCCGCGATTAAAAGCGGATACCCTGGTGCCAGGAGCGCCGTTGGTCCTGAAGGGAAACCGAAGGGTGATGAGAAGCCGCCTCCACTCTCAAGCGAAAGCGCGATGATGATATTTTCATAACCCCAGTGATGTAAATCCGCCAAGGGGTTCTGATGCGCATACACCAGGAGCGTGGCGACACGAGCGACCAGCGCGATCACCAGGATGACGGTCAGGTGCGAGCGGTCAACCTGCGGCAGGACCGGGCTTGCTACTGCGGGAGCGAGTGCCATGGATTTCTTCGCGCCAGACTAGCACCGACATCAGGGCAAAGAGTGAAGAATTTCAGGAGGGAAAGTTGGAGGCGCGGGCCGGGATCGAACCGGCGCATAAAGGTTTTGCAGACCTCTCCCTTACCACTTGGGTACCGCGCCTTTTACAGCCCACACACGCTCAGCTAGCGCTGCAGGACACACAAATTGACTTGTGGAGTGTACCGCAGGAAGAGGTGTATTGGAGCGGGAGACCGGGGTCGAACCGGCGACATCTTCCTTGGCAAGGAAGCACTCTACCACTGAGCTACTCCCGCCCTGCCACTACTGAGTATATCCAGAATTCAGGCGGCCTGCAACGGTTTGACTACTGCGGAGCCGGAGTTAGCACGGTGCCGGCGGGTGGCACAGCGTTACGTTGCGGAAGCGCATTCGGCGGGACCCCAATTGTCGGCAGCGGAGTCTGCGGGGCCGGTTGTGGTTGTGGTGGCGGCGGCGGCGGCTCCTCCACGAAGGTCTGCGTGCTCGGGTTCGGATTGTAGGGCAGCAGCAGCGGCCGGCTGGCAATTCGCAAGCCGCCTTCGCGCACCAGGTGAGGAGTAATGGTGATCAACAGCTCACCGGTGCTGACCGTCTTGTTCGTGTTGGTCGTGCTTTGAAATCCCGGCAGTTCGCTCAGTCCCGGGAGGCCCTGAACGGCGCGCATCTCTGTACTCGAGACCTCACTGGCGAGCAGCGCGGTTTGGCCTACAGGGATCGTCGCAATCGACGTGAGCTGACGGCTGTTCAGCACCGGGATGTTATTGATCGTGCCGGCGCCGAGCGACTCCAGCTTCAGGTCCAGCTTCAGCTGCACTGTGCCCGCGCGCAGGATCACCGGCGTGGCCTTCACCGTCAGGCCAAGATCCTCATACTGGATCTGCGGCACACTGACCTGATTGTTGCCGAGGTACTGCTGCAACAGCGAACCCACGTTGGTGCCGTTGATATTCAGCCCTGCTACGGATGAGGCTACTGAGCCCTGAACTCCGTACGTGTAAATGGAGGTCTGGATCGGGTATCTCGTTCCGGCGCGGAAGGTTGCGTCCTGGTTTGTGCCGGCGCGAACCTGCAAGGCATCGAGCATCCGGATGTCGCTCGAGTTCAGCAGCAGATTGATCGTCGCCCCCGACGAGATGAACACCCCCGAAAGCGTAAGTCCACCGCCGACGACGCCGATCAGGTTGCCGAACTGCGCGGCGCTGGCGGCGCCGGAGCCAATCAGGAAAGCGGCCTCGGTCAACAGATCGGTAAACGCATTTCCCGTGGTCTTGATCACTCCGGAGGCGATGGCTTGGTTGATGAGCGACTGATTTGCCGTGACAAGCTGCTGCGCCTCCTGGGCGATCGAGAAGATGCCGATGGACGACGGAAGCTGGAAGCCGATGTTCCGCGTGTTCGACCGGTCGACCTCGTACAGCTTGATGTCGAGCATCACATCGGAGTTCCCGCTCAGCAGACCGTCGTAGGTTGCGTTAAGGATCTTGAGGTTGTCCGCGTCGCCGCGCAGCACGATCGTGTCCGTTGCCGGGCTCGCCGTAACGGATGTCAGGTCGAAGACGGCGCGAGCCAGGTTGGCCATCTCCGTCATCTGGCCCTCCTGCAGACCGGGCATGTAGAGCGTCTCCTCCACCTGCGGTTTCAGGCGCTTGCGATTGTCCTCAGTGTCCTCGGCGATGAGCGCGGTGTGGGCCTGCACAGGAATGGCAAACGTCTTGGTCATCTCCGAGGCGATGCGCGCCGCCTGCTCGAAGGTCACCCCCTCCAGGTCGAGCCGGATGGGGAAGACGCTCCTCACCGACGGATCAAACGATGCGGCGATACCGAACTGTGAGTACAGCTGTCGGAGGATCTCGCTCGCACCCCCGCGCAGATGCACATCCTGCGTGCCCGGCTTCGGCTCAAGCTTTACCGGGCCGCCCAGCGAGTTCGCAATAGAGTTGTCGGGCGGAAGCTCGGAGCCAAACGGGACCGCCGAGGTCCCGAAGTGCTGCGCGATCACGGCGTTGTCCGGGTCGAGCTTGCGTGCCTGTTCGAGCAAGTCCTCCGCACGCTGGTTATTGCCTAACTGCCGCTGCTTCGCAGCTTGCTGCACCAGCTCTGTTACCCGGTGCTCGCGCGTCACGATCAGCGCCAGCGCATAATCGCGATTGTTCGGGTTCAGCTGCGTCGCCCGGACGAAACTCTTCTCCGCGGCCTCGAGGTCCTCGCGCTCGACCTCCTTGGCCCCCTGCAGGTAGGCATCGTCGGCCTCACGCGCCTGCTTCGCGGAAATCGTCGGCTCAGGGGGAATGCTGGCCGCCTGGGGCTTTGGGGGTGCGGGTTGGTCTGCGCCCGCTGGGACACTGGCCGGCGTGTTTGCCGTCGCCTGCGCACCTGCAAATCCCGCGCCGGCCAGCATCAGCGCCAGCGTGCCGCACAAGGGCAGCAGGGCAGGGCCGCGGCAGAAGCTTCGGCGTGAAGGGGTGTGCATGTTCCTTTCGATTAGACGAGCCAGCTCGCCGGAGGGCGTTAGCGGCCGCCTACAACCTGCAGTCCAGGGCGTGCAACCGGCCGGACCGAGCGCGGCGGACGGCGAATGCCCTTGCGGATCTGCGCGGAGTCCAGGTCCAGCTCCGCCAGCGTGCGGCTCAGCGTGTTGCGGTGCATGCCGAGCTCCTCGGCCGCCTTACACTGATTGCCGCGATGGCGAATGAGGACTTCCAGCAAAAAACGCTTCTTGAACTCACGCACCGCATCGGCATAGCTTATGCCCGCGGCGTGCATCTGGAGGACGAGGTTGTCGAGTTCGCGCTTCACTCGCTCAGGTTCCTTTTTTTGACTTAACTGACAGTGTGCGACGACGAGCCGTAGTTGATCCAGTTGGGCGTTGTGTGCTTGAGCCGGTCCAGACCCTCCACCAGTTGTCGCTTCAGCTGTCGCGGCATGACGAAGGATACAGCATGAGACGCGCGAAGCAAATAGGGAGAAAATTTTGAGCCCTGCACCCAGGGCGCCGTCGGCAGAAAAGCCGTCACTGCCAGCAGCAGCGCCGCTCCCAGCACCAGCCCGCGAGCCACGCCGAACGCCGCTCCGCCAAGCCGGTCCAGCGCACTCAGCCCGATCGCCGACGCGGTCCGGTGAATCACCGTAGCCAGCAGCGCCGCCACGACCATTACCACTGCAATGACCAGCAGGAACGCGCAGAAATCCGCCAGCGGCTCCGAGTTCACCAACCCGCGCAGAAGTTCCGCCACCGCCCGGTAGTACCAGCACGCCAGCAGACAGCCCACCAGCAGCCCGCCAAGCGCGAACAGCTCCCGCACCAGCCCGCGCATCGCCGCCCGGATCGTCGAATAGACAAGAAGCGCCGCAAGTAGCCAGTCCAGCGGATTCATGGGGCCGTCCTCTGTGGCCTGCTAAGCTGCAGTGCGCTCTTTGCCCCGCGCTTCTTTCCCCACGCTGCGGCCGCCCAGCGACACCGACACAATCTTCGACACGCCGGGCTCCTGCATCGTCACACCGTACATCACGTCCGCCTGCTCCATCGTGCGCTTGGAGTGCGTGATGACCACGAACTGCGTCTCCTCGGCCATCTCGCTGATGAGCCGCGCGAACCTCGCGACGTTCGTCTCGTCCAGCGGAGCGTCCACCTCGTCCAGCACGCAGAACGGTGCCGGCTGGAACTGGAAGATGCCCACCAGCAGCGAGAGCGCCGTCAACGCCTTTTCGCCACCCGAGAGCAGCAGCACGTTCTGCAGCTTCTTGCCTGGCGGTGACGCGATGATGTCGATGCCGCTCTGGTCGCTCTTCTCGGCCTCCGGATCGGTCAGTCGCATGAACGCCTGGCCGCCTCCAAAGAGCTTCGTGAACGTCTGCGAGAAGTTCTCGTTGATGATCTTGAACGCCTCGTCGAACTTCACGCGCGAAACCTCGTCGATCTCCTTGATCGATGCCTGCGTGTTCTCGATCGACTCGACGAGATCCTTGCGCTGCGACTCCAGGAACCCGTGCCGTTCGGCCGTCTCGTTATACTCCTCGAGCGCCATCATGTTCACCGGACCCATCGCCTCGAGCCTCTGCTTCAGCCCGCGCGCTGCCTCGTCCTCCGCGGCCAGCGCCTCGCCCTCGAGATGCGCAATCGTCTCATCCGTGCGCAGCATCCCCGCCTCAACCGAGAGGTCCGCGACGCATGTTGCCTCGAGGTGCTCCAGGTCCGAGCTCAGCTTCGCCGCGCGCGCCGTAAGCTGTGCTCGCTGTTCGCGCAGGGCCTCGGTCTCATGGCGCAGCGTGCGCAGCTTCGCGTCGAGCTCCGTCATCGCCGCCCGTAGCGTCGCCGCCTCGGCCGACAGCGTCTCGCCCTCGGCGATCGCCTGCGCGCGCATCTCGGCCAACTCGGTCTGCTGGGCCGCGAGCGCGGTGTTCTCCTCCTCGCGCCGCTGCTTCTCGCCTGCCGCCGTCGCAATCTGTTGCTCGAGCTGTCCGATGCGCTGTGACTGCGACGCGTACAGACGATTCGTCTGGTCGAAGTTCGCATTCGCATTGCGCCGCCGCTCTTCAAGTCCCGCGAGCGCAGCATTCGCTGCCGAGGCCGCAGCCTGCAATTCCTCGCGGCTCGCGCGCATGCCGGCGATACGCTCGGTCAGCTCGGAGACCTGATGCTCAATCGCTGCACGCTCCGCCTCAAACCTTTCGGCCTCTTCACGCTTGCGGCCAATGAGGTCCTGCCGCGCCTGCCGCTGATCGCCGTTGCGGCCCATCGCGAGCTGCCACTCCTGCAGTCTGCGCTCGATACGCGCAGCCTCGGACTCCATCTGCCGCAGCGCCGCACCGGAGTTCGCACTCTCGCGTTCCGCATCACGGCGCTCGTTATTCTTTGCATCCAGCGTCGCCGTCAGCTCCGCAATCTCGCGCGCCAGCGCAGCGGTCGCCAGCTCATTCTGCGAGAGCTCCACCTCGATCGCTGACAGCTTGGTCTGCACTTCGGCGAGATCACGCTTCAGCGCCAGCGGTCCCTGCTCACGCGGACGTCCGCCGGTGACCGTGACGTTGTGGAACGTCTCGCCCGAAGGCGAGAGGAAGAACGATTGCGGATTGGAGAGAGCAAGAGAACGCGCAGTTTCCGAATCCGGCGCCACGAAGCCTTCGCGCAACTTGGGAAGAATCACCTCGAGCGACTTGCCGAAACCGTCGAGCACGCGGATGCAGTCCTTCAGCGGAACAATGCCTCTGGTGGTGTGCGTCGCGCTCTGCATGCCTTCGGCGAAGGGAAATGCAGCCTGCGCGTCGTTCGGATGCACCAGGAAGGTTGCGCGCCCCGCAACATCGGAGTGCAACATGCGCATGCCCTCATCGGCTGCGTCCCAGCTCTTCACCACGATGTAGTTCAGTTCGTCGCGCAGGAACTCGTCCACCACACTCTCGTACTGTCCCTCGACCTCGAGGAAGTCGGCGAGCGTTCCTACCGGCGCGATACCGCTGCTCTGCTGCCGCTGCGCGTTGGCGCGGAAGAGATTGCGCACCGTGTCGGTCGAGTAGCTGTGCTCGCGGATGAGCGACTCCAGCGAACTGCGCCTTCCCATCAGCGTCGCCATCTCGGCGCGCAGCTCATCACCGCGGCGGCGAGACTGTGTCTCGGCCTGGCGCTTCTGCTCGAGCGTCTGGCGCACCTCGAGGATCTCGGCCTCCAACCGCTTCAGGCGCTCCGTCACGCTCTCGAAGTTCATCGCAACCTGTCCGCGCTGCGCGCCGAGCGACTCAAGCTCTCCGCGTGCAGTCTCGGACTCTGCAGCAAGCCGCTCGTTCTCACGCTCAAGCCCTTGAAGTGCGGCCTCGGCCTGCGCAATCTCGTTGTTCGCCTGGGCCGCACGCTGCATCGACTGCATTGCGACTCGCCGCTGATTCTCTGCAGTCGCTTCTGCGGCCAGAACATTGCGCGTCGCCTCGTGCGCCTGCGACTGCTTCGCCTGCGCCTCTTCGCGCGAGGCATTCGATTCCGCAGTCGCATTCTCGAGGAAGCTGCGATGCTGTTCGCGCTCGAAGGACAGCGTCTCGAGCTGTCCGCGCGCGCCCGCAAGATCGTCGTTCGCGGTCGTCATGCGCTGCTCGAGATCGGCGATGCGATCGGTGTTGGAGCCCTGCCGCGCCGTGATGCGCTCAAGCTCGACGGCGCTCGAGTTTGCACGCGAGCCGGTCTCGCGAATCTGTCCGTCGAGTTCGTAGCCGCGCGCCACACCGGCAGAGTGCTCCGCGTCCATCGTCTCGAGATCTGCGGCTTGCGAATCAATGAGTCCGGCGAGACGGCTGATCTCAGTCGCAGTCGCCGTCTGCTCCGCATCCATCTGCGTCAGGCGGCTGGCAATCACAACGCGCAGCTTGCCGCGCAGTTCGTCGCGCAGAGCTCCATAGCGCTCGGCCTTTGAAGCCTGCCGCTTCAGCGAACCCATCTGCCGCGTCACCTCTTCAAAGATGTCGTTCACACGCGCGAGATTTTGTTTCGCAGACTCAAGCCGCAGCTCCGCGAGCCGCTTCTTCGTCTTGAAGCGCGTAATGCCGGCGGCCTCCTCAATGATGGAGCGCCGATCGAGCGGCTTGGAACTCAGCAACTGGCCGATGCGCTCCTGCCCGATGATCGCGTAGGTCTCGCCGCCCAGACCGGTGCCCATAAAGATGTCCTGGATGTCGCGCAGGCGGCAGATCTTTCCGTTCAGCAAGTACTCGCTCTCACCCGAGCGGAACAGACGACGCGTGACCGTGATCTCACCTGCACGTACCGGAGACCGTCCGAACTTGCGGCGCCGTACCTTGAGCACAACATTGTTGCCGAGGTTGGTCTCGGCCTCCGCCGATGCGTCGGTCTTCTTCGCCTTCACCTCGGTCTCATAGGTCTGGCCCGGCTGCGCGTCGATCACAGCCTCTTCCGTCTCTTCGGCGGCCTGTGCGCGCAGAGAGGCTTCGTCCCAATCGCCGCTGCCGTCAGTTTTTGCAGAGACGGTCTCGCCATCGATCACGACCTCAGGCTCGCCCTCCGCGAGCGTCTGGCCGTCGTATACGTCGGGGTCGACCAGAGTGAGCGATACCTCCGCCATTCCGGTCGGCTTGCGGTCGCGCGTGCCCGCGAAGATGACGTCCTCCATCTTGATGCCGCGCAGGCTCTTGGCCGACTGCTCTCCGAGCACCCACGTAATGGCGTCGGAGATATTCGACTTGCCGCAGCCGTTGGGCCCGACGATGACTGCAATGCCTTCACCAGCGAGCTGCACTTCGGTGCGGTCGCAGAAGGACTTGAAGCCGAGGATCTGTACTTTTTTGAGCTTGAGCAAGGAAGGGTACCTCGTACAGTTTAAGGGGACGCCTGCGCAGAGGCGACTGCTAGCTGAATCGTATGTGGGGGAATCACCCAAAGCAATACAGGCGGACGACATCTTGTGGATAAGGCGTCCCAATGTCTACATCTTGCGATGCTGGTGCAAAACCGTCCCCTTGCAGCGATTTCCTGGGGAGGGCTTACTTTTAGACTCCAACAACAGTGATTCAGAAGCTATATTTCACTCAGCGCTCGTTATTCGTGGGGGCTGGTCGAGTCGTTACATGAGGCAAACACGAGCGTTGGTTGCGCAGGGGGCAACACCGTTTCTATAATCCGCATCATCGAGCGTAGGTCGCGAGAAACCTGGGGCGCGGTCGAGCGCCAGGCTGGCGGTGCGTTCCCAGGCAGAAACACTATTGATTTTCGAGGAGTTCTTTTTATGAAGAAGGTCGTACTGGCTTCGCTGCTCTCAGCGACCGCTCTGATTCCATTTGCTGTTAAACCGTCCTTTGGGCAGGCCGCTCAGAGCAACATCCAGATGTCGCAGGAGGAGTACGCAAAGTACAACGCCGCTGTGACCGCGACGACTCCTGCTGCGAAGGCACAGGCCTTTGAGGATTACCTGAAGGCGTACCCCAACTCCGCGGTGAAGGCCGACGCGCTGAACCAGTTGATGTATCAGTACAACCAGACTGGTGACCAGGCGAAGACGCTGGATGCGGCGGACCGTCTGCTGGCTGTCGATCCGCAGAACATCCGCGCGTTGACGCTCGAGGTCTACTATCGTCACGCCGATGCGGAGAAACTCACCGATCCCGCGGCGAAGGCTGCGGCGCTCGATAAGGCGGCCGCGTATGCGCAGACCGGCCTGAACGCAACCAAGCCGAAGGACGTGTCCGATGCGGACTTCAACGCCCTCAAGGCGGCGGCACAGCAGACATTCGAGTCTGCCATCGCCGCGGACGACCTCGCCAAGAAGGACAATGCGGGGGCGATCACGGCGCTGAAGACCGAGGTCGACGCGCATGAACCGGAAACGGAGAAGCCGAGCCCGGTGCTGCAGGATGTCTACACGCTGGCGCAGGCGTACTACACGTCGACTCCGCCGGACTACCTGAACTGTGCCTGGTATGCGACGCGTGCGGCGAACTTCGCCCCTGATCCTTACAAGGCGACGATCAGTCAGCTGGCGACGTACTGCTACACGAAGTACCACGGCAACAAGGACGGCTACGATGCGATGCAGACGTCGGTGAAGACGAACCTTGATCCTCCGGCAGGGTTCCTGGCGGCGATCAAGCCGGCGCCGAAGCCTGAGGACATCGTCGCCAACCTGATTGCGACGACGCCTGATCTCGCGACGCTGGCGGTCAGCGATAAGGAGTTCGTGCTGCAGTACGGCACGGCAAAGGATCCGAAGACGCAGACGAAGGCTGCGGACGGAACAGTTGATCCGAGCAGCGGCAAGACGTTCGCCGATGAGGTCTTCGACACGGTCAAGGGCAAGTCGGTGGAGATTCCGAACGTGATCGTCGTGGCGGCGACCGCGGACCAGGTGCAGGTCGCGGTTTCTGACGATTCGCAGCAGGCACAGCCGAAGCCTACGGCGGACTTCACGTTCAACATGAAGGAACCGCTGAAGACGGTGCCGAATGTGGGGGACAAGGTGACGCTGGATGGAACCTATGCTTCCTATACGTCGTCGCCGCTGATGATCACGATGAGCGATGGCAGCGTGGTTGCTCCGAAGAAGGCTCCGGCGAAGCCTCCTGTGCACCACACAACGGCGCATCACACGGGTCGTTGAGGCGCAATTCAAAACGGACAGATGGGCCTCCTTCGGGAGGCCATTTGTTCTTGGGTTTGGAGGGGAGGGGTACCCCCTCCCCTCCCCCTGTTTTTGCGCAAAGTCTAGAGCGGATTGTAGTTAGGGGTGGACTTTATGTGTGCGGAGGGGTGCTTTTGTGCAAAGTCTAGAGGGGAAAGGGGTAATCCGCGCAGGTGGTTCCGGACGCGGTGGATAAGTGCTATGGATTCAGTAGGTTGACGAAGAGGCGGAAGGCGCCGGGGACGGCTTCGGGGAGCTGGCGGTAGAGGGCGAAGGCGCAGTAGGTCCAGCGGCCTTTGCCGAGCTGAGTGGTGATGAGGCCGCCGCGCTGGGGGGCCTCGGGCTCGATATGTTCGGCCGGGGCGCCGGGGTCATGGGTTTCCGTGAGGGCGGTGTAGTGGGAGTCCCAGGAGTCGAGGAAGCCGTGGCCGCGCTCTTCGATCCAGTTGTTGAAGTCGGCGGGGGTGATTTTGTTGGGGGTGGTGAGTAGCTGTTCGGCGAACCGGGTTTGCGAATCAGTTTTCAGTTGTGAGTTTGCAGTGGTCAGCAAGACGACGGGGGCGGTTTCGTCGACGACGCGCTCGCCGCGGAGTTCGAGGGGGTAGGGGGCGTCGGCGGCGGAGAACTCGTTGGTCTGGTACTGGACGACGACGTTGCCGCCGTTGCGGGCGAAGTCGAAGAGGGCCTGGGTGGGCGCGCCGTGGAGGTCGGGGTGGGCGTTGTAGGTGCGGACGCCGAGGATGACGGTGTCGAATTTGGAGAGATTGGCTGGCGTGAGGTCGGAGACCTTGAGGATGGTGGGGGTGAGGCCGATGGAGGCGAGGGCGGCGGGGACGTCGTCGCCGGTGCCGGGAAGGTAGGCGATGCGGCGCTTGTTCTCGGGTGGGAGCTTGAGGTCGACGGGGACGACGCGGAGGGTTGCGGGTGTGTAGAAGTTGGTGCGCGGGAGGGAGCCGTAGCCGACGGGGCGGAAGCCTTCGGTGTAGGTGCGTTCGGAGGTCACCCGTTGGCACGGTCGCCGAAAGAGTACCCCGGGTCCGGACCGCGATGGTGCCGGCTGGAGCCGAGATGGCGATGTCGTCCGTGACTCCTGAGGCGGCAGTCCGGATAGTTGGACCTCCCGAGGGGTGATGTCCATATCCGGCAGGCCGAGAAGATCGGAGTGTGCCGTCGAGGGGATGGTCGTTCGGTGATTCTTGATGTGAACTTCGGTGTTGAAGTGACGTTCCGTCTGGGAGGACGACGGCGGCATGCGAATCGAGCGTGATGGACGACCGGCGGGACGATGCTGACCGATTGCGGGCCGCTGTGGACAGTCCGGAGTGAGATCAATATCGGTGCCTCGATAGTTGACTGTGACGTCCGCGATATAGGGCGGCGGAGTTTGTGGTGCGTTGCGTAGGTTCGGCTCGCGGAGCTGATAGACGGGCTGCTCAATGTTGGTGCGGAAGAAGTAGGGGCGGGTTGCATCGCGCATTCGAGAGGCGTCTATCGTTCCAGGTCCGCTGAAACGGATGATTGGGCGCGAGCTGTTCGTTGTCGGTGTCGATGGTGCGTCCCCGGTCCGTTATCAGGGCCGTCGGATGACCATGGCTGACCGACGCTAACCGGTTCTGTCGAAGTTTCGACTGAGGAAGAGAGCAACATCGGAACTGGAACCGAGAGCGAGGTTCGCGTCTGTTGCAGTTTGGCGTCGAGGGATAGCCCGAGAGAGAGTGCGAGCGCATCGTTGAGCTGGGCGCGCTTGATGCGGAGTTCGTGAAGGAGATTCTGCTTCTCCGACGGCACTCAACTGTGACGGAGTGAAGCCGCTCGATGTTTTTGAGGGTCATCTCGGTGAGAGCTGAGGGCCTCGGACGATCGATGCGCGGCGAGTTCCGGATGGTCAGGCTTGAAGTCGAGCTGTGGCTCCGCAATGCTGTGGTCGATTCCGCGCGAGATTCGTTTTGATGACGATCGCGATAGTTGCCCTTTGCCGATGGAGCGAGGGTGGCGATACCTGCGATGAGGTGTCGATGCCGTCGAAGAACTGGGCTGGTTGCTGGGGGTGGGGTTATAGGGCGCGCTTTCAGCGCTTGGTTCTTCTTTGTCTGTCTTACCCAGGGCGTTGCCCTGGGCTGTTATAGGGCGCGCCGTTGGCGCTTTAGTGATGGTCGATGCCGTTGGGGTTTTGGCGGCCGGGGTGAAATCGACCAGCATGGGCGAGGCGGAGAGCGTTTTATCGCGCGCTACCACGCGCGATACCCCACCCTGTCTTCCTTCCTGCCCCAGCAAACGAGTTTGCTGGGGACCCCGTTCGGAAGCCGAGGGTGGGGCACCCGGTGTATGGGTGGTCCCGGCGAAATACAGGGGTCTCTCCACTGCGGCGCTGCGCGTCTTCGGTCGAGATGACACGGTGGTGGTGACCCGGGCGAAATACAGGGGTCCTTCGACTTCGCGCTGCGCGCTGCGCTCAGGATGACGGCTTAATTGTGGTCGAGATGACAGCGTTTGAGATTGGTGTGAGAGGCAGAGTTTGGGGGTGGGGTTGGGGAGGTTGGGGGCGCAGACGCGGGAGCCGTAGAGGTGGTAGCTGACGTCAACCCGGCCGGCGCGTGAGACGCGATCGCCGCCGCCGATCTGGGAGCGCTGCAGGCCGAGGCCGATGCGGGCGAACTGGACGTAGGAGATCTGCTCGTTGAGATTGGAGGGCTTGGAGCGGAGGTCGGAGAGGTCTGCGGCGGACCAGGTGAGGAGCGGGTCGGTCTGGCCTTCGTTGATGGTGACGTCTGGCGTGGGTGCGGTGGTGAATTTCTGGCCGGTGACGTAGTTGGTGAACTCGGCGGGGACGGTCTGGCCGGTGGCGTAGTCGTAGAGGCCCTGGGCGGTGACGCGGGAGAAGGGGACGCGGGCGTAGACCTTGAGGGGCTGCCAGGGGAGGATGCCTTCGCGGGTGAGCTCGGGGAAGATGGTGGGGTCGCCGGCGGCTTTGAAGACCTCCTGGGCGATCTGGCCGGAGACCTGGTGCTGGCCGTGGCCGTCGGTGACGGCGCCGGAGAAGACGGCGGCGATGACGAGGGGGCGGTAGATGCGGACGGCGCGGACGGCGTCGTAGAGGACGCGGTCGTGGCCCCACTTGGCGAAGGCCTCGGACTTGGTCTTGGTGAAGCCGAAGTCGACCTCGGTGCCGAAGAACTGGTCGACGCCCATGTAGCGGTCGGCGGAGAGGAGCTCCTGGGTGCGGAGGAGGCCGAGGGCGTCTTCGAAGTCGCCGGTCATGGCGTTCTGGCCGCCTTCGCCGCGGGTGAGGGTGAGGACGGCGACGCGGGCGCCGAGGCCGCGGGAGTAGTAGGTGAGCATGCCGCCGTCTTCGTCGTCGGGGTGGGCGACGATGAGCATGAGCGAGGCGCGGGTGTTGAGGCGGCGGAGCATGCTGGGCGAGGCCGAGGGCGTTGTCGGGCTGGCCGTTGGCGCTGAGGCCGCCGTCGATGGGGAGCTCGCGGCCGTCGCGGGGGCGGACGCGCTCGCCGGCGAGGTTGGCGGGGTCGGTGAAGTGGCCGGTGGGCTGCGGCGGGGTGAGGGGGGTCGGTGTCTGAGCGCGGAGAAGCGCCGGAGCGGTTGCGGCGAGGAGGGTCGCAAGGGCGACGGGCGCGAGTCGGTGCATGAGGTTTAGATTCGCACAAAGTTGAGGGGATGCGGGCATCACTGAACCCTACCCTGCCGCTGCGCGTCGAGGGTGGGCACCCGATTGCTGCGAAGGGGCGCCCCGGTCTGTGGTTCAGGCGCGTCGGTGGGTGAGTTCGCGGTGGTTGAAGGCGAGGTCGCAGCCGACGAGCATGAGGATGCAGACGTAGGCATCCCACCAGGCGAACTGATTGGGCGTGAGATTGAAGAAACGGGGCCAGAGGTTGAGCACGCGGTTGGCGATGAAGGTGAAGGTGATGGCGTAGGAGCGGATCATCCACTGGCGGTGGACGGCGATCTGGCGGTTGCGGGCGGTGATGAAGGCGACGAGGGTGCAGAGGACCCAGAGAGAGATCTGGACGATGACGCCAGGGAAGTCGCCGCGGCCGCCGAGCTCCATGATGAAGGCGAGGGTGGCGGCGGTGAAGACGGAGTAGACGTAGACGCGGCCGACGATGCGATGAAATTTCAGGTGGCGGGCGCGAAGGCGCGAGGAGAACTGCAGCGGACCGGCGATGAAGGCGAGGGTGCCGGCGATGGCGTGCGGGATGAGGAGGGCGCGGTCGTTGATGAGCTGCAGGCGGTAGAGGTGGTAGAGCGGGTAGTCGAAGGCGAGGAAGAGTTCGGTGGTGATGAAGACGAAGAGTGTGGCGAGGCCCATGAAGAGCCAGAGCTTGTGCTTGGAGGAGAAGCGGCGTGCGGGCGTGGTGCGCGCTGGCGGAAGCGTGCTGGTGGGTGCAGCCATCGTTGGCGTCTCTCTGATTTGTGTGTGGGCCGTTTGTTGGAAGGGTATAAGTGCGTCGTTGAATTGTCGACGGGAAACTGGTGAGCGTGCATAGACTTGTCTGAGATGAATGGTGGGGAACAGAGGCTGGAGCGGACGCTGACACTGCGGGGAGCGGTGACGCTAAACCTGCTGGACATGATCGGCGTGGGGCCGTTTATTACGCTGCCGCTGCTGATTGGGGCGATGGGCGGGCCGCAGGCGATGGTGGGGTGGGTGCTGGGTGCGGTGCTCGCAGCATGCGATGGAATGGTGTGGGCGGAGCTGGGCGCGGCGATGCCGGAGGCCGGTGGAACGTATGCGTATCTCGAACAGATGTATCCGGGGTGCGTGGGGCGATGGCTGAGTTTTCTGTTTGCGTTTCAGCTGTTGTTGTCAGCTCCGCTGAGTGTGGCGAGCGGGTGCATTGGTGTGGCGGCGTATGCGGGTGCGGTAGTGCCGGGGCTGCGTGGGCATGCGGTGTGGGTTGCGGTGGCGAGTGTGGTGGTGGCGGTGGCGCTGCAGTATCGGCGGCTGAGTGGTGTGAAGCGCGTGGCGCAGGCGCTGCTGGTGATTGTGCTGGCGACGATTGCGTGGACGGTGGTGACGGGCGTGTGGCACGGGGAGTGGTCACGCGTGGTGGCGGTGCCGAATGGGTCGTTTCATCTGGATGCGGGGTTCTTTGCGGGGCTGGCGAGCGCGATGCTGATCGCGACGTATGACTACTGGGGCTATTACAACGTGACGTTTCTGGGCGGCGAGGCGAAGGAGCCAGGGAGGACGATTCCGCGGGCGGTGCTGCTGTCGATTGCGATTGTGGCGGTGCTGTACCTGGCGCTGAATGCGAGTGTGCTGGCGGTGATGGGGGCTCCGGAGCTGATGCGCGGGCAGAGTGCTGGAGCGAGGCAGGCGATGCTCGCGACGTTTATGCAGATGGCGTACGCGCCGACGGTGGGGGTGAGTGGGGCGGCGACGCTGGGGAAGATTGCGGCGGTGCTGGTGATGGTGACGGCGTTCGGGAGCGTGTTCTCGCTGCTGCTGGGGTACTCGCGCATACCGTATGCGGCGGCGAGGGATGGGAACTTTCCGCGAGTGTTTGGGAAGCTGCATCCGCGGGGCGGGTTTCCGTATGTGTCGTTGCTGGTACTGGCGGGTGTGGCGTGTCTGTGCTGCTTCTTCTCGCTGGCCGAGGTGATTGCGGCGCTGGTGGTGGTGCGGATCGTGATGCAGTTTTCGCTGCAGCATGTGGGCGTGATGTTGCTGCGGAAGAGACGGCCTGAGATGGAGCGGCCGTTCAGGATGTGGCTGTATCCACTGCCGCCGATTGTGGCGCTGGCGGGGTTTGGGTACATCGTGTTTGTGAGGCGAGGGTCGGCGGTGGAGTTGATGCTGGCGGGGGTCGTGGTGCTGGTGGGGACGGTGGTGTTTGTGGTGCGGAGAGTTCTTGATCCCACCCATGCGCGATGAAGCTGCGCATGAATGGGGCACCCGGCAGTCCGCGCCGCCGCCCAAAAGGCACCCCACCCTGCCGCTACGCGTCGAGGGTAGGGCACCCGGTGTGAGTCACAGACGCATCTGAGGTGACGGGTGAAGCGTATCCTTTACGGAAGTGTTGAGGAGCAGGGGCGGATATGCTGATTCGCAAGAAGACAGAGATTCCGTCGTCGGAGATTACGCCGAAGGAGACGTACCGGGCGTTTCAGATGAGCCGACGGAGGCTGCTGGCGGGCCTGGGGGCGGTGGGCGCGGCGGCGGCGACGATGGGGCTGCCGGAGCCGGCATGGGGGCTGGACAAGC
The DNA here is from genome assembly GCA_963713395.1 of uncultured Acidobacteriaceae bacterium. Lineage (GTDB taxonomy): Bacteria > Acidobacteriota > Terriglobia > Terriglobales > Acidobacteriaceae > Granulicella. Next base: position 478,118 of record CAVQLS010000001.1, on the reverse strand, counting down.
TGAAGACGGTGCCCTCGGACTACAAGGTGACGGACCGCGAGACTACGCCGGAGGCGAAGGCGCAGAACTACAACAACTTTTATGAGTTCGGCGAAGAGAAGGGCGACCCGGCGCGCTATGCGGGGAAGATGAAGATCCGGCCGTGGACGGTGAAGGTCGAAGGGCTGGTGAAGAAGCCGCAGACGCTCAATATCGACGACATTCTCAACTATCGGCCGATCGAGGAGCGCGTGTACAGGTTCCGCTGCGTCGAGGCGTGGGCGATGGTGATTCCGTGGAACGGGTATTCGCTGAGTGAGTTGATCAAGTTTGTAGAGCCTCTGCCGAGTGCGAAGTATGTGCAGTTTCTGACGACGACGAAGGGCCAGGGGATGAGCCTGCCATTGGGGATCGAGTTTCCCTACTCGGAGGGGCTGCGGATGGATGAGGCGATGCATCCGCTGACGCTGCTGACCTTCGGGAGCTATGGCGAGGTGCTGGCGAACCAGCAGGGGGCGCCGATTCGCGTGATTGTGCCTTGGAAGTACGGGTTCAAATCGGCGAAGTCGATTGTGACGATCCGCTTTGTGGAGAAGCAGCCGCATACGACGTGGAATGACATGGGGCCGGACGAGTATGGTTTCTATTCGAACGTGAATCCGCAGGTGGATCATCCACGGTGGTCACAGGCGCATGAGCGGCTGCTGAACTCGAACACCATCTTTCCAAAGACGGTACCGACGCTGATGTTCAATGGCTATGACGAGGTTGCGTCAATGTACGCTGGGATGGATCTGCGAAAGAATTATTAGGGCAGCAGAGCTCGAAAAACGATGGAGGAGTGCAGCCCGTGACGCGCGGGATGAACGGAAGTCGAGTGTTTCGGGCCCGATAGATTCTGCTGCTTGCCTATGTCGAATGGAGCGATTCCGTATTTGAAGGCGGCGGTGCACATTGTGTGCCTGCTGCCCTTTGCGTTTTTGCTCGATCTTTATCGCACAAACATGCTCGCGGCATACGCCGACCCGGTGAACTACATCACGCACTTCACCGGCAACTGGGCTCTATGGATGCTGCTGGCGACGCTGATGGTGACGCCGCTGCGTCGTCTTCATCCGTCGCTTGGGTGGCTGATCCGGTTTCGCAGGATGCTGGGGCTCTACGCGTTCTTTTACGCAACTCTGCATCTGCTGACCTACGTGTTTCTTTTCTCCGGTTATGACGTGCCTGCGGCGATTGACGGCCTGCGCAAGTGGCATTTCCTGGAGCCCCTGTGGCAGTTGAAGATTGTCTTACCCCGCATGCTGGATGATGCGGAGAAGCGGAAGTTCATCCAGGTGGGACTGGCGGCGTGGCTGCTGCTGCTGACGCTGGCGCTGACGAGTACCCAGGCGTCGATACGCGCAATGGGCGGTTGGGTGTGGCAGGTGGTGCACCGGCTGATCTACATCGCCGCTGCTCTTGCGGTGATTCACTATTGGTGGCTGGTGAAGACCGGTGTGCGGACGCCGTGGAAGGACACGGCGGTGCTGGTGGTGCTGCTGCTGTGGAGGGTGGGGCTGTCGATCCGGAAGCGATCGAGGGCGAAGGCGAGCGAGAGAGCGGTGTGGCCGCAGGATCAGCCGATCAGGTGAAGTTTCGTAGACGAGATTATTGAGGCGCAGCGGTTGGCACCGGCGCGCCGGTGAGTTGAGCGGGCGCGGGTGGATCGTTCTGCAGTTGAACGGTGAGATCGGTGATGTCGGAGTCTTTGACGAGGACAGTTGTGGTCTTGTCGGCGAAGGCTCGCGCATTTTGCAGTATCGGCGCCTGTACGGGCATGCCTTCCGGAATGCCGTCGGGGAGTTTGCCCAGTCTTGCTTCGGACACAGCTAGTTTGTAGGTGCCTGAAGGGACTTCCGGGAAGACGAAGGTTCCGTCGCGCGCCGGCATGGCATGAAGGACAAAGGAGTCATCCGATGCGTCGGTGAGGGTGAGTGTGCCCACGAAGATGGGTCGACCATCGAGAGTGGAGAGCTGACCTTGAACGCGGTGGAAGATGTACGCGGGAACTGTGATGTCTATGCCGCCGATCTCGTCGCCGGGGCGAAGATCGTAGGTTTTGGCGGCATTTTTGTGCAAGGTGTCTCCGCTGTAAATACGAAGACTCCCTGTGTCGGACGGAAGACCGAGGATAATGTTCAAGCCTTCTGCGTCGGCGTTTATGTTCGTTGGCGGGAGCGTCGCTGCAACGCGGTAGGTTCCAGGCTTGATGCCCGAGATGCGAAAGTCGCCCTGATCATTGGTTCCCTGGCTTTGATGGAGCATGACGCTGCGCAGAAATCCGCCGGCGTTTATTACCGGATCGGCAGTCATCGCCTGATCGCCGTTGGGATTCGGCGAAGTCCTGGGCTTTGGCTTCGCGTTGACGTCTTCGATGGAGATCGTCGTTTGAGTGGCAGGCGCTCCGTCGGAATAAGTAACACGGCCGCTGAGAGTGCCGCCTCGCCTGATGGTGAGGTCCATGTGCGCCGTCTCGTCGTCGCGTATTGAGACGATTCCGTTATGCGTGAGGGTTTCGCGGCTCAGTGCCTTATCGATGTCGAAGTTTTCATTGAGCGCGACGTCGTCGAATGGAGAGAGGTATCCGGGCAGGAGCGCGATGACTGTGTAGTCACCGGCGGTTAGATGGTCAACGGAGTAGGTGCCATCGGTGGCGACGCGTGCCATGGAGGAACCGATGTTCGGCTGGAAGGGACCGCTTTTCGGGATAAGGAAAGCCATCACCATCGCGCCGCGGGCAGGCCGGTGCGTGTCGTCGCACAAGACGATACCAGTGATGTGCGCGGTGGCTGGCGGAGGCTTCGGAGGTTTAATTTCCGGGGTGGATTGCGCGGCGGGAGCTGGAGCGTCGTCGGAGGAGCCGGATGGTGTCTGCGCGAGGAGCGGGGAAGAGACGTAGAGCAAAAGCACAGCTGCTAAGAGCCGCAGGCGCATGGTGCGGATAAGTGTACGCGAGCGGATTTGTGAGACGGGCGTAGGCTTTCAGGTGCGAGTTGTCAGTTGTCGGTTTCGGCGACGCCTTCGAAGAGGTCGGTGCTCTGGCGGGCGGGCTGAGGGGCGACGGCGGCGGCGAGGGTGTAGCGCTCCTCGGGGCCTTGCTTTTCGAAGACGGGATAGGCGAGGTGCATGAGCGGAGCCTGTGACTTGTGTTGCGCGAAGGCTTCCTTCTTCTTGTCGAAGACGGAGCTGATGTCGAGGACGTGGGTCCAGGGGGAGAGCAGCGGGGCGCGGCGGTCGGGGAGGAAGAAGTTGGTGGTGAGGTAGTAGAGGCGCTGCGGCTGCCAGAGGTCGCCGGTGGTGATGTAGCGCTTGGGATTGCCGGACCAGTGAAAGGCTGCGGTGGTGGCGGCGGAGATGGAGGTGTGGTCGGGGTGGGTGTTGAGCGCGCCTTCGCCGCCGAAGGTGATGATGACGTGCGGGCGGAGGCGGCGGATGTGAGAGACGAGACCGGCGGCGAGCTCTGAGAGGTGTTCGTGCTCGAGCTGACCGTCGTGGTAGTCGAGGACCTGGTAGTTGGTGACGCCGAGGACCTTGCAGGAGGCTTCGAACTCGGCGCGGCGGGTCTGGCCGAGTTGCTTGTCGGAGGAGGCGTCGCCGCGGTTGGTGGCGGCCTGACCGTCGGTGAGGCAGAGGACGGAGACTTCGACGCCGCGCGAGGCGTAGAGCGCGAGGGCTCCGCCGAAGCCGAAGCATTCGTCGTCGGGGTGGGCGGAGATGCAGAGGAGGCGATGGGGCATAGTTAGCAGATGCGAGATTCGAGATGCGAGATGCGAGTGCCGCGAATGACGAACGCACGTCGGCTCAGTTTGGCAGTCCGTAGAACTTGTAAAAGAAGTATCCAATCAAAAAAATGCCGCAGAGATAATGTGTTGTAACTATCCCCCAAAACCGTCTCGGATCTTCGGTGCGGGAGGTCACACGACCAAAGCGTGCCCATGCTTTTCCGGTGCACGTCCCCCACACCCCGAGAAGCAAGAAGAGAGCTCCGAAGAACCAGATGAAGTTGGGATCTTGAACTGAGTACCAATGTTGCATTTCTAACCTGACCTCGCGAAGAGACACCCGCTGCTAACCAGCAATGAGTTAGCGAGGCAAGTCTAAGGCCACAGTCTCATTCTGCAAAGTGGGATTCGACATCAAGTCGGCATCTGACGCGGGTTCGACGAGTACGGATTCGCTGACGGCGAGTTCGTCGGGGGCGAGCTCTTCGGGTGGGAGTTCGTCGAACATTTCGTCGAGGTCGAGCTGGGCGTCGAGGACGGCTTCGGGGTCGGCGGCTAGGACAGGAGCGAAGCTGCGGCGGTGCAGCGGGCAGGGGCCGTGCTCCTTGAGGGCCTTGCGGTGTTCGGGGGTGGCGTAGCCTTTGTGGCTGGCGAGGCCGTACTGCGGGAACTGCTTGTCGAGCTCGCGGCAGAGCGCGTCGCGGTAGACCTTGGCGATGACGGAGGCGGCGGCGATGGAGAGGCAGAGCGCGTCGCCGTAGTAGAGCTTGGTTTGCTGGCAGGGGAAGTCGATGTGGAGGGCGTCGATGATGAGGTGGTCGGGGGTGACGGTGAGCTGCTCGCAGGCGAGGCGCATGGCGAGGCGCGAGGCCTGGTAGATGTTGATGCGGTCGATGGTCTCGGCGTCGACGGCGACGACAGCGAAGGCGAGCGCCATCTTGCGGACCTTGCGGTCTAGTTTTTCGCGCTGCTTGCGGTCGAGCTGCTTGGAGTCGGTGAGGCCCATGCGCGAGAGGACGCCGACCTTTTCTGGGAGGATGACGGCGGCGGCGACGACGGGGCCGAAGAGCGCGCCGCGGCCGACCTCGTCGACACCTGCGATGGTGCGGAAGCCGTGGTAGCGGAGGGCCTGCTCGGGGGCGTTGGTGCAGACGAGCTGCTTGAGCATCTGCTGCTTGGCGGTGGCTTTGGTGACGCCTTGGACTTCGGGGATGCGGAAGAGCGTCGACATCGGAGGACGGTTTCAAGTTTAGCGGATGAGACGCGGCGGAGAGTGTAGATGTGAGGCGGATGGGGACGAGGTTTCCACAGGCTATGCCACCAGTGGGGAATCGGTTCTCCCCTAAATGCGCCAAATCATGGGGGCTGGGGGTGCCGTAGGCTGACATCGGCGAGCTGCAATCCATAAGAGCTCATTGAATTTTTTGGAGGGCACGATGGCAGTGCGAAGACTCCTTGTGTTGACGGGCGCAATCGTTCTGGCGGGATGGCAGGCGAAGGCGCAGACGGCTGTCGCAGAGGCGACGCCGGCTCAGCAACAGGCGGTGGTGCCGGTGAACGCGACGGTGAATGCCGTTGCGGCCACGGCGGCAACGCCAGCAGCGGGTGCTCCGGCAGATGTGCCGCCTCTGGCAAGAAGGGCGGTCGAGGAGACGGATAAGAAGTCGAAGAAGGGCAAGAAGGACGTCTATACGGGGCCGAACACGATTGTGGAGCTGCCGCCGACGCCGATGCTCGACGAGCAGGGGATGCAGCGGCTGGACCCGGATGGGAAGCCGATGTGGAATCCGCCGGTGAAGCAGCAGCGCGACAAGAAGGGCCATCCGCTGTTTGACGAGGGCGGCAAGCCGGTCTTCCAGACGAAGACAGAGTTGGGCTACGACGAGCACGGCAAGAAGATCAAGTTGAAGAAGGAGAAAGAGCCGAAGAAGATTCCGGTGTCGGTGGCGCGCGGCACGATGACCGTGGATGGCATGACGGGCAAGGCGGCGCTGAACTATGACATCGCCGACCTGAAGTACATCTACCTGTACGCTCCGGGGATTGGCGTGGCGATTGTGTCGAGTGAGCCGTTCCCGGGCGCCGTGGAACAGAAGAAGGCGTTCAACCTGAACACACTGACGGTCACGATCGGCGAGCATACTCTGCAGATGGCCTCTGAGAAGAACCTGCTGGGCAAGAAACCGGAGTCGGCGTATGTGATGGTGGACCGGCAGTTCACTCTGCCGTCGAAGTTTCCGGTGATGGGTTATGGGACGGTGCGGAAGGCTCCGTACCAGTGGCCGGGGTCGAAGCAGAATACCAAGGAGACCGCCATTGCCGATTACGCGCCGCCTCCGCCGGTTGATCTGCTCCCGACACAGTTGCTGAGTCCGTGTCCGGCGGGGCAGATGCGTAAGCCAGCTCCGCAGGCGCTGCCGGGACAGGCGGCTCCGGTGCAGCCGTGCGAGCCGATCAAGGCGGCGGTGCTGGTTCCTTCGTCGAAGACCGTGGCGAGTGCCACGGATGCTAAGAAGACGGCGGATGCAGGCAAGAGCGCGACGCCACAGTCCACGAACTAAAGGGAACGAAAGGGCACGAGAGAAGGGCCGTCCGAGAGGACGGCCCTTCTTGTTTTCGATGAAACCGTTTAGGCGGTGCGTTCGACTTCGCGCAGACGGGCAGCCTTGCCACGCAGACCGCGGAGGTAGAAGAGCTTGGAGCGGCGCACCTGGTAGGAGCGGATCTTCTCGACCTTGTCGACGACCTTGGAGTTGTAGGGGAAGATGCGCTCGACGCCCTGGCCGAAGCTCATCTTGCGAACGGTAAAGCTGCCCTGGGGTCCCTTGCGGCAGGCGATGACCATGCCCTCGAACGCCTGCAGACGCTCTTTGTCGCCTTCCTTGATTCTTACCTGCACGCGAACCTGGTCGCCGGGCTTGAAGTCAGGGAGGTCTGTGCGCTGGAGCTTATCGGCCAGCTTCTGCATTATCGGATGGATTGCCATGATGCTTTCCTTGCTTGAAGTCGCAGGACTCAGTGTACCACGGATTTAGCGGGAATTCGGCAGAGCGGTGCACACGTTTCGGTGCGGCCGGATGAGGCCGTCAGGCTAAGCCACCATTCTAGGGCGCTGTTGTGGGGAGCTGGAAGTCGACGCCGGTCTGATGGTTTGCGTTGATGGTGGCGGGAATGTTGAGGTCAGAGAGTGGGATCTCGCGACGGCGATTGTTATCAAGAACGGTGAGCGTGGAGCGCGTGGCGAGGTAGTTCTGAATCTGCTCCGGCGGGCGGCCGTCCTTGTAGATGAGGATGACGGTGCTGGCGGAGCCGGGGACGTACTGCATCTGGGGCGGCTGCGCGGGCTGGGGCTGCGGATAGGCAGGGTATGCAGGCGCCGGCTGCGGGTAGGCGTAACTGTACTCGGGCTGAGGCTGCGGGTAAGCGTAGCTGCCGTCGGGCTCAGCCACGGGCTGCGCGTAAGCGGAGTTGTAGTCGGGCTGGGGCTCTGGTTGAGGCTGCTGCGAGATGTCGCCGTTGTCGTAGGAGTTGTCGAGAAGGTCCGGCGGGAGGTAGCCGACTACGTACGTGGGATAGGCGTAGGGGTAGATCGGATAGGTATAGGTATGGATGTAGAAAGTGTGCGTCGTGGTGGGGGCGTGGGGAGGATGGTAGAAGGTCGGACGGATGATGGGCGCGGTGGCAGGGTAGCGAACGCCGGGTGCGAGCCGCATCGACGATGGATACGCCACTGGGGGATGCGCGACGGCGACTCCGCCACCGGTGGTGTAGTGGGACGGCATCGAGGGAGCGTAGGTGCTATGAGAGGGAGCAAAGCCTCCCGAGAAGGCTGGAGCGGACCGTGCAGGAGCGGCGCCATGCCCTGCGTAACCCGCGTGCCCACCACCGCCACGCTGTCCGCAAGCCGGGAGCGCGATTGCGACTGCAAGCGCGGCTGCCGCGAGGCCCTTCATACGAGGAATTGTACGCCCGCGCCTCAACCCTCTTGTCACGTTCATGTCACTCCAATCAATTGGTGGGCAACGCCGTTGGTGGTGAGTGAGGTGGCACAACTCTGTAACCGGCGGGAATGGAGAAGCTGGATGGATCAGGTTCGCCGCGGGACTGGAGGTTGAGCTGAATGGTCACTGTGCCGTCGCGCGGGTCTGTGCGGACAACCTGCAGGTTGGTTTTGAGGTCGGGGGAGTACCAGAAGTCGCGTGAGAGAGTGAGCTGTTTGTCGTTGCCGATGGCGCCGGGCGCGATCGTAACAGTTTCGCGGGTGGCGACGGTGTTCAGATCGTCGATGGTCTTTTCGCCGAGTGCTTCGCGCGAACCAACGCGCTTGCCGTTGTCGAACGAGCCGACCGGCATCTCCGGGAACGAGAGGCGGGGACGATACGGCGTGATGACGCACTGCTTCGTGGCGACTGTGCAATCGGTGCGAGTGTGAGTTGAGGGATCGAGAACGTAGAACTCGTAGAGGGTCTTCTGCGGGTCCGCGTCGGCGGTGGCGAAGTGGTGGCGCTCACGATAGAGGCGACCCTGAGTGTCGCGGAGGACCTTCGCTGTAAGCGTCGATGTGATGGTGCCGCCGTCGGCAAGGGTGCGGACCCGAACGATGGTCTCGGCCGCAGAGAAGGGCAGGCCCGTGAAAGGGAGGACGTCGATTCCGGTGACGAAGGTCTCTGTGCCGCCATCTGGGCCGTGCGAAGGAGGAGCGGCGGTTTGCGCGGATAAGGCGGCGGAAAGAGCCAAAGCGCTGGAGAGGAACAACGCGGAGACGGATCGAATCACAGACTCCTCCAATGGGTGACAAGCCTGGCAAGCGATAAACGGGTGGCTACGGCGTTGGCGAAGACGACCTGGCGAACCCACGGGCAGAGGGCGGAGTTGAATATCCTGCCGGAATGGTGAATAGGGAGGGATCGGGCTCGCCGCGTGATTGCACGTGAAGCGTGACGGTGACGACGCCGTCGCGAGGATCAGTGCGGATGACCTGAAGGTTGGTCTTGAGGTCGGGCGAGTACCAGAAATCGCGGATGAGGTTGAGTGGGTGGTCGTTGCCGATGACACCCAGCGCGATGGTGACGGTCTCGCGCGTTCCGATTGCAGGCAGGCTGTCGATGGTCTTTGGCCCAAGAGATTCGCGCGAGAGGAAACGACGTCCCTGATCAAAGGGTCCTACGTTGGCTTCAACGAGGTTGAGGTTGCGGTAGTAGAAACCGGCTGTGCAGCGCTTCGTCGCAACGAAGCAATCAACTTGAGTGTGTGTGGTGGGGTCGAAGATGAAGAAGTCGATCAGCGTCTTGTCTGTGTCTGTGTTGAGCGGGGCATAGTAGTGACGCTCGCGGAAGACGCGACCCTGGCTGTCGCGGGCGACGCGCACGGTGCTGGTGGTGGCGATGGTGCCGCCGTCCTGCAGTTTCATGACGCGCACACCGGTAAAGCTGCCGGTAAAGGGCATGCCGGGATAGGGAAGGATGTCGATGCCGGGGATCGACGTCTCGGTGAACTGGTCGGGGCCGCGAGTGACGTCAGCGTCGGTTTGCGCGCGCGACGAGAACGAGAGGGTGAGCAAGACAGGGAACGAAAGGAGCGATGTGATCACTCGACGCATGAGGTTCTCCTGTGAAGCGGCAACAGTCTAGCAACGGATTGGCCGGCGCAATGAATTTTTTTCCGGGCGAGGAACTCGCGGCGTCGCGATGCTGCATCGGCGAACACATCAGCGGAGTAAGCAAACGAGGCCCGCAGATGCGGGCCTTGTTTTGTTGTGAGAACAGGTGAGAGCTATTGGTGTCCGCCGCCACCTGGATGACCGCCGCCCGAGGGATGGCTTCCGCCTCCGCCGCCGGGATGTCCGCCACCTGAGTAGCCGGGATTGTGCTCGGGCGCGGGTGAATGGTTTGCGGTTCCGACATGGCCCTGGCCGTCGCGAGCCTCATTGGGTTGGAAGTGCGCAAAGGGAGCGGCGCCGCGTGGAGGCATGGGACCGTGGTAGCCGTGGCGAGGGTCGTAGCGGTTGTCGACGTGGCCGTAGAATCCGTGCGGGCCGTGGAACCAGGGACCGGCGCCGATGAAGATTCCGCCGATGAACCAGTCAGGACCGTAGTAGCCGTAGGGAGCGCAGTCGTAGGGTGGGTAGTCGAAGTAGCCGTAGGGGCATATCGGTGAGGGACCGATGTTTACACCAATGGAGACTTGGGCGCGAGCCGAGGTACAGAGAAGAAGAGCTGCAGCTAAAGCGGAAAAGGCGATTCCCTTGCGGAGATTCATGCTGCCTCCTGACGGATTTATGGAGCGCGAAAGATCACCTGCAGAACTAGAGACGGTTGTATCGGCACTAGAGTACGCAGTGCGAGATAAATCGCGAGGGTGTCGGCGGAGATGCGGCTATCAGGAGCGCGGTTTGGCGCCCAGGCTCGCGAGAAATTCGCGATCGTCGTCGGAGAGGTTGGCTTCGGCGAGCAAGTCGGGGCGGTTTGCGAGGGTCTTGGCGAGAGCGGCCTGGCGTCGCCAGCGTCGGATGGCGGAGTGGTCGCCGCCGGAGAGGATCTCGGGGACGGCAATGCCGCGGAAGTCGGCGGGGCGGGTGTAGTGTGGGTAGTCGAGCAGGCCGCCGGAGCCGTGCGTGGAGCGGGGGACGCCGTCGGTGGTGAGTTCGGCGGAGGCTTCGTCCGAGGGGCCGAAGCTTTCATAAAGGGATGAGTCTTCGTGGCCGAGGACGCCGGGGAGCAGGCGGACGGTGGCGTCGATGACGACGGCTGCGCCGAGCTCGCCGCCGGAGAGGACGAAGTCGCCGATGGAGAGCTCATCGTCCGAGAGGAGCTGGGAGACGCGCTCGTCGACACCTTCATAGCGGCCGCAGATGAGGGCGACGCGTTCAAGCGAGGCGAGGCGGCGCGCGGTGGATTGCGTGAAGCGCTTGCCCTGCGCCGAGAGAAGGATCACGGACTCGCGGGCGGTGTCGCGAGTTTCTTTGGGCGTGATGCCGAGGGACTCGATGCACTCGAAGATGGGCTGCGGCTTGAGGACCATGCCCTCGCCGCCGCCGAAGGGGCGGTCGTCGACGGTGCGGTGGCGGTCGTGGGTCCAGTTGCGGAGGTCGTGGGTGTGGACGGACGCGAGGCCGGAGCGGAGCGCGCGCTCGAGGATGCCGTAGCGGAGCGTGCTCTCGAAGAAGCCGGGAAAGAGTGTGACGAGGTCGAAGCGCATCGATACCTTGAGTGTAGTTTCTATGATCGGGTGTGGAGGTTGCACGTGAGGCAGTGGTTGCGGAGGGCGAAATGTTGGGCCGGAATGTGGATGCTGGCGCTTGTAGTGACGGGGCAGTTGGCGGTGGCGCAGGAGACAAGCGCGAAGTCTCCGGCGTTTGAGGTGAACGCGGTCAGGGTGAACAGGAGCGGGGATTCAGGGTCGGTTTCCGGCTTCAAAAGCGGGCGATTTACGGCGACCGATGTGTCGTTGAAGAATGTGATGGAGTATTGGGCGTTCGGCATTCCGGAGGCACGGATCGTGGGCGGCCCGAGCTGGCTGGGGTCGGCGAGGTTCGACATCGAGGCGAAGTTCGACGCCGAGGAGGCGCGGCAGTTGGACAAGCTCGGCGGGGAACACCGCCAGGCGGAGATCCATGCGGCGGTCCAGCAACTGCTGGCGGACCGCTTCAAGCTGGCGTTTCACTGGGAGACGCGGGAGATGCCGATCTATGCGCTGGTGGTGGCAAAAAGCGGGCCGCTGCTGCACACGGCAGCGAAACCGAACGCTGGAACGGGCACCTCGGCCAGTGGCAGCGAGCTGACGGCAACCGGGATCACGATGGACGGCCTAGCGCGCACCCTGACGCAGGAGCTGTCGGCAGAGCTGGGTCGCGTGGTGGTCAATCGGACGGGGATCACAGGCAAATACGATCTCACGTTGAAATGGACGCCGGAGAGTGCGACGGACCGCGGTGTATCGGGAGACGCGCCGCCTTCCATCTTCACCGGGATCCAGGAACAGCTCGGGCTGAAGCTGGAGTCATCGAAGGGACCGGTGCAGGTGCTGGTGATCGATCACCTGGAGATGCCGACACAGAATTAACTGCAGAATTCAGCCGCCGCGATTGGCATCAGTGAGATCAAGCAGACCGGGGGGGAGATGCATGACGACGCGGCGGGCGTTGGGGTCGACGGAGTCGAGCCAGGACTTGATGAAGGGGATCAGCGCGGTGTCCGCGTGACTGGCGGTGTCGGGAGACGATACTCCGGAGGTACTTTGGGAACGGGGTATACCTGTTACTTCTAGCAGGGGTGCCGCATCCGGAAGTCGTGTTCGGCCGTCGGTGGCCATGGGGTACTCGACGCCGGTGATCTCGCCGATGAGGGTGTCGCCGTCGAAGAGCCGGCAGCCGAGTAGGTCGCGAACGAACCAGGTATCGGGCTCGAGCGGGGGAAGATCGGAGGCGAGGACGAGGAGCTCGCGGCCGGCCAGGAGTTCCGCAGCAGAGATGGTGTCGACGCCGGCGAGCTTGAGAACAACGCGACCGGCGTTGCGACCGGTGGGCGACCAGTGGGACTCGATCGTAGTCTCGGTTGCGGGGCCAGTGCCGCTGGCCGCGAGCGAGACGCGGTGGCCGGGCGCAAAGAGTTCGGGAAGATCGCTAAGAAGTTCGGCGAGCAGTTCACCGCGGCGCCCTTGCGGACGCAGCAGACGCGCAGCCGGAATCCACGAAGTGGAGCCAACGGGCAATGCGGGCGAGGGCACGTTCTCTATCAAAGGGACCTTCGCGGAGCATACAAACACAGGAGCAACTATAGGGGCGTTTGCTGCCGTGGACGGAAACTACTCTTCGTCGTTGTCAGCGGGACGATCATCGGCCTCGACGATGTCCAGCGCGAAGCGGCGTCTGTGCTTCATGCTGGCCGCGCCAAGGATCGTGCGAAGCGAACGCGCTGTGCGGCCCTGCTTGCCGATCACCTTACCCACATCAGCGGGTGCAACTTCGAGCCTAAGGACAGCCGTATCCTGGTCGAGGACGACCTCGACCTTAACGGCTGCAGGGTCGTCCACCAAGGCCTGTGCGATCTCAACAACGAGAGTGCGTATCTCGGAGACCGGGTCTGAAGGATCAAATGTTTCTGTCACTACTCCACCTCAAAAGCTCGCACAGGCGTTTCATCGCCAGAGCCATCTTCCTCTATGGAAGAGGCCCCGGAGGGGATGCGACTACGACGAAGTGCGACCAGGCAGCAGGAAATCTAGTTTAAAACAGGGGCCCGGCTAACAGAGTCGCATCTTCAGAAGAGGTGCGGCTTCTGGGGAAGTCTACGTTAAGGCGAGGCTATCGCCCGAAGTCTTTGGGTTGTACTTCGGTAACATAGCCGCTTACCAATGAATTGTGCTGTAGATTACTTTAGGCGGCAGGAGCTGCGGCGGCCGGCTGGTGCTTTGCGACGAGCTTGCCGACGGTCTCCGAGAGCTGCGCACCCTTCGAGGTCCAGTAATCGATGCGGTCGCGCTTCAGGTCGACGCTGGCGGGGCTGGTGCGTGGATTGTAGGTGCCCACCACCTCGATCGAACGGCCGTTGCGTGCGCGGTCCTTCTCGATAACAACGACGCGGTAGTGCGGCTGCTTGCGGGCGCCTACGCGCGCCAGACGAATCATCAACACTGGAAAGGTCCTCTCAGAGAATCTTTTGAATTTTGGGTTCAGGAGCCGTGCTGCTGGCCGCGGAGGTTGTCAACACGGCGTGCGGGCGCAATGAGTCCGAACACCTAAGTATCGCGAATTTTCTGCGAATACGCAAATACGCGGTCAGGCGCCCCGTGCGGGGAAGAGAAAGCGCAGGACCTGGTCGAGGCGGGCGGCCCAGGCGTCCTCGTTATGCTGGCCGCCGGGGACGCGCAGATAACAGAGGTCGAGACTGTCGCGCCAGCCATTCTGGATGAGCCGGCGATAGAGGAGGTCGCTATCGCGGAGATGGCGCAGGCCTTCGGCGGTGCCCATGTCAAGCCAGATGCGGAGGTTCGGCCGGACTTGACCGGCAGAGAGCGTGCGGAGGATGGCGCGCTCGTTCCACCAGACGCTGGGGGAGAGGACGGCGAGTTTGGAGAAGACCTCAGGATAGGTGAAGCCGAGGTAGAGCGAGATAAGGCCGCCGAGGGAGGAGCCACCGAGCGCGGTGTTGGAGGCGTCGGGCAACGTGCGGAACTCGCGATCGATGCAGGGTTTCAGCTCTTCGACGAGGAGACGGCCGTAGAGATCGCCGTCACCTCCGCGAAGGCCTGGATCTCGGGTAGGTGTGTACTCGGCCATGCGGCGAAGGCCGGTGTTGTTGATGCCGACGAGGATGACGGGTTCGATGAGACCTTCGCGCGTGAGGTGGTCGGCGGTAGTGTGGGCCTGCCAGGTGTGGTCGGTGATGTAGGAGGTGCGGCCGTCGAAGAGGTTCTGGCCGTCGTGAAGATAGAAGACCGGAAAATGGCGCGCGGGGTCGTTGATGTAGGCTTCCGGCAGGTAGACTTCGATGTCGCGAGCATCGGGCAGGAAGTGCGACTGGAACTGCCGGAGCACGAGGTAGCGCGGATTGTTGTCGAGCTCGTGCGCGGGAGAGAGATCGTTGTCAGGACGTGGAGCAGGTTCGAGAGGCGCGAAGTCTGCCGGAGCGCTCGGCGATGCGGGGGCGAGGGGGATGAGGTTGCGCGAATCTGTGGGTGAGTCGAAGGGCAAATCGGTGCGGTGTTCCTGGAGGGGGATTGGCGTGCAGGGTGAGACCTCAGGGTACCAGAGGACCAAGGGATGAAGCGTGAATACCACAAATGGTACTCGCCGGAGCTGGGGCGCGAGATGGAGTTGCTGGTCTTCGGCCATGATGGCCTGCCGACGATCGTGTTTCCGACCTCGCAGGGGAAGTTTTACGAGTTTGAAGACCGCGGCATGGTGGGCGCGGTGGCGGGGAAGATTGAGCACGGAGAGCTGCAGCTAATCTGCGTGGATTCGCTGGATTCAGAGAGCTGGTACAACCGCAACGTGGGGCCGCGATGGCGGATTGCGCGGCAGGTTCAGTACGACAAATACATCGTGCAGGAGGTGGTGCCGTTCATCCGGCATCACAATAGACAGCCGCATCTGGTGACAACGGGGTGCAGCTTTGGCGGCTTTCATGCTGTGAATTGCGCGCTGAGACATCCGGATGTGTTCACGGGATTTCTGTCGATGAGCGGAGCGTTCGATCTGAAGAACCTCGGGTTTATGAGCGGCTACCACGATGAGGATGTGTACTTCAATCAGCCGCTGGAGTTTATTCCGAACCTGCACGATGCGCAGATCCTGGACCAGATGCGCAGGCGGACCTACGTGCTGGCCACGGGAGTGCATGATCAGTGCTGGAACGATAACGAGAAGCTGGCCGCTGTGATGCGGGCGAAGGGCATTCCGGTGCGGCTGGATGTGTGGGGCGACAACACGGGCCATGACTGGCCGTGGTGGCAGCGGATGGCGCAGGTGTATCTGTAGTGAATGAACAGTCGGAGTTGAGCAGATGAAGAAGATTGGCGTGCTGTTTGGCATGGAGAACACGTTTCCCGGGGCGCTGGTGGAGCGCATCAACTCGATGGAACTCGACGACATTCGCGCGGAGTTTGTGCAGGTGGGCGGCGTGAAGGAGGCGGACCCGAGCGGGTATGCGGTGATCGTGGACCGCATCTCGCACGACATGCCGTTCTATCGCGCCTACCTGAAGAACGCTGCGCTGACGGGAACGCAGATCATCAACAACCCGTTCTGGTGGTCGGCGGACGATAAGTTCTTCAACTACTCGCTGGCGAAGGAGCTGGGCGTGGCGGTGCCGCGGACAGTGCTGCTGCCGCACAAGCTGTTTCCGCCGGAGATCAATCAGCAGTCGGTGCGAAACCTGGAGTTTCCGCTGAACTGGGATGCAATCTTCGACTACGTGAAGTTCCCGGCGTTCCTCAAGCCGCATGACGGCGGCGGGTGGCGCGATGTGCATCATGTGCACAACCCAGATGAATTCTTCCGCGCTTATGACTCGACGCGCGACCTGTGCATGACGCTGCAGGCGGCGGTGAACTTCAACGAATACTTCCGTTGTTATGTGGTTGGGCAGAAGGACGTGCGCATCATGTCGTACGATCCGCGGCGTCCGCACCATGAGCGGTACGTGCTCGATCCGCCGGAGTATCCGAAGGGGTTGCTGGAGCGCGTGGAGAAGGATTCGCTGACGTTGTGCCGCGCGCTCGGCTATGACCTGAACACGGTGGAGTTCGCCGTGGAAGATGGCGTGCCGTATGCCATCGACTTCATGAATCCGGCGCCAGACGCGGATGTGCACTCGGTGGGGCAGAAGAACTTTGACTGGATTGTCGACAAGGTCGCGAAGCTTGCGGTGGAGAAGGCGAAGATTGCGGGTAAGGCGCCGAAGGAGTTGAAGTGGTCGACGTTCCTCGGAGGTCGAGGAACTGGTCCCGGAGGATGGGAGACGGGCGGAAAGAAAGCTGCTGCGAAGAAGGCGACATCGACGAAGGCTGCGATTGCGAAGAATGCTTTGGAGAAGCGCGAGGTAAAGGAAGCGGGGAAGAAGCGGGCCAGCAAGAAGAGCACAACATAGATTTGTGTGAAGGTGGGAGGAACGATTCCATGCGGCCAACGTTTTCGCTGGGGATTGAGGAGGAGTACCAGACGATTGATCCTGAGACGCGGGATCTGCGTTCGCATATCAAAACCGAGATGCTGGCGCAGGGGAAGCTGCGGCTGGAGGAGCGCGTCAAGGCGGAGATGCATCAGTCGGTGATCGAGGTGGGCACGCGCGTATGCGACAACGTTGAGATAGCGCGCGAGGACATCTACGACCTGCGGCGCAACATGATTCGTCTGGCAGAGGAGAACGGGCTGATGCTCGTGGCCGGAGCGACGCATCCGTTTGCGGACTGGCGCTCGCAGGAGATCTATCCTGATCCGCGCTACGACAAGGTAGTCGAAGATTTGCAGCTGGTGGCGCGGGCGAACCTGATCTTCGGGCTGCATGTGCACGTGGGCATCGAGGACCGCGAGGCGGCGATCCGGATCATGAATTCGCTGCGGTATTTTCTGCCGCACATTCTGGCGCTGAGCACGAACTCGCCGTTCTGGCTGGGGATGGAGACGGGCTACAAGAGCTATCGCGCGAAGGTGTTTGAAAACTTTCCGCGGACGAATCTGCCGGATCACTTCTCGAGCTACTCGGAGTTTGAGAACTACGTGAACCTGCTGATCAAGACCAACTCGCATCGACAATGCGAAGAAGATCTGGTGGGATGTGCGGCCGCATCCGTTCTTCGACACGGTGGAGGTGCGGGTGTGCGATATCCCGATGCGCGCGGATGAGACGGTGTCGATTGCGGCGCTGATCCAGGCGACGGCGGCGAAGCTGTGGCTGCTGCATGAGCGGAATCTTGATTTCCGGCAGTACTCGCGTGCGCTGCTGATGGAGAACAAGTTTCGCGCGGTGCGCTATGGGCTGGAGGGCAAGCTGATCGACTTCGGCAAAGAAGAGGAGGTGCCGGAGTGCGATCTGATTCTGGAGTATCTGAACTTCGTCGATGAGGTGGTGGACGAGTTGGGGTGCAGGTCGGCGATTGAGCATATTCGCGAGATGATTCGCGAGGGCTCGGGTGCGGACAGGCAGTTGAGGGTGTGGCGCGAGACGGGCGATCTGAAGAAGGTCGTGGACTATATGGCGGAAGAGACGAGAGCGGGGTTGTAGGAATTCGCGATGGCTTTTAGTGAAGAGAATGAAGATGTGCTTCGACGCTTGCGCGTCGAATGTGATGACCTCACACAGCCGCGGGATATCGATTTCGTTGTAGTGTTTGCGGATGAGCCGTCGGCGCAAGGATTTGCCGATCATCTGAATCTCACAGAGGTTTCGATAACAGTCGAGAAGCATGATGTCGCTGAGGCGCTGCCGTGGGACGTTACAGTAACAAAGAATATGGTTCCCGAAAACGAGGCCATCACGGAGTTCGAAGAGTTCTGCCGATTTGGCAATCGGATATGGCGGCCGAAATGACGGATGGGGATGTTTCAGCGTAGTGAGTGAGAAGAGCATTCAGTAATGGTGAATTTGTTGGACATAAGTTTCCCGAAGAGTTTCGCGCAGGTGCGCGGAATGCGGTGACGACGTGTCTGCGGATTCAGCCGAGCGAGAAGGTGACGCTGATTACCGATGAGGCCACGCGGGAGATTGCGGCGGCGATTGCGACGGAGTTGGAAGGATCGGCTGCAGGTGGAATGGGTTTGTGCTGGAGGAGCTGGCACAGCGGCCGCTGAAGGACATGCCGCGTGCGGTGCTCGACGACATGGAGAGCTCCGAGGTGTCGATCTTTGCCGTGCAGGTGCAGCCGAATGAGTTGCAGAGCCGCATGCAGATGACCGACGTCGTGAACCGCCGGCGCATGCGGCACGCGCACATGGTGAACATCACGCCGGAGGTGATGGTGCAGGGCATGCGCGCGGACTTCAACGCCGTGGACCGACTGAGCCAGAAGGTGCTGGACAAGGTGCGCAAGGCGAAGTATGTGCGCGCGACGAGCGCCGCGGGGACGAACATCTTTGCGGAGCTGGAGCCGAGCTACAAGTGGTTCAAGACGTCGGGGATCATCAGCCCGGAGAAGTGGGGAAATCTGCCGGGTGGTGAGTGCTTCACGGCTCCGGGAGAGGTGAACGGCGTGTTTGTTGTCGATGGCGTCGTCGGCGATTTTCTGTGCGCGCGGTTTGGGATTCTGCGCGAGACGCCGCTGACGATTCACGTGGGACACAACCGCATTACGAGCGTCGAATGCGCGAACAAGGAACTGGAGCAGGCGTTCTGGGAGTACACGCACACGGATGAGAACTCGGACCGCGTCGGCGAGTTTGCGATTGGTACGAACATCGGCGTGTCGCACGTGATTGGAAACATTCTGCAGGACGAGAAGTTTCCCGGCATCCATATTGCGTTTGGCGATCCGTATGGAGCGCACACTGGCGCGCCGTGGAAGTCGACGACGCACATTGATGTGGTGGGACTGGAGTTCAATATCTGGCTCGGCGATGGAACGAATGAAGAGCAGATTATGAGCGAAGGAAAATTTCTGATCAAGGCATAGAGCTCTTTAGAGAGGCCAGGAAAGCTGATGCTGGAGCCGTATCGCACTGCGTTCAACGAGCGGTTCACGATGGGCAAGTATGCGGAGCTGATGCGGCTGCTCGAAGAGCGCACGCGCACGAAGGTCGAGTTTCGTGTGTGCGAAACACCTTGCTTCTTTGCGCCGGAGCTGATGCGGCGCCTGGTGCGGACAGGCGAGGAGCTTACAGCGCAGCTGCTTGGCAGCGAGCGGTACATGCGGGATTCGGACGCGGCGATTCCCGCGGAGTACCGCGTGCCGGGCGAGGACGCGCATCCGCACTTTATGACGGTTGATTTCGGGCTGGTGCGGAACGCGGCGGGCGAGTTGGAGCCGAAGCTCGTGGAGATGCAGGCCTTCCCGTCGGTTTTTGGATACCAGATACTGCTGTCGCAGCTTTACAAGGAGGTCTACGACGTCGATCCAGCGCTGCAATATTTGTTTGGCGGAATGGATGATGCGGCGTACTGGGAGGTGCTGCGCGAGGTGATCGTCGGCAAGCACGATCCCGAGAATGTGGTGCTGCTGGAGATCGAGCCGGAGAAGCAGAAGACGCTGCCTGACTTTCACGTGCATGAGGACCGGCTGGGCATTCGGACCGTGGACATCGCGAAGGTCATGAGGCGCGGCAATCGGCTGATGTACCAGCGTGGGGAGGGTGTGATTGCGCCGATTGAGCGGATCTACAACCGGGCGATCGTCGATGAGCTCGTGCGGAAGAAGATCGAGCTGCCTTTTGACTATCGGGAGGAGCTGGACGTGGAATGGGCCGGCCATCCGAACTGGTACTTCCGCATCAGCAAGTTTTCGATTCCATACCTGGATCATCCGGCGGTTCCGGCCGCCGTGTTTTTGAGTGACTGGTTCGCGGGCAAGAAACGAGAGCGGCTGCCGGAGGACCGCAGCCGGTGGGTGCTGAAGCCGCTCTATTCTTTTGCGGGCAAGGGGATTCAGTTCGAGCCGAGCGATGAGGAACTCATGGCCATCCCGCACGCGGAACGACATAACTATTTGCTGCAGGAGCGGGTGCAGTTTGCGCCGGTGATCCAGACGCCGGAGGGGATGACCCAGGCGGAGATTCGTATTTTGTACGCCTGGCCAGATGACGGGAAGATGACGCCAATGACCAGCCTGGTGAGGATGGGACGGGGGATGATGATGGGCGTCGACCACAATCGGGACCGAACCTGGGTGGGAGGATCGGCCAGTCTGAGCCCAAAACAAACACCTTGGTAATGGACGCCGTGGGGTACAATCGTGCGACAATCGGTGCTGCCAAAAGGCTGACCCGGAAGAGGGAGAAGAGGGAATCGTATGCCGTTGAGTACTCCCGCAAGTGACCCGGTTCGTGCAGCAGTGCGTTTTCCGCTGCGGCTTGACCTGACTCTGACGTCGGATGATCGCGAATACCATGCGGTGACCGAGGATGTTTCGTCGGCAGGGTTGCTGTTTGCCAGTGACGAATTACCGCCAGTCGACAGTACGGTCCGTTTTCTAATTAAGATGCCGGCTGCCATTATGGGCGGGACCGAGGATGTATTGCTGGATTGTGTTGGCCGGATTGTGCGACACGACTTTACCGCTGGCCGAAACCGGGCTGCGGCTGTCATCGATAAGTACTCCTTAAGGGCTGAACGCCATGACCACTGATGGATCTAAGAACCCGGGCCAGAAGGCGCCGGAGGATGGACAGGGTAATAGCGGTAACGGTGCAGGGATTCGCGTCATCCTTGCCGATTCGCAGGCGATCTACCGCGTCGGAATGCGCAAGGTCTTTGCGCTGGAGGACGATATTCGGGTGGTCGCGCAGGCGGAGACGCTTGAGAACCTGTACGCGGCGCTGCAGCGGTTTCCGACGGATGTGGTCGTGCTCGAGGGCCAGCTGATCGCTGGAACGGTGGATGCGATTCCTCAGTTTGTGCGCCGAGCGCCGAACGCGAAGCTGATCGTGCAGGTTTCGGAGAGCGATGAGGGCAATACGGTCGAGCTGTACCGGCGCGGTGTGCGCGGTGTGGTTCCGCGGTCGATCTCGCCGGACCTGCTGGTGAAGTGTGTGCGCAAGATTGCGGCGGGCGAGACATGGATCGATAACCAGTCGATCTCGTGGGTGATTGATGCGTACAGGGCGCAGGCCGCGTCGCTGACGAACCCGCGGACGCAGCCGCGGCTCTCGGACAAGGAGCTGGCGATTATTGCGTGCATCACGCGCGGAATGCGGAATAAAGAGATCGCTTATCAGATCGGCACGACCGAGCAGGTGGTGAAGAACTATCTGCGCAAGGTATACGACAAGCTTGGTGTGAGCGACCGCCTGGAGCTCGCACTGTACTGCCTGCATCACCAGATTCTGAAGCAGGAGACGGCGGCGGCGGAGATGGCGTTCGTGGATCCGGGCGTGCCGCTGCGCGCGAAGCTCTAGACTGAACTCCGATTCTGTTCAGCCCTGGGGGCGCGCGCGAGGATGTTCCTTAAGCCGTTTCGATCGCTTACATCATCGCAACGGCGCGTCTTTGCGGCGTGCTTTCTGGGCTGGGCGCTGGATGCGTTCGACTTTTTTCTCCTGACATATTGCCTGGACTCGATCGCTGCGACGTATCACGTCAGCCTGGCGACCGCGGCCGACAGCATCACGTGGACGATGTGCATGCGGCCCGTGGGTGCGTTGCTGTTTGGCCTGCTGGCAGAGAAGATCGGCCGACGGCCGACTCTGATGCTGAATGTCCTGACGTTCTCAATCTTTGAAGTCGGGTCGGCGTTCGCGCCTGGGTTTACCAGCTTCCTGGCGATGCGCGCGTTGTTTGGTGTGGCGATGGGTGGGGAGTGGGGTGTGGGTGCGGCGCTGGCGCTGGAGTCATTGCCGGCGGAGGGGCGCGGGTTCTTCTCGGGACTGCTGCAGGAGGGATACGTCGCGGGGAATCTGTTGGCGGCAGCAGCGTATGGAGCGATCTATCCACACCTGCATGCGCATGGATTCATGGCGAAGTGGCGGATGCTGTTTCTGCTGGGCGCTGTGCCGGCAGCTCTCGCGGGCTTCATTGCGGTCGGAGTCGAGGAGTCGCCTGCGTGGATCAAAGGGCGGACGAAACGGAGCGGTGGAAGAGGGTATCGAGAACTATTTAAGTTTCTTCCAATCTTCGGTTTCCTCATTTTGTTAATGCTGGGGTTCAACTCTTTCAGTCACGGCACGCAGGACTTGTATCCGACGTTTTTGAAGCATGACAAGGGCCTGGACGTGCAGGTGACGTCGGTGGTTGCGATTGTGGGGACGGTGGGGGCCTTTGTGGGTGGGATCTTTTTCGGGGCGCTGTCGGAGAGGCTGGGGCGCAGGCGGGCGATTGTGTTGGCGGCTCTGCTGGCGGTGCCGGTGATTCCGCTGTGGGTTTGGAGTCATACGGCCGCGATGCTGGCGGCGGGTGGTTTTTTGATGCAGTTCATGGTGCAGGGGGCGTGGGGGGTGATTCCGGTGCACCTGACCGAGCTGTCGCCGGGGCCGGTGCGGGCGGTGCTGCCGGGGTTGGCGTACCAGCTGGGGAATCTGCTGGCGTCGCGGAATGTGCACTTCCAGGCGGCGGTGGCTCAGAGTGTGTTCGGCGGGCGGCTTGCGCCGGTGATGGGCTGGACGGTAGTGTTCTGTGCGGTGTTTATCGCGGTGGTGGCCTCGCTTGGAAGGGAGGCGCGCGGCGCGGATCTGTCTGGGGCAGAGAGCACGTAGCGATGGTGGGAGAAGTGACTCTGCCGTCCAAGGAGATGAGAGGCGCGATGCAGACAGGGACCGCACCACCGGAGCTGGTACAGGCGAAGCCGTACCTGATTGAACAGGACTGGGCCGCGTACACGCCCGAACAGCACGCGATCTGGTCGGAGCTGGTGGGTCGCAGGATGCCGCAGCTGGAGCGGCATGCATGCGCGGAATATCTGGATGGATTCAGCCGGATTGGACTGCAGCAAGATCAGCTGCCGAACCTGACGGAAGTTACGAAGAGGCTGCGGCCTCGGACCGGGTGGAGTTCGACGCCGGTCAGTGGATTTCTGCCGGCGGGCGCGTTCTTCGAGATGCTGGCAGCGCGGATGTTTCCGACGACGACGTGGATTCGAAGTCGCGAGTCGCTGGAGTACACGCCAGAGCCGGATATCTTCCACGATGTGTTTGGGCATGTGCCGATGCATGCGCATCCGGTGTTTGCGGACTTTCTGCAGCACTACGGAAAGCTGTGCGCAGCGCTGACAGAGCAGAACGATCTGGAGCGGCTGGGACGGCTGTTCTGGTTCACGGTGGAGTTTGGAGTGATCCGGCAGGAGGGCGAGATCAAGGTGTATGGGAGTGGGCTGATCAGTTCGCACGGCGAGTGCACGCACGTGGTCGAACAAGTTTCGGGCGGCGGACCGGAGATTCGCGACTTCGATCTGGCGAAGGTGCTGGATACGGTGGTGGATGTGGCGAAGATGCAGCCGGTGCTGTATGCGATTGAGAGCTTCGACCAGATTTATGAGGCGACGAAGGAGGCGGAGTCGCGGCTGGGGTAGGGGGTACCCCCTCCCCCTGTTTTTGCGCAAAGTCTTCACAACATTGGAGTTGAGGGTGGACTTTATGCGCGGAAACGGTGGGAATTGTGCAAAGTCTTCAAAGTAAAGGGGTAGAGTTCGCAGGGGGTTGCGCTCTGGATTGATTCCGAGGCGGAGCTAAGCCCTTTGGAGGCAGAGACATAGACTTATGTTGAATGTGCTGGTTTATGGCGATTCGTTGAGCTGGGGGATTGTGCCGGGTGAGCGCCGGAGGCTGCCGTTCGAGGAGCGCTGGCCAGGCGTGATGGAGCGCGGTCTGGTGGCGGGTGGGCTTTCGGTGCGGGTGATTGAGAACTGCCTGAATGGAAGGCGGACGGTTTGGGACGATCCGTTCAAGCCCGGGCGGAATGGGCTGCAGGGGTCGAGCAAGTGATGGAGATCAACTCGCCGCTGGATCTCGTCATCCTGTGCCTGGGGACGAACGATATGCAGTTCGCCTATCCGTTCAACAATGCGTGGTCGCCGGGGCAGGGCGTGACGGCGTTGGTGAATGCGATGCGGAGGGCGCCGATTGAGCCGGGGATGGCGGTGCCGGAGATTCTGATTGTGGCGCCGCCTCCGACTTCGACTCCGCGGGGGACGATGGTGGAGAAGTTTGCGGGAGCGGATGTTCGCTCGCGTGGGATGGCCGAGGCGTTCCGGCAGGTGAGTGAGTTGCTGGGATGCGCGTTTTTTGATGCGGGAAGTGCAACGACCGTGAGTGAAGTCGACGGCGTGCATCTGGATGCGAAGCAGCATCGTGGAGTTGGGTGAGGGGATCACGCCGGTGGTGGCGCGGTTGTTGAGACGGTGAGTGCTTAATCTGTGACGGGATATGAAATGAACCGTGCTGTGCCACTCATCGCGGTGTCGAAGCACAGATAAGGTGGCTCGTTCGAGGAAAGCGGTCGTTTACTACCGCAAACGATACCACCACCCTGTCGCTTCGCGCCGAGGGTGGGGCACCCGGGGGATAGTTGTTGTCGCGCCCAGGATGGGGTACCCGGTTAGAGGTGGGAACCCGGATCGTTCACTACTTGGGAAGTGTTACTGTGACGGGGCCGTGGGTGAGTCCGGCGTAGTCGCGATAGCTGCTCCACCGCCAGTCTTCTGGTTTTTCGACCAGCTCTCTGCGGACTGGATTGCGGTGGATGTAACGGAGCTTTTCGATGCGCTTCTTTTCGGTTCGAATGTTGAAATCGTAATAGCGCGGCTCCCAAACGTGGTCTTCATTGCGTGTTTTGGAGAAGCGCTGTTTGAGAATTTGGATTGCGACGGAGAGTGGCTTCTCTTCGGGCTCAGTGAGGAGGAGATGCACGTGATCGGGCATGATGACGTAGCCGAGAACGTCAAATGCGTAGAGTTCGCGCGTGCGCTCGAGCAGTTTGCAGAAGATGTCGCGGGCTGCGTCTGTGCCAAGGAGAGGTTGGTGCCGGACGCAACTGAAGGTGATGAAATGAGGGAGCTGCGTTTGTTGGTAGCGATTCAGGCCCGTTGACACAAAAGAGAGTGTAACGGTTGGGTAGCCGAGTCAATGGAAAAGCGGTCGTTTGCTACCGCAAACGATACCACCACCCTGTCGCGACGGAGTCGCGCCGAGGGTGGGGCACCCGGTGCACACGGTTCAGTCTGAGAGGGCTTTTTTGACGGCGGCTTCCTGGCGGGTCTTGTCCTCTTCCTGTTTCTGGGAGGCGCCGACAGGTTGCACGTCGACGACGACCTTGAGGATCTC
This sequence comes from uncultured Acidobacteriaceae bacterium, assembly GCA_963713395.1. GTDB lineage: Bacteria > Acidobacteriota > Terriglobia > Terriglobales > Acidobacteriaceae > Granulicella. The sequence goes on along the minus strand of CAVQLS010000001.1, from coordinate 452,978 downwards.
GCCGGTGAAGGCGTTATCGCCCTCTTTGTAGTCGTCGGTGACGTTGGTGCCGTCGTCGATGCCGACATCGGCGGGGTCGTCGGCGGAAAAGACCATTGCCTGCGTGTGGTCGATGCGCCCGCTGGCGACCTTGCTGCCGTTGACGAGGAGCGTGGCGGTGCCGCCTTTGCCGAGGCCGCCGCCGTCATAGGCGAAGTCCATGCGAACGGTGGATTTGCCGGGGGCGAGGGCGCTGGGAGCGGCGACCTTGTAGGGGATAAGGCCGAGGAAGTTGTAGCAGAAGGCCGGCTTGCCGTCCTTGAGATAGAGGCTCCAGCCGCCGAAGCGGCCGCCTTGCGCAACGATGACGCCGTTGGCGCCGCCTTGCGGGATGTCGAGGTCTGCGGTGATGGAGAAGGAGCGGTTCTTGATGTTGATGAAGACGTTCTCGCTCATGCCGATCATGCCGGAGCTGAGTGTGAGCGAGGTGCGGCCCGCCATCAGATCGGGACGGCCGACGAGAGCGGCGTTGAAGCGCTCGAGACTGCGGTCGTCGATGGGCAGGACGCGGTACTTGATTGCCTCCTGGATGAAGAGGTCCTGCAGCACTTTGAGCTTCGCGGGATTGGAGGCGGCGAGATCGTTGGTGAGGCTGAAGTCGTTGCGGGTGTCGTAGAGCTCCCATTTGTCGTTTTGCAGCGTGGTGCGCGGCTGGGATTCCCAGGGCGCGCGGTGGATGGTGCCGGCGAACCAGCCGTCGCTGTAGACGGCGCGGTTGCCGGTGATCTCGAAGTACTGGGTTTTGTGTGTGCTCTCTGCCTTGGGGCTTTCAAAGGTGTAGAGCATGCTGACACCTTCGATGGGCTCCTGCTCGACTCCGTTGACGGAGGTTGGTTCGGGGAGGTGGGCGGCTTCGAGGACGGTGGGAGCGACATCGATGACGTGGTGCCACTGCGAGCGGACTTCGTTGGTTGCGGTGATGTGTTTGGGCCAGGAGACGATCAAGGGGTTGCGCGTGCCGCCGTAGTTGGACGGAATCTGCTTGGTCCACATGAAAGGCGTGTCACCGGCGACGGCCCAGCCGGCGGCCATGTGCGGATAGGTGGAGGGGCTGCCCCACTCGTCGTAATGCTTCAGCATGTCGGCGACTGTCTCCTGAACGCCGTTGAAGTACGTGTACTCGTTGAACATGCCGTTGGCGCCACCTTCGGCGCTGGTTCCGTTGTCGCCGATGATGTAGAAGATGAGCGTGTTGTCGAATTGGCCCATCTCTTTGAGAGCCTCGAAGACGCGGCCGATCTCGTAGTCGCAGTATTCGGCGAAGGCGGCGTAGACCTCCATCTGATGGGCGAAGAGTTTTTTCTCGTCCGCGTTGAGGGTGTCCCAGTCCTTGATGGCCTCGGGCTTGGCTGCGAGTTTGGTGCCGGCGGGAACGACGCCGAGCTTGATCTGACGAGCGAGCGTTTCTTCGCGGAGCTTGTCCCAGCCTTGATCGAACTTGCCTTTGTATTTGGGGATCCACTCGGCGGGCACGTGGTGAGGAGCATGCGTCGCTCCTGGGGCGAAGTACACGAAGAAGGGTTTGTCCGGCGTGAGGGCTTTCTGGAATTTCATCCAGTCGACGGCATGATCGGTCATGTCGGTCATGAAGTTGTAGCCGGGGTAATGGGGTGTGGGAACCATGTTGAGGCCGTGATAGAGGGTGGGCGCCCACTGGTTGGTCTCGCCGCCGATGAAGCCGTAGAACTCGTCGAAGCCGGAGCGGCTGGGCCAGCGGTCGGTGGGACCGGAGGGGCTGACCTCCCATGCGGCGGTCTCGTGGTTCTTTCCGAAGAAGGCGGTGCTGTAGCCGTTGAGGCGCAGCGTCTCCGCGAGTGGGCCGACGTTGTTGGGGCGTTGACCGGTGTTGCCGGGAAAGGAGGTGGCGATCTCGGTGATGCCTCCCATGTTGTTCATGTGGTGGTTGCGGCCAGAGAGTAGGGCGGTGCGCGTGGGAGAGCAAAGCGCGGTGGTGTGGAACTGGTTGTAGCGAAGGCCATTGGCGGCGAGGCCCTCGGCGGACGGCATATTTATGGGGCCGCCGAAGGAATTCGACATGCCAAAGCCTATGTCGTCGATGAGGACGATGAGCACGTTGGGAGCGCCTTCGGGCGGTTTGATTTCGAAGCGCGGGGGCGGCGTGGCGTCGCGGGCATCGAGGACGGTGCTGTGCGGATAGTTGGGTTCGGCGATGGGGAGACGGGTGCGGTCCATCGGGTATGGGGTGGTGCCTGTGGGGGAGCTCATGGCTGTCCTTTCGAACATCTGGGCCTGCGCCTATCTCAGCACCAAGGGACTTCTGCGGGGACTGTCAAATGTGACAATTGCAAGATGGCGGTTCGCGGCGAAAAGGAGTGTTTGATGAGCCTAGTGGTACGTGGAATGACAGGGCTGCTGGCGGCGGGGGTGATGGGCGGGCTGGTGTGTGCGCAGACGGCTGCGCCGGTGAATCAGAATGCGCGGCCGACGCCGCCGACGCGTGATCCGCATACGGCGGGTTATGTGAAGGCGACGGAGTTGCCGGACGGTGAGGTGCCGCCGCCGGATAAGGACGGGAACTACATCATTGGGCCAACGCATGAGGCGGCGCCGGAGATGCAGTCGTCGGACCCGAGGGGGGAGCTGCGTGGGTCGGTGATCATGTTCAGGATGAGCTCGGCGGACAGCAGGTTCTATCCGGGTATTGCGCGGGACAAGGGGACTTTTGGTACGCCCGATCCGAGCGATCCGGCGAAGATGATTGTGACGACGAGTCATCCGGCACCGTGGACGCGCGAGGTGACGGTGTATGTGCCGAAGGAGTATGTGCCGGGGACGGTGGCGCCGTTCATCGTGGGAGCAGATGGGCCGGACTGGATGCTGTTCACGGCGATCGATGGGTTGATTGCGGAGAAGAAAGTTCCGGTGATGATTGCGGTGTCGATCCAGAACGGCGGCGGCGATGCGCAGGGAAGCGAGCGCGGGCTGGAGTATGACACGATGTCCGGCAAGTATGCGGAGTGGGTGGAGAAGGAGGTGCTTCCGCGCGCGGAGCAGGAGGCTCATGTGCGGTTGACGAAGGATCCGGATGGGAGGGCGACGATGGGTGGGAGCTCGGGTGGGTCATGCGCGCTGGAGATGGCGTGGTATCACCCGGAACTGTATCACCGGGTGCTGACGTACTCAGGGACGTATGTGAATCAGCAGTGGCCGCCGAACCCGGAGACTCCGCACGGGGCGTGGGAGTTTCATGAGCATCTGATTCCGGAGTCTGCGAAGAAGCCGATTCGTATATGGATGGAGGTCGGGGATCGGGACCTGCTGAATCCGAATGCGATGCGCGACGATATGCACGACTGGGTGCTGGCAAACGAGCGCGTGGCGAAGGTGCTGGCGGCGAAGGGATACCACTATCAGTTTGTGTTTGCGCGGAACGCGGGGCACACGGATCGCGCGGTGAAGGCGCAGACGCTGCCGGAGGCGCTGGAGTATGTGTGGCGTGGGTACCGGGCGAAGTAGTTAGATTGTGCTGGGATCAGAATCTATAGGTCGGGCCTTCAGCCCTCTGGAAATCCAGCGATCGTACGGAGGTTGAACATCCGGTCGTCATTCCGGGATGGCCCACTCAGAACACAAACGATGAGTGCCGGATTGAAACCTCAGAGCTCCCGGTATTCGTCATCGTGGGAAGGCTTCCAGAGATCGGAGATCTGTTGGGCAGCTTCTAGTGGAGTGAGCTTGCTGGTGTCGAGAGTGAGGTCGGGGGTGGGCATTCGGAAGGATGACAAGGCGCCGCTGGATTGAAGCGCGTCGAAGAGTTCTATTGAGTTGAGCTTCTGGAATTTGCGGCGAGACGGTGTGTCGAGGCGCCGTTTGAGTTCGGGGAGGGGGCAGGTGAGCTCAACGGTGTGGATGGCGATGTGGGTGCGTGCGGCGACGTCGATGAGGTTGGGGATGAATTGGGGTCGGACGGTGTGCTCGGGTACGAAGGTGAAGATGAGGCCGGGGATGTGAGCGAGGGCGGCGTGCTCGATGACGGAGAGCCAGAAGGTTTCGCGAAGCTCGACGAAGGGTTTGCTGCCGAAGTCGAAGATGGAGAGCAGGGGGTCGACGGCAAGGTGATTATGGAAGAGCTTATAACCGGTGAGCCTGGCGAGTTCTTCGCCAATGGTGAACTTGCCGGTGGCGGGTAAGCCGTAGAGGAAGATGAGGTTCAAGGGGTGCGTTCCGCGGGCGAATGCAATGAGTATAAAAGAGTGCTTCGCGGAGAGAGTTGATTTCAAAAGGAGTTGTGCGCATTCTTTTTTCGACGCAGCGCATGCGGATATCGGGCGAAGTAGATCGATGCGGAGTTGCGTTGCTCAGACCTTTTGGTAGTTGCTGTTCTGCACGGCGATGGTCAGCTGCTTGCTGACACCGTTGATCGTTTGAGATGCAACGTGATTGGGGCCGCCGGGGATGGCGCTGAACTGAACGGAGACGGTGACGGCATCCTTTGGATCATCCAGGTAGGTGGCGATCGATAAGCTTACGAGATTCTTTGTTGCTTTATCGACGACGAGAGTCATGTTGTCGTTCGGTTTGATGTAGTTGGTGATGACCAGTTTGAATTGGCCGGGGGTGCCGGCTTCCGGGCTGGCGGCGATGTTGCCCTTTTGGCGAGCCTGGTCAATCGCGTCTTTGTCGGGTGGGACATACTGCTGGATCAGAGCTTTGATCTGGTCGGCGTAGTCCTTGTACTCTTCCTTCTTTTTCTCGACGACATGTTGCTTTATCCGCCCGTTTCTTCCGGTGCTCGCCGGAGGCGCGGACTGATCGATGGGTGTCTTTTGCGGCTTGCCGTCGGGGCCAAGGCGCACCTGAAACTGCTCCTGTTTCTTTTGCTCGCCCTTGAGGCTGATCGTGTCCTGTTCGGTCCAGGTGTATTGAAAGAGGGCTTGCTTGTTTTGCGCCATGGCCGCCTTGAGGTCGGCGACCTTCTGTTGGACGTCAGGATTCTGGGCGACGACTGAGGGAGTGGATGCCGCGCCGATCGCGAGAAGGCATGGAATCAGAGAAGTGCTCAGACGCCGAAGTGAGTGGCTTGTCATAAGGAATCCTTTCTTTGGCGCTTCGCAGCTTGCAGGGAGAGCAGGGAATGAGCAGGGAATGAGCAGGGGGAACTGCGACGGAGGTCTCGTGGGGAGAGAACGGGAACCTTATGCGTGATCTGAGCACGAAGGAATGCCTGCAGAAGACTGTCAAAATGTGACAGCTACCCGGGATGGGACAGTTTTTTACAAGGGGAGATTGATTTCAAATGCGTTTGCAGGTATTCTGACCTGTATGAAGCGCATGTGCATGACCGCGTGTTGTCTCAGCCTCAGGGCTGGAGCGGCGGCGTGCGTGACTGAAGTGTAAGCGCAAACCCATAAGCTTCACCCCTGAGGTCCCACGACAAAGATCGTGGGATTTTCGTTTTAACCGGGAGATTTTACGTGAGCGATACGAGTGTTTTGGAGCCTGTGGTGGCAGCAGCCCCAGTGAAAGAGACGAAGGCCCAGAAGGCCGAGCGGCTGAAGCACGAGAAGAACCCGTGGGATGCGTGGGATGAGGTGCGGGAGTTTGCGCGGCTGGGGCACAGCAGCATTCCCTCGGACTGGGCGATGTACTTCCGGTGGTGGGGGATCTACTCGCAGGGCGACGGCCTGGGCGTTACCGGGGGTAAGAACGGCGAGGGGAAGGCGACGGAGTTCTTCATGCAGCGCATTGCGCTGCCGAATGGGCTGCTGACGTCGCGGCAGCTGCGTGGGATTGCGAACATCACCGCGAAGTATGCGCGGGGGATTGGCGATGTGACGACGCGGCAGAATATTCAGCTGCACTGGCTGACGATTCAGTCGCTGCCGGTGGTGGCGGATGAGCTGGAGAAGATTGGGTTGTCGTCGAAGGGCGCGTGCGGCGATGTGGTGAGGAACGTGACGGGGTGCCCGCTGGCTGGATTGGATGGGCACGAGCTGATCGATGCGTCTCCGCTGGCGGTGGAGATTGCGCATAAGCTGACGGGGAATTCCGAGTTTTATAACCTGCCGAGGAAGTTCAAGATTTCGGTGAGCGGATGCCCGGTGTGGTGCTCGTTCCCGGAGATTAATGATGTGGCGCTGACGGCGCTGAAGCGTGTGAAGCATGGGCAGGAGGAGATTGGCTACAGCCTGCGCGTGGGTGGCGGGTTTGTCGAACGAGCCGCATCTGGCGGTACGGCTGCCGGCGTTTATCCCGCAGGACAAGGCGTTCGATGCAGTGAGGACGGTTTGCGAGGTCTTCCGCGATTCTGATGTGCTGCGTGAGAGCAGGACGAGTGCGCGACTCAAGTACCTGTTCATGAAGAATGGCTGGACTGCGGAGTCGATGCTGGAGGCGGTTGAGGCGCGGCTTGGGTACAAGTTCGATCGCGCAGAGGAGGGTCCGGTTGCGGAGGATATCTATCGCGATCATGTGGGCGTGCACCGGCAGAAGCAGGATGGGTTGAGCTATGTCGGCGCGACGATTCTGAATGGACGCCTGACGGCGGATCAGATGTTTGCGCTGGCGTCGCTGAGCGAGCGGTTTGGCGATGGGCATCTTCGCACGACGATTGGGCAGAACATATTGATCGTCAATGTGCCGAATGCGAAGACGCAGGAGCTGGTAAGGGAGTTGACGGGGCTCGGGCTGGAGGTTCAGCCGACGGTGTTCTTCCGCGGCGCGGTGGCGTGCACGGGCACGGAGTTCTGCAAGCTTGCGATTGCGGAGACGAAGGGCTTCAACAAGTGGCTGGTGAGCGAGCTGGAGGAGCGGATTCCGGAGTTCGACCAGCAGCTGCGGCTGCATGTGACGGGATGCACAAACTCGTGCGGGCAGTCGTGGATTGCGGACATTGGGCTTGAGGGCAAGAAGATCAAGAAGGATGGGAAGCTGGTCGACGCGTTCTATTTCTGCGTCGGCGGGGCGGTGGGCGAATATGCAGGAGTTGCACGGCAGATTGGGTATCGTGCGGCCGCGGAGGATTGCCCGGAGGCGATTGAGCGGTTGCTGCGCGGGTACCTGGCGAAGCGGAAACACGGTGAGAGTCTGCGTGGATACTTCCGGCGGTCGACGGATGCGGAGCTGAGAGAGGATTTGGCTGGCGGTGAGTTTACGCCGGTGCAGCGTGATCCTTCTCCGGGGCGGGTGCCGGCGAATGTTGGTTAGCACCCCAGCGAGCGAGTTCCCACCCCAGCGAACAAGTTCCCTGGACCCCCGGCGAGAGGTGAGGCGATGAGTTTGTTCCCGATGTTTCTGAAGCTGACGGCGCGGATATGCGTTGTGGTTGGCGCGGGGGCGATTGCGGAGTCGAAGATCGAGAGCCTGCTGGAGGCTGAGGCGCATGTGATGGTCATCGCTCCGGAGGCGCTGCCGCGGGTGCAGGAGTGGGCTCGGGGCGGCGATGTGACGTGGGCGCGGCGCGAGTATCGCGAGGGTGATCTGGCGGGAGCGTTTCTTGCGGTTGCGGCGACAGCGACTCCGGAGGTGAACCGCGCGGTGTTTGCAGAGGCGCAGGAGCGCGGGGTGCTGATCAATGCGGTGGATGATCCGCCGTTCTGCGATTTTTACTTTCCGTCGATTGTGAAGCGCGGTGAGTTGCAGATTGCGATCTCGACGGCGGGTGAGAGTCCGGCGCTGGCGCAGCGGCTGCGTAAGGAGATCAACGCGGCGCTGCCGCTGGATGCAGGCGAATGGCTGATGGAGCTGGGGCGGCTGCGGCGCGAGGTGACGGCGGTCGAGCCGATTGGGGAGCCGCGGAAGTCGTTGCTGCATGAGTTGGCGCAGCGCGAGGTTTGTGGGTTTGATGGATGCCCGGCGCGCGCGAGGGCGAGACAGCATGCGCGTGAACATGGGTACGTTAACCCCACCCACGACGATAAGACTGTCGTGAATGGGGCACCCAGTGAGGTGATTCGATGACAGTGGCTGAGGCGGGGAAGGTATATCTAGTGGGCGCTGGGCCGGGTGATCCGGAGCTGCTGACTGTGCGCGCGGTGCGGCTGCTGGAGTCGGCGGATGTGATCTTTCACGATGACCTGGTTCCGGATGAGGTGCTGGCGCTGGCGCACAGGCATGCGCTGGTAACAAGCGTAGGCAAGCGGTGCGGGCGGCCGCGGATTACGCAGCAGGGAATTCATTCGCTGATGATTGAGGCGTCGCGCGCGGGGCAGAGCGTGGTGCGGTTGAAGTCGGGTGATCCGCTGGTGTTTGGGCGCGCGGGCGAGGAGATTGCGGCGCTGCGGGGCGCGGGTTGGAGTTCGAGGTGGTGCCGGGAGTGACGGCGGCGTTTGCTGCGGGAGCTTCGCTGGCGCTGCCACTGACGGACCGCAGGTATGCGTCGAAGCTGATCTTTGCGACGGGGCATCATGCGGAGGGTAAGGATGCGGCGCCGATTTGGAGCGGGCCGTTGCCTGAGGATGCGACGCTGGTGATCTACATGCCGGGGCGCGATACGGCGCGGCTGGCGCGTGAGCTGGCAGAGGCTGGAGTGGCGGCGGATGTGCCGTGCGCGGCGGTATCGCAGGCGGCGACTCCGCGGCAGACGAATGCGGCTTGCAGGCTGGAGAAGTTTGCGGAGTTGGAGTGTGGGCCGGCTCCGCTGCTGGTGCTGGTGGGAAGGGCGATGGAGCCGCTGGTGAGCGGCGCAAGCGAGGATCGCGTGGGTGCGGTGATTGCCGAGGCCGCGGAACACATAGCAATGCAGGGCTAATTTTCGCTCGGCTTCGATACCTGGTCGATGACGTAGACTTCAACCGGTCCTTTGCCCGGTTCAAGTTTCAGACCGAGCTGTTTGCGCAGAGCGATTTCGAGCGGGAGAGCGTTGGATGGCTCGGTGGAGCGCGACGGGTCGGAAGTGACAGGCGCGTAGTCGAGCAAAAGATCGTAGGCGCCGGTGAGGCCGGTAGCGTCTACGACCGGGTTTCCGGTGAAGTCCGCTGCTGCGCCGACGCCGAGAGCAATGTCTGCGGAGGTGAGGCGGCGGCCGCCGACGCGCATCTCTCCGTTGGGCGTGCCGGGAATCCAGAGCATCACACCGCAATATGCGGGGAAGCCGGCAGGGGTGAGGGCGACCGATACGTCGCCGTAGGGCGGGACGTTGTCGCAAGGCGGTTCCGTGGCGGCGTACGGGCGCAGACTGGGGCCGAGCTTGCCGGGATGGACGAGTTCAAGACGAAGCACGCTGGTTTCCTGGGTCTCGGTATGCAGCTTCAACTGGAAGCGGTCTTCGAGCATGGAGCGCACCATCGCGCGCATGTCGTCTTTCGTAGGAGAGCCTTCGGTGCGCGCTTCGACATCGAACCGCATGTCGCGGGCCCATTCGGGCAACTGACGGCGAAAGTCGATGATCTGGTACATGTTCTTCGCATAGGCGAAGACGAGGAGCTGCAGCAGCGGGATGTTGTGTGCTCTGAGCAGGTTGCCGTGGTAGTTGTACCTGGCCGTGGGATCGAGCGGGAAGCTCGAGGACGATGGGCCACCGGCGCGGTTTTCGCGAATGGAGATGACGTCGAATTGTTTGCGCTCTTGTTGGGCGGAGGTAGCAGCGAACGTGCCGAGCAGGGCCAAGGCGAGGAGGGTGCGGAGCCGGCGCATAGAAGTATTCATGAGTAGTATTCTACATAGCTAACGGGAAGCCGTCGATAGAGAATTTCCCGGCGATCTTACGCATGGGATGCGAAGACGTTTGGCTGCGAATAGCAGGCACACCTTCAGTTTGCTGAGGGCATCTCGATGTGGTCGACGACGAGCGTGTCGACGGGGCCTTTGGATGGTTCGAGCTTGAGGCCGAGCTGTTCCTGAAGGGCGGTGAAGAGGTCGGGGGCGTTGTTGTCGGTGCTGGTGTCGGTTTTCCCTTCCAACTCGGCGGGGGTCCACTTGAGGCTGATGTCGTACTTGCCAGTAAGGCCGGTCTTGTCGATGACGTTGCGCTGAACCTGGAAACCAAGGTTTGGTACAAGGACGGAGATGGGGATGGCGACACCGGTCATCTGGGAGTCGCTGATCATGAAGCTGCCGGGTTTGAGGCTGGAGGGTGCAGCGCCAGGGTCGAGGCTTGCGGCAGGTGGGGCGGCGTTCTCTTTGAGCTTTGAACCGCCTTTGGCGATGACGAGGTCGTAGACGGGAAGAGTCTTCGTCTCGATGTGCGCGCGCAGGTGGAAGCGGTCGTTGAGAAGAGTCGCGATCATGGCGCGGCGCTGATCGCGGGAGAGTTTTTTGATCGCGTCGACATCAGGGTCGCTGATCTTGGCGTTGATGTCGAAGTGGAACGAGTTGGCCCATCCGGGAAGGCCGGAAATCAAGTCCTCACGGATGTTGTAGGCGCTCAACAGAAGAAAGGTGAGGGTGGTGTTGGTCGCTGTGAAGGCGTCATTGCCCCATCGCATCGACGCCATATTGGTGCCAGATTTGTTTTCGTGGATTGCAACCGCGTCGTAGACGGGTAGGGGAGTGGATGCGGCTGTCGTCGGGGATGGTTGTTGCGCCGCGAGGGGCAGCGTGGTGCTCAGAAGAAATGCTCCGAGAGCAAGAGACGAGATCCGGCTGAACGGACGGTTGGTGCTCATCGGCCGGGGACGTTTCGCCGGGGACGGATGTGAATGCGCTGCCATGTTGATGGTTGGACGAGTGACGGCGGCTATTGTCTGGGCTCGGATTCGGCGAGGAGCTGGACGAGGTAGTTCTGCCAGATGGCAGCCTGGGTATGGGTGCCGTGGCCGCGGGTCTTGTCGGAGGTGGGGATGAGGACGAACTGCGCGTGCGGCATCTGCTTGACGAGCTTTTCGGCGATGCCGAGATCGGGCGGATTGATGTAGTCGTCGGCGGAATTGATATACATGACCGGTACGGTGATGCGGCTCAGGTTGGGCTCGGGGTTGTAGTTCCGCGAGGAGTCCATGTAATAGATCATGTTGTTCGCGTCGACGTGGGCGGTGGTGCGCTCGAGGTAGTTGTCGATGTATTTCTCGGCGGCGGCGCGGGTGGGCGCGGCCTTCTGGGCGAGGAGAGGAGTCGTGCCCATGATGAACAGCATCTCGTTCGCGGTGCGGATGCCGTAGAGGGGCTCCGTGGTGTAGTTGCCGTTGTCCCAGGCTGGATCGCGCTTGATGTTCTCGATGGCCATGTAGCGCATCATGCGGTTGCGACCGGCGATTTCAGTGGGGAGGCAGGCGAGCGGCATGAGTGCGTCAGCGAAGCCGGGGTAGGTCTCGCCCCAGACGAAGGACTGCATGCAGCCCATGGAGGTCCCGATGACGAGGCGGAGGTGGTCGACGTGCAGACCTTCGAGAAGCATCTGGTGCTGCGAGCGGACCATGTCGTCGTAGTCGTAGTGCGGGAAGTTCATCTTGAGGCCGTCGGAGGGCTTGGAACTGTCGCCCTGGCCGATGTCGTCGGGAAAGATGAGGAAATATTTGCTGGAGTCGAGAGGCTGGCCGGCGCCGAAGAGGACGTCAGAGAAGGCTGGGTTGAGGAGCGTGAAGCGGTTGCCGCCGGTGCCGTGGAGGACGAGCACGGCGTTGTCGACGTGGCCAGCGGAGTTGCGGTGCGGCGAGCCGAGGGTGAGGTAGTGGAGTTTCAGTTCGGGGAGTGTTTCGCCGGTGCCGAACTTGAAGTTCTGCGCGACGTAGAGCTCGTCCTTGACCGGCCATTTGGTTTGCGGGTGCTGCACAGGAGGCGCGGGGGACATCGTCTGCGCAGAAGCGATGGTGGCGAAGGCGGAGAGTGCGAGGGCGAGGGCGATGCGCATGGGTGGACTCCTGTGGAGACACTTGCAGAGAAGCAGATCCCCTTCGGGGATGACAACAAGAAAAGCAAAGGCGGAGCAACAAGAAAAACAGGGCAAAGGTTGAGGGCGCGAAGGATGGCTGTCTCTTCGCGCCCTAAGTTTAGTACGGGTTAGTCTGCCTGCGGTCTGGCGTGAGTCGCTGCCTGCTCGCGAGCCTTCTTTGCCTCCTCGGTGAGTGGAGTGGTGATCTCGTCGAGGTAGTCTTTCTGGCTGTCGTCGCGGACGAGGACAGGGTAGCGTTGGCCGTCGTGATAGTCGATGTCGACGGGCTTGATGTAGTCCTCGGTCTGCATGAGGAAGTGGATGGGTTCTTTGCTTGTTTTGGCTTCGTCGATGGCTTCGCGGAGACGGTCTGCGGAGAAGGTGCGGCCGTTGATGGCGATGAGCTTCTGACCCGGTGCGAGCCTGGCTTGATCGGCCGGGCCACCCCAGCGAACGTCAGAGATTGCGCCTTCGGCGCTGATGCGCAGTCCGAGCGAGTACCAGACGTCGGGGCCGGACATGCGGCGTCCTCCTCCGCCAGCCATCTTTGCGGTGTCAGAGGGATGGTCCTGATAGACGAGCTTGTAGCCGCCGCGGGTGATGCCGTCGAGGTCGGCCCGCGGGTTGATGAGGTCGACGCGATCGTGCAGGAATTTCGCCCAGTCGTACTTCACGACCTGGTTGAGATCGTCGATGAGTTCCTGGCGGTTGTAGGTGACGATGAGCGGGCCGGTGTTGCCGCCCTTGGCGAGGAAGATCTGGAGGAAGTCGGTGAGGGATTTCTTGTCGTCGGTGAGCTGACGGATGAGGGTGTCGGCGTCGAGCCAGAGGAGCTCGCCTTCCTGGTAGTAGTCCTGTCCGCGCTTCCAGTTGGCCCATGCGGGGTTTCCGCCGCGGAGGATGCTGGCGGCGATGGCGGTGTCGTCGGTGGAGCGCCACTCACGGCCGGGCTTGTTGTCGAGGTTGGCGGCGGAGCCGGCGAGGATGTCGCGATACTGCGCGGCGTTCTTGAGGCCGGAGCGCGCGGCGAGCACGTTGCCGAGGTACTGCGTCATGCCCTCGTAGACCCAGAGGAGTTCACCCTCCTGCATCTTGTGGAAGTCCGTTTGATAGAGGGTGTCGGGGCGGCGGTACTTGCCGTTCCAGGAGTGCGTGAACTCGTGCGAGAGAAGGTCGGCGTTGTAGACCTGGTGGCGCGCGTCGGAAAGCCGAGCTCCTCGACGCCGTTGTCGGAGGACTGGCCGTGCTCGAGACCTTCGCCGCCCGCGACGTCAGAGAGCGTGAGGAGGAAGTGGTAGACGTGATAGTGATGCGAGGCGTAGGCGGCGCTGGCCTCGCGGACGAGGTTGGAGACTTCGGCGAGGACCTCCGGGCGGAGGTTCGAATCCTTGGGGTCGTCAGAGACGACGTCGATGTAATGCTTCGGCGAAATTTCCGGAGCGAGGGCGAATTCGTGGAAGTACTCGCCGGTGATGACGGGGGAATCTTCGAGCTGCTCGACAGTGGTGGGCTTGAACTCTGTGGTGCCGCCAACCTTCGCGTTGGGATCGTATTCGCCGGCGGGCTGCAGCGCAGTGCCGATGCCCCAGCCTTTGGGGACCGTGACGCTGGGCTGGATGGGAATGTTGCGCACGGGTGTGTTCGCGGGGTAGAGCATCAGCTTTTCCCACTCGAGCACGGCGAGCTTGTCGGAGATGCGCGAGATCACGATGCAGTCGAGATGAACGTGCAGCGTGGTGACGCCGGATGGGACGTCGACATGGAACTGATAGAGGTCGGTGTCGTCGCGGCGCCAGGGAAGGGTCTTACCGTTGGCGGTGAAGACGACGCCAGTGATCTCATCGACCGGACCGGTGGGGCGGTGGTTGCCGGGGATCCACTCGGGCGTGGTGAAGGCTGCGGGGCCGGGCTTCACGGGGAGGTCGATCTCGGCGTGGTAGAGCTTGCGCGGAGCGTCGGTGAGGTCGGCCGTGATGCGGATGGGCGTCTGGCTGAAGGAGGGAAGGGCGAGCAGGGTCGCGGCGGCGAGGAGCACAGGCGTGCGGAGCATCTGGGGAATGGTCCTCTCGTGAGAGCGATTGAATGCTGTGTAAATGGGATGACGGTAGAAGGCCCGCAGAAGACGCGGCGGGCCAGGGATTAAGCGGCGTTCAGGGCCTGCTCGATGGCGGAGATCAGGCGGGGGTCGTCGGGAGCGACATCCGAGGGGAAGCGGGCGATAACTTTGCCGTCGCGACCGATCAGGAACTTTTCGAAGTTCCAGAGGAGCTCCGGCGGATCGTTCGGGCCGGGAAGGTTCTGGCTGTTCAGGTAACCGGCGAGGTCCTCGCGCAGGGCGTTGTCGTTGAATTCGCGATCGGGGCGCTCAGCGATGAGCTCGCGGTAGAGCGGATGCTTGTCAGGGCCGGTGACTGCGATCTTGCTGAAGATGGGGAAGCTGACGGGGTAATCGAGCGAGCAGAACGTTGCGATTTCCTGGTTGCTGCCGGGTTCCTGGCTGGCGAAGTCGTTGGCGGGGAAGCCGAGGACAACGAGGCCGCGATCCTTGTAGCGCTGGTAGAGCGACTCGAGGCCGGTGTATTGCGGCGTGAAGCCGCACTTCGAGGCGACGTTCACGATGAGAAGAACCTGGCCGCGATGGGAGGCAAGAGAGATGGGCTGATCCGATAGGGTCGTCAGGGGAATTTCGTAGAGCGATGCCATGTGAGAAGTTTACCTGCGTTGCTACTTGTCCTGTTACCTGGACTAGGGATCAGGAGACGGCGTGGGATTCGGTGATGGCGGGACGGGATTCCGGGACACGGTACTCGAAGAGGCGCTTGAGGCGGAGGAAACGCATTTCGAGGAGGTGATAACTGAGCATGGAGACGACGATGGTCGATATGAGTCCTGCAAGGGAGATCAGGAGGTGCTGGATCGCAGGGTGAGGCGCTAGCGGGACAATGAGCGCTGGAGAGCGTCGAGGTAGAAGATTGGCAGAACGGAGTGGTAGACGTACATGCCGTAGCTGTATCGGCCGAAGAAGCGCAGGGTGGGAGTGGAGAAGAGACGCGACACCCAGGAAGTGCTGTCGAGGCAGACAGCAATCAGTGCGGTGGTGGCGAGCGAGATAAGAGTGAACTGCAAGCAGAAGAGCGTGGGTGAGACGTTCTCCAGACCAGTCCGTGATTCCGAACGAAGAGGACAGCGAGGAGAAGCAGGAAACCAGAGAGTGCGATAGGGAGCGATAGCGCAGAACCCGGTGGCGGACGGGTGTATAGAGCAGAAGCGCGAGGATCGCTCCGATGAGAAGAGCTGTCAGTGCGGGTGAGGCCAGGCTCGAGTAGATCGAGACGTAGGAGACGCCCTCTGTGGCGAGGTTAGAGACGAAGCGCGATGGAGAAGAGGGACAGGCTGCCTGCAACGATGAGCAGGCGCCGGGGCAGCCGGAAGAAGTAAACGAGGAACGGCCAGAAGAGATAGAACTGCTCTTCAATATGCAGCGACCAGAAGTTGACGAGGCTGATGTTTCCGCCGAAGTAGAAGGACCAATGATGGTCGTGCAGCGGTGGGAAGGGATGATTTGTGTAGGTGAGCAGACGCCATATCTGTGTGCCCCAGGCGATATGCAGCCACGGAGTGCACATGAAGAAGAACGAAAATGCACGAAGTAGTAGAGCGGGAAGATACGCAGAGTGCGGCGGCCGTAGAAGTTGCGGAAGTATCCCGGCGCGCCAGCGTGCGCACGAGGATTCCGGTGATGAGAAACCCGGAGAGTGCGAAGAAGATGTCGACGCCGCACCAGAGCGAATCGATGAAGGCGCGCGACCAGACATAGACCGGGGTGGTCGCCTGTTGATTGACATAGACCAGGTGGTGGCCAAGCACGCATAGGATGGCGAGTCCGCGGACGCCGTCGAGTGCGGGATTGTGATGGGGTTCTGGTTGGGACTTTGGTCTCGGCGCAGAACCCTCGATCATGATCTCCATCATAGATGGCGACCAACGAATGAGACGGTTCGACTTATGGGTGACGGTATGATGCGGAGAGGATAGGAACGATCGCTTGAGGACTCGTTTGACTTCGCGCCGTCAATGGCTGCAGAGCGGTGTGGTGTGGGCGGTGGCGGCATGGGCCACGGCGATGTTTGCGCTGATGTTTGCGCATCTGCTGGCGGACTTTCCGCATGGCGCACCATGGTCCGATATGTCGAAGGCAACGGATGAGGGGTGGTATGGCGGAGGGGCGCTGCACCACTTTGTCTTTGGCCATTGGTATCTCCCGGACTCGTTCAACCCGGCAGTAGCGATGCCTATGTGCCGCTCATGCTGGGCGGATGGTTTTCGATCGCAGGCGTAGGGATGCTTCAGGCGCGGCTGCTGGCAGTTCTGTTGTACGGCGTTTCGCTGGTGCTGATGGTGAAGCTGCTGCGCGAAGAACAATGCGGGTGGCTGACGTGCGCGGCTGCTGCATTGCTGATGTCGGCGAACCCGTTCTGCTATGTGTTTGACCGCATGGCTTTGCTGGAGCCGGCATCGGTCTTCTGGTGGGTGCTGGGGCTATGGATCGCGGGGAGGGCGGCGGCCGGCGGATGGTGGCGCGCGGTGGCCACCGGGCTGGCGATTGTTGCGCTGGTGTGGACGAAGACGACAGCCATTGTGCTGGTGGTATCGATCCTGTATTTCCTGTATGCGCGCGCGAGGGAGCAGGGGCGGTCGTGGGTCAGGGCGGAAGTGACCGCGATTACGACTGCCGTGGTCGCGTGGTGTGTCTACTTTTTCGCCTGGGTGCGGCCGAGCTATCTGCGCGACTTCATGTTTGTATTCGCGATCAATAACTACCGATCGCACCTGACAATCCTGCCCGAGATGCTCAGGCAGATGCTGGTGAGCGGGCTGGGGATCAATTCAGTACTGTTTCCGGCCGGACTCACGGTCGTGATGGTGGCCGTGATCTGGATGCGCAGTCTATGGCGCAAGCCACTGTTTACAGCCGCCATTCTGGCTGCAACGGTGGATCTCGCGTTTATCGTGTCTCGCGGAAATTTTCAGCCGCGCTATTTCCTGATTGTCGCGATGCCGCTGGTGATCGTGGTGGTGATGGGAGCGGAAGAGTTTTGGCGCAGAGGGATGACCCGGGTGGTGCTGGCGGGCGGCGTCGTCCTGCTTGCAACGGCGCTGACGATGACGGTGAAGACGGTGGGATATGTGTTGCATCCGGTCTACACGCAGCGTGATATGGCGATGGCAGTGGCGCAGAGAATGCGCGCGGACGGAAGTGTGGACCCTGTTCTGTTTGGTGGCGCAGCGGACGACATCAGTCTTTTTACCGGGGTACGGGGGATCTCGTTTTACGAACCTTATGGATTGCAGCCTCTGCTGGAACGCTACCAGCCCGGGTGGATGGGTGCGTGGCTGGACTGGGAGCAGGATTATCCCCGTCAAGTTTCACCTCAGTATGAGTTGCAACAGGTAGCGACCTTTCGCGTTTATGAGGATCAGCCGCTCCATCAGGTCTTTGTGCTTTACCGGATGATGCCTCGTGGGAGTCGCTCCGGTGGTACAGCAAAATGAGGTACTTAGGGGACCGTTTTGACAGAGTAGCGTAGGATATCTAACGGTGCGCCTTCGGGCCGCCGAGGATTTTGCGCTGGCATGAGCATCTTTGATCTTTTGTTTGGCAAACCGCTGGCAACCAGCGCTGAAAAAGACGAACACATTGGTGTAGCGGCCGGGGTTCCGATCTTTGGCCTTGATGGCCTGACAAGCGCGGCGTACGGCCCCGAAGCAGCCATGGTGCTGCTGATTCCACTCGGACTGGCCGGAGTTCAGCAGCACCTGCTTCCTATCTTCGCGGCGATTCTGACGCTGCTTACTATTCTCTACTTCAGCTATCGGCAGACGATCGACGCCTATCCGACCGGTGGCGGCTCCTTCACAGTCGCGAGCGAGAATCTCGGCGACGGCGCAGGATTGCTGGCAGCCGCGGCGCTGATGATCGACTACATTCTGACGGCAGCGGTCGGTGTATCGGCCGGCGTGACTGCGCTGGTCAGTGCGATTCCTAAGCTGCATCCGCATCAGCTGGTGCTGTGTCTTTTCGTACTCGCGATTATCGTCGTCGTGAACCTGCGTGGCGTGAAGGAGACCGGCCTCGTCTTCATGATGCCGACGTTTCTGTTCGTTGGGACGCTGCTGACGACGATCGCAATGGGCGTCTATCGCGCACTCGCGTCGGGCGGCCATCCGATGGCAGTTACGGCTCCTCCTCCACCGCCGCCGGCAATGGGGACCTTCACGGGGCTGGCTCTGATCTGGCTTCTGCTGAAGGCGTTCTCCAATGGCTGCGCGGCGATGACCGGCGTCGAGGCGGTCTCGAATGGCGTGACCGCGTTCAAGGAGCCGCGCTCCAGGCGAGCGAATCAGACGCTGACGGTGATCATCTTCATGCTGATCATCCTGCTGTTTGGGCTTGCGTTTGTCGCGCGCGCGTATGGCGTGACGTCGATGGACCCGGACGCTTCGAACTACCAGAGTGTGCTCTCGATCGAGGTCGCGGCGGTCTTCGGCCGCCAATGGTTTTATTTCCTGACGATGGGAAGCGTGTTGGCCGCGCTCTCATTTAGTGCAAATACTGCGTTCGCTGACTTTCCGCGCATGGCGCGCGCGATTGCGATGAAGGACTATCTGCCGCACGTATTTCTGCTGCGCGGGCGGCGGCTCCTGTTCTCGCACGGCATCTACGCACTGACAGGATTCACGGCGCTGATTCTGATTTTGTTTGACGGCGTCACCGACCGGTTGATTCCGCTGTATGCGATTGGTGCGTTCCTGGCATTCACGCTGAGCCAGGCGGGAATGGTCAAGCACTGGATGAAGACGCCTGAGGCAAGGCATCGCCGCGTGAAGCTGTTCCTGAATGGCTTGGGCGCGTGTGCGACTGGGACGACACTTTTGGTGCTCCTGGTAACGAAGTTCATCTACGGTGCGTGGATTGTCGTCATTCTGGTGCCCTTCATTATCGCCCTTATGGCCAGCGTGAAGCGGCACTACAAGCGCGTGAAGGTCGAGACCGCTGATCCGACGCCACTGCGGCTGACCGGCCTCGAGCCGCCGATTGTGGTGATCCCGATGGCGCGGTGGGACAAGATCGGCGAGAAGGCAATGCGCTTCGGGATGCTGATGAGCCCCGTGGTGAAGGTGGTGCACGTGGCCTCCAGCGAAGAGTTCGATTCGGTCGAGTCTGTCTGGGAGAACCTGGTATTGAAGCCGGTTCGTGAGCACGGATGCGCTGAGCCGGAACTCGTCATGGTGCACAGCACGTATCGAACGATCTTGTCACCGCTGATGGATTTCATCCTGAAGCTCGAGGATGAGAACCCGGGGCGCAAGATTGCTGTGCTGCTGCCGGAACTTGTCGTACGCCACTGGTGGGAGAACCTGCTGCATAATCAGCGCGTGCAGTTGTTGAAGCTGCTGCTGCTGTTAAAGGGCAATCAGCGCATCGTGGTCGTCAATATTCCCTGGTATCTGTGAGACGGCAAACAAGTAAACAGAGCCCTCAGCCGACGCTGCGCTGTCGCGCGACGACGGCGGGGATGATCTCGAGAGCGTGCGCGATCTCGTCGTCAGTGGTCAGGCGCGAGAGTGAGAGGCGCAGGCTGGAATTGGCTTGCTCGGGTGTGAGCCCCATGGCGATCAGGACGTGCGAGGCCTCTGTCGCGCCCGACATGCACGCGGCGCCGAAGCTGGCAGAGACACCCTGAAGGTCGAGCGCAATCAGGAGTGCTTCGGCATCGACGCCATCGATGCGCAGGTTGATGGTGTTGGAGACGCGCGGAGCTTCGGCGGAGTTAATGACGGCGCCGGGAATCAGGGCGAGCAGACGCCGCTCGAAGTGCGCGCGGCGGGCGGCGAGTTCCGCGGGAGACTGAGAGCCAGGGATCTCCGCGGCGGCCCGGGCACGGGAACCCATAAGCTGAAAGTTTTGTCCTTCGAGCCATGCGAATGCCAACTCTGCGGCGCGGCCAAGGCCGACGATACCGGGGACGTTTTCTGTGCCGGCGCGGCGCTGGCGCTCGTGCGGCCCCCCGTGGAAGAGTGGCGCGAGTTCGACGCCCTTGCGGACGAAGAGCGCGCCGGTGCCCTGCGGCGCGTACATCTTGTGGCCGGAGATGGAGAGCAGGTCGACGTTCTTGAACTCACCGGAGAGATCCAGCGGAAGCTTGGCGGCAGCCTGGACAGCGTCCGTGTGAACGAGGGCGCCGTGCGCTTTGGCGATACGTGCGAGCTTGCCGACAGGCTGAATGGCGCCGGTCTCGTTGTTGGCGAGCATCACGCTGACGAGTTTCGTGTGCGGGCGAAGAGCGGCCTCAAGATCGTTGGGGTTGATGACGCCGGTTGGGTCGGGTTTCAGGTAGGTGACTTCGATGCCGCGGCGCTCGAGCGACTCGGCGGCGAAGAGCACTGCGTGGTGCTCGATCTGTGTCGTGATGAGGTGGGCCGGTTCGCGACGGGTATTATCTTCAGAAGCTCGGCGGTCTAACCATGGTTGCAGGATGCCTGAGAGCGCGAGGTTATCACTCTCGGTGCCGCCGGAGGTGAAGACGATCTCCCTGGGGCTGCAGTGGAGCAGCGAGGCTACCGCGGTGCGGGCGTGTTCGACGGCCGCGCGTGTGCGCTGGCCCGACTGATGCGCAGAGCTGGGATTGCCATAGCGCTCAAGAAAGAACGGACGCATCGCCTCCAGGACGTCCGGGAGAACGGGCGTGGTGGCGTTGGCGTCCAGGTCGATATGCATCTGTGACGAGAGTATTCCTTTTGAGGGACGAGTTGCGATTTGGCTCTGCTAGGCTGTGAGCGTCTCAAAATTTGCAAGCGAGGTGGTCTATGCGTCTTCGGTATCTTTGCGCCGCTGTCGTTCTAAGCGGCTGTACGTTGGTGGGCTCTGCGCAGATGGGTTCGACGAGTGCGAAGGTGGCTCCCGGAACGCAAATGTCGCCGGCGCAGGCGCAGGATGAACTGCTGAACCTCTTCGAGGAGGAGTTCATGGGTGTGGCGAAGGCGATGCCTGCGGACAAGTACGGCTTCGCACCTGCGTCTACGAATGGTGCGAAGTATGACGGTGTTCGTACGTTCGCGAAGGAGGTTTCCCACGTAACCCTGGCGAACTACTATTTCGCTGCGACGATTCTCGGAGAGAAACCCCCGGTTGATCGGAAAGCGCTCGACGGAATGACGTCGAAGGATGATCTGCTGAAGGCTGCTGCGGCTTCGTTCGAGTACGCGCACAAGGCGCTTGCGTCGATTACTCCCGAGAATGCCTACGTGGCGATTGACGGCGTCGACGGTCTTCATACGCGGTCGGTGATTGCATCCTTCATCGCGGCGCATGGATATGACCACTATGGGCAGATGGTTGAGTATCTGCGCATGAACGGCATCGTGCCGCCGGGCTCGAAGTAGCCTTGCTGGATTAGCTAGTTGCGCTTCTCGATCGGCGTGTAGGGCGCCGGGTATGCCGGACCGGTGTACTCGGCGCGCGGCCGAATGAGCCGGTTGTCATCGTGTTGCTCGATCACGTGTGCACACCAGCCGGCGATGCGGCTGACGGCGAAGATCGGTGTGAAGAGATCGATGTCGATACCGAGCGTTGTGTAGGTGGAGGCAGAGTAGAAGTCAACGTTTGCGTTGAGCTTTTTCTTGTCCTTCACGAAGAGCTCGATCTTGCGTGACATGTCGTACCACTTGGGATTTGCATCGCGGCCGAGCTCTTCGGACATGCGGCGCAAGTGCGTGGCACGCGGATCCTCAGTGGTGTAGACACGATGCCCGAAGCCGGAGATCTTTTCCTTGCGGTCGAGCATCCCCTTCACGTGTTCAACCGGGTCCTCTCCCGCCTTGTCGATCGCATAGAGGATGCGCATGACAGCCTCGTTCGCTCCTCCGTGCAGAGGGCCCTTCAGAGCGCCGATTGCTCCAGTGATGGCCGAATGCATGTCCGAAAGGGTGGCCGCGATGACGCGTGCAGCGAAGGTGCTGGCGTTCAGCTCGTGGTCGGCGTGAAGGATTAGTGCTACGTCCAGCGCACGGGTCGCCGTTGCGGAAGGCTTTTCGCCGTTCAGAAGCCAGAGGAAGTTCGCTGCGTGCGAGAGTGACGGGTCGGGTTCGACGAGCTTCTTGCCCTTGCGGATGCGGTCGAAGCACGCGACGATCATCGGAATCTGCGAGGTTAGATGGAAGCTCTTGAGCAGGTTCGCCACGTGCGTCGTGGAGTTTGCATCGGCCTCATAGCTGGAGAGCAGCGATACTGTGGTGCGCAGAACCTCCATGGGTGAGGCCGACTTCGGAAGCGTGCGCAGGAACTCGAGGACCTGAGGCGGCAGGGAGCGAGCGGTGGCGAGCTGCTGGCTGAATTGCTTGAGTTCGGAGGCCGTGGGCAGCTTGCCGTTCCAGAGCAGGTAGGTGGTCTCTTCGAAGTTGGAACGCTGCGCAAGTTCGTGGATGTCGATGCCGCGATAGGAGAGGATGCCGCGTGCGCCGTCGATGAAACAGATGGAGGATTCGTTTGCGACGACGTCCTGCAGGCCTTTGGTTGCAGTCATGGACATTTGGGGGTGCTCCGGGTGAAGAGTTGCAACAGCGTTACTGATTATCGGAGAGCAGGAAAACGATTGTCACGGAGGGCCGGCCGAATATCGGCGAAGGCGGGCGAAATCCTTAGGCAAGCCGCGCGGGGTCGAAAGGCGACAGATTGACTGCCGGGATCTTGTGTTCGAAGAGGTCAGCAAGTACGACTGCAGTGGCTGGTGCAAGCAGGATGCCGTTGCGGTAATGTCCGGCGGCCATCCATTGATGCCTTGAGCCTGGGAGTCGTCCTATGAGTGGAAGGCGGTCGGCCGCGGCGGGGCGCAGTCCAGCCCAAGCCTCCACCTGCGGGGCTGCGGTTGGGTCGCCGAGCGTGGGGAGGAGAGCGGCCGCACGCTGGCGCAATTGATCAAGTTCGGTCTGGGATGTGTGCGTGTCGAAGCCGGCATCTTCCTCGGTGGCACCGATCAGAGCCGTGCCGGCCTGCGGGCCCTGGCTGCGCGGGACAACATAGATCGACGAGCTGCGGTGAACCTCGCGCAGTTCGAGGGCTGCGGGTATCTGAACGCGCAGCATCTGCCCCTTGCGCGGCATTATGGCTGGCCGTCCGCTGAACCATGCCCCCGACGCGTGGACAAGGCGTCTTGCCTCGATACCAGGGCCTTGCTGCGGACGAATTGAAACTCCAGCGGAATGTTCGGATATTTCGAGCCGGCCAGTGTGCTCGATGAGCGGAATCCTGGAGCAGCGAACGGCCTGGAGTGCGGCGGCAGCCAGCTGGCGCGGATCGACCGATCTTTCTGTAAGGCGGAGAAGCGCTCCGCCGTCGAGGTACTGGAACGTCAAGGTCGTTTGGTAGGGAACAGGAAGGCCGGAGAGCGCCGCCAAACGATCGAGGAAATGGTCATAGAGGGAGATGCTGAAGAGAGAGAGCTCGGTCAGTTCCGCGGGATTGTTCGGGTCTTCGGCGGCCAGCATTCCGGCTGCAGCCGTGGAGGCGCCACTAGCGGCTGCCGCGGTGTCGAAGACAGCGACCGACGCGCCGCGGTGATGTAGCTCAAGGGCCAGAGCAAGGCCGATGATGCCAGAACCAGCGACGACAATATCCGGGGTAAGGACAGGTTTCATGTCCTCGTATAGTGTAGAGCGCAAAGGGGAGTATCAAGATTTTTCCTCAGACGTCCCCACCTTTTCGAGGCGGGTTGCGTCCAACACCAAAGCCAAGCTGCGCTAGGTGAGTGTATTCGGGCTGAGAAAGCGCATTGGCCGCTAAGACATTTGCCGTTAAGGAGGATTTGGGCATGAGTGATTTGGAGCGCGAGTATGTGGTGCAATCCAAAGCCCCAGGTTGGTTGATTGGAGTTTCTGTAGTGAGTCTGTTGCTGGCGCTTGGTGCGCTTGGCTGGAGCCTCGGCTTGCAGAACCATCTCACTGCTGCGGAGAGCCAGTTGACGGCCGCGACGCAGCAGAACACGCAGTTGAGCGAGAAGCTCGAGGACACGAATGAGCGGTTGCGTGCCCAGGGTGAGGCGCTGGGCCAGAGTGTCGGGCTGACGCAGAAGCAGCTCGAGGACAAGTCGAACCAGCTTGTCGCGGCGCAGAAGCAGGCGAATGCCGCAACGGCGCGTCTGCGGAAGGAACAGGTTGAGACACAGGAGCAGGTCGGCGCCGTGAAGCAGGATGTCTCAGCGGTGAAGACCGACGTCGCCAGCACGAAGACGGATGTCGCTGCCACGCAGGCTGATCTCGCGCAGACGAAGGGCCAACTGACCCGAGTGGTCGGTGACCAGGGCGTGATGAGCGGGTTGATCGCGACAAACCATGACGAACTGATGGAGCTGAAGCGTCGCGGCGAACGGAATTACTACGAGTTCACGCTGCAGAAGGGCAAAACGCCACAGAACGTCGGTACCATCAAGCTGACACTGAAGAAGGTCGACCAGAAGCGGTCGAAGTACACGCTGAACGTCGACGCGGACGACAAGGTGATCGAGAAGAAGGACAAGAACCTCGATGAGCCTGTGCAGTTCTACTCGGGCAAGACGCCGGCGCTTTTCGAGATCGTCGTCAACAACATCAGCAAGAACACCGTGACCGGTTATCTGAGCACGCCGAAGAATGCTCCAGCTCCGATTTCGGTTCCCTAGACGTCCCTAGTTAGCGCAAAGCAAAACAAGGGCTGCGTCCACCGGATGCAGCCCTTGTTCTTTGTCGCGGCGCGGTGATGTCTAGGGCAGTTTGACCGTCTGTGCTACGTGTTCGTGCAGGTTGATGGTAAGCACCGCGGAGGTCTTCTTGTTCCACTTGTCCTGGGTTGTGTTGGGGAAGAGGAGAACGACAGAACCCGACTTGGTCACACCCGGATCCAGTTCGTCGCCATCACCGATCGGATCAGTGGCGAGGCTCGTGATCTGCGGAAAGATCTGTTCCAGGCGCGGGAGCTCCGATTTGGCGATCAAAGTTGAGTCGAGCGCAGATCCGTCCGCGAACGTAACGGTGCCAGACCAGCCGCTGATAAAGACCCGTTGACTCCACTTGTTCGTGATGTTGATGTGCGCAACTACGTAAAGATCATCTTCCGACTGAGCCGTCTCGCCCAGCACCTGCGTCGTGCCTTGCGATGCACTGAATTCGGTGTGCGGCGCGAACAGGTCCACCTTCGAAACAGACAGGTCGGTGATTTTGTGAGGGATGACCAGGTAAATCGTTACGGCCACGAGGGCCATGATGACGAAGGCAAGCACGACTGCGACGATGGGGTTGCGATCCGAGGACTCGGCCATGCTGGAAAGGATAACCCCGTCAGGGGTTGCGCCGCAGACCGGAGAGAAATTCATCGACGGGCAAGGTGTTCAGAACGTCGGCCGGCGTGAGCCATGCACGGCGAAGCTGCACGATTCCGAACTCCATCTGGTCAAGCTCGTCGGTGGAGTGCGCATCGGTGTTTACGGAAATTTTGCAACCCAGCTCCTTTGCGCGGCGCAGGTTCAGGTCTGACAGGTCGGCCCGCGCCGGAGCGGCGTTGTGCTCGACGGCGACACCCAGGCGTGCGGCAGCGGTGAGGAGCTGCTCGACGTCGATCTTGTAGGGCTCGCGCTTGAGGACTTTGCGCCCGGTGGGGTGGCCGAGGATATGAACGTGCGGGTTCTCAGCCGCACGAAGGACGCGCGCCGTGACCTCCTCGGGTGTCTGGTTGAAACCGGAGTGGACGCTGGCCACGACCACATCGAGCTGCGCGAGCGTGTCGTCTTCGAGGTCCAGCGCACCGTCGAGCAGGATGTCGACCTCGACGCCCGTGAGGATTCGGAAGGGAACTGTGGGCTTGCGCGCGAGCGATTCGTCCTCCCGCAGCTGGGCTTCATAGCGCTCCCATTGCGGCCCGCGGCCGGCGGCGAACTCTTCGGCGAGTTGCGCGGAGGCTTCGCGGATGCGCTTGGCGTGTGCGAGAGCCCGCGTATCGTCCATGCCGTTCGTCATTGCCAGATTTTTCGAGTGGTCCGTGATGGCGATGTACTGGAGGCCGCGCGCAATGGCGGCTTCGGCCATCTCTCGAATGGAGTTCACACCATCGGATTCGAAGGTGTGCATGTGCACGTCGCCGCGGATGTCGTCGCGAGTGATGAGCTGCGGAAGCGTGTGCTTCGCTGCAGCCTCGATCTCCCCGCAGTTTTCACGCAGCTCGGGTGGGATGTAATCGAGCTCGAGGGCGTTGTAAATGTCCTGCTCGGTCGCCGCAGCAACGATTGTGTTGTCTTCGAGGCGAAGCAGAGCGTATTCGGAGAGGGTAAGGCCGCGCTTGATGGCCCGCTGACGCAACGCTACGTTGTGGTGCTTGGATCCCGTGAAGTACTGCAGCGCCGCGCCATAGCTGGCGCGCGGCAGGAGCCTCACGTCGACCTGCAGGTTATTTCGCAGCGTAAAGCTGACCTTGTTCTGTCCTTTGGCGAGGAGCTTGTCGATGAGCGGAAGGGCTGCTACGTGCTCGACTGCCGCCGCGACGACTTCGGGTTCGCAGGCAGGGCCAGTGACGAGCAAGTCAAGGTCGCCAACCGACTCGCGGCCGCGTCGCAGGCTGCCAGCGGGAGTAATCGTCTCGATGCCCGGGAACTCGCGGATCAACGCGCCGATGCGGTCGGCGTGCTCCTTCGCGACGTCAATGCGAAACCGCGAGGCGTTCTTGCGGTGGTCTTCGATGCCCTTGATCAGTTTGTCGGTGAAGCGCTGGCCCATGCGGGGCAGGGTCAGCAGGTCGCCCCGCTTGGCAGCCTCTTCGAGCGCATCGATGTCGGCCACGCCGAGGGCGGAGTAGATCATTGCCACGGTCTTTGGGCCCATCCCGGGAAGGCGGAGGAGTTCAAGCATCGTGGGCTTGTAGCGGGCCAGCAACTCCTCGCGCAGTGGCATCGTTCCCGTGGCGGCAAGGTCGCGGATGTTCGCAGCCATGCTCTTGCCGATGCCCGGGATTGCGAGCAGCGCCTTGGGGTCGGACTCGGCGAGGGCAGCGAGGTTTGTCGTCTGCTGCTCGATGGCTTCGGCGGCACGGCGGTACGATCGCACGCGAAACGGGTCGGCCGCGTCGATCTCGAGCAGAGCGGCGGTCTCATCCAGGAGGCGGGCCAGGGTGATGTTATCCATGAGCGGTGTTCAGTCCGCCCTCGATTGTAGATGGGTCTGGGTGAACGGCCTCAGGCGGACTTCACCACCACGACCTGATCGGCCTGTGGACCCTTCGTGCCCTGGACGACATCGAACTCGATCTGGTCGCCCTCGCGAAGAGTTTTGTAGCCATCCTGCAGGATGGAGCTGTAGTGCACAAATAGATCGGGCGCATCCTCCCGCCCGACGAAACCATATCCCTTGGCATTGTTGAACCACTTAATGACGCCTTTGTGCTGACCCATGCCTTACCTTGCTCGAGACGAAGCTCGCTTTCTGGAATGCTAGGAAGCAAGCTCTCAGGATGGATGGGCGCTCGTTTGTCGTGCATCGAACAAAACGAGCAGGTCGTATTGATCAGTTCAAAGAAATGTTGGTCAGATCGTAATCAGACGGCGTGTGGCATAGAAAAGTATGCCGATCAGCGATTTACCGTCGTGCAGCTTACCCGTGAGGGCCAGCCGGACAGCCTCGGAGAGCGGGGTCGGATGCACGTCGATGCGCTCATCTTCATCCGGAGTGCCCTCGCCGGGAGCGTGCACAAGGTCCTCGGCGAGCAGGATGTCCATGGATTCGGCGAGGAACCCGGGGCTGGCGTAGTACCGGACATGGTGTGACCACTTCCGGGCTTTGTAGCCGGTCTCCTCAAGGAGCTCGCGCTTGGCGGCCGGGAGGAGCTTCTCGCCCGGCTCGATGCGGCCTGCGGGAAGCTCCAGGAGAAACTGACCGGCAGCATGGCGGTACTGCCGAATGAGGAGGATTTCAGGGTCGTCGGGGTTCTTGCTGGCGTCGATCGCGAGGATCACTACTGAACCGTTGTGACGCACCACGTCGCGCCGCACCCGGACGCCGCCCGGCTCCAGCACGTCGTCGCTCGTCACCCAGAAGACCTTGCCCTTGTAAACCGTCTTTGACGAGAGAGTGCGCGCGCGGCCGCTCAGCTTTTTGGTGGCCTGAGGGGACTTCGCAGTCTTTGCAGACTTGGCTGCTGCGGTGGATTTCTTCGTTGTTTGCGGGTTCTTCCTGCTGTGTGCGGACGTCTTGCGGGCGGCCATGAGGGTACAGTACACGATGAGGGAGTGAATTCGATTTGCATCGAGCGCCGGGCTCATGCATCCAAAAGGCTCGAGGCTCGAACAGGCGGAGAACGAGGCGCATGGAAGTTCAGTGTTATCCCATCGCGACGGTGCCAGGAACGACCGCGCTTCTGCGAGATTTTCTGGATCCCTCAACGGCGGCCAATTCCGTGCTGTTGCGGCGATGGTATCCGTCTAAGCCGTTCGGGTTCGACTGGGCTCAAAACATCCCTGAGCTCTCCGCAGATCACCGTGAGCGCCTCGCAGCGCTGCTCCTTGAACAAGCCGTGCAGTTTGGTGTAACGCAGGCCGTGCGCGAGAACATCGAGCAGCTTCGCAACGGGGCGGCCGCTGTTGTCACGGGGCAGCAGGTGGCACTCTTCGGCGGCCCGCTGCTCACGCTGCTGAAGGCCGCGACCGCAATTCGCAAGGCACAGGACGCGAGCATTCAAACGGGGCGGGTGCACGTTCCGGTCTTCTGGCTCGCCAGCGAGGATCACGATCTCGCCGAGGTCGACCAGATTGCTCTGCCGACGAAGAGTGCAATTGAGACGCTGAAGCTCGAGCTCGAATCGGTTCGGCCGCTTCCGGTGGGAGGACTTCCGATAGACGGCGGCAGCGAGGCTGGCCGTGCACGGCTCGACGCCACACTGGAGCGCGCGAGTGAGCTGATTGGGTGGGGCCCGACGGCGGATCTTCTCCGCGAGTGTTACGCGTCGCAGCAGGGAACTACTCTCGCACAGGCCTTCGGTAAGCTGCTGACGTCGGTGTTTGCTGAGTTCGGCCTCGTGGTCATGGACGCTTCGTCACGCGGCTTCCACGAGCTGGGAGCGCGGGCGCTTCGCACCGCGATTGAGGAAGCCCAGGCGCTGGAGACTGCGCTGCTCGCTCGCTCGGAGGAGCTTACGGCCGCCGGCTATCACGCGCAGGTACTCGTCGCGCCTGGTCACTCGCTGCTGTTCCTGCTTGATGCGGATACTGGCTCGCGACAGCCGCTTCGCCGCAGCGAGAACGATCAGTGGAAGGCAGGCGCGCGCAGCTACTCGAGCGCCGAGCTGCTGGCGATCCTCCAGGCTGAACCCGAGCGGCTCAGTCCAAATGCACTGCTGAGGCCGGTCTTTCAGGATTCAATCCTTCCGACCGCGGCGTACATCGCCGGCCCAGCAGAGATCGCGTACTTCGCGCAGTCGGCGGTGATCTATCAGCAGGTGCTGGGCCGCGTCACACCTTTGCTCCCGCGGCTTTCTGCGACGCTCGTCGAGCCCGCGCTCGCGAAGGTGCTGGACTCGCACGAAATTCAATTCCCGCAGCTATGGGAGGCAAAGACCGCCGACGAGTTATCGCAGCGGCTGGGAGCACGTGCCATGCCGATCGAGCTGAAGCGCAAGCTGGCGTCAGCTGGTAATGCTCTCGATGAAGAGCTCGACACGCTGACGGAATACATGGCCGCAATGAGCCCCGACCTGGGCCGCGCCGCCGGAGTCTCCGCCAGCAAGATGCGCTACCAGATGAACCGACTGCGCACCATGGCTGCCGGCTTCCAGGTGCAGCGCGAGGCCTCGCTGCAAAAGCACGCGACCGCGCTGATGTTGAACCTGTTCCCCGAGGGTCATCTTCAGGAGCGCGTCATCGGTGGCATCTGGTTCATGGCTCGGTATGGCGACGGGCTACCTAAGCTGCTGGTTGAGAATGCTGCGCAGGAGTGCCCGGGTCACCGGGTACTATTCCTCTAGGAACTTCCAGAGGGCAGCTCACGTAAGGCATCATGGGAGGCATCCCGTGCATTTTCTGTTCTTTCCGTTTTTCTGCTTGCCGATACTCGCGCTGCATTTTCTTCCGACGATCATTGCCGCAGTCCGTCACGCCCACAACTTCGGCTGGATTTTGGTGCTCAATCTCCTGGTGAGCTGGACCGTGATTGGCTGGATCGTCGCGCTGATCTGGGCAATCTGCGATACGCCACGCTACAGGTTTGCCTACTACCCGCCCTACCCACCGTATCCGCCGCCTCCTCCGCCATACAATGGGAGATGAGGCAGGTGTGCGATGGGAATGAGCGATCAGCCGTTTGAGGTGATGTGCCCGGATTGCGGAGCGATGCTGAAGATCGATCCGGTGACACGACAGATCATTGCGCACACCTCAGCACCGAGGAAGAAGACCTTTGAAGACCTGGGGGCGGCGGCGCGGGCGCTGAAGGATGCGGACGCGCGGCGTGAGAGCATCTTCGCGCAGTCGGTGGAGGCGCAGAAGAACAAGGATGACGTGATGGCGAAGAAGTTCGCCGAGGCGGTGAAGAAGGCCAAGGAGTCGCCGCTGACAGAGAAGCCCCTGCGGGATTTCGATCTCGATTAGCGGAGTGGTATTCAGCAACGAGGCTGTATCGCCATTACTTGCCCCTACTTACTCGATGGCCGGCGCTAGACCTTTAGATTGTTAACGAATACATAAACATTACAAATGTACTGGTAAAACCGGAAGCGGATAACATTTCAGGTGATATCCTGAAAGGGATCGAAGAATCCGATCTGGTCTACTTGCTTGTTCCGGCTTGCCTCTACTCGCAAAACACACCAAATTGCGTTCAGCGGTACATCTAAAGTTACACAAGGAATAAAGTCATGGAACAAGGATTAGTGAAGTGGTTCAACGATGCAAAGGGATTTGGTTTTCTGAGCCGCGAGAACGGTGAGGATGTTTTCGTCCACCACACGGCAATTCAGAGCAATGGATTCCGCAGCCTGCAGGAAGGCCAGTCGGTACGTTTCAACGTAGTGAAGGGGCCGAAGGGATGGCAGGCCGAGAATGTCGAGATCGCCTGAACCAAAGAGCGAGATCAAACGAAAGGGGAGCGTTGGCTCCCTTTTCCTGCTTAAGCGTTCTGCAGAACCGGTTGACCTTCCAGCCGCCGAGACAAGGAGTCCTATGCAAAAGCCCGTCAAAGTGCAAGACAAATACTATTTGAAGTCTCTCCACGAGGAGATCGATCTGTACGACCGCAAGCTGGCTCATCTGGCGAAGTATGAAACGTTTCCGTCGGAGACAGAGCGCGAAACGGCCATTGGCAAGATGACAGCGAAGCGAGCGACACTTGCTCGAGCCGCGAAAAAGCTAGCCGAAGATGGCATCGAGTTCCGTCCAGCCGATCTTCCGCGCTCGTTTCTTCTGCAAACTGAAGGCACAGAGGTCGCTACCGCTCTTTGAGAGCGGTAGCCTGCGTCTGACGTTTCTTTGCGTTTGATCTGGGAGCTTTAGATGGTGGGACGCGGAAGGGATCGAACTATCTCGACATCTGTGTTTTCACTAAGTTGCAGATTCTAAGGGCCGCTCATCCCGCGTTCTTATATGGGCATTTGCTCGCGCTCCAGTTCCGTACAGTTTACGAGGTCGGAACGACTTAAATTGGAAGGAAGCGGTTCTGGTGTTGTGCGAAGGCCGATTGCTTCCAGCCGTCAGCCGTCACGGAACCTCAAGACGGCGGTCAGCAGGAGTTCAGGCTTTCGAAGCAGAATTTTCCCCCTACGCTTCGCTACAATACCTGCTCGTTGCCAGTCTCTCAAACAGCGGCTGACGGTAAATTGCGTCACGTTCGCTCCCTGGGCTAGATCTTCGTTTATAACCCCAATCTGCACGCCATCATCGGTGGATTCGCCGATTGCACTTGCGAGACTTACCAATAAATGGGCAACGCGTCCGCGCGCATCATCAGAACTCAGCGAGACATGTGCGGCAGTCGACCACGCGAGATTTTCGACCACCGCAATCGAGAAGGCATTGTCCAATAGTGCTGGATAAGTAGACACCAAACGCCGAATCGTCTGCCTCTTCCACACTAGTGCACAGCCGTCCAACAGCACCTCCGTGTTAGCAAGATATTGAAATGGCATAGAGAGAAGAGAAGCCCCCCCGAATATCTGGCCCGGAGTTAGCCAGTTTAGAAGTATCTTTCGACCGTCACCTGTGATCACAAAGTGTCTGCCACGACCGCTTGTGAGTAGGAAGAAGCGCTCCGCGGGGTCGTCCTGATTGATGATCACAGACGATGCACGGAATTGCCGGTGTTGGGCAACCGACACTATGGAGTTGAGTTCGGCCTTTGCCAATCCCGATAGAAAGCGTGGCTTTAGTTCAGGGGGAAGTCCGACAACCCGGCTTCCGTTCGACAATTTGCATCGGCAATTCATTGTGTCTCTCCCCGGAACGTTGCGGCTAAACTCTGTGACTTCCCCGTCGCGTAGCGAACACTATTGCCCTACTACCGCGAAGATCCAGGTGGCGTAAGTGTAGCGCTCCGCGAGGCCGCTGAGCGTCACATCATCCGCGATCAGTCGCGTGGAATCGCGGCGTACTTCCATGGTTTCCCACCGTTGCCGCCAGGGCACTCTGTCGCCAACTGGCACTACTTCTCGGCGACGACGCGCTTAAAGCTTCACCTCAGGGTCATCGAGATCCCCGACAGTCTTGGGTTCGAGCCTGTAGATGAAGCCAGGCTTCGGCCACAAAGTCGGGTTGGTATTCAAGGTAGCCTGCGCTCCCCACTCCGCTCCCATACCCTCACCTCGCAAACCAAAGACATCCTTGCTCTAGAGCAATGAAGTCTCCGTGGACATTGTTGAAAATATTCCTAGGCTTTTTCTATTGCGTTTCCATGAAGACGTGATCGGGAACACAAGAGGGTTGGTACGACGGGGCTGATCGGAAAGCGATTGTGCTGATCGATGGCCGGCCCTCGCTCCTGAAGCCGTCGCACAAAATACGATTCGCTTGTTCACGGCTTCGATTAAGGATTCACAGGAATCGGTGCGGTGCGCGGTTAGCCCTCGCGATCATGCGCAACTACAGATGCGAAATTGAGAGTAACGAATGAAAGCAACGCTCCGCAGCTATTTTGAAACCGCCAGTGAACAACGCCGTGCCTTGGAGGCCGTTGCTCAAGGAGGGTGGGTGTATCCGCGTGGAAATATGGAGATCTATGAAGCCTCGCACAGCGCCTTCGATCCATCGTTGAGCGCAGATGAGGGACTTCGATATTTCGAGAAGATCTACAACAGGCTTAAGGGACCCGGTTGGCAAGTATTTCGTTCTCGTGAGCACGGTGTGAGCCATTGGTCACCCCGACAGGTGTTTGAAACCATCAAATCTGAATTCGCGGGCTATTCCTGGGGCGGCTCCGTCAACCTGTCGAATTTTCAACAAAGCGGAGACAGCGTTAGCCTCAAATCCTCCCTCGACAAGATGCAAGGAATCAAGCAAAAGAGAGGCTATCCCCATATGGCGGTCTCAAAGTTCCTCCATTTTTATAACCCGAGCCTGTTCCCGATCTATGACGGAGAGGTGATCTGGAAAAAGGTGTTCAGCCGCTTCGAGGATGACTTCCTAGATTTCTGCCAGAGTGAGAGCATTCCGTACGCCGAGGCTATTAAGGACGACTCTGCTTCCTTCCTGCTCTATTACATGCGCTGGGCAAGTTCCCTTCTGTCGGCTGCGCACGGGACCTTTATGCAGGTTTTTGTTGAGTGGTTGGAAAGGCAACCCGGCGTCGAGTTACGCCGACGTCAGTTTGACGCTGCAACACTGTACGCCACCGCTTTCGAATTCACTGTAATCGGCGCGGAGGGGGTAATTTGAAACCGGCTTGGAGTCCACTTGTAAATCCACACCACTGGGCAATTCTCCCATCGCGTCGAACTGTAGCGAGATTCGCAGCGGGTCCGGGTAATTTGTCCTTCATTAACATACTCGTCGCGATTTCCAAAGCCACTCAAAGCATAGACATACAAGTGTGACTCGGTGCCGGTCACTCGCGGAAGCCCTGAAGCGCCGCGGCACTCCCCGAAGCCACAATGGGCGGATCCTGCACGCATACTTGGGATATCCCCACCCAAGTCGCTTGCGACCTTGTTGACCCTTGGCTCCTCAGTTCGCCGGCATCCTTGGAGTTTCCACTCTTCCAGTCCGCATTAGCCAAGGCATCGGCGCCGAACGGATGCTGGCGACGATTTTCGTTACGGCATATGACAAGTATGCGATGCGGTGGGAATGCTGCGCCTATACAGAGTCTTCTTGGTCGAGACAAAAAGGCGGGATAAGGCTCGGCAAATCTCGGCATCGAGCTATTCCTGAAACAGCGAGAAGAACAGCGACAGGAAAGATCCTACAAAACCCGAAAACGAGATTGCCTCGCCGCAGGTCTTCATGATGCGCAGCCGATCAACAGGGGAGCGGGGTCAAACTCGACACCCAAACAGTGGCCTTACTCCGACGCAGCTTTGAAAAGACATGATCGCTCACAACAGCCAAAAGGATATTCGATGCGAGATCCGTCTTGCCTTCAAAATGATGCGCGGATCGTTTGAAGCCAATTTCTTGCATTGCTCGTTCAAGTTCCGCATTCGCAAGTGTTTGATCTTCGCATTCAGACAACACAACCGAGAGCTTTGCATGATACATCGCAAAAAACCTCTGAAATCTCAGGTCGCCCGTCGCGATCAGGCATGTTGAATGAGACGTTCGCCAAAACAAAAAGATTCGCAACTAATCCAGAGTTTACGGGGCTTTGACAAACGATTCTCCCGCAGAAAACTAAGACCTAAAAGTCGGTCCAGTACGCGCGCGCGAAGGCTTGTACCTGATCCTGGGTATAGGTTGGGATCATGTTGCCGTTGGAGCCAGTCTGCGGCGTTCCGTCCGAGTTGAGCTCGTAGAGGCCAGTAGCCACGAATTGTGTCGTTGATCCGATGCGGACCTGGGGTGAGCCGTTCATGGCAACGCGGCGGCCGTGCCGGATTCAGGTCCCTCCCGATGGGAAGTTGAGCTGGGACAACCTATTTGGCGGGCTTTTGCTTGTTGATCCTGTCATCCTGAACGGGAGCACTACCCTCGCGGAGCCGGTAAAAAGTATCAGCGGGAAGGTCGTGGAATACCTGCGTTGTGCCGTCGGGCCAACGCACACGCACCTCGGTTATCGTACGCGCAACACCTAAGCCGAAGTGCAGACGGACGTCGCTTTGCGAAAGGTAGCTGCTGCCGCTCAGAACTTCACTCAGTTGCGTGACTCCACTTGACGTTACCCAGACCTTCGCGTTCAAGGCTAGACGATTCGAAGGCGTTCCTTGCAGTTGAAAGCTTACCCAGTGGTTTGTGGGGTTAGGTTTTGTTTCGAGGATCATGGGGCCACCGGTCAGGTTTTCGATGACCACGTCCAGGCTCCCTGTATTGAAGAGGTCGCCGACCGCAAGACCGCGGCTAACTTGAGGCACGCTTAGGGCCTTGCCGGCCTCCGCGCTGATGTCGCGAAATGTTCCGTCGCCATTATTCCAGAAAAGAAGCTTGGGTTCGCGGTAGGTGATTCCCAGCTTCACCGCATCCATCTGTGGGTAGACGTGTCCATTGACCATCAGAAAGTCAAGCGAGCCGCGATTGTCGGTGTCCAGGAAGGTGTCGCCCCATCCGACATAGGAGACTGTCGGTTGTGCAATGTGTGCGGTATGTGCAACGTCAGTGAAATTCAGCGTGCCGTCATTGCGAAAGAGAATCGCGTATTCCTCGCTGAAGTGAGTGATGGCAATACTCTCTCGGCCACTATGCATGTAGTCGCCAAGAGCAACCCCCATGTTCGCCTGCTCGTTGCCATCTTCGCTGAATGCAACGCCTGCATCCAGAGCTACGTCTTTGAATCGACCGTTGCCCTCATTGTGATAGAGGTAATTGGGTTGTCCGTCGTTCGCCACAAACAGATCGATGCGACCATCGTCATCGATATCGCTCCAGACGCCTTGCAGGCCGAAGTACTTTTGCGGGTCATCGACGCCTGCCTTCTGGCTCACATCGGTGAATGTACCGTCGCCATTGTTGTGATAGAGGGCGTCGGGAGATCCTTTGAGGCCACGTGGGCCGCATTGCACCTCGACTCCGTGATATTTGCATGTGGTGTCTTTGCCAAAGACCGGCAGATTGTTCAGATCGAGATCGACATAATGAGGAACAAACAGATCAACGAATCCGTCGTTATCGTAGTCGCCGAAGGTGAGCCCAGTGGCCCAACCCTTGTCACGATCGAGCCCTGCTTTCTTCGTTACATCGGTGAATGTTCCATCATGGTTGTTGTGGTAGAGTACGACTCCGTCAAAGCAGCTGACGGCTAGATCTGGCCAGCCATCATTGTCGAAGTCGCCCACCGCCACGCCCATTGCCCAGCAGGGATAGCCGACGCCTGCCTTGTCCGTGACGTCAGTGAAGGTGCCGTCGTGGTTGTTGTGATAAAGGGCGCTGCGAGCTCGAGTGCCGGCCTTGTACATCGCGACGCTGGGCGCATTGGTAAAGTACAGATCCGGATAACCGTCTTTGTCGTAGTCGATCATCGCGACACCCCCGCTCATCGACTCAACGATGAACCGAGCTTCCGGGCTGGACAGGTGATCGAAGTGGATACCGGTGGAAGCTGTGATGTCGACCAGCCGGGGCGCCTCTGTGGGCTTTTGGGAAGACTCTTTCTGATTCTGCGCCGAAGCTACCGCAGCACAAAGCTGAAGCGCTACCAGAGACAGGCCGATATTTCTACTTAATGACATCCTTGCCCTGTGGAGAGTCTAGCCGCATGGTGTCATAGATATTTCGGAGGTTGTCTTTCATCGCCTTGAGCTTCTCATACTCAGCTAACTCCCGCTTTGAATCTTCGGGCTGATGGAGTCTGCGATAGACAGCGCTCAATCGGAAATGGGCTAGCATACTCATCGGGTCGTTGCTTATTGCCTCCTTCAGCAAAGGGACTGCTTGGTCCGCGTGTCCCGTCTCGCTGAGCTCGTAAGCGAGGCCAATCTGCGCGTCGGCGTAGTGCGGCTGCGCTGCGAGCGCCTGGTTGTAGCGCGAAATTGCGGTTGCATGGTCTTCGCTCTCTGCTGCTATGTCCCCCAGTTTGGTGAGAGAGGCGGCATCGTTTGGTTGATATTGCACCGCGAGCTTGTACTGCACGGTAGCCTCGGCTTTATCGGCAGGCAGCGTGGAGGTGCTAAGCAACTCTGCAAGTTCGTAGTGAGCTCCGGGAAGTGCAGGATTGATCTTCAGAGCCTCACGCAGGTTCTCAATGGCTGCCTTGTTATCGCGTTCGCGGATCAAGACGTGGGCCATCGCCTGATGCATCTGTGCTGACTGAGGAGCGACGACAGAGAGATCCAGGACGGCTTCGTCTGCAAGGTCGGAAAAGACGCTCCACGCTGCGAAGAGCACTTCGGGGTCAGTGGGGAACTCCTTTTTCAATTGTGTAGCCACCGCTGCGGCGGAGGGAAGATCGTTGAGCGCGGTATCGATCTCGACGATCTCGAGGCCCGCCTGTTGGCGAACCTTGGCGTCGGTGATCTGAGGAAGCGCGGAGGTTATGTCCCGGCGTGCATCTTCCAGATGACCTTGATGGTGTTCGCAGGTTCCCAACAGCATGCGAAGCTTAGCCAGCGATGGGTCGATCGCAAGTGCGGCACGGAGATGGGGCTCAGCCTCGTCTGGCTTTCCGGCAAAAAAAAGCAGGACGCCGAGATTGGCCTGCGCGTCGAGGTTCTGGGGCTCGGCAGCCACTACAGCGGCGAATTCAGGAATTGCCAGATCGGGACGTTTCTCGTGCAGGTACTGGTCCGCCTTTTGTTGATGGGACCGCGTTTGCTGAGAGGAAGGGGAGCCGGTGGTTGCCTGCTGCAGCATCAGGCCAAAGCCAATTTGTCGAGGGGCCGGTACCGACGACTCGGCAGCGACCTGCGCGCTTACACCTGCGATAAGAATCAAGCCCATGAAGACTATTGTTCGCGAACGCATTGCCGGAATGCTCCATCCGGTCGTAGACAGGTTCGCCGGAAAAGAATAGGGGACGGCGCCGATGCTCCGGTGGCCATCCCCCGTTGTTTATCAGAAGGATATCTTGCCGTACAACTGCATAGAACGGCCGCCGACCGTGACGCCGGTGATCTGGGCAGACTGGCCGGTCCCGATGGCGTTGTTACCGGGATTTCCAAAGCTCGGATGGTTGAGCACGTTGAACGCATCCGCACGAATCTCGAACTTTACTCCCCGATCCGGCCATAAGGTAAAGATTTTGCCGAGTCCAGCATTCATCACCCCAACTCCAGGCCCGGTGATGATATTGCGCCGGAAGTTACCGTAGGTGTACTGCTGGGGCACGGCGAAGGCCGCCAGGTTGTAGTACTCGTTCAGTCGAGACTTAGGGCTGCCGGAGAAGTACGGGTTGCCGACTAGGTTGGCGTACTGCGTGTAACTGCCAGACTGGTTATTCGAGTTGTTGTTGTTGCCGGTCGTAATACCGAACGGGCTTCCACTCTGGATGACCCATGTGCTCGAGAAGCGCCAGCCACCGGCCAGCAGGTCAAGAGCCCAGTTGTTGTTCAAGAACTTCTGATTGCGCCCAAAGGGCAGTGTGTAGACCGCCTGGCCCTTGAGCGCATTGCGCACGTCGAAGTTGGCGTTGCTGTAGTTGTCGCTCGGAACAAACGCGTTCTGGTAGTTTTGGTAACCTTCGCGGGCGCCCCAACCAGATGAGTCGAGATCATCGAGGAAGTGCGACCACGTGTAGTTGACGTCGAACTCCAGGTTGTAGCTGAGCCGCTTCCGGATGTCGCCTTGGAGCGCGTTGTAGTTTGAGACGGCGTTATTTGTGCTGCCGTTGATGATGCCGAACAGCGGAGAGGGTTTGGAGTTCAGGTCGTTCGGTCCTAGTTTGCTCTCTGGCACCTGATTGATGTCGACCGGGAAGTTCAGATTGGTCCCATGGTTCCCGACATACGTGAGTGAGAACGCGTAGTTATTGCCGATCTGACGCTCCAGAGACAAGGTCCACTGATAGTTCGTCGGGATTGGGGTGTGGTATTGGTTATAACTTACGTTGCCACCGGGGTTGTTCTGCGCGTCGGGCGTCGTCGGAGCCGTAAGATACAGCGACAGAATACTGCTGCCGTTATAGCCTGATACGCCGCAACCGGGATCAGTCGTGTCAGGCGTTTTGCCGGTGCCGGCGAACTGGACAACCGGACAAAGACCGCTGGTGGAGTCGTTGACCGTACCTCTGCTGCCGGCTTGGCCTCCCATGCCAGCACCATAGGTGTCCTCGCTGAGCATCGAGGCGTACATGCCGAACGCTCCGCGGAGTACGGTGTTGGGCATTGTCTGCCAGGCAAAGCCAACGCGAGGCAGCCAGATGTTCCACTGTGGAGCAATGAGCTGGGTGCGGCCATTTGCCTTTGTCGTGCCGTACCACATGGCGCCCAGCGAGTTGTTGGCCGGGTTCGTGACTGTGGGATCCCACACCGTTTCGTTACCCTTCACCTCAGACCAGCCTGTGTTCGCCTCCCAGCGAAGACCGGCGTTGATCGTCAGGTGCGGGGTCAGCTTGATGTCGTCCTGCACGAAGAGCTGTGGGCCCTTTTGGCGGGCACCAAACTCCGGAGTTACGCTCGCGTTCCAACCTTGCGTCTGTCCCAGCAGAAAGTCCGCATAGCCCAAACCCGAAGCATAATTACCGCCGCCGGAAAGGGTATTGGAATTTTGTCCGTTGATCGAGGTGTAGTTGCCATTGAAGTTGAGTTGGCCAGTGTTCAGGTTGCCCCATGCCGTCGAATCAGCGCGCATGATCAGGAACTCTCCGCCGAAGTGCAGAATGTGTTTTCCATGCACCCAGCTCACGACGTCCGACGGATCGAAGACCATCTCCTTATAAACAGCGTTCGAACTCGGTTGGAGTTCATAGAAATTGCCGACCTTTACATCCGGGAACGTGTCGGCCTGGGCGAATTGCCAGCCAAGTTTGCTCGGATACCCCGCCCCGATAGAGAACGGTGTGAAGTAGTTCATCTGGTCGGTAAAGCCCATCCGCGCTTCATTAATTACGTTTGAAGAGATCGTCCATACGTCCGAGACCTGGGCGTTGTCGCGACTGACATCGCCATGCTGGCAGTTGATCGGACAGATCTCCTGGTTCAGATATTGCGCAGGGTTGTCGCTGGTCGTGTCGGAGAGCGTCAACCGATTGTTATGTGTGATGTCCCAGTCCAAGCGTCCGAAATACTTCGTGAACGGATTGCTGTTCGGCGTGTTGTAGGTGTAGTTGTTCTGCGCGATGCCGCCGCTGACATTGGGATTGCTGACGTTCGGGGCGGGGTAGTACTTCTGCACCGCGGCGGAGACCTTGTCGATCATGGCTGCCGGAATCGCATTCGACCCGTATTCAGAGGCGAATGTCTTTCGGATGACGCAGGGGCAGGTCTGGCTAAACGAGCCGGACGGTGTCACATAGGTGTGCGATCCACTCTGCTGGATTGTCTGGGTTGTTGGGTCGTAGAGGTCCGGAATCCCTGCGTTGAATGTGCCGTTCTGGAACGCGGTGGTGGGAACAGTCTGAAAGCCGATGCTCGACCCGCCGTTGTTGATGGTCTTGTCGTAGTCGAAGAAGAAGAACATGCGGTGCGGAATAATGGGACCGCCAACGTTGAAGCCGAAGTTGTTGTACCGCAGCGGGCCCTTCTTCGGGTGGGTGCCAAAGGCGTAGGGCAGAGCGTTCAACGCGTCGTTCTGAAAGTACTCATACGCGGCGCCATGGAAGTGATCTGTTCCGCCCTTCGAGATCTGGTTGTAGATGACGTTGCCTATTCCGTACTGCGCTCCGAAGCCCGAGGAACTGATCTTGACCTCGCCCGTCGCCTCGAAGATGGTGACGTCCGAGTTCTGGCTCATCGGAAGGGTCGTCGTGGCCCCATCGGCGAGTACGGACTCGAACGGCAGATTGCCGTTGATGGCAGCCTGGCCAGCGTTGGGCTGCACGACCGTTCCGGAATTCTGTGGCGTTCCAGTAGCGCCGGGCTGCAGCCAGATGAAGTTCTCCCAGTCAGCGCCCACCTGCGGCAGCTGCGACATCGTCTGTGCGGTCAGGGTCCGCTCCTGCGAGCCGGACTCGGTCTCGAGGAGGGGAACATCCGTGTTGACAGTGATCTCTACCGACTGAGAGCCGACTTGAAGCGCCGCATTGATGCCCTGGACGCCGACTTCGACCGTGATTGGGCCGCGGACCAGCGTCGTGAAGCCACTCTTGGTAAAGGTGAGCGTGTAGCGATCGGGAACGATTGATCCGGTGTCGTAGAGGCCGGCCCCGTCGGTAGTGAATGTCTTCGTGACACTCTTGTCCACGTCCGTCACGGTGACAGTGGCTCCCGGGATGACCGCGCCGGTCGTGTCAGTCACGGTACCGCGGATATCGCCGGAGTTGGTGCTTTGTGCATAGGCTGCGGTTGCAGCGCACGCGCACAGGATTGAAGCCAAGATCATTGGCGTCTCTGTCCGGATCCATTTCATGGTGTCCTCCTCAAGTATCCCCGCACCCGCGTCTGCCCGTCGTTAAGCCCGATCATTGATGTGCAAGACAAACGCTTATCTTGGTTGCGTCCAGCATTCCAACTTATGATTGAATGAATTGTCAATAGGAGAGTTGATCTTTGTTCACCAATGGTGATGTCACCAAAACTCCCAAGACAAAGGTTTTTCTTATCTGTAAGACAGGCTGTCGTCGCCTGGAATAGTCGCGGAAGGACCTTCCGTTACGGCGAAGTTCAACTAATCTCAGAGGTGACCTGGGCTCGGGTTAGCTCAGC
Organism: uncultured Acidobacteriaceae bacterium; assembly: GCA_963713395.1. Classification (GTDB taxonomy): domain Bacteria; phylum Acidobacteriota; class Terriglobia; order Terriglobales; family Acidobacteriaceae; genus Granulicella. Next base: position 411,237 of record CAVQLS010000001.1, on the reverse strand, counting down.
TCACCTCACCTGTCCGACCAAACCACTCTGTTGAAAAGTAGATCCGCATTTCGACGAAAGCGCTTACTCAACGAAGCCGGATTTGCATCCGGCACACCCCGGCTCAAGGATTGAAGGCCATCGTCGTCTCAATCTAGACAAGCGATTGTCTTGATGGCGCAAAATCCAGTTCTTCCTTGACAAGTCCGAGACGGCTATTGCCAGATAGTAGAGTTTTTTCCGTGATACGTATGAATTCACGTCTCTTTCTCAGGCAATTTCGCAGGGTCCTTCTTTGCGGGAGCGCCGCATGCTTGATGAACGGCACGATCGTTTGCGCCCAAACAGTGCGGAGTTGGCTCACCACTCCAGACAGAGCCAATTTAGTCGCGGCTCAAAAGCCCGCTCGCTTTCATCGCGCCGAGGCGGCGCAAGGCGTAATTCGCGTGGATGACGCGACGACCTATCAGGTTATCGACGGCTTCGGTCATGCAGTCACCGGAGGCACAGCGCAGCTCATGATGAAGATGTCGCCTGCAGCAAGGCACGCGCTTCTTGAAGACCTTTTCGGCAGCGCTCCCGGACAGCGCAACATGAGCTATATACGCGTCAGTGTCGGTGCCTCCGACATGAACGAGTCGGTCTATACCTACGACGACATGCCCGAGGGCGCCAAAGATCCCGCGCTGGCGCATTTCTCTCTCTCGCCAGACGAGGCCTATGTAATCCCCGTGCTGAAAGAAATCCTTGCGATTCATCCCAGTCTTAGCGTCCTAGCTTCGCCCTGGTCAGCCCCCAGTTGGATGAAGGACAACGGCAAGCCCAACGGAGGCACGCTGCTCCGCGAAGATTACGGCGTCTACGCCAACTACCTCGTGAAGTATCTCGAGGGAATGGCGGCGCACGGTATCGCTATCGCAACGATCACGGTTCAGAACGAACCCGAGAATCCCAAAAACATGCCCAGCATGTTACTGACGGCCAAGCAGGAGTCTGAATTCATCGGCGAGTACTTTGGACCCGCCCTGGAGCGGTCCGGTCTAAAGACGGAGATCGTAGCGTTCGATCACAACTGCGATCACCCGGAGTATCCGATAACGGTGCTGAGCGACCCGGTAGCCGGAAAGTACACCGGCGGTGCAGGATTCCATCTCTACCTGGGTGAAATCACAGCGCTGACAGCGGTGCACGACGCCTTTCCGAAGAAAGATATCTTCTTCACCGAGCAGATGGTCGTCTCACCTCCCCGAGCGACTGATTTGCGGATCGCACAACCGGTCGCACGCATTATGATTGGCGCCACGACAAATTGGGCGAAGAACGTCCTCTTATGGAATCTGGCGGCTGACCCGCAAAACGGGCCGCACACAAACGATGGCGGCTGCCCCATGTGCTCGGGTGCGATCACACTCGATGGCGACAGGGTCACGCGAAATCTCGCTTACTACGTGACTGCACACTTCACGGGCTTCGTGCCTCCGGGCAGCGTGCGTGTGGCGGCGCCCGACGATGGCTTGCCGCTACCGCATGTTGCATTCCGCCGACCCAGCGGGGGACATGTGCTTATTGTCAGCAACACAACCGCCATCAGCGCAAAGTTCTGGATCGCGTACAAAAGCAAATTCGCCCATGCAAGTCTGCCCGCAGGGGCAGTTGCTACCTACACATGGTGATTGTCCCAACATGTGGCCAACCGTAAACACTGCATCACTGTCTCCCTGGGGAGAAAGATGATTCCCATAAGATCCGGATTCTTTTGCCTGCTATTGCCCGTGCTTCTGAATCTCGCGCCTGTGGCGGTGTGGGCGCAGAGTACCTCTAATTCGGACGCCGAGATGCATCGCTTCATCGGTGATCTGATGGCAAAGATGACACTCGACGAAAAGATCGGGCAGATGTCGCAAATTGCGTGGCACGCGCCGCCTCTGATTCCGCATGAAGAGAGTATCCGCCGTGAGGAGGTCGGATCGTTTCTCTTCGTGCGAGATCCGGGCGAGATCAATCGCCTGCAGCACATCGCTGTGGACGAGACGCGACTGCACATACCATTACTCTTTGGCTTTGATGTGATTCATGGCTATCGCACGATCTATCCGGTCCCGCTGGCTATGGCCGCGTCATGGGATCCGTCGTTGGTGGAATCGGTGCAGCATATGGCTGCGCGTGAGGCAGCTGCCGTGGGTATTCGCTGGACCTTTGCTCCCATGGTGGACATAGCTCGCGATGCGCGATGGGGTCGCATCATGGAAGGTGCCGGCGAGGATCCTTACCTCGGTCAGCGCATGGCCGAAGCTCAGGTGCATGGCTTCCAGGGAACCGCTCTCAACGATCCTGACAGCATCCTGGCGTCTGTGAAACACTTCGCCGGATACGGTGCGGTAGCAGGCGGACGCGACTACGACGAGGTCGACCTCAGCGATAACCTGCTTTGGAATGTCTATTTCCCTCCGTTTCATGCCGCAGAGAATGCAGGGGCCGCTACCTTTATGGCCGCTTACATGAATTTCAACGGAGTGCCGGCCAGCGCCAACCGCTACCTGTTGCAAGATGTCCTGCGTCACGACTGGGGCTTCCAGGGATTCGTCGTCAGCGATTGGGAGACGATCGCGAACCTGACGACCCACGGCTTCGCCGCAGACGGTGCAGATGCAGCCGCGCGTGCCGTGAATGCCGGCGTCGATATGGAGATGACCTCGCACCTCTATCTCCAGAGTCTCGCTGCGGACGTTCGCACTGGGAAGGTAAGTAAGGCGACGATTGATGATTCGGTGCGCCGCATCCTCGAGGCGAAGTACAAACTTGGTCTCTTCAAGAATCCGTATGCTCCACAGGGTGCCGCCGAACGCGAACTTGTCTCCGCCGAACAGCGCAAGGCCGCGCGTGATGCTGCGGAACGAACCGCTGTCCTTCTCAGAAACGAAGGCGATCTGCTTCCACTCCGTCGAGTCTCTCTGCATTCGCTTGCAGTAGTCGGTGCGCTGGCGGACTCCAAAGCGGACACAATGGGCTCTTGGAGCCTCGCGGGGCATTATGACGACACGGTCACCATCCTCGAGGGCATTCGCTCCAAACTAGGCAGTTCGATCGACGTGCGGTTCGCCCGCGGCGTCGAGCTCGATCGCGGCAGCGAATCGATCTTTGATCCGCAGTTTGCCAGCCCAAAGCCAACTCTCCTCACTCAGCGACAGAAGGATGCAGCTTTCGCCCAGGCTATCAGCACGATTCGGTGCAGCGATGCGACGGTTTTGGTGATGGGTGAGCTGCAGAGCATGAACGGCGAGCGTGCTTCTCGTCAATCGCTTGATCTACCGGGTGATCAGGAAAGGCTTCTGGAGTCTGCCGTCGCAACCGGCAAACCCGTCGTGCTCGTTCTGCTCACGGGCCGACCTTTGACAATCAACTGGGCGGCTGCGCATGTCCCCGCGATTTTGGATGTTTGGTATCCCGGCACCGAGGGCGGCAACGCGGTCGCAGACTTGCTCTTCGGCGATGCAAATCCTGGTGGCAAGTTGCCAATGACATGGCCGCGCAGCGTTGGGCAGGAACCGCTCTATTACAACCCAACGCTGAGCCAGATTCCGAATGAGCGCGACACCATGTATTGGGACGGCTCGAATGCTCCGCTGTATCCCTTCGGCTATGGCCTGAGCTATTCGCAGTTTTCGACTGGAAACTTGACGCTCTCGAGCGACACACTGGAGCCTCGAGGGACGATCCTGGCCACAGTGACGCTGAAGAATACAAGCCACCGTGATGGCTCCGACGTGGTGCAACTTTATGTTCATCAACGCGCAGGCAGCGTGGCCCGGCCTGTGCGCGAGTTGAAGGGCTTCCAACGAGTCATTCTCAAAGCAGGCGAATCCCGCGCGGTTACTCTTCCGTTGCACGCGGACGATCTTCGCTACTGGAGCGCAGCGACCAGAGAGTGGGAAGACGGCTCCGGAACGTTCGATGTGTGGGTGGGCGACTCCTCGGCCTCTACTAATCATGCGGTATTCGTGGAGCGGCCTTAGCCGCATCCAAACACCATGCCACTCCCGTTACCAGCGCCGATCCTGCCCATGCTCGCCAAGCGGGTGGAAGAGATTCCATCCGACACAGCCGCGTGGATCTTTGAGCCGAAATGGGATGGTTTTCGCACGTTGATCTTTCGCAACGGCGAGGAACTGCTCATCCAAAGCCGCGATGGCAAGCCGCTGGATCGCTACTTTCCAGAGCTGCGAGAACCGCTGCTCCAACAACTGCCGCAACGATGCGTCCTGGACGGCGAGATCGTCATTGCGCGTGATGGTGGCTTGGACTTTGATGCTCTGACACTGCGCATCCATCCCGCAGCGTCGCGCGTGAAGACGCTGGCTGCGCAGTTGCCGGCCTCGATTGTCTTCTTCGATCTGCTGCAGCTTGAGAATCGCGATCTGCGCGACGAGCCCTTCGCCGTACGGCGGGCTGAACTCGAACGAGTCTTCGCGAACCTGCGCGCGCCGCTGCATCTCACACCCGCAACGCGCAACCCCGCAACTGCGCAGGACTGGTTCACACGCTTCGAAGGTGCGGGGCTTGACGGCGTGATTGCCAAGGCTGTCGCGGGGCCGTACACACCGGACAAGCGCACGATGCTGAAGATCAAGCATGAGCGTGACTGCGATTGCGTCGTCGCGGGCTTCCGCTGGCACAAGGGTGGCGAAGGGACGGCGGTCGGGTCACTCTTGCTGGGCCTGTATGACGCTACAGGCAGGCTTCAGCACGTCGGTGTCTGTGCCAGTTTCACCGCGGTGAAACGCGAGGAGCTTGTCGAGTTCCTCGCACCCTATCGCAAAGATGCCCTGCACAATCACCCGTGGCAAGACTGGCAAAGCGATGAGGCACAAGCCGGCGGCCGCATGCCCGGAGGTCAGTCGCGATGGAGCGCGGGCAAAGACCTGAGTTGGGAGCCGATTCGCATCGAGCTTGTCGTCGAGGTCGCCTACGAGCACATGCAAGGCACACGCTTCCGCCACCTCGCACACTTTCGGCGCTGGCGCCCAGACAAGGCTCCGAAGGATTGCACCTACGAACAACTCGAGGTTGTTCCACCTCAGGAACTGATGAGCATCTTTCCGGAACGAACGTAGCGATTGGTCACCCACTCAAACCGAAGCGCTTCATTGCCTCTCTTTGGCTTCGCGCCACTCGCGTGTCGGGTCATCATCCGGATCAGGCACACCCTGCGCGGGCCGCAACGCCTCCGGCACATGCCTCAGGTTCACGCGAATGCGATACCACACGTACGCGGACCCGCGCATGCGGTCCACCAGCACGTCGTCCGGCGCCAGCAGCGCCGCGATGTCAGGATGCCTCTCTTTCCAGCGTTCGAGGCCGTTTTCGGCGGCGGATCGGTCGGAGCTCTGCGCAATGATGAGGAGCGGCATCTTCGGCACACGACCGGACCGCTTCTGCTTCAACGGCGCAGGCTCGGACGATGTGTCGGCCGTTGCGGCTCGCTTCTGCGATTGCTTGCGGAATCGATGCGCGCCAAATCCTTCTTCAAGCTGGTCCGAAAATTTCTTGGCGCGAGATGGAGCGACGCGCTTGGCTTCACCCTCTTGTTTCACGAAGTGAGGAGGCCACGGCGCATCGCCGAGTCCTTCCGTCTCATCGCGCGCAGACATCTCCAGCAATGCGTCGAGCACACCAGCGTGTTCATCCATCGCCGCATGCGGGTCGGCGATCTTCGCAAAGCGCGCCGGCACCGTGAGCACAGTGAAGTCCGCGGGGTCACACGTCATCACTTCATCCCAGCGCAGCGGCGTACTGACACGCGCATCGGGCAGCGGCCTCACTGAATATGCAGAGCACGTAGTTCGATCCTTCGCGTTCTGGTTGTAGTCCAGAAAGACACCATGCCGCTCTTCCTTCCACCATTTGCTGCTCGCCATCGAACAGCGCCTCTCCGCCGCGCGAGCCAATGCCAGCGCAGCCCTGCGCACCTCGCTGAAGCTCCACCTTGGTTCGATTCGCACATTGATGTGTATGCCGCGTGATCCGCTGGTCTTCGGCCATGCAACCAGGCCCAGTTCGTCCAGCAGGGCCTTCACTTCCATCGCCACCGTGCGCACGTCTGCCCATGCAACACCAGGCTGTGGATCAAGATCCACGCGCAATTCATCCGGATGGTCCAGATCCCCGGTGCGCACTGGATGCGGGTGCAACTCCATGCACCCCAGGTTCACGATCCACGCAAGCCCGGCGGCATCATCAACCACCACTTCGTCCGCCGTGCGCCCGGAAGGAAACGACAGCGTGACTGTCCGCATCCACTCCGGCAGATCGCTGGGGGCGCGTTTCTGGTAAAACGGCTCCGCCTCTGCGCCATTCACGAAGCGCTTCAGAACCACGGGACGATCCACGATGCCGCGCAGCGCACCAGGCGCCACCGACAGGAAATAGTTCACGATGTCCAGCTTCGTCAGCTGCACGCCCCGTGTGAAGTAGGGCTTCGACGGGCTGCTGATCCGCACCGTTCGGCCCGCAATCTCCAACAACTCCGAATCGTCGACCTTTCCCATCGCAGTTCTCGTCCGAACAGTTGTGATCGTCTCACATGCACGTGGGAATCGTTACACTCGCTTGAATGCCTGAGGTCAAGTGGAAAGGAAAGCTGCAACGGCCGATGAAGTTCGGCAAAAGACTCAAGCTCGTGTCTGCCAAGGACCCGTGACGACGCTCGTCGTTGATCCCATAGAACGGCCTTCCGAAAACTAACCTCTCCGGGTGAATTATTAGCGTCAGCCATGAGTAACGGGAAACGATCTTCTCGGCTGGTACGCCGCCTCATTCACGGCGCGCCAGTCTGGACTGTCATCCTGCGGGGCAAGGCCGTTGCTGTCGGCGAGAAAAATCAAAGGCCCCAGCACTGTTGAAAGCTCGTCTATCCATAATTCGCGGCCTTTCTTGGCGAGCGGCGTTTAGTTATTGCACTGGCTGTGATTCATTCTTCAGCGTGTCATAGAGCGCGTGGGCGGGCGTGACGTCGGCGGCATGTGGGCGACGGAGACCGCGAGGATGCGGATATTCGAATCGTTGGGAAGCGCAATCGTCGTGGCGTGCGGCGGGATCTGGATCGCATAACCGAAGAGGTAGCTGTAGGCGTAGGGCTGGTTTAGTCCGGCGGGGGTGTGATAGTGCGAGACGTACCAGGCCAGGTTGTCGCGCTTGATGTAGCGACTTGGCGATTTACCCGCAAAATAACTAAGAGAAATGGCTCCCCAACTTCCAGTTTGGCGCGAGGGTCAGTTCAGCCCGACGCGGCGCACTAAATCTTGAAAACGCGGAAAGCCGCGCAGAGGATCAAACAACTAGAGGGTTTGAGGGGCCTAGGCCACAATTTGTGTCGGCTCTGTAAGCTCATGAATTGTAATTAGTTAGATGGTGGACGCGGAAGGAATCGAACCTTCAACCTGTCGATTAAGAGTCGAATGCTCTGCCAGTTGAGCTACGCGTCCAGACCTGGTTCCACTCGGGGAGAGCGGAGCGAACTGCAGTAAAGTTCGCGGGGAAGTACGCTTGAATCAACAGCGCACAGGAAAAAGTATACCACGATAGAGCACTGCGGCGGTTGGTCTGCGCGCCGCTGCCGGTGGATTCCTCAGCCGACGAAGTCGACCTCAGCTTTGTACGGGATGATTCCGCGCTCGTAGCCCATGTCGAGAAGCTTTCGAATCGCCTCGCGGCCGTCATCGCCGTAGTTGATCGTGCGCTCGTTTACGTACATGCCGACGAAGCGGTTGGCGAGGTTGGTGTCGAGGTCGCGCGCGAACTGCATCGCGTACTCGAGCGCGGCCTCGCGATGATCGAGTGCGTGCTGAATGCTCTTGCGCAGCGCGTTGGTGGTGATGAGCTGCACGTCGCCACCGAGCGAACGGCGGATGGCGTTGCCACCCAGCGGCAGCGGAAGCCCCGTCTGCTCGAACCACCACACGCCCAGGTCGAGGATCTTCTTGCAGTCCATCGCGGCTGTAGGTGAGCTGGCCCTCATGGATGATCAGGCCGGCGTCGAACTCACCCGCGAGCACTGCCGGGATGATCTTGTCGAACGGCACCGTGACCGTCTCAACCTCAGGCGCAAACAGCTTGAGCGTGAGGTACGCGGTCGTCAGCGTGCCCGGCACGGCGATGCGGAGCTTCTTCACCTCGTCCAGCGTGTACGGCCGCTGTGCCACGATCATCGGTCCATACTTCTCACCCACCGAGCCGCCGCACGCCATCAGCGTGTAGTGCTCCTGGAGGTACGGGTATGCGTGAAAGCTGATCGCCGTGACGTCGTAGAACTGTTCGTTCATCGCCTTGCGATTGAGCGTCTCGATGTCCGTGAGCGTGTGGACGAAGCGGTAGCCCGGGCACACGCACCTTGTTCGTGGCGAGGCCATAAAACATGAAGGCGTCGTCGGAGTCAGGGCTATGGGCGATGGAAATTTCACGTACAGCAGATGCAGCGGGGGTCATCAGTTCCTTCAGATGCTGCGTAAGCGGAGCGCTTGTTGCGGGAGTGGCGCCGAAGCGTGCTGTAAATACCGGCGGCGGCAAGTACTTTGATAGCCTCGCCCGGCAGGAATGGGGCGATGGATGCAATCCAGACCGCGCGCAGCGGCAGGTGCGTGAACGCCATGAACCAGCCGGCGCCGGCGAGGAAGAGGACGACGGTCGCGGTCGCGCAGCCGATGGCCGCCGACGCAAAGAGCGACATGCGGCGCCCGAGCACACGCGTCAGGCCGCCGGCGATTGCAGCCACCAGCGGATAGGAAAGCAGGTAACCGCTGGTCGGACCGAAGAAGAGTTGCGCCACTCCACCGGGACCCGCAGGACTGAAGACCGGCAGACCGCATGCGCCTTCTGCAAGGTAGGCCAGCAACGTCAGAAATCCACCAACCGGCCCAAATGCGAGGCCGACGCCGAGCACGGCAAGCGGCTGCAGAGTGAAGGGAACTGGCGTAAACGGCAGCGAGAACGCGACGTGCGCGGCCAGCGCGATCACTACGGTCGCTGCGACACCGAGCGTCAGCTTACCGGGGATCGTCGCCCCAAAGGCGCGGGCCTGTGACAGCCCAAAGCGGTTTGTAAGAACAGTCTGCATAACCTCTGAGTCTCAGGAAGCCTTGCGTTGCTGACCCGTTTCTTCTGATGCACCGGAGTCTGACGACGGAGGCGCCGGGTGAACTGCCTTGAGGGGCCGGCGCTTTGCCTCGGTCGGCAGCGTCCGCTCTCTGCGGCGCGAGCGGTAGACGTGCTGCGCGATCGAAACCGATGCCCAAAGCAATGCCGCAAGCGCGACGAGCGAGATGGCAAACAGAATCCGCATCGGTCGCAGCCCAGAATACCAAAGTTCCGGCAGCGGAAGAGCCGTTTGCCACATCGATGACGAATGTGGTTCAGCCTTGTTGCAACACGTGAAATTTCCTGCATCAAATGCGAGATACTGGGGCCGAGTCCACCCGCAGGTTGGGGCCGTTGCGTAAACAACAGAAGAATCCGAGAAAACTGGGAGTGCTTGCAGTCGTATCTGCCATGCGCTCCCGGCTCTATGAGTCGCGCCGCAAGGTGGCGACCCTCGGTGCAGGCGTGCTCGCCGTCGTGATGGGATACGGGGTTGTCTTCGGCCATAACGGGCTCACGGCTTTCGCCCACAAACGCGAAGAAGCCCGCGAGCTGCAGATCCAGATGCAGCAGTTGCAACAGGAGAACGGCCGCCTTCGCGATCACGTCGACCAACTGCAGAATGACCCTGCTGCCATCGAGCATCAGGCTCGTGAAGAGCTGCACTACACGCGCGCGGGCGAGGTCATCTACACGCTCCCTGCGACTCCGCAGAGCACACCCCAGGCTCCCGCATCACACTAGCGCCTCGGCGGGCTCTTCTTCTCTGCCGATATACTGCCCTCTCTGACGCGCTTTTTGCGCGCCATGGAATCCACGCGGCGATGGAGGGCTGATGCGAATTGGAGTCGATCTTGGCGGCACCAAGACAGAGGCGCTCGCGCTTGACGATACCGGTCACGAGCTCCGCCGGGTTCGCATCCCCACGCCGCAGCAGGACTACCCTGGAACTCTTCGCACCATCGCAACGCTGGTTCAGGACCTCGAGCGCGAGCTCGGCACGCAGGGGACTGTTGGCGTAGGCATTCCCGGCACGATCGTCGCGGCCACCGGCCTCGTGAAGAACGCAAACTCGACGTGGCTCAACGGCCAACCTCTGCAGCGTGACCTCAGCAACGCTCTCTCCCGCGAAGTTCGTTGCGCCAACGACGCAAACTGTTTTGCCATCAGCGAGGCGACGGACGGGGCCGCGGTCGGAGCCGAGGTGGTCTTCGGCGTCATTCTCGGAACCGGTTGCGGTGGCGGGTTGGTAGTGCGGGGCGCGCTCTTGACCGGCCCCAACGGTCTCGCCGGCGAGTGGGGACATACAGCGCTGCCCTGGCCAACTGCCGACGAATGGCCCGGCCCGCAGTGCTACTGCGGACGCCGCGGCTGTCTCGAAACCTGGATCTCCGGCCCCGCCTTCGAGCGCGACTTCCAGCGCGTTACCGGGCGCTCGCTGCGCAGTGTGGAGATCGTCGCCGCAGCTGGCGCCGGAGACGCAGACGCGGAAGCTGCGCTCGAACGGCTCGCGGATCGCATCGCCCGCGGCCTCTCTACTGTCGTCGACATCGTCGACCCGGATGTCATCGTGCTGGGTGGAGGCGTTTCGCGCATTGACTGTCTCTACAGCGGCAGCATCTCGACACGCCTGCGCGACTACGGGTTCGGCGGCGGCGTAGAGACTCCCATCCGCCGCAACCTGCACGGCGACTCCAGCGGTGTCCGCGGCGCTGCATGGTTGTGGCCGGCCGCCGCTTCGGCGCATCCAATGCACAGCTAACTTCTGTGAATCCGGAGCGAATCAATGACGACTTCGAAGACAAACGCAGCTCAACCTGAGGGGCGGAGTCTCGGCGGCGAGCTTCGCCAACAGCTCAAGGCTCTTCTCGACGGCGGCCAAGCGCACGCAACCTTCGAGCAGGCCGTGAAAGACATGCCCGCGAAGCTGCAGGGTGTGGTCCCCACGGGCCTGCCGTACTCCGCATGGCAACTGCTCGAGCACATGCGCCTCGCCCAGCGCGACATCCTCGACTTCAGCCGCAACGCTGATGGCAGCTACCGCGAGCTCAAGTGGCCCGATGGGTACTGGCCAAAGGACCCCGAGCCTCCGAACGCCCAGGCGTGGCAGAAGAGCGTCGAGCAGAGTCACGAGGACAGGAAGGCTTTCGAGAAGCTCATCGATTCGGCCGACGACTCGAATCTCATCAAGCCGTTCGCCTGGGGCAAGGGTCAGAATCTTCTCCGCGAGGCATTGCTCATCGCCGACCACGAGGCATACCACGTCGGAGAACTTGTCCTGCTGCGCCGTCTGCTCGGCGCGTGGAAGAGCTAAAGCCCGAGCGCCTCTGGCCATTCCGAGGCGTGCTCCACCAGCCGATCCGCCTGCACTCTATCCAGCGATTGTGGCGCCAGTCCAAACAGGCAACCGATCGCGCGCGCGCCGACACGCCGCGCCGTGAGCACATCCACATCCGAATCGCCGATCATCACGACCTCTGCCGGCTGAAGCGGAGGCGCCTCGGCATCACGCTTCTTCAGGAGCTCTTCCGCCTCGCGCATCAGCGTCAGCAACCCTTCAGGATCGGGCTTCTTCGTCGTGAACGAGTTCCCGCCGTAGTTCTGAAAGAAGAACGGCGCCAGTTCCAGCGCATCACAGATCTGCCGCGAAGGTTTCACGGGCTTGTTCGTCAGCACTGCCATCGGAAGCTGCGGATGCCGCTCGCGAATCGCCCGCAGGGAATCAAGCACGCCTTCATAACAGCGCGTGTTGTCCAGCTTGTGCTCGCGATAGTGTTCCAGAAACAGATCGAACGCGCGATGAAAAAGAGCGTCGCCTGCGGAGGCGTTCGCTGCATCCACATCGCCCGGATCACCCAGCGCCCGCCGCACCAGCATCGCCGCGCCATCGCCGATGTAGCTCGCGATCACCGCATTCGGCAGCGTGCCTTTACCCACGCCCAGCATCGCTGCGTTCACCGAAGTTGCAGAGGTCGAGCGAGGAGTCGATGAGTGTGCCATCGAGATCAAAAACGAGCAGCCGCGGGCGTTCCATCCAAACAGTCTAGCCGCAGGAGGTTCGTCCCTGCGGCCACGCTGTTGCACATCGATGTCACTCGCGGCTAGCGCGGCGAGATGTCGATATCGCCCGAGCCCGTGCGAATCTGCAGAGCTGGGCCGCCCCCGTTCACCTCTGTTGTGACGTGGTGGCGTGAGGTGTCAGTGTTCGCCGCGACGACGCCCGGCATCTTCACGCGAATGTCGCCGGATCCTGTAGCTCCCTCGAGCGTGAAGCGCGAGTCGGGTGTGAGGTGCAGTCGCACATCGCCGGAGCCCGTCGAAATCATGCCGCCGCCCTGCAAGCGACCAAATGCCTCGATGTCCCCGGAGCCAGTCTTTGCCGTGAAGCCACCGCTGAAGCCGTTGACGCGAATGTTCCCGGAGCCGGTCCTTGCCTTCACGTCACCTGCGCTCGCATCGTCAATCTGCAAATCGCCGGAGCCCGATTCAAGATCGAGAGGTCCATGCGTGCCGCGAACGCGAACGTTGCCTGATCCACTAGCGGCTGAAACGAAGCGGCCTACATTATCGGCCTGGACATCCCCCGAGCCGCTGTGCAGGTTCAGTGCTGCGTCCGCCGGCACGGTGACGTCGTAGTCGATCGAGATGTTGTTGAACAGACTGTGGTCCGTCACCTCGCCCACGCGCACCGTGTTGCCGTTCTGCACAATCGGCGGGTTCTCGATGATGCGCTGAATACGCGAGTTCACGTCTCCGAACGAGCTCCATCCCGCGTGCACATGCCCCACGATGTGAATCTGGCTGCCACTGCCGGCTGAGACGTGAATGTTTCCCGAACCGGTCGAAACATAAAGATCGGCCTGCCCCGAAACGTTGAGCGTCTTGTCGAAGGTGTTGTCAGCCAGTGCCACTGTTGTGACGCTGAGAACTGCCGTGAGAAGTAGCGGTCGAAGGTTCATCGAGTTCTCCATTGCGCTGAGTGCTTTGCTCTCGCGCGATTTGTGTTGGCTAGCCCCAGTGCTCAGCCGGTTGCGGTAAAAATCCTACGACGTCTGTTGCAGGACGACGGTATCACCCGGCTTCAGGCCGGAGGTAATCTCAACGCGGCTGCCATTCGATAGCCCGGTCTTCACTTTCACGATTCGGTGGCCGTCCTTACCATGCGGATCCGGCACCCACACACTGGCATTGCGGTCTTTGTCGTAGAGGACGGCCTGCTCCGGCACCGTGAGCACATGCTTGTGCTCCTCCAGCACAACCTCCGCATTCGCGGTCATGTTCGCCTTCAGCTCACCGCCCGGGATTGTCGATCGAAATCTGCACTTCGAAGGTCGTCACGTTGTCCTTCTCGACGCCCAGCGGTGCAATCTTCGTCACCTTGCCGTAGAAGGTGCGGTCCGGGAAGCTCTGCACCTTGATGCGCGCGGCCTGGCCAAGATACACCTTGCCGATGTCCGACTCGTCGACCTTGCCCTTCACATAGACCTCATGCGTGTCGCCGAGCGTCATTACCAGCGTCGCCGTCGAACCCAGCACCAGGATCGAGCTCACCGCATCGCCCACCTGCACATCACGAGAGAGCACCACGCCGTCGATGGGCGAAGTAATCGTCGTGTAGGAGAGCTGCTCCTCAAGCTGCTTCAGCGACGCCTCTGCCTGCGCCACCTGCGACTGCGCCTGCCGCTCCTTCGCTGCGTCTACCGTGATCTGCGCTACCGCACGGTCCCGCGTGTTGGCGGCAGACAGATATTGCTGCTGGGCCTGGTCGGCATTCTGCTTCGACAGCACGCCCGACTTCTCCATCTCCGCCGCGCGGTGCCAATTGCGCTCCCAGTCCGGGAGGTCCGGAGCCTCGGCCGCCACCCTGTCATAGGCCACCGCAGCCTGCGCCGACTTCATATTGGCCTCGGCGGCCTCCAGCTGCGCCTTCGCCGCCGCAACCTCGTCCAGAATCTCCTGCTGATCGAGCGTGGCCAGCACCTCGCCCACCCGCACGGTGTGGTTGATGTCGGTGTTCAGCTTTGTGACGATGCCGCTGGCCTTCGACTTCACCTCAACCTGCGTAATCGGCCAGACCTTGCCTGTCGCAACGACTGAGCGCGCGATGTCGCCCACCTCGGCTTTGCCGAGCTGCGAGGGATCAAGTTTGTCGGGGGTCGAGAGCGCTCGGGCAACGAAGATGACGCTGGCAATCAGTACTGCTGCCACTGCACCAAGAATGATCCAAAGCCGCTTTCGGGACTTACGGGACGAGTTCAACGCGGGCCTCCAGCTTCGCAAGACGGGACGAAGCTGGATACGCAGTCAGACAGCCGTTGGTTCCCGGCCCGGACGCGTCAGGCGTACTTCCGCAACACTCCCAGCACCTTGCCCTGGATGCTCACATTTGACGCGGGCGCATAGATCGGCGCCATCTCCGTGTTCGAGGGCTGCAGCCGGATCAGGCTGCCCTCGCGATAGAACCGCTTCAGCGTCGCATCGGAGCCGTCTATCAGTGCCACGACAATCTCGCCCTCGCGCGCCGTTCTGGTCCGCTCCACCAGCACGAAATCGCCGGACACGATGTGTTCATCGCGCATCGAATCGCCCCGCACCTCCAGGGCAAACACCTCGCGGCCGCCGATGATATCGCCCAGCGAGATGCTCTCGGCGTTCTCAATCGCCTCCACCGGCTGGCCCGCTGCGATCCGCCCCAGCAAGGGCAGGCGATCGAAGTTTTTCTTCTGCGAGCGCTGCGGCAGCACGTCGATCGAGCGGCTGCGGTTATGCGCCCGCTGCAGCAGACCCTTGTTCTGCAGGTTGGTCACGTGCTTGTGTACGGTCGCCAGCGAACTGAGCCCCAATCCGGCGGCCATCTCCTCATAGGAGGGTGAGTAGCCATGCCGTGCCGTGAAGCTGGAAAGGAAGTCGAGAACCTCTTTTTGCCGACGCGTGATCGCCATGGCGCAATTGTAGCGAATAAAAGGCGAACTGCAAGAGGAACCTGCATGGGAACCTCAAAAGTTATATCCCGCCGCAAGTTCCGCGCTTTACAGCCGATTCCCGAATTGGGACCGGAACCCTGATTCCACATGACTTTTTCATTGTCTTATGTCGCAACAGAGCGCATCTTCGAACTCAAGCAGGTCAGCGAAACTTGCACGAAGAAAAATAGAACAATTGGCTAAGAGAATACTTAGCCAGTTCAGCCGGTCGCTTCGCTCCTCCCAGGGAACTGTAGAGCACCAGCAAGTTGAGGAGTAAGGAGCAGCGAATGCGGGTTCTAGTCGTTGAGGACGATCGCGCCCTTGGAGTCTTTCTCCAGAGGGGCCTGACGTTCGAGGGTCATGAAGTGGAGTGGGTGGGTGACGGCGAGTCGGCCGTCGGGCGCGCCCGCAGTTGGGCGCCGGATCTGGTGGTGCTCGACCTGGGGCTGCCGCAGCGTGACGGCCACGAGGTTCTGGCAGTTCTCTCCGAGGAGGCGTCGCGTTCCTCGATCCTGGTTCTCACCGGCCGCGGCGACGTCGAGGAGCGCGTGCGCTGCCTGAACCTCGGCGCCGACGACTTTCTCCCAAAGCCCTTCAGCTTTCAGGAGCTCACCGCGCGCTGCCGCGCCATCCTGCGCCGCCGCGAGCGTTACGCCGACCCCGTCCTCCGCTGGGACGACATTGCGCTCGACCGCCTGCGCCGCACCGTGGAGCGCGCCGGCATCCCGGTCGAGCTCACCGGCAAGGAGTTCGCTCTGCTGGAGTCGCTGATGCTGCGCCGCGGCCAGACGTGTAGCCGCGCCGAGCTCCTCGAGCAGGTCTGGCAGATGGCGCCCGAGACCCCGACCAACGTCCTCGACGTCTACGTCAACTATCTCCGCCGCAAGCTGGGCGCCGCTTCGGACGCGCACACGGCCCTGATCGAGACCGTCCGCGGCATTGGCTACCGCATGGCAGCCCGTCCGGCCGAGCTGCCCGCCGCTGCCCGCATCGCCACGGCACATCTTGCCTCCGTGGTGAACGCATGATCGTCGCGAGCGAAGCAGGGAAGCGCAGTGCACTTCGTCAGGACCTGCACGATCTCAGCCAGCCGCTCACGCGTCTGCAGTGGCGGCTTGAACTGGGCCTGCGCTGCGGCGACGCCGACCTGCGCGAAACCATCGAAGGCGCACTCGCCGACTCACTGGAGGTGATCGAGTGGGTCCACCGCATACGAGTCAGGATCGAAGAAGCAGAGGGGAGAGCAGCATGAACGCAACCGCTAAAGGTACCGAGAGAGACGTCGTCCTTGCCAGCGCAGATGCCGCGCTGCGGCAGCGGCTCCGGGAGAGCCTCACTGGTCTGCGCTGGCGCGTTCATGAGGCCAGCGGTGGTGCCGAGGCCCTCACGCTACTCGAGCACCAGCCCTCGGACGCGCTCCTCATGGACGGCTGGCTCCCCGACCTTGAAGCCGCGGAGCTCGCCGGCCACATCGCCATGATGTACCCCGCGGTCGATGTCCTCAGCGTCGACGGCGGAGCGCTCACCAGCACGCGCAGCGCCCACCGCCACGAGCTACTGCACGCTCTTCGCGAGGCCCAGCAGGTGAAGACGGACACCGCCGCATGGAACGCGGCTCCCACCCTCCTCCCGCGCACCGGATCAGGACCGTGGGGCGCGCCGCACCATGTGCCTCCGGCCGCCGTTCTCATCGACGCTCCCGCGCCGCATGTCCCGCCGGCCCTCACAAAAACAGCCACCGTTCCCGTCGTCTCGAACGCCTCGCAGCCGCGCCTGCTGCCGATCCCCGGCCTTATCGGCGAGAGTGCCCCGATGCGCGAGCTCACGCAGCTCATCCGCCTCGTCGCCCCGCGCAATTCAACGGTGCTCATCGAAGGCGAGACCGGCACGGGCAAGGAGGTCGTCGCCTCGGCGATCCACCGCCTCAGCAGCCGTTCCTCGAAGCCCCTCACGGTGCTCAACTGCGCCGCCATCCCCGAGGCGCTTCTCGAGGCCGAGCTCTTCGGGCATACTCGCGGCGCCTTTACCGGAGCCGTCCAGTCCCGCACCGGCCGCATCGAAGCCGCGCACGGAGGCACGCTCTTTCTCGACGAGATCGGCGAGCTCCCGCTCGCCGTCCAGGCCAAGCTCCTCCGTTTTCTCGAGTGTGGCGAGATCCAGCGCGTCGGCGACAACGAGATCACGCGTGTCGACGTTCGCGTCATCGCCGCCACGCACCGCGACCTCGAGCAGCGTGTCGTCGACGGCGCCTTCCGTCTCGACCTCTACCATCGCCTGGCCGTCTTCCCGCTCGAGGTTCCCGCATTGCGCGAACGTCTCGACGACCTGCCGGCGCTCGCCAGCCATCTACTCGCCCGGCTCGGCGCCGACGCTCCCCGCAAGAGTCTCTCGGCCTGCGCTCTGCACGCCCTCGAGCAACACGCCTGGCCCGGCAACGTTCGCGAACTGGCCCACGTCCTCGAACGCGCCGTCATTCTCGCCGCGGAGGCGCCGGAGATTGCCGCCGGGCACATCCGCTGCCGCCGCCGGCCACGGGCCTGAAAAAGCGCCTGAAAAGCATCGTTCTGCGAAGAAAGAAAATTTTCACGCGCGGTACAACGTGACGTTTGCCCTTCGCATCCGTCTTACCAACGACGAAGAAACCGACTTCAACGCAGCCCCTGGAGACAGGGGCTTTCTTTTTGCCTCTGATCTCGGCTTTCGCCTCGCTTTCTCTGCTTTCTCTCATCTTCGCCTTGGAGATCGCTTAGAAAAGGCCTCCCGGTTTCGGCAGCCTCGTTGCTCCTTCTGTCCTGTGTTGGCGCATGCATCATGCGGCAGCGCAGACGAACGAAGGAGCCCCCGATGTCGACGCCATCCACGCCGTCCACCCCCGAAGCAGAACTCCTCCACTCTCAGCCCGTCCTTGCGACCGGCGACCTCACGCCCGCGCTGGCCGCAGCCCGGCAGCCGACGCCCGAAGAACGCGAGCGGCTGCTCATGGAGCATCTCGTCTCTGTCCGCTTCATCGCGCGCAAGCTGCACCAGACGCTGCCCCGCCACGTCGAGCTCGACGATCTCATCTCCGCCGGCATGGTCGGCCTCATGGAAGCATGCAATCGCTTCGACGCCCGCCGCCACGTGCAGTTCAAGAGTTACGCGCAGTTCCGCATCCGGGGAGCCATCCTTGACTGGCTGCGCACGCTCGACTGGGGCCCGCGTGAGCTGCGGCGCAAGGCGCGCGCCATCGCCGAGACCACGCGCGTCCTCGCCCAGCGCCTCGGCCGCGCCCCCGGCGAGCACGAGATCGCCGAGGCAATGGAGATAGAGCTCGAGGAGTTGCAGCAGCTCATCGGCGAACTCCGCAGCCTGGAACTTGGCAGCCTCAACGCCGAGCACAGCAAGGACGAAGAGGATGAGGAGCTCGAGTACGTCCCCGCCTCTGCCGAAGAAGACCCGCTCTTCCTCTGCCTCGCCGCCGAATCGCGTCAGCGCCTCATCGATGCCATTGAGGAGCTGCCCGAGAAGGAACGCCTCGTCCTCACGCTCTACTACTACGAAGAGCTCACCATGCGAGAGATCGGCCTCACCCTCGGTGTCGTCGAGTCGCGCGTCTCGCAGATTCACTCCGGCGCCGTGCGCCGCCTGCGCACCGCCATGAGCCAGACGACCCGCCGCGCCGACAGCCAGTTTCGCCGTTCACCGGTTCGTTCTCGCCGAAAGACCTCGCGTCGCACGGTCGCCGCCTGACCTAAAGAAAAATTTAAGAAGACACTAAAGTCGTTACACTTGCCGCCGATAAGAACCATGAGGAGGTTCTTATGGTGAATTTTGGGACATCGGCGGCGGGTTCAATCCCACCGTCAGCAAACGAGGTGGTATTCGCGGCGCCAGCGCCCGGCCCACAGCATGAACCGCGCCGGCGTCGGATCCAACAGCTTCGCGTGGCCATCGAGAGCGGACAGTATCGTGTCTCCGCCGATGACCTCGCTGACGCACTCCTGCGCACTGCCCGCCGGGCCAACTGAATCACGCCTTCAGCCTCATCAAAACGGCTCTGGCCGCGTCCATAAAGAGATCGCATGCTGCCGCGTACAATCGCGTTGAGCGCGTCGCCTCTTCAACGCGCGAAGGAGAGTTTCATGAGTGAGTGGGTAAAGGTCACGGCAAGCGACGGCAACGAGCTCTCGGCGTATGTCGCGCGTCCGCAGGGTGAGCCGATCGGCGCGATCGTCGTCGTGCAGGAGATCTTCGGCGTCAACAAATCCATCCAGGCCGTCGCCGACTCCTATGCGAAGGACGGCTTCCTCGCCATCGCGCCCGCCATCATGGACCGCATCGAGCCGGGCCTGAATCTCGGTTACGGCGAGGCTGACCTGAAGAAGGCCTTCTCGCTCTACCCCAAGCTCAAACCAGAAGACTCCCTCAAAGACATCGCCGCCGCCTTCAAGTACGCGCAGGGAATCATCGACTCCGTCGGCGTCCTCGGCTTCTGCTACGGAGGCCTGGTCAGCTGGCTCTCCGCAACCCGCGGCACCGATCTCGCCTTCGAACCCGCCTGCACCGTCTGCTACTACCCTGGCGGCATTGGCAAAGTCGCCGCTGAGGAGCCGACCTGCCCGGTTATGATCCACTTCGGCGGCGCCGACGACCACATCGGTCAGGATCAGATCGACGCCGTTCGCAACGCCCACGGCAAGCATGAGGGTGAGGTCGAGATCTTCATCTACGAGGGCGCCGCTCACGCCTTCGCCAATCCTGACCGTCCCTCCTACAAAGCCGATGCCACCAAGCTTGCCCGCGAGCGCTCTCTCGACTTTCTCAAGAGAAATATCGCGTAGCAAGACCCACATTGCGTGGCCTTTGCGCGCCGCGGAATAACCCCGGAAAGAACACGCCGGAGCGCCGAAAATCGGCCTTCGGCGTGCTATCTTTAACGGAGACACTGAGAGAAGTGGACTGAGTTAAGAGACGAGGAGTAACAACCAGCCGTGTTGGCCCCCGCACAGAAAACCGAAATCATCACCAAGTTCCGCACGCACGACTCCGACACCGGAAGTCCTGAGGTGCAGATTGCCATTCTCAGCGAGCGCATTGGCGAGCTGACCGAGCACTTCAAGACACACAAGAAGGATCATGGCTCCCGCCGTGGCCTCCTCATGCTGGTTTCCAAGCGCCGCCGCCTTCTGGATTACCTGAAGAAGACGGACTCGGACCGCTATCGCGAAGTGATCGGCAAGCTGGGAATCCGCAAGTAACCCCACATCGCGAGCCGGCTCCCGCGACCACGCGTGACAAGCCGACGGAGAGCGAAGACGACGTTGACCGCTACAAGCGCCAGGAATCGCGCAGCATCTCTTCACCGAGACGCCTGCGTCCCTGTGCGCCTCGGTCCTCCCACGCTTCGCAGTCCACGCAGCTCGCAGCGTCCATTTTCAGCCCCGCCCGAGACACCTCTGGCGGGGCTTTCGTTTTAGGCGCAACGCCTCCGACGAAACACAGGTTTATTCAGACGACGAAAAAAGAGGAAGATCATGAAGCACGACGTAATCGTAGAGCTTGCTGGTGGCAAGCAAATCAAATTTGAGACAGGCAGGCTGGCCAAGCAGGCCTCTGGCGCCGCCTTCACAACCAGCGGCGACAACGCCGTTCTCGCGACCGCAGTCGCCTCACCGGAGCCAAAGGAAGGCATTGACTTCTTCCCGCTGACCGTTGAATACAGAGAGTTTACATACGCTGGCGGACGCATCCCCGGCGGCTTCATCAAGCGCGAAGGCCGTCCCTCCGAGAAGGAAATCCTCACCTCCCGCCAGATCGACCGCCCCATCCGCCCGCTCTTCCCGGAGGCCTTCCGCAACGAGACGCAGGTCGTCGCGTTCGTCTACTCGGCCGACAAGGAAAACGACCCCGACGTCCTCGGCATCAACGGTGCCAGCTGCGCGCTCGCGCTCTCGGACATCCCCTTCCATGGCCCCGTCGGCGCCGTCCGCATCGGCATCGTCAATGACGAGTTCATCGTCAACCCGACCTATGCCGAGCGCCTCGAGTCGAAGCTCAACATCATGGTCGTCGGCACCAAGGCCGGCATCACCATGATCGAGTCCGGCGCCCGCGAGATCACCGAAGAGCGCGTCGTCGACGCCATCGAGTTCGCCCACGCCGAGATCAAGAAGATCGTCGCCGGCATCGAGGAACTCGTCTCCAAGGCCGGCAAGACCAAGCGCACCGTCGTTGAGCCGGAGCTCGACAAGGCCTACGCCAAGCAGCTCGAGAGCAAGATCGGTGACCGCCTCAAGGATGCGCTCGACACGAAGAAGCACCCCAAGTTCGAGAGCTACGCCAAGGTCAAAGAGATCAAGGACGAGTTGAAGAAGGAGCTCCCCGCCGATGACGCGGACGCTCGCCAAGAAGCTCAGCAAGTACTACGAGCTTCTCCGCGAGAAGATCTTCCGCGAGCAGGTCCTCAACGATCGCATCCGCCCCGATCACCGCGCCTTCGACGAGATCCGCAAGATCACCATCGAGACCGGCGTCCTCCCCCGCGTGCACGGCTCGGCGCTCTTCACCCGCGGCGAAACCCAGGCACTCGTCTCCGCTACACTCGGCACCACCGACGACGCGCAGCGCATGGAGAGCTACGAGGGCGAGCAGAAGCGCCGCTTCATGCTGCACTATAACTTCCCGCCGTTCTCCGTTGGTGAAGTTGGACGTATGACCGGCGTCGGCCGTCGCGAGATCGGCCACGGTGCCCTCGCCTGGCGCGCCATCGAAGCCGTCCTCCCCGGCGAAGAGGAATCGCCCTACACGCTCCGCGTCGTCTCCGACATCCTCGAGTCGAACGGCTCATCTTCGATGGCCACCGTCTGCGGCGCATCGCTCTCGCTCATGCAGGCCGGTATCCCGCTCAAGGGTGCGGTCGCCGGCGTCGCGATGGGCCTCGTGAAAGAGGGCGACAACTACGCCATCCTCACCGACATCGCCGGTGCCGAGGACCACTACGGCGACATGGACTTCAAGGTCGCCGGCACGCGCAACGGCATCACCGCCCTCCAGATGGACATCAAGATCATGGGCATCACGCCGCAGATCATGCGTGAAGCCCTCGCGCAGGCTCAGCGCGGCCGCATGTTCCTGCTCGACGCCATGGACGCGGTCATCGCCGCGCCCAGCCAGGAGAAGTCCAAGTACGCTCCGCGCATCCACACCATCCAGATCCCGACCGACAAGATTCGCGATCTCATCGGCCCCGGCGGCAAGGTCATTCGCGGCATCATCGACGCCACCGGCGTCAAGATTGATGTCGACGATACGGGCCGCGTGAACGTGGCCTCCAGTGACGCCGAGGGTCTCGCCAAGGCCATCCAGATGATCTCGGACCTCACCGCTGTGCCCGAAGTCGGCAAAACCTATCTCGGCAAGGTCGTGCGCCTCGCCGAGTTCGGCGCCTTCGTCGAAATCTTCCCCGGCACCGACGGCCTCCTCCACGTCTCCGAGATCGCTGAGCATCGCGTCAAGGATGTCAAGGACGAGCTCCGCGAGGGCGATCAGGTCCTCGTCAAGGTGCTCGCCATCGAGGGCAACCGCATCAAGCTCTCCCGCAAGGCTGTGCTGCGCGAGCAGCGCGCCAAACTCGGCCTGCCTGAGGTTCCCGAATCCGCAGGCGGCGAAGGCCGCCACGATCGCGGAGACCGCCAGGAGCGTGGTGAGCGCAGCGAACGCAGCCCGGAGCGCTCTGAGCGCGCGCCCCGTCCCGAGCGTGAGCGCCCGACGACCGAGAACACCGTCACCATTGAGGGCGGAGCCGACTTCGATGACGACGAGGAAGACGATCTCGAGATCGATGACGAGCAGGAGACCGACGAGGTCGAGGAAGGCGAGGAGGCCGTGCCTGCCGCGGCTGGAGCCGCCGCACCTCAGGGTGGCAGCCGTCCCGCTGGCCCCGGCGGACAGCAGCGCCGTCGCCGTCGTCGCGGTGGACGTCGTCCGGGTGGTCCCGGCGGCGGACAGCCGGCAGGCGGAAACCGCTAAATCAGCCTCAAGCTTGAACCTCAGCAGGGCCGCGCCAGCGGCCCTGTTCGTTTTTGGAGTTGCGAACCAGCGCGGCGTTGTCGTCTTCTGCAAACACATCCTCGTCCAACCCCGGAAAGGAGACGAACTGTGCGGGCAGCGCGAAGACCGACCTGGTATCTCTGGTGGCCGTTCGCTCTCCTGTGTCTTTTGCGCGGCAGCCGCTGGATACTCTCAGATTCGCTGCCCGGGTCCGCCACAACCCTCGCCTCCGCCTCGCTCGGATGCGGTTCCGCAGCCGCGCTCTATCTCCTCATCCTTCGACCCTCCGGCGTTGCGCGCGAGCAGCGCAGCCAACTCCTGCGCTCCGCTCTCGGTGGCGCAATGCTCATCACCGGTCCACTGATTGCGTTGTTGTACCCGCGCGCCATTGCAGCGACGAGCCTCACGATGGCCCTCGCGCTGACGCCGGTTGTCATCGCGGTCTATCAAGCCGCCACGCGCCACACCAGCGAAACCCTCGCGGGCCGCCTCTGGCCCGGGCTCGCCGCGATCGCCGGCCTGCTTCTTCTCCTCATCCAACCGTCGCTCTCGAACCCCGGTGTGGACCTCGTCCTCGTACTCACTCCGCTGCTCACGGGTTGCGGCGCCGTACTCTTTTGCTCGTCACGAGCGACAATCTGGCGTCTCCCCGCAGCGCTGCTCGGCGCCTGCACCGCGCTCGGCCTCGGAGCCGCAATCAACCTCGCCACACACGTCGGTGCATGGCCCGACATGGCCGGCCTCGCCGCCGGTTTCGACGCCCTCGAGGCTCTGCTCGCACTCATCGCCCTCGGCCGGCTTTCGGCCACTCGCTGGTCCGCACAGTTCGCAATCGTCCCCTTGCTGATTCTCCTCGAAGGCATCGTAATGTTGCCCTCGAGCATTCCTGCGCGCATGATCGTGGGACTTCTCCTGCTCGCCGTTGCCGCAGTTGCTCTTCTCATTCCGCCGTCGGAAGAGTCGCGCTTCGACCTCCGTGCATCGCAACCGGACCCAGCCCACTCGGATTAAGGCGACATACACAGCGCCTGACGGTAAACTGACCCGAATGGCTGCCTCCATGTACATCGTGGTCGAGGGCGAAGATCCTGGCTTCAACATCTTCGTGAACGGCCGGGCCCTCGCTCGCTACGAGGGCGCTGTAGAGCGGCTGGCACTCGAGCTCGGAGTGCGTCCGCTGCTCGAGTTCTTCTCGGCCGACGAGAGCTCCATGGCACTGCTCATTGAAGAGGGAGCCGGCAATCCTGAGCTGCTCAAGAAGCTTCCGCCTCCGCAGTGGTACCGCGCTGAAGACGGCCTGCGCACTGTCGAAGCGCTCGTCGCATCCCTTACCAGCGACCCGCAGCAGCTCGGCAGCGAGGGCAACGAAGTTCTCGCCGAACTCCTCGAGTACGAACAGGTCCTGCGCAAGACCGCCGAACGCGGATTGCGTTGGCACCTCGCGGTGAGTTGGCGCTAGCCTCACGTTATAAGTTCTAAGTTGTAAGTTGTAAGTGCGTGAGATGAGGCCGAGTAGCAGTCTGTAGGGTTCACGGCTGCAAGCCGGCGAAACACTAGAACCTAGAACCTAGAACCTACAACTTCACTTCACCGACACATTCCCATCGAAGTCCACGGCCAACGCCGGTCCCTGCACCTGCATCGAGTGGATCTTCAAGTCATCGAGCTTCATGTCATAGCCGGTGGACTCCATCGACTTCGAGAGCAACTGTCGTAGAAGGTCGGCGGCATTCACCTTCATCTGCTGCGGCAGCTTGCTCGAGAGAAATGGCACGAGAAAGAAGTTGAGCTCGCGCGACTCGCTCAGATGCTCCACGCGCGCATCGCGAAATCCAATCGTCTCGCCCACGCCATCTGGAAGCACAGACACATCGCCCTCGGTGTTCAGCGCAACCCCAAGACACGCTCCGTGCAGAGTTGTTCCCAGCTTCGCGTGCGCCTTCACGTGCACGACAATCCGATCGCCGTTGAAGCTCACCTTCGGATCCTCGGCGTACGCGTAACACGCTGAACCGGGCTTGCCTTTGAAGTAGTAGCGGCCGTCCTGCGTGAAGAGCTGCTTGTTCAGCGTCCGTTCCAGCGCTTGCGGTGACACATTGAGCTCAATAGCCTTTGCCGCGGTTGCAGAGAGAGCAGAAGCCGTAAGAATCAGAACAATCGTGCGAAGGTGCATAGTTCCAGAATAAAGTCGCCATGAGCCGCTTCGGTGTTGCCGGAGTTTGGACTCGAGGGCCAACCCTGCGATATACAGAAGACTGTCCTGTCAAACAGGTTCTGGAGTGAGGGTGAGCTCAAGGTTTTCTTCAGCAGTCTTCTCTGTCGCCGCGATCGCATTTCTGTGCCCATCAACTCATGCGCAAGACACACGCACGGTAACAGAGCCTGTGATCCCAGCAGTCTGTGCAACCGTGCGCGCTCAACTCGTCGCCCCGCGCGGGATTGAGCCAACGGACGAGACGAAGCTCGACACTGAGCGACTTCAACATGCCATCGACGGCTGCGCTTTCGGCAAAGCTCTGGAACTCGCAGCAGATGGCGCCAAGGATGCGTTTCTCACCGGTCCGCTCGAGCTGCGCAAGGGCGTGACGCTGTTGATCGACAAAGGCGTCACACTCTACGGCTCCCGCAACCCTGACGACTACGCGACGCGTCCCGGAAGCTGCGGTGTGGTGAACAACGAGCGCGGCGGGTGCCGTCCCCTGATCCACGCCAGTCATGCCGATGGCGCCGGGATCATGGGCGAGGGAACCATTGACGGCCGCGGTGGAGCGAAGCTGCTCGCTAATGGCAAGCCGGGCCCCGAGAGCTGGTGGGACCTTGCCAACGATGCGCGCAAGGGAGGGAACCAGCAGGTCCCTCGGCTCATCATCTTCGACTCCAGCAACAACGTCACGATCTATCGGATCACGCTGAAGAACTCAGCCAACTTCCACGTGAGCTACAACAACGGCGATGGCTTCACCGTCTGGGGCCTGCGGATTGATACGCCGAAGACCGCGCGGAATACCGATGGAGTCGATCCGGGGAACGGGTCGAAGAACATTACGGTTACGCACTCGTTCATCCGTGATGGCGATGACAACATCGCCATCAAAGGCGGAACCGGCGGTTTGACGAACATGACGGTGAGCCACAACCACTTCTATTACGGGCATGGTATGTCGATTGGCTCGGAGACTTATGGTGGCGTCAGCAAGGTGCTGGTGACGGACCTGACGCTCGATGGGGACGATAACGCGCTGAGGATCAAGTCCAACCCGACGCGCGGCGGCTTAGTGCAAGAAGTGGTTTACGACGACGTCTGTGTGCGGGACTCGAGGAATCCGATCCTGCTGGATACGGCGTACAGCTATCCGGGGAACGGGAAGGACCTGTTCCCGGTGTTCAAGGACATTACGTTCCGGAATGTGCGGATCTCCGGGGGAGGGAAAGTGCAGTTTGGTGGCCTCGATGCAGTACACAGAGTTGGGGTGAAGCTGGATGGGGTGGAGCTGACCGATGGGGCGGCGAAGTACCAGATCACGGCGGCGCACGCGGATGTCGAGCTTGGTCCGGGGCCTGTGAATTTCTCTGTGGAAGGGGAGGATGTGAAGGTCACGGGGAAGGCTGGGAAGGGAACGCTCGACTCGTGCAAGGGGAGGTTTGTGGAGTTCCCCGAGTAGGGACCCCTCCCCCCGTCACTTTTTGCGCAAAGTCTAGAGCGGATTTGGCTTAGGGTTGGACCTTATGTGTCGTTTGCGGTCTTAAGCAATAACGCCCGGCGGTTGGCCGGGCGGTTGTCCCCCTAATTTCAGTATATCGTGCGCGTCAAGCAGGGCTGTGGGTTACTGGGGGTTGGGCGAGGCGACCATGGCGTCCTGCTGGGGGCCGAGGCCGAGCTTGATGAGAGCGCGGGAGTCGGGAGTGATCTTGGTCTGCCAGCCGTTGTCGCCCTGGAACTTCTGCATGGCGGAGGCGGACGAGGAGTCCCATACGCCGGTGGGCTCACCGCTCATGTAGCCCTTCTTGATCAGGGCCTGCTGGATCTCGGTGGCGCGCTCGGGCTCCATGCCCTCGTGCCGGATGCTCGCGTGGGAGGACTTGTGAGACTTGGAGGCGTGCTTGATGGTGGCGTTGGTGGCTGTTGAGTGGTGGGTGGTACCGAAGCATGGGACTGTGGCGCACAGCAGGGCCGCGGTGGAGAGAATCGATAGGGTGCGCATCAGGCAATGACCTCGAGGAAGAGAGGTTCGCTGAGAGTGTTGTTCGCCAGCGTGGTTTAGAGGCTAATTGAACTATTTGTGAAGGGCAAGTAACTCTGTGCCTAAACGGGTACACAATTCGTAGCGTGACGGAAGTATTACGGTTATTGGCTCATTTGGTACCTTTTGGGGGCAGTGGGTGACCGGGGGGCTTTTGTTTGACCGCAGGGGCTAAAGCCCCTTTTCCTCTATTTCGCCCTGAGAGACCCGAGCCTGAAGGCTCGGGTTACCTAGAAGCGAAATACAGAGATCCTTCGCCTACGGCTCAGGATGACGGCATCGGGAGGACTCCGGGAGCGAGGTCGATCAGGATGACGGCACATTCTGAGAACCCCATCCGTCGCGCGAAGCTGCGCGATGGGTGGGGTACCCAGGGTGTGTGCCTTGTGGGTTAGGGCAGGGTTCCGCCGATGTAGGTGTTGCCGGCGTTCTGTCCCTTCGGGTCGCGGACGACGAAGACGACGTCTTCGCCGGACTTGAGCCCGGCTACCACGGTGCGGTAGCTCTGCTCGTCGGTTATCGGGTGACGGTTGATCTCCACGATGATGACGTCGGTGGGAAGATTGATCTCGTCGGCGAAGGAGCCGGGACGGACGCTGGTGATGGCGACGCCGCCCTTGATGCCGAGGTGCTGAGCCACGGCCGGGGTGACGGGCTGCTCGGTGATACCGAGCTTGTTCTGGCCGATGTCACCGGCGTCAGGACCAGCGGGCGACTCGGCACCGTTGCCGAGGTTGGCGAAGAGCTTGGCGCGGTCCGCGATGCCGACATCGAGCGTCATGCTCTTGCCGGCACGCAGGACGCCGAGGCGCACGGTGGAACCGGGCTGCTTGTCGGAGATGATGCCGACGAGCTCATCGCCGTTCTTGATGGATTTGCCATCGACGGAGGTGATGACGTCCTGGGCCTGCACGCCAGCCTTGGCCGCGGGGCCGTTGGGCGTGACGGTGGAGACCAGAACACCGCCGTTGGCGAAGCCATAGACACGGCTGACAGCCGCCGCCTGCGCGGCCTGGAACTGGATGCCGATGGAGCCGCGGGTGACCTTGTGGGTGGGGCTGATGAGCTGGTTGTAGACGCTGATGAGCGTGTTGGAGGGCATGGCGAAGCCGACACCCTCAGAGCCAGCGGACTGGGTGTAGATGGCGGTGTTCATGCCGATGACCTGGCCGGCCATGTCGACGAGCGGGCCGCCGGAGTTGCCGGGGTTGATGGCGGCGTCGGTCTGGATGAAGCGCTGGAACTGGCCGCGATCGATGTTGCCGGAACCGGGGTCATCGATGGAACGGTTCTTCGCCGAAACGATCCCGGCGGAGACGGTCTGGGAGAGACCGAAGGGGCTGCCGATGGCGAGAACCCAGTCGCCGACCTGCGCGCTCTCGGAGTTGCCCATCTTGATGGTG
This sequence comes from uncultured Acidobacteriaceae bacterium, assembly GCA_963713395.1. Taxonomy (GTDB): domain Bacteria; phylum Acidobacteriota; class Terriglobia; order Terriglobales; family Acidobacteriaceae; genus Granulicella. The sequence continues at coordinate 382,491 of CAVQLS010000001.1, read as the reverse complement.
GGGAGGTTGAGGCCCTTGGGGTCGATCTTGATGACCGCGATGTCGGTGTCAGGATCGGTGCCGACGACGGTTGCGGGGCGGCCCTGATCGAGGTCGTCGGTGGGGTCGCTGGCGAGCTTCACGTAGATGTGATCGGCCTTATCGACGACGTGGTTGTTGGTGATGATGTAACCGCGTGCGTCCACGATGAAGCCGGAGCCGAGGGCCTCACGCTTGCCCATCTCGGGCATCTGGCCGCCGTTGCCGCCACCGCCGCCGAAGAAGCGGTTGAGGAAGTCCTGCATGTCATTGTTGTCGCCGCTGCCGTCGTCATCGCCATCGGGCTGATTGGGGTTGGGCAGGCTGCGGCGGCCACGATGAGGAGCCTTGGGGATGTAGTCGGTGTTGATGTTGACGACGGCCGGGCCAACCTGCTTGACGATGGCGGAGAAGCCGTTGGAGAGGACGACGGGGCTGGGCAGAGCCAGGGGACGAGCGTCCGTGGAGTCGATGCGCTGGGATTCCTTGGCGCCGACCTTACCGGTGGCGACGGAACCAAGAAGAATGCCCGCCGAAAGGACGGCGAGCAGAGCAAAGGTGGCGGAGAGACGACCGCTGCGCACGCGCTCTATGAAACCGCGGAATCCGCGCTGTAACGGCTTGGGAGTGTCCATAACTTTGGTATTCCTCACGCAAATCTGTCGCTGCGTTGGCGCTGCGACGGTAACAAATTTCTCGCGGTCGGCAGGTCCCTGATTCACCCCAACCAGCAAGCTGGCCAGGGACCCGTGACAACGGTCTACTAATCTATTAGACGCTGAATTTGTGTAAAAGTCTTGGGATGGCGGACGCGGTGCGCGCGGGCTTGCGCGGGGCTGCAAATTCTCACAGGGGGCTGTGGTGATGCGCGCGCGGCCGGGGCTAAAGCCCCATCGTGGGGAGCTCGAGGATTCAGCGGGCTAAAGCCCGCTGCTAATCCGATCGAGGGCTGCTCATCCGATCAAGGGTGGTTCATCCGATCAGGGGTGGCACCACTACTACTGCGAGATGACCATGGTGGAGCTGCCGTGCATGGTGAAGGAGCGCTGCGGGACGAAGGGAAGATTGTAGAGGTAGGGATAGGCGACGGTGACCGTTACCTGGTCTCCGGCGCCGTTGCAGGTGGCGATGCTGCAGCTGGTTGCGCCGGGGCCGTGAGCGTAGGAGGTGATGACCTGGAGGTTCGCGCCGTTGATGCCTGGGAAGATCTGGTGGTTGAGGTAGGTCTTGAGTTGGTGGTCGGCCGCAGCGCTGCCAAGGGCGGTGCCGGCGGGGGCGAAGTTGTCGCCGACGCCGATGTTGCAGTTGCCGTTGATGGGAGAGTTGCAGCCGGCGCCGTGGACGATCGCGTAGCGTGTGGCGTCGCGGGCGTATTCGTTGATGACCTCATAGGTGTAGAAGGCCACGGAGACACCGATGGAGCCGAATACGAGCATGAAGAGAACGAGGGAGGAGATGGCGAACTCGATGGCGGCTGCGCCGCTCTCTGAGGAATAGGGCGGCGGTGTGGTCATTGCCCGACTCCCATGGTGGCCTGCGCGCGGAGGGTGTAGGAGGCGGGAAGACCGACGTAGTGGATGAGCGGCGTGACGATGAGCCTGGGTGTTCACCTGAACGGCGACCTGGATGACGCTCGGCGAGGGGCAATTAGTGAGTGCGCTGGAATCGCAGGTGAGCGGCGGCGGGGGTGCCGTCGGTGACGCAGTAGCAGACCTGGGTCGAGGCGCCTGCGTGGAAGGCGCCGTAGTGAGTTTGGGGGCCTCGTTGTTGCGGCGGCGAGCCCTATGTGGGTGATGGCGGCGGCGTTGGCGCGGGAGACGGAGCCGAAGGCGGCGCCGGCGCGTGCGGCGTTGTTGACCTGCACGGAGGCCCATGCGAGATTGGCGATCTCGGCGCCACCGAGGACGAGGAGCACGAAGAGTGGAAGGCAGAGGGCGAGTTCCAGGGTGCCCTGGCCGGATTCGGAGGATGGGAGACAGCGGCGGGAACGTGAGGGATTTTTCATGGACTATTCCACGAGGACGACGGAGCTGAGGGGTGAGGTGACGCCGGGGAGTGAGGCGTAGTCGTTGAATTTCATACTGCGAGTAACGGTGATCGCCTGTGCGACGAAGTCGGTGTAGATGTATTGCTGCCGATCACATTGATGATGGTGATGCTTGTGGTGGGGAAGTAGAAGATTCCGTCCACGGTGGAGTTGCTGAGAGTCCGTTGATCGTAGGCTGCTGTATTGTCTAAGGCGCTTTGATAAACGAGGATCCCGTTGTAGGCAGGCTTCCGTCGTTGGGCGCTGAGAGGTTCACCGTGGAGTTGCCTTGATCGTAACGCCTCCGGAATTGACGAGAAAGTAACACCGGCGCCGGACATGTTACTGTCGTGATATTCATGCCGGCGGCGGCGTTGATGACATACGTTCCGGGGCCGTTGAGGGTGATGTTGGCGCCGTTCGCGATTGAACGTCGTGTAGCAACCTGGTCAGGTTGACGAGGAGTATTGCCATTTGCTTTTGTGCAGTACCGCCCTGACTGGTCGAGACCGTTTGTGCAGGAACCACGGGAGCGATCTGCGGGAGGTACGCGAGCGGGTCGCTGTAGGGGATGATTCCGGATAGGCTTGGATGACCGTACTTCCGCTCGCAATTGTCTCGCAGTTCCTCCCGACGATGCCGATGGAGGCTGCAGTGACCGGACCGCCGGTGACCAACATGGCGCTGTTGTCGCTGGAGTCGACGATGATGCCGCCCCCGCCTGCACGGTGAGGCTTCCGTTGATGGACAAGGTGGTGCCGGTGGGACCGAGCGTGTAGATGCTGCCGGCGCCGGGGCCGTTGGCGGCGGCGACGGAGCGGGCGCTTACGGTGACGGAGGGATAGCCGAAGATGGAGAGGAAGATGGTGGACTCGGGCTTGGTCACCGTGGCTTCGACGTAGCCGGTGACGCCCTTGTAGTTGCTGAATGGCCAGGTGGGGCCGTTGACGACGTTGACGGTGACGCCGTTGCTGCTGTCGGTATAGCCGTTGGCTGCGCTGGCTTTCTTCCCGGCGGCGGTGACGGCGTAGTTGCCGTAGTTGAGGTTGAGGGCGCCGGCGATGGCGGCGGCGTCGGCGGCGGTTTGCATGGTGCGCTTGTCTTTGAAGAGGGCGCCGACGTCGGTGGCGATGCCGATGAAGCCGAGGAGGAGAGGAAGAGAGAGGGCTACGAGGATGATGGTCTGGCCGCGCTCGTCGCGATGGATTCGCATGAGGCTGCTCCTTGCTGCCGGAAGCGCCGGGGATGGCGGCGTCTGGACTGAGGTGCGATAGCGGCCCGAACAAAGACTCAGCGTGGTTGCTGAGGGTTCGCCAAGGTGGAGCGCAGGATGGCGGAGATTTGGCGACAGCATACTGATTTTAGGCGGAGTTTGCACCTGTTTTTGGAGGGAAAGGCGGGTGCACAAAGGTAATCGGTTACGGAGGAAGGTAGTGCGGGGAGGGGTCAGGCGGGGGCGTTGGCGGGGACGGGGGCGGAGCCGCGGAGCTCGGCGAGGAGGATGCCGGCGAGGATGAGGGCGGCGCCGAGGAGCTCGCGGGGGCCGAAGCGCTCGTGGAAGAAGAGGAGCGAGGTGAGGGCGGCGAAGACGGGCTCGAGGGTGAGGATGAGGGCGGTGTGGGTGGGCGGGAGGAGCTGCTGGGCCCAGCTTTGGATGGTGAAGGCGGCGGCGGTGGCGAAGAGTGCGGTGATGGCCAGGGCGAGGATGGCGGTGGGGGTGAGGTGGAGCGTCGGGCGGCCGCCGAGGGGGAGCGCGAAGAGCATGAAGATGGCGGCGAAGGCGATCTGGAGGGTTCCGAGGCGGCGGGCGGAGAGCTGAGGGGCGGCGTGCGCGAGGGTGAGCAGGTGCGCGGCGAAGGCGATGGCGCAGAGGAGGGTGAGCCACTCGCCGAGGTGCATGCCGGAGAGGAGAGCCGCGCCGGTGCCCGGGGTGCTGGTGAGGAGGATGAGGCCGATGAAGGCGAGGATGGCTCCGAGGAAGACGATGGTGTTGGGGCGCGGGGCATGTTGGCGGGGCGACGCCGCGGGATCAGGCTGAGGATGGGGACGAGGACGACGACGAGGCCGGTGAGGAAGGCGGACTTCGACGGCGTGGTGTGGGCGAGGCCGGAGGTCTGGAAGCTGTAGCCGAGGGCGAGGAAGAGACCGGCGGTGACGCAGAGGCGGAGCTCGGCGCGGGTGAGGCCGCGGAGTTCTTTGAAGTTGATGAGCAGGAGCACGAGCGCGGCGAGCGTCATGCGCAGGAGGTTGAAGAGGAGTGGGGAGATGTCGTTGAGTGCGGATTTGACGAGCGGGAAGGTGCAGCCCCAGACGAGGACGACTCCGATGAGGAGGATGTGGGCGAGGAGGTTGTGGCGGGAGCGTGAGGGCATGGTTATGCGGTAGCGGAACCTTGCATAGTCAGCTTTCCTCGGCTGCGCCACACGAGAATGCTGAGCATGATGCCTCCGACGAAGCCACTGAGGTAGGACATGTTATGCGCCCACAAATCTACATAGAACGAGTGCCTGATTTGCTTTGGGATGTTCGTTGCGTAGTACTCCATTCCGAGACCCTGAAGGAAGTAGCCTGCAATACCTGCGGCTAGTGCGCAAACGGCCATAATCGCAAGGAGCTTAACGAGCTTTGGCAGCAACTCGAATGCGGATACTGTGGGCCGCGAACCAGCTTGCGCTGCTATTGCCAGCATCAGGCCAAGAAAAAGACTCACCCACCACGTCGCGAGCACTCCCCAACCCAAGGCCAGCAACGTGGGCGATCGTGTATGGAACACATCGGGATGGAAAACGGTGAAGTATTCGAGGCAGACCCTCGCTGTTACCTGATCGTGAATGATCCCATAGATTGCGCCGGCGAGGATAGACAGTCCAATGATCTTGAGTGATTCCATCGAGAGAGTATAGCGACGCTGCAATTTTCAGCAAGCAGTTTCGAGATACGAGTTATGAATTGCGGCAGCAACACGGACAACAAATACAGAGGTCCTTCGCCTACGGCTCAGGATGACGGCCCCTCTGGGTTCGTGCGCATCAGCTGTAGTTTGAGGCCTTAAGGCGCGGTGTAGCGGGTGAGTGCCGCCGACGACGGTGCGGAGCACCTGGGCGTGCAGGATTTGTTGCGGGGTGGATTTGGTGAGGTCGCGGTCGAGGACGACGAGGTCGGCGAGGTAGCCGGGGGCGAGCTGGCCTTTGATCTTTTCGCGCCACTCGGCGAAGGCGGAGGCTTGGGTGTAGGCGTAGAGGGCTTCGTTGAGGGTGAGCTTTTCCTGCGGCTCGAAGGTTTGGGTGCCGGCTTCGTTCATGCGGGTGATGGCGGAGTAGAGGCCGCGCATGGGGTTGATGGACTCGACGGGGTAGTCGGTGCCGAAGGCGAGCGGGACGCCGTGGGTGAGGAATGATCGCCAGGCGTAGGCGTACTTGATGCGCTCAGGGCCGATGCGCTGTTCGGCCCAGGCCATGTCGGTGAGCAGATGCGAGGGCTGCATGGAGGCGATGACGCCGAGCTCGTGGAAGCGCTGGAAGGCGCCGGGCGAGACGACCTGCGCGTGCTCGATGCGGAAGCGGAATTCGCTGGGAGCGTAGGGCGCGGTGTGGCAGGGATAGGGAGCTCGTCACGATGGCATCGGGCGGGAGCTTGCGATCGGCGGCGCGTTCGTTGTCCTTCGCAGAGGAATCGGGCTCAGGTATGCCGACCTGTTCGGCGGCCTGGAATGCGTTGAGCGCCATGTCGTTGGCGCGGTCGCCGATGGCGTGGAAGCCGAGCTGGAAGCCGGCGGCGGCGCGCTCGGAGGCCATCTGGTTGAGGTTGTCCTGCTCGTAGCGCGGGATGCCGGAGTTGGCGGGCTCGTCGTTGTAAGGCGCTTCCATGGCGGCGGTGCGGCTGCCGAGCGAGCCGTCCATGAAGCCCTTGAGCATGCCGAGGTGTAGCACGGGATCGTTGAAGTCGTGGCTGGCGCGGCGCGTTTCGAGGTCGCCGACGGGAAGGTTGAAGTCGATCCACTCGTAGACGCGGAGCGGGAGTTTGTTTTCGTGTTCGAGGCCTTCGAGGATGAGCCAGTCGTCCCAGGTGGAGAAGTCCTGGATGGAGGTGACGCCGTGGGCGAGTGCGTCCTGGATGGAGAGCTCGAGGGCTTTGCGGCGGGTGTCGTCGCTGGGCGGAGGGATGTGTTTTTCGACGAGGGCGCGCGCGGGGGCTTCGCGGATGATGCCGGTGGGTTGGCCTTGCGCGTCGCGGTCGATGTGGCCGCCGAAGGGATCGGGTGTGGTGGCGTCGATGCCCGCGGCTTTGAGGGCGGCGGTGTTGGCGACGGCGATGTGGCCGTCGACGCGATCGAGAAAGGCGGGGTGGGTGCCGGTGACGGCGTCGAGGTCCTGGCGTGTGGGGAGAGTTTTCGTGGGCCACTTGGTGTGGTCCCAACCGCCGCCGAGGATCCATGCGTGTGGGTCGTCGAGGGTTTTGGCGTAGGCGGCGATGCGGGATTGCATCTCGGCGAGGGAGGTGACGCCGTCGAGGTTGGCGGTGAGGCGCTGCAGGCCGGCGTCGGCGATGTGGGTGTGGGCGTCGTTGAAGCCGGGCATGGCGAAGGCGCCGTGGAGGTCGATCTTGTTTGTTTGGGCGGAGGTGCATCGGAGGACTTCGGCGTTGGTGCCGGTGAGGACGATGCGGTCGCCGGTGATGCCGAGGGCCTGGACGCGCTGCGGTGTGGAATGGTCGTCGATGGCGTGGAGGCCGACGCCGGTGAGGATGTTGCCGTTGTAGTAGATGGTGTCGCAGCGCTGGGCGTGGGCGACGGGGAGGACGCAGAGGAGGCTGAGGAGTGCGGTGGTCTTCACGTTGATGAGTGTAGTGGGTGGTGTCTCAGTTTGAAGTGAGAGGCCGAAGTTTCCGAAAAGCGGACTTACAGGAACAACTGGAATACGCGCTGGTGTGAAAGAAACATTGATCGGCCTAATGCTCCTATGCCACACTCAAGCCCTGTGAAGACTCTCCGGTACATCGAACTTAAGAGTGGTCATTCGGACAACGGTCCCGCTTGGATCGGTTACGTGAGTACGTCGAAAACTGGCCGGACAGTATATTTCAACGGCCGAGGTTTGATGAAGCTCAAGGGCCAGCGACGCGGTGAATCTGGCGGGAATTACATCGATATGGAGACCGGCGAATCCTTTTGGGTTTCCGGCGTAAAGAAGAATGGTGAAGACCGCCATTGGGCGGGGTCGGGCAAGGTCCTAGTCGAGGCCGCCGCAGTGCCTGAATACTTGCAGACAATCGACGCCAAAACTTTAGACGCGACCAAATGTGAGATAACCAACTCAATCCGCCAGACAGACATCGTGAGACTCTCGAAACTGGCGAACACAGCTGGCAAGGGATGGGGCGATAACCCAGACCCATACTCATTCATCCGCAACGTGACCCTCTCTTCTCCCAAAGAGTAGGATTTACCGGCGGTCCAGCGTGGGATGCAAAGGTGGCGTCAACCTCCCGCGAAACGGGTTATCGGTAAGTTCGCTTGCCCTAGACCTCAAACTGAGACACCGCCGAATCTAGCGTGTCGCTCGAGCCATAGACCGCGAAGTGCATACCGCAGGGGCTAAAGCCCTTTTCCTTTTTGTCCCGATAGAGACCCGAGCCTGAAGGCTCGGGCTACCTAGAAGCAACGACAAGCGCACAGCTCAGGAGGATGGTGTGCTTTGCGGCTCGCTGTCAGCGATCTGCGGTTCGCTGAGGGTGGTGGTTTGTTTGGAGTAGTTGTTGCAGGTGTCGAGGAGCAGGAGGAGGATGCGGCGGAGGGCGAGCTCGCGGCCGGTGGGGTCGTACCACTCTTCGAGTGTGTGGATGCCGCCGCCGGTGCCGCCGGCTCCGATGGCGAGTGCGGGGATGCCGAGCGAGAGCGGGAGGTTGGCGTCGGTGGAACCGATGCGGGATTCGGTCTTGAGGTTGAGGTGGCGGTCGACGGCGCGGAGGCTGATGGCGAGTGCGGAGTCGGGCGGCAGAAGGCCCGCCACGCGGTTGCCGATGCGGCGGACGGTGATTCGAAGAGTTTCGCGATGGCGTTGCGCGTCGCGGGTGCGGCCGCGGCGGGCCTCGGCCTTGACGCACTTGGAGAGCGTGGCGAGGACGAGGGATTCGAGGTTGTCGAGCTCCTTGGTGGAGGTGGAGCGGAGGTCGAGGTCGGCGGTGGCGGAGGAGGGAATGGAGTTGACGGAGGTGCCGCCGGAGATGGTGCCGCAGTTGAGGGTGGTGCGCGGGCTGGAGGGCAGGGTGAGTTGCGTGAGCTCGGTGAGCGCGGCGGCGAGGGCGATGATGGGGCTGGGGCGGCCGGCGTCGGCCCAGGAGTGGCCGCCGGGGCCGGTGATCTCGACGCGGAGACGGCGCGAGCCGAGGGCGCGGTCGACGACAGGAGTGGCGCCACCGCCTTCGAGAGCGATGGCGGCGCGGATTCGCTGCGCGTAGGGCGAGGCGGGGTCGAAGAGGTGGCGCATGCCGCGGAGGTCACCCTCGCCTTCTTCGCCGACGTTGGCGGCGAAGAGGATGGTCATGGGCGGAGTGAATCCGGCTTCGGTTTCGGCGAAGTGCAGCGCGGCGGCGATGGCGAGCAGAGCGGCGAGGCCGGCGCCGTTGTCGGTGGCGCCGGGGCAGAGCAGGCGGCCGTCTTCGTCCTCGCGCGGCGTGCAGTCGGTGCCCGGAGGGAAGATGGTGTCGAGGTGCGCGGAGAGAAGGATGACGGGCGAATCGGAAGCGGCTCGCTCGGGGGCTGTCGCGCCATTCGTTTCAGGCTCCGGAAGGGGAGGGCTGAAGTCTGTCCCGTTCAACGCGGTCGATGCGGGGAGTTCGGCGAGGGCGTTGCCGATGGGGTCGAGGTGCGCGTTGGTGAGGCCGAGGTCGGCGAAGCGCGTGGCGAACCAGGCGGCGCGGTCGGCTTCGCCGAAGGGTGGAGCGGGGATGGCGACGAACTCGCGCTGCCAGCGCTGGAGCTGCTGCTCGTAGAGGTGCAGCCAGTGGAAGGCGCGATGGATGGCGCGGTCGGTGGCGAGGGCGGTGATGCGCGAGTTGGCGGCGGTGGCGGGCGACGGCGTCACGAGGCGGCTCCTCCGCGACTCATGGCGACTTCTCGAATTTCTGCAGGCACTGAGTCATAGACGACTTCAACGAGGTAGAGGCCGCGTGCGGGTGCGGTAGGGCCGGCGGCGGTGCGGTCGCGGGCGGCGAGGATGCGGGTGAGGTCGGAGGGCGAGAGCGAACCGCGGCCGATCTCGACGAGCGTGCCGACGATGTTGCGCACCATGTGGTGGAGGAAGCCGTTGCCGGCGATGCGGAAGATGAGGAGGTCTTCTGCAGCAGGACTTTCCTGCATAGGAACAGGGCGGCGGGACCACTCGGCGAGCGAGATGGTTTTGACGGGGTCGATTTTGATGGGGAGGGATGAGTCTGAATCGTCGTCGGCGTCGCGCTGGGTGCGGTCGGGATCAGTTGCGGCCATGGAGGTGAAGTCGTGCGTGCCGAGCAGGAGTGCGGCGGCCTGGGTCATGGCGTCGAGCGAGAGGGGCCAGCGGCAGTCCCAGGCGTAGGGAGCGAGGAAGGGCGAGCAGATGCGCTCAAGCGCGGGCTGGCCGGGCGCGAGGCGGATGCGTCGCTCGAAGATGCGGTATTCATAAATTTTGCCGCGGGCGCTGTGGCGGGCGTGGAAGCTGGGCGGGACCTCTTCGCAGGAGAGGACGCGGATGCTGGCGGGCAGGAGGCGGTTGAGCGCGCGATGCAGGTTCGCCGCGGGAATCGGTGCGGTGAGGCGGAAGGTGACAACCTGCGCGAGTGCGTGGACGCCGGCGTCGGTGCGGCCGGAGCCCTGCGGAAGACAGTCTTCGCCGGTGAGGCGGGCGATGCAGGCGGCGAGCGTGCCCTGGATGGTGGTGAGGCCGGGCTGGATCTGCCAGCCGTGAAATCCGGAGCCGTCGTAGGCGAGCGTCACCTTCCAGTTGGTGGATGCGGCCATTAGGCGACAGTAACATTGTCGATCGGGGATTAGGGATCAGGGATCAGGGATGAGGACGCCGGCGGGGTGGACGATATACTGAGGCGACCCTTTGCCTTCCGTTCGTCTGAGTGGAACTTCGGGTCCTGTTTGGCCGTATTGCAAGCTATCGGCAAGACCAACTTCTGAAGCGCAAAAAGGTCTGGATCAGACTCGGAGAAGCGAACGTGAGATTGAGGGATTTGCAGGCTGCGGCGTGCGTCGCCCTGATGTTGAGCAGCGCCGTGGCACAGACACCTGCGTCCGCGGACGGACAGAACCCTGCTACCACCCAACAGCAGACGCCGGCGGCGCAACAGCCCGCGGGCACGGTGAATCCGACCGCACCGGCGCCGGCGCAGACGGTGCAAAACGATACGACGGGAACGCCGGGGCTGCCGCAGGCGCCCGCTCCAAAGCTGACGGAGCCGCTGAACCTGCGGCCGAGCGGTAAAGACTACACGGAGCCAATTCCATTCTGGCCGAATCCGTTCAAGGACTACACGGCGACGAACTATCCGGCGCCGCGGCTGAGCAACACGCCGGACCTGCGCGACCTGCTGCGCGATGGGAAGATCTACCTTGGGCTGGACGACGCGGTGACGCTGGCGCTCGAGAACAACTACGACATTGCGATTGCGCGCATCAACCTGGACATTGCCGACACGGACATTCTGCGGGCGAAGGCGGGCTCGTCGCTGCGCGGCGTTTCGACTGGAATTGTGGCGAATACGCTGGGCGGGTCGACGTCGACGATTACGGGCGGCGGCGGACCCGGCGGAACCACGAGCGCCGCGGGCGGTGGCGGCGCGGGCGCCGGTGGCCTCGTACTGAGCACGACCGGCGGCGGACCCCAGCCGGAGCTGCTGGATCCGCTGTTTACAGGGACGCTGCAGTATCAGTCGGCGGATACTGCGCAGTCGACGACCTTCCTCACCGGAACGAATTCGCTGAACAACACGACGCAGGTGTACAACTTCGGCTATTCGGAGGGATTCGTCACCGGTACGTCGATGACGGTGGGCTTTAATAACACCCGCCAGACGACAAACAGCGAGCGCACAGACTATAGTCCGCTGCTGCAGTCGACATTCAATGTGCAGGTGACACAGCATCTATTGCAGGGTTGCTGCAAATGGGTGAACGAGCGCTTCGTCATCCAGGCGAAGAACACGCGGCGGATCACGGATTCGGCGTTTCGGCAACAGCTCATCTATACGATCGGCCAGGTGGAGAGCATCTACTGGGCGCTGGTGAGCGCGTATGAGGACGAGCAGGCGAAGGATCGCGCGCTGCAGCAGTCGACGCAACTGGCGAGCGACAACCGTAAGCAGCTGCAGATTGGAACGCTGGCGCCGCTGGATGTGGTGAACTCCGACGCCGCTGTGGCGAGCGACAAGCAGGCGCTGATTACCTCTCAGAGCAACCTGGAATATCAGCAGCTGCTGATGAAGCAGGCGATCGCGCGCAACCTGAATGATCCGCAGCTGGCCAATGCGCCGGTGATTCCGACCGACCGCGTGAGCCTGGAGCGTCTGCCCGAAGAGGATATGCCGACCGAGGACCTGATCCGCGAGGCGTATCAGAACAATCCGCAGATCGAGCAGGCCTCGCTGACGCTGAAGAATGACGAGCTGACGATCCGTGCGGAGAAGAACGGCCTGTTGCCAACGCTTGATGCGTACGGCTTCTACGGCGGCAGCGGCGTGGGTGGAGAGCAGAATCCGGTGGTGAACTGCTCCAATACGAACGTTTTCGTGCCGTGCCCTCCGAACACCTATCCGAGCTCAGGCTACGGAACGGTGCTGGGCAACACGCTGGGTAACAACTCGCCGAACTGGGGCGTGGGCGTGAACATGCAGATCCCGCTTCGCAACCGCACGGCGCAGGCTGACCAGGTGCGGTCGCAGATGGAGTACCGGCAGTCGCAGATGCGGATGCAGCAGCTCTACACGCAGATTCGCATCCAGGTGATCAATGTCGTATACGCACTGACGAACGACCGCGCGGCGGTGCAGTCGTCTCAGTCCGCGCGAGATTATGCGGCGCAGGCGCTGGATGCGGAGCAGAAGAAGTACCGGCTCGGCGCATCAACTACGGCGAATGTGCTGCAGATGGAGCGCAACCTGGCGACCTCGGAGGATAACGTGATTTCGGCGGACGCGGCGTATGCGCGTGACCGCGCGTCGCTGAGCCAGATTCTCTCGAGCATCCTGGATAAGTACGGAGTCAGCATCACAGATGCTGCGAGCGGATCGATCTCGCAGAAGCCACACGTTCCGGGACTGACGGCACCGCAGCCGCCGGCTCCGCCGAAGCCACTGACGGATGCGCCTCCGCCGATTCCGCAGTAGGGCAGGGATCAGGGAATAGGGAGTAGGGAATAGCAAACGGAAGGGCTGCGGCGAGAGTCGCGGCCTTTTTGTTTGAGCGGAGCTGAGGCTCGGGCGGGTTGCGGTGCGTTTCGCACGAGTGCGATAGGCTGGGAGTTTGGAGTGAATGAGATGAGTGAAGAGAACTCGTTGTCGCGTGCGGCGTCGGCGTACTTACGGTCGGCGCGGCATCAGCCGGTGAAGTGGCATGAGTGGGGTGCGGAGGCCTTTGAGAAGGCGAAGCGCGAGAACAAGCCGGTGCTGCTGGATATCGGCGCGGTGTGGTGCCACTGGTGTCACGTGATGGACCGCGAGAGCTATGAGAACGACGAGACCGCGCAGGTGTTGAACGATCACTTTATCGCGGTGAAGGTGGACCGCGATGAGCGGCCGGATGTGGACACGCGCTATCAGTCGGCGGTGGCGACGATCAGCGGACAAGGAGGATGGCCGCTGACGGCATTTCTGACGCCGGAGGGCAAGCCGTACTTCGGCGGAACGTACTTTCCTCCGGAGGAACGCTACGGCAGGCCGAGCTTCAGGCGCGTGCTGTTGACGATGGCGCATGCGTTCGCGGAGAAACGCGAGGAGGTTGAGGAGTCGGCGTCCAGCATCCTGACGATGATCGAGCACAACGAGAGCTTTGCGGGGCGCAGCGGAGAGCCGGGGGCGCCGTTGCTGGAGAAGATCATTGAGTCGGCAGTGCGGCAGTTTGACGCGCGCAACGGAGGGTTTGGATCGCAGCCGAAGTTTCCGCATTCGGCCGCGATCGATCTGCTGATCGACGCGGCGACGCGCGGTGGAGCGCATGCAGAGGCTGCGGGGAACGTCGCGACTGTCACACTGAAGAAGATGGCGGCGGGCGGGATTCACGATCATCTGGCGGGAGGGCTCCATCGCTACTCGGTGGACGAGCAGTGGATTGTGCCGCATTTCGAGAAGATGGCGTATGACAACAGCGAGCTGTTGAAGAACTATGCGCATGCGTTTCAGAGCTTCGCCGATCCGGAGTTTGCGCAGGTGGCGAACGGCATTCTGCGCTGGATGGATGAGTGGCTGAGCGATCGTGAGCGCGGCGGATTCTATGCGTCGCAGGATGCGGATGATTCGCTGGACGATGATGGCGACTACTTCACGTGGACGCGTGAAGAGGCGCAGGCAGCGCTGCCGGCGGAGGAGTTTCGCTTCGCGGAGGCGTACTTCAATGTGCGGCCCATCGGCGACATGCATCACAATCCCGCGAAGAATGTGCTGCACACGCCGAAGACGCTGGAGGAGGTTGCGAAAGCGCTGGGGATTGACGAGGTGAAGGCGCGCCAACTGCTGCGTGCGGCGAAGGAGACGATGTATGCGGCGCGGTTGCAGCGGCGGACCCCATACGTCGACAAGACGGTGTACACGGGATGGAACGGGATGTGCATCTCGGCGTACATCGCTGCGGGAAGAGCGTTGGGTTTGCGCGAGCCCGTGGAGTTTGCGCTGAGGTCGCTGGACCGCGTATTGCGTGAGGTGTGGAGCGATGCGGGGCTGGCGCATGTGGTGGCGTATGGAGAGGGTGTGGCGCCGGAGCGGGCGGTTTCGGGCGTGCTGGACGACTATGCGTTTGTGGCGAATGCGGCGCTGGATGCGTGGGAGGCGAGCGGCGAGATGCGCTACTTCGCCGCGGCGCGGCAGATTGCCGATGCGATGCTGAAGCGCTTCTATGACGTGACGGGTTGCGGGTTCTTCGACACCGAGTTGAACTCAGCGGAGGAACGCATCGGTGCGCTGACGGCGCGACGCAAGCCATTGCAGGATGCTCCGACGCCGGCGGGCAACGCGGTCGCGGCGACGGTGCTATTGCGGCTCGCCGCGCTGACGAACAACAAAGATTATGAGACGCGCGCGCAGGAGACGCTTGAGACGTTCGGTGGTGTGGTCGAGCACTTTGGGCTTTATGCGGCGAGCTATGCACTGGCGCTGCGCAGGATGATCGAGCCGCCGATACAGGTGTGCGTGGTGGGCAACGATCCGGTGGCGAAGGAGCTGCTGGTGACGTCGATGGCGCGGTTCATGGTCAACAAGAGCGTGATTCAACTTCGTCGCGAGCAGTTGCAGACGCTGCCGCCGGCGCTGGCAGAGACGCTGCCGAATGCACCGGCCAGCGAAGCTGGGTTTGCGATGGTGTGCAAGGGAAATAGTTGTCTACCGCCGATTGCGAATGATGAGGATCTCGAAGCTGCGCTGAGCTAACGAACGATTGTGATTAGTGGTGAAGCACTGTCGGGATTAGCGCCGAGAAGCCGTTCCACGCGATCTGCATGCCGATGCACATGAGGATGAAGGCGACGACGCGGAGGATTCCGTGCACAGTCGCCTGCGGGATGGCCCGAGTGATTCGAGGCGCGTTCGCGTAGCAGACGTAGACGAGGATGCTGAGGACGAGGATGGCGAGGAAGAGCCCGCCATGCCGGAGCAGGTTCTGAGTAAGTCCGCCGCCTTCGTCGCGGGTTGCGAGCGTGAGCGTGACGACGAGGGTGCCGGGGCCGGAGGTGATGGGGAAGGTGAAAGGATAAAACGCCTTCTCCTGAAGCGCGGCGAAGCTGGCGTCCGGGTTCATATGAATCCCTGCGCCCTTGTCGCGCGAGACGGCGTCGTCTGCCTCGTTGAGCACAGACCAGCCGATGGCGACGATCACGATGCCGCCGGAGACCTGAACGATAGGCAACGAGATGCCGAAGAAGTGCAGGATCACGGTGCCGAGCAGCTCGATGATCACCAGGAAGATGACGTTGTTGATCGCGATCTTGCGAGCGAGCGAACGGTAGGCCTCGGCGGGCGCCTCGCCAACAAGACCGAGGAAGACGAGCGCCGTGCCGAGAGGATTAATGAGCGGCAGTAGCGCGCTGAACGCGATGAGAAAGGACTCCCACAATTCGAGGACGGCGTGCACAGGCCCGATAGTAGCAGGCGGTGCAGCGGCTCAGGGCGCCAAGCAGATCTAAGCTAGTGCGAAGGTTCTGTTGAGACGGGCGGTGTCGGTGGAGCCAGTGTCGGGTCGGGACGTTCCAGCACGAGCGTGCTGCTGGCACTGCCAAAGGCGATGTTTTCCTTCTCGAAGGCGAGCAGGATGCGGCGGCGGAGCTCGCGCAGGACGCCGTCGCGCTGATTGACCTGCACGCGCAGGTTGATGGGGTAGATCACCTCGTGGCCGCTGATCTTGTCGACGCCGAGGACGGTTGGGTCGTCGATGACGACATCCTTGAACGCTTCGTCCCTGCGGACCTCTTCGGCGAGCCGGGTGAGGACCTGGACGACGCGGTCGGGGTTTTCGCTGGTGCTGACGCTGACCGGCAGCGTGGCGACGGAGAAGTCGCGCGAGAGATTGGAGACGGTGGTGATCTGGCTGTTGGGCACGATGTAGAGCGTGCCGTCGCCGTCGCGCAGCTTGGTCATGCGCAGGGTCAGGTCCTCGACCGTGCCCTGCAGGCCCGCGATCTTGATGTTGTCGCCGATGGCGTACTGGTCTTCGAGCAGGATAAAGAGGCCGGTCAGCATGTCCTTGAACAGCGACTGCGCGCCGAAGCTGATGCCCAGGCCGATGACGCTGGCGCCGGCGATGAACGAGCCCAGCGGGACGCCCAGGGCGCCGAGTGTCTGGATGAAGACATAAAAGCCGATAACGCCGTATCCGGTGGCCCGGATGATCCCTGCCAGAGTTCGCAGTTGCGCGGCACGGTGCGCGTTGCCGACCATGGCGGTTGCGGACTTGCGCAGCCGCTTTACAAAGAAGGCAAGAATCTGCTGCGCGATGAGCGCCAGCAACAATGCAATGACAATCTTTGGAACGCCATGCTGTACAAAGTTGAGCAGATCCAGGTGCCAGCCGTGTTTGAGAGAGGCGAGGGAGTGCTCCTCTTGTGGAAGTGAGGCAATAAGAGTCATCATCAATGGCAAATTCCGGTCTACTCCGCAGGATACGAGATTGCAGCCAAGCATATGACGAGTCGCACCCGGCGGCAGGTAGCTTTGGCGAAGGAGGAGTGAAATGCGACCGAGAGGAATCAGTCAGATAGTACGGGTAGGGATGTTGAGTGCCGCGGTGCTTATGGCGGTCTCGGGAGTGGGACTGCATTGGGGTAAGGGCGTGGAGGCGCAGCATACCGGGGGCCAGGGGAAGGCGCCTCCGACGGTGGGGCAGCCGGGAACGACACAGCCCATGTCGCTGCCGCCGCTGAATCAGCCCGCCGTGATCGCCGACCCGGTGCGCGCCCGTATGGATGAGGAACGCATGAAGGCGATGAATGACGATCGCCATAAGAAGCTCGCGGCCGATGTGGACAGGCTGCTGGCCTTGTCTAACGAACTGAAGTCCGATGTCGATAAGGCCAATAAAGATGAGCTGTCGGTGGAAGTCATCCGCAAGGCTGCGGAGATTGAGAAGCTGGCGCACGATGTGCAGAGCCGGATGAAGAACTGAGCAGGACAGCGATGCGGCAGAACCGGACTATGGTGGAGAGGTCTGGTCAAACGCGCCCGCAGCTTCTATAAAGAGTCCATTCCGATTTTGCTGTGCGGTGGCGCAGCCAGGAGGACTCTAGTTGCAATCTGGGGAGAGCAGTCGGGCAGTTCGAGTCGCAGTGTTGTGTGTCGTGGCGCTTACGGTGTGCTCCGGTTTGGGCAAGGGCACTGCAGTTGTACAGGCGCAGAGGAATCCGGACCCCACACTGCAGAAGAGTCAGGATCCCACCATGCCTTCAACGAACCCGCCCAGCGTGCTGCCCTCGGACGATCCCGGGATGCCCGCGACACTGGACGGTCCGATTCATGCGCGGCTGAAGGAAGAGCGTATGAAGGCGCTCAACGACGACCGGCATAAGCGGCTGGAAGATGATGTGAGCAAACTGCAGGCGCTGACGACGGAGTTGAAGACCGACGTCGACAAGGCGAACAAGGACGAGCTGTCGCTGGATGTGGTGCGCAAGGCCGCGGAGATTGAGAAGCTGGCGCACGATGTGCAGAGCCGGATGAAGAACTAGGCAGAGCCTGCTTACTGGAGTGCGAGGGCGGCAGCGAGGTTGAGTTGGGGCTCCTTCATGCTGGTGGTGGGTGTTGCGGAGGAGCGGAGTGCGTCGACGATCTGCGCGGCGGTGAGGCCGGGACGCGCGGCGCGCAGGATGGCTGCGGCTCCGGCGGCGAGTGCAGCGGATGCGCTGGTGCCCATGGCCTGAACGTACTGTGTGTGGCCGAGGTTAAAGCAGCCGAAGCTCTGGCCGTTCTGAGGGAGACCGTCGGCAGTGTTGGTGAGGCCGCTGGAGCATGCGCCCATGATCCAGCCAGTCGTTGAAGTCGCGGACGCCTGTGGGTAACTGCCGCCGGGAGCGGCGATGGGGTTGAGCGTGGCGTCGTAGTTGGAGTAGTAAGGGCGTGTGATGGGGCCAGCGGAGCAGGTGACTCCAGTGGCGAGGTTCTCGGCGCAGTCGGGGTTAGTGGAGGCGGTGATCGCGAGCACGCCGCGCGCTTGCGCGGGGAGTTCGACGAGCGTGCTGGTCGAGACGGCTGACAAATCCAAGCCGTCATTGCCCAGCGCGGCGATGACAACGGAGCCGGCTTGCGTGGCGGCGTAGGTGGCCTGGTCGAAGGCGGACTTGAGGCCCGCGCCTTCGCCGGTGGAGGTGTCGACGAGTGTGCCGAGCGAGAGGGCGATGATGTCGGCGTGGTTGGCGACGGCGTCGTCGATGCCCTGGAGGACCCAACTGAGAAGGCCGCCGGGCTGACCGGCTTCGCAGGCTGCCGTAGTGTCGGCGATGCCATTGGCGGGCATGCGTTCCAGCACCTTGATATTGAGAATGGTGGCTTGCGGCGCGACGCCGACGACGTTGCCCGTGCCAGGGCCGAGGGCGCCGGCGGCGAGTGAGGCGGTCCAGGTGCCGTGGCCGGACTGGTCCTGCGGCGTGCCGTCGTCGCAGGGACTGGGGAGCGCGGACCGATTGACCTCGGAGAGGTTGAGAGCGAGGTTGGGGGTAATGTCAGGATGGTTGGCGTCGACGCCCGAGTCGAGGATGGCGATGCGCACGCCGGCGCCGAGCGAGGTGTTCCATGGGCCTGTCGTGGCGCCGCCGGGGACGTTGTCGCCGTATCCTCCTGCGGCTCGGACTGCCCAGCCCTGCGGTGAGTCGTAGTCGATGTCAGTGGTTGGCGGTGGCGGATTGTTGCTCGAAGTGGAGGTGGAGGTGGAACCGTTGTCGCTGGCCGAGCCTGACGGTGGATCGGGATCCGTCCGGGGCTTGATGGGGGCGCGGGCGACGGAGTGGCGCGTGAGGGTGGTGGAGGCTCCACTGCCGGAGGTTGTGGGGTCGCCTGCGTCGAGCGGGATGGCGAGTGGAACGCGGCTGAAGTGGATGCTCTGGCCGGTGACATAGCGGTCGTGCAGGACGAGCGCGACCTGGGGATTGGCGGCGAGTTGGGCGAGCGCGCGCGGTTCGTCGGAGGGTGAGACAGTGAGCGCGGTGATGCCGAGGTGTCTGAGGTGATGCAGCGTGCGGGCTCCGACGGTGCGAGCGAGCGAGTCGGCGTTGGCCGGTATAGTGTGGTTGCGGTAGAGGATCAGCAGCTGGCCGGAAATCGGTTGTGAAGTGGGGGATACAGTTTGGTTCTGCGTCTGTGCGAGCGCGGGGTGAATCAAAGGAGCGGGTGTAAGTGTAAGAGCAACGACGAAAAGGAGGCGGCGAAGCACGGGAAATGGTTCCTGGCCGCGGTCGCGGCTGGGTTGTGTATCGGCCCGGAACAGTGGTGTGAAGATCGTGTTTCGAAGCGGGACATGGATCGAGGGGACGAGTAAAATCGTCGAGGCTGCAGGATCACCCCAGCGAGCGAGCTCGCTGGGGGCCCCGATAGGAGGGCAAGGGGTTGGCGGAGAAGAAGACGTCGAGCAAGTTGGCGGAGAGGGTTGGAGAACGGATGGCGGAGCGAGTGGTCGCCGCTGGGCTCACGGCTCCGCAGCTCATCGAGTTCTACCGGCTGATGTACCTCTCGCGGAGGACAGACGACCGCGAGATCCTGCTGAAGCGACAGCAGAAGATCTTCTTCCAGGTATCTTGCGCGGGACACGAGGCGTTGCTGGTGGCAGCCGGCCTGGCGATGAAGCCGGGATACGACTGGTTCTTCCCGTACTACCGCGACCGGGCGCTGGGGCTGGCGCTGGGGATGACGGTTGAAGATCAACTGCTGCAGGCGGTGGGCGCGGCGACGGATCCTTCGAGCGGCGGGCGGCAGATGCCGTCGCACTGGACGAGCGAGCGGCTGAATATCGTGTCGCCGTCGTCGTCGACTGCGACGCAGTGCCTGCAGGCGGTGGGCTGCGCGGAGGCAGGACGGTACTACAAGCATCATCCGGGTTCGGCGAAGAGGCTGTCGGATGGGAGTGACTATCGCAGCTTCAAGGATGTGAAGTTCACGGCTGACGAGGTGGTGTATGTCTCGATCGGCGAGGGGTCGACGAGCCAGGGTGAGTTCTGGGAGTCGCTAAACACGGCGTCGAACAGTCGGCTGCCGGTGCTGTATGTGATCGAGGACAACGGGTACGCGATCTCAACTCCGGTTGAGGCGAATACTCCGGGAGGGAACATCTCCAAGCTGATTGCGAACTTTCCGGGATTCAAGTTCTGGGAGGTTGATGGAACTGACGCGATCGCGAGTTACAAGGCGATGGTGGAGGCGGTGGCGTACTGCCGCTCGGGCCAGGGGCCGGCGGTGGTGCATGGGCATGTGACGCGGCCGTACTCGCACTCGTTGAGCGATGATGAGCGGCTGTATCGCAGCAAGGAAGAGATCGACGCGGATGCGCTGCGGGATCCGATCTCGCGGATGCAGATGTGGCTGCTGCGCGAGGGGATTCTGGACGCAGAGGGAATCAACGAGCTGGAGCGCAAGGTGGATGAAGAGGTGCAGCGGTCGGCGGATCGTGCGCTGGCGGCGAGTGCTGCCGACTCCGGACACGATCCTGAAGCATGTGTACTCGGAGAACCTGGACCCGACGGATGCGCGGTTTGCGACGAAGGCTGCGGTGACGGCGGATGACACCGAGCGGACGATGGCGGACCTGATCAACGCGACGCTGCATGACGAGATGCGGCGCGATGAGCGGATCGTGGTGTTTGGCGAAGACGTTGCCGACGCGACGCGCGACGAACCGCTGCGCAAGGGCAAGCTGAAGGGCAAGGGCGGAGTCTTCAAGCTGACTTCAGGGCTGCAGAAGGAGTTCGGCAACGACAGGGTATGGAACTCTCCGCTAGCCGAGGCGAACATCACCGGGCGCGCGATTGGGATGGCGGTGCGCGGGCTGAAGCCGGTGGTGGAGATCCAGTTCTTCGACTACATCTGGCCGGCGATGCACCAGATGCGGAATGAGCTGAGCGTGATGCGGTGGCGGTCGAATGGGCAGTTCAGCTGCCCGCTGGTAATGCGCGTGCCGATTGGCGGTTATCTCACCGGCGGATCGATCTATCACTCGCAGTCGGGCGAGAGCATTTTTACGCATACTCCGGGGGTGCGGGTGGTGATGCCGTCGAATGCGCTGGACGCAGCGGGTCTATTGCGGACGGCGATCCGGTGCGACGATCCGGTGCTGTTTTTGGAGCACAAGAGGCTGTACCGGGAGACGTTTGGGCGGGCGGCGTACCCGGGGCCGGAGTACATGATCCCGTTCGGGAAGGCCAAGGTGGTGCGGCCGGGCAAGGACCTAACGGTGATCACCTATGGGGCGGTTGTGCCGAGAACGCTGCAGGCGGCTCAGCGGATGGCTCGGGAGCACAAGGTTGAGGTTGAGATCATCGACCTGCGGTGCCTGAGTCCTTACGACTGGGAGGCGATTGCGGAGTCGGTGAAGAAGACCAGCAAGGTGATCGTGGCGCATGAGGACATGCTGAGCTGGGGCTATGGCGCGGAGATCGCGGCGCGGATCGGCGATGAGCTGTTCCACGACCTGGATGCTCCGGTGCGGAGGATTGGGTCGATGGATACGTTTGTGGCCTATCAGCCGCTGCTCGAGGATGTGATCCTGCCGCAGCCGGAGAGGCTGTTCCAGGCAATGAAGGAACTGGCGGAGTTCTAAAGCCGCCCCCCTCCCTGCACAATTTTGCGCAAAGTCTAGATGCAATTGGACTTAGGGGTGGACTTTAACTGCAAAGTCTTCATTCCATTGGGGTTGCGCGTAAAGTCTCTGGAATGTGTGGGTTGAGGTTGTCTATGCGGGCGCGGTTTTTTGGGGCGAGTTTCGAGTGATCTGCCCCTTTGGTTTGTGTGAGTTGCGAGTCGTGACCGGGCTGTAGAAAAGGTCTTGGTTGAGAAGGGCCGGAGAGCACGGGTGCGACCAGCTTTGCCGGGGTTCTTCGACTGCGCGTCACGGTGAACCGTGACGCTTCGCTCAGAATGACAGCTTCTTTGCTTGCTCACCACCCTTTGCTTGCTCACCACCCTCTTTGCTTGCTCACCACTCAGCTCCCTTGTTTGCCGAGAATGACGATTTATTCATCGCACTCTGGGTTACAGATTTGGAGTCCTATTTTGGAGTATGTTTGTCGCAACTTAGGGGCTGGAGGTGGGTTTGAGCGGGACAGCCAGAGGAATGCAAGGTTCTGGGGAGAACAACTGTCATGATGCCGCGGCGTAGATGGATGCGTGAGGCGGGGCAGACCGCAATGACGGGTCTGCTGTGTGGGTTGATGGTGGTTCCGCAGGCGGCCTTTGCGGCCGCAGCGGCGCAGGGCGAGCCGGGGACAGGTTCACCGGAGCCGAGATTGCCGAAGCGGCCGGAGAGGCAGGCACCGCTGACGCAGCAGGAGCGGGTGCTGCATGCGCTGAACCGGTTTACTTTTGGGCCGAGGCCGGGCGAGGTTGAGGCGGTCGAGAAGATGGGACTGCAGAATTGGTTTCTGCAGCAGCTGCAGCCGGAGAAGATCGACGACTCGGCGTTTGAGCAGCGGATGAATGAGTATCCAGCGCTAAGGCTCTCGCAGGATGAGCTGATGAAGCGTTTCCCGTCGCAGCAGATGATCCGGATGGCGGACAAGCGCGACGTTGCGATTCCACGTGGAAAGGTGGAGCATGCGCTGTTTGCGGATGCGCGCTATGAGTACGACCAGAAGCAAACAGAGCTGAAGGAGCAGGCACTGAACGGTGCGAAGCCGGGGCAGCCGGGGCAGCCGAACCAGCAGCAGAATCAGCAGCAGGCGACGGTTCAGAGTCCGGCGGCAACTCCGCAGTCGGATCAGCAGGCGAAGACGGCGTTGGCGCGGCGGCAGGAGATGGCGGGGCTGAATGCTCTGAGTGATGAAGAGCCACCCCAGCAGCCAAACAAGCGTCCGGCGCCGCAGAACGACATGGAGGCCAGCATGGGCATGGCGGGCGGCGGAGCGGCGGACATGAATGGCGCTGCGAACGGGAACACGCCGCAGGGCTCGCAGCTGCTCTCGAACGGAGAGATTGCGACGCAGCCGCTGGATCTGAATAAAAAGGGCAAGCCGAAGATGAAGGACCTGGCGGACCCCTCGCCGGAGGAGGTGCAGGCAGTGCTGGCGTTGCCTCCTGAGCAGCGCGTGGAGCGGCTGGTGGAGATGAAGCCGGACGAGATGTTGTCGTTCAAGGCTGGCTTGAAGCCGCAGCAGAAGGTGCTGCTGGTGGAGGGAATGACGCCGGAGGACGAAGAGGTCGCAGGCGAATTTATTACGGCGCCGGAGCGTGTAGTGGGCTCGGAGATTCTCGAGGAGCGGCTGGAACGCGATGTGTTCAGCGAGCGGCAGCTGCAGGCGGTGATGACGGACTTCTGGCTGAATCACTTCAGCGTGTATCTGCGGAAGAACGCGAACGAGCCGTACTACCTTCCGGCCTATGAGCGTGACGTGATTCTGCCGAATTCGCTGGGCAGGTTTGAGAACCTGCTTGTGGCGGTGGCGCAGAGCCCGGCGATGCTGATGTACCTGGATAACTGGGAGAGCGTGGGGCCGAACTCGGTGCAGGCGCTGCGCGCGCAGCGGGCGGAGTTCATGCGGCCGAATGCGAAGAAGCAGCAACCGAAGGGCATCAACGAGAACTACGGGCGTGAGCTGATGGAGTTGCACACGCTGGGCGTGAATGGCGGATATACGCAGCAGGATGTGATCGAGGTATCGAAGTGCTTTACGGGATGGACGATCGATAAGCCGTTCCAGGGCGGCGGCGCGTTCTACGATGATGCGCGGCATGAGCCGGGCACGAAGATTGTGCTGGGTCACAAGATCAAGGAGAACGGGCAGAAGGAAGGCCTGGAGGTGCTGCACATCCTGGCGACGAGCCCGGCGACGGCGCACTTCATCTCGGAGAAGCTGGCGGTGCGGTTTGTTAGCGACGATCCTCCGCCGGCGCTGGTGAACAGGATGGCTGCGGCGTTCCTGAAGACGGATGGGAATATCAAGGCGGTGCTGCTGACGATGTATCGGTCGCCGGAGTTCTGGAGCCCGCAGGTGTATCGCGCGAAGCTGAAGACGCCGGTGGAGTTTATGGCGAGTGCGTTGCGCGCGAGCGGAGCGGATGTGAAGAGCCCGCTGCCGCTGGTACAGGCGATGGACAGGCTGGGCATGCCCATCTATGGGATGCTGACGCCGCAAGGTTACTCGTGGAAGGCGGATGAGTGGGTGAGCAGCAATGCGCTGATCTCAAGGATGAACTTTGCGCTGGTTTTGAGCAGTAATCGCGTGGGTGGGACGCAGACGGATTGGCCGACGCTACTGGGAGCGGCGGATGGTGCGCCTGTGACTCCGGATGTCGAGACGGAGAACAAGCTGGAGATCGCGCTGTTGGGCGAGCCGGCATCGGATAGAACGCGGTCGACGGTGCTGGCGCAGTTCGGTGATCCGACGGCGCAGCAGAGCGCGGAGGAGGCTTTCAAGGCCAAGCCGGTGATGGAGACAGAGACGATGATGGTGCCGGCGAATGGGCGATTTAATCCGAATCCGAAGAGACCGGGGAAGGACAGGCCGGTGATTGTTCAGGCGTCGCCGCTGGATACGATGGCGGGATTGTTGTTGGGGTCGCCGGAGTTTCAGAGGAGATGAGATTTGTGAGGGCTAAAGCCCTCACAAATCCTTTTCTCTTTTGGAGAGCGCAGAGAGACCCAAGGCTAAAGCCTTGGGTTACCCAGAAACAAAGGCAATACGAGGGCAAGGTCATGGCGAACAGGATGCGATTTACCGATGCGAGCGACTGGGGATGCGATATGTGCGGGCGCGATGTGGCTCGGCGCAATGGCGTGACGCGGCGCGGATTTCTGCGGGGAGGTGCGCTGGCGCTGGTCGGGACGTCGGTGGTGCCTGCGTTCCTGACGCGGGCGGTGTATGCGGAAGTGGACCGTGCGGCGGCGAGTAAGAAGAAACTGGTCGTGATCTTTCAGCGCGGGGCGTGCGATGGGCTGAACGTAGTGGTTCCGTATACGGAGAAGAACTACTACAGGATGCGGCCGACGATTGCGATTCAGAAGAACGACGTGTTGGATCTGGATGGGTATTTCGGGCTGCATCCGTCGATGAGTGCGATGAAGCCGCTGTTTGACCAGGGGCATCTTGCGATTGTGCATGCGGCGGGGTCGCCGGATCCGCAGTCGGTCGCACTTCGATGCGCAGGACTTTATGGAGAGTGGAACGCCGGGCGTGAAGTCTACGCCGGATGGATGGTTGAATCGGGCGCTGCAGGTTCAGCCTTTACATGGAGCGGGCTCTCCGGGCTTTTCTCCGTTCAGGGCCGTGGCCCTGAGTGCGGAGGTTCCGCGGACGCTGCAGGGCAAGGTGCCGGCGGTCGCGGTGGCGAATCTGCAGGACTTCTCTGTGGGTGGGCGCGGGCCGCAGCCTTCGGCGGTGTCGAATGCATTTGAGGCGATGTATGACGAGAGCACGGATGCGGTGCTGCACGGCACGGGCGAGGAGACGTTTGAGGCGGTGAAGATGCTGCGCGCGGCGAATCCGGCGCAGTACAAGCCGGCGGATGGAGTGGTGTATCCGAACGGGGCGTTTGGCAACAGCCTGAAGCAGATTGCGCAGTTGCTGAAGGCGAACCTGGGGGTGGAGGCGGCGTTCTCGGATATCGGCGGATGGGACACGCATCAGAACCAGGGCGCGGCGAATGGGCAGCTGGCGAATCGTCTGACGGAGTTTTCAAACACGATTGCGGCGTTCTGGCGCGATATGGGCGATGATGCGGAGAATGTGACGCTGGTGACGATGTCGGAGTTTGGACGGACGGCGCGGCAGAACGGCACCGGCGGAACGGATCATGGGCACGCGAATGCGATGTTCGTGCTCGGCGGACAGGTAAAGGGCGGCAAGGTGTATGGGCAGTGGCCGGGCGTGAATGACGACCAGTTGAACGAAGGGCGCGATCTGAAGGTGACGACGGACTTCAGAAATGTGCTCGGCGAGGCGGCGTACAGGACGCTGGGGTCGAAGCGGCTGGATGTGGTGTTTCCGGGAGCGCAGGTGGAGCCGGGAAGCTTTTTGAATTTTGCCTAGAGATGTGTGCAGGGAACTAACGCTGAGGTTGCTTCGTATTGATGAATGACCTCAGCGGATTTTCGCTGCGAGTGCGCTTGCGCGTGTGTCGTGATACGCGCGAGATGCATGTGTTTGCGTGCGTGTTGCCTGAGTGATTGTTGTTTAGATACTCACAAGGAAATGATGCGCACAGCAAAACCTTTTGCGCGTAGTTTCGTCTGAAGAGATGTAACAACTGCTGGAGTGCAAGTACCCACGGCTTCGGCTTCCCCTATCCGCACAACCCTCCCCACCTGTACCCGAGGCTGCCTGAACACCGGCGGCCTTCGCGCCTTAAGCGCTCATGGTGTGGTGTGCGTGACGTAGAGATCGACGAAGCGCTGGATTGCGGGCAGGAGTTCGGGGTCGTTGGGTGAGGGGAGCTCGATGGTGGTCTTCGGATCGGCGGCGTTCGCGAGTGCGGTAGGCGGATGTTGCGCGTTGGTGTAGGAGATGAGGAGCTTCGGCGTGGTGAGGGTGCGGAGTGGCTGGGCGAGTGGGAAGTCTTCGTGAAAGAGAAGACGCGCGGGTACGAGTGAGGAGTGTGGGTCGTGGGCGACGCGGTCGGTGAGGTCGCCGTCGGGTGCGTCGAGGATGATGGCGGGGATGTCGTGGTGTTGCGCGGCGAGTTGAACGGCGAGTGATGCTCCGATGCCTTGGCCGTAGAGGATGATCTGCGACGGCGCGAGATGTTGCGTGGAGATGAGGAAGTTGAGCGCGGCGTCGGCGTCCTGCTGCATGGTGGTCTGTGTGGGGTGCTGACCGACGCTGCGGCCGTAGCCGCGGTAGTCGAAGAGCAGGACATTGAGGCCGGCGTTGTGGAGTAGGAGTGCGCGTGGGAGCGCGGCTGAATCTGAGCCGCGGGCGCCGATGGAGCCGTCGGCGGAGTGGAGGATGAGCGCGGTGGGCGCGGAGGGTGTGGTTGTGCTTCCGGATGCGGGGATGAGCCAGCCGTTGAGTTGGGGAAGGCCGGTGGCGTCGTCGTCGAAGTGAAGTTCGGTGAAGTTGAGGCCGAGCGATGCGGGCGTGGTGGCGACGGTGCGCGAGGGATGGAGGACCAGCTGCCACTGGCCCTGATACCAGAGGAGGCAGAGCGTGCCCCAGGCGCAGAGGAGCGCCACGACGAGGACAATGGCGAGTGCTTTGAGGATCCAGCGCGGATCGATGAGGTCGGGCGGGCCGCTGAGCCTTGACGTGGATTTGCGCGGAGTGGGCTGGGGGTGCGAGGAGGAGTTGCGTTTGCTCGGAGGTGGCATGAGTCTTGTGTACAGAGTTCAGCATCTCATGCGCGGGCGAGCCGTGTGATTGGAGAATGTGTGAGTGAGTGGGTGCGGTTGTGTGCGGTGGGCGAGGCGCCGAAGCCGGGTGAGGTGACGGAGGCCGAGGTGAAGGGCGTGCAGGTTTGCCTGGCGAATGTGAATGGGCGGCTGGCGGCGCTCGGGAACATTTGTCCGCATCGCGGAGGGCCGCTGGGACAGGGGTGGATTGAGGGTGAGGCGGTGGTATGCCCATGGCACTCGTGGACCTTTAATACGAAGACGGGTGAGGCGTTGCCGCCGGATTGCGGTCATGTGGATGTGCTTCCGCTGAAGGTGGAAGGCGAGGATTTGCTGATCGATTTGGGGTGAAATAAGCAACCTTTTTCAGGGTTACTTTTGTGTGTTCTGAGCGCGATTTTTCAGGGCAAACCTTTGCGCGAGTATGGCCTCTTAACATATGTCGCAGGGTATTGGAATGGAGAAAAGACAGATGCCCGCGCAGAGGGACCTAAACATGATGAAGCGAATTCTTTTGGGTGTGTTTTCCCTGGCGGTCGTTCTTGGAACCGCTGGCGTTTCTCAGGCGCAGTATCATCACCATCGTCATTGCTGGTGGCAACATCACCACCGCGTCTGCAGAGCGTACTAAGGGCAGTAGAGGTCGGGCCAACGCAGAAGATGTCGGGCTAAGCGCACTGGTATCGGGCCCAATTTGGAGGTTGCAAGGAAGCCTGGCGAAAGCCGGGCTTTTTGCTGCTGCGGCGCGGCTGGAGCGGTGGCGGCAGGCGAGTTAAGCCTGTTAGGATAGATAGAGTCCACTCCCAAGGGGAGATTCCATGCAGGCAATTCTTGCGCTCGAGGATGGGCGCATCTTTCGCGGCCGAGCTTTCGGCGCGCCGGTGGAGCGCGTAGGTGAGGTCGTTTTCAATACCTCGCTGACGGGATACCAGGAGATCTTTACCGACCCGTCGTATGCGGGCCAGATCGTCGTTCTGACGAACCCGCACATTGGGAACTATGGGACGAGTCCGAGCGATGCGGAGTCGGCGCGGCCGTACATCGAGGGGCTGGTGGTGCGGGAGTTTTCGCCGGTCGCTTCGAACTGGCGTTCGACGGAAGTAGCCGATGAGTATCTGGAGCGCAGCGGCGTTCCGGTGATTGCGGAGATCGATACGCGTGCGGTGGTGCGGCATCTGCGGGCGAATGGGTGTTTGCGTGGTGTGATCTCGACGGCGACCGACGATGTGGATGCGCTGGTGGCGAAGGCGCGGGCGCATCGGCGGATGGATGGGACGGATCTCGCGAGCGTGGTGACGACGGAGAAGACGTACGAGTGGAGCGAGCGATGATCCGCGGAATGAGACGGGCGATGCGTTTCTGCCGGGTGCGGATGACGACGCGCGAAGGAGCCGATGCATGTGGTGGCGTTTGACTTCGGGATCAAGCAGAACATTCTGCGCATGCTGACGAGAGAGAACTGCCGCGTGACGGTGGTTCCGGCGAAGACGACCGCGGCAGAAGTGATGGAGATGAATCCGGATGGCGTGTTCTTCTCGAACGGGCCGGGCGATCCGGAGCCGCTGGATTATGCGGTCGAGACGATTCGCGAGCTGCAGGGCAAGAAGCCGATGTTCGGGATCTGCCTGGGGCATCAGTTGTTCGGGCTGGCGCTGGGCGGGAAGACGTACAAGCTGAAGTTCGGGCACCACGGCGGGAATCATCCGATCAAGAATCTGGAGACGGGCAAGGTTGAGATTACGTCGCAGAATCACAACTTCAATGTGGATCCGGCGAGCTTGCCGGATGATGTTGTGCAGACGCATGTGAATCTGAATGACAACACGCTCGCGGGGTTGAAGCACAAGAGCGATCCGATGTTCAGCGTGCAGTATCACCCGGAGGCGAGCCCGGGGCCGCATGATTCGCATTATTTGTTCCGGGACTTCAGGAAGATGATGGAGGAGTGGAAGCGGTGAGGCGTTGGATCTGCATTATGCTCGCGCTGGGAGCGTTCAGCTTAGCACTCAGCTTTGCCCCCATTCTACGAGCCGATGTTTGTGTTGATGCCGCAGAATCAAGAGCGTCAGAAGCTCAATGCGGTGTTGTTCTACGACACATTTGGACGAATCGATTCCGAATGCGCAGATGTGACGATTTGTACTACGGAATCGATACGAATCCGCGTCCACGACAGACCGATTCGAACGGGACTCTTGCGAATGAGCTGATTTGCTGAAGCGCGATTCCAATGCGTGTGAGTGCTGAATGGCGTTGAAGAGCCGAGCAGGCTCAAATCGGCTTCGAGCAACTTTGGAGCATCTGTGAAGCCTGCCAAGGCTTGCAAGACGGACCGATGTATGTCTCAGCTTCAGGTCGGTATGGGCGACGGCTGCTCGAATGATTCAGTTTGAAGAAGAGCGATCTGTAGCGAATTGCAAAGAGAGATTAGATGCCGCGCAGGAATGATATTTCGAAGATTCTGGTGATTGGCTCGGGGCCGATTGTGATTGGGCAGTCGGCGGAGTTTGATTACTCGGGGACGCAGGCGTGCAAGGCGCTGAAGGCCGAGGGGTATGAGGTCGTGCTGGTGAACTCGAACCCGGCGTCGATCATGACGGACCCTGAGGTTGCGGACCGCACGTACATTGAGCCGCTGACGCCGAGGTATTTAGAGGAGATTCTGCGGGTTGAGTCGGAGATGATGGGGGCGGCTTCGGGTTCGGCGGGAGCGAAATACAGAGGTCCTTCGCCTACGGCTCAGGATGACGGCGAAAGCAAAGCAAGTGGAAGTTTGCGGTGCTGCCGACGGTGGGTGGGCAGACGGCGCTGAATCTTGCGGTGGATCTGGCGGATGCGGGTGTGCTGGATAAGTACGGCATTGAGCTGATCGGCGCGAAGCTGGAGGCGATCAAGAAGGCTGAGGACCGGCTGCTGTTCAAGGATGCGATGAATCGCATTGGGCTGGACATGCCGAAGTCGAAGCTGGTGAACAATATTCGCGACGGGATTGAGTTTGCGGGGGTGCTTGGGTTTCCGGTGGTGATCCGGCCGAGCTTCACGCTGGGTGGATCGGGCGGCGGCATTGCGTATAACCGCGAAGAGCTGATGGAGATTCTGTCGCGCGGGTTGGATCTTTCGCCGGTGCATGAGTGCTTGCTCGAGGAGAGCGTGCTGGGGTGGAAGGAGTATGAGCTCGAGGTTGTTCGCGATCTGAAGGACAACGTCGTGATCATCTGCTCGATTGAGAACTTTGATCCGATGGGCGTGCACACGGGCGACTCGATTACGGTGGCGCCGGCGCAGACGCTGACGGACCGCGAGTATCAGAGGATGCGCGATGCGGCGATTGCGGTGATTCGCGAGATTGGCGTGGAGACGGGCGGAAGCAATGTGCAGTTTGCGGTGAATCCGCAGAACGGGCGCATGACGGTGATTGAGATGAATCCGCGTGTGTCGCGGTCGTCGGCGCTGGCGAGTAAGGCGACGGGATTTCCGATTGCGAAAATTGCGGCGCGGCTGGCGGTGGGCTACACGCTGGATGAGTTGCAGAACGACATCACGAAGGCGACGCCGGCGTGCTTTGAGCCGACGATTGATTATGTCGTCGTGAAGATTCCGAAGTGGCAGTTTGAGAAGTTTCCCGGAGCGGATGAGACGCTGGGGCCGCAGATGAAGTCTGTGGGCGAGGTGATGGCGATTGGGCGCACGTTCAAAGAGGCGCTGATGAAGGCCGTGCGGTCGCTGGAGACGGGGAAGAAGGCGGGAGCGGATGGGATTGATCCGCGCAGGCTGCGGCAGAGATTGGTGACGCCGTCGCCGGAGCGGATGGCGTATCTGCGCTATGCGTTTGAGACGGGCATGAGCGTGCGCGAGGCGGCAAGGCTGACGGGGATGGACCCGTGGTTCCTGCACCAGATGAAGATGATTGCGGACGAGCTGCAGAAGGTGGAGTTTGCGGGATTCGATGGGATCGAGGCGGATGATCTGCGTGCGGCGAAGCGCATGGGGATTTCGGATGAGAGATTAGCGGCGGCGCTGGGGCGTGAGGGACGTGAGGGCGCGGCGCAGGTGAGAGCGATGCGCGAGCGGATGGGCGTGAAGCCGGTGTTCAAGCTTGTCGATACGTGCGCGGCGGAGTTTGAGAGCTTCACGAATTATCTGTACTCCTGCTACGACGAAGAGAACGAGGCGCTGCCGACGAACAAAAAGAAGATCATCATTCTTGGGTCGGGGCCGAACCGGATTGGGCAGGGCATTGAGTTTGATTACTGCTGCTGCCATGCGGCGTTTGCCCTGAGAGACGATGGCTACGAGACGATCATGATCAATTGCAACCCGGAGACAGTGTCGACTGATTACGATACGAGCGACCGGTTGTACTTTGAGCCGCTGACGTTTGAGGACGTGCTGGCGGTGTATGAGCACGAGGCGTCTTCGGGTGCTGAGATTGGGATGATTGTGCAGTTCGGCGGGCAGACGCCGCTGAACCTGGCGCTGCCGTTGAAGGCTGCGGGTGTGCCGATCATCGGGACGAGTCCGGAGTCGATTGATCTGGCGGAGGACCGCAAGCGGTTTGGGAAGTTGATTGAGGAGCTGGGGATTCCGCAGCCGCCGGGAGCGATGGCGACGAGCGTGGATGAGGCTCTGGCCGGCGCGCGCAAGGTGGAGTATCCGGTGCTGGTGCGACCGAGCTATGTGCTGGGCGGGCGCGCGATGGTGATTGCGTATGACGATGCCGAGGTGGTGCGGTATATGTCGACGGCGATTGAGTACTCGCAGGAACGGCCGGTGCTGATTGATCACTTCCTGGAGGATGCGCAGGAGGTGGATGTTGACGCGCTGTGCGACGGCAAGGATGTGGTGATTGCCGGAATCATGCAGCACATCGAAGAGGCAGGTGTGCACTCGGGTGATTCTTCGTGTGTGTTGCCGGCGGTGGATCTGTCGCCGGAGGTGATGGAGACGCTGCGGACGTACACGCGGAAGCTGGCACTGGCACTGAATGTTATCGGGCTGGTGAATCTGCAGTTCGCGGTGCAGCGCGGCAAGGTGTTTGTGATTGAGGTGAATCCGAGAGCGTCGCGCACGGTGCCGTATGTGTCGAAGGCGACGGGCGTGCAGTTGGCGAAGGTGGCTTCGCGGTTGATGACGGGAAGGACGCTGAGGGAGTTGCTGCCGGAGCAGGTAGAGAGTGGAGAGGACCTGGGGACGGGCGAGCACTTCTTTGTGAAGTCGCCGGTGTTTCCGTGGGGCAAGTTCCAGGGCGTGGATCCGGTGCTGGGGCCGGAGATGCGGTCGACGGGCGAGGTGATGGGCGTCGCAACAACGTTTGGCGAGGCGTTTGCGAAGGCGCAGACGGCTGCAGGGCTCCATCTGCCTACGACCGGCACGGTGTTCTTCAGCGTGAACGATCATGACAAACGCGCGGTGGCGGCGCTGGCGCGAAGGTTCGTGGATATGGGCTTCCGGCTGGTGGCGACGTATGGGACCGCGGCGGTGATTGAGGGCGCGGGCCTGCAGGTGGATCGTGTGTACGCCGTGAAGGAGGGAAGGCCGAATGTGGTCGACCTGATCAAGGGCGAGAATATTCAGCTGATTGTGAATACGCCGCAGGGGCAGGATCGTGTGTTTGATGAGCAGGCGATTCGTCGCGCGGCGGTTGCGGCGAGGGTGCCGACGATTACGACGTTGGCGGCGGCGCGGGCGGCGGCGGATGGGATCGAGGCGCTGCAGAGAGGTGAGTATCACGTGAGCTCGTTGCAGGAATTGCATGCGGCGAGGGAAGCGGTGACGGCGTAGGCCTGGCCGGGGCTAAAGCCCCGACATTTGGGTGCAAATATTCAGCGGGCTAAAGCCCGCTGCTAATCCGGGATGGATGAAGATGCTACTTGAGGGAATGCTTATTCCGGTGACGACGCCGTTCTATGCGGACGGTGCGTGTAACTGGCGGAAGCTGGAGCACAATGTCGATCGCTATTCGCGGACGCCGGCGGCGGGTTTGGTGGTGCTGGGGCCGCGCACGGAGGCTGCCGGGCTGAGCGATGAGGAGAGGCGTGAGTCACTTCGTGTGGCCAGCGAGGCTGCGGCGAAGGAGAAGGTGCTGATCGCGGGCGTAGGCGCGGAGAGTGTTGCGAGTGCGGTGAGGATTGCGGAACAGGCTGCGGAGTCGAAGTTTGATGCGGTGCTGGTGCCGGCTCCGATGGAGTGGTTCCGGTTGGCGCGTCAAGGGTCGTTCGCGCAGCTCGAGTTGTTCTTCAGTGCTGTGGCGGACCGGTCCCCTCTACCGGTGGTGTTGTGGAGCATTGTCGCGCCTGGCGGGTTTGAGATTCCGGTGGAGATGGTGGGAGCGTTGGCGGAGCATCCGAATGTGGTTGGGTTGATGGATGCAGGGCTGACGGCGGAGCGGTTGAGTGCGGTTCGCGCGACGACCGCGGATGTGAAGCGCGACGTGACTGTGACGACGGTGTTTGCGGCGGTGACGGGAAGGATGCTCGAGGTTTCGCGTGAAGGTGAGGCCACGTTCGTTGCGGCCGATGCGTTGAGCAGTGGTGGAGCGTCGGTGGCTGTCGCTCCGCCGAAGCCCGCGTTAAAGACACGTACGAAGACGGTTGGGTTTCAGGTTGTTGCTGCGGGCGCGGCGAGTGCGAGTGTCGATCTGCTGGAGGCCGGTGTGCAGGGTGTGATGCCTGAGTTGGCGGCGTGCGCTCCGCAGGGATGCCATGAGGTTTGGGCGGCGTTCAAGGATGGCGATCCGGCGCTGGCTAGGCTGAAGGCGGAACGGTTGCGCGAGGCGGGTGCGGTGGTTTCAGCGCTCGGGGTTGTGGGTGTGAAGTATGCGTGCGATCTGAATGGGTATTTTGGTGGGGCTCCGAGGCTGCCGAGGGTGGGGCTGACGGCGGAGGAGAAGGCGTGGGTCGAGAAGGCGTTTCGAGAGGTGAGGAACTAGAGCCTTCGCGGAGTTGAAGGTATACCCCAGGGGCTAAAGCCCCATTCAGCCTTGGCCTGAGAGGCCCGAGCCTAAAGGCTCGGGTTACCTAGAAGCGGAAAACCACTGCGAGTTTGCGACTATTTGTGGGCGGCGAGGGAGATTTTGGCGCGGGCCTGGGCGGCTTCGGGGGAGTTGGGGAAGCGCTGGATGAGGGCACGGTACTCGCGGATGCCGGCCTCGTTCTGGTGCATGGCGACGAGAGCGTCGCCCTTATGCAGGTGCGCGGCGGGGATCTTCGAGTTGTCTGGGTAGTGCTCGAGGACGTGATCGTAGTTCTGGATGGCGGTGGAGGGCTTGTTGCCGCGGAGGTCCATCTCGCCGATGTAGTAGTACGCGTTGCCGGCGAGGTTGTCGTCGGGGTAGGCCTTGATGAGGTCCTGGAACTCCGAGGTGGCGAGCGAGTTCTTGCCGGACATGTAGTCGCTGTAGGCGGTGCGGTACATCTCGCTAGGTGAAGGGCCGCCGGTGTTCACGGGGGCGGCGGTTGGTTCGGGTTGTGAGTTGTCGGTGAGGGAGCTAAGCGGTGTCCCGGGCGCGGGTTTGCTGGGGATGGAGTTGTTGGCGGGGCCTGCGGGCGGTGGGGCGGCGCTGGCTCCTGCACCGCCCTGGGGAATGTTGCCGGGCATGTTGCCGAGGAGCGCGTTGGTGGACTGCTGCGAGGCCTGGACGTCGCCGAGAGACTTTTCAATGCGGCCGAGGCGGGCCTTGAGCTCGTCGAGGGAGTCGTTGAGTGACTGGACCTGGCCGGAGAGCTGATCGTTCTTTTGGCTGGAGGCGTCCTGCAGGTTCTGCATGCGGAGCTGCATGCCGTTGACGACGACGGCCATCTTGTTGACGGAGTCGGCGGTCTGTTGGACGAGATCCTTAAGCACCCCCGCGCGCTCGTCGCTGGTTTGCTGGAGCCGCGCGATGGCGTCCTGGAGTTGCTGCACTTGTGTCTGGAGCTGGACCATGTCCTTGCTGACGGCGTGGGCGCGTGGAGCGCCGATGCCGAGGAGAAGAATTGCAGCGAGGGAGAAGGGGGTGAGACGAGTTCGTGACATGGCGGGTGCTCCTGGAATGCAAGTCTAGTCTTGGCTGAGCCGGGGCTAAAGCCCCTTGTATTCGGAACGTCCTTTTCCGCGGGCTGAAGCCCGCGGCTAATCCGGTCAATCAAAACGCGGTGATTTCAAGCTCTGAGGCATGCGAGACGTTATTTGCACTCAGGATGCTGAAAGGCCGCGCCGTGTGGCCCTCAACGGGACAGGACGGCGCGGCCTTCGAGTGGGTTAGCGGTCGACGTTGAACTGCGCGCGGCGGTTCTGCTGCCAGCAGGCCTCGTTCTCTTCGGTGCAGAACTGACGTTCCTTACCGTAGCTGACGACGCGGATGCGAGCAGTGTTGACGCCGGCAGCGACGAGGGCCTGCTTGGCGGCGTTGGCGCGGTTTTCGCCGAGGGTGATGTTGTACTCGGCGGAGCCACGGTCGTCGCAGTAGCCGGCGATGAGCACCTTGATGTCCTGGTGCGCGTTGAGGTACGAGGCGGCAGCGGTGACGGAGGACTCGTCCGAGGGACGGATGTCGTAGCTGTCGTAGTCGAAGAAGAGATCCTTGACTGCGGCATGGAAGGCGGAATCGGAGGTGGTGTCGGTTGTGGTCTCCGTTGTTGTGGGGACGGTGGCGACACGGACGGTGACGCGAACGTTGGCTTCGGTGGTGCCGCCATCACCTTTGGCGACGAGATGGAAGTTTGTGGAGCTGGCGGGCGAGACGGTCTGTGTGCCGTTGACCGCAACGTCGCCGATGCCGTCGATGGACACGGAGGTGGCGTTGGTGGTGCGCCAGTTGAGCACAACGGACTGACCCTGATCGATGGCCTGAGGATCAGCAGTGATGGAGGCGGTTGGCGCGGGTGCAGAGGCAGCAGGCGGAAGCGCCGATGGCGGTGGAAGGGTGTTGGCCTTCTTGTGGCAGCCAGTGGCGGCGAGCAGAGCAATGGATGCGCTGAAAAGAATCGTCGTCAGCCTGGAAGTTGGGGAGGTTTGTCGTGAGATCATCCTTGTCCTCGTGTGGGCTCGCAGCCGAGGCAAATTTAAGTTTAGGGCCCGATGCGGTGTCTCGCGTTTGTCGGGAACATCGCGAGATTACCGCCAGCTCCAGTTCGGCATATCGGAGCCGTTGCCGGTGAGGGCCCGCTTCTGCGTACCGTCGGCGAGCATGGTCATGATGCGTGTGTGGTCGGCACGGCCGTCCGAAGAGTTTGCGTAGACGAGATGACGGCCGTCAGGAGACCAGGAGGGGAAGTCGCAGCGTCCTCCGTCGTGGGTGAGCTGAATCCACTTCTTCGTGGCAATCTCCATCACGTAGATGTCCTCGCCCCCGGGGGCACCGGGGCCATACTTGCGGTCCCAGGCGAAGGCGAGGAACTGGCCGTTGGGCGACCATGAAGGAGACGAGACGTAGCCACCATCGGTGAGCCGCTGCACACCGGAGCCGTCGGAGTCCATGATGTAGAGCTGCGGCAGGCCGGTGCGGCCGGAGATCCAGGCGATCTGCGCTCCGGTCTTGGGGTTCCAGGTGGGTGAGGCGTCGGGGCCTTTGAAGTCGGTGATGCGGCGCGCGGAAGTTCCTTGTACGTCAGAGACCCAGATTTCCGGGTCGCCGGTGCGCGAGGACGAGAAGGCGAGCTGTTGACCGTTGGGCGCCCATGCAGGCGAGACGTTGGTGCCGCCGACGTTCGCGAAGTTGACAGTGCGGTTCAGCAGTAGAGAGTACATGCCGATCTGAAAGCCGCTGCTGCGACCGAGCGAGGAGAAGGCGATGCGGGAGTTGTCCGGCGAGATGCGCGGCGAGATGGCGTAGCCGACGTGCGTGATCTGGTGTTGATTGGCGCCGTCATAGTCCATGCCCCATATTTCTTTGTTGGGGCCGGTTTGCTTAACGAAGTAGATCTTCGTTTCGGCGATGCCGGTGATGCCGCCGCCGAGTCGAGCGATGATCTCGTCGGCGAACTTGTGTGCAATCTGACGCGCGTTGTTTTCGCTGGCGGTGTCGGAGTATTGACGAGCGAAGATCTGCGGGTACTGCGGATTCTTGGCGTCGTCGAGGAAGCCGTTGACAGTGATGCGCCCGCTATTGACGGCGAGATTGCCGAAGGCGACCATCGCGGCGTTGGCCGGTGCGGCGGACCACTGCGAGAGCTGAATCTCCGACTGACCGCCGGGTGCAGACTGCGGGGTCATGTCCTTGGAGACCAGATCGAAGATGCCGGCGTTGGAGAGATCGTTGTAGAGCGTCTCGTCGAATGCGGCCTTCGCCGGAAGTGTGGCGGGATCAGCGCTTGAAGATTTGAAGCTGGCGACGGCGAGACGAAGTTTGCCCGCGCCGGTTGATGTTTCGAGATGGAACCAGTCCTGCGCGCGCAGAGAGGGTACGACAAAGAGCGCGGAAACGAGAAGGACGAGTGCGGCGAGATGTGGGTGGTGGCTCGAGCGGGGGGCGGCAGGGCCAGTTTGCATCGTATTCAGACCTTCTTCTGTAAGTGTAGACGGAAACGTTCCGTAAATGTTGCGAATTCTATGGTTGTTTGTAGTCAAACGAGTATTCCACTGTTATGTGATCTCCGGCGGGCAGGGGGCCGAAGTTGTCGACGCGCTGGAGGGCATGGAGGGCAGAGGCATCGAGCGAGGGTGAGCCACTCTTGGTTTCGATGCGGATGTTCTGGGGGACGCCGTCGCGGTTGATGTCAAAGAGTACCGTTACTCGCTTGCCCTGGGAGGAGGTGGGATCGGCCTCCTGGGTGTACCAGTTCTGCGCGACGATGCGGCTGACGATCTGGACGTAATAGGCGTAGCGGTTGCCGAAGGTGCGGTCCTGAACGGTGGCCATGGCGGTGCCGTTCTTGAGCTGGGTGAGCGCCTGCGGGAGCTGGGTGGCGACGTCGCCGGTGGCGGCCTTGGTGGTGGGCGGGGTGGGCTGGGGGTGCTTGGGCGGCGTGGGCTGTTCGACGGGTGCGACCTTTGGGGGTGTCTTGGGGGCGGTCTTTTCCTTGATGAGGATGTCGGTGGGCTTGGGTGGGGGTTGCGTGGCTTCCTTGGGTGGAGGCTTGGGCGCTGGTGTGACGTTGTCGCTGGCGAGGACGGACTTTTCGACGGGTGCGACTTTCGTGGGAAGCGGAATGGCCGAGACCATGGACGCCTGGATGGCGCCAACGGACGAGGCGTTCTCGCCCCAGTGCTCGACGTGGCCCGGGACATAGATGGCGAGGGCGGCCAGGCATGCGCCGACGAGGATGTGGAGCGCTATGGCCCGGACGAATCCGCTGCCGAAGCGATCGGGGCTCTGGTCGTCGAGGGTGGCGAAGACACTCATGAGGGCTTAGGGATTCGTGCCTTCGATGGGCCGCGTGACGATGCTGATGTTGGTGATGCCTGCCTGCTTGACGGCGTCCATGACGGAGGCGAAGGCGCCGAAGGGGACCTTCTGATCGGCACGCACGAAGACGACTCGCTTGGCGTCCTTCGGCGTGTTGGAAGTGAGCAGCCGCGGGAGGTCGTGGATGTTTACGGGCTTGTCCTGCAGGAAGACGTTCTGGTCCTTGTCGATGGTGACGATGAGGTGCTCTTCGGTGATCTGGTTGACGGTGCGGGTCTGCGGAACGGCGACTTCGATGCCGGACTGCAGGACGGGCGCGGTGACCATGAAGATGAGAAGGAGCACGAGGACGACGTCGACGAGCGGCGTGATGTTGATGTCAGAGAGCGCGGACTGCGTGCGGCCGTTTGCAGAGAAAGCCATCGCTAGGACCTCCGGCGGGTTTCTTCGTAGGCCGGCGGTTGCGGCTGCGCGATGGCGGCGTTCTCAATGGCGTTGAGGAGCTCGCGGCCGAAGTCGTCCATGCGCGCGGCGAACTCGCGCAGGCGCTGCGTGAGCTGGTTGTAGCCAATGACAGCGGGGACGGCGACGACGAGGCCGGCGGCGGTGGTGATGAGAGCTTCCGAGATGCCGGGAGCGACGGCGCGGAGGGTGGCGGCGCCGGCGGTGCCGAGGCCGTGGAAGGCGTCGATGATGCCCATGACGGTGCCGAAGAGGCCGACGAAGGGAGCGCACTGCGCGGTGGTCGCGAGCCAGGTCATGCGGCGTTCCATGATGGTGAGCGACTCGGAGGCGGCGGTCTGGGCGGCGCGCTCGAGGGCCTGTGGGTTGGGCGCTGAACCGCGGCCGCCGGCCTGGCGCTGATACTCGTCGTGGATCTCATGGAAGACGGCGACGAGTGGGGAAGGCTTGAACTGGTCGGCGATGGCGGCGATCTCAGAGAGGCGGCCGGACTTGCGGAAGGCGCGGAGGAAGCGCTTGCTTTGGACGTTGGCCTCGTTGAAGGCACGCCACTTGGCGATGATGATGGCCCAGGAGAGGATGCTGGCGATGAGCAGGATTCCCAGGACGGTGAGCGCGGTGGGGCCGCTGTTGTGGACCATGTCCACGAGCGCGTTGGAGTGCGGGCCAGAGAGTGGACCGGAGGGTGTTGCCGTGTCCTGCAGGAAGAGAGCGAGGGGGAGGACGGTCATATTCTCAATTTCAGTGTAAACGCGGGAAGAGCGTCGGCTGTATTAGCAAGGGATAGACGTAGATACGTGGTAGCAGTTGTGGCGGGAGATTCCCTCAGGGGCTAAAGCGCCGATTGGGTCATGGTGAGAACGGACGGATTGAAGTCCGTTCCCTTCAACACAAGAGAGTTTCTTTCGAAGTGAGGAAATTCGGGGCTGTTATGCTCTCGGTGACGAGACCCCGAAATGTTGCTGGAACTGCGCGCGGAAAACTATGCGGTGATTGACCATGCTGTGGCGGAGTTTGGCGCTGGGCTGAATCTGCTGACGGGCGAGACGGGCGCGGGCAAATCGATTCTGATAGACGCGTTGGTGCTGCTGCTGGGAGGGAAGGCTTCGAGCGATGTGGTGCGGTTTGGCGCGGAGAAGGCGGTGGTGGGGTGCGTCTTCGAATCGACGCCGGGGGCGGAGCAGATTCTGGAGGACAACGGGATCGATCCGGAGGGAGACGAGATCCTGCTGCGGCGCGAGATTGGAGCGAACGGCAAGGGCAGAGTGTTCGTGAACAATCAGCCGGCGACGGTGAACGTGCTGCGGCAACTGGCGCCGGAACTGGCGCTGGTGCACGCGCAGTCGGAGACGCTGGTGGCGTTCGATGCGGCGCAGCAGAGGCTGTTGCTGGACAGGTTTGCGGACTTGAGTACGGATGAGGTGGGCGCGGCGTTCGCGAAGTGGCGCGAGGTGCGGGAACGGATTGAGGATCTGAGGGCGGCCGAGGCTGACCGGCTGAGATTGTTAGATCTATGGAGCTTTCAGGCGCGCGAGATTGAGAGCGCGGGGATTGTGGACGCGGAGGAAGATGCGCGGCTGGAGGTGGAGAAGCGCGTTCTCGCGAACGCGGAGCGGTTGTTTACGGGAGCGAATGCGGCGCTGGAGCTGTTGTATGAGGCGGAGGTGTCGGCGGAATCTCTGGTGGGCGGGGCGCTGAAGCATGTGGAGGATCTGGCGCGATTCGATGAGCGGTTTCGCGAGACCGTGAGTGCGCTGAGTGCGGCGAAGGCGAGTGTGGAGGATGCGGCGGCGACGCTCAGGGATTTTGCGGGGAATGTGACGGCGTCGCCGGAGCGGCTGGGTGAGATTGAGGACCGGCTGGCGGCGCTGGAGCGGTTGAAGCGCAAGTATGGCGCGGGCGCGGGGACGACAGGACTGGCGCAGGTGATTGCGTTTGGCGAAGAGGTGAAGGGAAAGCTGGATGAGCTGGAGAATCGTGAGGCTCGGCTGAAGGAGCTGGAGGTAGAGCTAGCGAAGGTTGCGAAGAGCTATCGCGAGGCCGCAGCGAGGTTGAGTGAGCAGAGGGTGGGTGCGGCGAAGAAGTTGGCGAAGTTGGCGGAGAAGCAGATCAACGAGCTGGCGATGAATGCACGGTTCGCGGTGGATGTCAGCGCAGACGAGGGAGAGTCGAGCTGGAGCGCGAGTGGGTGGGACCGCGTGGAGGCGAAGATTGCGACGAATCCGGGCGAGCCGATGAAGCGGCTGGATGAGATTGCGTCGGGCGGTGAGATGAGCCGGGTGATGCTGGCGCTGAAGGTTGCCGTGGAGGAGGGAGCTGCTGGCAGCAAGAAGCGGAAGACCCCGTTGCCGCGGACGCTGGTGTTTGACGAGATTGATATTGGCATTGGTGGACGCGCGGCCGAGGCGGTCGGGCAGAAGTTGAAGGCGCTGGCGCGCGGGCAGCAGGTGATCTGCATTACACACCTGCCGCAGATTGCGGCGTTTGCGGACCAGCACTTCTTGATTGAGAAGACGGAGCGCCGGGGACGGACGCAGACGGGCGTGCGGCGCATGGAGCAGAGCGAGCGCGTGGAGGAGATTGCGCGGATGTTGTCGGGCGCGAGTTTGACGGAGACCTCCAGGCGACACGCGGAGCAGATGCTGAAGCAGAGTGTGTGATCGAGCAGAGACAATCGTTGAGGAGATCGTGCGGGAGCTGCGCGATGGTGAGTTGCGGCTCGAGCTCGCGGGCTATGAGGTGAATGCGATTCACCGGGTGCCGACCTGGAGCTTCCGCATGGTGCACACGGAGAGCGGTGAAGAGCTGGGGACCATCCGGCTGCGGGTGGGGGATAGCCGGCATGTCGTCATGTACGCGGGGCATGTGGGATACGGGGTAGAGGAAAGGCATCGCGGACATCGCTACGCGGAGCGGGCTTTGCGGCTGCTGTCGCCGGTGGCGCGGAGGCTCGGGCTGGGCCCGCTGTGGGTGACATGTGATCCGGAGAATGTTGCGTCGAGGCGGACGCTGGAGAGGTTGGGCGCGGAGCTGGTTGAGGAGGTGGACGTGCCGCCGGACTGCGTGATCTTCGAGAGCGGGCATCCACGGAAATGTCGGTATCGGATTGATCTGGATGAGGGCCGGGGCGGCGGGCAGGTCGAAGCAACTCAGCAGGGGGGAGCGGTTGTCTGAAGACAGAAGGTTGGAGGCCCCTATGGCGGAAGCCAAGAAGTGTGCACATGCGGCTTGCAGTTGTGTCTGTACGGACGGAAAGAAGTACTGTTCGCAGTATTGTGAGGACGCGGCTGGCAAGACGACGCTCGCCTGCCATTGCCCGCATGACAACTGCACCGGGCATGTGTAGGAGATGATTGAAGATGACTGCTCCTGAGCGGGAGCAGATGGTGAGGCTGAACGAGGCGCTGATGTTGGCCGAAGGTCAACGCAGTTGCACCGTTTGTGGTTCACGGAAAGAGGTGCCTGAGGACGCGAAGAAAGGTATACTGGAAGACGTGTCCAGTCCCGTTGCCGCGCCCATCGAATCAGGCCTTTCAAACTCCAGCCCCGCAGCGAAGCGCATCCTGCTTTTGAAGCCCCGCGGCTTCTGCGCCGGCGTTGTGCGGGCGATCGATATCGTGCGGATTGCGCTCGAGACCTTCGGTGCGCCCATTTACGTGCGCAAGGAAATTGTTCATAACAGCTATGTTGTGAACGATCTGGCGCAGAAGGGCGCAATCTTCGTCAACGAACTGGATGAGGTGCCGGAGGGCGCGCGGGTTATTTACTCGGCGCACGGTGTCTCGCCGGCAGTTCGGGCTCGGGCGAAGGAGCGGGGACTGAAGGTGGTTGACGCGACCTGCCCGCTGGTGACGAAGGTTCATGTGGAGGCGATCAAGTTCGCCAAGCAGGGGTACTCGCTGGTTTTGGTGGGGCATCGCGACCACGAAGAGGTTGAGGGCACGCAGGGCGAGGCTCCGGATGTTACCCAGGTGGTCTCGACGGCGGAAGAGGTTGAGTCACTGGTGGTGCCGGACCCGAACAAGGTGGCGTACCTGACACAGACGACGCTCTCGCTGGACGAGGCGGGCACGATGATCCAGGCGCTGAAGAAGCGGTTTCCGAACATTGTTGGACCGCATGCGCAGGACATCTGCTATGCGACGGAGAACCGCCAGACGGCGGTGAAGAATGTAGCGCACGGCGCTGATGTGGTACTGGTCGTGGGGTCGAGGAACAGCTCGAACTCGAACCGGCTGGTTGAGGTCTCGCGGAACCTGGGGACGAGCTCGTACCTGATCGACAAGGCAGACGACATTCGGCCGGAGTGGCTAGAGGGCGCGGCGAGCGTGGCGATCACGGCGGGAGCGTCGGCGCCGGAGATTCTGGTGCAGGATGTTGTGCTGTTTTTGCAGGGCAAGGGTTATGGCTCGGTCGAAGAGGTTGAGGTGATGCCGGAGAACGTCCGGTTTGGGCTTCCACCGGAGATTGTGCAGGCAATCGCTGCCGCGCCGAAGGCGACAGCAGCAGCGATGTAAGCAAACCCAGAGAAGCGCCCGTCATTAAGGATTGGCGCGCAACGAACAGCCGGGTTCTGGAAGGCTGTTAAGATTTCGAGCGAAAAGATTGCGAATGAACACATCTCCAGGAGAGACGAAGGGGCCGGCGCAGCCGAGATTTGGTCGCCTCGACCTCGCGATGGATCGTGTGCGCGATGGGATCCGGCGCTCGATGGATTGGCTGTTGGGCCAGCAGCACGAGGACGGCTACTGGTGCGGTGAGCTTGAGGCGGACTCGATGCTGGAGTCCGACTACATCTTCATGCACACGCTGCTGGGCACGGGTGATGCCGGCAGGATGGAGCGGGCTGTCAACGAGATTCTGCGGCACCAGAATGAGGACGGCGGGTGGAGCCTCTTTCCAGGTGGGCCATCGAATCTCAACTACGGCGTGAAGTGCTATCTCGCGCTGAAGCTGATGGGATACAAGGCCGATCATCCGGTGATGGTGCGGGCGCGCGAGAGGGTGCTGGAGCAGGGCGGCGTAGTGAACTGCAATACGTTCACCAAGATCTACCTGTGCGCGCTAGGTCAGTATGACTACGACGCTGTGCCAGCAGTGCCGCCGGAGATCGTGCTGTTTCCGAAGTGGTTTTACTTCAACATCTACCAGATCAGCGCGTGGTCTCGCGCGATCCTGGTGCCGCTGTCGGTCATTTACGCGACGAAGCCGTTCAAAAAGCTGCCGGATGAGCAGGGGATTGAAGAGCTGTTCGTTGGCGGGCGGAAGAGTGCGAATCTGCACCTGCGTTGGGACCGGAAGCACTGGTTCTCATGGCGGAACTTCTTCCTGTTTCTCGACCGCATGACGCACTGGTTTGAACGGGTGCATGTACGGCCGCTGCGCAAGGTTGCGATCAAGCACGCCGAGAAATGGATGCTGGAGCACTTTGAGCGGTCGGATGGCCTGGGAGCGATTTACCCCGCCATGCTGAATGCGATCGTGGCGCTACGCTGCCTGGGATACAGCTTCGATGACCCGCAGATGATTCGCGCGATGGATGAGTTTGAAAAGCTGGGGATCGATTGCCCGAACGGCCAGCCGGATTATCCGACGCCGACGTTCCGGATGGTTCCGTGCTTCTCGCCGGTTTGGGATACGGCGCAGGTGCTGTCAACCCTGGGCGAGTGTGGACTTTCGCGCACGGATCCGCGGCTGGTGAAGGCGGCGGACTGGCTGCTCTCGAAGGAGATTCGCTACAAGGGCGACTGGTCGCACAATGTGAAAATTGCGGACCCGAGCTGCTGGTGCTTCTTCTACAACAACGACCATCAGCCGGATGTGGATGATACCGGCGAGGTATTGCTGGCGCTGAAGTCGGTGGATAAT
The DNA here is from genome assembly GCA_963713395.1 of uncultured Acidobacteriaceae bacterium. Taxonomy (GTDB): domain Bacteria; phylum Acidobacteriota; class Terriglobia; order Terriglobales; family Acidobacteriaceae; genus Granulicella. The sequence continues at coordinate 337,599 of CAVQLS010000001.1, read as the reverse complement.
CCGCGCGAACGGTATCAGTACGAGGTGACGCAGCGCGCGATTGAGTGGGTCTTCGCGATGCAGTGTAAGAACGGCGGATGGGCGTCATTCGACAAGGACAACACCAAGAAGATTTTTGAGTCGATTCCGTTTGCTGACCACAACGCGATGATCGATCCGCCAACGGTGGACATCACGGGCAGACTGCTGGAGATGCTGGCGTCTTATGGTTACACGCGGCGGGATAAGCGCGTGGAGAAGGCCGTGCAGTTCATTCTCCGCGAACAGGAGCCGGATGGAAGCTGGTTTGGCCGCTGGGGTGTGAATTATCTGTACGGGACATTCCTGGTGCTGCGTGGTTTGCAGGCGATGGAATACAGCTACCTGGAGCCGGCGGTGCAGCAGGCGGCTGAATGGATTCGCATGGTGCAGAATCCGGATGGCGGCTGGGGCGAGACAGCTGGAACGTACGACGATTCGACGCAGCGCGGTGTGGGGCCATCGACTCCAAGCCAGACGGCATGGGCGCTCCTGGGACTACTGGCGGCGAATGACACGCGATCGGATTCGGTGGCGAAGGGCGTTCGCTGGCTGATTGAGCGGCAGCATGAGGATGGAAGCTGGGACGAGTTGATGCCGGGGCGCAACGGCGAAAGTTATTACACCGGAACAGGGTTCCCGCGCGTCTTTTATCTGGGGTACCACCTGTACAAGCAGTACTTCCCGCTGCTGGCGCTGACGACGTATGAGAAGGCGATGGCACGGGAACAGGAAGAGGAAGCAGCGGCGTAGTTGAGACTTCGCTCGCTGATTTTTGGAGGGATTTGAGAATGGCCGTACCGGTAAGCCAGGCGTGGACAGTTGCGACGTACGTCCTGAAGCAGAAGCTGTCGGGGCGCAAGCGGTATCCGCTGGTGCTGATGCTGGAGCCGCTGTTTCGCTGCAACCTGGCGTGCGCGGGGTGCGGGAAGATTCAGTATCCGCCGCACATCCTGAAGGCGCAGCTGACGCCGGAGCAGTGCTGGCAGGCGGCTGAAGAGTGCGGCGCGCCGATGGTGTCGATTCCGGGCGGCGAGCCTCTGTTGCACCCACAGATGCCGGAGATTGTGGCCGGACTGGTGGCGCGCAAGAAGTACGTGTACATGTGCACGAATGCGCTGCTGCTGAAAGAGAAGCTGCATCTCTTTACGCCGTCGAAGTACCTGAGTTTCTCGGTGCACCTGGATGGCGAGAAGGAGCACCACGACTTTGCGGTGTGCCGCGAAGGTGGATGGGACATCGCGATGGAGGGCATCAAGGCCGCTGTGGCTGCGGGCTTCCGCGTGACGACGAACACAACGCTGTTTGATGGAGCGGATCCGAACTCGGTGCGCAGGCACTTTGATCAGCTGATGGGAGCGGGCGTCGAGTCGATGATGGTGAGCCCGGGCTATACGTATGACAAGGCTCCGGACCAGCAGCACTTCCTCGGCAAGGCAAGATCGCGGAAGTTATTCCGGATGATTCTCTCGAACCGGAAGAAGAGCTGGGAGTTCAACACGCATCCGCTGTTCAGCGAGTACCTGATGGGCAAGCGTGATTTCGAGTGCACGCCCTGGGGCATGCCGGCGTACTCGATCTTCGGGTGGCAGAAGCCTTGCTATTTGCTGCAGGATGGCTACGCGGACACGTACCAGGAGTTGCTGGACGCGACGGAGTGGGCGAACTACGGCGCGAAGAGCGGCAATCCGCAGTGCGCGAACTGCATGGTGCATTCGGGGCATGAGGCGAGCGCGGTGGATTACAACTTCGGGTCGATCAAGGGATTCTGGACGACGGCGAAGAAGTACATGTTCAAGCCGATGTACGAAGACCAGGGCGCGATGAAGATGCTGAACGAGTGGAAGGCCGAGGGGCATGGACCGCTGGTGCAGATTGATGGACCGACGCCGGTTGTGCTGACGACTTCGGTGGATGAAAACCTGACCAGCGTGGCGGGAGACTAACGATGTCGACGGCACAGCAAGAGCATTTGAAGATTGAGCAGCTGCAGCACGCGAGCGCTGATGAGCTTGAGGTGATGGCCGGCCGCGAGCGCGAGAATCTGGAGGGATGGGTTCCCGAGCTGGCGGGCGAGGCGGAGATTCGCGAGGCGCTGGAGAAGGCGTTTGATTATCGTGGCGATATTACGATCACGCGACGCGATGGCTCGGTTGTCGAGGGATATCTTTACGACCGGCGCAACGGCGCTACGCTCGCGGACTCTGTCGTGCGGATCATCCCGACGCCGAAGGAAGGCGCGCCGACCGAGCGCCTGATGGTTCCGTACAGCGATGTGGCGGCGATCAAGTTCAGTGGGCGCGACACGGCTGCGGGCAGAAGCTTCGACGCATGGGTGAAGAAGTACTGGGAGAAGAAAGCTGCCGGCGAACAGAATATCGGGATCGAGGCGGAGAAGCTTGACTAATCCGCCTATGAAGCAATCCCTTCGCACGATTTCATCCAGCAAGTCGATCAGTTCATGGTTCGGCGTTGCTTTGTCTGCGGCGCTTCTGTTTTGCTGCGCGCCTTCTCTGATTGGGCAGTCGATTACGGTTCGCGTTCTCAACGCGAGGTCGGGCCGGCCACTCGCTCGTCAGAGCGTGACGATCTCGTGGCCTGACACGGCGGAGAAAACTGTTGTGAGTCTTGGACCGGATGGCACGGGAACTCTCGATCTTGCGGGTCGATCGCAATTTGGGATGTTGCCGGGGCCGAGGTCCGGCAAGGAGCCGGACAGTCTCGCTTACATCGACTGCAACGATTTCTCGATGGTGCGGGTCGATGACGTGTTGAGTCGAGGATTGGTCGCTGCAAATCGGTGCAGCAGTAAGATCTCCGCGAAGGTGAAGCCAGGCGAGGTCGTCTTCTGGGGAGCTCCTCTGCATTGGTGGGAGGCCGACTCAGTGAGAGATCGCTGATGAGGTTGTTCGTTACGGGTGCGACGGGGTTTGTGGGGTCGCATGTGGCGCGAATGGCGGCGGAGCAGGGGGCGGAGCTTCGGCTGCTGACAAGACGGACTTCAGTAACTGCAAATCTGCCGAAAGGCGCGGAGCTGGTGCAGGGAGATCTGCGCGAGCCGGCGAGGTTTGCTGCGGCGCTGCAAGGATGCGATGCGCTGATTCATGTGGCCGCGGACTACAGGCTGTGGGTGCCTGATCCGGCGGAGATGTACAAGGCCAACGTCGAGGGCACGCGCGAGCTATTGCGGCTGGCGCGTGAGGCGGGCGTGCGGCGCGTGGTGTACACGTCGAGCGTAGCGACGATGGGGTTTCGCAAGGATGCGTCCGTTGTCGATGAAGAGACGCCGGTGAGCGAGGCTGACATGATCGGGCACTATAAGCGCTCGAAGTGGATGGCCGAGCAGGTGGCGATTGAGGCGGCGCGCGCAGGGCAGGAGATTGTGATTCTGAATCCGACGACGCCGGTGGGCTCGATGGATGTGAAGCCGACGCCGACCGGACGGATCATCGTTGATTTTTTGAACAAGAAGTTTCCGGCGTACGTTGATACGGGGTTGAATCTCGTCGATGTGGATGAGATTGCGCAGACGCATCTTGTGGCCCTGGAACGTGGGCGGTTTGGCGAGCGCTATATTCTCGGTGGTGAGAACCTGACGCTGAAGCAGATTCTCGACAGGCTGGCAGCGATGACGGGGTTGCCGTCGCCGACGGTGAAGGTGCAGCATGCCGTGGCGATGGCTTTTGCGTTCTTCGATGAGATGGTAACGGGCAAGCTGCGCAGCAAGGAGCCGCGGGCGACTGTTGAGGCCGTGAGGATGGGAAAGAAGATGATGTGGGCGAGCTCGGCGAAGGCGGAACGGGAGCTTGGGTGGCGAGTGGTTCCGGTGGATGATGCGTTGGGCAAGGCCGTGGAGTGGTTTGTTGCGAACGGGTATGCGCCGAAGCCGCCGAAGATGACCTAGATTGGGTGTTCTACCGGGCCTTGCAAGGCTGCTGGTCGCCGTGGTGTCGATAGACGGGATGGCAGTGGTGCGCGCGGACAACGTAGTGGCCGATCATCCAGCCTGCGGCGGAGCCGAGGAGGACGTCGGTGGGGAAGTGCTTTTCGGCAAGGACGCGTGTGAGCGCGGTGGCGGTGGCGCCCGCGTAGATGCCGGCCTGCTTCCAGGGTGAGGGGTACTCAGCGGCGATGACCGCGGCTGCGGACCAGGTGAGCATCGAGTGGCCGGAGATGAATGACGAATCGATACCGGCGGAGGTCTGGTAGAACTTGCCGGCGTAATCGGGGGGAGTGGGGCGCTCGCGGAAGGTGGCCAGCTTGACGACGGTGTCGAAGATCTCGGCGTCGATTTGAGCCTCGCCGGAGAGCAGACCTGTTTCACGCAGGTGGTCATTGTGACTGAAGAGGCCGGTCCCGTACATGGTGACTGAACCGGCGATGTAGCTGTAGAGGAGATCGTTGGAGACGGTGTTGGCGGAGTTGTTGAAGTCGACGTTGTGGCTAACGATGTCCTTGGCGACATAAGTGTCCTGTGACAACGCGACTCCGGTGACGGCGGCGAGAGGAAGCATCCACTTGAGGTCGCCCGTGCGGATGTAGATAGGTGATGTGAACATGCGATAGGAGTCGCCGAGGATGTTGAGCGGCGTCTGCATGAGCTTGACGGGCGGGTGGGGGACATCTTCGAGGGGGATCTGCCCTTGGCGATGTGGTTTGCCGGTGATGATCGACGAGGGTGCGTTGGGGAGATTGGCCTGCGTGGCGGGGTTCTTCTGCGGTTGTGGGTTTTCTTGCTTTGGAGGATTCGACTGCGGCTGCGAAGTGTCCTGGGCAAGAAGGAAGGACGGGGAGACGAGCAGAAGGGCCGAGAGCGCGAGAGACGTGAAACCTTGCATATTGTTTGTGATGCGGCGCCTTGATTGTTGCAGAGGGTAATGAACGAAAGTTCATCTGCGATGTGAAAACAGACACGGATTCGCTGCGCTGTATCAAGCGATTCGTGCTGTTAGAAAGGAAGGTTATTACTGGGCGAGTTGCTCGGTGGCCTTGGACATCTTGGCGGTGCGTTCGAGCTTATCCCAGTTGAAGGGCTTGCCGTCGATGGCGCGCTTCACGGTCTTGAGCAGGACCCAGGAGAAGAGCTGGCGATAGGTGAAGCGCTGGATCCAGATGTGGAAGAGCAGCCAGGCGTCGCCTTTGCTGGCGGGATGTTTGCGCTCGAGCATGAAGGCAAGTGCAGACGCGGCGAAGTCGATGATGAGGAAGGCGAAGAAGAAGACGAGCAGCTTGACGAGGTCGGCGGAACTGGTCGTCTCGGGGTGGAAGTGCTTGTCGATGAAGTAGTGGATGACGCCGGCGACGAACATGAGGTCGATGAGCGGCGAGACGAGCGGAAGCAGGATCTGGAAGATGAGGATGTTGGGCAGCGCGAAGAGGCCCATGGCGCGGCGGTTGCGGATGGCGGCTTTGTGCTTGTAGAGCGCCTGAAGAATGCCGAAGGACCAGCGGAAGCGCTGACGGGCGAGGCCGTTTGCGTTGATGGGAGCTTCGGTGAAGGCGAGGGCCTGGTCCTCATAGATGACGGCGTAGCCCTGCTCGAGCAGGTTCATCGTGAGGTCGGCGTCTTCGGCAACGGTGTCTGGGTGATAGCCTCCGCCGGCCTTTACTGCCGCGGTGCGCCAGGCTCCGATGGCTCCGGGGACGACGGTGACGACGTCAAACAAATCCAAAGCCCGGCGTTCGAAGTTTTGACTGGTTATGTATTCGAGGGCCTGCCAGCGGGTCCAGAGATTCACGCGATTGCCGACCTTGGCATTGCCGGCGACGGCGCCGATCCTGGGATTGGCGAAGTGCGGAACGAGGCGGCTGATGGCGTCGTGAGCGACGACACCATCGGCATCGATGCCGATATAGACCTCTTCGTCGGTCTGCTGGAGCGCGAAGTTGAGAGCTTCGGCTTTGCCGCCGTTGGGCTTAGTGAGGACGGTGACACGGCCCTGCTCGATCTCGCGCGCGTAGGTTTCGGTCGCGATCTTGTAGGTGTTGTCGCGTGAGCCGTCGTCGATGACAATGATGCGGAGATTTTTGTAGTTGGACATCATCACGGAGCGAATGGTGCGTGCGATGACCTTCTCTTCGTTATAGGCGGGGATGAGGACGGCGACGCGTGGGGCGTATTCACCGGTGGGATCGTCGTGACGTTTGCGGAAGCGGTCGATGAGCGCGCAGATGCCGATGACGATGAGGCGCAGGCTCATGAGGAAGTCGCCGATGAAGAAGACGTCGATGACGAAGTGGTTGAAGAAGGAGATGAAGAAGAAGGCGACGGAGTCGACGGCGGCCTGGTACCTCTGGCGGCCCACGAGAGGCGGCATAACCTCAGCGCGCGTTTTGCCGACGAGCTCGGAGACCGGAACGATGGTATAGCCGTGCGCGCGAAGGGCCTCGATGAGTTTCGGCAGTGCGTCGACGGTGGGCTGACGGTTGCCGCCGCCGTCGTGCATGAGGATGATGGAGCCTTTCATCCACGTCTTGGACTGGGCGAGCTCGATCTGGCGGAAGACGCTATCGATGATCTCCTGTGGCGTCTTGCGCGGGTTTTCGCTCCAGTCGTCGGTGTCGATCTTGTTGCCGATGATGGTGTAGCCGAGTTGCTGGATATGCTCGATGGGAGCGGCTTGATCGTTGGTATCGGGCTCCTGATCGATGGAGTAGGGCGGACGGAAGTAGACGGGCTGGACGCCGAGCTTGGCGGCGAAGAGGCGCTCGGTGAGATTGAGCTGAAGGTCGACGGAGCGCTCGGAGATTTCGCTGATGTCTGGGTGCGTGAAGGTGTGGTTGCCGATCTCGTGGCCTTCACGGTAGACCCGCTTCATTGTGGAAACGTTGTCTTCGGCTTCCTCGCCAATCATGAAGAAGGTTCCAACGACGTGGTACTGCTTGAGGATGTCGAGGATCTTCGGCGTCCAGGTCGGGTCGGGACCGTCGTCAAAGCTGAGCGCGACCTCTTTGGGGTGATAGCCGTACTGAGAGACGGTGTAGGGCAAGGGATACTTGTCCATCGACTCGGAGACGACGGAGAGATACTGCGAAGGGATGGTGGTGTCGTCGTCCATCGTGATGGAGCGATGGCCGTTCTGCGGCGGACTAGTGACGCGGAGGATGTCGCCGTCGCCTTCGGTGTCTACGTCCCATCCGGGCGCAATGTCAGCGAGAGCCTTGGCGGGATCGACCTTGAGTGAGTTGTCCCAGATGTTCCAGATGGAAGCGTCTTCAGAGCCGAGACGCCAGAGGGCGAAGGTCTGAAGGCCAAGAGCACGGGCGACGCGCATCTCGTTGAGTGCGGTGACGGCATCGAGAAGCCAGACCTGATGACTGACGTGCGCGTCTTCGTCGACGTAGGCGAAGTGCGGATTCAGCGAGGGATCGTCGAGGTCGATTTTGGCTTCGGAATCGGAAGCGGCCTGCCAAGCCTCCTGCGTGGTCATGTAGACGGCGTCGAGGTCGGTCTCCTCCGGGGGGGTCGGTGGAACTTTGACGCGGCGCGTCATGTGAGCGCGATTGCGCTTGCCTTGGGGCCCGGGCGGAGGAGCGGTTGGAAGAGGAGTGGACCAGTCGTAGGCGTAGTTGCCGATAGAGCAGATGATCTTCTCGCGGGGGACGACCGAGAGCGCGGTGCGGAGGTTGTTCTCGAACCAGTCCTGACCCGCGATGGGACCGGGTTGCGTGCCGGTCTGGTGCTGGTCGTAGTCCATGAGGACGATGCCGTCAGAGTTGTTTGCAATGAAGCTGAGCGTGTCTTTCGAGGCGCTGACGGGGACGTTGACGTAGATACGCAGGTTACGCGGATGGAAGTCCGCGTACAGAGCGGCGATGAGCAGGTTGTAGTTTGCCTGGTCCTGCGGTCCGAGCGCCTGGAAGTCGAGGGTGAGCCCGCGGTAGAAGGTGTTGGCGGCCATGAAACGGTCAACCTGGCGGAGGAAGTTGGCGCGCGCGTCGGCGCTGGCGAGGAATTGGCCGACGTTGTCCTCGAAGACGCCTTCCTTAGGGTTGTAGTTGTTGACCATGGGGAAGATTTCGGTGTCTTCCTTGGCCGAGGTGATCACGTGGGCGACCTTGTTCTCGCGATCGACGCCGTGCACGCCGGAGTTGTCGATGACGGGGAAGGGTGTGTTGTCGGCGCTGAAGGCTGTGAGGTGACCGTCGGGCGTGATGACGTGCAGCCACTCGGGAAAGAGTAGGTCGATCTCCTTGATGTGCTGTTTGAGCGAGGCGTAGCTGGCCGGGTCGACGTCAGTGTAGAAGGCGGCACGAAGGCCCTCAGTCGTGTTCAGGACGACATCGGAAGGCTTGAGGTCGGTCTTGCGGTGCGCGGACCGATTGAGCTTTTCGCGGGGGGTGAGTTCAGGTGCCGGCGGGTTGGAGAGCGCGCGATAGCGCTTGGTGGCCGATTGGAGATCGAGGCCGCGCATGGGCCGAATTCGCAGCAGGCCCACGATGAAGAGAATGCCGGTTATGGCGCCGAATAGCGCCAAAAGATCAAAGACCCTCCGCAACCGCTTCCAGCGCTTTCGTTGTGGGTCGTAGAAGATTTGCTTTGACATCAGCTAGGTAGGCTCTAGGGCCATGCTATTGAGCGTGTTATCCGCAGTCAATGCGTCGATAGATGCGGAGAGAACAGCGACGAATGGGCACAAAGGTATGATGCGAAAGACATGCGGAGGATAGGGTCGAACAGGGTGGCCTTGGCGGCCGCCATCGCGGTGGGGTTTGTGTTGCGAGCTCTGTTTGTATGGCGACATCCGTTGTTTACAGGCGATGCGCTGGTGTACGGCGAGTTGGCGCACCATCTGATCAAGGAACACGTGTATGGACTGATCGATGGCGGCGTGCTGCGGCCGACGCTGATCCGGCTGCCGGGGTATCCGCTGTTTCTGGCGGCATGTTTCAAGGTGTTCGGCGACGCCAACTACGTGGCCGTGCTGTGGGTGCAGGTGGTTGTGGATCTCGGGACGGGTCTGCTGCTTGCAGCCACTGCAGCGAGGATTGCCGGGCGACGCGCAGGAATGTGGGTGCTGTGGTTTGCGGTGCTGTGTCCGTTTACGGCGAACTATACGGCCGTGGTGGTGGCGGAGTGCCTGAGCATGTTTTGCGTAGCTCTGGCAGCCTTTGCGTTTGATCGATGGGTGACGGCGTGGACAGATGAACTGGAGTGGGTGCGATGGGCGGTGCTGGTTGGCTTCGCACTGATGGGCGCGGTGCTGCTGAGACCGGACCAGGGATTGCTGGCGGCGGCCGTCGTGCCGGCGATGTTGTGGGTTGGATGGAAGAGTAACGGGAAGGGTGTAATGGTGAAGATGGCGCCAGCAGTGCTGGCGTCGCTGGTGGTGGTGTTACCGCTGACTCTGTGGGCAGCGCGGAACTGGCGCGTGTTTCATGTGGCGCGGCCGCTGTCGCCGAAGTATGCGAATGATCCGGGTGAGGAGGTGCCTTATGGATTCATGCGGTGGTACAGGACTTGGGCGATCGGATTTCCGGCGACGGTGAATGTGTACTGGCAGTACGATGGCGATTTGATTTCGATGAACGACCTGCCGGATAGGGCGTTCGATTCAGCGGAGCAACGGGCGGAGACTGCGGAGATCTTTGCTCGATATAACCAGGAGCAGGCGTCGACGCCCGCGGTAGATGCGGCGTTTGCTCGGCTCGCAGAGACGAGGGTGAGGGCGAGTCCGTTGCGGTATTACGTGGCGCTGCCGGTGGCGCGGGAGCTGGATATGTGGTTCCGGCCGCGGATTGAGTACATGAGGATTCCGCTGGATTGGTGGAGGTTCAGCGCGCATCCCTGGAATTCGTTGCGGGCGTATGCGATGGGTGCGTTAAATGTGATTTACCTGGCGTTGGCATGTCTGGGCTTCTGGCGGTGGCGCAAGCCGGGTGTTGTGGTGTGGTCGATGGTTGCGTTTGTGGCGCTGCGGTGTGCGCTGCTGCTGACGATCGACAACTCCGAACCGCGGTACACGATGGAGTGCTATCCCGTGGTGATTCTGCTCGCGGGATTAGCCATGATGCGGCGGCCCAAAGTCAGTGCGCGATGACAGTGGCGCTCTTCGGGATGTTGTAGGGTTTGCGGTTGACGCTGCCGTTGAGGCGAATGTTGGAGTAGGTGGCGGTGCGGTTGTCACCGTTGGGTGCGTAGAAGATCTGCTTGAGAGAGACGCCACGGGCGGGGTCGATCCAGATGGTGATGTGCGTGAACATGTTTTTCACACTCGGGTCTTTGCTGACGAGGTCGAGCTTTTCGGTCTTTACGCCGTCGATGGTCTCAGGGCCCTGGTCGGTGATGTTCCACGCACGCTGAAGGTCTTTGCCGCTGCCGCCGAAGCCGAGGGTAAGGAAGCTGTCGTACCTGGCCTGGTTGGCGCCAGCCTTGAACAGATCGACCTGGTTGGTACCGACGGTGAAGATACGCAGAGTTGCGCCGTCGAAGTTGACGATGCGGGCGGGTGTGGAGGAGGGTTTGCCGTCTGGGCCTGCGTTGTAGAAGACCGCCCCCATCTGCTCGGCCGAGCTGGTGCGCTCAATGTAGATGGAGCCGGTCTCGATGTCGTGATCGTTTACGACGCGGGTGTAGTTGTCGTAGCGAACGTCGGCTTGTGCGCTTTTGAAACGGGCGCTGGCGGCATCCATCTGGGAGAGGACGGAGTTGAGCTGGGACTGGGCCGGAGCCTGCGTTAGGGCCGCAAGAGGAGCGAGGATGAGGGCGGCGGTGAGCGAAAGTTGGCGAAGGTTCATGAAGGCTCCTCGGGGCCGGCGTTTTGTTTCCAGAGTGTTAGATGTTTGCCGGGCGGATTTGTTGTGCCGGACTAGCGGCGCACAGTGACGTCGAAGGCGACGGTGCGGCCGGTGGCGTCCTGAACAGGAGTGATGCGCTCGAACGTGACTGGGCCGGAGATGGGCTGGATAAGCTCCATTGCGGCGTCCTGAAGAGCGGGGCCGGTGGCGCCGTGAAGTTCGGAGGAGCGGACGGTGTAGATGAGGTGTTCGGCGCCGGCGGAGTAGCCGGCGTGGCGCACAAGAACCTGCCTGGGCTGGAGGGGAACTTCGGCAACGGGCTTGTCTTTGAAGTTGATGACGCGGGGACCGATGAACAGAAAGAGCAGGATGATGGTGACCATCACGTCGTAGTGCAAACTTCCGCGCTCGTAGGTCCAGAAGAAGTAGCTGCGAAGGAGGCGCATCATGCTATGCCTCTGACATGCTGCGGTGTAATGACTGTCAGGCCGTTCATGTAGGGCTGGAGTGCAGTGGGGATACGCACAGAGCCATCGGCCTGCTGGTAATTTTCGAGGATGGCGAGATAGGTGCGGCCGACGGCGAGGCCGGAGCCGTTGAGGGTGTGGACAAACTCGGCTTTGGCTTGCTTGCCATTTGCGCCTGCCGGTCTGTATTTGATGTTGGCGCGGCGCGCCTGGAAGGATTCGAAATTGGAGCAGGAGCTGATCTCGCGGTAGGTCTGTTGGCCGGGAACCCAGACCTCGAGGTCGTAGGTCTTGGCAGACGCGAAGCCCATGTCGCCGGTGCAGAGGAGCACGCGGCGGTAGGGGAGCTCGAGGACTTCGAGGACGCGCTCGGCATCGCGAGTGAGACGCTCGTGCTCGGCATAGGAGTCCTCGGGGCGAGTGAATTTGACGAGCTCGACCTTCTGGAACTGATGCTGGCGGATCATGCCGCGGGTGTCCTTGCCGTGGGAGCCGGCTTCGCTACGGAAGCAGGGCGTGTACGCAGTGAAGGAGATGGTGCCGTCAGTGAGGTCGATGACTTCGTCGCGGAAGATATTGGTGACGGGAACCTCAGCGGTGGGAATGAGCCAGTGGTCGGACTCCTGGAGTTCGCCTTGAACAAAGGGTCCACGGTCGTCGCAGTGGAAGAGGTCCTGCGCGAACTTGGGGAGCTGGCCCGTGCCGAATAGTGACTTCGAATTGACCATGTACGGCGGCAGCACTTCGGTGTAGCCATGCTCGCGTGTGTGCAGGTCGAGCATGAAATTGGCGAGGGCGCGTTCCAGTCGAGCGCCGGCGCCGTAGTGGAGGACGAAGCGGGCGCCCGAGATCTTTGCCGCGCGGGCGAAGTCGAGGATACCGAGGGATTCGCCGAGCTCCCAGTGAGGCCTGGCGGGGAAGTCGAACTGGGTCGGCTCGCCCCAGGTCTTCTCGACTTTGTTGGAGTGCTCGTCGGAGCCGACGGGCACGGAGTCGTTGGCAAGGTTGGGAATCTGCTCGAGGACGGTACGCATTTCGAGATCGGCTTCTGAGGCGCGGGCTTCGAGCGCGGCGATCCGGTCTTTGAGCGAGGTGGTTTCGAGTGTTACGGCGGCGACGTCCTTGCCCTCGCGCTTAAGACGGCCGACCTCCTGCGAGAGGGCGTTGCGCTGAGCCTTGAGGGTCTCGACCTCAGTGATGGCAGAGCGGCGTGCGCTGTCGAGCGCGGCAAAGTTCGCGAGGAGAGACGTGTCTGCCCCGCGCTGCCGCAGTTTTTCTTCGACCAACGCAAGGTTGGCACGGACAAAAGCCAGATCGAGCATATCCTGCTTATTCTAGCTGGCGATTCATGGAAATGCCTGTGCTTCACCCGAAGCCAGTTCACGACGATCCAACGCAGTGAAGGGCATGTTCCGCATAGAATCAGACATGGCATGAGTGATCTGAAGTCTGTGCGTCGTGCCCTGCTGTCGGTGACCGATAAGACGGGGCTGGTGGAGTTTGCGAAGACTCTGAGTGGTCTGGGTGTGGAGCTGGTCTCGACCGGTGGAACGGCGAACGTGTTGCGCGATGCGGGCCTGCCGGTACGCGATGTGAGCGAACTGACGGGCTTCCCGGAGATGCTTGGGGGGCGCGTAAAGACGCTGCATCCGATGGTGCATGGAGGGATTCTTCACCGGCGCGAAGATCCGGAGCACGTGGCCGCGGTTGCGGAGCATGAGATTCCAGCGATCGATATGGTCGTGGTGAATCTGTATGCGTTTGAGAAGACCGCGAGCAAACCGGGCGTGAAGTTCGAGGAGATCATCGAGAACATCGATATCGGCGGGCCGTCGATGCTGCGGTCGGCGGCGAAGAATTTTGAGGATGTCGCGGTGGTGACGAGCGTCGCGGACTATACGGCGATTGCGGAAGAGATGCGCGCAAACGGAGGCGCGTTGAGCCACAAGACGCGGTGGCGGCTGGCGCGCGGAGCGTTCGCGACGACGGCGGCCTACGATGCGGGAATTGCCTCGACGCTGGAGTCATTGCCCGAGGATCCCGGGAGTGTCGAGCGGAATGCAGAGTTTCCGCAGACGCTGCGGGTCTCGGCGGAACGCAAGACGGTGCTTCGGTACGGAGAGAATCCGCATCAGAAGGCGGCTGTGTATGTCGACGGCTCAGGAATGGGGATTGCGGGCGCGGAGCAACTCGGCGGCAAGGAACTGAGCTACAACAACCTCGTCGACCTGGATGCGTGCTGGGCGCTTGCGAGCGAGTTCGAGCAGCACGGCGGTCGCGATTATCAAGCACACGAACCCATGTGGTGTAGGCGCAGGGCGCGACGGTGCTCGAGGCGTACCAGCGGGCGCTTGAGGCGGATCCGGTGTCAGCGTTTGGTGGCGTCATCGGCATCAACCGGACTGTGGATGCGCAGGCCGCGGCGGAGATCGCGAAGCTGTTTGTGGAGGCAATTGTTGCGCCGGAGTTTACTCCGGAGGCGCTGGCGGCCTTTTCAGCGAAGAAGAACCTGCGGCTGCTGAGAATTAAGCCTGCAAAGCCGGAGCGCGTGTTGAAGCAGATCTCGGGTGGGTTTCTGCTGCAGGATGAAGATTTGGCCATTACGACGGCGGAGACGCTGAAGGTGGCGACTGCGCGAAAGCCGACGAAGGATGAGACCGAGGCACTTCTGTTTGCGTGGAAGGTCTGCAAGCACGTGAAGTCGAATGCAATTGTGTACGCGAGGCTGAAGGGCGGCTTCGGGCAGACGGTCGGAGTTGGTGCCGGGCAGATGAGCCGGGTGGATGCTGCTCGGTTCGGGGCGATGAAGGCTGTACTGCCCCTCGAGGGCACGGTCGCGGCCTCCGATGCGTTTTTCCCGTTCCCGGATGGGGTCGAAGTGATCGCCAAGGCTGGCGCGACGGCGATTATTCAGCCGGGTGGCTCGGTTCGCGACGCAGAAGTGGTAGAGGCGGCCAACCGGCTGGGTATCGCTATGGTAATGACGGGGTTGCGACACTTCAGGCATGGATAGGCAGGTGCGATCCCAGGAAATTGGACGATAACCGCATCTAAATTTTGTAGACTACAGTCTAAGGATGAAGCGGGTGAACTCGACCAAGGCGGCCCAAGTATCCATGACGAAGACGATTTTTTGCGCAACCCTGGCTATGGGTTGTGTGCTGATACTGCCGACTGCGACAGCGAGCGCGCAGAGTGAACCGCTGCCGGCTCAGCCTGCTACGACGCCTGCGACGACTCAGCCTGATCACGCTTCCTCCTACTACCACTATGGGTTGGCGAAGATTTACGAGGACCAGGCGGTCGCGAATGGGCGGCAGGATCTGGCGACTCAGGCGATCGAGCAGTACAAGCTTGCGCTCGAGGCGGATCCAGATTCGGTGACGCTGGAGAATGGGCTGGCAAACCTGTACTTCCGGCTTGGACGGATTCGCGAAGCTGTATCAGCCGCGCAGGAGCAGATCAACAAACATCCGGACGATGTCGATGCACACATGTTGCTCGGCCATGTGTATCTGCGCTCGCTGGGAGACGGACAGAATCCACAGTCTGGCGAGATGCTGCAGGCCGCGATCAAGGAGTACGAAACGATTGCGAAGTTGAAGCCGGATGACGTGGAGACGCATCTGCTGCTCGGCCAACTGTATGGTCTGGCGCATGACTCGGCGAAGGCGGAGACGGAGTTCAAGGCGGCACAGAAGATTGATCCCAACTCGGAGGAGGTGGTGCTGAGCATCGCGCGGCTTTACTCGGAGCAGGGAGACCTGGCACGCGCGGCGAAGGTAATTGAGGGCGTACCTGCGGACGACCGCAGCGCGCGCATGGACTTTGCGCTGGCGGGAATTTACGACCAGCTAAAACAGCCGAAAAACGCTGTAAAGGCCTATCGGGCGGCGGTGGAAGAGGATCCCGACAACACAGATGCCAAGCGCGGACTGGCTTCGGCTCTTGCCGCTTCTGGCCAGATGGACGAAGCCGCGAAGATTTATGCGCAGATTCTGGGGACCGATCCGCAGGATGCGCAGGCATTGATTCGTGAGGCGGACATTCAGCGGCAGCAGGGGCACTACGAGCAGGCGCTCGCGACGCTGAAGAAGGCGGCGACGCTGGTCTCAGACAATGTAGAGCTGAGCTATAACGAGGCGCTGGTTTACGACGCGCTCGGCCGCTTTGATGACTCGATCAAGACGCTCAAACAACTGCTGACGGCGACGCTTCCTCCAGACGGCAAGTACACGGATGGGGACAAGAGCAATCGGGCGCTGTTTCTAGACAGGCTGGCGATCGTGGACCGCGAGGCGAACCACACGGACGACGCTGTGGCGGCCTACAAGGAGATGCAGCAGCTCGGCGGCGATTATCAGGCGCGCGGAGCCAACGGTGTAGTGGACGCGTATCGGGACGCGCACAACTGGAAGGCTGCTTTTGACGCTGCGGCCGCAGCCGCCAAGGCGATGCCAACCAACCACGATCTTCAATTGACCTACGCACGACAGCTTGCGGATTCGGGCAAGGTGGACGAGGGGTTGAAGCTGGCGAATGCGCAGCTGTCAGGAACTCCGGACGATCGCGATGTGTACTTCACCATCGCGGACATGAATGTGCGCGACAAGCGCTGGAAGGAGGCATCGGAGATTCTGGACAAGGCGGAGGCGCTCGCAACAAAGCCTGAGGAGAAGGCGTTTGTGGCGTACTACCGCGGTACTGTTGCGGAACGTCAGAAGCTTTTCGATCAGGCAGAGATCGAGTTTCGCAAGGGACTGCAACTGTCGCCCGACTTTGCGCCGATTCAGAATTACCTGGGGTACATGCTGGCAGAGCGGGGACAGAAGCTGGATGAGGCCGTGGCGATGCTGAAGAAGGCGGTCACCTTCGATCCTCAGAATGGAGCGTACCTGGATTCTCTGGCCTGGGCGTACTACAAGCAGGGACAGTATGCGATGGCGGAGGACTACGAACGCAAAGCTGCTCTGAGGATGTCGAATGATCCGACCGTGCTGGATCACCTGGGAGAGATCAACGCCAAGACGGGCAAGCTGTCCCTGGCCATCGATGAGTGGCAGAAGTCGCTCGCGCAGTACGCGACGTCCTTGCCACCAGAGGCTGATCCTGCGGATGTTGCCAAGGTGGAGCATAAGCTCGAGAGCGCGCGGGTAAAACTGGCGCACGTAAGCACGCCGAAGTAGGGCTGGAGCCGCTCTTTCCCGGAACAATTAGACTGAACCTGGTGAACTTCGATTTGCACGGTTGCGGCGTCTTTGGCGCTGAGGAGCAGCGGCTTTCAGTGCGCGCTTTCCCGGCGCCGGCGGGCGATGGACGCTCTCCGTTTGAGCGTGACCGGGATCGCATTGTTCAATCGCGAGCCTTCCGCAGGCTGGCCGGGAAAACACAGGTATTTACAAGCCGCGCGTCAGATCACTTTCGCAGCCGGCTGACGCACACCATCGAGGTCGCGCAGGTGGCGCGGCAGGTGGCGGCGGCGTTGGGCCTCAACTGTGATCTCGCAGAGACGCTCGCATTGGCGCACGACATAGGACATCCGCCGTTCGGGCACGCGGGCGAGCGTGCGCTGGATCGCTGCCTGCAGAGGTATGGATTACGGTTTGATCACAATCTGCATGCGTTGCGAATTGTTGAACATTTTGAGCAGCGATACGCGGGACATCGAGGGCTGAACCTGACGTTGGCAACGCGCGAGGGAATCATCAAGCACTCACGCGATTACGACGAGGCTTCGCATCCTGAACTTTCCGAATATTTTCTGGGCGAACAACCGCCGCTGGAAGCTCAGATCATCGACCTGGCCGATGAGATCGCCTACCTGACGGCGGATTTGGATGACGGTGTTGAGTCAGGACTGCTGGAGATCGATCACGTCATCGAAAACGTCGGAATCCTCCGGCGAAGCTATGAGGCAGTGAAGCGCGCGCATCCCCTGGCCGAGGAGAAGTACCTCTTCCACGACGCGCTGCAGACGATGCAGAAGATGCTGGTGCTGGATCTCGTGCGGCAGACTGGTGAAAACGTTATCGCGAACGGAGCGAAGACGCTCGCGGATATCCGCAGGCTGCCCGGACGCATGGCGCAGCTGTCACCGCAGGCTGAGGCAGAACGAGCAGAAGAGAAGCGCTATCTATACGAGACGCTGTACACATGCCCGGTGCTTGAGCAGGAGCACGCAAAGGCTGAGGCTGTAGTTACAGAACTCTTCGAATTCTGGTTGCGCGAGCCGGGGCAGCTACCGGAGTCGTATCTGGCGGAGATTGAGAGCGAAGGCGCAGCGCGGGTCGCAGCGGATTACATTGCAGGCATGACCGATAACTTTATCCTTCTGCAGTACGCAGAGGCGCGCAGGTACGTTCGGTCAGGGCGAAGCGCTGTTCGTGTCGGGTAAGGCCACTGGCTCCAAAAGGAGCCGGATGTGATTTATAGCGTAGAATAGTAGAGTCGCGTACGCGCCGCGTCCCCGTCGTCCAGTGGCCTAGGACACCGCCCTTTCACGGCGGTAACACGGGTTCGAATCCCGTCGGGGACGCCAACAAGCCGCCTACAACCTGTTCACGCGTTGCTCCTCAGACGGCGACTCTGTGGCGATGAACCGCACCCTTTTTTCTTCTAGCAGGTTCACTCTGAGCCGAATCCAATCGGAGCTCGTGGAGCGTCAAACGGCGAGGCGGTCGGGAGGCGTTAATTACGCATAATTGTATGTTAGATTGTGTACATTTCCGCCGCAGATATCTCCGGGGGCTTAAGGATTTTCATGCGCAATCTACTGGCTTCACCACACCAAGAGCGGCTGGGAACGGCAGCAAGACGGCTCCCTCATGGCTGCCTTTCGTTTTTGCTTGGCTGTCTTCCGCTCTGCGCGACCGTCGCGCCGGCGCAGAATTCCCACGCGGCGCAAACTGCTGCTCCGGGTTGGACGGCCGGCCATGTCATTGTGAATCCGGCTGTACATTTCGATCAGTCTCAGCCGCTCACTGCGATGGCAACGATGTGGAAGCCGCCGGCTCCGGTCAACCGGGTGCGTCATGTGACGGCGGGTGGGCCGCACGAAGAAGACACGGCAGGGCCTCCGATGCCGAAGATTCCGGAGGCGGCTGCGGCGATCGAGCAGACTGCGCAGGGCGCAGAGCCGGCTCCGCAGTTGCTTGCGAGCTTCGATGGTCTGGGAAGTGGGTTCTCCGGTCCGCAGGGGCCTGCGGCGGGGCGGAATCCGTCTGACAACAGCCTGGCGGTCGGTCCTGACGAGATCGTCCAGATCGTCAACTCGCATCTCGCGGTTTACAGCAAGCAAGGCAAGACGTATCCGACTACAGGTAAGGTGCTGTTCGGAGCAGTAATTACCAATACGCTCTTTGCGGGGTTTGGAGGACCGTGCGAGCAGCAGGTGGCGGGCGACGCTGTGGTCCGCTACGACCAACTCGCGCATCGGTGGCTGTTTGTCGTGCCGATCTTCCGCAAGCCTGCCCCCGACGCTCCGTATGCGATGTGCTACGCCGTGAGCACTGGACCTTCGCCGCTGGGCTCGTATTACCGGTATGAGTTTGCGCGGCCGTTGTTTCCGGACTATCCGCGACCGGCCATCTGGCCGAACGGCTACTATGTGCCGACGAGCACCGGCGACACGGTGATCCAGAAACATATCTGTGCGGCGAACCGTGAGGCCATGCTGCAGGGCAAGGCAGCGTCTGAGCAGTGCTTCATCATCGATGGCGTGAATTTTCTCAATGCGGCTGACGTGGATGGGAAGCGGTTGCCGCCGCACGGGATGCCGGAGATCGTGATGGCGGCTGGAGGAACGCAGCTACATCACGAGTTTGAGGCCGATGCCATCATGGCGTGGCGAGACTTCATCGATTGGAAGCATCCGGAGCGTTCGCACCTGAATGGACCGGAGAAGATTGCGGTGGCTCCGTATCACTACCTTTGCGATGGGCAGCTTTCGAAGTGTGTTCCTCAGCCTGGCACCGAGACTCGTCTGGATGCGCAGGGAGACAAGCTGATGCAGCGTCTCGTCTATCGAAATCTCGGATCGAAGCAGTTCATCGTGGCTGCGCACTCGGTGGATACGAGTGCGGGCGGTGGTGGGGTGCGGTGGTATCAGTTCGAGGTCAGCGATGAAGGCACGCTCAAGCTGGCTCAGCAGGGGACGTATGCGCCTGACGGTGGCTTCCGCTGGATGCCCAGTGCGGCGATGGATCGCAAGGGCGACATCGCAGTGGGCTACTCGTTCGGTGACAGCTCGACGTTTGTGGGGCAGCGCTTCGCCGCGCGGTTGGCGGGTGACAAGCCGGGCTCGATGACGTTGCACGAATCGGTGCTGGCTGACGGGAAGGCTGCGCAGACCAATACGCTGCGCTGGGAGGACTACACGACGCTGGCGCTGGATCCGAGCGACGACTGCACGTTCTGGTACGTCGGGGACTATTTCAAAACCGGCGACGATCGCTATTCCACGCGGATTGGATCGTGGCGGTTACCGGGCTGCGCTGCTTCGGACAAGCGGTGATTCGTTAGTTCGTGGCAGCCGATGTCAGAGGCCCCTCCCCCTAATTTTGTGCAAAGTCCTGAAAACAGACAAAATAGGGGTGGACTTACTTTGCAAAGTATTGATTCCAAAAGGCCAAGGCGGAAAGTCTCTGAATGGAATACTTTGCAGCGGGTTGAGCGGTATTCGGTTTGATGCGCTCAGTTCTTTCTGAAAAGAATAAGGCTGCCGGTGGCAGCCTCGTCTGCTTAGCTCTCTATTTCTATTGTAGCGAGATGGAGCGGGAAAACATGTCATGAGTTTTCCACGGACAAGTTCCTGTGATGCCTGGAGTTGTTGAGTTTTCCAGAGGCGCACAGCCTTGACAAGGTGAACAGGCCTCAAAAAAAGAACCCTGCATCCGGCCTAAGGGATGCAGGGTGTTAGTAAAACAGCGGAGAACTTAGAAGGAAATATTTGTACGGAACTGGATGGCACGCGCGCCGCCGTTCGGTTGGGCCGTGCCCACCGTCGAGATCGCGCCCTGCGTCGTGGGAGCCGAGCTGATGTTCGCGGTCTCGGCCGGGCTGTTGGTGCCTGGCGAAGTCTCGATCGCGAAGTTGGGGTGGTTGAAGATGTTCAGGAACTCCGCCTGGATGTTCAGGCGCACCTTCTCCCAGACGGGGAAGTACTTGGTGATCGCGAAGTCCGTGTTCACGAACTGCGGGCTGGTCAGGTAGACGAACTGGCCGAACTGACCGGCGGTCGAGGCAGATGCGACCGTTGCCTGCGTCGGATTGCTGGGGTTGAACAGCGCGGGGTTCAGCAGCAGCAGGGGGTTGTTGGGGCTGGACTGGCGGTAGTAACCTACGCCCTTTTTCTGCAGCGAGTGCGTGTCCACGCCGTTCAGGAGGACGCCCGAGTCGCCGTTGACGTTGACGTTCACCGTATTGGTGCCGCTCACGAGCTTGAAGTTGCGGCCCGTGGTCCAGCTGAAGATCGGCGAGACGATCCAACCGCCCAAGGTCTCTCTCGTTAGCCAACCGCGGCCCTGGTAGGGGATGGCGTAAACGGCGTAGGTCTTGAAGGCGTTCCGCAGGTCAGTGGGTGCGGGGGCCCAGTTCAACTTCTTGTTACGCAGCGTGGCGAAGCTCGCTGAAGCAAGATCCGAGGCGGCGTAGCGGTTGGAGAAGGCGTGGCTGTAGGCGTAGTTCGCCTGCAGGGTCAGCCCATGGCCGACCGGATGCTTCACCTGCAGCTGCAGGCCGTTATAGTTCGAGCCACCCGGATCCGAGAGCAGGGTGGCTGCACCGGCTGAGTACGGGTTGGGGGTGAAGAAGTTGATCGGATACGCGGTGGAGCCCGTGTAGCCCTTGGCCGCGCAGGGAGCGAAGTTCGCTCCGCCAACCAGGTTGCAGAAGAACGTGCTGCTGGTGGCGATCGCACTGGCCAGCGCGCCGGCCTGGCCGGTCTTCACGTAGTTGAGGTACGTCGAGTTTGCGAAGTTCGAGCTGCCCGTACCGAAGGCCTGATTCAGGATCGGTGTGTTGGAGCCGCCGAAGTTCTTGCCGCCGGTGGCGGCGTAGTTGGCCTGCGCTTTCTGGAACTCGCTCAGGAAGCCGTTTTCAAAGACGTTGACTTCGTTGATGTTGAAGTTCTGCCACATGTGGATTACGTGATTACCCACGTAGTTGGCCTCCACCACCGTGTCCCAGCCGATCTTGTACTGCACGCCAAGGTTCCAATTCTGAACTTGTGGCGTCTTCAGGTTCGGGTCCGTGGCATAGAAGGTGTTTTTGAACGTGAAGGCGGACTGAGCGAAGGGCGGGGCATAGGCCGCAGGCGCAAGCGCCAGGGAGGGCGTCTGGCCCAGGGAGAGCGAGCCTGCGGAGTAGAAGCCGGCCGGCTGTGTGCTGTTCACGGGATTGGAGATGATGCTTGCGGATTGCTTCACACCGGGGTTGTAGAAGATCGCAGCTTCTTCCCAAGGCTCCCATCCCTCGTCGTAGTAGCTGATCGCCGCGCCGCCGCGGACGACAAGCTTGCCATTCAACATCGCCGGATTCCACGCGAAGCCCACATTGGGTGCGGGCTCGCGCAGGTCGGAGTTATAGGTGTAGGCGTGTGCGTAGAGCATCGGGTTGGCGACGCCGTTCAAGGTGCCCGGCTGGAACGGTGCTGTGGAGGGC
Organism: uncultured Acidobacteriaceae bacterium; assembly: GCA_963713395.1. Lineage (GTDB taxonomy): Bacteria > Acidobacteriota > Terriglobia > Terriglobales > Acidobacteriaceae > Granulicella. Next base: position 315,718 of record CAVQLS010000001.1, on the reverse strand, counting down.
CCGAGCAAATCGGCGACGGTGGGTTGTGTGTACTGGGCGGTCGGCGTATGGAGCGCACCGGACATCTGCCACCGGAAGCCGGCATTGATGGCCAGATGAGGCGTGATCCGCCACGCGTCCTGCGCATAAAAGCCGCCGACCGTCTGCGCGTCGAGTTCCACCAGGGCGCCCAGTGTCTTGTACTGCTTGGAGGCCGTGTCCAGGTTGTTGGTACCGGATATGCCGTTCAAACGGCCCGTCAGCATGGCGTACAGGTATCGCAGATTATTGATGTCCTGCGTGTTGGTTCCTGTGGTGATCAGTCCAGGGAAGTTCGTCGAGTTGAACTGAGCGTTGGCGGGATCGTTCGCCGTGTCGATGCCGATGGTCTGCGCCGGAGGATTGCTGAGCGACAGGTCATGCGCCGACGCGTAGCGGAAATCGCCGCCGAAGGTAAAGGTGTGCTTGCCTTTGTTCCAGGTGACGTTGTCGAAGACGTCGCGAACGGGATTGTTGCGCGGCTCGGTGAGGGCGTTGGTTGGGATCGTCGGCGCCAGCACCGACCCGCCGTTGGTGAACGTTGGCGGGGTGTAGATGATGTTGTTCACCGAGGCGTACGGGTCATAGGAGTTGTCGTAGCTGTAGTGTTCCTGGTCGTTGAGGATGCCGACGTTCACCTGGTTGACGATGTGGGGCGAGATCGTCCAGTCGAAGCCCGCCGTAATCGTCTGATAGCTCGACTTGAAGTTATTCACGTAAACGGGGTCGCCGTTATACACCTGCGTGCCGGGAAGTTTGCGCCACCAGAGGTCATAGGCGGCGTGGAAGTCCATCGTGGGCTTGATCTGCCAATCGATGCGGGTCGTCGGGTAGATGTTTTTCGTCAGGGTCGCGTAGGACCACTTGGCGATGTCCTGGTAGGGAAGCGTTGTGGCCGTGAGCTGCGAGGTCTGGTTGTACTTGTTGATCGCTGTCTGCTCCTGGGTGGTGCGCGCATTGATCGCAGAGGTGAAGCCGTTTGCCCCGAGCACCGTGAGCACGTTGGTAGTGTGCAGTGCGCCGCTTGCGTCGGTGTAGGTGATGTTGCCCGCCTGGGCGTCCGGCGTGAGCGTGTAGCTGGAGGCGAAGGTCTTGCCGTTCACAATCTGCTGCTCGTAATTCGCGAAGAGGAAGACCTTGTTCCTGAATATGGGGCCGCCGATGTTGCCACCCTCGTCGTTGTAGTGAAACTTCGTCTTTGGGGTCTTCGAGGCGTTGTTCAAGTAGCTGTTGGCGTTCAGCGCGCTGGACTGGTACTCCCAGAAGGCGTTGCCGTGCCACTGGTTGGTGCCACGCTTGATCTGGTAGCGCAGCGCGACCGCACCTTCTGCACCAGCGTCGGCCGTCAGGTCACCGGTGGAGACCGAAACTTCCTCGATGGCGCCCAGGCGAACTGGTGCGGGAGAGTAGTTGCCGGAGCTGGCGGTACGGAACTTCTGGAAGTTGGAGTTCATGCCGTCGACGGTGATGTTGATCGCGCCGGTGGGCAGGGCGTTGAAGGTGCCGTACCGTGCGTCGCCGGGGGTCTGCGCGCCGGGAGCCAATTGCGTGAGCGGTGAGGCATCGCGGCCGGAGAGCGGTAGCTGCTGTACGGAGTCGGGCCGGATGGTAGCGGCCAGGGTGTTGGTGGTGGTCTCAAGGACCTGCGCGTCCGAGGTGACGTTCACCTGCTCGTTGGTCGAGCCGATCTTGAGCGTTGGATTGATGTTGATGCTTCTGCCGGTGTCAATCGTGACGCTCTGGATGACGGTGTTGGCGAAGCCCTGCGCGCTAACGGTGAGCGTGTAGGTGCCGACCTGGAGATCCGCGAAGGAGTAGCCGCCCTGCGAGTTGGTGTGTTGCGTGACCGAAGCACCGACGGCGGGATTTTTGATGGTGAGTGTGGCGTTGGGCACAAGGGCGCCGGAAGCATCGGTCACTGTGCCGGAGAGATTGCCAGTGGTTGTCGCCTGGCCGCGGGCGACTCGGGTTGAGAAGAAGAGGAACGGCAGCAGCAAACAGAGGATGAACGATGAGCGAATCAAGCTGAACATAAAGGCCTCCTTGCACGTCATGGCGACGCGTTCGATACCGGTCGGGAGAGCGGTAGAGGTTGTCGCAGGCCGAGTGCGGAAAGGATGATGCCGCGGCTGCGCTGTAACTGGTTGGGAGTCGGCGCTCCGAGATCCGCTCCGTGTACGGCGACCGCAGAATCCATGAATGTAGCGGATTCCGACGTGTACAAAGATGTATGAACTATTTAAGACATTTTCGTATATTCGTCAAGCTAGTTCTAAATATGTCTGCGTGGGGATACGCTCGTGGTCTGCGCGAATCCGCCATGCGGTCTGACCGGACGGGGTGGAGGGAGGGGCGATGGGGGGTGCGAAGAAGCAAACTTTTCTTTGTATACATTCGCGCCTACAATGACGTATTTATATAACATCGCAGTCCGTCCTAAACGTGTCCTCTCCGCGATGGCACGGTTGAACTTGTCGAGCCGCTCCGGAGAAAGCCATGATCCGAACCGCTGCGATCGAATGCCTGTCCCGCGTGACCTGCGCCGCGACTGTAGCCTTGGCGCTGGTTGCGGGTGCTGCTGGGCAGAGTGTGGGTATGTCGCCTCAGACATTCGGCGCGCTCGAATGGAGGAGCGTAGGGCCGGCGGTGATGGGAGGAAGGCTCGATGCGGTCGCGGGAGTGCCGGGCAAGCCGGACATCATCTATCTCGGGCACTCTTCTGGAGGGCTGTTCAAGAGCACTGACGGTGGAGTGACGTTTGTTTCGGCGTTTGATCAGGGGACGACGCAGTCCATCGGAGCGATTGCGGTTTCGCCGGCGAATCCTAATGAACTTTTCATTGGCACGGGTGAGGGATTTCCGCGCTATCCGGCATCGTTCGGCGATGGTGTGTATAAGTCGGAGGATGGAGCGAAGACGTGGAAGCGCGTGGGGCTAGAGAAGACGGAACGGATCGCACGCATCGCGATTGATCCCCAGGATCCGAAGATTGTGCTCGTGGCGGCGATGGGGCATGAGTGGGGGCCGAACGAGGAGCGAGGCATCTTTCGCTCGACGGATGGAGGGGAGACGTGGACGCGCACGCTGTTTGTCAATCCGACGACGGGCGGAAGCGATGTCGAGTTCGATCCGAAGAATCCGAAGATTGTTTACGCGGGGATGTTCGATTACATGCGGTATCCGTGGCTGATTCGCAGCGGAGGCGCGGGGAGCGGGCTCTATCGCTCCGAAGACGGCGGTGTGACGTGGGCGCGGTTGAATGATCCGAAGCTGAACAATGGGTTGCCGGATGGACTTGTCGATCGCGTCGGGGTTGCGATCAGCGCAAGCAATCCTTCGGTGGTCTACGCGATGCTTCCGAACAGGCAGGGACTGCTGTACAGGACGGCTGACGGCGGAGCGCACTGGACGATGGTGAACGCGGATCGCAATCTGGATTCGCGCCACTTTTATTTTTCGCAGGTGCGGGTTGATCCGAAGGATGAGAACCGGATCTATGTGCTCTCGGGCGAGTTTCAGACGTCGGAGGATGGCGGCAAGAGCTTCCATGTGATCAATGCGGGAGGCGACAACCACGATCTGTGGATCGATCCGACGGATCCGAATCGTCTTCTGGAAGGAAGCGATATGGGGTTCTATGCCTCGAGCAATCGCGGGCGCACGTGGGACTACTTCAACACCGTTCCGATGGGGCAGGCGTATCGCGTGGGCTATGACATGGACGAGCCGTATCACGTGATGGCCGGGTTTCAGGATCACGAGGTGTGGTGGGGACCGAACGAGATACTGGTCCGATTCAGGTGTGACGAACGGCGACTGGAAGCACCTGGTGGTGTGGGGTGATGGGAACTACGCGATGGCGGATCCCAGTGACGCCAACACGGTTTACCTCGACACGCATTTCGGCGATATCACACGTGTCGATGTGAGGACGGGCGAGGCGCAGTTCATCACGCCTTATCCGGTGTCGCAGACGGGAACGGGAGTGGGTGCGTTCAAGTACCGGTTCAGCTGGGATGCGCCGCTGTTTATCTCGCCGCACAATTCGAAGGTGTTGTACTTCGGCGGCAATGTTTTATTCCGCACTGCGGATCGGGGGAATACGTGGACGGTGGTGAGTCCGGATCTGACGACGAATAACTCTGAGGAACAGAAGAGCAGCGGCGGCCCGATTGCGCCGGATAACAGCAATGCGGAGGCACACTGCACGATCTTCGCGATTGCAGAGGATGCGGCAGATTCGAAGACGCTGTGGGTTGGGACCGACGATGGGAACCTGCAACTCACCCGCGACGGCGGAACTCACTGGACGAACGTTGTTCGCAATGTTGCGGGACTGCCGGCGAACTCATGGGTGTCGTCGATTCATGCGTCACACACGGTTGCGGGGCGAGCTTATGTATCGTTCGATCGGCATCAGATGGGCGATTCCGCACCGTATGTTTACGTGACGGACGACTACGGCAAGTCGTGGAGAAAGATTTCCGAGGGACTGTCGAGTTATGTGCACGTGGTCTTTGAAGATCCGCGTCAGCCGAATCTCTTGTATGCGGGGACGCAGGTGGGAGTGTTTGCGTCGTTCGATCGCGGACTTACATGGACCGATCTGCGGCTGGGGCTTCCGCATCTTCCGGTGTTCGACGTCACGGTGCATCCGCGCGATAACGATTTGATCATCGCGACGTATGGCCGCGGAATTTATGTGCTCGATGATGTGACGCCGCTGCAGCAACTGGCTGAGGCAGTCAAGAAGACGTCGCAAAGCATGGGAATGGTGTTCAAGCCGGTGACGGCCTATCGGTATATACCGACGCCCTCGGTGAAGAGAGGAGCGCGTCCGTTTGTTGCGAAGAACAAGCCAGATGGCGCGATGGTTTCCTATTATCTTCCGGCGTCAGTGGCGGAGCAGAAGAGCCTTCGGTTGCTCTGGATAGTTGAAGACAGCACCGGAAAGCACGTTCGCTCTTTGAGGCCAACGACCAACGTGGGGATCAATCGAGTTGTGTGGGATCTTCGGGAGGATCTTCCGGGGCAGGAGGCTTCTGCCAACACGGAAGGGCGACGGCGCCAGGGAGCTGGAAGGCCTGTTCGTGGAGTGAAGGTCCTTCCGGGCGAGTACGTTGTGAAGCTGACTGTGGCGGGGCAGAGTTCGCAGGGGCGGTTCGAGGTGAAGATGGATCCGCACCGCGTGTATCGGCGAGAAGATCTGCTGGCGGGGCAGAAGGCGGGACGTCAGATCGTTGCCATGGAGCATGAGGGCTTGCAGGTGATGGCGAAGATCAACGCGCTGGAGAAGCAGCTTGCGAGTGCGAAGGAGAAGCTTGCGGCTTCGTCGTCAGCGGGAGAGATCGGTGAAATTCAGGGTCAGCTTCACGTGTTGTCGAACGCGTTGATGAACACTGAACCGGATCATCCGCAGACGATCCTGCAACAGATCTCATTCCTCAACCATCTTGTTGTCGATCTCTATGATGGTGCTCCGACTCGAGCGCAGATCGCGGCCATCGACGAGAATCAACAGCAACTCGCTAAGGTGGTCTCTGAGCTGGATCATCTTCAGAAAGTGGATGTCGCTAAACTCAATGCTCAATTGAAGACCGCAGGTCTGCCCGTCATTAAGCCAATAGAGCTCGCGGAGCAGGTTGACTTTGAAGAGATCGAATTGGACAGTCCGGAATAGATCTTCTCCTCCGGATCAACATGAACTGATGATTTTGATTGCAAGGGGAGCGCGAATGAAGAATCGCAAGACGTTGTTAGGAGCCGCAGTTTGTGCAGCGCTAGTGCTCGTCGGATTCGCTCCGCGAGCGAACGGACAGAGACGCCGCGGAGGCGGAGCGGAGGGCTTTGCATTTCGCTTTCTTGGACCGGCGGCGGGCAACCGCGTGGCGGCGATCGCTGGGATTCCCGGCGATCCGAGCACGTATTATGCGGGTGCTTCGTCGGGCGGAGTCTGGAAGACGACCGACGGCGGTGCGAACTGGCGGCCGATCTTCGACAGCCAGGATGTTGCAGCGATCGGCGCGCTCGCTGTAGCACCGAGCGCGCCGAACATTGTGTGGGCCGGCACGGGTGAGGCGTGGGCTATTCGCGATATCGATGTGGCAGGTGATGGAGTCTATCAGTCGATTGATGGCGGCAAGACGTGGAAGAACATGGGGCTGAAGGAGACGGGCCGCATCGGGCGGATCGTTATTGATCCGAAGAATGCGGAGAACCTCTACGTGTGCGCGCTGGGCCGGCTCGCGGGGCCGCACAAGGAAAAGGGCGTGTATCACTCGACGGACGGCGGCAAGACGTGGACGCAATCTCTCTTCGTGAATGACAACACGGGCTGCTCGGGCCTGAACATGGACACGCATGACTCGAATACGCTGATCGCCGGCATGTGGCAAGTGGAGATGCACACGTGGGGAGAGTTCAGCGGCGGTGAGGGCAGCGGGGTTTACATCACGCATGATGGCGGAGCGCACTGGCGGAAGGTGGAGGGTCATGGGATGCCGAAGCCGCCAGTTGGAAAGATTGATGTGGCGATTGCGCCTACGGATCCCAACCGCATGTATGCGCTGATCGAGACGGATAAGCAGGGATCGTTCTGGCGGTCGGATGACGGCGGAGAGAACTGGCATGTTACGAGCTGGGATAGGACGTTGATTGGCCGCGCGGGATATTACATTCGCATCGCGGTGTCGCCGTCGGATGAGGATAAGATTCTGCTCTCGAACAGCGGATTCCATGTGTCGGAGGATGGAGGCGAGACGTTCAAGGAGGTTCCGTGGGGAGGCGATAACCATGACATCTGGTTCGATCCCACGAATTCGGAGCGATTCGCGATTACGTATGACGGTGGCCTGGATATCACGGCGACCGGCGGCAAAGGATTTCAGCGAGTGACTTTGCCGGTCGGGCAGATGTATCACGTCGCGGTCGACGATCAGATTCCGTACTACGTGTATGGCAACATGCAGGACAACAGCACGATGCGCGGGCCGAGCGTTCCGATGGGCGGAGGCAGAGGCGGCGACGTTGGCTGGGATCATGGCATGGGTGGATGCGAGTCGGGCTTCACGCTGCCGGATCCTACCGATCCGAATATCGTGTGGGCTTCGTGCTACGCGGACGAGGTGACGCGGTGGGATGCGCGCACGCGGCAGGCGCGGTCGGTGAGCCCGTATCTGCATACGCTGGATTCGGCGCCGACTCAGATCAAATATAGTTGCCATTGGACGCCGCCGCTGGCGATCGATCCGTTCGATCACAACACGATTTATTACGGCTGCCAGGTGGTGTTCAAGACGACGAACAGCGGACAGAGCTGGACGGTTGCGAGTCCTGATCTCTCAACGCAGGACCCGAGCAGGATTGTGTCATCGGGTGGATTGATCGGCGATAACCTGGGGCAGTTTTATGGAGAAGTTGTTTTCGCGATTGCGCCTTCGACGGTTCAGAAAGGTTTGATCTGGGCGGGCACGAATGATGGCAAGGTCTGGTACACCACGGAAGGCGGAGGCAAGTGGACTGACGTCACGAAGAATATCGGGATGCCGGTGTGGGGAACGGTGACGAGCATCGAGCCGTCGCACTTCCATGCGGGAACGGCGTATGTGTCGGTGGACTATCACCTCGTCGATGACCGTGATCCTTATATTTACAAGACGACGGATTTCGGGAAGACATGGACGACGAATTAATAGCGACATGCCCAAGGGGCCGCTGGCGTATGTGAGAAATGTCTCTGAGGATCCGAACTGCGAGGGGCTGCTGTTCGCGGGAACGGGAAATGCGTTGTATTACTCGCTGGATGATGGAGGGAAGTGGACGCAGCTCAAGAATGGTCTGCCGCCTTCGCCGGTGACGTGGACCGTTGTGCAGAAGCGCTTCCATGACCTGGTGGTCTCAACGTACGGCCGAGGCTTCTACATCCTGGATGACATCACGCCACTGGAGCAGATGGCGAAGGAGAAGTCGACGGCAGATGCGCGGCTGTTTGCTCCGCGCAATGCATACCGGCTGGGCAGGTACGACCGGGCGATTCTTAATTATGAGTTGAAGGACGCACCGAAAGGGCCTGTGCACTTCGAGATCCTCGGCGCGGATGGGAAGGTTGTTCGTCGATTGACGAGCGCGGGGCATCCGGGAATTAATCGCGTGGTGTGGGATATGCACTACGACGGACCGCACGTCGTGGAGCTGCGCACGATTCCGCCGCAGGATCCGCATATCTGGGAGGAGGAGCGCTTCAAGGGTAAGGACGAACGTGGAATTACTCACTGGGGCATGCCGGTGGAACAGGCGGGGCCGCTGGCCGCTCCGGGCAAGTACACGGTGAAGATGACGGTCGGCGATCAGAGTTTGCAGCAGCCGCTGGAGGTACTGATTGATCCGCATAGCGCCGGCACTCAGCAGAGTATTGAAGCCACGCTGAAGATGCAGCTTCGCATCCGGGAGGATGTGACGAGGGTGGCGGATATGATCAACCGCATCGAGTGGATGAGGAAGCAGCTTGAGAATCTGCAAGCGATGTACGCGGCCGATCCTCATGAAGCGGAGATGCTGAAGTCGGTGAAGGATACGGATCAGAAGATGCAGGACGTGGAGTACCAGCTTGTGTCGAAGGACCTTGTGGCCAGCGACGATAAAATTTATTCCTCGGCCTACAAGATTTACTTCAATCTGCTGTGGCTGAACGGCGAGGTAGGGCAGGGCGCCGGTGATGTTGCGGGCGCGGGTGACTACGGACCGACGGATACCTCGGTGAGTCTGCTGAAGCAGATCGAGGAGGACCTGGCTCATGGCGAAGCAAGCTACAAGGAGTTGATGGCCACAACAGTGCCTGCGTTCAATCGCGAACTGGCTAGCAAGGGCGGGATTCCGCTTGCGACGACAGCTCCGGTGAAGGCTGGAGCGGAATAATTCGCATCCATAACTCGGTTGCTGCTGGAGCCGGCTAGATGCCGGCTCCAGTGGCTTGTGACGGAGTTGAGTTGGACCATTTCATCAGGGGAGTTGAATGGCGAACCGAATGCAACCGATGAGAGTCCTAATCCTGGGTATGGGTGACCTGGGAGTTCGCATTGCGCAGAAGGTCGTGGAGGGTGGGTTCTCCTCGGCCTGCATGCTGGCGGGGAAGAGTGACTCTGCGACGCAGTGGGCTCGTTTGCTTCATATCTCGAGCGGCCGAGAGGTTTCTGCGGCGAACGTTGACGGCCAGGATGTTGAGGCGCTGAAGACGCTGCTGACGCGTTTCGAACCAGAGCTGATTGTGCAGTGCGCGACGCTGCTCTCGCCGTTCGCGTTGCAGCGTGTGTCGAGCAGCGCGGCGCAGGCTGTCCTCAAGGGAGGCTTCGCGCTTCAGCTTGCGGCGCAGCTTCCGGTGGTTCGCACGCTCATGCAGGCTCTGCGTTCTGTTGGGATGCATTGTCCGGTGATCAACTGCTCTTATCCAGATGTGACTCATCCGATTCTGGCGGCGGAGGGACTGGCGCCGACGATTGGAATCGGCAATGTGGCGATCATGGCGACGTGGTATGAGCGCAACCTCGACGGAGCGAACGAGGCTACGCTGCAAGTGGTTGGTCAGCATGCGCAGCTTGGCCCGTGCCTCGCGGGAAAGCCGGCTGCTCCGGAGACTCCGACGCCTTTGGTCTACCTGAGTGGCAGGAGAGTTCCGCCGGAAGAGCTGCTCTTCGATGCGGGCCTACAAGGCGGTGCGACGATGAATCATCTTGCGGCGGCTACGATTGTTCCGATTCTTCGCGGATTCACGGAGCGCGCCGGAGTCATTGAGATGCATGCTCCCGGGGTCTTCGGGCTTCCCGGAGGGTATCCGGTTTGTTTTGTGGCCGGGTCGCCGGAGTTGAGACTTCCGGACGGACTGACTCTCGAAGAGGCCGTGAACTTCAACCGTCTCGCGGCGAAGGGAGAGGGCATTGAGCGCATCGCTGAAGATGGGACTGTCTTCTACACGGCCCACGCGCAGCGGAGCGTCGCGGAGTTCTGTTCCGAGCTCGCGGAGCCTCTTCGTCCCGAGGATGTTGAGAAGAGGTTTCGGATTTTGCAGACAGTGACGTAAGCGGGAGGGTGAGTCCCGCTCGCTTTACTGGTTGTTGGCGTTGGGCGAGAAGACGGTGCTCGCTGATCCTTCGGGGATGTTGCGCGGATCGGGCTTCACGATGACGGGCTGCGTCAGGGTCTGGCCATCGACTGTGAGGCGGACGGTGTACTGGCCGGGCTGGAGGCCGGCTTCTGCGCGCGGCCGATTCGCTCGCTCACGTGGCTGAGGATTTTGAGGGGCTGCGGAAGCAGGATGGCAGGCGTCGGCGGGTGGCGGCGCTGCGGGACGGCCGAAGCCACCACCGCCGCCGAAGCCGCGCGCGGGGCGGACATCAAGCGAGACACGATGTGTGCCGGCCTGGTTTGAAGGTGGCGGAGGTTGGATCTCCCAGATGGCCTGAACGTTGATGGCTTCCGTGTCGATGGGTTTCACGGGCGTGTCGCTGGCGAGGCAGGCGCGCACTTTGCCGCTGGCATCGACGAGTTCGATCTTGAGTGGTGTGGTCGCGTTGTTTTTCAAGAAGTAGTAGGCGACGACGCCGCTGGGTGGATTGAGTTCCTGCGGCTCTTCGTGAGGGAGGGGTGTGCCGTTCATGCCGCCCTGGTGGATGGCGAAGGACTCGCCGGGAGCGAAGAGGTAGACGTTGGAGGCGGCGATCTTCTGGCCGTCGGCGGCGATCTGGCGGAGCGAGCTCATATCGTCGAGCACCCAGAAGCCGCGGCCGTAGGTGGCGACGGCGAGGTCGTCACCGTGAACGACGATGTCGCGCGCGGAGGTGACGGGCATGTTGAGCTGGAGAGGCTGCCAGTGGTCGCCGTCGTCGAAGGAGACGTAGACGCGCAGCTCGGTGGCGGCGTAGAGGAGGCCCTGTTGCTTCGGATCTTCGCGGACGCAGTTGACGAAGGCGCCGTCGGGGATGCCGTGGGTGATCTCGGTCCAGGTCTTGCCGCCGTCGTGCGTGCGATAGATGTAGGGACGCTGGTCGGCGAGACGATGGCGGTCGACGGAGATGTAGGCGGTCTGCTTGTCGAAGTGTCCGGCTTCGACTTGTGAGATTTTGCTCCAGGCGGTGAGAGCGGGCGGTGTGACGTTGTTCCAATTGGCGCCGTCGTCGGTGGTGAGGTGGACGAGGCCGTCGTCGGTGCCGACCCAGACGAGCTTCGCGTCGAGCGGAGAGGGGCTGATGGTGTAGACGACGCCGAAGCGATCGGTCATCGGCTGATCGATGTCCTTCGCGGTGACGGGGTCGAGGTTGGAGGGCACGGCTGGGTTGAGGCGGGTCAGATCGGTGCTGATCTTCTGCCATGTTCTGCCGCGGTCGCGGCTGCGGAAGACGAATTGATTGGAATAGTAGAGAGCCTGATCGGCGGGAGAGAAGATTTCGGGGAGAGTCCAGGTGCGGCGGTCCGGATTGGTCGGGTCGGCAGCGGGGAGCTCGCCGGAGGGCAGAGCGATGTTGAGCGATTGATCGCAGGCGCGGGCGCCGCCGTAGAGAGTGCGCGCGTGTTTCGGATCGGGGTTGGGGACGACGGTGTTGCTTTCGCCGGCGAGACAGGTGGGTTCCCAGTCGCGAAAGCTGAGCAGGCCGAAGGGTGACCATGTGGAAACGCCTACGCCGCCGGAGTCCTGCTGTGCGCCGTAGAGGTGCCAGGGCCAGTCGGTGCTGGCGGCGATGTGGTAGATCTGCGCGGTGGGCTGGTTGTACCAGGTGCTCCATGTTTGGGCGCCGTCGACGCTGACGACGGTGCCCTGATCGGTGGAGAGCACCATGCGGTTGCCGTCGTGTGGATTGATCCACATCTGGTGGTCGTCGTCGCCGCCGGGCGAGCCTTTCACAGGCACGAAGGTTTTGCCGCCGTCGCGCGTTTCGAAGGTGCCGGTGTTGCTGACGTAGGCGCGATCAGGGCTGGTGGGATCGACGGCGACGGCTTCGAAGTACCATCCGCGGCCCCAGAGGCGTTGCTCGCTGTTGACGAGCTTCCAGGTGGCGCCGGCGTCATCGGAGATGTAGAGGCCGCCGCCGGTGTCGTGGGGCGGCGCCGTCGATTGGCCGGTGGGGCGAATCGGTTTCGCGATGGGAGAGCCGAGGTCGTCGACAACAGCGTAGAGGCGTTTGGGGTTGCTGGGGGCGACGGCTATGCCGATCTTGCCGACGAAGTCGTCGGCGGGGAGACCGCCGCTGAGTTTGTGCCATGTGTCGCCGCCGTCCGTGGATTTGTAGAGGCCGCCGCCCGGCAGGTTGGTGGGAGCGTAGACGGACCAGGGTGGGCGGCGGGTGCTCCAGAGCGAGGCGTAGAGCGTGCGGGGATGGACGGGATCGATGGCGAGATCGACGGCGCCGACGTCGTTGGGCCGCTGCGCGTCGAAGAGGACTTTCTTCCAGTGTGCGCCGCCGTCGTTAGAGCGATAGACGCCCCGGGTGGGGTTGGCGTCGTAGACGTGGCCGAGGGCGGCGACGTAGACGAGGTTGGGGTTGTGCGGGTCGACGACGATGCGGCCGATCTGGCTCGAGTCTTTGAGCCCGATGGAGGTCCAGGTCTTGCCGGCATCGGTCGATTTGAAGACGCCGATGCCGTAGGAGTGCTGGCTGCGGATGTCGGGCTCGCCGGTGCCGACGTAGAGGATGTTGGGGTCGGAGGGGGCGACAGCGATGGCTCCGATGGAGCCGATGGGAATGCCCTGATCACCGATGGGAAACCAGGTCCGGCCTGCGTTCGCGGTCTTCCAGACACCGCCGCCGACCGAGCCCATGTAAAACGTGTCGGGCTGGCTGGCGACGCCGGCTACGGCATAGGCGCGGCCACCACGCATCGGTCCGACGTCACGCCATTCGAATCCGCCGAGCAGAGCGGCGGGAGGTTGACCTGCGGATGTCTCCTGTGCCGGGGCGGAGATTGGTGCTCCGCTCAGCAAGATGGTCGAAACAACCGCGAAAACAAGAGGACACAAACAGCGACCTGCAACCCGCATTCCGGCTCCTGGTAAGGGCAGTGTGGCGTGAAAGAGGAGATTAAATTGCCGACTTACCATCGTAGACGAGATGGGACGGATGTTGGTCGCAAAGCAGCTTCGGTGGGAATTGCTTAGAAGCCGACGAGCCTGGCGGTGAACTGAATCTCGCGTGGGCCGCCGAGGCGCGTGACGCCGGGAGCGAAGAGAGGCATTCCGGCGGAGAAGACAGGATGCGAGCTGTCGCCGAAGAGGCTGACGCCGCTGGGGCCGAAGCTCAGGTTTCGTGAGCCGGTAATGTTGAAGATGTCCATGAAGAGGTCGAGGTGGTGGCCCTCGCCCTTCAGTGTGAAGTCCTTGACGACGCGCAGATCGAAATCGGTGAAGGACGGTTGGCGAAGGATGTCGCGTGGAGCGACGGCGCTGTTGAGAGTTGCGCGGTCGTTCCAATCGTTGGCGTCGTTTTGTGTGTCGAAGCCGACGATGGGCGTGTAAGGCGCGCCTGAATGCGCCGTGAAGAACGGGTTCAGTTTGAATCCGACGGGCAGGTTGAAGATGGCATTCAGGTTGAAGGTCTGGCGCTGGTCGAGCATCGAGTAAGCGCGTTCGGCGGCCAGGTTGAACGGATTGAGGGCGGTGACGGGGCTATACGGACCGGAGCTGGAGTCGTCGTCCTGCGTGCGTGAGAGTGTGTAGTTTGCGAGCAGCGTGGTGCGGCGGGAGATGGGAGCGTTGAGACTGATGTAGCCGCCTTGATAGTTGGAGTGCGCGGTGGATTGCTCGACCAGCAGGCGTCCGACATTGGCGATGGGCCGCGATGAGGGAAAGATGGGCGCGCCGGCGGGAGTGAATGAGAGGGGCGGGAAGAGATTCTCGTCGAGCTGCTGCTCCAGCCGCCAGGAGCTTGAGTAGATGTAGCCTGCTGTGAGCTCGAGCTTGGAAGAGACGCGGCGATCGAGGTTGAGGGCCGATTCGAGCGAACGAGGGTTGCGGAATGCGGGTGCGATTCCGGTGACGAGCGCGTGGGGCATTGTCAGGCCGGGCGGCGGAGCCGACAGTGCGTGCGGTGACGTAGTCTCGCCGCCTGCGAGAGTGAGCAGCGAGGGATCGAAATAACTGTCGGCGGTGATGGTGTTGATGCCGTTGTCGGCGAAGACGCGATGGAAGAAGGTTGCGGGCGTTGGCGAGGTGAACATACCTGCGGAGGCGCGAACGACCGTTTTTGGACTGACATCCCATGCGAGCGCGACGCGTGGTTGCCATTGGCTGAGGTCGTTGGGAATGTGCTGTGTGACCGTGAGCTCGGGATTGGCTGTGCCAGGTTGCGGATTCCATTGGCCTGCCCAGCGAAGGCCGGTGGTGAGGGAGAGGTTAGGGCGAAGTTTTGTGCGCAGGTTCGCGTAGAACGCGAGTTCGGTCACGGTGCCGCTGTAGCGGACGTTACCGGTGACAAAGGTCTGTTGGAATCGGCGCGGCGCGTTGTTGATGAGGTCGGTGAGTGAGTCGTAGTCGAAGCGGGCGTTGAGGTTTTGTTCCTGCTGCTCGTAGGCGGGGTCGACGGCGAGGCGTCCGCCGATGGCGAGCTCGTTGCGGCCGCGTGTCATGGTGAGGTCTTCACTGAGCTGCAACTGTTTTGAGGTGTAGAGGTGCTGGCCGTTGGCGTCGCCGCCGAGCGCGCCGAAACCATTGATGAACTGTTCGGGCGCGAAGGAGTTTGGCGTGCGATTGCGGTGATCGCTCGACCAGGCGAGGACGAGAGCGTTGAAGGAGTTGGCGCTGAGGATGGTGCTGAGACCGAGGCGAGAGGTGACGCTCTGGCCGGTGAAGCTGCCAGCGTGGCCGAGGGTGTCGAGAGTACGCGTAAGGCCGGCGCCGTTGTCCTGCGCGTTCTGCCGGCTCTCTCGGTCGTAGCCGAACTCTGCATTCAGGGTGTTGCGTTGCGAGAGGTTTGCATCGAGGCGAAGGAACACGGTTGTGGGGGATTGGTGCTCGATGATCTGACCCTGCTGCGCGGCGAGGCTATCCGGCACGGATGTACCGGGAGACTGCGGAGCGAACTCCACGTAGAGGGGCGCGTGTACGAAGTCCTGTTCGACGCTGGCGAAATAAAAGAGTTTGTCTTTGCGGATGGGTGAACCGTAGCCGAAGCCGAAGGCGTTCTGCACACTGTCGAGCGAGTTGCCGAAGGCGTCGGCGGAGGTGAACTGTGGCGGGCGGCCCGTGTAGAAGGCGTCGCCGCGTGCGCGGTTCGCGCCGGACTTGGTGGCGACGCTGATGAATCCTGCTCCTGTGTCGCCGACGCTGGCGTCGACTCCGCTGTGCAGGACCTGGAACTCGCGCACGGCGCTGAGTGGGATGAGGACGGCGCCGTCGTCGGCACCGCGACGTCCGCCGAGGAGAGGATCGAGGAAGCTGGTGCCATCGACCTGAACGGCGAGGGCGCGGCTGCGCTGGCCGGCGATGCTGACACCAGTGCCGTCGGGGTCCTCCGTGGTTGCGGCTGCCTGATCGGTGAACTGTGTGAAGTCACGATCGCGGTTGGGCAGGTAGGTGACGGTGAGGCCGGGAAGGAAACTGCCGACCGAGGCCTCAGCGGTGTTGGGGGGTGGCGTGATGGTATTGCCTTCCACGGTGCCGCGACGCGCAGTGACTGTCGTGGATTGTTTTACGGCAGCCATGCTCAGGTGCAGCGTGATTTCTGTGCTGCTGCCCAGAGTGAGGGTGAGACGTGAGGGGGTGCGTGTTCGCAGCGAGCCCGCGCGTGCCTCGACGGTGTACGCACCGGGGATGAGACCCGTAACGCGGAAGCTTCCGTCAGTGCCGCCGGTGAGCGTGCGTGAGGTAGCGACGTCGGTGTTGCGGACGGTGATGTCCGCTGCTGGAATCGCCGCGCCCTGCGGGTCGACGACCTGACCGGCGAGGGTTGCCATGTTGCTCTGCGATGGGGCGGGGCGCGGCAGCAGCAGGGCAGCAAGAGAGCAGACAATGGCCGCGCATTCGGTGAGCGCGCGAGATCGCAACATCAGAAGCTCACTTGTGCGGAGAATTGCATGAAGCGTGCCGGAAGCTGACTGGTGACGCCGTAGGTGGGCGAGCCGAAGCCTGTTCCAGCCGACATACCGTTGCCGTAGGTTCCGCTGTAACCGACGAAGTTTGCGTGATTGAGGACGTTGAAGGCCTCGGCGCGGAGTTGAAGTTGCACGGCCTCGTGCCAGAACGAGAAGGCACGGCTGATGCTGGGATCGAGCGAGTAGATTGAATGGCCGCGGCCTGCATTGCGGCCGATGACGGCTCCGTTGACGACGGGACGATCTGTGGTTGCGCCAGTGTCGCCGCTGTTGGTCGTGCCGGTCACGATGTTGTAGGGGAGCCCGCTTGCGAGCGTAGAGATGCCGCCGATTTGGATTTTGAAGGGCGCCATGTACTCGCCGCTGAGGACGAGGCGATGGCGTTGATCGTAGATTGCGGGACCGTATTCGGTGTGCTGGGTGAAGTTGGGATCGTTCGGGTTCTGCGAGGTGGTGTCGGGATCGACGTTGTCGAGGGTGTGCGCCCAGGTGTAGCTGGCGAGCATGGAGAAGCCGTGGCTGAAGGTGTGGCGGATGTTGAGGTCGAGCGCGTTGTAGTGCAGATAGCCGTCGTTTACGTCGGTTTGAATGACGCTGTAGGGCGGCGTGGCCACGCTCTGCGCGGTGCCTTGCTTGCTGGTGGCGTCGCAGGTGAGGTTGTGCTGGGCATACCAGGATGTCCAGTAAGGCCGCGAGCAGTTGGCCTGCTGTGCGGTGCGTGTGTTGCCGCTGCCAGGGACGGGGATGTAACCGGTGGTGAGCGTGACGACTCCGGTGCCAGTGACGGTGCGGGTAAAGGGTGCGGGGCTGTCGACGTCGAGCGGGCGAATGATGCGTAGCGTGTGAGTGCCGATGTAGTCCACGCTCATGACCCAGTTGCGGGCGAGGCGCTGTTCGAGGCTGGCGGTGTATTGCTCCGAGTAAGGATTGAGCAGCGCGCCGGGATAACCCTTCAGCTCCGATGTGGGGAACCACTGGCTGAGATAGGCAGGCTGGCCGGGGCGCACGTAAAGACTGCGGATGGGAGCTATGGCGCCGGCAGGGAAGGCGGGAAGTGGCGCGGCGGCGATGCTGGTGGGGAAGCCGACCTGGCCTGGAGTTGCCGTGTAGGTGAAGACTCCGGTGGGCTCGCCGAGCGCGTAGCTCGCGAAGGAGTTGTCGACGATCTGCGAGTAGTAGATGCCGAAGCCGCCGCGAATGACGGTGGATCCGTTCCCGCGGGTGTCGAAGACGAAGCCGACGCGCGGAGCGAAGTTGAGCTTCGCGTCGGTGAGGGTCTGGCGTTCGTAGCGAAGCCCGCCGTTCAAGGTGAGGCGGGGGAAGATGTGGAAGTCGTCCTGTGCGAAGAGTGCCCAGAGCTGGTCGTCGACGAGGTAGTTGGCGTTGCCGTAGCTCTGCTGATAGTTAGCAACGTTGGCGATGTTGTTGAGATACGCCGTGCTCTCGCAGCCGCTGGCAGCCTGAGTGCAGGTGTTGTAGGTGAATTTTCCGAGGAAGATGGGGCCGCCGAACTCCTTGCTGTTGCCTCCATTGTGCGCATTGATGATGCTGGCGCCGGCGATGAGCTGATGCCTGCCCAACGTTGCGGCCACGGTATCGGAGAACTCATACTGCCGGTTCATGAGCAGAGCGCTCTGCGATGTGCCGGAGGTGAAGGTACCTCCTGAGGAGACGGGCACGACGAACTGTGTGCTGTAGATCACTGGATCGAATTCCGTGATGGGCGAAGCAAGCTGGAACTGGAGGCGGGCGTTGTTGACGAGACCTGCGCCGAGAACAGCCGTGTCGCCGAGCTCGCCCGTGTAGGTGCGCCGATGGAAGACGCGCGCGACGGTAGCCAGGCTGGACCCGCCGACAATGCCGTTCGGATTAGTGTCGGAGAAGCTGTCCATGTTGGCGCGAAGAAAGATGTTGTTCCTGGCGCCGAGCTGGCGATCGAGCCGGACGAGCCCGAGCCAGCCACGGTAGTGTCCGACGTAGCTGCCGGGGGCGAGCGGCGAGGTGATGGGCGAGGCCTTGGCTTCGCGGTTGTACTCGGCAGCGGTGAAAAAGTGCAGAGCGCGGGATGCGCCAAGACCGCCGGAGAGCGAGGCCGCGGTTTGTCCGAGGACGTCGCTCGTGACCTCGTTGCCGCTGGTCGCATTGGAGCTGGTGAAGCCGGCGAGCTGTGCCTGGGCGGCTGCGGGGCGCCAGAGTTCGAGGAGTTGTCCGTGGAGACGGTCGCCACCGCTGCGCGTGACGATGTTGATGACGCTGCCGGTGGAGGCGCCGTGTTCAGCGGAGAAGCCGCTGGTGAGGATGGACATCTGGTCGACGGCCATCAGAGGGATGTTGGTGAAGATGGTCTGACGACCCCACATGTCGATTGCATTCGCGCCGTCGGCGACGAAGAGAGCCTGACGGCGGCCGGCGCCGTTAGTGGTGAAGAGGTTCTCGTTCATGAAGATATCGCCCTGATTGATCGCGGGCTCATTGGCGGAGTCAAGCAGGGGTAGATAGGTGATGCGGCGTGTCGTCAGGGGCAGGTTCGCGGCTTGTTGACCGGTGACGAGAATGCCGAGCTGCGGCTGGTCGACACGGATGTCTGTCGCGACGCCTTCAACATTCACCGTCGAAACCTCGCCTGCGACGCGAAGCGTGAGATGCAGGAGGGCGCTGGAACCGGCGGCGAGCGTTACATGATGCTCGTCGACTTCGGCGAAGCCGGTGTGCGTGGCGCTTACGCTGTACTCGCCCGTGACCGGAAGGCCCGCCAGCGAGAAGCGGCCGGTTGCATTACTGTCTACGACGCGCGTCTCACCAGTCAGGTCGTTGTGGACCGAGATGCGCGCTCCACCGATGGGAGCCTGGGTGGCATCTATGACTGTTCCCCGGATTGTTGCGGTGTCCGGGGTCTGCGCTGCGAGGGACATTCCCACGAAGCAGCACAAAAGGACAAATGTCGTGCGAAACCGCAAGCTACACCTCCCACGAAGGCCAGAAGGTTCTGGCGAAAAATTACAGTTCGTTCATCTACGTGGACGAACGGCAACCGGGTACGGACGCAAGTTTGTATACAATTCTGCCCTAATGAACACCAAGGGGCAAAGCCGGCTAATCCTCGTCGCCGACTTGAATCTGGTCTTCGACGTCGTGGTCGATGCGGAAGGTGTCGAGCTGGAGCGCGCTGAGATGGGATTTCAACAGCTGGTCATTGAGTGATTTGAGGTCTGTGCCTTTGAGTTGGTCCCATTGCTGGATGAGGCCGTCGACGGGCTGCAGGAGCGATTTGGCTGCTTCAACCTGTGCGGTGGTGGGAGCGGTGTCAGCGTTCTGGACGCTGTGTTCAAGGCGTGCGATCTGAGTGCGGAGGGTTGTGATGTTGGTGGGGCCGGGGCCGGCTCCGCGGCCACCGCGTTCGCGCGTCTCACTGCCGGCAATGGCGTCGAGCTTGGCTTCGATGGATTTGTCGGCGTCTGCAATAGGCGCCTGAGCGGAGCGGGCTTTCATTTGTTCGCGGAGCACGGTGATCTCGTGCAGAGTAGAGGTCATCTTCAGCAGGTTGTCATACATTGACTTGGACAGGTCGAATTGTGCCTGCAGATCGGCGGGCAAGGTCTTCACGCGGGGATCCATGGTGACCTTGAACTGCGCGGTCTGGGTGTGGCCGTCGCCGGTGAGGCGAACGGTGTATGTGCCGGGCATGACCCACGGCGCGGTGGACACTGAAGGGGTGTCGTGCGGGACGGCCATGTCGGCGTCGGGGCCGGTGGACATGCCCGGAACCTGTGCGTACTGCATGTCCCAGAGGAAGCGATGATGGCCGGGCGTCGTCTTTAGAACGCGCGGAGGCCGGGCCCAAAGGGTTGGGTCGGGATAACGGGGATCGAGCGGAGGCACGGGATCGGTGCTGCTGACGTGCATGATGGTGTTGCCCTTGTCGTCGAGGACTTCGAGAGTGAGCGGACCTTTGAAGGTGTCGCCGAGGTAGTAGTCGAGGATGGCGCCATCGGGCGGATTCTGGCCGGTAGCCATATCGGGTGGCCACGGCGTGGGCGGGTTCATGTTGTTGCGGACGCGAATGGCGGTTTGCGGCGTGTAGAGATGCAAGTCGTCGGCGGGCAGCTTCGCTGCGATCTGGCGGAGGGGTGTGAGGTTGTCGAGGATGAGGAAGCCGCGGCCATGGGTGCCGGCGATGAGGTCGTCGCCTTTGATCTGGAGGTCGCGAACGGAGGAGGCCGGCATGTTGAGGCGGAGGGATTGCCAGTGATCGCCGTCGTCGAAGGAGACGTAGACCTGGGTTTCGGTGCCGGCGTAGAGCAGGCCGCGGTGGCCGGGGTCTTCGCGAATGGTATTGGTGGGCTCGTTGTTGGGCAGGCCGTTGTCGATCTCGGTCCAGGTCTTGCCGCCGTCGTGGGTGCGAAAGAGATGCGGGCGCATGTCGTCGAGCCGCATGGTGTTGACGGCGGCGTAGGCGGTCTGAGCGTCGAAGTGGCCGGCGTCCATGTTGAAGACCTTCCAGAAGGGCTGCATGGCGGGCGGAGTGACGTTGGTCCAGTTTATGCCGCCGTCGGCGGTGGTCCAGATGTAGCCGTCGTCAGTGCCGGCCCACAGCCGATTGCCGTCCACGGGCGAGAGGCCGAGCGCGTAGATGACGCCGCGGCGGATGGGACGCATGGTGGGTGAGTCCTTGTAGTGGGCGAGTGAAGCAGGGATGGGGTAGCCAGCCTCGCGACTGAGGTCGGGGCTGACCTGCTTCCAGTTTTTCCCGGCGTCAGAGGTGAGCCACAGAGTGTTGGTGGCGAAGTAGAGCTTGTGCGGGTCGACGGGCGAAAACATCAAGGGCTCGGTGCGAAGGACGCGATATTGGCGGAGAGGTCCGGGCTCGACGTTCTCGATCTGGCCGGTGCGGCGATCGTAGCGAGTGACCTTGCCGCCGTAGACGATGTCAGGGTCGAGCGGATCGGGCGCGGCGTAGCCGTACTCTTCGATGCCGACCGGATGCCAGTCATGGAAGGTGATGCGGCCGTCGTCGCTGCGGCTGGGGACGCAGGCGCTGCCACTGTCCTGCTGGCCGCCGCAGACGCGATAGGGGAATGCGTTGTCGGCGGTGACGTGGTACATCTGCGCGGTGGGCTGGTTGTACCACTTGGCCCAGGTCTCGCCGCCGTTCTGCGTGATGATGACGCCTTGGTCGCTGGCGAGCGCGATGATCTCAGGGTTGTTGGGATTGATGAAGACGTTCTGGTAGTCGTCGCCGCCGGGAGAGCCGCGCAGGCCGACCCATGTCTTGCCGCCGTCGGTGGATTTCCAGGTGACGACGGTGGCGACGTAGACGGTGTGGGGGTCGTGGGGATCGGCCTTGGGCACGGGCAGATCACCACCGCCGATGCGCGCCTCGGGACGGGTGTCATCCTGCGGAGCGTGGACCCAGGTCTTGCCGCCATCTTCTGAGCGGTAGAAGCCGACGCCCTTTTGCGTAGCGGCCTCGATGTAGATGCGATTGGAGTCTGCGGGAGAGACGGTGACGTTCACCTGGATGATGTCATCGGGGAGTCCGCCGCCGGTGAGCTTGGTCCAGTGATCGCCACCGTCGGTGGATTTGAAGAAGCCGCCGTGTGTGCCGCTCCACGCGCCGTTCTCCCAGGCTCCTTCCTGACGCTCCCACATGCCGGCATAGACGGTCTCGGGGTGGTTGGGGTCGATCTCGACGTCGGAGGCGCCGGTGAATTCATCGATGTAGAGGACGTTCTGGAAGGTCTTGCCTCCGTCGATGGAGCGGTAGAGACCACGCTCTTTGTTGGGACCGTAGGGATGTCCGGTGACGGCGACAAAGACTCGATCAGGATTGTGCGGGTCAATTGCGAGCTGGCCGATCTGCTGGCCGTCACGCAGGCCGAGATGGGTCCAGGTCTTGCCCGCATCGGTGGACTTGTAGACGCCGTCGCCGACGGAGAGATCAGGGCGCGCGAGGCCTTCGCCGCTGCCGACGTAGATGACGTTCGGATTGCTGAGCGAGACTGCAATGGCACCGATGGAACCTGTGGGCTGCGAGTTCCAGAGGCTATGCCACGTGTTGCCGGAGTCGGTTGTCTTCCAGACGCCGCCGTTTACTGCGCCCATGTAGAAGGTTGCGGGCTGGCTGGGTACGCCGGCGAGGGCGCGCGTGCGTCCGGCACGCATGGGGCCGATCTCGCGCCAGCGCATGTCGGAGAAGAGTGCAGGGTTGACGCTCTGCGCGCAGCACAGGGCAATGCTGCCGAATAGAAGCAGAAGGGAAGTGAAGGCTTCGAAGAGGCGTGAACGCATAGGTCCCTGTGTTCCCCGGGTGTTGCAGAAGTGTCGCGCCCGGATGAGATCGTGGTACTGAAAGCTATACCACTTCTTCCGAACTAGTTGCAGGGCGGCGGACTGGTGTTAGAGGTATTCGGTAAATTGATAACCATGGGGTTGGCAGCGGGTTTCGAGACGCGATGAGCTTACTGGATCTTTGTTCCTATCTCGGTCTCTGCGCGGTGGGCGCAGTGGTAGTGAATCTTCTTATCGGTATGCTGCTCTCGATGCGGTACAGTCCGCTGCGGTTGTGGCCGCACCGGCGTCTCAATCTGTTCGCGTTGCATCGCTGGACCGCATATCTGGCGATGGTGCTGGTGCTGGCGCATCCGGCGGTGCTGCTGTTCCTGCATGAGCCGCGCTTTCGCGTGGTGGATGTGCTCTGGCCGTTGCATTCCTATTTGCAACCTACGCTGAATACGATCGGGGCACTTGCGCTGTACCTGGTGGCGCTGGTGCTGATTACTTCGCTCCTGCGGATACGCATTGGACGGCGACTGTGGCGGCGGCTGCACTATCTTGTTTTTCCGATGGCTGTCCTGATGTTCGTGCACAGCATCTACACCGACCCGAACCTGAAAGACGGTCATCCCGATCTGCTGGATGGAGGGAAGGTGTTTCTCGAAATTGCTGCACTACTGATCGTCGCCGCTATCAGCATGCGTGTTCGGCTGCATGGGCGCGGGCTGCGACCGAAACGCGTGCGCGAGCCGAGACTGGAGCGCGTCGAGTCGTAGCGGCGATGGTGTTGAGAGGCTATGGAGTGGGTTCACTGAGTAACGTGATGTTGCCGCAGATGCCTGACTCCGGGAGCGTGGGCGGTGGCCCGAAGCGCGTGGGTGGTACGCCGTGCAGCATGCGTTGACTCTCGGGCAAGCTGCGGTCACCGAGAATGCGGTTCGTCCATTCATTCGTCACGGCGATCTGGAGTGTGTTGGAGCCGGGGTGGAGTGTGCCGGTGACGTCGATGTCGTAAGGCGGCGCCCACGTGAGGCCCGCGGGCTTGCCGTTGATGTTGACCCGTGCGATGTCGCGAACGTCAGAGAAGTGAAGGATCAGGTGCTTTAGCCGAAGCGCAGAGGCAGGCACCGTGAAGGTCGTGGAGTAAGTTGCGGTGCCGGAGAAGAACTTGACTCCTGGATCTGAACTCTCCGTCCAGAAGCTGAGTTTGTCGAGTCGGATATTAGCGGGTGCGCCGAAGTGCGGAGGGAATGTGATGGTCCACGGGCCCTGGATCGTCATGACTGCGTGGGGCGCGAGTGCCAGTGCAACTGCCGACGGTTGACCGTGGTTGCGGAGGACAACGAAAGCGGATTCACGAGCAGCGAGATCGAGTTGAACTGTGGTGAAGCCGGGCTCCTGAGTGTAGGTCGCGGGCTGCAGGCCGGGCTGGCGGTTGCCTGAATAGTTCTCAATGAGGGCACCAGGGGTTGCGATCGCCGCAGCGACGGAACCGTCCATAGGCCGCCAGATTTGTACGTTGGATCCTGTTGCACGCAGACGAACTGTGATGTGCGCATGCTGGTCGGACTGATTGGCGACGAAGTACGTGTCGCCGTCGGAGAGATGCCGGTGAATCCACGCCGGTGCCTGGTCGGGGTAACCTGCAGAGGCGAGGTCCGGATCGATGTGCAGACGGGCCAGCAGGTCATTGAGAGCGAGGCCTGAATAGACCGTGCCCTTGCCGAAGTGATGCTGGTTGTCGGTGACTCCGTCGGTGTCTCCCCAAAGATCTGTTGCGAGCGCGTGGACTTCATCGTCAGCGTTCAGATAGTGTTCAAGGCTCGGCGAGGCGGTCGGACGTGGACCCATGATGACTGCGCCGGCGGCGACGAGTTCGTGCAGTTTACGCAGAACTTCAGGGGTCATCTCCTGTGTGGGTGGCAGGGCCAACACGCGGTAGGTCATGCCGCTGTCGAGATGAATTCCATTGGCATCAGCAGTGGTGTGATGAAGCAGAATGTCGGTGTTGATGTAGTCGTAGTCGTAGTCGTAGCCCGGAGGCGGTGCGGGCTTGAGCCCGGAGCCCCAGAACGGCATAGTCGATGGCGCGCCTTCGGGTAAGAGGTAGGCGAGATCCGCGACGAAGGTGCCTTGCTGGAGCATGTAGGAGACGCGCGCGACGTAGTCCATGAAGGGGCGAGCCTCTTCCGCCCAGGTGATGTTGCGATTGATGTGCGTGCCCACCATGGTGTTGCCGGGGGGAGTGTCGAGCGGTTGCTGCGCTGAGGTGTGAAAGACCAGGCGGTTGACGCCCTGCGCGAACCAGTAGTCGGCAATCTTCTTCAAGGTGAAGGGCGACTCATAGCCGCCGCCCGTGAAGGACTCGGTCGCGACGATGGGCTTGCCGTAGACGTGCGCCGTGGAGGCCGCTCCGCGAACGTCGACATAGTACATCGACTCCGGATGCAGTGCGTGCACCCAGAACTCCGCCATCGGGATATCGATCTTGCTCTTGTTGAGCAGTGTGTCCTCGGGGATTTCCAGTGCGACGCCTGAGGCCTCGGAATAGTCTTCCATGCCGCGCTTGTGCAACTCGTCAGACATGGTTCCGTAGAACTCGTCGGCGTACATGTCGGCGAGAGTGCGGCGAAAGTCCCAGAGGAAACGGTCACTCAGTGCGGCGCTTCCGACGACGCGGCCAGCGAGCACGGGTAGCCACGGACGCGGGTCATAGCCGCGACGGTGGGTGAACTGAGCGATCATATCGTCGGTCCAGTTCTGCATTCCGGCTTCCCAACTGTCCATGGTCATGTAGTGCGTGGTCGAGCCAAGCAGGGAACCGAGGTGCTGCTGCAGCGGGTCGACGTAGCCGGAGAAGTACTGACGCACGTAGGCGGCGTTCAGCTTGTCGACTTCATAGCCGCTCCCTGCAGGGACCGACGGTCGATTTCGCGCACCGGTGAGCGAGTAGCCCATGCGCAGGATCGTCCAGTGTCCGGATGGAACATCCCAGTCGAGTGTGCCGTCAGGCCGCATGCGCAAGGTGAGATCGATGACGTCGTTGGGTCTGATCTCAGCGGAAGATGTTGCTGACGGAGTTGGTACGACGTCGTAGACATCCATCAGACTGCCGAAGGCACCTTTGTCTTCCCAACGCCTTACACGAGCGTCGCTGTAGAAGATCGCTTCAGTGATTACATAGCTGCTCGTGGCGACCAGTGGGCCACCGTGAATGACCGCAGCAGGAGTGAGGCCCGCAGCCTCGAGCTCTATGCGGAAGTAGCGTGCGGTCATTGCGGGAAAGGCGTAGGTGCGGATGGAGGCGCCGTGATAGCCCTGCGGCCCGGGCATCGTGACGATAGTGTGGAATGTGTGACCATCGTCGCTGGCGAGAATCTTGCCGACCGGAATGCGGCCATGCGCTCCGAAGGAGAGTGCTCGCGCGGTGAATGGCTGATCGAACTCGAACTGCAGCCAGGCGGGGGAGCCGTCTTCGGGAGCGTTGATCGTGACGGATGTGTTGAGACTGTCGTCGAGCAGGGGTGCGCCATCGATGGGGCCATTGTTGGTAGTGGCGCGGGGATGCAGTGATGCCATCGGCACTGAGTCTTGTGGCGTGCGGTAGGCGATGACTGCGGAGTCGCGGTAGAAGTGTGGGGCGTCTGGACGGGCACCAGCGTTTGAGTCGCGGACAGGGCCTTCGTTCGATGGCGGCGAAGGAAGTTGACTCTCAAACCGCTTCGGGCCGTCGATGGTGGTCTCGCTCCAGACGAGCTTCTTCATCGCCATGGATTGTGTTACCCACGGGCCTCCAGCTTCACTCCAGCCGGCGCAGCTGAAGATGCTCATCTCGAGATTTAGACGCTTTGCTTCTTCGGCGGTGTGACGCACTGCGTGGTACCACTCTTCGGTGCCGAAGTGAATCTTGGGTTCGACCTCCTGGCCTCCGCCGGCAGAGACGTCAGCAAGCTGAAAGCCGCCGATCCCGACGCGCTTCATCCACTCGAGGTCTTTGGTGATGCCGGTTTCAGTGACGTTGCCGTTGGTCCAGTGCCACCATGTTCGCGGCCGCGCGGAATCCGGAGGATTTTGGAAGCCGGCGAGGAGCGGATCAGGAGCAGTTTGCGCAGCCGCTGCGACGGTCAGAGCTGCCAGGGCGAAGGCCGCAAAGGCGCGTCTCATCTATTGCTCCGGATGCAAGCTCTGCTTGAGGAACTGGACGTAGATGTCCCAGTCGGTGGGAACCATGCCGTGGCCGCCTTCGTGCATGTAGTAGTTGAGGCCGTCGGTGAATATGGGCTGTTTCGCCGCCGGCCATACGTCCGTGCCGAGGTCCTGCTTGCCGAGAAGCTTGTATACCGGTCCGGCGGCGACCTCTGCGAGAAACTCGCCTTTGGGGTCAGACCAGAAGTCCGTGCTGCCCGTTTGCAACAGGAGCGGGCGCGGCGCGATGAGTGCCACGAGCATATTCGCATCCATGGGAGCTTTGTCCGGGAATCCGCCCCACTTCGCATAGTTCGCAGCGAACTGGTACGGGTAGCGCGTCGGCGCGGTGAGATGCGCGATCGTCTCTCCGTAGTCGCGATGGCTCAGGGCCGCGCCGCCCTCACCTGAACAGCTTGCGATCACCGCGGCGAAGCGTTCGTCGTGCGCCCCTGCCCACATTACGGTCTTGCCCAGGCGTGACACGCCGTGAATCGCCACACGCTTTGCGTCGACGCTCTTGTCGGTTTCGAAATAGTCTTCGACGCGACTCATACCCCAGGCCCATGCCGCGATGGATCCCCATGCATCAGCCGTGCGATTCTCTTCCGTTCCGCTGGATCCCGCATAGACTGCGCGAATGCCGTTGCTGAAACCAGTCAAGTAGTCGGGATCGACGTCGCCATAGTAGAAGGTGGCGACCCCGATACCGGCATCGAGAAGCGGCCCAACGTTAAGGCGTCCGAATCCACGTCCCGCGGGGGGCATAGTGCGTGTGTTGGTTTTGGGATTCCAAACGGTCTCGGGCTTGATACCAGGATCTTCGACTGCGTTCTGCACAGGGCCGAAGTTGATGCTGAGAAACATCGGAACGGGCTTGGTGATGCCTGCCGGCAGATACATGAGCAATTGAATTGCCGGGCCAGTGTGATCGGGCGTGAGATAGATCATCACCTGCTTGCGGATCGCCTTGCCGTTGAGCGCAGGCGTGCCCCTGTCAAAGACGTCGAATGATTCAGCAGGAGGGCGGCCCGGTGCCTTGCCGTACTGCTGGGTTTCGAAGAGGGAGACGATCTCCGGCCGGCGCTTCTTTGTCCAGGTCTTCGCATCGTGTACAGGCTTGCCGTTGTCCAGCACGAGCGCATCGGGAAGCGTATACGTGCCAACCTTTGCTTCGTCGTAGTTCACCGGAATGCCAGCGACGACAGCGGGCGCAGGTTTCGGAGGCGGAGGTGCCTCCTGCGCGATGAGAGCAGCCGACACGATCAGAGCGGCGAGGCAAACGACGGCAGAGCGAAGGGAAGCGCGGGTCATTCGATCTTCCAGGAGCGGATTCGAATCGGAAACAGTTTCGAAAGGAACACTAGTGCGAGCGCAGCCGGATTGTCAAACATGTCGCATCGCCGACTCAGTTCTCCGGACTCGAGGTGAACACAAATTGAATTCAGCGGCCGTCGGTGGGAGCAGGTTGCTGCGCAGCGTTATTGGCGGCTTGTTCAGGAACGCCGACGACGTTGGGGCCCAGCTCAACCTGCGTGCGGATGACGTTGTCGGCGACGAGCCTGCCAAAGACCTGCTTCCCATGCTCGTTCAGGTGGGTCCGATCTGGTTTTGCGGCGCCGTTCTCGGCGATTGCGTCCGGATGAGCCTGTGCATCGAACTGGTCGGCTTGTTGCTGATCCATCGTTGAGAGCAGATGGCGTGACATGCTTAGCAGGTCGACGACCGTGACATCGTCTTCGTCGGCGACGTGGTGCATGGCCGCGGCATAATCGCCGAGGCCGTCGCTCTGAATGAGCGCGCCATCCTTGTAGTTGCGACGACTCAGCGGGGTGACCAGAATGGGGATGCCGCCGATAGCGCGCACGTCGCTTATGAAGCGATTTAGGTTCGCAGCGAAGGTGGTTTGGGGATCCGTGTGGATTTTCGGAGACGGCTTTTGGTCGTTGTGACCAAACTGAATGAAGTAGTACTGGCCGTGCTCTGCGAGTGCCTTTGTCCAGAGGCCTTCATCGATGTAGCTCTTTGTACTGCGGCCGTTGCGCGCGAGATCGATGCAGGTGACGTTCGGTGTCAGCGTTGCGCAGAAGCCAGGACCCCAGCCGCCTTCTTCCGCGACGGTTGAATCTCCGACCAACACGATCTTGAAGGGCTCTTGATGAATCGCGCGCATCGCGAGCTTGCCTTCCTCAGGCAGCTCTGCCGGCACGGGCCGCACATACGTGGCGAGCGCTGGGGCGATTTTGCCGAGATCGATTGCAACCATGCGACCGAAGATATAGCTTCCTTGCCAGTTGAGATGAGTCTTGTCGGGTATGGTATGGCCGTTGGTGTCTTTCTTCGTGATTCCGAGCGCTTGACCTGCGGAAGGGCCAATCTTGTCGAGATAGGCGATGCTCTCAGACTGAAGGTCGATGAGCGGCACCTTCATAGATGCCGCCACTCGCTTCATCGTGTCGGCGTGCGCGAGGAGGTCGCTGTGGATCTTGCCATCGGGACCGAAGTAGCGACGCGTGAGTGGGGTGACGAGGATGGGGTGGATGCCGGAGGCCCGAGCTTCGCTGACGAACTGACGGAGGTTCTGTTCGTACTCGGCCATCGTCGTCTGGCGCGGAAGATGGTCGGACGACTCCAGGTCGTTGTGACCGAACTGGATCAGCATGTAATCCGGTTTGGTGGCGAGACTCTTCGCCCAGTGTCCGTCGGCGCGGTATGTCTTCGTGCTTGCTCCGCCGTGGGCCATGTTGAGGCAGTCGACAAGAAGCGTGAGGTTTGCGCAAAAGCCACGGCCATACCCAGCGTTATTTGTCTGCGTGGAATCGCCAATCAATTCAATACGTACCGTCGTGCCGGCCTTGCGAAGGTTGGTGGCGGAAGACTCAGCGGACGCGCTGAAAGTCACTACGGGCTGAAAGAACAGAAGGGTGAAGGCAAAGGTGGCGATAAGGCCTTTGGAGCAGAGCCGAGCATTCATAATGTAGCGATTGTTACATCGTGATCGTCCGGAGTAATAGAGTGCTATGTCCAGGCTGTAGATTGACAGGGCACGGACTGAGTTTCTAGAGTTTGCACGGGAAAGGCCTGTGAGAGACCGGTGCCCCAAAGAGCACATTCTCACTTGGGTGTGAGTGGATGATTATGAGATCTCTGGTGTTAGAAGAACGACGAAAACTCTCCTTGCGAGAGATCGATCTTGTTGAAGAGCTAGGGCCCTCAGATGTGCGGATTAATGTGGAACGGGTGGGCATCTGCGGAAGCGATGTCCACTACTATACCCACGGCCGGATTGGCCCATTTGTGGTGGAGTCGCCCATGGTGTTGGGACATGAAGCGGCTGGTACCGTGCTTGAGGTAGGCGCGGCCGTGCAGAATCTGAAGCCGGGGGATCGCGTATGCATGGAGCCGGGTATTCCGAATCCGCTATCGAAAGCGAGCCGCCTGGGAATCTATAACGTTGATCCTGAGGTGCGATTCTGGGCAACGCCTCCGGTCCACGGCTGCCTGAGGCCCGAGGTTGTGCATCCGGCGGCCTTCACCTTCAGGCTTCCGGATGTTGTCAGCTTTGCCGAGGGAGCCATGGTGGAGCCATTCGCCGTGGGGATGCAGGCCGTGACGAAGGCCAGAATCAAGCCCGGCGATACCGCGCTCGTCATCGGCTGTGGCCCAATCGGAGTTATGGCTGCCCTGGCCGCTCTTGCGGGAGGCGCTGGGCGAGTAATCGTGGCGGATCTGGTTGAGGAGAAGCTGCGCATTGCCGGCGGTTATCCAGGCATCATTCCGATCAACATCCGATCTGCATCATTGTCTGCTGAGGTCGACAAGCTGACGTCCGGATGGGGTGTTCATGTTGCGTTTGAAGCAAGCGGAAGCCCGAATGCATACTCCGGGGTCTTTGAGTTGATTGCGCCCGGGGGCGTGCTGGTATTGATTGGTATGCCTCCTGAACCGGTGCTGTTGGATGTTGTTCGCGCGCAGAGCAGGGAGGTTCGCATCGAGACTGTCTTTCGATACGCAAACGTCTTTGAAAAGGCGGTGGCCCTGATCTCCTCCGGGAAGGTGAATCTGCTGCCCTTGGTATCTGCGACGTTTCCATTCAACGAAAGTGTCCGGGCGTTCGAGCGTGCTGCAGAGGCTCGGCCGAGCGATATCAAACTACAGATCCAGATGTGATTCCAGGGACTGTATCCGGAGACTGCTGCCGACAATCCTGATATCAGAGACCGAGTTCCCATTCGCACAGCGGTCACCAATTGCCGAGCCGCAATTTCAACTTGGGGATATTCAGGATGCTAACGATTGGAATAGATTGACATCCAAATGGACCTCCATGTACCGTGAGGTGATCGCGAGAGACCGCTCTCTCATCAGGAGCTAATCGTCTCGCCATGCTTGCTGGAGCGAGCAGTCAAAATAGGTGGACAGGGAAGGGAAATTGCATGGGAACCGCTACGCGTGTCGGCCAAAGAGTTTGCAGCGCCATTGAGGCAGGGGAAGGGCTCCTTCGTCTTATGCCGACTTGGGTTCCGAGATCTTATCTTGTTCCTGGAAGAAGGCTGAAGCTGGATTCTAGGGATCTATATGCCTATGGAGCCGACCGCGGCGGGATTGATGAGCGTTGGATTGCGTCTACGACGATGGCAATGAATGAGAACCGCACGCCGGATGAAGGGCTCAGCTTTGTGGAATTCGAGGGCGAGCGCTTCACGTTGAAGGAAGCGGTTGAAGAGGCGGGCGAACGACTGGTAGGAAGAGAGATTTGGAAGCGCTATCATCGTTGGCCGGTCTACAGTAAGTTTTTCGATAATCTCGGCCCGATCCCACACCATCTACATCAGAGCGACGAGCAGGCACAGTTAGTGGGTAGAGAGGGGAAGCCCGAAGGCTATTACTTTCCGCCCCAACTGAATGCGACCTCGGGAAATTTCCCACACACCTACTTCGGTCTTGAGCCGGGGACGACGAAGGAAGATGTTCGTAATTGTCTAGGCAATTGGAAGAACGGCGATAACGGGATTCTCGATCATGCGAAAGCGTATCGCCTACAGCCGGGAACTGGATGGCTGGTGCCACCGCGAGTTCTGCACGCGCCGGGTTCGTTGCTGACCTATGAGCCGCAATGGGGAAGCGACGTGCTCTCCATGTTTCAGTCTCTCGTTGACGGTCGTTACGTCAAACGTGAATTGCTGGTGCAGGACGTCCCGGATTCGGAACATGACAATCTGGATTTTCTGGTTGACATGGTGGATTGGGATCGTAATACCGACGCTAATTTCAAGAGCAGGCACTACATTGAGCCCATCATCGCGGAGGACTCGGTCAGCGAAGGTTATGTCGATCGGTGGGTTGTTTACGGCACGATTAAGGGTAAGCAGTGCTTCAGCGCAAAAGAGCTAACGCTGGAGCCGGGTGCGAGTTGCACGCTGCGAGATCCGGGGGCATCTGGCCTGATCGTGATGCAGGGACATGGGCGAATCGGCAAACTGGACATCGACTGCCCAGCGTTGATTCGCTTCGGGCAGATGACGCAGGACGAGGTGTTCATCTCGGCGGAAGCCGCAGCTCAAGGCGTGACCATCGAGAATCATTCCGCAGTGGATCCCCTCGTGACACTCCGCTACTTCGGACCAGATGTTCATTCTGGTATGCCGGAGGTTGGCGATCACAAGCGCAATCGTTCTGGCGCGGCGCGGTAGTAGCGGAATCGCCAGTTGCTTTGATTGGCTATGGGGGAGTATGCAGCTGCAAAACTTTGAGGCAAAGAATCAAGCAATCAAAGAGCAATTTCTTGATCTGAAGAGGCGGTCGCCTGAGAAGTTGCGATCGCGTCTTAATCTTTCTTGGAGTAATTGGGGATTCGGACGCGAAGAACTGGCCGTCTCCGCCAGCAGGCTGGAGAAATCCGGAGTTCAATTCATCGAGCTACATGGAAACCACTATGGGCCTGATCTCGGGTATGAAGTTGATGAAACGCTGATGGTTCTCGGCGACCACGGGCTGCGCGTCTCGGGCATATGCGGGATGTTTTCGGCCGATAACGATCTGGCCAGCAACAGGGCGATCTGTCGCCAGAACGCAATCGACTATATCCGCCGAGAGGTGCCCTTCACGAAAGCCGTCGGTGGTTCTTACCTGCTGGTTGTTCCCGGTGCAGTAGGGAGGCCCAAGGCATATGACGATGTTGAAGAGGAGCGCTCAGCCGAAACTCTGCGTATTTGTGCAGACTCGTTCTCCGAACACGGAATACGGGCCGCGATCGAACCGATTCGATCTGCTGAGACAAGTCTTACCCACACAGTAGAAGACGCCAAACGGTACATCGATCGTGTGGGTCATCCGGGCGTCGCCTCGATCAATGGCGATGTTTACCACATGCAGTCCGAGGAGACACACATCGGAGCTGCAATTCTCGACGCCGGTCAGATGCTTGCGAACCTGCATTTTGCGGATAGTAACCGGTCCGCGGCGGGCGAGGGTTCCATGGATATCGCTACGATCATCCGCGCTCTTTATGTCATTGGGCACAATCAGGAAGGACGCTTTGTGACCTTTGAACCTCTGGGTCCGGGCGGAGACCCGTACCCAGCGATGCATGGTCTGGCGAACCAGGCTCGCCTGGATGCGTTGGTTAGCCAGAGTATCCGGTATTTTCGTGAGTGCGAAGAGATGGTGCTCGCGGAATAGCGATTGCAGGAAAAGAGGCTGATGAAGACGTACTGTTTGGCGCTCGATCTAAAGGATGACCCACAACTGATAGAGGAATATAGGAACTATCATCGTGCGGAACACATTTGGCCCGAAGTCGTTGAGGCTATCAAGGCCGATGGTGTCTTGAGCGAGGAAATTTACCTGGTGGGGACACGGATGGTAATGGTGCTTCGGACGACGGATGATTTTTCGTTCGAGGCGAAAGCGGAGAAGATCCGCTCAGATCCGCGGATGCGTGCCTGGGAGGAGTTGATGTGGAAATATCAACAAGCCTTGCCGGGCACCAAATCGGGTGAGAAGTGGGTGATGATGGAGAAGATATTCGAAGTTTGAAGTGGCGCAACACTTGAACGGGCTTCCGTTGTGAACCTTCGTTGAAAAGGAAAGACGTGCATGAATGTTGCCTTGGGATCCGTTGCATTGTGCTTCCTCAACGCGAACAGGCTCATCTCCCTGTCTGCGCCGGATATTCTGATCATTGCGATCTACTTCGTCACGGTGCTGGGGATTGGGTTTTACCTGAAGAAGTTTGCGGGTAGCAGCAGCGAAGACTTCTTTATGGCCGGCCGCGATATGTCGGCATGGGTCGCGGGGTTGAGCTTTCTCTCGGCGAACCTGGGTGCCCTGGAGCTTATGGGTTGGGCTGCGGCGACTTATCAGTACGGGATTCTCGCAACTCACTTCTATTGGATTGCGGCATTTCCGGCTATGGTGTTCCTCGGCCTTGTGATGATGCCGTTCTACTACATCTCGAACACACATTCTGTGCCGGGATATCTTCAGTTGCGCTACGGCGAGGCAACGCGCGCTTTGAGCGGTATCTCATTCGCATTCATGACCGTGTTGATGTCCGGCATCAACATGTATGCAATGGCATTGGTAATGAAGGTAGTGCTGGGCTGGAATATTCACTTCAGCATCTGGGTGTCCTCTCTGACGGTTGCGGTTTACGTGACGCTCGGAGGTTTGTATTCCGCCATCTTCAATGAGGTCCTCCAGTTCTTCCTTATTTGGCTTGGTGCTCTGGTCATTCCGGTTGCGGGCATGATCGAAGCCGGAGGGTGGTCTGGCCTTGTCGCTCGCATCAACCAGCGCGTCCAAGGGGACTATGTCCATCTCTGGTCCACGCTCGGCCACTTCAAAGACAACCCCATGGGTGTGCACTGGACGGGCATCGTCTTTGGACTGGGCGGTGTGATTGCCTTCGGTTATTGGACGACAGACTTTCTAGTGGTTCAGCGTGCTATGGCGGCAAAGGATCTTCGCTCAGCCAAAATGGCGCCGATTATCGCTTCTTATTTCAAGATGATCGTTCCCGCGATCGTGATCCTGCCGGGGTTGCTGGCATTGGGACTGTTGTCCTTCAAGCTAGTTCCTGAGAGCGCAGCAGGCCCGGGGCTGCACAGTTATAACGAGGTTCTGCCATTAATGCTGGCGCGGTATTGTGGGCCTGGTTTGCTCGGGCTTGGGGTTACTGCTCTCATTGCTGGGTTTATGTCAGGGATGGCGGGCAATGTAAGCGCCTTTGCCACGGTATGGACATACGATATCTATCGTCCGTACATCCATAAGCGCGGTACGGACAAGCACTTTCTCATGGTTGGAAGATGGTCCACGATCCTGGGCGTAATCGCAAGCATCGGGACTGCGTATCTGGTCACCCATTTCAAGAGCATCATGGATTACATGCAGGCGTTGGTGAGCTTCTTTATCGCCCCGCTGTTCGGCACTGTCATCCTAGGGATGCTCTGGAAGAGGGCGTCACCGAAGGGTGGCTTCTGGGGCCTGCTGACTGGCACCCTCGCGTCCGTTGGGATGTACACGGCAGTTATCATTCGCCCCCAGTGGCTACGCTACGTCGCTCTCTCAGCGGACGCAAAACCAATGGCTGAGAATCTCTATCGTGCTTTGTGGTCATGGCTCATTTGTGTGCTCGTCACGATTGTCGTTAGCCTCTTTACACAGCAGAAGTCAGCAGCAGAGCTCAAAGGATTGGTCTATGGCTACACGGAAATTCCAGGAGATGGAGATGTGCCACTCTATAAGCGACCCATCTTCTGGGGCGTCGGCGTGGCGATTCTCTTTGCAGTTCTTCAGTTCTTGTTCTGGTAGTTCGTTCGGTGCTATGAAGGATCAGGTATGAAACATCATCATCATCAGATGCTCTCGGTTTGGTTCTTCATTGGCGTTCTCTTGCTAATTTATGGGTTGATCATTCTGATCGTAAGCCTTATGGAGTATTCGCATCCGGCTCCGGTCGTTCTGGCAAGCTATCACCTGAACGTGTGGGGCGGGGTTCTCTTGACGCTAATTGGCGGGTTCTACACAATTCGCTTCAGACCGCGTTCGAAGCGGCATGACCAGAGCGAGCGACGGTAGTCGGTGTTCAAGAGTGTCAACCCTTGAATCTAGTTTTTCGGCCCGCCGCTCACCTTAGCCAGCATTCATGCTCATGTCGCAAGCTGTAGCGACTTAATTCACAGTCACAGTCTCTTTAGTGCTTCTTAGAGCCATTCCTTGAGGCTGGTGGCCTCAGCACCGCGTTCAAGGGCGATTGGCCGTCGAGTACGCGAGCGACATCCTCGCAGATCGCACGTGTCACGCGTGCCTGGGCTTCGTGAGTGAGGGCGGCAATGTGAGGCATCAACAGAACATTGGGT
Source organism: uncultured Acidobacteriaceae bacterium (assembly GCA_963713395.1). Classification (GTDB taxonomy): domain Bacteria; phylum Acidobacteriota; class Terriglobia; order Terriglobales; family Acidobacteriaceae; genus Granulicella. Next base: position 279,806 of record CAVQLS010000001.1, on the reverse strand, counting down.
AACTTTTCGAGTTCGCCGGTGACGGGGGGTTCCGTCTCACGGACGTCGAGCGCGGCTCCAGCGATTTTGTTTGACTTGAGTGCATCGACAAGAGCGGCCTCATCCAGGACCTCACCACGCGAGGTGTTGATGAAAAGGGCGTGTGGCTTCATGCGTGCGAAGGCGCTGGCGTTGATGGCCCGCACTGTCTGCGGTGTGGCGGGCAGATGGCAGGAGATGACGTCAGCACGCGCAAGCAGATTTTCGAAGGTAACAACTTCGGCGTTCAATTCAGCGAGAAAGACATTGTCACGGCTCACGAATGGGTCGTGTGCCAGGATATTCATACCGAATGCGTGAGCTCTGCGTGCGGTCGCGAGGCCAATCCTTCCGGCTCCAATGATGCCGAATGTCTTGCCGTGAAGTTCGGTGCCCGAGAAGCGCTGACGGTTCCAGTTGCCCTCCTTTGTATCGGCGTCCGCTGCGGGGATCTGTCGTGCGAGTGAGATCATCAGGCCGATTGCCAGTTCAGCAACACTGATTGTGCTCTGCTCGGGCGTGGAGGTCACAATGACGCCGGCATTCTCGCAGGCCTCGAGATCGACGTTGTCGAGACCGACACCCGCGCGGCCGAGGACGATCAGGTCCTTGGCGCCGCTGAGCAGATCGCCGGTAATCTGAGTCTGATTCCGGATAATTAAGGCTCGAACGCTTGCGACTTCTCTCGCGAGTGCTGCAGGATCGCGCCAGAGATCCGGCATAGTCACGACGTTGAAGCGCTCCGCGAGCGAATCCACCGCGTTGCCCCGAATGTTCTCCGAGATCAGAATGTCAGCCATGTATCCCACCGGTCCGATCGGCATCGAACGAGATGCCAAAGTTCTTACACCATCTTTCAAACTCGACGACGGTCTCCGGGCCGAGGACAACACCGTTGCATTCATTCTTAGTAGCCGCACGCGCTGAACGCTCTCCCGGAATCAAAATCTCGTCGGCACCGGGGCGTAACTTGTTGGACTTCAGGCGCTCCACCATCCAACTCATGCGATCGTCAAACACGCTCTCATCCATGAAAGCCGCAATGTCGAAGAGACAGAAGAAATGCCCAACGTCCTGCTTGCGATCGAGGTTCTTGTACATCGAACCGATATCGGAACCGATTGCGGCGCCGGATAGAACACTGCTGAAAACCTCTACCATGAGCGCCAGAGCATAGCCCTTGTGTCCCGCCATGGTTTGAACGGTTCCAAGGAGTGCCTCTGCAGCATCCGTTGTCGGTTCTCCGGTCCTGCTCAGAGCCCAACCTTCTGGGATCGGCTCTTTTTTCTTGTTGGCGGCGATGATATTTCCTCTGGCAACAATTGAAGTAGCCAAGTCCACCTTTACCGGCGGCCCATCTTTGCGGGGAAATGAGGCTGCGATTGGATTTGTGCCGAAGAACGGTTCATAACCGCCGGTGGGAGACATTGCCGGTTCGCAGTTTGTCATCGCGAGCAGAATCATTCCATGCTCGGCAGCGTAGTTGCAGTAATACGAGACGGCGCCAAAGTGTTGCGAGTTACGGATTGTGGCCGCTGCGACGCCGTGCGTTTTTGCAAGGGGCATGAGGAGTCGGAGCGCTTTCATCGCCTGCACCTGCCCGAGGCCGTTGCAGGCGTCCAGTGCGAGAACGCTGCCATGGGCCCGATCTACGGATAACTGTGCGGTCGGATTGATGAGGCCCTTGCTGATCCGCTCAAGATAGATGTTGAGTCGTGAGACTCCGTGGGTGGAGGTGCCGTGCACGTCGGCGTCCACGAGAGCGCGGGCAAAGATCTCCGCGTCCTCGGCTGAGACACCGACGTGCTCGGCCAGTCGAGCTGTAATCTGCCGTAGGTAAGACGGCTCAAATCGTTTCATTGCTCGATTGCTCAGGACTGTTATGCGCTGCGATATAGCTTGGTCATGACAAACTCGCGATGGCCAAGTGCCTCGGCTGCTGTGAGGCGGCCGTTCGCGGTGCGGACGATGACGTCCAGCAGCGCGTCACCGGCCTCGTCGAGCGTCATCTCGCCTTGCAGAATCTTCGACACGTCGAGATCGATGTGCTCTGACATATGCTTGACGGTTTTGGGATTGCCGCTGAGTTTGATGACGGGTTCGATGGGGTTACCGATAACATTGCCCTGGCCGGTGGGGAAGAGGTGAACGACAGCGCCGGAGGCCGCCCAAAGGGTGACGGCTTCCGCTGCAGCACTGGACGTATCCATGAACCATAGGCCCGGTTTGTCAGGAGCGGCGGCAGGCTTGAGGCAGCCGACAAACTTCGTCTTCTTGCCGAGCTTCTCGACGTTGCCGAGGGCCTTCTCTTCGATCGTAGTGAGGCCGCCGGCGATGTTGCCTTTGGTCGGCTGCGACTCGGAGAGATCGTTAGTCTTCTGGTCGAACACCAGCTTTGTGTAGTCTTCGAAGGCTTCGAAGAACTCTTTGCGAACCTCGTCACTTGCGGCTTTGGACGCGACGATGTGTTCGGCGCCGGTCAGTTCGCTTGTCTCGCCGAAGGAAGCGGTGCCTCCGACTGCACAATGTTTGTCGATGACGTTGCCTACGGTAGGGCAGCTTGAAAGGCCGGTCGTCGTGTCAGACTCGCCGCACTTTACGCTGATATAGAGCTCTTCGAGGCCGCATTCTGTGCGCTGCAGTTCGGAGGCCCACTGCACATACTCCTTCGCCTGGCGCGAGGCCTCGGCGATCGTCTGGATGTCTCCCTTGCCTTCGATCCAAAAGCCTTTTACCGGCTTTCCAGTCTTCGCGATGCCGTCAACGATGCGCTGCGTCCAGCCTGACTCGATGCCGATAACTACGACAGCCGCGACGTTTGGGTTGCTGCCCGTGCCAATCATCGTACGGAAATGTAATTCGAGGTCTTCGCCGAACTGGAGCCGCCCGAATGCATGAGGAAGCGCGAGCGTTCCTTTGATATTGTTGGCGACTGCTTCGCAGGCCGCATTGGAGATGTCATCGACGGGAAGAATGATGACGTGATTGCGCACGCCGACGCGTCCGTTCTCACGCCTGTAACCCAGCACTGTCCGCTTCTTCATAATTACGCCCACCTCTTCGTCTTCAAATTCTGTGTGTGCACATGCTGTCCGGCCTTGACGGGCTGAACGATGCGGCCGATCTCACAGCCGTACTTGATCGCGGTGTCTCCGACGGCAAAGTCCTTGAGTGCGAGTTTGTGTCCGAGGGGGATCGACTGTTCGGCGCGCGCCTTCAACGTCGAGTTGTCCGCGAGGTTTCTCCCAACGCACTCGGTGCCCGGTTCAAGATCGACAACCGCAACGCCAACGTTATCCGCCGCGTCGTGGACAAGAAAGTGAATCATCAACTTCTCCTTCTGGCTCAGTCCATCAGGCGAAATTGCCGATGGAGATGTGTTTTGTCTCGAGAAATGCTTCAAGCCCTTCGCTTCCAAGTTCCCGGCCCCAGCCGCTCTGCTTGACTCCTCCGAAGGGAGAGGTGCTTACGGTAGGGGCACCGTCGTTGATGCCGAGAGTGCCGGACTCGAGTCTTTCGCCGAGGCGGAACATGCGGTTAAGATCGCGGGTCATCGCGTAGGCGCTTAGGCCGTACGGTGAGCTGTTGGCTCGCTCGAGCACTTCCTCTTCGGTTTCAAACGTGGAGATCGGTGCAACGGGGGCAAAGGTCTCTTCGCACATGCACGCAGCAGAGTCAGGAACGTCATCGAGCACAGTTGGCTCGAGAAAGAAGCCGGGAAGATGTTCGATGCGCTTTCCTCCAGCGAGAAGGCGCGCGCCCTTCTTCACCGCATCTTCAACTTGCTGAAGGGCTCCCTGAACTGCAGACTCGTTGATCAGCGGACCGACATCCATTCCGGGTTCGAGGCCGGGGCCGGTTTTGAGCCGCGCCACCGCTGCGCAGAATCGTTCCGTGAACTGCTTATGGATGCTCTTCTGCACGTAGATTCTGTTGGCCGCAATGCACGATTGGCCCGTGTTGCGAAACTTCGCGATGATGGTCTCCCGTACGGCCACCTCCAAATCGCAATCCTTGAAGATCAGTACGGGTGCGAGTCCGCCAAGCTCGAGACAGAGCGGCTTGATTGTCTCAGCGGCGCCTTGGATGAGAAGGCGTCCCACGTGCGTCGATCCAGTGAAACTCACCTTGCGGCAGATAGGACTGGAAAGGAATGTCCGCGAGATCATCGCGGCATCGCCGATCACCAGTTGAAAGACGCCCGGGGGAACTCCTGCAGCCTGCATGCATTCCGCGAGGTGAATGGCCGAGAGCGGCGTTTGACTGGCGGGCTTCAGGATCACGGGGCAACCGGCGGCCATCGCCGGAGCGACTTTGCGTACGGACAGAACGAGAGGGAAGTTCCAGGGCGCAATGGCGCCAACGACGCCGATCGGCGTCTTGACGATCATGTGACGTTTGCCCTTGACCTGATTGGGAACGCTTCGGCCGTAGACGCGACGGGCCTCCTCGGCAAACCAGTACAAGTGATCTGCCGACATCGCAACTTCACCTTCGCTTTGGGCGAGAGGCTTGCCGTTTTCGAGAGTGATCGTTCGGGCGATCTCCGGCCGTCTGCGCAGAAGTTCGTCCGCAACCTTGCGAAGAAGGTTTCCGCGTTCGAGGGCAGAGAACTGGCGCCATTCACTGAACGCCTTCTCCGCGTTCACCAAGGCGGTCGTTACTTGTTCCTGCTGAATTGACGAAACTTTTGCGAACGCCTTTCCGCTGGAAGGATCGACGATCTGAAGCTGATCCTTCGTATAAACCCACTCGCCAGCGATGTACGAGCCGTAGGGATGCTGTGCACCCTGCGATGGGCTGGATTTCTCATCAAGTACGGTCGTCGACATCTATTTCACCCACTGCGGAATAAACTTGCCCTGCTGCGCGAGCGACTCGATCATCTCGCGGGCACCTACCACGTGATAACGCGCCTGACGTTCGGCCTCCTCGGCAAAGTTGTGCTCGATGGCTTCGACGATGCGAAGGTGCTCGGCATGAATGATGGCCGGTTCGCGATAGGCCCGAACCGTCATGCCTAACGCGCGATAAGTCTGCGAGAGCCGCATGAGCGTGTTGTTGCGTGCGAGCTCTGTGATTCGAAGATGGAACTGGCGATCGATGGATGCGGTTTCAGCATCATCGTCCTGTGCCATGCGATAGATCTGGTCGGCCATCGACCGCAGCTCTCCGATATCTCCGCGTCCGGCGTGGTTGCAGGCCAATCGTGCGGCGAGGCCTTCGAGAACCTCGCGCAACTGGTACGCTTCGCAGATTCGGCCGACATCCAGTTTGTCCACGAAGACGCCGAGGCGGTCGATGGACTCGACGAGGCCAAGCCATTGCAGTTCAAGGAGAGACTCACGCACGGTGCCTTGAGCGACTCCAAGCTCGCGAGCCAGGCTCTGCTGACTGAGCCGCTCTCCTGGCTTGCTCTCTCCGGAAAGAATCCTGCGCTGAATCTCTTCTCGGATCTCATGTCGTGCTACTCGGGCTGTTGTTGCGTTTCTAGGCATCTGCTTCACCTCGGCAAAGTCGGCCGTCTAAATCGTTTGTTGCAATAGATTGTAAACTGTCATCCCTTGTGGCTAAGTGCTAACTCTCCTGTTTTCATAGTTCCCAATCGATGCGAAGCGCGCGGGCGAGCCGCCGGAATGTCTCTGCGTGGCGACCGAAATGCAGCGTTACGTGGTGCGGTAGGCCTGCATGAACGAGGCGTTCGAAGCGTTCCGGCACCTTACCGCCATCGACTTCGATCAGCAGGCTGTTGCCGGTAATAGAGCGCCGCGGCGGGATGGAACGGCCTTCGAACGCCGTCCAGTGATACTGCCCGTCGCAGCGCCAGATGCGCGAGATGGTGACATCTCCAGCTAACTGCAATTGGCCGTCGACCACAAAGGGGCGGGCGCCGTTGAAATGGCCACCAAGTGTGGGCGAATCGTCGCATCCGGTGGCGTTGCACATATCAAGGGGCGCCATTCCCGGATGCCAGAAGAAGATGGTGTTCGCGTCATGCTCAAGCCAGTCGGTGAGGAAACCCGGCCCGATACCAAGGAGACGGCCGATAAGAGCACCGATCGCACCATCGACATCGCCTTCGATAGAGACAGCTTTGCCCTCGGCTCCAAGACGCGAGACGGCGAAGTAAGGCCATTGTCCCAGCACATTCGGCAGTTCCGGCCAGCACTGCAACGAGAGCGCGTCCAGGTTGGCTTCGCGCATCAGGTTCTGCACGGAGAGGTAATAACGCGAGTTGACCGAGAGCAACTCATCGGCCGGCGCCGAAGTGCTTCCGGTCTCGCGCAGTCCCAGCGAATGTACGCGCTGAAGGTCAGCATCGACCTCATCTGCTGGAATCGCCTGGACGCGCTCGATGAACTGAGGAAGGCTGAGTGGGTGCATCTGCAACCCGAAGGTTCTGCGGATGAGGAAGGGATCAGCCGCAAGATCGAGGAATCCGGGCGCATGCGTACCGACGACGCCCAGCTTCGCTGTGCGTAGGCGTTGAACCGTTTCAGAGAGCGCAACGGCTTGGCGTAGCTCAGCTTGGACATCCTCCGGGACACCGTAGACGAATTCGAACGGATGATTTGCCTGACGAAGTATGGAGGCCCAGAGGTGCTGACCAACGAGAGAACAGGAACTTACCTTACCGTCGCCCGGTCGTTCGGGTGTCGCCCACAGGATGATGGGATCACTCCAGCGCTGGCTGACGGTTAGCGCGTACTGGCCGTCAGCGAGAGACGGCTGAATCACGATCAACGCACGGCAACCGGCCTGCACAATTCGGTCCAGACTACCGTTTACGCCCTCATCATCGAGAACAACCTCTTCGGAGCCGATGCAGGTGAATCCGGCCTGAGCCAGCGACTTGCGGCAGCGGTCGCGTATCTCAGCGCTCCAATCCTGGTCAAATCCCGGACGCTTCCGGCCGAAGATCAGTACACCGACTGGAGCCTGCGACGTTGACTGTTGCGTTTCCATCTCTACATTGCTCCTATTCCTTGAACGGCCATGCCGATCTCTGTAATGTGTTGCTCGATTGGCCCAACGAGGGGACGTATGTAGTCAAAAAACGGCTGGGCTACCGGAAGAGGACCGCGCTGCAACCACTCGTTCGGGATTGTGCGCTCATGACCGGCAGCGTCCGACAGAGGGACAAGTCTGGTGGTGGGAGCAGATCCAAGTGGCTCGAGGGAGACCATCACGTTGGTTTGGCCGGAGACGAGCGCCTGCACACCTGCCCGTCCGACGAGTGCCGCATCCTCGAAGTCCTGTTCCGCAGCGCATGCGATAGAAGCCCGTCCAAGCAGGCCCGGCTTCTCACTGCGGCAGCGGAGGCCGAGCCGCTCGCCCACGATGGTTGCGAGATGTTGGGCGACGCCACCGATCATGGGCCTCTTGAGCGGATCGGACTGCGCTGTGCTACGGGTCTCGTAGACGGGCCTTCCATCGGCATGACGAATGCCTTCCGCTACGACGACAACAGCCCATCCAAGCCTATCGACAACGCGGCTGAGATCCGAGAGGAAAGCCTCTGTCTCGAATGGCACCTCGGGAACGTAGACCAGGTGGGGAGCGCTGTCGGCGTCAGTGCGCGCGAGCGATGCAGCGGCAGCAATCCATCCGACGGAGCGTCCCATGGTCTCGAGAATGGTTACGGGCTGGGGAAGTGCACGCACATCGGCACCGAGTTCACGCGTAGAGGTCGCTATATATCGTGCGGCGCTGGCGTAGCCCGGGCAACGGTTTGTTGCCACAATATCGTTGTCGATGGTCTTGGGGACCCCGACGACCCGAATGTTCATCCCTTGCGAAGTGCAGAAGGTGCTGACGATCTCGGCACCCCGCATCGTACCGTTGCCACCCAGAAAGAGCAGAAGGTCGATCTTGAGGCGGACGAGAGTCTGGGCCAACTTCTGCATCTCCTCTTCGCTGGGGTTGTGACGAGAGGACCCGAGCGCCGCGCCGGGAGTTCTGCTCAATAACCCAAGTTGGGCCGTCGAGGCGCCGCCGAGATCGACGATCTGGTCGTCGATCAGCCCTTTGATCCCGCGACGCGAGCCGAAGACCGAAGAGATGGAACGCTGCCGCCGTCCCTCGGCGATGATCTCTGCAAGGCTGGCATTAAACACGGCCGTCGGGCCGCCACCTTGCACGATCATGAGATTGGAGCTACTCATTCTTAGGCTTCTTTGGGAACGGGCTTAAACATATAATCGATTGTGATTGATTGTCAACGAAGTTATCTGTGGATGAAGCGTTCACCGGAGGAGTACATCGCTGAAATGAAAGTCATTGTCAGCCACTCGAACAGCAACCTGGGGTAAGCGGGGAGTGGTTGTTAGAGGCTCCAGGCGACCCTTGTCGTAAAGAAACGTTTCCTCGCATTTGGCACCCTCGAAGCTGGGGTTCCATGCGACGGCCTGCTGAGCAAGAATCTGTTCCGTACCACCGGGTCTTGCGAACCACTCCCGCTCCATATAGCCGATTGCTCCTCCCTGATGGTGACTTTGTTCAGCTCCCGGCACTCCAAGTTCAGCATATGCTTCCTGGGCGATCTGAAAGAGATCATTGCCCATTATCCCTTCACGGGTCGCCTGGAGGAGACGAGCGGCTACCTGTTGGACAACGGTGAAGTTCTCCCGCAGCTGCGAGGGCAGAGCCCCAAAGTGAACGAAGCGTGTGAGCGAGACGGTCAGCCCCCATCGGCGTGCGCATAGTCCCAGCATGGCCAGTCGGACCAGCACGGCGTCCCTCGGGACAGGATGAGGATAGCGTCGAATACGGTCATCCACCGCCGTTAGATAGACGCTCGGTTGGATGCGCTGACGAAGCAAGGATGCTGCGAGCATGCACTGCATGTGCCGCTCAGAGTCGCCGGGTTGGACAGCCAGCGCAATCTGTTCGATGGCGGCCGATGTGGCGCGAGCGAGCCAGCGATAGCGCCGTATCTCGGAGCGCGTCAGTGTTCCACGCAGTTCGAGAAGAGGAGTTGCTGTAGTAGCTCCGAGAGGGATGTCCGCCGTTATGCGACGTCCTGCGAGCGAGGGGAGTGATTCGGCCAGCGCATTCTTGTGCCAGGGCTGAATGATTGGCTGGAAGCCGAGCCCATCGAATTCTTCACTCTTGAGCCGCTCAGCTTCGTTGTTCGATGTGATGTAATACCGCGCACCATCTCGGGTGAAGAGCAGCGTGGCAGGTCCAGTTTCGCGCAGCACGCCGATGCGGCAGTCAGCTCGCCCCGCAGTGGCCCAGGCAATATTCTCGTGCCGTCCAATGACCAGCGCATCAACTTGACGTTCGGCGATCCACGCCAGGATGCGTTCGTGTTTGTACCGGAGCTCGGTCTGAATCTCCGTCGCGTCGTCGTTCCAGGGCAACAAGGGGCCGCTCATGGAATCCTTTCGATGTTATTGCTGTGTCGCAACATTTGAACGCTGGCCGAAGCCCATCGTGCGGTATTTTCTGCCGAGGGTGAAGAGCGCAAGCGTGCCCACGAGCGGCATCATGGCAATCAGGACAAATACCGGGCTGTAAGAGAAGCGATCAATCAATATTCCAGTAAGCAGAGGAAAGAGAAGTCCGCTTAGACCACCGGCCACTCCCGTAAGTCCTGTGGCGCGACCTACCTTCGAGTCTGGAAAGAGGTCGGTGATGGCGCCATACATGTTTGCGGAAAGGAAGTTATGTGCTGCGACGGCAACGCCGATGATGGCGAGCGCCATGCCGCTCCCGCGTATGAAAGGAACCAGGAAACTCGCGAAGCAGAAGGCGCTGCTGCCGTACATCAGGCACCGCCTCGTGTTTCGTGCGGAGATACCGCGCCGCAACATAACGCCCGCGGCCCAGCCGCCAAACACGTTCCCAGCGTCGCCCAGGAGAAACGGGATCCAGCTAAGAAATCCCACCTGCGTCAGCGACATGTGCCGCACGGTGTAGAGGTACATCGGAATCCAATACCAATAGAACTGAATGACCGGACCAACGAAGAACCTGCACGCCATCACCGCCCATGAGGAAGAATCGCTGAGCAATTCGCGGAGAGAACTCTGCGGCTGTCGCGTTTTATCACGTGGCGGCGCTTCACGCTGGTAGACGAACCACCATGCGATCAGCCACAGGAAGCCCAAAGCTGCTGGAACAAGGAACGCCGACCGAAATCCGTAGTGATGCAGAAGGTACACGATCAAGGGAGGCGCCACGGTTGCTCCCACCATGCTGCCGGCGTTAAAGATGCCGATAGCAAGGGTTCGCTCCGCTGGCGCAAAGAGCCGCGTCGCGGTCTTCACGCCTCCCGAGAAGTTCCCGCACTCGCCCGTACCCATCCAATACCGGATCAATCCGAACTGCGTTCCGGTACGCGCAAACACCTGGGCCGCCGTCGCTGAAGACCACCACATGACAGCAAAGGAGATCCCCAGCCGCGTGCCCCATCGGTCCATCAGGTAACCCATGGGGAACTCGCCGGACATCATGCCGAACTGTAGTGCGGCCACGATGCGACCGTACGCGACGTTCGTCAGGTGGAAGGCGGAGCAAATGACAGGCGCGAGCACGGACAACGTCTGCCGGTCGATGAAGTTGATTACCGTGATCGAGAAGAGCAGTCCGAGGATCCACCAGCGTCGACGATGTATCGCCCGCTCCACAATAGAGCCGGTCGTCGTTCTAGGTTGTTCCATCGTCTCTAACAAGAGAGTCCCCGCTGTACTGGCCCGATGATTCAGACAATGCGAGTGGTCGTTGCGCGCTTAGCCGCGAAACGCACGCGCTTCCGTCCATGGACGCGCGAGGCTCAGCGCACGATTGACGTTGTCAATATTCTGCGCTCCCCGCGTATTCATCCAGCGCTCCAGCGCCTCGGGGCCTTCTTTTACGTAAACGGGAACTCCGTCCTGCCAGGTAGCGCGTCCTGCGAGCACCCCATGGAACTCTACCCCAGCCTCTGCCGCCAGCTCCAGGGTTTCGATGAACACGGGACTGCTCACGCCGGCGGAAAGATAGACGATCGGAAGATCAGTCTTATCCGCTGCCTCGCGCACCAACTTCTTTGCGTCTTCGCGAGAGTAGGCGGCGTCTCCTTTGAAAGCTTTTGTCCCTTCGACGTAGGCCATCTGGATAGGAACATCGACCTTAAGCACATCAGCTCCATAGCGTTCCTTGGCAAACTCTTCCATGCCAGCCAGGATGATCTCCGGCTTTCTGCGCGCGAACTCTGGCCCCTTCTCATCTTCGCCATGGACGCTGTAGGTCAGAAACTCGAGGAACAGGGGTATATCCGCTCCGCGGCACTCCGCTCCAATGCGCTCCACCCATGCATGCTTTTGCTCATTAACCCACTTCTTCTCAAAGGGCGTGTAGTAGACGAGAATCTTCACGGCATCCGCGCCGGCCTCTTTGAGGCGAAGTGCCGACCATCCCTCGGAGACAGATGGCAGACGCTCGGGCTTGTCCGGGCTGTAGCCGGCATGTTCGTAGGCGAGCAGCAGGCCCTTGCCGTTGATGTTGTGGGTCGCCTTCAAACCATACTGCACATCCAGCAAAATGGAGGATGCGTGCTGCGTCACGGAGCGTGCGACGATCTCCTTGAACTCGGACATCATCTCGTCGGAGGGTTCCTTGCCGCCGAGTTCGCGGATCAGCATCTGCTTGAGCAGACCTCTCTGGTCCATCGCTGCCGCTGCAATAACACCACGGTTATCGGCCACCGCCTTAAGCCCGGCAGCTTTTCCGGGTGTAAGCTTCATTCGCATTTTTGAGGAGTCTCCTGGAGTCGTCGTAGAGGTTTGGCAGTGTATCGGGAAACCGATGCCACTATATTTAGCTGCGGCGTCGAGTGTCAATCGATTACAAACGATTATAGAGCATCCGTTCGATAACACCCTGAATCAGCGAGGCTTCCACACGCTCTCCGCCTATGCCTGCGGTGACAACTTCTTAAAGGCGGAAAGTACACGGTTCGTGGACGGGTCGACGATGCACGAGACCCATGGCAAGTCCGGCGAACTCTCCAAATGTCTCTTGAGATCGACGGAGTACGTCTTCGAGAGTATCCAGTACGGATCGGAGCCTTGTGGCACCGACAACATCGAACGACTCATGAAAGATAAGCGATCGATCCTCTACAACCCAGTAAGCAAGGTGGGCACCTCCGAGGTCGACAGCAAGTGCTCTCAATTGAGACCTGATCTTCTCCTGACCCTATGACCGACTATATGTTGGAATGGGAAGGCTGACAAGAAAATCAATTGTGATAGATTGACCTCCTTAGAGGCAGGTACGTTTTTGAGGTGTTTGTGAAGCCGAAACTGATTTGTTTGGTCGCCGCTTGGGCTGGCATCGCCATGGCATGCGCTTCAGCACAATCGCGTGTAACCATCGAAATCTCGGATCAACTGGGACCTGCAATTCCTCAAGACTTCGCGGGCCTTAGCTTCGAATCCTCAAACCTGAATCCGGACAAGCAGGGACACCACCTATTCAGTCCGGACAACAAGCCATTCATCGATCTATTTAGGGCAATCGGAATTCGCAATCTGCGAGTTGGCGGCGGAACCGCAGATGGTCCTGAGTTCAAGATTCCCGGTCCTGCGGACATTGATCAGCTATTCGCGTTCGCGAAGGCCGCCGATGTGAGAGTGATCTACACGGTCCGGTTGCTGAACGGAAATGCGCAGCAGGATGATGCCATTGCGCAGTATATCCAGCAACACTACGCCTCTCAATTGGTCTGCTTTCAAATCGGCAACGAACCTGACTGGCACTCGTTCCACACATCACCCGGCCATGAACGCGATCCCCGCATCGTAGAGACCACGCCTGAGATACCGGGTACGGCCTATCCATCCTTTCTGAAGGACTGGCGGGACTTCGCGGCCGCAATCGACGCAACCGCGCCAGCTGCAAAGTTCACCGGCCCGGACACCGGTTCGGACTATCCTGTGCCCGGCACAAAAGACACAGACTTCGACGGACAGTCCTGGACGCAGCGATTCGCCCACGACGAAAGGACTTCAGGCAGCCTGCTCTTCGTTACTCAACACGACTATCCCGGTCAGAGTGCTGCCGGTGTAAGCGTCGACACCGCAGTCGAGTCCATGCTTTCAGCAGCGTGGCCAAGCGAGCGATACGACGTGCTCTTTCACCACGTGTTGGCGCCAGTCGAGCGCGAGGGGATGACCTACAGAATGACCGAGGCGAACGACTACACGGGAGGGGTCGACGGTGCGAGCAATGCGTTCGTCTCCGCGTTGTGGGCGTTGGATTATCTTCACTGGCATGCGGCTCATGGTGCTGCCGGCGTGAACTTCCACAACAAGAGTTGGATCTTTACGGACACGATCTACCGCTCACCGGACGGAACCTTCCACTTCAACCCAAAAGCATATGCCTTTAAAGCATTCAATGTAGGCAGCCAGGGCCGTGTAAACCCGATATCAGTCTCCAACACCGAAGGCGTCAACCTCGCGGCGTACGCAGTTCGCGCAGACCATGAAATCTATGTCACTCTCATCAACAAGGAGCACGGCCCACAGGCCAGAAGCGTCTCTGTGACTCTCCATGCCGCGAGGATAAGAGGCAAAGTCGAAAGTATGGCACTTGAGGCGCCTGAAGCAAACCCAACCGCCCGAGAAGGGATTACCTTCGGCGGAGCCGCCATTACACCGAGCGGTTGGAACGGACACTGGAGCAAGTTGGCCGAGTGTGAAGACGATAAGACGACGGTGCTCGTGCCTCCCGCATCGGCGCTTGTCGTAAGGCTTGCAAGGAAGTAGATAAATAAGAGTGGCGGACACCTCTGCCGCAAACGAAAGGTGGGCGTTGTGAGCAGCCTTCTTGATCGGCGTGATTTTCTTCTTGCGATGCTGGCCTCGGGCGGAGCATTGGCATCAGGTTCTATGGAACGCGCATGGGGAATCCAGAGCACCCCTTCAGCGGCTGCGCAACAAGTTCGGCGTGTGCTGGTCATCTTCAAGTGCCACTTCGATGCGGGTTTTGTGGACACGCAGGAGCACGTAGTGCAGAAGTACTTCCAGAAATACTTTCCCGCTGCAATTCAAATCGCCCGCGAGTCCCGACAGCAGGGAAGACCACGCTACGTCTGGACGACAGGGTCATGGCTGCTCTACGAATATCTCGAGCAGGCCTCGCAAGAGGATCGGCAGAACACGGAGAAGGCGATCGCCGACGGTGACCTCGCCTGGCATGCCTTGCCCTTCAGCTGGCAGACCGAGTTGATGGACGACTCGCAGATCACCGGAAGCGTATCGCTCTCGCGTTCTCTCGATGCAAGGTTCGGCAAGAAGACGAATGGCGCGAAGATGACGGATGTTCCCGGCCACACTCGCGGGCTGATCACCCCACTTGCTGCAAGCGGGGTCACCTTCCTCGACATTGGAGTGAACGGCGCTAGCAGAACCGCGAATGTTCCGCCGTTGTTCCTCTGGAAGGACTCTCGCGGCGCATCGTTGACTGTGATGTATCACCACGATTATGGCAGCGTCACACAGGTTCCCAACTCGGACCTTGCAATCGCCATCATGGTCCGTGGGGACAACAGCGGGCCGCATACGCCCGCGGAGATTGAATCCATCTACGCAGAATTGAAGCAGCAGTTTCCAAATGCCGAAATCGTTGCGACCGGCCTGGGTGAGATCGCGGAGGCGGTGGAACCTCATCGCGCTGATCTTCCCGTCGTGACACAGGAAATCGGCGACACCTGGATCTACGGTGTGCCAAGCGATCCAATCAAAGTCGCTCGCTACCGCGAGATTTCGCGCCTTCGAAACAAGTGGATCCAGCGCGGCGAGTTCCAGTGTGGTGACAAGACCGACATGGCACTCCTCGCCGACCTTCTTCTCGAAGCCGAACACACGTGGGGCACCGATACAAAGACGTGGTTGGATTTCGAAAACTACAGACCCAAGCAGCTGGCGGCGATGCTGCCGACAAAGAACTATCAGGTCGTCGCCTACAGCTGGAAGGAGAAACGGGACGATCTCTTATCGGCTCTCGCGACACTGCCGGCGCCCCTGCAAAAGGAAGCCCAGGACGCGCTCGCAATTCTTACGCCTCACGAACCCTCAACATCGAACGGATACCACACCCATAGTGGCGGAGAGATCGACGCCAAACACTTTCGCTTGAAAATCGACTCCTCAACAGGATCGATCCATCGATTGCTAAGCAAGAGCTCAGGACACGAATGGGCGTCACAGCAAAGGCCCCTCGGACTGATTGCCTATCAGGCACTTTCCAGCGACGACTACGATCGCTTCCTGAAGAGCTACATCATCTCAAAGGCGGATTGGGCCCCCAAGGACTTCGGCAAACCCAACATCGATCGCATCGGCGCGCTCAGCAAAACCTGGTATCCCACGGTCGATAAGATCTACACGAAGAAGGACACAGACGGCCTGAGCATCATCATTGAGTCGAGGATCAAGGATCCGAAATCGCTAGAGAGCGGCCTCGCATCTTTCCCGAAGCGCTTCTATCTGGAGCTCTCATTGCCGGATGCCGAGCCAACCATCGCAATGACTCTCTCCTGGTTCGGAAAACCTGCGACGCGTCTTCCCGAGTCTCTGTGGCTCACCTTTAATCCGGTGACTGCAGCGGATGCGCAGTGGACGCTTGAGAAGTGCTCCGAGCCAATCTCACCGCACGATGTCGTACGCGGCGGAGGCCGTCACATGCATGGACTCTCCACCGGCTTCAGCTGCCGTTCAGGCAACAACACCCTCTTCGTCGATACAGTCGATGCTCCCGTCATCGCACTTGGCGAGCGTTCCCCGCTGAACTTCTCGCAGGAAGATGCCGATCTCACTCACGGCGTTCACTGCAATCTCTTCAATAACGCCTGGGGAACGAACTACATCCAGTGGTTTGGGGAGGACTGCCGGCTACGCTTCGTTCTCCGCGAATCGTAGTACCGCGTAGCCTCAGTCCGGATGGAACGCGGCTCGTTCAAACGCGACGGCAACCTCCGGATTGCGAGAAAACGTGCTCCAGACAAATCCCGTGCGGAGATTCTCCGCCATCACCACCGTGATGCCCTGGTCGATGCCGAGGCAGTCGGCATCATACCAGTTGTCCTTTGGGTTGAACGCATCGCAAAACCCATAGCGCCCCCACGCTTTATCGCCATAGTTCTGCTTCAACGCACGCAGCACGCGCAGGCAGTCACCCGGAACAAGATGCAAGAGAGCCTCCGGCAGCGCAGGGCACTACCGAGCCATCAATGTCGCCGTGCGCGGGAGGACCACCCCACGCGCGATATCCATGTTGCGTGTCTGAAGCGGTAATTCCCCAATAGTCCGGTGAGTATGGAGCCCCCAGCGAGATACAGAACGCCTTGTGTGCGCGTGTCGCAATAATTGAGTTCTCAAAGTAGTTCACGAACTTATCGTGCTTCTTACGGAAGTCAAACCACGCGTGACTGTACTGGTGCACAAACAGCGGGTCGGCGGCCGAAACGTACGTGTAGTTCTCGAAGTGCATCACCGGCCGTTCCCACGCATTCCAGCTCGCCGGATCGATGGGATGCGTCGGTGATCCGAGCGCCAGCAAGTACATCATCATCAGTTCACAATAATGGTTCCATCGCCCGCGTTCGAAAGCTCCGTTACGCCAGGCCATTGCAAACATGTCCCCGCCGTTCAGCATCCAAGTCCAGTCAACGCGGTGATAGAGGTCCGTCGCAAGTTGATAGATCTCGCGGTCATCGATGGAAGTATTGCCGCACCGTCAGCACGCCACAGAGCAGAAGTGAAGTATCAATCGGTGAGATCTCGCTCCCACGGTAAGGAGTGCCACTCTCCACATCATTGAAGTGCGAGAAGAAACCGTGGTTGTTCTCCAACTTGTCGTGATGGTATCGCAGCGTATTCCGCACGCGCGTCAGAACAGTCTCGCGGGAAATATAGCCGCGACGATCGGCAATGCACAAGCGCAGTGAGCCCGAAGCCAGTAGCCGCAATCGACGCCATTCGGCGGCTGTCGCGAACTCCCGGCGGATCGAAAGCCTTCGCGCGATCGAGCACCTGACCTGTATCCGGGCTGCCTTGCTCAAGGAAGAACATGCAGGCCCGTCGCTGCAGGTCATCAAGGAAGGCTACGTCTTCGTGCGTGAGCTTGTATGCAGCGGACGCGACTGGCCCAATCTGTATCTCTTGTGCATGCGCTTGCCTCGTCAGCGACGGCAGCACGACGCTGGCCGTTAAAAGCTTTAGAGCGTGTCGGCGGTTCATCACATCCATTTGACGAATTATCGCTCCACCAGGACGACAGCTAGTCCATGCGGGGGAACTGTAAGTTCGAGTTGTCCGTGACGCAGATTTGCATGCTCCGGCGCAGCCATCGCACCAGCGGCGCGTAGTTCCGCAATTTGCTGCTGCGTCAGATCGCCCGGTGGGCGCCCCATCGCATTGAAGGCCTTGATTACGTTGCCGTGATCGTCGTCAACGCGCCAGATTTCGACAGCAGCGTTCGCCCGAACGTGCTCCAGCATAAGCGTAAATGCTTTCGAAGGGCCCGCTGGTCCTGTCGGCATCGTATATCGCGGCCCCGTGCCGTCGGGTGGGGCATAGTCCCATAGCGCGATAGCGAGGCGTCCATTCGGTCCAGTCGTCGCGAGCGCCGAATCAGAGTCCAGATGAATTCGTTGTGTACCCAGCTTATGGAGTGCCCGGAAGACATTCAGCGACGGCTTCGGAATGTTGTCGGCGGCGATTAGCCCGAAGCCTCCATAGAACGGCGTCCGCACCACGCCCTGCTCCTCAAACACGTCGGAGAAAGACCAGTACGCCATGTTGCTCACCAGCCCGTCGCACTGGCGAATCGTGTTGGCGAGCCATGGCCCCATGTAGTCGGTATCCGTAACATTCGGTTCGTTCGCGTAACTCGCGTTGTATTCGGAGAAAATCAGCGGAAGACTTGGGAAGGGCGAACTCGCGATCTGGTCGTGCACCTTCTTCACTGAGCGATACACCATCTCATCGCGCGGAATCTTCTCGTCCGTCCCGAAGACATCGTGCGCCGTGTCGTTCGCATAAACGTGTGTCGAGACAAAATCGATGGGAACATTCGCGTCCTTCACGTGCTGGAGAAACGGCGTCACCCAAGCGGCCTGCGCAGTCGAAGGTCCGCCGACCTGCAACCGCGGCGAAACAGATTTAATCGCTCGTGCTGTGTGATCGTAGAGTTCAAAATATGTAACCTGCTTTGGCTCTCCACCCCAGAAGTCCAGGTTCGGTTCGTTCCACACCTCGAACTTCCACGTCGCAACCTCATCAAGCCCGTAGCGATTCACCAGGTGTTGCGTGAAGGCCCGGATCATCGCGTCCCACTCGTCATAGCTTTTCGGCGGCGACACATTGGGGTGATACCAGAACGGATGAAGTTTGGTGGGGTCCGCTGCCATCTTCTTCGGCATGAAGCTCAGCTCGACATAAGGTCGCACATGCTGCGCGAGCAGTCCGTCGTAGATTTGGTCGATGTAACTGAAGTTATAAGCGGAGGTGTCCTGCGTAGTCGCCCCCGCCTTTCCAGCAGTTTGTGCAAACTCAATGCTCTTGCGATCGGGATCGTAAAGGCCGACTTCGTCCTGAAAGATCGCATGAAAACGGATCGACTCAAAGTCCGTCGCAGCCTTCACAGTGGCGAGGTCGGTGCGATAGCTCTCGCGCAGTGACAGGATGGCTCGTCCCGAGCCAAATGTCTTCTCCCAGAAATGTGGAAACGGAGTGGTTGTTGCGGCAGCATCGATAGTGAGTGAGATGGGAACGGAGCTCGCACTCTGCGCAATTGCAATTGGACCGAGCGTCAGCGTGGTAGCGAGGATGGCCGTCAGGGCGCGCACCGTTCTCATGAGCGTTACTCCTGGGGATGGGTGGAACTCCGTTTGTTGCGTCGTGCACTGGCAGCATGAACGCGCAGCAACAGGAGTTCGTTGGGTTTGAGGTCAATGTTGAGAGCGCCGTCGCGAAGTGCAAGATGCTGCGGCGCTGGCAGTGCAGAGGCCGCGTTCATCTGCTGGGCTTGGAGGCGCGTAGGATACCGCGGGCTTCCCATTGCGACGTAAGCCTTCATCACATTGCCGTGATCTTCGTCCACCTGTTGCGCCAGGACTCGCGCGTTCCGCGCGACACCTGCAATCCGCAGAGTTACGTGATGTGTGAATCCAGACTGGGTCGGTTCATCGACCGACACGAGGTTCCAAAGTGCAATCGCCAACGAACCATCCGGGAGGCGCGTGACTAGTGCATCGTGCGATGGATTCGCCATCCGTTCAGGACCGAGCTGATGCAGCAGTGCGAAGTCATAGAAGCTTGGCTTGTTGATGCCGCCGGTAGCTCTCAAACCAAATTGACCTTGAAATGGACGCGGCGCCGGGCCGCCCTCTTCGAAGACATCCGAGAACGTCCAGAACGACAGCATGTCCACCTGACCGTCGCACGTGCGAATAGCCTCTGCCAGCGCAGGCCCGACATACGGCGTATCGCGCAATCCGTCCTTGCCCGGAACGTTCCATTCGGTCCACAGCAGGGCAAGGTGTGGCGTCGGCGATGCATCGATCTGCCTCCTCACCTTCGCCACCGCGGCGCAGGTTCGGTCCTCTTGAATGATGTCCTTGTTGCGCAGCGGCTGGTCCTTCCCAAGCAGCCTCTCCACTGGCTCGTCGTCATACCCATGCGAGCTGACGAAGTCGACCGGTACATGATTCTCTGCAGCGTAGCTCAGAAACTCCGGCACCCACGCCGCCGCCGCAGTCGCTGGGCCGCCCACGCGCAGCCGTGGAGAGACCGACTTTAACGCAAGCGCGGTGTGCGCATACAGATCGAAGTAAGACTCCATGCGCGGAATCCCACCCCAGAAGTCGATGTTGGGCTCATTCCAAACCTCGAAGTACCACTGTGCCACTTCATCAATGCCGAAGTGTTCGACCAGGTCCTGCGCGAAAGCGTGGATCAGATCATCCCATCGCTCCATACTCTTCGGCGGCGAGACGTTCTGCTTGTACCAGAACGGATGAAGATCATCTGGATTGAACGCAAGCTTCTTCGGCATGAAGCTGATCTCAACCACCGGCCGCACGCCCTGCGCAAGCAGGCTCTCGTAAATCTGGTTGATGTACGTGAAGTTGTACACAGGATTACCGTGCTCATCCTCGTTGTACGCCCCAAGCTCATCGTGCAGGATCGCGTGAAAGCGCAAGTACTTTAAATCAGTGATCGCCTTCACCGCTGTCAGGTCGTTCTGATACGCCGTGCGCAACACCAGCGCCGCGCGCCCCGACCCGAACATCTCCTCCCAGAAATGCGGGAACGGAGTCGTGCTCGCCCGCGCGTCGATCGTGATCTCTTCACTTTGCTGCGCGCATGAAACGCTCGACGGCGCCATTGCGAGCAGAGTTGCTGCAGCTGCACAAACGATCGGGCTGCGAAGAGTCAGCATGATCTTCCCTGTAAGTGGTGTTCGGTCCAACTGCCCGAATCACCGGAGCGTGTCATGACGATCGAGAGAAGCGAAAGAAAGAGGGTGCGCCATAGGAGCACCCTCTTTCCGAAGCATCATTCATAGCTAGAAGCTGAACCGCGCCTGGAACGTGATGGTTCGTCCGCCGAGAGCAGTGTTGTCGACACCGAACGGAGTACCACCCACCAAAGGGTTTCCAGTGGACGCCACGTTGTTCGAGACACGCCCAGGATCAAGATTCAGGATATTGAAGAGGTTTAGGAAGTTGGCGCCAATCTCAATCTTCGCATTCTCTCCAAGAATCCGGGTGTTAGGAAGACCGAAGCCCTTTGTAAGTGAGAAATCGAAGTCGCGGTAGTTTGGACCGACAAAGGCATTCCGAAGCAAACCCGGCGTCGGAGGCAGCGAGACATTCGGACTCAGCGTCGATCCGTTTCCTGAGACCGCCTGCATCGCGTTCGCGAAGTTCGGCGTTGTAAAGTAGGTCGTCGACTGCTGGACCGTTCTGACCGAACCGTTGACCGTTCCTGTAACCGCTGGAATAACGACGTTGTTGGGGAAGTTCTTGCCGTTGATGAAAGCATCGTTGCTGTGGTCATGGCCGCCATTGCCGAGGTAATACGGACGGATGTTCGAGTAGCTGCAGTTGGTGCAATACAGCGACAGCGGGATACCGTAGGTGGGCGAATACGGGAAGCCGGTGTGGTACTGGTAGATTCCGCTGAGGGACCAGTCGCCGAGAATTTTCTCCAGCCATGCACTGTCACCGTGGAAGATCACTGGCTGCCACAGACCAAAAGCCTTGAACTGCTTGCCAACGTTGAAGTCCGACGGACCGTAGGAGTATCCCGAGTACAGGGGGTAGTAGGGATCCTCATAGTACGGGCCCGACCCGTCGGTATCCATGCTCTTGGCCCACTGGAACTGTACGTCTGCGGTGAAATGGTGACTTATAGGGTGCTTCACCTCGACGAGCATGGCGTTGTTGTTCGCCATGCCTTCGTTGATCCAGAAGTCTCCGCCGCCGTTGGGCACGAGCGGATTGAGCGTCCACCCGGCAACGACCGCGGCGGCGTTCGGGGCCATGTGGTTGATGAGGTGACGGCTGACGCTACCCTGGTATCCGAGCGAGGCGACGATGTCCCTGCCGAACTCATAATCGCCTTCGAGCGAATAGTGCTGGACGTAAGTCGTGGGAACATTACCGTAGCCATCGCCCATGATCGTGACGCTGGCACTTCCCGCCATCGGAAGACCATTTGTCGTGTAGCTGGTGATCGCGTGCGGATTGGGCGGGAAGCCGTTCAGCGAGTGGATGTCGCTCGAGATGGCATAGATGATGTTGCCGCCGTTGGCGCCCGGATTTGTCGGACTCGAGAACGAATAATTGACGAAGTTCTGAGTAGGCGGGTTATTGGCGAGGTTCGCGGTAATGGCGATCTCGTCCTGGTTGAAGTTCAGACCATAGCCACCGCGGACGACGAGTTTGTTCCGGAAGCTGTCTGGGCTCCAGTTGAAGCCGATCTGCGGTCCCAGGTTAGCCTTCGGCGACTCCCAGAGATTGTGGCCAGCCGCAACGTTCATGTTGGTGAAGGCCGACGTCCCCTGACCCAGGAGCACACGCGGGATGTTGTTCTGCTTGGCGAAGAGCGCACCAAAGTAGGAGTAGCGCAGGCCCACGTTCAGAGTGAAGTTGGGCCGGACCCTCCAGGCGTCCTGAATGAAGGCGCCGAAGAGGTTCTGACGCTCGTCAGAGCGATTGCCGCCGGGAAGGCCAGTCACGCTGTTGAAGCCGCCGTTCTCGACGGAGGGTGCATCATTGAGGAAGTCCCAGATGTTGTAAAAGTTGTAGCTCGGCCGGCCGGTAGGATTGTTGAGGTAATAGAGCTTCGTAAAGTCGCCACCGAACTTGATCGTGTGGGCACCGGTGACCTTCGTCGCGATATCGCGGTAGCTGTAGGTCCACTGGTTCAGGTCGCTCCCGATCGAAGTGCCGAACTGGTTGATCGACGCGCCGGACGCCGGACCGAAGAAGGTGATGTTGTCCTGCGGTAGACCGACAGGCTGCTGCGGGTTGGAGGTGAGCTCGTTCCAGCGCCAGCCCGAGGCATTGGCCCGGGCCTCATTGAGGAAGTTGGGGCCGAAGATGTGGTTCCAGATCACCGAAAACGCATCGTTGGTCTGAGTATGGTGGAAGAGGTTATAAGCGCGCGCGCCGCCGTTGTAGAAGTTGCTGGTGTAGGGCACCCAGTAGATTGCAAAGGAGAGGCGATCCTTCTGGGTGATTTGGGCATCCATGCGGCCGTTGTACTGCTGGTAGGTCGACGAAGACGGTGTGCTCGTCAGGAAGTAGGCCACGTCGGCGACGCCATCGAGCCCCCCTCCAACGCCCGGATTGGCTGCAGTGCCGGTTGCGGATGGGTCCTGTTTGCCGAGGCCGATTTTGAGTGGCGAGCCGATATCGAGACCCTGCCCAGAGATCGTCCTGCAGTTCACGCCTTCCGTCAGGCCGACGGTGGCGCAGGTCTCGCCACTCGTGACGATCGCGCCGCTCGGCGCGCTGCCAGGGAATCCGAGGTAGGTTGCAGCAATGCTGCCCGAGGGTGCAGCGGAACGGAACTGCGACGTTTCGTACCATCCCGTGCTGGTTGCGGTCGAACTGTTCGGGCTTGTCTCGAACGCGAAGAACGCGAACAGTCGGTTCTTGATGAACGGGCCGCCAACGCTGCCGCCCCATTGGTTGTACCGCCCAGTGTCACGCTGCGGTGCACCGACACGCGTGCCATTGGAGGTGCGGACTGCCGGCTGGAATGCGTTCAGGCCGGGCCGGTGGATGTCGATGAAGAGGCTTCCATGAATCTGGTTGGTTCCACTCTTCGAGGTGACCATGGTCTGTGCACCGGCGAAGCGTCCATCCTCGGCGTCGTAGGCGTTGGTGACGACCCGGACGTTGTCGATCGAGTCGAGGTTGGGCGTGATGACGCTTGCGCCTCCCCATACGGCGCTGACCGTGCTGATGCCGTCGATGGAGATGCCGTTGTTGGAGTTCTGCTGGCCGTTGGCCATCGCCTGGGGACGGTTCTCGGTGGGCATTTGGCCGGAGTTACCGGAGCCGCCCGGACCCTGATTACCGGGAGTGGCATAGACGCCGCCGCTGGCAGACTGTGAGCCGTCGCTGATCGCGCCCGGCACAAGCTGTGTCAGCGTGAATACATCACGGTTGAACGACGGCAGGTGCTGAATGTCGTTTGAGTTGATGGTTCCACCAATATTCGAGGTCGCCGTATCAAGGGCAGAGATCGTGTCCGCCGAGACGTTAACGGTAGTCGACGTATCTCCCAGCGCAAGCTCAATGTTGATCGAATTCGCCTGCTCCGGAATGATCGTCACATTCTGCAGCACCTTTTTGGTGAATCCCGGTGCAGTTGCAGTGATGGTGAACTTGTCTGGCGGAAGCTGGCCGAAGTTGTACACGCCGTCGCTGTTGGAGGTCGTGGTCTGAGTAGCGTTCGTGCCGTTATCGGTGAGCGTGATTGTTGCATTCGGGATCAGCGCACCCGTCGGGTCCGTCACGCTGCCTTGAATGGATGCCCGGAACTGGGCGTGGGCTCCGGCACTGACAAGAGAAACCATTGCAGCGAGCAGCAGACCGCAAGCCGTACGCAGTGGCATTCGCATATCGCCTCCAAAGGGATACAGCGTCGTCCGGCGACTGAGCCGGATCGTTTGTTGTGTAGGCAAACCTTTGCCTAAACGGATAGTGTTCTACGCGCTGGGGAGCTTGGATGTCAAGCCGTTGCCTAGGGATGTCAGAGTTGCATCGCCTTTGTGGCAAACTTCGAAGGTGACTCTTCCCGGTAAAGGCAGGGATGCAAATCGTCCCGCGAGCCTCAAGATCATCGCCGAGCATCTTGGGCTGTCGGTCGCCGCTATCTCGCGCGTACTCAATGGCGCTCCCGCGGCAAAATCTATTCCTAAGGCGACACAAGATCGCATCTTTGCTGCGGCCGAGGAGTTGAACTACCGCCCCAATGTGCTCGCTCGCTCACTGCGTCGCGGACGCTCCATGATCGTCGGCGTCCTCGTTCCAGAAGTATCCGAGGGCTACGCAACGGCTGTCCTTTCCGGCATCGAACAGGCTCTGCTCCAGGCCGACTACTTCTATTTCCTGATTAGCCACCATCATCGCCCCGACCTGATCGATCGCTCCCAGTGCATGATGGTGGACCGCGCCGTCGACGGGATCATCGCCGTCGACACGACGCTCGTCAAACATCCGCACCTTCCGGTGATCACTGTCTCGTGTCCGGACGAACACGAAGGCATCACGAACATCGTTCTCAACCACCGGCGCGCCGCCGAGCTTGCCATCGATCATCTCGTGGGCCTCGGTCATCGTGACATTGCGTTCATCAAAGGCCAGAGCTTCAGCTCCGACACTGATCCACGCTGGCAGGCAATCCGTCACGCGGCCGCGCGCGCAAAGCTGACGCTGGATCCCAAGCTGGTAGCCCAGCTCGAAGGCGACGCACCCGGCCACGAGACGGGGTATTTCGCCACACAGCGGCTGCTGGCATCCAATACTCGCTTCACCGCGATCTTTTCCTTCAACGATGTCTCTGCGATCGGAGCCGTGCGCGCGTTGCGCGAGGCTGGCCTCCGGGTTCCGCAGGACGTCTCGGTCGTCGGCTTTGACGATGTGCAATCGGCCGCCTTCCAGAACCCCGGCCTGACCACCGTTCGGCAACCGCTCCGCACCATGGGAATGCTGGCAGCAGAGGCGGTCGTGCGCCGCATCACGTCTCCTGAAGAGCATCCTGTGGCGAAGCAGATCGTGGTTGACCCTGAACTGGTAGTGCGTGACTCGACCTGTCCTCCACCAAAGCGCGTGAGGTCCTAGTGCACGCGCCGAAGACCGCGATCATTGCGGCACTTCCGCGTGAGATCGCCGGACTAATACGGGGAACACGTCCGAACCCTGAGTTGCGACAGCGCGGCGCCTATCTCTATCACATTGACGGAGCAGTTGTGGTCGCTGCGGGAATGGGAGCCACACGTGTCACACTGGCGCTCGATGCCGCATTGCGCTTGGAGGGAATCGAGCTCGTTGTCTCGACCGGGCTCGCAGGTTCATGTTCGCCCGAGATTCGCGCGGGCGAGGTGATAGAAGCGACGACAGTCGCCGACGCGAAGACTGGCGAGCGGTTTCCGTGCGCCGCATCGGGCGCCGAACGCGTTCTTGTCACGACGGAGAGGGTCGCAGGTGTACGCGAGAAAGCCCGGCTGCACGAAAGCTACAACGCAGCCCTGGTCGATATGGAGGCCGCGACGGTAGCTCGGCTCGCACTCGCACGAAATCTCCGCTTCCGCGCCATCAAAGGGGTTTCCGATGCGCATAACTTCGAGATGGAGTCGCTGAGCCGGTTTGCGGACGCGCGAGGGCATTTCCGAATCACTGCGTTCGCATTGCACACGGCGCTTCGCCCGCGGAACTGGAGCACAGCGATCCGGCTGGGCCGTGAGAGCAATCGCGCCCTCACGAAACTCTGGGCCGAACTTCTTACCCTGATCAACTCCGCGAGCTAATCTCGCAGCATTCGATATCCTTGAGGAGATGAGTGAGACATTGCCACAGACGATGCGGGCCGCCGTATATCGCGCGCCCGACGATGTAAGGACGGAGACGGTTCCGGTTCCGGAGATTGGCCGTGGAGAGGTGCTGGTTCGCATCGATACCTGCGGCATCTGCGGCACCGACCTCAAGAAGATTCACACCGGCTCGCACTCCGCTCCGCGTGTCTTCGGACACGAGATGGCCGGAACAATTGCTGCGGTTGGCGAAGGTGTTCGCGGCTTTGCAATAGGCGATCGTGTGATGGCCTTCCATCACATCCCTTGCGGCGAATGTTTCTATTGTCGCAAGCAGACCTTCGCGCAATGTGAACGCTATAAAAAGGTCGGAACCGCCGCGGGCATTGGCGAACCTGCTGGGGGCGGATTCGCTGAATACATCCGGGTAATGGACTGGATCGTTGGCGACGGCACAACAGCGGCCGGCCTGATAAAGGTTCCCGAGGACATCCCATTCGAGCAGGCGGCGTGGATTGAGCCGGTGAATACGTGCTTCAAGGCGGTGAAGATGCTGGACCTGAAGCCGGATGAGACCGTGCTGGTGATTGGTCAGGGGAGTATAGGGATTCTGCTGGCAGCGCTGGCGGCGCAGACAGGGGCGACGGTGCTGACCAGCGACCTGTATCCGGAGCGGCATGCCATCGCGGCTCAGTATGGGTTGAAGCATCCGCTGGATGCGCGGGGCGATGTGGTTGCGGCGTGTAAAGCGGCGACAGATGGGCGGGGAGCGGATGTGGCGCTGGTCGCGGTCGGTGCGGATGCGCTGATTGGGACGGCGATGCAGGCGATCCGGCCTGGTGGAAGGGTGATGCTGTTTGCGTCCACGCAGCATGGGGAGGCTCCATTCGATCCGGCTGCGGTGTGCATGGATGAGAAGACGCTGATGGGTTCTTACTCTGCGTCGGTGGCGATTCAGCAGGAGGGAATCGACCTGGTGTTCGAGGGTTACCGGTCCGGGAAGCTGGACCTGACCAAGCTCATCTCGCATCGATTCGGGCTGGAAGATGCAGCGGTAGCGGTGAGACTGGCTTCGAAGCCTCAACCGGACTCGATGAAGATTGTTTTGAAGCCGTAGGTACCCCTCCCCGTAACTTTTTGCGCAAAGTCCAGAGCGCATTGAAGTTAGGGGTGGACCTAAGCTGTAAAGTCTTTGATATTGCAGGGCCATGGCTGCAAAGTCTTCAGAACACAGGGTTTGAAAGAGCTAGCAAAGGAAAACCCGGCGTGTGCCGGATGGGATTCCCTCTATTTCTATTGTAAATGGGTGTGTCAAGAGGTCTTGGGACCAGCAGGGTTCCGGCGTGGGAACAAATACAGAGATCCTTCGCCTGCGGCTCAGGATGACGGCGGGAGGGGTGCGGCTCAGAATGATGGCGTTAGGAAAGGTTGCGGCTTAAGCGGGTCGTAATTCTGGTACAGGTAGCTTCCAAATGTCTGAGCAGTACTGGCGGATGGTGCGGTCGGAGGAGAACTTGCCGGAGCGTGCGACGTTGAGCAGAGACATGCGACTCCAGCGCGTGACATCGCCGAAGGCCTTGCCGGCTTCGGCCTGTGCGGCGGCGTAGGCGTCGAAGTCAGCGAGTACGAGGAAGCGGTCGAAGTTGAGCAGGTCGTTGACCAGCGGCGCCAGGGTGTCTTTATCTCCATTACTGAAGCGGCCGTCGCGAAGGCCGTCCAGAACTTCACGCAGCAGAGGGCTGCGCTCGTAATAGCTGCGTGGGTTGTAACCGCTGTGCAGGAGATCGGCGATCTGCGAGGCGGTGAGGCCGAAGAGGAAGAAGTTGTCTTCGCCCGCCTCCTGCCGGATTTCAATGTTGGCGCCGTCGAGCGTTCCGAGGGTGACTGCGCCGTTCATCATGAACTTCATGCAGCCGGTACCGCTGGCTTCGAGGCCGGCGGTGGATATCTGCTCGGAGAGGTCGGCGGCCGGGTAGATGCGCTGGCCGAGCTTGACGGAGTAGTTGGGCACAAAGACGACCTTGAGCAGATCACGTACCTGCGGGTCGTTGTTGATGAGATCGGCGGCGGTGCAGACCAGCTTGATCATGAGCTTGGCCATCACGTAACTGGGCGCGGCTTTGCCTCCGAAGAGAAAGGTGCGCGGTGTAAGGTTTTTCGCGGTTCCGTTCTTGATCTGGCAATAGAGCGACAGGATGTGAAGCGCGTTGAGGTGCTGGCGTTTGTACTCGTGGATGCGTTTGACCTGAACATCGAACATAGAGTGTGGGTCGATGGAGATGCTCATCGTCTCTTTGATGAATGCTGCGAGGCGTCCCTTGGCGCCTTCCTGCGTGGAGCGCCAGCGGTTGAGGAAGTTCGTGTCGTTGGCGTAGGGCTCGAGTGCGCGCAACTGGAAGAGGTCTTTGTGCCAGGATGTGCCGACTGTTTCGTTGATCAACGCGGTGAGTTCAGGGTTGGAGAGCATGAGCCAGCGACGCGGCGTGACGCCGTTGGTCTTGTTGCTGAAGCGCTCGGGGAAGGCCTCGTAGAAGTCGCGCAGTGTGACGGTCTCAAGGAGATGGGTGTGGAGCTCGGCGACGCCGTTGACGGCCTTGGAGCCAACGACGGCGAGGTGCGCCATCTGGACGTTGCGCTCGCCATCTTCACCGATGATGCTCATGCGGCGCATGCGCGCGTTGTCGGTGGGGAAGCGTTCGTGCATGGCATCAAGGAAGCGCTGGTTGATCTCGTAAATGATTTCGAGGTGCCGTGGCAGCAGGTTGCCGAACATGTCGAGCGGCCAGCGCTCCAGAGCTTCCGGGAGCAGCGTGTGGTTGGTGTAGCCGAAGGTTGCCTGCGTGACCTTCCAGGCATCGTCCCAACCCATGCAGTGGTCGTCCATCAGCAGGCGCATGAGTTCGGCGATGCCGATGGAGGGATGGGTGTCGTTCAACTGCACCGTCCACTTGGAGGAGAACTCGGAGAGCGGCTTACCTAACGAGAGATGAATCCCGACCATGTTCTGCAGTGAGCACGACGTGAAGAAGAACTGCTGCATGAGGCGGAGGCGCTTGCCCTCGATCTTTTCGTCGGGTGGGTAGAGAACCTTGCTGAGGGTCTCCCATTCAATCTTGTCGTGGACAGCGCCGGCATAATCGCCCGTGTCGAAGATGCTGAGGTCGAACTCGTCGACCGCTTCGGACTTCCACAGGCGCAAGCGGTTGACGGTGCGCGTTTCGTAGCCGGGAATCGGCGTATCGTACGCGATGCCTTTGACCATATTCCCGGGGACCCAGCGATGGCGTAGGGTGCCCTGATGGTCCCTGTAGGTTTCGGTGTGACCGAAGAAGCCGACTTCCACCGACTGCGTCGAGGCGATCTCCCAGGGATTGCCGAATTGAAGCCACTTGTCGGATTTTTCGACTTGCCAACCGTCTACGATCTCCTGTCGAAAGATGCCGAACTCGTAGCGCAGACCGTAGCCGATGACGGGCACCCCGAGCGTAGAGAGCGAGTCGAGAAAGCATGCGGCTAACCTGCCCAGGCCGCCGTTGCCGAGGCCAGGCTCAGGCTCTTCGTCGGCGATTGGCTTGAGATCCAGCTTGAGAGAGCCGAGTGCATCTTCGGTCTCGGAGGTCAGGCCGAGGTTCAGGAGATCGTTTTCGAGATGAGGCCCGAGCAGGTATTCCGCGCTGAGGAAGGCGAGGACTCGAACGTCCTTCTGGCGGTAACTTTCGATGGTTTCAAGCCATTGGTCCATGAGCCGGTCGCGTACGACGGCGGCTAAACCGTGATACTTCTCGAGCGTCGTGGAATGTTCGAGCGGCTGGCCAACGGTGTGGACCATGTGGTTCTTGAGCGAGACCACGATCTCCTCAGACGAGGTTCCTGCGCGGTTTTCGTTGGCCAGGGTGTCGGTCTGTTGCTGTTCGAGGTCCGGGGACTGTGTCGGCGGGTTTTGTTGGTTCGGCAGGGGCAAGGTTGCCTCCAGAGGGTGCGTGAGTCACCCGGTGCGTGGAGCACTCATTACAGAGTGCCAAGTTTGCTACTTCTATTTTGCAAAATTTCTGTGACTCGACGTTAGAGCAACCGTTTCGAGAAGGAGGAGCCGGGCGCCACCTTGTGGTAGGCTTGGGCCCTCTTCAAATCTAATCCGCCTTAATCCTGCTGGCGAAGAGGCTTAGCCCAGATGAGTGACAAACCTGACTTTTGGGATGGTGGGAAGTCGAATCTGTGGGAGCGCATTCTCGCGATTTCTACCGCGGTGGGTGCGCTGGGAAGCTTGCTGGCAATACTGATCGCCGTTTATCTCGCGAATGGGCAGATCAAGGAAGGTCGCGCGGCTGCCGAGGCGCAACTGAAGGAGACTCGCGATGAGGCGAAGGTTCAGCACCTGGTGGATGAGGGCGTTCGGTTCAACCAGCCGCCGCTGGCGCTGAGCAGGGTTGCTCTGGCGAAAGAACGATTGGACGAAAAGCAAAAGACGGTTCTGCCGCTGGACGCGGAGAATCCGCCCTCCGAGATGTGGGACGTTTTGAACGAGTGTGATCAGCTGGGCATTTTGACGCGCAGGGGATATCTGGATGTCAAAGATGTCTACGACGAGATGGGATACTGGCTGCTGAATTTTTACGCCGATGCCGAGCCGGCCGTTCTGGCTGACCGCAAGGAGTATCCAACGTCAGAGAGAGATTGCACGTGGCTGATTGAGCAGATGAAACCGCTGGAGATCCAATACGACGCTGGAAGAAATTTGCGGCTGAGCAAAGAGGATCTTTACTGGTTCTATGAGGAAGAGTTGCACACGAAGGTGGGTCAGCCGCTGCCTCGAAGCTCGCGCAGGTGAAGAAGGCTAGCGAGGGTGGAGGGTCTGGATGAGGAGCCAGACGTTGAGTGCGGCGATGACGCAGGCGACGGTATAACCGACGTACTTGAGGGTGCGGGTGTTGGTGAACTCGCCCATCTTGGAGCGGTCGCTGGTGAACTGCACGAGCGGGAAGACGGCGAAGCTGAGCTGCATGGAGAGGATGACCTGCGAGAGGATGAGCAGGCTGGCGGTGCCGCGTTCTCCGTAGAAGAGCGTGACGAAGATGGTGGGGATGATGGCGACCGAGCGCGTGATGAGGCGGCGGAGCCAGGGTTTGAGATGGATGTGGAGGAAGCCTTCCATGACGATCTGGCCGGCGAGCGTTCCGGTGATGGTGGAGTTCTGGCCGGAGGCAAGCAGAGCGAGCGCGAACATGGTGCTGGCGCCGGTGAAGCCGAGCATTGGTGTTAGGAGCTTGTAGGCGTCGCCAATCTCTGCGACCTCGAAGTGGCCGCTGCGGTGGAAGACGGCGGCGGCGAGGACGAGGATGGCTGCGTTGACGAAGAGCGCGAGCATGAGCGCGGTGGCGGAGTCGATGTTGGCGAAGCGGATGGCTTCGCGCTTGCCGGTGGAGGTGCGCGGGTAGTCGCGGGTCTGGACGATCGAGGAGTGCAGGTAGAGGTTGTGCGGCATGACGGTCGCGCCGAGGATGCCGATGGCGATGTAGAGCATGTCGCGATTGGCGACGATGGCGGCGGAGGGGATAAAGAGGTTGCGGGCGATGGGCAGCCAGTCAGGGTGGGAGCGGAGGACTTCGATGCCGAAGAGCACGCTGATGGTTCCGATGAGGGTGATGACGAGGGCTTCGAGGTAGCGGAAGCCGCGGTTTTGGAGCAGCAGGATGAGGAGGACGTCGGCGCCGGTGATGAGGACGCCGTAGATGAGCGGGATGCCGAAGAGGAGCTGCAGCGCGATGGCGGAGCCGATGACCTCGGCGAGGTCGCAGGCGGCGATGGCGATCTCGGCGAAGAGCCAGAGGAGGATTGAGGTGCGGCGGCTGTAAGTTTCGCGGCAGGCCTGCGCGAGGTCGCGCTCGGAGGCGATGCCGAGTTTGAGCGAGAGGCTCTGGAGGAGGATCGCCATCAGGTTGGAGAGCATGATGACGAAAAGCAGGGTGTAACCGTAGCGGGAACCGCCGGCGAGGTCGGTGGCCCAGTTGCCGGGATCCATGTAGCCGACGGCGATGAGGAAGCCGGGGCCGGCGAAGCCGAGGAGGCGGCGCCAGAAGCTGCTGGTCTGCGTGAGGCGCACGGAACTGAAGGCGCCGGGGAGCGACGGCCCGGCTCGTTCAAGAGATGGCTCTGCCAATCGTTCGATCTCTTTCACCGGGGTCATTGTGGACATCCGCACCTTATGTCTTAGATGCAGTATGCCACAAAGGCTTAACCGTGGTTATGACTATTTAGTCTGCCGTGGTTTCTTTGAGGTAGGTGGACGGACCCAGATGCGGTCGGCGGCGAAGAGGCCGAGGGTGATTTCGCGAGCGCCAGCGCGGACGCGGAGGGTGTCGTCATAGTTGCGGGCGAGCGGTGTCAGGGTGACGCCGGGACCGATGCGGAGGTCGTGGAGGAATTCGAGCAGACGATCGTCGCGCTCGTAGAGGCTGGAGACGACGAAGGGTGAGCCGGCACGGGCTTCGGAGAGGCGAAGGAGGCCGCGGCGCCGGAGCTGCGCGGGGGTTTCAGGAAGGACGCGGTTGCCGTGCGGGCATTCGCCTTCCTCGCCTAGGCGTTCAATAAGCTTGGCTTCGAAGGCGGGCGAAATGACGTGCTCGAGGCGTTCGGCTTCGGTGTGAATCTGATGGAGCTCCATACCAAACATCTCGGAGAGCATGCGCTCGACGAGATGATGGCGGAGGGCGGTGCGGTGCGCTGCTTCGCGGCCCTTGGTGGTGAGTTTGAGTGGGCCTTCGGTGGCGGAGTTTACGTAGCCGTCTTCGCGGAGGCGGCGGAGGGCCTTGGTGACGGCGGGCGCGGAGACACCGAGCCACTGAGCGAGGAAGGCTGGGATGACGGTGTGACCTTCGCTTTCAGCCTCAATGATGGCCTTGAGGTAGTCCTCTTTGGAGACGGTGATCTCTGCGGCTGGCATTCGTAATGAGTTAACCATGGTTTTGGAGGAATGGGAAGCGGTGGTTGACGGAAGTGCATACCCCAGGGGCTAGAGCCCATTTCGTATTGCTCCCGATAGAGACCCGAGGCTGAAGCCTCGGGTTACCTAGATGCAAAAACAGGTGGAGATGCTTTGGTCGGATTACCGGGCTTCCATGCCCACTATGGGCTTGACGAGGTGACTATACTTGGTGGGGTTCAAAAAGAGGGGTTGGTCGGCGTGGGAGTGGCGGCTGTGCGATCGAGTGTGGAAGAAAGACGGATCACGCTGGAGTTCGAGGTCGCTGGACGTACGGACATCGGAATGGTTCGTCGGACGAACCAGGATGCGTTCGGGGTCGTCGAGCCGCTGGCGCTCGCGGTGATCTGCGACGGCATGGGTGGATTGGCCGGCGGCGAGGTCGCGAGTCATGTGGCGCTCGAGAGCTTTCTGGAGGTGGCGAAGCAGGAGATTGAGGCGAGCCGGAGCGCCGATGGTGAACGGACAAAGCGGGCGTTGTGCAGAGCGGCTGCGGCGGCGAATCGCGCAGTAAGGGCGCGGGCGAGCTACGATACCCGGTTTCGTGGGATGGGAACGACGCTAGTGGCGGCGCGGCTGGACGGCAACGAGGTGACGGTGCTGAATGTGGGCGACAGCCGAGCGTACCTGGTGCGTGGCGGCGCGGCTCGGCAGATGACGCGGGATCACTCCTATGTGGCCGAGCAGATGCGGATGGGGCTGATGACGGAGGGCGAGGCGGAGCGGTCGCCGCTGCAGTCCGCGATTACCCGCGCGATTGGGATTGATGACGATGTGCTGCCGGACTTCTACACCGAGATGGTGCAGGCGGGCGATGAACTGCTGCTGTGCTCCGATGGGCTGATGCGGCACATGAAGGATGATGAGATCGGGAAGATCGTTGCCGATGCAGCGATGACGCCGACGGAGATCTGCGAGCGGCTGATTGCTATGGTGAACGCGCGCGGCGGGTCGGATAACGTTACGTGCGTCGTGATGCGGTTTGGGGCGGCTCCGAGTCTGGGGTATTCAGATACGTAGTCAGGTATCGTGCTACCCCACCCATGCGCGGTATAGCTGCGCATGAATGGGGCACCCAGAGTCTGCGGGGAACTAGACGCGAGAGATTTCCTCGGGCGTGACTTCGATGTCGAATCCGATGAAGAGATCGGCGATGCGCTGGTCGTCGAAGCCGCGCTCGCGAAGGAGGCGGACTTCGTCGGAGAGCATGGCAACGACCTGCGCGGCGGTGAAGCGTTGCTGAGAGGTGCCCGCGGCTTCGCGGAGTTCGCGGGCGGCGCGAGCGACCTGATCGGCGGTGTAGGTTTGCGAGTCTTGCACAGGAACCCCCTGACGTTTTGTGCTGCGCTGCGTCGATAAGGATAAGAGGCAGGACAGACGGGTTGAGGTTGTGGGGGAACCCCGTGACTATTTGCGCGTCGTCCAGACTGAAGCGGGAGTGAGTTGAAAGATGGTTGTTGTGCAGGAGTTTGTCGATCTGGAGACGCCTACCGGCGTGATGCGGACGCATGTTATTCGGCCAGCGACGGAGGGCCGCCATCCGGGAGTGCTGTTTTATTCGGAGATCTTTCAGGTGACCGAGCCGGTGAGGCGGCTGGCGGCGCAGTTGGCGGGACATGGATATGTCGTCGCAGTGCCGGAGATCTATCACGAGTTTGAGCCGGCGGGGACGGTACTGGCCTATGACCAGGAGGGATCAGACCGCGGGAACGCTCTGAAGACGACCAAGACGGTGCGGGCATTTGATGACGATGCGCGGGCGGTGCTGGCGCACCTGGCGCAACGCGGCGATTGCACGGGCAGACTGGGGACGATGGGAATCTGCATTGGTGGGCACCTGGCGTTTCGCGCTGCGATGAATCAAGAGGTGCTGAGTGCGGTGTGCTTTTATGCAACGGACATTCACAAGGGAAGCCTGGGCAAGGGGCGGCATGATGATTCGCTGGTGCATGCAGGCGAGATCAAGGGCGAGCTGCTGATGGTCTGGGGGCGGCAGGATCCGCATGTTCCGACGGAAGGGCGGATGCTGATCCTGGAGACGCTGAATAAGGCAGGTGTGAAGCTGAACTGGCACGAGGTGAACGGAGCGCATGCGTTTCTGCGCGACGAGGGCGTGCGGTATGACCCGGAACTGGCGAGGTCGATGTTCGGGCTGGCGCTGGATTTGTTTCATCGCACGCTGGCGGTGGGCGGTTGACGCTGGAAAGAACGACATACCCCAGGGGCTAAAGCGCCGTTCTTCTATGGTCCCGATAGAGACCCGACGCTAAAGCGTCGGGTTACCTAGAAGCGTGCTCTTTCACGAGGGTTCAGGCCGCCCCTTCAAAACAAACGGGTCAGGAGATGAAGGCGCGCAGCCAGTCGTTGGTGGTGCGGGTGAGTTCCTGAGTGGTGCCGTCGAAGACGACGTGGCCTTCGTTGAGGACGAGGAATTTCGTGCCGGGATCGATGCCGCCGTCGGGGATGAGTTCCATTTTGCTCTTGGTGGCGTTATAGCGGTGCGTGGCGAGCGTGAAGGCGTCCTGGATGCGGTGGGTGATGAGGAGCGATGTGGTCTGCGAGACGTCGCGCTGCTTGATGATCAGCTCGATGATGGTGGTGGAGGTGATGGGGTCGAGGCCGCCGGTGGGCGAGTCGTAGAGGATGAGGTCGGGTTTGGAGATGATGGCGCGGGCGATGGAGACGCGGCGTCGCATGCCTCCGGAGAGCTCGGATGGGAACTTGTCGATAGTGCCTTCGAGCTCAACGAAGCGTAGGGCTTCGACGACTCGCTCGTGAATCTCGGCGGGGTTGCAGTGTTCTTCCTCCAGGCGGTAGGCGACGTTGTCTTCGACGTCGAGCGAGTCGAAGAGCGCACTCTCCTGAAAGACCATGCCGATGTGGGCGCGGAGCTCGAATATCTCGCGCGGCGACAGGGAAGAGAGGGGCTTGCCGAAGACACGAATCTCGCCGGAGTCGGGCGTGAGCAGGCCGTTGGAGAGCTTCATGATGACACTCTTGCCGACGCCAGCCGGGCCGAGGATGATGCGCATCTCGCCGTGACGGACGGTGAAGGAGATGTCGTTGAGGACGGTGTCGCGATCGAAGCGGATGGAGACGTGCGAGAACTCGACGACTGGGGCTGCGGGCTCGAGGACCAGATGGGCGCGGGCGGGTGCGGGAGTGGCCATGCCTACCTGCCGAAGATGCCGATCATGAGCTTGGTGACGAGGAAGTCGAAGAGGATGATGAGCACGGAGCTGACGACGACGGCCTGGGTGGTGGAACGGCCGACGCCTTCGGTGCCGCCGGTGGTGCGCAAGCCGTAAAAGCAGCCGATGGTCGCGATGATGAAGCCGGAGAAGAGTGGTTTGGCAAGGCCTTCGATGACATCACCGTAGACGAGGGAGTGGTAGGCGGTGTGGAAGAAGGCGCTGCCGTTGAGGCCGAGGAGGCCGACGGCGACGAGTGCGCCGCCGGCGACGCCAGTGGCGTCGGAGATGATGGTGAGGAAGAAGAGCATGAAGACGGTCGCGACGAGGCGGGGCGCGACGAGCTTGCGAACGGGGTCGGTGCCGAGCGCGCGCATGGCGTCGATCTGCTCGGAGACCTTCATGGAGCCGAGTTCGCTCGCCATTCCTGATGCATTGCGGCCGGAGACCATGAGGCCGGTGAGGACGGGGCCAAGCTCCTTGACCATGGAGAGCGCGACGAGGCGGCCGGTCATGTTGACGGCGCCGAACTGCTTGAGCGACGTGGCGGACTGGAGCGTGAGGACGCAGCCCGTGAAGAAGCCGGTGAGGATGACGATGGGAAGAGAGCCGAAACCGACGAAGTCCATCTGGGTAAAGGTGTCGTCGATGTAGCGGGGCTTGGAGAAGATGGCCGCGACGGCGTGCCAAGTCAGCAGGGAATACTCCTGCACCGAGGCGACGATGCGCTTGGCGAATGCCTCTGGGGAGGGAATTCTCATTCGGTCCGCTGTGGGTAAGAGTAACAGGTCTGGCGGGAGCCTCGGTGCGCGGAAGGTGCGAGAATAGAGTCATGTACGCCACGATGAAGGCCGCGGTGCTTCGGGGAAAAGAAGACCTGCAGATTGAGCAGGTGCCGATGCCGAAGGCCGGTCCGGGCGAACTGGTGGTGCGAGTCGACGCGGCCCTGACCTGCGGGACGGACCTGAAGGTCTTCCGGCGGGGGTATCACGCGAAGATGCTGACGAAGGACCGGCTGTTTGGGCATGAGGTTGCCGGGACGGTTGTCGAGGCTGGCGAGGGCGTCATGGAGTTTCGGGTGGGGGAGCGTGTGGTTCCGCTGAACTCGGCACCATGCGATGAGTGCTTCTATTGCAGGCAGGGGCAGCAAAATCTGTGCGAGGATCTGCTGTTCAACAACGGAGCGTATGCGGAGTATCTGCTCGTGCCGGAGCGGATTGTGCGCAAGAACACGCTGCGGATTCCGGAAGACATGCGCGCGGAGCATGCGGCATTGACCGAGCCGCTGGCGTGCGTGGTGCGCGGGCTCGAGGAGTCGGGTGCGAAGGCTGGGCACACGGCGATTGTGCTGGGCGCGGGGCCGATTGGGCTGCTGTTTCTTCATGCGGCGGCGATCGAGGGGCTGCACGTGATCGCAGTGGCGAAGCGCATGGACCAGGTGGCGACCGCGAAGCTGTTTGGTGCGGAGCAGGTGGTGCGCATTGCGGATGTTAACGATCCGGTCGCGGCGGCACGGGCGTTGACGCCGGAGGGGCGCGGCGCAGATTTAGTCTTTGAGGCGGTGGCGACGCCGGAGGCGTGGCAGTGGGCTGTGCAGATGGTTCGCAAAGGCGGCGTGGTGAATTGGTTTGGCGGTCCGCCAGCGGGCACCGAGGTGAACCTGGATACGAATCTGATTCACTACTCGGATCTGACGCTGAAGGCGAGCTTTCATCACACGCCGGGCACGGTGCGGCGTGCGTTCGCAATGATCGGGTCGGGCAAGTTCAACGCGGATGCGTTTTTGACGGGAACGGCGGCACTGGACGACGTGCCGAGTGTGTTTGAGCGTATGCTGACTCGGCCGGTTGAAGGAACGGCGCCGGAGATCAAGACGGTGGTCTATCCCCACGCCCCTGTTGCCGAGACAAAGAGCGCGGCGGAGCTTGTAGCGGAGGAACGATGAGTACGCGGCTGCAGGGCGTGGTGTATCCGTTCGGCTCTCTGGATGGCGCGCCGGAGATTTATTTGACGCCCGTGACGCGGCCTTCGGCGGAGCAGGCGCTGATGTGGTGCAGGCAACTGGCGACGACGCACTACGAGAACTTTCATGTGACGTCGATCTTTTTGCCGAAGCGTCTGCGGGCACACTTCTACAGCGTGTATGCGTTCTGCAGGACCTCGGATGATCTGGGGGATGAGGTAGGCGATGCGAAGACGGCGACGCGGCTGCTGAATGAATGGCGCGCGATGCTCCATGAATGCTTTGAGTATCCGGAGCTGTCGCGGCATCCCGTGTATGTGGCGCTGCAGCCGACAATCAAGGAGTGTGAACTGCCGGTTGAGCCGTTCGATGACCTGATTACGGCGTTTGCGCAGGACCAGGTCTACACGAAGCATGAGTCGCTGAAGACATTAGAGGAGTACTCGAAGTATTCCGCGAATCCGGTGGGACGGCTGGTGTTGCTGCTGAGCGGGTATCACGATGCAGAGATGATGCGGCTGTCGGATGAGATCTGCACCGGGCTGCAGCTGGCGAACTTCTATCAGGATGTTGTGACGGATTGGGTAGATCGCGGACGAAGGTATCTGCCGGCGGATGTGATGAAGCGATACGGTGTAACGGACGCGCAGGTTGAGGCGCGGCGGTTCGATGCGAACTACCGCGCGATGATGAAGTTTCTTGTGGAGGATGCGCGGGCGCGGCTGCAACGCGGATCGAAGCTGACGACAATGGTGGAGCGCGACCTGGCGGCGACGCTGCGATTGTTTGTGAGGGGCGGAAACGCGATTCTGGATGCGATTGCAGCGCAGGACTATGACACGCTGCAGGATCGGCCGGTGGTAACGAAGGCCGTGAAGTTGCGTTTGCTGGGCGGGGCGCTGGTGGGACGTGTGAGCGCGGCACTGCGAGGAAGGAGTTCGCCGCAGGGACGCGCTGCATGAACGGGGTGGGGAACGAGACGAGAACTGCAGAGTTGGAGCAAGCGTACGCGGTGTGTCGCGAGATCGCTAAGCGCGAGGCGAAGAACTTTTACTGGGCGTTTCGGGTGCTGCCTCCGCACAAGTCCGACGCGATGTGCGCAGTGTATGCGTTCATGCGCAAGGCTGATGATCTAGCAGACGATGAGCGGCTAACGATCGAGCAGCGTCGCGAGGCAATGGCGAAGTGGACGGCGGAGTGGCGGGCATCGCGTGCGAAGCCGCACGGTGTTGCGGCGCTTGATCCGGTGTTTCGTGCATTGAACGACACACAACGACGGTTCGGGATCAGCGATGAACTGCTGGAGAAGCTCGTGGAAGGAACGACGCTTGATTTGCAGGCGAATCAGGCGGGTGTGGAGCAGGTGCGGTCGATCCGCATCACGGAAGGCGGCCACACGACGAACAGCTTCCAGGTGTACACGACGTTCGAGGAGCTGTACCGATACTGCTACCTTGTTGCGTCGGTGGTGGGGCTGGTGTGCATTCGCATCTTTGGCTACACCGATGAGCGCGCGGAGCACTATGCGGAACATGTGGGCATTGCGTTTCAGCTGACGAATATTCTGCGTGACGTGAAGGAGGATGCGGAGCGAGGAAGGGTGTATCTGCCGATGGCAGAGCTGCAGCATGAGCATGTGCACCTGGAGGATCTGCTGCTGGCGACGCGCGGTGTGGTGATCACCGAAGAGATGGTGGACCTTGTGAACCGCGAGGTGAAACGCGCAGGCGTGTTCTATCGCGATGCAAACGAACTGATTCCGCTGCTGGATGCGGACTCGCGGCCCGCGATGCGGGTGCTGGTGTCGATCTATGAAGGTCTGCTGGACAGGATTTCGGCGAATCCGGCGGCGGTGTTTCACAAACGTGTGTCGGTGCCGACGGTGACGAAGCTGGCGATCCTGGGGCGCGGGATGTTTGAGGCGTGGCGGCTGCGGAGACGGCAGGCGTGAACGAGATGGTCGCCATGAGCGAGACAGCCGATGTAGTTGTGGTGGGTGCGGGGGTTGCGGGCCTTGCGGCTGCGGTGGCGCTGAGCGGAGCGGGAGCTAGCGTGGTGCTGTTAGATCGCAAGCCATATGTGGGTGGAAGGGCGTACTCGTATCTGCATCCGGCACTGAATGAGGTGATCGATTCGCAGCATGTGCTGCTGGGTTGCTGCACGAATCTGGTGGATCTGTGCAGGATTGCGGGGACGGAGCGGAAGATCCGGTGGTATGACGCGATTCCGTTCCTGGAACCGGGGCGCGACGGGGACGAGGCCCGGAGGAGCGATCTTGTTCCGGGTGACTTGCCGTCGCCGGCGCACTCGATGGTGAGCTTTCTGGGCGCACCGATGCTGAGCGTGCGTGACAAGGCGGGAATCGCGCGTGGACTAATGGAGTTTATGCGCGGGATACCGGCACGCGATGACGAGGCGTTTTCGAATTGGGTGCGGAGGACGGGGCAGACGCCGCGGGCGATCAAACGCTTTTGGGAGCCGATTGTGGTGAGCACGCTGAACGATACGTTCGAGCGGACGTCGACTCGATATGCGGCGAAGGTGATGTATGAGTCGCTGCTGAAGTCGGCGGAGGGTGGACGGTTCGGGATTCCGTCGGAGCCGATGTCGGAGTTCTATGCAGCACTGTCGGGGCTGGCGGAGCGGCAGGGAACTGAGGTGCGGCTACGCGCGAGTGTGGAGAGGATTGCTCGCGTGGGTGATGCGTGGCACGCGACGATGAGTGATGATGCGGTTGTTTCGGGGAAGGCGTTGGTGCTGGCACTACCGTTTGAGCAGGCGCAGAAGCTGCTCGGAACGATTGGAGAGCCGAGTGAGGCGCAGAGCGTAGTGATGGAGAGTCTTGCGCAGTTTGTGCATGCGCCGATTACGACGATTCATCTGTGGCTGGACCGCGAGGTGACGGAGATTGAGCATGCGGCGCTGCTGGATACGCGGATTCAGTGGATGTTCAATAAGTCACGGATTCGGAGGAGTGAGTCCCGTGAGCATTACTACGAACTGGTGATCAGCGCGTCGCATGCGGAGTTGAAGAAGACGCGTGAGGAGATTCTGGAGCCGGCGGTTGAGGAACTGAAGAGCTTCTTCCCAGCCGCGCGTGGGGCACGGGTTGTGCGCGCAGGTGTGTTGAAGGAGGCGCGGGCGACGTTCTCGGTGACGCCGGGACTGGAGCGGTTCAGGCCCGAGCCGGACGCGTGCGGGGAGGGGATGTATCTTGCCGGCGACTGGACGAAGACAGATTGGCCTTCGACGATGGAGGGCGCGGCGCGAAGTGGAAGGATCGCGGCTGAGAGGGTCGCGAGAGCTGCGGGAGGGACGCAGCGGTTTGTGACGCCGGAGTTGCCGGGAAGTGGGTTAATGGGGTTGATCGCACGTCGATAAAGAGGCATACCCCAGGGGCTGAAGCCCCCTTCCGTGGTGAACCTAAGAGACCCGAGGCTAAAGCCTCGGGTCACCTAGGAGCGTGAACTGCTCGAAGGGTCAACGAGAGACGAGGACGACGCCGACGGCGAGGAAGCTGGTGGCGAGCCAGCGGCGGCGGTCGACGTTTTCATGCAGGAAGAGCTTCGCGGCGATGGCGTTGCCGACGTAGGTGAGCGAGCCAATCGCGGGCGCGGCGAGCGACAGGTCGACGAGCGAGAGCGTGAAGAGCATGGCGAAGAAGTTGAGCGCCATGCAAAGCGCACCGATGAGAAAGATGGGCGAGGAGAGCACGGCGCGGATGGGGCCGATGTAGCTGCGCAGGCCCGTGCCGGTGCGATGCGCGTCGAGGTCGCCGAGTTTGCGCATGGCTGCGGCGATGAGGCATTCGCCGGCGATGGCGAGAGCGGCGACGAAGACGATGCAGGACCAACTGCGGATCCAGGTGGTGGAGGCGATCGTCAACGGCCCTCCCGAGGATGGAGTAAGGGTCCTATTGGTCGGCCCCACTTGTCGATTTCAGTACCGCAGACTTCGCAGGTTCGTCCGCCCCATAATGCTTGCCGCAAGGACGTTGGCTTTCTGAATTTGCTTGATGCCACACCGCCGCATGAGGGACAGCGGATCGGATCGAGATTGATGCCCCACCGATTTTTTGTGAACGTGCCGTACGCCACCATGGCAGCTCCAACACCGAAGACAGACAGGAGGATTAGAAGAGTAACCATAGTTTTCGGGTATTAGCGGCCGGTGGCCGAGTCCATTACGTCGAGGTTGTGGTGCTCGGTGCGTGAGGGGGAGTTGGCGACGAAGCCGACGGCGGAGGTGATGAGGAGGATGCCGATCCAGCGGGAGACGGAGAGGTGCTCGTGCAGCCAGAAGCGGCTGAGCAGGGCGACGACGACGTAGCCGAAGGCGGTGGCGGGCATGACGAAGGTGAGATCGGCGAACGAGAGCGCGGTCATGTAGCAGGCGAAGAAGCCGATGAGAAGGGCGATGCCGATGTCGACGAAGGGATTGAAGAGCGCGTGCCAGAGGAGCCCCAAGTGATGGAGATCAACGGGACCGACCTGCTTCATGCCGTGGGAGAGGAGCGTGTCGCCGACAGAGGCGGTGAGCATGACGCAGAGGAGAATGGCGTACTGCGAGGGTTTGAGGCGGTGGGTCATTCGAACTCGTATTCGGCCTGAGGCGCTTTTTCGCGGAGGCTCGCGGCGAGTGCCCGGGGATCGGAGACAACGAGGCAGCGGTATTTGTGGGGATAGGTTTCGCGGCTGACAGGCGCGGTCTCTATCTCGACTTGATGAGGAATGGGTTTACCCTTTGCGGTCTCAGCGGGCCGAACGGCGACGATATTGTCGTAGGGGATGCGGGGCCCCCAGAAGCCGTGGCGGAGAAAGAGAGTGGCTGGTTCCAGCTCGATGCGCCCGAAGAAGTAGACCCACAGGTGCAGGAACGCGATGGCGATCCAGAGGAGAAGCATGACCTCGTGGAAGTGGACCTGCCCGGTGTGATGTTCTATGCGATCCCGGCGCAAGTTGTCGGCGCTAAATGCGAACCAGAAGAGCGCGAAGAGAAGCCAGTAGATCGTCGTCTTGGCTGACCCCGGGCGGAAGCGCATGGAGAGTATGGTAGCGCAGCGGTTGCAGATGCGCAGGGTTGCGATACAATTCCAGCCGATCGTTGCCGATAAAGATGGAGGTCGCGTTCTGATGAGGACGGTGCGAAGCTCTGTGTGCGTTTTCCGGCGGTTGTGGGTGGTGGGATTTGTGGCGGCCGTAGTCACGGTGATGGCGTTTTGCGTGGTGAGTGCCAGGGCGCAGGATAGCCCGA
This sequence comes from uncultured Acidobacteriaceae bacterium, assembly GCA_963713395.1. Taxonomy (GTDB): domain Bacteria; phylum Acidobacteriota; class Terriglobia; order Terriglobales; family Acidobacteriaceae; genus Granulicella. Next base: position 236,353 of record CAVQLS010000001.1, on the reverse strand, counting down.
CGACGGATGCTCCGCCGCAGCCGGATAAGAATGTGCCGGTGATGCAGCAACCCGCGCCGGTGGAGCGGCCGGAGGTGCAGGGTCCGGCGCAGGATCAGGTTGCACCGGCGGGTGGAGTTCCGGACGTGTTCGAGAGCAGGATTCCTGCGGACCAGATGGCGTTTCTGAGTGGGATGGCGGGGGCGCGGTCCGGCGATGTGATTCGGGACAAGCAGTTCAAGAGGCTGATGAAGTCTTTTGTGCCGACGGGCGAATTTCATTACGGCCGCGACATGGGTCTGGATGACGCGCTGCAGATGGTGATCGATGGATCGCGCGTGCCGGCGCAGATTCACGATGGGCGGTACTTCACGATTGCGGGCTCGGGCGGGCCGTACCTCGCGGGGCGCGCGATGGTGTGGATCGATATGAAGGAAGGCGTGGGGATTGGCGCGTTTTATTTTCATCCGACGAATGGAGAACCGACTCCATCGGTAGCAGTGTTTTCACGGCAGGTGAAGGAGAAGGCGCTGGGGATGACGGACATGCCGGAGCCATTTGCTGAGGACCTGAATGCGTGGGCGGAGGGCTCGCGTGTGCCGGCGCTGACGACAAGGTACTTCATCACGGGAAGCAACATGCGCGTGTTGCTGGAGCATGATGAGGATTACTGCTTAGGCACGAATCTGAGCCTGGTGCCGCAGGGGGAACTTTGCGAGCAGATGGATGCGGACGCGGCCGACCTGGATGAGGTCGCAGCCTACTACCTGGACCAGGTGCACTACAGGATGAATGCAACGGCGTGGATGATCGGGCCGGACCAGGTGGCATGGATTTCGGTTCGCGATAGGACGTGCGGAGGAGTTGTGGATCCTCTGGGATGCAGAATTCGGGTGACGCACGAGCATACTCGTGTGCTGACGGGGCGGCCGGCGCCGAGGCCCGGGCCGCACCCGGTTGCGCATCGATAGCTGCTGTGGGCTAGTGGTGTCCGCCAGCGCCACCTGCTGAACTGCCACCTCCGGAGGAGCCGCTGCCAGAGGATGAGCCGCTGCCTCCTCCACTGTGGCCACCACCACCACCACCGCTGAATCCACCGCCCGAGTGGCCTCCGCTGCTGCCTCCGCCGGAGTAGTGGCCGCCGCCTCCGCTGGAGCTGCCAGCGTGGCTAGAACCTCCGCCGCCGGAGTATCCGCCTCGGAAGCCGCTGCCGTTGGATGGGGTGATGTGGCCGCCGCGATCGCTCATGGGCTCGGTGAAGGTGTGGGTGTGGCCGCCCTCGGTGACGCTGTGTGGCGAGCATGAAGCGATTGGAGTGCTGGTTGAAGGTGAGGGAGGAGGAGACGGCGCGTGTCAGATGCGCCGGTCATGCTGGAGCGCGGAGACTCATGCATCGTGTGGACGGCAATCTGCGGGGCGTCGGCGCGGGCGAGCAGGGTTGGTGCTGGTGAGCGGAACTCTTTGGGTGTGGAATCGAGCAGCTTCGGTGGCGACTTTCCTTCGAAGGCGATGCGTTCTACGGGCTGGTTGGGTTTGTCCGTGAGCCGGTAGATTCCGTGGCGCAGATTGACGGGCGGCAGGCCGTGCTGATCGCGCGGATGCATGGGAACGTAGCCGAGCTTGCCCTGGTACTTCACCCAATGGACGGGGCAGAGGTGATGCTTGTGCGTGCCGGCGACCCACATATAGCGATGCTGCCGGTAGATCCAGAAGCCGGCGTGACAGACGGCCCAGTCGTAGGGGTAGAGATTGTCTGGGTAGGCGAAGAGCGTGCGGCGATACCAGAGGCGCCACGGGTTGCAGGGGAAGTCGTCCAGATCGTCGTAAGAGAGAGGCGCGGGCGCGACCGTGCTCCGCGAAGGAGTCTGCGAACCAGTTTGCTGGAGTTGAGAGACAGACACGGTGTAGCGCTGCGATTCGGCCGACGGCTTGACCGGAGTGGTGGTGGCGGAACTCTCCTGTGACTGTGGGTTGACGGCAGGAGCGGCGTTGGAGTTCTGCTGGGTCCAGCCGTTGTTAGGAACCCAGCAAGTGCCGTAGGGAACGCAGGAGGTGAAGGTGCCCTTGCCGGCGAGATCCGCGAGGCCGGGGATGGGCGAGTTGAGGTTAGCGTCATGCATGACGGATTGTGTAGCGGCGGCACGGGCGTTGACGCGATCAGAGACCCAATTGTCCCAAGCGAGTTGAGCAGGCGTTGAAGGCGTTGTGGTTGGGAGAATGCGCGAGTCAACAATGGTGTATGCGTGGCCGGGTACGGTGTGAAGTTCGACGTGGTTTGCGGTGATCTTCTGGTCGCCGAGCGGTGTGAATTGCATGGCGTCGAGGAAGCTGGTGATACGGAGGTAGCTCGTCTCGCCGTAGTGAATATCGAGCGAGTGTGTTGCGGTCTCGAGGAGGTAGCGCTCGCCAGGGATGATGGGGTAGAGGTGAGTCGTGAGGGTGCCGGAGAGAAGGGAAAGCGTGGTTTCGGGCACGCCATCTTTGGTGGTGAGGTTGGCGAGGGTGAGTGCGGAGTTGGGCGCGAGGTAGAGGGTGGAGGTGTCTTCGAACTCAATCTCGGCACGGCCGTCGGGGCCAGTGGCGAGCGAGAAGCCGGACTCGAGCGGGATATTGGCTGTGGCGTGCTCCCAGGCATTGCCGGTGAGCTTTTCGTCCTGCTTGCCGCGGGCGATGCGGACGTCACCTTCGACGAGGCTGAGGCGAACGATCTGCGGATAGGTGGCGTGCGAGGGCGGTGGAGGGGCCTCGACGGGCTGAGGAGGAGTCTGCGCCGGGAGGCTAAGGATGGAGGCGAGGAACAGGGTGGCTAGGCGACAGCAACGAGCGAAGCTCATAGGAGCCCTCCGTGCAGGTCCCGGTCCTGAGCGCAGATGTCGCCCGGAGTGTGGGGCCGCCGCTGTAACCGCCTGATATGAAAAGCCGCAGGCAGCGACAGTGGAGTAGACGAAGCGGTTCTATCGCAAGACGCGAAATATTTTGGGGATTACGAGAGTGCCGGAGTCAGCGATCGCGAGCTGACCCAAAGACTAGGGCTTTCGGTTACCAATGCCCGGACGTGAGTACCGTGGCGCTCTGTTAGGTTCTGAGCTAGCAGCAAGCGACATTGCGGTCCGATTCCGTGGTGGCTGGCTGTTGCGCCCGGCCTTTTTGGGGAAAGTTGCCGGGACGCGAAAAGAGGTTTCCTCCGCGATTGAGCAATCAATCGTGCCTGGTGAGCGGGACTCCCGTGCGGAGTCCCGTATTTTTTGGCGTTGGGCGATATAAATCAGTGGGAATTGCCTCAGAGCCCGAGCCGCAGAACATCTGGTAGGTTGGCTGGTAGCAGTTCGCTTCAGTTCATGCATTTCGGCCCCGAGGCGAGAGCTTCGATCGAGCGGAATGCGGTCTATTGCACGCTGCAGGGGTTTCACTCCTCGAAACTCCGAACAGCTGAGTGATCAGCTGCTACCTCCAGCGAATGGGACCTCCCCAGGGGTCCCGTTTGCCTTTGCTGGAGATGAGACGTGCGGCTAGAGCTTCGGCTCGAGTGACGCCTGGACGGCGAAGAGGTCCTCACCGACGGTGCGGGTTTTGGCGATCGCGTCCTGGAGCGGGATGTCGGAAATTTGCGTGCCCTTGAGGACGACGAGACGGCCAAACTTGCCGGCGTGCACGAGATCGATGGCCGCGACGCCGTAGCGTGAGGCGAGCATGCGGTCGTAGGCCGAAGGTGTTCCGCCGCGCTGGGTGTGGCCAAGGTTGACGGAGCGCGTCTCGTAGCCGGTGCGCTTTTCGATCTCTTCGGCGAGCGCCTGCCCGATGCCGGAGAGGCGGACGTGGCCGAAGGAGTCGGTCTTGGTGCCGGCGGAAATCTGACCTTCGATGGTCGGGAGCTGCGCGCCCTCGGCGACGACGACGATGGCGAAGCGCTTGCCGGACTCCCAGCGCTTCTTGAGGAGAGCGACGACGTGGTCCATGTCGATGGGGCGCTCGGGTGTGAGGATGACGTCGGCGCCGCCGGCGATGCCGACGGTGATGGCGATCCAACCCGCGTCGCGGCCCATGACCTCGACGACCTGAACGCGGGAGTGGGCTTCGGTGGTGGAGTGGAGGCGGTCGACGGCTTCAGTGCCGATCGTGACGGCGGTGTCGAAGCCGAAGCAGACGTCCGTGCCGGAGAGGTCGTTATCGATTGTCTTGGGAACGCCGACGCAGGGGACGCCGCGTGAGATGAGCTCGACGGAGATGGACTGCGTGTCGTCGCCGCCGAGGGCGATGAGCGCGTCCAGATTGTGCTTCTTGATGTTGGCGAGACACTTCTCGAACCCGCCTTCGACCTTTTTGACGTTGGTGCGCGAGGAGCGAAGGATGGTGCCGCCGCGTTGGAGGATGCCGCTGGTGGTTTCAAGGTTGAGCGGCATGGTCTTGTCTTCGATGACACCGCGCCAGCCTTCGAGAAAGCCGACGAACTCGTCGCCGTAGTGGTTGATGCCTTTGCGCACGGCGGCGCGAATAACGGCGTTGAGGCCGGGGCAGTCGCCGCCCCCGGTTAGCATTCCAATCCGCATTAGTGTTCCCTTTCGTTGTTTCGTGGCTGCAATGAAGGCGTTTGCTCTTAGCTATCCACGATAACAAAATGCGGCGTTCGCAGATTACGTGCGCCGGAGGACGAAGGCACTGCGTCCGGCGGACATCACAATTGAGTCAGGGTTGAGGGTCGTCCCGTTACTTCAAGGCAAAGCATTGGAGATCATTCGCGAAATCCAATGGGCCGCTATAGGTCTTTCTGATATCCGCGCGGCTTTCGGCCTCATGTTCCTTTCCCAGAGTTTCCGCCATCCTGTGCGACAGAACGAGCCGCTTCACATGGGCCTCGGCGGCAATCTGCCCAATGACGGACGGAGGCATGAGGATCGCGATCGTCGCAGGATTGGACGAGCGAGAGGTGGCGTTATGAGCGACGAACAGATCAGCGTCTTGGGCCAGACGCGGCAGGGCATCTCCGTGGCCGCCGGTATCTCCGCTGAACACGATTCGTCTGCCGGCGATCTCCACAAGCCATGCCAAAGCGGGCGCATGGCCGTGATCCGTGCGGACTGCATAGACGGTGAAACCGGCATTCTTGAACACTTGCACCGGAATATCGCTGGCTATGACGTCGTGTGGTTCCAGCCGGTAAGGCCGGCCATCGTCCATGACACCAGACATATAACGCCAGGCGCCGTGAGACGTCCCGAAGAGATCATCGAAAAATTCGACGGTGGAAGGGAAGGGCTCCCCCGCGGGTGGACCGAATACCGGTAAAGGCAGCTTGCGCTCTTCGAATCGGGAAGAGTGAATCAGTGCAGGTAAATCGCTGGTGTGATCGGCGTGCAGGTGGGTCAACAGAATCACTTGCAGTTGGGACATTTCGGCGCCGCTTTCACCGAATCGAAGAGCGCTTCCGCCGCCCGCATCGATGAGGATAAGCGCCCTGCCATCCTTCCATACGAGATAGCTGCTCGATGCGCGCTTGTCCCTGAAATCAGGACCTCCTGAGCCGAGCACCTGGACAGCGATGCCATGACCTCCACATGATTCGGCTTTGGCAGAGCGTACGAACGCGACTACAAGACAGAGGCCGGCAAGGAACAGAGGCAGGCATCCGTAGATTCTGCGCAGATGCAATGGAGTTCTCCGAGACTGCGAAGACCTCAGCGGCAGCAGTGTTGATGGCTCTGCTGCCGCTGGGTTGTCGCGTTATTTGCAGGCAATGATGAGCTGCTCAGGCATAACCGGAGCGTCGGAGGGGACGACGCGGGAGAAGCCGGCGGCCTGGGCCATGGAGGCGAGCTCTGCGTAGGTGTAGGCGTCGCCGGATGGAGTGGACGCCAACATGATGAGGCTGAAGGCGGCTGGTGTGGGCGGGGTTACGCGGTCGGGGTTCGGGACGAACTCGAGGATTGCGGCGCGACCTCCGGGAGCGAGTGACGCGTGCACCTTGCGCAGGAAGGTGATGCAGGTGTCGCGGTCGAAGTGATGAAGGAAGTTGGTAATCAGAGCGAGGTCATAGCCCTCACCGAAGGAAGTATCGAACGCGCTGCCGGGGATGAGGTGATGGCGGTTAGCGACGCCGGCATGCTGCGCGTTCTCGGTTGCGACCTCGAGGACCTTCGGCCAGTCGGCAGCATAGATCTGTGCGCCGGGGTTCTGGCGTGCGACGGCGATGCCAAAGAGGCCGTGGCCGGCGGCAATGTCGAGGACCTTGTGAGCGGGGGCCTCTTTGGTGAGCGCAGCCGCAAGATTCTGAGAGGCCACGTGCATCATGGGCATCATGTGACGCGCGAAGGTAACCCAGATTGGATCGTCGGGCTCGAAGGGATCGTGAACGGCGCAGCCGCCCTGGCGGACGGCGTCGGCGATATTGCGGTGGGCGGCGCGGTGATGGTCGCTGGCGAGGAAGTTGGCGACGCTGCCGAGATAGGCAGGAGAGTTGCGATTGAGGAAGATAGCGCTTTCCTGATCGAGAGCGTAGCGGCCATCGCTCTTGGTGAGGAAGCCCTTGACGGTGAGGTAGTCGCAGAGGATGCGTACGCCGCGCTCGCTGGCGTTTACGTTTTGGGCGATCGACGCGGCATCTGTCGCGCCTTCTGCGATGGCGGTGAAGATGCCGAGGTCGAGGGCGGCCTTCATGGCTTCCGTGAGCTGAAAGGCGTTGATGGCGTTGAAAATGCGCTCGGGGTTCGGCGGGACAGATTGCGGCGTAGCAGACATGGTTGCTCCAGTGGTTCAATCTTTGAAGTTGGATAGAGGCGCTAATTGTACCGTTGGAAGGCAACGTGGGACGAGGGCTTTCGAGTGTCACGACACTGGAACACGCGAACGCGGAGTGTTAAGCTTCGCCAGAGCTGAAGAGCTGGTTGAATCGCGGTTCTGGCCGATGGGAGAGTAAGGGCGACCCAATGATGCGGTTGGTGGTGGGATCGATTGCGTTCGGCACATTGCTGTGGGGAAGCTGTGTTGCGCAGACGGCAGCGATGAACGACAAGAAGGACCGCTCATTCGAGGGGAATCCGACGTTTGCGGTGGCGAGCGTGAAACTCAGTCCTGTAGAAGAGGCAGACGAATTTCCCAGCACGCAGATTCGCGGGCACGACTTTGTCGCGACGCACGTTAGCATGAATGACCTGATTGGGTATGCGTACGGGATGCATCAGCAGCAGATCGATCACGCTCCGGCGTGGTTCGGGTCGGAGCGGTTCGATGTGGAGGGTGTGCCGGACACCCAGATGCTGCCGACGCGCGATGAGTACCGGACGATGGTGCAGAAGACACTCGTCGAACGCTTTGGATTGAAGTTTCATCCGGCGCAGAAGATGATGACGGCCTATGTTCTGTCGGTGAATCGTGCAGGGCTGAAGATCCAGGAGACGGTGGGGCAGCCTTATGCCGCGGAGGGTTGGGGAGTATCGCGGGGGAGGCTGCAGGTGAAGAATATGAGCTTCGCCGGCGTAGCGCGTGTGATGCAACGCATGATCTTCGATCGGCCGGTCGTCGATAGGACCGGGCTAAGCGGACGTTACACATTCGACCTGCGATGGCATTCGGATGAGGTGCAGTTCGGGCAGCTACAGGGACTCAATGTGCCTACTGATGAACGCTCGGAGGCGGGCGATGATATTTACACGGCGGCGCGCAAGCAGCTTGGAGTGAAAATCGAGGCCAAGAAGACGATGGTTGATGTGATGGCTATTGATGCGGCGTCGCAGCCGGCGGCGAACTAGGCAAAGACCGTTTGAGCGTGAGTTGGCCGCCCGGGAAGTCACCCTGATCGGCTTTGGTGGTCATTTTGATCTCATCGCCAGTGATGGTGCCAGTGTGCGTGATCGTTGTGCCGTTGAAGGAGACGGTGAAAGAGAACTTGTCGCCATCCACGGTGCCTTTATCGATGGCTATGGGATCGCCCTGCGGGCCTTGAACGGTTCCGGTGAGCTTGGTGCCGTCCTGCTTGAAGACGAAGGTGAGCGAGAAGCCGTTGCCATCGGGCGTCTGCATCTGGCCAGTCCAGGTACCAGTCATATCGGTTGCGGCGAAGACTGACCTTGCGCCGAAGACCATCAGCAACGCGGCGCAGAGGACAAGCCAGTATTTGAGTTGCTTCATTCGGAGAACTCCTTCAGCGGTTTCATGAGGCGTGCTGATGATATAGGCACCGAGGGTTCGCCGCCACTTCACGTGCAGCAGAGCGGTATAGCTGAAAAGAAAAACGGCCAGCCGTGGCTGACCGTTTCATACGCTAAGCAAGGCGAGCTTAAGCGTTGAGGCTGACGGACTCCTGCGCCTTGAGGGCCTTTTCTTCCTTCTTGGCGCGAGCGGCCTTGTTGCGCTGCGAACGGAGCTTCATGAAGGACTTGGCTTCGACGTAGAGGCGCGGGACGTCGCGGTTGACGATGGCTTTCCAGACGACACGGGCCGCCGCCTTGGGACGGAAGTAGTACTCGTCGTAGAAGCGGTGGACCTGCTCCATGACGTACTCAGTCGGCAGGCCGGGGTACTCGATGTGCGCCATCTGATGGCCGCCGCCGTCTTCCATCTTTTCGTTGGTGATGAAGTTGTTGCGTTTGGCGAAGTCGTAGAACTCGGTGCCTGGGTAGGCGTGCGCGACGGAGACCTGGATGGTCTCGCAGTCGAGCGACTTGGCGAAGTTGATGGTGTTGCGGATCGATTCCTTGGTCTCGCCGGGCAGGCCGAGGATGAAGTCGGCGTGGATGATAAGGCCGAGATCGTGGCAATCCTTGACGAAGTCGCGTGCGCGCTCGACGGTGGCGCCCTTCTTGATGTTCTTGAGGATCTGCGGATCGCCGGACTCAAAGCCGACGATGAGCAGCCGGCAGCCGGCGTCCTTCATGGCCTTGAGCGTGTCGCGGTCGGTGGTGACGCGCGAGGTGCAGGACCAGGTGATGCCGAGCGGCTTCAGCTTGGAGCAGAGCTCGATGGTGCGGGCTTTCTGGATGTTGAAGGTGTCGTCGTCGAAGAAGAACTCCTTGACGTGCGGGAAGTTCTCCTTCGCCCACTTCATCTCGGCGGCAACGTCGTCGGAGCTGCGCTTGCGCCAGGCGTGGCCTGAGAGTGTTTGCGGCCAGAGGCAGAAGGTGCACTGCGCCGGGCAGCCGCGCGTGGAGTAGAGCGCGATGTACGGGTGCAGAAGGAACGGGACGTTGTACTTCGTGACGTCCATGTCGCGCTTGTAGATCTTGGTGGCCCAGGGCATGGCGTCGAGGTCTTCGACCTGCGGGCGGTCGGGGTTGTGCTGGATGACGCCGCTTGCGTCTTTGTAGCTGATGCCAAGGATCTCGTTCAGCGGCTTGCCGTTGGCGAACTCGACGATGGAGAAGTCGAACTCGCGGCGGCAGACGAAGTCGATGACCTCGCACTCATTGAGAGCACGGTCGGGGTCGGTGGTGACCGGGGGGCCAACGAAGGCGATCTTGATCGATGGGTTTACGGCCTTGATGGCGCGGGCAAGTCCGTGGTCGCCGGACCAGCCGACGGTCGAGGTGAAGAGCACCAGGAACTCGTAGTCCTTCGCGATCTGGATGGTCTCGTCGGCGGAGATGTGGTGGGGCGGGGCGTCGAGTAGCCGCGAACCCTCCAGCATGCCGGCGGGATAGGCGAGCCAGACGGGGTACCAGTAGGACTCGATCTCGCGGGTCGCGGGCCAGCGGGAGCTGGCGCCGCCGTCGAAGTTTTCGAAGGAGGGCGGGTTCAGGAGCAGGGTTTTTAGTGGCATACGATAAACCTCATTTTACCATTTCGTTACTGCGAAAAGGGCACGTTCTACGCAGGGGTAGAGAGAAAGATTCCTTTTGCGCAAAGAAGGAGAAGGGCAATGACAACAATAAGTTATGGGTTGGGTGCAGGAGTCGCGGCGGCCGTGCGAAGCCAGGCGTCCAGGCCGCCTTGCGCCCCCATGAGCTGCACCTGCGCCTGCTGAAGATCGAAGCGCGAGTTGAGCAGCGTGACGTACTTGCCACGCTCATCGATTTCCGCGTTGGCCCGATCCTTCGGTGTTCTTTGTGGTGCGTTGGGGTTGGCTGCGGTGGCCTCAAGTTGTGTGCGGATCGAGGCGAGTTGCTGCGAGGCGAGCTGCTGCTCCAGGTCAGCGACCTCTGCCTTGGCAGTGAGCGTTCGCGTACTGCGCGCCAGCTGCGCGTGACCCTCCTGGTCCTTGATGCGCGCGTTGTCGTAGTCGGCGAAGGCGTGCCTGGCGTCGGCGGCTGACTCCATCGCCTTGTCCTTGAGGGCGCGGTCGAAGATGGGCCAGTTGACCTGAATGCCGATGCCGGCGTTGTTGTACTGGAAGACCGACTTGCCTGTTGCCGGATTCAGTGGAAAGTAGACCTGGTAGTTGTTGAACTTGGCGAAGAGGCTGTACTGGCTGGCGAGGAAGACCTGCGGGCGGTAGAGCTTCTTGGCGTCACCCCAGGCCATTTGCTGCTTGGCCTCGGCGTTAGAGAGCAAGGCCTGCACAGACGGGCTTTCGGGCAGGGTTGCGGAGGCCTGGTCGGCGGCCGGAGCACCGAGGTGCGGAACACTGTCGTGGACGGTGGCGAGGTTTGTCGAGGGGAGGCCGATCATGTGCGCGAGACGCAGCTGGTCGGTTGCGGTCTCGTCCTGCGCGTTGAGGTATGCGAGGTGAATTTGCGCCGCCGTCAGTTTGGCCTGAGTGAGGTCCATGCCGCTGTCGACGCCGGCGTTGAGGCGGTCGGTGACGATGGCGACCAGCTGCTCGGCGCGCGCCAACTCTTCGTCGAGCGCCTGTTCACGGGCGAGATCGCGGTCGAGCGCGAGGTAGGTAACGACCGTGTCCTCCTCGACAGCCGCGCGGGCGTCGTTGAGGTTGAGCACAGCAGCCTGCAAGCCGAGGCGCGCAGCGCGGATGTAGTCCCGCTGCGACCAGCTGAGGATGACGCCCTGCACTGTCACGTTGACGACCGAGGGCTGGCCGAGCGGATAACCGTAGGAGTAACCGAGGCCCGAGCCCACGGTGATCGCCGGGATGTAGACGTCCCTGCTCTCCTTGAGGACGGCGGTGGTCTTGTCGACGTCGGCCTGCGCGAGGCGCACGCGCGGATTGTTCTTGAGGGCGAGATCGACGGCGGAGACGAGCGAAATCTGGGCGTGCGCAGACTGGAGGGCCGGGGCGAGCGCGAGACCGGAGAGGATCAGCAGCGCTGCCGCGTTAGTCCGAACGACTGAGTGGTGCCTGTGCATCGTCGTCTTCGTCCGCCTCCGTTGTGGCACCTAGCGCGCTGCGATGGTTTCTTCGTGCTCGATTGCGGCGAGCTCCTTACGTGCGGGAGCGTAGCTGGAAGCGAGTTCCAGGGAGTGCGCGAGTTCGATCTTAGCGTCCGCGCTGTTGCCTTCGTTGCGAAGAAGTTTCGCAAGCGTGACGTGTACCTTGAAGGCGGGAGCAGCGTCGGATTTGGAGTGCGAGGCAAGGTAGTCGCGGAGGGCGTGCTCGGCGAGGCGCGGCTCGCGGTTGATCTCGGTGAGGGTGGTCGCGGCGTCTACGAGCGTGGCGTCATGGACGCGATCGAGAAGGATCGCCCGTCGCAGAGCCTCGACGGCCTTGTCGGGCTGAGAGCGGCGCGAGTAGAAGGCGCCCATGTCGGCCCAGGCGTTTGGCTGGTTGGCTACGGCCGTGGCAGCGCGGAACTCACGCTCAGCGGTCCCGAAGTCCTTCTGCTTTTCGGCGGTCATGGCGCGCATACGGTGGGCGTTTTGCGGAAGCTGCGACTGGGAGCGATCGGCGAGGAGCGCGGCCTTTTCGAAACCGCCACCAACGATGGAGGGAGCGTCGATGTAGTACTCGCTAAGATCGTTGACGGCGTCGCCGTTGAGCGGATTGATGCGCACGGCCGCCTCAAAGGCGTTCCGAACCTTGATTGCGAGGCGGAGGCCTGCGATGGGACCGGCGCCGTCAGCCTGCATACCGTAGGCGCGGCCAGCCCAGTCCTGCGCGGAGCTGTCGCCGGCGAGGGTACGCAGAGCTACAGTGCATTCAGTCGCAGCGGCGGAGGCCATCGACTGCGCGTAGTACGCGCGGCACAGCAGCAGGTGTGCCTGACCGTTCGATGGGTCATTTGCTGGAACCGCGGCGAGGATCTGCTTCAGTTGTGAGACGGCGTTGTCGGCATTGCCCTCGAGCAGCGCGTGATTTGCAGAGGGAAGGTCGGCGGCGCGAGAGGCACCTGGAAGCGCGAGCAGAGCAATGCCGCCAAGCGCGAGAACGGCGCGGCGAAGGTTGAAGACGCGGGCAGGGACTTTCGATGTAAGTAGATTGAAAAGATGCATGGATAAGCTATTCGACAGGCTTGACTGCCATCCCGTTGGAGAGATCGACCTCGGTGGTCGCGCCAAGGGCAATAAGATCGCCCTCGCTGAGGCCGCTGGTGATCTCAGCGCGCGTGAGGTTGACAACCGCATTCGGAGCGATCTCCACGGGTGTGCGGACAAGTTTGTTGTTGACGATCTTGTAGACGAAGTTGACGGAGCCCTCGGTGTGCAGGGCCTCGCGCGGCACGCTTAGCACGTTGTTGTGCTGTGCGGTCGTGACCGTGACGGTGACGTTGGTGTTGGGTAGCAGGTCACCGCGCGCGTCATCGACGGTGATAAGGCACTCGCCGACGTTGCGTGTTCCGTACGTAATAACGGTGGTGGGCGCCTGCTTGACGTGGCCGTGCCAAACCTGGTTGGGGCGCGCAGCCCACTCGATGCGAACCGGCTGTCCGGCGGCGAGTCTCCCGATCTCCGGCTCGTCGAAGTAGGCACGAATCTGGAGTTTGGTCAGGTCGGCGACGTTGATGAGCGCCTGGCCGGCCTGCACGAAGTCATATTGTGCGACGGGCAATGAATAGACCGTGCCGGCGAACGGAGCATGTATGTCCACGCCGGAGTAGCTGCTCTGCGCGGCAGAAAGGCCGGCGCGGGCCTGTGCGACCTGGGCGCGCTGCGAGGAGAGGTCGACGCTGCCGTAGCGGTCCTGCATGCGCTTCTGGATCTCTGCGACATGGATCTGCGCGGTGGTCAACTGCTGCTGAGCGAGTGCGACCTCGTTTGGCGAAGCGGCGCCCTGCGCAAGGAGCTTCTGATCGGTGGCGAGCGTCGCCTGGGCCTGGTGGACTCGGTTCTGGGCGGCGGCAAGATCGGCTTGCTGCGCGAGACGTTCATCCTGGGTTCCGCCATGCTGCATGTTCTGGAGTGCAGTTTCGCTGCTCTCGAGGTTGGCCTCGGCGGTGGAAACACGGCTGGCGGCGTCCGCCGAGTCCATGCGCAGTAGCTCCTCGCCAGCCCGGACCTGCTGGCCCAGGTGAACATAAAGTTCTGCCACGGTGCCCGGGCCGGGGGCATGCGCCTGAAAGTCGACGATGGGCTCAACCTTTCCGTTTGTGGGGGTGGTGCTGACGAGGTCCTGCCGGCTGACACGCCGAGCCTTCACCTCAACCTCAGGCTTCTGGCGTATGTAGAGGAATCCCCCCACCACGACAACAATCGCGAGCAAAATCCAGAGCCACGCGCGTGATTGGGTTTTTCCGATTTGGGCCATACGCAAAGGGTCAGTATATAGGACGACGGAGGGCGCTCCAGCGGTCCAAAACTTTTATGACGAATGAATTACACGTCATTCAGGGCTTTACAAACTTGAGTCCTGGCGGCCTTTAGGAGAGGCGCTCGAGCGCGATGATCTCGAGCTCCCAGCCGCCGAAGTCGGGGTGCCAGTTGCGGCGGAGATGGTAGGCGAGATCGAAGCCGTCGCCGGGCGCCCAGCTCTGCTGCCGGGACTGCTCAGCCCATGAGGTGCGGCGTCCCCAGGCGACTCCACTGAAGCGAGCCGCGCCCTCGTGATCTTCGAACGAGAGGCGCAGGTGACGGTCGGCGAGGATGCGCGGTGGGGTCACCAGCCGGGCGCCGCGCGTGACGAAGACCGGGTCCGGGTTGCCCAGGCCGAAGGGCGCAAGTTTCTCGAGCGTGTCGAGGAGATCGCGTGTGATCTCGGCGAAGCGAAGTTCGAGGTCGAAGCGCAGCTCTTCGGTGGCAGGCGTCAGTCCAAACTGACTGGCAGCGATGTTGGCGAGCGAATCGCGAAGTTGCGGCACGTGGGCGGAGGGCAACGTGAAACCGACTGCGTGCGCGTGACCACCGAACCGCGAAAAGAGTTTGCTTCCGGACTGCTCGTGCGCGGAGGTGAGGGCATCGAGCAGGTGAAAGCCGTGGACTGAACGGCCGGAGCCGTGAGCTGTGCCTTCTTCATGCGCGAGCACTAACGCTGGACGGCCGGTGCGCTCGACGACGCGTGAGGCGAGGATGCCGACCACGCCGCGATGCCAGCCGGTGGTCTGGGTGCCGTGGTCGTCGAGGACCAGGCAAGCGGGGAGCCCGCCTGGCGCGGCCAGCAGCGTCTCGATCTGCTGCTCGATCTCACGCAGGGCGTTGGCCTCGGTGGCGCGGCGGTCGTCGTTCAGGCGGTGCAGCTTCTCGGCGAGCGTGCGGGCAACAGCCGGGTCCCGCGAGAGGAAGAGTTCGACGACATCGCTCGCGATCTCCATGCGGCCCGCTGCATTCAGGCGTGGCGCGAGCCGGAAGCCGACGTCGGTCGCGGAGATGGGCCGCGAGGTGTCGATGCCGGCAAGCTCCATCAGCGCGCGCAGACCGGGCTGCGCTGGGCTGCGAAGCTCGCGCAGGCCAATGGAAGCGATGGTGCGGTTTTCATCGGTGAGCGGAACGGAGTCCGCAATGGTGGCAACGGCGAGCAGCTTGAGGAACGATGGCAAGGTCTTGCTGCGGAGGCGGTCATGCTCGGCGTCGTCGCGAGCTGCGCCCTGGAGCAGCGCCTGTGCGAGCTTGAACGCCACAGCGGCACCGCAGAGGTCTTTGCAGGGGTATTCGCAGTCTGGCTGATTGGGGTTCAGCACAGCGAGGGCACGGGGTGTGCCATTCAACTCGTCGGGGAGGTGGTGGTCGGTGACGATGAGGTCGAGTCCAAGCCGCGCGGCCTCTTCAGCGGCCGCGTGAGCGCGGATGCCGGTGTCGACCGAGACGACCAGCCGGACGCCCTCGGTTGCGGCGTCCGCGATGCGTGACTCGCGCATGCCGTAGCCCTCACGGAGACGATGGGGGATGTGGTAGCGGATGTCCGGCGTCACGCCGAGCGCCGCCGCAGTGCGCTCGCAGGCGGTCTTCAGCAGCACCGTCGCGACAGTGCCGTCGACGTCGTAGTCGCCGTAGATGAGGATCGGCTCGTGCGCGAGCAGAGCCTGGCGGATACGGCCGACGGCCGCTCTCATGCCGTGCATCTCGTAAGGGTCGTGCAGGTGCGAGAGGGAAGGGACGAGGAACTTCGTCGCGGAGGCTACGTCAGTGTAGCCGCGGACGATCAGCAGCCGCGCGATCGGTTCGGGCAGCCTCAGCGCGTGGGCAAGTTCTTCGGAAGCGGCGGAAGGCGCAGCGGCGGCGATCCAGCTCGCCGAATCAGTCATCGTCGGCATCGTCGACGATGATATGGCCGAGTTCCGTGATGGTCTCCATGAGGTTTTGGAAGGTGTCGTACCAGTCAGTTGCGGTCTCGAAGAGGTACATGATGCCGCCGTGCGAGAAGCCGAGTTGCAGGTAGCCGGTCTTGCCGACGTGCTCGGTGAGTTCCTGGGCCTCGTGCAGTTCGGGCGCATCGTGGTCCGGATAGTTGTGGCTGCGGACCTGCTCCATCAGCGTCGCCACGTCTTCGGGCTCGAGTACAACCTCGCTCATGGTGATGAACGGCGCGTTGGCGGCCTTGGCGTGCTCGACGAAGTCCTTCCAGCCGTCGTCGCTGTCGGTCTCGAAGATGACGGTGGGAATGTCCTCCGGGACGTACCCGTTCATGCGCCGCATGCCGTGCCCGGCGATGAACGCGACCATGTCATCCTTCACTGCTGCCAGATCATCCAGAACCATAAGGATCTATTTTCGCAGATTGTGCTTGTGCGCGCGCTGTCCGGACCAAGGTGATGCGGCGGTCGGCTGACGACCCGATTTTCACCGTGCTAACCTATGGCTGCCCATGATTTTTTCGAAAGACTATATTGGCTATCTTGCGCGGCAGACGACGAAGCATCTGATCGCCGCGAAGATGATTAGGACCGACAAGCCCGAGATGATGAACCAGCGCGTAGCAGCCGCGCTCATTGAAGAACTCGCGCTTGAGGACCGCATCAACGAAGAGGTTCGCGTCATCCTGGAAGCCTTCCAGGAGGACATGCACAAGAGCGGCGCCAGCTATCCGGAGATGTTCAAGAAGGTGAAGATGGAGCTCGCGCGCAAGTACAAGGCGGTGCTATGAGGATCAGCCGAGACAAGCTCAACAAGCTGGCCCACACCGTTGCGGACACGCTCGCCGAGATCGACGAAGTCGAGTTCATGGAGGACCGCAATACGATCCGCCAGGAGGCCCGTAAGGCGCTGGAGACGCTGCTGACCCAGGAAACGAAGATCGATGCGGCGGCAAGACAGAAGATCCTCTCGCAACGCAAGATTATCCCCGAGGGCTCACAGGAGTGGGACATCCTTTACCGGAAGTATTACAACGACGAGGTCAAGAAACTCGGACTGTAGGTCGAGCGGAGATGTCGTTGCAGCCTCCGACTGGCAAGCTTTTTTGATATACTAGTCAGGTCGCAAGCGAGCCGTTCTGGCCTGCTCTCGTGGCGATATGGTGTAACTGGTTAACACGTCGCCCTCTCAAGGCGAAGAGTTCGGGTTCGAGCCCCGATATCGCTACCAAAACTAATAATTCAGAGGGCATTTGAAGATCTGAGAAACGTCTTCAAAGTTCCTGTCGAAGAGTAGGAAGCCAGCCGTGGGGCTGGCTTTTATATTTTGGTGTCGGCGATGTTCGGATACCGTTGACGCCCGCAACTCGCTCAGACGTCCGCAATGAGTACATTGGATTTGAGGCATCTCATGGCCCAACCTAACAGCGGCATCGGCAATGTCACGACGAGCACGGGGCTCGTTGAAATGGCGATGGCGTATTCCCGCAGCCGCGTGCTTTGCGCGGCAGCACGTCTCGGCCTTGCCGATGCACTTGGAGACGAGGTGCGCAGCGTTGGCTTTCTAGCCGATAAGTGTCAGGCAGATGCCACGGCGTTGTACCGCCTGCTTCGCGCCCTCGCCAGCATCGGCGTTACGGAAGAGACAACGCCCGAACACTTTCGGTTGACTTCCTTTGGGAAGCCCCTGCGGAGGGACGTGCCTCAGTCCGTCTGGCCAGCCGTCATCTTCTGGGCGGATCTGCTTGCCGATAGCTGGTCCCTACTTACCGACTGTGTTCGGACCGGTAAGCCGGCGTCTCAGGTTCGCGATTCGAAGATACCTTCCCGGTGGTCGCAGGAGCCTGAAGCTGACTCGATCTTTCGCGCCGTGATGGGGACAGCTCCCGCAGAAGATTACGCGCCTATCGCTGAAGCGTGGGATTTTTCACGCGCGAACGTGGTTGCCGACCTGGGCGGCGGCGGCGGGTCGCTCATTCTTGCAGTGCTTGGACTCAATCCGCACCTGCGAGGCCTGCTTGTGGACCTTGGGTCCAGCGTGGATGCAGCCAAAACTCGCTTCGCGGAGGAAGATCCTTCCTCCCGATGCGAGCTGATTGCTGCAGATCTGACGCAATCGGTTCCGGCGGGTGCCGATGTCTACATGCTCAAACATGTTTTGCATGGGCGCCGGGACGGGGAGGCGATCACGATTCTCAAGAACTGCCGGGCGGTCGTTCCGCAGAACGGTGCTTTGCTGATCATTGAATTCATTCTTCCTCCGCTCGTCTCGCATGCAGATCCGCGACTGGAGGGCCATCTGATGAGCGACCTCAACATGCTTGCCGTCACCGGCGGCAGAGAGCGTAGCGAGCGCGAATGGAAGACGCTTCTCGATGAAGCAGGTTTCGTCCTGACCGGGGTACATCCGGTTGGAGGCGACACCCTCATGGTTCGGAATGTCGGGATCGTCGAAGCAAAGCCGGCTTAGAGACAATCGGGGGTCAGCTCGAACGCATCCCTATGAGACGGGAAGATCCCCACTCTCCTGTTCCATGCGTGCTTTTGCGAGCCCTCCAGGCCACCAATTCCAATCGCCTGCAATGCGAAGGAGCGCGGGGCCGATGACCATCCGGACGAGCGTCGCGTCGATGAACACGGCCACGGCCAGCGCGAATCCGATCATCTTGACGACGAGAAAGTCTCCGAAGGTAAAGGCAGCGAAGACGACGATCATGATCGCCGCGGCACTGGTAATCAGACCCGCTGTTTTGGCCAATCCTTCAGGAATTGCGTCCTTTTCACTGAAGCCGCTCCGCCTCGCTTCGAGAACGCGCGCGACTAGGAACACTTCGTAGTCCATGCTGAGACCGAAGACAATCGCAAAGGTCACGATGGGGACAAGAGGGAACACGCTGCCGGTTCCTCCGCGAAGCCCTAACAGGCGGCTGCCGTATCCATACTGAAAGACCACCACTAACGCCCCGAAAGAGGCTGCGACTGAGAGCAGGTTCAGAACGATGGCCTTGACGGCCGCAAAGAGAGAACGAAATCCGCCGATCAGCGCGAGGAGCGTACCAGCGACGACCAGGAACGTGACGAGGACGAAGTGGTCCTCGACAATCGTCTGATAGTCAGCGTTGAGCGCGGGAATGCCACCGACGAGTAGCGTGGACCCCGGGACTCCCGTCAGAGCGGTCGCACCGGTCTTACGAAGCTCCCTAACCCAGTCCACTTGACCGCGCAGAGAAACCGAAGCCTTGGGCAGCACTTCTAGCAGTGCCGCCCGTCCGTCGCTGCTAAGAAATGTTCGGCGCGTGTCTCGCGAGAGGTTCGTGAGGAACGACTGATTGCCATCGGCGACGGTTGTGATGGAAACCACCCGGTCACAGCGAGGATCACTGGCGAGCCGTTTGCTCGCGCGATCGATCGCAGACCATCCGGCGTCAGTTTGCGCAATGGAGTCGTTTGGCAGTTGGACGATGACGCGCATCGATTGAACCACGCCAGCCCGATCCATTTGTTCGAGGGCGTGAAGCGCGCGGACCGATTCCGCCTTCTCAGGAAGCCAGTCCCCTTTGGGGAGGCTGGTATCGAGTCGCGTGGCCTGCCAGGAGAGCAGGAGCAGGGGAGCGCTCGCTAGAAAGATGGCGAGCCAGGGATGCGCGACGATCACCTTTCCCCATTGTCTCCAGCGATTTCCAGTGCGGGCCTCGCGATCCGAGTCCAGTCTGGGAGTGAAGGGCAGCCGGCCGGCATCGATGCGGCGACCGAGCAATGCCAGCAATGCAGGGACCAGTGTGTTTGCGAGCAACAGACTCATTCCCGCAACAAGGCATCCGGCGACTCCGATAGAGCGTATTTCGCTGATGGGAACCAACAGGAGGGCCAGGAATCCGATGGCCACGGTCGAGGCTGAGATCAGGAGCGTGCGGCCGGCGCGGCGTGCAGCGATGATGGACGCCGTGGGTCCGTCGTGTCCGGCAGCGATCGATTCCCGGAAGCGGCTGACCATGAGGAGCGTGTAATCGATCCCGAGGCCCAGTCCCAGCATGGTCGCCAGATTCTGAACCAGGATGGACAAGTGGAAGCGCTCCGCGAGCAGACCGGCAATCGCCAGGGTGGTTGCGATTGCGAGTTGGCCGACGGCCACGGGAATCAGCGCAGCAGTCACGCTCCCGAAGGCCAACAACAGAAGTGCAAGGGTCGCCGGAATCACCAGGCTTTCGCTGTGATGCACCTCGTCGGCACTGGCTTTACGGATGTCGAAATTCAGCGGAATCTCGCCCGTCAGTTCGAGCTTCACACTGGGATAGCGACCCCGCAGTTGATTTGCGAGAGAGGTTGCCAGATCGTGAAGCCTGGGAACCAGTGACTCCGCCGGGCCATTCTCCGAGGAGAGCCCGATAAGAACAAACGTGCCGCCGCCTTTGCCAAGGAATATTGGGTCGCGCAATTCGAGATAAGAAGCGACTCCGGAGACGCCGGGTTCATCTTTCAGCCCAGCCACTATCGTTCCCAGCGCCTCCTCGCCCGCCTGGGAGTTCGCTGGGGGCAGTCCCTGAACGACGAGGGCAACGCGGTCGACGAACGGCGAATGGAAGCGATTGGTCAGCTCCCCGGCGACAACTTCCGCGTCGCTGCCTTCGACGCGCGTTGCTGTCTCGAGGTGACGCTCGCTATGAAAAGAAAATGGGAGAAGCGCAACGACGGCGGCTAGAACGATACCGGCGATCCAGAAACGGCGCGCGTTTATGAGGCTCATGATGCTCTGGAGGATCGTCGCAAGTTGAGGATGTTCACCTTTCGCCTACAGCAGACCGGACTAGAGATGGTGTTCGTCCGCACCCGCTTCGTTCGCCGTAAGAATACACCTTGGCTACACCCACCTACTCAGAGAATACTATCTGCTAAATTGATCGAAGTTTCGCCAGCTTAGGAGGACCGATTCTTAGACTCGCTGTGCTCGGACTCTTTGCCGTTCTTCAGATTGGAAGCGCGGACCCTCGCGTCGGGAACTGGAAGCTGATCTCGGCTCAGTCAACCGAGGATCCTCCCAATAAACTCTCGATCACCTCATCAAAAAATCAAGTGCATGTAGTGATGACAGGCGAAACTCGCCTCGATTTCACCGCAAGATCGGACGGCCACGACACACCTGTGCCAGCCAATCCGGCGTTCGATCAGGTCGATCTGCACAGGGTCAATAAGAAGCTGGTGAATGTCGAGGAGAAGAAGAATGGAGCCGTCACCGCGATGATCAGCGACAGGCTATCCGCCGATGGCAACGAGCTGACCGTCACCACCAGGAGCGAGGGGCATGCCGATCAGATCACCGTGTGGAGACGGAGCGGAGGCCAGAAGTCGGCGCATGACCCATTTTCTGGTGAGTGGACGGAGGATCTCAGCAAAACTCGTTTGCGGCAGGGGTTGATGCTGAAGATCGAGGCAGACGGCGGCGACGCTGTCCGCTTTTCAGGCGGGTACAGCTACACCGCGCGCTTCGACGGAAAACCGTACAATCTGCAGAATTCGCGAAATGACACCGTTCAGCTTGCACTCGTCGACGCTCACACCGTGGACGCGATCTACCGGCGAGACAACCAGGTCACGCAAAAAGACACCTGGCTCCTTTCCCCGGATGGGCGAACGATGACGCTCAACACCACGGCGACCTTGGAAACCGGCCAGCGGGTTACCGAGAAGCTCGTCTTTCAGAAGCAGTAGCGGATCATGCCTCCGCGCTCTCCAGTCGAAGGGCGGCGCTGACGACCGGGCCATCGAGTTCACGCGGGGCTACAGAGATAATCCCCTTGCGATGCATGAATTTCAGGATGCCGTTGACCGTGTCTTCGAGGGAGGGATCCGCTGTACCCCACACTGCCGCATCCCGGGCCGCCTGATACGAAGAGTTGTCGTAGCGCTTGAACTCCATCGCTGTAATGTTGTCCACGGACCCGACCAGGAAATCAAGCAGCGGAAAGAGCAGATCTTCCTTGCGGCATCTGCGGATCAGCTCGGGGACGAAATCGGTGACGCTGAAGATCTCAAACTGTCGCCCCGTCGAGGTGGTGATGAGCCGGGTGATGTCCAGCATGTTCGCGTAGTCATCTCGCACCACGTGGTACGTCTTGTTTGCCGTACCTGGGCTCGTGGAGATCGCAACGATATTGTTCGCGACAACATCCGCCGGAACGAAACTCACCTGGTTCAAGGCGTCGACACCGATGCCGTGATTCACCATGAACGCGACCAGGCGAACCGCGATATCAAAGTTGTTACCTCCGCCTGTAACCGAAGGGCTGACCAGTGCGGGCCGGAAGATTCGCGCGGACAGTCCCTGGCGGCGGGCGTCGGCAACGACTTGTTCTGCGACCCATTTGCTCTGGCTGTAGCCGAAGTCGAGAAGCTCCATGTTCTCGTTGAAGTCGGTCTCCCATAGGACACTCTTGACCGCCCAGCCGAAGACAAAGGTCGTGGAGACGTAGTTGAACTCCTTGGGCCGTCCTTCGAACGCAAGCCTCAGGACCTCGTTCGTCCCCATGACGTTCGCGTCACGCATCCGGTCGTAGTTGAACAGGTAGTTCACGGTCGCGCCGTTATGGAAGATCGTGTCGACCTCATTCGCCAGGAATCCCCAGGCGTCCTCGGAGAGTCCGAGGTTCGGCAGTCCAAGATCGCCGCAGATCGGAATTACCCGGCTCTTGAACATCTGCATCAACCCGGGCGCACAGGGACCCATTGATTCCATCGCTCCCTTGAGTCTTTGCATGCCCTGGTGTTCGTCTGAAGACCGCACGAGGACATAGATCTTCGCGCGCGTCTGTTCGAGCAGACTCTTCATGAGAAATGGGCCAATAAAACCCGTTCCGCCCGTAAGGAGCACATGATTCAGAACCGGCGTTGCCGGCAACTGTTGTGGTGATGGAGGATCAAAGACGAGCGCCCGATCCTTGCTCATCATCTCCTTCTCCGCTGCGCGCTGCTCTTCGCGGAAGGTCGTCAGAGATTGGCGAAGCAGGACCAGCGCTTCTTCAGGCGCGCTCTCCAACTGTTCCGCGAGCTGGAACAGCTCGGCTACGCTGACGCGCTGGATAACACCGATGTCCACCTGCCGCGCGAGCATCTCAGCGCCCTTATCCTTCAAGAGCTCCTTGATCTCGTGCATGAACACGACGAGATCCAGGGAATCCAAACCGGCTTCGATAAGGTTGTAGGATTCCGTGCCGGTCAGGTTGTATCTTGCCTTCAATTCGTCAAAAGGCGACTGTCTTCCCGAACAACACGCAGAAGCGCCGGAGTCCTTCTCCCGCGAAAATTCGGAAAGCACAGTGAACTCGCCGGCCAGCCACATCTGCTTGATCTTGTGGCGCCTGATCTTGCCCGAGCTGGTCCTGGGGATTGCACGAGGCGCGATGAATGAGATCAGCGCGACCTCGACATTGAGATAGTTGCGGACCGCAGTGGCAATCTTTCGTGCCTCTGGAACCACGTTCGGATTCTTCACCTCAGCCACGATGGCGAGCGCTGGCTCAGTGTCTTCGTGAATCTGAAATGCAGCCACGCAATGTGGCCGGATGAGACCGGACGCCCGCTCGACCACGCCCTCAATATCCTGCGGGTAGTAGTTCTGCCCGCGGAGAATAATCATGTCCTTGATGCGACCGCAGACGAAGAGTTCACCGTCGTGAATGAACCCCATGTCACCGGTCCTGAGGAAGCCATCGTCGTACGGAGTGTCGTCCACCAGGCGGGCGCGGAATTGCTTCAGGGTCAGTTCGGGATTATTCCAGTAGCCTTTGCACTTGCCGGCTCCGGCGATCCAGATCTCGCCGACGCCACCTTCTGGGAGAGCCGCATGCCTTTCCGGGTCTACGATCCGGATGTCGAAGTCCCGACAGCGGAGTTCCGCAACTGACAATCTGCATCGCCCGCTCAATCTCGGACACTTCGGTCGTCAGGCGTGCCTTTCCGAGCGCGAGGGCATGCTTACTAACCGACAGGATGTTGCGGCCGCCGAGCGAAACCGCGAGAGTGTTTTCGGCTAAACCATAGGCCGCATAGAAGCTTTCCGACTTCAGGCCATACGGCTGAAACGCCTCCAGAAACCGCGTGTACGTATCCGCTTTAACCGGCTCCGCTGCCACCATCAAGGACCCGAAGCGAGCTGAGGTCGCATTCTTCCAGGCTCTCCTTCGGAATTCTTCCGGCACGCAGGCAATATTCGTAAGCGAAGTTAGGGGCCGCAGTGGCTGTCGCCTGGTAGGCTGTGATCGCCTCAAACCACAGGACGGGACGCTGGATGAAGTCTGTGGGAGCGAAGCCGTAAGTGGTTCCGCCGCGGAGCGCCGGATAGAGATAGCAGCCGATCAGTCCCATATCGTGATACTGCGGAAGCCACGACACCACGATCGGTGAAGGGTGATCGATAACGAGTTCAACGGTCTGCAGAATGTTTTCATGCGTGACCATCACGCCCTTGGGCTCCATGGTCGAGCCGGACGTGTACTGGAGAAATAGAATCTCCGAGCTGGGGTAAAGCGGTTCATCGAAAACAGGTTCCACGAAGTCTTCCGTGACGATCCACGGCAGACCGGAGATGTAGTCGACATCGACGCCGGAGGTTGATACGCCGGTTCTGGCAAGGTTCGTCTTCAAAGACGCGTGGTAGTCCTTGCTCGTCAGGATTCCGGCGGCCTGACAGTCCTTTGCGATGTGAACGATTTTGTACAGGGCGCTCTGAAAGCCACGTGAACTGGGAGGATAGACCGGCACCGGGATCAGTCCTGCGCGCACGCAACCAAAAAATGCGCAGATCATCTCAAGGCCCGCTGGATACGCGAGAAGAATCCGATCCTGCGGCGCAAAACGGCGGTCCTTCAGCAAGTGTCCCGCGATCGCCTTCGTCCGCCGAAGAAACGACGCGTAGGTGTAGCTCTCGAGTGTGTTGCCGTTCAGGTCAAGATACGAATAAAGGAGCTTGTGCGGGTGCTCCTCTCCCAGCCTATCTAGTCTTTCTAAAATTGAAGCCATAATCGATCAGCGACACCCTCCGAGATTGGATCGAAAACTCAGTAATTGAAATGCAAAACGATTTGTTGCCCCACATGCCCCGACGAAATGAAAGCGACTGAGTCTCGGAGTAGAAAAATAGTGCAGGTCGACTTGATAGCAGAGCAGAACCTCATTGTTCCTACGCCTCGTTCGCTTCTCAGGACGATGTCCGGGAGGCGAAGCGCTGAGCGGGAACTCTTGCCTTGCCCCCGCCGGGCGGCAGCTCCATTGAAAGCGTGCTCCATTGGAAAGGTCTATCGCGCTATGGTAGCAGAGCCGCGGATGAAAATTACTACCACTTATCGCGCACCGGATTCTTATCCTCAGGGCCGGTTCCTCACTGCGAATTCCCTTGATTCTGTCCAGTTTTCCAAGCTACCATCGAAATTCGACGCGGCTGGACAGGCTGCAGGAGAGAATCTGCGGCCCCGGCGACTGGATGTGCCAGCGAGGATGCGCCGGACCGATTAAGACGATGCGGAGGCAGCGGTGACATCCCAAACCGAGGCGGTGATTGCTCCCCAACGAGCCATGGATGACCTGGTCCCGTCGGAGACGTCGCCCCAGCGCCAGGCTGTTGATCAGTCCGGTGCCACCTCGTTCCCCAAGGTTCTACGGCGTCGCCTCGACCTGTTTTTTGCCGACCGGAACATCTCCCCGAAGGCCGACCGGACGATGTGGATAAAGATCGCCTCCGGCCTCATCGTGCTGGTGGGCAGTTGGCTTGCTCTGTGCCTGCTCAGGCCGGATTCATGGAGGTTCGTGGCCCTCTATCTTCTCGGCGGCCTCGCCCAGACATTCCTTCTGCTGAACATCGCTCACGACAGCAACCACAATGCAATCTCCTCCACCTCGTACGTCAACAAGACCCTGAACTATGTCTTCGACGTTTGCGGAATCAGCTCGTATATGTGGCGCATCCTGCACCATCGAGGCCACCATTCCTGCGTCAATATTCAGGGCGAAGACGATGCGCTGACCGGACGCGGGTTCCTTCGTTTCACGCCCCACGAACCCCACAAGCCGGTGCAGCGTTTCCAACATATCTACGCGCTTTTTTTGTATGCGCTTTTCTCGCTGGATTACGTTTTCGTCAGAGACTTTGAATGCTTCTTCTTTCCGTCGCACGAGTACTTGAGGCGAACCAGGCATCCGCTGCGAGAGTACGTCATACTTTTCACGGGAAAGGCGTTCTACCTCGGCTATATGCTCGTCCTGCCCATCGCGGTGCTGGGAAAGTCTCCTCTTTTGGTCGCGATGTCATTCCTATTGGTGCACTTAGTTGTCGGTTTGTCCGTGTCGCTGGTGTTCCAAACGACCCACACTGTGGACAGTACGTACTTTCCGGTGGAGCGCGGTGAGTTCGACAACGGCGTCTATCACATCTTCGCGACGACGGCCGACTATGCGACGAGCAACCCGATCGTAAGTTGGCTCACGGGCGGGCTCAATCATCACATCGTCCATCACCTTTGCCCCTTCGTCTGCCATACCCACTATGCTGCGCTGACCCGCATTGTGAACGAGACCGCCGAGGAGTTCGGTGTCCCTTACCGGCAACACGCCACGATGACGGAGGCAATCCGTCATCATCTGATACTTTTGAAGCAATTGGGGAAGGAAAACTGAACGTCCCGTCATTCTTACCCCAATCCCCAGGCGAGTATCGGCACCGCCAGCTATGACATCTCCCTCATCAATACCTGCTGTCTCCCGGCTTCGCTGCTTTGCCGACTCTCGAGCGATGTCCCGCAACCCCGTGCAGGTTCTATCGAGATACAGCCAGGAGTTCGGCGACACCTTCCACATCTATCTCGGGGGTCTGAAAGAGGCGATCGTCACCATCGATCCCGCCATCATTCAGCACGTCTTGAAGACTAATGCCGAGAACTACGAGAAATCGCACATCCAGGTAAAGAGGATGGGTCACTTTCTGGGGAAGGGCCTTCTCACTACCCACGGCGAAGCCTGGCGCACGCAGCGCCGGCTCATCCAGAAGGGCTTTGCTCCAAAACAACTCGACGCACTGTCCTCCATCATGCAGGACTCCCTTGCTGAGTCGCTGCGGGGCTTCGACAAAGAGGTCCGTCTCGGTCCCGTCGATATCTACCCGCACCTCATGAAGATGACCTTCGCCATGGTCGCTCGTTCATTGTTCGGCGCCCGTCTGAAGGAAGAAGACATCGACCTGGTCAGCCATACCATCTGCACGGTCCAGGAATTCATCGTTCGGCAGACGATTGAGCCCTACATGAATCCCTGGTTCTCCGTCTCCGGTGAACTGCGCAAGCACGAAGAGATGCGAAGGGGCGCGGACGCCGTTCTGATGGAATACATCAAGAGACGCCGCCACGAGCCGCCCGGGAACGATCTGCTGCAGACCATGATGGACGCCCGTTACAGCGATGGCGAAGGCATGAGCGACGAGCTCCTGCTGAGCGAAAGCATGCAGCTTCTGGTAGCCGGGCATGAGACGTCGTCGAACGCGCTCTCGTGGATGCTCTATCTTTTGAGCACCCATCCTGACTGCCTCGAGCGAGTGCGGCAGGAGATCGACGCCGTGCTGGGTGACGGGCCTCTGAATCAGGCCGATGTTCTCAAGTTTGAGTTCACAGCGCAGGTTATCCATGAAGCGCTCCGGCTCTACCCGCCGTTCTGGATGATCGACCGCATGGCGGTCGCGGACGACCGCATTGGAGACGTCGTCGTCCCCCGCGGATCGACGGTCATCGTCTACGTCTACGGAGCGCACCACGCCCCGCGTCACTGGCAGAATCCGGAGAGCTTCGATCCAGAGCGCTTCACGAGGGAAGAGATGAAGCAGCGCACACCCTTCACGTTTCTTCCCTTCGGTGGCGGCCCGCGCATCTGTATTGGAAATCAATACGCAATGCAGCAGATTCTCATGATTCTGAGCGACCTGCTGAGAAGATACGATTTTCAGCTTGTTCCGGGTCAGGCGATCGAAGCTCGTCCGATGGTCATACTGCGGCCGAAGCAGGGAATCCGAATGACGTTCACCGACTTTATCGCGCCCGTTCCGGTCATCGCACAAGACTCCATCCCGGCGCAGACGAACGTGAACTGGTGAAGCGCAGCAGGGATTGCCTCAGGATCCCGGGTGCTCGCTGATGTTCGCCTCCACCGCGCGAAAGGCCGTCGAATCGACGCGCGTTCCTCCGTCGAAGGGCCGATCAAGATCCGAGATCGCCAGCAGAGATGCAGTGATCAGAACGGTCAGGGACACCACGTGAACGGTGTGAATGGATTTGCTTTCATTCCCGAGTAAGCTCGACGCCGTGATCACAATAATCGCGCCAAAAAGAAGAACGCCCCACAACAGTGGTGGCAGATGTCCGCTGTAGTCTTCCATTCGAGCTTCACGACAGGCCTGCAGCGTCTCCAGTGAGCGAATAATATTCGCGCGCGCTGTCTCCGACCAGTCTTTGTCCTCGCTGCAACGGTCCACGATCGTCCACATCTTCGCTACGGTCGACGATCCCTGAAAGTCGGCCATATGCTCTTCCATCGAGGGCCACTCCACCGTAATCGCTGTCTGTACATATTCCATGGCAGCATTCTTCATGGGAAGCGCACAGGAAGAGGGCAGCAGAGAAGAGCTACGGTAGATTGTCAGCGCAGCCGCCGCTTCGCTGCGAACGTCCTCGTCAGTTCTCTGATAGGTGATCCAGGCGTCAGAGAGCATGAAGCCAAGCAACACAGCGTAGATAGTGCCGAGGATCAATAGCTGCGAGCCGTTGACCAGATTCGAACGCTCCCGAATCCGCTCTTCCAGGCGGCGATTCAAAATCGCGGTGAATCCCAGTACGAGAGCCACGCTAACCAGAACGACGGCCAGGCTTTGCAGATACGACAACATGGGTGTCTCCTGAGAGCAGGTTTACGAAAGCATCTTCCCCGCGGGAAGTGCCCGACCCGCCGGCTCTGGCCCAAACTGCTCGATGAGGTGCGCCGACCCTTGCGGCTCTCTCAGTGTGGTCGATGGATACCCTGGCGCCATTCGGCGGAGATGCTCAAGGCGCTGTCGGATATTGTCGCTCAAGGCGAGAACGAAGGTTTGAGCCCTGGGTATCGCTAGCGAATCCTTCCAGCGACGAACTGCTCTTCTGCCATAACGCATCGTTAGGGGCGGCCCCAGTCTGTCCAAAGGAGAAGAGCCGCCTCGTGCGGGAGGCGGCTCTTCGGTGATGCGTTGAGCTTCTGTTATGCCCGGAAGCGGCGGCGAAGAATGCCGGCACCGCCGAGAATCGACGTGCCCAGCAGCGCGAGGCTGCCTGGCTCCGGCGTGGCGGCGGGAGGATCCGAGTGATCAATGTCCGAGATCGCGAGACCGGAGTCCGTGCCGCTATCCGTCACAGGTGTGCACGTCCTCACCCCGTGAGAGAAACTGCAGTGCTCGGTGGTGTAGGTGTACTCACCCTGGACGGAGTTGAACGTAAGATTCAGCTCGGTGTAATCGTCCGGCGACCCGCTTCCTGACAGCAGGAAGTCGATGCCGTTGTTGTCAAACGACAGACCCAGGATGCTGTCGACGAGCAGGTTGTCCCCGCCGAGACCCGTGGCCAGCGATCCAATGGTGTAGGTGTCCCCGCCAATATCGACCGTGCCGTTAACGCCGGTGATCTGATAGGTGTTGGGGATCGGGAATCCGACAGTGGCAGTTCCATTGGTCGTGAACGTAATATCGGTCACGCCAGGACTGCTGGTGCCGTTTGTAACCGGAGTGCCGAAACAGGTCCCAAAAGCAACAGCACCGAAACAGCCCGCGAACGAAAGTGAATAGGTATCCGCATGTGCAGACTGACCGACAAAGAAGGCGGCCGCAAGCGCACACAGAAGAAACGTCTTCTTCATGTTTGAACCTCGTTGAATTGAGTTGTAACTCGCAATAGCTGCATGCAATCGACGTGCCAACCTTTTTATGTCGTCTGTGGATAAAAAAGGACCGAAAACCCGAGAAAAGCCGGGTAATTACCGACCGCCATGTGCAATATCTTGCACAGGAACCTTCACCTTCCATTCCCTTCACCTGTCCGGGGAGTTAAATTCTCGACCGCTATACTTTCTTGAGAGCTGATGAAGAGTGAGCAGATGAGCAAGACGTTTTATCTAGAGACCTTTGGCTGCCAGATGAATGCGCACGACTCCGAAAAGGTGGTCGGCACCCTGCAGCAGGAGGGCTATACCCAGGTGGCTGAGGAAGCCGACGCCGACCTGATCCTTTACAACACCTGTTCCATCCGCGACAAAGCGGAGCAGAAGGTCTTTCACCGGCTGAACGAGTACAAAAAGATGCAGGGCGAAGGGAAGCGCTTCGGCGTGCTCGGCTGTGTCGCCCAGCAGGAGGGCCAGCGGATCTTTGAGCGCGCCCCTTATGTTTCGCTTGTTGCCGGATCCGCCAGCTACCGCAACCTGCCCGAGATGCTGCACCGGCTGGAGGCCGGTGAGAAGCGCGTTACCGGGCTCGATGACCGCCAGACCGACGAAACCTTCGACACCGAGTTCACCGCACGCTCTAATCCGCACCGCGGATACATCACCATCATCGAAGGCTGCGACAAGTTCTGCGCCTACTGCGTCGTCCCATACACCCGTGGCAAGGAGCGCTCGCGCTCTTCGGCCTCCGTCCTGGCCGAAGCGCAGCGCATTGCAGGGCTCGGGTACACCGAGATTCAGCTCCTCGGCCAGAACGTGAACAGCTTTCGCGACCCCAGTGGAAAGCGCACCTTCGCCGAGCTGCTCGTCGCGGTCAGCGAGATCAACGGCATCCAGCGCGTGCGCTTCACCACCTCGCACCCGCGAGACTTCACCAGGGACATCGTTGACGCGATCGACACACACCCCGCACTCTGCAACCACATTCATCTGCCGGTGCAGTCTGGCTCAAGCGATGTGTTGCGCGCAATGCAGCGTGAGTACACGCGCGAGTGGTATCTCGAGCGTATCCAGTGGACAAAGGATGCGAACCGCGACATCTCCCTGACCACCGACATCATCGTAGGCTTCCCGGGCGAGAGCGACCGCGACCTCGAGCAGACCATCACGCTGCTTGAGACAGTTGGCTATGACGGAGTCTTCGGCTTCAAGTACTCGCCACGGCCCAATACGCCGGCCATCCACATGCACGACTCGATCGCCGACGAAGTCAAGGTGCAACGGCTCACCATCCTTAATGACCGCCAGCGCGAAATCCAGCGCACGAACTATCAGCGTCATCTCAATCAAGTGCTGGAAGTTATGGTCGAAGGTCACAACAGCGCGCGTGGCCAGGTCACCGGCCGCTCCACGCAGAACAAGACGGTCAACTTCACTTGCGAGCACCTCCCGGCCATCGGCAGCTATGTCGATGTGCGGATCACTAAAATCTTCCCGAATTCGCTGGTGGGCGAGGCAGTTTCGGTTCCCGTTGCTCCCTCAGCCGCGCTGTTGGCGCATCAGGCATTGAACGCACGCGTGCCGGCATAGCCGGTTGTACACTGAGAGCGCGATGAATCTGCCAGGGTTCAAGCCGGAGCCAGAGACACAGCACACCTCCGACGCTGAGGTCGAGG
Source organism: uncultured Acidobacteriaceae bacterium (assembly GCA_963713395.1). GTDB lineage: Bacteria > Acidobacteriota > Terriglobia > Terriglobales > Acidobacteriaceae > Granulicella. The sequence continues at coordinate 205,224 of CAVQLS010000001.1, read as the reverse complement.
TTCGGATACGTGGCCTGATGATGGATCCCTCCACTCATCAGCCGATCGTGGTCCTCAACGATCTCGCCGGCGAGGTCGTGCTGCCCATCTGGGTGGGCCTCTTTGAGGCAAACGCCATCGCGCTCGAGATCGAAAAGGCCACCATGCCGCGGCCGATGACACACGATCTTCTCCGCAATGCTATCCACGGTCTGAACGGACGCGTCACTCGCGTCGTTGTCGGCTCGCTCCGCGAGGAGACCTTCCACGCCACCGTCTGGATGGACCAGGCGGGCGAGGTCATTGGGCTCGACGCTCGACCGTCCGACGCCATCGCACTCGCTCTGCGCGCAGATTGCCCCATCTTCGTCAGCCGCCAGGTGCTGGAGCAGGCCAAGCTCGCCGCCAGCGGAGCATTGAACCCCACCGCCGAGGATCTCCGCCGCTGGCTCGAAGGGCTCAATGATGACGAAATGGGCAGATACAAGATGTAGCGCTGCCCACGCTACCAGTTGAAACCTACAGCCAGTTGCACAGCCGCGCGACCCGCGCAGCCCACTCATCCTCCGTAGGCAGATGCGGCAGCGGAGCTGCTGAGCTGCGCGCCCGCCAGAGTGTTGTCGATCGCCTGGCGAAGCCCCGCAGAGCATCGCGCTCTCCTTGCCATCGATCACAACTGCCCACGGCGTTCGCCGCAGGATGTCGCTGACGCCGGATTCGCGATGCAGAAGCACGGGAATTCCGCAGCTGAGTGCCTCGATGGCTGGAATACCGTAACCCTGCACGGCAGGCATCAGAAACAGATTCGTTGTCTCATAGAACTTCCCGAGTTCAGCGTCGCTCAGGTAACCGTGAAAGTGGACCCGATCACCGAGGCCAAGGTTCGCCGCAAGCTGCTGCATCGCTTCAAGCGCCGAGCCCTTGCCCACAACGTCAAGGTGCCAGTCGACACGCGCGGAGAGCACCGGTGCCTCGTGTTCGAGCGCCTCAAGCGCCCGTAGCATCCAGTCGATGCGCTTGTTCGGTTCAATGCGCGAAACGCTTAACATGCGCAGTTCGTTCGTCACGGGCCGCGGTCGAAACGCATTCCCCGAAGTGAGACCACCCATGCGCGCAATATCCGCTCGCACGTTGAACTCACGCCGGCATTCACCGCGCAGATACTCACTGGTGACAATCGTGCGACCGCCGCTGCGCAGACCATATCCGGTGATTACATCGAAGATGCGTCGCGCGACCCGGCGCTTGAGGTTGAGCTTGGCAGGATCTTCAAAGAGGCTCGGCGTGTCATGCATCAGGCAGTGGAAACCACGCATCCGAGCCAGCGTCGCATGCAGCGCCGGCTGGTATCCGGACATTAGTGGCTTCGGCGCCTCGCGGTGCGTGGCGAAGTAGCGCCGCATCGCTGCTACCTTTTTCGTCGCGCGCATCTCCGGCCGCAGTTCGACGACCTCCAATGGATGCTCGGCATACTTCGCCAGCCCAATGTGATCGGCGTAGGTGACGACGTAGTTCGGAATCTGGTGCTCGTACAGCCAGCGCGATAGCGCGAGCACGCTTCGCTCAGCGCCGCCCATAGCCTCAATCTCTGTGAGGACGATAACGCGCGAGTTGGGCGGTGGCGACGTTGGCATAGGTTCGCTTGAGATTAGCGAATCGCCAGCTCGTCGAGCCAGTCGAAGAACTCGGGGAAGCTGATGCTCGCCGCTTCCGCCCCGTGAATTGCGGTGTCCCCGGCCGCGCGCAGCGCCGCGATCGAGAACGCCATGGCGATGCGATGATCCGAGCCCGAGTCGATCTCCGCACCATGAAGCTGCTGATTACCCGGAACGTCCAGGCCGTCTTCGTGCTCGGTCACCTCGGCGCCCATCGCGCGCAGATTCTTCACCACCAGCGCGATGCGGTCAGATTCCTTCACACGCAACTCGCGCGCGTCACGAATGCGCACGCCCTCCTCCGTGTAGGGACCAATCGCCGCAATCACGGGCAGCTCGTCGATGAGCTGCGCCGAGAGCGCGCCCGAGATCGTGATGCCCTTGAGCGAGCGATTGCGATTCACCTGGATCGTGCCGATCATCTCGCCGTGCTGCGCCTTCACATCCAGCACCTTGATGTGTCCGCCCAGCGTCGTAATCGCATCCAGCAGGGAAGCGCGCGTCGGGTTCAGCCCAAGCGCATCCAGCACGAGGTTCGAGTCCTCAAAGAGCAGGGCAGCACATAGGAAGAACGCGGCCGACGAGATATCGCCGGGCACTGTCGCTTCGATGCCTTCGAGAAGTTGTCCGCCCGCGATGTACACGCGGTCGTCACGCCGAACCAGTTCCGCGCCGAACGCCTTCAGCGCATGTTCCGTGTGATCGCGCGTGCGGACGCTCTCCGCAAACGACGTCGTCCCCTTGGCCTGCAAGCCCGCGAAGAGCACGGCAGTCTTCACCTGCGCGCTTGCAATCGGCGTCTCGAAGTCAATGGCCTTGAGCTCGCCGCCGTGAATCGTCATCGGCGCATGGCCGTCTGTCAGCGATACGCGCGCGCCCATCTGCTCCAGGGGCTTGCGAATGCGCTCCATTGGCCGCTTCGTCAGCGACTCATCGCCAATGAACCGATACGTCCCCTGCTGTGCCGCAACCAGTCCTGCGAGCATCCGCATCGTCGAACCGGAGTTGCCACAGTCGAGGTCACTCTTCGGCTGATGAAACTGCCCACTCGTTCCAGTCACCTCAATCGCGCGTCCGTCGCGCTTCGTCTTCGCGCCCAGCGCGGCCATGCACGCCAGAGAGCTGTGAGGGTCGGCGCCCGTTGAAAAGTTCGTCAGCCGCGACGTCCCCTTGGCAAAGCCCGCGAGCATCGCATAGCGGTGCGAGATTGACTTGTCGCCGGGCAGCGTCAGCGAGCCGCGCAGGCTGCGTGCCGGAGAGATAACGCGAGTGGTGGAGGTCGTGTGTGTCGCAGAAGGCATTGCGACTATTGTAGCTATCGTTTCCCCGTCGCAGTAGCGTACGCCAGCGCAAGATCGTCGACCAGATAGCGATAGAGCCGCTCGTGATCTTCCGGATCGCGATTTCGCAGCACCGCAGAAGGATGAATCGTCGCAAGCACGCGCTCCGCAAGCGGAGAGGAATGAACCTGCCCGCGCTCACGCAGCAGCGAAAACTTCGGCCCCAGCAACGACTTCGCCGCCGTCGCTCCGAGACACAGAATCACACGCGGCTTCACCGCATCGATCTCCGCCGCGAGCCAGGGCCGGCAGGCAGTCACCTCGCTCGCCCGCGGCGTCTCATGCAGGCGTCGTTTGCCGCGCTCCACAAACTTGAAGTGCTTCACCGCATTTGTCACGTACACATCCGCCGGCTTGATGTGCAGCTCATCCATCGCGCGCCGCAGCACACCGCCGGCTGGCCCCACAAACGGTGCGCCCTGCTTGTCCTCCTCATTGCCGGGCTGCTCACCCACTAGCATCAGCTTTGCGCGGCTGGAACCCGTTCCCGGCACAACCTGGGTCGCGCGCTTGTACAAGTCACATCCCTTGCAGACGGGCATTGCGGCGTCGAGGAGCGGCAGCTTGTGCTCTTCGGGAACAAACTCAGCGGCGGTAGGGAACTGTACGCGTGCCATAGAAGCGTCTCATCCATTGAGACGCCACGATCGCGTACGACGCTGTAAGCACAAACGCCTTAGTGTCCCGCCGGCGTCTCCGGATAGATCCGGATATCCTCCACTCCGCGATAGCGCTCGGCAAAGTCCATCCCGTATCCCACGACGAACCGGTTGGGAATCTTGAAGCAGACGTAGTCCGCCTCGATCGGCACCAAGCGACGATCGGGCTTGTCGAGGCACGTCGCAATCTTCAGCGAAGCCGGCTTATGCTGCAGCATCAGCTGCCGCAGATAGCTCAGCGTCAGCCCGGTATCGAGAATGTCTTCGACCAGGATCACGTGCTTGTCCTCAATCGGGTTGTCGATGTCCTTGATCAGCTTCACCTGGCCGGACGACACACGCGCGCGTCCGTAGCTCGAGACCGCCACGAAATCGAACGTGTTGTCGACCGTAATCGAGCGCGCGAGGTCCGAGAGGAAGATCGCCGCGCCCTTCAGCACGCCAATCAGCACAATCGACTGACCGGCATAGTCGGCCGAGATCTTTGTACCGAGCGCATGGACGCGTTCTGCGAGTTGCTCGCGCGAAAAGAGAACTTCCATCTTCTGGGGCGGGACGTAGTCAGGCAAAGACATGATTATGCGTAGGGTAGCGGATTGCGGCGATGAGGAAAAGGCGGTCACAAGTGCAAACCATCACCTCGCCCGGCGAAGGGAACGCGTCTTCCGCCGATATACTGGAATCTGCATGTTTCCCTACCTCTATATCCCTGCCGTGCACCTTGGGCAGCATACGCTCGGCCCCTGGCATCCGGGCACTTTCGGTCTATTGCTCTGGCTGGCTGCGGTCTGCGCGACGATTCTGCTGCACTACAACTTCAAGAGAAACGGCGTCGACGCCGATGCCCTTAACGTCGTTGCCTTGGCCGTCGTCGCAGGAATCATTGGTGCAAAAGCGTGGCATGAACTGCAGAATCCGGCAGCCATCATCCTGAATTTCAGATGGCAGTTCGCCAAGCAGGCAGCAATACGTTGCTTGGCTTTCTCTCCTGGTTCCAGGCCGGCTTCGCGTGGTTCGGCGGTCTGCTGGCCGCAATCGCCGTGCTCATGTGGCAGGGCGTCATCGCCAAGCCAAACGGCCTGCGCGGACATTGGGCTGCCATGCGCATGCTGGACCTTGCAGCGCCTGCTGCGGCCCTCGGCTATGGCGTCGGCCGCATCGGCTGCCTGCTCTCCGGTGACGGCGACTACGGCATCAACACCACGCTGCCCTGGGGCGTGCACATGGCCAAGGACGCGCTCGTTCCGCCTACGCCGCCCAACGCGCTCGTGCAGCCCACGCCCATCTACGAACTCCTCTTCGCGATCCTCCTCGCCTGGTGGCTCTGGAAGCGCGCAAGCAAGCCACGCCCGCTCGGCTTCCTCACGGGCGAATACCTTGCGCTGAGCGGTGTAGGGCGCTTCCTCGTCGAGTTCGTGCGCATCAATCCGAAGATTTACTTCGGTCATACGATGTCGAACGCGCAGGTCGCCGCGCTCGGCAGTGTGGTCGTGGGCGCACTCATCATGTTCGTCACCCGCCACAATCAGGCCGTCGTTCCGCAGCCGTTGCCCAGCAGCGTCCAGAAGCCCGCTCCGGCGTAGTCCGAATCCTACAGCCGCTTCAGATAGGCTCGCGCCAACTCCAGTTCCGGAAACAGCCGTTCCTCTGCCTGGAACTCGCGCGAGTGCACGCACCTGCGCCCCGCGCGAACGCGCACCGGATGTTTCAGGTGCAGCATCTCGTGGTACAGCAGATACTCAACCGCATACCGCGGTGTGTTGGGCCGGTCGAAGACGCGGCTCACCACGATGGTGTTGTGGGCGGCATCGTAGTGCCCGAGCATCCGCTTGGCATAGTGCGCGCTCCACGTCAGCGTCGGCCGTCCCAGCAGGCCATGAAAGAAGCGCGTGTTCAGTGATTCGAAGACCTCGTCGAGGTCATACTGATGTCCCTTTGCGGAGAGGATCCGTTTTCGTCCGCGCTCCTGCCTAATGCGCTCCGCATGCTTTGAGACTGGCTCCGACTGCGTATAGCGCCGGTAGCGGTCTGCAAAATGCGGATGAATCGGCTTGCGGTAAAGCTTCGCCAGCAGGATGTGCGCGATCGCTTGATGGACAGTGTCCGGAGCGTGCTCCAGTAGATCCGACAGGCGCACGATCAGCCGTCCCTCACGCAACCGGATCGTCGTGTTCAGGCTGGTGAAACGGCGGAACTTTACTTCCAGCAGAGGCATTGGCGCACGCGGGCGCAGCGCCCGATACTCGGTCTCAAAGACCGAGATCAGTTCGGTGGATGCCAGGGGCAGAGCAGAACGGGACACGCTGTGCTCAGGTTAACACCTCGGCACCGCTTCGCTTGGAAACCCGAACGGATCGCACGAACATTCACAAGATTCGGTAATCGCCTGATCGATAGCCGCGATCCACAGAAAACCGCGTTTCCCACATTTCTTAGCGACATACAAATGAATGTTCCACGGGGAACACTCCCGGAAGACTACTGCGGAACAGGAGCATGCTGCGGGTCGGCGCGTTCCTTCTCCACCTTCTCCGCGTCCGGATGTGCCTTGAAGTAGGCGGCCTGTTCCGTCTCCATCGACGTCGCGGTGTCGCGCATGTCCTTCAGTGAATCAAGCGCCATCTTCCGCACAATGTTGTAGGTCTGATCATCCGCCGGTGCTCGCAGCGTCGTAGACCACCGCTCGATCGAGCTGACGAGCTTAGGCAGCGCTTTGCGGATGTCGCGATGCTTGCTCTGATACTCGTCAAGATTGTCATTGAATTCATCGGCGATGGACGCAAACTGATCGAGAAGATCGTGCATGTCCTGGTTGAAACCGGGACGCCGCGGTTTGGAGAGCAGATCCGTAATCTCCTGCTCGCGTGTATTGAGAATCTTCACGTACGTCATCACGCGATCGTTGGGGATGTAGGCCGCGTCGCGCAGGGACTCGATCTCCTTCTGGCTCATCGAGCTGTCATCGTCCTGCGCGTGCATCAGTGCTGCCGGCGCAAGGACGAGAAAGGCGCAGGCGGCGAGTATGAGCCGTCGAAATCGCGCGAATCGATTCATTTCGAGAAGATTACCGCGAGTACCTGTGTATGCAGATGATCGACGCATTGCAAAGTTGTCTGCATCGCACCGCGCTGACTGCCGGAGACGACGTGTGCCATGTCGTTCAGGCGGCGCGTGACGTGCTCAAGCAACAGCTCTGCATTCTTCAAACGCTTCGCATTCAAAGCTGAAGCCTTCTGCATCTTGGCAGCAACCGAGTCGATGTGCGTGAGCGTCGTGTTCGCGTCCTCATCATCGCCCGCGGCAATCTCTCGTCCGGCGAGTTCGGTCAGGCCGTGCAGCACCTCAGCGAACATCCAGCATTGATCGCGAGGTTGTGCGGCGTCCGCGCGCTGCTCCATCTGGAGCAAAGCTGTGGCATCGAGTGGAACCTCGTCAAGGTTCGAGGCTCTAGCTGAGTTTGTGAAAGGAAAGAGAACAAGGAGTGATACGAGGATCAGGCCTGCTTCGCGACGAATCCAATTCGGTGACCCGGATTGAGTGACCATAGCGCACCCCCTTTCGAGTGCAGCGATGCTCTACCTCTCGTGCTCCAGGGCGATGAGTCTGTGGCGTGCTTGAAACTCCTGATCGGGATATTTGCCCCCGGCCAGCGCCAGGAATGCACGATACGCTCGTTCCGCGTCCTTGTATTGATGCAGCGAGTCATGCGCTGTTGCCTCAATGAAGAGAGACGCGGGCGAGTTTGGCAGCACTGTAGCACGTTCCCCCAACGCCTGCAAAGCCATGTGTGGGTCATGGTTACGCGAAGCAGCAAATGCAAGGTGGCCGGCCGCCTCGCCCCAGTCTGAATCCGACGGAAAACTGGATCGCATCGCCACTGCTTTGGTAAGCAGCGTCTGCGCCTCAGCGAAATTCTGCTGCTCTACGAGGGTGCTCGCGAGGTCATCCAACAGCGTCGGGTCCCTGGGATTCTGACTCACAAGACTACGAAATAGCGGCTCAGCCTTGGCATTGTCATCTGTCAACGAGTACAGGTGAGCGAGCAGACGCGTAATCGCCGGGTTGGCCGCGGCGGCGGAGTCCGAAGCGCGCAGCTGCTCGATCATGGGGATCGCCTGCTCGGGCTTGCCCTCCGCGCCGTAGACGGCGGCGAGCTGGGAGAGGAGGCGGGGGTCGGCGGGGGTGGTCTTGAGGGCGGAGGTGAGGAGGGCCTCGGCCTCGGTGGTCTTGCCCTGTGCCGTGAGGACGTGGGCGAGGCCAGCGGTGGCGTCGGGATCGTTGGGGGTGGTGGCGAGGAGGCGGCGGTAGGCGGCCTCGGCTTCGGGGAAGGCGTTGGCGTGCTCGGCCAGCCGGGCGCTGAGGAGGATGTCGGCCGGAGTCTCGGGGGTGAGCTTGAGGGCCTCGAGGAGCTCGTCGCGGGACGCGTCAGGGTCGGTGTGCTCGTCGAGGACGGCGAGGGAGCGCAGGGCGCGGGCGCGGAAGGCGGGGTTGGTGTCGGAGAGGTTGCTGGCGGACTGGAGCTCGCGGTGTGCGGCGTCGAGCTGGCCGTTGCGGGCGTCGATGAGGCCGAGGGCAAGCTGTGGTTCGGCGAGGGAGGGATCGGCGGCGATCGCAGCCTTGTAGGAGGCTGCGGCTGCGGTGTCGTCGCCGGAGTGCTCCTGCGCGAAGCCGAGGTCGTAGAGGATGTGGGCGTTCTTCGGCTGGGCGGCGGCGAGGGGCTTCAGAGCGGAGATGGCGGCGGCGTAGTCGCCGTTCTCGAGGGCGGACTCGGCGGAGCGGATCTGGGTGTTGATGGCCTCCTGCGGGGAGGGTGCATCGGCCTCGCGAGTTCCGGCGGGAAGGCTCTGCGCTGCGGCGGAGGCGCCGAGAAGAAGGACCGCGAGGAGGGTGGTTCTGGGGTGAAGATTTTGCATTCAGTGGTTAGACCCCCTCCCCCGTCAAAAAGTGTGCAAAGTCTTCCAGAAAAAAGACTTAGGGGTGGACCTAAGTGCGCACCTTAAGTACGGAGGCCCGGCTCGTAAGACCGGGCCAGCAGGGAGCCTCTCTATCTTTAATCATAACAGGGGTGTCAAGCCGGCGGTCCCGCTCTACGGAGCCTCAAAGCGAGGAGGATGAAGCCAAGGACGGCGACCATGTTGAGCACGGCTTTTCCGATGAGATCGAGTTTCGGCCATTGGGTACTGCCGAGGAAGCCGCAGGCCATGATGACAACGGTCGCGCCGAAGCAAAGCGCCCAGCGATGCATGTCAGACCAAGCGGGCGCGGCGATCCAGCGCTGGAGCATAGCCCACACCAGCCCGGCCCAGGCGAGACCGCAGAGCAAAGGAATCCAGAAGGGCCCCATGGTTTTGCCGCCGAAGATAAGCGCCATCAGACCGTACCAGGGGACTCCGAAGAGGAGCGCGAGGAGGAATGCCGCCCACGCCGGGGGAACGCGGCCGTTCAAGCTGGGGGCTGTCCCGGCGCCGCGGAGCCGATAGGCGGCAAATACGAGAGCGAGGATCATCAACAGTCCCAGAACGATTTGAGCCGCAGGGGGCTGGTAGACCGGAACGTGAAAGGTTTTGGGCCGCGCGATGTGCGTCCAGAGGAACCAGGCGATGAAGCAGCCCACGAGAAAGATGACGCTGGTGACGGCGAGGCCGGCTTTGCCGAGCCAGAGCTGACGGCGGCGGTCGCGGAAGATGAGCTCAGTGAGCTGGAGGGGAACGAGGACGACCCAGACGCACTCGTAGCCAAGGAAGAAGAGGAACCAGATCCAGCTGACGCTCCAGAGACGGCCGTAGGTGGTGTGGACCCAGGGAAGGGGAGCGAGTGAGGTCTGCTGGATGACCCACTCCTCGGCGACAGCGAGCGCGAGGCCGAGCAGGACAAGGCTGGGGCGGCCGGCACGCCAGCGAAGGTGGAGTTCGCGGATGAGGAGGGCGCCGCATCCCCAGACCATCGCCTCCGGAATGAAGACAAAGATGAAGCTGAGACGCGTGGAGCCGCTGAGAACCTCGGCGATGAACGGCGCGAGCAAGACGAGCGTGATGGCGGGAGCGATCAGGCTGCGTGCGGACGACGTGGACGAAAGGGAAGGGGCTGGAGACTTGTCTTCGACGGAGCTCATGGGTTCACCTTCTTCTGCGATGTGGTGGCCGCGGCCTTCTTGAGCTTTCGCCACTGGCCACCGACGAGCTTTGTGGTTCGGGCGACCTCGGCCTTGGACTGCTCGAGCTTGACGAGCAGGCGGGTGAGGGTGCGGACGTCTTCGGCATCCCAGCCGGCAAGGAAGGAGGTGTAGCGTTCGTGGCCGAGACGCTGGAGTTGTTTGAGCTCGGCGCGGCCGGCGGCGGTGAGACGGACGCGGCAGGAGCGGCCATCCTCGGGGTCCGCGGTGACTTTGACGGCGCCGTCGGCTTCGAGCGCCTGAATCTGCCGGGTGACGGAAGAGGGATGGAGGTCGAGCTCTTCGCTGATGGCCTTCAGGGCGCGATCGGGAGCAGATGCGACGGCGGAGAGCGCAACGAGGCGGCTGGCGGCGCCCTTGCGGCGTGCGCGGTTGGTGCTCTGGAGGACGGTCATGAGTGCGGAGACCATCTGCTCGACGTCCTGTGGCGCTGGTTTCATGGGAGTATCCTAATATAATTGCTTGCATCACGCAACTAAAAGTACATGAGGCTGATAGAAGACTCTTGTCCCGTTGTTGCCGATTGATGAATTCCTGTCAGGAGCCGCTGTTTTCGCGCCTATATCTCGCTGCGCGAGATATAGCCAGGGCACGTCAGGGTTGATCTTCAGGGTTAATACACGGTCAGGCGGGACTCTTCGCGGTGTCGCCTGAGAGAGAAATCTGTTCTATGTTCCCGTGCAAGGAGTTGCGAATACTTTCGCAGATTTGTGAGGACCTGCCGATTTTCGGGGATAAATCGCAAGAGTGCATTGGCAGGTTACGTGCGGCTAGCAGCGTCAGGCACTCTCCCTGCAATTGGTTCAAAGCACTCATCGTGACTCGGGTTCACGTTAGTACGCTCTGACCCTGTTCGAGATTCTGAACAGAGCTGGAACGTTTCGGGACATATGTGTTCCAAATTCCCACTGTCTCAAGACAGTGACCGGAGGGCACTCTTGCGCATACTCGCTTCGCTTGCCATTTTTCTTTTTGCTTTCGCTTCCGCCCGGGCTGATCAACTGATCACGAACGGCGGATTCGAGACCGGTACTCTCTCTGGCTGGACCGCAGCCAGCAACGGTGACGGCAACTTCTCAGTCACTTCGGGAACGAGCACACCCCTGACCGGAAACGCTACCGTCGGTCCAAATTCCGGCACATACTACGCCGTCAGCGACGACTACGATGGTTCGCAAACTCAAACGCTCACCCAAAGCTTTACCACCCCGACGAGCTTCACAAGCGCGACGCTCTCGTTCGAGATGTTCGTAAACGACGTCTACGGTGCGGATTTCGGCAGCGCCGGTTCTGGCGGGGAGGTCTCGCTTCTTACCTCCGGGGGGGGTTTAATTGCTGTTCTCTATGGACCTTTGGACACATTTGAAAGTCCAGCGGGCTCCCCGAATCCATACCTGTCGTTCAGCGAGGACATTGCCTCGTTTCTAAGCGCTAATACAACGTATGAACTGCAGTTTTCAAGCACGGATACGTCCGGCCCTCTCAATGTCGGTGTCGACGATGTCTCCATACTCACCACAGCATCCACTTCCCCTGTGCCGGAGCCTGCGACATTTTCTCTTTCCGCACTCGGTGGAGTTCTTGTTTTCTGGTTCGCAAGCAGAAAACTCAAGGCTGTTGAAGCGTAAGGATTCCGTGCTGATTTCACGAGTCAAGAAAGGTGACAACAATGATTCTTCAGATCATCAAGAGCCCCCTGCTCCTGATAGCTTCCGCAGTGTTATCGAGTTCGCTCGCCTATGGGCAAGCGATGACCGTTCCGGTTGTACCCCCCAACAGCATTGGACCGGACGAAGCCCGCCCCTATACCTGGGTGGTTGTTCCCGTTGACGATAGTTCAACCGTCAACATCGTGCGCGGTCCTGGGCAGGCCTGCAGCACCTCTAATCCTTGCTACTACTACCCAAGCGACATCTGGACAGCGTACGGTTTGCCGCCGCTGCAAAGCCGAGGCCACTACGGTCAGGGAATCACGATAGGCATCGTGGATGCTTATTACGATCCCACAATCGCGGCAAACCTAGCGGCCTTCTCGACGGGCTTTCATCTGCCGCTGGGCTCAAGCAGCACCATTACGTGCACCTCTACTCCAACGTTCTCGGTTGTCAGTCAAACCGGGGGCTCGCCAAGCGGCGTCAGTTTCGACGCCGGCTGGGCAGTGGAAGCAAATCTCGATGTTCAGTACGCCCATGCAATGGCCCCGTGCGCCAATATCCTGCTGATCGCAGCGAACAGCAATTCGTTCGATGATTTAGGCGCCGGCGTGCAATATGCCTACGCGCATTCCGATCTGGTTACGAACAGCTATGGCGCGGATGAGTTTTCCGGTGAGACGGCATTCGATTCCCTTTATTCCGGTAGCCCCGTCCCTATCCTGTTTTCATCCGGTGATGCCGGTGCGGTGACAGAGTACCCCTGCACCAGCATTTACACCACCTGTGTTGGTGGAACCAGCCTGCTTACCACGGCGACCTCGTTCCGCACTGCCGAATCTGCCTGGTTTAACTCTGGCGGAGGGGGTACAGGAGGTGGCTGCAGCAGTGAAGTGGGGGAACCCAGCTACCAAACCAGCTTCACAAATCCCATCTGCGGAACGGCCCGCGGCGTTCCCGACGTAGCGGCTTTAGCCGACCCGTATACCGGAGTCCTACTCTATGTGAACAGCAATGTCGGGTACGGGCCCTCGAACTTCTATTGCTGTTTCGGAGGCACCAGTCTGGCTTCGCCTCTTACCGCAGGGGTGTTAGCCAATGTGGATAACGCCCGGGTGGCCGCGTCAAAGTTGAAGTTGGGACCGGGCCTCAACACTTTGCTATACCAGGCAGCGCGCTATAGCCCGACGGGAGTTTCCAGTCAGCCCGCACCGTACGGGAGTTCCTATCGCTCGTTCTACTTCGACGTGTTCACCGGAAACAGTGGTTGGCCAGCAACCACGTATTGGGACCGTACCACCGGCCTTGGCGTGCCGGCCTTCGCGTCGGTCGGCAATTACTTGATCACTAACGTGCCGTAGTTGCGGTGTAGATGGAACGCTCATTCAGGCCTGGGCTTCGGAGTTCAAGGGCCGCCGTCAGAAGACGGCGGCCCTTCCATTTTGTAAGTTCTACCGATCGCAGATGTGGGAAGTTTTCGAGACGCGAGGAATTGCGTCCTGAGGCTGAGGGCGAGCATCGAACGGAGCATCATGTTCAACGCAAAGGCTTATTCAGCTGCCAGTGCGACATCGCCGCTTGCCCAGACTACGATCGCGCGGCGCGATCCAACCGACACGGATGTGCAGATTGAGATTCTGTTCTGCGGCATCTGCCATTCCGATCTCCACCAGGTGCGGAATGAGTGGAGCGGGCTGATGCCGACGGTGTATCCGTGCGTTCCGGGCCATGAGATTGTCGGGCGCGTGACGAAGGTGGGCGCGGGCGTGAAGAAGTTCAAGGTGGGCGATGTCGCCTCGGTCGGCTGCATGGTCGATTCAGACCGGACGTGCCCGGAGTGCAAGGCTGGGCTGGAGCAGTTCTGTCCGAACTTCACGCTGACCTATAACTTTCCGGACAAGCATATGGGTGGCGTGACGTACGGCGGCTACTCGGACAGCATCGTGGTGGATGAGCGGTTTGTGCTGAAGGTGCCGAAGAATCTTGACCTGGCGGGCGCGGCGCCGCTGCTGTGCGCGGGGATTACGACCTACTCGCCGATGCGGCACTGGGGAGTGACGAAGGGCAAGAAGGTGGGCGTTGTGGGGCTGGGCGGACTGGGCCACATGGCGGTGAAGTTCTCGCACGCGCTGGGAGCGCACACGGTGGTGTTCACGACTTCGCCGAACAAAAAGGACGATGCGTTGCGGCTGGGCGCGGACGAGGTGGTGATCTCGAAGGACGCGGACGCGATGGCGAAGCAGGCGGGGAGCTTTGACTTCATCCTGGATGCGGTGGCGGTTCCGCATGATGTGAACGCGATCATCAACCTGCTGGCACGGGACGGCAACCTGACGATGGTGGGCGCACCGGAGCAGCCGTTGCCGGTGAGCGTCTTCGGGCTGTTATTCCGGAGGCGGAGTTTTTCGGGGTCGATCATCGGCGGCATCGCAGAGACGCAGGCGATGCTGGACTTCTGCGGCGATCACAACATCACGGCGGATGTCGAGGTAATTCCGATCCAGAAGGTGAATGAGGCGTACGAGCGGCTGGTGAAGTCGGATGTGAAGTACAGGTTTACGATCGACATGGCGTCGCTGAAGTACTCCTAGAGTGGGCGAGAACGAGAAAACCCCATCCAGGAGCGCCTGGATGGGGTCCCCGGCGAGCCAACCTCTGGGGATGGGCCGGCTCGCAAGCTTGGCGCGGGTTAGTGGAGCAAGTTGAACGTGTTGGTGGCGTCGTCGACGAAGTAGACGCCGGCTGGGGTTGCGATGAGGCCGAAGAGCGCGCCGGAGCCGGGCGGATTCCCGGAGCTGTCGACGAGTTTGGCAGCGACCTGCTGCTGCGTGAATGGATTGATCTCAACGAGGTTGCCGTCGTCGCCGTTGGCCGCGATGAGGTCGTGGTTGGGTGCGATGGTTAGACCCAGAGGGTCATTCAGTGCTCCACCCGAGGAGACTGTAATGCCGATGCCGGCGCTGAAGAAGCGGAAGAGCGCGTTGGGGATGGCGGCGATGCGATTGCCGAGGCTGTCGGCGACGTAGAGGGTGCCGGTGCGGCCGTCAAAGGCGACGCCGGTGGGACCGATGACGAGCGCGGCGGGATCGGTGGTCTCGGGGAAGCCGGAGCCGATGACGGTGCTTTCGAGGACCTCTGGGCGTTCGCCGACGTCACTGAGCAGCAGGCGGACGACGGTGCCTTCGTTGACAGGGTTGCCGCCGGCTTCGACGGTGCCATTGAGCACGTTGGTGACGAAGAGAGTGACGAGCGAGCCGTCGTCAACGGCGGTCATGTCCCATGGGCCGTTGAGGTGGTTGCCGGTGATGGTTTCGACGACCTTGCCCCAGGCGTTGAGGACGATGAGACAGCCGGAGCCGCTGATTGTGCCGTCCATGCCGGTGGGCAGGCTGCCGACGATGACGAAGCCGCTACGCAGCGCAACGAGTGCAGTGGTGAGACCGACGCCGCCAGGGCAGAAGACGCGGTCGGGGTCAATTTGGGCGAAGAGGCTGAAGGCGCCAGAGGGCGAGATCTGCACGATCGTGGTGCCCGTGCCCTGTGCGTTGGAACTGTTGTTGAAGTTACTGATGAGGAAGTCGCCGGCGAGGAGAGAACCTTTCGTGACTGGAACCTGGGCGACACCGTAAGGGTTGACGTCGCCGTTGGAGGGGACGGTGGTGCTGAGAGTGGTGACGTTATTGAGTGGCCCGATGAAGGAGTTGGCTGCAAGAGCGAGGGAAGTTCCGCTGAACGCGAGCAGGGTCAGCAGGAGCAGCCCACGAACTCGGAGCACGACTGGGGGGAAGAGTTCCATGTGCATTCTCCTTTTGGGCGTACACGGCCTGGGCCGCAGTTTCAGGGATACGCCTGCGGCGCGCGGGAGTTGTCATTGCAGTGTCTGGGCTTTGTAAATGCGCGCGGCCCTTGATGCGGCGCCGCTAGGATGTGCTTGAAGTTGCAGTGAGAGAGAAAAGGCTTGCAGCCTCACCGCGCAAGAGATTGCAGCTTTGCGGGAGGCCGCTCTTATCGCGTATACGCAACTATCGTGAACCGAAAAATCAGCGTCAAAGGGTGTATTTGGATTTGATTCAGGAGCGCTCATGAACGACGAGATGGTTTGCAGACCCTTGGAGTGCCTCACGATGACAGAGCTTGGAATGCTGCAACGAATGGCGACGCGCTACTCGGAGATCATGCGAGAGCATGCGTATCTTCTGGGGTTGATGGATCTGGCGAGACGGACAGGAGATAGGAAGCTGCTGGCGACGACGAAGGACCGGATTGCCGAGACGGAGCTCGAGTGCATCCAGTGCTCGACGGCGATGCGCGCTCTCGGGCGGGAGATGCTGAGCGGAGCCGCGCGGGAGAGCGAGGGTGAACTCGCCGGCGTGGGCGAAGCGTGCGAATACGCTACGGCGTAGAGGTGAGACGGCGGATGAGGTCGGCTTCGGCCTGGCGGTAGGGTGTGCCGTCAGCGTGGAAGACGTCATGGAACCAGATGGTGGGCTGCATGAGGACGTAGGGGCGCTGCCATGAATCCCAGGGAAGATTGGTCTGGGTCTTGCCGTTGACGAGACCCCAGTTGATGGCGGCGACGCGGTAGCGCTTGGCGATGGGAAGCACGGTGTCGAAGGTGGAACCGGCGCTGCGAGCCATGTATTCGGTGCAGAGGATAGGGCGGTGGAGAGGCTGTAGTTCCTTGATGCGGGCTTCGAATCCTTCGGGCCAGTCGTAGTTATGGAAGGTGATGATGTCGGATTCGGCGAGCTGAATCTTTGTGGTTTCGTTTTCCTGCGCGGGGTCGTGCCAGTTGTCGTGCCAGACGCCGCTGGTGAGGGGTTGCGTGGGATGCACGGAGCGCGCCCATTCGAAGACCTGCGGTAGAAGCTGGTTGACGCGGCGAACCTTGGCGACGGGATCTTCGCGGAAGCGATGGTCGTTGGTGTTGTCGGGCTCGTTCCAGAGATCCCATGCGAGGACGCGCGGGTCGTTGGCGAAGGTGCCGATGACGCCGGTGACGTAGGCGCGGAGTTCAGGCTCGACAGCGGGATCTACGAGGCGTGCGAAGCCGGGGCTCTGAACCCAGCCGGAGTTGTGCACGCCGGGGATAGGCGGATGCTGCGGGCCGAGGTGCGGGTTGGACTCCCAGCAGGAGTCGAAGAGCACGAAGAGCGGACGGATGTGGTGCTTTGCGGCGATGGCGAGGAAGGTGTCGAGGCGCTTCTTGAAGCCGTCGGGGTCCTGCTTCCAGAGCTGGTCCTGCAGGAAGACGCGCATGGTGTTCATGCCGATGGATTCAGCGAAGCCGAGCTCGCGGTCGTTGATCGCGGGGTCGAAGGTCGCGGGCTGAAACATCTCGAGCTGGTTGATGGCGTTCGACGGGACGTAGTTTGCGCCGACGAGCCAGGGCTGCTTTGCGTACCAGGCGTTGGCCTGGGCTTCGGTCCAGCGTTGCGCTTGCTGGGCGGAAGCGGGGGCGATGGATGAGAGTGCGAGGACGGAGAGGGTGAGGGCTGTGAGTACGCGACGGGCCGGCTTCACGATGAATGCGCTCCTTCAGGTTCGTGAAGCATTATCGCCGGAGAAGAAGAGCACTTGCGAGCCGCATTCGAGAGGGTCGTCATTCTTTGCGTGTGGCGGACCAGCGGCCGTCGGTGAGACCTTCGATCTTCATGCGGCCGGTGCCGGAGTTTTTGTCGATCCAACCGGCGAGCGTTGCGGTGACGGAGCCGGGAAGCTGCGGCCAGGAGCCGCTGACGGTGAGCTCGACGTAGCCGTCACGCCATGTGCCAGAGACTGGCTGGTCGGGGCCGAGGTCGCCGGACCAGAGTCCGGCGACGGTGCTGCCTTCGCGGACGAGCTTCATGGTGCCGCCGAAGCTGCCGGCGTCGCCGAGACAGGTGACGGTCCATGTGCCGGCGATGTCGCCGTCGTTGGTGATGGGCTCGGGGGTCGCGCTGGTGATTTTCAGGTTGGAGAAGTATGACTCCTGTCGGGTGTAGCCCCAGAGGCCGATGGCGCCGTCGAGGCTGTCTCCTTTGAGGCCGTTAATGATGAGGCTGGGGTTGGGTGAGTTGTTGATATAGAGGCGGGCCTGGCGGCCGTGCACGTCGATCTTGACGTGCGTCCACTGGTCGGGCTGGAGGTCGGCCCAGGATTCGTAGATGGAGGGCCACTGGCGGCGGAGCTTTTCCCACGGGAAGCCGGGCACGGAGATGTATTGGACGGAGTGGTTGCGCATGGCCTGATCTTCTGCGTGCGAGTTGCCGGGGCGCAGGTAGAAGAGCTCGTAGCTTGAGGCGTCAGGGGCGGAGCGGAAGGCGATGCCGGTGAAGCCGGGGGCGCGGCGCCCGGGAGGTGCGGTGACCTTTGTGGCGATGTCGACCTCGATGGTGCCGTCATGGAACTGCGAGCCCTTGAGGAGGACCATGCCAGCGCCGTCCTCACCGGGACGCGTGAGGCGGATGGCTTTGCGGCCGAGATATTCGGCGGGCTCGGCGTGGAGGCCCTGCTCGATGAGGTCCTTCGTATCGGTGAGGGCGAAGGTCTGCGCGGCGGGAACGTCGGGATTGCGAGCGGCAGCGGCGGTGAGTGGCGGCGCGGAGAGGAGAAACAGCGGGAGCGCGCAGAAGGTGAGGTTCATGCGGCGATTCATGCCGCGGACGATACGCCGGCGCGATGCCAGGAACAAGATTCCTGTGACGAAATGGCGGATGGTTGAGGTGGATGGCGTGTGGTCGCGCTGCGAGGAAAGACAAGGATGAGGTAAGTATTCATTAAGGCGGCCGCGACTATAGTCGAGGAACCGGGGTCAGGTGATGCATGAGGAGATTTCCGGCATGGGACTGAGGCCTTCGAGTCTGCTGTGCGTGAAGTTGCGGGAGGAATCGATGCTACGGAGAGTGATGATTCAGAGTGGGCGTGTGGCGTTGTGCCTGACGCTGTGCGTGGGCGGCGTGCTGTGCATGATCGGCGTCGTACGTGCGAAGCAGAACGCGATGCAGGGGATGGCGCACATGTCGGGCCATATGTACATGACGACGCTTCGGCCGATGAAACCGGGCGATCAGCAGAAGGCAGATGAGATCGTCGCAGATGCGAGGAAGGCGATGGAGCCGTATCGGGATTACAAGAAGGCTCTGGCTGATGGGTACCAAATCTTTCTGCCGAATGTGCCGCAGCCGCAGTACCACTTCACGAAGTATGCGTACGGCATGGTGGCGAGGGATCACTTCGATCCACTGAAGCCGACGTCGCTGCTGTACAAGAAGCTGCCAGATGGCGGCTACAAGCTGGTGGGCGCGATGTACACGGATCGAGTGAGCGCGCCGGAGCAGGAGCTAGACGAGCGGATTCCGTTGAGCATTGCGCGGTGGCACCAGCACATCAACTTCTGCAAGGCGCCGGACGCGCAGGATGGCGGATACATTGGGCCGAATGCGAAGTTCGGGCTACTGGGGTCGATCACGACAAGAGAGGCATGCGACGCGGCGGGCGGTGAGTTTTATCCGCATGTCTTTGGGTGGATGGTGCATGTGTATCCGTACGAGACGGACCCGAAGAAGGTGTGGGCAGTAGATGATGACGATGCAGGACACGACAATATGGACCACTCGCCGATGGCGGGGATGAAGATGCAGTGAGGTGGGCGAGCCCGCCAGCGATTGACGGACAAGCGCTCGATATAATCCCTGCATGAACACGCCCCAGGCTGGAATTTTTGCTCTTGGCACGTCGTCTCACGCGTACCTGGAGTTCGACGTCGCGGATGCGACAAAGCGTGAGGAGTTCGCGGCGAAGATTGCGGACATACGGGAGCCACGAACGACGACGGGAGGAGTGAATTTCGTCATCGGCTTCAGGCCTGAGTTGTGGAGCGGCCTGGCTCCGGGCGATATGCCTAAAGGCGTGGAGGGGTTCAACAAGGAGATCCGGGGCGTTGACGGATTCGTGATGCCGAGCACACAGCATGATGCGCTGGTGTGGCTGTCCGGCAGCGCATACGACGTTCTGTTCGATATGGGAAGGTCGGTTGTGCGCGATCTTG
Organism: uncultured Acidobacteriaceae bacterium; assembly: GCA_963713395.1. GTDB lineage: Bacteria > Acidobacteriota > Terriglobia > Terriglobales > Acidobacteriaceae > Granulicella. Next base: position 185,738 of record CAVQLS010000001.1, on the reverse strand, counting down.
CGGGGATAACGCGGCTTGCAGACGAAACTTCAAGCTGGCCTTACAGACACGACCGAGATCTTACCGGCTTCACCGATGGCTCCGAGAACCCGACGCTGCTCGACGCTCCGGCGGACGCGCTGATACCGGACGGTGAACCCGGTGCCGGCGGCTCGGTATTGTTGCTGCAGAAGTGGAGGCACAAGGTGAATGAGTGGGAGGCGCTCGGGGTCGAAGAGCAGGAGCTTGTCATTGGGCGCACGAAGCTTGCCAGCACGGAGATCGAGAACAAGCCGGCGTATTCGCATGTTGCTCGCACGGACCAGGACGAGTTTGGACACATCTTTCGCCGCAACATGCCGTATGGGGGCGTGGAGAATCACGGGACGATGTTCGTGGGATTCAGCGCGGACCAGAAGCGGCTTTCAAGAATGCTGGAGAGTATGGCGGGGCTGGTCAACGGCACACGCGATGCGCTGACGAAATATACCGTGCCGCTGACGGGATCGTATTACTTTGTGCCTTCGGTGGAGAGTCTGCGGCGGCTGCGATAGGTGGTGCGCAATTGCTGAACAGGCAGTGCGAGAGCAGCCCGGTCGGGGGCGCGGAGGGTTGGATTTTCTCACATCGCGTGCGGGACAGAGAAGACGCTAGCTTGCGATGGCGCGGGCGAGCCTGGCCCACCAGGCAGGAGCGCCAAACGCCAAATAAGCGGCGCAGATTTGCAGGACGATCAACACAGGCAAGGCGACGCGATAGATGATGTGGACGCGGCGATTAACGAGAAGATCGCGAACGACGCCGAGAAGGATGACGGCGTCCACGCCTGCGTAAAAGAAACTACTGTTGTCCAGATAGGGTAGCCGGCCGAAGGCGGCGGCGAGCAGGACAGAGGTTGCGATGAAGATGAACCGGCGATGCAGCTCGGGCTTTCTGCGCCAGTAAAGCGCGAGGGTGAAGAATGTCGCGAAGCAGGTGATGTCGAGGAATGGGACGCTCAGAAAGAGCGCCGCTTGAGCTTCATGGAGCTGATGGTTCTTGAAGTGCGCCATGATGACGGCGGTAGTGAGGCCGAGTGGAACCATGAAGGTGCCGAGCGCGGCGCCGAACCAACCGAGCGATCGATGCACGCGGACGTTGTGCGTTCGCACCAAGGCCGATTGGAGGACGAAGAAGAGTACCCAGGTAGAGAAGGCCGCAGCATGAACCCAGAGGATGGTGGGACGCGGTATGTCTGCGTGCAGGAGGTTCCCGTTGACCGTGCGGCCGAAGCCCGCGATGACGAGGGCCACTGCGAGCAGCGACATCGCAAAGTAGAAATACTTGTCGATGAGGCCGTTGCGGCCGGTGATTGCAGAGGGCCGCGCGAGGACGGCCTGCGACGTTGACGCCATGATTCAGACCTCGGGGTCTCTCTCCTGAAGCTCGAGGGGCAGGCGAGGATTATTTTGAAGGCTGGCCGGGAGTTGGGGAAGTTTAGCATGCTGAGTGCATGAATGATCACCGGTAGATTGGATAGACGCAGGAGACAGATACGGTGCCGCTAGATCGGACAAAGAAGCTTGAGATTATCGGAGTTCCGCTGGACCTTGGACAGCAGCGCCGTGGCGTGGACATGGGGCCATCGGCGCTACGGGTTGCAGGCCTGCAGGCAAAGCTCGAAGCACTGGGCTATCACGTAACCGACCCGGGAAACATTGCGGTAGCCGTGGCGGAAACGAAACATCGCGGCGACGAGCGCGCTCGCTTCCTGTCAGAGATCGCGCAGAGCGCCGAGCTTACAGCCGACTGCGTGCAGCAGGCATTGGCTCATGGAGCGACGCCGATCGTGCTGGGTGGGGATCATTCGGTCGCCGCAGGGACGGTTGCGGGTGTAGCGAATTATTTCCGGAACCAGCAGAAGAAGATAGGGCTGATCTGGATGGATGCACACTCGGATATCAACACGCCGGAGACGTCTCCTTCCGGCAATGTTCATGGGATGCCCGTCGCGGCGTTGCTTGGCATGGAGCCGGCGGCGCTACGAGATCTGTTGGGCTGGTCGCCCAAGGTGCTGCCGAAGAATACGGTGCTGATCGGCATTCGCGATGTAGGTGAGACCGAACGCGAGAACATTCGCCGCGCCGGAGTCACTGTATTCACGATGCGCGACATTGACGAGCTGGGATTACGCACAGTGATGGAGAGGGCCATCCCGATGGCGGCGAATGGCACGGCTGGGTATCATGTTTCGCTGGACCTGGACTGGGTTGATCCGGAGGATGCGCCGGGTGGGAGGTCGGAGTTAAGATTCTCGACGGAAGGGTCCCTCATCGACATTGAAGGTGAAATCAAGAGCCCTTGTCGTGGATCGAACACGACTGTGGGTGTTATTACGGTATTGATGTATCCCTTGCTCGCGTAGAGTGCGCGCATCCTTTCGAGACCGCCGGCGATTTCAGAACCAGACACCACGTCGCCCGCCGCAATCGATATTTCACTCCGAAGTTGATCAGCGCTGAAGACGGTCGCTTTTACAAGATTTATTGTTCTGAGTCGGTAACGAACGCCTGCCCTGATGTTCTCCGTAAGCTGGATGTGATTTTCGTTTTCACTCTTCTGCTCTTCCACTGCGGCCTGGAGGTAGCCCAGATCGCGGGCCTTCCGCGCGACAATTTCACTCACGATCTCAGGGGGACACGCGGACACGGCGAAGCTCTTGAGTATGTTCTGGCGGTCGTTCTCAGGAAGATCGTCGGATTGCAGAACTAACGTATAGGCCAAGTGCTGTTGCTGTTGGCCGGCGCGGAGGCTCGTCGGAAGGACAGTCAACATCGCGAAGATGAGGGTTGGAGATACGCGCATCTACGGTCTCCGTTGGCCGACAGTTTACGCCCGGCACGGGGAGACTACAACGGTGTTGCTGGAGACTTGAGCACGGGGGCAAGCCAGTGGCCTGTGTGGGATTTCGGGTTGGCGGCGATCTCTTCGGGGGTACCGATGGCGACGATCTGACCGCCGCCGGAGCCGCCTTCGGGGCCTAGGTCGATGACCCAGTCGGCGGATTTGATGACGTCGAGGTTGTGCTCGATGACAAGCAGGGAGCCGCCACCGTCGATGAGCTTGCGGAAGGCCGCGAGGAGTTTGGCGACGTCTTCGAAGTGCAGGCCGGTGGTGGGCTCATCGAGGATGTAGAGCACGCGCGATGCGGCGCGGCGGGGTTGGCCGTTGGTTGATGCGGGACCGGATGTGGAGCGGACGGTTGCGAGATGCTGCGCGAGCTTCACACGCTGCGCCTCGCCGCCGGAGAGCGTGGTGGCGGACTGGCCGAGGCGCACGTAGCCGAGGCCGACCTCGTCGAGCACGGCGAGCTTGTCGACGATCTTGGGATGACCGGCGAAGAAGTGGAGGGCTTCGCGGACGGTCATGTTGAGGACGTCGTGGATGTTCTTGCCCTTGTACTTCACTTCGAGAACTGAGGCTTTGTAGCGCGTGGCATTGCACTCCTCGCAGGGGAGCTCGACGTCGGCGAGGAACTGCATCTCGACCGTGACGGTGCCGTCGCCTTCGCAGACGTCGCAGCGGCCGCCGGGCACGTTGAAGCTGAAGCTACCGGCGGTGAGATTCTTGCGGCGGGCGTCGGGCTGCGCGGCGTAGAGCTCGCGGATAGCGTCGAAGGCCTTGATGTAGGTGACGGGGTTGGAGCGCGGCGTGCGGCCGATGGGTGATTGATCGACGAGGACGACATCGTTGAGGAAGTGCGTGCCGGAGAGCTCGCGGAAGGTGTTGGAGATGTCGCCGCTGTCGCCCTGGCCGAGTGCCTGTAGAAGCGCGCGGTAGAGCACTTGGTGCACGAGCGTGGACTTGCCGGAGCCGGAGACGCCGGTGACGCAACAGAGCAGGCCGAGCGGGAATTCGACATCGACGCCGCGGAGGTTGTGAATGCGCGCGCCTTTGAGGACGAGCTTTTCGCGGCCGGGTTCGCGGCGGTGTTTGGGGACGGCGATCTGTGCGCGGCCGGAGAGGTATTTGCCGGTGATGGAGTTTGGGTTGTTGCGGACTTCGTCGACGGTGCCAGCGGCGAGCAGCCTGCCGCCGAGTTCGCCGGCGCCGGGGCCGAGATCGAGGAGATGATCGGCTGCGCGGATGACGTCGGGGTCGTGCTCGACGACGAGGATGGTGTTGCCGAGATCGCGAAGCTCTTCCATGATGCGGATGAGTTTGGCGGTGTCGCGCGTATGGAGGCCGATGGAGGGCTCGTCGAGCACGTAGAGCGCGCCGACGAGACGCGAGCCGAGCGAGGTCGCGAGCTGGATGCGCTGGGATTCGCCGCCAGAGAGCGTGGAGGCGAGGCGGTCGAGCGTGAGGTACTCGAGGCCGACCTGCTCGAGGAAGTGGATGCGCTGGCGGACCTCTTCGAGGACCTTGCCGGCGATCTCCTGCTGCGAGGGCGAGAGCGTGAGTGCGTTGAAGAACTCGCGCGCCTCGGTGATGGTGAGGGCGGTGGCTTCGCAGATGTTCTTCGCGTCGGCGCCATTCGAGAGCGTAACGGCGCGGGCCTCAGGACGGAGTCGCTGACCACGACAATCCGGGCAGGTGGCGTAGCCGCGATACTTCGAGAGGAAGACGCGGACGTGCAGCTTGTACTTCTTGCGCTCGAGGGCTTCAAAGAAGCCGCGAATGCCGGGCCATGAATTGGGGCCAGACCCGCGGCCGTCGTAGATGAAGCGTTGTTGTGCCTCGGTGAGGTCGTACCAGGGGATGTTGGTGGGGATGCCTTCGGCCTTGGCGGCGCGCTTCATCTCGGCGTGCCAGGGCGAGCGGTATTTGGGTTTCGTCCAGGGATCGATGGCGCCGGCGTCGAGGGACTTGGCGCGGTCGGGGATGATGAGGTTGGGATCGAAGTCGATGGTGTTGCCGAAGCCCTGACAGCGCGGGCAGGCGCCGTAGGGATTGTTGAAGCTGAAGAGGCGCGGCTCGGGCTCGCGATAGGCGCGGTGGCAGGAGGAGCACTCGAAGGCGGAGGAGAATCGTTAGTGTTTGCGAGGTCTCAGAAGCTTCGCGTGGGAGTGTGCGGAACTGGATCTCGCCGGACTCGCGGTAGCCGGTCTCGATGGCGTCGACGAGACGCGAGCGGATGTCAGGGGAGAGCGCGAGACGGTCGGCGAGGACGAAGATGGGGCGTGCGGTGTCGTCGGTGCGTGAGGCAGCGGCGAAGTCGAGTTCGAGCAGGGATTCTGGCGTGGAGAACTCGACGATGCGGCCGGGGGAGGTGGGCTCGGTGTCGGCTTGCCAGAGGCGGTTGTAGCCGCGGCGGCGCAACTCGGCGAGGCGCTCTTTGAGGGCGTCGGTGAGTCGGATCGCTCAGATTCGAGTGGCGAGGTTTTCGAGCTTCGCAGATTTTTTCGCGGCGCGCTTCGGCTTTGGTTCGGGTTCGGTTTGCTTCGACGGTAGATTGCGGGGCCCTGCATGGGCTCGAGTTTTACCTCGCGGCGCTGGATGGGGAAGAGTGCGTAGACGCGTGTGCCTTCCGGTTGCGCGAGCACGCGCGTCGACGATCTCGTCGACGGAGTCGCGGCGGACGGTGCCGCCGCAGTGCAGGCAGGTGACGGTGCCGCAGCGTGCGTAGAGCAGGCGGAGGTAGTCGTAGATTTCGGTGGCGGTGGCGACGGTGGAGCGCGGGTTGCGCGTCTGGTTCTTCTGCTTGATCGCGATGGCGGGCGCGAGGCCGTCCATGTATTCGACGTCGGGCTTCTCGATGCGCTCGAGGAACTGGCGCGCGTAGGCGGAGAGCGATTCGACGTAGCGGCGCTGGCCTTCGGCGTAGACGGTGTCGAAGGCGAGCGAGGACTTGCCGGAGCCGGAGACGCCGCTGACGACGGTGAGGGCGTTGTGCGGGATGTCGACGTCGATGCCCTTGAGGTTGTGCGTGCGCGCGCCGCGGATGGTGATCTGCGACTGCTCGGTGAGGACCTCGCGGTCTCGATGTCGACGGCGTTCATGGGTATCTCTTCTATCTCTTGGCGCCGTGCTGGGGACGCAGCATTTCGATGAGCAGCAGGCAGGCGCCGATGCAGATGGCGGAGTCGGCGACGTTGAAGTCGGGCCAGTGGTAGTGGATGATGTGGACCTCGAGGAAGTCGACGACGTGGGAGAAACGCACGCGGTCGTAGAGGTTGCCGAGCGCGCCGCCGAGGATGAGCGCGAGCGAGAAGCTGACCAGCGAGAACTGGCGGCCGAACTTCCAGATGAGCGCGAGCACGACGATGACGGCGAAGACCGAGAATGCGATGAGCAGGTTGCGCACGGTCGCGGGCGAGGTTGAGCCCTCAAAGAGGCTGAAGGCTGCGCCGGTGTTGAGCACGTGCGTCAGGCGGAAGACCCCGGGAATGATGGTGCGCGCGTGGCCGATGGGGATGTTGTGAATGATCCAGAGCTTGGACCAGCGATCGAGAGCGATGACGATGGCAGCGATGACAAGAGCGATCCAGCGCGCGTCGCGCAGACTTCCACGGACATGGCACTACGCGGCCTCCTGTTAGCTGGGTGGGAAGCTGATGGCGTCGAGGGCTTCGGCGCAGCGGGAGCAGACGGAGGGCCAGCGGGCGTCGGAGCCGACGTCAGGAACGACGCGCCAGCAGCGCTCGCACTTGGCGCCTGCGGCGACCTCGGCGTTGATAAGCAGCGCTGAAGGTTCTTGTGTTGCGCCAACAGATTGCACCGTGACCTGTGAGACGTTGAGGAACTCCGGCAGAGCGTCTTCGTAACGGCGGAGGATGAGGTCTTCGTCGGAGCCTTCGGTGACGATGAGTGTGACGGCGGCGTCAAGACCCTTGCCGATCGACTTGTTGGCACGCAGAGCCTCGAGCTCGATGTTGACGAGCTCGCGTATGCGCAGAAGATGCGCCCAGTCCTCTTCGAGCCCTGCGACGCGGCCGGGAACGATGTCGGCGACGTCAGGGAAGAGCGCGAGGTGCACGCTGGGCTCGCGGCCTTCGAGTGCGGGCAGATGCTGCCACACCTCGTCGGCCGTGAAGCTGAGGATCGGCGCGATGAGACGCGTCGATGGCCTCAGCGATGCGCCAGAGCGCAGTCTGCGCGCTGCGGCGAGCGGGTGAGTCGGGCGCCAGCGTGTAGAGGCGGTCCTTTACGACGTCGAGATAGAGCGCGCTGAGGTCGGTGTTGATGAACTCGTTCAGTGCCTGGTAGGCGCGATGGAATTCGAACTCGTCGTACGCGCGTGCGGATGGCTGCGTCGAGCTCCGCGGTGCGCGCGAGGATGTATTGGTCGAGCGGCTGCAGCTGGCTGAAGTGCAGCGCGTGCTGCGGCGGCGAGAAGTCGTAGAGGTTGGAGAGCAGGAAGCGCAGCGTGTTGCGCAGCTTGCGATAGTTCTCGCTGACGCGCTGCATGATGTTTTCGCTGGCGACGACGTCCTCGCGGAAGTCGACGGAGGCGACCCAGAGGCGAATGATCTCAGCACCGAGACGGTTGGCGACGTCGACCGGATCGACGCCGTTGCCAAGCGACTTCGAGAAGGCGCGGCCCTGTTCGTCGAGCGTCCAGCCGATGGTCGTCGCCATGCGGTATGGCGCGGTGTCGCGCAGGCCGACGGCGTTGAGCAGCGAGGACTGGAACCAGCCGCGATGCTGATCGCCGCCTTCGGTGTAGAGGTCGGCAGGGAAGCTGCAGCTCGGGCTCGTGCTCGAGCACGGCGAGCCAGCTCGCGCCGGACTCGAACCAGACGTCGAGGATGTCCATCTCCTTGCGGAACTCTTTGCCGCCGCAGTTTGGGCATTTCGTGCCCTTCGGCAGGAGGTCGGCGACATCGCGTGCTTGTACCAGGCGTCGGCACCCTCGCGTGTCGAAGAGCTTGACGATGGACTTATTGATCGCGTTCGTCGTTCAGCGGCTCGTGGCATCTTCTCGCAGAGGAAGACCGCGATGGGCACGCCCCAGATGCGCTGGCGCGAGATGCATCCAGTCGGGGCGCGTGGCGACCATGTTGGAGATGCGCTCTTCGCCCCACGCGGGATCCCACGCGACGCGCTTGATCTCGTCGAGAGCGCGCTGGCGGAAGGTGGTCTGCGTCTTCTCGTTAGGCGAGAGCGACGGGGGTCTCCATGGAGATGAACCACTGCTCGGTGGCGCGGAAGATGAGCGGGTTGTGGCAGCGCCAGCAGTGCGGATAGGTGTGCTCGAGGTTGTGGCGGCCCATGAGCGCACCGCGCTCGCGGAGGAGGTCGATGATGATGGGGTTCGCCTTGAAGATGAAGAGGCCGTCGAACGGAAGGCCTCGTAGTTGCGCAGCTTGCCCTGCGCGTCGACGTTGCAGGTCAGCGGCAGATCGTACTTCTGAGCCGGTGGCGAAGTCGTCGGGGCCGTGCGAGGGCGCCGTGTGGACGGCGCCGGTGCCTTGTTCGGTGGTGACGTAGTCGGCGAGGACGCCGAGGATCTCGCGGTCGAGAGAACGGATGAGCGAAGGTGACGCGCTCGAGCTTGTCGCCCTTGAAGCTTGCGATCTCGGTCGCGTTCTTCAGGTCGCCGGCCTCGTCGCAGGCCTCGCGCGTGGCTCGCAGCAAGCTCGCGCGCGACGATGTACACGTGCTTGCCGTCGTCGAGCGCGACGTATTCGATCTCCGGATTGAACGCGACGGCCATCGACGCTGGCAGCGTCCACGGCGTCGTCGTCCAGATGATCGTGTAGACCTCGCGGCCGGCGAGGCTGCGGGTCGATCTGCTCGGGCGGCGAGGTGAGCTTGTAGCGCACGTAGACGGAGGGCGAGGTGTGCATCTCGTACTCGACCTCGGCCTCGGCGAGTGCGGTGCGGTCGTGCCAGCACCAGTAGACGGGCTTGAGGCCCTTGTAGACGAAGCCCTTCTCGAAGAAGCCGTAGAAGGTCTCGACGATGCGCGCCTCGTAGGGGAAGTTCATCGTGGAGTAGGGATTGTCCCAGCGGCCGAAGACGCCGAGCCGCTTGAATTGCGAGCGCTGCAGGTCGATGTACTTCTGCGCGTACTCGCGGCAGGCCTGGCGGACCTGCGATGGGGTTGAGTTCGAGCTTGCGGCCGCCGAGCTGCTCGTCGACCTTGATCTCGATCGGAAGGCCGTGACAGTCCCAGCCGGGGACGTAGGGCGAGTCGAAGCCGGCCATGGTCTTCGTCTTGACGACGAAGTCCTTGATGCACTTGTTCAGCGCGTGGCCGAGGTGGATGGCGCCGTTCGCGTAGGGCGGCCCGTCGTGCAGGATGTATTTGGGCGCTCCGGCGCGGGCGCGGCGGATTTGCTCATAGAGGCCGGCAGACTCCCAGGTGGCGAGGCGCTCTGGCTCGCGCTGGGGCAGATTCGCCTTCATGGCGAAGTCGGTCTTTGGCAGATTCAGGGTGTCCTTCAGCCGCTTCTTCTTGTCTTCCTGCTGGCTTGCAGGCTGGCTGGCAGCCGGGGGTGCGTCGGGCATGAACTCTCCGTGGCGCGGGATGCCTCAGGAAGTCTCCGCCGGGCATCTCGGCCAAACCTCTATTGTAAGGGGAGTGCGGAGGTTACTGCCGCGTACGCTGGGGTACCGGGGTGTGCCTGCGACATCTTCCAGCCCGTCTACGTCTATATGGAAAGCAGGAAACCCGGGACCCGTCTACAATTATTGTTCTGGGGTAGTGGCGCCCACGAAGGTAATTGTGAGAGCCGCGGAAGGAAACAGAAGGTTATCGAGGCTCCAACTTCGTCGTCCCATGGCTGACCTGAACGTTTTCCCGACACAGTCCGATTCCGGTTCTCCGGCCCCAGAGTTGCGCCCGGCCGACGAAGATCTGCACCTCAGCGGCGAGATCAAGGACGAGGGCATCTTTCAATCGCTGATCGCGAACGTTCGCGACGCGTTCTTTGCACCCAAGCTTCCGCCTCTGGTTCTTGAGTCGAAGCCCATCGCCGTGCCTGACCGCATGGTGGTGAAGCGCAGCCCGACCTCGACCGCGGTGGCAGTGGGCATCCACGTACTCGTGATCGGTCTTATTGCATGGCTGATAGCCGCGAAGGTACCGATCGCGGCGCCCGTGAAGCTGGTGACCTCGCTGTTGGAGCCCCCTCCACCTCCGCCCGTAGCTCCCAAGGACACCAAGATTGGCGGCGGTGGCGGACAGCATGATCTCGGCCCGGTGACGCAGGGACATCTACCCAAGCTGGCACAGACCCAGATTGTTCCGCCGAAGGCTCCGCCGACGATTCCGCCGAAGCTGGCGGTCGAACCGACGGTTGTTGTGCAGCCGGATCTGAAACTGGCCGACAACAAGATGCCGGACCTGGGCATGCCCAACTCGAACCTGAAGGGGTTCTCGATGGGCAACGGCAATGGAACCGGTATTGGCTCGGGCGATGGCGCCGGCATTGGGCCGGGCTCGGGCGGCAATATTGGTGGCGGGGTGTACCAGGTGGGCGGCTCGGTGCGGCCGCCGATTGCGATCTACACGCCGGACCCGGAGTTCTCTGAAGAGGCGCGCAAGGCAAAGTTTTCGGGCAACGTGGTGGTCTCGCTGATCGTAGGCGCGGATGGCAAGCCACGCAACGTGCGCGTGCTGCGCGGGGTGGGCATGGGGCTGGATGAGAAAGCGGTGGAGGCGGTGCAGCAGTACAAGTTCAAGCCCGCCCTGCAGAATGGCAAGCCCGTCGCTGTCTACCTCAATGTTGAAGTCAACTTCCAGATCTTCTGAGAGAGATCAGAAAACAGAGATCAGAGATCAGAGATTTGAATCAAGGCAGGGCGGCAGCTAGACGCTGACCGCTGTTCTCAGCTCTCTGTTCTCCGGTATTTCATCGAATGTAAGGTTCTCGGCGGGACTGTGCATGCGCGCCTTCCAGTCGAGGAAGAGCATCCCGTAGCTCTCGGTCGTGCATTGATCCGGCCTTACTCCCAGCTGCTCCCGCATTGACTCGATCCATGCAGGCGGCCCTTCGAGTTCGGCATAGACGCCGATTGGTGTCTCGTCGAGAAAGATGTGGCCGGCGCCCGCTTCCCACTCTGTGCGGAACTTTTCATAGCGAAACACCGGCTTGTAGCCAAGTTGCGTGAAAATTTCGGCCAGCGCCGCCGGGTCTTCGATTGCGCTCTCAGTCTCGATTCGGATTTTGTAGCGCGAGTCTGCATCGTTCGACGCGACGCGTTTGTGAGTTACGACCGAACGACCTGCGTAATCACGCAACCTCAGCACCTGCCGCCGCACGCGCAGATCGCGCTCCGGCGTGTCGTAGAGGGTGTTCGCCTCGAAGGTTCGCGGTGTCAGCAGCGTCAGTCCCAGGGACTGCACCCTGGCGCGGAAGCGGTCGATATCAGCAACGGCGAACTTGAGCTCGATTTCGGGAGCGTGCATGCGCACAAGTATACGAGCAGCGAAGGACGCCGCGCCTAGATACGATAGAGGCAGATGCTGGAGACGTTCAGGTTACGCGCCGGCGACCCGGCCGATGTTGAGCGCGCCGCGGAGCTGCTGCGCGCCGGACGTCTCGTCGCCTTTGCCACAGAGACCGTTTACGGGCTCGGCGCGAATGCGCTGTCGGCGAAGGCTGTCGCCGGCATCTTCGAGGCCAAACAACGCCCGGCCTGGGACCCCCTGATTGTGCATATTGCCAGCATTGATGAAATCGATCGCATCGCCCTCATTTCAGGGGAGCTACGCGCGCGAGTCGAACGGATTGCGGCTGCATTCTGGCCCGGCCCACTCACCATGCTGCTGCCAAAAACTGCCGCCGTTCCCGACACAGTGACCGCCGGACGGTCGCTCGTTGGCGTTCGCGTTCCGGCACACCCCGCGGCGCAGGCGCTGCTACGCGCTGCGGGCCTGCCTATCGCCGCGCCCAGCGCCAACCGGTTCGGCCACACCAGCCCAACCACCGCGGACCACGTTCTGGCTGACCTGGCCGGCCGCATCGACGCCATCCTCGACGCCGGTTCCACGCAGGTCGGCATCGAGTCCACGGTCGTCGACGTTACGCGGACGCCTATCGTGCAGTACCGGCCCGGAGCCATTACGCCGCAAGAGATCGAGGCTGTGTGCGGGGTTGCCGTCGAGATCTACGTCCCGGCGCCGGAACAGAGCGCACCCGAGTCGCTTCCATCGCCCGGCGTCGGCATCCGTCACTACGCTCCACGCGCTCGCGTGGTGCTGGCCGAGGGAACGCCTGAGGCTGTCCAGCACAAGGTGACAGCCTTCACTACGAAGGGCAGTGGTGCAGAGAAGATAGGCGTCGTTCTCCCCATCGGCTGGCGAGCGCCGGAAAACGCAACTGTTCAACCGTGGGCCGCGTGGGACGAGCCGGACCGCCTCGCCGCCACACTCTTCGCTGTATTGCGCGCGCTCGACGCTTGTGGCGTCGACTACATCGTCTGCCCGTTACCCGCGCCCGGCGGCGTCTACGACGCTATTCGTGACCGGTTGCTGAAGGCTGCGCGCGAGAAGTAGGGGCTACTTCATAATCGTGACGCCCGCATGCAGTTCGCTCGTCTTGAAGAGGTACTTGATGCAGGACTTGTAGATGAGCACACGCTGCCGCCCTACGCGCAGCTTGATAACGCAGCGGTCATACCACTCGAGCAAGCCATGCAACTGCTCACCGTCTTCGAGGACCACCGTCAGGTCCGTCTGCTGCTGGATCTGCTTCTGAAAATAGAACGCTTCCGCATGCGAACTCTCCAGGGTCGGCATGCTGTCCTGCATCGCGTGCGACAGCGGATCTTCGCCGTGCAGGTCGTGGCGGCGTTCGCGCGCGGGAAGCCGCGGGCGCACCAGCTTGCGTGTGCCGTTGAAGGTGTTTGTGTCCTCTGAGCGAGTGCTATCCATTACGTCGGTCACGCGGGGAGTCCTGTTCTGCATGGGCCTTGGTTACTTTTAGAGACCAAGGCAGCGCCGCTTCCTCGGACCCAGTCATTTCAATTAACGCTAGGTTTCACGTGTTTGGATGCAAAGACGCGGCGACAGGTGCAATGGTTTCAAAAATGTGATCAACGGTCAGGATCGTACATTCTCCAGTTGGAGCGCCAGCGCGTCCAGCGAGAGCGATCGCAAGAGGTTACGCCGCATGCCTGTGTGGGCAGCGTCCATGGCGCGCATCGCCGACTCAATCCATTCGAAGGATACCGTTTGTGCCATGCGCTCCAAGTCCTTGCGGCGGTCGATGTTGCGCAGGCGGTCTGCTGCGCCGGATTGCAGCATCAGAACGTCCTCGAGCAGGCTAGCCAGCGCGCGCAGGAGCGCGGCTGTCTTCACCTGTCCCTCCGCACCGGAGCGATAGGTCTCCGTCGCGCGGAACAGGGTCGAGTGGTCATTGGTCCGCTCCAGGCCTGCGAGCAGCGTGAACGCGTCAGCGCGCGCCGCGGTGTACTCCTCCAGATTGAACGCCAGAGCACGTCCGGCAGCGCCATCACTTAGCCGCCCGATAAGCTCGCGGTCCGTGCGCGACCACTCCGGCCGCCGCGTCGCGAGCAATTCTGCAATCTCCTTCGGAGGCAAAGCGCCCAATCGGGCAAAGGCGCAGCGTGACCGGATTGTCGGCAGAAGCTCGCCCGGATTCTCCGTCAGCAGAATCAGGCGGACGTATGGCGGCGGCTCCTCGAGCAGTTTCAGCAGAGAGTTTGCCGCCTCCTTCATGAAGGAGGACGCGGTAATGATGAAGACCTTCGCTGGCGCCTCCGTCGGGAGATACTGCGCGCGATGAATCACCGTGCGAATCTGCCCGAGCTTGATCATGAGTTGCGGTGGGTCCGGCGGCACGATGAGCACATCCGGATGCGTCTGGACGAGAACGCGAGTCTCCTTCTTGTCGGTTTCGCGCATGTCCTCACGCGCGGCGACGGCCTCCTCCACGCGTGCTTCAAGATCTGCCGACTCGATGATGCGGGTGCAGTTACGGCAGTGGCCGCAGAAGCCCGCGAGTTCGCGTCCTGCTGAACCATCAGCGGCGGGCTCTTCTTGCTCGCGCGGTTGCACCTGGCACTCCTGCGCCATGGCCAGCATGAGGGCCAGCGTGTATTTGCCGCTGCCGCGCGCGCCGGCAATCACCAATGAATGCGGCAGGCGACCCGTCGCGATCGCCGCACGCAGATTGTCGACGACGGCCGTGTTGCCCAGGAACTCGGAGAAGCTGGAAGGGAAGACCACGAACTCAGGGTATCGCAGCTGCCCGGTGGGAGCCGTGTTCTCAGGAGCCGGGCCGCGGTCGGCGCCGAGGGGTCCACTGGAGGCTCAACGAAATTGGTATAGGCGCGGTAGACGGTGTTGTACAGGTGCATCGCAGCGGCGTACTCGCGCAAGGCTTCGGCCGGCTGATGATTCGCGGTGTAGAGAGCGATCAGGGCCTCGTGCGGGTTAAGAAGTTCGGGCGCGAGGGCCTCGGCCTGGCGGGCTTCGGTGAGCGCCAGGTCAGAATGTCCGGTAGCCGCAGCCTGCCGCGCGGCGGCGAGGAGGCTGATGGCGGCGATTCGCGGAATGCTGTACGACCCGTTGTAGACGAGAATCTCGCCCTGGATCACATCGTCGGGCTTGACTTGCACGAAGGGCGCGTAGGGATTGATCTCGGCGGGACCCCAGCCAAAGCCCGTCATAGGCTCGGAGGCAACGAATATGGGGCCTTGGATCTGGGTGGGCACGGGTCCCTGCGGCTCTCGAAAGAGAGTCGAGAAGATGGTGGGCAGGCGCTTGCAGGGCAGGTGGAAGTAAGAGAGGTCGACCGGGCCGTCATAAGCCAGCCAGCAGTTCTGGATGCCGTGGTGCTGAATGTACCACTGCAGGGGCTTCAGATCGCTGGACCAGCCTACATTGGAGTCGGCGAGCACCTTCCACGTGCGTGACGGGCCGCCCCAGACCTCGTTGGAGTAGGGCAGATACGCGGGGAAGGCCCGCAGCGAGGAGACTACGTGCATCACCAGAAGCACAATGACAACGCCAGCCCATGCACGCGACCGATGCAAGAGAATGGCGGCTCCCGCCGCGATGAAAACGATGAGAAAGGGATAGACCGGCAGAATGTGACGGTGGCCGATATCAAGGTGAGAGAACAGCGCCATCGTGAAATAGAGTCCGGGCGGCAGCAGCAGAAAGAGAAGTTCGCGAGCTCGCTCCTTGCGCCAGAGGCGTGCGGCAGTCAGGGCGAGAATCAGCAGCAGAAGGAAGCCGAGGGTGCTCTTGATGAGAAAGGTGGACGGAAAGTAGAACCACTGGCCGGTGGGATAGAGCTTGCCGAAGAGGAAGGTGGGGCGGCCTTCGGAGGTGATGGAAGCGATGTCGGTGAGGCCATAGAGGTAGGCCTCGGGAAGCAGATGGTGGTGCTCTGCAAACCCGATGGCGCGGGCCTCCATCGGACGATGCAATGTCTCGAGAAACACGGAAGTGGGTGGTGTGATGAGAGCGTTGCCGGGTCGCGCTGCGTACCGGAAGCCGTAGGCCGACCACAGCATCGCGTACGAGATCGCTGCGATGACAACGATCGCCACTGCGAGGCGAAGCACCTGTCTGCGGCGCGAGGATGCAGATGATTCGATACCGGGCGCCGGGGAAAGCAGAAGAGTTCCGACGGCGAGCAGGACGAGCATCGGAAAGACGATGAGCCCGGAGTGTTTGACGCTCACCACCAGGCCGCATGCGAGCCCGCAGAGCAGCAGGCGAGCGGGCGTGGGTCTTCGCGTATAGCGGTAGAAGGCGTAGACAGCGGCAAACAACGTTGCGGAGACTGCCATGTCCGTGGCGGCGAGAGCGCCATTCGCGAGAATGTTGGGATCAAAGACGAAGAGAAGCAGCGCGATGGCTGCCGCGACATCTCCGAACATCTCGCGCGCTCCGAGAAGGATCAGAAGCCCGAGCGCGAAGGTGAAGATGGACATCGCGAGGCGAGCCCGGAGAAGGATCCGGTCCGCATCATGCGTGTAAAGGAAGATCCGTCCGCCGACGGCCGATGCTGCGCGGAAGTAGATCGGTAGCGGCGGCTGCACATCGAGATGCATCGGCAGAAGCGGAAGTGTGGCCAGCATCTTGGCGACGGGCGGATGCTCGGGATTGATGCCGAAGTCGCCGTGTTTCCAGTACGAATAGCCAGCGTAGATGTGCGCGCTTTCGTCAAAGGTCTGGGAGTTTTGGCGCACGGAAAAGAAGAGTTCCGCGAAGAGCACGATGAACAGAACGGGAGCAACGATCGTGAGCCAACCTGGCCGAATACGGCTGGAGAACATGGCGACACACTCCCACAGGAATGAAGGGCCGGCTCAACTTTGACGAGGTGGCCATAATATGGCACGGGCAGGCTGTCCGGGAGACATTTTCAGTCAGTCATATAGGTGCGAGCGCGGACGAAGGCGTAGTTGTCGATATGAACCCATCCCTGGAAGGGAAGATTGACGTCACTTATCGCGACCAGGACCAGCGTGACGAGAAGCGTGAACGACAAGACCTGAAAGGCGTGCAACACCATGTTGCGTGCCCCGAAGGTGGCTGCGGAGACCACCGTGACAACACCACCGACGATGAGGACCGCCCAGAAGATCGCGGGGAGCTTGTAGGCCGCTTGCAGCATACGGGTGCGGCGGTGCTCGGTAAGGGTGGCGAGCTGGGTGAGGAGATGGTCGGTGTAGATGATGGCGGTCTGCGAGTCGGGCTTAATGGTCATCGCTGACTTCCACATCGCTTCATCAACGAGATGACTGCCTTCGGGGACTTTGCCGTCAGCCATCTCAGGCCAATCCTGGTCGATGACGGCGTCGGCATAGGCGCGAGCGTCCAGCCTGAACTGCGTGCGCTGCGGTTCAGGAAGAGCATCGGCTGTGCGATAAAGATCGCGAAGGGCGTTGGCTTCGAGATCGACGTTGACCTGGGCTTCCCCGTAGGTGGTCCAGACGGTGTAGAGCATGAAGCCCAGGATGACGGCATAGGTGGTGCCGACGATGGTGAGCTGCCAGCCTATGAGGTCGTTGTTGACGCTGCGCTTCTCCTGGGGCCAGAGCCTGTTGAGCAAAACCATGAAGAGGAGAGCGGCAGCGAGAGTGCCGATGAGGATAAGAAGGTCCTGTCCAAGAGACAGCATCGCGAGTGGGTCCTTTGAGGAGTGTTTTCTGGTCCGAGTTTCTTATCGCGTGACGCATGTGAGGTTAGGACAGATTACGGCGCGAGGTCGAGTCTGGCTTTGCCGGTCCCGACCTCGACGGGAACGGAGACGTGATCGTGGAAGTCGAGCCAGTGGCCGTTGACACGGCGCAGGCCGGAGGTCGCACGCAGCCAGACAGAAGACGACTGGCCATTGGTGAGAGTGCCGGTGACACGTTCGAGGCAGGCGACGAGCGCGAGGTTGCCATCGGCCGAGATGTGGCAGTCGCGATACTCAAGCGTGAGCGGGCCTTTGTAGCCGGCGAAATAAGTCTCGAAGTCCTTGCCATAGGCGTCGCTGCCGTTGTACTGGAGCGGAGGGATGATGTCGTAGGCGAGGATGTCGGGGGTGTAGAGCGCCATCACGGCTTTGGTATCGCGGGCCTGGAAGGCCCGCTGGAAGTCGTCCATCCATTGATGGATTTCCGCTATGGAGGAGGCTTGGTCCTGGCCGTGGTTGCAGGCCGTGAGAAGGGCGGTGGAGGCGAGGAGAAGGGAGGGAATCAAGCGCGGTGTTTTCATGCGAAGCGGTCCTTCGTGATGAAAGAATTGAGACGCAGGCCCCGGTGCGGGAATGTTGAGCGGAAGTGTAACGCAGAGGGCGCGTCTCAGCTAGGGCTCGCGGCGGAAGAGGATGAGGCCGACGACGAAGAGCGCGGAGGCCGCGCCGATGAGCAATAAAATTGCGTGCCGATAGGCGGCCTGAACGGCGGGCGGCGTGGCTCGTGTGGAGTCGAGACATTGCGCGCAGCCCTGAGCGTGGGCATACAAGGCCGTGAGGGGCAGAAGAATCGCGGCAAGCAGAAGCAGGTGGCGGACGTTTCGCGATCCCCGAATGCGTGACAGGCGCGTGGGCATGGGTGCTGGTTTAAGATTACGCTTCTTGAATTACGGCTTCTTGCCGGTGACGCAAATCCATCCTTTGTCCAGGTGGAGCACCATCAAGTGTGCCACGGAGAACGAAGAGATCTATTGGCCGTACTCGAGAAGGGCGAAAAGGAAGATCCAGAGGACGCCCATGGCGTGCCAGTACCAGACGGTGGCATCGACGGCCACCTGACGTGTGGCAAGCTGGCGCGAGCGAGCGAGGAAGGTGAGCGCGGTGACGAGTGCGGCGATGCCGAGGAAGAGGTGGGCGGCGTGTGCAACGGTAATGAGGTAGAAGAAGTGGCTGCTTGGGTTGGAGTTGAAGAAGACGTGCTGTGCGGCGAGTTGTGTCCAGGCCACCCATTGGCCGGCCAGGAAGATCGCTCCGAGTGCGAGTGTGGCCGAGAGCCAGATGGCGGCGCGGCGTGAGGTAGGGCGGCCGAAGCCGAACCACTCGTCCATCAGGTCCGCTTCGCGGAACATGCTGCGGCGCGCAATCTCAGCGCAGACGGAACTGACGAGAAGGACGGCAGTGTTGAGCCAGAGGATGGAGGGGATGGAGGTCGGCAGCCAGTCGGGAATGTAACGGCTGTAGGCGTCGAAGTGCCCGCTGGTCTTCGCGACGAAAAAGACACTGACGAGCGCGATGAAAAACATGAGATCGCCGCCGAGGGCGAAGAAGAGTCCTGTGCGCGCGCGGGAAAGACGTTCGCGCGGGCCGCGGCGTCCCTGGGGGCGATCACTCCAGTTGTCGCCATCACCATTGCCGCCGGTGCGCTTGTCAGTTGGCGGACGGCGGCCGGAGCCGCTGTCGCCTTCCCCAAGGTCACCGGGACGGCCGGGGCGCCGAGGCTGATAGATTCCCGGAGGTGTGAGGATCGTCGGCATAAAGCTCTTTGGATGCCGGAATCAGCGCGCAGTTACAGCTTACTCCTGTTCCGGGTTCGACGGTTGTGGAGGCTCCCACTGCGGGATGAAAGTGAGGCCGTCGTCAGAATAATGACACGGGCGGTGGTAGACGACGGGGACAGGGAGATCGGGGGAGGCTTCGAGCAGGGCGTGAGGGGCCCACTCCATGGTGGTGGCGGACCATGGGTTCTCGCCCCAGCCAGCAAGCTGGCCGGGGACCCCGTTGGCTGGAGCGATGGCCTTTGAGTGCAAGCTACGGATGAGATTGAAGAGAAAGATGAGCTGGGTGAGGCCGAGGGCGAAGGCCCCACCGGTGATGTGGATCTGGGTGGCGCCCGTGCCGCTGAGAAGTGCTTGTGCGGGCGGGTTGAGGCCGGTGAGCTGCGCGTAGTGGCGAGGTTCGCCGGCAAGGCCGGAGAAGTACATGGGAAGAAATGTCGTGTAGGCGAAGAGGAGCGTCAGCCAGAAGTGCCACTTGCCAAGACGCTCGGAGAGCATGCGGCCATGCGCCAGCAGGGGGAACCAGTAATACGTAGCGCAGAAGAGACCGAAGACTCCGGCCATGGCCATGATCAGGTGGAAGTGGCCGACGATGAAGAAGGTGTTGTGCAGATACTCGTCGAGAATGGGCTGTGCGACGATGATGCCGCTTAGTCCGCCGGAGATAAACAGCGAGACGAAGCCGAGCGCGAAGAGCATAGGCGTCGTGAGGAACGGCCGCGCTCGCCAGGAGGTTGCGAGCCAGCTGAGGACCTTGGCCGTGGCCGGCACGGCGATGGCCAGCGAGGCGGCGGCAAAGGCGGTCCCGGCGAATGGGTTGAGGCCGGCGACGAACATGTGATGTCCCCAGACAACGATGCCGAGCAGGCCGATGGCGAGCGTGGTCGCAATCATCAGCCGGTAGGCGAAGACACGGCGTCGGGAGAAGTTCGCGATCACCATCGACGTGAGACCCATTCCCGGAAGGATGGCGATATAGACCTCAGGGTGCCCGAAGAACCAGAAGAGATGAAGCCAGAGAAGCGGTGAGCCGGAGCCGTGGCGGGAGACGAGTGTGGCGTTGATGACGTCGGCGCGTGGGATGAAAAAGGCGCTGCCGAGATGGCGGTCGCAGAAAAGAAGAACGATGGCCGCGAGTAGGACCGAAAAGGCCGGGACGGCGAGCAGAGCGGCGGTGAACCATCCCCAGACCGTGAGCGGGACGCGACGCCAGGTCATGCCCGCGCAGCGGAGCTTCACGATCGTAGTAAGCATTACGACGGCGCCGACGGTACCGCCGATGCCAAACAGCGCGATGCTTGCGAGCCAGAGGTCCTGGCCCGCGCCTTCACCGGGGCCGGCGAGCGCAGTGGCGGAGAGGGGAGGGTAGGATGTCCAGCCGGCAATCGGCGAGCCGCCGGGAACGAGGAACGCGCAAAGCAGAACGACGAGTCCGGCAGCAGTGATCCACATGCCGAGTGCATTGAGGCGCGGAAAGGCCATGCGCCGTGCGCCGATCTGAGCGGGAAGGATCAGGTTGCCGAAGCCGGACTGCGGCGCGACGGTGAGGACGAAGAAGAGCATCAGCGTGCCGTGCATCGTAACCAGCGCGAGGTACTCTTCCGGCAGAATGAGGCCATGCAGCGGGAGGTTCCAGTTGGGCCACGAGAGGTGAGCGCGCATGAGCCAGGAGAGTACGGTTCCGATAACGACGGCAACCGCGGAGATGGCGAGATAGCCGAAGCCGATGTTGCGGTGGCTTGTGGAGAAGATCGCGCGTGCGATGCGATGCACTCGAGCGGGTGAGCTACGCACATTCTGCGAGGGCGCGCTCATGGCTGCACCTCAGAGTGTTGCGTACGCCCTTGTTGTTCGAGCCACTGATCGAACTGTGCAGCAGGCAGGACGCGCAGCATCGCCTGCATGCGGTAGTGGCCGAGGCCGCAGACCTGCGTGCAAAGGATGGCATAGTCCCCTGGCCGCGTCGGCGTGAAGTGGATGTGCTGCGTCTCGCCCGGAATAGCATTTTGCTTGAGGCGCATCTCGGGGATGGCGAAACCATGGATGACATCGACAGCACGGAGGGTGAGGTCGACCTCGCGGCCGGCGGGGAGAACGAGTTGTGGGCGGACGATGTCGTCGGCGCCGTGGGGGTCAGTGGGATCGATCCCGACGGGATTGCCCTCGGCGGCGGAGACGAGCTCGTTGCGGGTGCGGCCGAAGGTGGCGTCGGCACCGGGATAACGAAAGTACCAGGCAAACTGCAGACCGGTGACTTCAACCTGCAAGGCGTCGGGCGCGGCGCCGGTGTAGCGCTGGTTTGCCCAGAGCGAGTTAGCGCGAGTGCCGAGGAAGAGAAAGACCACCGCGAAGGCTACGAGCGGAATGTACTCGAGTGTGAGCTTGTGGATCGGGCGATGAGCGCGCCGGTGCGAGATGACGCCGACGACGAGCAGGATGTTCGCAAGGGCGAAGAGGCCGAGTGCGATCCAGAGGTTCAGCAACAGGTGCGAGTCGAGAGCGCGACCATGCAAGGAACCGTCCACAGGCATGTGCCAGAAGCGGAAGGCTGGCGGGATCGCCTGTATGGAGGGCATGGGGTGATTGTAGTTTGCAGCGCAGCTAAATCAGGGGGCGCTCTCGCGGACCATGTCGAGGAAATACTGGTGGACGCGGCGGTCGTCGGAGAGTTCGGGGTGGAAGGTCGCGGCGAGCATGCGGCCAGCGCGGACGAGCACGGGGTCGTCGTCGCGACGGGCAAGGACATCGACGCCCGGACCTACGCGACTGATGCGTGGGGCGCGGATGAAGACCATCTCCATGGCGCCGCCGGGAAGGGTGGTGTCGGCGTGGAGGATGACGGAGTCGTTCTGGCGGCCGTAGGCGTTACGCTGGACGTCGATGTCGAGAACCCCGAAGCTGCGCTGGGGTGGGTTTGTAACGTCCTTCGCCATGAGGATGCAACCGGCGCAGGTGCCGAAGACGGGTTTTGTGCGGACGAACTCGTCGAGGACGGAGTAGAAGCCCGCACGTTCGAGGTGCTTGAGGAAGGTGGTGGTCTCTCCGCCGGGAAGGACGAGGGCGTCCAGGGCCGCGAGTTCGTCAGGCTTACGGACGAGATGCGCGGAGGCGCCGAGCTCGGCGAGGCGCTTTGCGTGGACGTCAAAAGCACCCTGGAGGGCGAGGACGCCGATATTGGGCTTGTTTGTGCTCACTCGTTAAAGGTAGCAGCGTGGTTCGACCGCCCGAAGTACTCTTGTCAATCGTCAGGGGGGTTGCGTATCGTTTCGCGCGGGAGAAAAACACGGATGTTGACGTTGTTTGCTGTGGCGGCCTTTGTGATTTCAGTGCTGTTTGCGATGGGTGAAGTAGCCTACAGGCGGTCATTTCCCAAAGTGACCGGGGCGTTTGTCGCGCTGTTCTCGATGTTGCTGATTGGAAGCGTATTCCTGCACTGAGCCCGGGACATCGGCGGCGCACCTACTCGGGCAGTGATTCACCAAAGATGAGAAGGTTGTTGTCAGGGTCGCGCAGCGCGAACTCGTTCATCTTCCATTCGCGCGGAACGAGCGGTTCTACGATAGCGATTCCGGCTGCGCGGAACTCCGCCTCAAGCGTAGCCGCTACCCCTTCGCTCAAGTAGAAATAGACCCTGACGAAGTTGCTCTCGCGATTAAGCTCAGGAGTCTTCGACAGATGAAGTTCTCGTCCGTCACGTTGAATAAAGGCGTAGAAGTCGCCGTCCCTGTAGCGCCTGGCAGTGAAGCCTAGTCGATCGTAGAAGCTAATCGCCTGCGAGAGATCCCGCACGGGCAGAATCGGCACGACGACCGCGATCGCTTCTGAAGACATGGTTGTCTCTGGACGCCAACTCCGGACGTAATGGGCTACCAGCCGCGAGTCTGCATGCGGTCACGTTCTTCGATGCCGGCCGCGGCGAGCCCCTTCATCGTGCCGGTGATGGCTTCACTGGCTTCGGCGACGATCTTGGGGTCGCTGAAGTGTGTGGCTGCGAGCACGATGGCTTTGGCGCGGGACACTGCTTCGGCGCGCTCCTCCTGCGCTTTGGCGATCGCTGCCTCGTAGTCTTTGTGGTTCGGGAAGGTAGTGTGATCCTTGTGGACTTCGACGTCGAGCGGAGTGGCGCGCTCCTTCATAAAGATCCCGGAGCCGACGAAGACGGTCTCGGCACCGAGCTGCATCATCAGCGCGGCGTCGGCGGGTGTGGCGATGCCGCCGGCGGAGAAGTTCGGCACGGGCAGCTTACCGGTCTCGGCGACCATGCGGACAAGTTCGTACGGAGCCTGCAAAGTTTTAGCGGCAGCGTAGAGCTCGGTCTCGTCCAGGACGGTGAGAGCCTTGATCTCGCGCACGATGGTGCGCATGTGGGTGACGGCGTGGACAACGTCGCCGGTGCCAGGTTCGCCCTTGGTGCGGATCATGGCCGCGCCTTCAGCGATGCGGCGGAGGGCCTCGCCGAGGTTCTTGGCGCCGCAGACGAAGGGTGTCGTGAAGGCGTGCTTGTCGATGTGGTGCTGCTCATCGGCGGGCGTGAGGACCTCGGACTCGTCGATGAAGTCGACGCCGAGCTCCTGCAGGACCTGGGCCTCGACGAAGTGGCCGATGCGGGCCTTGGCCATGACGGGGATGGAGACCGCGGCCATGATCTCCTTGATGAGCTTGGGGTTGGCCATGCGAGCCACGCCACCTTCTGCACGGATCATCGCGGGGACGCGTTCGAGGGCCATCACGGAAACCGCGCCGGCCTCCTCGGCAATGCGCGCCTGCTCGACGTTCATGACGTCCATAATGACGCCGCCTTTGAGCATCTCTGCGAGGCCGGTCTTGAGGCGAAGCGAGGGCGCGGAGCCGTTGGGGTTGTGACCGTTCTTTTGCGACATAAAGGTGGACCTCCGCTGGCGTGGAGGACGCCAAGAAGTAGTTTAGCGCGATTGGCGGATGGAATTCTGATATGGTGACGAGCTGTAAGGTCGGGTCTGTCAAGTTCAGGACCGGTGGCGGCAGGTCGCGCTGCGACTCCGCTGAAATGGGAGGTGACCGATGCAGGGTGCCGGATGGGCAGTGCCGATCGATGGTGGCGCATGGGCGCGGACAATCGCCGACGTTTACATGCTGTGGTTTACGTTCCTGGTGTCGTCGAACATCCTGGCCGCGAGTTGGTGGTTTGCGAGAGCGCCGGAGACGGTCGTGCGCACGATCATGATGTCGCCA
Source organism: uncultured Acidobacteriaceae bacterium (assembly GCA_963713395.1). Taxonomy (GTDB): domain Bacteria; phylum Acidobacteriota; class Terriglobia; order Terriglobales; family Acidobacteriaceae; genus Granulicella. Next base: position 161,680 of record CAVQLS010000001.1, on the reverse strand, counting down.
GTGTGCTGGGCGATGATCGTGACCGATCTGCTCACCGCCGCGATGACGTTTGTGGTGGCAGCGACTTTGAAACCGTGGGCGCCGCCGAACTTTGAAGCGCTGATCAACGGCGCCGGAATTGCGAACGCGATTGTGGTGATCGCATTCGCGGTGGTGTGGTATCTGGGTTGGTCCCACTGGCGACACCGCGAACGCACGGCCGCGGGCTTTCGGACAAAAGGGAGCTGAGCGCTCGGCGGACAAGGACGCTCAACCAGACGCTTACTGCATGCCTGGACCACTCTGCGGCGGCGCGCCGGGGATGGTGATATCGAGCGGCGTGACCGGGCCGAGTTGTTTGAGCGGCGGCGTTATCTCGGAATCGTTGCCGACGACGACGATCGCGAGCTTTTCAGGCTGCACATACTTCTGCGCGACCCGCGCGACATCCGCGGATGTCACCTTTTCGATCCCCAAGCGGTAGCGCTCGAGGAAGTCCGGCGGATAGCCATAGACCGCGAGCGTTACCTGCTGGCCAAGTACCTTCTCGGGTGAGTCGTAGTTGAAGATGAAGCTGTTCAGCAGGTCGTCCTTGGCCTTGCGGAGCTCCGCCTCTGTCGGTGGATCGGTGCGAAGACGGCGAACCTCGTCGAGCGTGGCTTTGGTGGCAGCGTCGGTCGAGGAACTCTTCGTGCCAAGCCCGACGGCAAAGAGGCCAGGGTGATCGTAGGCTGCGCCGAACTCTCCGCCGACGTCATACGCGAGGCCGAGCTTGGTGCGGACATTCTGGACAACACGTGAGCCAAAGCCGCCGGAGAAGACCTCGTTCATCACGCTGAGCGCGTAGAAGTCCGGATTACGTTCCTCGGTACCAAGGCCGACCATGTAGACGTTCGATTGGTCGACGTCGCCCTTGTTCGCGAAGTAGATGCCGGGCTTCGGCTCGTTGAAGTCAATCTTCGGTGCGGGGAACTGCGTGCCCTGCGGAATCGGGGCGAAGGCAGCGCGTAGCTTGGCTTCCATCTCCGGGATTTTGAAGTCGCCGATGACGCCGACGATGAGATTCGCGCCGACGACGGTGCGCTGGTGCCAGGCCTTAAGGTCGTCGAGTGTGACGGCTGAGATGGTCGCGATCTCAGGGATACGACCGTAGGGGTTCGTTGGGCCGTAGGCGATCTGGATCGCCTCGCGGCTGGCGATCGCTGAGGCGTCATCGTTCCGCCGAAGGATCCCGGTGAGCTCGCTGCGCTTGGCGAGATCGAGCTTCGACTGCTGGAAGTCCGGGTGCAGCAGGAGGTCCATCGCCGTCGCGAAGACCGAGTCGAAATCCGTTGCGAAGCTGTTCCAGCTCACATAGGTCGAAGCCTGGGCGCCGCCGGTCTCGACGCTGGCGGCCTTGGCGGCCAGTTGGTCATCGAGTACATCACCGGAGGTAGTGGCCGTGCCGCTGGTGCGCCAGGTCTGCCCGTAGAGCCCGACAAGTCCGACCTTCTCGGCGGGTTCGTCCCGGCTGCCGCCACGGATGCGCACGAACCCGGTGATAAATGGGAGCTCATGATCTTCGACGAGGAAGAGCTCGACGCCGTTGGGCAGAGTGACGCGCGTGGGTTCGGCAGGTTTGAAGGCGCCCAGCGGCGGGATGGGTATCGACTTCCAGGGCTGCGTCCCAGGACGGTTCTGTACCGGCTGCGAAGTCTGGGCCGGAGCGATGGCTGGAGCGACGAAGCACGCAAGCAGCAGCGTGGTGGCGAGGTATTGTGAGGAACGCGAGATCGTCATTGCGCACCCCCGTTACCGGCCGGAGCTTTTGGTGTCGTGGGCTGATTTGAAGGCTGCGCAGGTGTCGTTGGCTTGGTCGGTTCAGCTGGCTTAGGTTGCGACGGCTGTGCAGGCGGCGGAAGCGGCGTAGTCGCCGGTGCATTGGTCGCCGGTGGCGGCGGAGGGGCAACCGGTGGAGACGGCGGATGAGGTGCAGCAAACTCGATGCGCCCCGTTGTGCGGTTGGATTCGACGAACGTCTGTTGCGCAACGCGGCGGATGTCAGCCTTGCTCACAGCATCGATCTTCTGGAGTTCGCGGAACATCTCCCGCCAGTCACCAAAACGCGTCTGGTAGTCGGCGAGCATAGTAGCGAGGCTCGCGTTATCACCAAGCGAGCGCAGCAGATCAGCGCGCGCTCTCGACTTGAAGCGCTCGAGTTCGGCATCAGTCACGTCGGTTGTCTTCAGCTTGTCGAGCTCCTTGTGGATTGCGGGGGCCATCTCCTCGGCCGTGTGGCCCTGCATGGGGACGGCGTAGAAGGCGAATAGGCCGGGATACTTCACGCCGGGAAATCCGCTGAAGCCCTCAGCGACGAGCGCGATGCGCTGGTCGCGAACCAGCGAGCGGTAGAGGCGCGACGTGCGGCCGTTGGAAAAGATGTCGGTGATCGCCTCGTAAACGGCATCGTCGGGCGAACGGTAGTCCGGCTTGTGGTAGCCCTCGAGATAGATGGGCTGCGTCGCCTCGTGCATGACGACATCGCGTTCGGCGGTCTGCTTCGGCTCAACGGTGGTCATGCCCTCGGGCGCCGGACCGGCGGGGATCGCGCCGAAGTATCGCTCCAGCATCGGAAGCGCGGTGTTGATGTTGAAGTCGCCCACCACGGCAACGACGATGTTCGAGGGAACATAATACTTCTTATGAAAGGCATCGGCTTCGCTGGCCGAGACCTGCGAGATCTCGCTCTCCCAACCCACACCGGGCGTGCCGTAGTGATGCGCCATGTAGGCAGCGGCCAGGAACTCTTCGATCAGCCGGCCTTCGGGCGAGGAATCAACGCGCATGCGGCGCTCTTCCTGGACCACATCGCGTTCCTTGTAGAACTCGCGGGCTACCGGCCAGCCGATGCGACTGGATTCGAGATAGGCCCAGAGCTCCAGGCGGTTCGACGGCATCGACCAGAAGTACTGCGTCGTGTCCTCGGCAGTGGAGGCATTGATGTCGGTCGCGCCGTTCTCCTCGGCGATCTCGGAGAACTGGTTCGGAACAACATATTTCTGCGCGGCGTCGACGGCATCATTGAACGCTTTCTTGAGCGAGGCCAGCTTTGCCGCGTCCTGGCCGACGCGCTTGCGGTACTCAGCGTCGTAGGCGGCGTAAGCCTTCTCCACCTTGTCGAGCGCGGCCTTCTCGGCAGCATAGTCAGAGGTCCCAATCTCCGTCGTGCCCTTGAAGGCAATGTGCTCGAACATATGCGCGAGGCCGCTCTGGCCGCCCGGGTCATTCGCCGACCCTGCGTTCACCTCGGTGTAGAAGCTGAAGACCGGGGCCTCATGGCGCTCGCAAAGCACCAGCGTAAGGCCATTCGGAAGCACCTTGACCGCGGTGCGGGCCTCAAGGTTCTTCTCGAAGGGGTCCTGTGCGTGCGACCGTAGCGGAAAAGATGCGGTGAGTGTAAGCACGAGCGCAAGCGCAGTAAAGTGGGGCTTCAAGTTAGGCACGCGGACGAAGGCCTCCTGCTGTCATCATAGACGTTACTTTTAAGTGTCTTGCGGATCGCGGGACAGTAGGTATCCTGTTGGCGACCCTTGAGGAGTATCGCTTGAAATCATCTCGTCTGCTCGCGATCGGACTAGCCCTCGTCTGCTTCAACGCGCAGGCGATCATCATGCGGCACGATGTGCCGGAAGATAAATACAAAGTGCCTGCGTCGGAGTTTCCGGCGCTCGTCGACCTTCCCGTCGAGGGACACGGTGTCCTCATTGCGCCCGCCTGGATCGTTACTTTAGCCAGCGCCGTCGCGAACAAGGACATCCACGAAGTGACGATCAACGGCAAGCCGCGAGCTGTCGCGCGTATCGTGCTCCATCCCGGTTATAAGCCCACGCCCCGGGGATACTATTCGGGGGACGCGACGCCACTATTGCTGTTTGAGCGCGACCTCGACGACATCGCCATGATTGAGCTGACGGAGCCCATCTCCGATGTTCCGCCGGCGCTTCTCTATCGAGGCGAAGACGAAAGAAACGAGGTGGTGGCGATCATCGGCAAGGGAGCTGCGGGAAACGGTCTGATCGGCCAGTATTCGATGTCGCCGCATCGAGGGGTTCTGCGCCGCGCCTACACGCGGGTGGAGAGCGCCGACGGCCACTGGATCAAGTTGCGCTTTGAGACCAAGCGCGAGGCCCAGCCCCTGGAGGGCATGCCCGGGAATGGCGATGAGGGCGGCCCGGTCTTGATGAAGGAGCACGGGAGTTTGACCCTGGTCGGACTCATGTGGAGGCTCTATGCCGCCGGAAACCTCGCGAACTACCGGTACTTTGTGTACGAAGACGAGACCTACGAGGTTCGCATCTCGCACTACGCTCCCTGGATCGACCAGGTAATGTCCGGCGAGACGGGAGATTGAATTCAGATTGTCGGCGACGATGTCTCCGGCTCGGTGTGATGGGCGTGCTCCATGAGCCAGCTCTGGGCCGCGAAACCGCTGCCGCTGCGCGGCGCGCGGACGTAGCTGCCATCGGCCTGCATCAGGCGCGCCTTGGTGTCATCGCGCAGATAGGCCTCAAGGATCTCGTTGCGCAGGCGGTTCGCGGAGGGCTCGTCAACGACAGGGAAGACGACCTCGCAACGTTCGTACAGGTTGCGCTGCATCCAGTCCGCGCTGCCGGAGAATATCTCAGGCGAGTCGCCGTTCTGAAACCAGAAGATGCGGCTGTGCTCCAGGAACCGGCCGACGATGGAGCGCACGCGGATGCGATCGCTAAGGTCCGGAATGCCGGGGCGCAGTGTGCACATGCCGCGCACGATGAGGTCGATCTCGACGCCGGCCTGTGACGCGATGTAGAGCGCGTCGATTGTCTTGAGGTCAACGAGCGCGTTCATCTTGGCGATGATGCGCGCAGGGCGCCCGCTTTTCGCGTGTTCCGTCTCGCGTGCGATCAGCCCGAGGAAATCCGTTGCGAGCGTAACCGGCGCGACCATCAACGGACGGTACGCCTCGGGGCCGGAGTCCCACTCCGCAGTCAGATAGCGAAAGACGCGTTGTACGGCCTCGGTTAACTCAGGCCGCGCCGTGAGCAGGCTGATGTCTGTGTAGAAGCGCGCCGTTGTCGGGTTGTAATTCCCGGTGCCGAGGTGAGCGTACCTGCGCAGCTCTCCGTCAGAATCGCGGCGCACCAGCAGCGCCAGTTTGCAGTGCGTCTTGTAGCCGAAGATGCCGTGGTATACCTGCACGCCTGCGTCCTCAAGTTCGCGCGCCCAGCGAATGTTCGAGGCCTCGTCGAAGCGCGCCATCAACTCGACGACGACGGTCACGTCAATGGTCTGCGCCGCCTCCGTGAGCGCCCGAAAGATCGTTGAATTCGCGCTGGTTCGGTAGAGCGTTTGCTTGATGGAGACGACGTTGGGATCGGTGGTGCCGGCTTCGATGAAGTTTTCTACCGCGCTGTAGCTATCGTACGGATGATGGAATAGCAGGTCGCGCTTACGCAGCTCGTCGAAGATGTCGCTCGAGTTCTTGCTCAGCTTCATGCGGCGGCCGTGAAACTCGGGGAACTTGAGATCCGGAAGCTTGATCGCGCTGTAGAGGTCCATGAAGCGGGAAAGATTGACGGGTGCGTCGGTGGGAAACACCTGCCATGGATCGAGTTCGAAATTGAGGCTCAATCGTTCGACGATCTCGCCGGAAGCCGCAGAATCGATCTCCATGCGCACGACATCGCCTTTGCGGCGGTTGTGCAGTTCCTCGGCGACGCTCTCCAGAACCGTGCGGCTCTCTTCCTCCTCGAGGTACAGATTGCTGTTGCGCGTCACGCGGAAGGCGCCCATGCCGAGCACGCGATAGCCGCGGAACATGCGCTCGGCATGTGCCTTGATGAGCTCATCGAGCAGCAGGAAGTCTTGCCTGCCATTGTCGTCAGGCAGCCGTACGAGCGTCGGCAGCGAACGCGGAATCGTGATGACTCCTAGCGATGGCGGCGCGCTCGAGCGCCCGCGGCGCTTCAGCTTCAACAACAGCGCCAGGCACAGCGCCTTGTTCAGCACGCGCGGGAAGGGATGAGACGGGTCGATCGTTACCGGCGTCAGCAGCGGGTCGACTTGCTCGTCGAAGAATCGTGTCGCGAAGGCCCGGTCTTTCTGTGACAGCTGCCGCCAGCGAACGATCCGGATGTGTGACTCTGCCAGCGTCGGCGCGAGCCGCTGGTTCCATGCAAGCGCCTGCTCATTCGTAAACTCGTGCAGATGCTTGCCCAACCGGTCGAGCCGCTGCACGAGTGTCAGGCCCGTGTCGTCGAGCGCCTTGAACGAGCCAAGGTCTTCCTCAATCTGCTGCAGGATGCCGGCGACGCGGATCTCAATGAACTCGTCCAGGTTGCTGGCCGTGATGGCGAGGAACTTCACGCGCTCAAGCAGAGGGTTCGAGACATCGTCAGCCTCTTCGAGTACCCGGCGATTGAACTCAAGCCACGTCTCGTCGCGGTTCAGGTAGCGGCTCTCCGGCGTTGGCGCAGGGGCAGGCGCCCGCTTTTTTCGCACAACCGGTCGTCGTCGAACCGCTGTCGCTCCCGCCGCCATACCTCAAGGGTAGCTCATGGGGTGCAAGTCCACGATAAACAGAAGTAAATGAATATGTTATCCAGAGGACGAAGGCCCCCGATGAGGGCGGCCTTTGTCAGAGCCACGACTGGTTATTGGTGCCGATACATCTGCCAGCCCAGGTACTTGCTCGCTGCCTCGTAGATCGAGGTCGCAGTATGAGAGAAGTTCGCCGCAACGTGGTGCTCGAAGCCGTTCTCGCAGATGTAGTGCAGCAGTTTCTGCAGGTTGGGGATCTCGACGACGCCCGCACCGCCGAAGGTGGTCAGCGGGTCGTCGGTGAAGGCGCCCTGGCCGCAGTAGCCTGCGATTCGGCCCTCGAGATCGATCGTGGAGAAGCGCGCGAAGCTCATGTCCCCGGCCTTCACAGTTCCGTCCAGCGTGCCGTGCGTGTTCTCCTTGCCGACAGTGCCCGCGATGATGAGCTGATAGTCCATCTTCACGCCAGGCTTGAAGAAGTGCTTGGGAAGATTTGAACAATGGAAACATACGGCCTTGTTCGGGTCGTCGCCGTAATTGTTGTTCCAGTCCAGGAGCGCAGACGGCGTTTCGCTCGCCAGTGAAAGCGCATACATCGACAGCGTGCCGAGCGTATCTACCTCGCATGCTGATGGAATGAGCTTCTCGCTCATCATCGACATTACGGTGCAGGGAACCACGCCGAAAAACTCTTCCATCGAGGTCCAGCACTGCACCGACGAGATGGTCAACTCGTGCGAGCTCATCCACTTGTCGATAACGACTCCGAGCTTCGACATCTTGATCAGCGCATTTTCAGGTGTGCTGTTCGTGGGAATGTAGCTCTTGATGGCCGCAAGTTTCTGCTGCACGGCATCATCCTTGTCCTTCAGCTTAGATATCCCGCCGAAGACCTCAGACAGATCGAGCGTGTCCACGGTGATGCCCGAACGTTCCAGCAGCTTCTCCGAGTAACGGACGGTGTTGAAGGCTGCAGGACGTGCTCCGATCGCGCCGATGCGCAAGTTACGGAAGCCGCGCACAATGCGGCACACAGCCGAGAACGACGCCAGGTCCGCCTTGAACTCTGCGGAGTCGACTGCCTCCGTGTGCAGCGTCGTCAGTGTGTATGGAATGCCGTACTGTTTCAGGTTGTTGCAGATCGACATCTTGCCGCAGAAGCTGTCGCGGCGGAATGCGATGCCCATCTTGCCCGGCGAGTCCGGCGTTGCCTGGATCAATACGGGCACCCGCAGGTCGGCGAGGCGCAGCGTGTCGGCCAGGCCTCGCTCCTCGCCAAAGTTCGGCAGCGTGATGACGATGCCGTCGATCTCGTTAGCGTGCTGCTTGAACAACGCAGCGCAGCGCTTCGCGTCCTCGTAGGTCTCGACGGCGCCATGCGCGGTCTCTTCCGGTGAAAGCACGATCGGCTTGATGCCGGCGGCTTCGAGAGCGGCAACGATCTCAAGACGGCCGCTGGTGGCAAGGTGGCTGGGGAAGAAGCCGCGGTTGCCAACCACGACTCCCATTGTCATCTGTCTGCCCATACTGCTCTGCGCTCCTGGTTCGTGCGGCATGCGCCGCGTTGAAGATCTCTTTCGCCGTTGCCTAGGCAACATCCTTGTCGCCAGGACGCGGACGGTAGCGAATGGTGTAGAAGGCCCCGAAGAGTATCAGCAGCAGTCCCCACCAGAAGGTGGGGTGTAACTGGTGCAGCACGGTTCCGGGCTCGTGCCCACCGAACCACTCCCACGCACCGTACGGGAACAGCACGATCCCGTAGGACAGCGTCATGACCCCGACGAAGAACCAGATGGAGAGCAACTCGCCGCGACCTGTGCCTTGTGCCATCGAAAACCCCCGGTACTTGAATCTTATGCTGTCCGACGCCTTGTTTGTGGTCCAGAAATATCAGGACCCGGCAGATAGGTATCTGCCTGTTTCCTACCAGAAAATAATGTTGAGTACGACAAAGACTACGGCCACAATAGAGGCCCAGAAAATCGGCTTCTGCCAGATGTTCGTCGCTCCATCGTCCGGAATGACAGTTGCACCATAAACGAGTCCGTTCAGCTCCGATACAGGCCTCGGCTTCGTCATGTAACTTACGATGACCGTAACTCCAACGCAGATCAGCCAACTCCACAGCGCACGGAACATGTCGTTCGCCATCGGCTGCGCGTCGCGCGAAAGTGCGATGTGTGCCAAGGCATCGGCCTTGTGCGCCGCCGTGCCGAAGTTGGTGTAGATCCACATGCTGACCGACGACACCGTACCGGCGAGCAGCCCGAGGAATCCGCCCCAGTTCGTGGCTCGCTTCCAAAGCATCCCCAGGATGACCGTTCCAAATAGCGGAGCGATAAAGAAGCTGAACAACGCCTGCACGTAGTCCATGATGGACGCGGCGTTCATCACCAGGTATGCCGTCCCGATCGAGATAACCATTCCGACAACCGTCGACCAGCGGCCCATCAGCACGTAGTGCTTATCGGGCGCCCGCTTGTTCATATACGCGCCGTAAATGTCGTAGGTCCACACAGTCGAGAACGCCGAGACGTTGCCGGCCATGCCGCTCATGAAGCCCGCCACCAGCGCCGTAATGCCGAGCCCGAGCAGACCCGGGCCGCAGTAGCGGATCAGCATCAGCGGCAGCACCTCGTTGTAACTGTAGGGGTGTGCCGCGTCGACCTGGTTCTCACCGACCAGATGAATGAGCTGATGCGTGTGTGGGTCACGCAGCACGCCAAGTGCGAGCAGACCCGGCACGATGACGATGAGCGGCACCGCCATCTTGAAGGCCGCGCCGAGCACCGGAGCCATCTTCGCTGCACGCAGGTTGTGCGCGCTCAGGACGCGCTGCACGACCAGGAAGTCTGTTGTCCAGTAACCAAAGCTGATGATCGCGCCCAGGCCAAAGACGATGCCGACCCAGTTGATGCCCATGGGGTTGTCTTTGAAGTGGCCGAGCGTCGACCACATATGGGTGTAGTTCGTGTTGCCGACGTTGACCGCGATCTGCGCCTTCAGATTCGTCCATCCACCGGCTTCAATGAGCCCCAGAATCGGAATCAGCGCCGCACCGGCCCAGATCAGGATGAACTGGAGAACCTCATTAATGATGGCCGAGCGCAGGCCCCCCAGCATGACGTATAGCGCGACCGTCGCCGCGCCTACCCAGATCGAAAAGTTGATATCCCATCCGAGGATGACCTTCATCACCAGCGCCATCGCATACATATTCACGCCGGACATCAGGATGGTCATGAAGCCGAAGGAGATTGCCGCCAGCCCGCGTGCACCTTCTCCAAACCGCAGCTGCAAATAGCCGGGTACCGAGTGCGTCCTCGAGATGTAATAGAACGGCATCATCACGATGCCGAGGAAGAGCATCGCCGGGATAGCGCCGATCCAGTACCAGTGCGTCGCCAGGATGCCATACTGATACGCCGAGCCCGCCCACCCCATCAGCTCCAGTGAGCCGAGGTTCGCTGAGACGAAGCTGAGGCCCGCGATCCATGCGGTCATCTCGCGCCCGGCCAGGAAGAACTCTTCGCTCGTGTTTGTCGAGCCCTTTACGTAGAAGCCGATGAAGACCACGACCGCGAAGTACAAAAGGAGGATGATGAGGTCCACCGGCGAAAGATGCGTAAGTTGCCGGTTTTGAAGAAATAGCATCGCTGCCGATGACTGCATGGATCACCCTTGTTGCGGCCTCCAGACGCAGCAAACATCCGGGGCGGCTTTCTTTGTGCCCGCGAAGAATCTCGACTAAGACGCGTGAGATGAAAGGCTTCGGGAACGCAGCAACTATACAGCATGCTTGCCAGGGTTCACCAGCGGGAGGCCAAGGTATGTCGCGCGGCGAGCAATACGATCTTTGCCAAACAGAATGCCCTCCGATTGCACCCCACGCCCCCATAGCATCTTGCGTCAAAGAGATGGAACCTGGAGGAAAGCACGATGAAAGCAAAAAGTCTGTTTCTGGGGATTGCGCTGGGGATGTTTGCACTCGCCCCGGTCGCCGCACTGTCCCAGAGCGTTGGTCAGGACATGAAGAACGCCGGCCACGATACCGCCGACGCCAGCAAGAAGGTAGCGAATAAGACAGCCACGGGCACCAAGACCGTAGCCAAGGATACCGGGCACGGCACCAAGGTCGCAGCTGACAAAACGGCTGCCGGTACCAAGACTGCGTATAACAAAACCGCGCAGGGCACCAAGACAGTCGCTCACGATACGGCCCATGGCACCAGCGTCGCTGCGCATAAGACCGAACAGGGCACCAAGACCGCCGCTCATGACACGGCGCACGGAACCGAGGTCGCCGCCCATAAGACGGCGGATGCTGGAAAGACAGTCGGCCACGACACAGCTCACGGTACAAAGAAAGCGGTCCACACAATCGACGGCAAGCCAGAGAGCGAAACGAATCCGCCGCGCTAGTGCCGCCTTCAAGGAAGTTGGGTTGACGGGATGACTGCCGCTTCCGTGGCTACGTGCAGCGGCTTCTCGGCGAAGATTAGCTCCGAACAAGCTGCCACCAACGCGATCCAGAACAGATCTGCGCCCAGCAGGTGCAGCACCTGCAGCCCGACCGGCGCAAGCGCGACCATGTCCACCACCCCAAGCACGATCTGAAGCGCCAGCAGAGCGCCGATCCACAACGCGCCACAGCGAGAAAGATGACGGCACAGCACAACCGCCGCGACCAACGCGAGGACCGCCGCTGCTGGGTGCAGCCAGCGCATGTGAACCAGCAATGGCGCGTTCGCAGCAAAGTCCTGCGCCAGCCCCTCGCGCAATGACGGTGAAGGGAAGAGAGTATCGGCCAGTGCCGCCACCGATCCGGTAGCGCCCGTGAGAATCGTCAACGCCAGAGCCACCCACGCAACACGCCGCGAGCGCGTGTCCTCTCTGCTCATGTTTCCCGTGACAGACGGCTCTCGCAACCACCACCACGTCAGTGACAGTGCTCCCAGCAGCAACATCGTGTTCGTGAAGTGAATGCACTGGACTGCGACCCGGGCGTCAGAGGTGTTGCGGTCCACATACCCGCCTAGCACCAGCACCGCGCCCAGCAACGCCTCGGTGACCAGCAGAACGCCCGACCATACCACCGCCTTGCGCGCACGGTCGCCGCGCGGTCGTGCGACAAATGTCCATGAAATCAGCGCCGCCACCAGCACCGTGCAGATTCCGCTCATCGACCGGTGCGTGAACTCGATCATTGTGGCGATGCGCGGGTGGTGCGGGAAGAAGTCGCCATTGCACAGCGGCCACCGGTCGCCGCAGCCTGCACCGGATCCCGTCGCGCGCACCACCGCGCCCCACAGGATCACGAGGATCATGAAGCCAAGCACTGCCGCGGCGTAGGCGGCGAGAGCTCGGTTTGTACGCTGCGGTGGCACGGGACTCATGCTTTCATTGTACGAGCGCGAAATCTACCGCTAGCCAGACGGAGTGAGTCCGAAGATGAAGAAATCCCTTCTTATTGCTGCTGCATTTCTTGCGATGTCCTTCGAGTGCCTACCTGGCAATGGCGCGCAAGCCCAGCATCGCAAGAGTGCACCGGCCGCCGCGCCCGCACCGCGGGGCTACGACTACGCGCATCCCGAAGTCCAGCCGGCAAAGGAGACGCTCGATCTAACGATGTACGCGCGTATCCGCGACGAGGGCCTCAATCACTCGCGCGTCATGGACTACGCAACGGCCTTGTTTGACGACATCGGCCCGCGCCTCACCGGCTCTCCCAACATGGCAAAGGCCAACGGGTGGACTCGCGATCAGCTTGCAGCGATGGGTTGTTCAAACGCTCACCTCGAGAGTTGGGGCGACTTCGGTATGGGATGGCGTCAGATCGCAACCTCGGCCGACATGGCCAAGCCCGACACTGCAGTCTTCATCGCGCAGGCTACGCCCTGGTCGCCTGCAACTCCCGGCCTCATCACCGCCGACGTCATCGCCGTTCCGTACTTCCGCGACGAGAAGGACTTCGACAAGTGGAAGGGCAAGCTCGCAGGCAAGATCGTTCTCTATGGCCGCGCGCCGAAGATCAATCCCAGCCCCAAGCCGTTGCTCGAAAGCTACGACGAAAACAAACTGCAGCAGATCTTCAACTACCCTCTCAACGGCGACTTTCAGGAGCAGCACGTCTTCCCCAGCATGCCCGACTTCTGGGCTGACGTCTTCAAGCAGGTGAACTTCAAAGAGCAGGTCTCGAAGTTCTTCGCCGACCAGCACGCCGCCGCAATTCTTGTCTCCAGTTATGGAGGCGACGGCGGCATCATGAAGGACGACAACAACGAGGCGATGGGTCAGCGCGTCTACATGCCCGACCACAAGCAGCCGATCCCATCCGTCGTCCTGGCTGACGAAGCCTTCGGTCGCATCTCGCGCCTGCTCGAACACAACGTGCCGGTGAGCCTCGCGCTCAACGTGCAGACAGAATTCACCGGCGACCACGAACAGGGCTACAACACCATCGCAGAGATTCCCGGCACAGACCCGCAACTGAAAGATCAGATCGTGATGGCAGGCGGCCATCTCGATAGCTGGATCGCAGGCACAGGAGCTACAGACGACGGTGCCGGCGCCATCATCGCGATGGAAGCAATGCGCATCCTCGCGGCTCTGCACGTGCAGCCGCGCCGTACGATTAGAGTGGCGCTGTGGTCAGGCGAAGAACAGGGTGAATTCGGCTCACTAGGCTATGTCGACCAACATCTCGCAACGGTCGGCTACGCCACTACGCCCGAACAGCTTGCAGTGCCCACGTTCCTTCGCCAGATTACCGGGCCCATCACACCCAAACCCGACTACGCCCTCTTCTCGGCGTACTTCAATCTCGACAACGGCGGAGGCAAACTGTTCGGCATCTACGCGGACGGAAACGCCGCGGTAGTTCCGATCTTTCAGCAGTGGATTGCTCCACTGAAAGACCTCGGCGTAACGACGGTGACCATGCGCCCCAGTGGCTCGTCCGATCAGGACAGCTTCGACAACGTCGGTCTCCCCGGCTTCCAGTTCATCCAGGATCCGCGAGACTACGAGACGCGAAGCGTGCACACCAACCAGGACACCTACGAGCGGCTCTCGCCCGAAGATCTGAAACAGGCAGCGGTCGTCGAAGCCATCTTCCTCTTCGACGCCGCAATGCGCGACCAGATGCTTCCTCGCAATCCGTTCCCGCATCCCGAGCTCGAGAAGAAGACAGAGTCGAGTCTCATGCCGGACGCTGCGAAAAAATAGATCCGCCAAACCTCACGCACGAGCACGCTGTTGCGCTTTGCTCAGCAGCCTCAGATGATTCCTTCCCCAGCCGCAGATGGTCTCCAGCACCGGCACAAGCGTCATTCCATACTTCGAAATGGAGTAGCGTACACACGGCGGTATCGTCTTCTCCTGCCGCCGGATCAAGATGCCGTCCTGCACCAGTTCCTGGAGATGCCGAATTAGCATCCTCTCCGTAATGCCGGGAATGCTGCGTCGTAGCTCGCTGGTCCGCATTGGGCCATCCGACAGTCTCCATAAAATCGTTCCCTTCCACCGTCCATCGATCACCGAGAGCATCGCGTCGATAGGGCACTGAGGCATCTCCTTCTTCGAAACCGCCATGCCTCATTCTCCTCCGCAGAATCTAGCTGCATGTACTGACAAATTTGTCAGTACAAACATTTGAGTCAGTATAGCGCGGCGCGCGTCTTACAGTGCAGGAGGGAAAGAATGATCTTTTTGGATATTGTGACGACGGTCTGCATCGGCCTTCTTATCGGGACAGAATTTACGGTGTCGGTATTCATCAACCCGATCCTGGAACGGTTCGACACCGGCGCGCGCATGAAGGCGATCAGCCTCTTTGCGAAGAGGCTCGGCACCGCGATGCCATTCTGGTACGCGCTGAGTTTTTTGCTGCTGCTCGCCGAAGCCTTGCTTCGTCGTCACACTGACGGCGTATCGCTACTGACAACAGCCAGCGCGCTTTGGCTCGCCATTATCGTCCTGACGTTAGTCTTTCTTGTGCCCATCAATAACCGCATGATGCGTCTGGACTCCACTTCCTCCGCCGAAACTTCATTGCAGCAGCACAAGATCTGGGACCTGCTCCACCGCGGACGCGTCGCCGTCCTCGCTGCAGCCATGGTCTGCTTCCTGCTGGCGGTTCTTCGCTGAGACGTGCGCAAGAACCTCAGTTGCCGGCGAGTTCGCGCGCACGTTCCGTTGCCCGTTTCACAGCCTTGATAAGGGTCACACGAAGGCCGCCTTCTTCAAGTTCGAGGATGCCGTCGACCGTGCACCCCGCGGGCGTGGTTACCTCATCCTTTAACAGCGCAGGATGCGATCCGGTTTCGAGCACCATCTTGGCCGCGCCATAGGCGGTCTGCGCCGCAAGCTGCGTTGCAATCTCGCGCGGAAGCCCGACGTTCACTCCCGCCTCGGCAAGCGACTCGAGGATGATGTAGAGGAATGCCGGACCGGAGCCGGACAGGCCGGTCACCGCATCCATGTGGCGCTCATCGACCACTACCGTGCGGCCCACCGTCAGGAAAAACTTCTGCGCCAGGGCGAGCTGCTCATCGGTCGCGAAGCGGCCGCGGCACAGCGCTGTGATGCCCGCGCCGAGCATCGCCGGCGTGTTGGGCATCGCGCGGATCACCGCGGGCGATCCGCCAATAGCCTCTTCAATGGCCGCCGTCCTTACCGATGCGGCGATGGAGAGCAGCAGTGCGCCGGGCTTAAGCGACGGACTGACCTCGTGTACAAGCTGAACGACTTGTGTGGGCTTGACTGCAAGCAGAACGATGTCCGCTCCTTCAACTGCGCGGCGGTTGTCGGTCGTCACCGTAAAACCGAGTTGCTTGCTGAGCGCCTCGGCGCGAAGATCGTGCGCCACTGTTGCCGCAATCTGTTCTGCGGTAAAAAGGCCGCTGCGCAGGAATGCCTGCAGAAGGATTCCACCCATCTTGCCGGCGCCAAGCACCGCAATACGAAGACCGGCAGTAATGTGCTGCTCTGACTGTTTCGAGCTCATGCTCGAAGGCTATCAGAGCGCCTCACACGAGGCCGCGCCCGTTAGCTTGCCAGAAGCGTCAGTGGACTCGGCCCGCCCGCGACGGATGCCGCGTCCAACATGCGATAGAGGGTGGAGCGGCTGATGCCCAGCACCTCCGCCGCACGCAGCTTATTGCCGTTGCAACCGATGAGCACCGCGCGAACGTGTTCCTGCACAACATGATCCAGCGGAACCATGCGCACCGGAGTCTCTGCCGAGTCTGTCTCAGCACGCACCTCGGCGATCGCGGCCTGCAGGTCGGCAGGGGTCAATGCATCCTCGCAATGTTCGAGCATCCATGCGATTGCTGAGCGGAGCTGATCGAGATTGCCGGGCCAGGTGTAGTCGGTGATGGCCCTGAGGAGCGCAGGATCCATCGAGGGAATCGACCGCGCCTGCCGCGTGGCTTCAGCCTGTAGGAACTGGTGCGTGAGCAGCGGAATGTCCTGCACGCGCTCACGCAGAGAGGGAATCTGGAGCCGCAGCGAACCAAGGTTAGCGAAAAGCTCACCGTTGAAGGTTCCGGCACTCACGAGGGGGCGAAGATCCACGCCCGTCGAGGCGACGATGGCAATGCGGCGGTGCCGTCTCAATCTCAAAAGTCGCATCACCACTTGCTGGCTGGTGGGGGAGAGGCGATCGATGTCGGTGAGGAAGAGGGCGCCACGGGTGGCGTTTCCGAAGAGGGCGCCGGGGTGGCGGAGCTGGCGGTCAGAGTCGGCCGCGCGGATGCGGATGAATGGCGTGCCGGCGAAGGAAGAGAGATCGTGCAGGGCCTGCGCGACGGCGTCGGCTCCGCAACCGAGCTCGCCGACCAGCAGAGCGACGCGGAAGTGTGGAGCTAGAAGGCGGAGTTGGGACCAGAGACGAGCCATCGCCGGGCTGGGGCCAATGAGGCGCTGGGCGTCAACGCGCTGCTCTGAAGGGGCCGGAACGCTGACGGGACGGAATGGTGTAACAGTGAAGACCTGGGGCGATGAACTCATACAGGTGTTCCATCGGCGCACAGGCGGAGAGCTTGAGAAAAGGTTGTGGAAAAAGTTTGAGGGGTGGACGGGAGTCCACCCCTCTGGTGTATCTGACCGAGCGCTTAGACCGCTGACGTTGCGCAGTAAGCGTCGAAGGCGCGGGTGAGTTCCTGGGCGATGGCAGGGGCAGTGGAGGTCTCGATGGCAGAGCGCTGCATCAGGTAGACCAACTGGCCGTCGCGGAGAATGGCTACAGCGGGTGAGGTGGGCGGCTGACCCTGGAAGTAGCTGCGTGCCCGCTCGGTGGCGTCGCGGTCCTGACCGGCGAAGACGGTGATCGCCTGGGTGGGTTTGGTGGCGTGCTGGAGGGCAAG
Source organism: uncultured Acidobacteriaceae bacterium (assembly GCA_963713395.1). Taxonomy (GTDB): domain Bacteria; phylum Acidobacteriota; class Terriglobia; order Terriglobales; family Acidobacteriaceae; genus Granulicella. The sequence continues at coordinate 144,773 of CAVQLS010000001.1, read as the reverse complement.
GCGAACGCCGGGACGCATCTTTCCGGCGGCGCAACCACAGATGGAGTTGACCACAACCATGGTCGTTCCGGGCTGCTTGAGGGCGTTGTCGACGTCTTCCGCGGTGCGGGCCTCGTTGATGCCGGCGCGTGTGAGTTCTTCGCGCATCGGGATGACCATTAGCTCTGGGTACATTTTTTTTGTGACTCCTTCGGGTGCTGCTTCGAATTGGATTGCAGGTTGGGGTTTCCGGATGCGGTTCACTGGCACGCCCCTCCCCGGCAAATGTGTACAAAGTCCTGAGAGCATGGAAGTTAGGGTTGGACTTTATGTGCATTTGATTTGCACGAAGTCAGCCGCTTAACTCTTTTGCCCTCTATTTCTATTCTATCGTGCCGGTCAAGGGCCGAGGGCCCAGGAGAGCACTCGAAGGCGTTTAGCTTTGAGTTTCGAGCTGTGAGTTGCGAGCTTTGAGTTTGTTAGCGGTCATGTAGTCTCTAGCCGTGACGATTCGGGAGAATGTGGCGTTGGGGCCGTTGACGACGCTGGGGGTCGGCGGAGCGGCGAGATACTTTGCGGTCGCTGAAAACGAAGCGGATGTGGAAGAGGCCGTCCGGTGGGCTGAGGAACGGGAACTTCCGCTGTTTGTGCTGGGTGGCGGGAGCAATCTGCTGGTGAGCGATGCCGGGTTTCCGGGGCTGGTGCTACAGATCGCGATCAAGGGTGTGCGGGATTGTGGTGCGGGCTGCTTCGAAGCAGGCGCTGGCGAGGTGTGGGACGGGTTCGTTGACCGAATGGTGAAGGCGGGGATGCAGGGTGTGGAGTGCCTGGCGGGGATTCCCGGAAGCGTGGGCGGAACGCCGGTGCAGAATGTCGGGGCTTATGGGCAGGAGGTGGCCGAAACCATCGTCTCGGTGCGAGCGTTTGACCGGAAGACGGATGCATTTGTGGAACTCGACCGAGAGGCCTGCAAGTTCCGCTATCGCAAGAGCTTATTCAATAGGGATGAGCCGGACCGGTACATTGTGACGCGGGTGGATTTCCAGTTACATCCCGATGGACAGCCGCGAGTTACTTATGGGGACATCCAGCGATACTTTGCTGAGTCGACAGAAGTTGCTGATTTGCAAACTGTTGCCGCTACCGTTAGGAAGATTCGACGCGGAAAGGGGATGTTGATCGTAGAAGGCGATTCGGACTGCCGAAGCGCGGGATCGTTCTTCAAGAATCCAGTGGTGGCCTCTGAACGTCTGGGCGAGGTGGCGGCTGCGGCCGGGGTCACTGAGGAGGCAGTGCCGCACTGGCCGGCGGACGATGGTGAGGGCAAGCCGGCGGTCAAGCTTTCCGCGGCGTGGCTGATCGAGCGCGCCGGGTTCGTGAAGGGATTTACGGATGGGGCGGCGGGCATCTCGTCGCGGCATACGCTGGCGCTGATCAATCGTGGCGGAGCGGCCGCAGCGGATATCGAGAGGTTGCAGGGCCGAATCCAGGATGGGGTCTGGGTGAAGTTCGGTGTGGAGTTGGAGCGGGAACCGGTGTTTTTGGGCGGGTGAGCGGAGCTCGATACAACAAGCCGGATTCGTAATGCTGTTGGTATTCTCGGGCTGTTTCTTGGTCAGCGTCTGATCCGCACGCAGAGTATCGAGGAGCTTCCGTATGTCCATTTCCCTGACGATTGGTGGCATTGCACAACCCTCAATCGACGGCTTGACCGATCTCAAGAATGATTCCGTAGCCACCGCACTGCAGATGGGCAAGGAGTTTTCGAACGGTCTCAACGCGAAGCTGTCGGATCTTCCGGCGAACCTGGCGACGAATGTCTCCTACTCGAGCGGCAATCAGAGCTGGACACCAGCGGGTCCGGTCACGTTTACGCTCTCGGGCGGAGTTTCGGGCAAGATCGCAGTGGTCAAATCGGGCAAGCTTCTCAGCTACACCGATGGTTTTCCCACCACGGTCACCCTGGGGTTAGAAACCGGGACCAACTCCGATACCACGGTCGACATCAAGATTTCACCGGGCGCTGTTTATCTTTGCCTCGAACTCGACTTCAACATCAAAGGCGGTCTCTCCGGCAGCTATACGAGCGGAGCGTTTGGCCTTACTGCCGACGCGAGTGGCGGCGCCAGCATCAGTGTCGCTTTCTATCGAAGCTGCGATCCGTCGATGACCCTGCTCGCTGCTGTGGAAGATGCGTTCAAAGGCTTTGTCCTTCCATTGCATGCCAACACCCTCAGCAATCTTCGCGCGGGCGACTATCTTCATTACACCTTTAATGCCAACCTTCAGCTCGGCCTCGGAGCGTCAGCGGGATTCGACAAGATTTTTTACGCCGGGCTTTACAAGACCCAGGTTCCGGACACGGCAGGGGTCGTGGGGGCAACTGTTTCCGTCAAGCCGGAGGTGCAGGCCGGAGCAAAGCTGTGCTTCGGCTACAGCTACGCCGGGACCTTCGAGATACTCCTCTGGAAGGAACAGGCAAGCGCTACAAGAGCAAATCTTCACCTCTATCGATCGAGCCATCAGGGCACAAGCCTGGGGGTGAATTTGGGACTCACCGTGACGACCGGTGCTTCCGCGAGTGTTGCGGTGACGACAGATCAGATCGGCAACACTCTGACGCAAAGCATTCCCGCTCCGCTGCAGCCGGCCTTTACAAAGTCTGTACTGACGCCGGCCTCGAGCGAGATCCAGAAGTTTGCCGATGAAGCCAATGCGAAGATCACCTCGTGGCTTTCTCCGTTGAACGGGCAGAAATCCTCCCTCGATCTGGCAGTGGACCGGTCGGTCGATCGTTTTCTGCTCACGAACTACACGATCGACACGACGCAGAACTATGCCGCGGCGTGGACCGACATGCTGGGCGGCCGCTTCGTCGATGCCTTTGCGATGCATGACAGTGGTGTTTCGCTTGCTGTGGGCAGCGGGCTCGAAGCGATTTACAAGACGACGACTTCGATCAAGCTGAATCTCTTCGGCAAGCTGTCCGCGGAGTGGGATGCCTCGACCATCAGCAACTCGAGCCTTCTGTATGCCGGGAACAATACGTTTCACCTCCTGACCACCGAAGGCAAAGACATGCTGACGCTGATCAACGGCAGCAGCCACGAGGTTCAGTGCTACTTTGCCGCCGAGGCTTCACTCTCGGAGAACCAGCCGGTGACGCCAGCGATCAATCTTCACGTCGTCCTGCAGGCGACCAACGATTCGAGTTATGGGAGTTCTATAGCGACGGTTGTAGGAATGTTGACCTCAGGGCCAACCGGTCAGGCTTTGAAGAGTTCGGTCCAGTCACTTGCCAATCAGCCCAAAACAACCCAGGTTCTTCATCTAATTTTTCCGCAGGAGGCTTACTCAAAACTCAATTCCTCGACCCTTCACAAGGGTCAACCGGACAATGAAGCGCTCGATACCGCTAACTTCAACGCGTTCCGAATCGCGTGCGGCCAAATCTTCTCCGACAGTCCCTATAACTTTGTGTTCTCTGGTGTCTCCCTGGACTACGGCTTCTGGAGGAACACGAACATTGCGCAGAACGACGAGTGGCCGGCTCCGGCTACTGTCTCGCCGAATCGCCGAGAGACCGGCCCCTACAGCGCTGCGGACACGTACCTTCACACCGTTTTTCCGAGCGCCGGGGCGCTGACCCATGGACCTTACTATGTCTGCGAGGTGGGGAGCGAGTTTATGAACCTCTGCGAGGCACTGAAAAATCTCTGCCATGTCGCGGTGGAGAGCGATCTGGGCAATTGGCAGGATCTTATTAATCAACTGCGGGGAATCGTTAAGAACGACCTCGACAAGGATTTCATTGTTCCTACGGCTTTGGCTCTGATCCAGCTTTGCGCCGGGACACCGACCACGGTGACCGGACCTGCGCCCGGGCTGCCGAGTGGGACCTCGATCGGGATCACCATGCGGTATTAGGTGAGCTTGCAGGCGTAGTCTTAGCTTCGCATCTTGTAAGGAGGTTGCGTTGACCGCCAGTACGTTTGCGCTGTTGTCGTTTGTCTTGCTTCCTGCGATTGCAGGTCAGAGCAACGCCCCCCAGGCTACGAATCGCTCGTCTGCGGATGAGGTGACGGTGGAAGGCACGGTTGTCGACAACCATGGCGTGCCGGTCGCGAAGGCGGAGGTGGCCTTCTATTCCTATGGTGGTGGGCATAGCGGGCCGCTGCCCGGTGCGGTCACGGCGGCTGACGGCAGTTTTGTCTTCCACATGCCGGCGCTCGGAGAAGGCGCGGTGAGTGCATGGAAGCCCGAGGCAGGTTTTCCGAATGCCGTGATGGCGCTCTACGGCAAGGGCCGTCCGAGTGAGCAGAAGATCAACGCAACGGTTGCCGCTTCACCGATTCATGTTGACCTGAGCTTTGAGGAGGCGGATGCCATGGTCGACTGGAAGATCCTCTCGAAGGCCGATCGGAGTCCGGTACGATCTGTGGCGTACAGCATTGCGTGGAGCGATGATCCGAAGACCTATCTGCGAGGGGGAATCTTAAGTGGAGGAATTCTCAAGTTCGTGCTTCCAAAGCATCCAGTGTTGATCAGAATCGGAGCGCCGGGATTTCGCGACTGGAACTCGGCCGATAGCCGGGAGTTTGGTGGGCCGGTTTCGTTTACGCCGGGGACCAAAGATGAACGGACGATTCTGCTGGAGCCAGCGCAGTAAGCTTGTCCTGCTCTGAATCAGTGATGGGGCGTTAGCCAGAAGCCGACTCGTGAAGACCTATCGCGTTGGTTCAGCAACTCGGAGTCCAAGTCAGCCTTTGATGGGCTCCGGATAGAAGACTCATCCGCCAGTCAGTGGCGCTCAACGGTATTGGCTGCGGATCGTTCGTCAATCGGTCTGAACTTCAGGAACGTTATCTTTCTCTGCCCTGGCCGGATCACGAGGCCAGTCTGTTCACGCAGGGTCGTCAGGAAGTTGGTTTTTGAGTCGGCGGGGATCTGCACCTCGACTCGATAGCGGCCCTGGAGGTGAGTTTCATTCACGACGGGTCGATCGAGCGAACCTTCAAGGGCATGGCAGAAGTCGTCCATCGTGCCTTCCTCAGCAACGGCGACGAGAGCGTCCAGACTCTGCGGAGACGGCGCTCCTGGGCTTTCTTCGGAATCTCCAGATGCGATGAAGCCGGCGCTTGAAGTTGAACTTCCTCCCAAACCCGGATCGTGTGGCATCGCGATTGGCGGTTCGCGGCCGGGCTGATGGCTTACTACGTAGACATCGGTGAGCCGCGCGTCGTGGCCGGCGGTCAGATGAAAAAACTCCTGCAGCCCATGTTTGAATCGGTTGTTCATCTCTTCGCGCTGTTCGGGATGGGGAAGCAACATCGCGAAGTCATAGCGTTTCGCGGTATCCAGAGACCGGGGGACCTCGATGCGTGGCGAGTTCAGATCGTAGAGTTTCTCGATGGCTTCCTTGAGCGTGAATCCCTGCATGACCAGGTAGTCATCCGATGAAAAGTTGCCGCGCCTGTCGCCATCAGACGGCGTGATGTGAACTGCGTATGAGGGTGCAAAGTGCGGGACGGTAGTCCGCTGCGCTCGGCATCCTGGGCGGGGCGGAATCGAGCGCGACCAGACTGCTCTCTCGAAAGCTCTTGATGGTGGCCGGGGTAGGCCGTGTGAGAACGACCCGGCCGTCGAGCACCGCGTTCAGGGTCTGTTCGTCCGGAATCATGCCCACTTGGAACCCGATGATCTTGCGGTCTGGACCGATGTAGATGTTCACGGGCATGTCGAGCCCAAATGCTTTCGCGGTTGAGCCGTCGGGGTCGTACAGCACCCAGCCTTTGATCGGGTGTTGCGCGAGAGCAGGCATCAAAGTTTCCTGTTTCTCCCCGGTGATCCATACAAACTGCACGTGCTTCTGGGCGAACTGATCGACCCGTGCGTTCCAGGCAGCGACCGGCTCGGGATTATGCGAGGTATCCGGAAAGAAACCCAGAACGGTCACGTGTCCGGAGAGGTTCGCCTGTGACCAGGAACCAGGCACGGGCGCACCCAACACCTGCGAGAAGACAAGATTCGGGGCAGTATCACCCGCCTTGGGATGTCCGGTAGGTGTTCCGTAGAACCCCGACTGGGCCGATGCTATCGGCATCATGAGAACAAGGCCCGACGCGAGAAATCGAGGCAACATATGGGCAAGCTCTCCCTGGAACTGAACTATGGCATATAGATATAGACGGGAAATGGCAGTCCGGGTTCGAGCCCATCGGATTAATCCCCACGAACGCTCCTGGGGCGACTCTGGATGAGCGGAATCTCGGAATGAACGCTTTCGCTCCATGTTGCAGGTTGCGCCGGGCGCGACGAGAATGGGTGCGAAGAGCTGGGAGATCCCAATGAAAGCAGCGCCGCAATCAGCAGCGAAATCCGCTTCTGTATTCATCGACGAGAAGATCAAGGAACTTGGGGACTGGCGTGGGAAGATGCTCGCGAAGGTGCGTGGCCTCATCCATGAGGCAGACCCTGAAATCGTGGAGGAGTGGAAGTGGATGGGGACTCCGGTTTTCTCGCGCGGCGGCATCGTTTGCACAGGAGAGACGTACAAGAATGTTGTGAAGCTGACGTTTGCCAAAGGGGCCTCGTTGCAGGACCCTGCCGATCTGTTCAACTCGAGCCTCGACGGGAACGTAAGGCGTGCGATCGATATCCATGAAGGCGAGAAGATCGACGAGGCGGCGCTGAAGGAGCTTATTCGCGCGGCGGTGGCGCTGAATCTCGAGACCAAGAGCAAGGCGAAGGCTAAGAAGGCGGCCGGCAAGAGAGCTGGCTAACGGCATACGAGGTTGAACTATAGCTCCTCCTCATCGGGGGAGTTTTTTTGCATTTGACAATTCATAACCGCTTGGTTATGGTTTTCGAGTGACGCGGACCAGTGCCAATCAAGTGTTCCGGGCTCTCGCCGATCCGACGCGGAGGGCGATCTTTGAGGAGCTAACGCGGCAGGGCGAGCAGACTGTGCATGCACTTACTCGCTATTCAGGGGTGTCGCAGCCTGCTGTCTCCAAGCACCTGACAGTGTTAAAGCGGGCGAAGCTGGTGCGGCATCGGCGTGAGGGACGCGAGACGCACTATCGCGCGGAGCCGGAGGCGCTGGCACCGATGGTGAACTGGCTGAGTGTTTACGGAGCGTTCTGGCGCGAACGGTTTGATCGTCTCGGAGATCTTTTGGAAAGGATGGAACCATGAGCTATTCAACAGCAACGATGAGCAATTTCGCAGGGAATACACGCAGCCTGAAGACCTCCAAGGCGCTGGTTACCGGCTACTGGATCTTCACATCGCTTTTCGCACTGCAGATGGGCTTTACGGCCTATGCACAATTGAGAATGCCGCAGGTAGCACAGGAGTTCGCCCGTCTCGGTTATCCGGCCTACTTTCGTATTGAGCTCTCGTGGCTAAAGCTGGCAGGCCTGGCGGCACTCCTCGTCCCCGCAGTGCCCGCGTGGTTGAAGGAGTGGGCTTACGCTGGATTTGCGATCACGCTTGTTTCGGCCGTGATCGCGCACGTTTCCGTGGGTGAAGGACCCGAGGCTTCGATGTGGGCTGTAGGGACCGCGGTTCTATGGTGCGCGTCATACTTCTTCTGGCGGCGGTTGCAAGCTGCCGGTCTCACAACTGAGAAAGGAATGGAACTATGAGCATTTCAGCCGAGGGTACTCGTACGGTTGTGATTGAGAGGGTGTTTCCGCATCCGCCTGCGAAGTTGTGGCGAGCGTTGACGGAGAGCCAGCTCGTTGCACAGTGGCTGATGAAGAATGACTTCGAACCGGTGGTTGGCCGGAAGTTCCAGCTTCGGTCCGACCCGGTGCCGAACTGGGATGGTGTCATTGACTGCGAGGTGCTCGTCGTAGAGCCGGCCAAGCGTTTGGCTTATACCTGGAGCACTATGGGCATGGGGAGCGAGGTGCTCTTTACCCTGACTCCAGCGGACGGGGGAACGCATGTTCGCATGGAACATTCCGGCTTCCCGATGGACAATGACGCTGCGTACAAGGGCGCGACGTACGGCTGGAAGAGCTTCCTTGAGAAGCTGGAAACGGTCGTTGCGGGGTTGGAGTAGAGCAAGGTTGGCGGGCGAGGTCTTTGGTTCAGAGAGTTCGCTCGTCTGTTCTGCTCTGCCTCAAAACTGACTTACAGAGGCGGAGGCCTGCGTAACGGTGACAGCGTTGTTGGTTCCGTAGACTCGCAAGCCGCTGCCGTTGGGTTCGGCCTGAATCTGCAGACCGGCCTGGAAAGCGGCCTGCTGGAGGACCTCGAGGCATTGCTGCAGAGTGGAGTTGGGCGGCAATGGCTTGGTGATGGTGGTGCCTGAGGAACCGTTCGTGACGGTCACTGTGCCTGCAGTGGCTCCGGTTCCGCTGGCGAAGGAGACGAGGAGCCCGTGCGACTGTGGGCCTGAGGCCGTTGCCGCGGGGGAGGTGACGGCGGGTGTGGTTTGATCTTGTGGACTTGGCGGCCCTCCGGGAGGAAAGACGTTGTAGAGGGCCTCGAATGGCGGGTTTTCGGGGTTATCGTTTCCGTAAGGAATGTGGCATACGCCGTTTTCGAGGCGCCCGGGTTGAAGACCCTTGTCGCCGAAGAAGCTGATCTTCTTGCGGCAGATGTAAAGATACGTGCCATCGCTGTCATAGCCTCCGGGGACGAGCGCGGAGACGTTGCCATCGAAGTCGCGCCACTCGGCCGAACCGTAGGCGACTTCGTAGGTCTTCGATGTTTGCTCCTTCTGTTGATCGTCGGAGAAGTGGCACTCGCCGTCGACCCATTTGCCGGGGTAGAGGGCCGGATACTGAGCACCGCTGTAGTTGACGCGACAGATGTAGAGCGGCGCGCCGGGCTTAGGACCGTTGCCGGGGCCACCCTTGATCGCGCCCTCGCCGGGAACGAAGGGCTTTTGTGCGGGCTGCCATGTGACGGAGCTTGGTCCGGGATCGGAGGTTGGAGGCGGAGGTGTGTAGGCGGGTTGCGTCGAAGGATATTTCAGTTCGACGATGTGACCCGGGCTGTCGATTGAAGAGCAGTTCGGCCCGACCCACCAACCCCTTCTTGTGTCGAGCGTGACACCAGGGCCGCCTAGCGGGCAGGCGGGATAGGGTTGCGGCTGATGCTGAGGTGGATAGGGATAGGGATAAGGAGGGTAGTAAGGAGGCTGATAGGGAGGGCGTCCGCCGCCCGTCGCATAGAGGACTTCAAAGGGCGGATTCTGGACGATCTCGGCGCCCCCGAATGGGATGTGGCAGGTTCCGTCCGAGACGAGCTTGCCGGGTTGAAAGCCGTAGCCGTTGCCTGCGGCGTCGACGTATTGGACGCGGCAGGAGTAGAGCGGGCTGCCGTCGGAGTTGCTGCCGGTTTGAGCGAGGCCGTAAAAATTGCCTTGGTAACCGCCCCAGCGCGCGCTTCCGTAGGCGACCTCGTAGGAGCGCATGATCTGTTCCGATCCGCCGAAGGGAATGTTGCAATTGCCCTGAACCCATTTGCCGGGAACGACGCTTCCTTGTATCTGCGCGCGGCAGATGTACATTGGCCCGTTCGGGTTTGGATCAGAGCCGGGGCCGCCCATGATAGCGCCGTTCGCAGCGTCGGGGGTGAACGGTGACCGGGCCGGACGCCATGTGATGCTCTGTCCCAGCATGGCGCTATTTTGCGCATGCATCGGAGGCAGCTTCTGTGCGCCAGTTGGAATTGCAGACAGGGGAAGCAGGACGGCGCTGATTCCAAGAGCGATGTGCCTGGTCACTTGAGATCCTCCCAAGAGAGCCCGAATCACAAGACTAATCCTCGTTGACGATGGCGCGTGCGTAACAATTTTGGCTGCGGTTTTCAGGCAGAGATCGCGCATCACATATTCGTCGCGGGAGCGAGGAGCGCGCTACTCGGAGAAGTTACAGGTTCTGTGGATGCTTCTACTGCTGCGGGTTTCGGGAGAGGTTGCGCTTGATGTTGAAGCAGTAGGTGAGGAGGGCGTCGTCGTCGGAGAGGGCGGACTGGATGGCGCGTTCGAGGGAGTCGATCTGTGCGGGTGAGAGCGCGGAAAAGTTTGCAGGCTCCGCGAAGGTAGCGTATCCGGCGTCGACCTCCTGGGCGCTGAGAGTTTCATGGCTGTCGGCGATGCGCTTCATGAATGCGCTGTACGCGAGATTGCTGTCGAAATCGGTATTGAGTGGATCGTGTTCGCTGCGGAGCACGGAGGCGGCGCGGTAGAGGTCTTCGATGCTGCGGTCGGCTCGCGCCATGAAAGCGTCCTGGTTCTGGTAACGGTAGTCGGTGGGGTTGAGATTGCCGGTCAGGTAGCTGATCGTGCCGGACTGATGGATCTTGTGCCATTCGTCTTCGAGATAAAGATAGCGGACGTGTCGGACGATGAATGGACCGGCGGGAAGAGGCTGGTGGGCGCGAAGAGCATGCAGGACGGCGAGGTCATGTTGGAGGTCGCGCTGGTGACGCTTCGTTGCGAAGATGTTGAACTCGTTTGAATTTTCATTGCTGTTCCGCTCGGCGAGTAGCGCGCGGCGGGCTTCGGAGGCGAGATGACGATGGTGGAAGTACTCGACTGTCTGCTCGAGGCCGATGGCGATGAGGATGCCGAGGACGACCGTGGAGAGGTGGATGAAGAAGTCGCGGCGCGTGGTGGCGGCGTGGTGGGGTGGGTGGATGTCGATCATGTGGGCTCCGTGAAATCTATTCCGTTCCGCCGGGCTGGTTTGGAACCGGTTGTGTCTGCGGCTTCGGGGTAGCTCCAAAGAAAGTCGCGGAGCCAGCCTCAATATGGGTTCGTTGCACCGCGGCCTTCTGGAAGGAGTACATCTCGTCGAGTGAATGAACACCTGCCAGAATGGCCTCGTCGCCTCCTTCGACCAGGGCGAGCGTGGCGATGCTCCTGCGAATGGCGCCGTCAACCTGTCCCAACTGGAAGAGGAGGTCGTCGCGATGAGAGAGGCTGATACGCTGAACGGCCGGACTGGCATGGTCATACTGTGCGCGCAGGCATTGGCTGACCAGGGTGCGTAGCATCTCGTGCAGGTCTTCGTCGGCGCTGATTTCCTCTACGGTGTTGTAGTCGAGCCGGGCAAAGAGCTTGGCCTGGTCAGCGGGAAAGAGCGCAGCGAGACCCGCGGACTGAGCGGCCGACCATGTGGCTCGTGAGGGAGACACATAGAGGGCCGAGCCAGCGTTTGGAGGGACGCCGTGCACGTCAGCGGAATCACCGGAAAGTTTTCCGGCGAGCAGCGCATCCTCAAGCGACCGGATGTATGTGGCCTGCACTTTGAGCCTGTCGACCGAATCGCGTATCAGCGGCAGATTGTTCTGCGCTTCGGTGCGCATTTGTTCGGTGAGTTGGGCGACCTGGTCGCGGTGGTGGAAGTACTCGACGGTTTGCTCGAGGCCGATGGCGATGAGGATGCCGAGGACGACCGTGGCGAGGTGGATGAAGAAGTCGCGGCGTGTGGTGGCGGCGTGGTGGGGTGGGTGGATGTCGATCATGTGGGCTCCGTTTAGTGTGCGGATGAGTCTTCCTCTGAGGCGCGAAGCTCCTCGAGCGTGCGCTGGCCGCTGAGATAGGCTTCGGTCCCGCGATGCATCAGGAGGAGATAGGCGAGAGTCTCGGTGCGGCGGACGCGTTCGTCGAGGAGGAGGCCGAGATATTCGTCGAGTTGCGCGGGCGTGATGTGGGAGAAGTCGAAGGGGCCAGAGGGGAAGGCGGTTTGGAAGCGCTGCTCGAAGGCGATGCGTTTCGTGGCGGCTTCCTGGGCGCGTTCTTTCAGGGCTTCGGACTTGATGACGCCGACCTCGGCGTCACCGGTGCTGTTGATCTCATCCTTGCTGAGCAGAGTGATCAGGCCGCTGGCCTTGGCGGCGGAGAGATTGCCGAGACGGATGGTGCTGATGGCGAGCGCAGGACGATAGGCGGGCGGCGGCAGCGGATGACGCTGCGAGATGGCGGCCTGCACCTGCTGAATGCGAGTGGTGAGGTCTTCGACCTGGCGGGTGTTGGCGGCGCGGTTCTGGTCGACGTCGTGGAGGTAGATGCGAGCGTCGGTCATGGCGCCTTCGCGGAGTTCATGCAGTTGGTGGCGCTGATGGAGGTACTCGAGGGATTGCTCCAGGCCGAGAGCGATGAGGATGCCGAGGATGATGGTGCCGATGTGGATGAAGAAATCGGTCCAGGTGTGGTCGGATTTGTGCGGTGGGTGGATGTCGATCATGGGTAGGTGCTCTCTTTGGCTGGCGGCGGAACGTTGAGTGCGGGAGGAGTTCCATTGGGAAAGGCGCGACGGCTAAGTTCGTCGTGGTCGGTAGCGCCAGCGAGAATGGCGCGATCGGCGGCGTCGAAGAAATGCAGACGAACGACGGCGCGATCGATGGCCTTGATGTAGGTGGCGAGCAGCGTTTCGTACTGCGTGAGGTCAGCGGTTGACATGGCGTCAAGGCTGGGCGGGGGCGCGGGATAGCCCATGTCGAAGGCACCGGGAGAGTCGATGAAGCGCTCCTCGAAGCTTTCGAGTGCGAAGGCAGCGTGCTGGAAGTCGTCGAGGGCGACGAAGATGAGACTGTGTTGGAGGATGATCGCGTTGTAGAGGTTGATCTCTTTGCTGGGGAGCAGAGTGATGGTGGCGTCGAGTTTCGCTGCTTCCCAGATGGCGATGGAGGGCGCGGAGGGAAGTTCGTTGCGGCGCGGGTCGTTTGCGGCCGGTGGCGCGGGTGGCGAAGGATGGCCGGTGCGGCGGGCTGTGACGGCGGACTTGAGCTCGACAGTGTAGGCGCGGATGTCGGCGAACCTGCGGAAGTCCATGGCGTCGCGGCGCAGATCGACGCGGAGTTCGTCGCGCAGGTTGTCTTCGAGCTGGTGGCGTTGATGAAGGTGGTGGAAGTGCTCGACGGTCTGCTCGAGGCCGATGGCGATGAAGAGGCCGACGGTGATGGTGGCAATGTGGATGAGGAAGTCGGCCAAGGTGTGGTCAGACTTGTGAGGGGCGTGGACGTCGATCATGTGAGCCTCAGTGGGTGACGCTGTGGTCTGCAGAGAGAGCTTGGGATGAAGAGGCGGAGGAGAACTGGCTCCATCCGCGGTATGGGTTGCGGTTGTCCGTCATGGCGCGGACGATCTCTGCTTCCGTGTTGGCGCCGTCCAGAAGTGCCTGTTGCGCGCCGGCCATGAAGCCGCAGAAGACGATGTTGGTGTTCAATGCTGTGGCCTCTTTGCTGAGGGCGGTGGAGAACTCATCGAGTTGTGCGGGAGTCATGCGGCTGAAATCCGGCTGTGGGTTGTGGCCGGAGGAGAATCTGAGGCCAGAGGCGATGACGACGTAGTGTGCGTCGAAGAGTTGTCTGTAGGTGTCGAACAATCGACTCCGGAAGCGATAGAGCAGGGTGTAGCTCTGAGCTTCTTCGCGGGGAAGAAGGGCGGCGGTGCCGCTTTCGCTGGCGTGTTGCCAGACGGAATCATTGGGCAGAACGTACAGATCAAAGTTGCGAGGTGGCGGCTGATAGACAAGATGTGAAGTGGTGTGAGTGGCGATGGCGTTCTGTATCGTCTGCGCCTGGCTCGCAGCCCAGTCGCGGGTGGCGACGAGGTAATCGAAATCCCGGTTGAGATACTCGTTGTTCATTCGCATCTCTGCATGCAGGTCTTCTTCGAGCTGATGACGCTGATGGCGATGGTGCACCCACTCGACGGATTGCTCGAGGCCGATGGCGATGAGGAGGCCGACACAGATGGTGGCGATGTGGATGAAGAAGTCGGTCCAGGTGTGGTCGGACTTATGTGGGGCGTGGATGTCGATCATGCAGGAAGACCTCTTGCGATATCGGTTAGTGGGGAGCGGGTGCGGTGTACTGGTTGAGGGATCGGTTGGGGCGCTCGGGGGGAAGGCCGGCGTGGGCACGGGCTTCGTCGATGTCCTTCTGCGAGGGGCCGTTTAGCTCGGGGTGCTCATGGGCCCAGCGATAGTAATCCTGCATGGTGAAGAAGGGGAGCATCTGCCACCAACCGGGAGTGGGGCCGAAGCCGGGCTGGCGGCCGACGAGCGAGAGTGTGTCGCCGTAGACCGCCTCGCGGGCGATCGCGAGCTTGAGGTTGTTGATCTCCTCGTCGATGTCCGCGACCGAGAGCTTTGTGATATCGGGCGTCTCGGAGTAATAAACCGTGGACTGGGTGAGCGCGCCGATCATGGGCTGGTACTGCTGCCAAGCGTAGTCGAGATTGCTGTAGACCGCGGAGATGTCGCTGACCTCTTTGCGGGGCATGAGAGAGAGGACGTCAGTGTGTTCGGCGGTGGACCAGGCGGTCTCCTGCGGTCTGACGGAGAAGAGTGGCCAGATGAGAATGCCGGGGAGCTTTTCCTGCGCGGTGCGCGGGTGATCGCGGAGATATTCGAAGATACGTAGATTGTTGTGAAGGTCCGCCATGGCCATGACGTGCTTCTCGATGTTCTGGTGGAAGATGCGGATGTTCTCCTGCTTCTCCTCTTCCAGGGCGCCGCGGGTCTCGGCGACTTCATGACGGTGGTGGAAGAGTTCGACAGTTTGCTCGAGGCCGATGGCGAGGAGGAGGCCGACTGCAATGGTGCCGACGTGAATGAAGAAGTCGGCCCAGGTGTGGGTGGCTTCGTGCGGGGCGTGGATATCGATCATGAGGTTGTTCCTTCGCGGAGTTGGGCGCGTGACGGCGAGCGGCTTAGTGGGCGTTGACGATGCGGAAGTACTCCTGCCGTTCGGTGTCGCTGTCTTGTGCATCCTGCGGGGTCACAGGAGTGGGCAGGACCTCGAATTGCCTCTGATCGCTTGGGGAGGGCGCGAAGTCGTGATGCCGGAGCGCAAGGTGCAGCATTTCCGAGCCGAGGCGGTTGTGCAGCACGAGAATGCGGGTGGCGCGGTCGATGAGATCGTCCAACTCGTGCGGCGTGAGGCGGCTGGGATCCGGATCACGGGCGAGATAGCCCCTTGCGTCGTTAATCGCATCCCGTTCATCGAGCTGGTAGGCGCGAACGCGGTCCAGGCGGCTGTAGAGGTCGCTGAGGTCCTCCACCTCGGCGTTGGGCATGTAGGTGACGACGCTATCACGCTGGGCGTTGGTCCAGGCGGATTCGTTGAAGGGTATGCTCCCGGAGGCCCAATCGAGGGCGCCCGGCCAGGCGGAGGGTGGGGCGTGCGGGTGCTCCCGGATGTAGACGAGCACAGCGAGATTGGTCTTGAGGTAGGGAATGCGGCGAAGAAATCCGCGAGTCTCCAGGGCGAGAAGGAGGAGATTCTGCTCGCGTTCGACGCGCAGGGCCTCGCGCGCCTCGGCTACCTGATGCCGGTGGTGAAAGAACTCGGCGGTCTGTTCCAGGCCGATGGCAAGGAGGAGGCCGACGGCGATTGCAGCGATATGGATGAAGAAGTCGGTCCAGGTGTGGTCAGACTTGTGCGGAGCGTGGACGTCGAGCATTGATCCTCGTTGGGTGCGGCTGCGATGGATTATTGAATGGCGTCCTGATTATCCTCGAAGCGCTCCTGATTGATGGACATCATTCTTTCGTCAGCGCGGGTTTCGCCGGAGAGGATGCCCTGCTCGTAGACATCGGACCAGCGGAGGCGGAAGCATAGACCCTTGACGGCGGTGCGAGCGTCGGAGGCAGCCTGAGCGAGATGGTCGGCTTGTGCGGGCGTGAGAATCCAAACTGGGGTTGATGTGCCGGGAACGAGCCTGGCGAAGCGATGCTGCATGGAGCCTATGGCGCTGCAACTGCGGTAGAACTCCTCACGGCTGACGGCGAGCAGATCGTAGTTGTGCGCGAGACGGGCGTACATGCGAGCCTGCTCCACGGGAAGAAGGCCGACGAGGCTGCTCTCCTTGGCGGTGGTCCAGACCGCCTCGGAGGGCGCGAAGTAACGTTCGGTGGATGTGCCGACGGAGCCTGGAATGCAGGGTGCGGAGGGAAGCGTGATGCGAATTCTGCCTTGTTGGGGTGCAGCGGAGTCGGCGGCCCTCATGGCCTGCTCGAACCATGGCTCGAGCTCCTGCAAACGGAGGTCGCGGGCGATGATGGAGCGGTTGTTCTCGGCTTCGGTGCGGAGGTCGGCCTGGAGCTGCTGGCGCTGATTGCTGCGGTGAACGAGCTCGACGGTTTGCTCAAGGCCGATGGCGATGAACAGGCCGACGACGATGGTGGCGATGTGGATGAGGAAGTCGGTCCAGGTGTGGGTGCGTTCGTGTGGAGCGTGGATGTCGATCATTTCAGCGGATTCCTTGATGGAATGTCAGGGATGCGGGGGTTGGCCTTCGGTCTTTTGTGCGTCGCGCGACTCCCGGGCCAGGTCGTCGACAGTGGGAATCCGGCCAGCGAGTACGGCTTCGTTCATGAATCGGTAGGCGAGGAGGATGTAGTTGAGGTTGCCGAGCTCCTGGTCCTCCTCGCTGTAGGCGCGCAGAAGAGCGGCGCGCTCTTCGGCGGTGAGGTCGGAGGGTTTGGCGTGGAGGTAGAGAAGGGAGTTGACCTTCTTGCGCGCGTTGGCGAGCGATTGAATCGAGTTGGAGGCGTCTTGTGCGAGGACGTCGACCTTCCAGTAGCTCTCGGCGAGTTGGTCGGGCAGAAGGGCGAGGCTGCCGTTGCCGCGCGCCACAACCCAGGCAGTGTCAATGAAGGGAAGAAAGGTGTCGTGCGCGGGCGGAATGGGCACGAAAGACCTGCCGTTCAGGTCGAGGTTCGTCATGTTGAGGCGGATGCTGAGGCGGAGCTGGTCGACGGAATCGAGGTCATAGGCGACGATGCGGCGGTTTAGCAGGCTTTCGCTGTGAAGGGTCTCTTCGAGGCCGTGGCGCTGATGCAGACGGTGGAAGTGCTCGACTGTCTGCTCGAGGCCGAGGGCGAGAAGTAGGCCGATGGCGATGGTGGCGATGTGGATGAAGAAGTCACGCCAGGAATGGGCGGCGTGCGGCGCGGGATGAACGTCGATCATGCGTGGCCTGACGAATTTAATTTTTAAAGATGTTGCGGGGCCGGTTTGGGGGAATGAGGACAAGATACACGTTCACTGTGTCAACGCCAGCGAATGTGTGCGTGGATTGGTACGAGGACGAGTGTCGTTGCTAGCGCAGGGCGTCGAGGATGCTGAGGCGTTCTTCGTGGAGGACCTTGGAGACGTAGCCTTCATCGTGAATGCGGCCGTCGCGAAGGATGACGACCTCGGCCTGCAGACGGAAGGCCTCTTCTACGTCGTGAGTAACGGAGACCACGGGAACTCCACTGAGACGGAGGGATTCGCGGAGCTCGGGAAGGATGGCGTCGCGGAGTGGGCGGTCGATGCCGTTGAAGGGCTCGTCAAGCAGCATGAGTTGTGCGTCGGGCATAGCGAAGGCGCGCGCGAGGTTGACGCGCTGGCGCTCGCCGCCGGAGAGATTTTTGGGGTAGCGATGGACGAGGTCTTCGAGGCGGAAGAGCTTAATGGCGTCGTTGATGTTTTCTCTCGGAAGGCATTGAAGAACGTGACGATCTCTGTGCGAAGGCGACGTTGTCCGCGACGGTGAGGTGAGGGAAGAGCGAGGGCTGCTGCGGAGCGTAGGCGATGCGGCGGTCGCGTGGCGGGGGTGGGTGAGGTCGTGTTTATTGCGGTCCTCGTTGGTGCGGATGAGGTTGGCTTCGGTGTCGGGGAGCAGGCCGGCGAGGGCGCGGAGAATGGTGCTCTTGCCGCTGCCCGAAGGGCCAAAGATTACGGTCCAGTTACGGGTGAGGTCGAGATCGATGTCGAGCGCGAGCGCTCCGAGCGTGGTGCGGAGCTTCAGGCGGTGGTGATGCCAGAGGGCGGGGTTTGTATCAGGCGTGGAGTTAGACAAGACCGCTCTCCCGTGGGAGGCTGCGCCAGTAGACGAGCAGCAGCGCGAGGAAGGAGATGGCGACGAGCACGAGTGCGGTGCGGTCCGCGGCGCTGTAGTTGAGTTCCTGCACCTGGTCGTAGATGGAGATGGAGAGCGTGCGAGTGATCCCGGGGATGTCGCCGCCGAGCATGAGAACGACGCCGAACTCGCCGACGGTGTGGGCGAAGGTGAGGACCGCGGCGGTGAGGAAGCCGGTGCGCGAGAGCGGGAGGATGACGCGGCGGAAGATGGTGAGCGGCGAGGCGCCGAGAGTTGCGGCGACGTCGGTGAGGTTGTGGTCGACGTGCGAAAAGGCGAGGACGAGCGGCTGCACGGCGAAGGGAAGGCTGTAGAGGACCGAGCCGACGACGAGCCCACTGAAGCTAAAGGCGAGCGGGTGGCCGATGAGGCGGATGAGTGCGCGGCCGGGGGCTCGGGCGGGGCCTAGCCAGACGAGAAGATAGAAGCCGAGGACGGTGGGCGGAAGGACGAGCGGTAGAGCCACCGCGGCCTGCGCGATGCGGCGCGGGAAGGTGCGCGCGGAGGAGATCCAGAAGGCGAGCGGCGTGCCGAGGATAAGGAGACACAGAGTCGTGACGGTCGCGAGACGGAGTGTCAGGCCGAGCGCGGCGAGATCCATGATGGGAGTGTAGCGGGTCGCTACGCCGGTGGAGGGATGGCGCCGAGCTGCATCATCATGCCGTAGGTGTCCATGAGAATGCGGCTGTCGGTCATGCGGCCGTCGACGAGGTGGTCGATGACGACGCCTTTGACGGTGATGGAGCGGCCGGTGGCGGGTATACCGAAAAAATCGCCGCGATGGGTGCCGGTCCAGGTGAAGCGCGTGACGACCTTGCCGCCCGAGGAGATCGACTCGTCGGTAACCCAGTGGATGTCGGGGAAGGCGGAACGCATCATCCCGATGATCTCTTTGAGGCCCTCGCGACCTTCGCGCTGCCCGGGAAGCCGGTCGAGCTCTACGAAGTCTTCGGCGACGATCTCGTCGCAGACCTCATAGCGGCCCTGGTTGATGACCTCGTCGATGAAACGCTGAACGATGGCGGCGTTGTCGGGCATGCGGCTCCTGAGTTGTGCGCGATAGGCACGGCCATCGTACACGGCAGGTATGAGCGGTAGCTACTTTACAGGGTCGAGCCCGAAGGATTTGAGTTGCTGCTGGATGGCAGGGCTGGTGAGCCAGTTGAGGAACTGTCGCGCGAGCTGCTGCTGGCGACTGGATTTGAGGATGACACCGGACTGTTGGATGGGTCGGTAGACGTCGGCGGGGACCCGGACGAAGGAGCCGATGGCGCGGAAGTGTTCGCTGGAGGCGATGGTGAGCGAGATAAGGCCGGCCTGCGCGTTGCCGGACTCGGCAAACTGCGCGGTCTGGGCGATGTTTTCGGCGATGGCGAGTTTGGGCTGGAGCTGTGCGTAGAGGCCGAGATGCTGGAGCGCCTGCTGGGCGGCGAGGCCGTAGGGCGCGTGCGC
Organism: uncultured Acidobacteriaceae bacterium; assembly: GCA_963713395.1. Taxonomy (GTDB): domain Bacteria; phylum Acidobacteriota; class Terriglobia; order Terriglobales; family Acidobacteriaceae; genus Granulicella. The sequence continues at coordinate 125,461 of CAVQLS010000001.1, read as the reverse complement.
GGGGTTGGCGATGGCGAGGCGTGTGAGGCGCGAATCTTTGAGGGTGTCAAGCGAGACGGGTTGGAGGGGTGAGGTCTTGAGCGCCCAGAGGACGAGGACACCGTGGGCGTAGGGCGTGGGTGTCGGGCCCAGGGCGACGCCGGCAGTGATGAGCTGCTGCGGGTGGACGGTGTCGGCGGAGAGAAAGACGTCCTGCGGGGCACCGTTGGCGAGTTGCTGCGCGAGCGTGGCGGAGGAGCCGAAGGCGGTGACGAGGTGGACGCCGGTGGCGCGTTCGTAGGCCGCTGCGAGCGCGGGCATTACGGGCTGGAGGTCGGCAGCGCAGGCGAGTTGAAGCTGCGGGGTTTGCGCGCGGATGGTGGGAGCAGGGACCACAAGAGCGAGGAGAGCGAACAGGGCTCGGCGCATAAAGCTACGGTAGTCTAGAAGGACACATGAGTTTGTCAGTTCACAGATTAAGATGCACGGGATGTGGCGTGCGGATCGATGGCACGCAGGCCCAGAGTAACTTCCGCTGCGTGGAGTGCGGCGAGCTGTTTGAGGTGGAGTACGCCTGGAGCGCGGGCGCTCCGGAGGCGAAGGCGCCGGTGTACCGTCCGAATCCTGGGGCGCTGAAGCACCTTTGGCAGGAGCGGAGGACGTCGTCGCTGGCGGTGGACCAGAGCGGCGTTTGGAGGTTCCGCGATCTGCTGCCGATCGTCGCGGAAGACCGTGTGGTGACGCTGCGAGAGGGCAACACGCCGCTGTATGAGATGCCACGGGCTGCTGCCTCGCTGGGGTTGAACTGGCTGCTGGGGAAGCACCAGGGGATGAATCCGACGGGCAGCTTCAAGGACACCGGAATGACGGCGGCGCTCAGCGTCGCCGTGTCACGTGGTTTTACGTGGGTCGCGTGCGCGTCGACGGGGAACACGAGCGCGGCAATGGCAGCGTATGCGGCGCGGGCCGGGCTGCGGAGCCTGGTGCTGATCCCCGAGGGAAAGATTGCGTGGGGGAAGCTGTCGCAGTCGATGGACTACGGCGCGACGACGGTGCAGCTGAAGACGGATTTTGATGGCTGCGTGAAGGTGCTGGCGGAGATCGTGAAACGTGCGCCGGTATACCTGTTGAACTCGGTGAACCCGTACAGGCTGGAGGGGCAGAAGACGCCGGCGTTCGAGATACTCGAGCAACTCGATTGGCAGGTGCCACAGCATCTGATTGTGCCCGGCGGGAATCTGGCGAACAGCTCGGCGCTGGGTAAGGGGTTCGCGGAGATGAAGCATCTGGGCTTCATCAAGAAGGTGCCGAAGATCAGCGTGATTCAGGCCGAGGGAGCGAACCCGCTGTACCGCTGGATGCAGGGCGGAGGCGAAGGCCAGCTGGTGCCGGTCACGGCGGACACGCGGGCGAGCGCGATTCGCATTGGAAACCCGGCGAGCTGGAAGAAGGCGGCGAAGGTGATCGCCGAAACCGGCGGATGGGTGGAGCAGGTAAGCGAGCGGGAGTTCGCGCTGGCGAAGGCGGAGCTTGGCGCCGAGGGCATTGGCTGTGAGCCGGCGAGCGCGGTGACGCTCGCGGGGTTGAAGAAGCTGGTGGCCGATGGGCGCGTGGGCTCTGACGAAACAGCGGTGTTGCTGCTGACCGGACACACTCTGAAGGACTCGGAGTACACGATCCAGTTTCACCGTGGCGAGCTGCTGAAGGATGAGGAGATGGCGGGTGCGTCGGCAGCGGAGCGAGCGGAGTTTGCGCGGCTGCGCAGGGAGCCGCTGGTGCTGGAGCCGGATGTGGACGTGGTCCTGCGGGCGCTTGAGAAGGAAGCGGGGCAGCCGGCTTGAGTTCGCGAGAGTTGGAAAAGCGTGGGATTCGGCTGAAGCTGCCGGCGACCTCAGCGAACCTGGGGCCGGGGTTTGACGCGGTGGGTCTGGCGCTCTCGATGTATCTGACGGTGGAGGCGTGGCCGGCAGAGGAGTGGAGCATCGAGGCAACGGGGCGCGATGCAGACTTGTGCAGCAAGCTTGAGGGCAATCTTATTGTCGAGAGCTATCTGAGAATCGCTGAGGAAGTATGGGCAGATTTTCCGGCACTGCGTTTGACGATTCACAACGAGATCCCCCTCGGGATGGGCTGTGGATCAAGTGCGGCAGCAATCTGTGCTGCCCACGCTCTTGCAGACCATTTTGGTCCGTCGAGCGAGAAAGAGATGAGGCATGGAGATGCTGTCAGCGTGAGCTCCGCGAGCCGCATGGAGGGGCATCCGGATAATGTGGCCGCGTGTTGGTACGGCGGGTTTACCGTCTCGGCGACAACGGAACAAGGCGTGAAGGCGGTGAGCTTTCCGGGGAGTCCAGACTGGGAGCTGATGCTGGCGATGCAGCCGACGGCGCTTGCGACGAAGGAGGCGCGAGCGTTGCTTCCGGATAGCTATTCAAAGGCCGACGCGGTCTTCAATGTGCAGCGGGCGAGCCTGCTGACCGCGGCATTTGCACAGGGACGATTAGATCTGTTGAAGGACGCGATGGAGGACCGGATGCATCAGACGTATCGACTGAAGGCATGCCCGCTGCTGGGGAGATTGCTGCCTTTGGCAAGGGAATCGTACATTGCCGGTGTCGCGCTGAGTGGCGCTGGACCCTCGGTTTTGGTGTTCCTAAGTGAGGGGATCTCGCCAGTCGAGAAGACGGAGCTTCTCGTGAAGGCGGGCCGCGGGATCAATTGGGTCCCGGTCAGGATTGCGGGTGGGGTGGAGCGCGAGGTGCTTGGTTAGTTATGCGACATAGCTGACGCAACGATTTTCAGACCGTACGGTACGGACTATCAGCTTGCAGGAGCGTGGTTTCTGGGTCACTGCATCGTTTTCCACCGCGGGGCATCTACTATAACTGGGACGTTGAGCGGGTCCGCTGAAGCGGACCTGAATCTTTGAAGGAGAGTGAGATGGCAGGACAGTTTGTGACCGAGGTGAACGACGCCGATTTCGAGAAGCAGGTGCTTCAGTCGGAGACGCCCGTACTGGTGGATTTCTGGGCGGCATGGTGTGGTCCTTGCCGGGCGCTGGCTCCGGTTGTTGACGCGGTCGCACAGGAGTACGACGGCAAGCTGAAGGTCGTGAAGATGGACGTCGATCGCAATAACATGACACCCGGACGCTACGGGATTCGCGGAATTCCGGCGCTGCTGCTCTTCAAGGGCGGCAAGGTGGCCGACCAGATTGTCGGCTATGTGCCGAAGGAGCACATCGACCAGACGCTGAAGCGGGTTCTGGTCCCCGATGCGCGTGCTGTCTAAGAATCAGTTTGGAGATTGAGGTTGCATGGAGCCTGTGAGCGATGCTCGCAGGCTTTCTTGCGTCTGGAGCACGGGGTCCGAGTCGGGAGCGATGACGCGCTGCATGAGCGCGCTGAAGAGGATGATCATCCAGAGCGGAAGCGAGAGATCGAAGACCTCGGTGTCGGCGACGCCGCGGATGAGGATGAAGACCAGAAAGCTGAAGAGGAACGTGCGGAGCATTCCGCGTGGCAGGCGGCGGATCTGCCGGAAGAAGCTGATGTAGATGCCGAAGAAGAGCAAGACGCCGACACCCCCGTAGGCATAGAACTGCTGCAGGAGCTCGTTGTGCGCGTGACGGATCTCGAAGGCATCGGCGCCGAACGGTGGCATGACGTTCCAGACCGAGTGAAAGCCGTGTCCGAACCATGGGCGCTCGATGGCCTCGGAGCCCATGAGTGCCCAGATGCCGAGGCGGCCGGAGAGGCTGTCGGCCTCTGAGTATCCTTGAGCGTTGCTTGTTGCGTAGTCCTCGATGTTGGAGATCAGCAGGCTGGAAAACACCAGAACGAGGAGGAACGCGACTACGGTGACGAGAACCTTGGTGCGCCGCGGGATGCTGCGGCTGGTTGTGAGCAGGACGGTCTGGCTGAGCAGAAACGCGACGATGGTTGTCTTGCTGACACTGCGCAACAGCGTGACGCCGAGCAGGAGCATCGCAAGGGTGTGTCGTTCGCGGCGGACCAGCACGAGGTACTGCGCGAGGAAGAAAGCGAAGGCACAAAGGAAGCCGATGGCGTTGGTACCCATCAAGCCCTCGTAACCGAGGCGATTGTCCGTGGGCGTCGGCAGGAGCCAGGCGATGATAGCGACGGCGCAGGCTCCGTAGACGTAGCCGCGAAACAGCGGGGGGATGACGAACTCGGCCGGCTGGGAGCGAAGCAGGAGGATGACCATGCCGACGTCGGCAGCCATGGCGCACCAGAAGGCGGCCGCCGCCGGCACCGAGACGGCAAGTGTCCAGGCGAGACTGCATCCGCTGAAGAGAAGAAAGAAGAGAGCCCAGAACGAGGGAGATGAGCGCAGGAAGCGCAGCCCGTAGGGCGCATCACCCAGGCAGGCAAAGGCGACGGCCGCCAAAACGAGGTAGTTCAGGGAGAGGTCCGCCATCACGCCGTCCTGCGGTGTTGCGCTGAACAACCACGCAGCGAGCACAATCACAATGAGATGGAAACCAAGAAAGAGGCCGATGAGGAACGCAGGACCGTAGTCTCCGCGTGGCACAGAGAAGGTTGCCGCCTCAGTGAGTTGCCGGTCCGAATCCATTGGGCTCGAGTGTCACCTGCTGGCTGCAGTTTAGGTTCCGGAGCCGATGCAGATGTCGCCGGATTGTCACTTTTAATTCCATTTCAAAACTCATTCGAAACGTGGCGGCAGGAGCGAGGCTGGGCTAGGCTTAAGCGACATGCTTGAATGGCTGCTGGTCCACGGGAGTTTGATCGCCTTCTTCATCCTGGCGAACAGCTTCTTTGTGGCTGCGGAGTTTGCGCTGGTCAGCGTGCGCGAGACGCGCATTGAGCAGCTGATCGCCGCCAACAAGCCGGGTGCGCGCACGGTGCTGCACCTGAAGCATCATCTGGATGAGTTTCTCTCCGCCGTGCAGCTGGGCGTGACGCTTGCGGCTCTGGCGCTGGGCGGGTTGGGCGAGCCGGTCATTGCGCAGGGGCTGCTGCATGAATTTCAGAAAATCGAGTGGGTTCCTGAGTTGCAGTCGCCGGTCGTTGTGCACGCCGCGGCGATCGCTCTGGCGTTCCTGTTGATTACGTACTTCGAGGTGGTGCTGGGCGAGCTGGTGCCGAAGGCACTGGCCCTGCAGCGGGCGGAGCGGATTGCACTGGCAGTGGCCGGGCCGGTCGATGTGTTTCTGCGAATGTCGAGGCCGGCGGTCACGCTGATGAATGTGTCGGCGAGAGTGGTGCTGCGAGTGTTTCGCGCTCCACTGCGCGGCGAGGTTGCGGCTCACTCGCCCGAGGAACTGAAGTTGATGGCCACGGCGACGCGCCGGGTGGGACTGCTGCCGAGGTTTCAGGAGGAGATGATTCACCGGGCGATCGAGCTGAAGGATGTGATGGTAAGCGAGATCATGACGCCGCGGGGGAAGATCTTCTCGCTGCCGGCGGACATGTCGCTGGAAGAGGCGAGTGGGCGGATCGTGGAGGAGCAACATACACGCGTGCCTGTCTACGACCCGGAGCGTGGCCGCGACCACATCATCGGCGTGGTGCACGCGATGGATGTGGCGCGCCTGATGCACTTCAGGAGCGTGGCGCAGTCGATGGGGAACACAGCGGAATCGGGGCTGACGCTGCGGCAGGTGATGCGCGATGTGCAAGTGGTTCCGGAGACCAAGCTGGCTGTGGAGCTGCTGCGGGAGTTTCAGGAGCGGCGGCGGCAGATCGCGGTGGTGGTGGATGAGTTCGGTTCGACGCTGGGAATGGTGACCGCGGAGGATGTGCTGGAGCAGGTAGTGGGTGAGCTGGAGGACGAGTTCGACACCGCGAAGGTGCTGCCGCTGGCGGCCCCGGGGGGAGGTGTGTTGCTGGATGGCAGCGCGAGTTTGCGCGACCTGGTGACGCAACTGCACTGGAAGTTGCCGCGCGGGGCGGGAGTGGAAACGCTTGCGGGTTTGCTGCTGACGCGGCTGGGACATATTCCCGCGCCGGGTGAGAGTGCGGAGATCGGCGGGCGGCGGTTTACGGTGGTGGAAGTCGATCGCAGAAGAATCTCCAAGGTGCGCGTCGAGGAGCTGAACCACTTGCCGGACGGTGCGGCGAGGGAGGAGCCGCGAACGGTGGGGACGAAGGGATGACGGTGGGGAGCGGAGTGGGACAGGACAAACAGACACAAGCCGTGCGGCATGTGGGCAGGCGTCTGCTGAAGCGCACGCTGACGACGCTTCCGGTGCTGTGGCTGGTGGTGACGGTGGTATTCCTGCTGATCCACCTGGTGCCTGGCGATCCGATTGTTCAGATGTTGGGCGAAGGGGCGACGGCGGCAAACATCGCCGATCTGCGGCATCAATATGGATTCGATCTACCGTTGCCGACCCAGTACTTCCACTACTGGCGTGGGATCGTCCATGGGAACCTGGGCCAGTCGCTGAGGCTGCATGATTCGGTACTGCATTTGATCCTGCAGAGGTATCCGTACACGCTCGCTCTGACCGCAGCGGCGATGCTGCTGGGGGCCGGCCTGGCGATTCCGGCGGGCGTCTACTCGGCGACCCGCCGGGACAAGTGGCAGGACCGTGCCGTCGGCGTGGGGAGCCTCTTCGGGCTTAGCTTTCCGAACTTCGCGTTGGGGCCGATCCTGATCGTGATCTTCTCGATCGGGCTGGGATGGCTGCCGGTCTCCGGTGCGGGCACCGGTGGATTTGATTTTCTGAAACATCTGGTGCTTCCGGCCATCACCCTGGGGCTGGGCGTGGCGGCGATCCTGACCCGCATGGTACGAACGAGCATGCTGGAAGAGTTGGGTCAGGATTACGTTCGTACTGCACGAGCCAAAGGACTTTCGGAGCAAACTGTGGTGTACCGTCACGCGCTGAGGAATGCACTGAACCCGGTTTTGACGGTGCTCGGATTGCAGTTTGGCTCATTGCTTGCAGGAGCCATTGTCACGGAGACGATCTTCGGATGGCCAGGCTTAGGACGACTGACACTTTCGGCGATTTCCAATCGGGATTATGCTCTTGTCCAGGGGTGCATTCTGGCCGTCGGGCTGACCTACGTCGCGGTGAATTTGCTGACCGATTGGATGTATTGGTTGACCGATCCACGAATGCGACGATAAGAACGATGGGTCTTTTCACGACACTTTCCCTGGGCATGGCCCTCGCGGTCTTTCCGTGTGTGGCTGCGCTTCCGTGTGCAGCGCAACAGAAGATCGTCATACCGACGGCGCCGCCGGCGCAGGCAGCGCCGCAGGGCTTCAAGGATGGGCACTTCGGGGTGAAGTTCCAGGTGCCGGCTGGATGGAGCCTTAACCGCAAGGACGGCCTGGTGAGCACGTTCCATAACGACGCCCGGTCGGCGACGCCGGACGCCAGAGTGCGTGGCATTGCGAGCCTGGACTTCAATCCCTATCCGTACTCGACGCTCAGCGGAGCCGTGTTCTATTACAGCGTGACGCCTCACATGAGCGATCAGGAATGCGCCAAGGAGGCCGAACCGGAGGAGGCGCCGGTGACCGTGTCGACCGATGCACAGGACATCGGCGGCATGCGATTCACGCATGGGCATGATGAACACGGCGACATTTGCGTGGAGGCGCGCGACGAGGTGTACACCGCCTACCGCAAGGGAGCGTGCTATCGCTTCGACATGGAGATCAACACCTTCTGTGCGATCTCGAGCGGAGCGCAGGAGATCACGGAGCGGCAGTTACAGGATCTGAATCAGCGGATGGCAAACATTCTGTCGACCGTGACGCTGGATTGGACGAAGGCAGCAGCGCACCCTGTGCCGGCGCCGGCGCCACCCGTCATGGTTCAGCGGCCCGGGCCGAAGCCGGAATCGAAGCCGGTGGCTGACCCCAGGACGGCGATCGCGCAGAAGTAGGAGGGCGGTCGGTTTGGTTTCGAGTAGCTCAGTCGTGAGTTGAGAGTTGGATGATCTCGGCGCGGGGTGTGGCGTCGAGGTGCAGGTGTGCGACCGTAATGGGGAGCTGGAAACGGCGCGGACCCGCGCTCCCCGGGTTGAGATACAGGACGCTGCTGCGGCTCTCGATCTTCGGCTTGTGAGAGTGGCCGGAGATGACGACCGCGATGCCGGCGGCCTCAGGATTGAGGTCGAGGTCGGCGAGCGAGTGCAGCATGTAGATGAGCCGACCGTTGAGCTCGATGGCCTCGGTGGCGGGGAGCTGCGCGGTGGGGCCGTGGGTGTCAATGTTGCCGCGGATGGCTGTGACGGGTGCGATCTCTTGCAACGCTTCGAGGATTGCGATGTCGCCGACGTCGCCCGCGTGCAAAATGTGCGAGGCGCCGCGCAGGGCAGCGAGGACTTCGAGTAGAAGCAGGCCGTGGGTGTCGGAGATAACGCCGATCATATGAGCGCCCCTAGAGGCCTTCGCGGATTCGCGTGCGCGGGTCCAGCAGATCTCGGAGGCCGTCGCCGACAAGATTGAAGGCGAGGACGCACAGCGCAACCGCGGCGGCAGGGAAGAAGACGAGATAAGGCGATTCGAAGAGGTGCGATCGCGCGTCGTTAAGCATGGCGCCCCAGGTCGCTGTCGGCGGTTGCACGCCAAGGCCGAGGAAGCTGAGCGTGGCTTCGGCGAGGACGGCTCCGGCCATACCGATGGCGGCCTGCACCAGCACCGGCTGAATGATGTTCGGCAGGATGTGATGCAGCATAAGGCGGAGGTCACTTGCACCGAGCGAGCGCGCAGCCTGCACGAACTCTCGCTGCTTCATCGCCATTACCTGCCCACGTATGAGGCGTGCGTAGTTGACCCATCCCGCGAGTGCGAGTGCGACGATGAGGTTGATGAGGCTCGGACCAAGGAACGCCACGATGGCGACGGCAAGCAGAATGCCCGGCAGCGCGAGGAAAGCATTGGTGAGATAGAGGTTGATGAGCGTATCGGCCCAGCCTTCGTAGAAGCCGGCGATGCAGCCGAGGATTCCGCCCACAAAGAGTGAGGATCCGACGACAGAGATCGCGACGAGGAGCGAGACACGCGAGCCGTAGAGCGTGCGAGAGAGGACATCGCGGCCGAGTTCGTCGGTTCCGAACCAGTGCGCGTGCGAAGGCGGAAGGAGACGCTGGGTGAGATCGAGCTGCGCAGGATCGTGCGGCGCGAGCAGCGGAGCGAAGATCGCGCAGAGCGTAAAGAACACAAGCAGGGCGACGCCGGCGGCAACCATCGGGTTCGCGCGCAGCGTGTGGCGCACCGAAGCGAACGCACTTTGATGCGAAGGTGCTTTGCGAGTATGCCTGCGCGTGTGTGTTGTGGCGGCGGCCGTTGATGTCATTGAGGAAGAAGGATCCCACAGACCGGGGAGATACGGGTGCACATTTGATCGGGATAGAATTGCAGCAAGCGCAGAGCAGGGCTAAATCGCGGACGCGGAGTGTGAATGAGTCTGAAGGGCGAGAAGGCAGTCGTCTGTGGTGCAGGTGGGTTCATCGGCGGCCACTTGGTTAAGAGCCTACTGGAAAACGGCGTGGAGGTAATCCGCGCAGTTGATGTGAAGCCGTTGGAAGAGTGGTACCAGGTGACCAATGGTGTGGAGAACCTGTCGCTGGACCTCAAGGACCAGGCGAGTTGCCACATCGCAGCAGAGGGCGCAACGCTCGTGTATCAGCTTGCAGCTGATATGGGCGGAATGGGTTTCATCGAGAACAATAAGGCGCTTTGCATGCTCAGCGTGTTGACGAATACGCACATGCTGATCGCGGCCAAGGATGCGGGTGCGAAGCGGTTCTTCTACTCATCGTCGGCATGCGTCTATAACGGCGAGAAGCAGACGAATGCCGATGTGATTCCCCTGAAGGAGAGCGACGCGTATCCGGCTCTCCCGGAGGACGGCTACGGCTGGGAGAAGTTGTTCAGCGAGCGCATGTGCCGTCACTTCGAGGAGGACTTCGGGCTCGTCGCGCGCGTGGCCCGGTACCACAACGTGTACGGCCCGCATGGCACATGGAACGGCGGGCGCGAGAAGGCGCCGGCAGCAATCTGCCGCAAGGTGATTGAGGCGAAGCGCTCAGGCAAACACGAGATTGAGATCTGGGGCAACGGCCACCAGACGCGCAGCTTCATGTACATCGACGACTGCGTACTAGGCACGCAGATGATCATGAAGAGCCATATCGACGAGCCGATCAACCTCGGCTCGAGCGAACTGGTGACGATCAACCAGTTAGTCGACATCGTTGAGGAGATCGCAGGCGTGAGGCTCGAGCGCAAGTACAACCTGGGCGCGCCGAAGGGTGTGAACGGACGCAACAGCGACAACACGCTGATCCTCGATCGACTGGGATGGGAGCCTTCGACGCGGCTGCGCGAGGGCATGGAGACGACCTACCGCTGGATCGAGGGTGAGATCGAACGCGGAGCATCAGGAAAGTAAGGGCAAGCAAGGATGCCGCCGGAGTTCGTGACGATCCTGGGCGTGCGGTTCTTTGGAGGAACCGTCGAAGAGGCTGTCGAGCGCATGGAGCGCGGCGGCCTGCTCGTGGTGCCTGCGGCACCTGCGCTGAAGGACATCGACTGCAACGCAGCGTACCGCGAGGCGCTGCTGAATGCCGATCTGTGCATTCCCGATTCGGCGTTTATGGTGATGATCTGGAATCGAATCTCGAAGCAGAAGATTCGCAGGCTTTCAGGGTTGAAGTACCTGCGCGAGTTGCTGTTCAGAGAAGACGCGCATAGGCCGGGCAATGTCGTTTGGCTCATGGCAGGTCCGGCGAGCGCGCAAAAGAATCTTGAGTGGCTCAGGTTGCAGGGTATTGAGGTGCCGCAGGAGTGCGTGTACCTTGCGCCAATGTACGGCAAAGAGATTGAAGATTCAGCTTTACTTGAACTGCTGGAGCGACTGCGGCCGCAGCATGTTGTCGTGACGGTCGGCGGTGGCACGCAGGAGAGGCTGGGGCTGTACCTGAAGCAGCGGCTGTCGTACGCGCCAGCGATTCACTGCATCGGTGCAGCGATTGCCTTTCTTAGCGGCGACCAGGTGGGGATCCCGGTGTGGGCGGACAAGTTTTACCTGGGGTGGCTGTTCCGGACGATGACCGATCCGAAGCGGTTCGGCCCGCGGTACTGGGAGGCGCGCAAGCTGTTGAAGCTGATGGTGCGCTACCGCGAGCGTATGCCCTAACCTATGGAATCAACGTAATACGACCTTCAGGGAGTTGGCGCAGGCGCTCTTGCGTGATGGGATGAGAGAGCGCTACTTTTTTCTGCGACGAAGGTTAATGCGAGCAATGGGTTTCCGCGCAATTACGGTTCTGGCAGCCACGCTGCTGCCTGCGATGGCTGCGATGCCGTCGTCTCCTCCGCCGGCCATTGGATCGGTGGCGGAGCAGTACCTCTTCAGTGCAGCGAATGCGGAGCGGACTCAGCGTGGTCTGCAGCCTCTGAAGTGGGATGAGACGCTGCATCGCGCCGCGCTTCGGCATGCGGGTGAGATGGCGGCGAGGGAGTCGATCTCGCACCAGTATCCCGGTGAGTTGGACCTGGTGGGCCGCGGGCGGGCGGCGGGCGCGAAGTTTACGGTGATCGCAGAGAATGTTGCGGAGGCGTGGAGTGCCCCGGAGATTCATGACGCGTGGATGCAATCGCCGGATCACCGGGCGAATCTGCTGGACCCGCGGGTGAACGCGGTGGGGATCAGCGTGCTCCGGCGCGGTGAGCAGTTATATGCCGTGGAAGACTTCGATCGAACGACTGCGAACCTCAGCTTCGAGCAGCAGGAGAGTGAGATCGCTGCGCTGCTGCAGACGGAGGCCAAGCTGTACCTGTTGTCCAACGTTGAGGACGCGAGGCGCACGTGCGCGATGGACACGGGATATGCGGGCGTGCGGAAGCCCTGGTTCGTAATGCGGTTTACGGCGGCCTCGCTGGACAGACTGCCGGCGACGCTGCGCGAGAAGCTGGAGAGTGGAAAGTACCACTCGGCGACTGTGGGTGCCTGCGAGGCGAAGGGCACGGGCTCTTTTACGCCGTATGCGATTGCAGTGATGCTGTTTCCGTAGTGCCCGAGCGCGCCTGGAAGAGCAGAAGTGTTTTGACCTTCGAAGCCTCATTTTGCTATAACAAACAAGAAGCAGCTCGCAGTTTCCATCGCAGGGCCTTTCAGGCCTGACGCTGCTGATGCAACGCGATCCTGAGTAGCTCAATGGCAGAGCATTCGGCTGTTAACCGAAGGGTTGTAGGTTCGAGTCCTACCTCAGGAGCCATTCCTTCCCCACATTTCAGCGTTGGCGGTCGTAGATGCCCCCCTCCCCCTGTTTCTTGCGCAAAGTCTTCATCTGATTGAACTTAAGCTCGGACCTTTGAGTGCAGGGCTGTCTCTCGCCTGGGATACCCTGTGAGGCGCCCTCTCTCCTGGAGTTTGGGTTTGTCAACCGCCATGACTTTGAGCTGACGGTTTCCCCGACCCCGCGGATAGACTCTTGAAAGTACTCGGGCCTCAGGTATGGGGGCGAAATGAGACGGAAGATTCTGAGCGCGCTTCTGCAGGTCTCTTTGTTGATGGCAGCCGCCATCGGGATTCAGGGAGAAGGTACCAAGCAGAAGGCGGATGCTCCGCTCGAGAAGACGGAGTGGAAGCTGGCGTGGCTGAGCGGCACGAAGATCGAGTCGGGAACTCCGCAGCAGATGCCGTACATCCAGCTTGATCCCGACAGCCATCGTGTCAGCGGGTCGGGCGGATGCAACCGCCTGATGGGCGGGTATGAGTTGACGGGAGATCACTTGAAGTTCACCCAGATGGCCATGACGCGAATGGCATGTATCCATGGAGGCGACACCGAGGCAAACTTCGCCAAGGCGTTAGACCAGGTGACGCAGTGGAAGATCTCGAAAGGGAAGCTGCTGCTGATGGACGCAGATCAGCACGTGGTGGCGAAGTTCACGGCTTATAAGCCGGAGAGCTGAGGCAGCGGGCCGAGGTTCCCGTATGATGGTCCGCATCAAGAGGACCTTTCTGGAGCCCGTTCGATGAATCGTGGTCGTTGCCTGTGCCTTGCAGGACTCATCTGCTTCTCGCCTGTCGTCTTTGCCCAAACCAATTCACCGATTACGCTTACGGTCGACACTACGCAGTCGCCGGAGAAGATCCTTCACGTCCGTGAGACGATTCCGGTCCATGCCGGCGCCGTTAACGCTCTATTACCCGAAATGGATTCCGGGCGACCACAGCCCCAGCGGTCCGATATCGTCTCTCACCGGGCTGCACTTCACGGCGAACGGGAAGGAGATTCCGTGGAAGCGCGACCTCCTCGACGTCTTCACCTTCCATCTCGACGTTCCGGCGGGCGCGGCGAAGCTCGACGCCGCTTATGACGTGATTGAGAATGACGGCGGATCGGCCACGAACAATCTGTTTGTCCTTGAGTGGAACGATGTCACGCTTTATCCGGCGGGCACTCCATCCAAAGACCTGACGTATGACGCGACTCTGATCCTTCCGGAAGGATGGAAGTTCGGCACCTCGCTGCCGATCGAGCGACAGACGGGCAATCGTGTGGTCTTCAAGCCGATCTCGCTCGAGCTTCCTCGTCGACTCGCCTGTGAATGCCGCAGAGTATTTCAAGGTGATCGACATTACGCCACCGGGCGAGCCGATCCACCACGAGCTTGACCTCGCTGCCGATAGCGAAGCAGCTCTTGCGATATCTCCAGCTGTTCAGAAGGGCCTCGTCAACCTTGTGGCGGAGTCTGGCGTGCTCTTTGGTGCCCGCCACTATCGCGACTATCACTTCCTGCTCACACTAAGCGACCACGTGGCGCACTTCGGGCTCGAGCACCATGAGTCGAACGACAGCCGCCTCCCGGAGCGCGTGCTGATCGAGCCAGGCGCGGCGTTCACGGTGGGCAGTCTGCTGCCGCACGAGTTCGTGCACTCCTGGAACGGCAAGTTCCGCCGTCCGGCGGACCTCACGACGCCGGACTTCGAGAAGGCGATGGAGACGGACATGCTGTGGGGCTATGAGGGCCTCACGGACTACCTTGGCCCGATGCTGGCGGCGCGCAGCGGCCTGTGGACCCCGGAGCAGTACCGCGAGTATCTGGCGAGCATCGCTGCGTCGCTTGGGCCGGGGCGGCCGGGCCGCACATGGCGGCCGCTGCTTGATACGGCGACCGGCGAGCCGATGGGCGGACCCGGTGGCGGCCGTGCCGGATGGCTGAACTGGCGCCGCGGCGTCGATTACTACGACGAAGGCGATCTGATCTGGCTGGAGGCCGCGACGATCATCCATCGCGTGACCAACGGGCAGAAGTCGATCGACGACTTCTGCCATCTGTTCCATGGCGGCGCGAACGACGGTCCCCAGGTGAAGACGTATACGTTCGATCAGATCGTCGCAGATCTGAATCAGATTGCGCCGTACGACTGGGCCGGGTTCCTGAACCAGCGGCTAGATTCGATCTCACCCGACGCTCCTCTCGGCGGCATCGAGAACGGCGGATGGAACGTAACGTATTCGACCGAGCCGGTCCACCTGTTTGGACGCCGCGCCAACGCCGGCGAGGCGTACTCGATCGGCCTGCAGCTCAATGCAGAGGGCGAGGTCACCGATTCGATTGTCGGCAGCCCGGCCTATAAGGCGGGTATCTCGTCCAACATGAAGATTATCGGAGTTGATGGACGGCTCTACACACGTGACCGGCTCGAGGATGCGATCGCAGCCGCGAAGGAGTCGTCGAAGCCGATTACGCTGCTGTATGTCGTTGACGACGACATCCGCACAGCAACGATCGAGTATCACGGAGGTGCACGCTACCCGCATCTGACACGCGATGACTCGAAGCCGGATTACCTTGACGAACTGATCAAGGCGCATTCGTCCGGCCATTAGGCTGGGCGAGGTGCTGCTCAAGCAGGCGGGTTTTGGAGCGGACGAGGAGGAGGATGGCTCCGCAGACGACGCCGAAGCTGCAGTCGATGAGCCGCCAATAGACCGGAATGCCGCGGATGGGGCCGGCGATCAGCGCAAGAAAGAAGATGCCGACAGAGCAAATGAGGCCGAAGGTCACGACCCATTTGTTGCGGATGGGGTCGAGCCACGGGCCGATGAAGGCGATCGCAAGGACGACGTGTGCGAAGGCGAGCCAGTCGGTGCCGTATGCCAGGAACGGGTAGCGCGCGTTGGTGTCGGCGAGCGCGTGGTCGACGCGCAGGAACCAGTCGTTGAGTGCAGGCGCGTGATCCGCGAGATGGAAGTGTGCGGCGATGCGGACGACGAGGTCGAGCTCGTGCTGCAGCGGGAAGGCGGTGACGCCGCTCACGAAGAGGCCGAGAATGACGATCGCAAGCCAGATGCGGATGGAGCGCAGGAGGCTCGTGACGGTCATCGGCAGGATTAGAGTTCGAGGCGGGAGTCGTCGATGGCGAGGCGGACGTTGCCGTCGGATTTTTGCAGGCGGCGGACGGCTTCCATCTTGTCGACGTTGGCCTTGAGCATGACGACAGCGATGGGGATGGACTTGCCGGCGGCCTTGATGGTGCGGATGGCGGTCTCGCGGTCGATTCCGCAGAGCTTCATGAGGACGCCGATGCCGCGCTCGACGAGCTTGGCGTTCTTCATGTGCACGTTCACCATCAGGTTGTCGTAGACGTAGCCGAGCCGCGTCATCGCACCGGTGGTGATCATGTTGAGGATCATCTTCTGCGCGGTGGAGGCCTTCATGCGCGTGGAGCCGGAGATGACCTCGGGACCGACCTCAGCGCAGATGGTGATGTCGGCGACCTGGCCAAGCTCGGAGTTGGGGTTGCAGGTGATGGCAGCGGTCTTGGCGCCGCGGGCGCGGGCGTAGTCGACGGCACCAACCACGTAAGGTGTACGGCCGGAGGCCGAGACGCCGACGATGATGTCTTTGCGCGTGGGGCGGCGGCGGGCGATGTCGCGCTGGCCGAGTTCCGGAGAATCTTCGTTGACGTCGGAGGCGGAGGCGAGAGCCTTGGGTCCGCCAGCCATGATGTACTGCACCTGCTGCGGGGCGGTGGAGAAGGTGGGCGGGCACTCCGAGGCGTCCAGGGCGGCGATGCGGCCCGAGGAGCCGGCGCCGACGTAGATGAGGCGGCCGCCGTCGCGGAGGGAGCGGGCGACAGTGTCGATGACCATGGCGATCTCGGGGAGGGCCTTCTTGACGGCGGCGGCTACCTTCGCATCCTCGTGGGCAATGATGCGGGCGATTTCGATGGCGGACTTGGTGTCAAGGCCGACTGAGGCTTCGTTCGGGAGCTCGGTGGTTAGGCTCTGGAGGTCGCTCAGGGGGAAGGGCATCGACTTCTCAGTAGAAGTCGGGGACGGCATG
Organism: uncultured Acidobacteriaceae bacterium; assembly: GCA_963713395.1. Lineage (GTDB taxonomy): Bacteria > Acidobacteriota > Terriglobia > Terriglobales > Acidobacteriaceae > Granulicella. The sequence continues at coordinate 109,168 of CAVQLS010000001.1, read as the reverse complement.
GTAAGTGTGGCCATAAGATTCCGTTACTTCCCATTCTAAATCAAACCCCACGGGGTAAACGCAAAGACTTGGACGGGTCCAGGCACCGTACGATGTACTCTGCTCGGGAGATGTAAGACAGGGGGATGACGACAGGATGGGATGGAAGCTGGGTTGGCTGGCGGTTGTGGCGATGGTTGTGGCAGGGGCGAGCGGGTGGGCTCAGCACAGTGCGGATGATGGGCTGAACACGACCCTGAACGACATGATCAGAGCTCACCACGGCAAGGTGGCGATGTATGCGCGACAGCTGAATACGGGCCGCGAGATTGCCATCGACGCCGATGAGCCGGTGCAGACGGCGAGCGTGATCAAGCTGGCGATCCTGTACAACGCGATGGTCGACGTGCGCGAGGGCAAGGCGAGCTGGGACGAGAAGCTGACCCTGAAGCCGGGCGAGGCGGTGGGCGGTTCGGGTCTGTTCCATTTCCTCGATACACCGGTTACGGTGACGCTGAAGGACGTGCTGACGATGATGGTCATCATGAGCGACAACACGGCGACGAATATGGCGATCGACCGGTTTGGCGTGGATGCGGTGAATGCGCGGGTGGAGTCGCTGGGGCTGAAGAACACGCACCTGTACAAAAAGGTGATGAAGCCGGCGACCGGTCCGCTGCCGGCCGACTACGCAAAGTTTGGCCTGGGCAAGACCACGCCAAGGGAGATGGCGGAGATTATCGAGCAGATTGGGGAGTGTCACCTGCGGCGCGCGACTCCGGGAGCGACAGGGCTGACCGACTGGGCTCCGATGGACGATAAAGACAAAGCGGTCTGCGATGTCGCTCTGACGATGCTCAAGGACCAGTTTTACAGAGAGACGATTCCGCGGTATCTGCCGAATGGCGGGGACCAGACGGTCGCAAGCAAGACGGGGTCCCTGAATGCGGTTCGGAATGATGTCGCGTTGGTCGCGGGGAAGAGCGGGCCGATGGTGATCTCGATCTTCACCTACGAGAACCAGGACCAGACTTGGACGGTCGATAACGGTGCGGAGATGCTGATTGCTCGGATGGCGAAGGCGATTGTGGATGCGTGGTCGCCAGAAGGGTTGGACACGAAGACGATGGTGCCGGGGCTGGGATTGCCGGCGGCCAAGTAGTGTTATGTGCGCTGGACGACGGAGTGAAGCAAAATTGCGGAATATCCGTCTAAACTGATGAGTGGCCGCGGCATTGTGCGGCTGGAGATCGACTGCCAAATGCAAGAGGACATCACTGATCAGGTCAGTGAGAGGCATGCGGGACCGGAAGAGGTCTCGCTACCCAAGCAGAGTGTGCGTGCACGGCGGCGCCGTAGTCCGGAGAACGGATGGCGGTCCTGGACGCGCGACCTGATCATTTCCGTGATGGTGTCGGTGTTCATCATCCTGTTCCTGTACCAGCCGGTGCGCGTGGAAGGCACCAGCATGCTGCCGCAGCTGGAAGATCAGGACCGGCTGTTCATCAACAAGTTTGCCTACCGGATTGGCGAGATTCATCGCGGGGATGTCATTGTGTTCCGCTATCCGCACGATGAGACGAAGAGCTATATCAAGCGCGTGATCGCGCTGCCAGGGGACGATCTGCGGATCGACCATGGTGCGGTATATGTGAACGGCAAGCAGCTCAAAGAGCGTTATGTGCCCGCGTGGTACCGCGACGAGCGCTCCCAGCCCGAGATGGTATTACCCGAAGGTGAGTACTTTGTGATGGGAGACCACCGGTCGATCTCGAGCGACAGCCGCGACTTTGGGCCGGTTTCGCGAGACCTGATCTATGGCCGCGCGGCATTTGTCTATTGGCCGGTGGACCAGGCCGGCGTTGTTCATTAGTCAAACGTCAAACACCGAGGATGTGACGCGGGTGGGTCACCGGATGTCGCTAACGGGTAGTACCGTGACCTTAGTTTAGTGACTACAACGAAGAGGCAGTTGGGTAAGGAGTCTCTTCGTGATTTCGCGTAGCAGAATCGGATGGTTCGTGCTGGTGGTGATTGGGATCATCATCGCGGCGTTTGGAAGCGTGGCTCTGACGTAGAGCGACGCTTTTTTCGTCAAGCGCAGGCCGGTACCTGTCATGCATCCTAGGACAGGAGGCGTGCGTGTATGGACTGGCAATCCGGTGGGATGAGCAGCGACATTGAGGATCGCAGAGGCGATTCTGGTGGTGGTGGCGGGTTCGGCTTCGGCGGCGGCGGGATTGGGATCGTCGGCTTCCTGGTGCTGCTGGTGATCAGCCTCGTGACCGGACACAACTTCCTGGGTGCATTCTTCGGCGGTGGTACGCCGACAGAGCAGGTTCAACAACAACAGCAGCAGACTCCCGAGCAGAGCGCCGCGGAAGACCGCGATGCTCACCTGGTGTCGTTCACGCTGGACGACGTTCAGAAGACCTGGACGCAGATCTTTCAAGAGAAGGGCTGGCCTCCGTACAGGCACGCCAAGCTGGTGCTGTTCCGCGGGGCGACGTACTCGGGTTGTGGAACCGCGCAGGCAGCCACAGGGCCGTTCTATTGCCCGGCAGATCAGAAGGTCTATATCGACCTGGACTTCTGGGACGACCTGAAGCGCTTCGGCGGGAGTACGGCAGACTTCGCCCAGGCGTATGTCATCGCGCATGAGCTTGGGCACCACGTGCAGAACCTTGTCGGCACAGAGCAGAAGGTTCGACGACTGTCGGAACAGAATCCGCAGGAGCAGAACACTCTGTCGGTCGACACGGAGCTGCAGGCAGATTGTTATGCCGGTGTGTGGGCGCACTCGGCGCAGGAGCGTGGCATTGAGCAGCCGGGGGATATGGACGCGGCGCTGAACGCTGCAGCCGCTGTCGGCGACGACCATCTGCAGAAGATGGCCGGGCGGGCAGTGAGTCCGGAGACGTGGACGCATGGCTCAAGCCAGCAACGAGACACGTGGTTGAAACGAGGGTTTGAGAGCGGCGATCCGGCGAGCTGCAATACGTTCGGCGGCGGGCAGCCGAATTAGCGGGACGCGCGTTTACGCCAGGGGAACTGGACCGTGTAGACAGGCACCGCGGTCGCGTTTGCCTTGCTTGACGACAGCAGCTTGCGGCGCAGGAGCCAGCGAACGGCGGATTGTGCGGAGCTGCGCGAGAGGCCGGTGTTCTGCGCGAGCTCGATATAGCTGATCGCGATAGGACCTTTGCGGCGGGATTGTTCGCCGGTCAGCCACAGGTAAACAAGAAACGCCGCTGGCTTGCGGTTGTGGCCCGTAAGGTCGCGCAATAGCGTATCGAGGATGTAGTCGTCGATTGGGGTGGTCTTCTGCATTGCTATACCGATAATCAGTATAGCGATAGCTAGACAATTGTGCAGGCCGGAGCGCCGGCTCTATTGTTGTGGCATGGAGGTGGAGCGATGATTCGCGGAATTAAGTTTGTGAGCGTGCCGGTGAAGGACCAGGACGCAGCGCTCGCGTTCTGGACAGCAAAGTGCAGCTTCAAGGTCGCGACCGATCAGGTCTTCGGTCCACAACGCTGGATTGAGTTGATGATTCCGGGAGCCGAGACCGGTCTCGTACTCTTCACCATGCCCGGCGACGAAACACGCATCGGTACGCCGCAGCCGATGTCACTGTGGTGTGACGACGTCTCCGCAACTGCTGCGGCGATGAAGACGAAGGGCGTGAAGTTCGCGCAGGACCCGAAGAAGGAGAGTTGGGGGACGAGCGCAATCTTCGAAGATCCGGACGGGAATAAGTTTGTGCTGAGCAGCCGGTAGCCGTTGCTACTTATCGATCTGAACAAGAGGTTCGGGCTCGGGCTCGTCGGAGAAGAAGCGCCTGATCTTCTCGGCGGTGGCTTTGTTTGCCACGGCGAGGAGGGCATCAGGATTTTTCTCGGCAGCTTGCCTCAGTGCGCGGACACTGCCGAAGTGCATTAGCAGACGTTGACGCGTGGTAGGGCCAACGCCGGGGATTGCGTCGAGCTCGCTGGTGCGGTCGCGCATCTCGCGGCGCTTGCGATGGTACGTGATGGCGAAGCGGTGCGACTCGTCGCGGATCTTCTGGATGACGTGCAGTACAGGCGAGCGCCGGTCAAGAACAACGGGCTCGTCCTCCTGCCCGTGAACGTAGATAATCTCCTCGCGCTTGGCGATGGACGCGAGCGGCTGCGTGGTAAGGCCGAGTTCTTCGAGCGCGGAAGCAGCGGCGTGCAGCTGCCCGATGCCGCCATCGATGAGGATGAGTGAGGGAAGCGCGGAGTCTTTGCCCGTCGGCGTGGCACCGTTGGCGAACTTCGAATAGCGGCGCAGCACAACCTCGCGCATGGACGCAAAGTCGTCGACACCGGCGACCGTCTTGACCTGAAATTTGCGATAGTCGGACTTCTTCATCGCGCCCTTCTCCCACACGACCATCGACGCAACCGTCTCCGCGCCCTGGATGTGCGAGATGTCGAAGCATTCGATACGCGTTGGCGGCTCGGGAAGAGTGAGGGCATCCTGCAAGGCCTCCTGCATGGCCTTGATGGAGGGCTGGAGCACGCGAAAGCGCTGGTCGTAAGACTGCTTGGCGTTCTGGCAGACGAGGTCGACCAGCGAACGTTTGTCGCCGCGTTGCGGGACCGCGATCTCGATCTTGTAGCGGCAGCGCTCGCGCAAAGCGTCGGCGAGCAGCTGGCGGTCTGGGAAGTCGACGGGAACGTAGATGTGGCGCGGCACATAGGCCTGGTCGAGATAGAGCTGTTTGAGCAGCGCAGAGAAGAAGGCCGAAGGCGAGAACGCTGCGCCTTGCGGTTCAAGATGCGGGACACCAGATGCGAGTTCGGGGACTGCGCAATCGGCGGGCACGACTTCGCTGGTTGGCAGGTCGGTTTCGAAGGGCGAAGCCAGAACGGAGTATTGGTCCGACTCCTCGCCGTCCGCGATCACTTCGGGCGCCGGAGTTGCGGGATCGGGCTCCAGGTACGGCTCGCTGACAACATCGGACGCGTCGACGTCCTCTTCGGCGAGGGATGCAGCGGCCTCTTCGAACTCCGGCAGGTCCTCCCAGAACATATCGCGACGGTCGACGATCTTGCCGCCGCGCATGTGGAAGAGGTTGACGGCGAGCATGTCGTTCTCGAAGTGGAACCCAAAGACATCGGCGTCATCGGAGGAATCTGCGGAGGCGATGCGCTGGCGCTCGCCTGCCTGATGCACGGTCACGAGCTGATCCCGCAGGCGTGCCGCGAGCTCAAACTGCATGTTCTCGGCGGCGGACTCCATCCGCCCGGTCAGTCGCCTCTCGAGTTCGTCGGACTTGCCATCAAGAAAGAGCTGGACGTCACGGATGACCTGGCGGTAGTCGTCGATGGAGATGAGCCCTTCAACGCAGGGGCCTAGGCAGCGCTTGATGTAGTACTGCAGGCACGGACGCGGGTGGTAGCGGTTGAGGTCGACCTTGCAGCTTGGGATCAGGAAGCTGCGATGGATCACCTCGACGAGGCGGTGCGCGAGGTTGCCAGGAAAGTACGGGCCGAAGTACGCAGAGCCATCCTTGCGCAGGCGGCGCGTCACAAAGACCTTGGGATGGCGGTCCGTCGACGTCAGCTTGATGTACGGGTAAGTCTTGTCGTCGCGCAACAGGATGTTGAAGCGCGGCTTGCGTTGCTTGATGAGATTGTTCTCAAGCGCCAGAGCCTCGTGCTCGTTGGCGACGGTGATGTATTCGAGGTCCACGGCCTCGCGCATGAGCGAGCCGGTCTTGGCGTTGGCCTGCGAGGCTGCCAGGAAGTAGCTGCGCACCCGCGAGCGCAGGTTCTTGGCCTTGCCGACGTAGATGACCTCGCCCTCGGCATTCTTGTAGAGGTAGCAGCCGGGGCCGGTGGGCAAGGTGCGGATTTTCTGCAGGAGATCCATGGCTAAAATGCCCAGTGCTTTGCTGAACAATTCTTTAAGTCTAGAGCGGTCTTCGCGGGCTGTCGCCGGGGCTTGTGGACGAGGCTCAGCACATTAGACGCCGCCGGTACCGGGTGGACTCGGAATGAGAACGCGGTCTCAAGTAAGCTGGAGGATGTGACCCCTTCTCCTGAGACTGCAAAGACCGACACCCAAGTGCAGGCTGAGACTGCCGAAGCACTGGGACGCGCTGCGGCGATAATGGCCCGCCTGCGTGCGCCCGGTGGCTGCCCGTGGGATCGCGAGCAAACCTTCGATTCCATCATGCCGTACACGCTCGAAGAGACTTACGAGGTCTTCGACGCCATCGAGCGACGCGCGTGGCCGGAGCTGAAGGACGAACTCGGAGACTTGCTGCTACAGGTGCTGTTCTATGCCGAGATGGCCAGCGAGGCCGGCTACTTCACGCTGCGCGACGTCGCCGAGAACCTCAGCGAGAAGCTGATTCGCCGGCATCCCCATGTCTTCGGCGATGTGGCAGCGGCGGATGCAGATGCCGTTCTGCGCAACTGGGAGCAGATCAAACTCGAAGAGAAGAGTGCTAAGACTGAGCCCGAGCGGCCCTCATCCAGGATGGAGGATATCCCGCGGTCGATGCCGGCGGTGCTTGAGGCGCGGAAGCTCGGCTCGCGTGCAGCAAAGGTGGGGTTCGACTGGCCGAGTGTCGAGGGATTGTTTGAGAAGCTTGCCGAGGAGACGGCGGAACTGCGGGAGGAGCTTAAAGGTAGCGCGCAGAACGAACGCGTTGAAGAGGAGCTCGGCGACCTGCTATTCACAGCGGTAAACCTGGCGAGGCACCTGAAGGTCGACCCCGAGTTTGCGCTGCGGAAGACGAACGCGAAGTTCCGGCAGCGGTTCGCAGCGATGGAGCAGGAGGCCGGCGGGCGGACGCGAATGGAGTCAATGCCCGCCGAGGAGCTCGAACAATTGTGGAACCGAGCCAAGAGCCACGAAAAAACCACGTCCGAGGAGAAGCGTTGACAGGCACCGAAGAGCATTCACTGCAGCCAACCACTGCTGTGGAGATACGAACACTCACGGAACTCTCCGAGTTTGATCTTTGTGTTGAGATCGAAACCGCGGTTTGGGGATATGATCCCGCCGATATGATTCCGCGCCGGATGTTTCTGCTGGCTTCGCGAATTGGCGGCCAGGTAATGGGCGCGTTTGCCGGCGGGACGATGGCGGGGTTTGCGATGGCGCTGCCCGGGTACCGGCATGGCCATCCGTATCTGCACTCGCACATGGTGGGCGTGCTGCCGGAGTTTCGCAACCTTGGACTGGGACGGAAGCTGAAACTGGCGCAGCGCGAGGACGCGCTGGCGCGAGGCTTTGAACTCATGGAGTGGACGTTCGACCCTCTCGAGATTAAGAATGCGCATCTGAACATTGCGCGACTGGGTGCGATCGTTCGGCGTTACAAGCGGAACTTCTATGGGCCGTCGAGTTCGCCGCTGCAAGGCGGGTTGCCGACGGACCGTGTTTACGCAGAGTGGTGGTTGCGTTCAAAGCGCGTTTGCGGCGTACTTGCTGGCGAACAGCCGAGGTTCGACGTGCTGGAGCAAGTGAATGTGCCGAGTCAGATTTACAAATGGAAGGCCTCCGACACACACCGCGCGGAGGCGCGCCGCACTCAGGCAAACAACGCGTCGGCGCTGGAGGATGCATTTGCGCGCGGACACTCGGTGCTGGGCTATCAACGGAACAGCGAGGGTGATGGTAGCTTCTTGCTGGGGCTTTGGGACGAGGCACTGAGCTATTGAAAGACCGCGGTAGCGAAGGATCAATCCGCGGGGTCGAAGGATACAGAGACAGCGGAATTGAAGGACAAGTAGCGGAGAAGGAACGTCGATGAAGATTGAGGCAATTACACTGCGTGAGATTAATATGCCGCTCGCGCATCCATTTGAAACGAGCTTTGGCATAACAACGGGACGCCGGATTCTGCTGGTAGAGATTGAAGCTGAAGAGCTGAGCGCATGGGGGGAGTGCGTGGCGGGCGAGCACCCATACTTCTCCGACGAGATGATCGACACGGCGTGGCATATCGCCGAGACAGAGCTAGCCCCACGTCTGCTGAAGACCGACATCGAGAGCGGCCGCGATTGCCCGGCGCTCTTTGAGCAGGTGCGCGGTCACCGCATGGCGAAGGCTGCGATCGAGAACGCGGTGTGGGAACTGGATGCCACCCGGCAGGGAATTCCGTTGGCCAAACTATTGGGTGGAACAAAGAAAAAAATTCCGTGCGGTGTATCGATCGGAATTCAGCCTTCTATTGAGCAACAGTTGGAGAAGGTTGAGACAGAGGTAGCGGCGGGCTATCAACGCATCAAGTTGAAATGCAAGCCTGGGTGGGATGAAAGGGTCTTTGAGCGCGTGCGTGAGCGGTGGCCGCATATACAGCTGAGCTGCGATGCGAACTCGGCATACAGGCTCGAGGACGCAGACCGGATCGCAACCTGGGACCGATTCAACCTGCTGATGATTGAACAGCCGTTATGGTACGACGATTTTTACTTCCATCGCGAGTTGCAGAAAAAGATCAAGACGGCGATCTGCCTCGATGAGTGCATCCGAAGCCGGCGGGATGCGCAGGCGGCGCTGGAGCTCGGCAGCGGACGCATCATCAATATCAAAGTGGGACGCGTCGGCGGGTTCACCGAAGCAATTGCGATTCACGACGTGGCCCAGTCGCACGGGGTTCCAGTGTGGTGTGGCGGAATGCTCGAGACGGGAATCGGACGCGCGCAGAATATCGCGCTCTCGTCGTTGCCAAACTTCTCGCTGCCGGGCGATGTCTCCGCGTCGAGCCGCTACTGGAGCCAGGACATCATTGATCCCGCTGTGACGGTGTCGCCGACAGGTGAGATCGACGTGCCGTGGGACAAGCCGGGGCGTGGTTATGAGATCGATCGCGAGCGGATTGAGCGTGTGACGGTGCGCAAGATGCGGCTCGAAGTCTAGCTGTCGTTATTGCAACTGGATTTGCCGCACGAGTAACTCATGAACTGCATCCTGGAAGGAAAGTGGTGAGGGCAGAAGCTGGAAATTCCACGCACTCACTTTTGTCTTCTCGTTGACGGTGCGAAGCATGACCTCGCGTACTGTGATGTTCATATCGAGATGAGAGTAGGCCCAGCGCTTGCCCTCGATCAGGGTCTGTTCGAATTCCATGTGACCGCCGGGATAGATGCGGGCGACCACTCCCCAACCGAAATTAACCGGACGCAACACATCGCCATCGATACGAGTCATCGTCGCTGTTCGGGCGTCAATCCAGACACGGCCTTTGAGGCCGGTCAGGAGCTCAGAAACCATCGTGGGCGGATGAAATTGGGGATTGGGACGGAAGTCGATGACGACCTGTGGTGAGGTGGAACCCGGCGGCTGCGGCTGGCCAGGCGTATAGGAGTAGAGTCCCGCTTCCGGCAGGAGCTTGATCAGTTGGAGAGCGTAGGCGCGGCCGGCTCCTTCGCGCTGCTCGTGCTTCAGAAAGTCGTTAGGCGAGCTGAGAATGCCATTGAGGCGGCTGCGCTCGGCTGCGTCTTCGACAGAAGTGATAGGTTTGCCGTCTCGCTGAATAAGTCGTGCAACATTGCCCTGTGCACTCTCGATCACCTCGCGCGTAATGTCACCTTTGCGGTCCGCCTTGCGCATGAAATAGCGAATAGGGTGGCTGTCATCCTGGATCGATGCGAGTTCATTTCGAACGGCAGCCTCGACCCAGGAGTTTGGTGTACCTGACGGCAACGCAGGTTGAGGTTGAGCGATCACCGAGCCTGCCTGCCCCTGAGCCGATTTGGGAAGACAGGCGCCCCACACCAGCATCGCGACGACCAGTGGCGATAACATGGATATTCGGGTGAGGTTGAATGCCGTTGGACGTGCGTGGGTCATTCAGCGATTAGACGTACCAGCGCAGTCAAAGGACCACATGGGAATCCGTTGATATTCTTGAGGTATAGTGCGGAGGAAGCCAAGCCGTTCAGAACGAGGCTCGAACGATGTTCAGCAGATTTGGCAAGGATCGGCCACAGGGAGCTGGCGGGCACAGCGCGGACCGGGTACGCCCCTCACGCGGCTGGGCCGACGTGCTTACGTTTCTAAAGGCGAGCGACAGCCTGCGCGTGCTGGACTTTGGCACGACTTCACCAGCGAACATCAACTTTCTGACCTCGCTAGGCCACAGCGTATACATGGCGAATGTGGTTCAGGATGCGAATAAACCAGAGTGGAAGCGGCAGACAGACGCTGGTGAAGAATACGACGTGGACGGCTTCGTAAAGTCTAGCCTCGACTTTTCGGGCCGGGACTTTGATGTGATCCTTCTGTGGGACACGGCAAACTATCTGCCTGCGCAGTTGGTGCCAGCCGTGTTTGAGCGGCTACATACTGTACTGCGACCGCAGGGCAGGTTACTGGCGTTGTTCCATGGGCGTACCGAGGGACCGGAGACAGCCTTTTCGCGCTATCAGCTAACCGATACAGACCAGTTGCATGTGGTTTCTGCGGGTGACTACCCTGTGCGCCAGGTCTATCAGACACGGCAGATCGAAAAGCTTCTAGAGAAGTTCAGCAGCACGCGATTCTTTCTCGGCAAGGATAATATGCGCGAGGTTATCGCCGTCCGATAAGGGCCAGCGACAGCTAGCAACGACAAAGGGAGCGAAATGGCTCCCTTTGTCTTTTTGCTTCTCGAGTTACCTTGAGTCCTTACTTCTTGCTGGAGCTCTTGGTGGCGGCGCGGCGCTCTGCCCAACGGCGCTTCATCGCCTCTGCGATGCGTTTACGACCCTCAGGAGTAAGGTTCCGCTTGCGGCGAGGCTTTGCGGCTTTCTTGTTCACGCTTCCCTTGGGCCGGCCACGCCGGGGTGCCACTGTGCCGCTGGCGCTGATTGCAGTTAGAGCGGCGCGCGCCTGTTGAAGGCGGGCAATCTCCGCGTCGATCTCCGAAAGAATGCGACCTACATCCATACGTTTATCCTTTGTCGTGTTTGGCGAAAGGAGCGAAGAAGCCGCTGCTGTCACCCGTTTTAGTTTAGAAAGTACTGCTCAGCGGCCGAATTCATTGCATTGATGAGAGAGCGATCTCGAGCTCGGACTCCTTTGTAAGCTACAGGATTTCGACAATTCCTGTCATTTTTATTAGTCGATTTTTGAGCTAAGGTTCCCTCCAAATGAAGAGGCTTTTTGATGAGGATGGTAGACTCGGGGCGTGCGACGCATCCCCCTGCATCTATACCTTCTTTCTTTACTCTCAGCGGGATTGCAGGTTCTTCCGTTCCCTATATCAGGGCCAGTTCCGGCATGGCGGCGCATCTTTTGCTGGATATGTCTTGTTCCGCTGCTATCCGCGCTAGCAGGAAGACAGCGGGACGGGAAACCACTTCGTGTTTGGCAGTGTGCGTGGTTGGGATATATCTGCGGGATCTGCTGGTACCTCGGTAATTGTTACTGGATCTATCCGACGATGCACCTCTACGGAAACCTTTCGGAGGTCGCGTCCATTGGAGTCCTGTTTCTCTTTGCACTATACCTCGGACTGTATCTGGCTCTCTTTGGGTTGCTATTCGGAGCTATTCGACGAAATTGGAGCCTGACGGTCGCGCTGATAAGCTCGCCCCTGCTATGGGTGGCGGTCGAATTTGCCAGGGACCGAGTTACAGGATTTCCCTGGGACTTGATTGGGTATACGCAGATCGACAACCTGACGCTGGTCAGAATTGCTCCGTGGACCGGCGTCTTTGGATTGTCTCTCGTGATCGCTGCAGTGAACATGCTGTGGGCTGCGCCAATTGCAAAGTTTCGCAGGATAACAACGTGGTTGGTTCTATCGCTTGCCGGCATACTCACGGCAGCTGCGACATGGTTTCAGTTCAGGGGCCCGGTGCCTCCACCGGCTGAGGCGACTGCGACGGCTGTGCTGGTGCAGGAGAATTTGTCCGTTAAGGCCGGCACTCACCAGGAGAGCAGGGATGCGATGCTGGCTTCCTTTGCGGCGCTAACTCAGCATCCGGATTATCCGCGTCAGACTAGGGTAAGTGAAACTCCGGATCTTGTTGCATGGCCGGAGTCGCCCGCGTCATTTCTCGATTCCGACCAGGCGTATCGGGACTTTATGGAGCAGCTTGCTCGCAGCTCTTCGACGCCCATCCTGTCCGATGATCTAAGTCTTGCCGGGCGGAATTCTGATGGAGGCTACAACCTCTATAACTCGGCAAGCTTCTTCAGGGAAGATGGAAGCTACGGCGGACGGTATGACAAGATTCATCTCGTCCCATTCGGCGAGTATGTCCCCTACAAACCTCTATTTTTCTTCGCGGGAAGCCTTCTGGATGGACTTCCATTTATTCCGGGAACACAACGCGTTCTATTCGATGATCATGGCCACAAATATGGGACCTTTATCTGCTATGAATCCATCTTCGGTGACGAAATTCGCGAATTTGTCGGCAACGGTGCCCAGGTTCTTGTGAACCTGAGTGACGACGGCTGGTATGGGGACACCAGCGCTCCATGGGAACACCTGGATATGGTGCGAATGCGCGCCATTGAGAACCATCGCTGGGTTCTGCGCTCTACGAATACAGGGGTGACCGCGTCGATCGATCCTTACGGGCGCGTCGTGGACCAGATGCCACGACATGTTCGCGGAGCGTTGCTGGCGAGATTCAACTTCGTCGACGGCATCACGTTTTACACCCGTTACGGTGACTGGATCGCCTGGATTTGCGCAGTTCTAACCTGCGCGCTCGTCGGCGTCAGTCTTCTGCGCTCGCGCAGGCAGGGCACCGCACAGTAGACTAGGTTCATGCTGAACGATCTGGAATTTGCTTACTCCCCGGTCCGCGAGAAAGTGCGCGATCTGCGGGAGTATCTTTGACTCCTCCCGCCTGAAGACTGAGTTAGCCACTATAGAAGAGAAGGTTGCAGATCCATCGGTCTGGGCCGACGCCGCCAGGTCGCAACCATTGATGCGCGAGCGCAGGCGGCTCGAGGAGCAGCTTGGCTATGATGCTGAACTTCAGCGTCGCAGCGAGGACATCGAGGCGTACTTCGAGCTGATGCGTGAAGGCGAGGCGTCTGTAGAGCCGGACCTGAAACGAGAGATCGATTCGCTCAGCGAATACGTCGAGCAGCTTGAGTCACGCACGATGCTCTCCGAGGAGAACGATTCGCTCAACGCCATCGTTACCGTGCACCCGGGAGCTGGTGGCACTGAAAGCCAGGACTGGGCCGAGATGCTGATGCGCATGTACCTGCGCTGGGCCGAACGGCACGGCTTCAAGACAGAGATCAACGAGCTGCAGGATGGCGACGAGGCCGGGATCAAGTCGGCGACCTTCACCGTCACAGGCGAGTATGCGTTCGGCCTGCTCTCCGGCGAAACCGGCGTGCACCGCCTGGTGCGCATCTCGCCGTTCGACCAGGCGAAGCGCCGGCACACCAGCTTCGCCAGCGTCTTTGTCTCGCCGGAGATCGATGACTCGATTCAGATCGATATCAAGCCCGATGAGCTACGTATTGACACATACCGCTCGGGCGGCAAGGGCGGCCAGCACGTCAACACCACGGACTCGGCCGTGCGCATTACGCATCTTCCGACGGGAATTGTGGCTGGTTGCCAGAACGAACGCTCTCAGCACAAGAATCGCGAGAGGGCGATGAAGATGCTTCGTTCGCGGCTGTATGAGTTCGAACTCGAGAAGAAGCGGGCTGCAAGTAAGAAGCTTGAGGATTCGAAGCTTGAGATCAATTTCGGCTCGCAGATTCGCAGCTATGTTCTTCAGCCGTACCGGATGGCGAAGGACCTTCGCACGCGCGTGGAGGTCGGCGACGTCGACCGTGTGCTCGATGGCGATCTCGAGCCGTTCATCCGCGGTTACCTGAAGATGCGGCGCGAAGGCGGCGTGCCAGCCGTAGCCGTCGGCGAGGAAGACGAGGTCGCCTGATGGACCACCAGGGAACTGATTTGCGCGAGGACGTATACTGAAGCTATGTCGATTCTGCGTAATGCGGCTGCAATCGCTAAGGGAATGAGCATCACGCTCCGGGAGGGTTTCCAGCCGAGCGAGGTGGAGAACTACCCGGACGGCAAGGGGCCTCTGCGCGGCGCGGTCCTTCAGGAGCGCTTCCGTGGCAAGCATCAACTCCAGCGCGATGAAAACGGATTAGAGAAGTGCGTTGCATGCTTCCTGTGCGCTGCAGCCTGCCCGTCGAACTGTATCTACATCGAGGCCGCCGAGAACACTGAAGAGAAGCGCATCAGCTCCGCCGAGCGTTACGCAAAGGTCTACAACATCGACTACAACCGCTGCATCTTCTGTGGCTACTGCGTAGAGGCTTGCCCAACCGATGCCATCACGCATGGGCATGGGTTCGAGCTCGCCAGTTTGAACGCCACCACCATGGTCATGCGCAAGGAAGACCTGCTGGTGCCGGTGCCAACGGGTCTTCCGTCCTCGAATCAGGAAGAGGTTGAGGTGCTCGCTTAAGCGCAACAGGGCGAAGACAGCAAAATGTCAGAGCAAGCGGCGAGCCTGGCGGGCTCGCCGATGCTTTGTTGTAACACGTGTGATGGAGGGTTGAGATGAAGACGCAGAAGCATCCTCTTGAGAAGATCCTGGATGAGCGCATCGCAATTATCGATGGAGCGATGGGGACGACGATCCGCACTTACGGAATGAAAGAGGCGGACATCCGCGGTGACCGCTTCCAGGACGCCACGAAGGATCTGTTGAACAACGGCGACCTCTTCTCGCTGACCCAGCCGAAGATGATCGGCGACATTCATCGGCGATTTCTGGAGGCGGGCGCCGACATCATCGAGACCAATACCTTCGGCGCAACCAGCATCACGCAGAGCGAGTTCTTCGTCGAAGATCCGCGCGAGCACGGTGGCCGCAAGGATCCGGAGTTTTATCAGCGCGTCATCGACAACAAGATGCTGCAGGATCTCGCGTGGGAGATCAACGAGACCTCGGCGCAGCAGTGCCGCGAGTGGGCCGATCGCGTAGCCAACGAGACAGGACGGCAGCGTTTTGTCGCTGGCGCAATCGGGCCGCTCACTGTTTCTCTGTCGAACTCCCCCGATGCCGACGACCCAGGCTTTCGCGTCGTCACCTTCGATCAGGTGAAGCAGGCGTATACCGAGCAGGTACGCGCTCTTGTCTCCGGCGGCTCTGATCTCCTACTGGTAGAAACCATCTTCGATTCACTGAACGCGAAGGCCGCTCTCGTAGCCATCCGCGAGGTCTTCGACACAGACGGCAAGGAGCTGCCCGTCATGATCTCGGCTGCAGTCGGCCGCGGCGGCGAAACGCTGATCTCCGCGCAGACAACCGAGGCCTTCTGGAACGCAGTGAAACACGTGCGGCCACTGAGTGTGGGACTGAATTGCTCGCTCGGACCCGAACTGATGTACCCGTTCCTTGAGGAGCTGTCCGAGAAGGCGAACGTTGCGATCTCCTGCTATCCAAACGCCGGCCTGCCGAATCCGTTGTCGGAGACAGGCTTTGATCTGAAGCCGGAGGACATGGGCCGATACCTTGGCCAGTTTGCGCAGGACGGCCTGATCAATATCGCGGGTGGATGTTGCGGCAACACGCCGGAGCATATTGCTGCGATCGCCAAGGCCCTCGAGCGCAAGGCGCCACGCAAGATCGGCACAAGAGTTGAGGTGGCCGCTTGAGTATCGCTGACTCTCAGACCTTCGCACCGCTGCGGCTCTCGGGCTCGCAGCCCTTCACGCAGCAACAGAACGTCTTCATCATGATCGGCGAGCGCACGAACGTCGCGGGCTCGCCGAAGTTCGCCTCGCTCATCAAACAGGGCAAGTATGAAGAGGCCGTCAGCATCGCCCGGCAACAGGTGGAGAACGGCGCCAACGTCATCGACATCTGCATGGACGAAGGCATGATCGATGGCGTCGCGGCGATGTCGCGTTTTCTGCAGCTTCTGGGCAGCGAACCCGAGGTCGCTAAGGTCCCCTTCATGGTCGACTCCTCGAAGTGGGAGGTCATCGAAGCCGGGCTGAAGTGTCTGCAAGGTAAAGGCATCGTGAACTCGATCTCCCTGAAGGAAGGCGAAGCAAAGTTCAGGGAAAATGCGAAGACCGTCTTGAAGTACGGCGCCGCAGTCGTGGTGATGGCCTTCGACGAGCAGGGCCAAGCCGCAACCTACGAGGACAAGACCCGTATCTGCGAGCGTGCCTACCGGATCCTGACCGAAATTGGTTTCGATCCCGCGGACATCATCTTCGATCCAAACATCCTCACCGTCGCGACCGGCATGGAGGAGCACAACAACTACGCTGTCGACTTCGTCGACGCGACTCGATGGATCAAACAGAATCTGCCGCATGCAAAGGTGAGCGGTGGCGTCTCGAACATCTCCTTCAGTTTCCGTGGCAACAACAGAGTCCGCGAGGCCATGCACGCCGCGTTTCTCTATCACGCGATTACGGCCGGCCTCGACATGGGCATCGTGAATGCCGGCATGCTCGAGGTATATGAAGAGATCGAGCCCGAGCTGAAGACCCTCGTCGAAGATGTCCTCCTCAACCGCCGCCCCGACGCGACCGAGCGCCTTGTCGACTTTGGTGAGAAGCTCAAGGCGGCAAGCGCAGGTGAAGGCGCAACCGAGAAGAAGACAGAGGAGTGGCGCAGCGGCACCGTCGAAGAACGGATGACGCATGCCCTGGTGAAGGGAATCGACACCTACATCGAAGCCGACGCGGAAGAAGCCCGCCAGAAACTCGGCCGCCCGCTCGCCGTCATTGAAGGCCCCCTGATGGACGGCATGGGCGTCGTCGGCGACCTCTTCGGCGCAGGCAAGATGTTCCTCCCACAGGTTGTGAAATCCGCGCGCGTAATGAAGAAGGCCGTCGCCTACCTGACGCCTTATATGGAAGCCGAAAAGGCTGCGCTGCTAGCCGCCGGGCACGAGGTCAAGGCGCAGGGCAAGATCGTGCTCGCGACGGTCAAAGGCGACGTTCACGACATCGGCAAGAACATCGTCGGCGTTGTGCTTGCGTGCAATAACTACGAGGTGATCGACCTCGGCGTGATGGTCCCCGCCGAAAAGATCCTCGAGCGTGCAAAAGAAGTGCGCGCCGACATCATCGGACTCAGCGGCCTCATCACGCCCTCGCTCGACGAGATGGTTCACGTTGCCCGTGAGATGGAGCGCCAGCAATTCAAAGTGCCGCTGCTGATCGGCGGAGCAACCACCAGCCGCGCACACACTGCCATCAAGATTGCGCCACACTACTCCGAGCCGGTGGTTCACATCCTTGACGCGAGCCGTGCCGTGCCGGTGACCTCAAGCCTGTTGAGTGATGATCAGCGCGCGGACTTTGAGGCGCAGCATCGGGCCGAGTACGAAGCCCTTCGCAAACGCCACGCCGCGCCCAAGCAAGCCGTCGTCTCCATCCAGGAGGCACGAGCTCGCCGCACTCCCATCGCCTGGCGCGCGGAGGATCTCGCAACACCGGAGTTTACCGGTGTCCGCGTAATCGAAGAGGCTCCTCTCGCCACCCTGCGCGAGTACATCGACTGGTCGCCGTTCTTTCATGCCTGGGGATTGAAGGGCATCTATCCGCGCATTCTCGAACACGAGGGGCATGGCGAGCAGGCGCGGCAGATCTTCGCCGACGGCCAGAAGCTCCTCGACCGCATCATCGCCGAGAAACTGATCACCGCCCGCGGCGTCTACGGCCTTTTCCATGCGAGCGCGGTCGGCGACGACGTCGAGCTCTACTGCGATGACGCGCCTACCAAAGCCTTCGAGCGTTTTCACTTCCTTCGCCAGCAGGCGAATCGCGAAGGCAGTGAGCCCTGCCGCTCGCTCGTGGACTTCATTGCCCCCGTGGAAACCGGCCTTCGCGACTCCATCGGCGCCTTCGCCGTCACCAGCGGAATCGGCCTCCCAGAGCTCATCATGCGGTTCAAGGCTGACAACGACGACTACAACGCGATCATGGCCGAAGCACTCGCCGATCGCCTCGCCGAAGCCTTCGCCGAATATCTCCACAAGCAGGTGCGCGACGCCTGGGGCTACGGCCGCACCGAAAACCTCACACCCGAGCAGCTCGTTCAGGAGACCTATCGCGGCATTCGCCCTGCGCCCGGATATCCCGCATGCCCCGACCACACAGAGAAGGAAACAATCTGGCGGCTGCTCGATGTCGAAGCAAAGACCGGCATCAAGATCACCGAATCCTTCGCCATGTGGCCAGGCTCCAGCGTCAGCGGCCTGTACCTCGCTCATCCTGAGTCACGCTACTTCAGTCTCGGCAAGATCGACCGCGACCAGGTGACCGACTACGCAGCACGTAAGGGGATGGATGTGTCTGAGGTAGAGCGGTGGCTCGGACAGAACCTCAACTACGACCCGGCCGAGTAAGGCTCGGCGCCGATTACCAGAGCCAGTAGCAGTCGACCGAAAAGACTCTGAGCATTGCGTGGCAGATGATTTGCAGGAGTTTCATCACGAACTCCGTAGCACGACTAATTAGATGGCTCTTTCGGACGCACCGTTGTCAAGAGGAACCGGTTCTGGTTTCACTCGTTGACAATCGATGTACCGGGTGACAGCATGAGAGCACTCGTTCAACCTCCGGAGCTTTACGGGGCAAATGCTACGCAAACTGCAAGATAGGGAATTCGTGCAGCCATCCTCCAAGCGCGCGGTGCTTCATATTTGCACTCGCGACACCATCCGCCCTCTCCGAGATCACGTCCTGCGCCTCAAGGGCTTCGAGGTGGCTTCGGCCATCACCTACAGCGAAGGCCTCTCGATGTTCTGGGCCCGCGACTACGATCTCGTGCTCATCGACGTCGAAGGTGAGAACGGTGTCGAGAGTGCCGAGCACGTCTGCGCGGAGATCAAGTCTGCTCAGCCCGAGCAGCTCGTTGCCTTCGTCTGCAACTGGCGCGTTGCCAACCTCACCGACTGCCCGGATGAGATCGTCCGGACCGAGTTTGACCCCGCAGCGTTCGCCGACGGTGTGACCGCGATCGTGCCCGAGTCGACGAACTAGGTACCTGTGGATTTGCGTCGCCCGGCATCTTGTGCTACAAACTAAATATTCCATCCGCCGCAAGGCGGGTCGAATTTCATGCAGAGTGGCTGAGGGACGAGCCCTGAGACGCCACGACAACCGGACAGAACAAAGGCGTACCGGTGTCAACTCTCTCCTGGGATCCAGGGAACATGAGATTCGGTGATGGCAGGTTTTTCAAACTGCATACCGCGTTTTTCATATTCCCTCCACCGAACGCGGTGATTTCCAGAAAAGAGAAAAGTCTCAGCGTAACACCCCTCATAAGCCCACCGGGAGTGGTTATGAGCGCTGTGGAGTCTTCCTGTACCGTTTACGAGCTGCGCTGCAACGAGTGCGGCAAGAGCTACGGCAACCGGCCCCAGTCGGCCTGCGATGATTGCCTGGCTCCGCTCGAGGTGCACTACGACCTCGAATCCGTCCGCGGCCGCTTCACGCGCGAGAGCGTCGCCGCCGGCCCCGCGAACATCTGGCGTTACAAGGAGCTGCTGCCGATTCCCGCCGGCTTCGAGCCCGATCTGCCGGTGGGCTTCACGCCGCTCGTCAAGGCGAATCGCCTTGGCGAGCGCATCGGCTCCCGCAATCTCTACGTCAAGAACGACTCCGTCTGCTTTCCCACACTTAGCTTCAAAGACCGCGTGGTCAGCATCGCGCTGGCAAACGCGCAGGCATTTGGATTCGACGTGGTGGGTTGCTCTTCGACAGGCAACCTCGCCAACAGCGTCGCCGCGCAGGCAGCGCGCCTCGGCCTCAAGGCCTGCATTCTCGTCCCGGCCGACCTCGAGTCTGCAAAGATCCTCAACACCCAGGTCTACGGTGCGCGCCTCGTGCGCATCGACGGCAACTACGATCACGTCAACCGCCTCTGCACGCTCATCGCCGACGAGTACAACTGGGGCTTCGTCAACGTAAACCTGCGGCCCTACTACGCCGAGGGCTCGAAGACGGTCGGCTACGAGATCGCCGAGCAGCTTGGCTGGCGTCTCCCAGACAACGTCGTCTGCCCGATGGCTGGCGGCTCGCTCATTCGCAAGATCAAGAAGGCCTTCGACGAGCTCGTCGCTCTCGGCCTCGTCGAGGCCAAGCCCGTAAAGTTCTTCGGCGCGCAGGCCACCGGCTGCTCTCCCATCAGTACGGCCGTGAAGAACGGCCGCAACGAGATCGAGCCGCAGCGTCCGCTGACCATCGCTCGCTCGCTCGCCATCGGCAATCCGGCAGACGGCCCCGCCGCTGCAAAGATGATCCAGTCCACAGGCGGTTACGCCGAAGATGTTTCCGACGTCGAAGTTGTCGCCGGCATCCAGGAACTCGCCGAGACTGAAGGCATCTTCACCGAGACGGCCGGAGGCGTGACCACCGCTGTCACCGCCAAGCTCATCGCCCAGGGCCGCATCGGTGCAGACGAGTTGACAGTTGTCTGCATCACCGGCAACGGCCTCAAGACGACGGACGCGCTCACGGGCCGCTTCCATGAAGAGCGCGCCGTCAAGCCGCGGCTGGCCGAGTTCGATGCGTATCTGCGCGAG
This sequence comes from uncultured Acidobacteriaceae bacterium, assembly GCA_963713395.1. GTDB lineage: Bacteria > Acidobacteriota > Terriglobia > Terriglobales > Acidobacteriaceae > Granulicella. The sequence continues at coordinate 88,660 of CAVQLS010000001.1, read as the reverse complement.
GTCGACGGCTCGCTCGCAAGCGTGAGTGCCGCCGCCGACGAAGACTTGGTTTTGGCAGGAGGTGCTCGATGAGCGTGAAGGTAACCCTGCCTACGGCCTTGGCGAGACACACGGACGGCCAGAAGACCTTCGCCAGCGAGGCCAAGAATCTCCCCGGACTGCTTGCGGAATTCGATGAGAAGTTCCCGGCGCTCGCCCAGAACGTGAAGGACGACAGCGGCAACCTCCGCAAATTCATCAACGTGTACATCAACGACGAGGACATCCGCTTCCTCGGCGGCGACACACACCAGTTCGAAGACGGGGACGAGGTCATGCTCATCCCCTCCATTGCCGGCGGCCGCTGCGGTCAGCGCCGCTTCCTCACGCTGCCCTATGACGAGTCGGTGCTCGAAGGCTGCTAGTTTGCCACGAAAAGAATTGGCTTGAAAGCGATTGACCGCCCCTTTGGGCGGTCTTATCGTTCTGGTGATGAGAATCGCTCTCGCGCTGAGCCTCTTCTGCGGACCTCTCCTGTTGGCCGGCTGTGCCGTGAACGCCGACACGGGGCAATCATGCACGACGGGTCTAGCGATGAAAGTCAGCCCGACCAGCGCCACGGCAGATCACACGCAAGCCTCGCCGGCAAACCAGGTCAAGTTTCAGGCAACCGTCGCCCCAACCGCGTCACCGGGCTGCGCGGTACCGAACTGGATCATGACCGCCGCACCCACATGGACGAACCCGGACCCCAGGGACATCTCGATTGACAGCTCGTCCGATACCTCGACGAACGGAGTCGCCACCTGCCTCGGCGCAACAAACGGCGCCGTCACCCTGACGGCAAGCTTCACCCTTGGAACCAACGCGCCTGTCACCCAGACCGCAACCCTCACCTGCAATTGAGCCGTGGGAAGGCACCCCTCAAAATGCTGTCAAGCCCCTGCAAATCTGGAAATCTCCCTAACCCTCTCCACGTCAATGACATCCGCGCGGAAAGCTCACGACATGATTTCCGGCCCCATTCGCTACAATAGAAATAGAGAGTTAAACACACGAGGCTGCGCATTGCGCAGCCCTTTGTTTTTTGAAACTCCGCCAAGTGGCAGAATCTTCGTAAAGAGTCCGGAAAGATATGCATGTAACATGCTGATTCTAGAAACTTTACAATTTATGCCTTTGAAATCATGACTTTACGGGGAAAGTCCACCCATAAGTTCAATGTCATGAAGACTTTGCGCAAAAACGCGGGGGGAGGGGGCCCCGTCGAGTCAGGGCCGGTATTCGTCCAGTCGCCTGCAGGCCTCAGCCAGGTCCTCATCCTTCTTCGCGAAACAGAATCGCAGCAGGTGATCACCACGATTGCGCCCGTCCTCGTCAGCACCGAAGAAGGCAGATCCCGCTACAGCAGCAAGGCCAGTATCCGCGAGCAGCTTGCGCGCCTTGGCCCTGCTGCTCGCACCGTCAATACGCGAGGCATCGGCGAGCACGTAATACGCTCCCGTCGGTATCGACGGCGTCAGGCCAGCTCTCAACAGCGCCGCGCAGAAGCCATCACGCTTCGCCTGATACTCCACCGAGAGCTCGTGATAGAAGCTCTGGGGTAACTCAAGCAGACCGGCAGCAGCGCCATGCTGCAGCGGCGAGGGAGCGCACACATAGAGCAGATCGTGGAAGTAGCCAATTGCCGGAATCCAGCGCTCGGAGGCTGTCAGGTATCCAAGCCGCCAACCGGTAACCGAGAAGGTCTTCGAGAAGCCCGAGAGTGTAATCGTGCGGTCTGCCATCCCCGGCAGCGTCGCAAGGGAGATGTGCCGCTCACCGTCGTACAGGAAGTACTCGTAGATCTCATCCGTAAAGACGAACAGATCATGCTCGATCGCGAGCTCAGCGATCGCTTCGAGCTCGGTGCGGTCGAAGACCTTACCCGAAGGATTCGCCGGTGTATTCAGGATCATGCCGCGCGTGCGCGGTGTAATCGCCGCCCTAAGCCGATCGAGATCGAGCGTCCAGTCAGGCGCTCTCAATGGAACGATCACGGGCTTCACCCGCAACGAGTTGAGCGAGGCGGTGTGATACCCGTAGAACGGCTCGAAGACGATGCACTCATCACCCGGGTCGAGCGTGGCCATCAGCGCCGCATGCAGCGCCCCTGTAGCACCGCTGGTCACCAGCACATTCGCATTCGGGTCGGCCTCGATGCCGTTGAACGCTGCAAGCTTCTGGGCAATCGCCTCACGCAGCGTTGCGATGCCGTCCATGCGAACGTAAATATTGTGGCCGTCGCGAATCGCCTGAATGGCTCCCTCAACGACCGGGTGCGGCGGATCCGTGTCGCACACGCCCTGCGCCAGGTTGATGCCACCCACGTCGGCACAGGCGACGGTCATGGCGCGGATCTCCGACTGAACGAGACCAGGCGCAAGTTCACTGAGGCGAAGACTGGACGGAGCGGAAGTTGTTGGAGCAGCCATAGAGAAAAGGCGCACCGAAGCGCGCCCTTCCATCGTACTCAAATTGGCCTCGTGCGGAAGCGTTGCCGCGCTAAATCACGTGCAGCAGCCACAGGATGATAACGATGAGCAGGATCGTCCCCAGGCCGCCCGACGGGTAATAGCCCCAACCGCGCGAGTAAGGATAGGCAGGGAAGGACGCAAACATCAGGACCAGCAGAATGATGATGAGAAGTAACAAGGTCGTGCCTCCAAGGTGGAGCTCGATTAACTCTCTGCGGCAGATAGATGCCGAAACAGCATCTCGCCGTTATCTCGTGCTCTCAGAAGAGTTGCGCCACCATGCGGAGCAACGCCGCGGCTCATAGATGGCTCTCATGGAACGGCAGGTGCCGGGACGCAATCCGGACGAACTGCCAATGAAAGCAGGTGAGAGATGCTTCTAGCAGTCGCGGTCATTCTGGCGATTCTATGGCTGGTGCTGTTTCTTGGCCTTCACATAACCAGCTTCGCCATTCACATCATCATTATTCTCGCTGTCATTTCGCTGATCGCACACCTGTTCACCGGCAGGAAGGCCTGACCGCGACTGCACGCGACAACGGCTGCAACCTCAGGCTGCAGCCGTCGTTGAGTCCCGGGCTACTGGTTACTGACGGGGAACGTTCCGGGCCTGCTCCTGCACCGGTGGCGGGAGCGGGGCCTTGGCGGCAAGCGCCTCCGGGGTCTCTTCGGTGAGGCGCGGAAGCTTTGCGGCGAGCGCAATCTCCAGCACCTCGTCCATCGTCTCGACCCAGTTCAGCTTCATGGAGTTCTTGATAAGCTCGGGAAGATCGGCAAGGTCTCGCTTGTTCTCCGCCGGCAGCACCGCTTCGAAGATGCCGGCGCGGTGGGCCGCGAGCAGCTTCTCCTTCAGTCCGCCAATCGGCAGAACCTTGCCGCGCAGCGTGATCTCGCCGGTCATCGCCACATCACGCCGCACCTCGATCTTCGTCAGAGCCGAGGCGAGCGCTGTCGCCAGCGTAATACCAGCTGACGGCCCATCCTTTGGAATGGCGCCCTCAGGCACGTGGATGTGAACATCGATGTTGCGGTAGAAGTCGCGCGGCAACCCAAGGTGGTGCGAGCGTGAGCGAATGTAAGTGAGCGCAGCCTGCGCGGACTCCTGCATGACATCGCCCAACTGGCCAGTTGCCGTCAGCTTGCCTTTGCCGTCCAGCACCTGAACTTCGGTCTGCAGGATCGAGCCGCCCATCTCCGTCCAGGCAAGCCCGGTCACCAGGCCAATCTCGTTCTTCTCGTGCACCTGCGAATCGCGAAACTTCGGAATGCCGAGCAGATCTTCGAGCGTTGTGGACGTCACCTTCTCGACGTGTGCCGAGTCCCTGACCACGCGCCGCGTCACCTTGCGGCAGACGTTGCCAATCTCGCGCTCCAGGTTGCGGACGCCGGATTCGCGCGTGTAGTGGCGGATGATCTCGCGCAGCGCATCGTCGTTGAAGCTGACCTGCTCTTCGGTAAGTCCCGTCGCTTCGCGCTGCTTGCGGACGAGGTACTGGCGAGCAATCTCGAGCTTCTCGAGTTCCGTATAGCCGGTGAGTCGCAGGATCTCCATGCGGTCCTGCAGCGGCCCGGGAATTGTGTGCAGCACATTCGCCGTCGCCACAAAGAGCACCTGCGACAGGTCGTACTCCACATCGAGATAGTGATCCTGAAAGGTATTGTTCTGTTCGGGATCCAGCACTTCGAGCAGAGCCGACGCAGGATCGCCACGAAAGTCTGAGGCCATCTTGTCGATCTCGTCGAGCATGATGACCGGATTTTTCGTGCCAGCCTTCTTCATCGACTGGATAATCTGGCCCGGCAGGGCACCGATGTACGTGCGGCGATGACCACGAATCTCGGCCTCATCACGAATGCCGCCGAGCGAGAGCCGTACAAACTTGCGTCCTGTCGCCTTCGCAATCGACATACCCAGTGACGTCTTGCCCACGCCCGGAGGTCCGACGAAGCAGAGTATCGACCCCTTCGGATTCTTTACAAGTTGGCGCACGGCCAGGAACTCGAGGATGCGCTCCTTGATCTTCTCGAGGCCATAGTGGTCCTCGTTGAGCACCTTTTCGGCGTTGTCGATGGAACGAATCTCTTTGGAGCGCTTCTTCCACGGCACTGCAAGCAGCCAGTCGAGATAGTTGCGCGAGACAGTCGACTCTGCGGACATTGGCGGCATCGCCTCGAGCTTCTTCAGCTCCTGGACCGCCTTCTCCTTCACCTCGGCAGGCATGCCGGCCTCTTCGATGCGCTTCTTCAGCTCATCGAACTCCGATTTCTCGCCGCGGCCCAGCTCCTTCTGGATCGCCTTGATCTTCTCGTTGAGGTAGTACTCCTTCTGCGCGCGCTCCATCTGACGCTTCACACGCGACTGAATCGTGCGGTCGACGTTGAGCTTCTCAATCGCGATGTCCAGCGTGTCCGCAATGCGTGAGAGCCGTACCTCAGGGTCGAAGACCTCTAGAATCTGCTGCTTCTCCTCGATAGAGAGCGGCATGTTCGCCGCGATCACGTCGGCGAGCTTCGCCGGCTCGTCCGTGCGCAGAGCCGCTGCGGTCTCCTGGTTCAGCGACTGCTGCAGCTTCGAGTACTGCTCGAAGAGCTGATGCACGCGAGCAACAAGCTGCTCCGTCTGCGGCGAAGGCAGCAGCTCCGCACGCGAGGTCCGAACCGTCGCGACAAAGAATCCATCGTCGTCGTTCACCTCGGTGGCGCGGGCGCGCTCAACACCTTCCACCAGAACCTTGATGTTCCCGTCGGGCATACGCACCGACTGCACGATGTTGCCGATGGTGCCGACACTGTAGATGTCATCGGCCGTGGGCTCATCCACCGACGCGTCATGCTGCGTTGCAAGAAAGATCTTGCGGTCCCCGTTCAGTGCCTCTTCAAGAGCCCGGACAGACGACTCGCGGCCGACCACGAAGGGCGCCATCATGTGCGGGAAGATCACCATCTCGCGGATGGGCATCATCGGGAGCTTGCGTTGGATACCGTTCAAAATGTCTTTGTCGTCTTGGTTCATGGTTCTCCCGGGATTAGACGTGTTCCGCACAGGAAACGATGCGGGTCAGTCTTTGGGGGGAATTGTACGCGCTTTGGAGTAAGTGTCTATGGCTTAGGAGTCGCAGTTTATCGGGATGTGCAAAGTGTGGTACGGATTTGAAGACACAGCCCAAAGCCGAGAGTTTCGGTTCGCCTCAAGAACAAAGCGGACGGCCGGAGCCGTCCGCTTGGAACGTCGTTCTACCAATATCTTAGATCTTAGCCAGCCTTTTCGAGTACCACAGGCAGCGTAATATCCCGGTTGCGAACCATCTCGTCCGTGATAATCAGCTCCTTGACCTTTTTGTTGCCCGGCACGTGGTACATCAGGTCCAGCATCAACTCCTCGAGGATCATGCGCAGGCCACGCGCGCCGACCTTGCGCTGCAGCGCATCACGAGCAATCGCCCGCGCAGCCTCGTCGGTCCACGTAACCTTCACGCCCTCATACTCGAACAGTTTGGCGTATTGCTTCAGGATCGCATTCCGCGGCCGCGCCAGGATGTCGATCAGGGCAGCCTCATCCAGCTCGTCCAAGATGCCAAGCACCGGCAGACGACCAATGAACTCGGGGATGAGCCCGTACTTCAGCAGATCCTGTGGCTCCGCCTGGCGCAGCAGCTCCGTGTCGCGCTGTGCACGAATCGGCGTCACCTCGGCTCCGTTCGGATCTCCATCAGAGATCGCCTTGAAGCCCAACGCCTTCTTGCCGATGCGCCGGGCGATGATCTTCTCCAACCCCACAAATGCGCCACCGCAGATAAAGAGAATGTTCGTCGTGTCGACGACTGTGAACTCCTGGTGCGGATGCTTGCGCCCACCTTGCGGCGGAACATTCGCGACCGTGCCCTCGAGCAACTTCAGCAGCGCCTGCTGCACACCCTCGCCCGAAACGTCACGGGTGATCGAGGGGTTCTCGTCCTTGCGGCCGATCTTGTCAATCTCGTCGATGTAAATGATGCCGCTTTGTGCGCGCGCCACGTCACCGTCAGCGGCCTGCAGCAGCTTGAGAATGATGTTCTCGACATCCTCGCCGACATAGCCGGCCTCGGTCAGCGTCGTTGCGTCGACGATCGCAAACGGCACGTCCAGCATCTTTGCCAGCGTCTGCGCCATCAGCGTCTTGCCCGAGCCCGTGGGTCCCACCAGCAGGATGTTCGACTTCGCGAGCTCCACATCGGAGGTCCGCGAGCGATTCATCTGAATCCGTTTGTAGTGGTTGTAAACCGCGACCGCGAGCTTCTTTTTTGTCGTGTCCTGCCCGATGATGTACTCGTCCAGGAACGCCTTTACCTCGGCTGGCTTGGGCAGGTGCGCCGGAGCCGTCCCGGGCTGCGCCTCGCTCTTGTCGTCTTCCAGGATGGAATTGCAGACTCCCACGCACTCATCGCAGATATAGGCGCGCGGATAGTCGGAAGGCGACGAGATGAGCTTCGCCACAGCATCCTGGGATTTATGGCAGAACGAGCAGCGAAGTGAATCGTCCGAGCCCCGTGAGGTCTTCATATGCGAGAGCAGCTCCTTGGAGCACCGCCGCCGGGGAGAGCGCGGACACTCAAAACCAACATCCCCAGTCTACACCGGACACGACCGCGCAAACGTCACGTCCGTGCCATAGGGAGGTTACTTGAGTACGGGTGCCGAACCCGGTACGTGGCAGCTCCGTACTGTAACGGGTCATGAGGCCGCGCCAGGGCGGCACGGCCCCATCCGCTATGTGCGCCGGATAACTTACGCGGCGACCAGCTCCTTGGAGAACTGCGCTACAGCCTTCGGCGCATGCTCCGCCACATAGGCATCGAGCGTCGTTGTTCCCAGCATGATCGCGCTGGTTCCGCCCGCCAGATAGATCTCAACATCCTTGATCCCAATGAAACCGAGGATGAACTTGATGTACGGCGAGAAGAAATCTGCCTTCTCCATGTACGCGCCCGGCTCATAGGTGCCACCGCTGGCCATCACAACACGCGTCTTCTTGCCGGCTGCCAGTCCCTCATACTTCGCGTTGAAGGTCCGGTTCAGCCGCACGATGTGGTCCACCCATCCCTTCAGCGCCGCCGGAACATTGAAGTTGTACATCGGAGTGCCGATGACGATCTCGTCTGCTGCAAGCAACTCATCGATCAGTTCATTCGAAACGGCAATCGCCGCCTGCTGCTCCGGCGTGTGCTGGTCCGGCGTCGAGTACGCCGCCGCAATCCACGGCAGATCGACAAAGGGAAGCGGTTTTTCCGAGAGATCGCGGTAGATTACCTTTCCGCCCAGATTATTTTTCTTCCATTCCTCAACCACAGCCTGGCTGAGGTGGCGCGAAACAGAGTAGTCGCCGCGTGAGCTGACATTGAGATGAAGCAGAGTAGGCATACGATTCTCCTGACGGGCCCATGTCCCGAACATTTCGACGGCTATCGAACCATCAGGAGAATGGATGACCCTGATGTGGGTTGCGATTCAAGAAACGCCATAACAAACAAAAGAAAAGCGCCGGCCGAAGCCGACGCTTTTCACGAGTACATCCCAACACGCTACGTCCGCGGCCGGTCAATGATGTCGTCGATGATGCCGTACTCCTTGGCCTGCTGGGGTGTCATGATGAAATCGCGCTCCACGTCGCGCTCGATGCGCTCGAGCCCTTGGCCCGTGTTCAGCGCCATCAGCTTGTTCGTCAGCTCGCGGATTCGCAGAATCTCGCGCGCATGGATGTCGATGTCCGTAGCCTGACCTTGCAGGCCGCCCATTGACGGCTGGTGAATCAGGATGCGCGAATTCGGCAACGTGAATCGCTTGCCCTTCTTGCCGGCCATCAAGAGGAATGCGCCCATGGACGCCGCCTGCCCGATGCAGAAGGTCACCACATCGTTCTTGATGTACTGCATCGTGTCGTAGATTGCGAGACCCGCGGAGATCGACCCACCGGGCGAGTTGATATAGAGCTGGATGTCCTTCTCCGGATCCTCGCCTGAGAGGAAGAGAAGTTGCGCGATGATCAGGTTGGCGACGTTGTCGTCGATCGGTGTGCCGAGGAAGATGATGTTATCGCGCAGCAGACGGCTGTAGATGTCGTAGGAGCGTTCGCCCCGGCTCGTCTGCTCGAGCACCATCGGTATGAGTCCCATAGCTCTCTCTTTCTTGTATTGCGTGCTCAGAATACAGCCACGCGTTGAGGATGTGTGGAGTGGTAGCTGGGTGGGCAACCCACCTTCGCGTCGCTCCGGACCGTGAAGGTGGGATGTGCTATCAAAACTAGGCCGCGAGCTTCTCGAAGAGCATCGCTCCGGTCTTCTCGCGCCGCATCTGCTCGCGGATCCGGGTCAGCGAGCCATCGTCCGCCAACCGCTTGCGCAGCGTCTCGAGCGGCTCACGCTGCTGGATCGAGAGCATCAGCAGCTCGCGCTCCAGGTCCTCGTCGGAGATCGTAACGTTCTCGCGATCAGCAATCCTGTCGAGAAGCAGGGAAGCCTTCACCTCGTTGACCGCCTGGTCACGCTGCGCCGCGCGCAGGCGCCCGAAGTCGAGCTGACGCATCGCCTCCGCCGTCATGCCCTGCTGCGCCAGCGCGCGCAGCCCACGCTCCAGCCGTGCATCGATCTGCTGCTGCACAAACGTCTCGGGAATAGGGAACTGGAACTTTGCGGTCAGCTCGTCGAGCATCTTGTCGCGAGCCTGAGTGTCAAGCGAGTTCTTCTTGCGCGAGGCAACGTGCTCGCGCAGCTTCGTCTCAAAGTCGCCCCAGCTCTCGTAATTTCCGAGTTGCTTTGCGAACTCCTCATCACGCTCTGGGTAATTCTTCTTCTTGATGGCCTTCACCGTCACGTCGTAGTTCACGGTCTTGCCCGCGAGCCGCGCGTCTCCGAACTCCGCCGGATAGCTCGCTTCAAATGTCAGCTCCTGGCCCACCTTCGCTCCGCGCAACACATCAGTGAACGCCTGCACTGTGTGCTTGCCGCCGATTTCGATCAGGGCATCCTCGCCCGTCAACTCCGGCTGCTGTGTCTTGTTCTCCACACCCTCTTCGGTCACGGTCTGGGCGAGGTCCTGCACGTTGCCCTTGAAGCTGATCTCCGCCCAGTCGCCGTCGGCCAGCGGACGGTCCTCTTCGACCGGCTCAACTGTCGCATGGTGGTCGAGCACCGCATCCAGCTCCGCCTGGTACTCCTCATCGGTCAGCGCTGCATCCGGCTTCTGAACCGCGATCGAGTCATAGCCGTCGATGTTGATCTCCGGCAGCACCTCAAAGGTCGCCTTGAACTTCAGCGGCTGTCCCTCGAAGAGCTGCAGCTCCGAGACCTGCGGCTGCGAAACAGGATTCAGGTGCTGTGCCTCAAGTGCGTGGCGGAACTTGTCCGACACCAGCGACTCCAAAACCTCCTGCCGCACCTCTTTCGCAAAGCGCGACTTGATTAACGACTCGGGCACCTTTCCGGCGCGGAAGCCCGGAATGCGCGCCATCTTCGCGTACCGGCGCGTGACCTGGCGGAACGCCTTGTCAACGTCGGCGGCCGGCGCCTCCACTTCGATCGAGCGCGTCAGTTCGGGGTTCAAGGTCGGGGCAGGCTCGTGGTGATGGTGCTCATGACCCGCGTGATCGTGGTCATGATCGTGGTGCGCCTCGGCGGCGGTTTCAGGCGTGGCGGAAATCGTCTCTTCTTTGGTCGTCTCTGTGGGGCTCAAAATTGTCTCTCAGTGAAAAGAATTTTGCGGAAGTCTCTATGAAAAGCTGCGCGGAAGCTGCTGCCAAAACTATGCGGAATTCCTGATATCTCCGATGCGCGAGGGCTCGCGCGAGTCGCAGCTTCTCTGCTCCTTAGTAAAGGATACGAGGCTGCACCGTCGAGGGTCAAACCGCGCTCCTACTGCGGCGCGCCGGAGTTCGTAATCGTCGGCGTAGGATTGTTCGCCGTCGGAGGCAACGATGGAGTTACCAGCGAAAATATCTCGAGGCGAACATGCCACTGCAGGCGCTCCCCGGGCTGCAGGCTCACGATGCCCGTGTCGTCCGGGTTAGGCCACTCGTGCCCAAACGGATCATCGACATTCGTGTCCGGTTCGATCGAGATCCACCGGTCGCCGGCAGGAGCCTCCACACGCAAAAACTTGATGTTCGCAGTAAGCGGAATCAACCGCAGCCCGTACCCTGCCGCAGGATCACGGATCTCCGCAATCGGCCCATCGCCCAATAAGCCGCTCTGCAGATTCGTGTAGGTGTCGTTGAGGCTCATGTCATCCAGCCGCGTCCCTCGAGCCCGGATGAGGTCGGCCGTCGTCCCGCCCGTCAACACGGTCTTGCCCGAGGGCAGATTCGTCCGGCGATCGATGTCAACCTTCGTAATCGACGGAATCACGATCCGCACATCCGGGCGATCGCCCGCCAGCGCAAAGACCGGATGCCAACCCACCCCAGCGGGCGTCGGAACCTGGCCCGTATTCTGCTCTGTTACCGTCAGGTCAAGCGTACGCTCCGCAAGTTCCGCTCGCACTGTAATGTCCATCATCGAGGGCCACGAACCCGAAAATGAGCCCGCGTGGTAGGCCGCGGTCGCAGCCTGTCCATCCGGAATCGTGTCTGTGCTGATATTGTCAGCCGGCCTGTCCAGCATCAGTCCCATCGTCGAGATCGTGCCGCCCGGACGCCCCGGCGGAAAGGAAAGCCGCTCACCCTCCCACACGCTCTCCAGCGTCGACGAGCTCGAAGTCGGTGATCCCGTCAGCCGCCCCGCCCAGGGCGCCAGGATCGCCGCACCGAACGTGGTGCTGACACTTCCATTCGCGTCCTCGCCTGCGCCGGTCAAAACCCTCGCCGCATCGGCCAGCGATGGCGACAGCAGAATCGGGACCTCGCCCTTACCTGGAACGCTTGCCGTAATCTGCAGCAGGTTCATGCCGCGTCCCGGAAGCATCGTCGCCGAGAGAAACTCCGGCTCTCCGCTCACCGCACTCGGCAAGCGGCGCAGGATCACCGCTGCCTGCCCTCCCGGGCCGGTCTCCACGTTCAGATCCGGTGTAACCGGAATCACCCGCTCCCGCAGTTTGTGATAGTTGCCGTGTCCACGCTCATGTGCAGCAATCAGAAGAATCGCGCACAGAATCCCCACCAGGGCTGGCGTCAGGTAGCCCGACTTGGAAAATTGGCTCAGACGCGAAGGTTCTGCTTTGTCGCTTGTCTGCCGATTCCCAAGGTTCATTTCTTCTCTGTTCTCCAGCACCGCACGCGGACCGGTGCCTCAACGATAGTATCTTCTTCAGGGGATGCTGTTGCTTAGACGGGAATCAGAGGCGGTTCGGGTCACGAAGTCTGCTCCGCCGGCCCCTTCGACCCTCGCAGTGCTCCATGAACGAATCGCCACATGTGAACGCTGCCCTAAACTTCGCGAATACTGCAAGGGCATCGGTGAGCGCAAACGCCGCGCCTACATCGATCAGACTTACTGGGCCCGTCCGGTTCCCGGGTTCGGCGACGCCAAAGCCCGCGTCCTGACTCTGGGCCTCGCCCCCGGAGCCCACGGCGGCAACCGCACCGGCCGCATCTTCACCGGCGACGGCTCCGGCTACTTCCTCTATCCCGTCCTGCACGACTCCGGCTTCGCCAACCAGCCGAACGCCACTCATATCAACGACGGCCTCCGCCTGCGCGGCATGTGGATCAGCGCTGTCGTCCACTGCGCGCCGCCCGGCGACAAGCCCACGCCTGAAGAGATCCGCACCTGCGCATCGTATCTCGCCGACGAGATCGCCCTCCTGCCCAAGGTCAAAGTCGTCGTCGGCCTCGGCAAAGTCGCCTGGGACGCCTACCTCGCGCACCTCGTCCGCACGGGCGTCATCGAGCGCCGGGCACCTTTCGTCTTTTCTCACGGAGCCCAGTTCGAGCTTCCCAACGGCCTCACGCTCCTCGGCAGCTACCACCCATCGCTTCGCAACACGAACACAGGCAGGCTCAACCGCGCGATGCTCCTCCGCATCTTCATGCGCGCCAGGGAACTCGCCGGCCTGGACGGATAACCTTCTTCTGTCCAACCTCAAACAGCCCCCGCGAATCCAACCAGACGTGAACTATCGGAGGTACGGAATGCGTCAGAGAACATTTTGGGTCGCCTTTTGCTTGGGAGCTTTGGCGGGAGGTGCCGCCGCAATTCTCTGCGCGCCGCAGTCCGGTGCCATGACTCGTCGCAAGCTCCGGCGCTCCGTCGAAGACCTCAGCGACAACCTGCAGGACGCTGGCGACTACCTCAAGGATCAGGCCGAGCGCCTGACCAAAGAGGCGCAGAAGCTGATCAACAGCGGCAAGGAGCAGCTCGGCTCGGTCGTCGACACCGCCGCTGGCTACGTCAAAACTGCCAACAAGGCCGTGCAGTCTGCCACCAGCAGCCTTATGTAAATTTCAACCGCAACTTTGAACTCGGAGCTATAAAGGGCAAAAGAAAACAGGGCGCGCCATCGCGGCGCGCCCCTTGTTTTGCCTGCTCGAATTAGACCGCCGTTAGCGCCAGCCCTGCCAGCTTCTCTTCGCCCTCGGCCGAAACCGGACGATAGAACAGCTTGTTGTTCTCGAGATACACCTCGAGGAACGCGGGCCGCTCTGCAATCTGCCCGGCGATCAGCGCCTCAGATAGCGGGTCTTCGATAAACCGCTGCAGTGCGCGCCGCAGCGGCCTCGCCCCGTAGTTGCGGTCGACCAGCGTCTTCTCCAGGATCCAGCGCTTTGCGTCGTCGTGCACGCTGATCGTGATTGCCTTGTGCACCAGGTTGACGTTCAGTTGCTGGACCAACAGCTCCAGGATCTGCATCAACTCGTTGTCACCCAGCGAAGTAAAGACGATAACCTCATCCAGTCGATTCAGGAACTCAGGGTTGAACGTCCGCTTGACCTCGGACATCACCATCTCCTGCATCTTCTCGAGCACAACCTCATCCTTCGACGACTGAAAGCCCAGCCCCTCGCGCTTCATGAGGTGCTTGGCTCCAATGTTCGAGGTCATGATGAGAATCGTGTTCTTGAAGTCGACCGTGTTGCCGAGTCCGTCGGTCAGTTGGCCGTCTTCAAATACCTGCAGCAGCAGGTTGAAGACGTCCGGATGCGCCTTTTCGACTTCATCGAGCAGCACTACCGAGTACGGCGAACGCTTCACGCGCTCCGTCAACTGACCGCCCTCCTCATAGCCTACGTAACCCGGAGGCGAACCGATGAGTTTCGACACCGAATGCTTCTCCATGAACTCCGACATATCGAAGCGGATGAGCGACTTCTCGCTGCCGAACAGGAAGTGCGCCAGCGTGCGCGCGACCTCCGTCTTGCCAACGCCCGTCGGTCCCAGGAACAGGAACGAACCAATCGGCCGGTTCGGATTCTTGAGGCCCGCACGCGAGCGGCGGATCGACCGCGCCAGCGCCGAGATCGCCTTGTCCTGCGCGATCACCCGCTTGTGCAGCTCTTCCTCCACGCGCAGCAGCTTCTGCGTCTCCTCTTCCTTGATCGACGTAATGGGAACGCCGGTCCAGCGCGAGACGACGTCCTCGATGTCCTCGCGCGTCACGATGCCCGAGCTCGACTCATCGAGGTGATACTTATCGCGCAGCGCACGCAGGTTCTCGCGCTCTTTGCGCTCCTCGTCCGAGTAGAACCGTGCCTTCTCGAACTCGTGGTTCGCAATCGCATTCTCCATGCGGTGCACGATGAACTTGATGCGCTTCTGAACTTCAGTCAACTCCTCGGGCAGCGTCGTCTGCCGCAACTTCACACGCGCGCCCGCCTCGTCGATCAGGTCAATCGCCTTATCTGGAAGGAAACGATCAGGAATATAGCGGTTCGAGTGCGAGACGGAGAAGGTGATCGCGTCGTCCGTGTAACTGACGGCGTGAAACTTCTCGTAACGCTCCTTGATCCCCATGATGATCTTGATCGCGTCCTCTTCGTTCGGAGGAGGAACCTTCACGGCCTGGAAGCGCCGCTCCAGCGAGCGATCCTTCTCAATCGATTTGCGGTACTCTGCCGGCGTCGTCGCTCCGATGCACTGGATCTCGCCGCGGCTTAGCGCGGGCTTCAGGATGTTCGCTGCATCCAGCGAGCCTTCTGCCGAACCTGCGCCAACTAATGTGTGCAACTCGTCGATGAAGACGATGGAGTTCTGCGACTCCATCAACTCCTTCATGATCGTCTTCAACCTCTCCTCAAACTGACCGCGATACTTCGTGCCTGCAACGATGAGCGAAAGATCGAGCGACAGCACGCGCTTGTCAGCAAGGAAGCTTGGTACCTCGCCATCCGCAATCTTCTGCGCCAGCCCTTCGACGATCGCGGTCTTGCCAACGCCCGGTTCGCCGATCAGCACCGGATTGTTCTTCGTCCGGCGGCAGAGAATCTGGATGACGCGCTCCACTTCATGGTCGCGGCCCACCAGAGGATCTAGAGACTGTTCGCTCGCCGCCTGCGTCAGGTCGCGAGAAAACTCTGCCAGCATCGACTGCTCCTGCTGCTGGCGCTGCTGCTTGCCGCTCGCAGCGGCCGGTTTCTCCTGGGTTGTGCGCTGCAGCTCTTCGCGGATCGCAGGCAAACGTAGTCCGCGCTCCATCAGGATCTCGGCGGCGAAGCACTTCTCCTCGCGCAGAAGTCCCAGTAATAGATGCTCTGTCCCGATGTGCTTGTGGCTTAGCCTTTCGGCCTCTTCGGCCGCATAGGCGAGCACGTGCTTGCACTCGTTGGAAAGTGGTAGATCAACAGATGTCGAGACCTTCTCGCGAACGGTCGTATGTTGCTCGATCTGCTTGCGGATGGATTCAACCGAGGCATGCGAGCGAAGGAAGCGGTTGGTAAGTGCTTTATCTTCGCGCAGCAGGCCCAGTAGGAGATGTTCAGTCTCAATGTACGGCGAGCCAAACTGGCTAGCCTCGTAGCGCGCAAAGAAGATAACGCGCCGCGCCTTCTCTGTGTAGCGTTCGAACATGCTCCCCCTTCGAACTGCACTCCGGTGCGGGCAAACGCCGGAGCGCTTCTGGAACGTGGCCGACGCCGCGTTGTTCTGCGGCGCAAGGAACTGAGTGCCATGAGGCAGCCAGGGATAAGTGCCCCTAGTGTAGCTGTAAGAGTGCGGTCCAGTGACCTCCCACAAACGTACAAGGAGCCTTAAATTGGACGCTTTTGTGGGAAAACGGATGCAAATAGCATCTAGGCAGGTACAAGCCGGCCGTGGGCCAGCCTCAGAACGCGATTGCAGCGCCGCGCAAACTCTGGATTGTGCGTGACGATCACGCTGGTCAAGCCATGCTCGCGATGCAGCTGCTCGAGCAGTGTGAAGACGCGATCTGCCGTCGCTCCATCAAGATCGCCGGTCGGCTCATCTGCTAGCAGCACCTTGGGTTGCGTCACAAGCGCACGTGCAATCGACACGCGCTGCTGTTCACCACCCGATAACTCACCCGACCGGTTCGCCGCTCGTTCTTTCAGTCCAACACGATCCAGCCAGGTCGCCGCCGCCTGCATCGCTTCCTCGCGCTGCACGCCTCGCGCCAGCAGCGGCAGTGCGACGTTCTCCAGCGCCGTAAACTCCGGCAACAGGTAGTGGAACTGCCATACGTACCCAATCTCGCGGTTACGGAAGTTGGATGCCTCAGCCTTCGAGAGACCCGTCACATGCGTGAACCCGCACCAGACCTCACCCGCGGTCGGGCAGTCCAGCGCCGCGAGGAGATGCAGCAGCGTGCTCTTTCCCGCGCCCGACTCTCCGACGATCGCCACCATCTCACCCTCGGCGACGTGAAGGTTGAGGTCGCGGAAGAGCTCGAGATCCGGCACGCCGGGTGCGACCGACGGATAGGTCTTCGTCAGCGCGAGCGCGCATAGTAGCTCGTCACAGGTCTTCATGAAGTCGCAGCAGCGGTAGCTGCCGGCTCCTCTTTGTTAAGCGCACCGCCGGGCCGAATTGGCGGATTCCACTCCGCGGCGAACGCAATGCCCAGCCGGTTCCACGCATTGATGGTTGCAATCGCAAAGGTAAGATCGACGAGGTCCTTGTCCTTGAAGAACTCGCTCACCGCCGCGTATGCCTCATCCGACGCGTGACCATCCTGGATGTTCGTGATCTCCTCGGTCCACGCGAGTGCCGCGCGCTCCCGCGGAGTAAACGCATCCGAGTCCCGCCAGTTCGCCACAGCGTCGATGCGCGAGTCCGGCTCATTCGCGTGCTTCAGCTCATGCGAGTGCATCCCGATGCAGAACCCACAGCGATTGAGCTGCGAAGCTCGCAGATCGACGAGCCCTAGCAACACAGCATCAAGCGATGTCGCCGTGCGCAGATAATGACCGAGCGACTGGAGAGAGCGATAAGCCTCGGGGGCGAGCTTGGGATAGGGAAGACGCGGCATAGAGGACCCTCGACTTCAAGGATACTTCTTACTCCCAGCGCAGCGCTTCTTACTCATAGCGCAAAGCCTCAGCGGGCAGGATGCTCGCGGCAGAGTGCGAAGGATACAGCGTTGCCAGTAGCGACAACCCAAGCGAAACTGCGAGGACGATCAACCCATCGCTGATGCTCGGAGCGAAAGGAAGATAGCTGATCGAGTACACGCTCGGATCGAGCGCGATGAAGCGATAGTGCGCGCCGAGCAAGCTGCCTGTGTAACCAAGGATCAGTCCGAGCACGCTGCCGATCACTGAGATAAGCAGCCCCTCGAAGAGGAAGATGCGCCGGACCTGCGCGCTCGACACGCCGAAGCTCATCAGCACAGCGATGTCTCGCGACTTCTCCATCACCATCATGGTCAGCGCGATGAGAATGTTCAGCGCAGCGACGACGACGATAAGCGCGAGGATGACGAACGTCACTACCTGCTCGAGCTTCAACGCGCGAAAGAGTTCGCGATTTTGATCGATCCAGGTGGTGGCCTGATAGCCGGGGCCGGCGTACTCCTCTAACTCACGGGCGACGTCGGGGGCGAGGTAGAGGTCGTCGAGGCGGAAGCTGAGGACCGAGACGAGGTCGGGCTCCGAGAACAGGTGCTGCGCGTCGGCGAGCCGCATGAACGCATAGGCCGAGTCGTACTGGTAGAAACCTGAGTTGAAGATTCCTGCGACGCGAAATCTTTCGTAGCGAGGGACCAGGCCGACGGGGGTGAGCTCGCCCTGCGGGCTGGTGACGAGGACAGTGTCGCCGACCCCGGCGCCCGAGGCTGAGGGCGAGTTCGTGGCCGAGGACGATGGGTGGCGGACTCCTGCTGGAGTCACGGTCAGTGTACGTCGCGGGTAGTTCACTGGCAGTACCGAGTACTCACGCCTGAACAGGACTCGTTGCTGCGGTTCGAGGTCGCATGTGGCGCCTTGGGTCACGGTCTGGAGGAGGTTGCCGACGCGGAGCTCGTCGTGGGGAAGGATGCCCTTGATGAGGGCGCCGCCGGAGCGGGCGCCGCGGGAGATGAGGACCTGTCCGTAGAGGCCGGGAGCGACGGCGACGACGTGCGGCTCGGTGGCGAGGTGCTGCATGAGCGGACGCCAGTCGCGGATGCCGTCGCCTGCGGTGCGCATCAGCTCCACGTGGGCGAGGGCACCGACGAGGCGCTGCTGGAGATCCCTGCGCATGCCGTTGGTGATGGCGAGGGCGATGACTAGGGCTGCGACTCCGGCGGCGATGCCGAGGACGGAGATCGCAGTTACGACTCCTACGACAGCGTGGCCGCGGGCGCCCGCCTGACGGCGGCGAGCTCGGAGGTAACGGGCCGCGATGAAGAGCTCAAATCGCATTGGAGGTCAGGATAGGGCTTGTACCCCACCCCCGGCAATTTTGCGCAAAGTCTTCAGGACAAAAGCGTTAGGGGTGGACCTTTATTGCAAAGTCTTCATCCTTCTGGACTTAGCCGCAAAGTCTTGATAGCAAATAACTTGGCCATTAAGGTAAATGCCCAGCGACAAGGCCGGGCGAGAGATACTCCTACTTCTATTGTAAAGGGGTGTGTCAAGGGGGATGGCCACCGGCCCGAGGAAGGCGAGGAACGTCTGCTTGTGGTCGACCCACCCGCGAGCGGTCGTTTGCGCGCGGGTGGGTGGAGGGGCCCGTCGTTCGCGTCGTAGCAGTTTGCGCAGGGTCTATCGCCGCAACCTGATATAGCGAAGGCGGGCGGCTACGGCGGCGAGGCTGGTTCCGAGAAGAGCGAGGGAGGCGGGCTCGGGGGTAGGGGCGATGTCGGGTGCGACGCCGGAGATGGGGGCGATGTCCGTGCCGAGGCTGACGATCTCGCTGGTGTGGCCAGTGGTGGGATCGAAGCTGACGGCTTCGATGAGTGGGTTGGGGAGTGGGTTGGTGGAGCTGGGGAAGCCCTGGAAGCCCATGAGCTCTCCAGAGATTTCTGTGAGGGCCAGGATATGGAGGTCGGCTGAGCTGATGAAAGTGGCGACTCCGGTGGCGGGGTCGATCTGCCAGAGGGCGGGATTGACCGTAACGGGATTGGTATAGCCGTCAGAGCCGACTTCGAAGGCATCGTAGGTGGCGTAGAGGTTTCCGTTGTAGCCGAAGAGTGCTTCGTCACAAAGGTTAGGGTAGGCGCCGCAGCCGGGGTCGCCGGGCATGCCGGTGGGCCCGATCATCGTGGCGGCGCCGGTGGTGGGATTGAGCGAGTAGAAGGTGTTGTTCATGTCGGTGGCGTAGAAAGCGCCGTTGAGCCCGACGATGGAGTTGGCAAAGTTGCCGGGCGAGGAGCCATCGAGACCGGTGCTCCCGATGGGGGTGGCGACGCCAGTTGCAGGGTTGATGGAGTAGAGCTCGCCAGAGTTGCCGATGGTGAGGAGACTGCCGCCGGGCCCGGCGACGAGGCTGGCACCGCTTTCAGGAAGTCCGCCGCCAATCTGGGTGAAGGCGCCGGTGGAAAGATCGACGGTTCCGAACTGTGCGGCGATGTTGACGATGTAGACAGATTCGGCGGTGGCCGAGGCGGTGACCAACGCCAGAGCCAGTGAGCAGATGAGTGTGGTTCGAGTGCACATGGTGTTAGCCCCTCCAGGGCAGAACTGCATGAGTGGGCTGACAGTACAGGGGAAAGCGTCGGGCTTCCATGCATGCGCTGTGATTTGGAGAGCAAACCTGGGGTCATCAGCGAAGTGCTTACGGTCGCACGAGTTGAGGCAGGACCTCATCGGCGGGACATCGGTCCGGTGTGGGTTTTCGGCGAGGAGTAGACTGGCGGTGTCATACGGAACAACCTGATGGTCACTCAGCCGCAGTCGCCAGCACGGCTGGCGTTCGGACCGTTCGAGGTGGATCCCGCCGCAGAGGAGCTGCTGCGAGGCGGCGCGCGGATACGACTGTCGGGACAGCCCTTTCAGATTTTGATGATGATGCTGGCACGGCCCGGCGAGCTGGTGACGCGCGAGGAGCTGCGCGACCAGATATGGAGCGAGGGCACGTTCGTCGACTTTGAGCATGGACTGAATGCGGCGATGAACAAGCTGCGGCGCGCGCTGGGCGATGCGGCGGAGAACCCAAGGTATATCGAGACGATTCCGGGACGCGGATACCGATTTGTCGGGAATATTTCGCCGACGGTGATGAAGCCGGCTGTCGCGGAGATGCCGGTGGCGAGGCGTTGGAAAGGACTGACGCCGTGGGAGTGGCTGGGCATCGGCACGGCGGTTGCGGTGGTCGTCCTAGGTGTGTCCCGGTTGGAGCGAGCGCTGCGCGATAAGACGGAACGTGCGCCTTTGCGTGCGGTGCAGTTTGCGATCACGCCGCCGGAGGGTTCGTTTTTCGCTCCGCCGATCAGCAGGCAGCCTTTTGCGATCTCGCCGGATGGAACGAAGTTGGCGTTTACGGTGGCGGATGCGAATGGAACGCGCGTCTGGATGCGAGATCTGTCGTCGTTGGAGTTGAAGTCGATAACGGGAACGGAGGGTGCCTGGACGGTGTTCTGGGCGCCGGACAGCGGATCGATCTTTTTCTCGGCGAAACGGGTGCTGCGGCAGTGGAATCTGCATACGGGAACGATGAGGGATGTCGCCACGCTGCCGTGGATGGTGATGGGCGGAGCGTGGCGTGACAATGGCGCGCTGCTGGATGTGTGGTCTGGTGCGACGGCAGCGTATGAGGTTTCGGCGAAGACGGGAGGAGTGCGTGCGATTCCGGTGCAGGGATTTCGCTGGGCACAGTTTCTGCCGGATGGCAAACACTTTCTGCATGTGGACTTCGATCCGGCGATCGAGCGCTATCGGGCGGTGGTAACGGATTTTGTTACGGGGAAGGCGGTGGCGTTGCTGGAGACGGACTCGCGGGTGGAGTATGCTCCGCCGCGCAGTGAGGGCGAGCTGGGGTATCTGCTATTTGTGCGCGATGGAGCCTTGCTGGCGCAGGCGTTCGATGCAGAGAAGTTGACGCTGATTGGAGATGCGATGCCGCTGGCGCAGAATGTCGTGTACTTCAGGCCGAGTGCGGCTGCGTTGTTTTCGGTATCGACGAATGGAGTGCTGGTGTATCAGACCGGATTTCCGGAGTCGGAGATGCGGTGGTATGACCGTACCGGGAGGGTTGTGAGCAGGACGAAACCGGCAGCGTTCAGCGGAACGGTGAGGGTGTCTCCGGATGGGAGACATGCAGCGGCGGATGTCTGGAGCCCTCTGAACGGCGTGCGCGACGTCTGGATGTTCGATGAGAATGGCGAGAGCCGGCGATTGACCTATCCAAATCCGCCGACGACGCATGTGAGGCCGGTGTGGTCGCCGGATGGGGCACGGATTGCGTTCGGGATGAGTCATACGTCGTCGCCGCGGCTGGCCGCTATGAGCACGGATGCAGTCAAGAAAGAGGAGCTATTTGTGAGCGGTGACGCGGGACGGCAGCCCGATGGGTCCTTGCAGATTCCCACGGACTGGTCGCGCGATGGGAGATATATCGCCTACGACACATCTCTGGGTGAAGAGGATCGCGAAGTCTGGCTGCTGGATGTGAAGGCCGGGAAGATTCTACCGCTGCTGAAGAATGGAGCTTCGCAGTGGGGCGCTGCGTTTTCCCCGGATGGGCGCGAGGTTGCGTTTGTGTCGGATGAATCAGGCAAGCCGGAGGTGTATGAGCAAGGGTTTGAGGCTGAGGCACTACCGCACCTGGTGGGCGAGAGACGACAGGTTTCGCATGGAGGTGGGTGGCTGGTGCGCTGGCGACCGGATGGGCATGAGCTGTTCTACGTGGGTGTGGATGCTTGGATTTATGCGGTGCCGGTCGAGCGCGATGTCGCGAGTGGGGAGGCGAAGGCGTTGTTTCAGGTTCCGGGAACGCCGCAGTATGGCACACCGACGGATGTGCAGTTCGATGTGGCGGCAGGGGGGCAACGGTTTGTGATCACGACAGCGGCAGCGGCGCGACCGCCGGAGTTTACGGTGGTGCAAAACTGGCAGGCGACGCTGGGACGCTAGACGCGAAGAGTGGCTGCAGAAGAACGCAGTCCGCACACGCGAGACGAAATGCGCAACCCGTAGGTTGAAGGCTCATGGCTAGTTCCATCTTGTTCATGAGTGTTGATTGCATATGATGGTGGCGCGCCGGAAGGTGCGAGGGGCCATGAATTTCAGATTGTCCGCAGCCATTTCGTTTGTTTTGCTTGTTGGGGTCTCGTCTGCGATGTGTGCGCAGCAGGCGAAGACGCCGGCGCTGGATGAGATTCTTGAGCGGCTGGAAGCGAATCTGAACCATTACGACAAGAGCCTGCCCAGCCTCTTCTGCGACGAGCATGTTGTCTCGCGTATGGACCCTGGTGTCGGTGACACCGTCGACTCCATCTTCCGTGTGAAGCGCAGCGAGAATCCTGACCACACTATGAGTCTTGCGGAGTCGCGTGAGTTGCAGACGGTAGATGGCAGGCCTGCGACTTCGCAGTCGATGATGGGATTTCCTTCGGTGCTGAGCGGAGCGTTTGAGGGCGGGTTTGCGGTGGTCTCGCTGAGCCAGAAGGCCTGCATGAAATACACGCGGGAGCGAACTCATGGCAACGGCCCGGACGAGCCGTACATTGTCGACTTCGCTGCGGCGCTGCCGCGGGAGAACCACGAGGGCTGTCTTCTGCAGGAGAAGAGCAAGGGGCGCGTCTTCATCGACCGTGCATCGATGCAGATCACGCACCTGGAGATGACGACACCGCATCACGTGATTAACCGTGGGAGCTTATTTGAACGGCCGGTGCTCGGGAAGTGGGCCGTCACGATTGACTATGCGCCGGTGGTGCTTGACGGAGATACGTTCTGGATGCCGTCTGCAATCATGTCGCGCGCTGTCAGTACATCGGAGGGATTTCATGCGACGACCTGGACGTTCGAGGCGACGTATCGGAACTATCACAGGCTGGAGGTGAAGTCGCGGATTCTTCCGAGCGGTGGGGCGGTTGTGAAGTGATTGTGCGGGGCAGCCGGACGGAAAGACAAATACAGAGATCCTTCGCCTACGGCTCAGGATGACGGCTGATTACTAGGCTCGCTCAGGATGACGAACTTATAAGTTGAGCGTGGAATGCTGAACGGGCCTACGGGGTGAGGACGGCGCGGTAGCGGACCTGGTTTTTCTTGACGCGGGCGACGGCGGTGTTGGCGTCCTTCATGGGGAAGCGCTCGGTGATGGCCTTGATGTTGTGGCGGGCGGCGACTTCGAGCATTTCGCGGAGATCGCGGGGGCTGCCGATGTTGGAACCGGCGACGGAGAGCTCGCCGCCGATGAGGGCGGCGCCGGGGATCTGCAGGGGCGAGGGGCCGGCGCCGAGGATGACAAGCGTGCCCTTGGGGCGGAGAGCTTCGATGAAGTGGTGGAGGTCCTGGTCGCCGGAGACGGTGGAGAGGATGAGGTCGAAGGAGCGTGCGAGCTTTTTGACGGAGGAGGTCTCGCGGGTGTTGACGAAGGCGTGCGCGCCGAGCGTGAGGGCTTCGGCTTCCTTGTCCTTGGAGGAGGAGAAGGCGGTGACTTCGGAGCCGAAGGCGCGGGCGAATTGAATGGCGAGATGGCCGAGGCCGCCGATACCGATGACTCCGATGCGCGAGGCGGGGCGGGCGCCGTGGTTGCGGAGTGGAGCGTAGACGGTGACGCCGCCGCAGAGGAGAGGGGCGGCGGAGACGCTCTCGAGGGCGTCGGGGACGGGGATGGCGAAGCGGCTGTTGACGCGGACGGCGGAGGCGAAGCCTCCGTGGCGGCCGACGCAGGTGGGCTGGGCCTTGGGGCAGAGGTGCTCTTCGCCGGAGCGGCACCACTCGCAGATGCCGCAGGAGTCTGCCTGCCAGCCGATGCCGACGCGTTGGCCTACGGTTGGGCCATGGACGTTGGAGCCGACGGCGGTGACGGTGCCGATGATCTCGTGACCGGGGATGAGAGGGTAGCGGCTGATGCCCCAGTCGTTGTCGATGAGGTGGATGTCGGAGTGACAGACGCCGCAGTGAGCGACACGGACTTCGACGTCGTAGGGCCCGAGCTCGCCGGGAGAGTAGCGGAAGGGGAGCAACTGGGCTCCGGCGGCGTGGGCCGCGAATCCCTGGATATCTGACATGGCAGACGCTTCTCCGAAGACAATCCGATGACAACTCTTTGCCGAGTGTCTGAAAGCTTATACCAGAGCAGAGTGTGCAGAAGTTTTCACGGTGGAGATGTGGAGGGCGCGGCTGTTAGCGGCTTTGGCCCGGGAGGCGAGATGTGTGATAATCAAAGCGCGCCTCTGGTCGGGACGATCCCCCACCGATCGCATCCCTTGATAGGAGGCGCGAGATGCACGCGAATGGGCCGCTGGCACCCCCCGGCGGCCCTTCGTGCGTTTGATGGCCAAAGGTGAAGGATGGCGGCGAAATTTGGGTCTGTAGGCGAGAGGGTTTATGACTCGTCTAACGAGGCAGGCCAGGCGTACAAAAGAGGTGCGGGTAAGCCGGGTTCCCGAAAGAGTGTTGGAGCAGCGGGCATGAAGAACGTTTGGGTGTGCGCGATCGGTCTGGTGGTGAGTCTGGTGGTGGGAGGCGGCGCGCCAACGATGGCGCAGAGCGCGCCGGCGAGCCCTCCGGCGCAGGAGCAGCAGCCTGCTGCAACGCAGCAGAAGCCTGCGCAGACGCCGACCACAACCGATGACAGCAGCGGGCCGGATACGGGCAATGACGGCGTTGTGTTGAAGAAGAAGAGCACCGACGACACGCCTCCGCCGGCTCCGGCAGAAGAGAAGGTGAAGAACCCGAACAACGAGACCTTCTCGATGCGCGTGGATGTGCCGATTGTGAACCTGGATGTGAATGTGCTGCTGGACAAGACGCACCAGTTTGTCCCGGGACTGAAGGCAGACAACTTCCTGATCACAGAGGACGGCGTGGAGCAGCGGGTGACGTCGATTCACATGGCGAAGACGCCGATTACGGCAGTGATGCTGCTGGAGTTCGCGGCGAACTCTTATTGGTTCATCAACGATATGCAAAACGCGGCGGTGGCGTTCTTCCGGACGCTGCAGCCAGAGGATTACATCGCAGTAGCGACGTACGACATGCGTACGCATATCCTCTGCGACTTTACGAACAACCAGTCGACGATTGCAGAGGCGCTGCAGAGCCTGATGATTCCGGGGTTCAGCGAGACGAATGAGTTTGATGCGCTGTACGAGATGCTGGACCGGCTGACCCGGGTGGAAGGGCGGAAGTACATCATCCTGATCTCGAGCGGGCGGGACACGATGTCGAAGATCACGCTGGACAAGATGCTGGCGAAGATCAAGGCGACGCCGAATGTGACGATCTTTACGATCAGCACGGGCGGGATGATCCGCGAGATGGCCGGGGCTGGCGGTGGCATGGGCGCGGCGTCGCGCCACATGGACTATCTGCAGGCCGATAACGAGATGCGCACGTTTGCGGACATGACGGGCGGGATGTGGTTCTCGCCGGTGTTCCAGGGAGCGCTGCCGGACATCTTCTCGCAGATCAATGAGTCGATCCGCAATCAGTATGTGCTGACATACCGGCCGTCGAACCAGAAGAACGATGGGTCGTACCGGAAGGTGAAGGTGTACCTGGTGGACAACGAAGGCAAGCCGCTGAAGATGCAGGATGAGAAGGGCAAGGCCGTGAAGTACTCGGTGATTTCGCGAGACGGGTACAGAGCGAAGCTGCCGGTAGAGTAAGCACGCGGCGAACTGGTGTAGGGTGGGTATGCCAGTGGAGGCTGACCTGTTTGCGTTCGATTGCGTTGCTGCTTGTGATCGTGAGTTGCGGGTGGGTTGCGCGCGCACAGCGAGTGGTGCTGACGCGCGATAACGCGACGGTGGTGCTGGAAGGTTATGCGCCGGGCGTGGTTCGCGTGACGATGAGCTTGGATGCGAAGTGGGCGTTGAACGGGCCGGGGGTGGGGATTACGGCGCAGCCGGCGGCGAGCGGGTGGACGCATGCGAGCTCGGATGCGGGAGATGAGTATCGCTCAGCAGAGATAGTCGTGAAGGTGGGGGCATATCACCACTGGACGCCGACGGGTACGAATGCGGATATTGCGAAGTACTTCAATGGGTCGACGCCGGGATTCGGATTAGAGATTCAGCGTGCGGATGGCAGGCAAGTGCTGCGCATGAATGGATGGGAGATGAGTGTGCCGAACCATAAGGACGGCGACTCGCAGATTCTCGAAGACCGCAGGCCCGGAGATGATCCGTTCTATCGCGTGGGCGCGACGTTTGCGGCGCCGAGTGATGAGCACTACTACGGGCTGGGGCAGAATCAGCAGGGTAAGTTGGATCTGCGCGGGCGATCCGTGGAGTGCGCGCATGACTATGACGCGGCGGCGGGCCAGAGCGTGTGCGTTCCGTTTGTGGTGACGAATAAGGGATACGCGATTGTGTGGGACAACCCGTCGAAGACGCGGGTGGACTTTGCGTTCAACGAGCAGACGAAGTGGACTTCACAGGTGGGGCAACGGGTGTCGTTCTTTGTGATCGTCGGCGACACGTACGACAAGTTGTATGAAGGCTATCGTCTGCTGACGGGCAGCGTGCCGATGCTGCCGAAGTCGGCGTATGGGTACATCCAGTGCAAGCAGCGGTATACGTCGCAGAAGGAGCTGCTGGATGTGGCGCGGGGGTATCGCGAGCGGAAGCTGCCTGCGGATGTGATGGTGGTGGACTGGTTCTACTTTACGAAGATGGGCCAGATGGATATGGATCCGCGCTACTGGCCAGACCCGAAGGCGATGAATGATGAACTGCATCGCATGGGGTTTCATTCGATGATCAGCGTGTGGCCGCGCTTTGTGCCTGAAAGCCGCTACTACGACACGATCTTGAAGAACGGATGGTTTGAGCATCTGGCGGATGGGACGCCGACGAATGGATTGCCGTACGATCGCGCGGGGTCCGATATCGACACGACGAATCCGGATGCGGCGAAGTGGTACTGGGCGCGGATCAAGGAGAACTTTGTGTCGAAGGGATTCGACAGCTTCTGGGCGGATGAGACGGAGCCTGACCTGCCGCCGAATGGAAGCTATCTGTCACTTGGGCCAGGGACGGAGTACTTCAATGTGTATCCGTACTTTCACACGAAGGCGATCTACGACGGATTCCGCACAGACCTGCCGGATCGCAGGGCGCTGATTCTGGCGCGCGATGCATACCTTGGCGCGCAGCATAACGGAACGATCTTCTGGTCGTCGGACATTTCGCCGACGTGGGACACGCTGAAGAGGCAGGTGCCGACGGGGTTGGATTTTGTGGCGTCGGGCATGCCGTATTGGAGCACGGACATTGGCGGATGGCAGTATCT
This sequence comes from uncultured Acidobacteriaceae bacterium, assembly GCA_963713395.1. Taxonomy (GTDB): domain Bacteria; phylum Acidobacteriota; class Terriglobia; order Terriglobales; family Acidobacteriaceae; genus Granulicella. The sequence goes on along the minus strand of CAVQLS010000001.1, from coordinate 61,420 downwards.
GCCGGGCTCACATAAGGCGGAGCGACCGGTACTGGTCGATGCGAGCGACGCGAAGGAGAATGTCGGGAACTACGAAGACTATGCGGAGCTGTACGTGCGGTGGTTTGAGTACGGAACGTTTCAGCCGACGATGCGCGCGCATGGAAGCCGCAAGGAGAACGAGGTCTGGAGTTATGGCAAGCAGGCGGAGCCGATCTTAGAGAAGTATTTGCGGCTGCGGTATCAGTTGATGCCGTACCTCTACTCGCTGGGGTGGAGCTCGCATGAGACGGGAGCGCCGTTCATGCGGGGATTGTTCATGGACTTTGGCAGCGATCCGAATGTGGCGGAAATCGGCGATGAGTATATGTTCGGACCGGCGCTGCTGGTGGCTCCGGTGACAGAGCAGGGAAGCACGAGCCGCGAAGTATATCTGCCAGCGGGAACAGACTGGTACAACTTCTGGACGAACGAACGCGTGCGCGGCGGACAACGCGTGCGCGTGGATGCGCCGATTGGTGTGATTCCGGTGTTTGTGCGCGCGGGATCGATTGTACCGATGGGAGCGCCGGTGCTGAGTACGGATGAGAAGCAGGCGATCGCCGAGGTAAGAATCTATCCCGGATCGAATGGGGAGTTCACACTCTACAACGACGATGGCAAGAGTTACGCGTACGAGCAAGGGAAGAGCGAGATTACGCACCTGCGCTGGGATGATGAGAGCGGAAGGTTGACGCATACGGGGGCAGTGGGTTGGAGTGCACCGGATGGCGAGATTGTGAAGATTGTGCGCTGAGTTTTTACATCCCCTGTTGCAAAATGCCTTTAAAGGTGTAGCATGTCGGACACCGATATAAACGATGCTCAGACTGCTGTGCAATGTCGGCAGGGTTGAGCCTCGCGAACCTTCTGCAAAGAGGGAGGAGTTCCATGCAACGCAAACTTGGTTTCATATTGATACCCGTCACGATGATGGTGCTCTGCGCGAGTGCCGGCGCGCAGATGGTAGTACATGCCGTGAGCGGCATGGTGAAGGCGGTCAATCCTGACTCGAAGACGATGGATGTGACGGTCGACGACGGAACGACGAGCCAGTTCAAGCTGCCCTCAAATGCGAAGGTGACGCTGGATTTCGACAAGGCGCTGCAGTCGGATTCGGTGAATGCGAACGCCTTCCAGCACGTCGGCAACTACGTCGTCGTGTACTACTACGGCTACGACAACGACCGCACGGCGGTGGCGGTGAAAGACCTGGGCACGGGGCCGTTCCAGAAGGTTGAGGGAACGGTGATGAGCTTTGACAAGCACGAGCGCACGATGACGGTAAAGGACGATGGGGGGAAGTCGGCCGTGTTCGCGCTGAATGATCACCTGGTTGTGGACTCGGGACTCAGCGTCGCCAGCGGGCGGGGCTACGATCCGCACAAGGGGTATCACGTTGTGGTGACATATGCGCAGGCGGGAGATAAGAACTCGGCTGTGTTTATTCGCTCGCGACAGTAGTTGCACGTCCGGTAGTACGTTTTGGGTCGGATGGCAGGGAGCGCGACGGCCGTGATCGAGGAGGAATGCAAGATCGTCACGGTGCCTGAAGGCGCCTTCTTGACGCTCTTCGGACTCCTTATGGGTTTCACTTTTCGATTGCGGTGGGCCGCGACGACATGAGAAAGCAGTTGGTGGTGAAAGAGGCCAACGCCATTGGGACGACCTGCCAATAGCGTCGTGTTGTGAATGAACGTGCTTGAAGTTCAACTCACTCTCCGGCAGTTCGCTCGGATCTGACTCGGGTGGGAACGAAAAGATCTGTGGGAAAAAGATGAGTGGAAAAGAGATCTTTTCAAGCGGCATGAGGGCGCCGGATTCAGCGCGCGAGCTACTGGCGACACTGAATGCCAAATCTCCTGCGAGCGCTCATCGTGATAAGTAGTAGTGCCCTCGCCTCCTCACAAGCGTCGGAAAACCCCGCACGCCGTTAAATCTCGGAGTCCGGTGCATTCCAGGACTTTCTGTCACCGGATTCGCATAAGTGCCGTGGGCTCGCGGAAAGACATACCTCTGCGAGTAATGCCAGTTGCTGTCATCTTTCCCAACACCTACGCTCGGGTTTCAGAAATCATCGGCCCACTGAAGCACACGAGCGAAAGAGGTGTGGTCATGGAGAAGCGAAGAAGCTTCACGAAAATCTTCCTAGGTATAACGATGCTTGGCCTGATGCTGGCTGGGAGCAGCACGGCGTTTGGGAGAGATAAGTACGAAACGATCGAAGCGCAGGCGTTTGGCACGGGGACTCAAATGGGTGCAAACATCGGCGTCAGTCTGGATATCTACGAATTTTCGACTCCGGCGGACAGGGTCACACTCGTGCAGGCGTTTGAGAAGGGACAGAACCAGGGGCTCGTGACTGCGCTGCAAAAGATGAAGGCTGTCGGGCATGTGGAGATCACCGGCACGCTGGGCAACGACTGCTCCTATATCCAGATGACTCCAACGCCGACCGGCCGAAGGATCGTGTTCGTCACGAACCGACAGATTCGCTTCGGCGAGGCGTGGACAGACAGCCAAACCATGTCGTTCAATCTGACCGCTGGGATACTGGAACTGAATGATCAGGACAAGAGCAAGAGCACAGGAAAACTCTTTCCGGCGGCACAGCTGATCCTAGACAAGGAAGGCAAACTGCAATGGGACCTCAATCAGAACCCGTGGAACCTGGTGGACGTTCTCGATTGGAAGGGTACGGCCGGGGTCAACTAGCGCGGCGTTTGAATACGGCCTCCTGTTATCGGCCTTGATTGAACAATTCATTATTCAGCGCGCCTTTCACTGGCGCGAGAATGAGTGCGGTATGACGAGCGATAGATTTCTGACCGTAACCTGCTCTGTGCTGGCCGTCATGATTACAACGGCCGTTCCGGCACAGAAGAAAAATCCGTACGCCTGCATCGAGCCCAGTTCGGCTTCGTCCTGCAGCGCCGCCAATACGTGTGGGACGGCTTCACAGCCGTGCCAGGTTGATGTCAAGCGCACTCGGGACGGTGCGTCAGCCACTCCCGGTTTCCCGGGGTCGAAGTCGAATGCCACCTTCTGTGTGAAGGCGGGCACGACGGTTGTCTGGAAGAGCGATACGAAACATCAGGGTTTCATCGTCGACATGGGACCTACATCACCGTTCAACCTCGACGACATCATTGGAGGCTCGGACAAGTCTGTAACTGTGACTGCGCAAAAGCCGGGATGCTATAGGTATTCGGTTGGAGCGTGCATTTCCGGAGAGATCTACGGGATGTGCGGAAACAGCAGCGCACAGATCATCGTCTTCAAGTGAGACTAGATTCCTCGTTTGCATTTTCGGCAGTGCCATCATCCCGTCCAAGCCTTCCACAGCTTGGTCTTGTTGCCAAGGCCTGCTGACAATCGCGGAATCCAGGGCAGGTCTTGATGCTACTTCGAGGGTTCGGCCTGTGATGTCGCAACGATGTCATGGGTCCCGTTAGCCGATGGTGCGGTACGTCCCCGGGTACTTCAATTTGGAATTCGAATAACTATTTAGAACTAAGTTCCGGCTTCTCGGTGCCCTTCTGCCCTTGCATGGAAACTGTCATTTGAGACAGATGCACAACAACGGCAGTGGAGTACCATCGCCGAAGGCGCGGGTGTTTTTTCGATATCCCATCAGGCGACACGTACCTGAGGTCAAGATGAACAACAGGGTGTCAAAGGAAAGTACGCAGATTCAGTCCCAGCCAGATCCAGATATGGTGTGGATTCCGGCCGGGAGCTTCCTGATGGGTTCGGAAGACTTCTATCCTGAGGAACGACCCGTTCATGAGGTAAGCATTGATGGCTTTTGGATGGATCGGCACGTCGTAACTAATGAGCGATTCGCGCGCTTCGTCGCAGCGACGGACTACGTGACTGTCGCTGAACGACCACTGAATCCCGCCGACTATCCCGGGGCGCCCGCTGAAAATCTTGTTCCAGGTGCATTGGTCTTTCGAGAGTCACATGGACCGGTGGACTTGAAGAACTACACGCACTGGTGGACCTGGGTTCCCGAGGCGAGTTGGCGTCGTCCATTTGGACCTGGAAGTTCGATCGATGGCATAGAACAACACCCGGCTGTCCATATCGCCTATGAGGATGCTGAAGCCTACGCGAAGTGGGCGGGCAAAGAACTGCCAACGGAAGCGGAGTGGGAACGAGCGGCTCGTGGAGGTCTGGAGAGTAAGAAATTTGCATGGGGAGATGAACATTTTCCTGATGGAAAGGCGATGGCAAATTCCTGGCAAGGCGAATTTCCATGGCAAAATCTGCTGATTGATGGTTTTCGCGGAACTTCTCCCGTGGGCTCCTTTCCACCCAACGGCTACGGATTGTTCGATATGGCGGGGAACGTGTGGGAGTGGACGTCAGATTGGTATGTGCAGGATCATGCAGCGGAGATAAGTACACCGTGTTGCGCTCCGGCAACCAACCCCCGCATCCATTCTCCGGAGAAAAGTTATGACCCACACCAGCCCCAGTTCCGCATTCCCCGAAAAGTGGTCAAGGGTGGTTCGCACTTGTGCGCTCCTAATTACTGCCTGCGTTATCGTCCGGCGGCTCGCCAGCCACAGATGATCGACACGGGAATGAGCCACATTGGCTTTCGCTGCATTATTCGGAAGAGAAAAGCCACGGAAGAGCAAGTCGGCCCCGAAACTCTGGAAGAACAAATAGAAACACCCACCAGAAAGAATCTGAGTGAACCGATCAGGCATTTTTTTAGGCAATTTCGCATTATCAGACGAGCTCTTGTTCACCGTCAGGTTCCATGGCACGCAAAGATGGTTGTCGGGTGTGCGGTCTTGTACGTCGTCAGCCCGATTCAATTGATCCCGAATTTTATTCCTATTATCGGGCAGCTCGATGACGTGTTCGTAGTGACTTTAGCGATCAGGTTCTTGAGGCGATGTGTTCCTCAAGCTGTTCTTGATGAGTGTGAGAAGGGTGTATCAGTGGACCGCAAGCCCAAGGGAATCGTCTGTCCGACGACTTGCGCCGTTCCGTTTCAAAAGCCCTAGCTGATTTCACCGGCTCTACCTTTTGACCGACACGCTCCATTGAATCGTCGGTGAGTCAGCTCGACCTCAGCGTCTTCTGTATCGCGTATAGCGACTTGTCTGCACCGACTCGCCCCGGGGGGTAATCGTGACCAATCGAACACCTCTCATGAATGTGAAATTAACTCGCAACTTGCCTGTTATTTGAAACAGTTGCAAGCTGCGCTTCCTCTTAGTAAGTTCGCCTCGTATATCGATTCTTCCCGACCTAAATGTGCGTCGACGAGGGACGTTTAAACAGTCACATTCATCGACCGCACCTGTTGCATCGGATGTTTGCAAATCCAGACACCACGCATCTTGCTTTGTTTTGGTAAAGGTGGAACTCATCGAAAGCGTCGGTGGCCGGAACACGGGACGCAACGATCTGAGGAGAAAACGAATGAACCTTCCAAGCTTTCCGCACATTGATGAGTTCTCGGCCGGCATCAACGCGTTGAACGGGGTGCTCGTTGCGCGCAATCCATCGCACAACCGTGGCTACACTGTTGCCGGACTGTTGATCATGGCTTTCTTCGGCGGCATCGGCGGGGGCGTAACCCGCGATGTTTTGGTGAATGAGATTCCTGCGCCGCTCAAAGGCGCGACCTATTTTGTCGTCTGCATGGTGATGGGCTTGCTGGGATTGGCGATCTACCAATATGCCGAATCCCGGGAAGAGAGATTTCGCAAGAGGACACTGGCGTTCTTCAAGTCGTTCACACTCCCCTGGTTCGCGGTCCTGGGCGCGCACAGGGCGCTGGACCACGGTCTTGGGATTTACGGCGCGATCCTCATTGGACTGGCTGCCACGACTGCAGGGGGAGTGTTCATCGACATATTCTCCGGCGTCACACCGGAGATTGTCAGGCCATCAGAGCACATCGTCACCAGCGCAGTGTTGGCAAGCACGGTCTATACGTTGATTGCGCTGGGAACGAAGCACAGTGTTGGCTTCTTTCCGACTACGCTGATCGCGGTGACGGTGGCGTTCCTGTTCCGTGTGCTTGCGGTACGCGATCATTTTCCGCAATTGGTGCCGCTGGCCGCAGCGGGCGCCGGTCCAGGCACGGAAGAGTAAGCACCTTGGCGCAAGTCTGAGGAAGGGTTCGATGAGCGATGTAGAAACTGCGCGGAGGGATAAGAGCACAGTGCTCGCTGAAGAACGGACGGATCTGGCTCTCCGGCGCACGATCATTGCCGGTGAAAGAACCCTGATGGCATGGATCCGAACCTCTCTTTCGATGATCGGATTTGGGTTTAGTATCTATAAGTTTTTTCAATACATGCCTGAAGAAATCGCGGCCGGAACTATCCGCCGTCCGCAGGCACCGCGCAATCTGGGACTCAGTCTTATCGCTCTGGGCACCCTGGCATTGGCGGCCGCAGCATGGCAACACGCGAATTTTCTGAAGGAAATCGGGGCCCCGCAACGGATGTATAAATCCCTGTCCTTCGTGGTAGCCGTATTTGTCATCCTCATTGGGATCATCACCTTCTATGGTGTTCTGTTGCGCAAGGGGCCGTTTTAGGAAGAAGGGCTGCATGCGCCAGTCTTCACCCTGCAGGCTGCACACCCAATATTCCTAGGAATGCGAGTTACTGTGTAACCAGACTTCCTGGATGACTGTAAATAGAAAAGCCGTAGTGAGCCCAAAAAGAATCCATCCGTTTAACGCCTCGAGCGAGCCCATGAGCCGCCATTGCATGTCCAAAGTGAGGTTGTGGCTTCCGAAGGTTGTCATTGCGCCTAGCGAATAGAGCATGGCGGTCTTCCGGTCAGGCAGAGCGTTAAGCAGAAAGTAAGCGACGGCCCAGACTGCTGCCTCAATGCCGTGCAGGAGCGTGGCGCACAGCGCCGTTCCTCCAACCACAGAGAGAGACACCACATCCGCGAGATTTTTGTTCCTGGCCAATTTCAGGATCGCACTCACCAGATGCTTCAGCAGCCCAAGGCTATAGGCATGAAAGATGACGGTAATAACAATGATGGGCACGCTCCATACCCAATCGGAACCCCAGGGAGCGAGAGCGGAGGAGGTCATCGATAAATCCCGATTCCCACTCTACCTAATGAGGAGTCAGGCGTTATCGATGAGCTATCTTGCGTGGCTGACGTGTCAAACACTACTTGATCGTGCCACCAGAGCCTTTCGAAGAAGTCACGTCCTATTTCCAACCCGGACTGCTCCTTTTCCCGCGACAGGCTCGTGGCCAGGAGCTCGGCTATGGTGCGGTCCCCATCTATTGCATCGAGCAGCCGTTTTTCTGCTTGGTTCACCACCATAAAAAGATCCTTGTGGGAATGAGTTCGATTTATGAGAACTGCTTCCGCACCGCGGGGCAGCCGTTCCTGAACGCAGATCGTCTCTGACATGCGGATGGGCACATACTGGAGCCACGCATTTCCCGCGAAGCCGATTGGCGGGGCGCCAGGCGATTGATCGTCCCGGTAGACAATCGCGCTGTGGCGAACCATTGTGCCCCGAAAAAGCTCTGCCGCAGCGTACTGCTCCGCCAAGGGAAGCTTTGCCATCTGTGTGGCCTGCGGAATATGCGCCATTACACCACAGCGAGGAGAGTAGGGCGCCTGCTTTACCCACCTGTCGAATTTCATTCGTCCGTGCTGGATGAAATCGAAGAACTGCGGAACGGAATATGCACGGTCCTGCGGATGGAGAAGTGCATCGGCGAGTGCTGTCTCCTCCCGAAAATCTGGGGCCTGTCGTAAGAGGCTTTCCAACGGATGACACGCAGGCAAGATTCGAAGCGCAGCAATGAGATCACGGATCCCTTCGTCTGTCGCACGGATGCCGATCCGCCTGCAGAACTCCTGCAACATGTAGATACCGGCTCGCCCGTAAGGCGCATAGACCATCAGGAGCATTGCGCCATCCTGTTTAAGGACGCTGCGCAGAGCTGCGAGGCCAGCGCCGGGATCCCCAAGGTGATGAAGAACTCCGGTGCAGACGATCTGATCGAATGTCTTTCCGAGTTCGCTCAGGCGATCGATGGGAAGCTGGTACACCTGAAGATTCGTTAAGTTGTATTTGTGCTTGAGCGTTTGCGTGCATTGCACACTCGTCGCGCTGACGTCGATACCAATAACCTGTGCCTCAGGCCAACGCAATGCATGCTTTGCTGCCTGGGATGTTCCGCAGCCAGCGACGAGAATAGATTGGTCTTCGCGATAAGCTCTGTCCGGCCAAAAAAGATGATAGTCCGCACGACGCCGCGCCGGGTCTCGCCAGGTCTGCTGATATGTATCAAGACTCTCAACGGGCGGAGGGTAAGGGTAGCGGTCGTAGAAATCCCGCACTTCTTCTGTTACATCCAGCAGTGGCGAAGGATATTCGACAGATTGGCTCATAGCAATTAATACGTGTGACGAGATTCCGGCCACTTAAGTATCTGCAGAATATCTTGCCAGGGCTGGTCATCGTAAGTACCCATGAAAGGGGAGATCTTGTTCTGACCTCCCCTTTGACAGGTTGGTTAGTTTATTTGGTTACTAACGCGGGTTTTTCTTTACCGGTATTAGCTCCATTGCCTCCAGCTTGAGCGGCTGCTTTCGCTTTCTGTGCGGCGTATGCGGCCTGCTTCGGCCCCAACGACTGCATCACGGTGTCGAGGTTGAACGAGGCCGCCTTCTGACGCGGCGGGTACTTGATGAAGTTCTCGAGTTGGGCCCCAATGACTGCCTGAGCCATGTAAATCATTGGAACGTGATCGACCATCCAATCGAGGTAGGTATTCGAGTTGAATTCAGCGCGCTCGAACGGATCGCGACGCAGGTTGCAGATGTATGGAAGCCGCAGCTTCACAAACGGTTCTGCCCAGGCTCGCATGGTCGTTGCGCGTTGCTCCTCAAATGTCATCTTGTAGTCGCCTACACGGAGTGCCATGACGCCGCCGTCATCGCTGGCATAGAGGAAGGCCTCTCTGGGACTCTCCTTCACCTCGCCAGTGAGATAGGGCAGCATATTGACTCCGTCGATACATACGCTGAAGGTCTTGTCCCCAACTTTGTAGCCGTCGAGGAGCTTCTGCTTAACGTCCGGATCGCCAGCTAAAGCCACCAAGGTCGGCAACATGTCCTGGTGGCAGACGATACCATTCAGCACCGAACCCGCCTTGATCTTGCCGGGCCAGCGGATGAACGCGGGAACGCGCCAGGCGCCTTCATAGTTCGTGTCCTTCTGGGCACGGAACGGTGTATTGGCGCCGTCAGGCCAGGTGTCGTTCTCCGGACCGTTGTCGGTGGAATACATGACGATGGTGTTGTCGGCGATGCCCAGCTCATCGAGTTTATCGAGCATCATGCCGATCTGCTCGTCGTGAGTGACCATCCGATCGCTGTAGTCGTCCTGCCCACTCTTTCCGCGATTCTTGTCCGCAAGGTGGGTTCTGAAGTGCATCGCCGTCGAGTTGTACCAGAGAAAGAAGGGTTGATCAGCCTTGGCCTGCTTCTCCATCCAGTCGAGAGCGGCAGCCGTGATCTCCTCATCGATGGTTTCCATGCGCTTCTTGGTGAGCGGGCCGGTGTCCTTGATGGTCTGCTTTCCTACCGGACCAAAACGAGGATCGGCCGGCAACGTGCTTTCGGTGGCAGTGGCTTTGCAGTGGAGTACACCGCGCGGCCCAAACATCTCCTTGAACTTCGGGTCTTTGGGATAGTCGGGGAGTTCCGGCTCTTCTTCGGCGTTCAGGTGATAGAGATTGCCGAAGAATTCGTCGAAGCCGTGAACGGTGGGCAGGAACTCATTCTTGTCGCCAAGATGATTCTTGCCGAATTGACCGGTGGCGTAGCCAAGCGGCTTGAGCATTTCGGCGATGGTTGGGTCTTCCGGTTGAAGTCCGAGATCGGCACCCGGCATGCCAACCTTGGTCAGTCCGGTGCGGATTGGGTTCTGGCCAGTGATGAAGGCCGCACGCCCAGCGGTACAACTCTGCTGGCCGTAAAAGTCGGTGAAGCTGACGCCTTCGTCGGCGACGCGATCGATATTCGGCGTTCTATAGCCCATTTGGCCGCGGCTGAAGTGGCTGATATTCCAAATGCCAATATCGTCGCCCCAGAGGATCAGGATGTTTGGTTTCTTTGTAGGCATGATTGATTCCTTCCTTAATGGTTGTTGTGGTTCGCGGGCGGGCCGAAAATGCACGAAAGAAGATGAGAGGTGTTACATGCTCCGCTCCGAGGCAGGGGCAGCCCTTGCTTCGGGCATGACCGGTACATCGTGTGGCGGATGCGTTGCCGGATTTATCCCACCGAAGGGAGAGAGAGGCGCGTTGTTGCCGTGGCAAGAGCGGAACCGGCGGCCACTCCCGCATGGGCATGGCTGATTGTGCCTGCGCTGCGCATCCTCAGCGGCGGTTACGATCATCACGTCGGAAGGCGGACGGTCCATCTCCAACAATCGCGCCATTGTCTTCATGGCTGGTCGCGTATGTGTGAAGAAGAACTCCAGACCCGCACAGAGGTAGTTATGGCCAGGATCGCCGTCACGCGAGAGTACGAACCTGTCCTTCGGGCATCCCCCGTTGCACAACGACCTGACCTCGCAACGCTGGCACTGGGGAGTGAGTGAGTCGCGCTTGTCGTCTCCGAACTTTCGCTGTGCCGGCGACGAAACGAGTTCTAACAAATGCGTCTCGTGAATGTTGCCCAGCCGATAACGCGGCTCGACGAAATGATCGCATGAGTAAAGATCGCCATTGTGTTCAAGCGCCGGACCGTAACCGCAGGTCGGAGCGTGAATGCATAGGAGATGGCGGCCGAAATAGGCTTCGAGCGTCACGTCGAAGAGTTGCACGTATACTCGGCCTACGTCATGACGCACCCACTCCTCGAAGATATCTACAAGGAAGCGGCCATATTGTTCGCCTCCTACTGAGCGCTTGGTGACGAGGTTTCCGGACTGGGTGTAGAGCAAGCGCTTCGTGCCGGGCTGTTCGCTCCAACCCAGATTCGCAATCTGGATCGTTTCCGCTGTGGCGCGCTCAACAATCGGGATGAACTGCATCCACTCTGCACATAGTTCGTCGCGAAAGAAGCGATAGACCGCACGGCCATGATGTTCGTTGGCGGCGTTGACCGTACATAAGATGTTGAAGTTGACGTTGTGCTTGCGAAGTTGCCGCCAACCCTTCATCACTCGGTCGAAGGTACCCTGGCCACCACGGTCAATACGATTCGCATTGTGAATCTCGCGCGGACCATCAACGCTCAGTCCAACCAGAAAATCATGCTCTTTGAAGAAGGTGCACCATTCGTCATCGAGAAGGATGCCGTTGGTCTGGAAGGTGTGTTGCACGATCTGGTTGGGCCGGCGATACTTTTCGACAAGTTCGACCGAGCGTCTGAAAAATTCCACCTTCATCAGCGTTGGCTCGCCGCCCTGCCATGCCACGGTGACATGAGGCGTGCGATGTGACTCCAGCAACTGCCGGATATAAGTCTCCAGAGTGGCCTCAGACATCCGCTGCTTATCGTTCGGGTACAACGCTTCCTTGGACAAAAAGAAGCAATACTTGCAGTCGATATTGCAGGTCGAACCACTCGGCTTTGCCAGCAGGTGAAAGCATGGCGGGGCACTTGTCAGCAGAGTGTTGTCGGTCATTACAGCCACTTTTGTACCTTCTCTCCTGTCGCACCGAGACAGTTCTATGAGCTATTCAGCTTCCAGCTATCTTTTCCTTTACCGCGCCACGTCCGCGCCCGATGATCCGGTTGATGGGACCGCGAACCAGCAGGTAAGGCACTATGGCCAGAATGAGTGCGACCAATACCGCTTCGCCTATATAGACCCGCCACCGGTGTTCGATCAGTTGGTAGACGATGTCGAGCAACACTGCCAGGGTGAAGACCTTCCCGATCGACTTCCAACCTTGCCTCAGCATTGCTTCCCGTTCGCCTCGGTCCGTGAGGCAGCCCCATAAATAGGGTGGCTTACCCTGTCGACCATCCTTCAAGCCATCGCGGACAGCCAGGAAGATTGCCATGCTGGGTTGCAAGAGGAGACGGAACTTCATTGGACCGGTTACTCGGGCGATCAAGTTCTCCGTAATTCGCGCAATAAGATGATCCACGATGGACCTTCTTCCTATCCAACGGTTAGTTGGGAAGGCGGAGTGGCTGCTGGCTGCCACGGCCAGCGGCCTTCCATCTCCACCACGAGAGACCAACTCAAGAAGGTGCGAGTCAGCACGACTGCGGCCAGGACCGCGATGTTCGTCAGGGTAGGCGGCAGAATTACTGTGCGGATCACATCTGCTGCAACAAGGAACTCCAAACCAAGCGACAGAGTCCTACCCAATAGAAGCTTGTACCGGTCATAAGGATCTTTGGCGTGCTGGCCCGTATGCAGAAGAAATCGTATCGACGCCCAGAGAAAGACACCGACAATGAGCGTGACAGCCATCAGCTCTATCGCCGAAGCGCCGCTCTCTATCAAAGTGCGAAAACTGTTCATGCTGGCGTTCTCTGCTCCCCATTTCTATGCTGTGTAATGCCGCCGCTTTCAAGAGACAAATAGAGAGCGCGGGACAACAGTCACAGACGAATTTGGTCCAAATCGACCTCGTCGCGGCAACCGATATTTCGTGTTTTTCAGTTCACTAGGAACGCAGTCGATTGGGTACTGTCAACTGCGACAGACGTGCTCGTACCCACGGACAAGGAGCGAATCAAAGGCCCCCTGACGGTTCGTCGAGATGCGGCGGTTTGTAGAATTCGCAAGAATTTGTCGTCCGAACACCGGCAGGGATTCTTCTGAAAGGAAGAACGCGACTCCACGAGCTCCGCCAACTGGATGTAGGTAATGGTGACTTATCAGAAGAGGCTCGCGATGCGAAGGATCCCTCTAGATCAGTTCATTGACTGTAGTGCTTCTTGTAGTTGCATGCAGGCTCGGTCCCGTCGCAGAGCACGCAAGAAGGTAGCCGTGCTGCATCGCCTACCTGACTGGATCCGAGTTTGTCGTAAGACAGAACCGTTCTGTGATTCGATATCTGTAAAACCGGACCCGTGCGGGTGGGCATTCTCCGGGAGGCATGCGTTCTTCTTCACCGACCTGCCCTGGATTCCCCGGTCAGCCAGAAATGGCTCCGGAAAACCAGAGCTGTGAACCGCCGATTTCCTAGAGCGCCTCGCAGCAGTAGCGCCGGCAAGAACCGAGACGTCCATGTGGCTTCGCCTGCGCAGTGCTCGACAGACAGAGCACAGGCCATTCAGCGGGAACGCGTGATGCCTTTGGACTGTGGATGTCGGTGCAGGCGGCGGGAGTCGAACCTCCTGACGAAACCTGTTTTCAGTAACTTACAGATTCCAAACGGGCGGGCATCCTGCACACTCCGCAGATCCGTAGCACACAAACTGGCACAAAAGAGCTTTCCGCTCACGGCGTGTGGAACTCAGTCCTGGCAAACCCTTCAAGAGATCCTATTCTTGCCCTCAATTTTGAGATCTAACTAATTTCTTAGTTGTTCGTCTTATGACTGGAGGGACAAGATTGCCGCCGAAGCGCTCCAATACATTGACTGAGGCTGAACTGAGACTGATGCGCCTGTTGTGGGCGCGGGGCGAGTCGGCTGTTGCGGATCTGGTACAGGCGCTGCCAGAAGACACCCCCCTGGCGTACACCTCGGTGCTGACCACGATTCGGATTCTCGAGCAGAAACGGTACGTGCGACACCGCAAGGAGGGCCGTGCATTCCTCTATAGCCCTTGCGTGGCAGAGCATGAGGCGCAGCGGAGCGAGATTCAGCACGTACTGCAGAGGTTCTTCGAAAACTCCCGGGAACGGATGGTGCTGTCTCTCCTGAGCGACGCGGAAGCAACTCCAGACGAGTTGGAACGAATGAAGAGGGCAATTGCAGAGGCAGTCCCGGACGACTATGAGCCGACTGTAGATGCGCCGGAGGAGGCATAAGAACATGTCTCCAGCGATCGACGTACTTCATGTGGTGACACCGCGTGCGGCAGATTTGCTTGTGGCCTCGATCTGGCAGAGCGTGCTTCTGACCGGAGCGGTTGCGCTTTGCCTGCGTGCGGTGCCTGGAGTGTCCGCAAGCGTGAGATCTGCAATCTGGACAGCGGTGCTTGTGCTGCTCGTGTTGCTGCCGGCGATCTCGGCGGGCTTGCCGCACACAGGTGCAGGGCAGGGGAGGGCAGTGCGACTGGCGAGTGATTGGAGTCTCGGGCTGGTGTGTTTCTGGGCGCTGCTGTCGCTGTTCCGAGCCGCACAACTTTGCCTGAGCGTCACGCGGTTGGGGACTCTTACGCGAAGCGCCGAACCGGTCGAGGTGGATGCGACAATCGCGTCGCTCCTGGAGTTCGGATCGCGGAGGGCGCTGCTGTGCAACTCAGAGCAGGTTGACCGACCGAGTCTTATCGGGTTCTCAAGACCGCGAATTCTGCTGCCGCCAGATTTACTTGCGAATTTGTCTCAGCCAGAGCTACAGCAAGTTGTGCTGCACGAGATGGAGCATCTGCGTCGCGGCGATCAGTGGACGAATCTGCTGCAGCAAGTGAGCCTTGTGCTGCTGCCGTGGAATCCGGCGGTGCTTTGGTTGAACCGCCAGCTTTGCGTCGAGCGCGAACTGGCGTGTGACGACGGTGTAATGCGGGCGACGAAGGCGCGGAAGACGTATGCAGCGTGCCTTGTGCGGTTGGCTGAGAACTCGATGCTGCGACGCGGCGTATCGCTTGCGATCGGAGCACTGGGAGCGTTTGAGTCAGGGGCACGGGATTCCGAGTTAATGAAACGAGTGCGGCGGATTCTCACGATGCCGGAACCGAGCCGATCGCCGAGGTCTTTGCGCATCGCAGCGGGAGCCGTACTGGCGGGTGCGCTCGTTTTCTCGGTTCTGCTGGCGCGGAGTCCACGCTTGATTGACTTCGCGTCTGCGCCGGTAACCGTTGCTCAGGGGTCACCCGATCTGCATGCGATTACTCCGGCGCTCCCCGTGAATGAGACTGGGGCAGCGAAGCCGATGCTAGTGAAGGCTGTGATCTCAGGTCCGGGTGCTGCTCGCGCGATGGCGCGGCCGGCGATTCTGCATAAGCGTTCAGTCGGCCGGCACCGGACATTGCGCGCTTATGCTGAACCTACGGTGGAGGTGCCCGTCTGGCGTAACGCCGCGCCGACATCTGTTGGTGTGATGACGCTGGTCTCGGCGGAGGATTCGCAAAGACTTTACGCGGCTGTTCGATGGCAGGGCGGCTGGCTCGTTTTTCAACTCTAACTACAAATACCCGGAGGGGTAATCGCATGTCTATTGCAACTAAATCATTAGTAGCACGCGCAGGCCGTTATGTCGTCCCTGCCGTTCTTTCTGCTGCGGTCGCGGTTGGTGCGGTCGCAGTGATGAATCACAACGCCGTTCATGCATCTGCAGTCACGGCATCTCCGTTGGATGACCACAGCGTCGCGGCGCTGACCGCAATGGACAGCGCCATGGAAGCGGTCGCCGCGCGTGTGACACCTGCCGTGGTCAATATTGCGGTGACTTCCACACCTTCCATGGACGAGGTACAGCAGCAGGGCGGCGGAGAAATGCAGGGATTGCCTCCGGGGCTGCAACAGTTCTTCGGCCCGGGTGGACCGTTCGGCGGCTCTGACGGGGGTCGGATGCAACCGCAGCAGCCTCAGCTGGAGCATGGCATCGGCAGCGGTGTGATCATCTCGCCCGACGGCTACATCGTGACGAATGATCACGTGGTCGATGGGGCGAAAGACATTAAAGTTACGCTCCATGACCGGCGAGTTTTGAATGGCCGTGTGGTGGGCGTGGACAAGCTAACAGACTTGGCGGTCGTGAAAGTGAACGCGCATGATCTGCCGGCGATCTCGTGGGGTGATTCAAGCAAGCTCGAGCCCGGACAGACGGTGCTCGCGTTTGGGAGCCCGTTCGGTTATTTCCGGTTCTCGGTCACGCGCGGGATTGTGAGCGCTGTCGACCGGCCCAACCCGTACTCAAACGACGCACGCAAGCCAGGTGGCTATATCCAGACGGACGCGGCGATCAACCCGGGCAACTCGGGTGGACCGCTGGTGAATGCGCACGGCGAGCTGGTGGGCATCAACACCTTCATCATCTCGAACAGCGGTTCGTTTGCCGGCGCGGGTTTCGCAATCCCGTCGCAGATGGCCCATGCAATCTCGGCGCAGCTCATCGAGCATGGCAAGGTGGAACACGGTTACGTGGGCATCGCGATGAACGATGTCACGCCAGACAATGCCAAGTTCTTCAACATGCACGATGCCTCCGGTGCAATCGTCGCGCAGGTGACCCCAAACTCTCCGGCGAGCCATGCCGGATTGAAGCAGGGTGATGTCATCACGACGCTCAATGGGAAGGAGATCAACAACAGCAGTGCTCTGCAGGTGGCTGTGAGCGAGCTTGCTCCGGGAACGACGATTTCCCTGGGCGTGCTGCGCGACGGCAAACCGACGACCGTGAACGTCACGATCGGCAACTACACAGGCGATCACCAGCAGCTAGCCGACAACGATGGCGCCGATGGACCGCAGAGCGGCAAGCTCGGTCTCGCAGTTGGAGACCTGACGCAAGATGTGCGGCAGCAGCTGCAGGTCCCCGACAATTTGCAGGGAGCGGTGGTGGAGAACGTCCGTCCCGCGAGTCCGGCAGATGATGCAGGCCTTCAACCTGGCGACGTGATTTTGCAGGTGAACCGCAAGCCGACAGCATCGGCGAGCCAATTCGTGAGCCAGGTGCACGGAGATACCAACGATGGCGATCTGCTGCTGTTGGTATGGTCCAAGGGCAACGCAAGCTACCGCACCATGCACTCTGATGCCGGGCAGAACGGCTAGGAGCAGTGTGAACGAAACGAGGGCCGCTGCGATTTGCAGCGGCCCCGTATTTTCGCCGCGACTTAGAGGCCGTAGACCTCGCAGAACTCATCGAGGCGTTCTCCGACATCGTCAACGAGATTGGGGTCCTAGTGAGTCGGTGTCCGCTGCACGACGCAATCGAAGCCGTGCCGTGCCGTGAGACGGTAAATGAGGGGGCCGTGATTCATACTGGGCTTGACTCGGACGGCGAAGGGTTGATCTCCCAGCGGGGGTCTCGGCTCGATCATGCTGCGGGATTCGCTCGACTATGCGCCGGAGAAGGCACGATGAGACCGTGGTGGAGCGCAAACAAAACCAGATCAGCGTTGTTTTTTATATTGAACGACACCATGATGTGGTGCTTGTGAAACTCCACGGTTTTTTCGCTGAGATTCAGGAGTCCGGCGATCTCCTTCATCAGTCGACCCTCGCCGAACAACTGGACGATATCCCTTTGCCTTGGCGTAAGCTCTTTTGAGAATTGTCTGACTCTCGCCTTTGCTTCTTTCCAACCTTCCGACCTCACCTTAGGCGCTATATAGGAATGGCCGCGCATTACTTCGTCGATCGCTTTGAGCAACTCTGACCCAGCCGAGTGCTTAAGGACAAACGCCACAGGACCTAATTCAAGAGCCGCGGCCGCCAGGTACGGATCGTCTTGCATGGTCAAGAAAATGAACTTTGTCTTTGGGGTCTTCACCTTGATCCTACGAGCTGCGTCGAGCCCATTGAGAAGCGGCATTCCAACGTCGACGATGGCAAGATCGGGCTCACGTTTTACAGCCTCATCCAACAGGGCGCGGCCGTCCGAAACTTGTCCGATTATCTCGAAGGTTCTTTCCAAATAGGAACGTAGGGCGTCGGAAAACATCGCATGATCGTCCGCTAACAACACACGCAGGCGACGTTGGTCTCGACGGACTGTATTCATAATGTGCGACCTCTCGCCTCGACACAAGCTTGGCTCGAGAAAGATTGTCGAGTGACGATTGTTTGTGATTCACGCACCAAACAAACAAATTGTCACGTGAGCCTGCTGGGCGACCAGGTTCACGAGTCGGCTCAGTGAAAGTGATCGTGCACGAGGGACTGGCTCATCGACAACTGGCACATGTAGCAGGGGAAAGCTCGAAAGAATACAAAAGGAATGTTGAATCAGCTGCCCAGGTCTATGGGGACCTCAGCTTCAATTCTTGTGCCCTTCCCCGGTTTGGAATAAATCTTGAGGTGTCCGCCGGCCAGACGTGCACGCTCCCTCATGCTTCTTATCCCTAGACCTGGCTCATTGTTTACCCTCGCATTGAATCCTCTACCTTCATCGCAAATGGAGACGACTACTCCATTTCGCGTTCTGCGCAGCCTCACTTCAGCTTTTGTAGCACCGCTATGTTTTTTTAGATTCTGAAGCGATTCCTGAACAATACGGAACAAACACAAAGCGACATCTGAGTGAACACGTTTTGGAATGTCGTCGGACGCAAAATCAATTTCGATCCCATGCCGGTCGTTGAATTCCTTGCATAATGCACCAAGTCCAGAAACAAGCCCCAAATTTTCGAGTGTCGCGGAATGGAGCCTATGGGAGACGGTGTGGATGTCTGCTCCAAGCTCGCTTGCCGAGTTGAGAAGTTCGTGGAGTTGTTGTTTGGCACTTCGTGCACAATCAGGCAATGCCTCCTCGGCATTTTCCAATCCGAGTGCCAAGAGTGCGAGGCGTTGACTGAAGTCGTCGTGGAGCTCGGCCGCCAGCCGGCTTCGCTCCATCTCCTGGGAGTTGATCAATAAGCCGCTCAGTTGCGCTTGGGCATCCCTTGCGCTTCTTAGTTGTCTCCGGCCGACTTGAAGGTAGATTACAAGCGCGGAGAGGTTGAGAACGATGAACAGCGCGCTGACCCAGTACCACTTTGAGCGCTCCCATACCGATAACGTCCGGAAAAGGATTGTGCTGTCTGGGGGGAGATCCCTTTCCCTGAGGTCCCAGCGGCGCATTGCGCGCCAATCGAACATATAGATGTTCGTGTTCTTTACGATGGGAATGTCGTGCGGCTCCACTCCGTTAAGAACTCTTGCAGCTATTGTTGCGGCAGCGCGACCGTCTGCTTCCCAGCTAATCAGATACCCTCCCACGGTTCCTCGGCCGAGATCGACATCGTCAATGACATAGATCGGTGCAGTCGCCGCTCCCACTATTAGTGGGACTGCTTGAGTAGCGTCGATAAAATGAGCTCCTGCGGCGTCCTGTGTCATTGCTGTGTGATACACAATGCTGTCGTGAGGCAGGTGTTTTAGACGCTCAAGCAGCGACGGCATCGCAAGGTCCGTAAGATACGTAAACTGAAGCTTTGATTCGTAATTACGAAAGGATTCTCTAGCGTAGGCTTCCAAATCCCGATCGAAGCTGCCTACTCCTCCGACCACGAACACATGTGAAGTGCGTGGTTGCAATTTCAGCGCCGCAAGAAGCGTCTTCTCAGGTTGAGCGACGGCAAATACGCCCGTGAATTCAGCGTCGAGCTTCAGATGTTGCGACATCTCCTCAGTAGTTCCACAGAAAACAATCGGTGTGTTTGGGAATGCTTGCGAGTGCGATTCAAGCATATACCTGAGGGAAGCAGGCCCAACTGTGATGATCACATCCGGTTTGCGGTCTACGTACTTTTCACGGTACCAGTCACGGATGCGTCGTTGTGCAGCATCGTCTGGAAATAACGTAGATTCAATGTTTTCGTTGTATAACTCGATCTGATATGGAGTCATTCCCAGACCGGTAGCAATAGCCTGATCGATTGCTGCAATGCCGGGCGATGAGACAGAGCCAAAGTCATTAACAATAAGAACTCTGCGCACAGGCTTTTGTGCGGGCGGAGCGATTGTCTGCGTTAGAAGGACAATGAACACCGCAAGTAGCCGCAAGGAGTGCCATAAGGTTCCGGAGTGAGACCGGTCGGATCGGTGCTCGGAGACGAGTACATGCACCAAGACCCCACGACCAACCGTTTGCAACAGAGGCCAGAATGCACCACACCGCCGGTACGTCTGTCGTGAACGGTGGTTCATAACGGCCTCCGAGAACCGGATCAACTAGCCTTTGGCTATCTTCCCCTCATGCCATCAACGAACTGAAGTGGTCGATTCTTTATCGCCCCCATTGGTTTCTTGATCGCTACCCGACGCACCCAACAATATTTAACGCATAAGTCTCGGAGACTGGATCTTAGCATCCACATTGCCTGTGTATCGGTCGTGCCCTGTCGATCGCCTACACGACTTCGCAACGCTTCTGTGGCAGATGTGACGATGGGTGGAAATGACGGGTCGTTCTACGAACTCTCATTTGTTATGTCAACAACTTGTGCTCACGATATTCCGATGCCTGGCACCGATGGTACAAAGGTTCGCCATTGGGAATAACGGCACGGAACGCCGACTCGATCCGAAGCGCAGCTCGGGGATCGCGATTGGAACACTTTCCTCATAACAGTTTACGTGGGCGCAAACGGAGAGATGTACAGCTGCCCTTGAAGGGCGGCCTCTACGGCAGGAATCAAATGCGTTTTCATCCGCGACTTTAGGACATATCCCAATGCACCTTCGGCCATACACGCCTTAAGGAACTCCTCTTCTGAATGAACGGTGAGGAATACCACCTTTGCGGAAGACCGTAACTTCCGCAATTGAATAACAGCATTGAGTCCAGTCACAATGGGCATCGTAATGTCAGTCACAATCACGTCTGGTCGAAGTCGGAGCGCCTCAGAAATCAGCATTGCTCCGTCAGTCACAATGCCAACCAAGTCGAAATGCGGTTTCAAGAGGATCGCCGCGGCTTCGAGAAGCGGAGGATGATCATCGGCCAATAGAAGTCCAGGTTTCATCGTTATAGGTCTAATGTCCGATCAGTCGCAGACAGGACCAAACGTCACGTTAAGGCAAATGTTTCTCGGAAAACAATTGGGAAATATCCTAGGTGTTGCCCGCGTGTGCTAATTGACTTTGGCGTGTTCCAATTAGGGAATTTCCTAGTTGTTTTGACTGGGTCTCGAGGCATAGAAGACATTCAACCTCTAGCAGTTGATAGCGACATCTGTGCAAACGGTGTCAGCGGAGGCTGGAGTCTTATGCGATGCGATTGTGGAGTCACGCGAAAAACCGTTGCTTTCCTCGCCATACTTACTCTTTCCGTCGTCTGGAATAATCCAGGCACTGCTCAGCTACAAGAGCCACCTCCATCTCCAGAACAGCAGGCTCAGGATGTTCAACAGCTCAAAGTAAAGCTCCAGCAGCTGGAGCAGATGATGAACGAGGTAAAAGGGAAACTGAATGAGCTTGAGGGCCAGCCGGCTCCGGTACCCCAAGCAAGCCAGGGCGGGCCGAACGATACGCTCGTGAGTGCGGTCGTTCCTCTTGGCGATCACTCTGCATCCCCCACATCTGGGACGCTGGCCGGTGCTCCGCCGCTCGGGAAGAGCGCCGGCGAAAAAAAATCGGAGTCTGAGACCACCATGGATATTTATGGGTTCGCCATGATGGACGCCGGTTATGACTTCGGACAAGAGGATCCGGCTTGGGCCGACGTGTTGCGGCCGACAAAGTTACCAGCCTTCGCTAATGAGTTCGGGCCAAACGGCCAAGCTTTCTTCAGTGTCAAACAGACGAGATTTGGGGTTAAGACATCGACATCGACGTCGTTTGGCGATTTAAAAACGATCTTCGAATTTGAACTTTTCGGCACCGGTGTAGACGCGGGCCAAACCACGTTCCGGCTGCGCCATGCCTGGGGCGAAATGGGGCACTTCGGTGCAGGGCAGACGTGGAGCCCATTCATGGATCCCGATGTGTTCCCAAACTCGATCGAATATTGGGGTCCGGACGGAATGGTGTTCTTTAGGAACATTCAGTTTCGGTGGACGCCCATCAGGACGGACCGCAA
This sequence comes from uncultured Acidobacteriaceae bacterium, assembly GCA_963713395.1. Lineage (GTDB taxonomy): Bacteria > Acidobacteriota > Terriglobia > Terriglobales > Acidobacteriaceae > Granulicella. Next base: position 39,572 of record CAVQLS010000001.1, on the reverse strand, counting down.
CACCTTCATGATTGCAGCCGAGCGTCCGGGAGCCAGCGGGGATCAGGGAGTTTACAGCGGTCGCATCGAGCTATCGAACATCACACCGCACTTCATCCTTCCCGATCTCTCGATGCAGGGCCACTTCACGAGAAAATGGGGATATTTTCAGATAGCGAGCATGTTCCGGAGAATCGCGTGGTACGACAATAACGCGACGCCGACTTTTAACCTCAGCGGATCAGCTTTTGGCTGGGGCATTAATGCGAGTTCAAACCTCAAATTCAAAGAGAACACAACTACGAGACTCCAGCTGGTCTATGGCCACGGCATTGAAAACTATATGAATGACGCTCCGATCGACATTGGAATCCAGAATAACTTTTCGAACCCCGTGACTCCGATCAAGGGAGTACCTCTGCCGGTTCTTGGCGCGGTAGCGTTTGTCGATCACAACTGGAGCAAGAAGTTCAGCAGCTCTCTTGGAGGATCGATGGTGAATATGTGGAACTCCGACGCGGAGTCACCGAGCGATTTCCACCAGGGATATTATGCGCTCACGAACCTTCTATACTACCCGATCAAAAATGTGATGGCGGGCGGAGAATTCCAGTATGGACGGCGGGTAAATTTCCGTAATGGCTATAACTTCAACGATTATCGTTTGCAGTTTTCGTTCAAGTATTCATATGGGAAGACGTTTGGTTTTTGATGACCGCAACTACGGCGGCAACTCACGGTTCTTAGGATCGGTGAACGAGAGGTAAAGGAGAGTTTAATATGAACGTACGTCGACTTTCGATTCTGCTGTTGATGGTGGTGGCACTCGTTCCTGGGTCCAGCTATTCGCCTTCTGTCGTAGCTCAAAGCACTAACGTTAGCCCAGTGGCTCCGCGAAAGGCGCGGGTTGAGGCGGTTGTCAAAGAGGCCTACGAAAAATTCAAGAACGACACTAACGGAAAAAATGCGGATTACATTCCATACCTTGCAAAGGTCGATTCTAAACTGTTTGGAATTGCCATCGTTACTACAGACAATCAGGTCGTGACGGTCGGAGATGTCAGCTATTCGTTTCTCAATCCAGTCGATTTCGAAGGTCTATTCGCTGGCATTGGCGATGGAAGAGCAAGGTGCGGATAAGGTGCTGGAAAAAATCGGGTCTGAGCCTACCGGGCGCCCTTTCAATTCTCCAATTGCCGTGGTCGATATGCCGACGCACACGGGCAATCCGTTTGTTAATGCTGGTGCTATTGCGACGGTCAGTTTGATCTCCGGCAATACGCCCGATGAAAAGTGGAACAAGATCCTCGATTTCTATAGCAAGGCTGCGGGGGAGAAGCTGAGTTTGATCGATGAGGTATACAAGTCTGAGGCGGCAACGAATACAGGAAATAAGGCTCTGTCGTATTTGCTGGCGAAGTATGACCGAATTTATGCGGATCCGTTTGAGTCGGTGGATGTGTATACGAAGCAGTGCTCGGTAGGCGTGAATGCGACACAGTTGGCAAGGATGGGAGCGACGCTGGCTAACAACGGAATTAATCCGGCGAATGGCGAGCGAGTGATCAAGGCGGAATACATTCCACACATTCTGAGTACGATGATGGAGGCCGGTCTGTATGACGGATCAGGCACCTGGGCATGGAACGTGGGCTTGCCGGCGAAGAGCGGCGTTGGCGGCGGGATTGTAGCGATAGTTCCCGGCAAGGGTGCGATTGCGGTCTTCGCTCCTCCGCTGGATGAGGCGGGAAACAGCGTTAAGGCGCAAGAGGTCATCCGATACGTCGCCGACCAACTTGATTACAACCTGTACTCTCCGAATTCTGTGGGTTTGAAGTAGGCCCGGAGAAGCTGTGGCGGCGCTAGAAAACTTGGGTTCCATCAGGTTGGCGAACGATGAGCTCTGCAAATCCAATTGGTCGAAGATTTCGCAAGTGTCGCAGAGCGTTTGTCGGAGTTGGCTTTGCGATAAGCCTGTTGTCAGCGGCCCAGAGCTATGCGCAAGGGACAACAACGCCAGGGAATGAGTCACAACCAGCCGCAGGTGACGATGCGTCAGCTTTTCTAAAGGACGGCCCTCCCCTTACCGCACGCGAAGAGGAGATGTTGCGACTCATCAAGGGCCTCCAGGATCGCGTGGCGCGTCTGGAGGCACGGGATACGTCCGATTCCGGACAATTAAAGGCAGGGGCTCAAGTCGATTCCGGTAACAGTTCGCAGGCGAGGCTGCTGGACGCCGCGATCGTTTCGGCGCCGCGAACAGATAGTACACCGAGCCTTGCGGGAGCGACTGCTAAGAGCGGTGCAGGCGCGACGACTAAGGTTCCCTTTGTTGGGAAGGATGGCACACAGGATGCGCCAAAACTCTGGGGAGCTTACACCCCCAACTTTGGTTACAAGGTGGCCAATACTGAACTGGGAGATATGAGTGTCAGCATCTACAGCTACGTCCGGTACCTGAATCAGAAAAATCTGGCACCCACCTATACCAACTACTTCGGTGTGACGAGCACGTTGCAGCAGCGCCAGGATGTTCAGATCAACAAAGTGCAGATTAAGTTTCTGGGTTGGATGTTGGACCCGAAGTTGCGGTATTTCCTGTACGCTTGGACCTCGAACGCGTCGCAGGGGTTGGGAGCACAGGTCGTCCTTGCCGGCAATGTGAGCTATAGATTCAATAAATATTTCACCCTCGCGGGCGGAATCACGGCGTTGCCGGGCGTGCGCAGCACTGAAGGAAACTTTCCGTTCTGGCTAGGGGTGGATAACCGGCTTATCACAGATGAGTTCTTCCGGCCTTCGTATACGTCGGGGATCTGGGCGAAGGGCGATTTGACGAAGACGCTTCGCTATTATTCGATGATAGGCAACAACCTGAGCACGCTTGGCGTCAGTGCCGCCCAAATCGACAACGCGTTTAATACCGTCAGCTCGATGCTTGAGTGGGATCCGACGACGGGTGAGTTCGGAGCGGGCTTTGGCGATTTTGAGAATCATCAGAAGCTGGCGACACGGGTTGCAGGGCACTATACGACGAGCACGGAGACCGCGCAGGAGCAGCCAGGCCAGGACACGTTCGAGAATACGCAGATTCGGCTCTCTGATGGCAGCGTGATCTTTACGCCGAACCTCTTTGGGCCGGGGATCACAGTGAATAAACTGCGTTACCAGATGGCTGCTTTCGATGGTGGTTTGAAATACCATGGCTGGGCGTTCGAGGGCGAGGGCTATTTGCGGTGGCTTAACAGCTTTACGGGCCCGGGGACGGCGGGACTTCCTGGGCGTTACGACACGGGCTACCAGTTCCAGCTTTCTATGATGCCGATCCAAAAGAAACTGCAGTTGTATTCGGCCGGGTCGCACATCTTCGGCCAGTATGGCAATCCGTACGACGCGCGTCTCGGGACGAACTGGTTTCCATATCAAAACCGTGTGCTGCGCTGGAATACTGAGGCGATCTATCTGTTCCGCTCACCTGTGGGCTATACATCGGTACCCTTTCCGCTGGGCGGTAAAGGCTGGGTGTTCGATACAACGGTGGAGCTGGCTTTCTAAGATGGGGAATCAGCTGTTAGAGCGCGAGCAGAAGCTTGTAGACTTTGTCGCTGCGATGGTGTTGCGTTAGTCGTGATGCGGATTCTTTCCACACGCGATAGCCGCCGATGGCTGAATCGAAGAAATGAGGTGACCATGAGGAACATCTTGAGGCGTTCGGTTTGGTCGAGGAGGCGCGTAGCATTGCTAGCCGTGGTCCTTTTGTGGATCTCTGGTGGATCGGCGATAGGGCAGGGAACTGCGGCGACAGAAGAGCCTGTCGTGAACGACTCTCACTTCCATCTGACGAACTATATTCAGGAAGGTACGGATATCCACGATTTTCTGAAGATCATGGGCAACAAGGTTGGACGGGTTGCGCTTTTCGGGATTCCTTTGCAGCAGCAATGGTCTTACGAAAACTCGGGTGAGTCTGCTCCTACGTATTACTTGCAGACCGACTCCCCCCTCTACTATTACTCTTTTACGGATGCGTACATTGCCATGGCGTACCGATCTCTCTCCAAGGAAGAGCAGGCGCGCTTTGAACCGATGATCACAGGCTTCAATCCGACCGATATGTATGCCGCGGATCACATACGGCGAGTTCTTCAGACATTTCCGGACGTGTTTTCAGGTATCGGTGAGTTCTCGATTCATAAGGAATTTGTTTCCGCCAAAATTGCAGGAGAGACAGCCGACCTTCAGAACCGCGCGCTGGACCGGGTTCTCGATTTCGCTGCCGAGGTTGGATTGGTCGTTATCATCCACAATGACATGGATGTTCCATTTCCAAAACAGGGCGCACCACCGGCGTATTTGGAACAGATGAAAGCTCTCTTGAAGAGGCACCCTAACACGACAATCATCTGGGCGCACACGGGCGTGGGACGAGTCGTTCGGCCGATAAAGGATCACGCAGCAAATCTGGCGGCTATCCTCAGCGATCCCACGTTGAAGAATGTTTATTTCGACATCTCGTGGGATGAGGTCGCGAAGTATGTTGTTGCGAATCCTGAGACGACAAAGATCACCGCAGAGTTAATCAATCGCTTCCCGGATCGCTTCTTGTTCGGCACTGACGAAGTCGCACCTACGAGTCAGCAAAGCTATTTGAAGGTGTACTACCAGTATGAGCCCTTATGGAAACTGCTTACCCCAGAGGCGAGCGAGAAGGTGCGCAAAGGAAACTTCGCGCGTCTTTTCGATGAGGCACGACCGAAAGTAAGAGCATGGGAATCTGCTCATAAAGCGCATCCTCAGGCTAGCTCCGAGAAGACAGCGCACGTCGATTGAGAGTGACTGGTTTAGGTCCTGAGGCGCCAGGAACGAGAAGGGAAATCCTTCACTTGGGGTCTCCCCACGATGCAGAAACTAACATTCTCCCACGTCGTAACCCTCTTCAGAGGATCCGGTCTCCCAGTCAGGGGACTCGTGATCAATGCCCTCGCTCGCTGACGATTCGCGGGTGAAGTGTACAGTGCCGATGTATGTGTCCAGATTGGAGTGAGGACACGTATTTGCGTCCCCAACGCCAGCCCAGTCTGCCTTAGGATCTGTATCACTCAACATAAACGCCACCAGAGACTACCGTCTCGATTTTGAAGGAAACACAGCCAGTGCACTACTCCGACCTTACTGCTCGCTAACGGGATGCCAGGATAGGTCGGGGTTGAAGCGCTCCATCTTCTTGAATTGATCGAGTGTGCCAGGCCCGAGATCCTTCTCGTAGACAACACCGTCGTAACTGATCATGAAGGTTTTTACCCCGGTGACGCGGTATTGGGCGGGCGCAGCGACAAGAGCAAAGCCTCCGATCATGGCACCTTCGATTACGTAATCGAGTTGTCCAAGGGGCGCGGCGGGACCTTGTCCCTTTAGCACTTTGTAGTAATACCCGTGAAAGGGCATTTCTCCAGGGGTGTAACCCTGTGCGATAGCCTTAGCGATCTGTTCGCCAATTGGACCCTCCCATGTACCGTTGGCGGTTTGCCACGTGAGTCCGTCCTGTTTGCCGGGTGTGCTGATGATGCGCTGGGCGTATTGGTTGACGTTGTAGAGCTTGCGGCTTCGAAGAGCATATTGGTCCTGAGATTCAACGAAGCCCTGGCATATCTGGATGGCGTCCAGTTCGTTGGCGCCGATGCGGCGGTAAAGGAGTTCCTGTTCGCCGGCCTTGGCGTCGAATGACCATTTGCCATTGACCTTGATGATGGGTACCGGGAAGGGCCAGTTCTCATCGCCGACGATGATGAAGGCTCGAGCACCAGTCTTCGGATCGACAGCGACAGCGGTTTTTTCTTTGGCCTCGGCGGCGAAACCTAAGGCTCGTTGGCGGTCCTGTGCAGCTTCACCGGTGAAGATGACTTTTTTTCCGTTGGGGCCGAAGATCTTTGCGAGTTCGGTCTCGTCGAATTTGCCGGCCGCGGCGATGAGGGCATTCGCGGCTTGCTGCGCAGAATCGAAGGTTTCGCCTTCAACCGGATGAGGAACCGCGGCGGCTGCAGGAGTTTGTGCGGGAGAAACTTGCGCACCGCAGAAAACCTGTGTGGAAAGACATGCCCCAGTGATGATGGTCGCAATCCAATGAAGCTCGAAAGGATTTTTTGTAACGGCTCGTGAGTTCATTTTCTGCTCCTCATGATCTTTCTTAACGACGTCGGCCTCCACCGCCGCTGCGGCCACCGCCGCCACCGCCGCCACGGCCGCCGAAGCTGGAGGATCCACGGCTACTAGCGGATCGTGCCGAGGAACCGTTGTAGCCTCCTCTGGAGCCTGACCCAAAGGCGCTGCGGTCACCGCCGGATGGACGCGAGACATCGCGGCTTCCGATGCGGTCGGAACCTCCGCCGAAGCCACCTGCGCCTGTGTTCATGCGGTTGCCGGCGCTAGCGCCCCCGCGATTACTTGGGAGACTTCCCCCTTGGCGCCCGATCTGGTTTCTTGCGCCGGCCTGCCGATTGGCGAGGGAGTCACCGCGAGCCGCGCCGCCGAATCGATCGGCCGTTGCGCGGTCTCCATAGGGCGCGCCACCACGATGTGCCGGATTGTGCTGCCAGTTGTTACTTCCGGAAGGTAGTTGCGATGGACGGTTGGCACCACCCACGCCGCCTACCCCTCCGACGCCGCCTACGCCTCCCGCGCCACCCACTCCACCCGCACCTCCAACTCCGCCTACACCCCCGGCTCCACCCACCCCGCCTACGCCACCGGCTCCACCTACGCCTCCTACTCCACCAGCGCCGCCGCGAGAGGGCAGTTGGGAGGGACGATTGCCGCCCCCGATATTGGTGTTCCGGTTAAAGTTGTTGTTGTGGTTGATGTAGACATTGTTGCCACCACCCCAGCCGCAACCCCAACCCCAGCCGCCGCTCCAAAACGCACCCATCATAATGCCGACACCAAAAGAGATCGCCAAACCAGCTGCGTAGTATCCAGGCGGCGGATAGTAAATGGGCGGGTAGGGATATACCGGTGGTCCATACACCACGACAGGATCGTAAGACGGCACGTATACGACTTGTGGGTTCGCCTGCTCAACGATGATCGTGCTCTTGCTTTCGATCACCTTGGTTTCGACCTTCTGCTGATCGGTCGTTTTTAAAGTGCCTTTATCTTGAGCCTTCTTGCGCATTCGCTGAACAGCGTCCATGACGTCCTTTTGCTGCGCCAGGAACGCATTGCCGAGATCCGTCGTCCATTGAATGTCATCTGCAAGGCGCTTCACCAAATCAGGTAAAGCAGCCATAGCTTGTACGCTCGGGTCCCAGGGTTCCTTGGCCACGGCATCGGCGAGTGCTTTGTCCTTCAACGTAGGGTGCTTTGCAAGCCATTGTTGAAGTTGGATAAGTTCCAATGGATAAGTAGACGCAGCAAGGGTCTGAGCGAGCAAGGGATCCGGATACAGCGCAATTGGTGCGACGAGAGAGTCGAGTTCATCGGGAGGAATTGTGGTAGTCGGTCCTTGTGCTGGAGAACTCTGAGGAGAGGTTGTTTGGCTTCCGCTGGTATATGCCGCGCTCGCCAAGGTTTCCCCTGGAATAAGAAGGATCACGCAGACCACGCTCAGCAAACGATTAAGAATTCGACGAAATGTTTCTGACTTCGGATTCATCGCTGGCGTCCTTCCTTCGTTATTCGGGCGTCCCGGAATCCCTTGAGACTCCAGACATTCATCTCAACGAAGACAATGATTTTGCGTCGATGCTTCATTTCATCCCCCGCGAGGGATACTTTTGACATCGTGATGGAAAGTACCTCACGGCCGGCGTGAGAAGAAACTAGGAAAACCCCTAATACCTGAAAGGCTTTCGGTCTCTTCGAAGCGAGCAATGAGAGCCTGAGATACCGGGGAAACGTCTATTGCCCCACCGCAGTCCGACGAAAGCAATCTATCTTCCGGCGAAGCGCTATTAGGGAAATCCCGTACCTGGCTCCAATAAGTTGATATGGGGATTTCCCTAGTTTCATCGGAGTCGGCGCTCAGTATACGTTCTCCTCAATCGATCCCCCGTGCTCCCCGGAGGAAAGATATGGCGACGCAGGCAACCTCATCCGCAAAAGAGCCAGACTGGACCAAACCCGCAGCGATGGCGATTCCTAAAGAGGGATATTTCAAACTCCAGAATGGCAGGTACGGACCGGTCTATCCAAAATCACCTGCCTGCTACGGCTTTACGATCATCGCGAAGGTCAAGCCAGGACGCGAGGAAGTCATCCGCGAAGGACCCTCGAGAAGACTGTCGCGGGGTTGCCGGACGCTCTTGAGGTGCTTAAGCTTCACTATCTGCGATGGGTTCTGTTCGACATCGGAAAAGATACTTATTTCATGTACCAGGGAATATTTGACACGGATTTCGATAAGTACACGGAGGATGCAGTAGCGATCTTCTCCAGGTACGGTTTAAACACTACCTTTGAGAATCTCGAGGGGTTTCCTGAGGATTGGAAGACAAATGCACCCGCGTTCGTTCAATTCGTTCGCGAGCACCAACACCCGAGTTTTCTTGAATACGGAGAGTATCCCTATGTCTCCGCAGATGAGATCAAGAAAGCACTGAAGCTCAAGGCAGCGTTTTCCAGCATGCATCGATCTGATGCAGTAGCCGAGGGCGTGTCTTGTCCAACACAAAGCCCTTAAGAAAGCACTTCAGGAGCGGCGATGCTCGAACTTGAGGACATTCAACATTTTTTGATTTCGCGGCCTTCTGCGCTTGCCGCGAGATATGAGTTCCTCGCGTTTCGCCGGGAGGGTGCGGGGCGTGAATGGCTGAAGGGAATTCTGGATAAAGTAGGAACGGCAAAGGCGCTCGCTTCAGGGAAACCGGGAACGAGATGGGTGACGATTGGGTTCACCTGGAATGGCCTAAGAGCGCTCGGCGTCAATCACGCTGCGCTCGCCACCTTCCCCGAAGAGTTCCGCCAAGGCATGGCAGCCCGTGCGGAGATTCTCGGCACAACCGGAGCCAACCACCCGGAGAATTGGGTGGGTGGGCTGGCGAGTCAGGAACTCCATGCCATCGTCATTCTGTTCGCGCGCGATGTTGCAGAACGCGAGCGATGCAGGCAGGAACATAGGGAGTATCTCCTGCAGTGCGATGGGGTGAAGGCCCTCTCTTCGCTGGATATGGAAGCGATTCCTCCGTACACCTACGCTCACGAACATTTTGGGTATAGAGACCGGCTCTCGCAACCGGTGATCGAAGGAATGGGCGAGGAGCCAACTCCCGGTTCGGGTCCTGCAATCAAAGCCGGCGAGTTTTTTCTGGGTTATCCGGACGAAAATGGACCGTCTGCGGTATTGCCGCGCCGGAGGTTCTCACCCGAAACGGTAGCTATATTGCGTATCTCCGGATCGAGGAGCACGTCGGCGCATTTCGCGATTTTCTGCGCCAACAAGGCGACACGCCCGAACAACAGGAATGGGTGGCGGCCAAGCTGATGGGGCGCTGGCGAAGTGGCGCACCGCTGGTTCTGTCTCCCGACAAGGATGCCCCGGAGCTGGGCGGGGACATGCGACGCACGAACGATTTCAACTACGGCAAGATGGACCCGTACGGTTATGGCTGTCCGCTTGGGGCGCATATTCGCCGCATGAACCCGCGAGATACTGCGGCATACATGCAACGCAGAAAGATGATTCGGCGTGGAGGAACCTACGGCCCGCCGTTGCCCGAGGACAAGCCCGACGACGGAATCGAACGAGGCATCGCGGCGTTTGTCGGCTGTGCGAGCCTCGTTCGCCAATTTGAGTTCGCGATGAACGTCTGGACGAACGACCCGAATTTTCATGAGCTAGGCAACGAGCGCGACCCGTTTGTGGGCACTCAGGATGGCAGCTTCGATATGACCATTCCGAAGCGGCCCATCCGAAAGAAGATTGTGGGGCTTCCGGCATTTACCACGATCCGCGGGGGCGCGTACTTTTTCCTGCCTGGCATCAAGGCATTGCGATATCTAACGGCGCTGTCGTGACGGCGTGGAAGAAAGGAAAACCGAGATGAGCGGATCAGGAGTCGGACCACGAACTTACAACCAGACGCATATCCCGAGGAAATACGCTCAGGGCAAACGGCGGTTCAGCATCTACTGGACCTGGAGTTACCCGTGGGAAGCGAATCGCGACGTTACAGAGATGGATAACCGATTCTCAACCATGACTGAAGTTCGACGGGTGACCTGGCCGAACTATGAGATTCAGGAGTTCTCAGAGAAGATGTTCCTTCAGGGAATTGCGGGGACTCTTGAGCTCTTTCACTTATCCACGCTGAAGTTCCAGCGGCTTGTCGGAGAAGCAACGGAGCAGCCGGTCGCCATCTACCAGAGGATCGACCAGGCGGGTCAGCGATTGCCTATCGATGAGCGCATCCTTGAGGACACCGACACCCTGATGGTCTTTAGCCTGGATCATATGGTTACAGAGCAGGAGGCATCTCAGGATGAGATCGACGCCGTTCGACGATTTCTCACGCGCGAAGGAACGTGCGTGATTCTCGGCCCACATCACGATGTTGGTGTTTCCGCTGACCTAAAAGAACGGGCGATGGAGTATGCGCACCATGGTGATCCCCTGGTGCCGCGGCAACAGCGCTTCGGTCGGTACACGCTTTCGATGATGAAGGGGTTAGGCGTGCCCGTTCAGAATCAGTATGGCCTGCGCCCGGCAACCGTCAAAGGCACGAATCAGATTACTCCATTGACGGCTTTTCGAGATCTCGACTCCCGCGGGTGGCTATCCGGAGTCACGACCTTCAACTTTCATCCTCATCTTCCACACTATGCCTTGACCACGGACGACACGAAGTCCATTCGTGTCTTGTCGAAGCAGTCTATTGATATGTCCCGGCCGCATCCTTTCACGGAAGCAGGGAACACAGAGTTCAATAACTTCCTGTGGATGCCGCCAGACGAAAAGCGTGCCGGAGACATTCTTCTTGCCGACTCAACGATATTCACGACTCTCTTCGGCGGCGTCGAGTCGCTGGAAATCTTCTGGAGAAATCTTGCGATGACTCCGCTCGCGATGGTGACCCATGCTTAGCGGACCAAAATCTCGAAGCCGACTCCAGTTCTGACACAAAGGCCAAACCGTCAGCCTGTCAAATGCGAAGCGAGCCATGAGCCGAGAGAACAACGTGCTCAATCTCTCCCGGATTCGCATGATTCCGGTTGGCCTGGTTATTACGGTTTTCGTGATGATTGGGCCAGGTAGGGCGCAGGTTAGAGGTGTCTACCCCCTTGGGATGACCGCCACCAACTCAGGCGTCACGCCTTAGGCGGGTTTCACCTATTCGAACCTTTCCTCTTTTATTCGCGCAGCGAGTTGAAGGATGCCAGTGGCGCCGTCACTGCTACCGGACAGAACGCGGTGATTCTGGACATGAATAGTTTCATTTGGGTCAGCAATAACAAGATCCGAGCTCTTGGGGGAGCGATCTACTCCTGCGTCGCGACCCTTCCGATCACCAACAATTCATTGACTTCCGATGCGGATGGGCCAATCAGCGGTGGAGGCGGATTTGCAGACTCATACTATCAACCCGTCATCCTGGGTTGGAGGACGGACCGCGCAGACGTTCGCGTGCATTACGGATTTCTTGCACCCACCGGGAGATTTGATCCCACATCGAATAACAACGTGGGTTCGGGATACTGGACTAACGCCATATCCTCAGGCCAAACCATCTACCTCACCAGCAACAAAGCGACGGCTGTTTCCGCCTTCGAAATGTATGAATTCCACACTGTGCAGGAGGGGACAGATATCCATCCGGGTGAGACCCTCAACCTGGACTATTCCGTGACGCAGGTCTTTCCACTCAGCAAGGATTTGCGACTGCAAATCGGTCTTGTGGGCTACGAAGAATGGCAGACGACAGATAAGACCGGCCCAACGATTACGCCGGTCCAGGGAGCCGCACGTTACCAGGTCAATTCTCTTGGTTTCGGTTCCAACATGTCTCTGCCGGCTCGCAAGGTGAGCTTGGGGTTCAAATATTTCCACGAATTCTCAAACAAGGCCACGTTTCAAGGCTACTCTGTGCAGATTTCGGGAATTGTGTCTTTCTAATGTCGAAAGCTAGCGGGCTGATTGTGTCATTCGCGCCCAAGCCAAATCGCCAATCACTCGACGATCGCGCAATTCGTGCTCCTGCGCTGTGTCCCTCAGGTTGTTCATCTCGTGTCGCTTTCTTTGGCAGGTTTCGAGGATCAACCTGAATCTGCTAACAACCCGTCCCGATCGCTGCACAGATTGGTAGCACAAAACTAGCACAAAGACTCTTAGCATCTGAAAACTCCCTTGACCGCTTTCATTCTTTTGATTGCCTTCAATCGTTTGCGAAAGCGAATGCCAGAAGAACGAGAGAGGCGGATGCATTAGAAGTCATCGCCAAGGAAGATGTCCTAGGGCCGCGAATCCATCGTACAAACCGTCAACGATTGCTGCCGGGATCCTCCATTCCATTCGGAACAGGCAGAGGATACCGACTGCCCCGATGGACAGATTCCCGAAACCAATCTCCCGGGCAATCGGAGGCGCCCTGGGTCGTGGGCTTCAAATATGGTCTGGGCAGTAAACCCTGGCTGAACGACCTGTCTGATTCCGGCGATGAATAACCGAATCCCTACCGCCCAGAAAACCCACAATCTCCCAATTAGAACCATGTTCCAAAGAGACTGATGGCCTCCCCAAGCTTCGATCGCCAGTAAGGCCAATGGACAGACGAACGCAAACAGAACGACAGCAATGAAATACATGAGGTTTTCGTGTAATGGCTGCGTGAGCTGGGAGACTGACCGAGGTGTAGGTACGATGCGCGTGCCCCCGCGCGGCTTATTGAGGTGATGTGTACTGCGGCGGCCCGCTCTGGTATTGGCGCTCGTCCTGGCGTTCATTTGCCTCATCGGCCGCGAGGCGCAACTCATCGTTGGCCTGACTTAGAAGATCTTTAGCACGCGCAGCATGGCCTCCCAGTTGGCCGTGGTTATCGCGCTGCGCGTCGCTGATGCGGTTGTAAGCCTGCAGAATGTAGCTCTGCGCGGAGGCTAGGTTGCCGTGGCGGCTGGGGTCGATGCTGACATAGGGCGCTTGTGCATCCTGGGCAACTGCCATGGCGCAAAGCAGCGAGAGGCTTGCCAGGGTCGTTATGACGATGTTGCGGCGTTTCAAGGTGTTCTCCTTTTTGGTTGAAGCGAGTCTGGGCCCGTCTTCGTTGGAGCCGCGCTTGGCGTCACTCCCATGTGGCCTGGAGAATTTCATTCTTATCGCTAAGCAGAATGGTCAGGCGATTTGGGTTCAGGTCCATCGTCGCAATGCCATCGGACTCACGAATCACACGAAGGGTGTTCGGCAATTCCTCCTCATGAACGACGCTCGTGGCCGCGCGGTCAGTAGGTGCTGTCTGCCCTTTGGCGACGAACAGCTTGCCAGTACAGTCAGCGCAGTTCTTCGGCGGCTGCGGAGAAGCCGAATAGCCTGGCAGACCGTGCAAAAAGACACGATTGGAGGCACCATGCACACGCACACCCTTGAACGGATGGCCGGGCTCGATGGCAAAGATCGCCTCGACCTCGGCGTACTGGGCCGGTGTCGCGCTGTCGTCCGGAGATTGGGCTACCAAGGCCAGATCCAGAATTCCATCGGACGGAGTCCCCTTGGTCATGGGCACCAGCTCGACCTCCTCCCAGCCCTCTGAGGTCACCAAGCCGCGCACGCGAACCACGTCGAGTTGCGGAGTGTGCGCACTACGCATGATCTCAACGCTGCTGATCCAAAACACAGGTGAGACCTGGGGCGTCGCCGGCTTCTGCGCCTCTGTGAGGTTCGGAGTGGAATTCGCCTCCTGCGGCTGCGGAGGCGCACCGGGATTGCGTAGCGTTGTGGTCTGTGCGGCACCGATGCCCGTGAGCAACAGAACCGCGTTCAGAAGTGCGGTGAATCTTGTCATGTTTCGCATGGCTGTTATTCCTTTTCGTGTGGAGATAACTTCACGCGCATACAGATAGCGCATTCGCGTGCGTGGGTATTGCTGCCGGCATGGTGGTCCTGGCTCCGCGCTGGCCGGCGGTGCTTGTCAGCGACGATTCCATCTGCTGGAATGCGCCGAGGATCAGGTCTGCAGGTGTGATCTGAATCAAGTTGCAGAATGAGGTTTGTGTGCTGGCAAAGGTCCCGTTCTCCGACAGCTTGTTGACCGGCGCCCCGCCGCCGCAGATGGAGAAGTAGCCGCACTCCTTGCGACACGCTTCAACACCAGCCTTGATGTCGGAGATCATCGCCAGCATTGCAGGGCTCTCCCGCATCTGATCGAGCGTGTGCCGATGTACATTGCCGACGATAAAGTCGTTATAGCGATCATTCTTGTATCCGAGCAGTTCGGGCGAGAACGAAGACACGTTGCCTTGGCAATCGACGTTGAGCATTGCAAACGGCTCGACCTGGTCATTGCCGACCTGTGCTTCTTCAGGCCGGAAGATGCGTGGGATCAGGCCATCGATCTCGCGTATGAAGTTGATGCCAGGCCTCTGGCGAGAGATTGTCCAAAAGCGATGCAGGAAGTTGAGGAACTTTTCCCGCATCGAATCGCGCGAAAGCGTCATGAGCTCCGAGACATGGTTGCCCTCGGACTCCTCAACGTTGAAGCACACGTCCTCGATACCCTCTTCGAGATAGAACGTGTGCAGCTCCTCAGGGCGCTCCAGACCCTCTTTGGAGAGCACAGAGATCACATGAAACGGGATGCCCTCTTCCTTCAGCAGCCGGGCTCCGCGAATGGCGCGATCGAAGGTGCCTTTGCCAGCGCGCGTGACGCGATTGGCATCGTGCATGTGCCGAGGGCCGTCAATGCTCACCCCGACTCCTACATTCCAGCGGCGAAAAAGATCCGCCCACTCTTTCGAAACGAGGGTCCCATTCGTCTGGATGGAGTGCCGAATCTCCACCGTCGGAGGACGCAGTCGCTCGATCGCCTGAAACGCGGATTCGTAATACGAGACCGGCAAGACGAGCGGCTCACCCGCATGCCAGATCACGGTAATGTGTGACGAGACGTAAGACGAGGCGAAGACCTTCTCGAAGGTCGCCCTCACTGTGTCGAGGCTCATCACTGACTTGTCGTCTCGTGTCGGCAGGTAGCAATACTTGCAGCGAATGTTGCAGAACGGCGTAGGCTGCAAAACGATCGTTTGAATATGCGTCTTCGAAGGAAGCATGACATTGGTCCTTGTGCAGAGTCTGGGCGGTGAAGGATTACCAGTTGTGCCAGAAGTTGTGCCAGTTGTGCCAACCGTTATGCCAGTTATGCCAACCGTTGCCCCAGTTGTGCCAGCCGCCATTTCCCCAGCCGTTGCCCCAGTTTCGCCAGCCGCCGTTGTGCCAGCCCAAGCCGCCGCCGAAGTTCAGCCAGTCGGCGAGAGTTAGCTTCGCGCCGGATGCGTCGTCGATCACGGAATTGTTGACCGTCGAAACGGCGCTGCGAATTTCGCTGAGGCGCTCGGCGACGGAGGTCGTCGAACTCGTGAGGTCAACGTGAACGGGCTCTGCCCGAGCCTGAACAGCGGCAAGGGCGGACGAGATCCCGATTACGCCCGTTGGAATTAGGAATGCAAGAGCCTTGGACGTTCGCTCTTTTACGCTCATGGTGAATCTCCTTGATGGCTGATGTTAGGGAACTGCATCGGCTCAGTGAATCCATGACGCTACATCGCGCAGTGTGTGGCAATACATGGGTGACGGGTGTGGTCACACACGGACGCGCCCCCAGGCCATGTGGGTCGGCACGAAGATAGAATGGGCGGGTCGTTGCACGCGGGCCGCATCTGTCACGAAGGTTCAGGCGTGTTTACTCTGGCACAAAATCGATCGGACCACTGTTGGCAGCCTCTTCGCGTCGTCAGGCTCATCCTTATGGTCGTCTTCGGAGCGAGCGCTACTCTGCGCTCAATACCGGGCGACACAGTGGACCCCGAACGGGCTTTCGCAGAACAGTGTGCGTCGCATCGTGCAGGCCCCGACGGCTACATCTGGGCTGAGACATTAAGCGGCGTCGCCAAATTCGATGGCATCCGCCTCAAAGTTTTTTGAAAAGAGGGCGCGACTGACTACGCCGCGCGGGGCTACAACCCGACCGCCAACCGCAGCTCACCGGCACCAAAAACTCGAGCACGGGTCTCTGGCTTCTACAGAGTATCGACATTACATCCTTCTCCAGCTCCACGGGCTACGCCGAATATCCAATCGATGCCAACCGTGTTCTGTTGGTGTCCCTCGGACAAAACCAGCTCGGCCTCATGACATTGGAGGGCATCACCATCAGCAAATCATTGCTTTCCGAGCTAACGAGCCCGGCTCCTAAAGGGCGGGCTCTTTGCTTGCGGTCCCTCTTCAAACGGGCAGACAAGAGGAACGGCCCCTTAGCCTATCTCCCTCACGCCGAATAGAGAGCGCGTCAGAGAAACAGCAGAGGGTTACCGACCGGTCGAGCACGGGCAGGGAATAAGACGATAAGCCATTGCTTTGCTGCGTCTGCAGTCTGGTTTGAATGGTGGAGGCGGCGGGAGCGTACGATGAGCCATGTAAAGTGCCGTCTCGAAACGATTTACATGGACGGGGTCGGGTTAACTTTCGGATCGGCCCGACCTACGTCCAGCCACAGGTCGCCATAGCCCGAAGCACGGAATCCGGCATCACGGTTGCTCAATCACCTGTGACCGCGACGCGTTGTCAGCCTCGGCTTCGTCACCAAAGGGAAGCTCCACAAAACGATATCCCACGTAGGCGTCCGTCAACAGATATTTGGGGCTGGAGGGATCAGCCTCAATCTTCTTGCGCAATTGGCGCACAAAGGTCCGCAGGTAGTCGAGTTCCTCCCGATATTCGGCGCCCCACACAGCGGTCAGAAGCTTTCCATAGGTTACTGCTCGACCGGCATGTGTCATCAGATAGTAGAGGATGTCGTATTCCTTGCGTGTCAGATGGATGGGCCGGCCGGCCTTGCTGACAAGTCGCCGCGCGGGCATCAGATGGATCTCCCCGATGGATAGAGGAGCATCCTCGGGGCGCTCGGGAATCCGCGCCCGGCGGACCGCTGATCGGATGCGGGCTACACATTCTCGCATACTAAAAGGTTTTGTGATGTAGTCGTCTGCCCCGCACTCCAATGCTTCAATTTTGTCTTCCTCGCCATCTCGAACAGTGAGCATCAGAATCGGCAAGCGTGGTGCCAATGTGCGAAGACGGCCAAGCGTTTTCATCCCGCCGATCCCTGGCATGTTCATATCGAGCAGAACCACATCAAAGGAGCTTGCCTGAACCAACTGAATAGCCTCTTCCCCCCTGGACGCCTCTGTCGTAGAGAAGCCCAATTCGGTCAATGTGGCACGTAACGCCCGACGGATGGCCGGCTCATCATCGACCATCAGCACCCTGATGGGCGAGGTTTCGCTTGCGCTATTCATGAACTGATGTTGCCTCGGGATTTCGCGGAAAAGATGCGTAAAAGATTGTGCCCTTCCTTGTATCGCTGGTAACCCAAACGTGTCCTCCGTGCGCTTGTGCAGCGCGTTTCGCGATCGACAGACCCAGCCCGGTTCCCGGCGCGTTGCTCGCCGAGTTGGAAGAGCGGTAGTAACGGTCGAAGATACGACTGTGATCGGCTGACGGAATAATGGCGCCAAAACTGTGCATCGAAAAGACGATGGCATCCGTTTGGTCTTCTACCCGTACGCTGATATGGGACCCCACATCAGCATACTTACTTGCGTTATCGAGATACTGCGTCAGAAGAGCCACAAGTAGGCTGCGGTCACAGTTGAGAGCTAGATCGTCTTTGGACATGGCTACGTCGACTGTGAAGTCGGCAAGTTGCGGTCCAAGGCTTGCAACTACATCATCAACCAGCGGCGCGACGGAAACCACCGCCATGCGTGGAACGAGGTCCGACGTCTCCAACCGCGCGGTCGTCAGAAGTCGGTTGGTCAATTGGGCAAGCTGGGCTGCCTGCTCCTCGATAAGGGCTACAAGGCCAGCCTGTGCCGGGCTCAGTTTACCCATGGCGGCCAGCCCGCTACTGGCAGCCTCGATTGCGGTCAGCGGCGTCTTGTAAGCATGAGCAAGCGAGTCAAGCACAGTTGTTCGAAGCAATTCTGCCTGACGAGCACTTTCAATGCGGCTTTCATTCGCAAAGGCATGGTACCGGTCAAAGGTGATTGCAATGGTGGCGGCAATGGCATCCGCTGTCAAAGCGCTCATCTCTCCTCGGAGCTGCATCGCGCCAATCGGCAATCTGCCCATGCGAAGAACTCTCCGAATCAGGCCCGTTTCCCTGTCTTCGCTTGAGCTTTCAAAGACGCAAATGTTCTGCAACACCTCTTCCAGCTCGTCGAACCATTCTCCCAACGGATAAATCTCATGGAGATCGGCGTCATAGATGGCCACCGCCTCCATTTGAAAGATGGATTGCACCAGTTCGGTCAATTGCGGTCCGGGCTTGCCATGCGGATTTAGTTGCGTCGCCTGTTGCAGGAACGCGCATAGAAGCCGCCAATCCACTGCGCTGACCGCAGCATCCGCATTTAAGGCTTCGATGTTGGACGTTGTAATCACTGCAGACTTGCAACCCTACTATTGTGGCAAATGGATTGGAAGGCCACGGGGCTCACGCCCTGCGAGCTCCTTTGTGGCGCAGCCCTCAGATTAAGCACCCAATCTCCACAAAGACCTGGATACCCGCAGACCGTTAAGGGCTTATATCACAGCTTGTCTAAAAATTGGCTGAAACCTCACAGAGGTGCGGGGAGACCTGGAATGAGCGCGGCGGCCTAAAAGCTGGCTCCTAAGGTCTTCGTTGACTGAAAACACCGCTGTTTCGGTTGTTTAGAGCAAGGCTTGGATCGCAACTCTTGTCCGAGGAACTTTGAGGAAGAGCGATTGTACTGCGCTCCCGCGCTATACTCCCGTTATTCTCCGCGAATAGACGACGCTGTTTGTGTACTGTCCACAATGCTTTCGATAGGAGTCAACATTGATGAAAACACTTGGTGAAATCGTGGCCGGGCAAACGCTGGATGACTATCGCATCGACGCGCTAGTCGCTCAAGGCCCATTGGCCTCGCTCTTTCGCGCCACGGATATGAAGGACGGCAAACAAGTTGCCATAAAGATTCCGAATCTTCCGCTGGAAGAGGACCCCGTGCAGTTTGACCGCTTTCAGAGAGAGAAAGAAATTGGGGCTACGCTGAATCATCCCAACCTGATGCACATCTATGACGACCGCCACCATTCGCGGCCCTACATCGTAATGGAGTGGTGTAATGGCCGGCTCCTCCGCCAACTTATTGCCGGGGAGGGCAAGCTTTCGCCCGAGCGCTCGATCAAAATCACGACCGGCATTCTGCAGGCTCTCGAATACATTCATAGCCGCGGCATCGTCCACCGAGATCTTAAGCCGGAAAATATCATGGTTGATGATCAGGACAATATTAAGCTCATTGACTTCGGGATTGCCTCTTTAGAAGGCGCCAAGCGCCTGACTTACACCGGATATCACCAAGCCCTAGGCACTCCCGAATATATCTCCCCTGAACAAGTCAAGGGGAAGCGTGGCGACGTGCGCTCAGACCTTTATGCGCTCGGGATCATGCTGTATGAAATGGTCACTGGCCGCACGCCGTTTTCCGGCCCTTCCCCTCTGGCCGTAATGAACGACCGCCTTATAAACCACCCTCTTCCGCCGCGCAATGCGAACCCGAGCATAAGCCCGCAACTGGAAGAGGTTATCTATCGCGCGCTGGAACGCGAACCAAAGAATCGCTATCGATCGGCGCACGATTTCAGATGGGACCTGGAGCACCTCGATCAGGTGGGTATAGCAGAACGCGAAGAACTCACGCAGTGGAAGCGGCGCCGTACCGAGGCCCGCCGCAATACGTTTCTCTATATCGTTTTGGCGCTCATTCCATTGCTTGCTCTCTTCGCGGTGCTGGTCCTCACCCGTCATCACTCCTAAAACCTTGCCTGGCAAAGTTGGAGCCTCTACGCTAGACGGGCTTCGCTAAGTTCAACGATTGCCTGAAAATTCTGCGGTCTCTCCCGGCAAAGAAAGAATTCTCGTAAACGCTCGCGTGGGCGGTCTGTCTGCTTCTTGACGAGGCCAGGTCGCCGACGTTCGCAAATGATGGCGAATAGAGAGCTTACGAACTTCTACAGATCGCATCATCTTCTCTATCAAGGCATCTTCCATACGAGGGCCGCAAAAAACAGCGGCTGGTCAGGTTTCCTCATGGATTCCTTATGAGTTTCCTGCGTTCCTAATAACACCGAACATGTCAATCAGCCACAAGAAGTGGATTACCGGGAAACCGGGAATGAAGACAAACCTTATCTACACGATTGCAGGTTTGCGGCCAAATGATTGCACTTTGACGACATTTTTCATGGAGGTTTTCTCTTGACACCCAGCTCGACATTTCGTGGCCTAACTTTTGCCATCATCGGTTGTGCTCTGGTTGCTAGAGCACAAACTCAAGCCCCGCCTGAGACCCCACAGGCGTCTCCACCGGCTCCCGCTCCTGCACCAGCAGCCGCGGCCCCGCCTGTCTGGAGCCTCGGTTCTCTGGACTTCAGTGGATTTATCGACGGCTACTACAGCTACAACGCCAACCGACCCAGCAACACGGCCAACGGGCAAACCAATGACCTCTACAACTTCAACGATAAGACGGACCAATTCAATTTGAGCGCCGCCAAGCTCACCGTCAACCACGACCCTGATCCGATCGGCGCACACATCGATATCCTCTTCGGGCGCACGAATGCGCTGATACACAGCTCATCAGAACAATCGACGGATAATTTCATCGAACAGGCGTACATCAGCGCCAAGCCGGGCAAAACGCATGGCTCGGAATTCGATTTCGGTCAATTCGTTACAGCAGCGGGCGCGGAAGTTATTGAAGCGAAGGACGATTGGAATTACTCTCGTTCTCTTCTCTTTGCCTGGGCCATCCCGTACTACCACTTCGGTTTTCGCTCTACAGTCCCGGTAACAAAGACATGGACGGCAGGCCTCCAACTCGTAAACGGCTGGAACAATGTTGTCGACAATAACGGTGGCGTAACGTTCGGACTGACAAGTGCCCTGACGGAGCCAAAGTTCGGTTGGGCGCTGAACTACTACACAGGCCCGGAGAACTTTGATACGCAACAGGGGTACCGCAACCTCATCGATACCACGGTCACGCTGACGCCCACTTCGAAGTTCAACGCCTACATCAACTATGACTACGGTCAGAATCGAACGCCCGCTAGGGATGATGAGTCCTCTGAAAGCTCACTTCATTGGCAGGGTGTGGCCTTTGCGGGACGTGGGCAAATCACCGCCAAATCGGCTCTGGCAGGCCGATATGAATACTATTCCGATCAGGGTTATCAAACAGGCACCGATCAGGATGTTCAGGAGTTCACGGCTACCTACGAATACAAGTGGCTGGCGGGTCTGCTGATGCGCGCCGAGTTTCGGCGGGATTGGTCCGACCAGCTCTACTTCCACAAAGGTGACAGCCAGCTCGTAAATGCGCAGACGACCGCCACCATGGCTGTGATCGCATTCTTCGGACCCAAACGATAAGACCTGGATGCGCCGGCTGCGAGCGCATAACAAGTGGCTGAGCACGGTAAAAGGAGAACTTCATGAATACCAAGTCGCTGCTATTGGAGCTTTTGATTTCAGGTTTCTTCGCGATCGCTTGCCTCCGGGCTCGTCCAGAAGGCAGCCACGATGCGATAACACGACCGCGGGATTTGCTGCGCCTGACAGGGCGTCTCGAACGTCTGCGAAGAACACGTTGGCAATGGTTCGCGATGGTTCTTGTGCTTGTCTGCGTCAGGCTTCAGACGGGACTTCCTCTGATAGCGGAATTAACAGCAGCTCTGCAGTTCGTGGTCTTTCTTGCGCTGCCTGTGCAAGAGCATTCGCGCTTGCCGAAGAAAAGCGGGAACCCGAAGGGCGTATCAAAGCGACAGTTGCAGCGGTTTGGTAATGCCCGAACTAATTGACGCTATTCAGATGGCTGAGATGTACACCGCAACCTTCGGCCTTCGGGCTGACAACAGAGCACACCATATTCAGGAGGGATGACGATGGCAGCAAACAAACAACAAGGCCGGTGGTTTGGCCTGTTTCTAGCGGGAATGACGGTGGCCTGCGCCGGCTTAGCCTGGATCTCGGAAGGACTGGGCAAGGCGTCGCTGGTTCTGGGACTGATTATTCTTGCCGTGTCCTTCGCGAGATTTATCGCGATCAAAAAGCTGGAAGGACCGATCGCGCTCGGCGCACAACCCGCAGCGACAAAAATTGTCGGCGTCGTCGTGACCATTGCAGGTTGGTTAATCGTTTTGTTTGGTCTCCACCTTACGAAAGCCGTCGGCGGCCGGATGGTGATCGCTCTCATCGGACTCGCCGTCGCCCTCGTCGGACCACTGTTCATCCTGCCCATGGCTTGCAATAAGAACGCCATCTGGAAGGCATAACTCAACCTCGAAATGGAGCAAGCCTAAATGAAGAATGTTCTAAGTCGATCTCTCCTTTGCGTGGTTCTGGCACTTTCTAGTGTGACCGTGGCCCGCGCCGATACTTCCGCAACAGCACAGCTGAAAGCCGCTGCAGCGGCCGCGCCTTCCCAAGCGACCCTGCAACAGGGAGATCCTGGCGGAACTCTCACGGGCACTATCAACGACGTACCCGCCGCTGATCCAAAGGTCGGTGTCACAGTTGCGGATGTGGCCAATCAGGTTGGACAGAACAAGATCGGAATCAACTTCACCTGGACGTTGATCGCAGGCTTTCTGGTCATGTTCATGCAGGCCGGCTTTGCCATGGTCGAGTCCGGCCTGTGCCGCGTGAAAAACGCCAACCACACCTACATGATGAACTTCACGGTGTACGCGTGTGGTCTGTTCGCTTACTGGCTCATAGGATTCGCGATTCAAATGGGCGGTGCTGCGGGCAACGGTAATCTTGGAGGGCTGCAGCCGCTGTCGGCCGAGCACACGCTGAGCCTCTTTGGACTTACCTGGGGACTGTTTGGAATGAAGGGCCTGCTCCTTGCCGGCCACACTTACGACGTCGGTGTCATGGTGATCTTCCTCTTCCAGATGGTTTTCATGGACACAGCGCTCACCATCGTCACGGGTGCGGCTGCCGAACGCTGGAAGTTTCTTACCTTCTGCGTCTCTTCTGTACTGATGGGTGCATTGACCTATCCGCTCTTCGCCAATTGGGCCTGGGGTGGGGGTTGGCTTTCTCAGCTCGGGGTCAACGCCGGGCTGGGCAAGGGCTACTGCGACTTCGCGGGATCGGGTGTAGTCCACGCGGTGGGCGGCCTCACCGCGCTCGCAGTTGCGTTGATCATCGGTCCACGCATCGGCAAGTTCAACCGCGACGGATCCAGCAACGCAATTATCGGGCACGATATCTCAGCGGTGCTTATCGGGTGTTTCATTCTCGCCTTTGGATGGTTTGGATTTAATCCAGGCAGCACGCTGGGTGCCTCGGGCGCCGGATGCCTTCGCATCGGTTCCGTCGCAGTCAACACGATGCTCGCCGGTTGCACCGGTACCTTCGGCGCCATGCTGTACATGTGGGCGTTCAAAGGCAAGCCCGACGCTAGCATGAGTGGCAATGGCCTTTTGGCCGGATTGGTGGCTATCACGGCTCCGAGCGGCTTCGTCAACCCGACAGGAGCTGCAATCATTGGGTTCATTGCAGGAGTTCTTGTTTGCTTCAGCGTTTCCTTCGTTGAGAACAAGCTGAAAGTGGATGACCCGGTGGGCGCCATCTCGGTTCATGGAACCTGCGGTCTTTGGGGTGTCCTCTCTGTCGGTCTGTTCGCTGACGGTAAGAGTAACTATGGAGGCAGCTGGAATGGTGTTACGGGGTCGGTTACAGGTCTCTTCTACGGGGATGCAAGCCAGCTGGTTGCCCAGTTGGTCGGGATCGCTACTCTAATCGGTTTTGTCTTCACGTTCAGCTTCGTTCTGAACTGGATTCTCGACATTTTGGTCGGCCAGCGTGTTTCGGCTGCAACGGAGGTCGCGGGTCTGGACATTCCGGAAATGGGACAGCTTGGGTATCCCGAGTTTGTCTTCAAACCAGAGCCAGCATACCTTGTTGCAGCGGAGAAGGCCTTCGTAGCCTGATTGCAGCGTTACTGTGCAGCAAGGTGTGTCGCGAAGCACACCTTGCTGCACTCTTCTCTCGTACACAATCCTGCGGTCCGGAGTATCGTTATGCAAGATCTTTCAAGTCCCACCATCAGAGGCAATAGTCAGGTCGAACTATATTTCCCCTGCACTGTCGATGTTCTGAATGGCTTCCTTTCTGAACGAGCTATTACCCACCTCACGCGAATGTTTCGCGATCCATATGTTCTGGAGCCGGAAGAACGGGTTGCTCTCATCTCTCAGCTTCGCGACGCTGTATCCGCCGAACCGACGGTTTCAAGTCTGCGGGTTCTCCTGGGCATGGCCCTCTGTGTCGATCTCGATGTGCAGAATGGCCTGGAAGAGCTTCGGCAGGCAGCTTACCTCGCGCCCGAGAGTTTTATTGCCCGCCTCAAACTGGGAGAGTTGCTGATGCGGCTTCGGATCTGCTCAGAGGCCGCAGAACACACGCACGCCGCCGCGCAATTGGCCGACAATGCGTGGCAGGCGGAGTTGGCCCGCCGCCAGGCCACATCTATCCGAACCATGCAACGAGAGGGCGTGGAACGCGGCGGTTATCACAAGCTAACGTCGGTACTCGTACGCGCAAAGAACCGTTTTGTGCGTCCTGCCACGGCCCGCGCGGCAACGGTCCTGACCTCAGCAATCGATGCCTGATCTCTTACAACTCGCATTGCTCATCGCGATTCTGCTTCCGGTGGGAAAGCTCGTTGCTTCTTTGTGCTCGCGCTTCGGTATTCCGGCAATCATTGGCGAACTCATGGTGGGGATCGTCGCTGGGCCCGGGGGATTCGACCTGCTTCATCGCGGTCCCTTCCATGTCGGTCAGGCGACCAACGCGTTCATGTTGCTCGCGCAGGTTGGTGGCCTGCTGTTGATGTTCATTGCTGGATTTGAGACGGATATCGAGCGCATGCGCGAGGCCGGTGTGACGGCCTTTCTGGTAGCGCTCTCCGGTGTCATCTGGCCCTTCGCTCTTGGCGCAGGAGCTGCACATCTGCTGGGCCTCTCTTGGACTCCGGCGCTATTCATCGGCGGGGCCCTTACCGCAACGAGTGTTTCCATCTCTGCACGCACGCTTATGGACGGCGGTCACATGTCCTCCGTAGAGGCTACCGTCATTCTGGGAGCCGCTGTTATTGATGATGTGATGGGACTCTTCGTCCTGGCCTTCCTGACAGCCTCGCTTAGCACGGGAGGAAATGAGTCCTTTGGAGCGGCATCCCATGCATCGCTCTTCCTTCAAAGACACTTCTTCTGGACAGCGCAACATCCTCTTTTGTTGCAAATGATACTCATCAGCGTGAGTGTCGCGCTCTTCTTTATTGTCGGGTACGGCGCTGCAAGGCGTTGGCTCGACCCATTGATTTTGCAGATGCGCAGACTGACAGCAAACGAGTCCGTAACAAGTTGTGTGTTGGCTCTAGTATTGATATACGCCACAGCCGCTGAATGGCTGGGCAGCGTGGCTGGCATTACAGGTGCTTATCTCCTCGGGTATGTCTTTGCCGGATCAAAATTCAAAGCAGATATCGAGAGAACCTTCCATGCGATCGGTCATGGGTTATTCATTCCTCTATTTTTTGTCGCCATCGGACTAACCAGCGACTTTCGTTCCCTGGGTGGTCACTGGCTGTTGCTGGGCGTCATCTTTTTCATTGCCGTCATCAGCAAGGTATTCGGCTGTGGCCTGGCGGCCATGGCACGCGGCATGGGGACGGTGCCCAGTTTTCGTGTCGGTTGCGGAATGGTTTCGCGTGGAGAGGTCGGCCTGATTATCGCTGCCATGGCTGCGAAATCAAATGTCTTTACGCAATCGCAGGTCGCACTGGTCGTGGCGGTAGTGGTTCTTACAACGCTCATTACTCCGCTAGCCCTGCGTGGCGCCTTTCAACTCAAGTGCCCTGAGGATAATGAAGATTCATCCGGGGGCTTAGCGGAGACGTTAGATAGTCTGCGCTCCATCGATTCTCCGGACTTGAATGTATCGGAGGCAAAAGACTGGCCGTCCACGGAATCAAGTAACAGATTGCCCACTAACTTACTGTTCTCAGGAGACCCGCCGTAAATAACGTAACGTGCGATTCTCCGAGCGGCTACTCTGGACGAGCATAGCGACTTCTTTTATTTCTGGATTCCGCCGCAGTGAGCAACGCCAATAGCAAATGGCTGAGATGGACGTTATAGCTTCGAACGTCGTCCGCGGATGCCTGAGCGGAGAGTTATATGTTGGAAGTAAGTTTAGGTCAGGCCACTGATCCTGGCAGGCTTCGTGCCAATAACGAAGACGCGATGGCTGCGTTCATTCCAAGGTCTCCACAGGAGGCCCGATCTCATGGATGGATGTTTGTCATTGCGGATGGCGTCGGCGGTTTAGATGTAGGTGATGTAGCGTCTGCACAAGCGGTCTCGACCATAGCGAAGGGCTTTTCAATGGCTCCCGCGGGTACACTTTTACCCAGCCTGTTGCAGCAACTGATCCAGGAGGCGAACGCTGCTGTACACGATGAAGGATTGCAGAGGCAGCGGCGGGGGAAGCGAATGGCGACAACGGTTGTCTCCTGTGCCCTGCGCTATGACACAGCTGTTGTGGCCCATGTCGGCGACTCTCGCTGCTATCACTTGCGCAATCACAAGCTTATCGCGGTCACCCGCGATCACACCTTCGTCAATGAGCAGTTGCAGCTCGGCCTGATCACGCCGGCCGAGGCGGCTCATTCAGAGATTCGCAGCGTGCTGACTCGGTCATTAGGACCGGAGCGTTCTATCCGGGCGGACACGACAATAGTGGCGTTGCAACCCGACGACATACTGTTGCTTTGCACGGATGGAATTTATGGGGGGATGTATGACAAAGATATCCTCCAAATCATTTCGCAACCTAATGACCCACAGGAGACTGCGGAAGCGCTGGTGAGATATGCCGTTGAAGTAGATGGTTCAGATAATGCCACGGCACAGGTAATTCGGATACGTGATGTCGAAGCCGCCGATGACTATCGAAGGAGAGCCTTCCGCATTCATGGTGTCTGAACCGTAATACGACTTGGACGCAAGTGGTGTAGGAGGATCGACACTTATGACCTAGAGAGTTGTCGGTTGAACTCAACCGTAATAATGCTCCGCTAAATCGGATGGATTCCGGAGAAAACAGGTTTCAGGCTAAGGCCTAACGTCACTAAATGATTTATTAAGGAGAACCTATGTCGAGCGAATTTCGTAACTTTCTGGAGTTGTCGTATGAAGAATTGGAAGAGATGAATCTGAA
The DNA here is from genome assembly GCA_963713395.1 of uncultured Acidobacteriaceae bacterium. GTDB lineage: Bacteria > Acidobacteriota > Terriglobia > Terriglobales > Acidobacteriaceae > Granulicella. The sequence continues at coordinate 12,072 of CAVQLS010000001.1, read as the reverse complement.
GGCAAAGGAGCAGCGCAGACAGCGTGTCGCCATCAACAAGCTCCAGGAAGAACGTTTGAAGTGGCTCACGGACACCAAAGGTGTCAAGGCGGTCACCGTGCTCTTTTCGGACCTCGAAGGCCGTCTGCACATGCTGGACTATGACAAGAAGTTCCTGATCAAGAGCTTCGACAATCTCACATTTGATGGATCGTCCATCCGCGGATTCACGGCGCAGCGCGAGAGCGATCTCCGCCTCGGCCTCGATTGGAGCGCCTTCTACTTTGCACCCGCAGACATCTTTGGGCCGGGCAAGGTGTTGGTCTTCGGTGAAGTCATCGACAAGAACGGTTCGACCTATTCTGGCGATGTTCGCGGCCTCCTCAAGACGTTTACGAAGGAGCAGTTTGAGAAGAGTGGCTACACGCTGAATGCAGCCAATGAGATCGAAGGTTTTCTCTTTGAGGGTATAGACGCCGAGCGCAAATACCATGAGACCGGCAAGTTTGAGTACGTCAACAAGGGCGGCTACTATCACTCGCTTCCCGGCGACCCGCTGCGTGAGTTCATCGACCTGACCGCCGAGGTGCAGCGTTCGATGGGCTTCGAGAACGAGAAAGACCACCCCGAAGTCGCGCCCTCGCAGTTCGAGATCAACTACAGTTACGGCGACGCTATCGCTGCGGCCGACCAGATTCAACTCTACAAGCTCATCTGCCGCCAGGTCGCCACACAGATGGGAATGACTGCAAGCTTTCTACCAAAGCCGGTAACAGGCGTAAATGGGTCGGGAATGCATACCAACGTCTCAGTGTCCAAAGACGGAACCAATCTGTTCTGGGACAAAGACGGAGATGAGAAGATTTCGAAGTTTGCATGGGAGTTTGTGGACCGCATCCTGACGGCAGGCAACGACATCTGCCTTCTGCTAAACGCAAGTGTGAACGCGTATCGGCGACTCGATCCGCACTTCGAGGCCCCCAACCAGATCAAAGCCTCTGCTGTCGATCGCGGCTCCATGGTCCGCATCCCGATCGGCAATGAGAAGTCGGCGCGCGTTGAGGTGCGCTCGGTAAGCCCGGACGCGAACCCTTACATGGTAATGCTGTCCGTGTTCAAGACCGGCATCGCGGGCGACGTCGCATCCATCGCTAACCTGCGTCAAGCAGAGCGCTATCTCCCGGACAACGTTTACACGGCTATTGAGAACTTCCGCAACGCCAAATGGACCACCGAACTGCTGGGCGACGACGTCAAGGCTCGCTATGCTGACCTCAAACAGGGCTCCGCCGACCGGTGCCCCCGTCTCCTCGGCAGCCTCGTGAAAGGATGCGAGGTCCAATTTCACCACGATGTCTATAACCAGCTCCTTTGGGGCCAGTTCTAAATGAGAGCCAAATGGATCAGGAAGGGCCGGCGATCGCCGGCCCTTCCTGTCCTCACGCTGCCGCAGTCGGAGGCTACTGGGTCAATTGTGTAAGTTACAGCAAATAAACCTAGTAAGTGGTGGAGGCGGCGGGAGTTGAACCCGCGTCCGAAAAAGCTGACAACAGAGAGCCTTCATGCTTTTCCCAGTTCTGATTTGTCTCGTAGCCGGCACTTAGAACGGGCGAAGATGCACCGGCCACCAGCCTGATTGATCTCGTCCTTGGCGTACAGGCGGAACCCCGCGGACCAGCCTACTGTGCGACGATCGGTACCCGCCCATAGGCGAAGCGGGAGCGATCGGCTACTTAATTAATTAAGCAGCAAGAGCCAGATTGTTGTTGGCACTTATGGTTTTGTGAGCGATTACGGGTGCACACACCCCGGCATGCCTCTCTGCCGCAAGCAATCCCGTCGAAGCCGTGACGCCCCCATTTGGAGCTGGCCCAACATTGCGTTGTGGCGCTGCAAAGAACTGTCCCGATTATAGATGCGCTGGGGTCATAAGGGCTTCAGGAGAGGCCTAGGGCGTCCCGCAGAAAAAAAAGGCGGCACGAACGGTGTTTTGATTCGTGCCGGGAGGCCAGTGACGCAACTTGTGCTGAGCGGTACCTTGCTCAGGAAAACGTTTGCCCGGGACCTTTCCCACAGGCAGAGCCTCAGCGTAGCACAGGGGTGGCTCCCGACTCAAGCAGGGATTTCTGCAAGCGCCGAATAATTAACATCAGGCGCGTAAGTTGTTGATCTCTTGTGCAAGGGAGGCGTCGCTCTGTGTAATTCCCCCTGCGTCATGTGTGACGAGGGCCAGCCGGACGCGGTTGTATCGGATGTCAATGTCGGGGTGGTGGCCAGCGGCCTCGGCGAGCTGGGCGACGTCGTTGACGAAGGCCATGGCGGCGACGAAGTCCTTCAAAGTGCGCTCCTGGACGAGTTCGCCGTTCTTGAGGGCCCAATTGGGAAGCGTGCTGAGAGCCTGCTGAAGTTGCTGATCGGTCAGCTTCTGCATGAGGTTCTCCTTTCGAGTGCAATCAGGACGAGGCCTTGCGACTCTTTCGCGCGGCGACCCAGTTTTCCTTGGTGGTCTGACGGCTGCGGCCGAGTGCGAGCGAATCGGGTGGTACATCTTCTGTGATGCAGGAGCCGGCCGCGACATAGGCTCCGTCGCCGAGCGTGAGCGGAGCGACAAGCGTTGAGTCGGAGCCGACGAAGACGTTGTCGCCGATGGTGGTGGTGTGTTTGTGGACGCCATCGTAGTTGCAGGTGATGGCGCCGGCGCCGATATTCGTGCCAGAGCCAATGATGGCGTCGCCGAGGTAGGTGAGGTGGTTGGCCTTGGAGCCGCGGCCGAGGCGAACCTTCTTGGTCTCGACGAAGTTGCCGATGTGGGCTTCGGGACCGATATCGCTGCCGGGACGCAAGTGCGCGTAGGGGCCGAGCAGAGCGCCGTCGGCGACAGTGGCCTCGTCAAGGATGCAGCCGTTGCGAACGAGAACTCCGGCGCCGAGAGTGGAATTCTGGATGACGGAGTAGGAGCGAATGCGGCATTCGGGGCCGATGCGCGATGTGCCGAGGAGCTGAACGAAGGGCTCGATGACGGTGTCGGGCGCAACCTCGACGGCAGCGTCGATGACGCAGGTTTCAGGACGGAAGATCGTAACTCCGGCGGCCATGAGGCGACGCGCGGTGGCAGAGCGCATCGCAGCGTCAAGATGCATCATCTCGGCGATAGTGTTCGCGCCGAGGACCTCGTCAACTGCAGGCGCGACGGTGGCAACAACACGCTTGCCCTCCGAGACGAGCAGCGTGGCGATGTCGGTGAGGTAGAACTCACCGCTGGCGTTCTGGTCGGTGAGGCGCTCGAGGTTAGCGAAGAGCGCGGCGGTTTCGAAGCAGTAGATGCCGGAGTTGATCTCCGCAGATCCGTCGCCGGGCTTGAGGTCCTTCTGCTCGACGATGGCGCGGACCTCGGTGGAGTCTGTGCCCTTACGGAGGACGCGGCCGTAGCCCGTGGGATCAGCGGGGATCGCGGTGAGGATGGTCATCGCGGCGCGCTCGGTGTGGTGGAACTCCATGAGCGCGCGGATGGTCTCGGGCTTGATGAGCGGGACGTCGCCGGAGAGGACGAGGAGATTTGCGGGCGGTGTTGTGCCGCTGAGCTCGAACTCGGCCTTGACCATCTGAAGCGCGTGGCCGGTGCCGCGCTGCTCGGCCTGCAGGACGAACTTGACACCCATGTGCTCGACGGCAACGCGGACGCGGTCGGCTTCGTGGCCGATGACGCAATAGATTCGGTCAGGCGTGACGACGGTCTTGGCGGCGTCGATGACGTGGGCGAGGAGTGCGCGACCGCCGATCTCGTGAAGGACCTTGGGGCGGCTGGACTTGAGACGGGTGCCTTTGCCAGCGGCCATGATGACGACGCCGAAGGAGCTGGTATCCATACGGGGTTAATCCTCTCATGGAGAAGAGAGATCAGAGATGAGAGATCAGGCTTGAGTGCGGCAGAGTTCAAGGACTGCGGGGCCGAAGCGGTCGAGCTTGTCGGGGCCGAGGCCGCGGATGGAGCGGAGGTCGGAAAGTGATGAGGGTGTTGCGAGGACGATGTCGCGGAGGACGGAGTCGCTGAAGATGAAGAACGAGGGAAGACCAGCGGCGTGGGCCTGCTCCTTGCGCCACGCGCGCAGGCGGACGTCGAGTGCCGATTGTGCGGGGTTGAGCTCGGCCGCTTCGACGGCGGGTTTCGGTGGTGTCGGTTTGCGGAGCGCGTGTGGCTTCGCGGCGTGCGATGGGGAGTTGCGATTGAGGCTCGCGTGTGCGGCGTGTTGGTTCGGGTGTTGATGTGGCTCGGCGCTTTGGTTCGCGTTTGTTGGTGCGCTTTGAAGTGCGCTTCGATGAGGTTGTTGCTGTGTCGCGGAGCCAGACGGTGGAGAGGGTTTCGTCGTTGGGTGTGCGGCCCTCATGGGTGATGCAAGCCTTGCGATAGGTCACGTCGCGGCCTTCAGGTGTGCGGAAGGTGTCGTTGGTGAGCGTGAGGAGACCTGCACGGGCGAGACCGTCGAGGAGCGCGTCGAAGTGCTTGCGGTCTTTGGTGAGGGCGAGGTCGGTGAAGAGCTTGCCAGTCGAAGTGCTGCGTGACGCGACGGCGGTGAGTATGGAGCGGAGGTCTTCGCGCTCGCTCCCATCTGGCTGGCGCATGGCGGAGCCGGTGGCGGAGGAGGGTTGGCAGATGTCGCAGAGACCGCAGGAACGCAGCGGATCACTGCGATCGCCGAAGTGATCGACGAGTGCGGTCATGCGGCAGGTGGCGCCTTCGGCGAAGGCCATCATGGAGTCGATCTGGCGGCGGCGTGCGGCGACCTGAGCGTCGTAGCCGTCCTGCCATTGATGGCTCGTCTGCGAGGCGGACGTTGCCGTTGAAGTCGGCGATTGCGGCTCCGTGGGTGATGAGCTTCTCGAGCGAGCGATCGAGGGTTTCCTGGTCGAGCTTGAGCTTGCGCTGAAGATAGTCAGGCGAGACGAACTCGTCATTCAGCGCGCGGAGGATACGCTGAAGATCGCTTGCAGGAGGGTAGTTGCGCTCGAGGAGGAACTCCTGGGTTTTGCGGTCGAGGAAGCTGTAGAGCAGGATGGAGCGTGACTGCATTGCCGTCGCGTCCGGCGCGGCCGATCTCCTGGTAGAAGGCCTCGACGGAGCCGGGAAGCGCGACGTGGACGACGGTGCGGACGTCGGCCTTGTCGATGCCCATGCCGAAGGCGATGGTGGCGACGACGACCTCGACCTTGCCGGCGAGGAAGTCGCGCTGTACGCGGTCGCGTGTCGCGGGGTCGAGGCCGGCGTGATACGCGGCAGAGCGGAACTTCGCGTTGAGGCGTGTGGCGAGCTCTTCGGCGGACTTGCGCGAGGGAGCGTAGACGATGGCCGGGCGTGATGATGGTTCGCTGAGCAGCTTCTCGGTGAACTCGGGGCGTTGGGGCTTCGAGAGCTCGAGGACCTCGACGGCGAGGTTGGAGCGGCGGAAGCCGGTGATGAAGATGGCTGCGTCGTCGAGTGCGAGCTGGCGGACGATGTCGCGCTGCACGGTGGGCGTTGCGGTGGCCGTGAGGGCGATGATCGGGCTGGGGCGCAGGGCGGCGAGATGCGGACCTACGGTCCGGTAGTCGGGGCGGAAGTCGTGACCCCATTGCGAGATGCAGTGGGCTTCGTCGACGGCGATGAGCGCGGGTTTGCGCTTGGCGAGCATCTCGGGGAAGCCGGGAACGCGCATGCGCTCCGGGGCGATGAAGAGAAAGTCGAGTTCGCCGTTGAGGTAGTCGCGGCAGGCGGCGCGGGCGGTCTCGCGGTCGAGGCCGGAGTGGATGCGGGCGACGCGGAGGCCGAGCGCGGAGAGCTTGTGGGCCTGGTCGTCCATGAGGGCGATCAGGGGCGAGATGACGAGGCCGGTGGCGTGGTGTCCGACGCGCGGCGAGCGAGTGCGGGGAGCTGGTAGCAGAGGCTCTTGCCGGCTCCTGTGGGCATGACGAGCAGGACGTCGCGGCCTGAGGCTGCGGACTCGCAGACCTCGCGCTGGTGGGCGCGGAAGTCGCGGTGACCGAAGACGCGGTGAAGGAGTTCCGGGAGGGTTTCGGTGATGCTGGGGCCGAGAGCGGGCATGAGCCTGCGGTTATCGTTGCATTCTTCGCGGTGCAAATGCGGACGGGAACCGCGAAGAGTACGTCGGTTGCGGAGGGCGAGCAGGGGATACCCCCCTCCCCGTCACTTTTTGTGCAAAGTATTCATAAGATTTGACTTAGGCATGGACTTCGGGTGCAAAGTCTTGATTCCATTGGGGTAGATGGTAAAATATCTGAAATCAGTCAGTTGCGAGCCGGGTGCGGGAAGGTCGTGGGGCGCGTGTGCGGCCGTGGTCTGTTTAGCTGTCTATTTCTATTGTAGTGAGTGGGGCCGGAAATCATGTCGTGAGTTTTCCTCGTGGATGTTGTTGGTGTGGTGGGGGTTGCGGGGATTTCCAGAGGTTCAGGGGCTTGACAGGATTTTTGGGGTCTCTCCCGACGAAGGCATACCCCAGGGGCTAAAGCTCTTTCCCCGAAGACCCCGAGAGACCCTAGCCTGAAGGCTCAGGTACCTGAAGCAAAAGCAGATCCCTGCGGGGATGACACACAGAGGAGAGAAAGCGGTCAGAACTGGAAGTAGAGGAAGCTGGTGCTGGCGTACATGTAGCTGAGGGCGGCGGCGGTGAGGATGCAGCACGGCTGATGCCCAGATGAAATTCGGGCGCCAGCGGAGGAGGTTCATGCCGAGGGAGCGAGTGCGCTCGGACTCTTCGACCTGGTTGAGATCTCCTGCGTGTTGGGGAGGGCCCAGCAGATGGCGAACATCGAGCGCCAGAGCGAACCAGACGTGTGTGGCGTGAAGGGCGAAGCGGAGCGTGAGGGAAGACCGGCGAATCCGCTGAGGCCGGAGCCGGAGTGGAGGCCGAGGAGAGAGCCGAAGACGTAGAAGGCGTCGCGTGCGCTGTGGGCGCGGAAGAAGATCTGACCGCCGAGTGCGCAGGCAAAGGTGATGGCGACGGCGACGGGGAGTGGCAGGAGCTTTTGCAGTTTGGAGTCGGAGGGAACGAAGACGCGCCAGGCGTGATTGACGGTGAGGTAGACCGCGTGGGCGAGGCCGAAGAGGATGAACTGCATTCCGGCGCCGTGCCAGATGCCGGCGAGGAACATTGTGACGAACATGGGGAAGGCAATGAGTTGCGTGAAGCCCGAGAAGGTGCGCTGCGCTTTCCGTGAGGCTTTCTTGCCGAGCCGGATGCGGCGGCGACTCATCGAGAGCGCGATGGGGTTGAAGAGGTAGAGGTTGAGGTAGCGGGTGAGGGTCATGTGCCAGCGCTGCCAGAACTCGATGATGTTGGCGGCTTTGTAGGGTGAGTTGAAGTTGACGGGGAAGGTGATGGAGAACATGCGCGCGAGGCCGAGCGCCATGTCGGAGTAGCCGGAGAAGTCGAAGTAGAGCTGGACGGCGTAGGCGAGCATGCCGACCCAGGTGGCCTGTGTGCCGAAGCGATGCGGGTCGAAGTAGAGGCGGTCGGCGATGGGGCCGAAGGTGTCGGCGATGAGAACTTTTTTTGCGAGACCGAGGAGGAACCAGGTAGTGCCGACGGCCATGTCGTCTGCACGCAGGCCGCGGTGACGCTGCGCGTTGAATTGGGGCATCATCTCCGAGTGATGAATGATGGGGCCGGCGATGAGATGCGGGAAGAAGGAGACGAAGAGGACGTAGGAGAGCAGGCTTTGCGGTTCGGCTTCACCCTGGCGGAGGTCGATGAGGTAGGCGATCTGCGTGAAGGTGAAGAAGGAGATGCCGAGCGGTAGGATGACGCCGCCGAAGTTGCGCGAGAGCCAGCCGACGCCGTGGAAGAAGTGCAGAAGAGGGAAGAGGTACTTGAACCAGAAGAGCAGGAAGAGATTGGCGGTGATGGCAGAGACGAGTGCGATGGTCTTGCTCGCTCCGTTGTGACGCGTGCGATGACGCGTGAGCCGATGAAGTTGAGGAGGATGGAGCCGCCGAGGAGGAAGAGGTATTTCGGATTCCAGTAGCCGTAGAAGAAGAGCGAGACGAGGCTGAGCCAGCCGAAGACGGCGCGGCGACCGAAGCGGCCGAGGATCTGGTAGCCGATGAGGGCTACGGGAGGAAAAAGAAGATGAAGACGTTGGAGGAGAAGAGCATGGGCAGCTACATGCCTCCTCGTTGTGGTGTGGTAGGCCGGAGAGCTGATGGCAGCGGCGAGCTGATCGGCGATGCGTTGGGAGAGCGCGGCTGTGCCGTGTTCGTTGGTGTGCAGGCGGCCGGAGGAGTTGTAGTCGCCGATAGGGAGGTGTCGACGGCGTTGTCGGTGAGGCCGGAAGTGGGCGCGATAGAAGCCCAGACCTTCGTCGCAGCCCGGCATCGGCGTGACGTCGATGAGGACGTGTTGCCGCCGACCCCGTAGGTGTTGCGAAGAGATGAGAGCCACGCGGGACGGGCGGGCGATAGATGGTGTCGCCGGCGCAGTGCGTGAGAGGGGTTCCGGCTTCGCTTACGTGACCGCCGTTGAATTCGCGCTCGTGTGCGAGTGCGGGGGGAGCGGGCGGTTCGGGAGCCACTCGACGCCGTTGCGGAAGGCGAGCTCGGCATTGGCGAGCGAGCTGTCGGGAAATCGAAGCGTTCTGCGCCCGAAAGCTGCGTCGCGGTGAAAGCGAATGCGGTAGAACCATCCTTCGAAGTCGCTGACGAAGGCCCAGCCGGCGGGGTTGTTGAGGTTCTCAGGGGCGAAGACGAAGACAAGGTATTGCGGACGGCGGTTGTGCGCGAGGTAGTCGTCGAGCACCATCATGCCGTTCACGAGCTTGATGCCGGCGACCTCAGCGATGTTGCAGGTCTTGAGGCCGGTGCGTTGCTGGATGATGCGCGGGAGAACGCCGACGAGCGCGGTGGAGTCGCCGTCGATGACGATCTCGCAGTCGGCGTGCTGGAGCTTTGAGCCGTAGCCGGTGTCGACGATGTAAGGGTAGGGAATGTGCCGGATGTAGCTGTCGGTGGTGACCCACCAGAAGGTGAAGAGGATGAGCGCGAAGGGGAAGAGCACAAGGATGGCGACGTAGAGGCGAAGGCGCCAGGGGCTGGCGAGAGGTTCGTGCCGGACCTCGGTGAGGTTGGTGCCAAACTCCTGTCGGTCACGCTGCGATGCGTCGGTCAAGTTGGTTGGTCCGATTTATTGGGCGGAAGGTCTTCCTGGAGATCTCTTCGACGCAGCGGCCGACGTTCTTCATCTTCTCGAGCTCTGCGCTCTTGAACTTGATGCCGAACGCCTCTTCGATGGCGACGATGAGTGTGATGTGACTGACGGAGTCCCAGCCTTCGACATCATTCGCGGTGAGCTCGGGCGCGACGACAAGGTTGTTGTCGTTGAAGACGTCGCGCATGATTTTGGTGAGGCGGGGGTATATCTCCTGCTGCGTCATCGCTCGGTTCCTTTGTGGCGTAGTTGTTGCGAGGTGGCTCTGATTATTTGTTCTACCATCGCCTCGTGCAGGAGATTGATCTGCATGAAGACGGGCAGCGGAGTGAAGTCGCGGAGGTCGAGGGAGAAGCGCGCGGGGCCATCGGTTTCGGCGAGTGGCGTGAAGCCGAGGTTTGGGTAGAGATCGCGCACCATGTTGTTCTTTTCGGTAGGGCGGTATTGTCCGATGAGGCGCTTCGCGCCGTGCGATTGTGCGGTGGTGGCGAGGAGGTTGAGGCAGGCCTGCTCGACGCCGCGGCCGAGGACGCGACAGCTCATGAGGAAGGTTTCGATGATGGCGTCGGTGGATTCGACGCGAGCCATGAGGATGGCGATGATCCGTTGTCGCCAAAGCGGTCCTTCAGGCGAAGTTGAGGGTAAGGCAGCGCGGATCCTCCATGACTTTGAGCACTTCAGGTTCGGTGTATCTCGGGTGGTGAGGTTGAACTGGTTGGTTTTGTTGATAAGCTGGACAATGCGCTGGAGACCGACGCGGTCGAAGGGCGGGCAGTGAGCGCATGTCGCATCGGCTGGAGATAGCCTTCCATGTCGGTCGCCCCGGCCTTGAGTTGCTCGCGCTGCCGTTGGCCTGATACTGCAGCGCGCGCGAGGTCCTCGCTGGTGAGGCGAAGCGCCTCGAATAGCCGGCGTCGGAAAGATTTGAGGAAGGAGGGGGGTTCCTCCGGGAATTCGGGCACGTGCGACCAGGGCAATTCCGCCGGACGATGTCGCGCTCGGCGGGGTTGTCATCGACGAAGACGAGCGTATCGAGGCCGATGTTCAGCTCCTTTGCGACGCGCCGAGATTGGTCGCCTTGTCGGTCCAGTTCGCGACGAACACGCGATGTCGGTCGCGATAGAGGCATTTCGGGGTGGCTCGAAGGGCTCGCGCGCATTGGCCTCGTTGTTCTTGGAGCAGACCGCCAAGATGATCCCTCGCGAGCGCAACGCGTAACGCTGCAGCTGACGTGGGCTTCCCCGGCGGGCCCATTGGCCCGAGCATGATGCCGTACAGGCCATCCTCGCCGATGACGCCGCCCCAGAGGGTGTTGTCGAGATCGAGGACGAGGCACTTCGCGGAATGGCCCCGACCGGCGGCGAGTAGCCGCGCGACCAATTCACCGTAAAGGGGACCGGTTTGGGAGTAATTCCTGCTTGGCGTGGTGCCAGAGGCCGGGGTCGTGCCACGCGGAGAGACCATCGTCGATGATGCGATCGTAGGGCCAGGAGATCGACGGATTGGTCAGCGGCGAGTTGCGGGAGGCGGCGATTGATTTCGTTGAGGACTGCAGCGGGTGACGACGGCATGTGGTTCTTCCTGTCCGTGGCCCATGAGTGTGGGCAGGACGGGCATGACGGTTTGCTGAATGACCTGGCAGTGGAACGTGGAGTGCGCCTCGCGCCAGCATGATTGCAGGAGTTCGAGGGCGGAGTCGGCGGTAGCGCCTTCGGCGGCGGCGAGGTGGCGGGCGTCGAGTGTGAGGAGGATGGCTTGCGGGGCGAAGGTGTGGAGGGCGGAGCTCTCGGGTGAGTTTGAGCTCCTGCCAGTACATGCCGTAGGGGGCTTCGTAGATTTCGATGGCGAGGCCACGGCGGAGGCCGGCGACGCGAATGCCGGGGGGCAGATGCGATGTCGTTGCGGAGCTGAGGATGGCAAGGCGCAGGGGTTCGAGGCCGGGGAGGTTGCCGTGCGATTTGAGGGCGTTGAGGAGGGCGCGGTCGAGCTTTGCGGTTTGGGTGAGGTCGAGGCGGCTGGTTGCGAGATCGCGCAGGCGGCGAGCGGCGTCGGCTGCGGAGAGAGTCTTCACTTCGCGAAGGGCGTTGTCGAAGTCTTCGCGCACCGGGAGCCAGTTGAACTGCATAGGTTGATTGTAAGGTTAGAGATTCCTTCGATGGGTTATGCGGTGCTAGTGGTCCGCGCGAAATACAGAGGTCCTTCGCCTAAACACCCCATCGAGCAAAGAACGTTCGCTGGGGACCCCGGGACTCCCAGGATGACGGCCTTGTTGGGGGATGGGCACTCTGGGCAGGAAGTTGCGGAGTTCAGGCGCGGAGGAGTTTGTCGGGGGTGATTGGGTATTCGCGGACGCGGATGGCGGTGGCGTTGTAGACCGCGTTGGCGATGGCTGCGGCGACGCCGGTGATGGGCCGATCTCGCCAATGCCGCGGGCACCGAGCGGGTTGAACTTGGTGTCGGGGATGTTGAGGACGGTGACGTTGAGGGCGCCGATGTCGGCGTTGACGGGGACGTGATAGTTGGCGAAGTTGCCGTTGGCGGGGCGGCCGGTGTTGGGATCGATGAAGGTCTCTTCGGTCAGCGCGAAGCCGACGCCCCAGACGATGCCGCCGTGCAGTTGGTTGATTCCGGTCTGGCGGTTCATGAGTGTGCCGATGTCGTAGGTGCCGACGATGCGGCGGACCTTGACCATGTGCGTGTCGCGGTCCACCGCGACCTCGGCGAAGACGGCGCCGAAGGATTGCGAGGAGTTGGCATTTCGGTCTGCGGACGGTTGAGCGGAGCCCTCGGCTTCGATGGAAGTGTTGCCGTTGCGAGTGATGAGGGCGGCGAGTGTTTCGCCGTGAGATGGATCCTTCTTGAGGAAGACGCGGCCTGCGCGGATATCAATGTCGTCGGC